>NZ_NOIH01000009.1 GCF_002245655.1 Thauera propionica | reverse complement strand
AAGAACCGCTGCCACCCGGCAGCGAAGAAGCGAGATTATGAACAGAACCACCAACCTCGTCAAGCACCCGCCGAAACTTTTTTAACCGCAGCGCCCGAATCATCGAACACCCACAAAGCCCCGACGAAGCCCTCGCTTCGCCCCTCCAGCACCGCCGCCGCCTCCGAAGAAGCTGCGCAAGCGCTGAAAGAGGTGCGCATTATAGACACCCAAACAACACCGTCAACTCAAAAACACAATAAAGAAATCTATCGCACGATTAATCGAAAGGTCTTCGCTCCCGATCCCGAGACAAGCATCAGATCAGCTGATAGACCCTCATTGCGAACCCCGGGCCAAGCCAGGGCGTCTCCAGAGGATGAAGCTTGTAGACCGCTGAGGCGGCCCGGAGGAAAAGCGAATCGTCCCGAAGGACGCTCGCCGAGGGGGCAATCAGCCTGGCCGCCTCGCCGCGGGCGAGCGGATCGCAAAGAAGAACCTGCGCAGGGACACGCCCGTCCTCGACCATCGCAGTGCGTGCGGCGCGGGATACGAGTTGCAGGCCACAGCGGACGCCACCCGGATCGACGCGTAGGCGTCGCACGAGTCCAAGATGCACGAGATCTGCGTCCTCGAACCGGACACCTACCAGTTCCCCGATTGACGGAATGGCTGGCACCGAATGCCCTTCGCCGACGATGCCCATGCTCAAGCGATTGGCGTCGAATACAGACCAGCGTGACGCCGACACATCGACATCGCCGGCAATCAAACGCCGACATGCCTCGACGCCGCGAACCACTAGAACCTGGCCACCCATCGGGTGACGCTTGCTGCGCCGCACGGGCGGCTCGTCCGCCCAACGGCACAGCAGGTGGCGGACTACCGCGAGGTAATCGTCAGGCTCACCACGGTCGAGCACTGCCGGGCAAAGCCCTTCGGCCAGACGGCTTGCGAGCCCCTGCAGCCATTCTTCAGCCGCAGCTGTCGAAAGATGGAACGCAGTCTCCCGGGGCGCAACGAGGCTACGCCGCGGGACAGCGCCCAGCTCGGGAAAGGCCAGGTAGTGAGGCACAGCCGGAGCCCGCCGCGACATAGCCAAAAAAGGAAGGCACATATCCAGCAACTGACAGGCGGGAACCAGCAGATTCCGATCAATCTGGTCGAACGCGGCAGCCTGATAGGACACGCCTCGCAGGTAATGCCTGGCAACGGACTCGAGATCCCCGGCAATGAGCGCGAGTCCGGCATCCAGGTCGGGACGCAGCAGACTGCCCAGGCGCTCCCAAAGGATGGGATCGGGCGCTACGCCTTCCAGCGCATCCCACTTGAGCGCTTCGGCGCAGGAGGCCGCTACGCTCACGCGCGAGACGGCATGCCCAGCCTGCACGAACAGGCTCCAGTACGCATCAGCCAGACCCCGAGCGGCCAACCGAACCCCCTGCATATCGCCAACGCGCCATCCCCCTGCCACATACGCACGCAACTCGTCCTCTGCGCGCAGAATGCCCTCAAGCGCGGCGGCGGGATCGCGATCACCTGTGGCGCAGACGGCGGACAGGTGGGCCGAGAGTTCACGGAGAGCGAAGGTCACGCTGTCGTCGGCTTCGCTGGCGGCGGATGACACCGAAGGTAACTTAGCGTTCATAGGAATTCGTCTGAGCAGGATTGCGAGATGATAGGCCCGTCCCCTCGGAACATAAGGCGGGCGACCGCTCGCCCGACCGCAGGGCGCAATGGATGACGCGTCGAAGCCTAGCACACCGGATATGCAGGCGCGCTACTTACCGCGCACCGCCAAGAGATCCTCCGCACCCGTGCCAAGGCGGCGCAGACTTCATGCGTTGCAGCATCCGAATCGTTGCGCCCGACGGTGTAACATTGCGACCTCCACAGTCCAGACCCCGCAACCATGCGTCAGTATCTTGAACTCATGCGACACGTGCTTGAGCACGGTGATCGCAAGACCGACCGGACGGGAACCGGCACCCTGTCAGTCTTTGGCTGGCAGATGCGGTTTCGGCTGCAGGACGGCTTCCCGCTTCTGACGACGAAGAAGCTGCATACGCGCTCGATCATCCACGAGCTCCTGTGGTTCCTTCAAGGCGACACGAACATCCGCTACCTGAAGGACAACGGCGTCTCGATCTGGGACGAATGGGCGGACGAGCACGGCGAACTCGGCCCCGTGTACGGGAAACAGTGGCGGCGCTGGGAGAACGCGGACGGGACGACGGTCGACCAGATCACCAAGCTGGTCGAAGGCATCAAGCGCAATCCGGACTCGCGTCGCCATATCGTTTCGGCATGGAACCCGGGCGAAGTGGATCGCATGGCGCTGCCGCCCTGCCACGCGCTGTTCCAGTTCTACGTCGCCAATGGACGTCTGTCCTGCCAGTTGTACCAGCGCAGCGCGGACATCTTCCTCGGCGTGCCGTTCAACATCGCGTCCTATGCGCTGCTGACGCACATGGCGGCGCAGGTATGCGACCTCGAGCCGGGCGACTTCGTGTGGACGGGCGGCGACTGCCACCTCTATCTGAACCATCTGGAGCAGACGCGCGAACAGCTGTCTCGAGAGCCACGCGCATTGCCCACGCTGAAGATGAATCCGGCGGTGAAGGATATCTTCGCCTTCCGCTTCGAGGACTTCAGCCTCGAAGGCTACGACCCGCATCCCCACATCAAGGCGCCGGTGGCGGTATGAGCAAGCAGCCAGAGATCATCATCGTCGCAGCCGTGGCCCGCAACGGCGTCATCGGCCGGGACAATGGCCTGCCCTGGCGGCTGAAGGCGGACCTGCAGCACTTCCGCGCGCTCACCATGGGCCATCCGATCCTGATGGGGCGCAAGACCTGGGAGTCTCTGGGCCGCCCCCTGCCGGGACGGCGCAACCTGGTTGTCACCCGCGATGCCGCCTACCGGCAGGAAGGCGCGGAGGTCTTCACCGACCCGGAGGCGGCGATTGCCGCGGCCGCGGGAGCCGAACGCCTGTTCGTGATCGGCGGCGCACAGCTTTACACGACGCTGTTCCCGCGCGCCGATCGCCTCGAACTTACCGAGGTATGGGCCGATGTGCCGGGCGACGCCCACTTTCCCCTCTTCGACCGCTCGGACTTCATCGAGGAGCGGCGCGATGCGCGGACGGCCGACGCCGACAACGAGTTCGACTTCGACTTCGTCGAATACCGCCGCCGCTGATCTGCCGATGGCAGCAACGAAAAGGGCCGCTTTCGCGGCCCTTTTCTTTTCCGCCAGCAGGCGATGACGACGGTTCAGTCCTTCACGCAGTCCACGTGGTAGCGGCCGTCCTCACCCTTCACCAGACCATGGATATCGGTCTCGAAACCCGGGAAACGCGCGTTGAAATCGCGGGCGAACTTCAGGTAGCGGACAATCGTCGCGTTGAAGCGCTCACCCGGGATCAGCAGCGGAATGCCCGGCGGATAGGGCGTGACCAGCATCGCGGTGACACGGCCTTCGAGTTCGTCCAGCACCACGCGCTCGATCTCGCGGTGCGCCATCTTGGCGAAGGCATCCGCAGGCTTCATCGCCGGCACCATGTCCGACAGGTACATCTCGGTCGTCAGGCGGGCGACGTCGTGCTCCTTGTAGAAGCTGTGGATCTGGTTGCACAGGTCCTTCAGGCCGACGCGCTCGTAGCGCGGGTGCTTGGCGATGAACTCGGGCATCACGCGCCACAGCGGCTGGTTGCGATCGTAGTCGTCCTTGAACTGCTGCAGCTCGGTCACCATCGTGTTCCAGCGGCCCTTGGTGATGCCGATGGTGAACATGATGAAGAAGGAGTACAGGCCGGTCTTCTCCACGATGATGCCGTGCTCGGCCAGGTACTTGGTGACGATTGCCGCCGGGATGCCGGTATGTTCGGCGAAGTCCCCGTCCATGTTCAGGCCCGGGGTGATGATCGTGGCCTTGATCGGGTCGAGGATGTTGAAACCCTCGGCGAGATCGCCGAAGCCGTGCCAGCGCTCGCCCGCTTTCAGCGTCCAGTCCTCGCGGCTGCCGATGCCCTCTTCGGCGAGAAACTCCGGCCCCCACACCTTGAACCACCAGTCCTCGTCGCCGAATTCGGCATCGACCTTGCGCATCGCGCGGCGGAACTCGACCGCTTCCGACAGCGATTCGTTCACCAGCGCCGGGCCGCCCGGCGCTTCCATCATCGCCGCCGCCACGTCGCAGGACGCGATGATCGCGTACTGCGGCGAGGTCGAGGTGTGCATCAGGTAGGCCTCGTTGAAGATGTCGCGGTCGAGCTTACGGGTCTGCGAGTCCTGCACCAGGATCTGCGAGGCTTGGCTCAGGCCCGCCAGCAGCTTGTGCGTCGACTGCGTCGAGAACACCATCGACTCGCGGCAGCGCGGACGGTCGGCGCCGATGGCGTGATAGTCGCCGTAGAAATCGTGGAAGGCGGCATGCGGCAGCCAGGCCTCGTCGAAGTGCAGCGTGTCGATCTGGCCGTCAAGCATGTCCTTGATGGTCTCGACGTTGTACACCACGCCGTCGTAGGTCGACTGGGTGATGGTCAGGATGCGCGGCTTCTTGTTCTTGGCCTCACGCGCGAACGGGTTGGCCTCGATCTTCTTCTGGATGTTCTCCATCGAGAACTCTTCCAGCGGGATCGGACCGATGATCCCGTAGTGGTTACGCGTCGGCGTCAGGAACACCGGCACCGCACCGGTCATGATGATCGAGTGGAGGATGGACTTGTGGCAGTTGCGGTCGACGACAACGATGTCGCCGGGCGCCACCGTGGTATGCCACACCATCTTGTTCGAGGTCGATGTGCCGTTGGTAACGAAGTACAGGTGGTCGCAGTTGAAGATGCGCGCCGCGTTGCGCTCCGAAGCCGCCACCGGGCCGGTGTGGTCGAGCAGCTGGCCGAGTTCGTCGACCGCATTGCACACGTCCGCGCGCAGCATGTTCTCGCCGAAGAACTGGTGGAACATCTGCCCCACCGGGCTCTTCAGGAAGGCGACGCCGCCCGAGTGCCCCGGGCAGTGCCACGAGTAGGAGCTGTCGGCCGCGTAGTGTGTCAGCGCACGGAAGAACGGCGGTGCCAGCGAATCGAGGTAGTTCTTCGCCTCGCGCACCACGTAGCGCGCGATGAACTCCGGCGTATCCTCGAACATGTGGATGAAGCCGTGCATCTCGCGCAGCACATCGTTTGGGATGTGGCGCGTGGTGCGCGTTTCACCGTGCAGGAAGATCGGGATGTCGGCGTTGCGGAACCGGATCTCCTCGACGAAGGCGCGCAGGTCGGCGATAGCCTTGGCCGAGGCCTCGGGCGAGGAGAACTCCTCGTCGTCGATCGACAGGATGAAGGTCGAACCGCGGCTCTGCTGCTGCGCGAACGAGGTCAGGTCGCCGTAGCTGGTGACGCCCAGCACCTCCATGCCCTCTTCCTCGATCGCCTTCGCGAGCGCGCGAATCCCCAGCCCCGAGGTGTTCTCCGAACGGAAATCCTCGTCGATGATGATGATGGGGAAGTGAAATCTCATCCTGGTCGTCTCCAGCGGGGTCCTTGCGGGACGGAAAAAAAGGAAGTGTAGCGCCCTGACGTTGCCCGGGCGTTACCGAATTTGAATCAGGAAAAGCACAAGGGGCCGTCAGGCGGCCCCATGGTTCGATTGCTCGGCGTCGGCGATCAGATCTTCGGCAGCGTGACGCCGGTCTGGCCGAGGTACTTGCCGCCGCGGTCCTTGTAGGACGTCTCGCACACCTCGTCCGACTGGAAGAACAGCATCTGCGCCACACCCTCGTTGGCGTAGATCTTGGCCGGCAGCGGCGTGGTGTTGGAGAACTCGAGCGTCACGTGGCCTTCCCACTCGGGCTCGAGCGGCGTGACGTTCACGATGATGCCGCAGCGCGCGTAGGTGCTCTTGCCCAGGCACACCGTCAGCACGCTGCGCGGGATGCGGAAGTACTCGACCGTGCGCGCCAATGCAAAGGAATTCGGCGGGATGATGCACACGTCGCCGGTGAAATCGACGAAGTTGCGCGCATCGAAGTCCTTCGGATCGACGATGGTGGAGTTGATGTTGGTGAAGATCTTGAATTCGTTCGCCACGCGCACGTCGTAGCCGTAGCTCGAGGTGCCGTAGGAGACGATGCGGCCGCTGTCGTTGCTGCGCACCAGTTCCGGCGCGAAGGGCTCGATCATGCCGGCCTCTTGGGCCATGCGGCGGATCCACTTGTCGGACTTGATGGACATGGGCGCGGGTTCCAGCGGTAGCGTTGCGACCGGCGGCCGGTCGGAAAAGCGGCGTAGTGTAGGACAAGCGCCGCAGCGGGGAAAGACTCTGCTGCACAAATCGTGCGGCAGTGCAATATCCCCGGCGCGGCGCCCCTGCGGCAGGACGGACGCTACGGTGTCCGATCAGCTGTTCTTGATGACGATGTTCGGGAACTTGTGCGTCATGTCCTTCGACTTCTCGGCGATGCGCACCGCCACCTTGCGCGCGATCTGCTTGTAGGTTGCGGCGATGCGCCCGTCAGGATCGGCGACCACGGTCGGCGCGCCGCTGTCGGCCTCCGAGCGGATCTGGATGTCCAGTGGCAGCGCGCCGAGGAAGGGAATGTCGTAGTCGGCACACATCTTCTCGCCGCCGCCCTGGCCGAAGATGTGCTCCTCGTGGCCGCACTTCGAACAGATGTGGATGCTCATGTTCTCGACCACGCCGAGGATGGGCACGCCGACCTTCTCGAACATCTTCAGTCCCTTGCGCGCATCGAGCAGCGCGATGTCCTGCGGCGTCGTGACGATCACCGCGCCGGTCACCGGCACGCTCTGCGACAGCGTAAGCTGGATGTCGCCCGTGCCCGGCGGCATGTCGATCACCAGGTAGTCGAGGTCGTCCCAGGCCGTGTCCTTCAGCATCTGGTTCAGCGCCTGCGTCGCCATCGGTCCGCGCCACACCATCGGCGTGTCCGCCTCGATCAGGAAGCCGATCGACATCGCCTGGATGCCATAGGCCTCGAGCGGAATCATCGTCTTGCCGTCGTCCGACATCGGGCGCTGGTCGCCGATGCCGAGCATCTGCGGCTGCGACGGACCGTAGATGTCCGCGTCCAGGATGCCGACGCGCGCACCTTCGGCCGCCAGCGCCAGCGCCAGGTTGACCGCGGTCGTGCTCTTGCCGACGCCGCCCTTGCCCGAGGCCACGGCGATGATGTTGCGCACTCCCGGTAGCAGCTTCACGCCATGCTGCACGGCATGCGCCACCACCTTGCTGCTGACCTTGATGTCTACGCGGCCGATGCCCGGTAGCCCTGCCAGTGCATTCGCCAGCAGTACCCGGATCGGCTCGTGCTGGCTCCTCGCCGGATAACCGAGTTCGACCTCGAAGGCGACGTTGCCGCCCTCCACCACCAGGTTGCGGATGCAGCGGGTGGAGACAAAATCCTTGCCGGTATTGGGATCGATCACCTGCTTGAGCGCTTCGGTAACGGTTTGCTGGTCAAGACTCATCGCGTTTTCCTCGATAATCGGAGCACCCGCCATGGGGTGGAGACGGCAGAATCATACCTGAGCGCGTGCGATCGCTCATCCGCGCTACCATCAGGGTTTCCCGAGCCCGGGCCGAGCGCGAGGCGGGCAGCAACGCCATCCGCGCCAGTCTTCGCCGCACCCGCACAGGCCTTGGCCGCGTTCAACGATCCATCCGCCGCAATGAACCTTCGCTCCCGTCCATCCTTTTTTGCCCCCCTCGCCGCCGCGGCGCTGATGTCCGCCTGCGCCACGCCGGGTACGCCTGAAACTTCGGCTGCCAGCCCAGCCACCGACGACCCGATCCACCGCCACGCCCTCGTCCGCCAGGCCGCGCCCGCCCCGGAATGGGCGCGCCTGCGTATGACGCTCAACGAGGCCACGCGCAACACCCCCGGCGTCACCGTCGGCGCGGGCGACGCGCAGGGTCTCAAGATCGAGATTCCGGTCGCCGACGGCTTCGCTTCCGGCAGCACGGTGATCCGCCCCTCGCTTGCCGCCGCACTCGACACGATCGCGCCCGCGCTGGCCAGCGAAGCGGGTGTCGCCATAAAGGTCGTCGGGCACACCGACAGCCAGGGCAGCGAGATGGTCAACCTGCGCCTGTCGATCGACCGTGCCGAAGCGGTTGTCGCCTACCTGGCCGGGCGCGGCATCGCCTTCGAGCGCCTCACCGCCGACGGCCGCGGCGAGGCCGACCCGCTCACCAGCAACGCCACCGAAGAGGGGCGCGCGCGCAACCGGCGCGTCGAACTGCTGCTGCGCGCGGCACGCTGAAGGATGCGGCACGGCACGCCCAGGCGGGACCGGGCGTGCCCGCAAGCGGCGGGGCAGTCAGGCCTGCGCTTTGCTAAACTTGCGCTCTTTGATTCGCGCCGAACAGACCATGCCCCGCAAGATCCTCGTCACCAACGCCCTGCCCTACGCCAACGGCGACATCCACCTCGGCCACCTGGTGGGTTACATCCAGGCCGACATCTGGGTGCGCTACCAGCGCATGCGGGGCCATTCGGTGCACTACGTCTGCGCGGACGACACCCATGGCACGCCGGTGATGCTGCGCGCCGAGAAGGAAGGCCTCACCCCCGAGCAACTCATCGACCGCGTGCATGGCGAACACCTGCGTGACTTCACCGCCTTCGGCGTCGCCTTCGACAACTACCATTCCACGCACAGCCCCGAGAACCGCTTCTACGCCGAGGACATCTACGGCAAGCTGAAGACCGGCGGCCTGATCGACACGCGCTCGATCGAGCAGTACTACGACCCGGTCAAGGAAATGTTCCTACCCGACCGCTTCATCAAGGGCGAATGCCCCAAGTGCGGCGCGGCCGACCAGTACGGCGACAACTGCGAGGCCTGCGGCGCGGCCTACGCTCCCACCGAGCTCAAGAACCCCTACTCCGCGGTGTCCGGCGCCAAGCCGGTGCTGAAGACTTCGGAGCACTATTTCTTCCGGCTCTCGGACGAGCGCGCGGTGGCGTTCCTGCGCGAATGGACGCGCGGCACCAACGCCGCCGGCGAGCGCCGCCTGCAGATGGAAGCCGCCAACAAAATGAAGGAGTGGCTCGGCGAGGAAGGCGAAAACAAGCTCTCCGACTGGGACATCTCGCGCGACGCGCCCTACTTCGGCTTCGAGATCCCGGGCGCGCCAGGCAAGTACTTCTACGTGTGGCTGGATGCGCCGATCGGCTACCTCGCCAGCTTCCGCAACCTCGCCGAGAAGCGCGCCGCCGCCGGCGAGGCGATTGCCGTCGAGGACTACACCGACGCCGCCCGCGCCGCCGCGGCCGGCACCGAGATGGTGCACTTCATCGGCAAGGACATCCTCTACTTCCACGCCCTGTTCTGGCCGGCGATGCTGAAGTTCGCCGGCTACAACACGCCGAGCCAGCTGTGCGTCAACGGCTTTCTCACCGTGGACGGCGCCAAGATGAGCAAGAGCCGCGGCACCTTCATCACCGCGCACTCCTACATCGCGCAGAAGCTCAACCCCGAGTGGCTGCGCTACTACTTCGCGGGGAAATCCAACGGCACAATGGAAGACGTCGACCTCAACCTCGACGACATGATCGCAAAGGTCAATTCCGACCTCGTCGGCAAGTTCGTGAACATCGCTAGCCGCTGCGCCGGCTTCATCGGCAAGCGCTTCGACGGCAAGCTGGGCGAGGTGGACGCCGCCGCCTGTGCCGATTTCGCCGCTGCCTGGGGCGACGGCCGCATCACCAGCGCCTATGACGAGCGTGACTATAGCCGCGCGCTGCGCGAGATCATGCGCCTGGCCGATGTCGCCAACCAGTACGTCAACGACCACAAGCCGTGGGAACTCGCCAAGCAGGAAGGCCAGGAAGCGCACCTGCACACGGTGTGCAGCACCGCGCTGACGATGTTCCGCGACCTCACCCGCTACCTCAAGCCGGTGCTGCCGGCGCTGGCCGCGCAGGTCGAGGCCTTCCTCGCCATCCCGACGATGGACTGGCAGGGCGAGTGGGCGCCGCTGCCCGAGGGCCACGCCATCCAGGCGTACAGCCACCTGATGACTCGCGTCGAGCGCAAGCAGATCGACGCGCTGCTCGACGCCAACCGCGAATCACTCGCCCCCGCCGCCCCGCCGAAGGAGGCGAAGGATGCCAAGGCGGCGTCTTCCCAGCAGCGCCACGCCGAGAAGCAGCAGCACGCCGCGCAGGCGGCCGAGACGGCATCACCCCACATCTCGATCGACGACTTCACCAAGGTCGACCTGCGCATCGCCCGCATCGTCAATGCCGAGCACGTCGAAGGTGCCGACAAGCTGATCCGCCTGCAGCTCGACATTGGCGAGACCGACGAAGCCGGCAATGCCAAGCCGCGCCAGGTCTTCGCCGGCATCAAGTCGGCCTACGATCCGGCGACGCTCATCGGCCGCATGACGGTGATGGTCGCCAACCTCGCGCCGCGCAAGATGAAGTTCGGCATGAGCGAAGGCATGGTGCTGGCCGCCTCCGACCCGGAAGGCAAGACCGGCGGCCTCTACATCCTGTCACCGGATGCGGGCGCAGAACCGGGCATGCGGGTGAAGTGACATGCTGATCCACAGCCCGGCACAGGAACCCTGAGACCATGCCGCTGACGCCCTCGAAACGCTGGATCATCCTGCATCGCGCAGGTCGAGGGCGCCTGTCTCCGTAGCGCCGCCCCGACGGGCAGCCACGCAAGCCTCGTTCCCATTCGAAGCGGAGACAGCATGAAGATCCAGTTCAGACCCAAACTCCTCGATACCCTGCCCGGCTACGGCCGGGCAGTTTTCACCCAGGACCTTTCCGCCGGCATCACCGTCGGCGTGCTCGCGCTGCCGCTGGCCATGGCCTTCGCCATCGCCTCGGGCATGTCGCCCACCGCCGGCATCTGGACCGCCATCGTCGCCGGCCTGCTGATCTCGCTGCTGGGCGGCTCGCGCGTGCAGATCGGCGGCCCCACCGGCGCCTTCATCCCGATCATCTACGCGATCGTCGTCGACCATGGCGTGCAGAACCTGCTGATCGCCACGATGATGTCGGGCATCCTGCTGTTCGCGATGGGTGCGCTGCGCCTGGGCAACATGATCCGCTTCATCCCGCTGTCGGTCGTCATCGGCTTCACCAACGGCATCGCCGTCGTCATCTTCATCTCTCAGATCAAGGACTTCCTCGGCCTCAAGATCGACAACCTGCCGGGCGAGTTCTTCGCCAAGATGGAAGCGCTGTGGGCCGCGCTACCGACGATCGACCTGCCGACCGTCGCCGTTGCCGTCGTGTCGCTGGTCGTGCTGCTGGCCTGGAACCGGCAGGCGAAGAAGGTCGCTTGGATGGCACGCCTTCCCGGGCCGCTGGCGGTGTTGATCGCCATGACGGCGATCAACACCCTGTTCGCGCTGCCGGTGGACACCATCGGCAGCCGTTTTGGCGGCATCCCGCAGGAACTGCCGAGCATCGGACTGCCGGAACTGAGCCTGGGCACGCTGGGCAAGCTGGTGACGCCTGCCATCACCATCGCGCTGCTGGGCGCCATCGAGTCGCTGCTGTCCGCCCGCGTCGCCGACAGCCAGATCGACGACCGCCACGACCCCAACCAGGAACTCATGGCGCAAGGCATCGCCAACGTCGCCGCGCCGCTGTTCGGCGGCTTCGCCGCCACCGGCGCCATCGCCCGCACCGCCACCAACATCCGCACCGGCGGCCGCACCCCGGTCGCGGGCATCCTGCATGCGCTGGTGCTGCTGGCCATCGTGCTGGCGCTGGCGCCGCTGGCCAGCAATATCCCACTCGCCACGCTGTCGGCCATCGTCGTCATCGTGTCGATCAACATGGGCGAATGGCACGCCTTCGCGCCCAAGGAGCTGGCGCGCTATTCGCTGAACTACCGCACCATCCTGCTCGGCACCTTCTTCGTCACCGTGGTGTTCGACCTCACCCTGGCGGTCGAACTGGGCATGGTGCTCGCGAGCCTGTTCTTCATCTACCGCATGTCCGACCTGACCCGCATCGAGCGTGTGGCGCTGGAGGAGCACTACGGTATCAAGGCGCTTTCACGCGAGGACGGCACGCCCCGCATCCTGGCCTACAAGATGTTCGGCAGCCTGTTCTTCGGCGCCGCCAACAAGCTCGAGAACCTGCTGCTGATGCAGCACGGCCACCCCGACGTGGTGATCCTCGACCTCGACAAAGTCATCAACCTCGACACCACCGGGCTGGACATTCTGCAGACCCTGCACCGCAACCTGCAGAAGCGCGGCGCGCACCTCATCCTGTGCGGACTGAACTCGCAGCCCGGCTCGCTGGTGTTCCGCTCCGGCTTCATGGAGAGCCTCGGCGACGAGAACGTCACCGCCAACATCACCGACGCCCTGCTGCGCGCGCAATGGCTCAGCGGCAAGAGCCCGGAGGTCGCCTATGCCTGAAGACAAGGACGTCGAGATCGTCGCCCGCCGCCTGAGCATCCACGGGCGGGTGCAGGGCGTGTGGTATCGCGCCAGCGCACAGACCGAGGCCAGTCGGCTGGGCCTGCGCGGCTGGGTGCGCAACCGTCACGACGGCAGTGTGGAAGCCCTGGTCATCGGCATTCAGGCGGCGATCGACGACTTCATCGATTGGGCTCAGGTGGGGCCGCCGAAGGCCCAGGTGCTGCGCATCGAGATCAGCGTGGCCGACGAGGAACCGACAGACGGCTTCGAACAGCGCCCGAGCGCCTGAGGCGCCCGCTCCGGGCCTCAGGCAGGGTAGATCACTTCCACTGCCTCCGGCGGCAGCCATTCGCGCAGGCTCTCCAGCAGCGCATCGTCCAGCCGCACGCGCCAGCCGTCGCCGAAGGGCAGTTCGGCCTCGGCCGCGGCGTTGCGGTAGCTGACCCGGATCGGGCAGCCGCCCTCACGGAAAGGTTCGAGCAGGGTCTGCAGCTTGCCGGCCGCGGCCGCCGCGCCGCCACTACTCCCGACCTCGCCGTTGATGCGCAACTGCAGGGCGCGCGCAAAACGACTGCGCGCCTCGCCCAGCGTCAGCAGGCGGTCGGCGATGATGCGCAGCCCGCCCGAGAACTCGTCGTTGCTGATCTTGCCTTCCACCACCAGCACCTCGTCGGTAACGATCTTGCCGCGATTGGCGTCGAGCACTTCGGAATACACCATGACCTCGCGCGGCTGGGTGCCGTCGTCGAGCAGCACGAAAGCCATCTTGCCGCGGTTGCCCATCTTGGTCCGCGTCTCCATGACCACGCCAGCCAGCATGGTGATGTCGCGCGAAGGCTCGAGCTGGGCCAGGGTGCGGCGCACGAAGCGACGCACCTCGGGCTTGAAGGCGTTGAACGGATGGCCGGAGAGGAAGAAGCCGATCGCGAGCTTCTCTTCCTTGAGGCGCTCGCGCTCGGTCCAGGGGCGGATCTTCGCGAACTCGGGCGCCGCGCCGGCGGCCTCGGGCATCATGTCGAACAGGCCGCCCTGCATCGCGTTGGCCGCCGCCTGTTCGGCCGCTTCCATCGCCAGAGCCACGGTGGCCATCAGCTGGGCGCGGTCGAGGCCCTTGTGGCCGGACAGCGTATCCATCGCCCCAGCGCGGATCAGCGCCTCGATGACGCGGCGGTTCACCATGCGGCGGTCGATCCGCTCGCAGAACTCGAACAGGTCGCGGAAGGCACCGGCTTTCTCGCGCGCCGCCAGGATCGCCCGCACCGCCGGCTCGCCTACCCCCTTCACCGCGCCCAGGCCGTAGCGGATCGTCTTGCGGTCCACCGGCACGAAGCGGTAGTCGGATTCGTTCACGTCCGGCGGCAGCACCGCGATGCCGTTGGCGACCGTGTCCTCGTAGAAGATCTTGACCGTGTCGGTGTTGTCCAGGTCGGACGACATCGTCGCCGCCATGAAGGCCGCGCAGTGGTGTGCCTTGAGCCAGGCGGTGTGGTAGGTGACGACCGCATAGGCGGCGGTGTGCGACTTGTTGAAGCCGTACTCCGCGAACTTGGTCATCAGGTCGAAGAGCTGCTCGGCGAGTGCCGGGTCGTAGCCCTTCTGCTTGGCGCCCTCGGCGATCGTGGCGCGGTGCTTGGCCATCTCCTCGGGCTTCTTCTTGCCCATCGCGCGGCGCAGCATGTCGGCGCCGCCCAGCGTGTAGCCCCCGATGATCTGGGAGATCTGCATCACCTGTTCCTGGTACACGATGACGCCGTAGGTCGGCTCCAGGCAGGCTTTCAGGTCGGGGTGGAAGTAGTCGATCTCCTGCTGGCCCTTCTTGCGCAGGATGAAGTCATCCACCATGCCCGAGCCGAGCGGGCCGGGACGATAGAGCGCGAGCACCGCGATGATGTCTTCAAAGCGGTCGGGGGCGAGCTTCTTGAGCAGCTTCTTCATGCCGTCCGATTCGACCTGGAAGATCGCCGTGGTGTTGGCGTCCTTCAGGATCTGGTAGGCGGCCGGGTCTTCGAAGCCGAGACTCATCAGGTCGGGCCGGCTGCCCGTCATTCGCTCGATGTACTCCAGCGCCAGCTCGATGATGGTGAGGTTGCGCAGGCCGAGGAAGTCGAACTTGACCAAGCCTACGGCTTCGACGTCGTCCTTGTCGAACTGCGACACCGGCGTGGCGTCGTCGCCGTCGGCGATGTAGAGCGGGCAGAAGTCGGTGAGCTTGCCGGGCGCGATCAGCACGCCGCCGGCGTGCATGCCGACGCCACGGGTCAGGCCCTCGAGCGGCTGCGCCAGGCCCCACAGGGTCTGCACGGCCTCGCCGTCGTTACCGTCCTTCATCATCTCGCCGATCTGCGGCTCCATCTCGTAGGCCTTGTTCAGCGAGACGGGCTTGGCCCCTTCGATCGGAATCAGCTTGGACAGGCGGTCGCACAGGCCGTAGGGCATGTCGAGCACCCGGCCGACGTCGCGTACAACCGCCTTGGAGGCCAGCGTGCCGAAGGTGGCGATCTGGCTCACCGCGTCCTTGCCATAGCGCTCGCGCACGTACTCGATGACGCGGTAACGGTTGTCCTGGCAGAAGTCGATATCGAAGTCGGGCATCGACACCCGCTCCGGGTTCAGGAAACGCTCGAACAGCAGCGCGTACTCCAGCGGGTCGAGGTCGGTAATGTCCAGCGAGTAGGCGACCAGCGAGCCCGCGCCCGAGCCACGGCCGGGACCAACGGGAACGCCGTTCTTCTTGCCCCAGCGGATGAAGTCGGCAACGATCAGGAAGTAGCCCGGGAAACCCATCTGGATGATGGTGTCGGTCTCGAACTTGAGCCGCTCCTCATAGCGCGGGCGTTGCTTCTCGCGCTCCTCGGGATGAGGGTAGAGCTGCGCTAGGCGCTTCTCCAACCCGGCCTTGGCCTCCTGCACCAGGAAGTCGTCCAGCGTCATGCCTTCCGGCGTCGGGAACAGCGGCAGGAAGTTCTTGCCCAGCTGTACCGTCAGCGAGCAGCGGCGGGCGATCTCGACCGCGTTCTCGAGCGCCTCCGGGATGTCGGCGAACAGTTCGCACATCTCGGCCTGGCTCTTGAGGTACTGCTCCTCCGTAAAGTCGCGCGGCCGGCGCTTGTCGGCCAGCACATAGCCCTGGGCGATGCAGACCCGCGCCTCGTGCGCCTGGAAGTCCTCGCGCTTGAGGAACTGCACCGGGTGGGTCGCCACCACCGGAATTCCCAGTTCGCCGGCGATGTCGAGCGCATGGCGGATGTACGCCTCGGTGCCCGGATGGCCCGCGCGCTGGATCTCGAGGTAGAAGGCGTCGGGGAACAGCCGCGCCCACTCGGCCGCAAGTTGCGTTGCCAGCTCGCGATTGCCCGCGGCGATCGCCACGCCGATGTCGCCGTGCAGCCCACCCGACAGGCACAGAAGCTCGCTCGCGGCGCCATTCTCGAACCATTCGCGCCGCATCTCGGCACGGCCGCGGTACTTGTTGTCGAGATAGGCACGCGTCAGCAGTTCGCACAGTTGGCCATAGCCCGCGCGGTTCTTGCAGATCAGCAGGACGCGGTGAGGTTTGTCGCGTTCGGCCTCGTTCTGGATCCATGCATCGACACCGACGATGGGCTTGACGCCCTTGCCACGGGCGGTCTTGTAGAACTTGACCATGCCGAACAGGTTCGCCAGGTCGGAGATGCCGAGCGCCGGCATGCCGTCATCGGCTGCGGCCGCGACGGCCTGATCGATCTGGACGATGCCGTCGGTGATCGAGTATTCGGAGTGGAGACGAAGATGGACGAAGCGCGGCTGGTGCGGCGAAACGGCGGGGGAATTCGGGTCGGTGGTCATGGACCGAATTTTACCCGAGCTCGCCCGCCTTCATCCTGCTAAGCGGCAGTCGGCAACCAGCGCAACAGGGCAGCGTAGAGCTTGTCCGGCGTCACCGGCTTGGCGACGTGGTCGTTCATGCCGGCATCGACACAGGCCTGGCGGTCGTCCTCGAAGGCGTTCGCGGTCATCGCGATGATCGGCAGCGCGTCGCCGCCCTTGCCCGGCAGGCGGCGGATCCGGCGCGAAGCCTCAAGGCCGTCCATCACCGGCATGCTCATGTCCATCAGCACCAGGTCGTAGTCGTTCTTCTCCACGCAATCGACGGCGACCTGGCCGTTCTCCGCGACATCGACGACCAGGCCCACGCGCCCCAGCAGGGCCTTGGCCACCTCCTGGTTGATCTTGTTGTCCTCGGTCAGCAGGATGCGCCGCCCGGCATGGGTCTCGCGCAAGATGCCCTGCAGCTGCTGCGCGCTCATCTTCGCAGCATCACCGCCCGGGGACGTCAGCTTCCCGCCGCGCCCCAGCGGCACGCTGATCCAGAACGTGCTGCCCTCGCCCGGCACACTGTCGACACCGATCTGACCGCCCATCAGGCTCACCAGCCGCTTGCTGATCGCCAGGCCGAGGCCGGTACCGCCGTACTTGCGCGTAGTCGAGCCGTCCGCCTGCTCGAAGGCGGCAAACAGGCGCGCCTGCTGCTCGGCACTGATACCGATGCCCTGGTCGGCCACCTCCAGACGCATCCACACCCCGGCCTCGTCCTCTTCGAGCTTGCGGGCGCGCACGACGATCTCGCCGTCGTCCGCGAACTTGACCGCGTTCGAAAGGAAATTGACGAGCACCTGGCTGATGCGCATCGGGTCGCCCACCAGCGACGCCGGCAAGGCCGTGTCGATCTCATGGCTGATCTTCAGCCCCTTCTCGTCAGCCCGCTCACGCACCAGCGCTTCGGCGCTGTCAATGATGCCGGCCAGCTCAAAGTCGACCTTCTCGATCTCGAGCTTGTCGGCCTCGATCTTCGACAGGTCGAGGATGTCATTGATGATGCCGAGCAGGTGATGGGCGGCGCCGTTGATCTTGCCGACGCGATCGACGACCGCCGGGTCGCCGCTTTCGCGGAACAGCACCTCGGACAGGCCGATGATCGCATTCATCGGCGTGCGAATCTCATGGCTCATGTTGGCCAGGAAGGCGCTCTTGGCCCGGTTGGCCGCCTCGGCCTGGTCACGCGCCTCGGCCAGCGCCGCGGTACGCTCCTCGACCATCGCCTCAAGGCTGTTGCGGTGTCGCTCCAGCTCGGCCTCCCCGCGTTTGCGCTCGGTAATGTCGCGCTCCATCGCGAGCACGTAGGCCCGGCCTCCCCAGTCGACGCGGCTGGAAGACACCTCGGCCACGAACTGACTGCCATCCCTGCGCGTCTGCACGGTCTCGAGCAGGCTCACGAAATGGTCGGCCTTCGCGAGCATCGCGAGCAGCTCCTCGCGCGGGAAATTGCGGTCCCAGTCCCAGATGTGCAGACCCAGCACCTCCTCAGGCGTGTAGCCAAGCAGGGCCGCAAACTGGCGGTTGCACTCGACCACCGCACCGCCGACGTCCATCAGGACGAGTCCGTCACGCATGTTGTCGAACAGGGTCCGACGGCGGGCAGTCTGTTCGGTCAGGGCGTCAAGCATGTAGTTCAAGTGCTCACCGAGCCGCCCGATCTCATCCTGTTGCCCGAGAGCGTCCACCCGCGCATTCATGTTTCCCGCCGCTGCCGCACTCATCGTGTCCATGATCTGCGCGAGCGGTCGGGTGATACGGCGCGACCACACCACGTAGAACACCGACAGCAGGAGTGTCAGCAGCAGGAAGAGCCCTCCGACGATGCCGAAGATCGTCGTCTTCTCGCGCTTGTATGGTCCTTCCGGGAAACCGACGAAAAGCATGCCGATGCGTTCGCCGTCGCCGTTGTTGATCGGCGCGTAGCCGGACACCATCCAATCGTCCACCACCTGCGCGCGGTCGAGCCAGATATTGCCCTGCTCGAAGACCTGCCTGAAAACATCGGCCGATGCGAAGGTACCGAGGGCGCGCTCGCCACCGGGCAGCCTCACGGTCGTCGCAACCCGCCGATCGTCAAGGAACAGCGTGGCGGCACCTTCGGTGTTGTCCGGCAGGGTCCCGCGCGGAAAGACGATGTCCTTGATGTGATCGACCAGCGCGTTGTTCGCACTCAACAGCAGTCCGCCGAAGAGGATCAAGGCGCGCCCGTCGATACGCGACGGGATGGGCGCAGCGACGGTCATGAGGAAACCCCGCTCTTCGATCCCGTACCGGCCATCGACGATCTGCCCGGGCGGCGTGAGGATGCGGGCTCGCTGCGGCAAGGCTGGGTCGATGGCGGCAAGCTGCGTCGGACTCATGCGCTCGAAAGCCGCCGTCGTGACCCCCTGCCGTGCCTGACGGATCGAGAAGCTCCGTGGCAGTGGGGCGCCGGACGGGCGCCCCGAACTGCTCGCCAGCACCTCGCCATCGACCGTCGCAAGCACGAGAAAATCGAGCCCGGCCGTATTCGCACGACCCGCGAGAATGGCGGCCAAGTCCCCGCTACGCTCCGGATCGCTCACCAGGCGGATCATCGGAACCGACTCCGCGAGTTGATCGATGCGCTCTTCGCTTTGTCGACGCACGTCTTCAAGGTAGCCCTGAGCCCCGGCCAGATGGCTCTTGGCGTTGGCCACCACGATGCTGTCGAAGTAGCTCCCTCCCCAGAACACCAGCACCGCCATGATGGCCGGGAGCACCACCAGCAGGGGTGCAAGCCCCAGCACCAGAAGCCGGGCCCTCAGGGACCAGTGTCGTCGGGATCCGGCACGTGCATGCGGGTTCATCTGCACGACCTCGTTTGCCCCTGCCCGATGGGCATCGCCGCTGAACGGCCGGGGCCGGCAGCATCGATGGAGGGCATGCACGCAAGTTGAACCATGTGTCCGTGGACAGTCGACGTCGGATCGGGCGTTGGGTGGAGGCTGCTTGAAGGGAACCGTATCAGGCACGGCGCGTAGATTGCCAATGCCGGATCGGGAACGCCACGCTGGCTCGCCACGCCCGGAGGTTAACAGCACAAACATCCATCATTTGTGCTGTTTTTCTCACTTTACTAGATATTAACAATCTCCGGGATGGCGCCTTGCTAGTATCGTCGCATCCCGTTTTCGCTGGAGTCCGACGATGCATCACCCACTTACCGCAGTTGCCCTTGCAAGCCTCGCCCTGCTCGGCTGCCAGCCGGCCGAGCCGGTCCGCATCGGCTTCCTCGGCGGCCTGAGCAGCCGGGCCTCCGACGTCGGCGAGGCAGGACGCAACGCCGTACAGCTTGCGGTCGAACAGCGCAATTCAGCAGGCGGGATTCGCGGCCGAACGATCGAACTCATCGTGCGTGACGACGCCCAGGACATGGAAGTCGCCACCAGAGGCACCAAGGAATTGATCGAAAACCGGGTCGCAGCCGTGATCGGCCCCTTCGCCAGTTCGATGGCAGCCGCTGCGTTGCCCCATATCAACCAGGCCGGGGTAGTGATGGTCAGTCCCACCATCACCTCGATGGACTTCGTCGGCAACGACGACTATCTGTTCCGCATCAACCGCACCACGCGCGACAACGCACGTGACTATGCAGCCAAGCTCTACCAGCGTGGCCAACGCCGCATTGCCGCCACCTTCGACGTGCGCAACCGCAGCTTCACCGAGTCGTGGCTGAACGAATTCAAGGCCGCTTTTGCGGAGATCGGCGGCGAGACAATCATCGCCGTACCCTTCGAGTCGATGCCCGACGCCGGCTTCGCCGACATCGTGACGAAGATGCTGGCACCCAGGCCCGACGGGCTGCTGTTCATCGCCGCGGCGGTCGACCTCAGCCGGCTGTGCGAACAGGCCAAACGACTCGCGCCCAAGCTGCCAATTGCCGCGACGGAATGGGCGGCCAGCGAAAAACTGATCGAACTTGGCGGCAAGGCGCTCGAAGGCCTGCTGATCGTCCAGAACTTCAACCGCGAGGATCGATCGGCACGCTACCTCGCCTTCCGCGACGCCTACTTCAAACGTTTTCAGCGTGATCCCGGCTACAGCTCGGTGCTCGCCTACGACGCGGCCACCGCGGTCTTCGACGCAATGGAGAAGCGCACGGAAGGCGAGACGCTGAAGCAGGCACTGGTGAAGTACGCGCCCTTCGAGGGTCTGCAGCAGACGATCAGCTTCGACGCCTATGGCGACACGCCGCGGACGGTGTATTTCACCCAGATCCGCGACGGCCGCTACGAACAGATCGAGTGATCTGCCGGGATCAGGGCAGCAGGATGGTCGAGCCTGTCGTCCTGCGCCCTTCGAGGTCGCTGTGCGCCTGCGCGGCGTCCTTCAGCGCGTAGCGCTGATTGATCGCGATGCGCACCTTGCCCGAACCGACGACTTCGAACAGCTCGGCGCAGCGCTGCACCAGTTCCTCGCGCGTGGCGATGTAGTCCAGCAGGCCGGGGCGGGTGACGTAGACTGAACCCGAACGCGCCAGCAATGCGCAATCGAACGGCGCCACCGGACCGGTGGCGTTGCCGAAGCTCACCATCACGCCGCGCCGCTGCAGGCAGGACACGGAATCGAGGAAGGTGTCGCGGCCGACTGAGTCGTACACGACGGCCACGCCCTTGCCGCCGGTCAGCTCGCGCACGCGCTCAGGGAAGCGTTCGCGCGAATAGACGATGACCTGGTCGCAGCCCAGCGCCTTCGCCTGCGCGGCCTTGTCGTCATTGCCCACGGTGCCGATCACGGTGGCGCCAAGCAGCTTCGCCCACTGCACCAGGATCGAGCCCACCCCACCCGCAGCGGCGTGGACCAGAATGGTCTCGCCCGCCTTCACCGGATAGGTGCTGTGCAACAGATAGTGCGCGGTGACCCCCTGCAGCATCATCGCTGCGCCCTGCTCGAAGGAAATCGCATCCGGCAGATGCACGAGGTGGCGCGCCTCGATGTTGCGCGCCTCGGCATAGGCCCCTAGCGGCCCGCTCGTATAGGCCACGCGGTCGCCGACCGCCAGTTCCGTCACGCCCTCGCCCACCGCCTCGACCACGCCGGCGGCCTCCATGCCCAGGCCGGAAGGCAGCGGCAACGGGTAGAGCCCGCTGCGGTGGTAGGTGTCGATGAAGTTCAGGCCCACCGCATGGTGCCGCACACGGACCTCACCGGCGCCCGGCACCGGCAGCTCAACGGCCTCCCACTGCAGCACCTCGGGGCCGCCTGTGCGGTGGAAGCGGATTGCATGGATCATGTCTGTCTCCTTCGTTCGGTTGGGGTTGGGGACATCTCAGCGCACCAGCGAAAAGCCGATGCGCCACTGGCCGTCGCTCTTCTCGTTGTAATCGAGCAGGGTCTCGCCGTAACCGCTCAGGTACTGCAGATGGGCGAAGGCCCCCACACCCGAAAAGATGCTGCGGCGCAGGGGATAGGAAAGATCGAACTGGCGACGCATCTTGCCGGCCGTTCCCCGGCGCAGCAAGGAGGTCAGCATCAGCCCGTCCTCGCGTCCGAGCCGCAGCCCGAGTTCCGCATAGCCACGGTAGCGGGCGATGTCCGGATTGTCATCGCGGTCGAGATAGGTCCACACCTTGGGCTCGATACCGAAGTAGGTCAGACCATCCTCGAGGTAGTAGCGGCCCTCGGCCTTCAGGAACAGCGTGTCGATGCTGCGCGAGGATTCGTCGTCCTTGCCGTTCGATTCATGCTCGTAGCCGCCCGACAGGGCGACGAAGCCGCCGCGCTCGGGGTCGGACAGGCGCCAGCGGTAGAACAGCGCGGGACGGAAGCTCGAATCACGGAAGGGCTTGGAGTCGGACTGCAGGTCCCACAGCGAGGTCTGGGTGAAACCGAAGTACAGCCCGCGCACCACCGGGAAATGCTCGCCCACCACACCGTGGTCGTCGAACAAACGGTAGCGGAAGCTGAACTGGAAGCGCGCGGAGACCGGGTCTTCGCCGCCGACGAGGAAATACATCGGCTCGTGGAAACCCAGCGCCGAGGCCTCGACCGCCGTATCGGACGACGCCGCGGCCGGGATCACCTCGCCGCGCGAGGCCACGGTGCCGGACTGTGCGGTCTGCACCGGCGTACGGCTCGCCGCGCCGGCATCGAGCACGATGCGGGCCGACGCCGCGTCCACCAGCGACAGGGTCGCAAAACCGAGCACCTCCTCCGGCCAGCGCCCGACGTAGCGCCGCTGCCGGCTGCGTTCGTCAGCGGGTCCGGCCGCCGCCAGTTCGAGCGCAATCCGCGGACCGCCGTCGGGCAGCTCGATCTGCGCGGGCAGGCGATCGGGCAACGCCGCACCGTCGGGCGGCGCGATGACCAGCACGCTGAAGCTGCTGCCCGGCACCACACGCGGCTCCGGCGAGGCCAGCAGCCAGGCCGAGGCCATTGCAGGCACGCAAACCAGCAACCCGGCGAGGAAGATCGCGCAACGGAAGATCGGCGAAGAATGCATTTTCTGGACCGGCAATTGAAAACGGGCAGCCATGATAAGGGCTGCCCGTTCGCGGGTTGGTGAAGATTCGTGTCGGCGGCCGCCCTGGTGGGCGGCACGCCGCCAGCGCTCAGCGCGCGCGCGACTCCTGCGCATCCACCACCGCCAGCGCGGTGATGTTGACCAGGCGGCGCACCGTGGCCGACGGGGTCAGGATGTGTACCGGTTTGGCCGCGCCGAGCAGGATCGGCCCCACCGACACGCCGTCGCCGTTGGCCATCTTCATCAGGTTGAAGGAGATGTTGGCGGCGTCGAGGTTGGGCATCACCAACAGGTTGGCGTCGCCCTTGAGGCGCGAGTCCGGGTGCAGCTTGTCGCGGATCTCCGCCGACAAGGCGGCATCACCGTGCATCTCGCCGTCGACGTTCAGGTCGGGCGCGGTCTCGTGCAGGATCTCGCAGGCACGGCGCATCTTGCGCGCCGAGGCCGAGCTCGAACTGCCGAAGTTGGAGTGCGACAGCAGCGCGACGTTGGGCTCGATACCGAAACGGCGCAGTTCCTCGGCCGCCATGCGGGCGATCTCGGCGACTTCCTCGGCGCTCGGGTTCTCGTTCACATAGGTGTCGGTGACGGCCAGCATGCGCTTGGTCAGCAGCAGCAGGTTCATCGCCGCGAACTGCTTGGCGCCGGGCGCCAGCCCGATCACGTCCTCGACCTGCTTGAGGTGGTACTCGTAGGTGCCGAAGGTGCCGCACACCAGCGCGTCGGCGTCGCCACGGCGCAGCAGCATGACCCCGATCAGCGTCGTGTCGCGGCGGATCTTGGCCTTGGCGAGATCAGGCGTGACGCCGTCGCGGCTCATCAGCTTGTAGTACTCGGTCCACAGCTCGCGGTAGCGCGGGTCGGACTCGGGATTGACGATCTCGAAATCGCGGCCGGGCTGCAGGTTCAGGCCGATCTTCTTGATCCGCATCTCGATGACTTCGGGGCGGCCGATCAGAATCGGACGCGCGACGCCCTCGTCCAGCACCACGCGCACGGCGTGCAGCACGCGCTCATCCTCGCCCTCGGCGTAGATCACGCGCTTGTGCTCGGCCGGCACCGCCTTGGCGGCGGAAAACACCGGCTTCATGACGATGCCGGACTGGTAGACGAACGCGTTCAGGCTCGACACGTAGGCATCGAAATCCTCGATCGGCTTGGTCGCCACGCCGGACTCCATCGCCGCCTTGGCCACCGCCGGCGCGATCTTGACGATCAGGCGCGGGTCGAAAGGCTTCGGGATGATGTACTCGGGGCCGAAGCTCAGTTCCTGGCCGCCGTAGGCGCTGGCGACGATGTCGCTGGCCTCGGCTTCTGCCAGTTCGGCGATCGCCTTCACGCAGGCTAGCTTCATCTCCTCGTTGATCGTGGTCGCGCCCACGTCCAGCGCACCGCGGAAGATGAAGGGGAAGCACAGCACGTTATTGACCTGGTTCGGGAAATCCGACCGGCCGGTGGCGATCACGCAATCCGGGCGCACGGCCTTGGCATCGGCCGGCAGGATCTCGGGGTTCGGGTTCGCCAGGGCGAAAATCAGCGGCTTGTCGGCCATCTTCGCGACCATCTCGGGCTTGAGCACGCCGGCGGTAGACAACCCCAGGAAGACGTCGGCGCCGACGATCACGTCGCCCAGCGTGCGACCTTCGGTCTTCTGCGCGTAGCGGGCCTTGGTCGGCTCCATGTTGGCCTCGCGGCCTTCGTAGATAACGCCCTTGGAGTCGCAGACGGTGATGTTCTCGCGCTTCATGCCCACGCTGACCATCAGGTCGAGGCAGGCGATGGCGGCAGCGCCGGCGCCGGAGCACACCAGCTTGACCTTGTCGATGTCCTTGCCGACCACCTTCAGGCCGTTGATGAGGCCCGCTGCGGAGATGATGGCGGTGCCGTGCTGGTCGTCATGGAAGACCGGGATCTTCATGCGCTCGCGCAGCTTCCTCTCGATGTAGAAGCACTCGGGCGCCTTGATGTCCTCGAGGTTGATGCCACCCAGCGTGGGTTCGAGCGCGGCGATGATCTCGATCAGCTTGTCCGGGTCGTTCTCTGCCAGTTCGATGTCGAACACGTCGATGTTGGCGAACTTCTTGAACAGGCAACCCTTGCCTTCCATCACCGGTTTGGAGGCGAGCGGGCCGATGTTGCCCAAGCCCAGCACCGCGGTGCCGTTGGTCACCACCGCGACGAGGTTGCCGCGGCTGGTGAGCTCGAAGGCTTCGGCCGGATCGGCGACGATGGCATCGCACGCAGCCGCCACGCCCGGCGAATAGGCAAGCGCGAGGTCGCGCTGGTTGGTCAGGCCCTTGGTAGGAACGACCGAAATCTTGCCCCGCGTCGGCGAACGGTGATAGTCGAGCGCTGCGGCGATGAAATCCTGATCCATGTGTTCTCCCCTCGTGAAATTGAGGCATGTCTTATTGGTTGGAATGGGCGACGAGCCCACTTGCGGCGCACTGCCCGGGACGGGCAGGCGCGGCTCGATTCTTTCGGACGTTTGTTGTTATCGGTCTGTGCGCCACGCCTCGGTCCGCTGCGGGCATCGGGTTTACCCACGATTGACGCCGCGGAAGTTTACCGCAGCCACCCTGCTTTGGCACGTGCGATGACGGCGCGGTGCCCCCGGACTTCGGCGCCAAACCCCTTCTGCGAGCGCATTTTTGGCAGAATGCGGGCTCCGACGGAGGGAGTGAAGCATGCGACGTGTGGTTTTCAATCAGAAGGGCGGCGTCGGCAAGTCGACGATTACCTGCAACCTGGCCGCGATCAGTGCGCAGCAGGGCAAGCGCACCCTCGTGGTCGACCTCGACCCGCAGGGCAACTCGACCCAGTATCTGCTGGGGGCTGCGGTGGATGATCTCGACGCCACGCTCGCCGACTTCTTCGACCAGACGCTGAACTTCAAGCTCAACCCGCGCGACACCGCCGAGTTCGTCGTCGCGACCCCGTTCGAGCGCCTGCACGTGATGCCCTCGCACCCGCTGCTCGAGGAACTGCAGAGCAAGCTCGAGTCGCGCTACAAGATCTACAAGCTGCGCGATGCGCTCAACGAACTGGCCGAGGAATACGACTGCGTGTTCATCGACACGCCGCCGGCACTCAATTTCTTCACGCGCTCTGCGCTGATCGCGGCCGATGCCTGCCTGATCCCGTTCGACTGCGACGAGTTCTCGCGCAAGGCGCTGTATTCGCTGCTCGAGAACGTGCAGGAGATCAAGTCGGACCACAACCGCGACCTTCAGGTCGAGGGCATCGTGGTCAACCAGTTCCAGCCGCGCGCCAGCCTGCCGCAGAAGGTGGTGCAAGAACTGGTCGACGAAGGCCTGCCGGTGCTGCAGCCCTACCTGTCAGCCTCGGTGAAGATCAAGGAGTCGCACGAACAGGCGAAGCCGATGATCCATCTCGACCCGAAGCACAAGCTGTCGCAGGAGTTCGTCGCGCTGCACGACACCCTGGCGCGCAAGTACGGCGCCTGAGTCGTCATGCCAGAGCCGGGCTTACACCGGCTCCAGCTTCGCCACCGCCAGCAACAGCCATTTGACGCCGGCGGGGCCGAAGTTGATCTGCACCTTGGCGTCCGCGCCACTGCCCTCGGCAGCGACGATCACGCCCTGGCCGAACTTCGCGTGACTGACCGACTGCCCGATGCGCAATCCATTGGGCAGCGTGGCGAAGGCCGGCCGCGGCGCGCGCTGCACCTGCGGGGCGGATGAGGGCTTGAAGTAGCCCCCGCCCATGCCGCCCATCGCCCCGCCCGCTGCCGAACGCGGGTTCGGCGGCGTGAGCCATTTGGTCAGCTCCGCCGGAATCTCCTCCAGGAAGCGCGAACGCAGGTTGTAGCGCGTCTGGCCATGCAGCATGCGGCTCTGCGCGAAGGAAAGGTACAGCCGCTCGCGCGCCCGCGTCACCGCCACGTACATAAGCCGGCGCTCCTCCTCCAGGCCGTCGGTCTCGAGGATGCTGTTCTCGTGTGGGAACAGGCCCTCCTCCAGCCCGGACAGGAAGACGACGTTGAACTCCAGGCCCTTGGCCGAGTGCACCGTCATCAGCTGCACGGCATCGGCGCCCTGGTCGGCCTGGTGGTCGCCGGCCTCCAGCGAGGCGTGGGAGAGGAAGTCCGCCAGCAGCGCGTGCGGCTGCGCAAGCACTTCGGCATCGACCTGCGACTCGGCGAGGAAGTTGGCTGCGGCGTTGATCAGTTCGTCCAGGTTCTCCAGCCGCTCGCGGCCTTCCTTGTCGGCCTTGTAGTGCGCGCGCAGACCACTGAGGTCGAGCACGTGGTCGACCAGCTCGGGCAGCGGCAGGCTGGCGGTGTCGCGGCGCAGGTCCTCGACCAGGCGCACGAACTGCGCCAGCGAGGTACCCGGCTTGCCGGTGAGATGCGGCACGGTCGCGTACAGGCTGGTGTTGTAGACGCGCGCGGCGTCGGTCAGCACCTCGAGCGAACGCGCGCCGATGCCGCGAGTGGGGAAGTTCACCACCCGCGCGAAAGACGTGTCGTCATCCGGGTTGGCAATCAGGCGCAGGTAGGCAAGCGCGTGCTTGATCTCCTGGCGCTCGAAGAAGCGCAGGCCACCATACACGCGGTAGGGAATGCCGGCAGAGAACAGCTGGTGCTCCAGCACCCGCGACTGCGCGTTGGAGCGATACAGCAGCGCGATCTCGCTGCGCAGCGCGCCGTCGCGCACCAGCGATTGGATCTCCTCGACGATCCAGCGCGCCTCGTCGCCATCCGAGAAGGCCTCGAACACGCGGATCGGCTCGCCCGCGCCCTGATCGGTCCACAGGTTCTTGCCCAGGCGGTTGCTGTTGTGGCGGATGATGGCATTGGCCGCGTCCAGGATGTTGCTGTGCGAGCGGTAGTTCTGCTCCAGGCGGATCACGTTCTGCACCCGGAACTCGCGCTCGAAGTCACGCATGTTGCCGACCTCGGCGCCACGGAAGCGGTAGATGCTCTGGTCGTCGTCGCCGACGCAGAACATCGCCGCGCCGCCCTCGCGCCCTTCGTCGGCGAAGAGCCTCAGCCAGCGGTACTGCAGGCGGTTGGTGTCCTGGAACTCATCAACCAGGATGTGGCGGAAGCGGCGCTGGTAGTGGCGGCGCAGGGGTTCGTTGCGCTCGAGCAGCTCGTAGCTGCGCAGCAGCAACTCCGCAAAATCCACAACAGACTCGCGCTGGCACTGTGTTTCATACTCCTGGTAGAGCTGAACGCGCTGGCGGGTGTAGTCGTCCCAGGCCTCGACCGCATGCGGCCGGTTGCCGGCCTCCTTCTGGCCGTTGATGAAGTGCTGCAGTTCGCGCGGCGGGAACTTCTCGTCGTCGACGTTGAGCGTCTTCAGCAGGCGCTTGATGGCGGCGAGCTGGTCGCCCGAATCGAGAATCTGGAACAGCTGCGGCAAGCCCGCATCGCGGTGGTGGGCGCGCAGCAGGCGGTTGGCCAGGCCGTGGAAGGTGCCGATCCACATGCCGCGGGTACTCACCGGCAGCATCGTGGCGAGGCGGGCGAGCATTTCCTTGGCCGCCTTGTTGGTGAAGGTGACCGCGAGGATGCCGGCCGGGTCGACCTGGCCGGACTGGATGAGCCAGGCGATGCGGGTCGTCAGCACGCGCGTCTTGCCCGAGCCGGCGCCGGCGAGGATCAGCGCATGTTGCGGCGGCAGGGTGACGGCCTGCAGTTGTTCGGTATTGAGATTGGCGAGGAGGTTGGACATCGGCGTTCCTTCGTGAGGACCGCATTGTAGACCGGCACGACGCAGCCGGATTTGCGGGCTTCCACGAAGCGAGACGCATAATATGCGAATGGTTTTTGTTGCGTCGCAACAACATGTGACTTGCCACGCCCTGCTCTGGCAGCTAACTTGATGTTGTGCATAGCAACATTTTGTTTGAGTTGATGCGGAACGAATTCACGGTTTCCTACCCTAAACAACCGTAGAATCAGTCCCAACAGAGATGCCGCCACCTGATATTGCGGCACACCATAATCCCTCGGTTTGCGTAGCCCAGAAGGCTTGCGCAGGGAACGGGGCCCGATCATCGCCCCAACGGAGAACAGATCATGAAAACGCCGAAACTGCTTCCTTGGCATGCCCGCAAAGCGGGAATTTCGACCGAACGTGCTGAAGCGCTGTGGCGCAAGGCAGTACGCGAAGCCACCGCCGAAACCGGCTGGGTCGGCAACTCGGAATACTGGGGCGCCTGCATGGACGTCTTTGTCCGCCTGCTCGATGAGGAGCGCAACACCCTGTGCGCCCCCAAGGTCCTGCCCTTCGTGCAAAGCCAGGCTCGCATGTGGCGCCTGCCGCTGCTGGCGATGGAAGACGTCTTCTCGGCCATCAACGCCAACTGGCAACGCAACCTGGGCGTTCCGCGCAAGGCTGCCTGAAGCGACGCTGTCCTCACACCCGGCAGCCTGCCCACCAGAGCAAGCGCCAGACCCGAATTGCGGCGCACAGCCCATGGCTGCGCGCCCAGGTCTCCCTCCCTCTCCTTCAATGGAGATTTGGCATCCCGCCTCGCGGCGGGGTGCCATTTTTTTGTCCACGCCCGACGGAGCGCCGGTCATCACTTCCTGAGCACGCCTGCACGGCGGTTGCCGGCTTCGCGGTATACTCGCGCGTTTTCAACGCTTTCAGCCCCACGCGCACGCTCATGCAGGACAAATACCAGCCCGCCGCCGTCGAGACGGCCGCCCAGCAGCACTGGGACTCCACCGACGCCTTTCGAGTGACGGAAGACGCGAGCAAGCCCAAGTACTACTGCCTGTCGATGTTCCCCTACCCCTCGGGCAAACTGCACATGGGGCACGTGCGCAACTACACCATCGGTGACGTGCTCGCGCGCTTCCACCGCATGAAGGGCTTCAACGTGCTGCAGCCGATGGGCTGGGACGCCTTCGGCATGCCCGCCGAAAACGCCGCGATCCAGAACAACGTGCCGCCGGCGAAGTGGACCTACGCCAACATCGAGTACATGAAGGCGCAACTCAAGCGCCTCGGCTTCGCCATCGACTGGTCGCGCGAGCTCGCCACCTGCACCCCCGAGTACTACCGCTGGGAGCAGTGGCTGTTCACCCGCCTGTTCGAGAAGGGCCTGATCTACAAGCGCCTCGGCACGGTGAACTGGGACCCGGTCGACGAGACCGTGCTCGCCAACGAGCAGGTCATCGACGGCCGCGGCTGGCGCTCGGGCGCGCTGGTCGAGAAGCGCGAGATCCCCATGTACTACATGAAGATCACCGCCTACGCGGACGAACTGCTGTCCGCACTCGACGATCTGCCGAACTGGCCCGAACAGGTCAAGCTGATGCAGAAGAATTGGATCGGGCGCTCGGAAGGGGTGGAGATCAGCTTCCCGTACGACCTCTCCAGCATCGGCCACGAAGGCGCGCTGAAGGTGTTCACCACCCGTGCGGACACCCTGATGGGCGCGACCTACGTTGCCGTGGCCGCCGAGCATCCGCTTGCCACCCAGGCCGCCACCAGCAACCCGGCGCTCGCCGAGTTCATCGAGGAATGCAAGCGCGGCGGCGTCGCCGAAGCCGACATCGCCACGATGGAAAAGAAGGGCATGCCCACCGGCCTCAAGGTGCGCCACCCGCTCAGCGATGAGCCGCTCGAGGTCTGGGTCGCCAACTATGTGCTGATGGGCTACGGCGAAGGTGCGGTGATGGCGGTGCCGGCGCACGACGAGCGCGACTTCGCCTTCGCCACCAAGTACGAACTGCCGATCCGCATGGTGGTGGGCTCGGACGCCTACACCGACACCGTCGCGCCCTGGCAGGACGCCTACGCCGAATACGGCCATCTGGTGAACTCCGGCAAGTACGACGGCCTGGATTTCCAGGGCGCGGTCGATGCGATCGCCGCCGACCTCGCTGCCAAGGGCCTGGGTGCCAAGCGCGTGCAGTACCGCCTGCGCGACTGGGGCATCTCGCGCCAGCGCTACTGGGGCTGCCCGATCCCGATGATCCACTGCGCCGACTGCGGCGACGTGCCGGTGCCGGACGAGCAACTGCCGGTGGTGCTGCCCGAGAACGTCGAGGTCACCGGTCGCGGCTCTCCGCTGGCCAAGATGCCCGAATTCTACGAATGCGCCTGCCCCAAGTGCGGCAAGCCGGCCAAGCGCGAAACCGACACCATGGACACCTTCGTCGAGTCGTCCTGGTACTTCCTGCGCTACGCCTGCGCCGACAGCACGAGCGCGATGGTGGACGAGCGCGTCAATTACTGGGCGCCGGTCGACCAGTACATCGGCGGCATCGAGCACGCCATCCTGCACCTGCTCTACTCGCGCTTCTTCACCCGCGCGATGCGCGACTGCGGTCTGGTCAATGTCTCCGAGCCCTTCAGCGCCCTGCTCACCCAGGGCATGGTGGTGGCCGAGACCTATTACCGCGAGCTCGACGGCGGCAAGAAGCAGTGGATCAATCCGGCCGACGTGGTGGTCGAGCGTGACGAGCGCGGCCGCATCGTCGCCGCCAAGCTCGAGTCCGACGGCCTGCCGGTCGTCATCGGCGGCACCGAGAAGATGTCGAAGTCGAAGAACAACGGTGTCGACCCGCAGTCGCTGGTGGACCAGTACGGCGCCGACACCGCGCGCCTGTTCATCATCTTCGCCGCCCCGCCCGACCAGCAGCTCGAGTGGTCCGACTCCGGCGTCGAGGGCGCCTCGCGCTTCCTGCGCCGGGTCTGGAACTACGGCCACGCCTTTGCCAGCGAGACGCGCGCCGCGCTGCCGAGCGAGCGCAAGCTCGCTGCCAACACGCTGCCCGCGGCGGCGGCCGACGTGCGCCGCGAAATCCACACCCATCTCAAGCAGGCGAGCTACGACTTCGGCAAGCACCAGTTCAACACCGTGGTGTCGGCGGCGATGAAGATCCTCAATGCGCTAGAGAAGGCGCACAAGGATCTGGCCGGAAGCGAGCCCGCTGCACACGCTGAAGTGGCCGACGAAGGTTTCTCCATCCTGCTGCGCCTGCTGTCGCCGATCACCCCGCACATCTGCCACGCACTGTGGAAGGACTGCGGCTTCGGCGCCGACATCCTGGTCGCGCAGTGGCCCGAAGTCAGCGAAGACGCGCTCAAGCAGGACGAGATCGAGCTGATGGTCCAAGTCAACGGCAAGCTGCGTGGCAGCATCAAGGTCGCCGCCGATGCGGCGAAGGCGGACATCGAGGCGCTGGCGCTGGCCTCGGAAGCCGCGCAGAAGTTCATGGAAGGCAGGCCGGCGAAGAAGGTCGTCGTCGTGCCAGGTCGCTTGGTCAACATCGTCGCCTGAGGACTGCACCATGCACAGCCGCAAGCATGCCGTCCTGCCGGCCGGTGACACGACCGCAATCGCCTCACCGGCGCGGCGGCGCCTGCTGCTCGGCGGCGCCGGCCTGGCGGGCCTGCTGCTGTCGGGCTGCGGCTTCCGGCTGCGCGGACCGCAGCGCCTGGACTTCGCCACACTGCACGTCAACGTCGGCGAGCTCACCGAACTCGGCGCCAGCATTCGACGCCTGATCGCCACGACCGGCAGCACGACCATTGTCGAGGATGCCGCGCAGGCCGACGCCCGGCTGCAGATCCTCGGCATCGATCGCGGACGCGAGATCCTGAGCCTCACCGGCGCCGGCAAGGTGCGCGAATACCAGCTCCGGCAGACGCTGCGCTTCCAGCTGCTCGACAAGAGCGGCAAGGCCGTGATCCCGCCCACCTCGATGTCCGCGTCGCGCGAATACACTTTCGACGACTCCCAGGTCCTCGGCAAGGCGCAGGAGGAAACCCTGCTCTACGAGGACATGCAGAAGGACCTGCTGCAGCAGATGATGCGCCGTCTCGCCGCTGCCGAGCGCGCCAGCTGACGACGCCCGACCGACGCCACCTCGTCCCTTGAACCTGCGCCCCGACCAGCTCCCCGCCCTGCTCGACAAGCCGCTGGCGCCGCTCTGGCTGCTGCACGGCAACGAGCCGCTGCTGGTACTCGAGGCCGCCGATGCGATCCGTGCCGCCGCCCGGCGGCAGGGCTTCGAGGAACGTGAAACCCTGGTCGTCGGCCAGGGTTTCAAATGGGACGCGCTGACGCTGGCGGCAGGCAACCTGTCGCTGTTCGGCGGCGCCAAACTCATCGACCTGCGCATCCCGACGGGCAAGCCCGGCCGCGACGGCGGCGACGCACTGCAACGCTATGTCGCCAGCCTGCCGATGCAGACGCTGACCCTGATCACCCTGCCCGAGCTCGACTGGCAGGCGCGCAAGACGAGCTGGTTCAAGGCCGTGTCCGAAGCCGGCAACTGCATCGAGCTCAACGCCCCGGAACGCGAGCGCCTGCCCGAGTGGATCGGGCGTCGGCTGGCGGCGCAGAAGCAGACCGCCAGCGCCGATGCGCTCGCCTTCATCGCGGACCATGTCGAAGGCAACCTGCTCGCCGCGCACCAGGAGATCCTGAAGCTCGGTCTGCTGCACCCCGAAGGCGCGCTGACGCTCGATCAGGTGCAGGACGCCGTGCTCAACGTCGCGCGCTTCGACATCGACAAGCTGCGCCAGGCCGTCGTCGAAGGCGACCCCGCGCGCTGCGCCCGCCTGCTCTACGGACTGAAGGGCGAAGGCGCGGCGCCACCGCTGGTGCTGTGGGCCTTGGCCAACGAGACACGCAGCCTCGCCAACCTGTGCGCCGGGCGCGACGCCGGCCAGCCGCTGCCCGCGCTGCTCAAGGCCGAGCGCATCTTCGACCCGCGCCGCCAGCAGGCCGTCGGCCGTGCGCTCGGCCGGCTCAGCCAGGGTGCGCTGCGCGCCGCGCTGATGCACGCCGCGCGCATCGACCGCATGATCAAGGGACTGGTGCCGGGCGACGTGTGGGACGAGTTCCTGCAGCTCGCGCTGCGACTGGCGCAGCGCCCATAGCCCCGGCGCGGCGTTCGGTGTTTTAATTGCTTTTTGGCTCGACACCCCCGACACCGCGATGGATATCCAGAACTACATGCAGACCCTCGGCCGCCAGGCCCGCGCCGCCTCGCGCGTGCTGGCCGCCGCCTCGACCGAAGCCAAGAATGCCGCGCTGCTGGCGATGGCCGCCGAGATCCGCGCCCGTCGCAGCGAACTGCTCGCGGCCAACGTGCAGGACCTCGCCGATGCACGCGCAGCCGGCCTCGAGCCTGCACTGATCGACCGCCTGACACTCAACGACAAGGGCGTGGAAGCGATGGCAATCGGTCTCGAACAGGTTGCCGCCCTGCCCGACCCGGTGGGCGAGATGACCGACATCAAGCGCCGCCCCTCCGGCATCCAGCTCGGCAAGATGCGCGTGCCGCTGGGCGTGATCGGCATCATCTATGAGGCCCGCCCCAACGTCACCGCGGACGCTGCCGCGCTGTGCCTGAAGTCCGGCAACGCCGCAATCCTGCGCGGCGGCAGGGAAGCGATCAACGCCAACCGCGCCATCGCCGCCTGCGTGCGCGCCGGCCTCATCGCAGCCGGGCTGCCCGAGCACGCAGTGCAGGTGGTCGAGACCACCGACCGCGAAGCCGTCGGCGCACTGATCACGATGCCCGAGTACGTCGACGTGATCGTGCCGCGCGGCGGCAAGGGCCTGATCGAACGCATCTCGAAGGACGCACGCGTGCCGGTGATCAAGCACCTCGACGGCAACTGCCACGTCTATATCGACGACGAGGCCGATCCTGCCAAGGCGGTGCCCATCGTCGAGAACGCCAAGACCCAGCGCTACGGCACCTGCAACACCGCCGAATCGCTGCTGGTCGCGCGTAACGTCGCCGACATCTACCTGCCCGAGATCGGCCGCATGCTCGCTGGCAAGGGCGTGGAGATGCGCTGCTGCGCCGATTCGCTCGCCCTGCTAAAGGACGCCGGCATTGATTCCGGTAAGCTCGTCGCCGCCACCGAGGACGACTGGCGCGAGGAGTACCTCGCGCCGATCATCGCCGTGAAACTTGTGGACGGTCTGGACGACGCGATCGCCCACATCAACGCCTACAGTTCCGGCCACACCGAAGCCATCGTCACCGAGAACTACACCCACGCAATGCGCTTCCTGCGCGAGGTGGATTCGTCCTCGGTGATGGTGAATGCCTCGACCCGCTTTGCCGACGGGTTCGAGTACGGCCTGGGCGCCGAGATCGGCATCTCCACCGACAAGATCCACGCCCGCGGCCCGGTCGGCCTAGAAGGACTGACCAGCCAGAAATGGATCGTTTTCGGCAACGGCGAAATCCGTCGCTGACCTCCCCTCTCCCCAACCCGACCCTCGCCACATGAAGCCATTCGCTCGCACCCTGCTGGCCGCCGCCCTGATGTCGGCCAGCATCGCCCACGCCGCCATCGAAGTCGCCGGCATCGGTTTCAAGTCCCAGGAGGCGCTCGAGAACGGCGCGCTCGAACTCAACGGCGCCGGCCTGCGTACCCGGCTGACCTTCAAGGTCTATGCTATGGGGCTCTACGTGCGCACTCCGGCCACCGACGCCACAGCCCTGCTGCAGGACACGGGCGAAAAGCGGATCCGAATCGTCATGATCCGCGACCTGGAGGCGAAGCAGTTCGCCGATGCCTTGCGCGCCGGCCTCGAGCGCAACCACGATGCCGCCACGCTGGCCACCCTCAAGCCTTCCACCGATGCGCTGCTGGCCGCCGTACTGGGCGGCGGCGAGGCCAAGTCGGGCACCGAGCTCATCCTCGATCAGCTCGCCGACGGCTCGACCCGCCTGCTGATCAACGGTCAAGTGCGGAGCGACATCGCCGACCCGGCCCTCTACCCCGCCTTGCTGCGGATCTGGATCGGCGAACGCCCCGCAGACTCCGACCTCAAGGAAGACCTGCTCAAGCGCAAGAAGTAAGGCGGTGACAGGGACGCCTGCCGAGGTCCGGATGCAGCCGTTCGACGCAGTGATTGCGCTGCCTTTCGGGCCGTTCGGCATCCGCGCCGCGGATGGCACGGTCAGCGAACTGGTGTTCCTGCCGCCGGACTCGCCGCTGCAGCCGCCCGCGAACGACTCGGCGGGCGCGGCAGCGCAAGCGCTGCGGGACTGGATCGATGACCCAGGCCGCATCTTCCCGCTGCCACTGAGGTCGCGCGGCACGGCATTCCAGCGCCGGGTCTGGGCGGAGATCTCGGCCATCCCGGCCGGGCAGACGCGCCGCTACGGCGACCTCGCCCAAGTTCTTGGCAGTGCCGCGCGTGCCGTGGGTCAGGCCTGCGGCGCCAACCCCTATCCGCTGGTCGTACCCTGCCACCGCGTCACCTCGGCCGCGGGGCTTGGCGGCTTCGCCAACGCAAGCGACGGCTGGCTGCTCGAGGTCAAGCGCTGGCTGCTGCGGCACGAGGGCGCCCTGTGAGCAGTCGGCCGACCTCGGCCGAGGAAAGGCTGCCCGCCCACACCCGCGCGGAACTCGACCGTTTCACCGACAGTCTCTGGCTGGAGCACGGTCTGGCACGCAACACGCTGTCAGGCTATCGCAGCGACCTCGCCCATTTTGCCGCCTGGCTGGACACGCGCGGCACAGCACTGCCGGCAGCGCAGGCAGCCGATCTGGCCGCCTATCTGGCGGAATTCAGCCTGCACGCAAAGCCCGCGAGCCAGCGCCGCCTGCTGGCCGCCTGGCGGCGCTACTACCGCCACCTGCTCGCCAACCGCGAGATCGCGGAAGACCCGACCCTGGTGCTCGACCCGCCACTGCCCGGACAGCGCTTTCCGAAGACGCTGAGCGAAGCCCAGGTCGAGTCATTGCTGGCTGCGCCCGACGTCGACACGCCGCAGGGCCTGCGCGACCGTTGCATGCTCGAGGTGATCTACGCCGCAGGCCTGCGCGTTTCCGAGCTGATCGGGCTCAAGCTCTTTGCCGTCAGTCTCGATCAGGGCGTGGTCAGGGTAATGGGCAAAGGCAGCAAGGAACGCCTCGTGCCGCTGGGCGAAATCGCCGCGGACTGGATCGTGCGCTATGTGCGCGAAGCCCGTCCCGCCCTGCTCGCGGGACGGCAATGCGATGAAGTATTCGTGACCCGCCTAGGCGCAGGCATGACAAGGCAAATGTTCTGGCGCATCATCAAGCAAAACGCCGCAATTGCCGGCATTCCCGCCGAGCGCATTTCACCACACACGCTGCGCCATGCATTCGCGACTCATTTGCTCAATCACGGCGCCGACTTGCGCGTGGTCCAGTTGCTGCTCGGCCACGCCGACATTTCGACGACACAGGTCTATACCCACGTTGCCCGCGAGCGTCTGAAGCAACTGCATGCGAGACATCACCCGCGCGCCTGACTGAACGCCAAATTCAATTGGCGCGCGTCAATGGTCCATTTGGAAATTCACCATGAGCCGACAGAACACCCACGCGCCGGAAACGCCGGCCACCCGCTTCCTGCGCCAGCATGGCGTCGCCCATTCGAACCATCTTTACGAATACGAGGAACACGGCGGCACCACCGTCTCATCGCGTGAACTCAATGTCAGCGAGCACGCCGTGGTCAAGACCTTGATCATGGAAGACGAGAATGCACGACCCCTGGTCGTATTGATGCACGGCGACCGGAAGGTATCGACCAAGGAACTCGCACGCCAGATCAGCTGCAAGCATGTCGAGCCCTGCAAACCCGAAGTCGCCAATCGCCATACGGGCTACCTGGTGGGTGGCACGTCGCCGTTTGCCACGCGCAAGACGATGCCGGTGTATATGGAACGGACGATTCTGGATCTGCCGCTGGTCTACATCAACGGCGGGCGCCGTGGCTTCCTGGTTGGCCTTCACCCGCACGACATTCTTCGGGTACTGAAACCCACACTGGTCGAAGTGGCCAATTGAGAAAATGGTCACGCAATATCCACGGACAATTGCCCTGACAAATAAAAATCATCCGCCTTCTCTTGAATTGCTGGCAGAATCCGGAACGTGATTTCCCGTTGCTGTGCATCGAGTGCTGCATCTACGGCGACGAGATCGCGGACAGACACACGAATACAAATGCACAAAGGAGAAATGATGGATCTGTCGAATTACTCGCTTCCCGAATTGCGCCGTCTGGCGGCGAAGATTGAAAACGAAATCCGCCGCCGCAGCGACACCACGCGCCGCAACCTGCTGAAGCGAGTGCAGAAGATGGCCGCCGAAGAAGGCCTGACGCTCGACGACCTGCTCGAAACCCCGGCCGCCGCATCCGATACGAAGGCTGCGCCCAAGGGCACGCGTCGCCGTGCCGGCGCCAAGAAGGCCAAGGCCGCCCCGGTGGTGAAGTATCGCAATCCCGCCAACCCGGCACAGGGCTGGAGCGGCCATGGCCGTCGCCCGCAGTGGGTCCTCGACTGGGTCGCGCAGGGCAAGGCAATGGAAGATCTGGCCGCCTGATTTCGCACCGCCTGATCGAATCGCCGGATGGAAGCCACGGGCTCCATCCGGCGTTTTTCATCTGGCTCAGCCGGTATGCGGCGGCAAGCTGCCGTCCCGTCCGCGCTGAATGAATACCCCGACTCGGCGCACGTCCTTCATCACCCCAATCTTGGCCACCTTCAGCTTGACCCAGGGCGCGCCAAATTCATCGAACAGCATGCGCACGACGAATTCGCCCAGGCTTTCGATCAGGTTGAAATGGCGCTGCCCCAGTTCCTCGCGAATGCGCTGCGTTACCACCGCATAGTCGATCGTGTCGGCAATATCGTCATGCTCGGCGGCGGCGTCGGGAACACCGAAGGTGAGATTGAGCTCGACCGTCTGCGGCCCGGTCTTCTCACGGGCGTAAATGCCGACCCAGGCCTTTACGCGCAGTTCCTCGATGAAGATGAAATCCATGCTGGTTCCCGTTTAGAATCGCTGCGATTCTATCCTGCGCGGGCCTGCCGACAGCGCTGCCCACGCCCCCACGCCGAACCTTTTCTGCATTCGTCTTCCGCCAGGTCGGGAGACGTGGAGCAATGATGTCCCTGCTTGTCCTGCTGGTCGCCGCCTATCTGCTCGGCTCGATTCCTTTCGCCATCGTCACCAGCAAGCTGTTCGGGCTGGAAGACCCCCGCAAGTACGGCTCGGGAAATCCGGGCGCCACCAACGTGCTGCGTAGCGGCAACAAGGGCGCGGCCGTTTTGACGCTGGTCGGCGACTGCCTGAAGGGCTGGCTGGCCGTGTGGGCCGCATCGCGGATGGGCTTCAGCCCCACGGAAGCGGCCCTGGCCGGACTGGCCGCCTTCCTCGGCCACGTATTCACCATCTTCCTGCGCTTCAACGGCGGCAAGGGTGTGGCAACGGCGCTCGGGGTGCTGGCAGGCGTGGACGGCCGCATCGCGATCCTGTGCGCGCTGGTGTGGCTGGCGGTCGCCTTCACCACCCGCTACTCGTCAGCCGCCGCGCTGTCGGCAGCCGTAGCCGCCCCGCTGGCCGGCCTCCTCTTCCTCGGGCCGCAGGCCAGCGTGATCGTGCTTCTGGTCATGGCTGCCGTGTTGGTGTGGCGCCACGCACCCAACATCCAGCGCCTTCGCGCCGGCACCGAGGGCAAGATCGGCGGCGGAAAGAAACCAAAGGCCGACTGAGGCTTCCCGCCGCGGGCTGATCAGACCGCTGCGCCCTGCGGCGGCTGCAATTCCACCAACGGCCAGCGCGGCCGAATGCGCACGGCTGGCTCGCCACGCCCACGCTCGCCCGCCGCCAGTCGCATTGCGCCGGCAAACGCGATCATCGCGCCGTTGTCCGTGCAGAGGGCCGGCTCGGGGTAATGCACGCGGCCGCCGCGCTTGGCCAGCGCAGCATCGAGCACCTCGCGCAATCTGCGGTTCGCCCCCACGCCGCCGGCCACGACCAAGGTCTTGAGGCCCACCTTCTTCAGCGCGGCGAGCGCCTTCACGCACAGCACCTCGACCACCGCCTCCTGGAATTCGGCGGCGAGGTCCGCCATCCTCGCTGGATCCCAGTCCGGCCCGGACACCACGTTCAGCACCGCCGTCTTGAGACCGGAAAAGCTGAAGTCGAGATCGCCGGAGTGCAGCATCGGCCGCGGCAAACGGAAACGCCCGGCCACGCCCTGCGCCGCCAGCTGCGCCAGTTGCGGCCCACCCGGATAACCGAGCCCCAGCAGTTTCGCCGTCTTGTCGAAGGCCTCGCCGGCGGCGTCGTCGACGGATTCGCCCAGCAAGGCATAGTCGCCCACACCGCGCACCCGCATCAGTTGCGTGTGGCCGCCCGAGACCAGCAGGGCGACAAAGGGAAACGCCGGGGGATCGTCCGACAGCAGCGGCGACAGCAAGTGTCCTTCGAGGTGATGCACTGGCAGCGCAGGGATGCCGCGCGCCATCGCGAAGGATTCGGCAACGCTGGCTCCGACGAGCAGCGCCCCCGCGAGGCCAGGCCCGGACGTATAGGCGACGGCGTCCAGTTCGCCGCCATCGAGCCCCGCCGCTTCCAGCGTCTGCTTCAGCAGGACCGGCAAGCGCCGGATGTGGTCTCGCGACGCCAGTTCGGGCACGACGCCGCCGTAGGCCGCGTGCAGGTCGATCTGCGAGTGCAGGCAATGAGCCAGCAAGCCTGCCTCGGTGTCGTATATCGCCACACCGGTCTCATCGCAGGAAGTCTCGATCCCCAACACTTTCATTGCTTGCATCCGTTTGATTCGATGCCGCATTTTAACCCGCGACCTGCATCTTCTGCGCACGGGGTGCTTGCCATCGCCTGGCGCGTGGTTTATATTCGCCGTCTTTCTGCCCACCAGACACCCAAGGAAGTCCGCAATGCCCGGTATCCGCGTCAAGGAAAACGAGCCGTTTGAAGTTGCGATCCGCCGCTTCAAGCGCACCATCGAAAAGACCGGTGTGCTGACCGAACTGCGCTCGCGCGAGTTCTACGAGAAGCCCACCGCCGAGCGCAAGCGCAAGCTGGCCGCCGCAGTGAAGCGCAATCACAAGCGCCTGCGCAGCCAGATGCTGCCGCCGAAGCTGTACTGATACACTCCGTATCCGGTTTTCCGGTTGCCCGCACGCCGGGCGAAGGTCACTCGACCTTCGCCCGGCGTGATGCTTTTCCCGCGTCAGTTCCGGCCCGTCATCACGACGGCCCGCCAGCCCCGCTCGCCCGCGTACGATGATCCCTCAGTCCTTCGTTCAGGAACTGCTGTCGCGCGTCGACATCGTCGACGTCATCGAACGCTATGTGCCACTAAAGAAGAGCGGCGCAAACTACTTCGCCTGCTGCCCCTTCCACGGCGAGAAGTCCGCTTCGTTCTCGGTCAGTCCATCCAAGCAGTTCTACCACTGCTTCGGTTGCGGCGTGCACGGCAGCGCCCTCGGCTTTCTGATGGAATACAGCGGACTCGGCTTCGTCGACGCAGTCAAGGAACTGGCCGCACAGGTCGGCCTGCAGGTCCCCGACGACGGGCGCAGCGCCAGTCCGCAGGACGACACCAGCGAACGCCTGTACGAGGCGATGGGCCTCGCTGCGCGCTTCTACCGCGAACAACTGAAGCCCGCCCGCCACGCAATCGATTACCTGAAGCGCCGCGGCCTGTCGGGCGAGATCGCCGCACGCTTCGGCCTCGGCTACGCGCCTGACGATTGGCAGGCCCTGCAGAAAGTCTTCCCCGACTATCAGGCAAAGACCCTCGCCGACGCCGGCCTGGTCATCGACAACGACCAGGGCCGCCGCTACGACCGCTTCCGCGACCGCATCATCTTCCCGATCCACGACCGTCGCGGGCGCATCATCGCCTTCGGCGGACGCATCCTGGACAAGGGAGAGCCGAAGTACCTCAACTCCCCCGAGACACCGCTGTTCGAGAAGGGCCGCGAGCTCTACGGCCTTTACCTGGCACAGAAACCGATCCGCGACGAGGGCTTTGCCGTCGTGGTCGAAGGCTACATGGACGTGGTCGCGCTCGCGCAATACGGCATCGCCAATGCCGTCGCCACGCTCGGCACGGCGACCACGCCGCAACACGTTCACACCCTGCTGCGCCAGACGGACCGCGTCGTGTTCTGCTTCGACGGCGACGCCGCAGGTCGCCGCGCCGCGTGGCGCGCGCTGGAGAATGCACTGGAATCCCTGCGTGACGACGCGACACTGGCTTTCCTGTTCCTGCCGACCGAGCATGACCCCGACTCCTTCGTACGCGCGGAAGGGGCCGACGCCTTCCGCAAGGCGGCCACTGCCGCAAAGCCGCTGGCACGCTTCCTGATCGAGGAGTTGCGCAGTCGTCACGACATGGACGCCGCCGAGGGCCGCGCCGCCTTCGTGCACGAGGCGACGCCGCTCGTCAATCGCATCGGCGCGCCCCTGCTGCGGCTGCAGGTCATCAAGTCGGTGGCCGAAGAAAGCGGACTGACGCAAGCGGAGGTCGAGCACGCCCTCGGCCTCTCGGCACCTGCCAAGCGGGATCGACAACCCCGACGCACCGAACCGCAAGCCAGCCCGCCCTTTGATGACGCGCCCCGCCCGCCCTTCGCCGGCAAGCGCAGACGGGAAGGCGCGTTTCGCCCGCGCCCCGTCGGCAGACGCAAGCCGCCTTCGACCGCGGGCACACTGCTGCGACTGGTACTCCAGCACCCGACCTGGGCCGCACGCCTGCCGGTCGACCTGGTCCCGTCCGACAGCCCGGAAGGCCTTGCGCTCATCGCCATCATCGACCTGCTGAGCCTGGGCGAGCCCGTCCCGGCGGGCGGACTCGGCGCCCTCATCGAACGCTTCCGCGACACCCCGCACGGCGAAACGCTGTCGCGCGTCGCAGCAGAACTCGTCGACGCCGAATTCGACGAGGCGATTGTCGAGATCCTGTTCGAGGACAGCCTGAGAAAACTGCATGCCGACAGCCTCGCCAGCGAGATCGCCGCGCTGCTGCAGCGGGACCGCGAACACGGTCTCGACCCGGCCGGGCGCCATCGTCTGGCCGAGCTGCTTCTGGAGAAGCGCGAACTCTCGAATGCGTCGAAAGTCTCAGATTTATAGTACAATTTTCGGTTTCCCATTTTCTTACACCCTCACCTGAGGAGTGCTATGGCACGCGAAACAGCCAAGGATTCGCCGCGCAAGGCCAGCCCGAAAGGCCGGACCTCCAAAGCGAAGGACAAGGCCGCACAGGTCGTCGAAAGCCCCGTCGCAGCACCGCTTGACGCAGAAGTGCGCCGCACGCGGCTGAAGACGCTGATCACGCTCGGCAAGGAGCGCGGCTATCTCACGTACGCCGAGATCAGCGACCACCTGCCCGACGATGTCGCCGACGCCGAACAGATCGAAGGCATCATCGCCACCTTCAACAACATGGGCATCCAGGTCTACGACGAGGCTCCCGCCGCCGAAGACCTGCTCATGTCGGACAGCGTCGCGACCAACGTCGATGAAGACGTCGCCGAAGAGGAAGCCGAACAGGCCCTGTCCTCGGTCGACTCCGAGTTCGGCCGCACCACCGACCCCGTGCGCATGTACATGCGCGAGATGGGCACGGTCGAGCTGCTGACCCGCGAAGGCGAGATCGAGATCGCCAAGCGCATCGAAGACGGCCTCAAGCACATGGTGCAGGCCATCTCCGCCTGCCCCACCACGATCGCCGAGATGCTCGCGATCGTCGACCGGATCGCCGCCGATGAAGCCAAGATCGACGAGCTGGTCGACGGCCTGATCGACCCCAACGCCAGCGAGGGAGCCGAAGCCGCTGCCGACAGCGACGTCGAGGACACCAGCGCCGCGGCCGACGAGGAAGCCGAAGAGGACGAGGCCGACGAAGACGAAGACGACGACGGCGCCAGCGCCGAGAGCGCCAACGCGGCCTCGCTGCTGCAGCTCAAGAACGACGCCCTCGCCCGCTTCGCCGCCATCCGCGAGCTCTACGCCAAGCAGATGGACGCCCTGCAGAAGCGCGGCTCGCAGGACACCCACTACCTGCTGCTGCAGCAGCAGATCTCGGACGAACTGCTGAACATCCGCTTCACCGCCAAGGCCATCGAGAAGCTGTGCGACTCGGTGCGCCACATGGTCGAGCAGGTACGCGGCCACGAGCGCCAGATCCTGCAACTGTGCGTCGATCGTGCCGGCATGCCGCGGACCCACTTCATCAAGGTCTTCCCGGGTCAGGAAGCCAACCTCGACTGGCTCAAGGACGAGATCGCCACCGGCAAGAACTACGCCGAAGGCCTGATGCGCATCCACCCGGCGGTGCTGGAAGAGCAGCAGAAGCTCATCGACCTGCAGGACAAGCTCGGCATTCCGCTGAAGGAACTGAAGGACATCAACCGTCAGATGTCTACCGGCGAAGCCAAGATGCGCCGCGCCAAGCGCGAGATGACCGAGGCCAACCTGCGCCTCGTGATCTCGATCGCCAAGAAGTACACCAACCGCGGCCTGCAGTTCCTCGACCTGATCCAGGAAGGCAACATCGGCCTGATGAAGGCGGTGGACAAGTTCGAATACCGCCGCGGCTACAAGTTCTCGACCTACGCCACGTGGTGGATCCGCCAGGCCATCACGCGCTCGATCGCCGACCAGGCGCGCACCATCCGCATCCCGGTGCACATGATCGAGACGATCAACAAGATGAACCGCATCAGCCGCCAGATCCTGCAGGAGACCGGCCAGGAGCCGGATCCCGCCACGCTGGCCGAGAAGATGGAGATGCCCGAGGAGAAGATCCGCAAGATCATGAAGATCTCCAAGGAGCCCATCTCCATGGAGACGCCGATTGGCGACGACGACGACTCGCATCTGGGCGACTTCATCGAGGACACCGCGACCCTCGCACCGGCCGAGGCGGCGATGTACTCCGGCCTGCGCGACGCCACCGGCGAAGTGCTCGACTCGCTCACCCCGCGCGAAGCGAAGGTGCTGCGCATGCGCTTCGGCATCGAGATGAACACGGACCACACGCTGGAAGAAGTCGGCAAGCAGTTCGACGTCACCCGCGAGCGCATCCGCCAGATCGAGGCCAAGGCCCTGCGCAAGCTGCGCCACCCGAGCCGCTCGGAGAAGCTCCGCAGCTTCCTGGATAGCGACCAGTAAAGCCTCACCGGGCCTCTAGCTCATGCCTGGTTAGAGCAGCGGACTCATAATCCGTTGGTGCTGGGTTCGACTCCCAGGGGGCCCACCAGCAACATCAAGCACTTACGCCAGTCCTTCGGGGCTGGCGTTTTGCTTTTCAGAGGCTGTGTAGCCAGGGTGTAGCCATTTTCAGCCGATCGGCTCGACCAACTCCGGACCCTGCGACCGGGGGCTTCCAACCGCTCGACTAACCTGATAGGCCTCCATCTCGTCGGATGGATACTCGCCGGCGAGCTCGCGCACCACGAGCCCATCGGTGACATCGTGATCCAGCCAGGCAGCGTAGTCCTCGGGACGAATGATGACCGGCATCCGATCGTGGATCGGTCGCACCAGATCGTTCGCCGCTGCTGTCAGAATCGCGAAGGTGAGAACCTGCCCCTCGGGGCCGTCCCAGTGCTCGACGAGACCGCCGAAGCCGAACAGAGCCTCACCGCCGACGGGCCGGATGAAGTACGGCTGCTTGTACCCAGCGACTGGCACCCACTCGTAGAACCCCGACGCCGGTACGAGCACGCGCGACCGCTTGAACGCGTGCCTGAACATCGGCTTCTCGCCCGCGGTCTCGACCTTCGCGTTTATGGGCTGGGCGAGCTTTCCAGGCTCCTTCACCCAGGACGGTAGCAAGCCCCAGCGTGCGGAGATCAGCTCGCGCTCTCCGTCGGCGCCGCAGCGCACGATCGGCGCGTCCTGCGACGGCGCGATGTTGTAGCGCTCCTCGAGGTCAGCAGACTCGACGCCGAACTGTTCCCGCAGGCGCGAATGAGGGCCATACAGAGCATAGCGACCGCACACAGATCTACTCCTCGCGGCCCCGAGCTCGCGCCTCTTCAGCACAACTTCTCCGAGCTGCCCGAATCAATGCACCGTAAGGGTTTTGATAGCCGGTCAGATTGAGGCGAGGCGAAAGTGCTCTGATGAGATAACCCTCGTAGCGACCAGGATGGTCTAGCGGAAGGATTGAAACGGAGAGGTTTTCGCGCATCCACTGCGTAAGGCGCTTTTCCCCCGCCTCGTCGAAACGATAGTGCGAGAAGTCGCGACGAGCCGCTCCTCGGCCGCGAGGGTAAACAACAAGCTGCCACTCGTCCTTGAAGAGCGCCCCAAGCGAGCGCCGCAGAGTCGAGGAACTCGTACCCGTGTCACTTAGATGCTGCTTCATCTCGCGAGCCGCCAGATTGCGCGCGAGCCCAACATAGAGCGGGCAAGCTTCTTGAAACTGAAGTGTGCCACCCCCCTTTGAGGCGCCCGCGAACCACCATGCGTACACCCCAGACACGTCGGGCAGACTGATCCCGGTCAGTGCACGTCTTGGTTGGGCCAGCAGCATGGTCGTCACTTCGATTGCGTCCATATCTCCCCGCCTCCCAGCAGTCACAGTCAAGCAAGGAACATCGCGCCGCGGGTAGCGTTAACCGGCCTGAGCAGCGATTCTTTGCCATATTCAAAGTACGCCCACACCCCCCACCCTCGTCAAGGCGACCGCCGGTTTCTCCTGCGGGCGGAATGCCCACCCGACCCCGCTAGAATATGACCGCTGGAATCAAAGGAATACCTGCCCAATGAAAATCAAGATCTACACCGGCGCCGAGGTCCGCGAACTCCGCCGCAAGCTGCACCTCAATCAGTCCGACTTCTGGACTCCCTTCCAGACCACTCAGAGCGGCGGCAGCCGGTACGAGTCTGGCCGCGAGATCCCCGACCCCGTCCAGGTGCTCCTGAACATCGCCTTCGGTACCGACGCCAAGGCCGCGGCGATCTTCGGCGAGCTGCGCACACTCGGGAACCCAAAGAAGAAGGCCAAGGCCGCCCAAGGCGAGGCCAAGTAGTGCCAGGAACCGCAGCGCTCATTGTCGGCCTCGTCGTCGCTATCGCCGACGGCGACACGCTGACCGTCCTAAACGAGGACTTTCAACAGGTGAAGGTGCGGCTCGCGGAGATCGACGCCCCGGAGAAGAAGCAGGCCTTCGGCACCCGCTCCAGGCAGTCGTTGGGCGAGTTGTGCCATGAGAAGCGTGCCGAGGTACGAGTGATCGACGTCGATCGCTACAAGCGCATCGTCGGCCGTGTGTCCTGCGATGGCGTGGATGCGAACGCCGCCCAGATACGCCGAGGCATGGCGTGGGTGTATGACCGCTACGCGAAGGACAGGACTCTGTACCGCCTGCAGGACGAGGCGCGCAGCAGCGGCCGCGGACTATGGGCGGATCGGAGCCCGACCGCTCCGTGGGACTGGCGCAAACGTTCCTGAGCGCCGGTACCGCCCAGCAATCAATGAGGGGCACGTTTGTTGCCCGAAACTGGTGATCCGCTCTAGCATGCGCAGATTCGATACCGATAAGAGGACGGCATGGAACTCGTAGAGAAGCTGAATAACCTTGCGTCGAAGATTCGCCAGCAGGGCGCCGCGATCCAGACCGAGGAAGCGACGAAGAACGCCTTCATCATGCCGTTCATTGCGACCGTGCTCGGGTACGACGTTTTCGACCCGACTGAGGTCATGCCGGAGTTCGTCTGCGACGTCGGCACCAAGAAGGGCGAGAAGATCGACTACGCGATCCTGAAGTCGAGCGAGGTCCAAATCCTCTTCGAGTGCAAGAAGCTCGGCGAGCCACTGAACGTTAATCACGCAGGCCAGCTCTTCCGTTACTTCCACGTCACGAGCGCCCGCATCGCCATCCTTACGAACGGGCAGGTCTACAAGTTCTTCACCGACCTCGACCAGCCGAACAAGATGGACGAGAAGCCGTTCCTCGAGCTGGACCTGCTCGATATAGACGAGCACGTCGTGCCCGAGCTGGCGAAGCTCACGAAGGTCGCGTTCGACGTCGAGTCGATCATCAGCGCCGCTGGTGAACTGAAGTTCATCGGCCAGATCAAGCGGCTCATCGCGAGCGAGTTCTCGACGCCGAGCGACGACTTCGTCCGGTTCATCGCAACCCACGTTTATGAGGGGACGATCACGCAGAAGGTGCGCGAGCAGTTCGCCGAACTCACCAAGAAGGCGACCGCGCAGTACCTGAGCGATCAAGTGAACGAGCGCCTGAAATCCGCGATCAGCGGCACCAAGCCGGTCACCGTGCCGGCCACCGACAGCCCCGCGGAAGCAGGTAACGAAGCGACCAAGGACGAGCCCGAGGACAAGGTCACCACCACCATCGAGGAGATGGAGGGCTTCCATATCGTGAAAGCGATCGTCAGGTCTGCAGTTGATGTGAAGCGAATCGTCATGCGGGACACCCAGAGCTACTGCGGTGTGATCCTCGATGACAACAACCGGAAGCCGATCTGCCGCCTGCACTTCAACCGCGGCCAGAAGTACCTCGGGACCTTCGACCAAGAGAAGAACGAGACTCGGAACCCGATCGAGTCAGTCGACGACATCTACAACTTCGCCGACCAGTTGCGGACGACAGTGGGCTACTACCTCTGAGAGAGCAGAAAGCCGAGCCTCGGCCACCAGCGCCGGGGTTGGCTCGACTGCGCACGCAGGGCGCTCGACGTTGCTGTAGCGTCACCTATAGACGGACCGATTGCACCATAGAGATGCCCGACCACCACCAGCCGGGGGCGATTTCTAGGAGGCCTACATCTACAACGGCAACGTACTGCGCAAGGGTTGGTACATCCACCGCAAGACCGGCGAACGCATCGAGACGGATTACTGACCCGACGAACGCGGGCCGTAGACGTGACGATGGGGACCGAAGTCCCCACCGGCTTTTCTTTGGTAACAAGGCTCAAGCAGCCTCGGCATAGGCCTTAAGCGGCCAGTGCGAAACGCTCATCGTTGGCGTTTGTGGTTTTGCGCGGATTACGTCCGTCGCCTCTCGGGTTGCCTGCTCACCTTTGCCCGCCCTGTCGAAACCAGTACACCCCCACCCAAACGCACTCCCGAATGCCCTTGGGTGGAGGTGAGGGGAATCGAACCCCTGTCCAGAACGCCTCCAGATTGCCGGGATTACAACCATGGGCGCCATGTTACGCACTGACGGCCCGGCATTCAATGCCTTGGGGCGCCGGGCCGGTCATTCAGTTGTAAGCAGGTCTGTCGCCCCGCCCCAGGCTTAGCTCTTGGGGACGCGGCCCATCAGGTAGAAGGGCTCGTTGGGCGGCGTGCCGGTGAGGTGCACGAGGCGGTTGCTCATCGCGAAGAAGGCGGCGATGGCGCCGATATCCCAGATGGCCTCGTCGTCGAAGCCGTGTTCGCGCAGCACGGCAAGGTCGGCGTCCTCGATCTCGCCGCCCCGCGTGGAGAGCTTGACGGCGAAGTCGAGCATGGCGCGCTGGCGCGGGGTGATCTCGGCCTTGCGATAGTTGGTGGCGAGCTGATCGGCGATGCGCGGGTTCTTGGCGCGGATGCGCAGCACCGCGCCGTGGGCGATGACGCAGTAGAGGCACTGACCGGCGGCGGAGGTGGCGACGACGATCATCTCGCGCTCGGCCTTGGTCAGGCCGACGTCCTTTTCCATCAGCGCGTCGTGGTAGTCGAAGAAGGCACGGAACTCCGCCGGCCGGTGAGCCAGCATCAGGAACACGTTGGGCACGAATCCCGCCTTTTCCTGCACGGCGAGGATGCGGTTGCGCACGTCCTCGGGCACGTCGGCTAGATCGGGGATGGCAAAGCGGCTGATACGGTCGGTCATGTGAAGCGTCTCCTCAGTGATGTCGATGCGCGGCGGCGGGCAGCGCGCCACCGCGGGATTGAAGTTCGTCAGCGATTCACGTCGACCACGACACGACCACGCACCTTGCCTTCGAGCAACGCAGCAGCGGTGTCGATGGCCTCGCCCAGCCCGATCTCACGGGTCATGAGTTCCAGCCTGGCGGGATCGAGGTCGCGCGCGAGGCGGCGCCAGGCTTCGATGCGTTCCTCGCGCGGCGCCATCACGCTGTCGATGCCCACCAGTGTCACGCCCCGCAGGATGAAGGGGGCGACCGTGGCCGGCAGCTCCATGCCCTGCGCGAGGCCGCAGGCCGCGACCGTGCCGCGATACCTGGTGCTTGCGCAGACGTTGGCGAGCGTGTGGCTGCCGACGGTGTCGACCGCCCCCGCCCAGCGTTCGCGCGCCAGCGGCTTGCCCGGCGCGGCAAACTGAGCGCGATCGACGATCTCCGCCGCCCCCAGCGCCTTGAGGTAATCCGCTTCGTCTGGGCGCCCAGTCGACGCCACGACCGTGTAGCCCAACCTGGCGAGCAAGGCTACTGCGACGCTGCCGACACCGCCGTTCGCGCCGGTTACCAGCACCTCGCCCTTGTCGGGCGTCACGCCGTGGCGCTCGAGCGCCATGACGCACAGCATCGCGGTGTAGCCTGCCGTGCCGATGGCCATCGCCTGGCGGGCCGTGAAGGCCGCCGGCAAGGGCACAAGCCATTCACCCTTGAGCCGCGCACGTTGCGCCAGGCCGCCCCAGTGGCCCTCGCCCACGCCCCAGCCGTTGAGCAGCACACGATCGCCCACCGCAATGCCCGGGTGACTGCTCGCCTCGACCGTGCCCGCAAGGTCGATGCCCGGCACCATCGGGAACTTGCGCACGACCGGCCCCCTGCCGGTGATCGCGAGACCATCCTTGTAGTTGAGCGTCGAATACTCGACCCTCACCGTGACGTCACCCTCGGGCAACGCCGCATCGTCCAGCTCGCACAGGCCGGCGCGGTAGCCGGCATCGTCCTTCTCGATCAAGACCGCCTTGAACATCGTGTCGTCCTCCATGGCCCCGACGGGCCGCATCTACGTATTGGTCCGAAGATGGTAACCGATGCGTGCGACACGCGACGGGACTGGGCCGAAGCCCCTGTCTCGGGTGATAATGTCGGACTGCCGAACTTACGGACTGGAAGTGATGAAGCGCGTTGACGATTTTCGCCTGAAACTCGGATCACACGAGTTGGTACCGATCATGGTCGGGGGGATGGGTGTCGATATCTCGACGTCCGACCTCGCCCTCGAAGCTGCTCGCCTGGGGGGCGTCGGGCATATTTCGGACGCAATGCTGCCGACCGTGTCGGACCGTCGCTACAACACCAAGTACGTCAAGAACAAGCTGCAGCAGTACAAGTTCAACGTCGCCAACGCCGACAAATCGGTCGTGCAGTTCGACCTGGGGCTGATCGCCGAAGCCACGGCCACCCATGTCAGCCGCACGATGGAGCGCAAGCGCGGCTCGGGCCAGGTGTTCATCAACTGCATGGAAAAGCTCACCATGAACGCCCCGAAGGAAACACTTCGAGTGCGCTTGAGGGCAGCCATGGACAACGGCATCGACGGCATCACGCTCGCCGCGGGCCTGCACCTGGGTTCATTCGCGCTCATCGAGGACCACCCGCGCTTCCGCGACGTACAGCTCGGCATCATCGTCAGCTCGCTGCGCGCACTGCAGCTCTTCCTGAAGAAGAGCGCCCGCACCGGCCGCCTGCCCGACTATGTCGTGGTCGAAGGCCCGCTTGCTGGTGGTCACCTGGGCTTTGGCCTGGACTGGGCACAGTACGACCTCGCCACCATCGTGGTCGAGATTCGTGACTGGCTGAAGGAACAGCAGTTCGACATTCCGCTGATCCCGGCCGGCGGCATCTTCACCGGCACCGACGCGGTCAACTTCCTCGAAATGGGCGCAGCGGCCGTGCAGGTGGCAACGCGCTTCACGGTAACCGAGGAATGCGGCCTGCCCGCCGATGTGCAACAGCATTACTTCAAGGCCAGCGAGGACGAGATCGAGGTGAATCAGATCTCGCCCACCGGTTATCCGATGCGGATGCTCAAGAGCAGCCCGGCGATCGGCAGCGGCATCCGCCCCAACTGCGAAGCCTACGGCTATCTGCTCGACGCCAGCGGCAACTGTCAGTACATCGAGGCCTACAACCGCGAGGTGGCGGCGCATCCGGACGCCAAGAAGATCAAGGTGTTCGACAAGACCTGCCTGTGCACCCACATGCGCAACTTCGATTGCTGGACCTGTGGGCACTACACTTACCGGCTCAAGGACACCACGGTACGCGAGGAGAATGGCGATTACCGCATCCTGTCGGCCGAACACGTCTTCCGCGACTACCAGTTCAGCACCGACAACAAGGTTGCCTTGCCGGCCTGAACGGTGCAACGCAAAAGGGCGGCCCCGCGGGGTCGCCCTTTTTTCGTCCCTTACGGCTGCGCGCCGTCAGAAGGTGTGGCGTTCGATCAGCTCGACCTTGTAGCCGTCCGGGTCCTCGACGAATGCGATCACCGTCGTGCCATGCTTCATCGGCCCCGCCTCGCGCACGACCTTGCCGCCCCGCGCGCGGATCTCGTCACAGGCCTTCTTCGCGTCCGGCACCTCGAGGGCGATGTGCCCATAGGCAGTGCCGAGTTCGTACTTGTCGACACCCCAGTTGTAGGTCAGCTCCAGTACGGCGCCATCTTTCTCGTCCTGATAGCCAACGAAGGCCAGCGTGAACTTGCCGTCCGGATAGTCGTGCCGGCGCAGCAGGCGCATGCCCAGCACCTCGGTGTAGAACGCGATCGAGCGGTCGAGATCGCCGACACGCAGCATGGTGTGAAGAATTCGCATGGTCAGTCTTCCTTTGTGTTCGATTCGCCACGTCCGGCGAATCCTCAGTCTTCCGAATCGATGAAACCGGCATCGGCCGCCTCGGCCGCACCGATCACCGGCAGGGTGAGTGCAGCCGCCCGCAACCGCGCCCGCGCCTCGCGCCAAGCCGGGTAAACCGACTCCACCACCGCCCAGAAGCGCGGCGAGTGATTCATCTCGCGCAGGTGCGCCACCTCGTGCGCCACCACGTAGTCGATCAGTTCCGGCACGAGGTGGATGAGCCGCCAGTGCAGGCGAATACCCGACAGGCTGCTGCAGCTTCCCCAGCGCGTGCGGGCACTCGACAGGCGGACTGGCGGCACCGGCAGACCCAGGCGATGACAGAACTCCTCCACCCGACCGCGATACCAGGCCAGCGCGCGCGCCTGCAGGGCCTTGCGCACCGCTAGCGTGGCATCGACTGCCGACGGCAGATGCAGTTCCTCGACCCCATCCGCCGCAAGCCGCCATTGAGCGCGGCGCGCATCGACGTGCCGCAGGCGCAAGGGCCGACCGAACAGCGGCAGCTCCACCCCGTCGGCCGGCACCAGCGTCGGCGCCTGCGGGCGATCTGCCGAACGCCGCAGGCGGTCGAGCAGCCAGGCACCATGGCCGCGCACGAAGCGTTCGACTTCCACCATTGGCGTGCGCAAAGGCACCGAAACGCGAGCCCCACGATGATCCACCTGCAACGCAAAGGAGCGCCGCGCCGAGCGCCGCAGCACCAGCTGAACCCATGTGCCTTCGATGTCGAGGTGATGAGGTTCCTCGCTCGCTGGCGTGCCGCCCCTGCGCGCGAGGTTCAAGCCTTTTCCTGCCACTCCAGGCCACGCGCATCCATGTCTGCCCGGATGCGCGCCATGGCCTCGGCCACGCGCGCCGCCTTGCCCTTCATACCCAACTCCAGCGATCGGCGCTGCCCTTCGGCAGCCAGCGTGGGCAGGCTGAACAGCGTGGCATCGGGGAAGTCCGCCGTGATCTGACGCATCAGGCCGATCAGCTGGCCTTCGTAGGCGTCCCACACGGTGATGGCCTGCTCGACGTAATCCTCCGCGTGGTGCAGGTGCGCGTATTTCGTGTCCAGCACCCATTCGACCATCGGCCAGGCCATGACCGGAAAGCCCGGCGTGAAGTAATGCTGACGAATGGAAAAGCCCGGGATGCGGTTGTAGCCATTCGGGATGATCTCGCTGCCGACCGGATAGACACCCATCTGCAGGCGCTCGGGGGTGATCTCGTCACCGAAGCGGGCCCTAATCTCGGCTTCTGCCTCGGGATGCAGGGCCAGCTCAAGACCAAGCGCCGCACCAGCCGCCTCGCGCGTCAGATCGTCCGGCGTGGCGCCGATGCCGCCAAAGCTGAACACCACGTCCCCGCTGGCGAAGGTCTGGCGCAGCGTCTCGGTCAGGCGTCCAAAATCGTCACCGCAATAACGCGCCCACGACAGCTTGAGTCCGCGCGCGCCGAGCAGCTCGATGAGCTTGGCGAGATGTTTGTCGCTTCTACGACCGGAAAGGATCTCGTCACCGATGATCAGGGCACCGAAGTTCATTGTGTAGTCTGCTGTGAGTCGCGAGGTTCGGCATCGAGCAGCGTCACGCCACGCACATGGCGGTCGTGGCGCAGGCGCTCGAGGAGGTAATGGACGAAGGCCAGACCCGCGTAGGCAGGCGCGATGAGGTTCACCACGGGCACGTAGGCAAGCAGCGCGCCGCCGCCGCCGAGCAGCAGCATCTGCGGGCGCCAGTCACGACGCAGACGGTCCAGCTCCTCAGGGTCGGCATGCAGCATCAGTGCGTCGTAGCCAAAGGCGCGCTGGTTCAGCCAGCCGGTCAGCACGACCGATGCAAGCAGGCCTACCCCGGGGATCAACCAGAAGGGCAGCGACAGGATCAGGAGAACGATGAAGAGCAGGCCGGCCACGACGGAGTTGACTGCGCTGCCCAGGTTCGACCCGCCGCGCCGCTGTTCCAGATCCGTATAGTCGCTGCGCCCTACCCGCTCGAGCATCAAGGGCAACGCAATCGCCGCGACGATGAGCGCAGCCGTGACATAGACAAGCGGCACGAAGGCGAGCGCCACGGCGATCTTGATCAACACCAGGGTAACGGCAGCAGCAGCGTCCGAGGCCGAAATCCAGCTACCGACGAAGCTCCACCCACCTACCCAGGCGAACACCCAGTCGGTGACCGGTACCCACGCCAGGATGGCGACGACAGTCCACACCAGCATCGACACCAGCCCTGGCCACACAAGGTGCCAGAAGATATCGCGCCGGAACAGGCTGCGCGTGGCGCGACCGAAAGCGACGAGGATGTCCTTCATCGAGCGTCGTTCCTCAGCGCGGCATCCCGGGCAGGCCGCCCGGCATCATGCCCTTCATCGCGCGCATCATCTTGTGCATGCCCCCCTTCGAGAACTGCTTCATGACCTTCTGTGTCTGCTCGAACTGGTTGAGCAGGCGATTGACCTCCTGCACCGTCACACCGGCGCCGGCGGCAATCCGCCGCTTGCGGCTGGCCTTCAGGAGTTCGGGCTTGGCGCGCTCGAGCGGCGTCATCGAGTTGATGATGCCCTCGATGCGGCCAATCGCCTTCTCCTCGGCACCGCCCTGCAGCTGGCCTGCGGCCTGCGCAAACTGCGCCGGCAGCTTGTCCATCATCGACGCCAGCCCGCCCATCTTGCGCATCTGGGCGATCTGCTCCTTGAAGTCGTTCAGGTCGAAACCCTTGCCGCTCTTGAGCTTCTGCGCGAAGACCCGCGCCTTCTCCTCATCGACGCCACGACGTGCCTCTTCCACCAGGCCGAGGATGTCGCCCATGCCCAGGATGCGGCTGGCCATGCGGTCAGGGTGGAAGGGCTCGAGCCCGGAGAGTTTCTCGCCGACGCCGGCGAACTTCAGCGGCTTGCCGGTGACGTGGCGTACCGACAGTGCGGCACCGCCGCGCGAGTCGCCGTCGAGCTTGGTCAGCACCACGCCCGTCAGGGGCAGCGCCTCGTTGAAGGCGCGCGCGGTATTCACCGCATCCTGCCCCAGCATCGCATCGACCACGAACAGAGTCTCGACCGGCTGCACGGCGGCATGCAGGTCCCGGATCTCGGCCATCATGGCTTCATCGATGGCCAGACGCCCCGCGGTATCGACCAGCAGCACGTCGATGTGGTGCTTGCGTGCATAGTCGAGCGCAGCCAGCGCGATATCCACCGGCTTCTGCTGCGTGGCGGAGGGGAAGAACCCCACGCCCGCCTGCGCAGCGACGGTCTTCAGCTGCTCGATCGCCGCCGGACGATACACGTCGGTCGACACCACCAGCACCTTCTTCTTCTGCTGCTCGTGCAGCAGCTTGGCAAGCTTGCCGGTCGTGGTGGTCTTGCCCGCCCCCTGCAGGCCAGCCATCAGCACGACCGCCGGCGGCTGAGTGGCAAGGTTCAGCCCCTCATGGACCGTTCCCATCAGGTTGCGCAGCTCGTCGTGCACCACACCGACCAGGGCCTGACCCGGGGTCAGCGAGCCGATGACCTCCTGGCCGACAGCCTTCTCCTTGACCTTGGCAATGAAATCCTTCACCACCGGCAGGGCAACGTCAGCCTCCAGCAGCGCCATGCGCACCTCGCGCATCGCCTCCTGGATGTTGTCTTCCGTCAGGCGCGCCTGACCACGCAGGGTCTTGACGACCTTTGACAGGCGCTGGGTGAGATTGTCGAGCATGTGAGAGAGTGCCTTCGTCGGGGGGTGACTTGGAGTAAACTTCTGTTCCGTATGCGTACAATTCTACTTCATCTGGTTCCCGCCTCGCTTTACGCCGCACTCGGCGTGGCTTTCTGGCGCAGTTGCATTGCGCGCCCAGCTGGCGCAGCAAAGGGGATTTGCATGCCGACGCGGGAGCGCCTGCTCCTGCTCGTTGCGATGCTCGCGCACGGCGTCGCGCTGCATGCGTCCATCTTCCCCGCCGACCAGATGCGCTTCGGTTTCGGCGTCGCCATCTCGCTGATGGTCTGGCTGGCAATCTGCTTCTACTGGGTCGAGACCCTCTATACCCGCCTCGAGGGGTTGCACGCAGTCGTGATGCCGGCCGGCGCACTCGCCAGCCTCCTGCCCCTGTTCTTCCCGGGCGAACACGTGCTCGCCAACGCAACCTCGCCCGCATTCCGGGCCCACTTCGTGATTGCGATGCTGGCCTACAGCCTGTTCACCCTCGCGGCGCTGCATGCAATGCTGATGTCCGTCGCAGGCCGCCAGTTGCACAATGCACGTTTCAGCCGACTGCTGGCAGGCCTGCCGCCGCTGCTTACGATGGAGGCGCTCCTGTTCCGCCTCATCGGCATTGCCTTCATCCTGCTGACGCTGACCCTGATCAGCGGCGTGATGTTCTCCGAGACCCTCTTCGGCCAGGCTTTCCGCCTCGAGCACAAGACGCTCTTCGCGCTTGTTTCCTGGTTGCTGTTCGGCGCCCTCTTGGTCGGGCGCCACCTGTGGGGCTGGCGAGGCCGTGTCGCCCTGCGCTGGACGCTTGCGGGCTTCATCGCCCTCATGCTGGCCTACGTCGGGAGCCGTTTCGTCATCGAGGTCGTCTTGCAGCGCGCCGGTTGATGCCGAAGAGGTAATAGTCCACACCGCCGGTGTCATAAACAGCGCCGTCGGCCGGCAGGGTCTTTACAAGGTTTTACGCGGCGTGCAACATCGCCGCACTTCAGTCCAAGGCAAGGCATGGCGGCGAATCCCCAACCTGCCCTGAGCGGTTTCGCTCGGGCCCTCATTCAGCATGGACGGCTGTCCGAAGCCGACGCGCTCGCATGTACCGCACAGGCCAGCGACGGCACCAACGCATTCATCCTGGAGGTCGCGACGCGCGGCCTGATGTCGACCGCCGCCATTGCCCGCTTCGCGGCCGACACCTTCGGCTATCCCCTGCTCGACATCGCCGCCTTCGACAAGTCGATGTTTGCCAGCGATGCGGTCGACCGCAAGCTGATGCAGAAGCACCAGGTGCTCGCACTCGCCAAGCGGCAGAACCGCGTCACGCTGGTCATCGCAGATCCTTCCAACATGCGCGCGCTGGACGAGATCCGCTTCCAGACCGGCATGCAGCTCGACCTCGTGATCGCCGAGGCCGACAAGCTCAAGCGCATTGCCGATGCGCAGAACGAGTCGACCGAGCAGACGCTGAAGGAACTGACAGGCGACGAGTTCGACATGGATCTCCTGAAGGACGATGCGCCTTCGGAGAGCAAGGAAGAGGATACCAGTGACGTCGATGACGCGCCGGTCGTCAAGTTCATCCAGAAGGTGCTGATCGACGCCATCAACGAAGGCGCATCCGACATCCATTTCGAGCCCTACGAGAAGTACTACCGCATCCGGGTGCGTACCGACGGCGTCCTGCGCGAGATCGCGCAGCCGCCGCTGGTGCTAAAGGAAAAGATCGCTGCTCGGATCAAGGTCATCTCGCGACTCGATATCTCGGAAAAGCGCATTCCCCAGGACGGGCGGATGAAGCTCGTGCTGTCGAAGAACAAGGCGATCGACTTCCGCGTGTCGACCCTGCCGACGCTGCACGGCGAGAAAATCGTGATGCGCATTCTCGATCCGAGCTCGGCAATGCTCGGCATTGATGCGCTCGGTTATGAGCCGGACCAGAAAAAGGCGCTGATGGAAGCAATCGAGCGGCCTTACGGCATGATCCTCGTTACCGGGCCGACCGGCTCGGGGAAGACGGTGTCGCTCTACACCTGTCTGAATTTGCTGAACAAGGCCGGCGTCAACATCTCGACTGCCGAAGACCCGGCCGAAATCAACCTGCCCGGCATCAACCAGGTCAACGTCAACGAAAAGGCCGGCCTCACCTTCTCGGCCGCCCTCCGTTCCTTCCTGCGTCAGGATCCGGACGTGATCATGGTCGGTGAAATCCGCGACCTCGACACGGCGGAGATCTCGGTCAAAGCGGCGCAGACGGGCCACCTGGTGCTATCAACTCTGCACACCAACGACGCGCCTACGACGCTCGAACGCCTCAAGAACATGGGCGTCGCGCCGTTCAACATAGCGTCATCAGTGATCCTGATCACGGCGCAGCGACTGGCTCGGCGGTTATGCTCATGCAAGAAACCGGTTGACATACCTCTCGAAGCCTTGCTCGAAGCGGGCTTCAGCCCCGACGAGCTCGATGGTAGCTGGCAGCCTTACGGTCCCGGCGGATGCGACCGCTGCAAAGGCAGCGGATACAAGGGGCGCGTGGGTATTTATCAGGTGATGCCGATCTCGGAAGAAATTGCGCATATCATAATGACTGGCGGCAATTCGATGGACATTGCCGCCCAGGCAGAAAGCGAAGGCGTGCGCGATTTGCGCAAGTCCGGCCTGCTTAAGGTCAAACAAGGCATGACCTCGCTCGAGGAAGTGCTGGCGACAACCAACGAATAAGGCAAAGGAAGCTCGATCACATGGCAACGGCTAGCCGCGCAATTCGCCCCGCAGGCCCCCAGGAAGATCTGTACAACTGGGAAGGCAAGGACAAGTCCGGCAAGATCGTTCGCGGCGAAGTCAGGGCTTCCGGTGACGCCGTCGTCAAGGCCATGCTGCGCCGCCAGGGCATCCTGGTCACCAAGGTCAAGAAACAAAAGCTTTCGCGCGGCGGGAAGATCAGCGAGAAGGACATCGCGCTGTTTACCCGTCAGCTGGCGACGATGATGAAATCGGGCGTACCGCTGCTGCAGGCCTTCGACATCGGCATCAAGGGATCGGGCAACCCCGCCTTGGCACGCCTGCTGAACGAGGTCCGGAACGACGTCGAGACCGGCTCGAGCCTGTCGCAGGCCTTCGGCAAGCATCCTGTGCATTTCGACCGCCTGTTCACCAACCTCGTCGCTGCCGGCGAACAGGCGGGCATTCTGGACAGCCTGCTCGACCGGATTGCCACCTACAAGGAAAAGATTCTTGCCATCAAGGGCAAGATCAAGTCAGCGCTGTTCTATCCGATCGCGGTCATCGTGGTCGCCGCGCTGGTTATCTCGGTGATGATGCTGTTCGTGATTCCCGAGTTCAAGAGCGTCTTCTCGGGCTTCGGCGCGGAGCTTCCCGCACCGACGATGATCGTCATCGGGATCTCCGACTTCTTCGTCGAGTTCTGGTACATCGTGCTCGGCATCCCGATCGTCGCGATCATGGCCATCAGCTGGATCTACAAACGCTCGGTGGCGATGCAGATCGCGATCGATCGGCTCGTCCTCAAACTGCCCGTCATTGGCGACATCATCCGCAAGGCGACGGTGGCACGCTGGACCCGCACGCTGTCGACCATGTTCGCTGCAGGCGTTCCGCTGGTCGAGGCGCTGGATTCGGTCGGTGGCGCGTCGGGCAACCACATCTACCTGACAGCCACGCGCCAGATCCAGAGCGACGTGAGTACCGGCACGAGCCTGACCGTCGCCATGCAGAACGCCAACGTATTCCCGACCATGGTCGTGCAGATGGTGTCGATTGGCGAGGAGTCGGGCCAGCTGGACGCCATGCTGGGCAAGGTTGCGGACTTCTTCGAGCAGGAAGTCGACGAAGCCGTATCCGGGCTGTCGCAACTGCTCGAGCCGATCATCATGGTGTTCCTTGGCACCGTCATCGGCGGCCTGGTGATCGCCATGTACCTTCCGATCTTCAAGCTCGGCTCGATCGTCTGATTCATGCTGGCGCTCTTGCACGACCCGATCGCCTTCACCGGCGTGGGCGCCCTGCTGGGCTTGTTCGTCGGCAGCTTCCTGAACGTCGTGATCCATCGCCTGCCAAGGATGATGGAGCGCGACTGGCACGCGCAAGCTGCCGAGCTGAGGGGTGAGCCGGTCGAGCCGGCCGAGCGCTTCAATCTCGCGACGCCGCGCTCGCGCTGCCCGCACTGCGGCCACCTCATCGGTGCGCTCGAGAACATCCCGGTCCTAAGCTACCTCGTGCTGCGGGGGCGCTGCGGTCACTGCGGCGCCGGGATCAGCATGCGCTACCCGATCGTCGAGGCCTTCACTGCCCTGCTTTCGGGCTACGCCGCCTGGCACTTCGGTTTCGGGGTTGCGGCCGCCGGCGCACTGCTCTTCATCTGGACCATGGTTACGCTCGCCTTCATCGACGTCGATACGCAGTTGCTGCCCGACGACCTGACGCTTCCCCTGCTCTGGCTTGGCCTGCTGTTCAACCTGATCGGCACCTTTACCGACTTGCACAGTGCAGTGATCGGCGCCATGGCGGGGTACCTTGCGCTGTGGTCGGTGTATTGGCTGTTCAAGCTCGTCACCGGCAAGGAAGGCATGGGCTATGGCGACTTCAAGCTGCTTGGGGCCATTGGCGCCTGGCTGGGCTGGCAGCTGCTGCCGCTGACGATCCTGCTGTCGTCGCTCGTCGGCGCAGTGGTCGGCATCGCCCTCATCGTGCTGGCACGCCACGGCCGCAACGTGCCCATCCCTTTTGGTCCGTATCTGGCCGCTGCCGGCATCATCGCCCTGTTCTGGGGCGAAGACCTGACTTCCCGCTACCTCGGTCTGCTCTGACAGGCCAGTTTTTCAAGCCAGGCGCTCTCGGCTTGAACTCGGCAAGTCTCACCCATATCTATGCAGCCTGCGCGCCGTTCCGGTGCGCGCCTTTTTCCTTATGCTGCATTGCGTTAGACTTGCGCACTTGTTTTCGGGAGCTTGCCATGCCCATCTACGAATACCGTTGCCCGAGCTGCGGGTTCCAGAAGGAACACCTGCAGAAAATGAGCGATGAACCGCTGTCCACCTGCCCGTCCTGCGGCGCCACCGGTTACGCCAAGCTGCTGTCGGCCGCCGGCTTCCAGCTGAAGGGCACCGGTTGGTACGCCACCGACTTCAAGGGCGGCAGCACCGCGTCCTCGACCGACAGCAGCCCGTCGTCCGCCCCTGCTTGCGCTGGCGGCGGCTGTGCCTGCCACTGAGTCCGCAGCACACACAATTGACCGGCCTGCCCTGTGCAGGCCTTGCAAGAAGACTCCGTGAAGAAATACTTCATCACCGGCTTGCTGATCTGGATCCCGCTGGCGATCACCTTCATGGTGCTCGCGTGGATCGTCAACACGCTCGACCAGATCCTCCTCTGGCTGCCCAACGGGGCGCAGCCTCAGGCTGTTCTTGGATTCAACATTCCGGGCATCGGCGTGCTGATGACGCTGCTGATCGTGCTTGCGACCGGCCTCGTGGCCGCGAACGTGCTCGGCCAGAAGATCGTTGCCATCTGGGAGGCCGTCCTCGCCCGCATCCCGGTCGTGAAGTCGATCTATTACAGCGTCAAGCAGGTATCGGACACGTTGTTTTCGAGCAGCGGCCAGGCCTTCCGCAAGGCGCTGCTCGTCCAGTACCCGCGCCAGGGTGCATGGACCATCGCCTTCCTCACCGGCAAGCCTGGCGGGGAGGCGGCCCACCACCTCATTGGCGACTACGTCAGCGTCTATGTTCCCACCACGCCCAACCCGACCTCGGGCTTTTTCCTGATGATGCCGCGGGAAGACGTGATCGAACTCGACATGAGCGTCGATGAAGCGTTGAAATACATCATTTCGATGGGCGTCGTCGCACCACCCAGCCGCCGCGCCGAACGCCCGGCGCTGCTCAACGAATAAGCAGCATCCCTTTCAAGACCGAAGTGCGGCGTATCGTCGTCGCCCACCAGACCTGCCGGAACCCTGCCATGCGAACTCACTATTGCGGACAAGTCACCGCCGCCGACCTCGACCAGATCGTCACCATTTGTGGCTGGGTGCATCGTCGCCGCGACCACGGTGGCGTGATCTTCATCGACCTGCGCGACCGTGAAGGCCTGGTGCAGGTCGTGTGCGACCCCGACCGCCCAGAGATGTTCAAGATCGCGGAGTCGGTGCGCAGCGAGTTCGTGCTGAAGATGAGCGGCAAGGTCCGCCGCCGCCCGGCCGGTACCGAGAACGCCAACCTGACTTCGGGCGAGATCGAGATTCTGTGCCACGAGATCGAGGTGCTGAACGCGGCGGCCACGCCCCCGTTCCAGGTGGATGACGAGAACCTGTCCGAAACGGTGCGCCTGACCAACCGCGTCATCGACCTGCGCCGCCCGCAGATGCAAAAGAACCTGATGCTGCGCTACAAGACGACGATGGCCTTCCGCCGTTTCCTCGACGCGGCCGGCTTCATCGACGTCGAGACGCCGATGCTGACCAAGAGCACGCCCGAGGGCGCGCGCGACTACCTCGTACCCTCACGCGTGCACCCGGGCCAGTTCTTCGCGTTGCCGCAGTCGCCGCAGCTCTTCAAGCAGCTGCTGATGGTGGCCGGCTACGACCGCTACTACCAGATCGTCAAGTGCTTCCGTGACGAGGACCTGCGCGCCGACCGCCAGCCCGAGTTCACCCAGGTCGACCTCGAGACCTCGTTCATGAACGAGACCGAGATCACCGCGCTGGTCGAAGAGATGATCCGCTTCGTGTTCAAGGAAGCGATGGCGGCGGAGCTGCCCGCCCCCTTCCCGCGCATGACCTATGCCGAAGCGATGCGCCGTTACGGCTCGGACAAGCCCGACCTGCGCGTCACGCTGGAACTCACCGACGTCACCGACGCAGTGCAGGACGTCGCCTTCAAGGTGTTCAGCGGCCCCGCCACCTCGGGCGGTCGCGTCGCCGCGATGCGCGTGCCGGGCGGCAACAGCCTGACCCGCGGCGAGATCGACGAGTACACCAAGTTCGTCGGCATCTACGGCGCCAAGGGCCTGGCCTACATCAAGGTCAACGATGTCACCCAGCCCAACGAGCAGGGCCTGCAGTCGCCGATCGTCAAGAACCTGCACGAAACCGCGCTGCGCACCATCCTCGAACGCACCGGTGCCCAGTCAGGCGACCTGATCTTCTTCGGCGCCGACAAGACCAAGGTGGTCAATGACGCCATGGGCGCGCTGCGTATCAAGCTCGGCCATGAAAAGGGCTACGTCACGGGCGAGGCCTGGTGCCCGCTGTGGGTGGTCGACTTCCCGATGTTCGAGTACGACGAGGACGACAAGCGCTGGGTCGCCTGCCACCACCCGTTCACCAGCCCGAAGGACGAGCATCTGGACCTGCTCGCCACCAACCCGGGCGAGTGTCTCGCCAAGGCCTACGACCTGGCGCTGAACGGCTGGGAGATCGGCGGCGGCTCGGTGCGTATCCACCGCGCCGACGTGCAGGCCAAGGTGTTCGATGCGCTCAACATCGGCCCCGAGGAGCAGCAACTGAAGTTTGGCTTCCTGCTCGACGCACTGAAGTACGGTGCCCCGCCGCACGGCGGCCTGGCCTTCGGCCTCGACCGCATCGTCACCATGATGACTGGCGCCGAGTCGATCCGCGACGTCATCGCCTTCCCCAAGACCCAACGCGCCCAGTGCCTGCTGACCAACGCCCCGGGTGAAGTGGACGAGAAGCAGCTGCGCGAACTGCACATCCGCCTGCGCCAGAAGGTCGAGACCCAGGTCGAAGTCGGCAAGGCCTGAGCCTAAACCACCGCTCGCGAACGGGCTTCACCGCGCCCCGCATCCGTTTGGATGTGCGGGTGCCGTGAAGCCCGAATCGTTTGGGGTTCGAAGCGAGCCGGGCGCTCCCCTTTCAGATTTCGATCGGGATGCCGTAATCTTCTCCTGAGGCACGCCCCTGCGTGCATATGGCGCCATCACAGATGCTCCTGCCGAACGAGCTTGAAGTCCTCGTCGTCGAAAGCCAGTCCAACATGCGTGCGCAACTGCGCACGATGCTGGCCTCGATCGGCATCGAGAACGCCCAGTACGCTGTTTCCGCCACTGCCGCGATGAAGCGACTGCGCGAGCATCGCTACGACCTGATCCTGTGCGAATACAACCTCGGCGAAGGGCAGGACGGCCAGCACCTGCTCGAGGACCTGCACGCGCACGGCATCATCCCGCTCGATACCGTGTTCGTGATGATCACAGCCGAACGCAACTACGAACGCGTCACCAGCGCCTGCGAGCTCTCGCCCAACGACTACATCCTCAAGCCGCTCAACGCCGAGACGCTGCGCGTGCGACTGCTGCGCGCCTTCCAGAAGCGCGACATCTTCCTGCCGGCATGGCAACTGATGCGGCTTGGCGACCCGGTAGGCGCCATCGAGTATTGCCGCATTGCGCGTGACGAGAACCCGCAACACCTGACCGACCTGCTGCGACTGCAGGCGCAGCTGCATGCGAGCATCGGCCAGCTCGACGAGGCGGAGTCGCTCTATCGTGAGATCCTCGGGTCGCGCAGCATCCCTTGGGCCGAACTCGAGCTTGCACGCCTGCTGGTGCTCAAGAAGCGTTACGTCGACGCCGAGGACATCCTGGTGGGCCTGGTTGCGCGCCATGAGCGCTTCATCGCCGCCTATGAATTGCTTGCCCAGCTGCGCGAGGAAACCGGGCGACCGGACGAAGCCTGCGCCACCCTCGACGCCGCAGCGGAGAAATCGCCGCACCGTGTGGCGCGCCTGAGGCACCTCGGTACGCTTTCGCTCGCCATTGGCAACCCTGCCGGCGCGGAAGAGGCACTTGCCGAGGTCGTCCGCAAAGGAAAGTACTCCGAGTTCCGCGACCCTGAAGACCACGTCCGCCTCGTGCAGGCGCAGCTTGCGCAGGACAAGGTGCAGGACGCCCAGGGCACCATCGCCGACCTCGACCGCAGCATGGGACGACAGCCCAAGGGCGAAGTCTGCAAGGCTGTCTGCTCGGCCCTGGTGCACGCCCACAATAATGATCGCGCCCGCGCACAGGCCGCGCTGAAGGCTGCGGCGCAGGCCGGCGGTACCGTGCGCGAGCTCTCGGTCGGACTGCGCCAGGACCTGATCAAGGCCTGCTTCGACCAGGACATGCAGGAGCAGGCGAGCGAGCTCGTCACCGACTTGCTGCGCAGTTCGGCTGACGAACGCACCATCGAGACCACGCGCGCGGTGCTCGACCAGCGCGGACTCGGGCACCTGTCCGAACAGATCGAGGCGCGCATCCAGACCGAGGTCAAGTCGCTCGTCACCACCGGCGCCGAGAAAGCCCGCGCGGGCGACTTCGACGGCGCCGTGGCCGAGATGATGAGCGCGGCACGCAAGCTCCCGGGCAATCCTCACGTGCTGTTCAACGCTGCCCTCGCCCTGCTGCGCCACATCGAGAACCGGGGCTGGAACGACGCCTTTGCCTCCCAGGCGCACGGCCTGATCCAGCGCGCCCAACGCCTGTCTCCCGCCAATCCGCGGCTGGCCGCGATCACCGAATTCATGCACGCGCTCATCAAGCGCTACGGCATCCGCCCGGAAAAGGTCATGGCCCGCCCCGTACGGACCTTCTGAACGCGCTTGATCGCCGCTATGTTTCGCGCCCTGCTGTTCCGCCTAACGCTCGTCGTCGTCCTGCTTGCCGGCTGCACACCGGCCGACCCGGAACATGACTCGCTCGCCGGTCTGCCGCCCGAGGCAATCGAAACCATCGCCCTGATCCAGAAGGGCGGGCCTTTCCCTTACCGCAAGGACGGCACGGTGTTCCAGAACCGCGAGGGCCTGCTGCCACAGAAGCCGCGCGGCTACTACCGCGAATACACGGTACCGACGCCCGGCTCACGCGACCGTGGCGCGCGCCGCATCGTCACCGGCGGCAAGCCGCCCGAGGTCTTCTACTACACCCACGACCACTACCGGAGCTTTCGCCAGGTGGAGCCACGCCGATGAACCCGAGCCCTTCCAATTCCACCCTGGACGTGCGCGTCGAACTCGCCGACTGCACCGACAAGGCCGAACTGCTCAGGCGTTTCGCCGAGGCCTTCCGCTTTCCGGACTGGTTCGGACACAACTGGGATGCCCTGGCCGACTGCCTCACGGATCTGTCGTGGCTGCCTGCGCCAGCCTACCGCGTGCTCCTGTGCAACCCGTCGGCCCTGTGGACGATGCACCCGGACGTACTGGCCACCACACTCGACATCCTCGACGACGCCCGCCACTGCTGGGCAGAGGCTGGCATCGGTTTCAGCGTCGAGGTCATGGAAGACGCCATGCCTTCCGCTAGCGACCGCTCGCCGCGCGACGTGCCTCAATGAGTTCGGCGAGGCACGTCGGGCAGTAACACGCCCCGCTGTCGGGCACGGATTCCGCTGCCGGCACGGCGAAGGCGGCCGGGTACGCGGCGCACCAGCAGGCCGCCTCGCCGGCCCGCATGCCACAGGTGAAGGCGACGCCGCAGCGCGGACAGAAGTTGGTCGGAGTCACATCCGGCACTGACGGGTTCATGATGGGTCGGTTTCCTCGATTGTGGAGCCCCCGATGATAGACGCCTGCGGCCTTGCCCTTGAATCCCCGCCTGCCGGACCTATATTTTGTCTGAGGCCGGATTCCTGCCGGCAGGCTTTGGACAAGAGGAGATCAGGACATGAGCAACAATCTCACCCGTCGTACCGACCCCCTGGATGACTTCTTCCGCGGCTTCTTCGTACGCCCCGTGGACTTCGGTGGCGGTCCGCTTGCCAGTGTCGGCGCCGAGGCCCCGCAGATGCGTGTCGACGTCAAGGAAACCAGCGAAGGCTATGAAGTCCATGCCGAGTTGCCCGGCATGAAGAAGGAGGACATCCACGTCCACATCGACGGCCCGGTGGTGTCGATCAGTGCCGAGCGCAAGCAGGAAAGGGAAGTGAAGGACGGCGAAAAGGTGCTGCGCACCGAGCGCTACTTCGGCAAGGTGTCGCGCAGCTTCCAGCTCGGCCAGGAAATCGACGAAGCCAAGGCGGCCGCCAAATTCAAGGACGGCGTGCTCGAGCTGTCCCTGCCGAAAAAGGCCGAAGCCCAGGCCAAGCGCCTGACGATCGACTGATCGATCGCGCACACACATACCAGCCCGCATGCCTGCTTGCAGGATGCGGGCTTTTTCGTGCGCGGCGGACCGTAACATGCCCGGTGACAGAATCACGGGACGGCAATACGCCCACAACCGGGACGCTCGCAGTAAACTGCGCGCTGTCTATCCGCACCGCAACAAAGGACACCCCATGACCGACACCCGCCCCGCCGACGCCGTCACGCCTGCCCGCAAGGCCGAGATCCTGGCCGAGGCCCTGCCCTATATCAAGCGTTTCTTCGACAAGACCATCGTCATCAAGTACGGCGGCAACGCGATGACCGACCCGCACCTGAAGGACTGCTTCGCACGCGACGTCGTACTGCTCAAGCTGGTCGGCCTCAACCCGGTGGTCGTGCATGGCGGCGGCCCGCAGATCGAGACCCTGCTGACGCGCGTCGGCAAGAAGGGCGAGTTCATCCAAGGCATGCGCGTCACCGATGCCGAGACAATGGAAGTGGTTGAAATGGTGCTCGGCGGCCAGGTGAACAAGGAAATCGTGAACCTGATCAACCAGGCGGGCGGCAAGGCCGTGGGCCTCACCGGTAAGGACGCGAGCTTCATTCGCGCCAAGAAGCTGCTGATGCAGAAGCTCGACGCGCCGGCGGGCGATCTGATCGACGTCGGCCAGGTGGGCGAGATCACCAGCATCGACCCCAGCCTGATCGCCTTCCTTGACAAGGGCGACTTCATCCCGGTGATCGCGCCGATCGGCGTGGGCGAGGACGGCGAGACCTACAACATCAACGCCGATGTCGTCGCCGGAAAGCTGGCCGAGATCCTGAAGGCGGAGAAGCTCGTGCTGCTGACCAACACACCGGGCGTGCTGGACAAGTCCGGCAAGCTGCTCACTGGCCTCACCCCGCGCGAGATCGACGAACTGGTCGCCGACGGCACACTGTCAGGCGGCATGCTGCCCAAGATCGGTTCGGCGCTGGACGCCGCACGTAACGGCGTGAAGTCGGTGCACATCATCGACGGCCGCGTCGAACACTGCCTGTTGCTCGAGATCCTCACCGACCACGGCGTCGGCACGATGATCAAGAGCAAGTAAGCCCTATCGGAACCGCCCCCGCCGCCGCGCGCGGGGGCGTCCGCCGCGCTCAGACGCGGTAGTAGTCGCGATACCAGGCGACGAAGCGCGCGACGCCGTCCTTCACGCTGGTTGCCGGCGCAAAGCCGGTCCAGGCGTTCAACGCCTCGGTATCGGCGTAGGTCGCCGGTACGTCGCCATCCTGCAGCGGCATGAAGTTCTTCTGCGCGGTCACACCCAGGGTTTCCTCGATAGCCGACACGAAAGCCATCAACTCCACCGGGTTGTGGTTGCCGATGTTGAACACACGGTAGGGCGCATTGCTGCGGCCGGGATCGGGGTTGTCCGAATCGAAGGCGGCATCGGGCGCCGCCGTGCGGTCGAGCGTGCGGATCACGCCTTCGACGATGTCATCCACGAAGGTGAAGTCGCGCTTCATCTTGCCATGGTTGAAGACGTCGATCGGGCGCCCTTCGAGGATGGCCTTGGTGAACAGGAACAACGCCATGTCCGGCCGCCCCCAGGGGCCATACACGGTGAAGAAGCGCAGGCCGGTCGTCGGCAGGCCGTAGAGATGGCTGTAGGTGTGCGCCATCAGTTCGTTCGCCTTCTTCGTCGCGGCGTAGATGCTCACCGGGTGATCGACGCTGTCGCGCTCCGAGAACGGCATCTTGGTGTTGCCGCCATACACGCTGGAGCTCGACGCATACACCAGATGCTGCACCTTCGCGTGCCGGCAACCTTCCAGGATATTCATGAAACCGACCAGGTTGCTGTCGATGTAGGCATGCGGGTTCTGCAGCGAGTAGCGCACCCCGGCCTGCGCCGCCAGATGAATGACGCGGTCGAACTTTTCCTCGGCGAACAGACGCTCCATGCCGGCACGGTCGGCGACATCCATCTTCACGAAGCGGAAGCCCTCATGCGGCGTCAGCCGCGCCAGGCGTGCTTCCTTCAGCGTCGGGTCGTAGTAGTCATTGAGATTGTCGAGACCGACCACCTGGTCCCCGCGCGCGAGGAGACGTTGGGACGTATGCATGCCGATGAAGCCGGCGGCGCCAGTGACGAGGATTTTCATGACGATGTCGGGTTGGGAGAATCGAAGACGCCGGATTATCGCATGCGAGCACCGGCGGCGTATGACAGTCCCACCCCTTCGATCCTTGCTTATACTTGCGCGGTCGCCCGCTGATCCGCCTTGATGCTCACCCGCCTGCCCTACACCCTGTTGTGGATCTTCGCCCTGCCCTTCGTCGTGTTGCGCCTGCTGTGGCGCGGACGACGCCAGCCGGGCTACCTGAAACACCTCGGCGAGCGCTTCGGCCGCTACCGGATGCGCGCACCGGTGCGGGTCATCTGGGTGCATGCGGTGTCCGTAGGCGAGACCCGCGCCGCCGAACCGCTGGTCAAGGCCTTGCTGAAGCGCTGGCCCGAACACACGGTCCTGCTCACGCACATGACGCCCACCGGCCGCGAGACCTCGAAGGCGCTGTTCAACGGCGACTCGCGCGTGCTGCGCTGCTACCTGCCCTACGACCTCGGCTGCTTCGCGGGCGCCTTCCTGCGTCACTTCCGCCCGCAGTTCGGCGTGATCATGGAGACGGAGCTGTGGCCGAACCTGCTCGCAGCCTGCCGCCGGCGCGGCGTGCCGGTGATGCTGGCCAACGCGCGCCTGTCGGAGCGCTCGGCGCGACGCTATGCCCGCCTGCCGGCATTGACCGCATTGACGATGGGCGCGCTGAGCGCCATCGGCGCGCAGACCGCGGCCGACGCGGCACGGCTGTCGGCGCTCGGCGCGCGCCGGGTGATGGTTACCGGCAACATCAAGTTCGACATCGCGCCCCCCGAGGACACCGAGGCCCGCGCCAGCCTGTTCCGGGCACACATCGGCCCGCGCAAGGTGCTGCTTGCGGCCAGCACCCGTGATGGCGAAGAGGCCCTGCTGCTCGACGCCTTCGCCCGCCTCGCACCACCCGAGGTCATGCTCGCCCTGGTACCGCGCCACCCCCAGCGCTTCGACGAGGTGGCCAGGCTCGTCGCGGCACGGGGCCTCACGTTGCAGCGCCGCTCGGACGATCAGCGGGTCGCGGCGCAGACCCGCGTCTGGCTCGGGGATTCGATGGGGGAGATGTTCTCCTACTACGCCAGCGCCGACGTGGCGCTGATCGGCGGCAGCTGGTTGCCCTTCGGCGGCCAGAACCTGATCGAGGCGTGCGCGGTCGGCACGCCGGTGGTGGTCGGCCCCCACACCTTCAACTTCGCCGCGGTGGCGGAACAAGCTGTCGCGGCGGGCGCGGCACTGCGGGTCGAGACTGTCGACGCGGGCGTTGGCGCCGCCCTGGAACTGCTGGAGGACTCAAGGCGCCACGGCGACATGGCCGAGGCCGGTCGGCGCTTCGCCGAAGCCGACCGCGGCGCCACCGCGCGGACGCTGGAACTGCTGGAAGGAATCGCGCTCAGGGCGCCAGCAGCGCGTTGATCTCGCGCACGTCGCTCTCGCCGAGCGTGCCGGCAGCGGCCTTCAGGCGCAGCTGGGCCAGCAGGGTGTCGTAGCGCGCACGCGACAGCTGCTGCAGCGTGTCGGCCAGCTGCGTCTGGGCATTGAGCACGTCGATGTTGATGCGCACGCCCACTTCATAGCCGAGCTTGTTGGCTTCGAGCGCGGAGGTCGAAGACACCTTCGCCGCCTCCAGCGCCTTCACCTGCGCCATGCCGCTGGTCACGCCCAGCCATGACTGGCGCGCCGCCAGCGCCGCATTGCGACGCGCATCCTCGAGATCGGCATCGGCCTTCATGCGCAGCGCCGCGGCTTCACGCGACACAGAGGAAACACGCCCACCCGCATAAAGCGGCAGATTGAGCTGCAGGCCGATCGTCGTCGCCTCGCTGCGGTCGGTCGCCACCTGCGGCCGGTTGTTCACGCCATGCGTCGCGACGATGTCGACTGTCGGCAGGTGACCCGCTCGCGCACGCTCGACCTCGCGCGCGGCGATCTCGCGCGCGAGCTGCTGCGCCTGCACGCCGAAACTGCCCGCCTCGGCCGCAGTCACCCAGTCCGCGATGTTGTCCGGTTGCGGGCGTTGCAGCTGCACCCCTTCGCGCAGGCCGGCCAGCGCTTCGGGCTGCTTGCCGATGATCTGCGCCAGCGTCTGGCGCGCAACCTCGAGTTGGTTCTGTGCCGCGATCTCCTGCGCCGAGGCCAGGTCGAAGCGCGACTGAGCCTCATGCACGTCGGTGATCGTGACAGTCCCGACCTCGAAACTGGTCTTCGCCAGCTCGAGCTGCTCGCCGGCCGCCGTGCGCAGCTGCGTGACCGCCTCGAGCGCGTCCTGCGCGTTGAGGACGTTGAAATAGGCCTCGGCGACCCGCAGCACCAGATCCTGCCGCGCCACGCCGAACTGCGCCTCGGCCAGCGCGGTCTGCAGTTCACCCTGCTTGAACTGCACCCAGTTCTGCCAGCGGAACAGCGGCTGAGTCAGCTGCACGCCGTAGCCATTGCTGTTGTAGGAGTAATCCTGCGGGCGCGGACTGGAGCTCATCCGCACTTCCGTGTCGTTCCAGCGCGTTTCCGCGCTCAGTCCGATCTGCGGCAGCAGGCCGGAACGCCCTTGCACCACTTTTTCCTGGCCGGCCTCGAACTCGGCCCGTGCCGCGGAGAACTTCGCATCGTTCGCGAGCGCCTCCTGATAGACCTGCATCAGGTCGGCAGCCCACGCGCCGCTCGAGAACAGGCCTGCCACACAGAGTGCTATCGCTCGCTTCATTACGTCCTCCGGGAAATGCTGCCGCGTCAGTACTGCGGCATCTTCGGGTCGACCTGCGCCGCCCAGCCGGCGACGCCGCCGGCCAGATTGATCACGTTACCGAAGCCCTGATGCTCAAGGAACATGCAGACCTGCGCGCTGCGCCCGCCATGGTGGCAGACCACCACGATCTCGGCTTTGCGGTCGAGTTCCGTGTAGCGCGCGGGGACGCTGCCCATGGGCATCGGCACCGAACCGTCGATGTGACAGATCCCGAACTCCCAGGGTTCGCGCACGTCAAGCAGCAAGGGCTTGTCGCCTCCGGCGTCGTTCAGGCGGTCGGCAAGCTCGCGAGGGCTGATCTGGCGCATCGTCGTCCGCTCAGAAGCTGAACGCGTCGTGGCGCGGCGCGTTGCGCAGCATGGGCACGACGGTCTCGAAGATATCCTCGGTGCGGAAACGCCCCTCGGCCTCGCAGGTGATCAGGCGCGCCTTCATGACCGGCGCCTCGCCCACGAAGGCGAACAGACGACCACCCACCTTGAGCTGCTCGAGCAGTTCCTGCGGCACGAAGGGCACGCTCCCCGACAGCACGATGACGTCGTACGGCGCACGCTCGGCCCAGCCAGCCATGCCGTCACCCTGCGCCACCACGACGTTCTCGACACCGTTGCGCGCCAGGTTGTCCGAGGCGAATTTCACCAGTTCGGACTCGATTTCCATCGTACGCACCCACTCCGCGCGCGCCGCCAGCAGCGCGGCGAAGAAGCCGGAACCGGTGCCGATCTCGAGCACGGAATCGGACTTCGCCACTTGCAGAGCCTGCAGCACCTTGCCCTCGATGACCGGCTTCAGCATCACCTGACCGCAGCCGATCGGGATCTCGACGTCGGCGAAAGCCAGCGCCCGCGCGCTCGCGGGCACGAACTCCTCGCGCTTGACGGTCATCAGGAGGTCGAGCACGTTCTGATCCAGCACCTCCCAGGGGCGGATCTGTTGCTCGACCATGTTGAAGCGCGCTTTCTCGAAATTCATCAGGAGCTCCTGGCGAAATATTAGCACACGCTAATTAATAGCGTCGTCCGTTACGGCAAAACCGCGTCATTCTAGCGCAGTTGCTGCGCTGCGATGGCGCGACGCGGTGCCTGTGAACGGGGGAAGCGAGGATGGCGAGCAACCGCATCCGCGTGCGCGAACCGGCGGTGCGCCGGGGGCTCGCACATGAGGGCGGACCAGGCCGCAAGGGAGTTCGGGGGTCAGCGCGACTCGAGCACCAGGCGACCGTTGGCCGGCTGGATCGGGCGGGTGTTGCGCGGATAGAGGCGCCCGAACACGGCCAACTGGTCGTCGGCCATCGGCACCGGTGTCTTCATCACCACCCAGGTGACGTCCTCGGTGCAGGGTGGCACCGGCAGCGAGCCGAGATAGAGGAAGTGCGCCGGATTGTCGGGGACAAAACCGCGCAGGTCGATCACGGCATCCGGAACGAACTCGCGCCCGCGATCGAGCGGCAGGTTGTTCCACAAGGTCTGCAGCAAGGCGTTCGGCGCGCCGCCCGCCTGGAGCAGGATCGAGACGATCGCCGTCCGGCCGTCGGCGCTGCGGTGTTCGAGATAGGCGGCCATGTCATAGGCCATGCCGCCGACACGCTCCTGCGATGGACGATGCAGGGTGAAGCGTTCGAGTTCGTAGCGCGTGCTGCGGATCTCGACCCCCATGCCTTCGCCGACGTCGATCTGCAGTGTGTTGCCGGTGTCGCGGATGCGAAAACCGGTGCTGCGGTAATGGAACTTGACCGGCGCCAGGTCCACCGCCACGCCGTCGCGGAGGTCGATCGGCGACTGGCGTGTGCCCTCGCTGCACAGACGCCAGTCGGGACGCAGGCGTCCCCAGGCATCCGGCCCCAGTTCCCCTTCATAGCGCCAGCCGGGGTCGAACGGGTTGTCGCGTTTGGCGCGAAGCAGCGCCTCGACGGGATCGACCGCGGCCTGAGCCGCCGGCGCTGCCGGAGCCTTGACCTGCGGTCGGGCCAGGGCCACAGGGGCCGGGGGCTGCGGCCGCGGCGTCTCACGCACGACGGCACGCGGCGGTTCCGACCTGCGCGCCGGGCTCGTCCGCGCCGGCGGCGGCGCTTTCTCGGCCTTGCGCGCCGGCTCGGCAGGTCCGGGCTTGGGCGCCTCACGCTCGACCGTCTCGGGATCGGGCTTGGCGGGCCGGATGTTGGGAAGCGGCGGCAGGGCGAGCTTCTTGCCGCCATTTTCCGCTGCGTCTTTCGCAGGCGCCCCATCCGCCGACTTGGGCGGCTCTGCGGCCCGCACAGCCTGCGCCGCAGCCGGGCCGGTTTCGATCGGCGCCGGGCGGGCCGGCTGGGCTGCCGCCGGTTTCGAGGGCGGCTCGGTCTTCGCCGGGGCCGGTGCGGGCACCCTGGGCGCTGCGGGCGCGGCGGCTTCCAGCTTGGGCTGCATCGTATCGGCCAGCTTCTGCACTTCGTCCGCCACCTTCTGCAGGTCGGCCACCGACGGCGGGCCGCACACCTCGCGCCACATGCGCTCGTCGACCGAGTTCGGCGTCACCCGCAGCGGGGTCTGGTCCTCGACGGTTTCCTCGCGCACCAGATTCTCATCCGCATCCAGATAGACACGCTTGATGGTGGAGAAGGTCCGGTTCTGGCAGTCGTAACGGTTCAGCGCCTTGATCGTCGCGTAACCTGCTGCAGCGACTTCGTTGTTGGCCAACACCACCCGCCCCCACGACACCTTGGTGCCGCGGTCCGAGGTCAGGATGCTGCCGCGGTCGATCTCCACCCGGCGGTTGCGATCGCTCAGCACCAGCTGCCAGTCGGCGGCGAGCGCGACCTGCAGCGGGCTTGCGATCATCAGGGCCACAAGGGCCAGGCGGGAGAGTCTCATCGGCTCGGGAAACGGGGCGGTAATGGAATCCTATACGGCGTGCGCGCGGAAATCTTGAGCACCTTGCCACGCACGGGGGCATCCAGTATCGTCCGCAGTTCTCGTTGGGGGTGCCCGCCGCGCACGGGCTGAGAAAGACCCTTGGAACCTGATCCGGCTCGCACCGGCGTAGGGAAACGTAAACATGAGTTCGACCGCTTCATCCGCTGCCGCCACCGGCAGCGAGTCCCGTATTGCCAATGTAGTCTCGATCGCCGGCGTAGATCCGAGTGGTGGCGCTGGCGTGCTTGCCGACCTCAAGGCCTTCTCCGCGCTCGGCGCCTATGGCTGCGGCGTCATCGCCGCACTGACGGCCCAGAACACCCGGGGAGTCACCGGCGTGCATGTACCGCCGACCGATTTCCTGCGCCTGCAGATCGACACTCTGTTCGCCGACGTCGCGATCCACGCGACCAAGATCGGCATGCTCGGCAGCGCCGAAGTCACCGCCACCGTGGCCGACCGCCTGGCCCACTGGAAGGCGGCCAACGTCGTGCTCGACCCGGTGATGGTCGCCAAGAGCGGTGACAGCCTGCTGGCGAAGAGCGCGATCTCGATGATGCGCGAGGCCCTGTTCCCCCAGGCCTTCCTGATCACGCCCAACCTGCCCGAGGCGGGCGTACTGCTCGAGCAGCGCGCGCCCGATACGGTCAAGGAGATGTACCGCGCCGCCGAACGTCTGCGCGAACTGCTGCCGACATCGAGCGAGCGCTGGGTGCTGCTCAAGGGCGGCCACCTCCCGGGCAACGATCTGGTCGACCTGCTGTTCGATGGTGACCGCATGGTCGAACTGCCGGCGCCGCGCATCGAAACCAGGAACACGCACGGCACCGGCTGCAGCCTGTCGTCCGCCATCGCCGCCCTGCTACCGCAGCGGGCAGGCGGCTTCCGCCCGGTCGAGTCGGCCGTGCGCGAGGCACGCCAGTGGCTGCTGGGCGCCATCGCGCATTCGGGCGAACTCGGCGTCGGCAGCGGTCACGGACCGATCCATCATTTCCACGCCCTGTGGCGGCGCCCGCAGGCGTCGTCCTGACCCCCTTCCGCGGCCGCCCCAACCTGGCGCGGCCTTCGCCCGCTCACGCATAAGCACATCTGCCCCCAGGAGACACAGCCCATGAACGCCAACGAGAAATTCATCGCCGCCAAGGCACAGGTCGATGAAGCCGCGATCGCCCCGCTGCCCAACTCGCGCAAGATCTACGTCGAGGGTTCGCGCCCCGACATCCGCGTGCCGATGCGCGAGATCACCCAGTCGGACACCCCGGCCTCCTTCGGCGCCGAGCCCAACCCGCCGATCTTCGTCTATGACTGTTCGGGCCCCTACACCGACCCCGCGACGAAGATCGACATCCGCTCCGGCCTGCCGGCGCTGCGCCAGCGCTGGATCGAGGAGCGCAGCGACACCGAGGTGCTGCCCGGCCTGTCGTCCGAATACGGCCGCCAGCGCGCCGCCGACAAGGCGCTCGACGAACTGCGCTTCCCCGGCCTGCACCGCAAGCCGCGCCGCGCCAAGGCGGGCATGAACGTGACCCAGATGCACTACGCGCGCCGCGGCATCATCACGCCCGAGATGGAATACATCGCCATCCGCGAGAACCTGAACCGCGAGAAGTACATCGAGTCGCTGCGCGCCACCGGCCCCAGGGGCCAGAAGATGGCCGACATGATGCTGCGCCAGCACCCCGGCCAGAGCTTCGGCGCCAGCCTGCCGGCGGTGATCACCCCGGAGTTCGTGCGTGACGAGGTCGCCCGCGGCCGCGCCATCATCCCGAACAACATCAACCACCCCGAATCCGAGCCGATGATCATCGGCCGCAACTTCCTGGTGAAGATCAACGCCAACATCGGCAACTCCGCGGTCACCTCCTCGATCTCCGAGGAGGTCGACAAGATGACCTGGTCGATCCGCTGGGGCGGCGACACGGTGATGGACCTGTCGACCGGCAAGAACATCCACGAGACGCGCGAATGGATCATCCGCAACAGCCCGGTGCCGATCGGCACGGTGCCGATCTATCAGGCGCTGGAAAAGGTCGACGGCAAGGCCGAGGAACTCACCTGGGAGATCTTCCGCGACACCCTGATCGAACAGGCCGAGCAGGGCGTGGACTACTTCACCATTCACGCCGGCGTGCTGCTGCGCTACGTCCCGCTGACCGCCAACCGCATGACCGGCATCGTCAGCCGTGGCGGCTCGATCATGGCCAAGTGGTGCCTGGCGCATCACAAGGAGAGCTTCCTCTACACTCACTTCGAGGACATCTGCGAAATCATGAAGGCCTACGATGTGGCCTTCAGCCTGGGTGACGGCCTGCGTCCCGGTTCGATCTACGACGCCAACGACGAGGCACAACTGGGCGAGCTGAAGACCCTGGGCGAACTCACCGATATCGCCTGGAAGCACGACGTGCAGGTGATGATCGAAGGCCCCGGCCACGTGCCGCTGCACATGATCCGCGAGAACATGGACCTGCAGCTCGAGCAATGCAAGGAAGCGCCCTTCTACACCCTGGGGCCGCTCACCACCGACATCGCCCCGGGCTACGACCACATCACCAGCGGCATCGGCGCGGCCACCATCGGCTGGTACGGCACCGCGATGCTGTGCTACGTCACGCCCAAGGAACATCTGGGCCTGCCCAACAAGCAGGACGTCAAGGAAGGCATCATCACCTACAAGCTGGCCGCGCACGCCGCCGACCTCGCCAAGGGCCACCCGGGCGCCCAGATCCGAGACAACGCGCTCTCCAAGGCGCGCTTCGAGTTCCGCTGGGAAGACCAGTTCAACCTCGGTCTCGACCCGGACAAGGCCAAGGAATTCCACGACGAGACCCTACCCAAGGACTCCGCCAAGGTCGCCCACTTCTGCTCGATGTGCGGCCCGCATTTCTGCTCGATGAAGATCACCCAGGACGTGCGCGACTTCGCCGCGCAGCAGGGCCTGGATGAAGCCGAGGCGCTGAGGAAGGGCATGGAGGTGAAGGCGGTGGAGTTCGTGAAGAGCGGCGCCGAGGTCTATCGCAACGTCTGACCCCTGCAACAGCCGGATGACAAAACGCCCGCCGGGATGGCATCCCGGCGGGCGTTTTTCTGCGAAGGCCGACGGCGATGCCGGCCGGTTCAGACGGGACTCAGCGCGCCTGTTCCGCGACGAAAATTTCGACGCGGCGGTTCATCGCGCGGCCCGACGCAGTCGCGTTGTCGGCGATCGGCTGGCGCGAGCCGCGGCCGTCGATGGCGATGCGCTGCGAGGACACGCCGCGCGCCACCAGATAGTCGCGTACCGCGGCGGCGCGGTTGACCGACAGCGGGTTGTTGATCGCGTCGGTGCCCGTGCTGTCGGTGTGACCGATGATGGTGATCGTCGTGACCGGATGCTGGTTGAGGCTGCTCGCCAGGCTGTCGAGTACCGGGCGCATGTTCGGCTTGATGTCGTAACGGCCGGTATCGAAGGAGATGTCGCTCGGAATATCGACCTTCAACTGGTTGTCGGCGGTCTGGCTGACGCCGATGCCGGTGCCCGCCGTGGCCTGCTCCATCTCGGCCTTCTGCTTCTGCATGTTCTGCGACCACAGGTAGCCGCCCGCCGCACCGATCGCGGCACCGACGGCAGCGCCCGTCGCCGTGCTCTTGGTCTTGTTGCCGCCCGCAGTCGCACGGCCGATGACCGCACCCGTCACGGCACCGATGCCGGCACCGATACTCGTGTCGCGCTGGGTCTCGCTCATGTTCGCGCAGCCCACCAGGCCGCTCGCGGCAACGGTAAGCGCAGTCAGGGAAACGACGATCTTGTTCATGGTTCTCAGCCTCCGGATTTGTAACAGGCCAGTCGATTATGGGCGCGAGCCCCAACTCCACGCCTGTGGCAGTGTGCAACAAAGCATGACGACGGCCGATCAGGGATAACGCGATCAGCCGCGCAGCGCGTTGAAGATCGAGTAACCCGCCCAGGTCATCAACACCGATCCGCCGACGTGGAGGGTGAGGTGCAGCGTCAGCCAGCCCAGCGCACCGCGCTGCAGCAGATGGAAAGCCTCCGCCGAAAAGGTCGAGAAGGTCGTCAGCCCACCCAACAGCCCTGTGGTCAGCAGCAGCTTCAGGGCCGGGCTCATCGCCGGCCAGGCCTGGATCAGCGCAAGCGCAAGCCCCATCAGCAAGCCGCCCACCAGGTTGGCAACCAGCGTCCCCAATGGCACGAAGACGAAGGCCGGGTTGAGCCACAGCCCCAGACCCCAGCGTAGCCAGGCCCCGCACGCTGCCCCGGCCCCCACGGCCACGAACGCCGCAAGATTCATTGCGCTGCGCCCTCCAATACATGCTCGTGCCCGGGCGCCTGTGCGGCGCCGGCAAGATGCAGTGTCCGCGTCGGAAACGCGATCTCGGCCCCATGCGACGCGACAATGTCGGCCACCTTAAGCATCACGTCTTGCTTGATCTCGTGGAAGCGCACCCAGGCGGTAGTGCGGGTGAAGGTGTAGATCATGATGTCGAGGGAGGACGGACCGAACTGGTTGAGATTGACGATCATGGTCTGATCCTGGTCGATTTCCTCGTGCCCGCGCAGCATCGCCTTGATGTCATCGACGATCGCAGCCACCTTTCCGACGTCATCGTAGCGCACGCCGACCACCTCGTTGATGCGCCGGTTCGTCATGCGCGACGGATTCTCCACCGTGATCTGCGTGAATACCGCATTGGGCACGTACAAGGGTCGTTTGTCGAAGGTGCGGATGCGTGTGAGGCGCCAGCCGATCTCCTCCACAGTGCCTTCGATCTGCTTGTCGGGCGACCGCACCCAGTCACCGACGACGAAAGGCCGGTCGAGGTACACCATCAGTCCGCCAAAGAAGTTGGCGAGCAGGTCCTTCGCGGCAAAACCGACCGCAATGCCGCCGATGCCGCCGAAGGCGAGCACGCCGGAGATCGAGAATCCCAGGCTCTGCAAGGCGACCAGCACTGCCGTGATGATCACCGACACCCGCAGCAGCTTTCCAATTGCATCGACAGTGGTGCGATCGATCGACTCGCCCCGACGCAGGCGCTGCGCCATGATCCCGTCCTGGACATTGCCGACGAAGCGCACCAGGAACCACGCCAGACAGGCAATCACGCCCACGGTGCGGACCGGTTCGATGGCCTCGAACAGGGCGGCGTCTGTCTCAGTTTCCGTCTGCAGGATTCGCGCCGCGAAAGTGAGGCCGACAAGCCACGCCACCACTGTCAGCGGCTTGCGCGCCGCGGACACCAGCGCGAAGTCCCACGGCGTCGGCGTGTTGCGCGTGCGCGCCTCGAGCCTGGCCAGCGTGCGGCGCAGAAAGAAATTGGTGACAACAACCGCCAGCACGACGAGAAAGAGTTGCAGGATCAACGTCAGCGTGTGGTCCCCGCCGGTCATGCGGTCGAGCATCGGTTCCACCCAGTCAAGCGCTTCCGTATCGGGCATCGGCATCCTCTCGTTGGTTCGGCAGCCCCCGATTCTACCGGCCGAGGCGTGGCGGCTGTTCGCGGATTGCCCTGCGCCCATGGCCTCGGCAAGCAAGGCGCATGACCGGGATCGGCTACAATCGCGCCAATTGAAAACCGGCCCGTCCGTGGCCCACGCAGATCTCCGCCCGATGAAATCCGAAAAGAACTCCGCCACCGAAGCCCCCGTCGCCTCCAACTTCATCCGCAACATCATTGACGAGGACATCCGCACGGCGAAATGGGGCGGTCGCGTCGAGACGCGCTTCCCGCCCGAGCCCAACGGCTACCTGCACTATGGCCACGCCAAGTCGATCTGCCTGAACTTCGGTCTCGCCGAAGCCTATGGCGGCGTCTGCCACATGCGCTTCGACGACACCAACCCCGAGAAGGAAGAGCAGGAGTACGTCGATGCTATCCTCGAGGCGGTGAAGTGGCTCGGCTTCGAGTGGGGCGAACACCTTTACTTCGCCTCCGACTATTTCGACCGCATGCATGCCTGCGCGGTCAGCCTGATCAAGGCCGGCAAGGCCTATGTCGACTCGCAGTCGGCCGAGGAAATGCGCGCCAACCGCGGCACGCTGACCGAGCCGGGCAAGGACAGCCCGTATCGCAATCGCAGCGTCGAGGAGAACCTCGACCTCTTCGCCCGCATGCGCGCCGGCGAGTTCGCCGAGGGCACGCACATCCTGCGTGCCAGGATCGACATGGCGAGCCCCAACATCAACCTGCGCGACCCGGCCATTTACCGCATCCGCCACGCTGCGCACCATCGCACGGGCGACGCCTGGTGCATCTACCCGATGTACACCTTCGCCCATCCGATCGAGGATGCGATCGAGAACATCACCCACTCGGTGTGCACACTGGAGTTCGAGGATCAGCGTCCGTTCTACGACTGGCTGCTGGATGCGCTCGCCACCGAGGGCCACTTCCCGCGCCCGCTGCCGCAGCAGATCGAGTTCGCCCGCCTCAACCTCACCTACGTGGTGCTCTCCAAGCGCAAGCTGATCCAGCTCGTCAATGAAGGCCACGTCGCCGGCTGGGACGACCCGCGCCTGCCCACCCTTGTCGGCGCCCGCCGCCGCGGCTTCACCGCCGCCGGTTTCCGCCGCTTCGCCGAACGCATCGGCGTCTCCAAGGCCGACTCGTGGATCGACATGAGCGTGCTGGAAGAATGCATGCGCGACGACCTCAACGAAGCCGCCGAACGCCGCGTCGCGGTGCTCGACCCGTTGAAGCTCGTCATCACCAACTACGCCGAAGGCGCCTCCGAGCTGTGCCAGGCGCCTAACCATCCGCTCAAGCCCGAACTGGGCAAGCGCGACATGCCCTTCGGCCGCGAGCTGTGGATCGAGCGCGAGGACTTCATGGAGGAGCCGGTCAAGGGCTTCCACCGCCTCTACCCGGGCAACATGGTGCGGCTGCGCTACGGCTTCGTGGTGAAATGCACCGGATGCGAGAAGGATGCTGCGGGCAACATCACCGCGGTGCTGGCCGAACACATGCCCGACTCCAAGTCCGGCACTCCCGGCGCCGACAACTACAAGGTCAAGGGCAACCTGCACTGGGTGTCGGTGGCGCACGGCTACGAAGCCGAGGTCCGCATCTACGACCGCCTCTTCGCCCATCCCCATCCCGGCCAGCGCCGCGAGGGCGACGCGCCGGACGCCGAGCGCGACTTCCTCGACGACATCAACCCGGACAGCAAGCGCGTCATCACCGCCTACCTCGAGCCCGCGCTCAAGGACGCCCGCGCCGAGGACCGCTTCCAGTTCGAACGCCACGGCTACTTCGTCGCCGACCGCGTGGACTCGAAACCCGGCGCGCCGGTGTTCAACCGCACGGTCACGCTGAAGGATTCGTGGGCCAAGGGCGGGAAGTAAGACTGGTCTAAAGGGAGCATGCGGATGGTGATCACACAGCGCAACATCGCACCGATCGCCACCGCGGGTGTCCGCTCCTGCAGCCACGCGAGAAGACGCCGCCGTGGCTGCATGGGGCATTCCTTCTGCAGGCTGCGGAACTCACCCTTCGGGCTCGGACAGTCCTCGCCTGCGCCAGGAATACCCCACGCATCCCCGGCTCGCACCACCGCGCTCGATCAGCCAAAAACAAGATCATCAAGCCCGCGTCTTTGCTGCGGTTCAACGAGCAGAATCAGTTCCTGCATGCGTACGTGGTGTTCCTGGAGAGGCGAGGACTGTCCGAGCGCAGCGAGTTCCGCAGCCTCGGAAGGAACACCGCGTACGCATCCTTTGCACCACCGCAGGACTCAGACCTCATGAGTGTCCCGAAGTACCACGAACTCATTCGCCCCCTGCTCGATCTGGTTGCCGACGGACGCCCGCGCAATCTCCGCGAGGCCTCCCAGGAGCTTGCTGAACATCTGGGACTCACCGAGGAAGACCTCGCGGAAACCCTTCCGAGTGGTTATCCGCGATACCTCAACAGAGTCGGCTGGGCCAAGAGCGACCTCAATAAGACAGGGCTCATCGAAAGCTGCGGTCGCGGGATGTTCAAGATCTCGACGAAAGGCCGTTTCGCACTGCCCGATCTGCCAGTCAAACTGGATCGCAAGTATTTCGAGTGCCACGGCTTCGGCAGCTGGAAGGCGACCGCGGCCTCCGAAAACGCCCCCGTCAGCGCTGCCGCCCAATTCGACGAAACATTGACACCTGAAGAACAGATCGACGAGACGTTGAAGGAACTTCAGGAGGCCCTGGAACAGGAAGTACTGACTCAGCTACGCGCCATCAGTCCGGCGAGCTTCGAACGCTTTGTCGTACGCCTTCTCGCAGCGATGGGTTATGGCGTCGGAGAAGTGACAGGCCGTTCAGGTGACGGCGGGATCGATGGCGTGATCTACGAAGACCGGCTGAAACTGGACCGGATCTATCTGCAGGCGAAGCGATGGACCGACGCGCCGGTGGGTGGGCCGGACATCAATGGCTTCCTCGGTGCGTTGGCAAAGCATGGCGCAAATCGCGGCGTCTTCGTGACGACGAGTCGCTTCACCCAAGATGCAAGACGCGCCGTGGAGCTGCCTCACCTGAGGCTGGTCCTGATTGATGGGGAAGAGCTTGCCCGGCTCGCCGTCGAACACAACGTCGGCGTGTCCATCAAGCGCAAAATAGAACTGAAGCGTCTGGATACGGACTTCTTCGACGATCTCTGAGCCTCTGATGAATACCTTCCGGCGCCTGATTCCTTTCGTCATCGTGCTCGCCCTCCTCGGCGCGGCAGGCTGGTGGTTCACCCGCCCCAAGCCGGTCGCGGTCGTGGTGCATGAGGTCGGGCGCGGACTGGTCGAGGCGACGCTGTCGAACACGCGGGCGGGCGAGATCGAGGCTTGCCAGCGGACCAAGATGGCGACCATCGTCGGCGGGCGCATCGACTACCTGGGGGTGAAGGAAGGCGACCGGGTCGAGGCCGGGCAGGTGCTGATGCGGCTGTGGCACGGCGACCTGGACGCGCGACTGGCGGTCAACCAGGCGCAGCTCGCCACCGCACGCCAGCGCGTGCAGGAAGCCTGCACCGTGGCCGACAACGCCGAACGCGAGGCCGCGCGCCAGGCGCAGCTCGTCAAGCGCGGCTTCGTGTCCGCCAGCGCAGAGGAGAAGGCGCGCACCGAAGCCCGCGCCCGCCGCGCTGCCTGCGACACGGCACGCGCGGACGTCGCCACCGCGCAAGCCCAGCTCACCGCCACCGAGACCGAGCGCCAGCGCCTGGTGCTGATCGCTCCCTTCGCCGGCACCGTGGCCAAGATCAGCGGCGAACTGGGCGAGATCTCCATCCCCTCCCCGCCCGGCGTGCCGACGCCGCCGGCCATCGACCTGATCGACGACTCCTGCCTGTACGTGAAGGCGCCGATGGACGAGATCGACGCGCCCAAGATCCGTGCCGGGTTGCCGGTGCGGATCTCGCTCGAAGCGATGGCGGGCACGGTGTTCGAAGGCCGGGTGAAACGTGTCGCGCCCTACATCACCGCGGTGGAGAAGCAGGCCCGCACGGTCGAGGTGGACGTCGACTTCGTCCGCCCGGACGAGGCCCGCGGCATGCTGGTGGGCTACAGCGCGGACGTCGAGATCGTGCTCGACACCCGCCCGGACGTGCTGCGCGTCCCGACCTCCGCGCTGCGCGAAGGCCAGCGCGTGCTGGTAGAGCAGAACGGCGTACTGGTCGAGCGCGGCCTGCGCACCGGCCTGTCGAACTGGGAACAGACCGAAGTCGTCGAAGGCCTGCAGGCCGGCGAGCGCATCGTCACCTCGCTCGAACGCACGGGCGTGGCGGCCGGTGCGCACGTCAGCGTCGAGTCCGTCACCCGCTAGCGCGCAGACATGGCGCAGATCGAGCTCGACGGCATCAACCGCATCTTCCAGCTCGGCGACAGCCAGGTGCATGCGCTGTGCGACGTGTCGCTGCGCATCGAGGCGGGCGAATACGTCTCGGTGATGGGTCCCTCCGGCTCGGGCAAATCCACGCTGCTGAACCTGCTCGGCCTGCTCGACCGCCCCAACAGCGGCCACTACCGTCTGGAAGGACGCGACGTCACCACGCTGTCCGCCGACGAGCAGGCCGCGGTGCGCAGCGCCCGCATCGGCTTCGTGTTCCAGAGCTTCCACCTGGTGCCGCGGCTCACCGCGGCGGAGAACATCGCCCTGCCCCTGATGCTCGCCGGCATGCCCGCCCACGAGCGCACCCGCCGCGTGGCCCAGGCGCTGAAGGACTTCGGCCTCGAGGCACGGGCCCATCACCGCCCCGAGGAACTGTCCGGTGGCCAGCGTCAGCGTGTCGCAATCGCGCGCGCCACCATCATGCGCCCGGCGATGCTCCTGGCCGACGAACCGACCGGCAACCTCGACCGCGCCACCGGCCAGGAGGTCACCGCCCTGCTCGAGGATCTCAACGCCGCCGGCATGACACTGATCGTGGTCACCCACGACCCGGTCATGGGCGAGCGCGCCCGCCGCCGGGTGCTGATGGAGGACGGCGCCATCCGCCAGGACCTGCGCCGCGGCCCGGAGCCGGCATGAGTCCCGCCGACACGCTGCGCTTCGCCACCCGCGCCGCGCTCGGCTACCCCCTTCGCACTGCACTGATGGTGCTGGCGATGTCGATTGGCGTCGCGGCGGTGGTGATGCTCACCGCGCTCGGCGACGGTGCGCGCCGCTACGTGGTCGAGGAGTTCTCCGCGCTCGGCGCCAACCTGCTGATCGTGCTGCCGGGGCGCACCGAGACCGGCGGCGTCAACCCGGGCAGCTTCGTCAGCAGCACGCCGCGCGACCTCACCAATGACGACGCTGCGGCCCTGCTGCGCCTGCCGCTGGTGCAGCGCGTCGCGCCACTCACCGTGGGCAACTCCGAGATCTCGGTGGGCGGTCGCCTGCGCGAGGTGATGGTGCTGGGCACCACGGCGGACTATCTCGGCATCCGCGGCTTCGGCGTGGCTGGCGGCCAGTTCCTGCCGCGCGAGGACTTCGGCCGCGCCACGGCGGTCGCGGTAATCGGCGAAACGATCCGCGCCGAACTGTTCGGCAACGAGAATGCGATTGGTCGCATGATCCGCCTTGGCGACCGCCGCCTGCGCGTGATCGGCATCATGGGGCCGGCCGGACGCGGGCTGGGCATGAACTCGGACGAACTGGTGCTGGTGCCGGTCGCCACCGCTCAGGCGATGTTCAACACCAACGCCCTGTTCCGCATCATGGTCGAGACCCGCGGCCGCGAGGCGCTAGGGCCGGCCCAACGCCAGGTGGAGGATCTGCTGCGCGCTCGCCGCGACGGCGAGCTCGACTTCACCGTCATCACCCAGGACGCCGTGCTCGGCACCTTCGACCGCATCCTCGGCGCGCTCACGCTGGGGGTCGCCGGCATCGCCGCGATCAGCCTGGCGGTGGCCGGCATCCTGGTCATGAACGTGATGCTGGTCGCGGTCACCCAGCGCACCGGCGAGATCGGCCTGCTGAAGGCGCTCGGCGCCAGCACAGGTGCGATCCGCCTCGCCTTCCTCGCCGAAGCCGGGCTGCTGTCGCTGGCCGGGGCGGTAGCCGGGTTCGCGCTCGGTCACGCCGGCGCATGGGGCATCCGGCTGGCATTCCCCGCCCTGCCAGCCTGGCCGCCGGATTGGGCCGTGGCCGCCGCGGTGGGTACGGCGCTCACCACCGGGCTGCTGTTCGGGGTGATGCCCGCGCGCCGCGCCGCCGCACTGGATCCGGTGCAGGCACTGATGAAGCGGTGAGCGCGATGCGCTGGATCGACTTTCTCCACCTCGCCCTGCGCTCGGTCACCGCGCACCGCATGCGCAGCGGCCTGACGCTCGGGGGGATCGCCGTCGGCATCGCCGCCGTGATCCTGCTGACCTCTATCGGCGAGGGCCTGCATCGTTTCGTGCTGCAGGAATTCGGTCAGTTCGGCACCAACGTCATCGAGATCAATCCCGGCCGCCAGGGCGCCCGTGGCGGCCCGCCCGGCCTGCCGTCCACCGCGCGCGACCTCACTCTCGACGACGTCACCGCCCTGGCCCGCCTGCCGCATGTGCGCCACGTCACCGGCAACGTCAACGGCAACGCCGAGGTGCGCGCCAACGGCCGCGTGCGGCGCACGATGGTGCTGGGCGTCGGTCCCGACATGCACGCGGTGTACGCGATGCGCGTTCGCGTCGGCCAGTTCCTGCCGCCCGACGACAGCAGCAGCCCGCGCGCCTTCGTCGTGCTCGGCCCGAAACTGAAACGTGAGCTTTTCGATGCCGGCAATGCGCTCGGCGAGCGGGTGCAGATCGGCGACGAACGTTATCGGGTCATCGGCATCATGGAGGAGAAGGGCCAGTTCCTCGGCATCGACCTCGACGACACCGCCTTCATCCCCACCGCGCGCGGCCTCGCCCTGTTCAATCGCGACGGGCTGATGGAGATCGGCCTCGACTACGAGGAAAACGTTCCTGCCGCCCGCGTGGTCGAACTCGTCAAGCGCAGCCTCATCGCCCGTCACGGCCGCGAGGACTTCACGATCCGCACCCAGGAAGACATGCTCGCCACGCTCTCGAACATCCTCGACATCCTCACCGCCGCGGTGGGCGCCTTGGGCGGCATCTCCCTGCTGGTGGGCGGCGTCGGCATCGTCACGATCATGACCATCGCCGTGGCCGAGCGCACCAACGAGATCGGCCTGCTGGTGGCGCTCGGCGCGCGCCGCCGAACCATCCTCGGACTTTTCCTGGGCGAGGCGGTAGTGCTGGCTGCCGCGGGCGGCGTGGTCGGCCTGGCGGTGGGAGCAGGCCTTGCGCACCTGCTCGGCCTGATGCTGCCGGACCTGCCCGTGAGCACGCCGTGGAGCTTCGTCGTCGCCGCCGAACTGCTGGCCATATCGATCGGACTCGCGGCCGGAGTGCTGCCCGCACGCCGCGCAGCCCGTCTGGACCCGGTGGAGGCGTTGCGTGCGGAGTGAGCGCCGTCGTCACACCCCGGCCGTCCGCCTGGCACTGGCGACGACGCTGGCGCTAAGCCTGCACGCGCCTGTCGCAAAAGCCGCCCCTGCCCCATGGTACGTATGGCTCAGCAAACTCGACGGCCGCCCGTTCTGCAGCCAGACCGAGCCGGGTCCTGGCTGGGAACGCAGCCGGGGACCCTACCGCGACAGCCAGTGCCGCACGCCCTACGAGGTGCGACCGCGCGCCCCGCTTTCCCGGCCTTCCCCACACGTTGACGCAGGTCAACCTTCGCCCATTTCCTCGGGCACGCCGCGCACCGCCGACTAGATTTAAATCAGTTGGCGTCCGTGAAATCCGTCACGAACATGCAATGAATACACGGAATCGCGGGCTGGTCTGCACCATTGAAGGAGACTGTCATGAGCATCATCGACTCCCCGATCGGGCGTTGCGAAGCCGTTCACGAAATGGTTCTGCTGGACGAGACGCAACAGGAATGCGCGTGCGAACACGGATGTCCACCAGGGTTCGACTGCCCGCTGGCCGGCTACTTTGCCGAAGTCAGCGGACTCAGCGAAGAGGACGCCGAAATGATGAAGCATGCGGGTGAATGCATGAAGATTCGGGAGGAGCGCATTCGCATGGCGGCCTGAGGCCACCTCCCAGCCCGACGTCCAAGCCGACGTCCACTCTGAAGTCCAACTCGCCGCAGCGGCGCCCAGCAAGGCGCACGCTCGGTGAGTTGGGCGCGTTTTCGCGCCAAGTCTGCCTATCCGGAGGCCATGCCGGGAACCTCGCCACCGAACGCCCTGTCCCTTTTCCACCAATACGAACAACGCAGGCCTACACCAACGGCCTGCGCCAGGTAAAAGGGGAGACGACGAACATGCTGTTCAGGGGAGGCGTGCGATGCTGACCAGCATCGGCCTGATCGCCGTGGCGATGCTGCTCGCACCACCGCTCACGCGCTGGCTCGACGAGCGCGCAGCATGGGTGCTCGCGCTCGCGCCGCTGGTCGTGTTCGGCCACTTCCTGTCGCTGACCCCGGAGATCGCGGCAGGCGGCGTAATCCTCGAGCACCACGCCTGGGTGCCTGCGCTCGACGTCACCCTTGCGTTCCGCCTGGACGGACTGTCGCTGCTGTTCGCGCTGCTGATCAGCGGTATCGGCACGCTGATCGTCCTCTACGCCGGCAGCTACCTGTCGGACCACCATCACCTCGGGCGCTTCCACGCCTACCTGCTGGGCTTCATGGCGGCCATGCTGGGCATGGTGCTGGCAGACGACCTCATCGCCATGTTCGTGTTCTGGGAGCTGACGAGCGTCGCTTCCTTCCTGCTCATCGGCTTCCAGCACGACAAGCCGGAATCACGCCGCTCGGCATTGCAGGCGCTGCTGATCACCGGCGGCGGCGGGCTCGCCCTGCTCGCCGGGCTCATCCTCCTCGGCAGTGCGGGCGAGAGCTGGCAGTTCTCCGGCCTGTCGGCCGCTGCCATCGAGGGACACGCGTTGTACCCTGCGATCCTGCTGCTGGTGCTCGCGGGGGCCTTCACCAAGTCGGCGCAGATCCCGTTTCACCTCTGGCTACCCAATGCCATGGCGGCGCCGACCCCGGTGTCGGCCTACCTGCATTCGGCCACCATGGTAAAGGCCGGCGTCTATCTGCTCGCCCGCCTCAACCCGGTGCTCGGCGGCTCGGCCGGCTGGAGCACGATCCTGATCGTCATCGGCGCCGCCACGGCGCTGGTGGGCGCGGTGCTGGCGATCCGCCAGACAGACCTCAAGCGGGTGCTCGCCTACACCACCGTCACCGTGCTGGGCCAGCTGACCATGCTGCTCGGCACCAACACCCGCTACGGCCTGCAGGCCTTCGCAATCTACCTTGTCGCCCATGCGCTCTACAAGGCGGCGCTGTTCATGGCGGTCGGGGCCATCGACCACGCCACCGGCACACGCCAGATCCCGCGCCTGGGCGGCCTGATCCGCTACATGCCGCTCACCGGCTTCGCGGTGGCGCTGGCGGCCTTCTCCAACGCCGGCCTGCCGCCTTTCTTCGGCTTCATTGCCAAGGAGTTCAAGTACGCCGGCCTCATCGAGCTTGGCGTGGTCGGGTGGATCACCACCGCGGTCATGATCCTGACCAACGCGCTGCTGCTCACCGCCGCCGGTCTGGTTTTCGTTCGCGCCTTCCTCGGCCGCGAGGGGCGCTATCCGCGGCACCCGCACGAGGTCAGCCTGCCGATGTGGATCGGACCGATGCTGCTCGCCTTCGGCGGCTTTGTGTTCGGCGCCTTCAACAACATCGCCGAGATCTGGCTGATCGACGCCGCGGTGCAGGCGGTGGCGCGCGACGCGGTGGATGTGAAGCTGTACCTGTGGGGCGGACTCACGCCGGCGGTGGCGGCGAGCCTGTTGACCGTGAGCCTCGGCGTGTTCTTCTACCTGCAGCGCACCCGCGTGCGCCGTCGCCTGTCGCTGTGGCGGGTGCTATGGCGAGTCAGCGGCGACATGATCTGGGACCGCCTGCTCAAGCGCATCTTCGCCTTCGCCACTGGGGTGGCCGACCGTTTCCAGCATGGCTCACTGCGCCAGCACATCAGCCTGCTGGTGCTGGCGATCACGGGTTTCACGCTGGTGGGGGTGGTTTCCGCGCTGGCGGCCGGCGGCGGCATCCGCTGGCCGATTCCCGCCAGCCCGCTGTCGGTCGCGGGCACAGTGGGCTGCGTGCTCGCGGTGGCCGGCGCTGCCGCCGCGGCGGTGATGCGCGGCCGCGTCGCACTGGTCGCCACGCTGGGCGCCAGCGGCCTGGGCCTGGCGCTGTTCTTCCTCGCCGCCAATGCGCCCGATGTCGCCATCACGCAGTTGATGGTGGAGACACTGACCGTGATCTTCCTCGCGCTGGTACTGCGCAAGCTGCCGCCGCTGTCCGGCGTCGGTTCGCGCAACCCGACCGCGAAGCGCTTCCATGCGGTGGTGGCAATCGCGCTCGGTGCCATCGTCACCGCGCTGTTGCTGGTGTCGCTCAGCGAACCCTTGCCCGGCAACATCGCGCGCTGGTACCTCGACAACAGCCTGCCGGGCGGACACGGCGCCAACGTGGTCAACGTGATCCTGGTCGACTTCCGTGCGCTCGACACCCTGGGCGAGATCCTCGTAGTCGCATTGGCGGGGCTCGCCGCCGCATCGCTGCTGGGCGCGAGCAGGAAGCGGCAGCCGGGTACCGCCCACCCGCCGCACGGACAAGGCAATCCGGAGTTCGGCTCGGTGCTGTTGCGCCAGGGCATGAAACCGCTGTCGGCGCTGCTGCTGCTGATGTCGCTGGTGCTCCTGTGGCGCGGCCACAACCTGCCTGGCGGGGGCTTCATCGGCGGACTGGTCGCCGCCTGTGCGGTCGTCCTGCTGGCACTGGGCGACGGCGTCGAGCGCGCACGGAGGATGCTGCGCGTGCCGCCCGCCATCATCGCGGCGACTGGCCTGGCGCTGGCCGCCGGTGCCGGGGTGATCGGGCTCGCGCGCGGCGAAGCCTTCCTGACCGGCAGCTGGATCTTCCCGGGGGGCCTGCCGCTGGGCTCGCCGCTGCTGTTCGATGTCGGCGTGTTCCTGACCGTGCTCGGCGCCGTGCTGCACATGCTGCTGCGCCTGCTCGAGCGCGAGCAGGCCGGCGATGGACCCCACGAAGCCGCCGCAAGCCGGCCGACAGAGGGCTGACATGGAAATCGTCGCATCGGTCACCGCCGGCCTCCTCGTCGCCATCGGCATCTGGATGCTGCTCGACCGCAGCCTGCTGCGCGTGGTGCTGGGCGTGGTGGTGCTGGGCAATGGCGTCAACCTCGCGGTGCTGCTGGGCGGACGCCTGGACGGCAGCGTCGCGGCCTTTGCCGACAGCGCTGACCTGGCCGCAGCCGTCAATCCGCTGCCGCAGGCGCTGGTGCTGACCGCGATCGTGATCGGCTTTGCGCTGTTCGTGTTCGCGCTGGCGGTGCTCAAGCGCAGCTGGGAACTGCACGGCAACATCGAGACCGACCGGATCACCGCGGTAGCCGAGGAACCAGCGCCCGACCTGCCGGCCGAGCCCGTTCCGGCAGCGCCCATTGCGGGGCAACGGGAGGTGCGCGGATGAAGGCCTTGCTCGTCTCGCCGCTGCTGATCCCACTGGCCACGCTGGTGTTGTGCCTGCTCGCACGGCGCTCGCCGCGACTGGTCGGCGCGCTCAGCCTGGTCGGCAGTGCTGCGCTGACCTCGGCCGGGCTGGCACTGGTCGGCCTCGCCGCCGGCGGCGAGATCCTCGCCGGCCAGGCTGGCGGCTGGGCTGCGCCCTACGGCATCACGCTGGTCATCGACCGCCTGTCGGCGGTGATGGTCGCCATCACCGGCATCGTCGGCCTGGCGACGGTGCTCGTCGCGCTGGCGCGGGACACCGACGCGGCGCGCGGGCGCGATTTCCATCCCTTGCTGCACGGCCTGCTGGTCGGCGTGTGCGGCGCCTTCATCACCGGCGACGTCTTCAACCTCTACGTGTGGTTCGAGGTGCTGCTGGTCGGCTCCTTCGCACTGATCGTGCTCGGCGGCGGCCGTCGGCGCCTGTCGGGCACCGTGGTGTACGTCGTGCTGAACCTGGTTGCGACGATGATGTTCCTGCTGGCGGCCGGCCTGCTCTATGGCGCCAGCGGCAGCCTGAACATGGCCGAACTCGCGCACCTGTTCGCCTCCGGCGAGGTGCCGGCCACCGCCAATGCCGCGGTCGGGCTGATGCTGGTCGCGTTCTCGATCAAGGCCGCGCTGTTCCCGGTGTTCGGCTGGCTGCCGGCCTCCTATCACCTCGCCTGGACGCCAATCTCGGCGCTGTTCGCCGGCCTGCTGACCAAGGTCGGCGTGTATGCGCTGATCCGGCTCGTGACGCTGCTGTGGCCCGACTCCGGCATCGCCCACGAGGTGCTGCTGTGGGTCGCGTGCGCGACCATGCTGATCGGCGTGCTCGGCGCGGCGGCGCAGACCGAGGTGCGCCGCATCCTGTCCTTCCACATCGTCAGCCAGGTCGGCTACATGATCCTCGGCCTCGCGCTCGCCACGCCGCTGGCGCTGGCCGGTGCGGTGTTCTACCTGATCCACCACATCGTGGTGAAGGCCAACCTGTTCTTCATCGGTGGCATCGCGGCGCGCCTGACCGGCGCCGAGCGCCTGGCCGCCATGGGCGGCCTCTACGCACACGCGCCCTGGCTGGCGATCCTGTTCGCGATACCGGCGCTGTCGCTCGCCGGCATTCCGCCGCTGTCGGGTTTCTGGGCCAAGTTCGTGCTGGTGAAGGCCAGCCTCGACGCGAGCGCCTGGATTGCCGCCACCGTGGCGCTGCTCACCGGGATCTTCACCCTGCTGTCGATGAGCAAGATCTGGAACGAGGCCTTCCTGAAACCCCACCCCGGGGGCGAGGGCGCGCTGCGCCGCGTGGCGGGCCTGCGGCCGGCCCTGTGGGCGATTTCGGCACTGGCGGCGATGACCGTGGCGATCGGCCTGCTGGCCGGCCCCGTGATGGACTACGCCAGTGCCGCCGCCGAGCAGCTGGCCGCGCCGCAGGGCTATATCGACGCCGTGCTGGGCACGCCGGCCCGTTAGCGGAGGACGCCATGCTCGGACTTCACATCCTCGTCGCCATCGGCCTCGCCGCCTTCGCCAAGACGCTGACCCCGCTCGGCGTGCTGGCGGCGTTCGTGCTCGTCCATGTCGCCCTGCGGCTCAGTGCGGACCTGCTCGGCCTGCGCCGCTACGTGCGCAGGCTGGAGCTGGGGGTGAGCTTCGCCGCGTGGTTCGTGCTCGAAGTGATCAAGGCGAGCCTGGACGTGGCGCGCATCGTGCTCGCGCCGCGCGTCGATCCACAACCCGCCGTGGTCGCGCTGCAGCTGCGCGAGCCTGACGAACGCGTCGCCACCCTGCTCGGCTGCCTGCTGACGCTGACGCCGGGCACGCTGGCGCTCGACTACGCAGCCGACAGCGGCACGATGTACATCCACGCGATCGATGCACGCGATGCCGACGACGTCCGTGATGGCGTGCGCGAGATCGAGGCCCGCCTGCTCGCCTGGCTGCACGCGGGCGACCCGGCCGCTGCGCGAGCAGGAGGAGATGAAGCATGAATGTCGAGTTCGCCGGCGCCGGCTGGGTGTTGCCGCTGGTCTTCGCGCTGCAGGCGCTGTCGGCGGTACTGATCGTGATCCGCCTGGTGCGCGGGCCGCGCGCCACCGACCGCGTGGTGGCCATCGACGCGCTGACCTTGCTTGGCATTGGCGTTGTCGCGCTGATCGCGCTCGCCACCGCGCAGCCGATGCTGCTCGACGCCGCAGTGGTACTGGCGCTGGTGTCCTTCCTCGGCACGGCTGCCTACATGCTGATGTTCCGCCGCCACGGCCGCACGCCGGAGACGGCGGGACGCGACGACGGCGGGGAGAGCGCATCGTGAGCGCCGGCGTGCTGCCCTGGCTGGCGTCCGCGCTATTGCTGGCTGGCGCGCTGATCGGGCTGGTCGGCGCGATCGGCGTGCTACGCCTGCCCGACAGCTACACGCGCATGCATGCCGCGAGCAAGGCCGGTGCGCTCGGCGCCGTGCTAGTGCTGGCCGGCGTCGCCGCGGCGAGCGAAGGCGCGGTGTCGCTGGAGGCACTGTTCGCGATCGCGGTGCTGTTGGCGACCACGCCGCTGGCTGCGCACGCGGTGTCGCGCGCAGCCTATCGTGCGGGCATCCTGCCACGCACCGGGCCGCTGGGCGACGCCATGGCGCAGGACAGCGATCAGAAGGATTCGTCCTCGCGCAGGTAGCGCCACTCGCCGAGCGGCAGGTCGCCCAGCTTGACCTTGCCGATACGCACCCGCTTGAGGCCCACCACCTTCAGGCCGACGAGTTCGCACATGCGCCGGATCTGGCGCTTGCGCCCTTCGCGCAACTCGAAGCGCAGCTGGTCGTCGTTGATCCATTCGACCTTCGCCGGGCGCAGCTTCACGCCGTCGAGCTCGAGACCGTGGTTGAGCAAGGCCAGGCCTTCGGGCTGCAGCCTGCCTTCGACACGCACCAGGTATTCCTTGTCCACCTTGGAGTCATCACCGATCAGCTGGCGTGCGATGCGGCCGTCCTGCGTCAGCACCAGCAGGCCAGTGGAGTCGATGTCGAGCCGCCCTGCCGGCGCCAGGTTCTTGAGCTGGCTCGGGTGGAAGCGCTGCGCGGTGTCGCGGTCGAACTGGTTTCCGGCACCGATCAGGCTCACCGCCGGCGCATAGCCCGGTTCGGGCTGGCCGGAAACGTAACCGACCGGCTTGTGCAGCAGGATGGTGACGCGCTGGCGCTGCGTACGGGTGGCCTCGGGCGCCAGGTTGATGCGGGCCTCGGGGTCGATGCGGATGCCGAGCTCGGACACGCGCTTGCCGTCGACGAACACCCAGCCACGCTCGATGAATTCGTCCGCCTCCCGGCGCGAGCAGATGCCGCGTTCGGCCATCACCTTGGACAGGCGCACGCCTTCCGGGGCCGGGGCAACACTGTCCGCCGCAGACCGCGCCGGCGTGTCCTGTGCTGGTCGCCGCGCTGCAGCCGGTGCAGCCGGTGCGGGCGTGGGTTTACGGGCCGGCCGCTGCGGCTCGGTACGCGGAGCGCGTCCGGCGGAGGGTGACGCGGTTGCCGAAGGCTTGGGCCGGGCGCCAGACGCCGGGCGTGCGGGCCGACCTGCATCGGCGGGCTGCGCTGGCCTCGTCGGCCGGGCAGCCGGTTTGCCCGCCGGCTTCTGGCCCGCCTTGGCAGCGGGTCGGGCAGCCAGTTCGGGCGCCTGCTCGCCTGCGTCCGGCGCCACGGCCTCGTCCTCGGACTTGCGCGACCGGAGTCGAAGTGTTCCGCTGACGCGCTGCGGCGCCGGAGTGGGAGGCTTTCTGCGAACGGTGTTCAAGGCAATATCCGGTGAGATCAGACGCGCATTATCGCCCATTCTCACTCACTCCCAACGCCCTGCGCCGCCCTCAGTGATGCGCCGCCTTGTGGTCGTCGCCTTCGCCCTCCTCCTCCGTGACCGGCAGCCCATCGAAGGTGCTCCAGCCTTGCGGACGGCCGGTGGGCGGCAACTGATCGCGCAACTCGGCATGCTCGTGCAGATGCGCCTTGGCGATGAAATGGGCACTGATCGGCGCGGTCAGGAACAGAAAGGCGGTGATCAGCACCTCGTGAATCGTCAGCGAGTCCTCGAACACGGCGAAGAACAGCATCGACGCCGCCAGCGCACCACCCACGCCCAGCGTGGTCGCCTTGGTCGGTGCGTGAAGCCGGGTCAGCAGGTCAGGCAGCTTGATCAGGCCGACCGAGCCTACCAGCGAGAAGAAACCGCCCAGCACGATGAGGACGGACACGATCAGTTCGAACACGAAATCCATACTGTCCCCGCTCACTCGATGACGTCGCCGCGCAGGATGAAGCGGCAGTAGGCAACGGTGGAAATGAAGCCGAACATCGCGAACAGCAGCGCGCCTTCGAAGAAGATCGTGGTGCGCTGCTGGATGCCGAACAGGATGATCAGCGCGATGGCGTTGATCACCATGGTATCGACCGCGAGCACCCGATCCATCAGCGAAGGGCCGCGCAGCAGTCGCCAAAGATTGAGCAGCAGCGCAAGCGAGACCGCACAGAATCCGAACGTCAGTGCATATTCGATCACGGGAAGATCTCCTTCAGGCGGGCCTCGTAGCGTTCCTTCATCTGCCGCACGGCCTCTTCGACATCCGGCGCGTCGAGGCAGTGCACCAGCAGGCTGTGGCCATCGGCCGACAGATCGCAGGAGACGGTGCCGGGCGTCATCGTGATGGTGCCTGCCAGCACGGTGATCGCCTCGGGCGAACGGAGCTCGATCGGCAACGTGACCCAGCGCACCTGGAGCTGGTCCGCGCGGCGGAAAAGGATCAGCCGGGTGACATGCAGGTTGGCAACCACCACGTCCCACAACACCAGCCCCATGTAGGCGAGCGCCTTGCCATAAGCCTGGATTGGCGGCCGTTCAGGCCAGAAATTGCTCGTGACACGCGGAATCACGATGCCCAGCAGGGCACCCATCACGAAGCCACCGACGCTGAACGCATTCAGCAGCAGCATCCAGAGCATGATCAGCACCACCGTCAGCAGCGGATGTGGCAGCCAGCGCTGCATGAACGTGCGCTTGTCGAGCACTTCAGTTTTGCTCCCCATCAGCGGACCTCCTGCAGCGTGCCCATCACGGCCTCGATGTAACCCGCCGGTGCGAAGAGCTGCACAGCCGCACCCTCCAGCCAGGCATGCGCAGGCCCGGCGAACACGGTCAGCGCCACCAGGCATGCCAGCAGCGCACCGACCGCAACGAAGGGCGCCGCGGCGGGCCGATGCCCGGACGCCGGCGCCGGTGGCAGCGCATGGCTCTTCCAGAACACCAGGCTGCCACCGCGCGAGAAACCGACGATCGCGATCAGCGAGGTCGACAGGATCAGCGTCCAGAACCAGGCCGCATGCGCCGAATCCCGCACGCCATCGAGGATCAGCAGCTTGCCGATGAAGCCGGACAGTGGCGGCATGCCAGTGACGCCGATCGCGGCGACAAAGAACATCGCGGTGATCAGCCCGCCCTGTGCGAAGCGCGGCGCCAGGACGAAGCGGTCGCGCTGCACGCCACGGCGCTCGGCGACGAGGTCGGCGATCAGGAACAGCGCCCCCGCGGCGAAGGTGGAATGGACCAGGTAGTACAGGGCGGCGCCGATCGCCTGCTGGGTGAACACCGACACGGTGGCGAGCAGCATACCCATCGAGCCGATCACGGCAAAGCTCGCCATCTGCCCCAGGCTGCGCGCGGCCAGCACGCCGGTCATGCCCAGCACCAGCGTCACGAGGCTCGCCGGCAGCAGCCAGGGCGCTGCCAGCCAGGCAGCCTCGCCGGCATCCGCGCCGAATGCAAGCATATACATGCGGATGATCGAGTACGCCCCCACCTTGGTCATGATCGCGAACAGCGCGGCGACCGGGCCCGGCGCATTGGCGTAGGTGCCTGGCAGCCAGAAATGCAGCGGCACCAGCGCGGCCTTCACCGCAAACACCAGCAGCAGGAGTACCGCCCCGGTTTGCAGCAAAGCCTGGTCGCCGGCCGGCACCTGCGGCACCTTCAGCGCCAGGTCGGCCATGTTGAGCGTACCGGTGACGCTGTAGATGAGACCCACCGCAATGAGGAACACCGAGGAGCCGACGAGGTTGGTCACCACGTACTGCACGCCGGCCTTCACGCGCAGCCCGCCTCCCCCATGCACCATCAGGCCGTAGGACGCGATCAGCAGGATCTCGAAGAACACGAACAGGTTGAAGAAGTCGCCGGTCAGGAAGGCACCGTTGATACCCATCAGCTGGAACTGGAACAGCGGGTGGAAATGCTTGCCACGCATGTCCCAGCCACCGACAGCATAGAGCAGCACGCCGAGGCCGAGCACCGCATTGAGCAACAGCATCAGCGCGGCTAGGCGGTCGAGTACCAGCACGATGCCGAACGGCGCAGGCCACGCCCCGAGCGCGTAGGTACGCACGCTGTCGTCGCTCGCGATCACGAACAGCGCAATCGCCACGCCCAGCAGCAGTACGGCCGAAGCCAGCGAGAAGGCGCGTGCGAGCACCTTGTCGTAGCGTGCCGCCATCACCAGCAGTGCACCGACCACGGCCGGCAGCAGGATGGGCAGGATCAACGTATGGTTCATGCCCGCTCTCCCCCGCTGCCGAAGACCGACTGCGGCACCGGAGCCTGCTTGCGGCCACGCAGCTTCCAGTCGTCCTCGCTCGCCTCGGGCGAGGCATCGCCAGGGAGGTCGACGTGGTCGTTGCCCGTCTCCAGATAGGCACGCAACGCCATCACGACCACCACCGCAGTCATGCCGAAGGAGATCACGATGGCGGTCAGCACCAGCGCCTGGGGCAAGGGGTCGACGTAGGCGCCGGCTGTGGCACCGATCACCGGCGGCTGGTTGACCGCGAGCCGCCCGGTGGCGAACAGGAACAGGTTGGTGGCATAGGTCAGCAGTGACAGGCCGATCACCACCGGGAAGGTGCGCGCACGCAGCACCATGTAGATGCCAGCTGCGGTCATGACGCCAATCGCACTGGCGACGAGAAACTCCATCAGTTGTGCTCCTTTGCACCGGCGGCGCTGGGGTCGACGTCCATCGCGGTCTGGTTGATCGGCAGATGCGCCGTACGGCGCCCCATGCGCGACAGGTTGGCCAGGGCCAGCATCACGGCACCGACGACGGTGAGGAACACGCCGGTGTCGAAGGCCATCGCGCTGGCGATCTCGAATTCACCGATCAGCGGCAGGTGAACATGGGTGAAGGTCGAGGTCAGGAAGGGATGCTCCATCACCATCGCGCCGATACCGGTCGCTGCGGCAAGGAGCACGCCCGCGCCGATCATCGCGTGGTAGTTAACCCGCACGCGCTGCGCGGCCCAGCCGAAGCCACTCGCCATGTACTGCATGATCAGCGCGATCGACACGACCAGCGCCGCGATGAAGCCGCCGCCCGGCTGGTTGTGCCCGCGCAGGAAGATGTAGGCACCCACCAGCATCGCCAGCGGCAGCATCACGCGCGTGGCGACGACCATGATCATCGGGTGGCGATCCACGGACTGCGGCAGGTCGGGCGTCCAGGTACTCAATCGGCGACCGACGCGGCCGAACAGCGAGCCGTCGAGCAAGGCGTAGATCGCGAGCGCGGCGATGCCCAGCACGGTGATCTCGCCAAAGGTATCGAAGCCGCGGAAGTCCACCAGGATGACGTTGACCACGTTGGTGCCACCGCCCTCGGACACGGAGTTCTCGAGGTAGTAGCGCGACAGCGAGGTGCCGTCGCGCGTCAGCATCGCCCAGCTCGCGCCCGCCATGCCCAGACCCGCCACGATCGCCAGTACGGCATCGCGCAGGTGGCGCATCGGGTCGGCCTTTACACTGGAGCTGTGCGGCCCCTGCTTGGGCAGGAAGTACAGCGCAAGCAGGATCAGGATGACGGTGGTCACCTCGACCGAGATCTGGGTCAGCGCCAGGTCGGGTGCCGACAGGTAGATGAAGGCGACGCAGACGATCAGACCGACGGTGCCGGCGACCAACACCGCCAGCAGGCGCCTGCGGAACAGGAAGACTGTCAGCCCACAACCGCCGACCAGCAGCAGCCAGGCCACGATCGCCACCGGTTCAGCCGGCAGCAGCGCACGCGTGCCCGGTGCATGCGAGGTGCCGAAGAACGCGACGAAGCCCGCCGTCGTGACGGCCGTGATGGCGAACGCGAGGTAGCGCTGCAGCGAGCCGTTATGCAGACCATGGGTGATGCGCTGTGCGAGCGCCACGAACGCTGCGATCACCGCCTCGAACATCGCCTTCGCCTCCGGGTGCGGACCCGCCGCCCACGCGGCGCGCACCCGCGGGTAGCAGCGCAACAGCGTCAGACCCACCGCCACCGCCACCACGCTGAGCCCCAACGCCGGCGTGATGCCGTGCCACAGCGCCAGGTGGTAGTCCATCATCTGGCCGCCGGTCACCGCCCGCGACACGATCGCCACAAGCGGACCGGCCACGGCATCGGGGAACAGCCCGATCAGCACCACCAGCACGACCAGCAACGCGGGCGGCAGCCACATGCCGGCGGGTGGATCGTGCGGCTTGACCGAAAGCGTGCCACGCGTGCGGCCGAAGAAGACATGCACGATGTAGCGGAAGGAATACGCCACCGAGAAGCAGGCCGCCAGCGTCGCAAGCGCGGCGATCACCCAGCCCGAGCCGAGCCACTCCGCCGAGACCGCCTCGTGCAGCATCATTTCCTTGGAAATGAAGCCGTTGAGGGGCGGCAGGCCCGCCATCGAGGCCGCCGCCACCATTGCCAGCGTGGCGGTGATCGGCATCACGTGCAGCAGGCCGCCCAGGTGCGGGATGTGGCGCGTGCCGGTCTCGTGGTCGACGATGCCCGCGTTCATGAACAGCGCGGCCTTGAAGGTGGCGTGGTTGAGGATGTGGAACACCGCCGCGACCGCCGCCAGCGGCGTGCCGAAGCCGAGCAGCATCGTCACCAGGCCGAGGTGGCTCACGGTGGAGAAGGCCAGCAGGCCCTTCAGGTCGTCCTTGAACAATGCGATCACCGCGCCCGACAGCATCGTCACCAGACCGGTGGTGGCGACGATGTAGAACCACTCCGGCGTGCCGGCCAGCACCGGCCACATGCGCGCCATCAGGAAGATGCCCGCCTTCACCATCGTCGCCGAGTGCAGGTAGGCCGACACCGGCGTCGGCGCCGCCATCGCATGCGGCAGCCAGAAATGGAAGGGGAACTGCGCGCTCTTGGTGAAGCAGCCCGCCAGGATCAGCAGCAGGGCCGGCAGGTACAGCGGCGACGCCTGGATCGCCTCGCGCGCCAGCAGGATGTCCGACAGGTTGTACGAGCCGGCGATCTCGCCCAGCAGCAGCATGCCCGCGATCATCGCCAGGCCGCCGGCGCCGGTCACGGTCAGCGCCATGCGCGCACCCTGGCGGCCTTCGGGCAGGTGCTTCCAGTAACCGATAAGCAGGAAGGACGACAGGCTGGTCAGTTCCCAGAACACCAGCAGCAGCAGGACGTTGTCCGACAGCACGATGCCCACCATCGCGCCCTGGAAGAGCAGCAGGTAGGTGTAGAAGCTGCCCATTGGGTCGTCTTTCGACAGGTAGAAGCGGGCATAGGTGATGATCAGCAGGCCGATACCCAGGATCAGCCCGGCGAAGAAGAAGCCCAGGCCGTCGAGGAAGAAGCTGGCATTGAGGCCGAGGCCGGGCAACCAGTCCCAGCTGACGCGAACCACCTCGCCGTCGAACACGGCCGGCGCATGCGACATCAGCAGCGCGAAGGCGAGCAGCGAGAACGTGAAGGTGGTCGTCGCGCACGCCGTGCGCCCGGCACGGATCATCAGCGCCGGGAACAGGGCGCCGAGGAAAGGCAACAGCACGATCAACAGAAGACTCATCGGAGACTCCGGGCCAGCCCGCGAGCCCCGCGCTGGGGAAACCTCATCGCAGGCTCCTATCAAGAAAAAATGCCCGGACCGGGTCCGGGCTGGGTGTGTTGCCGCCAAAGTATAAGGCTGCGGCGCGCCTTCACGAAACGGCACTCCATTTCACTAGGCGAAATCGGACCAGACGAGTAACATTTGAGTTCCACAACCCATGCTCATATCGAGCGTTACCGTGCCCGCCAAGAAGATCGACCCCGTCCCCGCCACCGAGGGCAAGAATCCCATCCAGGTCATCGATCGCATGATGAAGCTGCTGGACGTGCTTGCCCAACACCCCGACCCCGTGCCGCTCAAGCAGCTCGCGCTGGAAACCGGGTTGCATCCGTCGACGGCGCACCGCATCCTCGGGGCGATGACGCAGAGCGGCTTCGTCGACCGTTCGGAGGCCGGCATCTACCGCCTCGGCATCCGCCTGCTCGAGCTGGGCAGCCTGGTGAAATCGCGCATTTCGCTGCGCGATACGGCCATGCCCCTGATGCTGAAGCTGCATGCCGCGACCGGCGAAAGCGTGAACCTCGGCATCCGCGCCGGCGACGAGATCGTCTATGTGGAGCGCACCTCGAGCGGCCGCTCGTCGGTGCGGGTGGTGCACATCGTCGGCGCGCGCGCGCCGCTGCACACCACGGCCACCGGCAAGCTGTTCCTGGTCGAGGACGGTCTCGATCGGATTCGCGACTACGCTCGTCGCACCGGCCTGCCGCCGTCGACGCCCGCCTCGATTACCACCCTGCCCGCGCTGGAAAAGGAACTCGACCGCGTACGCCGCCACGGCGTGGCTTTCGACCTGGATGAAGTGGAAGCCGGCGTGCGCTGCATCGCGGCCGGCATCCGCAATGATGGTGGCGAACTGGTCGCGGGCCTGTCGCTGTCTACGCCTTCCGAGCGCTTCAACCCGGACTGGGCGCCGCTGGTGCGTGAGACCGCGGACGAAATCTCGCGCTTGCTCGGTTACACCCCGGCCCGCGGCGCCTGACGCCGATCAGCCCTCGCGCCGGATCGGCGCAGCCGCCATGCGGTGGGCGGCGACCTGCTCCAGCCACTTGCGTACCCGCTTGGCGTCGGCCGTGCGGGTGTAGCGACCGCTGGAGTCCATCAGCACCATGACCACCGGCTGCTGCTGCAGCCAGGTCTGCATCACCAGGCAGCGCCCGGCCTCGGAGATGTAGCCGGTCTTGGACACGCTGATCGACCATTCCGGGCTCTTGACCAAGCCATTCGTGTTGCCGAAGCGGGTCATGCGGCCGCGGACGTCGACGTAGCGCTCCTGCGAGGTCGAAAACTCGCGGATCAGCGGATAGGACGCCGACGCCGACACCATCTTCGCCAGATCGCGGGGGCTCGAGACATTGGCCGGGTTGAGGCCGGTACTGTCATGGAAGCGGGTGTTCCACAGTCCCAGCAGGCGAGCCTTGACGTTCATCGCCTCGATGAAGGCCTGCTCGCCGCCCGGGTAATAGCGTGCCAGCGCCGACGCGGCACGGTTCTCGGACGACATCAGCGCCAGATGCAGCATCTCCTCGCGGGTGAGCGTGGTGCCGAGGGCCAGACGCGAACTCGTACCCTTCAGCGTGTCGATGTCGCCGCTGGAGATGGTCAGCGGCTCGGACAGGCTCTGGCCCGCATCGAGCACGACCATGGCCGTCATCAGCTTGGTGATCGACGCGATCGGCACCACCGCAGAGGCATTGCGTTCGAGCAGCACCTCGCCGTTGGCGGGGTTGACGATGTAAAACGCACTGGAACCCAGTTCGGGCAGTCCATTGGCATCGAGCGCAAGAGGAACGTCGGCGGCTTCGGTATCCGGCGCAATCAGCGCAGTGGTCGCAGCGGCGGGCGCCATGCGCACTGCAACGCGCTGGACATTCTTGGCTGCGGACTTGCTGCCGGACTTGGCCACGGCCTTGCGCGCCGTCGGTTTCACCGCCGCCTTTTTTTTCTTTGCGGTCATCTTGGCGACTGGCTTCTTCGCGGCAGGCTTGGCGCCGACCTTTGTCGCATTGCTGGTGGAGGCCTCAGCCAGATTGGAAACCGGCTGCAACATGAACAGGCCGAGCACGGCGGCGGCAAGCAGGGAGCGTGGTTTCATGGCGAGGAGTGCTACCGAAGATATACCCAGCTTAAATCTGTAACAGAAATAAGTAGATAGCAAGACTTTTTGAAGCTGATTCGCGGAATGCAGGGAAATTGTCACACGAATGCCCGTTTCGGGCATCCCCTGATACAAAAAATCCCGCACAACTTGGGGCTTGTCCGTCTACAGGCGAAGGAAGTCCGCCAGCTCGCCGCGCCGCGCCATCGCATCCTCGTAGCCGAGCTCGATCAGCGCCTGCGTGAAGGCGGGTTCGAACAGCAGGTAGGACAGCAGCGTCGAGCCGTCGCGCCGCATCGCGCCAAAGCTGCGCAGCACGGTCCGCAGCAACAGGGGCAAGGCCTTGCGGTGATGTCCTGCAATTGCATCCAGCCGCCGCGAAGGCAGCATCACCAGCGTTTCGATGGGCTTGAGCGGCGTGCCTGACGCCTGGCGCTGCTCAGGGCTCATCGCCCCCACGGTCTGGTTGATGCGGTGCAGGCGCTCCAGATCGACCGCAAGCGTGTCGAGGAAGATGCTCGACAAGGCGTGACCGGCGATCTGCGCCGGCGACGGATAGGACTCGGCGCGCTGGCGCCCCTCCTCCGCCAGCCGCCCCGCACCGATCACCATGATGCGGTCGGCGCCGAGGTGGATGGCCGGGCTTACCGGCGCCAGCTGGCGCATCGAGCCATCGCCGAAGAACTCACGATGGATGTGCACCGCAGGAAACACGAAGGGCAGCGCGCTGGTCGCCATCAGGTGATCGACGTTGATCCGGGTGCGAACCCCCATGCGGTGCGTGCGCCGCCAGGGCTGGATGTCGTCCGCGGCCTCGAAGAAGGCCAGACTTTCCCCCGACGCATAGCCCGACGCGGTGACGCTGAGCGCACGCAGATGGCCACGGCGGATGGAACGGTCGATGGCCGAGAAGTCGAGCACGCGCCCCAGCAGTTCGCGCAGCGGAGCGTTGTCGAGCAGCGAACGCGGCGTCTGCCGGATCGCCCAGCCTGTTCCGATCGCCGAAGCCCAGCGTGCGGCGCTACCCAACAGCGCGACCGGGTCGGCACGATAGACCTGGTCGACGTGGAAGTGGCGCCAGATGTACTCGATCTGGCCGACTGCATGGTTGAAGCTGCTCGAATACACCGCCAGCGCGGCGGCATTGATGCCACCCGCCGAGGTGCCGCACAGGATGGGAAAGGGGTTGCCGCTCCGGCGCCCGCGCAGTTCGCGGATCGCGGCCAGCACCCCTACCTGGTAGGCGGCACGCGCGCCGCCCCCCGTCAGTACCAGCGCAGCCTGCCCGCCCCCGCCCTTCATCTGTCGTCGCGCCCGTCCGTGCTCACCCGGGTAGCATGAACGAGATGCAGCGAGGCGGGCAAGCGCTCAGCCGTGCTGGCCTGCCTCAACCACCGTCAGCGCAGTCATGTTGATGATGCGGCGCACGGTGGCCGACGGCGTGAGGATGTGCACCGGTTTGGCTGCACCGAGCAGGATCGGGCCGACGGTCATGCCTTCGCCTGCCGCGTTCTTCAGCAGGTTGAAGGCGATGTTCGCCGCATCCAGCGTCGGGAAGATCAGCAGGTTGGCGTCCTCGCGCATCTTGGCGTTGGGGAAGATCTGCAGGCGATGCTTGGCATCCAGCGCCGAATCGCCGTGCATCTCGCCCTCGACCGCGAGATCGGGATGCTGAGCGTGCAGCATGCGCAGCGCGGTGCGCATCTTCTCGGCGGTGGGCGAATCGGCCGAACCGAAGGACGAATGCGACAGCAGCGCCACCCGGGGCTCGACACCGAAGCGCTTCATCTCTTCGGCCGCCAGCAGTGTCATCTCGACGACTTGCGCCGGCGTGGGGTCATAGTTGACGTAGGTGTCGGCCAGGAACAGCGTGCGGCCAGGCAGGCTCAGCAGGTTCACCGTGTACAGGTGATCGACGCCCTCGCGGCGCCCGAGCACCGTTTCGACGAACTCGCGGTGCAGGCGGTGCATGCCATAGGTGCCGCAGATCAGGCCATCGCCGTAGCCGAACTTCAGCAGCAGCGTGCCGATCAGCGTGGTGCGGCGACGGACTTCCTTCTTCGCATACTCCACCGACACGCCGCGGCGCTCCATCAGCTCGTGGTAGTGCTGCCACAGCTGGTTGAAGCGCGGGTCGGAGTCGGGATTGACCAGCTCGTAGTCGCGATCGGCCGCCATACGCAGGCCGAAGCGTTCGATGTTGGCCTTCACGATGTCGGGACGCCCGATCAGGATCGGGCGCGCCAGACCCTCGTCGACCACGGTCTGGACCGCGCGCAGCACCTTCTCGGATTCGCCTTCGGAGAAGATGATGCGTTTCGGGTTCTTGCGCGCGGCGGCGAACACCGGCTTCATGATCAGGCCGGAGTGCCACACGAAGTTGTTGAGCTGGGCGCGATAGGCTTCCCAGTCGGTGATCGGGCGCGTCGCCACCCCCGAGGCCACCGCGGCTTCCGCCACGGCCGGCGCGATCTTGACGATCAGGCGCGGATCGAAGGGGCGCGGGATGATGTACTCGGGGCCGAAGCCACCCACCTTCTCGCCATAGGCCGCAGCGACGATGTCGCTCTGCTCGACGCGCGCCAGCTCGGCGATGGCCTTCACCGCGGCAAGCTGCATCTCGTCGGTGATGGTCGTGGCGCCCACGTCCAGCGCACCACGGAAGATGAAGGGGAAGCACAGCACGTTGTTGACCTGGTTCGGGTAGTCCGAACGGCCGGTCGCAATCAGCGCGTCGTCGCGCACGGCCTTGACCTGCTCGGGCAGGATCTCGGGCGTGGGGTTGGCAAGCGCCAGGATCATCGGATTGGGCGCCATCTTCGCGACCATTTCCGGCTTCAGCACGCCGCCGGCGGACAGACCGAGGAACACGTCGGCGCCCTCGATGACCTCGGCGAGCTTGCGCGCATCGGTGTGCTTCGCGTAGCGCGCCTTGATCGGGTCCATCAGTACGGTACGGCCCTCATAGACCACGCCTTCGATGTCGGTGACCCAGATGTTCTCGACCGGCACGCCGAGCTTCTCGAGCAGCCCGAGGCAGGCCAGCGCCGCCGCACCCGCGCCGGAGGTCACGAGCTTGACCTTCTTCAGGTCCTTGCCCTGCAGGTGCAGGCCGTTGAGGATGGCCGCGCCGACCACGATCGCGGTGCCATGCTGGTCATCGTGGAAGACCGGGATCTTCATGCGCTCGCGCAGCTTCTTCTCGATGTAGAAGCACTCGGGCGCCTTGATGTCCTCGAGGTTGATGCCGCCGAAGGTCGGCTCGAGCGCGGCAATCATGTCGATCAGCTTGTCGGCATCGGGCTCGTCGATCTCGAGGTCGAACACGTCGATGCCGGCGAATTTCTTGAACAGCACCCCCTTGCCTTCCATCACCGGCTTCGAGGCCAGCGGGCCGATGTTGCCCAGGCCCAGCACCGCAGTGCCGTTGGTGACCACGCCGATCAGGTTGGAACGCGCGGTCAGTTCGGCCGCCTGCGCCGGATCCTCGACGATCGCATCGCACGCCGCCGCGACGCCGGGCGAATAGGCCAGCGACAGGTCGCGCTGGTTGGACAGCACCTTGGTCGGCGTCACCGAGATCTTCCCGGGACGCGGGTAGCGGTGGTAATCGAGGGCGGCACTACGGATCAGTTCATCCATGGTCTTCTTCCTGTCTCGTCTTCAGTGTGGAGTGCGCGACACGCACGGCCGACGGTCCCGACAACTCGGCAAGCCGGACGACCCTCGCGCGACCCGGGCAGGATACTCCGAAACGCCAATCTTTCATATTGCGAAAAGAAGACTTGCAATGTGAAACTCGCTCGCAGCAGGCATCGGGCCAGCGCCCGCATGAATAATAGTCTGTGCGCCGCTCACCGATAGTTACGACCCCGTTCATCAGAGGGGTTTGGTCGTGGCATAATTACGGGCTTTCACCGATTGCGATTTGACGCAAGGTCTGTCGCAAGCGGAGGTCGGGGCGCTCCAGCCGGGCGCCCGAGCAGCCCGCCGGCCAGGCAGCACCTGCTTCAACGATGGCCGACCGACGGGAATGGTTTCGCATCACAGCACGGGAGAGCTGTACACATGTCTCAGAACCACGCCCAGGCGGCCATTGCCGCTGCCCCCGAATACGTTCGCCACGAAGGCCTGAAGCAGTGGGTCGGCGAGATCGCCGCCCTGACCGAGCCCGACCGTGTCGTCTGGTGCGACGGGTCGCAGGAAGAATACGACCGCCTGTGCGCAGAAATGGTCGAGTCCGGCATGCTGATCAAGCTCAACCCGGAGAAGCGCAAGAACTCCTACCTCGCCTGCTCCGACCCCTCGGACGTCGCCCGCGTCGAAGACCGCACCTTCATCTGCTCGCAGAACGAGGCCGATGCCGGCCCGACCAACAACTGGGAAGACCCCAAGGTCATGCGCGAGACCCTGAACGGCCTGTTCAAGGGTTCGATGCACGGCCGCACGATGTACGTGATTCCGTTCTCGATGGGCCCGCTCGGCAGCCCGATCGCCCACATCGGCATCGAGATCTCCGACAGCCCCTACGTCGCCACCAACATGCGCACCATGACCCGCATGGGCAAGGGCGCCATCGAGGTGCTCGGCACCGACGGCGAGTTCGTGCCCTGCGTGCACACCGTCGGCGCCCCGCTCGCCCAGGGCGAGAAGGACAGCCGCTGGCCGTGCAACCCGACCACCAAGTACATCGTCCACTTCCCCGAAACCCGCGAAATCTGGTCCTACGGCTCGGGCTACGGCGGCAACGCGCTGCTGGGCAAGAAGTGCTTCGCGCTGCGCATCGCGTCGACGATGGCGCGTGACGAAGGCTGGCTGGCCGAGCACATGCTGATCCTCGGCGTCGAGTCGCCCGAAGGCGAGAAGACCTATGTCGCCGCCGCCTTCCCGTCGGCCTGCGGCAAGACCAACTTCGCCATGCTGATCCCGCCGAAGACCTTCGACGGGTGGAAGATCACCACCGTCGGCGACGACATCGCCTGGATCAAGCCGGGCAAGGACGGCAAGTTCTACGCCATCAACCCCGAAGCCGGCTTCTTCGGCGTCGCCCCGGGCACGTCCGAGAAAACCAACTTCAACGCGATGGCCACGCTGAAGGAAAACATCATCTTCACCAACGTCGCACTGACCGACGATGGCGACGTGTGGTGGGAAGGCATGACCAAGGAGGCGCCCGCCCACCTGATCGACTGGCAGGGCAAGGACTGGACGCCGGAAATCGGCCGCGAGACCGGCCGCAAGGCGGCACATCCGAACTCTCGCTTCACCGCCCCCGCCGGCCAGTGCCCGTCGATCGACCCGAACTGGGAAGATCCCGCTGGCGTGCCCATCTCGGCCTTCATCTTCGGCGGCCGTCGCGCCACCACCGTGCCGCTGGTGTACCAGGCCTTCAACTGGAACTTCGGCGTCTACATGGCATCGACGCTCGGCTCCGAAACCACCGCCGCCGCCTTTGGCGCGCAAGGCGTGGTGCGTCGCGATCCGTTCGCCATGCTGCCCTTCTGCGGCTACCACATGGGCGACTACTTCAACCACTGGCTGAAGATGGGCCACGTGGTCGAGAACACGCCGAAGATCTTCTGCGTGAACTGGTTCCGCATGGATGAGAACGGCAACTTCATGTGGCCGGGCTTCGGCGAGAACATGCGCGTGCTGAAGTGGATCGTCGACCGCTGCAAGGGCAAGATCGCTGCCAAGGAAACCGCGCTGGGCTGGATGCCGCGCTTCGAAGACCTCGACTGGACCGGCTCCGACGTCACCCGCGAGGAGTTCGAAGCCCTGACCCAGGTCGACGCCGACGCCTGGCGCGCAGAGCTCAACCTGCACAAGGAATGGTTCGACAAGCTGCAGGATCGCCTGCCGCGCCAGCTGGTGCTCAAGCGCGAACTGTTCGAGCTGGCGCTCAACGCCGACTGAACCAGCCCCGGGCGCTGACGCGCTCCGCATCGAAAAAGCGCCGCCGGTCGGCGCTTTTTCTTTTTCGGGCGACAATGCCCAACTCCGCTGCACAGGACATCCGCCATGCTTCACCGCTCGACCCGCCTCGACGAAATCCAGCCCTTCCACGTCATGGAGCTGTTGCGCCGCGCGCGCGAACTCGAGGCGCAGGGGCGCGACATCATCCACATGGAGGTCGGCGAACCGGACTTTCCGACGCCGCAGCCCATCGTCGAGGCCGCAACGCGCTTCATCGCCAGCGGCGACGTGCACTACACGCCCGGGCTGGGCCTGCCCGCGCTGCGCGAAGCCATCGCGCGCTTCTACCACGACCGCTTCGGTGCCGACGTCAGCCCCGAGCGCATCATCGTCACCTCCGGCGCATCGGGCGCGCTGATGCTGGCTCTGGCGGCGACGACCGAACCGGGTGACGAGTGGCTGCTGCCCGATCCCGGCTATCCGTCAAACCGCCACCTGGTGCGCAGCTTCGAAGGCCGGGCCCGCGCGCTGCCGGTGGACGCCGCGAGCCGCTACCAGCCCACGCCGGCACAGGTGGACGCGGCCTGGGGCGAGCGCGTGCGGGGCCTGATGATCGCCACCCCGTCGAACCCGACGGGCACCCTGCTGAACACGGCCGGGATCGCCGCACTGCATGGCGTCACCCACGCGCGCCGCGGCGTGCTGCTGGTCGACGAGATCTACCAGGGGCTGACCTACGGCGTGGCATCCTCCACCGCCCTCGCCCATCCCGTGCTGAACGCCGCCGACGACCTGTTCGTCGTCAACAGCTTCTCGAAATACTTCGGCATGACGGGCTGGCGGCTGGGGTGGCTGGTGGCGCCGAGCGGCATCGTGCGCGACATCGAGAAGCTCGCCCAGCATTTCTTCATCTCGCCGTCGACGCCGGCCCAGCATGCCGCACTGGCGGCCTTCCGGCCCGAAACGCTGGAGATCCTCGAAGCGCGCCGCCGCGAGTTCGCCGCGCGGCGGGACACGCTGCTGCCCGCACTGCGCGAGCTGGGCTTCACCGTCGCCACCGAACCGCAGGGTGCCTTCTACATCTACGCCGACGTATCGCAGCTGGCGGAGGATTCGGAGGCTTTCGCGCGCCGCCTGATCGAAGAGGCGGGCGTCGCCGCAACCCCCGGGCTGGATTTCGGCCACCACCTGCCGCGCAAGCACCTGCGCATCGCCTACACGACGCGCCGGGAACGCCTGCTCGAAGCAGCCGAACGCATCGCGCGACTCGTGCCTTGAGGGTCAGACTCTAAGGATAGCGCCGGCGCACACGCACCGGCGCGAACTCAGCCAGCGGATTCAGGCGTCTCGGTCTTGACCAGGGCCTCGCGGCCCGACGCGGCCACCAACCGCTTCTTCACCGCCATGACCTTGCGCGTGTAACGCGCCTTCGGGTCCTTCAGCGCGCCGTTGTAGTACTGCAGCGCGCGCTGCATGGAGCCATAGCGCTGCAGGCCTTCCTGCAGCACCTGGGTACCGACGCGGACATTGAGCTCAGGGTCGAACAGCGCGTACTTGCCGCGCTTGGTGCCGATCTTGTCCTGGTGGAAGCGCGGAATCACCTGCATCAGCCCCTGCGCCCCCATGTTGCTGACGGCGCGCGGATTGAAGCTGGACTCCACCGCCATGATCGCAACGATCAGCAGCGGGTCGAAACCGTGCTCCTGCGCCGACTCCTCGGCCGCCAATAGCGCCGTCTCCAGCACCTCGTCGGAAACGCGGTAGGTGTCCGAGATCCAGTCACGCACACGCGCCATCTCGGGCGACAGACCCTCGTCGCCCCCGGCCGTCAGGTCGAAACCCGGCAGGGCAAGGGCCTCGAGCGCCGTGGCGTGACGAACGCGCGGTGCGGGCACGCTGAGACCGGGCGCCGACTGGCGTGGCGCCTTCAGCGCCGGCGCGGCGCGATCGGCCTCGGCCAGCGCCATGGCTGCCTCGCCCACCGTGGGGCCGACCTGCAGGTTACCGCGGGTGTTTGCGTAGCTTACGGTTGCGGGCGCACCACCTTCGGTGGCGATGTAAGCCATGCCCATGAGACCAAAAGAAAGAACGGCGCCGTGCGCGATGCTGAACACGACCCCGCCCGCCTGACGCGCGAGCGCATTGATTCGAGTTGCGTGTTTCATGGTGTCCTCCATGCTGTGGCCAGAGGGACTGCGGTCGGAGCGCCGTGGTAGGGGCCTCCGGGACTTCTGCAAGGTCAGCAGAAGCAAGTGCAGGGGCAGCGGATGGGCTGCGTCCTGCGTGCAGTCACGCTCGGTCGCCAGTAGGTGTTCAAGCCAGTCGCCGCAACCAGACGACGGGCCCCGCGGTGCGTGCGTCCATGAAACTGCGTCTCCCCTTCAGGAAGGCGCCGCACCGAAATGGGTCAATGAATAAGAATGCTGCAGAGCAACAGAGGGCGGATTTTATTGTCGGGCAAACATTTTGTCAAAACTTGACATGCAGGTATGCCGACTTCAAGCCGATCGTTCCTGTTCCAGCAGCGTGCCGAGGCGAGCCCAGTCGAAGCACGGCCCCGGGTCGGTCTTGCGCCCCGGCGCGATGTCCGAGTGACCCACGACGGCCTCGACCGGATAGCGTGTCTCGAGCTCGGCAACCAGCCGGGCAAGCTGCTCGTACTGGGCAGCCTCGAACGGCAGGGTGTCGCAGCCCTCGAGTTCGATGCCGATCGAGAAATCGTTGCAACGCTCCCGGCCCTGCCACGACGACACCCCTGCGTGCCACGCTCGCAGGTCCGGATCCACGAAGCGGATCAGCTTGCCATCGCGGCGGATGAAGTAATGCGCCGACACGCGCAGGTGATGAACTTCCCCGTAATAGGGGTGCTCGCCCGGATCGAGCGAATTCGTGAACAGCTGTGCCACGCCAGGGCCGCCGAACTCGTCGGGCGGCAGGCTGATGGCATGCACCACGATCAGGCGGATGGGCTCGCCCTCGGGGCGTTGATCGAAATTCGGAGAAGGGAGGAAGAGCGTCAACGTCGCCCCGCCCTACTCTTTTGACTGGAGGATGCCGTGCTGGAGCAGGTAGCCCAGCACTTCGTCGGCCACCTCCTCCACCGAACGGTTCGCGGTATCGAGCCGTATCTCCGGCGTCTCCGGCGCCTCGTAGGGCGAGTCGATGCCGGTGAAGTTCTTCAGCTCACCCCGCCGCGCCTTCTTGTACAAGCCCTTCGGGTCGCGCGACTCCGCCACTTCCAGCGGCGTGTCGACGTGGATCTCGACGAACTCGCCCTCCTCCACCAGCGTCCTCGCCATGCGCCGTTCGGAGCGGAAAGGCGAGATGAAGGCGGTGAGCACGATCAGGCCGGCGTCCACCATCAGTTTCGCGACTTCCGCCACGCGGCGGATGTTCTCCACGCGGTCGGCGTCGGTGAAGCCCAGGTCCTTGTTCAGGCCGTGGCGGACATTGTCGCCGTCGAGCAGATAGGTGTGGTGGCCCAGCGCGTGGAGCTTCTTCTCCACCAGGTTGGCGATCGAGGACTTGCCCGCGCCGGACAGCCCGGTGAACCACAGGATGCAACTCTTCTGGCGCTTCAGGTTCGACCGCGCCTGCTTGTCGACGTCCACATGCTGCAGGTGGATGTTGTGCGCGCGCCGCAGCGCGAAATGCAGCAGGCCCGCGCCCACCGTGTTGTTCGACAGGCGGTCGATCAGGATGAAGCCGCCGGTATCCCGGTTGACCTGGTAGGGGTCGAAGGCGATCGGCCGGTCGAGCGACAGGTTGCACACGCCGATGGCGTTCAGCTCGAGCTTCTTGGCCGCGATGTGCTCGAGCGTGTTCACGTTCACCTGATACTTGATGTCGGTGATCGTGGCCGTGACCGTCTTGGCTCCGATCTTGAGCAGGTAGGGACGGCCGGGCAGCATCGGTTCGTCGTGCATCCACACGATCGTGGTCTCGAACTGGTCCGCCACCTCGGCGGGCGCGTCCACGGTCGAGATCAGGTCGCCGCGCGAAATATCGACTTCGTCGGCGAGGGTCAGCGTCACCGATTGGCCGGCCACCGCCAGCGGCAGGTCGCCGTCCCGGGTGACGATGCGCGCCACCGTGCTCTCGCGCCCCGACGGCTGCACGCGGACGCGATCCCCTGGGCGGATCGCACCGCCTGCGATGGTGCCGGCAAAGCCGCGGAAATCCAGATTGGGGCGGTTGACCCACTGCACCGGCAGGCGGAACGGGGCGCGCTGCATGCGGGCCTCGTCGACCTCCACCGTCTCCAGGTAGCCCATCAGCGTCGTGCCGTGGTACCAGGGCATGGCTTCGCTGGGGGCAATGATGTTGTCGCCCTTGAACGCCGACAGCGGAATGAAGGTGACGCTGTCGAGCCCGATCTGCGCCGCGAACGCGGAGAAGTCCTCGACGATGCTGCGGAAGACCTTCTCCGAGTAGTCAACGAGGTCCATCTTGTTGATCGCCACCACCACCTGGCGGATGCCCAGCAGCGACACCAGGTAGCTGTGGCGCCGGGTCTGCGTGAGCACGCCCTTGCGCGCGTCGACCATCAGGACCGCAACGTCGGCCGTCGAGGCGCCGGTGACCATGTTGCGGGTGTACTGCTCATGGCCCGGCGTGTCGGCGACGATGAACTTGCGCTTGTCGGTCGAGAAGAAGCGATAGGCGACATCGATCGTGATCCCCTGCTCGCGCTCGGCGGCCAGGCCGTCGACCAGCAGCGCGAAGTCGATCTGGTCACCCTGCGTCCCCCACTTCTTCGAATCGGCCTCGACGGCCGCGAGCTGGTCCTCGAACAGCATCTTCGATTCGTAAAGCAGGCGGCCGATCAGCGTGCTCTTGCCGTCATCGACGCTGCCGCAGGTGATGAAGCGCAACAGGCTCTTGTTCTCGTGGTTCTTGAGGTACTGCTCGATATCGGTGGCGATGAGGTCGGAAACGTGTGCCATTTCAGAAATACCCTTCCTGCTTCTTCTTTTCCATCGAACCGGCCGAATCGTGGTCGATCACCCGCCCCTGGCGTTCCGAGGTCTTGGTCAGCAGCATCTCCTGGATGATCGCCGGCAAGGTGTCGGCCCCGGACTCGACCGCGCCCGTCAGCGGATAGCAGCCCAAGGTGCGGAAGCGCACCTTCTTCATCATCGGCACCTCGCCCGGCCGCAACGGCATGCGCTCGTCGTCGACCATGATCAGCGTGCCGTCGCGCTCCACCACCGGACGCTCGGCGGCGTAATAGAGCGGGACGATCGGGATGTTCTCCAGATAGATGTACTGCCAGATGTCGAGTTCGGTCCAGTTCGACAGCGGGAACACGCGAATCGACTCGCCCTTGTGCTTGCGCGCGTTGTAGAGCTTCCACAACTCGGGGCGCTGGTTCTTCGGGTCCCAGCGGTGCTGCGCGCTGCGGAAGGAGAACACGCGCTCCTTGGCGCGCGATTTCTCCTCGTCGCGTCGCGCGCCGCCAAAGGCCGCATCGAAGCCGTACTTGTCGAGCGCCTGCTTCAGACCCTCGGTCTTCATGATGTCGGTGTGGATCGCCGAGCCGTGGGTGAAGGGGTTGATGTCCTTTTCCACGCCCTCCGGATTGATGTGCACCAGGAGATCCATGCCGGTCTCCTTCGCCATGCGGTCGCGAAAGACGTACATGTCGCGGAACTTCCAGCGTGTATCAACGTGCAGCAGCGGAAAGGGCGGCACAGCCGGGTAGAAGGCCTTCATCGCCAGATGCAGCATCACCGCACTGTCCTTGCCGATCGAGTACAGCATCACCGGGTTTTCGGCCTCGGCAACGACTTCGCGCAGGATATGGATGCTCTCGGCTTCGAGCCGTTGCAGATGGGTCAGGTTGATCGACGAAGAGATTTGCATGAAATCGGTCGGCAGGTCGGCCAGCGAAAAGCGTGAAGCCCGAATGATCGCGCATCCGGACCGCGCGCCGGCAGAAAATTTGAACGGAATGTGCTGGATCAGCGACGAAACGCCCCTTGGACCGGTATCGTCCGCCCCCGACTACACAAGCAGTCGCTAAAATACCGTGCTTTCATCCCTGCGGACCAGAACCGTGACTGCCCAGTGCCACTCCGAGTTGCTTGAAGGTCTCCTGCCCATCATCCGCGCGGCTGGCGACGTCGTCATGGCGGTATACCGCACGGACTTTGCGGTGCGCGGCAAGGACGACGCCTCGCCCGTTACCGAGGCCGACGAACGTGCCGAAGCGCTCATCCTCCCCGCGCTCGAAGCGCTGCTGCCCGGCACCCCCATCGTGGCCGAGGAAGCGGTCGCCGCCGGCAGCATCCCCGAGGTGGGCGAACTTTTCTGGCTGGTCGACCCGCTCGACGGCACCAAGGAGTTCATCAGCCGCAACGGCGAGTTCACGGTCAACATCGCGCTCATCGAGCACGGCACCCCGGTGCTGGGCGCAGTCCTCGCGCCGGCGCTCGGCCGCCTTTTCGCCGGCTGCGTCGGCGCAGGCGCGTTCGTTGAGGAAGGTGGCCAGCGCCACGCAATCGCCTGCCGCAAGGTGCCGGCCGAAGGCCTCACCGTCGTGGCCAGCCGCTCGCATGGCGATGCCACGGCGCTGGATGCATTCCTCGGCGGGCGCAAGGTCGCCGCACTCAGGAACGCCGGCTCCTCGCTCAAGCTGTGCCTGATCGCCTGTGGAGAGGCCGACCTCTATCCCCGCCTCGGACGCACCATGGAATGGGACATCGCCGCCGGCCACGCGGTGCTGACGGCAGCCGGCGGCCGCGTCGAGACCCTGTCCGGCGAACCGCTGCGCTACGGCAAGCCGGGTTTCGACAACCCGCACTTCGTTGCCTGCGGCGCCGCCTGATACGCACACTCCGCAGATGACGGCCTACCTCGTCCTCGGCTCCATCGCCGTCCTGCTCGCGCTGCTCGTGCACGGGCGCATCAGCCCCGCCATCCTGTTCGTCACCTGGGCAGGCGGCTACCACCTGCTGGGGCTGTCGAGCCAGCAGGCCTTCCTGTCCAGCTTCACCAACCCGGCGCTGGCCACGCTGATCCTGCTGCTGCTGGTGTCGCTCGCGCTGGAACGATCGCCGCTGCTCGACCACCTGTCCTCGTCCCTGCTGCGGGGCAGCCAGCCACGCGCGACGCTCAAGCTCGGCGGTTTCGCCGCGCTGGTGTCGGCGTTCATGAACAACACCGCGGTCGTCGGCGCACTGCTGGGGCCGCTCTCGAAACAGCGGCTCCACCCACCGTCGAAGCTATTGATACCGCTTTCCTACGCCTCGATCCTGGGCGGCATCACGACCCTGGTGGGCACCTCCACCAACCTCGTCGTGAACTCCTTCGCCGTCGAGTCGGGACTGCCCGCGCTGCACATGTTCCAGTTCACGCTGGTCGGCCTGCCGGTAGCGATCATGTGCATCGTCGTCATGGCGCTCGGCGCGCGACTGCTGCCGGCGAACGCGGCCACCGAGCAGGAATCGCGTTCGGCCTACTTCCTCGAGGCGCGCCTGGCGCCCGACTCGCCACTGGTCGGTCGCAGCATCGAGCAGAACCGCTTGCGCAACCTGGAAGGCCTGTTCCTCGTCGAGATCGAGCGCGACGGCCACCTGATCTCGCCGGTCGGCCCCGCGGAAGTCCTCCACGCAGGCGACGTGCTCGTGTTCACCGGCGAGATCGCCAAGGTCCAGGCCCTGCAGCGCTTTCCCGGCCTGCAGGTTTTCGGCGCAGGCGCCGACGCCCTGCTCAAGTCCAACCTGGTCGAGGTCGTCATCTCCAACCAGTCGGACCTGGCCAACCGCACCCTGCGCGATGTCGACTTCCGCACCATGTTCGATGCCGGCGTGGTCGGCATCCGCCGCGGCGACAAGCGCCTCACCGGTCAGCTCGGGCGCATCCCGCTACGCGTCGGCGATAGCCTGCTGCTGGCCGCCGGACCGGACTTCTTCCAGCACCGCAACCTCGACCGCAACTTCCACGTGCTCAATGGTGCAGGCCTGCGCCCGCGCATGACATCGCGGCAGAGCACGCTGGCGCTGTCGGGCTTCGCTGCGGTCATCCTGCTGTCGGCACTGGAGTGGCTGCCGCTGTTCAGCGGGCTACTGATCCTGCTGGCGGCGCTGCTCGCGAGCGGCCTACTGACGCTGGGCGAAATGCGCCGGCGCTTCCCGTTCGAGCTGATGATCGTGATCGGCTCCGCGCTGACGATCGCCGGTGTCATCGAGCGCTCCGGCGCCGCGGCGCTGATGGCCGGCTGGATGCGCGCCGCCTTCGACGGCTATGGCGTGTATGGCGCGTTGGTCGGCGTCTACCTGATCACGCTCGCCCTGACCGAACTCGTCACCAACAACGCCGCAGCGGCGCTGGCCTTCCCGATCGCGCTGGGCACCGCACGTGCCTTCGGCGTGGACCCGACCCCCTTCGTGATGGTGGTCGCCTACGGCGCCAGTGCGGGCTTCCTGATCCCCTTCGGCTATCAGACGCACTTGATGGTGTATTCGGCGGGGCGCTACCGCATGCGCGACTTCCTGCGCGCCGGGCTGCCGATCAGCCTCACCTATTCGATCGGGGTGCTGCTGCTGGTGCCGCTGGTGTTTCCGTTCCGACCCGCCTGAATCGACAACCCGCCCTGTTGGCGGGCACTGCCCGCGAAGGGAGAGTGCGTCTCAATAGAAACGCCTATCGCGGCACCTCCGCAGCCGTTTTCCGGCCCAAGGCGGTTGTCGCCTTCACGCTCTGAGTCTAACCTTGTGGCATTGCATCATCCACAGCCTCCCACAAGCCCAGACCGTCATGAACGCAACCTATTTGCTGCACCAGCTCATCTTCTCGTCCGCCCATCGAACGCCCGACGCGGTCGCGCTGACCTTCGGCGCCGAACACCGCACTTATGACGCACTGGCTGTCGAAGTGCAGGCCTTTGCCGCCGGGCTGCGCCAACTGGGCCTGGAGCGCAGCGAGCGGGTCGGCATCTACCTGGACAAGCGCATCGAGACGGTGGTGGGCATGTTCGGCGCCACGGCTGCGGGCGGCGTATTCGTACCGGTCAATTCGATCCTCAAGCCCGAACAGGTGGGCTACATCCTGCAGGACTGCAACGTTCGAGTGCTGGTGACCTCGCCCGAGCGGTTCGCTGCGCTCGCCGAAACCCTGGGTAGCTGCCACGACCTGCGCCACGTCGTGCTCACCGGCAATCCTGCGGAACTCCCTGCCCTGCCCGGCGCATCCGTGCATCGACTCATCGACCTGCTGACGGCGCCCGCCATACCTGGCCACCGCGTCATCGACGCCGACATGGCCGCCATCCTCTACACCTCGGGCAGCACCGGCCGGCCCAAGGGCGTCGTGCTCTCCCACCGCAACATGGTCACCGGCGCCAAGAGCGTTGCCGAGTACCTCGGGAACAACCCCGACGACACCCTGCTGGCGGCGCTGCCGCTGTCTTTCGACGCAGGCTTCTCGCAGCTGACCACCGCCTTCCACAGCGGCGCGCGCGTCGTCCTGCTCAACTATCTGCTGCCGCGCGACGTACTGAAGGCCATCGAGAAGGAGAAGGTCACCGGCCTGACCGCCGTCCCCCCGCTGTGGATCCAGCTCTCGCAGTTGAAGTGGCCGGAGACCATCACCGAGCACCTGCGCTACATCGCCAACACTGGCGGCCGCATGCCGCTCGAGACTCTGACCACGCTGCGCGGCATGCTGCCGAAGACCCGGCCCTTCCTGATGTACGGCCTCACCGAGGCCTTCCGCGCCACCTACCTGCCGCCCGAAGAAGCCGACCGCCGCCCCGACTCGATCGGCAAGGCCATCCCCAATTCCGACGTGGTCGTGCTGCGCGAGGACGGCAGCGAATGCGCCCCCAACGAACCGGGCGAGCTCGTGCAGCGCGGCGCGCTCGTCGCGATGGGCTACTGGAACGACCCCGAGAAGACCGCCGAACGCTTCAAGCCCCTGCCCAGCCACGCGCCGGGCCGACAGAACGGCCTTGTGCTGCCCGAGATCGCCGTGTTCTCCGGCGACACCGTGCGGCGCGATGAAGAAGGCTTCCTCTACTTCATCGGCCGCCGCGACGAGATGATCAAGACCTCCGGCTATCGCGTCAGCCCCACCGAGGTCGAGGAGATCCTGTACGCGACCAAGCTCGTCGGTGAATGCGCGGCCTTCGGCGTCGCACACGACACCCTGGGCCAGAGCATCACGGTCATCGCCACACCGCCGCAGGGAGGTTCGCTCGACACCGCCGCGCTGCTGGCCGAATGCCGCCGGCGCATGCCGGCCTACATGGTGCCGACGCGCATCGAGGTGCGCGACGGGCCGCTGCCGCGCAACCCCAACGGCAAGATCGACCGCAAGACGCTGTCGAGCGAGGTTTGACCAAGCTCGGCGGTGCTCATGTCTCGCGGATGTGAAGGGGCCCTGCAGCCCCCTCGCCCGATTGCTGCGCGGCGCTGCCGACGCGCGCATGCGGCACTTCTCCATACGGCACTGCTCATAGCCGCCTGCATCCTGCCATCGGATCTGGCTGCAGCCGTCATCCGCGTCGGTCCGGGCGAAGCCTTCACGCGCATCGCTGATGCGGCGAAGGCCGCACGGGACGGCGACATCGTCGAGATCCTGCCCGGCGAGTACCGGGGCGATGTCACGGTGTGGAACCAAAAACGCCTGCTCATCCGGGGTATCGGGGAGCGTCCGGTGCTGATTGCCGACGGCAAGAACGCGGAGGGCAAGGCCATCTGGGTAATCCGCAACGGCGACATCCAGATCGAGAACATCGCGTTCCACGGCGCCCGCGCCAGTGACGGCAACGGCGCGGGCATCCGCTTCGAGCGGGGCCGCCTCGAGGTGCGAGACAGTCACTTCGTCGACAACCAAACAGGCATCCTGACTGCCAACTTCGAGGACGCGGAGCTCATCATCCGCGACAGCCTTTTCGCTCAGGCGCCTCGGCAGACACAGCCGCTGCCGCACCTGCTGTACGTCGGCCGCATCGCCCGCTTCGAGATCAGCGGCAGCCGCCTCCATCAGGGTTACCACGGCCACTTGGTCAAATCGCGCGCGCGCTACAACGACATCCGCTACAACCTGCTCCTCGACGGTCCGGGCGGCGAAGCCTCCTACGAGATCGACCTGCCCAACGGCGGTCTGGCCTTCCTCATCGGCAACATCATCGGCCAGAGTGCCGGCACCCAGAACCCCGTGGTGATTGCCTACGGTGCAGAAGGCAAGGCCTGGCCCGACAGCGCGCTCTACCTGTCACACAACACCCTGCTCAGTGATCGCCTGACCGGCACCTGGTTCCTGCGCACCTTCAGCGACAAGTTGCCCGGCAACGTCGAGGTGCTTGGCATCAACAACATCACAGCGGGCATCGGTGCCTTCACGCTCGCGGCGAGCGGTGATTTCCGCGGCAACGTGCCCCTTCCCCCTGGCGGTCTGCTAGCACCCGACACACTCGACTTTCGCCCGAGCGGCGCCGAGCTGCTGCGTCACCTCACCACGCCGGCCGGTAGCGCACGCGGCGTCTCGCTCGTGCCCGAAGCGGAGTTCGCACTGCCGATCGGCACCCGTCCGCTCACCCCGTCGTCAAACTGGTTGCCCGGCGCGTTGCAGAACGACTTCTGAGTGCAGGAGGCGGTCGGGACGCTGCACAGCCACGGGTAACCCGCACTTCTGTCATATCCGGATCGCACTCGGCACTGACAATCCCGCCTTCATGCGGCATCATCCCGTCGATTCGAAACTTTCCAGCCTTCGCGGCCAACGGAGTTCAGTGTGCTCGAGCGGTTCTGTGGTGTTCTTCACGCGTCGGACGCAGTCACCGACACCAGCCGGATCTTTCCCGAAAACCTGGCGCGTCTGCAGTTTCCCCAAGGTGCCATCGGTTACCGGACGGATGTAACGGTCTTCCAGGATGACGGCAGCGTCTGCCTTGCGCTTGGCTCCCCCCGCTTCAAGAACGCCGCCCTGCAGCAACTCAAAGAGCAGCGCGGCGCCGCCGCGGCCTGGGCGCAGGCCTTCCGCACCCACGGAGACGCCGCTGTACAGCAAGCCGCCGGCCGCTTCAGCGTCATCCTGATCGCCCGGGATGGCAGCCAGGCATTGCTCGCCACCGACCGCTTCGGCACCTGGCCCATCTGCTATGCCGAACACGAGGGACGACTGCATTTCTCCGACCGCGCCGACACGCTCCCCGGCGTCCCGCGGAAGATCTCGTCGCAGGCGGTATTCGAATACCTATTTTTCCACATGATCCCGGCGCCGACGACCATCTTCGAAGGCGTCTTCCGGCTTCCCCAGGGCCACCTGCTCAAGTGGCAGGATGGCAAGGCCGAATGCCGGCGCTGGTGGCAAGCGGTCTTCGAGGAAGACAACACCCCGAGCCTGGAGGAATCCAAAGCACGCTTCCTCCAGATCATCGAGGACGACGTACGCCGCGAGGCCGAGGGCGCCAGCGTGGGTTGCTTCCTGTCGGGCGGCACGGACAGTTCCACTGTCACCGGCATGCTGTGCAAGGTGGTCGGCCAGCCTGCGCGCGCCTACTCCATCGGTTTCGATGCCAGTGGCTATGACGAGATGGAGTACGCCCGCATCGCCGCCAAGCGCTTCGGCGCGGACCACCGCGAGTATTACGTCACTCCCGACGACCTCGTGGCAGGCATTCCGCAGGTCGCCACCCACTACGACCAGCCTTTCGGCAACTCGTCGGCCCTGCCCGGCTGGATCTGCGCCACGCGCGCGCGCGAGGATGGCATCGAGCGCATGCTCGCCGGCGACGGCGGCGACGAACTGTTCGGCGGCAACACCCGCTACGCCAAGCAGCGCATCTTCGGCTGGTACGACGGCGTGCCCGGCCTGCTGCGCCGTGGCCTGCTCGAGCCCACGCTGGCCCTGCCCGGCATGGGCCGCATCCCGCTGCTCAAGAAAGGTGTCAGCTACGTCGAGCAGGCCCGCGTGCCCATGCCGGACCGCATCCACATGTACAACATGCTGATCCAGTTGGGTATGGACACCGTCTTCGCGCCCGACTTCATCGCGCGTGTCGACACCGACCGCCCCTACCGCGCGCAGCGCGAGGTGTGGCAGGCCACCAATGCCAGCGCCCACATTAACCGCATGCTCAACTACGACTGGAAGTACACATTGGCCGACAACGACCTGCCCAAGGTCGTCGGCACCACCCAGTTGGCCGGCGTGGATGTGGCCTTCCCGCTGCTCAGCGACGAACTCACCGACTTCTCGCTCACGCTGCCGCCGGAATGGAAGCTAAAGCGCCTGACACTGCGCTGGTTCTTCAAGGAAGCCCTGCGCGGCTTCCTGCCCGACGAGATCATCGCCAAGAAGAAGCACGGCTTCGGCCTGCCCTTCGGTGTCTGGGCCTGCCAGCACACGGGGCTGAAGGCGCTTGCAACCGATGCCCTGGGCAGCTTCCGCAACCGCGGCATCGTCCGCCCGCAGTTCATCGACGAACTCCTGAAGACGCACCTGCCGGCCCACCCCGGCTACTACGGCGAAATGGTGTGGATCCTGATGATGATGGAGTTCTGGATGCGGGAACACGAGACGGCCTGACGCACGTCAGTGCCCCTCATCACCACCGACGAAACAGCCGATCACACGCTGCGCAAAGCCCTGCCGAATCGAGACTCGAAATGACCGAAACCCGCAAGCTGCCCGACCACACGCCGATGAACCAGTTTCGCAGCGCCGGAGGCGACCTGCTCATCAACGACCAGCCCATCAGCCGCATTGCCGCACGTGTGGGACGCACGCCCTTCTACGCCTACGACCGCAGTCTGCTCAGCGCCCGCGTAGCGCAGTTGCGCGCCGCCCTGCCGGCCGAGGTCAAGCTGCACTATGCGATGAAGGCCAACCCCATGCCGGCACTGGTGTGCCACATGGCGACACTGGTCGACGGCATCGACGTGGCGTCCGCGGGCGAGCTGATGGTGGCGCTGGACGCCGGCGCCGATCCGCAGGAGATCAGCTTCGCGGGCCCCGGCAAGACCGACGCCGAGCTGCACCAGGCCGTGGCCGCAGGCATCCTGGTCAACGTCGAATCCTTCCGCGAGTTGCCCATCCTCGCCGCCGCCCAGCAGGCGCTCGGCCTGCCGGCGCGCGTCGCGGTACGCGTGAATCCAGACTTCGAACTGAAGTCCTCGGGCATGAAGATGGGCGGCGGGCCCAAGCAGTTCGGCGTCGACGCCGAACAGGTCCCCGAGTTGCTCGCCGCGATCGGCCGCGCCGGGCTCGCCTTCGAAGGCTTCCACCTCTTCGCCGGCTCGCAGAACCTCAAGCCCGAAGCCATCGTCGAGGCCCAGCAGAAGAGCTTCGCGCTCGCCTGCCGGCTGGCCGAGCACGCGCCGTCGCCGGTCAGGTTCCTCAACCTTGGCGGCGGCTTCGGCATCCCCTACTTCCCGGGCGAACAGCCGCTAGATCTCGCCCCGATCGGTGCCAACCTCGCCGACATCGTGGCGCAGGCGAAAACTGCCCTGCCGCAAGCCGAGATCGTCATCGAGCTCGGCCGCTACTTCGTGGGCGAAGCGGGGCTATACGTCGCCAAGGTGCTGGACAAGAAGGTCTCGCGCGGCCACACCTACCTCGTCACCGACGGCGGCCTGCATCACCACCTGTCCGCCTCGGGCAACTTCGGCCAGGTCATCCGCAAGAACTACCCCGCGGCCATCGGCAACCGCATGGACGCAACCGAGCAGGAAACCGTCTCCGTCGTTGGCCCGCTATGCACACCGCTCGACCTGCTGGCCGACCGCATGAACCTAGCCGCGGCCGGGCCGGGCGATCTGGTGGTCATCTACCAGTCGGGCGCCTATGGCGCCACGGCCAGTCCGCAAAGGTTTTTGGGGCATCCGGCGGTCACCGAAGTACTCATCTGAGCAGCCACCGCGCGTCGAGCGCTCGAGCCAATCCGGAGTCGCCGGAAGACGTCGGGCGCCGAGTGCTAAGGCGCCCGTGCCGCCGCACCCCCGCCCTGCAGCCCCAGCGCCGCGAACATCAGCAGATACGCGAGCATCGCCAGGCGCGGCGCGTCCACCAGGCTGTCGAAGGCGCCGACGATGAAGAAGGCGGTCAGGCCGGCAAGCAAGGGCGGGGCCAAGGGGTGCGCTGACGCGCGCCCCAGCGTCAGGCGCGACGTCGCGGCCACGCACAACAGAGAGAACGCGACCAGTCCCAGCCACCCCTGCTCCACAAAAAAGTGGAGCCACAGGTTCTTGGCATGCCAGGGCAAGTGATGACGATCGCTGGAGAAGAACCAGTAATCCGCCCCCTGCTCGAAGTGTCCGTTGCCCAGCAGCTCACGCCCACGCGCATCGATCAGGCTCAGCTCGTCCACCTCGAGCAAGGCGCGGCTGTTGTTGGCAATCGAGAACACCGTCGGCCGTGGAAAGCCCGCAGCCGGCACGCCGAGACGCCCCGGGGGCAACATCAACTGGTAGGTGTTCCAGGCGCTCCCCTGCGGCACCCGGATACCAACTGTCGTGCACCCCCCGTCGTACAACAGGTGCTTGCGGCACACCTCCACCGCCAGCCGGGCATCCTGCTCGGGAGCGCGCAGGCGCACCGCCAGCTGCAGGGGCGCAGCCAGGCCCGGCGACACGCGCTGAGAAACCCGGTACAGCTCACCAAAGCCCAGCACGTGACGCGGTGCCCCCAGCTTCAGATAGGGATTCCCCGCGTCGAAACCCAGGGTGTGCGACCCCGGGAACACCTCCTGCGGTGCGTGCCAGAAATACGCCTCGGCAAACTGCCCCACACCCACGCCCAGCCACTGTGCCCCCTGCGCAGACGGCAGCGATGCGGCATAGGACCAGTGTGCAAAGCGGCCTTCCAGATCGGCAGCGGCACGCTCCATGCGCTGGGCCGCGTAGTAGGTGTTGAGGCTCACCACAGTCAGGGCCATCGCGCCCAGGCAGAGCGAAACCAGCACCCAACCATGCACCGTCGGCCGCCAACAGCGCGCGGGCTGCAGGCGCACCCACGCAAGCGGCAAGAGGACGAAGAGCGTGCACAGCAGGGCCGGCAACAATCCGCCTGATTCGGCCCAGTGGTGGCTCACCAGCACCGCGTTCGCCGCCAGCCACCCGAGCAGGCCCAGCACCAGACCGACCGCCACACGCTCAAGCCGTGCCGGAAGATGCGCGAACAAAGCCCAGCCCAGCGCCACCGCATTGAATGCATAGGCGAGGTACACCCCTTTCGGCACAAGGACGATGGCGATCGCGCTCGCAACAGTCCCCGTCAGTGCAAGCAGCAGCGCAGCCCCCAGCGCACGGCCCGACGCCAGCGCGAACACCGGAGCCACCCCGAAGACTGCCAGCGCAAGGCCCAGCATGGCCGCCAACCCACGAAAACCGCCGGCCTGGAACACCCCGCCGAGCAGCCAGATGCACGCCGCCGCAAACCCGGCCCACACAAGCACCGCCGGAAGCGACACCCGCCATGCCCCACGCCGCAGCATCGCGAGCAGCAGTACCACAACCCCCACTGCCAAGCCCAGGTACAGCCCGCGGGAGAAGGTCGTGAAGCTCGCGTAGGCCAGCACAGCAAGCAACCCCGCCCCGATCGCCAGCCGGCGTGCATCACGCTCACCCAGCACCCACCACAAGGCCACGGGCACCGTCAACGCCAGCCAGCCGTCCAGCGTGGCGCCGCCCACGTTCATCTCCCAGAACAGTGCCGTAGTGCGGTAATCGCTCGCGAAGTCCGACACGCCGGTGAACGCCCAGCGCTCCCACACCGCAGCCAGTGAAACCAACACAGCTCCTGCCACCAACCCGAACACCAGCGTCTGCGTCGCCGTCTGCGGTCGGTCGCGCAAGGCCTGCGCCAGCAGCGGCAGCAACAACACGGCCCAGAGAAAACCCTTGGCGAGGCGCGGCCCGTTCAAGGCGGTGCCGTACCCCATCCATAGCGCTGCATCGCCCGCCGCCTCGGCCACCGCAGACCACTGCGTCGACACGAGAAAGCTCAGACCCAGCAATGCGACCACGCCGAGCTGAAGCGGGCCGAACCGCCAGGGCCGCCCGCCCTTAATATCGGCTCGCGACAGACGCACGGGGGCCATCGACTGCACACTGCCCACCAGCAGCGCGCTCATCACCAGCGCATCGCTCTCGGTCAGGTGAATGGCGCCTGACCAGCCGGCCAGATCGACCACGGGCGCCAGCGCCGGCACACAGAACAGCCAGGCGTCGCGGCGTGCGCTCATCAGGGCAACAAAGCCGATCGCGATCACACACCCGGCGACCACGCCGAAGGGGTGACGCAGGGCAAACACCACCAAGCCCGTCAAACCACACAGCGCCAGCAATCCCCAGCCCGTCGGTGTCAGCGCGCTGCCCTTCAAGCTTCCCGAATGCGCCCCCATGCTCCGCCTTCCCCCTGTCCTGAATAAGCAGCCAGTCTACGGGGCAATCGGGTCAGACTCCATCGATCCTCACATTCTTTGAAACACCGTCCTTGAACGGCAGCAGCACCCGGCACACCACCTCGAAAGACGCACCTGCAGCCTCCATGGTCCGGGCAGCCCTCGACAACGGCATGGACCCGCGCGCAACGGCCCGGACGCACAAATCCACCACCCGGCGCAGCTTGGTCTGCGTACGTTGCTCCATTTCCTCTCCTGATCCGCTAAGCAGCCTGCAAACGCACTGCAGTTGCAAAAACACATTTGCATCGCTCTAAGCAAGAACCGTTCTTGCTTGATGAGCGCAGCTGAACCGTTTCTGGATCAATGACCTGGAATACGCGCATCGCGAGCAGGACGCTCAAGACCCGGAACGGTGTAAGAAACCTCGACACCCAGGTGCCCATCCGCGAGCGCAGCCATGCAACCAAGCAATGCACCATGCGGGCACGCCCTTTGACCTGCTGACAATGCACTTTTCATCGGTCATTATCACGTGCCACCCTAGGCGCTCCGCGACGCGTGACAGCCAATGCTCTTCAACTCGTACGAATTTCTTTTCCTGTTCCTGCCGATTACGCTCGCAGGCTACTTCTGGGTAGCGCGGCGAGGTCATGAGCCAGCGATTGTCTGGCTGGTGCTGGCTTCGCTGTTCTTTTACGCGTGGTGGCGGCCGGTTTATCTGCTGCTGCTGCTCTTTTCGATGCTCGTTAACTTCGGCCTCGGTAGCCTGCTCGAACTCGCGCACCGCCAAGGCCTTCGGCATGTTGGCAAAGCCTGGCTGACGGCTGGTGTCGCCTTCAACCTCGCCCTGCTCGGCTACTTCAAGTACGCCAACTTCACCGTCAACAGCCTCAACGCCATCGCAGGCACCAACCTCCACCTCGACACCATCATCCTGCCGCTAGCAATCTCCTTCTTCACCTTCCAGCAGATCGCCTACCTCGTCGACGCATACCAAGGCCAAGCGCGCGAATACCGGTTCGCCCACTACGCGCTCTTCGTCACCTTTTTCCCACAGCTCATCGCCGGCCCCATCGTCCATCACCGCGACATACTGCCGCAGTTCATGAAGCCCGGTGCGCTCATGCCGCGGGCGCAGAACATGGCCATCGGCCTCAGCATCTTCGCCCTCGGGCTTTTCAAGAAGACCGTCCTCGCCGACGGCGTCGCCCAGTACGCCACTCCGGTCTTCAATGCCGCCGCCGCGGGTAGCACGCTTAGCTTCTTCGAAGCCTGGGGTGGCGCGCTCGCCTACACGCTTCAGCTCTACTTCGACTTCTCCGGTTACTCCGACATGGCAATCGGGGCCGCGCGCATGTTCGGCATTGTCCTGCCGGTCAACTTCCACTCGCCCTACAAGGCCACCAACATCATCGAATTCTGGCGGCGCTGGCACATGACGCTGTCGGCATTCCTACGCGACTACCTCTACATAGCGCTCGGCGGCAACCGCGCAGGGCGGCTCATGCGCTACCGCAACCTCATGCTCACCATGCTGCTCGGCGGCCTGTGGCACGGCGCGGGCTGGGCCTTCGTCGCCTGGGGCGCGCTGCACGGCCTGTATCTGTGCATCAACCACGCCTGGCGGCACACCACCGCACGCCTCTGCCCGCAGGGGTTGCTTCCAGCACCGCTTGCCAAGGCCCTGTCGTGGCTCGTCACCTTCGTCGCCGTCGTCATCGGCTGGGTATTCTTCCGCGCAGGCAGCTTCGACACTGCCGTCGCCGTGCTGCAGGGCATGGCCGGCCTCAACGGCATCGCACTGCCCAACGCCATCGCCGCACGACTAGATGCGGTGTGGCCCGTACTCGCCAGCTTCGGCTTCAACACCTACCTCGGCGGCGGCTCGCAGTTCGTCTTCACTTGGCTGTGGATCGCCGCGCTGCTGCCAATCGCTCTCATCATGCCCAACACGCAGCAGATCATGCGCTACTCCCAGCCCGGCCTTCATCTGCATCGAGGTCGCGACGAAGACGAACTCCAGCCAGGCAAGCAACTCACGGACAAACTCGCTTGGCACGAAAGCATCAGCTGGGCCATTGGCATCGGTCTGCTCGCCTCAATCGCCGTGCTCGCCATGACGCGCATCTCCGAATTCCTCTACTTCCAGTTCTGAACCCGCCATGGACAGCCCCACCGCCTCGCGTCGCTTCCTGCTCTGGTTGGCGCTCAGCTTTGCCCTGGTGTGCGCTGCAGTTGCCTGCCTCAATTACCTCATCGACCCCTACGGCCTGTTCGGTACCCCCCGCACCCAAGGCTTCAACGCCATAAAGCCCGCCGCCGCTGAACGCGTGCGAGTTGCCAAGCCCTACATGGCCACCGCTGCACGCCCGGCCACAGTCATCGCCGGCAACTCACGCCCCGAACTCGGTCTCAACCCGCAAAGCCCCTGTTGGCCTGATGACTACAAACCGGTCTTCAACACTGGTATCCCCGGCGCCAGCTTCTACATGCAGACGCAGTACGCAAAGCACGCCCTAATGGCCGGCGGCGGCAAACACGTCCTGCTCGCGGTTGACTTCCTGGATTTTCTGGAGGACGAAGACGCGCCGGCCCACGCGCCCAACTGGCCCGCGCTGGCACGGAGCTACGCCGGGCGCCTTCACATCCGCAGCGAGGATGTTCCCGCCTGGCAACTCATTCAACTGCAGGCCCGGGACAAACTCGGCGCACTGTTCTCACTCACAACCCTGACTGACTCGCTCGAAACCGTGATCCAGCAGCAGGTCCCCCTCACGTCGGACCGTAGAGCCGACGGTTTCAATCCCGGGCGTGACTATCAGGCCATTATTCGGAGCGAAGGACAGCACGTTCTCTTTGCACAGAAAAACGCGGAGCTGCGCACCCGCCTATCCAAGCCTACGCTCGGCCTCCTACCTCGCGGCCAGCAGAGCTCGGAAAGCTTTGACGCCCTGCGCAATTTTTTAGACTGGGCGCGGCAGCACGAGTTATCCGTCACGCTCTTCATCAATCCTTACCACGCCGACTACCACCGAATCATCGCCGAATCGGGATTGGGCGACACCTACGCGCAGTGGGTCAGCAAAATTGAAGAAATAGCGACGACTTCGGGCGTGCCGTTCAAGAACTTCAACACGCAAGGGCTCGATCTGGACGAGGAGCCACCTGGCCCGGAGATTCTGAACAAGCACATACGGTGGTTTTGGGAGCCTGCGCACTACACGGCAGAGTTGGGCGAGGTGATGCTTGCACGGCTCCTCGACAACAACAGCTGCCTACCTAACTGAGAGCGATCCACAACTCACCCGCCCCCCGCGAACCGCCGCCCCTGCCGTTGAAAGCGTCATCCTTGGGGGCTAGGCTTTTGACATTACATCTATGCCTCGTCAAGATCGACGCCATAATTAACACAACAGCGAGCCACTCATGAAACTCACCATCTTCGGTACCGGCTACGTCGGTCTCGTCACTGGCGCGTGCCTGGCAGAAGTCGGCCACACAGTCGTCTGCATAGACATCGACCAGCGCAAGATCGACAAGCTCAAAGCCGGGGTCATACCGATCTGGGAGCCGGGCCTGCAGCCCATCGTCGAGCGCAACGTCGCCGAGGGCCGGTTGCGCTTCACCACCGATGTGGAAGATGCGGTCAAACATGCCGAGGTGCAGTTCATTGCCGTCGGTACACCGCCCGACGAAGACGGCTCGGCCGACCTCCAGTACGTGCTCGCAGTGGCCGAGAGCATCGCCCGCCACATGCCGAGCTACCGCGTCATCGTCAACAAGTCCACAGTCCCGGTCGGAACCGCAGACAAGGTCCAGGCCAAAGTCGAACAGATCCTTGCAGAGCGCGGCGAGCAGATCGCCTTCGATGTCGTTTCCAACCCCGAATTCCTCAAGGAAGGTGCCGCCGTCGGTGACTTCCTGAAGCCCGACCGCATCATCATCGGCACCCGCTCGGCCAAGGCGCAAGAGCGGATGCGAGAGCTCTACGAGCCTTTCAACCGCAACCACGAACGCACCATGTTCATGGACGTGAAGAGTGCCGAGCTCACGAAGTACGCCGCTAACGCCATGCTCGCCACCAAGATCAGCTTCATGAACGAGCTCGCCAACATGGCCGAGATCGTGGGCGCGGACATCGAGGAAGTGCGCAAGGGTATCGGTGCCGATCCGCGTATCGGTTACCACTTCATCTACCCCGGCTGCGGCTACGGTGGGTCCTGCTTCCCCAAGGACGTCCAGGCTCTGGGTCGCACCGCCGACCAGATCGGCTACGAGGCCCCGCTGCTCAAGGCCGTCGAAGCGGTCAACAATCGCCAGAAGACCACCCTCTTCGCCAAACTGGCCCGCCACTTCGGCGGCGCCGACAAGCTCGCAGGCAAGACGATCGCCGTCTGGGGCCTGGCCTTCAAGCCCAATACCGACGACATGCGCGAGGCCCCCAGCCGCGTGCTCATCGAGGCGCTGTGGGGCGCCGGCGCCAAGGTACAGGCCTTCGATCCGGTGGCAATGGACGAGACCCGGCGCATCTACGGCGACCGGCCTGATCTCGCACTGTGCGGCAACAAGTACAGCGCGCTGGAAGGCGCCGATGCACTGGCAATCTGCACGGAATGGCAGCAGTTCCGGGCACCGGATTTCGAGGAAATGGCGAACCTGCTCAAGGGCAAGGTCATTGTGGACGGACGCAACCTCTACAGCCCGAACCGTCTGGAAGAAGACGGCTGGCAGTACTTCAGTGTTGGCCGCCCCGCACGCCAGCGGACATGATGAAGAACTAGACGACCTCCGCGGGATGAGTCATGCCGTCATGGACTCGCGTTGCCGACATAACTCCCCGCCACGTAGCCTGAGCAAGCCCAGCAGTCGTAGCCGCAGTGATATCGCCTCGCAGGCCCAGCGCTCCCTGGAGTGCCCCTGCAAAGCGAGCCGTTTTGCGTCAGCACCATGTAGCTTTTTTCACTTTGAAGTTCGGACGTGAGGAATTCGTCATGAGAGGTGCCGCTGTCAGCCTGCTGGATAACCTGCGACGCGCCGTGGAATGGCGCAGCATCAGGGTGCATGATCGTTGCGTCCTTGCGTTGGCACGCCTCAAGCGGCGACGACTCAAGGATACGGTTTTCGTTGGCATCACCGGCTCAGCCGGAAAAACCACAACGAAGGACCTGGCCGTGGCCATCCTGCGCCGTCTCGGCCCGGTCAGTTGCAATCATGCGTCGCTCAACTACCTTCCTGAAGTCGGAATGGTCATCCTCAACACACGGGGCCGGGACCATTTCTCTGTCATAGAGATCGCAACCCTGCTGCCCGGCGACATTGCCTGCAAGACCGAGCTGGTACAGCCGAAGATTGGGGCACTGACCGTAGTGCAGCGGGAGCACGTGAAGAGTTTCGAGTCGATCGAGGCAATTGCGGACGAAAAGGCGGCGATGATCCTGGCCCTGCCCGAGAACGGCGTCGCCGTCCTAAATATCGACGACCCTCTCGTGCAATCGATCGGGGCCCGGACCCGCGCAAGATGCCTCTGGTTTGGCAGCGCACCGCAGGCGGACATCCGGCTCATTGAAGCAACGTCTTCCTGGCCCGACCCCTTGACGCTCGTCATCGAGTACCAAGGCGTGCAATACCGGTGCGCTACCGCCATACACGGCAAACACCTGGTGGTGCCCGTTCTCGCTGCCATTGGCATCGGCATCGCTGCAGGCGCCCCCATCGAGACGTGCCTGGCTGCGCTCGGAGACGCGACGACGACACCGGGACGGATGCAGATTGTCAGCGAATCCGACGGGGTCACCTTCATCCGCGACGACTACAAGGCTCCGTACTGGTCGTTCCCCATAACGCTCGAGTACCTGCGGGACGCCAGAGCAAAGCGCAAGGTCGCGATCATCGGGACCATCTCCGACTATTCGCTTTCCGCATCCAAGCTCTACCCCAAAGCGGCGCGGCTGGCCATGGACGTCGCCGACCTCGTCGTCTTCGTCGGGCCTCATGCCTTGCGAGCGCTGAAGGCAAGACAAAGTGAAGACGATCACTCCCTGGTCGGCTTCACGGAACTCGAGGACGCCCACCGTTTCCTGCAGCGCGAATTACGCGAGGGTGATCTGGTCCTGTTGAAGGCATCGAATCACGCCGACCATCTCTTTCGACTCCTGCTCGCCCGCCGCCGTCAGGTTCTCTGTTGGCGTCGGGACTGCGGCTTTAACCGCTTCTGCGATGCCTGTCCGGAACTGGACAAGCCGGCCCATGGCGCGAACGTGGCGACCGCATCGGTAGTCGCATCCGGCATCACGACAGGCCCCGACATAGCTTCCCCCGGCATCGGATCACCAGCGCACTCGAGCGAATCAGTCCACCCGGGATGGCTCATCGTGGGCATGGGAAACCACGGCGAAGCCTACACCGGCACTCCGCACAACATCGGTTTCGCCGTACTCGACCACCTTGCCGAGCGGCTATCAGCACAGTGGCAGATGACCAACGAAGGGATGCTGAGTCACGCGAAGCTCAACGATCACGAAGTCATCCTGTTCAAGCCGTCAACACTGACGAACTTGTGCGGCCCTTTCGTTGCCCGCACCCTGCAACGATTTGGCGTGCACCCCAACCGCATCGCCCTTGTTCATGACGATGCCGACCTCAACCTGGGCGACGTGCGCTCGAAGCACAGTGGGAGTGACGGGGGACACAAGGGATTGCGTTCAGTTTTCTCAGCGTTGGGGAATGGTGGTGCAATCTCGCGCATCCGCGTCGGCGTACGCAAGACGGATCGCGCAGGAAGCTCGGCACGCTCGATCGTGCTCGAACGGTTTCAGGAAGAGGACCACGACCTGCTCCGAAGCGCACAAACCAAAGCGATCGAGCAGGTTCAGACCGTCATTGCGAATGGTGGTCGCTAACCGGTATGTGCCGCGATCCGGTTTAGCCACTCGAGCGTCGCCAACTCGATCGCATGTCGATGCTCCGAACTTGAAAACGTGTGATCAGCATCGTCGAAGTGCCGCAGTACGCAACGCTCTGAGCGGATCAGCGCCGACCAGTTGCGGTCGGCGGCCACGCACTGCTCGAACTCCCGTGCCACGTAATCCCGTCCACTCAGAAAGACGGCAATCGGCACGCTGCACGACTGCAGCCCCTTGATCATCCGCTCAGGCACGCTCGCCTGCTGGCCGGCGCCGGACGCCTGCCCGTCCGCGCCCGCCGCCTGTCCAACCGCAGATGTCACGCCACCCAAGGCCCTGCGAATGCTGACCCCGCCCCGCAGCAGCTTGAGCCAGAACTGCCGGTCAAAAAGCCGGCGCAGGTAATAGTGCTTGAGCATCGTCCGTGCCTCACCGGAAGCGGTGCGCACCCAGGGATTCAGCAGTACCGCGCCGCCCACGCGCGCGTCGCGTCCAAGGCCAAAACAGATCGCGCTCGCGCCGTCACACAGGCCCCACAGCACGACCTTGGCCACGCCGGGCACCTCGCGCACGAATGCATCGATGGCCGCCTCGAGATCCAGCGTCACACCCTCGAAGTCCCGCGCGGCGCCAGTCGCGTCGCCCATTCCGCGGTAATCGAAGCGCATGCACGGCACGCCGTTATCGGCAAGGAATCGCGCCAGAAGTACGAACTGGCGGTGACTGCCAACGCGATACTGAGGCCCCCCCACCACGATCACCACACCGATCCTGGCGGGCCGTTCACTCGCCGCGGGCTGGGTCACGACACCGATCAGCCGTTCGCCCTCGCAGTCGAAACTTACGGCTCGCTCAGTGTGCACGGCGCCACCCTTCCAGCACCTCGCACGATGCCTCGATGAGCGTCGGAGACGTCTCGATCTCCTGGGTCTGCCAGAAGGCAGGCCCCTGAAGGGCCCGCGCCTCCACCGTGCCCCCCTGCTTGCGCAATCGATCCACGAGCAGGCGCAAAGCGGGGGAACACTCGGGTTCCGCCTGGCCTACCAGCTCGAACATGCAGATCGGCGCGGCATGACCTGGCGCAATGTCCAGAACCGACGACTCCAGGCCATCGACCAACTCCGGCGCAATTGCATACCCCGCAACCTCGACCACCTGCCGCTCGGCCAAAGCCTGTCGCAATGCAGACATCGTTGCCTTCGCATCCGCCTCAGCCAGCATTTCGCTGACGCCCTTCAGGCGCAAGAACTGCTGCAGATGCTGCTTCCCGTTGCTCACGGGCTGCCATGCCAACCAAGGCAACGCTCTACCGGCCTTCTTCATCCAGTCCGCGGCGAGCAGGCTACCGGCGCGCAGACTCCAGATCACTGTCGGCGCATCGTCGTCCTGTTCCAGCCAGGCACATGCTCGATCGACATCGTCCAGCCAAGCCGCCCAGCTGGCATCACCAAAATCGCCCGCGCTGTCACCACAGCCGAGCAGGTCGTGCTGCAGCACACGCCAACCACGCTCGGCAAAAGCCTGGGCAGCCAGCGCCATCATGCGCCGTGACTTGTTCAGCTCTTCTGCAAACGGCGGCACCAAAAGCACATTGCCGGCGCGCGCCGAGGCGTGATGTGTATGTACGCAAAAGCGCCCACCCCCCCCGGCTTCCAGAAAGAAGGCCTCGCGGACCACGTCCGTCATGCTCAGGCGAGCTTGCCTTCCACAAACTCCACCAAGGTACCCACGGTCGCGAACGACGATCCGTCGATCTCATCGTCTTCAACAACGAACCCGAAGCGCTCCTCGATCAGGTTGATCAAGCCGACCACCGCCATCGAGTCAAGCTCGGGAACCGCTCCGAGCAAGGGCGTATCCAGGTCAAACGAATGTGCACGCCCACCAAGGCTGAGCACCTCATCGATGACGGCCAGCACTTCCTTCTTGATATCCAAAACAGTCTCCTGTGATCTTGCGTTGAGTTTCGTCCAGCCAGTACAGCCCGATGCGCGGCCAGGAAGCGCGCGTATTATATGGCCAGCATCCGCTCAACCTGCATAAACAGGCTGGCATTCCGCCTGCCGCCGACACTGCCTCGTGACCCACCCATGTTAGCCGCCCGTCTGAAAAGCGTATTCAACCAGTTCGGCGTTCGCGAAGGGCTTTACTACCTCGCAGCCAAGGCACTCTCCGCCGCCAGCCGCGGCCACATCACCTTCATCAGGTACCACTTCGTCGCACAACCCGTTCCCGAAACCTCCACACCTGGCAACCGCACGTCCGCAAAGAGCACCGTCCGCCTCGTCAGCCCTGGGGATCCTGTCGTGGCGAGCTTTCCGCGACCGGCCGAGGTCATCGCCAACCGGTTTGCCAACGGCAGCACCTGCTTCGTGGCCGAAACCAACGGACGTTTTTCCGGATTCCTCTGGCTTGCCCACGGTGCATACGAAGAAGACGAAGTGCGCTGCCGATACGTCCTTGCCGATCCGTCCCGCTGTGCATGGGACTACGACGTCTACGTCGAACCCGACTTTCGCATCGGCCGCACCTTCTCCCGCCTGTGGGAGGCCGCCAACACGCACTTGGCTTCAGAGGGGGTGCGCTGGAGTCTGTCGCGCATCTCGGCGTTCAACCCAGCCTCGCTCGCCGCGCATCGACGACTCGGCATAAGGAAGGTTGCCACGGCAAGTTTTCTAAAATGTGGCCGCCTGCAACTCAGCGCACTGGACCGCCGTCCTTATCTGCACCTCAGCCTGTCTGCGCGAAGGCCAGTGCTGCGACTCAGTCCGCCTCACTGAAATGGGACGGGCCCTGCAGGCGCAGCCGCGAAACGGGGCGGCCTACTGTGGCAACTCTCTCCAAGCGCCGGCCCTGCGCAGACGGTCCTTCAGCCCCGGGAGCGGAAAGCCACGGGCATAGGCGGCATGCGCACTCTCCAACGCCTTGTCATGCTGCTTCAGGTCCATGTAGGCCAGCCCGAGGTTGTAATGCACATTGGCGTCATCGCCAGCAATCTTTCGTGCCTCCTCGAGCTTCTTCACCGCCTCACTGGGACGCCCATGTTTAAGGTGGTACAGCCCATAGATCACCTTCACCATGCCGTCTTCAGGTTGGTAGGTTTCGGCTCTTTGAAGAAAACAGGCAACCGTGTAACTTGCGCCACGCGGCTGGCTAGCCTTTTCCTTGATCCCGAGGTTCACCATCGCCATCAACGCGCGGTGGTGATTCGGGAAAGCCCTCAACGTGTAGCTGAGATCACCACCGAAAGGCCCGGTCTTCTGCCTGGTGAAAGTCTCGACGCCCACATCGAAGTGGTATTTCTCCACCACCGGCAGCTTGTCCTTGTCTACCCGATAGTCATGAGGCCCGTAACCACCCGGCTGCTTCTGCAGGGTTCCACAGCCCATCGCCTCCAGCCCGCTCTGTCCGATTGCTACGCCAGGCAGCAGGCAGGCCGTCATCACAGCCAAGCAGATAGACTTCGATCGGATTCCCATTTTTCTCGCCTTTCATCAATCATGGCTAACGTCGCCGTCAATTCGACAAGAACACGAACACACCATGCCCGCTCAGACATCACCTGCGCTTGATCAATTGCTGGACGGCCTGACTACAGCAATCGCCGAATGGGTCCACCCCAAACTCGGCCTTGTCGATGCGCACACCGGCAAGGCGACGCCGCCCGACCACTATGGGCAGACCTGCGCAGCGCTCGCGCTATGTTCCCCCAACCAGGGTCAGGCGTGCAAACGCGATGCTGCCCTCGCAGCCTGGCTGGGCACACCGATCAGCCAGATCGGCCACCTTCCGTTCAACCGCCTCACCCTGCACCTGATGGCCATCCTGTTCGGAGACCAGTTCGACAGCTCGCAAGCTGCCATGATCCAGAGCGGGATCAAGCGCTGCCAACTTCGCAAGCACTATCCGTCAAACAACTGGACGCTTCTCGCTGCCACCTGCACGCTGCTCGAGGCCACGCCCGCGCAACGTCCCCGCCTCGCCAGAGCACTGGCCAGCATGATCCGGCGCTGGACGACCCACAAGGGCGGGTTTATTGACTACCCTGCGAACCCCGGCAAGGCAATCTGCACGCCGCTCGCCTATCACCACAAAGCCCTGTTTCTTGGTGCGCTCGCCCTGCGATTCTGTGCCGATGATGAACTTGCTGCGCAGACGCGGCGGCTCTTCGACTGGCTGGTTCATTGTTGGGACGATGCCGGTTATGCAGGCGGTTTTGGCCGCAGCACCCATGCGCTGTTTGGCGACGCCTGCCTCATCGCTGCGCTGATCCTGCTCGACGTCCCCGAGCACGGCCCCGCCGACGCGCTGGCACGACGCCTGCATCGCCAAGTGCGCTCCGACGGCTTTCTGTGGCTCGACCCCTGGGGCCCCAACCAAGGCCCCCGGCACTGGGACGACTACATGCACCTTTCCATCTACAACGCCTGGGCTGCCGCAATCCTTCGCGCAGCGCGCGAGGTACAGGCGCGCTACCCGCTCGCCCCGGGCCTGCAGGCACTGCAGTGGCGAGCCAATCGCAGCGGGCTGTTCCACGACGAGCAAGCCGGGCTCGCGAGCTGGCGGGATGAAGCCGGCAACGTGATCCTACTCAGCACCACCGGCCAACCGCCGCAAGCCCCCGCCGGCTGCACCGCGGATCTGCGATACAGCGGCGGGCGGATTTACCACCTCCGGGTTGGCAGCAGCCCGGCCGTCATGACCCCAGGCTACCGCGGGCCGCTCTCGCAGCTTCAATCCACCCCGGCCCTGGCCGGCCCAACGCCACTCCTGCGCGAGGACACCCGGCTGTGTGTCATCGATCGCTACCCAGATCCGGTGCTCGAAGCCACCGCAAGCGGCTTCACCCTCCGCCTGCACGGACAGGCCCATCTGGTTGCCCCCTCGCCCCCTGCATCCCTCCGCAGGCGCATCGTGGCCGCCATCGACTGGCGCTTCCTCGGCGGGCGCCTGGGTCGCGGCGCGAATCTGAAACGTACCCCCCTACCCGGGCACGACGCCAGCCGGACGTTACAACTCGACGCCAACCCCCAAGGCTTCACGGTCACGGAGGAACTTACGCTCCTGCCTTTCTCCCACGCGCGCTGCGTGCATCCGGCCAGCAAGCAGTTCAGCGAGCCGGCAGGGGCACCGCCGGGGAACACCGCGCCCTACGTCTATCGGCAATGCAGGCGCTACGGTCTCGCCACGGGCACGGCATCCTCCGCACCTACTTAGCAGCCCAGCCGCAGACGCTCCAGTTCGATGGTCTGCAGTGCTGGCCGCATATACCACGTCGCCTGACTCCGCGATGTCAGCAGATCGGCACCGGTCCGCGCATACAATTGGGTTTTCCGCAGCGAGGCCGTCGCTGCCGCCGGCGCCTGCCGAAGGTAAGAAAAGAATGCCCGCCGCGCCGCGCGGTAGTAAGCATGGTCAGTTGCCGACATCACCGCCTTGACGCGCTTGTCCTCATAGGGGATGTCAGCGTATTCCGGATAGGCGCGGCGGATGGTCTCGTCATGCAGGCGACCGCCCTCCATCATCGAAGGGTCAAGTGAAAATAGAAAGTCGAAAACGTCATGATCCAGATACGGCACGTGCACCACCGGTATCTGATGAAGGGTCGCAAATGGTATCAAGGCGATGTAGCGTCGAGTGCGGTTTCCGAAAACGAACGACAAGACCGGATTCGGAAGGCCCGCATGCCTGCGCAATTCCGGCACCAACCTGCCCACCGCCTCTTCCAAGCCGATCCGGGAATAGAACGCATCGGTGAATACGCTGCGCAGCATCGGCTCGGCATTGCTTTCGCCCAGAATGAGCCGCGCCAGCTCCTCCCACGACTCCTCGCGGAACAATGCCGTCTTGCGGTTATCCAGCATAAAACCGGCCGAAAGGACTTCCCCGGCCAAGCCGTCGTAGACGGTCGAAAAATCACCCACCAACCGCGACGCAAGCGGCAGAACCCAGGCATGCCCACCCCCACAGTGGTTGGTCATGTGAATATCCTTAAGGTCTGCGTCAAAGGAGCTCTGCGGTCTGTCGATCTCAATAGTCGGCCCTGAAATATTCAATTTCCCGCTTTCAGCGGCTG
>NZ_NOIH01000008.1 GCF_002245655.1 Thauera propionica | reverse complement strand
GAGGCCATCACCTCGTGCGTGATCGCCCCCGAGGAACGGCAGGCCGATGGCATCCGACGCGCAGCCCTACCAGGCGGAGGGAATCAGCGCCTTGCCTATGACGCCATCAGCGCAGCACTGAAGGACGCGCGCACCTTCGGGCAGGCATCCGCCCCACCTGGCCGCCCCTGCATCGAACTGGAGGCCGCCATCACCGCCGCAGCATCACGCCTGCCGTGCGATCCCAAGCGGCGCAGAGAGCGCGCGCAATCGGCCATCACCACGCTGGTGAGCAAAGGGAACCTTCAGCACCAGGAGGGCTGGGTATGGGTGCCCTAGATCCTTTCCCGAAATTCCCGAAAACGGGAAAAACAGGAGCGCCGGATTTTCCCGAAATTCCCGCGCCCCCTTTAGGGGGCGGGAAGAAACGGGAACTGCGGGAAACGGGACGGGTGCATTGCTGGATCGTCACGCTACCGAACCGCGCCCCCTTCCCCGTCTGGTGCATTCAAGGCGCCACCGCAAACGAAATGCTCGCGCAGTGGCCTGGCGCACTTCTGGAGCCTCACGAATGAAACGCAAGACCCCGACCCCCGCCGCAATCCGCGCGGCACTCGCTGCACAAAGCCTGCGGACCTCGCGCCGCTGGCTGGTGCAGTTCCCCGACCACGAGACCGAGCGCACGTATCAGGAAGCTGTCGATCTGCATCGCGTGCTGAGTGAGCACCGCGCCGCGCTCGCTGCGATTCCGATGGAGTGATCACGATGGAGACATTCGATTATGCAAATCAGATTGCATCACACCACCACCCTAGAGAGTCCGAAAACCTGTCGAAACACGCGGTTGCGACGGCCCGCGATGAACTGAGGCCCAGCAAGGACCCGCGCACTCACCGAGCGAAACCAAAGGAGCTGAACCCATGATCCGCATCGACGTAAGCGACAACATCAAGGAAGTCACCAAGCAACTCGACGACCTCGCCCGCAAGCAAGTCCCGTTTGCCACTGCAAGAGCACTGACAGCAACCGGCCGCGATGTGCGCCAAGGACTCACGAACACGATGGGCAGCGTGTTCGCCAGCCCGACCTCGTTTGTCATGCGCTCGCCCTTCTCCACGGTCGCCACCAAGGCAAAGCCCGAAGTCACTGTCGGCATCAAGGACCAGGGCAACGGTCGCGCCTCGCCTGCCGACTACCTGAAGGAGCACTTCAGCGGAGGCGCGCGCGGATTCAAGCCAATGGAGCTGGCGATGCAGTCTATCGGCGCACTGCCTGGCGGATGGCGTGCCATACCGGCTGCCGGCATGAAGCTGGACCGCAACGGCAACCCCAACCGCAACCAGGTGCGCGAAGTGCTAGGCGCGCTCAAGTCCGCAATGCGCGTTCATTCGGGCAAGGGCAAGCGGGCGCAAACCATCACCGTCTTCGTGCGTCCGGTCAATGGCGCACCCAAGCGCATCGAACACCTCGCCCCCGGTATCTGGCGGCGCACCAACACGGCGAGCGGCGCAAAGCTGGAACCCGTGTTCCTCTTTGTTCGAGGTGCGGACTACCAGAAGGTTATCGACCTGCCGAAGCTGACCGCAGAGATTGTGCAAGCCAAGTTCGCCGGCCACTTCAACACGGCGATGCAGGACGCGCTGAGGACGGCGCGGTGAGTGGCCGGGTCCTTGGTGGCAAAGGGAAAGGGAGGGTCCATCGCACCGCCCCGTATCTCTAGTCATAGCCGTTTTCAATTAGGAAACTTAAATCCAATGAAACAAGTTGAACTATGTGAAGCGCTCGGACTGAGCAAAGGGCAAGTGTCAAAGCTGGTCGCACGAGGGATGCCGACCGATAGCGTTGAATCCGCAGAGGATTGGCGCCGCCGAAACCTTGAACCGATGATGGCAGTTGCCCACGTTCATCGAAAGGTGCGCGCCGGTATGTTGCGCCAAGAGGCCACCAGCCCGCCCGCACACCAGGCCGCCGCCAATCCGATTGATGCGGTCGTGTTCGGCGTGCTACCGCAACTGTTGTTCGAGCGCACTGCGCTGTTGAAGATCCTCACGGATTCAGGCATCGAACCCACCCCGGACCAGTTCAACTGGTTCGCCGCTGAACTCTCCGCGCATCTCTGGGACGTACTTACGCGCGGCATGGGCTTTCCAGACCGCGCCCTGAACCTTCCGGCGTGGATGGACGAGCCAGCATGACAACCGAACTCGCCCGCCGCGCTGCCGATGGCGACACCTCGCCCGAGGTCGTGGCATGGATCGCTGACGGCCTGCGCCGACACCTGGCAGGCGACGACCTCGAGCACGCCTTCGGCCTCGACCGGGCAAGCCGCCTGCGCGAGCGCAACCAGGCATTACGGGACGCCGCCGCCCTGCTCGAGCGTGACGATGGCCCGTGGCGGTGCGCCCTGCGTCTGGAGTCTGCCATCCGGCGTTACGAGAGCCGCGTCGGGCCGCTTGCGGTGCGTGACCCATACACACCCCTTGCCCCGATTGACGAGGCGCTCCGGCGAGCGTTTGACACCGGCCAGCGCATACCCACGACGGCGCGCAATCTGTTCGACCTGATCCGATGACGCAACACTGATGCAATAGGCCCACAGCATCAGCAGAAACTCGGCAGCATGGGACCGTACCCAATCGGAGACCAAGCCATGCTGAACCACAACCCCCGCGACATCCTCGCCGCCGGCCCCGACGCCATCGCCGCCGCCTTTGGCGTACCGAACTCGACCCCGCACCCCCTGGCCGATGAACTGAACACCGCGCCGCTTTCGCGCATGGCCTACGCCGCCGGCCTTGCCATCCGCCCGCAGCAACCCCACGAGAACGACCGGACGGTGATGGCGCGCGGCATGCAATCGTCTGACTTTGCCGCAATGCTGGCCGCCGCTGGCACGACCCTTGCCAATCGCCGCTTCAGCGCTGTTGCCGAACATCGCGCCTTCTGCGCCGAGATCGAATGCCGGGACTTCAAGCCCACTGCCATCTGCACGACGGACATCGACAGCGAGATGGCTGAAGTGGGCGAGCAAGGCGAGATCACCCAAGGCCGCGTGATCGTCGGCAACGGGACTGAGGCGCAGCTACGGACCTTCGCGCGCTACCTGCGCGCATCGCGGGCGCTGATCGTCAATGATGATGTCGGTATGCTTGCGGACGCTGCTGCGCAACTTGGCACGGCTGGCGCACGCACCGAGGCGCGCGAAGTCTATGCCGTGCTCGAAGCCAATCCGACACTGGATGACGGCGAGCTCGTGTTCCACGCCGACCACGGCAACATCGTTGCAAGCGCGTTCGATGCGACTAGCCTGGGCGCGGCAATGGCCGCCCTGCGCACAATGACGCTGATGGGTGGCAATCAAGCCGACTTGCCCGCCGCGCACCTTGTCGTCGCTGCCGACCTCGAACTGGCCGCGCGCAAGCTGATTCACGAATCCGGCCTGCAAATCACCGTCACCGCCACCGGGCGACTGACGACCGGGCGCTGGTATCTGCTGCCCGCTCCCGAGGTCGCCCCGACCGTCGGCGTCCTGAAGCTGCGAGGCGCCAGCAACCCGATTCTGGTGGAGCCGTGGCAAGACGAGTTCGCCTATGACGGCGCGGTGATGCGCGCCCGCTGCGATACCGGCGCCGTGCTGGTCGCGCGGACCTTGATCCGTGGGGGCGTGTGATGCTCGAGAAGTCCGCCGCCGACCGCTACCAGGCTGCCGCCAAGCAATTGACGAAAACCGAGGCCGCGCACCGCAAGAACCTCGAGGCGCTGCATACGGCGAGAGAGGCCCGCAACGCCGCGCAAGTCACGCCGCTGCGCCGCGACTGCGAGAAGTCGGAGCGTGCGCTACAGGACGCATTGCAGGCCGCCCACGATGCCCACCGTGCGTACTGGTCGCGACGCCGCGACGCACTGCGTGACGAGCTGAAGCGTATCGCGCTGGTGCTGGCTGAATACAACGCCTTTGCCCGCCTGGCTGGCGACCAGTCGCCGCACCCGGCGCAGCGACACCTGCAAAACCTTGAGATCGAGGGTTTCGTCGCTGAAAACGTCCTGGCTGACGATGTGCTGGCATGCGACGGCGTACCGCAAGAATCGCCCGACTGCGCTTTGCTGGAAGACGAGATTGGCGCCTGGCGACCCTGACACCCTGCGGAGTGGTGTGGAAGCCTAGCGGTAGGCACCGGGCGCGGCTGACGGCGAAACAGCGCGCAAGGCGGATCACCGGACGCGGGAATGAGCCCCCGCTGCAAGGTCCGCCACCCCCACTGAGACGAACGATGAACCCTGAACCCCAGCCGCGTGATTTAGGCCGCGTTTATCCGCTCGGGACGCATCCGAAGCTGCCGCGCACCCGCGAGACGGTCGCCATCCACGAGGCCGGCCATGCGGCGATTGCCCTGGCGCTTGGCCTGCCGTGTCACTCGATCCGCATCGAAGGCACCGGCCGCGAGACGGTCGGCGGATTCGCCATGTCGCCCGCCGCAGACCTCGACACCATCGGCACACCCGCAATACATCACCCGCCCGATACAGACCGCGCTGCCGGCCTAGTCGCCATGCTTGCGCACGCGCGGAAAATGCCGCCGCAGCAGGCCGCGCTAGACCTGGCGACGATGGCCGCCGCAGGTCGTCAAGCCGAGATCCTCGCCGCTGGCCTGCCGTGGCCTGGCGCGCTGTGGAGCGAGGACAGGGACGGACAAGACGCCCGCGCCTATCTGGCGGTCGCATTCAACCCGCCGCCTATCGGTTTCGCCCAACGTCGTGCGCGCGCACTGCTGACGCACCACTGGCCCCGCGTTCAACAGATCGCCGCTGAACTGATCGAGCGCGGCACCTGGAAGCCTGACGATGAGCCTCGAGATCCCGATTGATGAGGTGCAGTTCGCGCGGATGACCGAGATCGCGCGCCACGCCGAACCCGGATTTTTTGCCGTGGCAAACCATGACGAGATTGCCGCAGCACTCGCGGCCGAGGAAGGCACCAAGCCCTTGAGCCGCGCCCGCATCGCGCAAATCGAGCGTGAAGCCTTGCGCAAACTGCGCCGCATCCTCGAGGCGCGAGGCATCCTCAGTCCTGACGACATGGTTCCGTGATGCGCTGCTGCGCCTGCTGCCGAATGCCCGCCCCCGCCGCCACGCTGCACCCTGGCGAGATACACGACATCGGCGTGCTAATCGGCCTCTGCGCCCGCTGCGCGCGTGCCAATGACCGCTTGCCCCACGGCACTGCGCAAAAGCGCCTGAACGCCGCTGCAAGCCTCGCAGCAGGTGATACCTCACAAAGATACTGGACGGCCCGATTCCCCGACCACGGCGCCGCTGTTCTGGCCGCGCACCTGATCGGCAACCCCGAGACCGCCACTGACACGCTCGAGGCTATCGGCTGGCGATAGACGCAAAAAAGCCGGCTCGATAGCCGGCTTTCTCATGTGTTCTGGTGGGCGATACTGGGATCGAACCAGTGACTTCCACCGTGTGAAGGTGGCACTCTACCGCTGAGTTAATCGCCCTTTTTCGAAAACCGTTTTCCGTATGGTTTCCGTACAGCTTTCGGGAAGGGCCAGTAAGTGCTTGATTTTACTGGTGGGCGGTACTGGGATCGAACCAGTGACCCCTGCCGTGTGAAGGCAGTGCTCTACCGCTGAGCTAACCGCCCTTCCGCGAAAGAGGCCGCATTGTAGAAGCGCCGCCCCAGCCCGTCAACTTGCCGATCAGACACTTGCGGATCTGAGACTCAACAGTGTCGCCGCCCCTTCCCCCACTTCGTCACGGCCTCAACCGGCCAGCCAGTCGACAGCGAATGCCAGCCCGGCGACAACGGCCGCGCCGCAGGCCACGAGCACAGCGGCCGCGGCGATGTCCTTGGCCGCGCCGACCGCCGGGTGGTGCTCGGGATGCAGATGGTCGGCCAGGGTCTCGAGCGCGGTGTTGAACAGTTCGGCCATCAGCACGAAGCCCACGGCGAGGCCCAGCACAGCCCACCACACCGGCGCCGGACGGGTGATCAGCAGCACCGCCAGCACCCCCGCTGCGGCAAAAAGGTGAACGCGAAAGCTGCGCTCGGTGGCGACGGTGCGCCGGAGCCCCTGCAGCGCAAAACCCAGGCGCCGGACAAAGCCCTGCCCCTTCATCGGCACTCCCCCCTGACCAGTCCGACCACCATCCACCAGCCCAGCGCCCAGGCCGCGCCGGCTGCCATGATGCAGAGCTTCTGCCGCCGCGCGCCGACCAGACGCGCCAGCACGATCGCAAGGATGCGCGGCTCGAGCCACGCGCGCAGGAATCTCATGCCGCGTCCTGCTGTCCTATCGCCGCCGGCTGCGCCAGATCGACAGCAGGACCCACAGCCCCCCGCCCGCTGCGCCGATGAAACCGAGCAGGCCCAGCGTACGCAAGCCGCCGAGCGCAGGGTCACGCACAACCGTCATGACGATTGCGGTGCCGATGATGAGCGCAGCGGTGACGATGCCGATGGTCATGCGACTGATGGCACGATCGAGCTGGTCGATAGCGTGCTTCAGCGACACGACGTCGACCTGGATCTGCAGCTTGCCGCGTCGCCCCGCGCGCAGCAGGCTGCCGAGATCCTGCGGCAGACTCGCGAGCACATCGAACGCATTGCCCAGGCTGCGCAACCCACGACGTGCAACCGCAGCCGGGGCACGGTGCGCCACCAGCACCTCTCGCAGCAGCGGCTCGGCCTCGGCGGCGATGTCGAAATCCGGGTCGAGTTGGCGCCCCATGCCCTCGAGCGTGATGAAGGCCTTCACCAGCAGCGAAAGCTCGGGCGGCAGGCTGAGCCCGTGTTCGCGCAGCAGCGTCATCAGGTCGGACAGCATCGCCGCGAGGTCGAGCCGCTTGAGCGGCACGCCCTTGTACTGGTCGACGAAATTGTCGATGTCACGCCGCAGGCGCTCCGGGTCGGCCGCCTCTTCGCCCTCGCGCCATTCGAGCAGGACGTCGGCGACCGATTCGGCGTCACCGGTGACCAGGCCATAGAGCATCACGGCCACTTCGTGGCGCCGGGTCTCGGACAGGCGGCCGATCATGCCGAAGTCGATGAAGGCGATGCGATTGTCCGGCAGGTAGAAGACGTTGCCCTGGTGCGGATCGGCATGGAAAAGGCCGTCCTCCAGCATCATCTTCAGCACTGCGGCTGCACCGCGGCGCGCCAGCAGCCTGCGGTCGAGGCCAGCCGCATCGACCGCGGCAAGATCGCGGCCCGGGATGCCTTCGACGTAGTCCTGCACGTTGAGCCGCTCACCGCTCCACGTCCAGTGGATCGCGGGGATCACGATCTCGGCGTGGTCGGCGAAATGGCTTGCGATGCGCTCGGCGTTGCGGCACTCGGCGGCAAAATCCAGTTCTCGCCGCAGCGACAGCGTGAATTCGCGCACCACCTCGCGCAGGTGGTAGCGGCGCAGGTCAAGCGCCTCGGATTCGACGATGTCGGCCAGGCGCGCGAGCAGGTGCAGATCGGCTTCGACCAGCGGACGAATCCCCGGGCGGCGCACCTTGAGCACGACCCTCCGCCCGTCTGCCAGGCGGGCGCGATGCACCTGAGCCAGCGAAGCGGCGGCCAGCGGCGCCAGCTCCAGCTCGGCGAACACGGTCTCGGGCGCCTGGCCGAGGTCCTCGGTCAGCTGCGCGCGAATCACCTCGAAGGGCGCGGCGGGCGCGGCGTCCTGAAGCTTGCCGAACTCCGCGATCCATTCGGGCGGGAACAGATCGACACGGGTCGCCAGCACCTGGCCGAGCTTGATGAAAGTCGGCCCCAGGTCTTCCAGCGCACGGCGCACACGCTCGGGCGTGCCGAGACTCAACCATTCGTCGACGCCATGCCAGTGCAGCGCCTTGCCCGCCTTCTCCAGCGCATTGCCCAGCCCGATGCGCCGGACCAGGTCGCTGAAGCCGTAACGAATCAGGACGGTCGCGATCTCGTGCGCACGCGCCAGATCACGTGCAGCGCCGATGGCTTGCCACAGCATCAGTCGCGTCGATCCTTCGCCACGGAGGAATCCGGATGCAGACGATCGGCAAAGCCGCGCAGCACGCCGGCCGCCATGCTGGCGAGCAGTTCGGCCTGAGCGCTCAAGGCCCGCATGCCTTCCTGCACCTGCGCCCGCGCCAGATCGCCCATCGCCTGGCCCAGGTCGACCACGGCGCTCTGCACCCGCGCGCCCACCGCCGTGCCACTGCTGCGCGCATGCTCGGCCAGATCCTTCAGGGTCGCCTGTGCCGTGCCGCTGGCCTGCCTTGCCGCATCGCCGAGCGCAGCGACGAAGTCGCCCTCAAGACGCGACAACTGATCGAGCGACTGCTTGAGGCCTTCGCGCGAGAACTCGCTGCTGCGGCCGATCGCTTCCTGCATGGCCAGCTGGGTGGCCTGCGCGGCGGATGCGAGCGCTTCGTCCAGCCCGCGCACGGCCTCCTTCAGCCCTTCGGTGCGCCCGGCCTCGACACGCGGCGCGGCAGCCTGTGCGCCACGCAGCACCGCCTGCGTCACCTCGCGCAGGGCCTGCGTATCCACCACCCCGCGGGTCAGCGCGGCAAGCGTGATCGCATGCACGCGCTCGGCAATCCGCGCGGGTTCGGCCTCCACAGCGGCCTGCACGTCACGTTCGATCTGTTGGGCGTCCTGAGTCATCTTGATTCTCCTCGTGCGCAACGAAAGGCTGATGCCAAACCGGGATGGATTTCATGATACGCCCAAGCTCGGCGACAGCACCCCGCGGCGAGACCTGCATGCCCGCCTGGCCGCAATCTCGCGCTCGAACCGGTACCACGCACCTCAGCCGCGGCCATCGTCGTCGAGTCCGAGCGCCTTCAGCCGGCGGTAGAGCGTGCGTTCGCTGATCCCCAGCCGGCGCGCGAGCTCGCGACGACTGCCGCGATGACTGCGCACCGCACGCAGCAAGGCCTGGCGCTGGACCTCGTCAAGATCGAGCTCATCGCCGGCGGGGGTGGAAGCCAGCGCCGGCGCGCGCGAAAGGGCGGCCTCCCCCTCGGCGCCGAGCAGTTCCTCGGGCAGGTGCTCCGGGCCGATGGTCTCGCCATCGCACATCAGGCTGGCGCGCTCGAGCACGTTGCGCAGCTCACGCACGTTGCCCGGGAATGGATGGGCGGCCAGCAGGCGCATCGCCGCGGGCGATACCGCCAGGCGCCGTTGCGGCGCAACGCGCTCGAGCAGCGAATCCACCAGCAGAGGCAGGTCGCCCTCGCGCTCGCGCAGCGCCGGCACGGTGATCGGGAAGGTGTTGATGCGGAAGTAGAGATCCTGGCGGAAGCTGCCTTCCGCAATCATGCGCTTAAGCGGCCGGTGCGTCGCCGACACCAGGCGGATGTCCGCACGCCGCAGCTCGGTTGAGCCCACCCGGCGGTAGGTGCCGGTTTCCAGCAAGCGCAGCAGCTTGACCTGCATGCCGAGCGGAATGTCGCCCAGCTCGTCGAGGAACAGCGTGCCGCCGCTGGCCGCCTCGACCAGACCGGGCTTGCGTGCGGTCGCGCCGGTGAAGGCACCGCGCTCATGGCCGAACAGTTCGCTCTCGAACAGGGTTTCGGGCAAGCCCGAGCAATCGACCACGACGAACGGACCCTGGGCCCGACGGCTCGCCTCGTGCACCGCGCTGGCGACGAGCTCCTTGCCGGTGCCCGATTCGCCTTGGAGCAGCACGCTCGCCTCCGACGGCGCCACGCGGGCGATGAGTTCGAGCATGCGCTGGAAGGCCGGCGAGCGCCCGATCAGTCCGCGGTGGTCCGACACCCCGCGCGCGACCTGCATCGGTTCCATCTTCTCGATGAACCAGGCGATCTCGCCATCCGCATCGCGCACCGGCGACAGCTCGATATTCACGTACTCCTCGCCACGCGGCGTGTGGTGGAGGTGCAGCACGCGCTCACGCTGCCCGGACTGCAGGCTGCGCGCGAGCGGGCAGGACTCGCCGGCGCGGTCGCAGGGCACGCTGTAGCGGTGCGACACGTCGTAGCAGGTCCGGCCGACCACGTCGCGGCCATGCGCGCACGAGCGCCGGTAAGCGGCATTGGCCGCGATGATGCGATAGTCCCGGTCGCACAGGATATGAGGTTCGGACAGGGTCTCCAGAAAGGAAACCAGCTCTGGCAAGGGTCTGGCGTCGGGCGGCATGACTGTCAATCTGGCAAGGGAAGTGGCAGCAGTCTGCCCCTCTGTCAGTAGAATGGTCAATCGGATGAACGTGCCAACCGGACGTCTCGAGCCTCCCGCCAGCAGAGCCGCATGAACCCTACTCCAACCTCCATGAACAGCCTGCCCGATCGCTATACGGCGCTGGTCGCCGGCGCCAGCGGTACGATAGGCCAGGCCTTCGTGCGCCAGCTGCGTGCCGACCCGCGTTGCGGCCGGGTCATCGAACTCTCGCGCCGCAGCAACCCGCCGCTCCAGCTCGACGACGAAGCCACCTTGGCCGAATGCGCCCGTTCGCTGGCCGCGCAGGCGCCATTGCACCTCGTGATCGATGCCACCGGCGCGCTCACCATCGACGGCCATGGACCGGAGAAGCGCCTCGAGGAACTGCAGGCCGCCCGCCTGCAGCACGCGATGACGATCAACGCGATCGGGCCGGCCTTGCTGCTGCGCCACCTCCATCCGCTGCTGGCAACCGGTGAGCGCGTGATCTGGGCCAAGCTGTCGGCGCGCGTCGGCAGCATCGAGGACAATCGCAAGGGCGGCTGGTACGGCTACCGGGCATCGAAGGCTGCGCTAAACATGTTGCTGCAAACCGCTGCCATCGAGATCGCACGGCGTCGGCCACTGACCGTCGTCGCCGCGCTGCAGCCCGGCACGGTGCGCTCGCCCTTGAGCGCCCCCTTCGTCGGCGATGCGGGCATGGAGCCGAACGCGGCCGCATGTGGCCTGCTGGCCGCGCTCGACCGCATCGAGGCCAATGGGCGGGCGCATTTCATCGACTACAAGGGTGAGCAGATTCCTTGGTAACAAACGCTTTTGAAAATTGCGCCCGCCTCATCGCCGACGCGGACGGTCTCCTCATCACTGCCGGCGCAGGCCTCGGCGTCGATTCCGGCCTGCCGGATTTCCGCGGCAGCGAAGGGATGTGGCGAGCCTACCCGGCACTGGGAAAGGCCGGCATGCATTTCCAGGAGATCGCGAATCCGGCGGCCTTCATCGCCCGGCCGCGCTTGGCTTGGGGCTTCTACGGCCACCGCCTGGACCTGTATCGACGCACTGCGCCGGGTCCTGCCTTCGGAATGCTGCTCGACATCGCACGCCATCTTCCGGACGGCGCCTTCGTGTTCACCAGCAACGTGGACGGGCAGTTCCAGAAGGGCGGCTTCGACGCGCAACGCATCGTCGAGTGCCACGGCTCCATCCATCACCTGCAGTGCATGAATGCCTGCGACGGTCGGATCTGGTCGGCGAATGGATTCCAGCCCGAGATTGATGTCGATGCCTGCGAACTGACCAACGCACTGCCAAGCTGCCCGGGCTGCGGTGGCCTGGCACGCCCCAACATCCTGATGTTCGGTGACTGGGACTGGATCGAGCACCGCGCGCAGGCGCAGCAGACGCGGCTGGCGGCCTGGCAGCGACGCGTCGACCGGCTGTTGGTGATCGAGATCGGCGCCGGTACGGCGGTGCCATCCGTACGCCTGTTCGGCGAACACCTGGGGGTGCCGATCATTCGCATCAACCTGCGCGAGGCCGGTACGGCGCATGAACCGGGAGTATCCCTGCCGCTCACGGCCACCGAGGCGTTGCTTGGCATCACACGGGCGCTGCGCGAGGCGGGCTTCCCGATGGGCTGACAGCAATCGACGCCCGCGCGAAGCTAATCAGCTGTCTTGGATGCGCCAAAAACAAAGCCCGGACAGGTCCGGGCTTTGGGAAATCTGGTGGGTGCTGACGGGGTCGAACCGCCGACATTCGCCTTGTAAGGGCGACGCTCTACCAACTGAGCTAAGCACCCGCGCCGGGGCTGCAAGGAAAGGCAGCAGCCCGGAAAAGCCCATCAGTTTACTGCATCTTTGAGGCCTTTACCAGCGCGGAATTTTGGAACCTTTGCCGCCTTGATCTTGATGTTCTTTCCGGTGCGGGGGTTTCGACCCGTCCTTGCAGCACGCTCGCCCACATAGAACGAGCCGAAGCCGACGAGGGTCACGGTGTCGCCACTCTTGAGGGCGTCCATGACACCGGCGACGGTGGCATCCAGGGCTCGCCCTGCTGCCGCCTTCGAGATCTCGGCCTGCTTTGCGATAACGTCGATCAGTTCAGATTTGTTCACTTAAACCCCTCCGAAAGAGCACTGCGATGGGACGAACCTCACTGCATTCCGCGCCTGGCGCGGGATTTCGGGCGTTGGCGGGCCACTTGCCAACTTCATGGGTTTTATAGCGCGCACGATTCCGCAGTGTCAACGACAAAGCCGCAACGTGGTTTCCCACATTGCGGCTTTGTCTGCGAACGGGAATGACTACGCGCAAACCCCGTCAACAACACTCAGTGCGGACGCTGTCCCGAAGCCGACTTCTCGGCGTCGCCCGACACCGCAGCCACGCCCGGCTCGACCGCCGCGGCGGACTCGGGCAGCGGTTCCGGCCGGCGCTCGAGTGCGCGCTCCAGCACCTGGTCGATCCACTTCACCGGCACGATCTCGAGCGCATTCTTGATGTTCTCGGGAATCTCGGCGAGGTCCTTGACGTTCTCCTCCGGGATCAGCGCGGTATGGATGCCCCCGCGCACGGCCGCAAGCAGCTTCTCCTTGAGGCCGCCGATCGGCAGGACTTCGCCACGCAGCGTGATCTCGCCGGTCATCGCCACGTCGCAGCGCACCGGGATGCCGGTCAGCACCGAAACCAGCGCGGTGCTGATCGCAATGCCGGCGGAAGGACCGTCCTTCGGGATCGCGCCCTCCGGCAGGTGGATGTGCATGTCGCTCTTCTGGTGGAAGTCTTCCTCGATGCCCAGCGAGCGCGCACGCTTGCGCACCACCGACAGCGCCGCCTGGATCGACTCCTGCATCACCTCGCCGAGCTTGCCGGTCGTGAGCACCTTGCCCTTGCCAGGCAATTGCACGGCCTCGACCGTCAGTAGCTCGCCGCCGACCTCGGTCCAGGCCAGGCCGGTGACCTGGCCGATCTGGTTCTGCTTCTCGGCCATGCCAAAGCTGTACTTGCGCACGCCGAGGAACTTGTCGAGGTTCTTCGCATTGACGATGATCTTGCTGCTGCGGCTCTTGAGCACCAGTTGCTTGACCACCTTGCGGCAGATCTTGGATATCTCGCGCTCGAGGCTGCGCACGCCCGCCTCGCGGGTGTAGTAGCGCACCACGTCGCGCAGCGCTTCCTCGGTCACCGACAGTTCGTCCTGCTTCAGACCGTTGTTCTTCATCTGCTTGGGCAGCAGATAACGCTGGGCGATGTTGACCTTCTCGTCCTCGGTGTAGCCGGAGAGACGAATCACCTCCATGCGGTCGAGCAGCGCAGCCGGAATGTTCAGCGTGTTGGCCGTGGCCACGAACATCACGTCCGACAGGTCGAAATCGACCTCGACGTAGTGGTCCTGGAACGTGTGGTTCTGTTCCGGATCCAGCACCTCGAGCAGGGCCGACGACGGATCGCCTCGGAAGTCCATGCCGAGCTTGTCGACTTCGTCAAGCAGGAACAGCGGGTTCTTGACGCCGACCTTGTTCATGTTCTGCAGGATCTTGCCCGGCATCGAGCCGATGTAGGTGCGGCGGTGGCCGCGGATCTCGGCTTCGTCGCGCACACCACCCAGCGCCATGCGGATGAACTTGCGGTTCGTTGCCTTGGCAATCGACTGGCCGAGTGAGGTCTTGCCCACGCCCGGAGGCCCGACGAGGCAAAGGATCGGCGCCTTGACCTTGTCCACGCGCTGCTGCACGGCAAGGTACTCGAGGATGCGTTCCTTGACGCGCTCGAGGCCGTAGTGGTCCTTGTCGAGGATCTTCTCCGCTTCCGCCAGATCCTTGCTGACACGCGACTTCTTCTTCCACGGCAGGCCGATCAGCGTGTCGATGTAGTTGCGCACCACGGTGGCTTCGGCCGACATCGGCGACATCAGGCGCAGCTTCTTGAACTCGGCCTGGGCCTTGGCGAGCGCCTCCTTGGGCATGCCGGCGGACTTGATCTTCTTGTCCATCTCCTCGAGGTCGGCACCCTCCTCGCCTTCCCCGAGTTCCTTCTGGATCGCCTTGACCTGCTCGTTGAGGTAGTACTCGCGCTGGCTCTTCTCCATCTGCCGCTTGACGCGGCCGCGGATGCGCTTCTCGACCTGCAGGATGTCGAGTTCGGCCTCGATCTGCGTCAGCAGCTTCTCGAGCCGTTCGCCGGTATCGAACATCTCCAGCACGTCCTGCTTCTGCTCGAGCTTGAGCGGCAGATGCGCGGCGATGGTGTCGGCGAGACGGCCCGCCTCGTCGATGCCGGCGAGCGAGGTCAGGATCTCCGGCGGGATCTTCTTGTTGAGCTTAACGTACTGGTCGAACTGCGCGATGATCGCGCGGCGCATGGCCTCGACCTCGTTGGTATCGACGTCGGCGATCACCACCGGCGTGACCTTGGCGACGAAAAGCTGGCGCAGGTCCTCGACCGAGTCGACGCGCGCACGGCGCACGCCTTCGACCAGCACCTTGATCGTGCCGTCGGGCAGCTTCAGCATCTGCAGGATGTTGGCGATGCAACCGATCGAGTACAGATCCTCGATCGCCGGCTCATCCTTGGCCGCACTCTTCTGGGCGACGAGCAGGATGCTCTTGCCCGCTTCCATGGCGTTTTCGAGCGCCTTGATCGACTTCGGCCGCCCGACGAAAAGCGGGATGACCATGTGCGGAAACACCACCACGTCGCGCAGCGGCAACAGCGGCATTTCCAGTTGTTCGTTGGGGAGGTCAGCAGGACCCGACATTTTCGTTTTCCTTACGAGAAAGGTCACACCCATGTATGGGCGTGACCTGGAAATTCAAGCGGCGGGTGCGAGAGAAGCGGAAAGCGGCTGTGCGCCTCAGTTGGCGCCCGACACCTTCTGCTGTTCGGCGTAGATCAGCAGCGGCTTGCCGCCTTCCTCGATGGTGCTCTCCTCGACCACGACCTTCTCCACGCCACTCAGCGTGGGCAGGTCGTACATGATGTCGAGCAGCGCCGCTTCGAGGATGGAACGCAGACCGCGCGCGCCGGTCTTGCGCTTGATCGCCTTGCGCGCCACCGCGTGCAGCGCCGACGGACGGATCTCGAGTTCGACGCCTTCCATCGAGAACAGTTTCTGGTACTGCTTCACCAGCGCGTTCTTCGGCTCGACCAGGATCTGGATCAGCGCGGCTTCGTCGAGTTCCTGCAGCGTCGCGACCACCGGCAGGCGGCCGATCAGCTCGGGAATGAGGCCGAACTTGATCAGGTCCTCGGGTTCGACCTGGCGGAAGGTATCGGTGAGGTTCTTGCCTTCCTTGCTCTTCACCTCGGCGCCGAAGCCGATGCCGACCTTCTCGGTACGGTTGCGGATGACCTTCTCGAGACCGTCGAAGGCACCGCCGCAGATGAACAGCACGTTGGTCGTGTCGACCTGGATGAAGTCCTGGTTCGGATGCTTGCGGCCACCCTGCGGCGGGATGGAGGCGATCGTGCCCTCGACCAGCTTCAGCAGGGCCTGCTGCACGCCCTCGCCCGACACGTCGCGCGTGATCGAGGGGTTGTCGGCCTTGCGCGAGATCTTGTCGATCTCGTCGATGTAGATGATGCCCTGCTGCGCCTTGTCGACGTCGTAGTCGCACTTCTGCAGCAGCTTCTGGATGATGTTCTCGACGTCCTCGCCGACGTAGCCGGCTTCGGTCAGCGTGGTAGCGTCGGCCATCACGAAGGGGACGTTGAGCAGGCGTGCCAGCGTCTGCGCCAGCAGCGTCTTGCCGGAGCCGGTGGGGCCGATCAGCAGGATGTTGCTCTTGGCGAGCTCGACGTCGTCCTGCTTCGCCTCGATGTGGCGCAGGCGCTTGTAGTGGTTGTAGACCGCCACCGCCAGGTTGCGCTTGGCCTGCGATTGCCCGATCACGTACTGGTCGAGGATGTCGCAGATCTCGTGCGGCGTCGGCAGCGCGCCCTTTATGCTCTCCGGATCTGCGGCGCCGACGATCTCGTCACGAATGATGTCGTTGCACAGCTCGATGCATTCGTCGCAGATGAAGACCGAAGGGCCGGCGATCAGCTTGCGCACCTCGTGCTGGCTCTTGCCGCAGAAGGAGCAGTACAGCAGCTTGTCGCCGCCAGCCTTCTTGTCCGTCATGTCGGGGTTCTCCTGAATCAGGTGTCGTCGCGGCTGGTCAGCACTTTGTCGACCAGGCCGTACTCCACCGCGGCCGCGGCAGACATGAAGTTATCGCGGTCGGTGTCCTTCTCGATGCGCTCGAGCGGCTGGCCCGTGTGCTTGGACAGCATGTCGTTGAGGCGCGAACGCAGGTAAAGGATCTCGCGGGCGTGGATCTCGATGTCCGAAGCCTGGCCCTGGAAGCCACCCAGCGGCTGGTGAATCATGACGCGCGAGTTGGGCAGAATGAAACGCTTGCCCTTCTCGCCCGCCGCCAGCAGGAAGGCACCCATGCTTGCCGCCTGGCCGATGCACAGCGTGCTGACATTCGGCTTGATGAACTGCATGGTGTCGTAGATCGCCATGCCGGCGGTGACCGAACCGCCGGGCGAGTTGATGTAGAAATAGATGTCCTTGTCCGGGTTCTCGGACTCGAGGAACAGCAACTGCGCGACGATCAGATTGGCGGTCACGTCATTGACGGGGCCGACGAGGAACACCACCCGCTCCTTCAGAAGGCGCGAATAGATGTCGTAGGCGCGTTCGCCGCGACCGCTCTGTTCGACCACCATCGGAACCAGGCCGAGACCGACCGGGTTCCAGTCGCTGCTGTGCTGGGGTGTTCCGTGCATCATTCGTCAGACCCTTTGCGGCATCAGGCCGCGTTGCCCATCAGTTCGTCGAAAGCCACTTCCTTGTCGGCGGCTTGAGCCTTGCTGCTGACCCAGGCGACGACATTGTCTTCGATCACCACGGCTTCGGCCTGCGCCAGACGCTCAGGTTGAGCGTAGTACCAGCGCACGAGTTCCGTAGGATCTTCGTAGCTCTGGGCCATGTCCTCGACCAGCGCGCGGACCTGCTCGGGCTTGGCGTGCAGTTCGTTGGCCTTGACCAGCTCAGCCATGATCAGGCCCAGCTTGACGCGGCGCTCGGCCTGCTCGGCGAACCACGACGGGTCGACCGGGATGTCCTTGGTCTTGAGACCGCGCATCTCGAGGTCGCGGCGGGCGTTCTCGGCCAGTTGCTGCGACTCGGCCTGCACCAGCGCCTTCGGCACTTCGATGGGCGTGACCGCAACCAGCGCGTCCATCACCTGCTCCTTGACCTTGGCCTGGATGCGGCGCTTGACCTCGCGCTCGAGGTTGCCCTTCACTTCCTCGCGCAGCTTGGCGACGTCGCCGTCGGCCACGCCCAGCGAGCGGGCGAAGTCGGCATCGATCTCGGGCAGCACAGGGGCCTCGACCGTCTTCACCACGATCTCGAACTGGACCGTCTGGCCAGCCAGATGCTGGGCGTGATAGTCGGCCGGGAAGGTCATGTCGAAGGTCTTGCTTTCGCCCGCCTTGAGGCCGGTGACGGCGGTCTCGAAGTCCTTCAGCATGGCGCCGGCGCCGATCACGAAGGGGAAATCCTGGGCCTGGCCGCCCTCGAACACTTCGCCATCCTTGCGGCCGGTGAAGTCGATGACAACGCGGTCGCCTTCGGCGGCGGCACGATCGGCGGCGCTGAAGGTGGTGCGCTGCTTGCGCAGCACGTCGAGGGTCTTGTCGACCTCGGCGTCGCCGACGGTCAGGGCCGGGCGCTCGATCTTCTGCTCGCCCAGGTCACCGACGGTGATCTCCGGGTAGACCTCGAAGGTCGCGGTGAACTCGAGCGTACCTTCGGCAGCGCCTTCCTTCGGCTCGATGCGGGGATAGCCGGCGATGCGCAGGTTCTGCTCGCGCACCTTCTCGCCGAAGGCCTTCTCCACAGCAGCGCCGACGGCCTCGCCGCGGGCCTGCCCACCATGGGTCTGGGCGACGACCTTCATCGGCACCTTGCCCGGGCGGAAGCCCGGCATCTTCACCGTGCGCGCGATGCGCTTGAGGCGAGCATCCACCTCTTTCTCGATGTCCGCCAGCGTAACGGCGATGTCGATACGGCGCTCCAGCGCGCTCGGGCTAACCTGGTTCTGCTCCATTGAGTCGATCCTGAGAAGTCAAATAAAAACGGTTCCCGCCCGCATGGCCGCACACCCTGAACCGGACGCGCACCTGCCTCGCCAGCGTAAACGCAGTGAACGAAGAGCGGGATTCTAGCACAGCGTCCGCGCCGCGCTCGGAGGCGGAATTCTGCCGTGACCGCGGACACGAAAACGCAACAAAAAGGGGCGCCGACACATGGAACTCGCACCACCGCCGTGCCTCTCATGGTACAGAGTGAGCCAATGCGGCCGGCCGCGCCGATTCGCCTCGAACGGTCGATGGGCACGGGGTTTGCATGCCAGTTGCACGGTAGCTCGGATCGATTGCACAGGAGATTGCCATGTCCATCTTCAATGCCTATCAGGCCCGCTTCGAGGCAGCACGCGAAGAGGAAATGTCGCTGCAGGAATACCTCGAACTGTGCCGCAAGGACCGCATGGCCTATGCCTCGGCCGCCGAGCGCATGCTGCAGGCGATCGGCGAACCTGAACTGGTCGATACCCGCCTCGACCCGCGCCTGTCGCGCATCTTCTCCAACAAGATCATCCGGCTCTACCCCGCCTTCCGCGACTTCTACGGCATGGAGGAAGCGATCGAGAAGATCGTGTCCTACTTCCGGCATGCCGCGCAGGGGCTGGAGGAGAAGAAGCAGATCCTTTACCTGCTCGGACCGGTCGGCGGCGGCAAATCGTCGCTGGCAGAGAAGCTCAAGTCGCTGATCGAGAAAGTGCCTTTCTACGCGGTGAAAGGCTCGCCAGTGCATGAATCCCCGCTCGGCCTGTTCGACGTCAATGAGGACGGCCGCATCCTCGAGGACGACTTCGGCATTCCCCGCCGCTACCTCAACACCATCATGAGCCCGTGGGCGGTCAAGCGCCTGCACGAGTTCGGTGGCGACATCACGAAGTTCCGCGTGGTGAAGCTCAACCCTTCAGTGCTGCGCCAGGTCGCGGTCGCCAAGACCGAGCCCGGCGACGAGAACAACCAGGACATCTCTTCCCTGGTCGGCAAGATCGACATCCGCAAGCTCGAGCAGTACTCGCAGGACGACCCCGACGCCTACAGCTACTCCGGCGGGCTGTGCCTGGCCAACCGCGGCTTGCTCGAGTTCGTCGAGATGTTCAAGGCGCCGATCAAGGTGCTCCACCCCTTGCTGACCGCCACGCAGGAAGGCAACTACAAGGGCACAGAGGGCTTCGGCGCGATTCCGTTCGACGGCATCGTGATGGCGCACTCGAACGAGTCCGAATGGGTCGCCTTCAAGAACAACAAGAACAACGAAGCCTTCCTCGACCGCATCTACACGGTCAAGGTGCCGTATTGCCTGCGCGTGTCGGACGAGATCCGCATCTACGAGAAGCTGCTCGCCCACAGTTCGCTGTCCGAGGCGCCGTGCGCACCCGATACGCTGAAGATGATGGCGCAGTTCTCGGTGCTTTCGCGCCTGAAGGAACCGGAGAATTCCAGCATCCTCTCCAAGATGCGGGTGTATGACGGCGAGAACCTGAAGGACACCGACCCCAAGGCCAAGAGCTACCAGGAATATCGCGACTACGCCGGCGTCGACGAAGGCATGACCGGCCTGTCGACCCGCTTCGCCTTCAAGACGCTGTCGAAGGTGTTCAACTTCGATCACCGCGAGGTGGCCGCCAATCCGGTGCACCTGATGTACGTGCTCGAGCAGCAGATCGAGGCCGAGCAGTTCCCGGCCGACACCGAGGCGCGCTACATGGGCTACATCAAGGAATACCTGGCGCCGCGCTACGCCGAATTCATCGGCAAGGAGATCCAGACCGCCTACCTCGAGAGCTATTCCGAGTACGGGCAGAACATCTTTGACCGCTACGTGATCTACGCCGACTTCTGGATCCAGGACCAGGAGTTCCGCGATCCCAACACCGGCGAGATCCTCGACCGCGCGGCGCTCAACGACGAGTTGGAGAAGATCGAGAAGCCCGCCGGCATCAGCAACCCGAAGGATTTCCGCAACGAGGTGGTGAATTTCGTGCTGCGCGCCCGTGCCAAGCACGACGGCCGCAATCCGAGCTGGACCTCGTACGAGAAGCTTCGCGCGGTGATCGAGAAGAAGATGTTCTCCAACACCGAGGACCTGCTGCCGGTCATCAGCTTCAACGCCAAGGCCAGCGCCGACGAGCAGAAGAAGCACCAGGACTTCGTCGATCGCATGATCGAGAAAGGCTACACGGAGAAGCAGGTGCGCCTGCTGTGCGAATGGTACCTGCGCGTGCGCAAGTCGTCGTGACGCCATTCGCGTAGGGTGTGCGGCCGGCGCGGCGCGCACCCTCACCGGCTTCGGCCAGAGGGAGGAGGCATGGTCCGCATCATCGATCGACGCTTCGACAGCAAGAACAAGAGCGCGGTCAACCGCCAGCGCTTCATGCGTCGCTTCAAGCAGCAGATCCGCAAGGCGGTGTCCGAGGCCATCCAGGGCCGCTCGATCCGCGACCTGGAGAATGGCGAACAGGTATCGATACCGGCGCGCGACCTGTCCGAGCCGTCGCTGCATCACGGCAAGGGCGGCATCTGGGAACAGGTGTTCTCGGGCAACGACCAGTTCAGCTCGGGCGACCTGATCAACCGACCGCTCGGTGGTGGCGCCGGCGGTTCGGGCAAGGGCAAGGCGAGCAACGAGGGCGAGCACGAGGACGACTTCGTGTTCCAGCTCTCGCGCGAGGAGTTCCTCGAACTGTTCTTCGAGGATCTGGAACTGCCGCGCCTGGTTCGCACGCAGCTCGCCAAGGTCACCGACTACAAGACGCAACGCGCCGGCTTCACCTCCGACGGCGTGCCGGCGAACATCAACATCATCCGCTCGATGCGCGGCGCGCTCGGCCGCCGGCTGGCGCTCGGTTCGCCCTACGCCGGCCGGCTGCGCGAACTGCAGCAGCAGCTCGACGACGCCCTCGCCCGCGACGGCGAGGACAGCGCGGAAGTGCAGGCGCTGCGCGACGAAATCGGCGTGCTGCGCGCCAAGATCGACCGCATCCCCTTCATCGACAGTTTCGACCTGCGCTACAACAATCGCATCAAGGTGCCTCGCCCCACCACGCAGGCCGTGATGTTCTGCCTGATGGACGTGTCGGGCTCGATGGACGAGGAGCGCAAGTCGACCGCCAAGCGCTTCTTCATGCTGCTGTACCTGTTCTTGACGCGCAGCTACGAGCACATCGAGGTCGTCTTCATCCGCCACCACACGGTGGCGAAGGAAGTGGACGAGGACGAATTCTTCCACTCGCGCGAATCCGGCGGCACCGTGGTGTCCAGCGCGCTGGTGCTGATGCGCGACATCCTCCGCGAGCGCTACGCCAACGGCCAGTGGAACATCTACGGCGCGCAAGCCTCGGACGGCGACAACTGGGACAACGACTCGCCCGTGTGCGGGCAGTTGCTCGGCAACGAGATCCTGCCCTGGTGCCAGTACTTCGCCTACATCGAGATCACCGCCGGCGAGCCGCAGAACCTGTGGCGCGAGTACGCCAAGATCGGTGGCGAGCACGACAACTTCGCCATGCAGCGCATCGAGTCGCCGGCCGACATCTACCCGGTGTTCCGCGAACTGTTCAAGAAGACGATCACATGAAGCGCGCCCCCGTACGCAAGCCCGAGCCCCTGCCGAGCGGCTCCGAGTGGTCGACCGAGAGCATCGACCGCTACAACGCCGAGATTGCGCGCGTCGCCGCGCACTACCGGCTCGACACCTATCCGGTGCAGGTCGAAATCATCACCGCCGAGCAGATGATGGATGCCTACGCGTCGGTCGGCATGCCGGTGAATTACCACCACTGGTCCTTCGGCAAGCATTTCCTCGCCACCGAGAAGGGCTACCGGCGCGGCCAGATGGGCCTGGCGTACGAGATCGTCATCAACTCCAACCCCTGCATCGCCTACCTGATGGAGGAGAACACGCTGCCGATGCAGGGCCTGGTGATCGCCCACGCGGCCTACGGCCACAACAGCTTCTTCAAGGGCAACTATCTGTTCCGTACCTGGACCAACGCCGACGCCATCATCGACTACCTGGTCTTCGCGCGGAACTACATCGGCCAGTGCGAAGAGCGCTATGGCGAGGAAGCCGTCGAACTGCTGCTCGACTCCTGCCATGCGTTGATGAGTCTCGGAGTGGACCGCTACAAGCGCCCCCCCAAGCTCTCGCTCGCCAAGGAAAAGCTGCGCCAGCAGGAGCGCGAGGAATACCTGCAGGGCCAGGTCAACGACCTGTGGCGCACGCTGCCTGCGCACGAGGTCAGGACCGGCACCCGCGAGGAGGCCCGCTTCCCGCCCGAGCCCGAGGAGAACCTGCTCTATTTCATCGAGAAGAACGCGCCCCTGCTCGAGCCCTGGCAGCGGGAGGTGGTGCGCATCGTGCGCAAGATCGCGCAGTATTTCTTCCCGCAGCGCCAGACCCAGGTCATGAACGAGGGCTGGGCCACGTTCTGGCACTACACGCTGCTTAACCATCTGTACGACGAGGGCCTGCTGGCCGACAGCTTCATGCTGGAGTTCCTGCAGTCGCACACCAACGTGGTATACCAGCCACCCTACAACAGCCGCTGGTACAACGGTATCAACCCCTACGCCCTCGGCTTCGCGATGTGGCAGGACATCCGCCGCATGTGCGAACAGCCGGACGACGAGGATCGGCGCTGGTTCCCGGAGATCGCCGGCAGCGACTGGCTGGAGACGTTCGACTTCGCGATGCGCAACTTCAAGGACGAGAGCTTCATTGCCCAGTACCTGTCGCCCAAGGTCATGCGCGAGTTCCGCATGTTCGCCGTGCTCGACGACGACCGCGAGGACAAGCTCAAGGTGTCAGCGATTCACAACGACGAGGGCTTTCGCCGGGTGCGCGACATCCTCTCCGACCAGTACAACCTCGGCGCGCGCGAACCCAACGTGCAGGTGTGGAACGTCGACCTGCGTGGCGACCGCTCGCTGACCCTGCGCCACACACCATACCGCCGGCGTCCGCTGAGCGACAGCGCCGAGGAGGTCATGCGCCACGTCGCCCGGCTATGGGGCTTCACCGTGCGGCTCGAGACCGTCGATGAGTCGGGCAAGGCCGAACTCACGCACGAGATCCGCAACGAGAAACGGCGCACCCTCGTGCTGAGCTGAAGCGGGCGCGGCGCCGCGAACAGGACGTAGAATCCGGGGTCCAGCCCCGGAGTCCACCATGTACAGTGCATCGCGCCCGATCTACCCCGTCGCCGGCATCCGCGAAATCGAAGGCAAGCTCATCCCCAGTGCGCGGCCGTCACTGATGGAACGCGCCGGCCGGGCGGCGGCCGAGGACGCAGTGCGCCTGATCATGGACCGCCCCGGCCCGATCCTGATCGCCTGCGGTCCCGGCAACAATGGCGGCGACGGCTTCGTGATGGCGCGTCAGCTCGCCCAGGCCGGGCGCGAGGTGCAGGTCGCTTTCGCCGGCGACGCGCACGCGCTGCCCGCCGATGCCGCCAAGGCCTGCGCCGACTACCTGGCGTCGGGCGGCAACATGGTGTCCGACCTGCCGGCCGCCCCTGCACAGGGCTGGGCGCTGGTGGTCGATGCGATCTTCGGCATCGGCCTCAAGCGACCGGTGGAAGGACGCTACGCGGAGTGGATCCGCACGCTCAATGCGCAGCCCTCGCCGCGCATGGCGCTCGACGTGCCGAGCGGGCTGGACGCGGACACCGGGCAGCCGCTCGGCGCCACGTTCCGCGCCAGCCACACGACCACCTTCATCGCACTCAAGCCTGGACTGCTGACCAACGACGGTCCCGACTACTGCGGCGAGATCAACGTCCAGCGCCTCGACATCGACCCGCCGGCCTGGCTCCCCGCCGCAGGGCACGCCGTCACGCCCGCCCTGTTCCGCGCGCGACTCGTTCCGCGTCCGCGCAACAGCCACAAGGGCTTGTATGGTGACGCCGCCATCCTGGGCGGCAATGCCGGCATGGTCGGCGCGGCTCTCCTCGCAGGACGGGCTGCGCTCTGGCTGGGCACCGGGCGGGTGTACGTCGGCCTGCTCGATCCCAATGGTCCGGCGGTCGACTTTGCCCACCCGGAATTGATGCTGCGCCAGGCCTCACGCCTGCCGGAACGCCTGAGCGCGCTGGCGATCGGGCCTGGCCTCGGCACCGAGGACTCCTCCGCCGCCGAGCTGAGTTCCGCGCTCGCGCGCGAGCTGCCACTGGTACTCGACGCCGACGCGCTGAACCTCGTCGGCCGCGACCCCGGCTTGCAGGGCCGCCTCGCAGCGCGCCAGGCACCGACCATACTGACGCCGCACCCGGCCGAGGCTGGCCGCCTGCTCGGCATCACGACCGCCGCGGTGCAGGCGGATCGCCTTCAAGCCGCGCTCGAGATCGCCCGGCGCCTGCGCGCCCTCGTTGTGCTCAAGGGCTGCGGCTCCATCATCGCCACCCCGGACGGCCGCTGGTTCATCAACGGCACCGGCCACCCGGGCATGGCCAGCGCCGGCATGGGCGACGTGCTCACCGGCCTCGTCGTGGGCTTCCTCGCACAGGGTTGGCCGGCCGAAGCGGCTCTGATCGCCGGCGTCCACCTGCACGGCGCCGCTGCCGACCGGCTCGCGCGTGAAGGCATCGGCCCGATCGGCTTGAGCGCGAGCGAAACCATCGATGCCGCACGCGGCGTCTTCAACGGCTGGCTGATCGAGGCGCAACAGGGCGATCTGCGGGAGAAGCCGCGCGACGCCCGCCCGCTGCTGTCGCTGGGTGCGCGCTGAATGGCGGACATCCGGGGCGGCATCGCGCCGCTGCAGCCCGAGGCACCGCATGCGCCGCTGCTGAAAGCCATCCTGATGCTGCTCGGGGCGGTGACGCTGTTCGTGCTGCTCGACGCCACCGCCAGCCATCTGGGCAAGACCTACCCCGTGCCCATGCTGGTCTGGGCGCGTTACACCGTGCATTGCCTGCTGATGGTGGTGTTCCTCGCGCCCAGCATGCGCCTGAGGCTGGTCAGCACCAGCCGCCCACGCCGGCAGATCGTGCGCGCCCTGTGCCTGCTCGCCACCACCTTCCTCGGCATGGCCGCCTTCATCCGCATGCCACTGGCCGAGACGACGGCGATCATCTTCCTCTCACCGCTCCTGGTCACCGTGCTCGCCGGCCCCCTGCTCGGCGAACGCATCGGTGCGCTGCGCTGGGCCGCTTCGATCGGCGGATTCATCGGCGTGCTGCTGATCGCCCGTCCGGGCAGCGGGCTATCGCCAGAAGGCGTCGCCTTCGCGCTCGGCGCGGCACTCATGTACGCGATCTACCAGATCCAGACACGTCAGCTGTCGGCCACGGAGAACCCGGTGACGATGCTGTTCTACACCGCGCTCACCGGCACGCTGGCGATGACCGCGCTGCTGCCGTGGATCTGGGGCGGCCCCTTGCCCGGTCTGGTCGATGGCCTGCTGATCGTCGCGCTCGGTCTGTTTGGCGGCATCGGCCATTTCCTGCTGATCCGGGCCTTCCGCGAGGCGCCGGCCTCGGTGCTGTCGCCGATCCTGTATGCGCAGCTGGTCATCGCGACCTTCGTCGGTGCCCTGCTCTTCGGCCACATCCCCGACCTGCCCGCCCTCACCGGCATCCTGATCATCGCCGGCGCGGGGGCGATCATTGCGCTCGACAGTCGGCGCAAGCCATCACCGGCCCGCCACAAGGCCTGACCCGAGGCGTTCAACGGGATGGACGGGCTCGCCACGGCAGGCGGGCCAGTGCCCCCGTGGCCAGCCCGGTGCCAAGGAGGATCACGCCACAGCCGAGCAGCATGCGCAGGCTGATCGTTTCATCGAGCACCGCCGCACCCCAGAACATGCCGAACGCGGGGATCAGGAAGGTCACGGTCACCGTGCGCGACGGCCCGACGCTCGCCATCAGGCGGAAGAAGATGACGTAGGCCAGCCCGGTGCACACCACGGCCAGCACCACCACCGCCAGCCACACCTCGGCACCGGGCAGCTGCGCCGGCCAGTTCGCGATGGCAGGCGCCAGCAACACCAGCATCGCGAAGAACTGGCTGCCGGTCGCCGTGGCCATCGGTGGCACGCCGGTGAGATGGCGCTTGGTCAGCGCCGCGGCTATGCCGTAGGACAGCGTGGCACCGAGGCAGGCCAGCACCGCCCAGCCGCTGCCGCCCGCCGAGAACGACGCCTGCCCCCACACCAGCACGATCACCCCGCACAGACCGAGCAACATGCCCGCCAGTGCGGTCCCGCTGAGGCGGTCGTTGAGCCACGCCCAGGCCACGAGCGCGGTGAAGAGCGGCGTCGTCGCATTGACGATCGAGGCGAATCCTGCGCTGACCGACTGCAGCGCGTAGCCGTAGAACACGAAGGGCAAGGCCGATGCGAAGAAACCCACCACCAGCAGCGCCTTCCAGCGCCGCAGCAGGATGCCGAGCCCGCCCTGCAGGGCAAGGAGCGGCAGCAGCACCAGCGCCGCGAGGCCCACGCGCAGCGCCATCAGTGGAAACGCGCCTAAGGCCGGCGCAGCGATGCGCATCAGCAGGAAGGACGCGCCCCAGATGGCCGCGAGGACGAAGAGTTCGACGAGATCCCGAGGCTTCACGGCCAGGCGCCTGTAAGAAGGTGGGCGCACAGCCGCATCGGGCCGTGCATGTGTTGCGCATTGTGGCCGTCGCAACGGGGTCGCGCCAATCCGGAAAACGACGAATTGCCCATCGACGTCCCTCGCACGGCCTCAGCGGCCGAAGCGCGGTGCTAGACTTTCGCCTTTCATCGAATCACAGCGGTCACCACCATGCTCTCCGAACAGCTCCGTGTCGAAATCCAGCGCAACATCGCGGCCTCCCTCGCCGAAGACATCGGCACCGGCGACCTCACCGCGCGGCTGATCGCACCCGACACCGAGGCCCGCGGTCGCGTCATCACCCGCGAGGACGCGGTGATCTGCGGCGCGGCCTGGTTCGACGCCGCGTTCGCCGCGCTCAGCCCAGCCGCCATCGTCAATTGGCACGTCAAGGATGGCGACACGGTCAAGGCCGGCGACGTGCTGTGCGACATCGTCGCGCGCGCCCGCGTGCTGCTCACCGCCGAGCGCACCGCGCTCAACTTCCTGCAACTGCTGTCGGGCACGGCCACCGTCACGCGCCGCTTCGTCGACGCCGTCGCCGGCACCCGCGCGAAGATCGTCGACACGCGCAAGACCCTGCCCGGCCTGCGCCTGGCGCAGAAGTACGCGGTCGCCGTCGGCGGCGGCACCAACCACCGCGTCGGCCTCTATGACGGCATCCTGATCAAGGAAAACCACATCATCGCCGCGGGCGGCATTCGCGAAGTCGTGGAACAGGCGCGCACCATCGCACCGTCCAACGTCTTCATCGAAGTCGAGGTCGAAGACCTGGATGAACTGCGCGAAGCGCTCGATGCCGGTGTGACGATGGTGCTGCTCGACAACATGAGTCTCGAGGAAATGCGCGAAGCTGTCGCCATCACCGCGGGACGCGCCGAGCTGGAGGCCTCCGGCGGCGTGAATCTAGAGCGCGTGCGCGCGATCGCCGAAACCGGCGTCGATCGCATTTCGATCGGCACCCTGACCAAGGACGTGCGCGCGCTCGATCTGTCGCTGCGCCACGTCGAAGACTGAGCGGCGCTGCGTCGTCAAGCGATGTCCGACGCGCTGCCGCCCTGGCCCCAGGTTCCCGCCTGCTACGGCTGGTTGTCGCTCGACGCGCGCGGCAACTGGCGGCTGAAGGACGAGGCGGTCGACCATCCGGGGTTGATCGCCTTCCTCAACACCCATTACGCCTGTGACGACGAGGGTTGCTGGCTGGTGAACAACGGCCCGCAACGCGTCTTCGTCAAGCTCGAGCGCGCGCCGCTGATCGTTCGACTCCACCCCGGGCAGCGACCGTTGGCGCACACCGGCAGGCAGGTTGAGCCGCGAGGGGATGTGTTGATCGACGCGCTCGGGCGACCACACTTCGACACGGACAGCGGCCCGGCGAGCATCGACGATCGGGATCTGGCGAGTTTTCTCGACGAACTGACGCTAAGAGATGGCCGTGCGCCAACCGACGACGAGATTCTCGCGCTGACCAGCGCTGGTCGGCGACCAGAGTTGTTGTGGCGAGGTCTCACGCTCCGCCCGAGCGCGGACGCGGACATTCCTGACCGACTGGGCTACCGCCGGGAACCGAAGGAATAGCGCCGGCAATCGCCGGAACGCCCGTCCAATCCGCACTAGTCCCTGAGCGAAACCACCCGGTTGCGGCCGAAGCGCTTCGCCTGGTAGAGCGCGGTGTCGGCCGTCTTGAACATCGACTCGAAGCTTGACGGCTGCTTCGTCTCACCCACGACCTCCGCCACACCGATGCTGACCGTTACGGACAGCCCCGCCGGACGGCTTCGCTCGACCTGCGTCCGCACAGCCTCGGCCAAGGCCAGCCCGCCGGCCACGCCTGCGCCGACACGGAGCACGACGAACTCCTCACCCCCCGTGCGCGCCACGATGTCATTCGCTCCGGTCACCTCACGTATTCGAGCTGCCGTTTCTGCGAGAACACTGTCACCAAGGCTGTGGCCGTGCGTGTCATTTATGTGCTTGAAATGATCGATGTCAATGACGAGCAAGTGCGCCGAAAGCCCCTTCTCGCGCGCCTCCGAAATGCACCGATCAGCCGCTTCGGTGAGGTAATGCCGGTTATAGAGGCCCGTCAGCTGATCGGTCATCGCAAGACGGCGCAGATGGTCGCGCTGCGCCTCGGTTTCCTGCAGCAGGCGCCTGATACGCACCATGTTGCGCACCCGCGCGATGAGCTCTTCCGCGAGCATCGGCTTGGCGAGAAAGTCGTCCGCCCCATGCCGCAAAAGCTCGATCCGGCGTGCGGCATCCTCCATGCCAGACATGGCGAGGATCGGAACCCGCGCATTACGCCCTCCAGCGTTCTGACGCACGTGGCGCACCAAGCTGAGCCCCGTCATCTGCCCACCCAGCAGCACGTCGACAAGCACGATCTCGAAATCATGCTCGGCCAACCTGTCCCGGCCTTCCTCCCCCGTCGTGCAGGTCTCGACCCGCAAACCCGTCGGTTCGAGCGCCTCGCGGATGAAGCGCAACACGGGCAAGCTGTCCTCGACGACGAGCGCCACTCCGGAAAGTCGCAAGGCGACGTCCGCGCTGTTCATGAACGCGCGGACATAAGACGCCATGCGCTCGAGTTCGTACTTGCTGAAAATCTCGGTGATCCCGGCCTCGAGACTCGTGGCGCTGAGTGCCTGATCGATCTCCGTGGCAACCAGCAGGATGGGAACACTGGCCATTCCCGGATCGCGGCGCACGGTCCTTGCGAAATCGAACCCTGAGCCATCCTCCAGGTGACGCTCGAGAAAGATCAGGTCGACCGACTCGTCGAGCGCCTTGCGGGCATCAGCGATACTCGAAAAGAAACGCGGTGGTTCCGACAGGAAGACCAGATGACGCTGCAGCACCTGTCGGAAAAAACGGGAGGAAAGGACTCCGATCGCCTTCATTTCAAGCCTCAGGCTGCTGAATCAAGCAAGGAAGTCTGCTCCGCGTTCATGGAAGCCACCCGCGATGTCAGACGCGCGCGGTGATGAAGCGCTTCACCGCATCGACGTCGGGCGCCATCACCTCGACACGCTGCGGCAGCTTCTCGATACCTTCGAGGTCGGCAGGACGCTCGGGCTCGCGGCCCAGCGCCTCGACGATGGTTTCGGCGAACTTCACCGGCAGCGCCGTCTCCAGCACCAGCACCGGCACGCCGGCGGGCACCTCGGCCGCGCGCTCCCACGCCACCTTGACGCCGTCGGCGGTGTGGGTGTCGATCATCACGCCGTACTGCTCGAACACCTTGCGGATCGTCGCCAGGCGGTCGGCATGGCTGCTGGCGCCCGACACGAAGCCGAACTCGCCGATGCGGGCGAATTCGGGCGAGGCCGACAGGTCGAAGGCACGCCCGGCATCCACTTCAGCCCACAGCGCGGCGACCTTCTGCGGGTCGCGACCGACGAGGTCGAATACGAAACGCTCGAAGTTCGAGGCCTTGGAGATGTCCATCGACGGGCTGGACGTCACGTGGGTCTCGGCCGCCTTGCGCGGGCGATAGACGCCGGAGCGGAAGAACTCGTCGAGCACGTCGTTCTCGTTGGTGGCGAGGATCAGCTTGGCGACCGGCAGGCCCATCATGCGTGCGATGTGGCCGGCGCAGATGTTGCCGAAGTTGCCCGAGGGCACGCAGAAGGCGACCTGCTCGTCGTTGCTCTTGGTCGCGGCAAAATAGCCCTTGAAGTAATAGACGATCTGCGCAGCGACGCGCGCCCAGTTGATCGAGTTGACCGCGCCGATCTTGTGCTGCGCCTTGAAGGCATGGTCGTTGGAGACCGCCTTCACGATGTCCTGCGCATCGTCGAACATGCCGGTGACGGCGATGTTGAAGATGTTCTCGTCCTGCAGCGAATACATCTGCGCGCGCTGGAAGGCGCTCATCTTGCCGTGCGGCGACAGCATGAACACGCGCACGCCCTGCTTGCCGCGCATCGCGTACTCGGCCGCCGACCCGGTGTCGCCCGAGGTGGCGCCGAGGATGTTGATCGTCTCGCCGCGCTTGGCCAGCACGTACTCGAACAGGTTGCCGAGCAACTGCATCGCCATGTCCTTGAAGGCCAGCGTCGGGCCATTGGACAGTTCGAGCAGGCCGAGGCGACCTTCTTCCAGCCAGTGCACCGGCGTGATGTCGCTCGCCTTGTCACCCTCGCGCACGTGGCAATACACCCCGGCGGTATAGGTCTTGTCGCAGATGGCCTTGAGGTCGACCTGAGGAATGTCGGTGATGAACTTCGACAGGATCGCAAACGCAAGCTCGGCGTACGACAGGCCGCGCCAGGCGTCCAGTTCGGCACGCGTCACCTGTGGATAGGACTCGGGCAGGTAGAGACCACCATCCGGCGCCAGACCGCCCAGCAGGATGTCGCAGAACTCCGGGTTGGCAGGCTGGCCGGCGTGGCCGCGAGTGGAGATGTACTTCACGGGGCTGTCCTTCACAAAACGTGGTCGGCGCGCGCGATGGCGCAAAGGCCGGATTCTAACGAATTCGACGCCGATCTCGCGGGTTTCGCCCGCAGTTCACGATTTCGGCCCGACCCCATGCCGGGGGGATGCCGCTACAATGAATCGCACTCACACGCGACGGAGACGGACATGGACCTCGGCAATGTGCTCGGACAGATCCTCCAGCAAGGCATGGCCTCGCAAAGCCGTTCGCGGCTGGAACACGCCGCCGGCGCCGGCGGCATCGGTGACCTGCTGGGGGCCGTGCTCGGAGGCCAGGCCGGTGGGCGCAGTGGCGCGGGCGGGCTGGGCGATCTGCTCGGTTCGGTGCTCGGCGGCGGACGGAGCGGCGGCGGCCTGGGTGAACTGCTGGGCGGTGCACTGGGTGGCGGTCGTGCATCCTCTGGTGGCGGACTCGGCGACCTGCTCGGCAGCGTGCTGGGCGGCCAGCGCGGCGCATCAGCATCGCGCGGCACGGGCAGCAATGCCGGGATGGCGCTGCTCGCAACCATTGCGATGGCCGCTTTGAAGAACTGGACTGATTCGCGGCGCGCACAGGCCGCCTTTGCCGCACCGACCGACGACGCAACGCAGCAGGCATTCGAATCGATGACCGCGCCGGGAACCGATGCGCTGATCCTGCGCGCGATGATCTCCGCCGCCAAGGCCGATGGCCAGGTCGGCGAGGACGAGATCGAACGCATCGTCGGCCGTCTCGCAGCCGACGGCCTCAGTGCCGACGAGAAACGCTTCCTGACCGAGGAGTTCCGGCGTCCGCTCGACCTCGCAGGGCTCGTCGCCGAGGTGCCGAATCCTGCCGTCGCCGCCGAAGTGTACGCGGCCTCCCTGCTGGCGATCGACCTCGATACGCAGGCCGAACTGGACTACCTGCGCCAGCTCGCCCGCGCACTCGGACTGGACGGCGAAACCGTCTCACGCCTGCACGAAATCACAGGCGCAACCCGCGTCTGAATCCGTCCTTGGCCGCCGGCCCAATGGGCCGGCGCAGGGGCCTCAGTCGCTTTCGAGACGGAAACCGATCTTCAGGGTCACCTGGAAATGCGCGACCTGGCCATCGACAACGTGGCCCCGCGTCTCGACGACCTCGAACCAGTCGATGTGGCGGATGGATTTCGCCGCGGTTTCGATGGCGTTGCGGATGGCCGCGTCCGATCCCTCGCGGGACGAACCGACGACTTCGACGAGCTTGTAGACGTGATCTGACATGCGGTTCTCCTCTGCGCCCGAGTGGACTGCCGGAGGTCAATTCCTCAGGTCATCACTCCCGTCCCCGACACACGGTTGCCGCGCCTCGAAGCGGGCTACCGCAGCGCTGTAGGCACGGCTGCCGAGCACGGCGATCGCGATCAGGATGCCGATGAAAACGATGAGCTTGAATGCCATGAGAGTCGATTCCGGCCGCTGGGCTTGCCTGCATCGACGTCACCTGACGTCGATGCCCCAAGTGTAGTCGGGAATCGCGATGGCGGGTCGAGCCGCACTGGCCTCAGCCTCCGCTCGATTCGAGCCACTGTGCGCGTTCGCGCCAGCGCTGCGCCTTGTCGGCCGCCAGGCCCTCGGCCGCAGCGATGCGCCTCAGCGCAGCCGGGTCGGGCCGATGCGCAATCACGGTGTCCCAGTATTCAGCGAGCGTCAGCCAGGGGTTCGGCCGCTCGACCAGTTCGATCTCGTCGCCGGCCGTGATCGTCCCCGTCTGCAGCACGCGGTAGTACCAACCGGTGATGCCCGCCGCTTCGACGAAGCGGGATGCATCGTCCACCTTCAGCCGGCGGTCGATCTTCCAGCAGGGCGAGCGCGGCTGGCTGACCTGCACACGCACGTCACCGATGCGGAAAACGTCGCCGATGCAGACCTCGTTCTCGGTCATGCCCCGGGTGCTGATGTTCTCACCCAGAAAGCCCGCCCCCACCATCGCGGCGCACTGCGGCCACTGCTCGCCGATCACGCGGTAATGCTCGGCCGGATAGTGATGCAGCGCCTTGTCCGGGCCGCCGTGGTGACGAAGATCCGCCTGCTCGTCTCCTTCCAGCCCGGTCGGCGTCACCCGAATCGCCCCCTGCACCGGCGACTTGAAGATCGCGCTCGACTCGCCGTCGGGCAGCATCAGGCGCACCCGCCCGACGAAGACCTGATCCACCGTGCTCTTCATGCTTGCCTCCCACCAGAAAAAAGGCCGCACCCTCGGGCACGGCCTTTTGTTGCCACGATCAGCCCGTGCTTACAGGCCTTCCATGCGCAGCTTGGTCACCTTGCCCTGCACCACCGGCAGCGCCTCGATCTTGGCGATCGCGGCATTGGCGTTGCGCTCCACCGTCTGGTGGGTGAGCAGGATGATGTCGGTGTGCGTCTCGCCTTCGGCCGCTTCCTTCTGGATCAGCGCCTCGATGGAGATGCTGCTGTCAGCCAGGATGCGGGTGATGTCGGCCAGCACGCCCGGCTTGTCCTCGACGTGCATGCGCAGGTAGTAGGACGTGATGACGTCGTCGATCGGCAGCACCGGCACGTCGCGCACCTGATCAGGCTGGAAGGCGAGGTGCGGCACGCGGTGCTCGGGGTCGGAAGTGTGCAGGCGGGTAACGTCGACCAGGTCGGCAATGACGGCCGACGCGGTCGGCTCAGCGCCCGCACCCTTGCCGTAGTAGAGCGTGGCGCCGACGGCGTCGCCCTGGACCAGCACCGCGTTCATCGCGCCTTCGACGTTGGCGATCAGGCGCTTGGCCGGGATCAGGGTCGGATGCACGCGCAGTTCTACGCCCTGCTCGCGGCGGCGGGCGATGCCCAGCAGCTTGATGCGGTAGCCCAGTTGCTCGGCGTAGGCGATATCGACCGCGTCAAGCTTGCTGATGCCTTCGACGTAGGCCTTGTCGAACTGCATCGGGATACCGAAGGCGATCGCGCTCATGATCGTCGCCTTGTGCGCGGCGTCCACGCCCTCGATGTCGAAGGTGGGGTCGGCTTCTGCGTAGCCCAGCGCCTGCGCCTCCTTCAGCACGTCGGCAAAGGGCAGGCCCTTGTCGCGCATCTCGGACAGGATGAAGTTGGTCGTGCCGTTGATGATGCCGGCCAGCCACTCGATGCGATTGGCGGTGAGGCCCTCGCGCAGCGCCTTGATGATGGGGATGCCACCGGCGACCGCGGCCTCGAAGGCCACCATCACGCCCTTCTTCTGCGCCGCGGCGAAGATCTCGTTGCCATGCACGGCCAGCAGCGCCTTGTTGGCGGTGACGACATGCTTGCCGTTCTCGATCGCCTTCAGCACCAGTTCCTTGGCCACGCCGTAGCCACCGATCAGCTCGACCACGATGTCGATTTCGGGATCGGTCACCACGGCGAAGGCGTCATCGGTCAGCTTGGCGTCGCCACCGGTGACCTTGCGCGCGAGCTCCAGGTTCTTGTCGGCCACGGTGGTGATGCAGATCGGACGACCAGCGCGACGGGTGATTTCCTCGGCGTTGCGCTTCAGAACGGTGAAGGTGCCGCCGCCGACGGTACCGATGCCCAGCAGGCCAACATTGATCGGTTTCATGCAGTGTGTTCCGTGGTGAGTGAGTGGTGACAGATGCGTCGTGTCAGATGATCGCGGTCGCCCGGCTCAGGTGCCGTGGCGCTTGCGGTAGTTCTCGAGGAAGCGCGCCACGCGGCCGATCGCATCGCGCAGGTCGTCCTCGTGCGGCAGAAAGACCAGGCGGAAGTGATCAGGCTGAGGCCAGTTGAAGCCCGAGCCCTGCACCAGCAGCACGCGCTCTTCCTCGAGCAGTTCGGCGATGAAGGCCTGGTCGTCCTCGATCGGATAGATCCTTGGATCCAGCTTCGGGAACATGTACAGCGTGGCCTGCGGCTTGACGCAGCTCACGCCCGGGATCTGGGTGATCAGCTCCCACGCCAGGTCCCGCTGGCGGCGCATGCGCCCACCCTCGGCGACCAGGTCGTCGATGCTCTGGTAACCGCCGAGCGCGGTCTGGATCGCGTACTGGCCGGGCACGTTGGCGCACAGGCGCATCGAGGCCAGCATGTTGAGCCCCTCGATGTAGTCGCCCGCACGGCGCTTGTCGCCGCACACCACCATCCAGCCGGCGCGATAACCGCAGGAGCGGTAGTTCTTCGACAGGCCGTTGAAGATGATGGTCAGCACGTCCTCGGACAGCGCCGCCATCGAGGTGTGCTTGACGCCGTCGTAAAGCACCTTGTCGTAGACCTCGTCGGCATACAGGATCAGGTCGTGCTCACGTGCGAGTTCGATGATCTGCTTGAGCGTCTCGTCCGGATACACCGCGCCGGTCGGGTTGTTCGGGTTGATGACCACGATTGCGCGCGTATTGGCGTTGATCTTCGCGCGCATGTCCTCGATGTCCGGCAGCCAGCCCTTGCTCTCGTCGCAGAGGTAATGCACCGGCCTGCCGCCCGACAGGCTCACGGCGGCGGTCCACAGCGGATAGTCCGGCGCCGGCACCAGCACTTCGTCGCCCGCATCGAGCAGCGCGTTCATCGCCATCACGATCAGCTCGGACACGCCGTTACCGATGTAGATGTCCTCGATGGTGACGCCCTTGATGCCCTTTTGCTGCGTATAGTGCATCACGGCCTTGCGCGCCGCGAAGATGCCCTTGGAGTCCGAATAACCCGCCGCGTTGGGCAGGTTGCGGATCATGTCCATCTGGATCTCTTCGGGCGAATCGAAGCCGAATGCGGCGAGGTTGCCGATGTTGAGCTTGATGATCTTGTGGCCCTCGTCCTCCATCTGCTTGGCGCGCACGAGCACCGGACCGCGGATGTCGTAGCACACCTCGGCCAGCTTGGCCGACTTGCGGATCGGACGCGCTGCGGCTGCACCCGCCTCGGTCTTGACGACCGGATCCGGGTTTGCCGTTGCGAGTTCGAGTGTCTTCACCGCTTTCATGATGGCCTTTCCTGCAGGAGGGGGAACGGACGGCGGGGGCTTACCCCTTGCCGCAAAAGATTGTTATCTTAGCCCCGCTGCCGCACTGCGGCAATTTCGGCACGCGGCAGGCATCCGGGGCCCCGATTCGGGCACCTTCGCGCCTTGAACAACGACGCCCGCACCCGAAGCTCCTGATCTCCCCCTTTCCGTCCAGCCCCGATCCGACACGATGAAGCTCTATCAGGACAACAACGCGAATCTCAACGTCGTCACCGGCTACGGCGACGACCACGTGATGGTCAACAAGGTGCGCCACGACGGCAACCTGATCCTCACCGCCGGCCAGATCCGCACCGGCTGGGCACCCGATGCGCGCGGCGACCTCGGCGCCCTGCGCGTCGAGGACCTGGCCGCGGTCGCCGAACTGCGCCCCGAGATCGTCATCGTCGGCACCGGCCGGCGCCAGCGCTTCCCCGCGCCCGCGCTGCTGCGCCCGCTCATCGAGGCGCGGATCGGCTTCGAGTTCATGGACCTGCCGGCGGCCTGCCGCACCTACAACATCCTCGTCGGCGAAGGCCGCTCGGTGGCTGTCGCCCTGTTGTTCGACGCTGCCGCCTGAACGGGCTGCGCGATCTCAACCGCTCCGGCGCCAGATCTCATGTGCCGCATCTCCGGCACAGGGCGAAACATGCACTGCGATTGCGGCGGAAACGGTGCTCCGCTACCCTGAACCCAGAACAAGCGTGCGGCGCGCGACCCCACCGTGCGGCACGTCCGCCCAAGACAGATTCATCACCGGAGACCCCATGAGCCTCGCTCCCGACTTCAGCCTGCCCGCCACTGGCGCCCGGACCGTGACCCTGTCGGCCCTGCGCGGCCGCAAGCTCGTGATCTACTTCTACCCGAAGGACAACACGCCCGGCTGCACCAACGAAACCAAGGACTTCGGCGCCCTGCACGGCGAGTTTTCAGCGGCCGGCTGCGAGGTGTTCGGCGTCAGCCGCGACAGCATCAAGAGCCACGAGAATTTCAAGGCCAAGCTCGAGCTGCCCTTCGACCTGATCTCGGACCCGGACGAAATCGCCTGCGAAGCCTTCGGCGTCATGAAGCTCAAGAACATGTACGGCAAGCAGGTACGCGGCATCGAGCGCAGCACCTTCGTCATCGACGCGAACGGCGTGATCGCCCGCGAGTGGCGCGGGGTGAAGGTGCCCGGCCACGCCGCCGAGGTCCTCGCCGCCGTGAAGGCACTCTGACCCGCTCCCCGCCCGCCACCACAACCCTGCCTGCCCACTGACCATGCCCGCGACCGCCAAGACCAAGACGAAGTCCGCCGCATCCAAGTCCTCTACCTCGACCAGCCGTCGCAAGGCCGCGAAGAAGAGCGCCCGCAAGCTCTTCGTGCTCGACACCAACGTGCTGATGCACGACCCGACCAGCCTCTTCCGCTTCGAGGAGCACGACTTGTTCGTGCCGATCATGACGCTGGAGGAACTGGACAACAACAAGAAGGGCACAACCGAAATCGCGCGCAACACGCGCCAGGCCAGTCGCTTGCTCGACGAGATCGTCAGCGGTGCGCTGGAAGGCATCGACGAGGGCATCGGGCTTGAGGAACCCTCGCGCGGTCTGGCGACCGGTCGCCTGTTCCTGCAGACCGAAGCGATCAACGTCACGCTGCCAGCCGCCCTGCCCACCGCGCGTGGCGACAACCAGATTCTGGCTGTCGTCATGCATCTGGCCGAACGCCACCCCGACCGCGACGTCATCCTGGTGTCCAAGGACATCAACATGCGCATCAAGGCCCGCGCGCTCGGGCTGGCGGCGCAGGACTACTTCAACGACAAGGTGCTCGAAGACAGCGACCTGCTGTACACCGGCACGCGCGAACTGCCGTCCGACTTCTGGGATACGCACGGCAAGGGCATGCAGTCGTGGAAGGAAGAAGGCCATACCTATTACCGCCTGTCCGGGCCGCTGGCGCCCGAGATGCTGGTCAATGAGTTCGTCTACGAGGGAAGTGGTGACAATCCGCTGCAGGCCTGGGTCAAGGAGCGGGAAGGCCGCAACGTCGTGCTCGAGACCCTGGTCGACTACGCGCATCAGAAGAACAACGTGTGGGGCATCACCGCTCGCAACCGCGAACAGAACTTCGCGTTGAACCTGCTGATGAACCCGGAGATCGATTTCGTCACCCTGCTCGGCCAGGCCGGCACCGGCAAGACGCTGCTGACGCTGGCCGCCGGACTTACACAGGTGCTGGAGACGAAGCGCTACAGCGAGATCATCATGACCCGCGTCACTGTGCCGGTGGGCGAGGACATCGGCTTCCTGCCTGGAACGGAGGAGGAGAAGATGGCGCCGTGGATGGGCGCACTCGAGGACAACCTCGACGTGCTCAACGGCACCGCGGGCGAAGGCGGCGACTGGGGTCGAGCGGCGACCCGCGACCTGATCCGCAGCCGCATCAAGATCAAGAGCCTGAACTTCATGCGCGGGCGTACCTTCCTCAACAAGTTCCTGATCATCGACGAGGCGCAGAACCTGACGCCCAAGCAGATGAAGACCCTGATCACCCGCGCCGGCCCCGGCACCAAGGTGATCTGCATGGGCAACATCGCGCAGATCGACACGCCCTACCTCACCGAGGGCTCGTCCGGTCTGACCTTTGTCGTCGACCGCTTCAAGGGCTGGGCGCACTCGGGGCACATCACGCTGCAGCGCGGCGAGCGCTCTCGCCTGGCCGACTACGCCGCCGACATCCTCTGAGCGGGCACGATTCGCCTCGAGGTCCGGCGCATTAAGCCGGCTTCGAGGCGGATAAGCGTGCCAACGGGCGGCTCCCCTATAATCGGCGGATCCAATCGACGACTGCCCGTCATGACCGCCATCGCCGCCGACCTGCTGGTGGGAGCCAGCACGGACTTCCTGCGCAACTTCTCCCCGTTCAACCGCATGGAGCCCGAGGCGCTCGCCTTCGTGGCGGAACGCGCGGTCCTTGCCTTCCATCCGCGCGGCAGCGACATCCTCACGACCGAGATGGGCGTACCGCGCCACTTCTACATCGTGCAGCGCGGCAAGGTGCAGGCCCGGCAGACAGGAGCGACCGCGGTCACCGAGTACGCCAGCCTGAGCCTCGGGCCCGGCGAGTGCTTCCCGATCGGCGCCATCTCGGCGCAGCGGCCATCGACCAATGCCTACGTGGCGGTCGAGGACAGTTTCTGCTTCCAGATCACCGACGAGGAATTCCTGCAGCTGATGCAGATGAGCCCGGTGTTCCATCTGTTCTGCACACAGTACATCGCCAGCCTGCTGAACCAGTCGCGCCAGCAGTTGCAGACAACCTTCTCGCAGCGCGCCGCCGAACAGCAGACCATGACCACCCCGCTCGGCCAGCTCATCAAGCGCGAGCCGGTGTGCGTCGGCCCCTACACGCCGACACGCGCGGCGCTGGAACAGATGAACGCCGAACACATCGGCTGCATGGTGGTCGTCGACGACGAGAAGCATCCGGTGGGCGTGCTCACGCAGAGCGACCTGCTGCCGCGCGTCATCCTCGCCGGCTTCGACCTCGAGCGCCCGATCGGCGAGCTGATGACCGCGAACCCGCATCAGCTGGCCGCCACTGCATCCGCCTACGATGCAGCGCTGGAAATGGCGACGCATGGCGTGCGGCACCTGCTGGTGGTCGATGCCGAAGGGCGGATCAAGGGCGTGGTGTCCGAGCGCGACCTCTTCTCGCTCCAGCGCATCAGCCTGCGGCAGATCCGCGCGGGCATCGAGAACGCTGCCGACGTCGGCGCACTCAAGCGCGCAAGCAAGGACATCCGCCAGCTCGCGCTCAACCTCATCGCCCAAGGCATCGGTGCGGAGCAGCTCACCCAGTTCATCTCGGCCCTCAACGACGCCCTCACCCGGCGCGTCATCCAGCTCGCCCTCGAGCGTCACGACCTGGTCGGCATTGACTTCGGCTGGATGTCCTTCGGCTCGGAAGGCCGTCACGAACAGACCCTGTCCACCGACCAGGACAACGGCATCATCTGGCGCTGTCCCGAGATGGAGGCAGCCGAACCGATTCGCCAGCGCCTCATCGCGTTTGCCCGGGATGTGAATGCCGGCCTCGCCGGATGCGGCTTCCCGCTGTGCAAGGGCAACATCATGGCGGGCAATCCCGAGCTGTGCCTGACGCTGGACGAATGGAGGTCGCGCTTCGGCTCGTGGATCCGCGAGCCGGTGCCCGAGGCGCTGCTGAACGCCTCGATCTTCTTCGACTTCCGCGTGCTGTACGGCAACGAGCGCCTCGGCGACCAGTTGCGCGCCTGGCTCAACAAGATCGTCAAGGGTAACTCCGCCTTCCTGCGCATGATGGCGGGAAATGCCCTGCAGGTCGCGCCGCCGCTTGGGCGCCTGCGCGACTTCGTCGTCGAGGACGACGGCACCATCGACCTGAAGAAATCGGGCGCCAGGTTGTTTGTCGATGTCGCGCGCATCCTCGCGTTGCGCACCGGCGTCGACTCCAGCAGCACGGCGCAGCGCCTGCGCCAGGCGAGCGTCAAGATGGGCGTGACCGCCGACGAAGTCGCCGCGATCATCGACGGCTTCCACTTCGTGCAGCTGCTACGCCTGCGCGCCCAGCATCTCGAGAGCGAACACGATGGCCAAACCGACAACCGTGTCGATCCCGACTCGTTGAACGAACTCGACCGCCGCATCCTGAAGGAATCCTTCCGCCAGGCGCGCAAGCTCCAGTTGCGCCTCAAGCTGGACTACCAGTTGTGAACAACTGGCTCTCGCGTCTCCTCACTTCGAGCGCCAGTAGCGAACCCCTGTCGGAACAGGCCCGGCGGACGCTTGCACAGTGGGCGGCCCTGCCCGACGCCGACCTCGGCCGCGCGCATTTCGAGACCCGCTACGTCGTCATCAATACCGAGGCGTCGGGGCTCGACCTGGACAAGGATCGTGTGCTTGCGGTCTCGGCAGTGGGGGTGGATGGTGGCATCGTCGCGCCGCAGGACAGCTACTACGCGGTGCTCGGCGAGCAGCCGGTGTCTGCCCTGACCGGCCTGCTGCAAGCCGCCGGCAAAGCGCCGCTGGTCGTGTTCAACAGCGCCTTCAACCGCACGATGCTCGAGCGCGCACTGGAGGAGCACCTCGGCCTGAATGCCGACTGGCTGTGGATCGACCTCTACTTCATCCTGCCCGCCCTGTTTCCGGAGCGCATCGAGCGCCCCGCCCGCCTCGCGGACTGGATGAGCAGCTTCGGTATCGAGACCTTCCAGCGTCATCATGCCCTGGGCGACGGCTGGGCGATTGCCCAGCTCTTTCTTGCGGCGCAGGCCCGTGCGCTGGCGCAGTCGGCGCTCAGCCCGCGCGGACTCGCGGAATTGGAGCGCAGCTACCGCCAGTACCGGCGCAAGGTCTGAGCCCAATCTCAGGACATCGTGATGAGCTTCTCGGGCGAATGAAGATCCCGTTTACAAGCCGGCCGAGCGTGCGTATATTCCGCGCAATGCAAATTCGCCGCCTCCTCCTCGCGCTGACGCTCGCCCTGTCGATGGGGCACTCCGCCCACGCGGACGAGCCGGCCAAGGTGGAGCCTGCTGCTGCCGAGACCTCCATGCTGTCGGAGTACGGTTCGGCAGCCGAGCAGCTCGTCGATCAGGCACTGGAATACCTCGGCGTGCGTTACCGCTTCGGCGGCACCTCGCCCACCACCGGCCTGGACTGCAGTGGCCTCGTGCTGAATGTGTTCCGTAACGCCATCGGCCTGGATTTGCCCCGCACGGCTTCCGAGATGGCAAAGCTGGGCGACAAGATCGGCCGGCAGGAACTGAAACCCGGCGACCTCGTGTTCTTCAACACCATGCGTCGCACTTTCTCGCACGTCGGCATCTATCTGGGCGACGGCAAGTTCGTTCATGCGCCGTCGCGTGGCGGCAAGGTCCGCATCGAGACGATCTCGAGCAGTTACTGGTCCAAGCGCTTCAATGGCGCGCGCCGCCTGGTCGATGACGCAGCGGAGGCCTCAACGGCGCCGCTGACCGCGCTGCGCTGACCCTCCCGCTGCACCCGCACTTCTCCACCACACTGCTTCACGGCCCGGCAAAGCCGCCACTCAGGGCGCGCATGCCAGGATAGCCTGTCTCACTTGCGGCATTTGGCTGCATCCGGGCAGTTCCTGCACTTGTCGCCGATGCGTTGCCCCAGCGCCTTCTGCAGCGCACACGTCGAACGCCGGCAGCACACGAACATCACGCCTTCGCGGTTTGCGGCTTCGCGGAAACGCTGCATGACGTTGTGGCCGAGGAAATCCGTGAACAGGATCACCATCCCGATCCCCGCCGGTAGCGCACTGCTGCGGCGCTGGTGGCTGGTGTCGCGTCCGCTAACGTGAGCGGCGATACGAATGCCGAAATCGTCCAGGATGTCGGGAATGTTGCCCAGACGATCGGCGCCAACGAGAAGTGCATCCATGGTCGTTATTCCTGTTGTTGAGAATTATTCTCAACATTAATACATCGAATGCGAACTATTTGCAACTGCAAACTCTTCTCGTTATTATCGAGGCCTCACTGACCTCATGAAAGGCCGCTGCAACATGATGATGAAGAAAGCCGCTCTCGCCGCCCTGCTCTCCACCCTCGGCGCTGCCGCAATCCCGGCCCACGCTGCCGACACCGAGCTGAACGTCTACTCCGCCCGCCATTACCAGACGGACGAAGCCCTGTACGGCAACTTCACCAAGCAGACGGGCATCAAGGTCAACCGCATCGAAGCGAAGGAAGACGAATTGCTCGAGCGCATCCGCAACGAGGGCGTCAACAGCCCTGCGGACGTTTTCGTGACGGTCGACGTCTCGCGCCTGGCCTATGCTGACGAGATGGGCATCTTCGCGCCGGTGAAATCCGAGGTGCTGGAGCAGCGCATTCCCGACAACCTGCGCACCGAGCGCTGGTTCTCGTTCTCCAAGCGCGCCCGCATCATCGTATACAACCCGGAGCTGGTGCAGGGCGAGCAGGTCCAGACCTACGAACAGCTGGCCGACCCGGCGCTCAAGGGCAAGGTGTGCACGCGTTCGGGCAGCCACCCCTACAACCTGTCGCTGGGTGCTGCGATGATCAAGCACAACGGCGCGGACGACACCGTCAAGTGGGCCAGCGGCATCGTCGAGAACTTCGCGCGCGCGCCCAAGGGTGGCGACACCGACCAGATCAAGGCCGTGGCGGCCGGTGAATGCGGCGTGGCGATCGCCAACAGCTACTACCTCGCCCGCCTGATGAACTCGGCCAAACCCGAGGATCAGGCGGTGGTCGCCAAGATCAAGGCGGTGTGGCCCAACCAGCAGACCTGGGGCACCCACATCAACGTCTCGGGCGCCGGCATGCTGAAGCACGCGCCGAACAAGGGCGCAGCCGTGAAGTTCCTGGAGTACCTCGCCTCGGACGAGGCGCAGGCCTATTTCGCGAACGGCAACAACGAGTGGCCGGTGGTCGCCTCGGTGAAGGTGGACAACGCCGCACTCGACAAGCTCGGCGAGTTCAAGGCCGATGGCATGCCGATCGGCGACATCGGCAAGACCGTCGGCCAAGCCCAGCGGATCTACGACCGCGCCGGCTATCGCTGATCGTCACATTGCGGGCGCGCAGCGCCCGGCATCAGGCGGGTTCCGTGCTTTCGAGGGCGGAACCCGCTTCTTCTTTGGGCGCTGACAACACGGTCCGGTTGCGCCCGCCGCGCTTTGCCTCGTAAAGCGCTTCGTCCGCGCGGGTGAATACCGCATCAAAGCCGGCATCGTCAGCGTCCAGCATCGCCACCCCGATGCTGACCGAGAACGGCAGCGGGACGTCATCGACAATCGCCGGCGTACTCGCGATCAGGTCCCGCACGCGTTCCGCTGCACGCACAGCTCCCGCCGCATCGTCCACACAGGGCAACAGCACCGCGAACTCCTCGCCCCCCAGGCGGGCGAACACGTCCGCCTCGCGCAGATGCCGGCTCACGATTCCCGCGAAGTGGCGCAGGACCTCGTCGCCAGCGGCATGGCCGCGCGTGTCGTTGATGCGCTTGAAATGGTCGAGATCGAGCAGCATCAGTCCGGCCTGCACACCGTGGCGCCGCACCCGGCCCAGTTCGCCATTGACCACTTCGGTGAAATGGCGCCGGTTCCATAGTCCGGTGAGCGGATCGCTGGTCGCAAGGTGCAGCAGGCTCGCCTCCATGGACTTGCGCTCGGAAATGTCCTGATGCACGCCCACCGCGCGCAGCGGCTTGCCATCGTCGTCGCGCTCGAGCACACGCCCGGCATCCATCACCCACACCCAGTGCCCACCGGCATGTCGCAGGCGGTACTCCGCGGTGTAGGAGTCGGTCTCGCCGCGCAGGTGCGGCTCGAGTGCGGCCTGGATATCGCCCCAGTCGTCGGGATGCACCAGCGCCTCCCAGGTCGCGATGTCCGGCGGCAGATCCTCGACGCGCCGCCCGAGCATGCTGGCCCACAACGGACTGAACAGCATGCGGCCGGACGGAATGTCCCAGTCCCAGACGCCAAGCGACGCCCCCTGCAAGGCCATCATGAGCCGCTTCTCGCGCTCGGCGATCTGGTCGCGCACGCGCCGCCGCTCGGTGAAATCCCGGCTCACGCCGATTTCGCCCAGCAGTTCGCCGTCCGATGCGCGGAACGGAATGCGCAGGGTATCGAGCAGGCGCATACTGCCATCCGCCCCTTCCACCCATTCCTCGTGGCGCTCGAGCCGCGTCACGACCGGTGCGTCCTCCGGCTCCGCCGGCAGGCGCATGCCGGCGCCGAACAGCTCCGCATCGGTCTTTCCGACCAGGCGCTCCTCGGGCAGGTTGTAGCAGGCGCTGAAGGCCCGGTTACAGCCGAGGTAGGCACCCCGTGCGTCCTTGAAGGCAATCAGGTCGGGGACGGCGTCGATCATCGTCCGCAACAGCGCCCGCTCACGCTCGAGCGCGGCATTCGGTTCGCGCACACCCGCAGCGAACACCGCCTTGTAGAACATCACCGAAGCCACGACCTTGAACACGTGGCCCAGCAGGTTATGGACGTCGGTGACCGACATGTAAAGCGTGAAGAACAATCCGGTCAGCCCCAGCACCCACGCGGCTGCGGCAAGCCAAACCAGCGCCCCCCGCCCCTGCCGGATGGCCGTGCGGAGCAGCAGCACAGCGGCAACTGCGTACAGCAGGGTGATGCCATATTCAACAGCGACCTTGAATCCGGTCACGCCTTCGCCGGGGACGAAGGTACGAGGCAACCGGTCGGCATGAAAGAGCCCCAGCCATGCCACCGCGGCGCTCAGCACCAGCGCGAGCAGCAAGGCCGTGACGGCGCTCGCGGCACGCCATGGCTGTGGCCGCACGACGACCAGTCCCAGCAGCCCGAGTGCCGTCAGCAGACGCCCCGCCAGCCAGAAGTTGATTGCCTTCTCGGGGCCGCTCGGCGTCACCAGCGTGGGCATGCCCTCATACGACAGCAGGTGAAGCAGGTCGATCAGCGCAACAGCCAGTGCAACCACCGCCAGCCACGTGAAAGCACCGCCACTGGCCGAGCGCCTCAGATTCCAGCCCAGCGCAAACACCATCGCCGACACGGCGATCGAGAAGAACTCCAGCGTGGTATGCAGTGCGAGATAGTCCTCAAGCGCGGAAAACATCTTCCAGTGCGGCAGGAGACTGGCGCCGGCAAAGAGCGCGGTGAACAACGCCGCCCAGCGCAGGGGCCCATGTGCGAAGGCCTCGCGAAGCGAACGCGGCGCAGCCTGAAGAGGAAGCGAATGAGACGTCAAGGGGGGCGATCCCGGGGCAGTAGCGCAGTAAGACGTTCTGGGAAAAACCCGAATCACTGCAAGGATATGGCCAGCGTTCGTGAGAATCCAGTGCCGACCCGCGCGGAATCGTGTCTCGCGAGAACGGCGTCACGCCCCCCTGCGTTGCCCGCGGGGTCTGATGCAAGTCAGTTGCTGCGTCTGCCGGACTTGAGGATCTGCCGCGAGATCAGGATCATCGGCAGCAGGCCCACGGCAACGATCATCAGCGCGGCGGTCGATGCCTCGGTCAATCGCTCGTCGGCAGCCAGCGTGTGCGCCTGCGTGGCCAGCGTGTCGAAGTTGAACGGACGGATAACCAGCGTGGCCGGCAGCTCCTTCATCACATCCACGAACACCAGCAAGGCCGCGGACAGCAAGCTGCCGCGCAGGATCGGAACATGCACCCGGCGCAGAGTGGACCACTTGCCGAAACCCAGGCTGCGCGCCGCATCGTCCATGTTCGGCGTGATCTTTCCGAGGCTGGCATCCACCGTATGCAAGGCAACGGCGAGGAAGCGCGCCAGATACGCATACACCAGCGCGGCGATGCCGCCGGTGAGGATCAGACCGGGGTTGACGTCGAACAGCGCCTGCCAGGTCTGCGCCAGCCAGGCATCCAGCCGCGTGACCGGGATCAGCACGCCCACCGCGATCACCGAGCCCGGCACGGCGTAACCCAGCCCGACGACTCGGTTCAGGGCACGCGGCACCGACGTACGCGCGAGCCGCGCCGCATAGGCCAGCACCACCGCCAGCACCACGGCGAGCACCGCAGTCACTGCGGCGAGCACGAAGCTGTTACGCGCCAGCTGGAAGAAACGCGGACCGAACTGGGCATCGCCATCGGCGAACGCCATCTGCAGCAGCAGGCCGGCCGGCAGCAGGAAACCGAGCAGCAGCGGCATGAAACATGCGAAGGCGGCCAGCAGCCCCATCGTCGGCGACAGGCGCCGACGCGCCGGCGCGGCCTGCTGGCGCGAGGTGTTGTTGAAGCGCGCGCGCCCGCGTGTCGCATGCTCGAGACTGAGCACGATGACGACGAAGGCCAGCAGCGCCGCGGACAACTGCGCCGCCGCGATGCGGTCGCCAAGCGAGAACCACGCACGATAGATGCCTGTGGTAAAGGTCTGCACGCCGAAGTAGGACACCGTACCGAAATCGGCCAACGTCTCCATCAGCGCCAGCGCCGTGCCACCCACCACCGCCGGACGGGCGAGCGGCAGCGACACGCGGAAAAAGCAGCCCCACGGACCGAGCCCCAGCGAGCGCCCCGCTTCGAGCATGCCGCCCGCGCGCTCGAGGAAAGCCGCACGCACCAGCATGTAGGCATAGGGATAGAGCACGAACATGAACATCGCCACCGCGCCGCCCACCGTGCGCACGTCGGGAAACCAGTAATCGCCCGCGCGCCAGCCGAAGAACTCGCGCAAGCCCGTCTGCACCGGCCCGACGAACTGCAGGAAGTCGGTGTAGACGTAGGCCATCACGTAGGCCGGCATCGCCATCGGCAGCACCAGCGCCCATTCGAAGAAGCGCCGGCCGGGAAAATCCAGCATCGTCGTCAGCCACGCGGTCGTAATCCCGATCGACGCCACGCCCAACCCGACGCCAATGCACAGCACCACGGTGTTGAGGACGAACTCGCCCAGTACCGTCTCGCTCAGGTGCGCCCAGGTCTCGCTGGTACCGCCGGCGAACACGTTCGAGAACACCGACAGCACCGGCGCGGCGATCAGGATTGCGATGAGGACCGCGATGACGGTCAGCGACGACCAGCGCAGGCCCGATGCGGCCTGCCCTCCCTTGTGTTCCATTCGGATTCCGTGTCTTTCGGGCCTGGCTTCTGATGGCTCGGCCGCCTGTTGAGCCGGGAATTATAATTGATCGCATTTGGAACGCCGCGGTGCAATAATTCGCGCAGTCCCCGGACAGGCCCCCACGATGCCACATCTTCAACTCATCGACATCGATCTCGCCTTCGGCGCGCATCGGATCGTCCGTGCCCTCTCCTTCGGTCTCGAGAAAGGCCGGATCGGCTGCCTGCTCGGCCCCTCGGGTTGCGGCAAGACCACCGTGCTGCGCTGCATCGCCGGCTTCGAGCGCGTCGCCGCGGGCGAGATCCGCCTCGGCGGGCAGGTCGTCAGCGATGCGAACACCCATCTGCCGCCCGAACGCCGCCGCATCGGCATGGTGTTCCAGGACTACGCGCTGTTCCCACACCTGACGGTCGCCGACAACATCGCCTTCGGCCTGCGCCGCGAGGGCGCAGGGGTGCGCCAGGCGCGCGTTGACGAGTTGCTGAGCCTCGTCGGACTGTCATCGCAGGGCAACAAGTACCCGCACGAGATGTCAGGCGGGCAGCAGCAGCGCGTGGCCCTGGCGCGCGCGCTGGCGCCTCGCCCAAGCCTGCTGCTGCTCGACGAGCCCTTCTCCAACCTCGATGTCGACCTGCGAGAACGCCTGTCGTACGAGGTGCGCGACATCATCAAGGCCACCGACACCACCGCCATCCTCGTCACCCACGACCAGCACGAAGCCTTCGCGGTCGCGGACGAGATCGGCATCATGCACGAGGGCCGCATCCAGCAATGGGACACGCCCTACAACCTCTACCATGAGCCGGCCAACCGCTTCGTCGCTGATTTCATCGGCCAGGGCGTGTTCGTCGAAGGTCACATGCTCGACGAGCGCAGGGTGCAGATCGAGCTTGGCGTGCTCGACGGCAGCGGTCCGCTGTTCTGCGGCGAAGGCAGCAAGACCTGCCGCCTCGACAGCACGGTGGACGTGCTGCTGCGTCCCGACGACATCGTGCACGACGACCGCAGCCCCCTGAAGGCCGAAGTGCTGCACAAGGCCTTTCGCGGCGCCGACATCCTGTACACGCTGCGCCTGGCGAGTGGCGCGCGTGTGCTGTCGCTGGTGCCGAGCCACCACAACCACGCGATCGGCGAGCGGATCGGCATCCGGCTGGATGTCGACCATGTGATCACCTTCCAGGACGAGCCGGCCGCGGCGGCCTGAGGCGCTCTTGATTCCCTGGCTTGAAGGCGCACCGGCCTTTCCGCCGGTCAGCGCGGCGCTCAACGAACCCAACGGCCTGCTTGCCGCCGGCGGCGCCCTGACCCCCGAATGGCTGATCGAGGCCTATCGGCACGGCATCTTCCCGTGGTTCAACCCGGGCGAACCCATCCTGTGGTGGAGTCCGCACCCGCGCCTGGTCCTGATCCCCGACGCGATCCGCATCAGCCACTCGCTGCGCAAGACCTTGCGCCGCGGCCACTTCGAGGTGCGTTTCGACACCGCCTTCGCCGAGGTCATCGACGCCTGCGCCGCGCCACGCGAACCCGGACTGGGGACCTGGATCACCGCCGAGATGCGCCGCGCCTATTGCCGCATGCACGAACTGGGCGTCGCACACAGTGTCGAAAGCTGGCGTGATGGCAAGCTGGTGGGCGGCTTGTACGGCATGGCGCTGGGGAGCGTCTTCTTCGGCGAGTCGATGTTCTCTCGCGAGTCAGACGCGTCCAAGGTTGCGCTGGCGCACCTTGCCCGTTTCCTCCGCACTCGCGGCTATGTCATGATCGACTGCCAGATGACCACGGCACATCTTCAGTCGATGGGCGCGCGTGAAATGCCCCGCAGCGACTTCTGCGCGGCACTTGCCATCCACACACCGGGCGGCAGCCTGCCCGGTAAATGGCCGGCAGACGCCGCAAGGAGCCTCGACTGGCGCTGACAAGAATCATGGTCGCAGGCAGGAGACAATGCAGAAGGACTATCCCTACGCCCTGATCCAGTTCTATGCGACGGCGCCCTACGCATGCTCGTATCTTGCCGGACGCAGCGCGCGCTCGCAGGTCGCGACCCCGGGGCACCTGATCGACACCCAGATCTACGGCGAACTGGTGCGACGCGGTTTCCGCCGCAGCGGCGTATTCACCTACCGCCCCTACTGCGACAGTTGCAACGCCTGCGTGCCCGTCCGCATCCCGGTGCAACAGTTCCACCCCGACCGCAGCCAGCGGCGCGCCTGGAAGCGTCACGCCACGCTGAGCACCGTCGAGCGTCCGCTGGCCTTCATCGAGGAGCACTACCGCCTCTACCAGCGCTACCAGGGCGCGCGCCATTCGGGCGGCGGCATGGACCTCGATAACCGAGAGCAATACACCCACTTCCTGCTGCAGAGCCACGTCGACACGCGCCTGATCGAGTTCCGCGACGACACCGCGCTGCGCATGGTCAGCGTCATCGACCGGCTCGAAGACGGGCTGTCCAGCGTCTATACCTTCTACGACCCCGACCTGCCCGGCACGGCCTTCGGCACCTACGGCATCCTGTGGCAGGTCGAGACCTGTCGGCGGCTCGGACTGCCCTACGTGTATCTGGGCTACTGGATCGCCGAAAGTCCCAAGATGGCCTACAAGGAGCGCTTCCACCCGCTCGAGGCCCTGCAGGACGGGCGCTGGCAACCGCTCGAGCCCGAGGCTCGCACCCCCGACGTCGCCTGACACGGGCCGAATCGCTACAATCGCGCGATGCTCTACGACATCGCCCGCCCTCTGCTGTTTTCGCTAGACGCGGAAACCGCCCACGAATTCGCCATCCACTCGCTGAACCTCGCCGGCCGAATGCTGCCCGCCGGCAAGCCTGAGCCCGCCAAGCCGGTCGAGGTGATGGGATTGCGCTTCCCCAACCGCATCGGCCTCGCCGCCGGCCTCGACAAGAACGGCGAAGCCATCGACGGCCTAGCCCGCATGGGCTTCGGCTTCATCGAGATCGGCACCATCACGCCCCGCCCGCAGCCCGGCAACCCGCGGCCCCGCATGTTCCGCCTGCCCGAGGTGCGCGGCATCATCAACCGCATGGGCTTCAACAATCACGGCGTTGACGTGCTGGTCGCCAACGTCAAGGCTGCCAGGTTCACGGGCATCCTCGGCATCAACATCGGCAAGAACTTCGACACGCCGATCGAGAACGCCGCCGACGACTACCTCGCCTGCCTGGACAAGGTCTATGCGCTGGCGAGCTACGTCACGGTCAACATCTCCTCGCCCAACACCAAGAACCTGCGCCAGCTGCAGGGCGAATCGGAGCTCGACGACCTGCTCGGCCGCCTGAAGGCCGCGCAGACCCGCCTGGCCGACACCCACGGCCGATACGTGCCGCTGACGCTGAAGATCGCCCCGGATCTGGACGAGGCACAGGTGGTCAACATCGCCGACGCGCTGCGCCGCCACCGCATCGACGGCGTCATCGCCACCAACACCACGATTGCGCGCGACAAGGTGCAGGGCATCCGCTACGGCGACCAGCAGGGCGGCCTGTCCGGTGCGCCGGTGTTCGAGGCCTCGACGGCCGTCGTGCGCCAGCTGAGCCAGGCACTCGCAGGCGAGTTGCCGATCATCGCCGCCGGCGGCGTTCTCGACGGGCGCGGCGCCTGCGCCAAGCTCGACGCCGGCGCGGCGCTGGTCCAGGTGTACAGCGGGCTCATCTACCGCGGCCCCGGACTGGTGCGCGAGTGCGTGCGCGCCACCCGGGACTGGTCGCCGTCGGCGTATTGAGGAAAACACGGTGCGGCAGCGCCGCGCCAAGTGGTTAGAATCGCCGAGTTCGTCCCCTTCACCCGCTCCCGGAGACCCCGCATGACGCAACGTCGCCAGTTCATCCTGTCCAGTGCCGCCCTCGCGGTTGCGGCCAGCCTGCCGCTGTCCGCCTTCGCCCAGGAGCCGGCCAAGCTCGGTTTCGTGTATGTCAGCCCGATCGGCGACGCCGGATGGACCTTCCAGCACGACGAAGGCCGCAAGGAAATGGAGAAGGCTCTCGGCAACAAGGTGCAGAGCCGCTTCGTCGAGAGCGTGGCCGAAGGTGCCGATGCCGAGCGCGTGATTCGCGAGTTCGCCGCCAGCGGCAGCAAGATCGTGTTCGCCACGAGCTTCGGCTACATGAACTACGTCGAGCGCGTGGCCAGGCAGTTCCCCAACGTCACCTTCCTGCATGCCACCGGCTACAAGTCGGGCAAGAACTTCACCAACTACAACGCCCGCTTCTACGAAGGCCGTTACATCAACGGCGTCATCGCGGGCAAGATGACCAAGTCGAACGTGCTCGGGTACGTCGGCGCCTTCCCCATTCCCGAGGTGCTGCAGGGCATCAACGCATTCACGATGGGTGCGCGCAGCGTCAACCCCAACGTCGAGGTCCGCGTGATCTGGGCCAACAGCTGGTACGACCCGGGCAGGGAGCGCGAGGCCGCGATGACGCTGATCTCGCAGGGCGCCGACATGCTGACCCACCATACCGATTCCACTGCGACCGTGCAGGCTGCCGAGGAAAAGGGCATGTATGCCTTCGGCTACCACTCGGACATGTCGAAGTACGGTCCCAAGGCCCAGCTCACCGCCACCACCCACCATTGGGGCGAGTTCTACACCAGGACCGTCAACGACGTGCTGGCCGGCACCTGGAAGCCCGAGCGCGTCTGGGGCGGCTTCAAGGACGGCATGATCCGCCTTGCCCCGCTCAACCCGGCGATCCCGGCCGACGTGCAGGCGATGGCCAGGGACCTGGAAGCGCGCATGAAGGCGGGCAGCTTCCACCCCTTCACCGGCCCGGTCGTCGACCAGGCCGGCAAGGAGCGTCTCGCCAAGGGCGCGGTGATGGACGACGAAACGCTCGGCAAGATGGACTATTTCGTGCAGGGCGTGTCCTCGCGTCTGCCGACGGCGAAGTAATCGGCCTCTCCGGAAAGAAGAAGCCCGCGCTCTGCAAGGAGCGCGGGCTTCTTCTTTTGGCCGCTCGAGTCTCGATCAGATGCCGTGCTTCTCGGTCACCATTTCGTCGATCAGCCGCAGCACGTCGCGGCTCGCTTCCTCCGCACCGCGCAGCGCCGACACGATGTCCTCGCGCACCGCATCGGCATTGGCGGCCCCCTGATTGATGACCTCCAGTGCCTTGTGCACCGAGCCGTGCACCAGTTGATGCGGACGTTCCAGGGCCGCATAAGACCGCGTGCCGCCGAACTGCACCTTGCCCTCGCCGCTGTAGTACCACTTGCCGAGACGGCAGTCGCGATGCTGCACCTCGACCATCCTGGCTTCCGCGCCCTCACCCCTGGTCTCGACCGCCACGTAGGCGTTCTGCATGTAGAGGATGTGATCCATCTTGACCAGTGAGGCGAAGGACAGGTCCTTCGCGCGGTTCAGCTGCACGATGGTCTCCTCCGACGAGCGCGCCACGCTGGCGAACTGCTCGCGGAAGGCCGCAACCTCACCGCTTACCGCCGCACTCTGCTCACCCACGGCAGCGGTCTGCTCCACCATCGCCCCCACCCGGTCGCGGAAGCCGCCGATCAACTGGCTGATCTCGGCGGTCGCGCCCTTGGTGCGCTCCGCCAGCTTGCGCACCTCGTCGGCCACGACGGCAAAGCCCCGGCCAACCTCGCCAGCGCGCGCCGCCTCGATGGCCGCATTCAGGGCAAGCAGGTTGGTCTGGTCGGTGATCTCGGCAATGATGTGCACCGCACGGTCGATCGAACGGCTGGCCTCACCCAGCTCGTTCGCTGCACCGGTCATGTCCTGCATGCGATGGTTGATGCGTTCTAGCGAATCGCCGATCCGTACCACATCCTGGCTCGACCGGCCCGCACCTTCGCGGTTGTCCTCTGCGATCTTCAGCACCGAATCCATCTCGCTGGCGATCTTGATCAGGTCGCTCTGGTTGCCCTTCAGGTTGCCCATCAGGTTCCCGGTGTTCAGCGCATGCATCTGCGAGCTCAGGCGGTTACGGATGACGTAGCGGGTGTTCTCCTCCATGGCGACGATCGCCCGGTTCACGTCAGTCAGCGACTTCGCGAACTGGCCGGGCAAGCCCTTCACCAGCGCATGGCGGTAGTACTTGCCCTGCGACACCATCTCGAAGCAGGTGCTGATCTCCTTGAAATACGACTCGACGATGTCAAGGAACTCATTGAGCTCCCACGCAACCTTGCCGATCTCCCCAAGCCCCTTGGTGTTGGTGACACGATAATGCAGGTTTCCGCCTCTGCCGGCCAGGATCACCTCTTCCATACGGTTGAGCGTCTTCAGCGGACGCTGGAAGCGGTGCCAGGCATAGACGCCGAAGGCCAGCGCCAGGAGAGGCACTATCACGACAGGCACGGACATGCCGTGTGTCCACACGGCCCAGATCGACAGGCCGATATTCAGAAGAACAAACACGACGCAGAGGATCAGGAACTGGCGGTCGAGAAACGGCGTCGCCTTGCTGCGGGACACTTTGTAGCTGGGGGGCATGGTGGACTCCGTCCTTACCCGAGGCAGTTCGCAAGCACGAACTGGTCATAATCGGTGGTCTTCTCTGCCAGCGTCCTGCGCAGCCAGGCGAGCGAGGCCTCGGGGGCGCTCGCCGCGCCCGCATCGCGCTCGATCCGCATCATCTGGGCGTAAAGCTCGGATGCGATGCCGATCGCCTCTGCCGAAACACTGCGCCGCACCGAGTAGTAGCCCACGACCTCGCCATCCGGCAGACGGTCGAGCGTGACGTTGGCGAGCACCCAGTAGAAATCACCATCGGCCGTCATGTTCTTGACCACGCCGAAGAACTCGCGCTCGTCCTTCAGCGTCTCCCACATCAATCGATAGACGCCGCGCGGCATGTCGGGGTGGCGCACCACGTTGTGCTGCTTGCCCAGCACCTCGGACTCCGAATAGTTCGAGATGCGCATGAAGGTGCGGTTGACGTAGGTGATGCGACCGGTAAGGTCGGTCTTGGACACGATGAGGTCGCTGTCCTGCAGTCGCACCTCATGCTGTGTCGGGGCGATCTTGGGCTTCAATTGTCTTTCTCCAGATTCGGGATTTCCTTCCCGTTGTCGGGCCTCCGGCGCATGCCGAGCCCCGGCCGCCACACTGTCCGCCAACAATGTCACTCACGGCCTCAAACGGCGAATCTTTAGCCCCGCGCGTGGGCGGCTTCAGGACAGCGCATCCGCCTCGGCCTCGCCGTCAGCCGGCACGCCATTTCTCAGGCAGGCCGCCAGACCGGTGGCGATGCCGTCGGCCATCAGGCGAATGCGCGCTTCGTCGCGTAGCAGCAGCTCCTCGTCGCGGTTCTTGATGACCCCGGCCTCGAACAGCACCGCCGGCATCCGCGCATGACGCAGCACCGCCAGGCCATCGTAGTAATGCACGGCATGCTGGGTATCGGCATAGGCGCGTCTGCGGCCGTTCTTGTGCGTCGGGACGAAACCCATGCGCTGCAGACGGGCACCGATGATTCGCGCGCACAGGATGCTGCGCGCGGTATCGGGATTATCGCGTGAAACAAAGAGCGAGTGGCCGGCAAAGTCATCGTTGTAGTTCAGCGCCTGCCCTTCCCACACCCAGGGGCGCAGCTCGTGCTCCCCGACCGAGTCGTGATGCACGGAGATCAGGAAGTCGCTGCCCGACGCGGCCTGCGGGCGAGCCTGCAGGCTCGGGATCCGGCCATCCTCGTTGATCAGCCGCACCGGAAGACCACGTCCCTCCAGCGCCTCCACCAATGCCCGAGCCAGATCCAGGTTGAACTCGAACTCGCTACGCCCGCGCGCACTCGTCGCGCCCGGCGCGACCAGCGTATGACCGACGTCCACGGCAATCTCTGCCGCACTGGGAGGCGATGCGACGCACAGTCCCACTGCCGCCATACCGAGCCACCGTCGCGCCCCATGCCACCATCCCGTCATTGCCATGCTGCCCTCCAACCCGGCCTGTGCCGCGGTTCTGCACCTGCACGCAGGCATCCGCCGCGTCTCGCAGGCGCCTGGCCAATCTTGATGCAAATCATGGAGGGGGCTGCCCCCCCTCCCTACCATGCGCTCACCATCGGCATTGCCGTGGGATGCAGTATCCCTTCAGTTGTACCCCTGACCACTGACACCAATCCTGAAAACGAGACCAATGATGAGGAGTGCGCGATGAGCGGCATTTTCACCAAATCAATGGCGCGGAACATCTTCTACGGGGGAACGGTTTTCTTCTTCCTCCTGTTCCTTGCGCTGACCTTCGACACCGAACGCGAACTGCCATCGCGGGACAACTCGGCCAACATCACGCCCCAGGTCGCTGCCGGCAAGCACATCTGGGAAACCCGCAACTGTCTGGGCTGCCACACCCTGCTGGGTGAAGGCGCCTACTTCGCTCCGGAACTCGGCAACGTCTACACCCGCCGCGGACCGGAATTCATCAAGGCTTGGATGCAGAGCCAGCCCACCGGTGCGCCGGGCCGTCGCCAGATGCCCAACTTCCACCTGACCGACCAGGAGCTCGACGACCTCGTCGCCTTCCTGAAGTACACGTCCGAGATCAACACGGCCAACTGGCCGCCGAACATCGAAGGCTAATTGGGCAAACCCGGAGAACCGACAAGGGGATCATCCATGCAATACAAGTCACAAGCGGTCGCCATGCCCTACTTCATCGCGGCGATCGGTCTATTCGTAGGGCAAATCATCTTCGGCCTGATCATGGGTCTGCAGTACGTCGTCGGCGATTTCCTTTTCCCGGAAATCCCCTTCAACGTGGCGCGCATGGTCCATACCAACCTGCTGATCGTGTGGCTGCTGTTCGGCTTCATGGGCGCGGCGTACTACATGGTTCCGGAAGAGGCGGAAACCGAACTCTACAGCCCGAAACTGGCGCTGGTGCTGTTCTGGGTCTTCCTCGTCGCGGGTGCCGCCACCATCCTCGGCTATTTACTGGTGCCGTATGCCACGCTGGCCGAGATGACGGGCAACGACATCCTCGCCACGATGGGGCGTGAGTTCCTCGAGCAGCCCTTGCTGACCAAGATCGGCATCGTTGTCGTCGCACTCGCCTTCCTGTTCAACATCACCATGACGACCCTGAAGGGCCGCAAGACCGCCATCAGCATGGTCCTGCTGCTCGGCCTGTGGGGTCTGGCGATCTTCTTCCTGTTCTCCTTCTACAACCCGACCAACCTTGTCCGCGACAAGTTCTACTGGTGGTGGGTGGTTCACCTCTGGGTGGAAGGCGTGTGGGAACTGATCCTCGGCGCGCTGCTGGCCTTCGTGCTGATCAAGGTGACCGGTGTCGACCGCGAAGTCATCGAGAAGTGGCTGTACGTGATCATCACGCTGGCCCTGGTCACCGGCATCATCGGTACCGGCCACCACTACTACTGGATCGGTACGCCGGAATACTGGCAGTGGTGGGGTTCCATCTTCTCCGCGCTGGAGCCGCTGCCCTTCTTCGCCATGACCGTCTTCGCCTTCAACATGGTCAACCGCCGTCGTCGCGAACATCCGAACAAGGCTGCCGTGCTGTGGGCGCTGGGTACCGGTGTGATGGCCTTCCTCGGCGCCGGCGTGTGGGGCTTTCTGCACACCCTGGCTCCGGTGAACTACTACACCCACGGTTCGCAGATCACCGCCGCTCACGGTCACATGGCCTTCTACGGCGCCTACGTGATGGTCGTGCTCACCATCATCAGCTACGCCATGCCGATCATGCGCGGCCGCGCCGCCAACTCGAACAAGGCGCAAGTGCTGGAGATGTGGAGCTTCTGGCTGATGACCATCGCCATGGTCTTCATCACGCTGTTCCTCACCGCCGCCGGCATCCTGCAAGTGTGGCTGCAGCGCGTGTCCGACACCCCGATGTCGTTCATGATGACCCAGGATCAGGTCTCCCTGTTCTACTGGATGCGTGAATGGGCGGGTGTGATGTTCTTCGTCGGCCTCCTGGTCTACGTCGCCAGCTTCTTCGTCAAGGGTGAAACCCAGCCTGCAAAGGCATGACGACGATAACCGGTGTCTCTCCGCAGTAACTCCTGGGCGACCAGGGGAAGGGGTTGGGGCGGCTTAGGCCGCCCCTTTTTTCGTCCACGCTCCGCGTGCTTTTTGCGTCCCCCACGCGGGAAGCCCCCTGGCAGCCGTTAGAATCCCGTTTCCCCTTTCCGCAACACCCCCGGAATCCGACGTGTCCCGCCCCAGCCAGCCTGCCCTGCCCCGCCCCCACCGTATTGCGATCAACGGCTATGGTCGCATCGGCCGCTGCTATCTGCGCGCGCTGCACGAGTCCGGGCTGGCCGGGCAGTTCCAGGTCGTCGCCATCAACGAGCCGGCGGACCTTGCCAGCATCGCCTACCTGACCCGCTTCGACTCCACGCATGGCCGCTTCCCCGGCGAAGTGGCAGCGGCCGAAGGCAGGCTGGTCATCGACGGCCATGCGATCGAGGTGAGCCACGCCACGACGCCCGAGGCGGTCAACTGGTCGGCCCACGAGGTCGACCTCGTCGTCGAATGCTCCGGGCAGTACAGCAGCCGCAGCGCGCTCAAGCGCTTTCTCGATGCCGGCTGCCCGCGCCTGCTGCTGTCGCACCCAGGCAACAGCGCCGAGGACGTCGACGCGACCATCGTTTACGGCATCAACGAATCCGGCCTGGGCGCCGATGCTCGCCTGGTGTCGAACGCTTCCTGCACCACCAACGCCGTCATCCCGGTGCTGGCGCTGTTGCAGCGCGAGCTCGGCCTGGAGAACGTGCTGCTGACGACGCTGCACTCGGCAATGAACGACCAGCCCCTGATCGACGGCTACCACCACGCCGACCTGCGCCGCACGCGCTCGGCCATGCAGTCGATCATTCCGGTGTCCACCGGCCTCGCGCGCGGCGTCGAGCGCCTGCTGCCGGAACTGGCCGGCAAAGTGCAGGCCAAGGCCATACGCGTGCCCACGCACAACGTCTCGGCGATCGACATGGTGCTGCAACTGGCGGAGGATGCCGACGCCGCACGCATCAACGCGCTGCTGCGCGCCGCCAGCGAGGGCGCCTATCGCCGGCTCATCGCCTGGTCGGACGACCCCCACGCCTCCATCGATTTCAACCACGACCCGCATTCGGCCATCGTCGATGGCGGCCAGACGCGCATGATCGGGCCAAGGCTGCTCAACCTGGTGGTGTGGTTTGACAACGAATGGGGCTTCGCCAGCCGCATGCTAGATGTGACGCGGCACTGGCTTGGAACCGTCCTGACGACCGAACGCCCCTGACCCGGCGCCGGAGCCCGTGCGGATCGCAGACGCGACCCTAGCTGCTCAGGGTATGCACCCTGTTCCGCCCCGCATGCTTTGCCGCGTAGAGCGCTCGGTCCGCGGTATTGAGCAGGGTGTCGATGCTGTCCTCGGGCGAGGACATCGAGGCAACCCCGATTGAAACGGTGAACCGGACGACCTGCCCGCCCTCGATAGGCACCTGCGCTTCGGCAAGCAGCAGTCTCAGGCGCTCGGCGACTTCCGCCGCCGCCGCAAGGCCCGTTTCCGGCAGCAGGATTGCGAACTCCTCCCCGCCGAGCCGGCCGAATACGTCAAGCGATCGCAACGCGCTGTGGCAACCATCGGCGAGCTTGCGGAGCACGGCGTCGCCGACGTGGTGTCCATACCGGTCGTTGATGCGTTTGAAGGCATCGACGTCCAGCATGAGGATGGATAGCTCACTTACGTAGCGCCTGGCGCGTTCGATCTCGGCGCCGCCCAGGGCCATGAAATGTCTGCGGTTGAAGACGCCGGTCAGGTAATCCGTCCGCGCCTGCCGCGCGACTTCTTCCTCGAGCAGCTTGCGCTCGGTCACGTCGGCATGGATGCCGCACATCCGGGTCGGCCTGCCCTGCTCGTCGCGCTGCGTGACGTTGGCCTGATCGAGAATCCAGCGGTAGGAACCGTCCTTGTGCTGCATCCGGTACTCGAGCTTGTGGGTCGGCGCCCGCCCGGCGAGCACCGCATTGATCGAAGCCCACGCCCGCTCACGGTCATCCGGATGGACGAAGTCGGACCACTGCATCGTCGTATGTTCGATTTCCTCGTAGGTATAGCCAAGCATCGTTGCCCAGCGTTCGTTGCGCATCACCTCGCCGGTGAGGATGCTCCAGTCCCACAGCCCGAGATCCGCGCCCTCGAGGACGAAGCGCAACTGCTCGGCGCGCTCCTTGAGCACGGCCTCCGTACGCTTGAGCTGCGAGACATCGTAGAAGCTGATGACGATCTTCTCGAGGGCACCACGCGGATCGAAGACAGGGAAAGCGCTGACCATGGCCCAAGCCACCCCCTCGATCCCGGGCCGCACCACACCCAGTACCTGCTCCGCCAGCGGAAGGCGGGTGGAAATCACGCGATTGACGGGGTAATCCTCGGGCGAAAGCCAGTGACCCTTCTCATCCTGCAATGACCAGCCCGGCATCAGATCCAGTGCGCCAAGCATGTCGCGCTTCGAAATACCCAACAGGTCGCAGGCACGGTCGTTCAGGAAAATGACGCGTGCATCGGCCGCATGCACGACGACACCCACGTGCAGCTTCTGCAGCAACTCCAGATCCTGCACACCCTGAACCATCGCCACCTCCCTGCAGATGCCGGCCCCAAGGCTTGTCGACGAAACGATAGCCCCGACCCCAAACGACCGCAACATGAGCCCCTGCAACCGCCCCCCGACTGCCGGAAGGCCCGCAGTCAGCACATCGCGCGGCCCCGGTTAACCGCGATCAATTTAATTTGCCGCGCCCCTGCCTAGACTGCGCCGCATGGAACAGCACACCCTTTCCGCGTCGCCCGTCGCGGCGCCCGAGCAGACGTCCGCCGGTCCACGCCTGGCAGGCGATCTCGCGATCTGGTTCTTCATCCTCGCCGAGTTGCTCGCCTTCGGCGTCTTCTTCGCCGCTTATGCCTTCACCCGCGCGAACAACATCGAGTTGTTCGATGCCGAGCAGGCGGCGCTCAACCGCAACGCCGGCGCGCTGAACACCATCCTTCTGCTCACCGCCAGCTACTTCGTGGTCCGTGCCGTGCAGGCTGCCGAACACCGCCTGTCGCAATCGTGCGCACGCTGGCTGCTCGCAGCCATCGCCTGCGGTGGCGGTTTCCTGATGGTGAAGATGTTCGAGTACGCAGCGGCATTCGAGCACAACATCAGTCTGTCCAGCAGCCCCTTCCACATGTTCTACCTGTCGCTGACCTTCTTCCACTTCATGCACGTCATTCTGGGCATGGTGATCCTGGTCGCGATGTGGAATGGCGCACGGGCGGGACGATATGGCCCAGGCGACATGAACGGCCTCGAGACCGGCGCCGCGTACTGGCACATGGTGGATCTGGTGTGGCTGATCCTGTTCCCGCTGGTCTATGTCATCCACTGAGGGCACAGGCATGCATTCCAGTTCCGACGTCCATGGCACCCCGCGCCGCGCTACCCTGCTGTGGGCGACGCTGATCGTCGCCACGCTGCTCACCTGGGGCATGGGCGCCCTGGGCGCCACCGGCAAGGGCGCCATCGCCATCCTGGCCCTGATCTCGTTCTGGAAGGGCGCCGTGATCATCCTCGACTTCATGGCGCTACGCCACGCGCCGCTGCTTTGGCGCGCGCTGACGCTGGGCTGGATGATCCTCGTCTGGGCCATCATCGCCATCGCATACATCAAGGGACTGCCGCAATGAAAATGGAAAACCTCGCAGGCGCCGCACAACTCGACCTGCCCTACTATCAGGCCGCCGGAGACGAAATCGCGGTGTTCGAGCACGCGTGGAAGAACCGCCTGCCGCTGTTGATCAAGGGCCCCACCGGCTGCGGCAAGACCCGCTTCGTCGCCCACATGGCGGCTCGCCTCGGCCTTCCGCTGTACACCGTGGCCTGCCACGACGACCTCACCGCCGCCGATCTGGTCGGCCGCCATCTCATCGGCGACGGCAAGACCGTATGGTGCGACGGCCCGCTGACCCGCGCCGTACGCGAAGGTGGCATCTGCTACCTCGACGAAGTCGTGGAGGCACGCAAGGACACCACGGTGGTGCTGCATCCGCTGGCCGACGACCGCCGCATCCTGCCCATCGACCGCACCGGAGAACTGCTCGAGGCACCACCCAGCTTCATGCTGGTCGTGTCCTACAACCCGGGCTACCAGAACCTGCTCAAGGGCATGAAGCCTTCCACGCGCCAGCGCTTCGTCAGCATCCGCTTCGATTTCCCGCGCGCGGAACAGGAAGAAGCCATCCTGCTCGGCGAGACCGGCTGCGCGCCCGACCTTGCCCGCCGACTGGTCACCATCGCAGGCGCGCTGCGTGCGCTCAAGGACCGCGACCTCGAGGAAGCCGCCAGCACCCGCCTGCTGATCTACGCCGCACTGCTGGTCAAGGACGGCATGGATCCGGTGGCCGCCTGCCGCGTCGGCATCATCGAGAGCCTGACCGATGACGCCGAAGTGGCCGAGGCACTGATGGAGGTGGTCTCTGCCACCTTCGGCCGCTGACGCTCGCCGCCGACCCGAGCCGCCGACCATGCCGATCGAACGCCCCGACCCACTGCGCCCGGACCCACTGCGTCATGTGATGCCAGGCCCCCGCCTCGCGGTGGTGGCCGAGGCCCTTTTCCTCATCAACCTGATGCTGGCGCCGGGGCTCGCCTTCCTGGTGCTGATGGTGTTGTGGGCGAAGCACCACAACAATCCTGACCCGCTGGTACGCAACCACCTGCGCCAGACCGGCTGGACCTGCATCTGGGGCGGCACCCTGCTGGTGAGCCTGAGCGTCGCCATCTTCGCCCTCGGCGGTTTCGACAACCCCTGGTCGTGGGTCATCGGCGTGCTGTACTTCACGCTCGTCCACGCCGGGCTGATCCTGCTCGGCGTGCTGGGTCTGTCGCGCGCAATCAACGGCCGCAGCTGGCGTTATCCCATCTTCGGGCCGCGCGAGCATGACTGAATTGAGCTCCCCTAGCAGCACGCCACGGCCGCAGCGCTTCATCCCCATCGCCGTGGCCGGCGCCGCCGCGCCGCGCAGCCGCCAAGGCAAGCGCCTCGCCTTCCAGGTCGGCTTCTTCGTGCTGTTCGTGCTCGCACCGGTATTCGACCTGCTGCGCTACGACCTCAACGCCGACCACGCCTGGCTGCTGGGCATGGAATGGCGGCTGGGGCTGGACGACTTCCTCGCCGGCAAGGCCACTGCGCTGGAAGCGGCCGGCAACATCATGCTGCGCCTGTTCGTGCCCCTGTTCGCCGGCGCCGGGCTCTTCATCTGGGCGGCGTGGAAGTGGGGCCGGCTGTACTGCGGCTGGCTGTGCCCGCACTTCTCTGTCGTCGAGACGATCAACAAGCTGATGGCGCGCGCCTCGGGCAAGCCCAGCGTGTGGGAGAAGTTCCCGCTGCCGCGCTGGAACAGCGATGGCAGCCCGCGCCGCGTGGATGCGCGCTGGTGGGCGGTGGTCGTGCCGGCAGCCGTGGCCTTCGCCTTCCTGTGGGCAGTGGTGCTGCTCACCTACCTGCTGCCGCCGGCCGAGGTCTACGGCAACCTGTTCAGCGGCAGTCTCACCCGCAACCAGTTCATTTTCATCACCGCCGCCACCGTGGTGCTGAGCCTGGAATTCCTCTTCGCCCGCCACCTGTTCTGCCGCTTCGTGTGCGCCGTCGGCCTGTTCCAGAGCCTGGCGTGGATGAGCAACAAGGACGCGATGGTGGTCGGTTTCAAGCGCGACCGCGCCAGCGACTGTGCAAGCTGCCTGCCCGAACGCCAGTCGGCCTGCGACGCGGTGTGCCCGATGCGGCTCAAGCCGCGCAACATCAAGCGCCACATGTTCACCTGCACGCAATGCGCCCAGTGCGTCGATGCCTGCGGCGAGACCCAACGCGACAACCCGGACGGCCCGTTGCTGGCCTGGGTGTCGGGCGAGGCCGCGCGGCAGAACGAAGCCGGCTTCCGTGCAATCCGGGAGCGTTGAAGCATGGAAGAAGTCGTCGGCAAGCTCTGGCACCGTTTCATCACCCGCGCAGCGGGCGGACACTACCCCGAGGCCGTGGTGAAACTGAAGGAGATCGAACGCATGACGGGCGTGTTCTTCCGCGCCCTCGGCGGCGACCCCGGCCTGCGCGTCGCGGCTGCGACCGCCGACGTGCATGGCGCGCGCCGCAGCCTGCTGTCGCGCATCGCCGGCAGTGACGAGCGCATCGCCCGCGCACGCATGGACGCAAGTACGCTGCGCCTGCCAATTGAACTGGACGCCCTGCCCGAGCGCAGTCTCAACCGCGACCTCTACCTGTGGCTGGCGGCGCTCGCGGCTGCGCAGGGCACCCCGATCGGTCCCGAGGACGAGGCCGCCCTGGCCGAAGCCCAGGCGCGGCTCGCGCCCCTGCCCGAAGGCGCCAGCGCCGACCCGGCGACCCTGGAGCTGCGCCTGAACCAGCTCGCCACGCTGCGCGCCCTGCTGCGCTGGCCAGGCCTCAAGGCGCGCTACGACCGCCTCGTTGCTGCCGTGCTGAAGCAGCGTCCCGATCCCGCCCGCCTGCCGCCCGGAGAGGCTGAACGCGAGCAACTGATCCGCCAGGCCTTGCAACAGCCCGGCAGCGTCGCTGCCCTGCCCGCCATGCCGCCCAAGGGCATGCCGCACCAGCCGGTGCTGCTGTGGCTGGGCGACCTCGTCACCAGCGCTGCGGCCGAGAAACGCAACAGCCAGGGCGCCGAGGCCAGCGCCAACGCACAGAGCAAGCGGGACGAACGCGAGACCGAGCGTCAGGCCCACCGCGTCGAGCGCGTCGAGCAGCCGCAGGAAAAGCACGGCCTGATGATCATCTTCCGCGCCGAGAGCCTGCTGTCGGTGGCCGAGTTCCTCAAGGTCAAGCGCAGCACCGACGACGACCCGGACGACAACGCCGCCGACGCCGCTGCCAACCTCGAGCAGCTCGCCCTGTCGCGCGACGAGGAACGCGTCGCCTCCAAGGTGCGCTTCGACCTCGACCTGCCCTCTGCGGCCGAGGACGACGTCGTGCTCGGCGACGGCATCCCGCTGCCGGAATGGGACTACCGCAAGGGCCTGCTGCGCGAGGACCATGTGCGCCTGCAGGAGCTCGCCGCTTCACCCCGGGACCCGCGCGCCGCCCCGGTACCGCTGCCGCAGCACCTGCGCCGCACCGCACGCCACCTGCACCGCCAGTTCGCCGCGCTGCAGCCCGGCCGGCGCTGGCTCAAGGGCCAGGTCGACGGCAGCGAACTCGACCTCGACGCCGTGGTGCGCGCCGCCACCGACCGCGCCATCGGCCACCATCCTTCCGACCAGCTCTATCTGTCGCTCGAAAAGCGCGAACGCGATCTCGCCTGCCTTGCGCTGGCCGACCTCTCCTTGTCCACCGACGCCTGGATCTCGTCCGAGGCGCGTGTCATCGACGTCATCCGCGACTCGCTGCTGCTGTTCGGCGAAGCCCTGTCCGCCACCGGCGACCGCTTCGCGCTGTGCGGCTTCTCCTCGGTCAAGCGCAGCAACGTGCGCTTCCATCGTCTGAAGGACTTCTCGCAGCGCTTCGACGACGCCGCGCGTGGCCGCATCATGGCGATCAAGCCCGGCTACTACACCCGCCTTGGGGCCGCCATCCGCCACGCCACCAGTGTGCTCGAGAAGCAGACCGCCGCACGCCGCATCCTGCTGATCCTGTCCGACGGCAAGCCCAACGACCTCGACCTCTACGACGGCCGCTATGGCATCGAGGACACCCGCGTCGCGGTCATCGAGGCGCGCTCCCGGGGCGTCGTGCCTTTCTGCGTCACCATCGACCGCGAAGGCGCCAGCTACCTGCCCCACCTGTTCGGCCCGGGCGGCTACGCCGTGATCCGCGAGCCCGACGAGTTGCCCGCCCGCCTGCCGATGTTCTACGCCCAACTCACCCGCTGATGCATGAGGCGAACGCCATGAACGATTATTGCGAGATCCCGTGCCAGGAGGCGCTGCGCGAGGCGCCCGCCCCCTCGGAAACTCCCTCCCTGCCGCCAGAGGTCGAGCGCCTGTGCCGCCTGCTGCGCCACGCGGCCATGTTCCAGGGCCTGGGCTGCGACGAGATCGCCCGTTTCGCCCGCGGCGTGCGCGAGATCAAGGCCCCCAAGGGCGACATCCTGTTCCACCGCGGCGACGCCTGCACCGGCTTCCACCTGATCCTGTCGGGCCAGATCAAGCTCGCGTTCACGTCTTCCGAAGGCAACGAGAAGGTGGTCGACATCCTGCGTCCCGGCCAGAGCTTCGGCGAGGCGGTCATGTTCATGGACAAGCCCTACGTCGTGATGGCCCAAGCGCTTACCGACAGCACGCTGCTGCACATCGGCAAGCAGGTCTTCTTCGAGGAAATGAACGGCGACCCGCTGTTCTGCCGCAAGATCATCGCCGGCCTCGCCCAGCGCCTGCACCGCCTGATGGGCGACGTCGAAAGCTACTCGCTGCGTTCCGGGCGCGAACGCATCATCGGCTACCTGCTGCGCGAGGAAGAGATGAGCGGAGAAGGCGTCGGCACCGGCCGCGTCTCGATCCGCCTGCCCACGAGCAAGGGCACCATCGCCTCGCGCCTCAACCTCACGCAGGAACACTTCTCACGCATCCTGCACGAGCTGACGGACTCGGGCCTGATCGAGGTAGAAGGACGGACCATCCACATTCCAGACATCGAAAAGCTGCGCGGCAGCCTGGAATAAGGGCCAGTTGGCCGCCTCAAAGCGCAGGCGGGCTCAGGACGAGGACAGCAGCTTATTGAGCGAAGCGCTCAAACGGTCGATGCGCTCGTTGCTCTCGCGCACCAGCTGGGTGATTTCGCTCGCCGACACGGCCGACTGCTGCGCGAGCTTGCGGACCTCGTCGGCGACGACGGCAAAGCCCCGCCCGGATTCGCCCGCCCGTGCGGCCTCGATCGCGGCGTTTAGCGCCAGCAGGTTGGTCTTGTCGGTAATGTCGTTGATGCTGCCGATGATGCTCGCGATATGGCGGCTGGACTCCTGCACCAGGCGCATTTCGCGATCGGTCACCTCGGCGGCCTCCAGCTTCGCCTGCTCATCCACCCCGTAGCTGACGATACGCTTGATTTTGCCGATCGAATCGGTGATCGGGCACAAGGCGCCGTCGAAGCGGACGGGCCGGTCATCCTTGTCGCGGACGTCGAATTCACCCGTGATCTGTTCGCCCTTGAGCAGCATGCCGAACCGCTCCTCGCCGAGGATGTCGCGCAGGTTGCGCTTGCGCGCGAGCAACTCGGCGGCGGTCTTGTAGCCCAGATGCCGGGCCATGTACTCGTTCGCCGACATCATCTGGCCAGTGGTTTCCCATTCGGCCACGCCGTTGCTGACACTGATGGCCGCAAAGCGCTTCTCGGATTCGAGCGACAGCTCCTTGGTGGCGGTGATGTTCGCCTGGATGGAGATGAACTGTTCCAGCTCGCCGTCATCGTTGAGCACGGGATTGATGGCGAGCGAAATCCAGTAGTGCTCGCCCGATTTGCGGTAGTTCAGGATCTCGTCATAGATCGGGCGGCGATGCTGCAGAGCGTCCCTGATCCGCTCGATCGTTTTCGGATCGGTCGCCGGGCCCTGCAGCAGCGGGCCGGGCTTCTTGCCCCGGACTTCGTCCAAGGTGTAGCCGGTCAGCTTCTCGAACCCGCGGTTCACATACTGGATCAGGCCGTCCTTGCCCGTGATGACGATGGAGTTGTCGGTCTCGTTCGCCACCAGCGACAGCAGCTTGAACTCCCTGTTGCGCAGCATCTGGGGCGTGATGTCACTGGCAAACTTGACCACCCTGACGACCTCGCCCCCCGCCCCGAGGATCGGATTGTAGGTGGCGTGGATCCATACGGAGCGCCCACCCTTGGCGACCCGCTCGAACTCAGCGGTCTGGAACTGGCCTGCGCGCAGCTTCTGCCAGAAATCGGCGTACGCCCGCGATCCGCGCTCCTGCTCGGGTACGAAGATCTGGTGCTTCTGCCCCCGGATCTCTGCAATGGAATAGCCCATCAGCCTGAGGAAGTTCTCGTTCGCGTCAAGGATGGTGGCGTCGGGGCTGAACTCGATGACTGCCTGCGCGCGGTTGATCGCCGCGAGTTGGGATTCGACCCGCGCGCGCGAAACGACCTGCGCGGTCACATCGGTCGCGAACTTGATCACGCGGACAACCTTGCTCCCGCGCACGATGGGCGTGTAGGTCGCCTGAATCCACACGGGCTGACCGCTCTTCGTGATCCTGCGGAACTCGCCTGTCTGCGGTTTCCCCGCGCGCAGCGCCTGCCAGAAGGCGCGGTACGCGTCGGTTTCGGCATCGCTCGGATGCACGAACATGCGATGCGGCCGCCCACGGACTTCCTCGAGGGAATAGCCCAGCAGGTCGAGGAAGCGCTTGTTGGCGCGGACGATGTTGCCCTGCAGGTCAAACTCGATGACGGCCTGGGTCTGCTCGATCGCATCGATGACATCCAGCGCGCGCTTGGTGCGAAAGAGATTGAACATCAGAGGGTTTCCTTGGTGCTGGTCAGGCGTTTCGATCAGACAGTAACGGCCGCAAAACCGCAGGCTTGAGCGCAGAGGGGAGCCCATCACGCCGCGTCACGATGGACAGCCGAGACGCCAGCCGCAAGCGCATTCAGACCATCGCTCGCGAAAAACTGCACGCTTTCGCGCCAACTGAACGCACCCGCGAACACGGAAACGTGGAACACTCGCAACGAAGCAAGGCAACACACAGGCCTTGCCCTCAATTCTGGATGCCGACTTGATATCGAACACGCAAGCCCCCGCACCCTCTCCCTGCAGCCGCGACGGCGAGACGCCGGTCGGCGGCTGCAATCGCTGTCGCGGCCTCGCGCCGCTCGATTTCGACTTCAGCATGGCCTTCCAGCCCATCGTCGATGTCCGCAGCGACGTGGTGTGGGCGTGGGAAGCGCTGGTGCGTGGCCCGCAAGGCGAAGGCGCGGGCAGCATCCTGTCGCGCATCACCGAGGACAACCGCTACCAGTTCGACCAGCACTGCCGCATCCGCGCCATCGAGCTGGCCCACGGGCTGGGTATCCCGGCGCGGCTGAGCATCAACTTCCTGCCCAATGCCGTGTATGAGCCGCGCGCCTGCATCCGCGCGACCATCGAGGCCGCCAACCGCGTGGGCTTCCCGCTGGAGCGGCTGCAGTTCGAGATCACCGAAGTCGAGGAAGTGCGCAACGACGGCCATTTGCGCCGCATCGTCGAGGAGTACCGCGCCATCGGTTTCGGCACCGCGATCGACGACTTCGGCGCGGGCTACGCCGGCCTGAACCTGCTGACGCACTTCCAGCCCGATGTGCTGAAGATCGACATGAACCTCGTACGCGGCATCGACCAGGACCGCACCCGCCGGCTGATCGTACGCAACCTGGTGCAGCTGGCCGGCGAGCTGCCCTGCACGCTGATCGCCGAAGGCATCGAGACGCCTGACGAGGCACGCTGCCTGGCCGACCTGGGCATCACGCTGCACCAGGGCTATGCGTACGCGCGACCGGGCTTCGAGAGCCTGCCGCAGCCCGACATGGCAATGCTGGAAAAGGTGAAGGCGGGCTGAACGCTCGCCGCGCCAGCCCGCCTTTAGGCCATCCGGGGCGCCACAGCAGCCCCGGCGAATCCCTCCTCAGCCTTCCTTGCCGTCGACCCGCGCCCGCAGCAGGAAGGGCGTGTAGCGCCACAGGTAGAGCAGGAAGCCCAGCGACCACACCGTTGCGGCGGCGTGAATGCCGCCGACCGCCGCGGCCGGAATCGCCACGACGGTCAGCACCCGGATCAGCACCGCCAGTTGCACCAGCACATAGGCCGCGGTCTCCATCGGCCCGGCCACCAGCATGCGGCCGGTGTGGCCGAGCGCGGTGCGGGTGATCATGCCGATGATGAGCCCGCCCGTGGCGCCGATGGCCAGCGCGTGGATGCCGGCCGTGCGCGGCAGCACGCCGAGCTGGGCGAGGCCGATCAGCGCGAGGCCGATCGGGATCCACATGTAGGACAGGTGCAGGATCCACAGCAGCGACACCTTGCGCGTCGCCCACGGGTTCCAGCCGCCCACCCGCACCGCCTGCAGAAGCGCGGCGATGATCGACACCGGTGCCGCCCAGGTCCCCGCGCCGGTCGCCCACAGCAGCAGTGCGACGCCGGTGGCGATGGCCGCCGCCCAATCCACGCGCTTGTCCCGCCACTGCTTGATGCCGCGGATCCCGTTGAAGGTGAACATCGGGATCACGCGACCGCCGATGATGGTCTCCAGCACCACAATCAGCCCCAGTGCCAGATGCATCGCCATCAGCGGATCGGCGTCGATGACCTGCAGCACCGCGAGGTGGAACACCAGGTTGGCCAGCGCCAGCAGGCCGGGCAGCACGCCGACGAAGTAGTTGCGCTTGCTCTTGGCCTTGACCAGCACGCGCAGCAGCAGCACCGCCGCGACCGGCAGGAAGGCGATGTCGATCACCGCCACCCATGCGCCGCTGCCGAAGGCCATCGCCAGCCGCCCGGCCAGCCAAAGCCCGGCGAGCAGCGCCAGCGGCGCGCCCGAGGGCGTATCCAGCCCGGTCCAGTTGCGCCCCGCGGTGAACAGGAAGCCGATGATGACCGCGGCCGCAAAGCCGAAGATCATCTCGTGCGCGTGCCACCACATGCCCGGGATGGGTAGTTGCAGGCCGCCGGAAAAAGCCACCGCCCACACTGGTATGGCGATGACGGCCAGCGCTGCAGCCAGCAGGTAGAAGGGCCGGAAGGCCAGTGCCCAGAGCGAAAATGTGTCGGGCGGAATGCGTTTGGTAGTCGGTTCTTCGAGGGGAATCAGGGCCATGTTGCTTTTTCTCTATGGGGTATTGCCGGGACACTCGGCCACTGGACTCAGTGACTGGTGCCTTCTTCGCGTGTGATCTTGTTCCACACGTTGTACTTGCCCACCGGCTTTCTCATCGGCAGGCGTTTCACTTCTTCCAGGGTCCGGGCGTCATAGACGATGACGGCGCCGTCGTCTTCCCACAGGCTGGCCAGCGCATAACGACCGTCGCGGGTGAACTCGATGTGCGCCAGCGTCTTACCCGGTTCGCCGGTGATTTCGCGCACGACCTCGAGGGTCTGCTTGTCGATGACCTGCAGGATGTGCTTGGCCTGCGGGCTCATCATCGAGTCGACGAAGGCGTAGCGGCTGTTGGCGTGGCTGCGCAGGAAGAAGCCGGGGCCACGCGTGGCGATGCGCTTGATGACCTCCCAGGTCTTCATGTCGATGACCGTGACCTCGCCCGCCTTGAGGTTGGTGCTGGCCATCACGGTGCGCGCCTTGCCGCTGGTGTCTATCCACTCCCAGGTGATACCCGACCCCAGATGCGGCATGCCGTCCAGCGGCAGGTTGGCGATCTTGCGCCGGATGTCGAGATTCACCACCTGCCCCACGCCTTCGCGCGAGGCACCCATCAGTTCGGCGTAGTCCTGGGTGAAGAAGAAGTCGTCGAGCACTTCGTCGAGGATGGTGCGGCGCGGGTTGAGGTAGCCGGGGATGAAGCTGCCTTCCTTCTGCGCGTAGTCATGGATGAAGCCGGTGGGAATGTCCTCGACCGCCTTGGTGTAACTGATCTCCCACACCTCGGGTACGTCCTTCAGCGCGGCGATGAAGGACTGGCGTGGCGTGGCGTCGTACACCGCCGATACACGCGAGCTATGCTTGCCGTCGCGGTCGGTAGCGGCGAGGGTCTTGACCAGATTGAGGTCACCGTCGAGCAGCACCAGGCTGTTGGGCAGGTAGTTGGCCACTGCGACGTGCTTGCCATCGGGCGACGCAGCGACGTTGCGGGTGTTGATGCCCGCCCTCACCTCGGCCACCACCTTCAGGTTCCACAGGTCGAACTTGGTGATCCAGCCATCGCGCGAGCCGAAGAACACGTAGCGCCCGTTGGCGGCGAACTTGGGCCCGCCGTGCAGCGCGAAGCGCGACTGGAAGCGGTGGATGGGCTCGAGCTTGTCGCCGTCGAGCACGCTGACGTGGTGATCTCCGCCTTCGACGACGAGGAAGAGATTCATCGGATCGGCATCGAACACCGGCGTATCGGACAGCGTCGCCGGATCGACATGCTGGATGCGCGAGGCGCGGATGTCCTCGTCGGTCCAGCGCGGCGGCGGTTCGACCGGGCTGTAGATCCAGTCGACCAGCGCGGCGATCTCGTCCTTCGAGAGCTGCGCGGCGAAGCCGGCCATCTGCGTGGCGGTGCGGCCTTCGGCCACCACCTTCAGCGCCTCGGGCTTGCGCAGGCGCGCCAGGTTGTCCGGCAGCAGCGCCGGGCCCATCCCACCGAGCCGGTCGGCCGCATGGCAGCTAGCGCAGTGCTGGGCGTAGTTCGCGGCAACCTTCGCCACGCCGTCGTCGGCCGCATGGGCCTGGGTGGCTGTCGCAGCGCCCACCGCGGCCAGCGCCAAACCGGCGAACAGGATGGAGTGACGGATCATCATGCCGACACCTTTGCAATGCGGACCCACGGGGTCGTCACGACACGCTCGCCACCTTCGTAGCTGGCGGCGGTGACGCCGATCTCCTCATCGTCCAGATAGCAGCCCGGGTCTTCCGCCCAATGATTGCCGGTGACCTGCGAGGCGCGCACGCGCGAACTGCCGTTGCAGATGTCCAGGTACTTGCAGGCGCCGCAACGCCCCTCGAGCGTGCGCGGGTGCTGCTTGAGCCCGGCCAGCAGCGGGTTGGAAAGATCGTTCCAGATGTCGCCGAAGGCGCGCTTGCGCACGTCGCCCAGCGGCACGTGCCACCACATGGTGTCCGGATGCACGATGCCCAGGTTGTCGATGTTGGCCACATTGACGCCGCTGGCGTTGCCGCCCCACTGCCGTAGCTTGGCCTCGATATGCGCGGCACGCTCGGGAAAGCGGCGCTGCACCCACTGCAACAGGAAGGGGCCGTCCGCATCGTTGTTGCCGGTGACGAAGTCCTTTTCGATGCCGCGGCGGTGCAGATCGAGGCAGGTCTCGAACAGCAGCTCCATCGCCTCGCGCGTGGTGCGGTGGCGGGCGTCGCCGGCGCGGTTCTTGTTCCCGCGCCCGGCATAGTTCAGGTGCGAGAAGTAGAACTTGTCGATGCCCTCGTCTTCCACCAGCTTCAGCAACGCCGGCAGGTCGTGGGCGTTGCCTTCGGTCATCGTGTAGCGCACGCCCACCTTGATGTCGCGCGCCAGACACAGGCGGATACCGTGCATCGAGGCCTCGAAGGCGCCCTGCTTGCGGCGGAAGTGGTCATGCGTGGCGCCGATGCCGTCGAGGCTGACGCCGACGTAATCGAAGCCGATCTCGTCGATGGCGTCGATGTTGGATTCGTCGATCAGTGTGCCGTTGGACGACAGCGCCACGTAGAAACCCATCGCTTTGGCGCGGCGGGCGATGTCGAAGATGTCGGGGCGCAGCAGCGGCTCGCCGCCGGACAGGATCAGTACCGGAACCCGGGCGGCCTTCAGGTCGTCCATGACCTTGAAGACCTCGGCGGTATTCAGCTCGCCGGGGAAATCCTTGTCCGCCGAGATCGAGTAGCAGTGCTCGCAGGTCAGGTTGCAGCGCCGGATCAGGTTCCAGATGACGACCGGCCCCGGTGGGTTGCGGCGCGGTCCGGCGGGCGTGGGCTGGTCGAGTTCGCGGATGAAGTGGGCGATGCGAAACATGAGGGCTCTCCTGAGTGCAGCTCATTAGAGCCGAGCCGGAGTGCGGGAAAAATGACACGGGTCAAGGGGCCGGGCGAAACACAGCGGATGCGGCGCTTGCCGCTGGCCAGCAGCGCCCGTTCCGCCGGCTGCTGCGGACGCCGGCAGCTCGTGACCCGCTTCACGGCGCGCGAAGAAGTACCTGGTCTATGCTTCGCCCGAATTGCGCAACCTGTCTCCGAGCACGCGGGACGCACCTGGCCAAGCGGGATTTCAGGGCGCCAGCGTCTGTCGAATACCTCACGACGTAACCCCATACTGCATCCCGTGGCCAGCGAATGCACCGAAAGCGTGCAAATGACACACACGGATTATCGTTTTTTACATTTTTGTGTTTTTCTACGGTTTAATTCGGTGAGGTTGCCTTATCAATGCGAGCCAACGCCATGACTACCCCCAAATCGCACAACGACCGCTTCATCTCCATTCCGGAGCTCTCCGACGAGACTTGGGAATTGCTGATGGAGATCTGCGAGCTGACCCCCGGCCTCAGGGAGTTCGACGACGAAACCGCTACGCAGCGGCGTGCGGTCGAAGAACGTCCGAACGGCAGCCTGCCGCACTGAGGCGTCCACGCACAACGGTTGACGCGGCATCGGATCTGGCTGCAGTCCACAACCGCGCGGGCCGCGAAGGCCGGCCTGATCGTCGATCCGCCGCGCTCAGCCGGCGATACGAAGTCCCGTTTTCTTGAGAATACCGGCGGAAAACAGAACGTCCCGCCCCTTGCAGGCTCCGCGAAACTCGCGTTCGAGCAGCATCGCAATCTCGTCCACCCGCGCCAGCGCGGCCTCCCGCGACGCCGCATGCACCATCGCAAACAGGTTGTACGGCCAGTCCGGCAGATGCCGGGGGCGCCGGTAGCAGTGGGTGACGAAGTCGAGTGCGCCCACGCGCTCGCCGACGGGATCGATCACGGCATCGTCGATATTCCACACGCTCATGCCGTTGGCCGTGTAGCCAATCGCATAATGATTGGGCACGGCGCCGATACGACGGATGCGCCCGCTCTCCAGCATCTGCGTCAGCCGCTCGCGCACCGCTTCCTCGGTGCAGCCGACCTGCGCGGCAACGGCGGCATACGGTCGCGACACCACCGGCAGGCCATCCTGCGTGGCCAGCACGATACGCCGGTCGAGTTCATCGAGACCGCTATGGTCAGGTGCAGGGCTTGCCATCATGCCTCCAGCTTCATCTCGACGAAGTATTCCTTTTCCTTCGGGAACAGATGTACCGGCAGCCCGGTGGCCGCCTCGATGCGGCCTGCCACATCGGCGATGCCTTCCGGACGTTCGGTCGCAAGCACGAACCACATGTTGAGGCTGTGTTCCCGGCGGTAGTTGTGCGCCACCTCGGGAAAGCCGTTCACCGCCTCCGCCACCTCACCCCACGCCGCCTCGGGCACCGCCATCGCCGCAAGGCAGAAGGCGCCGCCCATGCGTTCGATCTGGAACATCGGGCCGAAGCGCGTCAACACCCGGTCGCGCAGCATGGCCTGCACCCGCGCGATCACTTCGGCCTCGTCGAGTCCGACTGCAGCCGCAACATCGGCAAAAGGCGTTTCGGTCAGCGGGAAATCACCCTGCAGCGCGTTGATCAGCTTGCGGTCGGTTGCATCGGGTTCGCGCGTAGCGGCAAGGCCGCGGCGGCTAGCCGCCGGTGCCGCCACGCCCGGCGTGGACGTCTCAGACATGGGCGCCCTCCTTGGCCGACAGATAGCGCGCGCCGGTCTGCTTGAAGCGCCGGCAGCTGAACAGCACGTCGTGGGGCGCAACATCGAGCCCCAGTCGGGCCGCGATCTCGCCGCGCGCCGCCAGCACATCGTCGCGCGCGCTCCCATGGATCATGCAGAACAGGTTGTAGGGCCAGCCGGGCATCACGCGGCGCCGGCGGTAGCACAAGGTCACCGCGGGCTCGCGAGCGAGCAGACGGCCCAACTCGCTCACCTTGTTGTCCGGAATGTCCCACACGCACATCGCGTTGGCCTCCAGCCCCAGTTCATGGTGGCGAACCACGACGCCGAGGCGCCGGATCAGGCCCTCGGCTTGCCAGCGCTCGATCAGTTCGATCGCCATGGCCTCGGTGAGGCCCGCCTGCTCGCCCAGCGCCGCATACGGGCGCGGCACCAGCGGCAGACCCGCCTGCAGCACGGTGATCAGATCGCGTTCGAGCCCGGGCAGCGCACAGGCCGCGCCTTGCGCCGTGGCGATGGGACGCGGTTCTGCGCTGCGGTGGCACGCAGCACGCTGTCCGCCCTGATCCGCGCCGAGGTCGAAGCCGAGGTCGATGTGGAACTCCTCTTCCAGCGGCAGCACGATGACTGCGCAGCCGGTATCACGTTCGATGCCGGCCACGACGTCCTGCAGATGGCCTTCGGACGCCGCGGTCACCACGAACCACAGGTTGTAACGGTGCTCGCGCTGGTAATTGTGGTTGATCGCGGGTTCTCCGCTGACGCGGGCCGCGATCTCCTCGAGCCGCTCAGGAGGCGCCGCCAGGGCAGCGAGTGCGCTCGCACCCAGCCGGCGCGGGGCGAACACGGCACCGACCCGGCTCACCAGGCCGCCGTCGATCAGGCGGCGGTAGGCAGCAATCACCTGCGCTTCGTCCAGCCCGACGGCCTCGCCGACGCGGGCGAATGGCTGCGGATCAAGGGGAAACCCGCGCTGCCATTCGTTGAGCAGGCGGAAGTCGGTCGCATCGACCGCACTCGGCAGCGTGACGGTGCGCGGCATCAGAACCCCGTGCGCGCGGCGCGCGTGGTGAAGAAGATGCCGCTCGGGCTGGCCGACTCGAAGCCGCCGACCTGCTGCTTGGATGCGGTGTCGAAGATGACGACCTTGTTGTCGTCACGCGCCGACATCCAGACCTCGTGGCCCTTGGACAGGAACTCCATGTGCAGGATGCCGCGTCCCGGCTGCAGCGTGTGCGTGACCTTGCCGCTGACGGTGTCGATGACCTGCACCCAGCCATTGTCCGGGAAGGCGAAGTTCACCCAGATCTCCCGCCCGTCGGGCCGCGCCATGGCGAACACCGGCTGGCTCTTGACCGGAATGCGGCCCACTTCCTGCCAGGTGCCGGTATCGACCACCAGGACCTCGTGGCGCCCGATTGCGGGCAGATACGCGCGACCACCGGCCACCGACCAGCCGCGCAGGTGCGGCATCTTGTACACCGGCAGCGGCTCCTGCCCCTTGCCATAACCCGACAGGATCTTGCGGCTGCCCTGCTCCGGGTTCCACAGGTCGAGCATGGCCAGACCGTCCTCGCCGAACAGGCCGGCGATGTAGTGGCGGCCATCGGGGGTCACCAGCGCATCGTAGGGTTGGTTGCCGCCGGCGAAGCGCTGGGTCTGCGGCTTCTTCGGGTCGGAGAAGTCAGTGATCCAGATCTCGCCCGCTTCGAACAGCGCGTAGATGAAGCGATTGCCTGACAGGTCGGCCAGGCCGACCACCTTCGAGCGGCGACCGTCCTCGGTGATCGCCGGCACCTCGGCGAGCAGCTCCAGCGTATTGGCATCGAACGCCTTCACGCCGCCCGGCGCGTAGTTCTGCGCGACCACGATGCGGCCGTCGTGCGAGATCGAGCCGCCAATGGAATTGCCCGCCTGCAGCACGCGGCCGACGATCCTCGCTTCGAGCAGATCGACCTTGGTCAACCCGCCGTCGCGGCCGAACACGAAGGCGTAGCGCGCATCGCGCGAGAACACCACCGAGGCGTGCGACAGGTCGCCCAGGCCATCGACGGTGGCGAGCACCGAACGTCCGGTGGTTTCGATGACTTTCACACGGCCGTCAGCGCGCTCGATGACCACACCCAGGTCGCCGCTGCCACGCAGCCCGGCCGCGGGAGGGACACTGGAACAGGCCGCAAGCAGCCAGACGATGGCTGGAAGGATCACCGCCCACAGGGCGGGCGGCGCCAGGCGCACCTTGGTTTGCGAAGACATGGAGACTCCAGCTGCAGAAGGGGAATTCGGATGGAGCGTGGGTGTGGCTCAGCGCGATTGATCAGCGAGAAGGCGGCAGTCCGGCGTCGGGCGGGAAGCCGCGCATCAGCTGGTCGACAATCCACTCGGCCTCGGGCTCGCTGACGATGCCGAGGAAAGGTGGCATCGGCGTGCCGGGTCGGCCGCTGACGACAGTCGCGACCAAACCCTCGAAAGGCTTGTCGGCCAGGGCGTCGGGCGTGAGTGCGGGACCGAGCCCGCCGGCCAGCGTCAGGCCATGACAGGAACCGCAGTCCTGGCGGACGATGTGGATCAGCTCACGGGCACGCTGCTCTTCGGGGGCGACCGCCTTCGTCTCGGAAGCTGAGGCGAATGCGGCGACCAGCGCTGCGCCGAGGAAGACGGCAACGTGGGCTAGCAGGGGTGGGATCTTCATCACGCAATCCGTTGGCAGGTCAGTGCGTGACAGGATGGCGACAAGGCCCGGGCGATACCTTGACTCGCATCAACCCTGATGACGCCACGGTCTTGGCGCGCGACCGGACCTTGCCAAGCTCAGGGTTCGATGACGATGACGCCCTGCATCTCCGGGTGCGGCCCGCAGCGATACTCGACGCGGCCGGGCTGGTCGAACTTGCGCGACCAGCGCTCGCCAGGAAAGAAGCGTTCGGATTCCTCGCCCGTGGCATTGAACAGGACCGAATGGCTCACGCGCTTCTCGCCATTGATCCAGGTCACGGTGTCGCCCACCTTGATCGTCAGTTCGGCCGGTGTGTAGGTGTATTGGACGATCTGGATCTCGTGCTCGGCCGCCCATGCCACACCTGCGAACAGCGACGTGGCGAACAGGCCGGCGTACAGGCCGCGTGTGATGCGCTTCGTGTTCACGATCCTCTCCCGTAGCCGCCCACGACCACCAGTTCGTGACCCGCGATCCGGCGCATCGAAACGGCGTGATTGACACACAAGGCATGACGGGAACCCGCGCGCCCGCGTGGGTTCCCGTCGTCCATCATGTGCGCGGCGCCAGGGCCGCGCTACCGCCTCTTACTGCTTGGCCGCGGTGACGTCGGCCTGGGCATCGATGCCCAGCTTGTAGCCCAACGAGACATGGTGGAAGCGGCCGGCCGCGCTGTCGTCGTGGATGGCGAAGCCGAAGTTGTAGGTCTTGCCCGCTTCCAGCGCCACATCGCCCTGTCCGCCCGCGAACTTGCGGGTGAACACGACGGTCCAGGTGTCGCCGTCCTGCTTGCCTTCGGCGCTGACCAGCGCGGTGCCGCCTTCCATCACGCGCGACTCGGCCACGTGGCCGTCAAAGCCCTTCTTCTCGCCGCTGCGCCACTGGTACAGGTCGTAGAACTTGCCCTCGGCCAGCGACGCGCCCTTGACGTATTTGGTCTTGGTGTCGGCGGCGCCCGGCATGGTGCGCGAATCCTGATGGCAGGTCGCCCAGCAGCCAGCCTGGTCGGCAAGCTCGACCTTGCCGCCGGACTCGAGCATGAACGCGATCTTGACCGGGTTCTTGTCGTCCATCTTGGCCGCACCCGAAGCCGCAGGCTGCTTCCACGAGAAGCGCAGGTAGAGGTTGGCGCCGTCGTGCGCGGCCTGCACCTTCACCGGGATGAAGGCAGCCTTGCCGGCGATCGGGCTGGGCTCGATCTTCTGGCCGCTGGCCATCTTCTTGCCCATGTCTGCCGCTTCCTCGTCGTGGCAGTCGGCACAGGTCTCGCCCTTCTTCAGCGCGCGTGCGCCGCCGTGCTCGGTGCCCTTCTGGATCCACTCCAGCGGCGATACGCCCGGGTAGAACAGCGTGATGTCCTTGGCCGCAACCTTGCTCCAGTCGGCCGGCGCGGCAGCCAGGGCCGAACCGGCACCGAAGGCGAGAATGGCACCGACAGCGCCTGCAATCATTGTTTTCTTCATGGTCGATTCCTCACTGTGGATGGGTCGGACAAGCGTCGCACGCGTGCGAATCACTCCTCGTCTTCCTCGGTCATGCCTTCCGGCTTGTGGTGCGCGATACCCTTGTGGCAGTCGATGCAGGTCATCTTGTCCTCGATGGCCATCTCGTGCTGCTTGCGTGCGCGCTGCTTCTGCATCTCGGGTTTCATGCTCTCGAAGCTGTGGCAGTTACGGCATTCACGCGAATCCGACGCCTTCATGCGCGCCCATTCACTGCGCGCGAGTGTCAGGCGCTTGGCTTCGAACTTCTCCCGCGTGTCGATGGTGCCGGTCAGCTTGCCCCACACCTCGCGCGAGGCCTGGACCTTGCGGATCATCTTGTGCGTCCAGTCCTTGGGCACATGGCAGTCGGGACAGGTGGCGCGCACACCGGTGCGGTTGTTGTAGTGAATCGTTTCCTTGTATTCCATGTACACGTTCTGCTCCATTTCATGGCAGGAAATGCAGAACGTCTCGGTGTTGGTGGCCTCCAGCACGGTGTTGAAACCGCCCCAGAAAAGCACGCCAAGCAGAATGCCGACAGACAAAAGGCCACCCAGCGAATACTTCGTGGAAGGCCGGCGCAGGCGGGCCATGAGGCCGCCGGAATCTTGTTGTTTGGAGCTGTCTCGATCTGTCATGGGAGTCCCCTCGTGCCCCCGCGCCGAGGCGCGGGGGTCCGGGTCAATGATCGGCTAGGCGATCAATAGACGTCGTGCATCGTGTTGTAGACGTTGAACTTGCCGGTCGGGGTCACGATCGACGGATCGGTGATGACCTTCTTCAGCTTCAGCGTCTTGTCGTCGTAGATCACGATGGCCGACTGGTCCGTCTTGCCGCCCCACAGCGAGATCCACACTTCGTCGCCCGCCTCGTTGTACTCGGGCTGGACGGCACGACGGATCGCCTTGCTTTCCGGCAGACCGGAATCCTTGGCGACGTCGATGCGCACCGGCTCCTTCGACAGGTCGGCCTTGTCGAACACGAACACCGACTCGGCGATCTCACGCTCGGGGTTCATCGGCGCATCGGCCCAGAAGTTCTTGGACTTCGGATGCGTCTTGACGAACAGGTTGCCCGCGCCCGGCATCTTCAGTTCCTGGACGACCTTCCAGTTGTGCTCCTTGTACTTGGAGAACTTGGCGTCGTCGGACGGCGTGGAGATCAGGGACACGACGGCATCGCCGAGGTGGCCGGTCGACCACACGGGACCGAACTGCGGATGGACGAAGTTGGCGCCGCGACCCGGGTGCGGGATCTTGGCGGTGTCGACCAGGGCGGCCAGCTTGCCGGTCTTGGTATCGACTGCGGCAACCTTGTTCGACGCGTTGGCCGCGACCATGAAGTAGCGCCCCGAGGCATCCCAACCGCCGTCATGCAGGAACTTGGCGGACTCGATGGTGGTGGTCTTCAGGTTCTTGATGTCGCTGTAGTCCACCAGCAGGATCATGCCGGTTTCCTTGACGTTGACCACCCACTCCGGTTTGGTCAGCGAGGCCACGATGGAGGCCACGCGCGGCTCCGGGTGATACTCGCCGTCGACGGTCTGGCCACGGGTCGAGACGACCTTGATCGGCTCGAGCGTCTCGCCGTCCATGATCGAGTACTGGGGCGGCCAGTAGGTGCCACCGATCAGGTACTTGTCTTCGAAGCCCTTGAACTTGGAGGTATCGACCGAACGGGCATCCGAACCCAGGCGCACGGTGGCGACGGTGGTCGGCTCCTCGTAGTACATGTCGATGATGGTGGTCAGGCCATCGCGACCGACGGTGTAGACGTAGCGACCCGAGGCCGACAGGCGCGAGATGTGCACCGCGTAGCCGGTGTCGAGGACCTTCCAGATCTTGTGGGTGTCGCCATCGACCAAGGCCAGCTTGCCCGCGTCGCGCAGCGTGATCGCGAACACGTTCTTCAGGTTGACCTTGTTCATCTGCTTGGTCGGACGCTGGTCGACCGGAACGAGCAGCTTCCAGCTGTCCTTCATGTCCTTGAGCGAGAACTCGGGCGGGATCGGCGGCTCATTCTGGATGTAGCGCGCCATCAGGTTGATCTCTTCCTTGGTCAGGATGTCGTCGTAGTTGACCATGCCGCCTTCGGTGCCGTAGGCGATGATCTTCTCGAGACGATCGGTACCCAGCTTGAGGGTGCCGCCTTCCATCTTGGTGCCGTCGGCCAGCGTCTTCTCCCAGTGCGGCTCGAGGTTCTTGCCGGTGGCGCCCTTGCGCAGCACGCCGTGGCAGCCGGCACAGCGTTCGAAGTAGATCTGTTTCGCCTTGGCCATCTCGTCGGGCGTCAACTGCGGCGCGGTCTGCGCCCAGGCACTGCCAAGCGCCATCGGCAGAATTGCCAGCGCCAGGGTTTTGCCGATCCAACTCTTGTTTTGCATTTCCCTCTCCTTAAGCATCACGGGACGTGGAACAACACAGCGGCGCCAGTATTCAGTTGCAGGGGGCTTCTGATCCTTGATTTGAGTTAATTTTCCACACGCGTTGTGGGGATACAGTTCCGTCACCCGATCAGCGACGCCAAATTGCTGATTGAATAAGCAAAAGACGATATTCGGGAACGCGGTGTACACGGCGCATCCCGGATTCCCCTGGACATGCCGGAGCCGCCCATGTACGCAGCCACCCTCGATCAAACGGCCGCCCTCAAATCCGTTCAGGCCGGTACGGCCCGACAGGCCAGAAGCGCAACGGTCTCGCAGCGCGAGAACACCAGCGCCCCCAAGGGACGGACCATCGCCGAAGACCGAAAGGAAGGCTGTGTGTTTCTGGTCGGCGCCGGCCCCGGCGATCCGGACCTGCTCACGCTGAAGGCCGCACGCTTGATCGCATCTGCGGAGGTGGTGGTCTACGACCATCTGGTCGGCAAGGCGGTGCTGGAGCTGATCCCGGCCTCCGCCCGCCGCGTGTATGCGGGCAAGGAAGCGGGCAATCACGCCCTGCCCCAGCACGAGATCAACCAGTTGCTGGTCGATCTGGCCAGCGAGGGCCTGCGCGTGGTGCGCCTGAAGGGCGGCGACCCGTTCATCTTCGGTCGCGGCGGCGAGGAAATGCAGGCCTTGCAGGCCGTCGGCCTGCGCTGCGAGATCGTGCCCGGGATCACCGCGGCGGCCGGCGCCGGCGCGACCACCGGCATCCCTCTGACCCACCGCGAACATGCACAGACGCTGGTGTTCGCCACCGGCCACCTCAAGGACGACACCGTCGATCTCGACTGGGACGCGCTCGCCCGTCCGAACCAGACTGTCGTCATCTACATGGGCCTGGGCGCGCTCGACATCATCTGCCGCGAACTCGTCGCGCACGGGCTGCCCGCCGACACGCCGGCCGCCGTCATCCACGGGGCCACCACGCCCGACCAGCGCGGTATCGCCAGCACCCTGGCCGACCTGCCGACCGCCGTGCGCGAAGCCGGCCTGCGCCCGCCTGCGCTGATCATGATCGGCAATGTCGTCAGCGTGGGCGACGCCACGGTGCAGACCGCCTGTGCCATAACGAGTGGCGCAAACACGCCATCACAGGGCTGATCCAGCGCAATAACTGCACTTTGGCCATGGGTATAATCCGCAGTTCATACCCAACATCTGCGGATGCCCTCCATGGCCGAAGAAAACCAGTTTTTCCGCCCCGTTCGCGATTTCTGCCAGCGCAGCGTCATGACCTGCAGTGCGGACGATGCGTTGGTATCGGCCGTGAGCACCATGCGCGAGCGCAACATCTCGAGCATGGTAGTGCTCGAGGCCGGCAAGCCGCATGGCATCTTCACCGACCGCGACCTGCGCAACAAGGTCGTCGCGCCCGGGCGCTCGCCGGTCGAGCTGAAGGTCGGCGACATCATGCATTCGCCCCTTGCCACCATCGGCGAGGACGACGTGCTGTACGAGGCGCTGTATCGCATGTCGCGCCTCAAGATCCATCGCCTGGTGGTGGTCGACGACGCCGGCGCATTGTCCGGCATCATCACCGACACCGACATCCTGCGCCTGCAGGCCCACTCGCCGCACCAGCTCGTGCTCGACATCGAGAAGGCGGCCTCCATCGACGACCTGCGCACGCTGCACGGTCGCATCCAGGCGCTGGTGCTGCACCTGTCCGGCACGGGCATCCCGATCCGCGACATGGTCAAGCTCATCGCCAACCTCAACGACCAGGTGCTGATCCGCCTCATCGCGCTGCTGCGCGCAGACAAGTACCACGACCTCACCCACGACTTCGCCTTCGTCGTCATGGGCAGCGAAGGCCGTGGCGAACAGACCCTGTCCACCGACCAGGACAACGCGATCATCTACGCCGACACCCTCACGGCCGACGAGATCACCCGGCTCGAAGCCTTCTCCCATGACCTGATCGAGGCGCTGATCTCGATCGGCGTACCACCCTGCCCCGGCGGCATCATGGCGAAGAACCCGCCATGGCGTCGCAGCCTGTCGGGCTGGAAGATGGAGCTGAACCGGTGGCTATCCACGCCCACGCCCGACAACGTGATGACCGGCAGCATGTTCATGGATCTGCGCGCGCTGTACGGCCGCAACGACCTCGTCCAGGCGCTCAGGAACCACGCCTTCGCCACCCTGAGCAAGGACCAGGGTTTCCTGATGCGCATGGCGCAGAACATGACCAACTTCCTGCCCCCACTGGGCTGGTTCGGCAAGATCAAGCTGGAAAAATCTGGCCCGCATCACGGCAAGCTCGATGTCAAGAAGGCGGGCATCTTCGCCATCACCGACGGCATCAAGGCGCTGGCGATCGAGGCCCACGCGCTGGATGGCACCACCCATGACCGTATCGAGGCGCTGACCGCAGCGGGCGTCATCAAGCCCGAGGACGCCAAGAACCTGGTCGCGAGCTTCGACTTCCTCGTCATGACCCGCCTGCGCAGCCACGTCGAAGCGCTGCGCGCCGGCCAGGAGCCGACCAACTACGTGTCGATGGACATGCTCAACGTCATGCAGCAGGGCGAACTGCGGCTGGCGCTCGAGCAGGTGGCGAAGTTCCAGGGCTTCATCAAGCATCATTTCCGCCTGCACCTGCTGCGCAACTGACCCGGCAGCCGGCGCTCAACCCGCCGGCTCGACGTCCTGTACCGGACTGCGCGCAACGCGGACCGCAGTGGGCCGCGGAACGATGCGCCCCCCACCGGCCTCGACCATTGCGCGCGTGAAGGCGGCACCGAACAGCAGGATCAGCGACGAGTAGTTCACCCACATCAGCAGCAGCACCAGCGAACCGGCAGCGCCGTAAGTGGATGCCGTGGCCGTGGTCGACAGATAGAGCGCGATCAGCGCGCGCCCGAAGGCGAACAGCAGCGCGGTGACCAGCGCCCCCAGCCACACGTCGCGCCAGCGCAGCACCACGTCCGGCAGCACGCGGAAGATGGTCGCGAACAGCAGGGTCACGACCACCAGCGACACCGCCCAGTCCAGGCCGAGCAGCAGCACGCCCGGCACCGGCAGCCAGTCCTGGGCGAAGGTGACCAGCGCCCGCACCGCCACGCTCAGCATCAGCGATACCAGCAGCACGAAACCGATCGCCAGCACCACCGTCAGCGACAGCAGGCGTGTCTTGAGATACAGCAGCACGCCGCTGCGGGTGGGCCTTGGCGCCACGCTCCAGATCGCGTTGAGTGCCCCCTGCATCTGCGCGAACACCGTTGTCGCGCCGAAGACCATGGCACCGAAACCGGCGATGGTGGGCAGCAGACCGCTGTGCTCGATGCGGCTGTTCTGCACCGCAGTCTGCACCGCCGCCGCTGCCCCGGCACCGATGGCCGACTCGAGCTGCAGGGCGATCTCGCCCTGGGCTGCACTCTCGCCCAGCACCAGGCCGACGATGCTCACCGCCACGATCACCACCGGCGCCACCGAGAACACCGTGAAGAAGGCCAGCGCCGCCGCATGCACGAACACCTGCGCCTCCAGCCACACCCGCAGCGTCGTCTTCGCTACCTCGATCCAGTACCGAATCCAGTTGCTCATGCATCCCTTCCTGCAATTTGGCAGCCCTCCGTCATTAGGCCGCCGCCACCAGGCTCATGCAAGCCTTCTTCCCCGGACTGGCGTGGCGCACTTAGCAAATTCTTAGCATTCGCCGAGCTGTAATTTAGCAATCATCGGTCCCTGGCATCGCCACACTGGTTTCCTCGCCGGCACATGCCACCGTCGAACTGCATCCAAGGAGCCGAATGCCATGAAGTCCCCCATGAAGTCCATCCTCCGCACCACGCTTTCCGCAATCGCAGTCCTGCTCGGGGTCGCCAGCGCCCACGCCGACGACGGCGCCCTGATCGAGCGCGGCCGCTACATCGCCCGCATTGCCGGCTGTAACGACTGTCACACCGCAGGCTATGCAATGAGCGGTGGCCAGGTACCCGAGCAGGACTGGCTGACCGGCGATGCCGTCGGCTGGCGCGGCCCGTGGGGCACGACCTACCCGACCAACCTGCGCCTGAGCATGGCGGCGATGAGCGAGCAGCAATGGCTCGAGGCTGCGCGCACGCAGACGGCCCGTCCGCCGATGCCCTGGTTTGCGCTGCGCGACATGGCAGAGGACGACCTGCGCGCGCTGTACCGCTTCGTGCGCTCGCTCGGCCCCGCCGGACAACCCGCTCCGGCCTACCTGCCGCCCGGGCAGGAACCGGCCGGCGTTGCCATCATCTTTCCCGCGCCGCCCCCGTCGCGCTGAGCGGGGATCCACGAAGGGGCCTGTCAGATGGTACGGACACCCGAATCGTCTTTCCGGAGGACTGCACGGATGGCTATAGTTGCAGAACCATGGCCCATCCGCCGCCCCTCCTCGATGCCGAGCAGGCCGCCTTCATCAGCAGCGGCCTGTCGATCAGCGCTGCCGCCTGCCAGCCCGGCGCGCTGCCCAACCTCGCCCGCGCCACCGGCTGCCGGGTATCCACCGATCGCTGCACGGTGACGCTGCTCCTGTCACGCCCTGCATCGGCCGCCCTGCTGCAGGACGTCGCCGACAACGGCCGCATCGCCGTGGTGTTCAGCGAGCCCGACAGCCATCGCACGCTGCAGCTGAAAGGCACGGACGCACGCGAGGTCGGCCTGGAGCCCGGCGATCCGGCGCGCGCCCAGCATCACGTCGACCGCTTCGTTGCGCGGCTCGAACCGCTCGGTTATCCGGTCGACGTGCTGCGCACCCTGCTCGCCTGTGCGCCGGAAGATCTCGCGGCGCTGGCCTTCACCCCCAGCCGCGGCAGCTTCCAGACGCCCGGCCCCGAGGCTGGGACACCGCTGCGGAGCGCATCATGAAAATCGCCCTCGACGCGATCCGTAGCTGCCTCGAGGGCGCGATTCCCGGCCAGATCGCTACGGTCGCGGCCGATGGCACGCCCAACGTCGCCTACCTGTCGCAGGTGCAGTACGTGGATGCGAGTCACGTCGCGCTGTCCTGGCAGTTCTTCAACAGCACCCGCCGCAACATCCTCGACATCCCGTTTGCACGCGTGGCGGTCATCGACCCGGTGACCGCAGCTCAGTATCGTCTGTCGCTGCAATACCTGCGAACCGAGTCGGCGGGGCCGCTATTCGAGACTATGAAGGCCAAGCTCGCCGGCATCGCCTCGCATGCCGGCATGACGGGCGTATTCAAGCTGCTGGGCGCAGACATCTACCGCGTGCTGCGCATCGAGCGCGTACCGGGCGCAACATTGCCCGCCCCGCCGCCGCGCCACAACCTGCTCGCCGCGCTGCGCGCCAGTGCGGAGCAACTGTGCCGCTGCACCGACCTCGAAGGTCTGCTTGGGCAGACGCTCGACTGTCTGGAACTGCGCTTCGACATCCACCACGCGATGATCCTGATGCTGGACGCCGCCGTTGGCCGGCTCTACACCGTGGCCAGCCGCGGCTACGAAGTCTCGGGCATCGGCTCGGAGATCGCGCTCGGCGACGGCGTCATCGGCGTCGCTGCGCGGGAGCGGACGCCGATCCGCATCGGCCACTTCGCGGCGGACTACAGCTACGGCCGCGCCATCCGCAACAGCCTGGCGCGCGAGGGACTGGTGTCGACCGGGCACGAGATTCCGCTGCCCGGGCTGGCGCGCTCGAGCAGCCAGCTCGCGCTGCCGATCCACGCCGGCCGGCAGCTGGTCGGGGTGCTCTATGTCGAGAGCCCCCTCGAGCAGCGCTTCGGCTACGATGACGAAGACGCGCTGGTCGCCCTGGCGGGTGGGCTCGGGGCCGCAATTCAGTTGCTGCAGCAACAAGGCACCGAGGAGTCAGGCCGGACCAGCACTCCGGACGCCGCTGTGCCCGACACCCTCAGCAACGAGGGGCAGCCACTGACGGTGCGGCACTATGCCGAGAACGACAGCGTCTTCCTCGATGGCGACTACCTCATCAAGGGCGTCGCCGGCGCAATCCTGTGGGCGCTGCTGAACGACTACGCGAACCATGGGCGGACCGCCTTCACCAACCGCGAACTGCGGCTCGACCCCCGCATCCGCCTGCCCGACCTCAGCGACAACCTGGAGGCACGGCTGATCCTGCTGTCGCGCCGCCTGCAGGAAAAGAGCGCCGCGATCCGCATCGACAAGCCCGCCCGCGGCTGCATCCGCCTGCGGCTCGCGCGACCCGTCGAACTCGTCGGCATTATCGCGTCGCACTGACTCGGAGTAATGCGGGAAACGGTCGTACGCGCCCGACGCTGCGGTAAACTTCCGCGCATCCATTCAATGCACCCGGAGCCCTAGATGAGCCTGCTGGCCCAACTCAAGAAAGATTCCATGCTCGCACGCAAGGCGGCCGACAGTGTCCGCGCCACACTGCTGAGCACGCTGATCGGCGAAGCCGAGATGGTCGGCAAGAACGCGGGCAACCGCGAGAGCACAGACGACGAGGTGCAGCAGACCATCCGCAAGTTCCTCAAGAACAACCAGGAGGCGCTCGGCGTCATCAAGGATGCCGAACGCCGCGCCGTGCTGGAACAGGAATCCGCGATCCTTACTGCCTACCTGCCGCCGATGGCGACCGAGGAAGAGGTGAAGGCCTTCATCGCCGACACCGTCGCCGGCCTCGCCGAGCGCGGCCCCAAGCAGATGGGCGTGGTGATGGGCGCACTGAAGGCGAAGTACGGCAGCGGCTTCGATGCCAAGCAGGCCAACGCCTGGGTCAAGGCTGCGCTGGGCTGACGGCTTTGCCGGCGGGCGCCACGCGCGTCTGGCACCGGGGACCGCACCCTGCGATCAGGCAGCCCCGTAAAGGCGCCCCTGCCAGCTTCCCCGCCGCGTGAGTTCGGCACTGAGCCGCGGCGCCAGTTCGGCCAGGCGCATGTTCCATTGCGGCGCCAGCTTCAGCGCCGGCGGCACCTCACTACCCAGGCGCTGCAGCATGATATGCGGCGCCAGCCGTTCCACGAAATCGGCCAACAGCGCGATGTAGGCGTCCTCGTCCAGCAACGGCACGGATGCCGGATCCCGCTGCCAGTCCCTCGCCATTGCCGTGCCCCGCACCAGCTGCAATTGGTGCAGCTTCAGGGCTGCCAGCGGCAGCGCTGACAAACGCCGCGCTGCGTCGAGCATGCCCGCGCGGGTCTCGCCGGGCAGGCCGAGGATCAGGTGGGCGGTGCTCTCCAGTCCGCGCGCTGCCGCACGGCGGATGGCGTCCTCGCTGCAGGCGAAGTCGTGGCCGCGGTTGACCCGCCGGAGCGCCTCGTCGTCGCAGGACTCGACGCCGATCTCCAGTTCCACGATGTGCTCGCGCGCAAGATCCGCCAGGTAGTCCAGCACCGCATCCGGCAGGCAGTCGGGCCGCGTGCCGATCGCCAGCCCGCCGATACGCGGATGCGCGAGCGCCTCTTCATAAACCGCCTTCAGGCGCTCGAATTCGCCATAGGTATTGGTGTAGCTCTGGAAATAGGCGATGAAGCGCGCCGTGCCCGGGTAACGCCGGTCGAGAAAGCGCAACCCGGTGTCGATCTGGGCATGGATCGAATCGCGACGGTCGAGATAGCCGGGCGTGAAACCGGCGTTGTTGCAGAAGGTGCAGCCGCCCTGCCCCAGCGTGCCGTCGCGGTTCGGGCAGGTGAAGCCAGCGGCCACCGACACTTTCTGCACGCGGCCGCCGTAGCGGCGTTTGACGTGATCGTTCCAGGCGTTGTAGCGGCGCGCACCGAAAGGCGAACTGGTTACGGCGGCGGCAGGCGTGGCAACTGCATTCATGGGTACGGCATCGGCTGGACGGATCGGAGGCGGCGCAGTATGCCGCGGGCACCGCGCGCCGCCCTTGACCCGGCGCAAACGGCGCCCGGACTTCAGTGCAATGCGGCGTAGATCTGTTCGGCCAGCTTGCGACTGACACCGTCGACGCGGCACAGGTCTTCCACCGTCGCGTCGCGCACGCCGTCCAGTCCGCCGAAGGCGGCGAGCAGGTTGCGCCGGCGCGACGGGCCGACGCCGGGGATATCCTCGAGCTTGGAGCCGACGCGTGCCTTGCCGCGCTTGGCACGGTGGCCGGTGATCGCGAAACGGTGCGCCTCGTCGCGGATCTCGACGATCAGGTGCAGGGCGGCCGATTCGCCGCCGAGCGCCAGCCCCTCTCGGCCGTCGGGAAAGATCAGTGTTTCCAGACCCGCCTTGCGACCCTCGCCCTTGGCCACGCCCACCATCGCCACCGACTCGAGGCCGACCTCGGCGAGAATCTCGCGCGCGGCGCTGACCTGGCCCTTGCCGCCGTCGATCAGGATCAGGTCGGGGCACACGCCCTCGCCCGCCGCGACCTTGCCATAGCGGCGCTCCAGCGCCTGGCGCATCGCGGCGAAATCATCGCCCGGGGTGATGCCGGTGATGTTGTAGCGACGGTACTCGGCGCGCTTCATCGCACCGGCCTCGCACACCACGCAGGATGCCACCGTGGCCTCGCCCATGGTGTGGCTGATGTCGAAGCACTCGATCCGCTGCGGCGCCTCGTCCATGTCGAGCGCGGCGCGCAGGGCTTCGAGGCGCTGCTCGATGCGGCCGGTGTCGCGTGCGCGCGCCTGGATGGCGAGGCGGGCGTTCTTCTCCGCCATCTCCATCCACGCCTTCTCGGCGGCAAAACGCGGCGAGACCACGCCGGGCGGGCGATCCGTGATCTCGGCCAGCGTCTCCTTGACCGCCTCCGGCGGGAGATTCACCAGAATGCGCGCGGGGATGGGGTGCTGGCTGTAGTGCTGCTCGACGAAGGCGAGCAGGCTGTCCGCCGCGCCCGATACCGCCGCGCCGCTGGGAAACTGCGGCCGGTCGCCGAGATGGCGGCCACCGCGCACCATGGCGATGTTCACGCAGGTCATGCCGTCCTCCTCGATCGCGGCGAGCACGTCGACATCCTCGTCCTTGCGGCTGTCGACGAACTGCTTGTGCAGCACCGCCTGCAGCACGCGCACCTGGTCACGGCAGGCAGCGGCCTCCTCGAAGGCCAGGCGTTCGGCTGCGGACTGCATGCGCGCAGTCAGGTCGTCGATCACCTCGTTGGCCTGACCGTCGAGAAAGCGGGTGGCGAGTTTCACGTCGGCGGCATAGGCCTCGGCTTCGATGAGGCCGACGCAGGGCGCGGTGCAGCGCTTGATCTGGTGCAGCAGGCAGGGGCGCGAGCGGTTGGCGAAGACGGTGTTCTCGCAGGTGCGCAGCTGGAAGGTCTTCTGCAGCAGGTGGATGCTTTCGCGCACCGCCCAGGCGTTCGGGAAGGGGCCGAAGTAGCGCGCGCCCTTGGTGAAGGCGCCGCGGTGGTAGGCCAGGCGCGGATACTCGTCGGCGGAGAGCTCGATGTAGGGGTAGGTCTTGTCGTCGCGGAAGAGGATGTTGTAGCGCGGCGCCAGGCTTTTGATGAGGTTGTTCTCGAGGATCAGGGCCTCGGCCTCGGAGCGGGTGGCGGTGATGTCGACTCGCTGCACCTGCGCCACCATCATGGCGATGCGCGGGCTGGAGACGGTTCTCTGGAAGTAGCTGGAGACGCGGCGCTTGAGGTTCTTGGCCTTGCCGACGTAGAGCACCTTGTCGTCGGCGCCGATCATGCGATAGACGCCGGGCTCCTCGGTGAGGGTACGGAGGAAGGGCTTGGGGTCGAAGGCGCTAACAGGCGTCGGATCGGTCATGGGGGGACGTGTTGAACGGGGCTGGAAACCATCGGTGACCTGGAGCGGATGCGGGGTGCTCCTTCCATGGTCTGCGGAACTCGCTCGCGCTGCTCGCTCAGACAGTCCTCGCCCATTTCAGGAACACCCCGCATCCGCTCCAGCGCAGTCGATACGCGACGGCCGCTTGAGAGACGCGCTGCGCTACCCGGGGATTATCCGTCCTTGCGCAGGACTTCGGTACGTTGCTGGCCGATGGTGGCGGCGGTCATCGTCGGCGCGGCACTCGTGTCTTCGGGAATGGATGCGAGGTGCTCGCGAGCCTGGACATAGGGGGCGTGCAGTTCGAGTGCGAAGGGATCGGCGAGCCAGGCGGGCCGGACCGTGTTCGGCACGATTGCCGCGAGGCGGGCAAGGTTGTCTAAGTCGGGGACCGGGGCCCAGCGGTCGAGCAGTTCGGCCGCAAGGTCCGGGCGGTTGCAGACGAGCAGCATGTCGCAGCCGGCCTCAAAGGCGGCCTTGGCGCGGCCGACGATGTCGCCAGCGACGCGGGCGCCTTCCATGTTGAGATCATCGCTGAAGATCACGCCCTTGAAGCCGAGACGTTGACGCAGCACGTCCCTGAGCCAGAAGGGCGAAAAGCCCGCCGGTTGGGGTTCGGGGCTGGGGTCGGCATGGGGGTAGATGACGTGGGCGGGCATCACACCGGCGAGCTGGCGGCCGAGGCGGTGGCGGTAGGGGGCGATGTCCTCGGCCCAGAGGGTGTCGAAGTCGCGGTCGTCGACCGGCACGTCGTGGTGCGAGTCGGCCTCGACGAATCCATGGCCGGGGAAGTGCTTGCCGACGCAGCCCATGCCGGCTTCGGCCATCCCTGCGCACAGTGCCTGCGCGAGCGCGGCGACGGCCTGCGGGTCGCGGTGGAAGGCGCGGTTGCCGATGGCGCTACAGCAGCCATAGTCGAGGTCGAGCACCGGGGTGAAGCTGAGGTCGACGCCATGCGCCAACAGTTCCGCCGCAAGCACGAAGCCGGTGGCGCGGGCGGCGTCGAGCGCTGCAAGGTGGTCCTGCGCCCACAAGGCACCGAGGCTGCGCATGGCGGGCAGGCGGGTGAAGCCGTCGCTGCGGAAGCGCTGCACCCTGCCCCCTTCGTGATCCACCGCGATGATCAGCGCCGGGTCGCGCAGTGCGCGGATCTCGGCGGTGAGCGCACGGAGTTGGTCGGAACCGGTGTAGTTGCGCGCGAACAGGATCACGCCGCCGACCAGGGGGTCGAGCAGGCGTTCTCGCTCCTCATCGGTCAGGGCGGTGCCGGCGACGTCGATCATCACGGGGCCGCGCGGACGGTGGATGGTCTGGGTCATGGGGTCAGGTCCTTGCTCTCAGACACGTTCGATGAGCGCGAACGCCACGACGTTGTCGTCCTCGTCGCTGATGCTCAGGTGGGCGCACAGTCCACGCTCGCGCATGTGCGCGGCGAGGCGATCGTCGTAACGGTAATCGGGCTTGCCAAGGGCATCGTGGCCGACGGCGACAGCGTGCAGCGTTGCGGGCACGGCGACACCGGTCCCGAGCGCCTTGCCGAAGGCTTCCTTGGCGGCGAAGCGCTTGGCGAGGAAGCGCGCCGGGTCGCGGTGGGCGCGCCACGCCTCGACCTCGGAGGCGGCGAGGATGCGCAGCGCGAAGCGCTCGCCGTGGCGCTCGAGCGATTTGCGGATGCGCTCGATGCGCACGATGTCGGTGCCGATGCCGTGGATCATGCGCGGTGCGTCGCGGACCGGATCAGGCGGTCTGCGCGGCTTCGCGCATCAGGCGCTTCATCTCGGCCACGGCCTCGCGCAGGCCGACGAAGACCGAGCGGCTGACGATCGAATGGCCGATGTGCAGCTCGCGGATGCCTTGCAGGCACGCGATCGGCTGTACGTTGTAGTAGTTAAGCGCATGGCCGGCGTTGAAGCGCATCCCCAGGCGACGCACCACCTCGCCCGCTGCGCGGATCTTGTCGATCTCGACAAGCACCGCCGGCGCATCGGCATCGCGGCCGGCGGCATGGAAGGCGTGGGCGTAGGGGCCGGTGTGGATCTCGCACACGCGGGCGCCGATGCGGGCTGCGGCTTCGATCTGCTCGGGCTCGGCGTCGATGAACACGCTGGTGACGATGCCGGCGTCGGCCAGGCGAGCGATGACGTTCTTCAGCCGCGCCTCCTGCGCCAGCACGTCGAGGCCGCCTTCGGTGGTGATCTCGTGGCGGCCCTCGGGCACCAGCATCACCATCTGCGGCTGGGTGCGGCAGGCGATGGCGACCATCTCGTCAGTCGCCGCCATCTCGAGGTTGAGCTTGACCTGGGTGAGCTCGGCCAGGCGGCGCACGTCCTCGTCGTTGATGTGGCGGCGATCCTCGCGCAGGTGGATGGTGATGCCGTCCGCCCCGCCGAGATGGGCCTCCACCGCGGCCCACACCGGATCGGGCTCCCAGGTGCGGCGCGCCTGGCGCAGCGTGGCAACGTGGTCGATATTGACGCCGAGTTCGATCATCAGAGTTCCTGCAATTCCTTCAGCACCCGGCGCGACTGCAGCGGCTGGCCGCCCAGGGTGTGGTTGATCAGCATGCGCAGCAGGTGCTTGGACTGGGCGAGCGTCTCTGCGCGGGAAAAATCGTCCGCCGCCATGTCGAGCAGGGTCTGCCCTGACAGCAGCGGCTGGTCGCCGAGCGTAGCCACATCGATGCCCTCATGCTCGAGGGCCTCCAGCCGCACCGGACCGCGTTCGATTATATAAAGGTAGCGCCCCTCGGGCCGCACCGGCTCACCGCTCTCGGCCTCCTCGGCAAGCCCCGCCTCATAGCCCAGATCCTGCAGCAGGGCGAGCTCGAAACGGCGCAGGATCGGCGATTCCGGCTCGCCCCGGCCCAGTCCGCGCACCGCCTCGGCATAGGCCGAGAACAGGCGCGGATGCGGGTCCTCGCGCGCCGTCAGACGGACCAGCAGTTCATTGAGGTAGTAGCCGCAGATCAGCGCGCGACCGGTCAGCAAGGGCTGGCCGCCCTGCCACTCGGCGCGCACCAGGGTTTTGACCTCTCCACCGCCGGACCAGTCCATCAGCAAGGGCTGGAAGGCCATCAGCACGCCGCGCAACTGCGAATACGGCCGCCGCGCGCCCTTTGCGACGAGGCCGACGCGACCATGGTCGCGCGAGAAGACCTCGACGATCAGGCTGGTCTCGCGCCACGGCAGGGCGTGCAGCACCCAGGCGGGCTGCTGCTCGACGCGCTGTTTCGGACCCGCCATGCGCTGTCCGGCTTACTCGTAGCCGAGGCTCTTCAGCGCGCGCTCGTCGTCGGCCCAGCCGCTCTTGACCTTGACCCAGACCTCGAGGAACACCTTGCCGTCGAACAGCTTCTCGAGCTCGACGCGAGCCTCGCTGGAAATGCGCTTGAGCTTCTCGCCGCCCTTGCCGATGACGATGGACTTATGGCCTGCCTTGTCCACAATGACCGCGGCGTGGATGCGGCGCAGGTTGCCCTCGACCTCGAACTTCTCGATCTCGACCGCAATACCGTAGGGCAACTCGTCGCCGAGCAGGCGGAACAGCTTCTCGCGCAGGAATTCCGACGCCAGGAAGCGCTCGCTGCGGTCGGTGATCTCGTCTTCCTCGAACATCGGCTCGCCGAGCGGAAGCAGCGGCGTGGCGGCCTTGACCAGTTCCTCGACGTTGCGTCCCTTCTCGGCCGACAACGGAACGATCTCGGCAAAATCACGTACCTTGCGAACCTCGTCGATGAAGGGCAGCAGGCGCGCCTTTTCCTTGAGCTGGTCGACCTTGTTGATGACCAGGATGACTTTCGCCGCCTCGGGAATCACCGACAGCACCTTGCGGTCGTCCTCGCCGAAGCGTCCCGCCTCGATGACGAAGAACACCAGGTCGACGTCGGCCAGCGCCTGCGACACACTGCGGTTCATGGCGCGGTTGAGCGCGTTGCGGTGCTTGGTCTGGAAGCCCGGCGTGTCGACGAACACGAACTGCGCGCCGGCCTCGGTCAGGATGCCGGTGACGCGATGGCGCGTCGTCTGCGCCTTGCTCGAGACGATGCTGATCTTCTGTCCGATAAGGCGGTTGAGCAGCGTCGACTTGCCGACGTTGGGGCGGCCTACGATGGCGACGAAGCCGGCGCGAAATCCGCCCTCTTCACCCTGGCCTGCCGCGTTCTGATCCGGATGCTGTTCGTTCATTTGTTCCTCAATGCTGCCAGCGCAAGCTCGGCCGACTGCTGTTCCGCCACGCGGCGGCTGGGGCCCCGTCCGAGGGTGCGAATGCCGAACTTCGGCACCTCGCAGGCCACCTCGAACTCCTGCGCATGCGCCTCGCCGAGCGCCTGCACCATCGAATATGTCGGCAGCGCCACCTTGCGCGCCTGCAGCCATTCCTGCAAGGCCGTCTTGGGGTCCTTGCTGGGCCGCTTGGGATCGACGTCGCCTAGGGCCTGCGCGTAGAGACGGTCGATCACGGCCTTCGCCGCATCGAAGCCCGCATCGAGGAAGACCGCGGCGAACACCGCCTCCATGGCATCGGCCAGGATCGATGGGCGGCGTGCGCCGCCCGACTTCAGTTCGCCCTCGCCCAGCCGCAGTGAATCGCCGAGGTCAAGATCGAGCGCGATACGGTACAGCGCATCCTGGCGGACCAGCGAGGCCCGCACGCGCGACAGCTCACCTTCACGCAGCTGACCGAAGCGGCCGAACAGCGCGATCGACATCACGCAGTTGAGGATGCTGTCGCCGAGAAACTCGAAGCGTTCGTTGTTCGGCTGACCGAAACTGCGGTGCGTCAGCGCCTCGTTGAGCAGGCCGGCATCACGGAACCGATGCCCGAGCCTGTCCTGCAGGCGGTCAAGCGACATCGGCTCAACGCCCCTCGCTGGTGGCGTGGAAATCGATCACCAGGCTGACGTTGGCGAAAAGAGGCACGCGACGCTCGTACTCGACCTCGACCAGCGTACGACCGCTCACCTTCTCGATGAAGAGGTCCGCACCCTGCACCGAAGTCACGTTGTCGACATCGGCGCGGCGGCTGAAGCTGCTGCGAATCTGGCTGACCGACGCGCCGTCATCACCTTCCTTCGCCAGCGCACTGACGATGCGCTCCAACGCCATGTACTCGGTGACCGCGGGTACGCTGCGGAAGCCCACAAGTATCGCCATTGCCGCGAACGCGCCCACGATGAGCACGCTGATGAGGGTCACGCCCTTTTGTTGCCTGTGGTTCATCTATCTTCCCCCGAACGTCAGTGAAAGCTGCCGATGCGCTTCATGTCGTTGAAATTGAACCAGATGAAGAAGGCCTTGCCGACGATGTTCTCTTCCGGCACGAAACCCCACACCCGGCTGTCGCTGCTGGCATCACGATTGTCACCCATGACAAAGTAATGCCCATCCGGAACGGTACACGCAACGCCGGCGCTGGTGTAAGTGCAGTTTTCACGGAACGGGAAGTTCATCACCTGCGGCACGAAGGCCGGCGCATCGCGTTCGATCAGCACCGCGTGCTCGACCTCGCCGAGCTTCTCGGTGTACTGCGGCGAATAGTAGAGGCGATCGGGGTGCAGGTAAGTGCCGGCCTCGGCGATGGCGACGGCCTCGCCGTTGATCGTAAGGCGCTTGTTGCGATACTCGACACGGTCGCCCGGCAGCCCCACCACCCGCTTGATGTAATCGAGCGACGGATCGGCAGGATAGCGGAACACCATCACGTCGCCGCGCCTGGGCAGGTTCACCTCGATGACCTTCCTGTTGATCACCGGCAGCCGGATGCCGTAGGTCCACTTGTTGACGAGGATGAAGTCGCCCACCAGCAGGGTCGGGATCATCGAGCCCGAAGGAATCTTGAACGGCTCGACCACGAAGGAGCGCAGGCCGAACACGATCACGATGACCGGGAAGAAGCTCGCACCGTACTCCACCCACCACGGCGCCGGCGCGTGGGACGGGCGTCGCTTGCGCGCGTGAAAGCGGTCGAAGAACCACAGCACGCCGGTAGCGACGAGCAGCAGGAAAAGGATCAGGGCAAAGTTCATGCGTTGTCCGTCACTTGCCTTCGTCGGTACGCAGTACGGCGAGGAAGGCCTCCTGCGGGATCTCGACGTTGCCGACCTGCTTCATCCGCTTCTTGCCTTCCTTCTGCTTCTCCAGCAGCTTCTTCTTGCGCGTGATGTCGCCGCCGTAGCACTTGGCGAGCACGTTCTTGCGCAGCGCCTTGATCGTCTCGCGCGCAATGATGTGCGAACCGATCGCGGCCTGCACGGCGACGTCGAACATCTGACGCGGGATCAGGCCACGCAGCTTCGCCGCCAGTTCGCGGCCGCGGTACTGCGCGCTGACGCGGTGCACGATGACCGACAGCGCATCGACCTTCTCGCCGCCTACCATCAGATCGAGCTTCACCAGGTCGGCCGGGCGGTACTCCTTGAACTCGTAGTCGAGCGAGGCGTAACCGCGCGAAACGGACTTCAGCTTGTCGAAGAAATCCATGACGACTTCGTTCATCGGCATGTCGTAGGTCAGCTGCACCTGACGGCCGTGGTAGCGCATGTCGACCTGCACGCCGCGCTTCTGGTTGCACAGCGTGATCACCGGCCCCACATAGTCCTGCGGCAGGAAGATGGTGGCGGTGATGATCGGCTCGCGAATCTCGGCATACTTGCCCACTTCGGGCAGCTTGGCCGGATTCTCCACATGGATGATCTCACCGCTGTTCAATACCACCTCGTAGACCACCGTCGGCGCGGTGGTGATGAGGTCCATGTCGAACTCGCGCTCGAGGCGCTCCTGCACGATGTCCATGTGCAGCAGGCCGAGGAAGCCGCAGCGGAAACCGAAGCCCAGCGCCTGCGAGACTTCGGGCTCGAACTGCAGCGAGGCGTCGTTGAGGCGCAGCTTCTCGAGCGAATCACGCAGCTGGTCGTATTCGGACGACTCGACCGGGTACAGGCCGGCGAACACCTGCGGCTTGATTTCCTTGAAGCCCGGCAGCGGCTCCGCGGCCGGCTTGTTGGCCAGCGTCACCGTGTCGCCGACCTTGGCCGCTTCGAGCTCCTTGATGCCGGCGATGATGAAACCCACCTCACCGGCACAAAGCTGCTCGCGCCCGACCGAACGCGGCGTGAACACGCCCACCTGGTCGCACGGGTACTGCGCGCCGGTCGACATCAGCAGGATGCGATCCTTGGGCTTGAGCACGCCATCGACCACGCGCACCAGCATGACCACGCCAACGTAGTTGTCGAACCACGAGTCGATGATCAGCGCCTTGAGCGGTCCCTCCGGATTGCCCTTCGGCGGCGGAATGCGGGCGACAATCGCCTCAAGCACGTCCTGCACGCCGAGCCCGGTCTTCGCCGAACACAGCACGGCCTCGGATGCATCGACGCCAATGACGTCCTCCACCTCACTGCGCGCGTTGTCCGGATCGGCCGCCGGCAGGTCGATCTTGTTCAGGACAGGCACCACCTCGACGTTCAGATCGAGCGCGGTGTAGCAGTTCGCCACCGTCTGCGCTTCGACACCCTGCGAGGCATCGACGACCAGCAGCGCGCCTTCGCAGGCTGCTAGCGAGCGGCTGACCTCGTAGGAGAAGTCGACGTGCCCCGGCGTGTCGATGAGGTTCAGGTTATAGACCTGACCATCCTTGGCCTTGTAGCTCAGCGCCGCCGTCTGCGCCTTGATGGTGATGCCGCGCTCGCGCTCGATGTCCATCGAGTCGAGCACCTGCTCTTCCATCTCGCGGTCGGACAGGCCGCCGCAGAAGTGAATCAGACGATCGGCCAGGGTCGATTTGCCGTGGTCGATGTGGGCGATGATCGAGAAATTTCGGATATGGTTCATGCGAAACGAAAAGGGTGCCTCGCAGCACCCGTTTCGGAATGAGTTCGGGAAAGCGCCTGGATAGGCTCGTCAAGCCCGCGATTCTAGCGGAAAACCGCTGCAATAAGCGCGCACTGCGGCTTCGTCGAGGTGGTAGTGGCACAGCTCGCGGTCACCGTGCATCAGCACCGGCACCAGTTCGTCCCAGCGCGCCTCGAGCTCCGGATGCAGATCAACATCGACGACCTCGATCTCCCAGCCATACTCGGCTGCGACCGGCTCGAGCGCGGCGACCAGGTCATGACAAAGGTGGCACCACTCGCGACTCAGCACCGTGAATCTGCGCGCGCCCGCAACCGCGATCACTTGCCCGCCCTCAGGCTGACGTAGGAAGTCGCCTCGCCACGCCGAACCAGCAGCGTCACCTGCTGTCCGCCCTCAAGCCCACCAACAAAGCGGTCGAAGTCGCCCACCGAGTTCAGGCGCACCTGTCGCCCACCAACCACCGCTGCCAGCACCACGTCGCCCTGGCGAATCTCGGCGCGCGCAGCCGCCCCTTGCGAACGCTGCACCACGAGCCCTTCGGACAGGCCCTGATCGCGCCGCTGCGCAGCCGTCGGCGGCGCAAGCACCAGGCCTAGCCGGTTCGGCGGCATCGCCGAGCGCGAACCATTGCCCGCCACTGCAGGCTGCTTCGGATCCTGCCACTCGCCCACCGTAAGCTTGAGACCAAGCGCTGCCCCACCACGATAGACCTCGACCGGAACGGTCGTGCCGGGCTGCACTGCCGCGACGATGCGCGGCAGGTCGTTCGATGCGCCGACCTCGCGGCCAGCGAAGCGCACGATCACGTCGCCCTGCTCGATCCCGCCCTTGGCTGCGGGACTGTCAGGCTCGACCGAACTGACCAGCGCGCCAGCCGCCCGCGGCAAGCCGAAGCCGTCGGCCAGATCGCGCGTAACCTCCTGAATCGCAACGCCGATACGGCCACGCTGCACGCGTCCCTTCGTCCGCAATTGCTGCTGCACATCCATTGCCACGTCAATCGGAATCGCGAACGACAGGCCCATGAAGCCACCGGTGCGGCTGTAGATCTGCGAGTTGATGCCGACCACCTCGCCCTTCAGGTTGAAGAGCGGACCACCCGAGTTGCCCGGATTGATCGCCACGTCGGTCTGAATGAATGGCACGAAGTTCTCGTCCGGCAACGAGCGCCCCTTCGCACTGACGATCCCCGCCGTCACCGACTGATCGAAGCCGAACGGCGAACCGATCGCGACGACCCATTCGCCGACCTTCAGCCGTTCCGGATCGCCCAGCGTCACACGCGGCAGTCCTGCGGCCTCGATCTTGATCAGCGCGACGTCGCTGCGCACATCCGCACCGATGACACGCGCGCTGAATTCGCGCTTGTCGGCGAGCCGCACGAGAATCTCCTCGGCCTCCTCCACCACATGCGCATTGGTCAGGATGTAGCCATCATCGCTGATGATGAAACCCGAGCCCAGCGACTGATTGTCCGGATCGGAGCCGGGAAACTCCGGGTGTTTGGGAATGAACTTGCGAAAGAAGTCGAACATCGGGTCCGACTCGTCGAAGTTCGGAAAGGGCAGCTGCGTCTTCTCGTTGCGCTCCTGCGTGGTGCTGATGTTTACCACGGCTGCACCCTGCCGCTCCACCAGCGCGGTGAAATCGGGCAACGACGCGGCGATCGCGGCCGGAATCCAAAGCAGGAGCGCGACGACGACCCACAGCCGTCGCATGAAGGGAAGAGTCATCGCGTTTCCTCGAACGAGTGGAGGCAGGTTGCCTCGGGCGCGAGCTTCATCGTGAGCTGGGCGCGCCAGTTGCGGCTGCGAAACAGCAGACGATTCAGGCCGTACGCAAGCGCAAGCCCCAGTGCGCCGCCGATTGCCGCCGCAGCGTCGACCGCAGCTTCACCGCCGAGCGCCGCACCTGCGCCTGCCCCAAGCAGAAGCAGCACGGCACCCAGGCCGTAGCTCGCCATGGCGGCCTTGAGGGGCCCACCATCAGGAATGTCGACCAGCACCCGATCGCCGGGCACCAGCATCAACTCACTCGGCAGCCAGAACTCCGCCTTGGCGGGTCCGAAAGCCTGCGTGATCTGGACCGAACGGCACCCACCGGGCTCATCACAGCGACCGCAGCCGCCGCCCGCTTCGGCAACGCGCAGGCGCACGCGCCCGGGCTCCACCTGCAGCACTTGTGCATGTGCCTGCATCACTGACCCGCGGGCAGGATCGCGTCGCCGATGAGCTTGACCGCACGCTCGGGCACCTCACCAAGCGCCGTGACCAGATGACCATTGACCGAACGTTTGTAGATATTGATGGCACCACTGGCCAGGGGACCGAGTCCGACCTGCACGCCATCGTTGAGCGGCTCGATGAACACCGACACCGAGGCCAACCCATCGCTGAAAACCATATGAACGGCCTGCCCGCGCTCGGGGCCCAGCGGCCTGCGCATCACCGAAGTCAGCGCGTAGCCTTGTGGCGCCGACGCCACCGTCCAGCCGCTATCGGCCTTGGAGAGTTCGCTGCCCCGGGCATTGACGACACGCCAGCCGTCAACATCGTCGAAGCGCGGCTTCAGCAACTGGGCGTCCACATCGCCACCGATGCGCACATCGCTGAAGGCGAACTGCTCGATGACCTGCCCCGCCTCGTTGACCGTACGCGCCTTCAACAACAATCCCGACTGCAACTCGGCCCACAGCGTATGACCGTAGCGCAGGTCGTCGCGCGGCTCGAGAATCAACGCCTGGGCCTCGAGCCCGGCGACACGACTGACCTCTCCCTTGCGGATGCGGTAGCTCTCGGCCAGCCCGACCGGCGACAGCGGCAAACGAGCGGGAAAAGCCCTGCGGCCGGCGGATTCATCGATGATCACGGTGCGCTGATCGGGCAGCACGCAGCGGACCTCGCTGCCCGTGCGGATGACTTCTCGCGGACTACCGTCCAGCACCTCAAGCCGCTCATACTCACCACTGGCATCGACACGATGCGCAATGCGGGAGGTCTCGACGTGGCCGCCCGACTGATACATGAACGTCCCAACGTAATTGAGCCGTTGCCCGGCCGTTGCGATCCGCCCCATCCAGGCCAGGGGGTCGGCCGGCGCCTCGGCGATCGCGGCCCCGTGCAACAGGGCCGCGCATACTCCCAGAACTGCCGCGAAACCCCTCATCGACCCGTGCCCTCGGGCTGCGCCGAAACGGTTCTGACATACTGTACCGCGGTCGGCATCGGGCCACCGCTGACGCCCTGATGGGCGAACACGTACTCGCGCAGCGGATCGTCGACCAGCGCCTGAACGCGCGAAACCACAACGGCGGATTGGGCGCTGTTGGCGACAATCGGGGGCGCGGCAACCCGTTGCACGGCAATCGTCGCAGGCACCGGATCGTCCTGCGAATAAAGGGTGGCGGCCACCAGTCCGACAGCTGCAACACCCATCACCGAAGCCGCAATCGGCATCAGCTTGTGCCAGAGGCCGCTGCGTGCCGCGCTGCTGGCGAGAGCGACCGGTGCAAACACCGTGGGCTCGTCTTCCAGCCCCGACATGACGCGATCGACAAAGCTGACGGAGCCGGTTCGCTCACCCCGAATGACATCGCCAATCAGGCAGTACGCATCCCAGTCGCGACGCAGCGCCTCGTCCCGGCGCAAGCCTTCGAAAATCGGTCGCATCGCCTGTTCGTCGAGATCGCCATCGATCAGGGCCGAGAGTTTGTCCTTCATGCCTACACCTACCAACGTTTGTCCGGCGCCGTATCCAGCAACGGCCGCAGGCGCTCTGCAATCGCTTCACGCGCGCGGAAGATCCGCGAGCGCACCGTACCGATCGGGCACTCCATGATGTTGGCGATCTCCTCGTAACTGAGGCCTTCCAGCTCGCGCAACATGATGGCAGTCCGCAGCTCCTCGGGTAGAGCTGCCATCGCATCGTCGACGGTTTCACCAATCTGTCGCGTCATCAGAAGCCGCTCGGGCGTGTTGATGTCGCGCAACTGGTCACCGTCTTCGAAGGTTTCCGCTTCTTCCGAGTCGAAACTCGTCGAAGTCGGCGCCCTTCTTCCCTGGGAGACGAGGTAGTTCTTCGCGGTGTTGATACCGATCCGGTACAACCACGTGTAGAACGCACTGTCCCCACGGAACGAACCCAGCGCACGGTAAGCCTTGATGAAGGTTTCCTGCGCCACGTCTTCGACCTCGGCTGAATCGCGGATCAGTCTGGACAGCAGGCGATTCAGCTTGCGCTGGTACTTGGATACCAGCAAGCCGAAAGCCTGCTTGTCGCCGCGCTGCACGCGCTCGACGAGTTGCTGATCGATTTCACGATCGGTCATGGAGTGTTCGTACTTTCCGGAAATTCAAAATGACAAAGCGTCCGGATTATATGCGAGCACCCCTGCACTCACCAGAAGCGGAAGACACAGGCACAGACACGACCCTGTGCGATTAGTTCATACGCCGGCAAGGTCTTGTGCCTCAAAGTCAACAATCCTCCCGGCCCCGGCCACAGTCCCGTAAGCGCGTGCGTGCGTGCTATATTTTTGCCCTTTCTCACGAGCCAGGGCGACATCTTGCTGAAACAGTACGACGTACTCATTCTTGGCAGCGGCGCCGCGGGGCAATCGATGGCTCTGCGGCTTGCGGAATGCCTCAAGGTCGCCCTCGTCACCAAGCGCGAGCTCTCCGACAGCGCAAGCAACTGGGCGCAGGGGGGCATCGCCGCGGTCCTCGACACCACCGACAGCGTCGAGGCGCACATCCAGGACACCTTCACCGCCGGCGCGGGCTTGTGTGACCCGGTTGCCACGCGCTTCGTCGTCGAGAACGGCAAGCGCGCCATCGAATGGCTGATCGACCGCGGCGTACCCTTCACGCGCGAGGCCGACTCCCAACTCGGCTACCACCTCACCCGCGAGGGCGGCCACTCGCACCGGCGCATCATTCATGCCGCCGACGCGACCGGGGCCGCGGTACAGACCACCCTCTCGGCACAGGTGCGTGCGCATCCGAACATCGACATCTACGAGCACCACATCGCCATCGACCTGGTGCTCGGCGACAAGGTCGGACAAGCGGGGGCGGGATGCCTCGGCGCGTACGTGCTCGACATCAAGACCGACAAGGTCGTGACTTTCGCGGCCCGCAACACGGTACTCGCCACCGGCGGCACCGGCAAGGTCTACCTGTACACGACGAATCCGGACGTCGCCACCGGGGATGGCGTGGCAATGGCCTGGCGCGCTGGCTGCCGGGTCGCGAACATGGAGTTCATCCAGTTCCACCCCACCTGCCTGTATCACCCGCAGGCGAAGTCCTTCCTGATCTCCGAAGCCGTGCGTGGTGAAGGCGGACTGCTGAAGCTCCCGGACGGCACCCGCTTCATGCCCGAGCACGACCCGCGCGAGGAACTCGCCCCACGCGACATCGTCGCGCGCGCGATCGACTTCGAGATGAAGAAGCGCGGCATCGACTGCGTGTATCTCGACATCAGTCACAAGCCGGCCGACTGGCTGCGCTCGCATTTCCCGAACATCCACGCACGCTGCCTGGAACTGGGGATCGACATCACCAAGGAACCAATCCCTGTCGTGCCGGCGGCGCACTATTCCTGCGGGGGCATCGTCACCGACCTTGCGGCCCGCACCGACGTGCCCGGCTTGTACTCCGTCGGTGAATCCGCCTTTACCGGCCTGCACGGCGCCAACCGCCTCGCCAGCAATTCGCTTCTCGAATGCCTCGTGTTCGGTGAGGCCGCGGCACAGGACATCCTCGCCAAGCCGCGACAATCGCCGCCCGCGCTGCCCGACTGGGATGAAAGCCGCGTGACCGATGCCGACGAGGAAGTCGTCATTTCGCACAACTGGGCCGAGCTGCGACGCGCCATGTGGGACTACGTCGGCATCGTACGCACCACCAAGCGCCTCAAGCGCGCCCAGCATCGCATCCGGCTCCTGGCGCGCGAGATCCACGAGTTCTACTCGAACTTCCGTGTCAGCAACGACCTGATCGAGTTGCGCAACCTCGTCGTCACAGCCGACCTCATCGTCGCCTGCGCACTCAAGCGCAAGGAAAGCCGCGGCCTGCACCACTCGCGCGACTTTCCCGACCTGCTCCCGCGCGCCCGCGAAACGATTCTGCGCCCGCGGCGCAAACGCGAACGTCGCTGAGCCCTCAGCCCTCGTCGACCGGGGCGGCCTTGTGGCGGATCCATATCCGCAACGGCCGCCACTGCGACTCAGGGAGATTCGCCCGCGTCAGCATCAGGCGCGAGCCAAACCAACTGCTGCCCCTCCGTACGCCGATTTGCTCCTCTGCGAGCGGGAGCCACACGGCCCAACCGAGATCGACATGGCCGTCGGCGAGCGCGAATGAACGCGAGATCGCCCCCTCCCCGTGACTGAGCAGGCCGTTGCCGTGCAGCGTCAGCACCACGCCGCGCTTGGCCAGCTCGGCCCGCAGCGCGAGAACGAGGGACAAAAGCACCGCGCCCCACGCCGCGAGAGGCGCCAAGGTCGACATCGAGAGCAACGCACCCCGCGCGAGCGACAGCGCCGGAACATGAAAAAGCGCCAATCCGGCCCCGACGTGCAGGGCCAGGATTGACGCCATGACGCGCCGCGAAGGACGCAGCGCGATTGTCAGCGGGAAGTGCATGGAGCGGCCATGCCCCGCCCGCGATCAGATGCGCCGGAAGACCAGCGTGCCGTTGGTGCCGCCAAAGCCGAAGTTATTCTTCAGCGCCACGTCGATCTTCATCGGACGGGCCACATTAGCGCAGTAGTCCAGGTCACACTCCGGATCCTGCTCGAAGATGTTGATCGTCGGCGGCGAGATCTGGTTGTGGACCGCCAGCACCGTGAACACCGATTCCACCCCGCCGGCACCACCGAGCAGATGGCCGGTCATCGACTTGGTCGAGTTAATGACAAGCTTCTTCGCCGCATCGACGCCGAAGGCCAGCTTGATGGCCTCGGTCTCGTTCTTGTCGCCCAGCGGCGTCGAGGTGCCGTGCGCGTTCAGGTAATGGATCTGGTCCGGATTCACGCCAGCGTTCTTCATGGCGTTGACCATGCTGCGACGCGGACCGTCGGTATCAGGTGCCGTCATGTGGTACGCATCGCCGCTCATGCCGAAACCGGCGAGCTCGGCATAGATCTTCGCGCCACGGCGGACAGCGTGTTCGTACTCCTCGATCACCATCACGCCCGCACCTTCGCCCAGCACGAAGCCGTCGCGGTCCTTGTCCCACGGGCGGCTCGCGGTGGCCGGATCGTCGTTGCGGGTCGACAGCGCCTTGGCCGAAGCGAAGCCGCCGATCGCGAGGTTCGTGACGGTGGACTCGGCACCTCCGCACACCATGACGTCAGCATCGCCGTATTCGATCATGCGCGCACTCAGGCCGATCGCATGCAGGCCGGTGGTGCACGCGGTCACCACCGAGATGTTGGGCCCCTTCATTCCGAACATGATCGACAGGTTGCCGGAGATCATGTTGATGATGGTGCCCGGAATGAAGAAGGGCGAAATCTTGCGCGGACCGCCGCCGAGGAAGTCGTCGTGCGTGTCCTCGATCATCGGCAGGCCGCCGATGCCGGAACCGATATTGACGCCGATCCGATCGGCGTTGGACTCATTGACCTCAATGCCGGAGTCGCGGATCGCCTGGATGCCCGCAGCCATGCCGTAGTGGATGAAGACATCCATGCGGCGCGCGTCCTTGGCGGACAGGTATTCGGTGACGTCGAAGTTCTTCACCTCGCCCGCAATACGGGCGGCGAAGGCACTTGCGTCGAATCGGGTGATCGGACCAATGCCGCTCTTGCCGGCAATCAGATTTTCCCAGGCCTCGGGAACAGTATTGCCGACCGGCGAAATCAGACCCAGACCGGTGACGACGACTCTACGACGCGACACGGGCAACTCCGTTGAAATCAATGAAGAAAATACGAGAAGTCCGGATACCGCTCACGCGGCGTCCGGACCGCAGGAACTCAAGGAAGCGAATTACTTCTTGAGATGGGCGTTGACGTAGTCAATCGCCTGCTGGACGGTGGTGATCTTCTCGGCCTCTTCGTCCGGGATTTCGCACTCGAATTCTTCTTCGAGGGCCATGACCAGCTCCACGGTGTCCAGCGAATCCGCGCCAAGATCATCGACGAACGAAGACTCGATCTTGATCTCCGATTCGTTCACGCCAAGTTGCTCAGCGACGATCTTCTTGACGCGCTGTTCGATGTTCTCCATGAACTAACTCCTTCCCAGAGGGTAACGGGTGTATTGAAAAAGCCGGCGTATTCTACCAAAACCCGGCTGAACCGCTATCCTGACCGTTGGTCAGGACATGTACATGCCGCCATTCACGTGCAGGGTGGTCCCCGTCACGTAGGCAGCGGCAGGCGATGCAAGGAACGCGACCGCGCCCGCAATCTCTTCCGGACGCCCCAGGCGCCCAAGTGCGATGTTGCCGAGCAGTGCGTCGCGCGCCGCCTCGGGCAGCGCACGGGTCATGTCGGTATCGATGAAACCGGGCGCCACGCAATTCACCGTAATGTTGCGGCTGCCCAGTTCGCGCGCCAGCGCACGCGTCATGCCGGCCACGCCGGCCTTCGCAGCCGCATAGTTGGCCTGACCCGGATTGCCAGCGCTTGCGACCACTGAAGTGATGTTGATGATGCGACCGGTGCGCGCCTTCATCATGCCGCGCATCACCAGCTTGCTCATGCGGAAGACGGCACGCAGATTGGTGTCGATCACCGCATCCCACTCCTCATCCTTCATGCGCATCGCGAGGTTGTCGCGCGTGATGCCGGCGTTGTTCACCAGGATGCCGATCGCCCCGAACCGCTTCTCGATATCGCCGACCAGCGCATCGCAGGCATCGGCGTCGGTCACGTTCAGCGCCATGCCCGCGCCCTTGCAGCCAGCCTCGAGCAGCGCCTTCTCGATATCGGCGGCGCCGGACTCCGAGGTGGCGGTGCCGACCACGGTCGCACCGAGGCGCCCCAGTTCAAGCGCCACTGCGCGACCAATGCCGCGCGACGCGCCGGTGACCAGCGCCACCTGTCCTTCAAGCGAAAAACTCATTCCTTACCCCACCGCCGCAATCGACTGCTCGAGGCTCGCCGCATCGTGCGCCGAACCGCCTTCCACTTCCTTCGCAATGCGCTTGGTCATGCCGGCCAGCACCTTGCCCGGCCCACACTCGATGACATGAGTCATGCCACGCGCCGCCATTGCCTGCACCAGCTCGATCCAGCGCACCGGCGAATAGGCCTGGCGCACCAGCGCATCGCGGATCTTCTCCGGATCATCATAGACGGCGACATCGACGTTGTTGATGACGTCGATCTGCGGCTTGACGATGGCAACGCCCGCGAGGCGTTCCGCCAGGCGCTCGGCGGCCGGGCGCATCAGCGCACAGTGGAACGGCGCCGACACCGGCAGCAGCACCGCGCGCTTGGCGCCCTTGGCCTTGGCGATCTCGCCCGCACGCTCGACCGCTGCCTTCGCGCCAGCGATCACGATCTGTCCCGGCGCATTCAGGTTGGCAGCCTCGACCACCTGCCCTTGCGCAGCCTCTGCGCAAGCCTCGCGCACCGCGTCGGCTTCGAGCCCCATCACCGCGGCCATCGCACCCTCACCGGCAGGCACGGCTTCCTGCATCGCCTGTGCGCGGAAGCGCACCAGCGGCACGGCATCCTTGAACGCCATGGCGCCTGCCGCAACCAGCGCCGAATATTCACCGAGGCTGTGACCCGCCACCAGCGCCGGCTTGGCGCCACCCGCCGCCAGCCATGCACGATAGGCGGCAACACCTGCGGTCAGCATCAGCGGCTGGGTGTTGACCGTCAGCGCAAGGCGCTCGGCCGGCCCATCGCACACCATGGCCCACAGGTCTTCGCCCAGCGCATCGGACGCTTCAGCGAAGGTTTCACGAATCACTGCAGACTCGCCATAGGCGGCCATCATGCCGACCGATTGCGAACCCTGCCCGGGAAAAACCAGCGCAAATGCCATGCCTGCTCTCCGGTTGTCAGAAATGAAGATGAAGAATCAGAAATCGATCAGGGCTGCGCCCCAGGTGAAACCGCCGCCGACGCCCTCGATGATGACGCGTTGGCCCGGGCGCAGCTTGCCGCTGCGCACTGCCTCGTCAAGCGCCAGCGGAATCGACGCGGCCGAAGTATTGCCGTGATGATCGAGCGTGGTGATGACCTTGTCCATCGACAGCCCCAGGCGCTTGGCCGTGGCCTGGATGATGCGGATGTTGGCCTGGTGTGGAATGAGCCAGTCGACGCTGTCGGCGCTCTCGCCCGCCACTTCCAGGACTTCGTGGGCGACGTCGCCGAGCACCTTGACCGCGAACTTGAACACCGCCTGACCGTCCATGCGCAGGAAGGGGTCGCCGATGACCTGACCGGAAGCCACGCCGCCGGGCACGCACAGGATCGGGTGATGACTGCCGTCCGCATGCAGTGCCGAGGCGCGAATGCCAGGCTGCTCGGACGCCTCCAGCACCACCGCGCCGGCACCATCGCCGAACAGCACGCAGGTCGCGCGGTCCGACCAGTCAAGGATGCGCGAAAACACCTCGGCACCGATCACCAGCGCACGCTTGTGACTGCCCGAGCGAATGAACTTCTCGGCGACGGTCAGCGCATAGACGAAGCCGCTGCACACCGCCTGCACATCGAACGCCGCGCCGCCATTGCGGATGCCGAGCTTGGCCTGCACCAGTGCCGCCGTACTCGGGAAGATGTAGTCGGGGGTCGAGGTCGCGACAATGATCAGATCGATGTCCTCGGCCTCGCAGCCTGCGGCTTCGATCGCCCGCTCCGCCGCGATGCGCGCCAGATCGCTGGCACCGACATCGGCGGCCGCCAGGTGGCGACTGCGGATGCCCGAGCGAGTGACGATCCACTCGTCCGATGTATCGATGCCGCGCGCAACGAGATCATCGTTACTCACCGGATTGCCGGGCAGATAGCTCCCGGTGCCCGCGATCCTTGCGTAGATCATGCTTTTACCTCGTTCATGCTCGCCATCCTTTCGGAAATGCGTTCGATGAGTCGATTGGACGCCGCATCGGCCGCGCGCGACAGCGCATTGCCGAAGGCAACCGCGTCGGCCGAACCGTGGCTCTTGAGCACCACCCCGCGCAAGCCCAGCAGGGGCGCGCCGTTGTACAGCCGGTGATCGACACGCTTCTTGAAACGCTTGAGCACCGGCAGCGCCACGACCGCCATCAGCTTGGTCAGCAGCGAGCGACTGAACTCCTGCTTCAGGAAGGCGCCCAGCATCTGCGCCAGGCCTTCGGAGGTCTTCAGCGCAACGTTACCGACGAAGCCGTCGCAGACGACCACATCGACCGTGCCTTCGTAAATGTCGTCCCCCTCGACGTTGCCGAAGAAGTTGAGGCCGCTGGCACGCAGCAACTCGCCGGCCTCCTTGACGACGTCGTTGCCCTTGATGGCCTCTTCGCCAATGTTCAGCAGACCGACGCTGGGTCGCTCCTTGTGTTCGATGGCCGCGACCAGCGACGAGCCCATGACCCCGAACTGGAGCAGATGTTCGGCCGTGCAGTCGACGTTGGCACCGAGATCGAGCACGTAGGTGTGCCCCTTCATCGAGGGCAGGACGGTGGCGATCGCCGGGCGGTCGATGCCCGGCAGCGTCTTGAGGACGAAACGCGAAATCGCCATCAGCGCACCGGTATTTCCGGCCGAGACGGCAGCACAGGCCTCGCCGGCCTTGACCAGGTCCATCGCGACGCGCATCGAAGAATCCTTCTTGTTGCGCATGGCGATGGCGGGCGGGTCGTCCATGGTGACGACCTCGGACGCCGGATAGATGCGGATCCGGGCACCGAATTCGGAAACCGCCGAGCCGAGATGGGGCTCGATCGCCTCTTCCCGACCGACGAGAATTACATTTGCATCAGGATGACTGCGCAGAAAGGAGAGCGCAGCAGGCACGGTCACGACCGGGCCGTGATCGCCACCCATGCAGTCGATCGCAATGGTGACACCCATCGGCATCTCGCGTGATTCAGACAGTGATTGGAAAAGAAACGCGGAAAAAAAGCGGCGCAGGCGCATTGCGCCATGCGCCGCCCTCGCGCTCGAGAGGCGGAATTACTCGCCCTTGGCCTTCATGACCTTCTTGCCACGGTACACCCCGCTCGGGCTGACGTGGTGACGCAGGTGCACTTCACCCGTGGTCGGCTCGATGGCCAGCGCCGGGGCGGTAAGGAAATCGTGGGCGCGGTGCATGCCACGCTTCGACGGGGACTTCTTGTTCTGTTGGACGGCCATGAAAATGCTCCTGATACAAATTAATGCGCCTAGTCTGCGCGATGACTGCCTCGCAGCGACGCCAGCGCAGCGAAAGGCGATTCTTCATTCGCCCCATTACCACCCCGGGGCGCTTCACATTGTTCGTGTCGCGGCGCAATCGGCAACGCCAGCAGGATCTCGTCCTCGATGAGCCCGAGCAGATCGAGTTCGCCGTCGATCTCGATTGCATCGACCTCGTCGTCCTCGAGTTCCTCATCCGGAATCGGCTGACCGACCCGCACAGGCTGGAGCACGGTCTCTACCGCCAGCACCCAGTCGAGACCACCGAGGCAGCGCTGGCAGCGCAGATTCAGCGTGCCATCGAGCCGGAGCTTCAGGCGGGGGTCGGACTGACCGGACACCACGCCTTCGAACATCGAGCCCTCAACCGACCAGCTGATCGCCCCGTCGGTGCTGACGAGCGAATCTGCCAGACGCGACAGCTTCGCCACCGCCACCTCGCCCCGCAGGGTTCGTGCATCGGCAGCGAAACGAAACGGATCGGCAATCTTGCCGGACGATGCGCTTTGTTGCGACATAAGCCGTGCATGATATTATTTTTTCTGGCTTTGTGTCAAAGCCGTCATGCATCGTGACGCCCTCGCGGGCGTCCGCTCCGCCGCACCACCCGCCCTTGCCTCCGATGAAACTCGTCCTCGCCTCCACTTCCACCTACCGGCGGATGCTGCTCGAACGCCTGTCCATTCCTTTCACGGTCGCCCGCCCGGACATCGACGAATCCCCGCTCAGCGGCGAATCGCCCGCAGCCACCGCAGAACGGCTCGCCGCCGAGAAAGCGCGCGCCGTCGCCCGGGACTGGCCCGACGCGCTGATCATCGGCAGCGATCAGGTGGCCCACATGGGCAACGAAATCTTCGGCAAGCCCGGCACGGAATCCCGCGCGATCGAGCAGCTGCAGCGGATGAGCGGCCAGACGGTGGTCTTTCATACCGCACTCGCCCTGCTCAACACCCGCAGCGGTAACGTGCAGATCGAGGGCGTACCGACCTCGGTGCGATTCCGCACACTGAGCGACGACGAGATCCGGCGCTATGTCGCCAAGGAACGCCCGCTCGACTGCGCCGGCAGCGCAAAGTCCGAAGGTCTCGGCATCGCCCTGCTCGACGCGCTGTCGGGCGACGACCCGACCGCACTGATTGGCCTGCCATTGATCGCACTGTCCCGCATGCTGCGCGCCGAAGGCGTCGAACTGCCATGAGCGCCCTCCCCCAACGCGGCCCCGGCGAGCAAGGCACGCTGTTCCTCGTTCCTGTCGCACTTGGCGATACCCCCTGGCCCGGCTTCCTGCCCACCCAGGCCCAGGCGATCACGACCAGGCTGCACCACTTCGTCGTAGAAACGGCGCGCGCCGCACGCGCCCACCTGAAGCAGCTCGACTACCCGCACCCGCTGCGCGACACCGACATCCGCGAACTACCTGCCGACCCTGCAAAGGCCAGGGACACCGAGTTCGACGCCCTGCTCGCCCCCGCACTCGAGGGCCGCGACATCGGCCTGATGTCCGACGCCGGCTGCCCGGCCGTCGCCGACCCCGGCGCCCGTCTCGTCGCCCGCGCCCACGCGCTCGGCATCCGTGTTGCGCCGCTGGTCGGCCCGTCGTCGATCCTGCTCGGCCTGATGGGCTCCGGGCTCAACGGCCAGAGCTTCGCCTTCCACGGCTACCTGCCGGTGAACGAAGCCGAGCGCGACACCGCGCTGCGCGCCCTCGAGGACGAATCACGCAAGCTCGGACGCACGCAGATCTTCATCGAAACGCCGTACCGCAACGAGCGCATGTTCGACGCCCTGCTGAAAACGTTGAAGCCCGTAACACGCCTTTGCGTCGCCTGCGACCTCAGCACGGCCAACGAACTGCTGCAGACCCGCAGCGTGCGCGACTGGAAGAAGGCGGAGCGCCCCGCGCTCGCAAAACGCCCCAGCCTGTTCCTGCTGCTCGCCTGAAGACCGCCGCGCAGATCAGGCGCGCTCGAGCAGCCAGCGCACCATGTCGCCGGGCGTCTGCACACAGGCCAGCGGCGACTCCGCCTCGAGTGCGGACCGTGGGTGCGCCCCGAAGCTGACCCCCAGCGCAGCGACACCCGCATTCTTCGCCATCTGCAGGTCGTGCGTCGTGTCGCCCACCATGAGGGTGCGCTCCGGCATCACACCGAGTTCGTCCATCAACTCATCAAGCATCGCCGGATGCGGCTTGGAGAAGCACTCGTCGGCGCAGCGGGTGGCGTGAAAATGCACACCCAGCCCGGTGCTGCCCAACACGCGATTCAGCCCCGCCCGGCTCTTGCCGGTCGCCACACCGAGCATCTTGCCGCGCCCGGCCAGTTCGCCGACCAAGGCCTCGACGCCTTCGAACAGCGTCAGCTCGTGGTCGCGCGAAAGGAAATGATGACGATAACGCTCGATCATGCGCGGATAGTCGGGCTCGCGCAGCTCGGGCACGGCGTGGCGCAGGGCATCGCCAAGCCCCAGCCCGATCACGTAGCGCGCACGCTCGTCCGGCGGCTCGGGCAGACCGAGATCACGGCACGAAGCCTGGATCGCATGCACGATGGCCGCGGCCGAATCCATCAGCGTGCCGTCCCAGTCGAACACGATCAGGTCGAAACGCTCAGCCATGGATCTTCTCCGGTGCGCCCAGCGCATCAACGAAACCCTGCAGCTCGTCGGGCAGCGGCGCCTCGAAGGACAAGGCCTCACCCGTCAGCGGATGAGCGAACTTCAGCTTCGCCGCATGCAGGAACATGCGCTTCAGCCCCTCGCCTTCGAGCCGCTTGTTGAGCGCGAAGTCGCCGTACTTGTCGTCGCCGCACAGCGGGAAGCCCAGGTGCGCCAGATGCACGCGGATCTGGTGGGTGCGGCCGGTCTTGAGTTCCACCTCCAGCAGGCTGTAGTCGCGCCAGCGCCTGACCAGGCGGACGATGCTGTGCGCCGGCTTGCCTTCGTCGCTGACACGCACGCGGCGCTCGCCGTCCGCAGTCAGGTACTTGTGCAGCGCCACCTTCACGTGCTGCAGCGGATTGTTCCAGCGCCCGGGAACCAGCGTCAGGTAGCGCTTCTCGATACGCCCCTCGCGCATCATGTCGTGCAGCGCGGTCAGCGCCGAGCGCTTCTTCGCCACGATGAGCAGACCGGAAGTCTCGCGGTCTAGGCGGTGCGCAAGCTCGAGCATGCGCACGTCGGGGCGCTGCACGCGCAACTGTTCGATCACGCCATAGCTCACGCCGCTGCCGCCATGCACGGCTTTGCCCGCCGGCTTGTCGATGACGATCAGTGCCTCATCCTCGAATACCACGGGCAACGGCTTGCCCGCGGGCGCAGGCGCGCTGCGGGTCGGCTCGGCGACGCGGATCGGCGGAATGCGCACCTCGTCGCCTTCCGCCAGGCGGTAGGTCTGCTGCACCCGGCCGCCGTTCACACGCACCTCGCCGCTGCGCAGGATGCGGTAGATGTGGCTCTTGGGCACGCCCTTGGCGACGCGCAACAGGTAATTGTCGATGCGCTGACCGGCCGAAGCCTCGTCGATACGCTCGTGTCTTACCGCAATGCTTTTGCCTTCGATAGTCGTCATGAAATATACTTTCGGGCGGTTGACCCGGTCGCTGCCAGCCAAGTGCATCACGTCGAGGTTTCGTGCGTCAGAACGACGAAGCCGACAGACGACGGCAGACTGCTGGCGATGAGCCCTGAAGAGCGCTCCCGGCGTCACCGCTGCGTGCCATCCAAAGCCGAAAAAGGCGCCGATGGTAACGCAATCGCCAACTTCGATACACCCATCCAGCCCCCGGGTTGGATATTGACGCGTTACTCGCACTTGCAGGATCAAATGTTCCGGCCCGGCAGCCCTACCCGGCGCGCCGGCGGGAGCAAGAGAATATCGACCAGCCGACCCATCACAGCCCGACAAACCCACCGGATGAAAGCAGAAGCCCTACCCAATCGCTCCTGAACCCGGAAAGCGCGATGGTGCGCGCCGTTCGTCCTGCCCGTGCTTCTGACGCGGGAGAACGATCCAAATGAAGCGCATGCTTTTCAATGCGACGCAGGCCGAAGAACTGCGCGTCGCGATCGTGGATGGTCAGAAACTGATCGACCTCGATATCGAATCGGCCGCAAAAGAAGAACGAAAGAGCAACATCTACAAGGCGGTCATCACCCGCATCGAGCCCAGCCTCGAAGCGGCGTTCGTCGACTATGGCGCCGAGCGCCATGGCTTCCTGCCGTTCAAGGAAATCTCCCGCTCCTACTTCCAGCCTGGCGTTGACGCCGGCAAGGCCTCCATCAAGGAAGCCCTGAAGGAAGGCCAGGAGCTGATCGTCCAGGTCGAGAAGGACGAGCGCGGCAACAAGGGCGCGGCGCTCACCACCTACATCTCGCTGGCCGGCCGCTATCTGGTGCTGATGCCCAACAACCCGCGCGGCGGCGGTGTTTCGCGCCGCGTCGAGGGTGACGAGCGTGCGGAACTGCGCGAGGTCATGGATCAGCTCGACGTGCCGCAGGGCATGAGCCTGATCGCCCGCACCGCCGCCATTGGCCGCAACGCCGAAGAGCTGGAGTGGGACCTCAACTACCTGATGCAGCTGTGGCGCGCCATCGAAGGCGCAGCTCAGGGCCAGACCGGCGCATTCCTGATCTACCAGGAAGGTAGCCTCGTGATCCGCGCGATCCGCGACTACTTCCAGCCCGACATCGGCGAGATCCTCATCGACACCGATGACGTCTATGAGCAGGCGCGCCAGTTCATGGCCCACGTCATGCCGGGCAACGTCAACCGCGTGAAGCGCTACAGCGACGACGTGCCGCTGTTCTCACGCTTCCAGATCGAACACCAGATCGAGTCCGCCTACTCGCGCCAGGTCGGCCTGCCCTCGGGCGGCGCCGTCGTCATCGACCACACCGAAGCGCTGGTGTCGATCGACGTGAACTCCGGCCGTGCCACCAAGGGCTCGGACATCGAGGAAACCGCCTTCCGCACCAACTGCGAGGCGGCCGACGAGATCGCCCGCCAGCTGCGCCTGCGTGACCTGGGTGGCCTGATCGTCATCGACTTCATCGACATGGAGTCGCAGAAGAACCAGCGCGAGGTCGAGAACCGCTTGCGCGACGCGCTGCGCCACGACCGCGCCCGCGTGCAGACCGGCAAGATCAGTCGCTTCGGCCTGCTCGAGCTGTCGCGCCAGCGCCTGCGTCCGGCTCTGGCCGAAACCAGCTACATCACCTGCCCGCGCTGCAACGGCACCGGCCACATCCGCAGCACGGAGTCGTCCGCGCTGCACATCGTGCGCATCCTCGAAGAGGAGGCGATGAAGGAAAACACCGGCGCGGTGCACCTGCAGGTGCCGGTCGACGTCGCCACCTTCCTGCTCAACGAGAAACGCGTCGACATCGCCCGCATCGAGATGCGTCACAAGGTGCAGCTGATCATCGTGCCGAATCGTCATCTGGAAACGCCGGCGCACGAGATCATCCGCCTGCGCCACGACCAGCTGAACGCCGAGGACATCGCGCTGGCCAGCTACCAGATGGTGCAGAAGCCCGCCGAGGAAGAGCAGCGCCTGCCGACCAAGGCCAACGAGCGCCCCGCCCGCCAGGAAGCGGCCGTCAAGGGCATCGAACCTGCGCAGCCGGCACCAATGGCCGCCGCTGCGATCCCGGCTGCGGCGGAAGTGCCCGCCGCTCCGGCGCAGAAAGGCCTGCTCGCGCGCATCATGGGGTGGTTTACCGGCGGCAAGCCGCAGGCTGCCGAGCCGGTCGCCGAGCCGGTGGTCGAGGCCGCACCGAAGCGTGAAGGCCGCGGTCGCAACGAGCGCAACGGCGAAGGCCGTCGTGGCAATGGCAATCGTGGCCGCCGTGGCGAACGCGATGGCGAGACCCAGGGCGGACGTGGCCAGCGCGGCGAACGCCAGGAACGCACCGAGGGTGGCGAGAAGCCGCAGCGCGCGGCACAGGCCGAAAAGGCCGAGCGCGGCGACCGCCAGGAACGTGGTGAGCGCCAGGAACGCGGCGAAGGCCGTCGCGGTCGCGGCCAGCGCAGCCAGCGCACCGAGGACACCGAACGCGCCGGCGAAACCGTCGCGCCCGAGGCCAGCGAGGCCCTGCTGAAGGCCGCCGTGCCGGCGGTCGCAGCCGATGCTACCGAAGGGCTCGTCGTCGAACCGACGGTTGGCGAGGACGGCACCCCCAGCGAAAAGCGTCGCCGCCGTGGCCGTGGTCGCGGTCGTCGCTCCGGCGAGGCCCAGGGCGCAGCCGCCATTGCCGGAGCGGATGAGACCGTGACGGGCGAAGCAGCGGACCTGGCAACCGAGGGTGAAGCTGCTGCCGTTGAAGCGGCACCCGCTAAGGTCGAGGCGCCCGCTGTCGCGGCCGAACCGGTCGAGACGCCTGCTCCGGCCGGCGAGCAGGTGGCCGTCGAAGCGCCCGCTGCGGCGCCCTTCCAGGCCGCCACGGCCGAAGCTACGCCGGTTGAAACAGCCGAGGAACCCGCCGCGACGGAAGCCGCTACCGAACCCGCCAAGCTCGAGCCTGTCCTCGTGGCCGAAGAGGCTGCGCCGATGCCGCTGCCGGTTGCCGAAGCTGTCACCGTCGAGGCTGCTGCGGAAGAGGCGGCTGAGGAAGCACCCGCGCCTGTGAAGCTCGAGCCCGAATTCGTCCCGACCGAGACCCCGGCGGAAGCCCCGGCGGCAATCGAAGCGCCGAGCGTCGAGACCGAGCCGGCCGCCCCGGCCGAAGCGCCTTCGCTGATCGAGCGTGCAGTTGCAGCGCAAACGACCGAAGCGGCTCCTGCAGCCGCAGCGAGCGTGGCGGAAGCCAAGCCCGCGCTGGCGCCGAGCGCACCGATCGAGCTGCCGTCGACGCCGACGGAAAGCGGTCTGATCATGATCGAGACCGATCCTTCCAAGCGCGCCGATTTCGGCACGGGCGCACCGGAGCAGGCCGTGCGCCTGGGCCGCAAGCCACGCCCGGCGCCTGTGGTCGTCGAAGAGCCCCTGCAGCAGGTCGAGACGAACAAGTAAGCGTCAATCGCACTGCCGAAACACAAAGGCCATCCGCAAGGATGGCCTTTTTTCATTCTCGGTGCCCGACGAGCCAGGCACCCACGGCGGCACTTGCGCTCAGGCGCGCGCTGTCACGGTGTCCAGCAACCCCTTCACGCCGTCCTCGCACATGTCGAGCACCACGTCGAACCCCCGCGGCCCGCCATAGTAGGGATCGGGCACTTCATCGTACTCACTCCCCCTCGCGTACTCCATGAACAGTCCGAGACGCGGACGATAGACCTCGGGACACAGGCGGCGCATCGTCTCCAGATGCCCGCGATCCATCGCCAGCAGCAGGTCGAAGCGCTGAAAATCGAAGGGATCCAGCTTGCGCGCACGCAAGGCCGACAGATCGTAGCCACGCAGCTGCGCCGCCTTGCGCGTGCGCGGATCGGGCGCCTCGCCCACGTGGTAACCGTGCGTCCCGGCCGAGTCGACCTCGATCAGCCCGTCCAGCCCGCCCGTGCTGATGAAATGCCGCGCCACCGCCTCGGCCGTCGGCGAGCGGCAGATGTTGCCCGTGCATACGAACAGGATCTTCGTCATTCTTCGTCTCCTCCTCGTCAGACGCTGCCGTGCTGGTCTGCGCCAAATGCGCGCTGGCGGAGCTTGAACAGCTCGTCGCGCGCTGCAGCGGCCTTCTCGAACTCCAGGTTGCGGGCGTGTTCCTGCATCTCTTTTTCCAGGCGCTTGATCGCCCGCGCCAGTGCCTTCTCGTCCATCACCGCATAATCGGCATCCTTCTCGGCCACGCGTGCGGCATCGCGCTTGGCTCCATCCGAATCATAGACCCCGTCGATGATGTCCTTGATGCGTTTCGTCACCGACTTGGGCACGATGCCGTTGGCCTCATTGAAGGCGATCTGCTTCTGCCGGCGGCGCTCGGTCTCGCCGATGGCGGCCTTCATCGAGTCGGTCATGCGGTCGGCGTAGAGGATGGCGGTGCCATGCAGGTGGCGCGCAGCGCGACCGATGGTCTGGATCAGCGAACGCTCGGAGCGCAGGAAGCCCTCCTTGTCCGCATCCAGGATTGTCACCAGCGACACTTCGGGGATGTCCAAGCCCTCGCGCAGCAGGTTGATCCCGACCAGCACGTCGAACTCGCCCAGGCGCAGGTCACGGATGATCTCGACCCGCTCCACCGTGTCGATATCCGAGTGCAGGTAGCGCACACGGATGCCATTGTCGGCGAGGTAGTCGGTGAGGTCCTCGGCCATGCGCTTGGTCAGCACGGTGACCAGCACGCGCTCGTTCACCTCGAGCCGCTTCTTGATCTCGGTGAGCAGGTCATCCACCTGCGTCATTGCCGGGCGCACCTCGACCACCGGATCAATCAGGCCGGTCGGGCGCACCACCTGCTCCACCACCTGCCCCTGGTGTTCCTCCTCGTACTTCGCCGGCGTCGCCGACACGAAAACGGTCTGCGGCATCAGGCGCTCGAACTCGTCGAACTTCAGCGGCCGGTTGTCCAGCGCGGATGGGAGGCGGAAGCCGTAACCGACGAGGTTCTCCTTGCGCGAGCGGTCGCCCTTGTACATGCCGCCCACCTGGCCGATGGCGACGTGCGACTCGTCGATGAACAGCAGTGCGTCCTGCGGCAGATAGTCGATCAAGGTCGGCGGCGGCTCGCCCGGCCCGCGGCCAGACAGATGACGCGAGTAATTCTCGATGCCCTTGCAGAAACCCATCTCGTTCAACATCTCGAGGTCGAAGCGGGTGCGCTGCTCGATGCGCTGCGCCTCCACCAGCTTGCCCTCGCGCTGGAACAGCGCGATGCGCTCCTTCAGCTCCTCCTTGATCGCCTCGATCGCCTGCAGCACCGTGGCGCGCGGCGTCACATAGTGGCTGGACGGATACACGGTGAAACGCGCCAGCTTGTGCTTCAGGTGGCCGGTGAGCGGGTCGAACAGGGTCAGGTGCTCGATCTCGTCGTCGAACATCTCGATGCGCACCGCGAGCTCGGCGTTTTCCGCCGGAAAGACGTCGATCACGTCGCCGCGCACGCGGAAAGTGCCGCGCCGAAAGTCGATGTCGGCGCGGGTGTACTGCATCGCCACCAGGCGCTGGATGAGGTCGCGGTGCGCCATGCGCTCACCTTCGCGCAGGTGCAGGATCATCGCGTGGTAATCGACCGGGTCGCCGATGCCGTAGATGCACGACACCGTGGCCACGATGACCACGTCGCGCCGCTCCATCAGGCTCTTGGTGGCGGAGAGCCGCATCTGCTCGATGTGCTCGTTGATCGAAGAGTCCTTCTCGATGAAAAGGTCGCGCGAGGGCACGTAGGCCTCGGGCTGATAGTAGTCGTAGTAGCTGACGAAGTACTCGACCGCGTTCTCGGGCAGGAACTCCTTGAACTCGGCGTACAACTGCGCCGCCAGCGTCTTGTTCGGCGCCAGCACCAGTGCCGGGCGGCCCATCCGGGCGATGACGTTGGCCATGGTGTAGGTCTTGCCCGAGCCGGTCACGCCGAGCAGGGTCTGGTACATCAGGCCATCTTCCACGCCCTCGCACAGCAGGCGGATCGCCTCGGGCTGGTCGCCGGCAGGCGGAAACGGCTGGTGCAGGCGGAAGGGGCTGCCCTCGAAGGTGACCACCTGCCCACCCTGCGCACCTTGCTGCGGCGCATCGTTTCCGGCGCTATTGCCTTGACTCGTCATGCTAAAATTCCCGCTCTATTCCGGTGCATCGCCGCACGGCAGCACCGGACGAAAACGCCGATTATTTCCCAAATCGCGCCGCAAGGCACGGCACATTGCCGATCCTGCCGCACGAGACCATTGCTGCCCCACTGGAACGACTGGAGTCCTCATGTCCGCTTCGATCTTCGCCGCCGTCGAGATGGCGCCCCGTGACCCGATCCTTGGCCTGAACGAGGCCTTCGCCGCCGACACCCGTGCCGAGAAGGTCAACCTCGGCGTCGGCGTCTACTACGACGACAACGGCAAGATCCCGCTGCTGGCTGCCGTGCGTGCCGCCGAGAAGGCCCGCCTCGAAGCCATGCCGCCGCGCGGCTACCAGCCGATCGAAGGCCCCGTCGCCTACAACAGCGCGGTGCAGAACCTGCTGTTCGGCAAGGACTCGGCACTGGCCACCAGCGGCCAGGTCGTTACCGTCGAAGCCCTGGGCGGCACCGGCGCGCTGAAGGTCGGCGCGGATTACCTCAAGCGCCTGCTGCCGAACGCCAGCGTCTACATCTCCAACCCGAGCTGGGAGAACCACCGCGCGCTGTTCGAATCCGCCGGCTTCCCGGTCCAGAACTACGCCTACTACGACGCCGCCACTCGTGGCGTGAACTTCGCCGGCATGAAGGCCAGCCTCGAAGCCGCGCCCGCCGGCTCGATCATCGTGCTGCACGCCTGCTGCCACAACCCGACCGGCGCCGACCTGTCGGACGCCCAGTGGGATGAAGTGGTCGCCGTGTGCCGCAGCCGCGGTCTGGTCCCCTTCCTCGACATGGCCTACCAGGGCTTCGCCGACGGCATCGACGCCGACGCCGTGGCCGTGCGCGCGTTCTCGGCCAGCGGCCTGCAGTTCTTCGTCTCCAGCTCCTTCTCCAAGAGCTTCTCGCTCTACGGCGAACGCGTCGGCGCACTGTCGATCGTCACCGCCAGCAAGGAAGAAGCCGGCCGCGTGCTGTCGCAGGTCAAGCGCGTGATCCGCACCAACTACTCCAACCCGCCGATCCACGGTGGCGCCATCGTCGCCGCAGTGCTGAACTCGCCCGAACTGCGCCAGATGTGGGAAGACGAGCTGGCCGGCATGCGCGACCGCATCCGCAGCATGCGCACCAGCCTCGTCGAGCAGCTCAAGGCCGAAGGTGTGGCGCAGGACTTCTCCTTCGTCATCAAGCAGCGCGGCATGTTCTCCTACACCGGCCTCACCGTCGACCAGGTCGAGAAGCTGAAGTCCGACTTCGGCATCTACGCCGTGTCCACCGGCCGCATCTGCCTGGCCGCGCTGAACTCGAAGAACATCGGCTACGTCGCCAAGGCGATCGCCCAGGTCGTCAAGGGCTGATCTTCGCTTGATCCGGGCGGGGCGAGGACACAAAAAAATCCTCACCCCGCCTTGACGCAAAGGCGCACCCTACCTACAATGCGCGCCTCTGTTCCCCGATAGCTCAGTCGGTAGAGCGCCGGACTGTTAATCCGTAGGTCCCTGGTTCGAGCCCAGGTCGGGGAGCCAAGTTTCAGAACTTGGTGTTTCCCAAAGGAACAGCGAGTCGCAGCCAACGCTGCAAAAAGGTAATTCCCCGATAGCTCAGTCGGTAGAGCGCCGGACTGTTAATCCGTAGGTCCCTGGTTCGAGCCCAGGTCGGGGAGCCAGCTTCAAACGAGAATGCCATCCTTCCGGATGGCATTTTTCGTTCACCGGGTATCAGAGCGGACATCTGCGCCGTTTCTTGCGCACTGCATCCCCATACCCTCCTCCTGATGGTCGGCTGGCCGAACTGGGCCGTTCTGGTGGCGCCTGTGGGCTTCTCACACGCCGAACCCGCCCCTGCAGCCCATCGACCTTGCCTTGCGCCCAACCGAACTGACGGCAGCCCTACGGCGACCGCAGACGATCAGCCCTGCCCCATCTGTCCTCACCCGCGCTCAAATGGCCGACGCTGCGAGACTGCCCCTCCTCCCGAATTGCACCCATACGAGGCACATGTCACTACCTGTCGGGATCTGGTCGGCTAACATTCAGCATCTCCAACGTCATATGACGTGCCATCCATGCCTTTGGCCTAGGGTTTGGCGCGCACCGCAACGAATGATCCTGAAAGAGACGGACTCCAAGGCAGGCCAGCTTGCCGAGCTCGAAGCCTTGATGGCTGCGCTGGGCGTACCCCCGGAGAAGAAGCTGCAAATCGAGCGGGAACTGAAAATCCTCCGAGCCGGAATCAAGGGTGAGCGCGACTCTGCCTACGACATCGACTTCTACAGTGGCGCCAGCAAGAATCGGATCGTGATCCACGATCTCCGCCTCGAACTCAACGGGCGCGTCGCGCAGATCGACCATCTGGTGCTGAACCGACTGCTGGAAGTCTATGTGCTCGAAACGAAGACTGAGGTTGTCGCGGCACCGGCAGCACCACGCACGGTCGTAGCGGAACCCGTTGAGGGACCGGCCAGCGTTACCGAGGATTCCACCGGGAAGCTCACGACGTCGAAGCTCGCCCAGAAGATTGGGCTCAAGACAGCCGACCTCGTCGAGCGCTTAGTCACCCTCGGCCTACTGGAACTGCGTGAAGGCAAGCCATACATCACCCCGAAGGGCAAAGAAGCGGGCGGCGAGTTTCGGATGAGCAAGAAATTCGGGCCGTATTTCCTGTGGCCGGAAGCGCTGAAGGTGTGACTTCGCGCTTCCTGTACCCTTCTGCCAGTCGGGAAAACTCTCAACCGACTTGCCGACTATTCACCTCTTTACACAACCTCGACCACAACCCGTCACTCGGCCCGGCCGTGGAACTGTCAATCGAACGGCGGCTCAACCAGTCGAATCCAGACGGTCGCAGTCGGGCCGTAGCGGATGGCGTTGTCGATCAGCTTACTGAACATCTCGCGCAGCATGGGTGTGTTGCCCTCGATCATCAGCGCGTGGCCGATGCCTTCCCAAGTGAGATCGATGTTGCGCTTGAGCGCGGGCGGCGCCAGCTCCATGGCGACGTCCTTGATCACTGCCGCCTGGGGACGAGCGCGGCGGCCGGCACGCCGCGGACGGCATGCCGGCGCAGTGTGGCGGGGCCTTACGCGCCTGCAGCCAGGGTCGGATAGTCGGTGTAGCCCTGCGGTCCCGGTGTGTAGAAGGTCGCGGGGTCGGGTGCGTTGAGCGCGGCCTTGCGACGAGTGCGCTCGGGCAGGTCGGGGTTGGCGAGAAAGGCGGTGCCGAAGGCGACTGCGTCGAGCTTGCCGGCGGCGATCGCGGCCTCGGCTTCGTCGGCGCTGTAGCCCATGTTGCCGATCAGCACGCCACGGAACATCGCCCGCGCCGGCGTCATCACGTCGCCGTGCTGCTTGCCGAAGAAGTCGCCGCGCATCAGGTGCAGGTAGGCGAGGTGGTAGTCGTTGAGGCAGCCGGCGAGCCACTCGATGAGGCCCACGGCGTCACTGTCGACCATGTCGTTATAGCTGTTGAGCGGCGACAGGCGCACGCCGACGCGGCCGCTGCCCCACACCTTGCACACCGCCTCGAGCACCTCGAACAGCAGGCGGGCGCGGTTCTCGCGCGGGCCGCCATAGGGGCCGCTGCGCTTGTTGCTGCCGTCGCGCAGGAATTCGTCAAGCAGGTAGCCGTTGGCGCCGTGCACCTCGACGCCGTCGAAGCCGGCGACGCGCGCGTTCTCGGCCGCGCGTGCGAAGCCGGCGACGATGCCTGGGAGCTCGTCGTCGCGCAGCTCACGCGGCACCACGTAAGGCTGCTTGCCCTCGGGCGTATGGACCTCGTCGCCGGTGATCGCGAGCGCGCTGGGCGCCACCGGCTGGCGGCCTTCGTTGAGCAGCGGATGGCAGGCGCGGCCGCCGTGCCAGATCTGAAGCACGATTCGCCCACCGGCGGCATGCACCGCGTCGGTCACCTTCTTCCAGCCGGCGACCTGTGCCTCCGAATGGATGCCGGGCTCGTGCCAGAAGGCGGAGTTGCCTTCCATCGCCATCGTCGCCTCGGCGATGAGCAGGCCGGCGCTGGCGCGCTGGGCGTAGTGGGTGGCCATCAGCTCACCGGGCACGTGGCCGTCCTCGGCGCGGCAGCGGGTCAGCGGCGCCATCAGAATGCGGTTGGGCAGGACGAGGTCGCCGGCTTGGAGCGGGGTGAACAGATCGGTCATGAGAGAACGGTCCTCGGTTGAAAAGGGTGAATGAGGAGGATGGATTGTATGGGCCTGGGGCCGCGCAGCGTGGGAGGCTGCGAGACCTGGCTGAGACCGGATGGACGCGCGATTGTTTCGAGCTTGGGGGGCGACTCAGGGAGCCAAAAATCAGATAAGCCGATCCTTCGAGGTTGGCTTTCGTGTTTCCTCCCACCTCCTGCGAGCTCCCTGCAACTGGTCGCAGCAGCGCCCTTCCCCTTATCATCGCCGCATGTTGACGCCCGAACAGTTCTCCGGATTCCTGCTGGCCGCGATGGCCATCACCGTCGCACCCGGGCCGGACAACCTGATGGTGCTGGGCATCGGCATCGCCAAGGGGCGCTGGCATGGGGTGGCTTTCGGCCTGGGCTGCGCGCTCGGCTGCCTGACACACACGGCGCTCGCCGTGCTGGGCGTCAGCGCCCTGATCGCCGCGTCCCCGACCGCGTTCGCGATGCTCAAGATCGTCGGCGGGCTCTACCTGCTGTGGCTCGGCGTCCAGGCCCTGCGCAGCACCGCTCGCGTGCGGGTCGACGGCAAGGTCGCCGGTGAGCCTTCGCTGGCGGGACTGTTCTGGCGCGGCATGCTGGCGAACGCGATCAACCCCAAGGTCGGCCTGTTCTTCATTTCCTTCCTGCCCCAGTTCGTTTTCGCGGGCAACGGCAGCGTCGACATGCAGATGGCGGCGCTCGGCCTCACCTTCACCGCGCAGTCGGTCCTGATCTTCGGCCTGCTGGGTTTCTTCGCCGGCACGATCGGCCAGTGGATCAACCGCAGGCCAAGCGCGGGTCGCTGGCTCGACCGCTTTGCCGGCGCAATCTTCGTCGGGCTGGGCATCCGCCTCGTCGTGTCGACCTGAAAAGCACCACCATGAGCGCCTGGATTCACGTCATGCCGCCGCACACTGACACCACGGTACGCAACGTGCGCCGCGATTTTCCCGAGTGGCATCTCGGCCGGCCCCACTACGTGCTGTGGGCGCTCGACGTGGATGTCGCGCCGGTGCGCGAGCGCATGGCACTGGCGCAATACCACCTGTCGGGCCTGCTGCTGGACGATTATGTGCGCGAACCCCACGTCACGCTGAGCCTGTGCGGTTTCCCGAGCGCGTCCCCACTCCACGACGACGACTTCGGTGTCACCCTGTTGAAGGGACAGATCGACGCGCTTCGCCGCCTGGCACCCGAGCCCTTCACGATCGAGATTGGCGCACTCGACGGCTTCACCTCCGCGCCCTACCTGACGGTGCATGACCCCGAGGCGCGGATCGCCACCCTGCGCACCTGCCTGCAGCCCCCCGCTCATCCGCTGGCACGCGACAACTACACACCCCACGTCACAACAGGCCTTTACGACGGCAGCTGGCCACTGGATGCGGTGCGCGCGCGGCTGGCCGAATTCAACCCCGGCGCCCCGCTGCGCCTGCAGATCTCGCGCCTCAGCCTGTTCGGCTACGCGGCACCCGTGATCGGCGGCAGGCTGACCCGCATCGCCGATTACGACTTCACCACCCAGACGCTGAACGGGCACGAGACAGGCATACTGCCCTTCCCTCTGCCGTGACCAATCGTCCGATGAGCCTGCGCGCCGCCCTGCTGGTCCTCGTCCTCACTGCCCTTGCACTGTCGGGCATCGCGCCTCACGACCGCAACGTGTGGTGGGCCGAGGTCATGCCGGTGCTCATCGCCCTGCCCATCCTGGTCGCCACCGCGCGGCGCTTCCCGCTCACGCCACTGACCTACGGGCTGATCGCCTTCTTCTCGCTGATCCTGATCCTGGGCGGGGCCTACACCTATTCGCGGGTACCGATCGGCAACGTCGTGCAGGAGATGTTCGAACTCGCGCGCAACCCCTACGACCGCTTCGGCCACTTTTTCCAGGGCGTCACGCCGGCCATCCTCGGGCGCGAGCTGCTGCTGCGCACCTCGCCGCTGCGCCCCGGGAAATGGCTGTCCTTCCTCGTCGTCGCCAGCTGCCTCGGCATCAGCGCCACCTACGAGCTGGTGGAGTGGGCCGCGGCGGTGTTCTGGGGCGGCGGCTCTGTGGAGTTCATCGGCATGCAGGGCGACCCGTGGGACGCCCAGGCCGACATGCTGATGGCCCTGCTCGGCGCGGTGACGGCCCTGGCGCTGCTCGGGCGCTGGCACGATCGGCAACTGGCGCGACTCGCGCGCAAGCACGCCTGACGGCGGGCCCGGCGCGTGTAGCCGCTCTGCCCGCCGTCCGCCAAGGACTGGATCAGACCCCGTGCCGGCGGCGGTGCTGGCGCGAGCCGGCCGAACCCTCGGCGTCGGAATGCGCGTGGCGCGCCGCCGTCATCTCGGCCAGCACGGTGGCAACCTTGTGGTTCAGCGTGCCCTTCGGGATCACGCCCTTCGAATCGGGCTCGCCCGCGGCCACGCCGGTCAGGACGCTCATCGCTTCATCGACCGTCTTCACCGCATAGATGTGGAACCGGCCCGCGGCCGCTGCCTGCACGACGTCCTCACGCAGCATTAGGTGTCGCACGCTTGCGGCCGGAATGACGACGCCGTGGCCGCCGTCCAGCCCGCGCGCCATGCACAGGTCGTAGAAGCCCTCGATCTTCTCGTTGACGCCGCCGATCACCTGCACCTCGCCGAACTGGTTCACCGAACCGGTGATGGCGAAGCGCTGCTGGATCGGGATCTGCGTCAGCGCCGACAGCAGCGCGCACAGCTCGGCCAGCGAGGCCGAGTCGCCTTCGACCGGCGCGTAGGACTGCTCGAACACCAGGCTGGCAGACAGCGACATCGGCTGGTGGCGGGCGTAGCGCGCCGCCAGGAAGGCCGACAGGATCAGCACGCCCTTGGAGTGGATCGCGCCGCCCAGCTCGGTCTCGCGTTCGATGTCGACGACGTCGCCCTCACCCATGCGCACCGTCGCGGTGATGCGCACCGGGTGGCCGAAGCGCTCGCCGGCGAGTTCGACCACCACCAGTCCGTTGATCTGGCCGGCACGCTCACCGTCGGTGGAGATCAGCGTGGTGCCGTCGAGGATGGATTCGCGCACCCGCGTCGGATAGCGGTTGCAGCGCCGGGCACGCGCGGCCAAGGCGGCCTCAACCTCGGCCCGCCCGGTCGCGGCCAGACCCTTCAGGCGGGCCTGGTGGTCGGCCTCGCGCATCAGGTCGGACAGCGCCCGCGTGTTCAGCGACAGGCGCCCGGCGTCCTCGGCCAGGCGCGCGCCCTCTTCTACCAGCCGCGCCACGCCGCTGCGGTCAATCGGCAGCAACTTCGCGCTGCGCACCAGCAGCGCCATCAGGCGCGCGTATTCGCACTCGTTCGCGGGTGTGCGCGGCAGGTCGTCGTCGAAGTCGGCCGCCACCTTGAACAGGTCGGCGAACTCCGGGTCGTTGTCCATCAACAGGTAGTAGATGTCGCGGTCGCCGATCAGCACCACCTTCAGCGCGCTCGGCACCGCCTCGGGCTCCAGCGTCAGCGTGCCGCTCCAGCCCTGCGCCTCGGCCGGCGGCTCGATACGGATCTCGCCCGCGCGCAGGCAGCGCTTCAGCCCCTCCCATGCGTAGGGCTGGGTCAGCAGGCGTTCGGCGTCGACCACCAGGTAGCCGCCGTTGGCGCGGTGCAGCGCGCCGGCGCGGATCAGGTTGAAGTGGGTGACCTGGTTGCCCTGCTGCACCACATGCTCGATGCGACCAATCAGGTTGCCGTAGCCGGGGTTGTTCTCGAACACCACCGGCGCCCCCTGCGAGGCCGAGTGATCGACCAGCAGTTTCACCTGGTAGCGCTGGTAGCGGCTCGCCTCCTCGGGTTCGGCGATGTCCTCGTCCTCCTCCTCGAGCATCGTGCCCTTGATCGCACTGTCGAGCACGTTCTTGTGCACGGCGTCGAGGAAGGCGAGCACCTCGGGCAGGTCGGCATGCGCCTCGCGGACTTCGCGCAGCAGGTGCGAAACCGCGGGGCCGAGCACCTCGGTTTCGGCGCGTTCGATCGACTCGCGCACGGCCTTGCGCCAGCCGGGGAAATCGTTGAGCAGATCCTCGAGCTTCTCGCTCCAGGCGGTGACGCGGGCCTCGATGGCGTTGCGCTCCGCCTCGGGCAGCGCCTCGAACGCTTCGGGCGACATCACCTCGCCCTCGCGCGTGGGCGCGAAGACAAAGCCTTCCGGCGTCTGCAGCAGCGAGATCGACTCGGCCGCGCAGCCCTCGCTCAGTTCCTTCAACGCGCCTTCCTCGCGCGCCTTGTGCGCGGTCTGCAGGGCCTCGACGCGCTCGGTATGGGCGTCGCTGTCCAGGGCTGCCCCCAGCGCCGGCCCCAGCTCGCGGATGAAGGTCTGCATGTGGGCACGCAGCGCCGCGCCCCGACCTGCCGGCAAGGTCAGCAACTTTGGCTTCAGCGCCTCGTCGAAGTTGTGCAGGTAGCACAGGTCGGGCGGCACCGGCTCGCTCGCCGCGCGCTCGCGCAGCAGGCGGAAGGTAGTGGCATGCTTGCCGCTGCCCGGCTCGCCCAGTACGAACACGTGGTAGCCGCTGTGGCCCATGGCCAGCCCGAACTGGATGGCCTCGACGGCGCGGGCCTGGCCGAGGTCACCGGCGTGATCGGCAAGGGATTCGGTGGTGTCGAAAGTGAAACAGGCGGGGTCGCAGTAGGTGCGCAGTGCCGATGCCGGCAGGGCCACAGGTTCGGCCATCGTCGTTGTTCTCCAGAAGCCGGATTCGATCCGGTGGCGAATGATACACCGCCGCTCCAGCGCCCCCGGGCACCCGGGGCCGCGGTCGCAGTCGAAGATTGACCGGCATCATTGCACCGCGCCACGCCGCTACCCATAATCCGCACACCCCAGCAGCCACAAGAACATGAAAGTCATCCCCATCCACGACGCCCCCGCCGCCATCCCGGTCGACGCACGGGAGAACGTGCCCGCAGCGGGCGAGGCCTTGTTCGACCGCCGCGGACGCAGCGTGCGCGACCTGCGCATCTCGGTCACTGACCGCTGCAACTTCCGCTGCATCTACTGCATGCCGCGCGAGGTGTTCGACGACGACTATGCCTTCCTGCCACGGCGTGATCTGCTGAGCTTCGAGGAGATCCTGCGGGTGGCGAAGCTGTTCGTCGCGCGCGGCGTGAAGAAGATCCGCATCACCGGCGGCGAACCGCTGCTGCGCAAGAACGTGGAACGGCTGATCGAGATGCTGGCCCGACTCGACGGCGTGGAGGTGACGCTGACGACCAACGGCGTGCTGCTGCCGAAGATGGCGCGCTCGCTGAAGGACGCCGGTCTGCACCGCGTCACCGTCAGCCTGGATGCGCTGGACGACGCCCTGTTCCGCCGCATGAACGACGCCGACTACCCGGTCGGGAAGGTGCTGGAAGGCATCGCCGCCGCGCAGGCGGTGGGCCTCGGACCGATCAAGGTCAACATGGTGGTCAAGCGCGGTACCAACGACAGCGACATCGAGCCGATGGCGGCGCATTTCCGCCACAGCGGCCACATCCTGCGCTTCATCGAATTCATGGACGTGGGCGCCTCCAACGGCTGGAAGATGGACGAGGTGCTGCCCTCGCAGGCCGTCGTCGCCCGCATCGACCGCCTGTACCCGCTGGAGCCGGTCGACCCGAACTACACTGGCGAGGTCGCCGAGCGCTGGCGCTACAAGGACGGAGCGGGCGAGATCGGCGTGATCTCCTCGGTCACGCAGGCCTTCTGCTCCACCTGTACCCGCATCCGCCTGTCGACCGAAGGCAAGCTCTACACCTGCCTGTTCGCGCAGACCGGCCACGATCTGCGCAGCCTGTTGCGCGCCGGGGCCGACGACGCGGCGCTGGACGCGGCGATCGCCCACGTGTGGCAAGGCCGCGAGGATCGCTACTCGGAGATCCGTACCGCCGAGACCGCCGCGCTACGCAAGATCGAGATGTCCTACATCGGCGGCTGAGGCTGCGGGGCAGTATCAGTCGCGCAGCGCCTCGATCTCGAAGTTGAGCTTCACCTCGTCACCCACCATGCCGCGGTCGACGCCGTAGTCCATGCCCCACTGGCTGCGCTTGATCGTCGTGCTCGCCGAGATGCCCAGCGTGTGCTTGCGGTGACCAAAGGGATAGGCGCCCGACTTGTTCAGGCGCACATCCAGCGCGACCGGGTGCGTCTGGCCGAGCAGGGTCAACCTGCCCGAAAGTGTGCCGCTGCCATCTGCGCCCGGCTCGAAACCGGTGGCCTCGAACACGATCTCCGGATGCGCCTTCGCATCGAGAAAATCGCTGTCGCGCACGTGCTTGTCGCGCGCACCGTGGTTGGTGAATACGCTGTCGGCCTTCACCACCACGCGGGCCGAACTCAGCGCGCGCGTCTGTTCGTCATACACGAAGCTGCCACTACCTTTCAGGAACAGGCCGATGGTGTCGGCAAAGCCAAGGTGACGCACACTGAAGGCGATCGAGAAATGATCGGGGTCGATCTGGTAGGTGCGCGGCTCGGCGCGGGCCGGACCGACCATCGCCGCGGCGACAACCAGTCCGACCAGGGCTGCGCGCGCACTTTGGACTGGACGTGAAAGCTTCATCTCGACTCCTCCTCCATAAGAATCCATCAAGGCCGCGGCCTGTGGCGATACAGCCAGCGCACATCGACCGCAAACGACCACCCCAGCAGCACCAGCGCAAGACCCAGCAGGCCGCCGGCCAGACTGGCCCCGACCTGCGGCAACAGGCACAGCAGCAGGCTCGCCACCTGCCACACGCACACCGCCTTGCGCCGCCAGCGCTCCGGCAAGGGCGCATCCAGCCAGGGCCACGCGGCCATCGCGGCGACGAACACGTAGCGCATCGCCCCAATCGCCAGCACCCAAGCGCCCGCCTTGCCCAGCGCCAGCAGCAGGCCGCACAGCACCAGGATCAGGAAGGCGTCCAGCTCCATGTCGAAGCGCGCGCCAAATGCGCTGGCGCACCGCCAGCGCCGCGCCGCCCAGCCATCCACGCCGTCCAGCGCCAGCGCCGCCAACGCCAGTGCGGCCAGCCATCCCGCCTGTCCCGCCAGGACCGGGAAGCCCGCGAGCGCCCCTGCCAGGATCGCCACCAGCGTGCCGCGCAACAGGGTCACGCGGTTCGCTGGCCCCAGTCCGCGGCGCGCATCCGGCCAGTAGCGCCAGACCAGCCCCGCCATTGCAGCATAGACGGCGAGCGCCAACCCTGCGGCGCCCAGCGGCCAGGCCAATGCGCCATGCAAGGCCCCCAGCATGAGCACCAGCACGACGGCGCCGGCCGCGAGCTCCGCCCACGCGGGCGGCACGCCCACAGCGCGCGCCGCTGCGCCGGCATCGGGAGTCGGGCTATGCTTGTTCATGCGCGTTCAGACCCACCGCCCGTGGCGGTGGTTCGCTGCAACCCGACATGCGCCGATCGCTGCCTGCCGCGACGCTCGGCGTGCCTGCATTCCTCCCGCCCATCCGGACCGACCGCATGCCTTCCGCCCCCTCTGCTGACCATCCGCTCGCATTCTGGACCCTGCCGCCCGGCCATGGCGAACTGCGCCCGGTGGCACTGCCGCCGCTCTCGCCCGGCGAGGTGCGCGTGCGCAGCCTCTTCGGCGCGATCAGTCGCGGCACCGAGGGCCTGGTCTACCGCGGCGAAGTGCCGCCGAGCGAACACCAGCGCATGCGCGCGCCCTTCCAGGAAGGCGAATTCGACGGCCCGCTGAAGTACGGCTACATCAACGTCGGCGTGGTCGAAGCCGGCTGCGGCGCGCAGGCCGAAGCGCTCGTCGGTCGCCGCGTGTTCTGCCTCCATCCGCACCAGCAGGCCTACGTCGTGCCCGCAAGCGCCGTGGTGGTGGTGCCCGACGCCGTGCCGAGCGAACGCGCCGTGCTGGCAGCCAACCTGGAGACCGCGATCAACGCCGTGTGGGACGGCGCACCCTCCGTCGGCGACCGCATCGCGGTGGTCGGCGCCGGCGTGGTCGGGGCGCTGGTGGCCTGGCTGTGCGCGCGCATTCCCGGGACCGAGGTGCAGCTGATCGACGTCGATCCCGGCCGGGCCGAGTTGGCAAAGTCCCTCGGGGCCCGCTTCGCCGAGCCAGGCGCGGCCACGGGCGACTGCGACTTCGTCTTCCACGCCAGCGGCGCGCCGGCAGGCCTGTCGACGGCGCTTACCCTCGCCGGCCAGGAAGCCAGCGTGATCGAGATGAGCTGGTACGGCCAGCGCGCCGTGCCGCTTGCGCTGGGCGAGGCTTTCCACGCCCGCCGCCTCAGCCTGCGCTCGAGCCAGGTCGGCCACCTGCCGCCGCAGCGCCTGCCGCGCTGGAACTATCGCCGGCGCATGGAACTCGCGCTGGCCCTGCTCGTCGATAGCGTGCCGGACGTGCTGATCAGCGGCGAGAGCGATTTCGCCGACCTGCCGGCCACGATGCACCGGCTGGCGTATTCGCCCGCCGGCGCGCTGTGTCACCGCATCCGCTATCCGCAGCGCTGACTCTCCCCACTTTCACGAGACACACCCATGTACGCTCTGACCGTTCGCGACCACATCATGATTGCCCACAGCTTCCGCGGCGAGATCTTCGGCCCGGCGCAACGCGTCCACGGCGCCACCTACCTGATCGACGCCACCTTCCAGCGCACCGAACTGGACGCGGACGGGCTGGTGGTCGACATCGGCCTGGCGAGCGACACGCTGCGGTCCGTGCTGGCCGAGTTCAACTTCCGCAACCTCGACGATGAGCCGGCCTTCACGGGCAGGAACACCACCACCGAGTTCATGGCGCGCGTGGTTTTCGACCGGCTTGCAGCTGCGATTCGCGACGGCCGTCTGGGCGAAGGCGGCCGCGGCCTGGAACGGCTGAAGGTGACGCTGCACGAATCGCACATCGCCTGGGCGAGCTACGAAGGCGCGCTGTGAGGCTGCGCGAATGCCGGCATCGGGACGGTCGATGAGCGCAGAGCGCATGCAGCGGCTCACCTTCATCGTCGCCGGCGATCCCGCGCAGCGCACCGGCGGCTATCTGTACGACGCGCACATCGTCGCGCAGCTGCGGCACGGCGGCTGGCAGGTCGAGGTGATCGGGCTTGCCGGACGTTTCCCCGATGCGGACGAGGTCGCACGCGACGCCCTGCGCGCCGCGCTGTCCTCGCTGCCGGACGACAGCCTCGTCGTGATCGACGGACTCGCGCTTGGCGGCCTGCCCGAGACCGTCGCGCCCCACGCGCAGCGGCTGCGACTGATCGCCCTGGTGCACCACCCGCTGGCGGACGAGCGCGGGCTGGACGCGGACCAGGCCCGCCGCTTCGAACGCCAGGAAACCGCGGCCCTGCAATCCATGCGCGGCGTGATCACCACCAGCCGCTTCACCGCGAGACGGGTCACTGGCATGGGCGTCGCCGCGGCCCGTATTACGGTCGTCGAACCGGGCGTCGCCCCGCAGCCGCTCGCCGCAGCCGATCGCACCCCGCCGCGCCTGCTGTGCGTCGCCACGCTGACCCCGCGCAAGGGGCATGACGTACTGGTCGAGGCTCTGGCCCGCGTCGCGGATCTCCACTGGCAGGGCGATTTCGTCGGCAGCGCGACCCGCGACCCTCGCCACGCCGACCGCGTCGCCGCGCTCATCCTCGGCCACGGCCTCGAGGATCGCATCCGCCTGCGCGGCGAATGCGCCGAAGCCGAGCTGCACGCCGCCTATGCGGCCGCGGACCTGTTCGTGCTGCCCTCGCACTACGAGGGCTATGGCATGGTCATCAGCGAGGCGCTGGCCGCCGGCCTGCCGGTGCTGACCACGACGGGCGGCGCGCTCGCCGACACCCTGCCGCCCGGCACCGGCCTCGCCGTGCCGCCGGGCGACATCGACGCGCTGGCGCAGGCCCTGCGCCGGCTGCTGGCGAACCCGGTCGAACGCCTCGTGCTGCGCGACGGCGCCCGCGTGGCGCGCGTGCGGCTGGCGGACTGGACGCAGGCCGGCGCCACGTTCGCGACCGCGCTCGAGCGCCTGTCCGGTCTTCCGCCCGCTTGCTCCTCAAGCCTCCACCCCGACACCGTGTTCGATGCCGACTGGCTCGCGCTGCGCCGCGCGGCCGACCATGCGGCACGCGACCCGCGGCTGAATGCGCTCGCTGCCGACTGGCTCGCGCCGCTCGGCCAGCGTCCGCTGCGCATCCTCGATCTCGGCACCGGCAGCGGCTCGAATCCGCACTACCTTGCCCCACGCCTGCCCGGCCCGCAGCGCTGGACCTTGCTCGACCACGACCCCGCGCTGCTGGCGCGTGCAGTCGAGAGCTGCCACCACCTCAACGACCGCGACGGCCACGCACTGGCGGTCGAAGCGCGCGTGGCCGACCTCCAGACACTCGATCCGTCCCTGTTGGCCGGCTTCGACCTCGTCACCGCCTCGGCCCTGCTCGACCTGGTCGACGAGCGCTGGCTGCAGCGTCTGGCCGAAGCCTGCCGCGAAGCCGGCTGCGCATTGCTGATCGCGCTGAGCGTGGATGGGAACTGGCGGATCGAGGCGCTCGACAACACCGACAGCGCTCGTCAGGCCGACGCGACCGAGGACGCCTTCGTGCGCGCCGCCTTCAATGCCCACCAGCGTCGCGACAAGGGCGCGGGCCGGGCGCTGGGCCCCGACGCCGCCCCCCGCCTCGCCGCGCTGCTGCAGGCACGGGGATTCGCGGTGGCGCTGGCGCCCAGCCCGTGGCGGCTGTCCTCAACCGCCCCTGCACAAGCCGCCCTTGCCCGTGCGCTGATGGACGGCTGGCGAGAGGCTGCCGCCGAGCAGTGCCCCGAGGCCCACCAGCGCATCGCCGCGTGGCACCGTCGGCGCCTGTCTGAACTGGCGCGCGGTGCATTGCGGATCGAGGTCGGCCACCTCGACCTGCTGGCGCTGCCACCAGGCCGCTGAGCCCGATGATCGCCTTGCCACAGCCCGCTGGCCCGGATAGCAATGGCCACTAGCCGACGCCTCGCCGCCCGCCTGCTGCCTGCCCTGGGCAGCCTCATCCTGCTGGCCGCCGTGTTCGCCTGGCTGGATCGCGACGCCCTGCGCGCCGCCCTCGTCGCGCCGTCCCCCGGCTGGCTCGCGGCGGCGCTGCTGCTGGGCGTGCCGCAGATGGCCCTGTCAGCCTGGCGCTGGCAGCTCACCGCGCACCGGCTCGATGCGCCCCTGCCTTTCGGCCGCGCCCTGGCCGAGTACTACCTTGGCAGTTTCCTCAACCAGGTGCTGCCGGGCGGCGTGCTCGGCGACGCCAGCCGCGCCTGGCGCCACGCGCGTACGCAGGCCACCGACTCGCCCGGTCCGCGCGCGGCCTGGCTGGCTGTGGTGCTGGAGCGCGCTTCCGGCCAGTTCGCCCTGCTGCTGATCGCGCTCACGACCCTGTTGTTCTCGCCCGTGATCGGGCAGATCCTCGGCCGGGCATTCGCCGGCATCGACCAGGACAGCAGCGCGGCCTCGCTCCCGGTACGGCTCGCACTGATCGGCGCGGCGCTCGTGCTGCTGCTGTTCGTGCTGCGCCGAAGCGGACTCCTGCGCCACCTCGCGAATGCCGGCCAGCGTGCGCTGCTCGCCCACGACGCGCTGTGGCGGCAACTGCTCGCCTCGCTGGCGATTACCGCGAGCTACATCGCCGTCTACTTCTGTTGTGCCCGCATGCTGGGCATCAACACGCCGGCCACGACCCTGCTGGCACTGATTCCCTGGGTGCTGCTGGCGATGGCGCTGCCGCTGTCGATGGCCGGCTGGGGCCTGCGCGAAGGCGCCGCCGCGCTGCTGTGGGCCGCCGCCGGACTGGACGTGGCGCAGGGCGTGGCGATCTCGATCAGCTACGGCCTCGTCGTGCTGCTGTCTACCCTGCCCGGCGCCTGGGTGCTGGCGCGGCGCACGCCCTAGCTGCGGCGCAGTTCCAGGTCGAAGATGGTGTCCTCGCCGCAGCGGTAGCTGTGGCAGCGCGGACGCAAGGCCTCGTCGAGCGTCAAGACCGGCGGCAGTTGCAGGCCCGGCCGGCCGGAGCCGATCAGCAACGGCGCCACCAGCAAGTGCAGACGGTCGAGCCCACGGGCGTGCATGAAGGCCGACACCGTGCGGCCTCCGCCCTCGACCAGCACGCTGCGCAAGCCCTGCGTCTGCAGCCAACCCAGCACTGCGCCCGGGTCAAACCGGCCCTCCGCCGACACCGGCAAGACGACCCGCTCCACCCCGGGGGCAAGGTCATCGCCCCCCGCGGCGCCGGAAACGACATGCACGGTGAGCGCAGCCCCGTCGTGCAGAAGCTGGCTGCCCCGGCGCACCCGCCCGCGCGGGTCCAGCACCACGCGCACCGGGTTACGCCCCGCCACATGGCGCACCGTCAGTTGCGGATCGTCGTCATTGACCGTGTCCACACCCACCAGCACCGCATCCACCACCGCGCGCAGCCGGTGCAGGTGTGTGCGTGCCTCCAACCCGTTGATATAGTGCGAAGCCCCGCTTTCGGTTGCGATGCGCCCGTCCAGGCTTTGCCCAAGCTGGGCGATGGCAAGCGGTCCGGTGCGCGCCACGAGCGGAAGAAAAAGCGACAGCAGATCAACGGCTTCGGCCGCCAAGGCATGTTCGCAGCGCCAGTCCCCGCCGACACGGACCTCGAGCGAGTGATCGCCCTCACGGAACCTTGTGACGGGATGTAAGGACCAATCGTGCTCGCGGGCTTGCAAAATACAGCGCCAGCCCCAATCTAGACCTAGTTTTGTACCTGACATCCGACAACCTCGACTGATTCGGTTTGCGCCTGCCCACACCGCCCCGGCGGAACCCACGCGCCAAAAACAAACCCGAACACTCCCACGGAGAACACCCGATGCGCCAAGCCGAACGTGCCATTTTCGACCTGCGACGCGGCCTTCCCATCCTCGTGCGCGACAACGGCAGCACCACCCTCGTCCAGGCCGTCGAGGGCCTCGACGACAAGGCGCTGGCCGAACTCCGGACGCTTAGCGGCTCCGCGCCCCGCCTGGTGCTCTCCAGTCACCGCATGGCCGCGCTGGGCTTCGCCGATGCCTCCGCGCCCGTCGCGATCACACTGTCGCCCCTCCCAGACAGCCTGCAGCTGCGGGAGTTCGCCTGCATGCGCGGCGCACACTTGCCGGCGAACGCCCGCCAGTCCGTTGCCGACAAGGCAAGCCAGGCGGCGATCCGCTTGCTGGCGCGCGCCCAGCTCGTTCCCGCCGCCATCGCCTGCCCGGTGGCGCCGACGCAAGCCGAGCACATCGCGGCGGAAGTGGCGCGCGGCAACCTGCTGTCGGTCGACGCCGACACCGCGCTCGAACTGTGCGCCAGCGGCCCGGGCGCGCTGACCCGCATCAGCGAGGCACGCGTGCCGCTGGCCGAGGCCGAGAACAGCCGCTTCGTACTGTTCCGCGAGGCCGACGGCATCCACGAACACGTCGCCATCGTCATCGGCAACCCGGCCGAGTGGCCGCAGGACGTGCCGGTGCGCCTGCATTCGTCCTGCCTCACCGGCGACCTCTTCGGCAGCCTGCGCTGCGACTGTGGCGAGCAGTTGCGCCGCGGCGTCGCGGCGATCAACGCCCAAGGCGGCGGCATCCTGCTCTACCTGTCGCAGGAAGGACGTGGCATCGGCCTGGCAAACAAGCTGCGTGCCTACGGCCTGCAGGACGAAGGCCTGGACACCATCGACGCCGACCAGACGATCGGTTTCTCGAAGGACGAACGCGACTTCCGCGTCGCCCACGAGATGCTCGAGCAACTGGGCGTGTCGCGCATCCTGCTGCTCACCAACAACCCGAGCAAGGTCGAGGCGCTACAGCGCGCGGGCATCAACGTCACCGCACGCCAGGCCATCTACGGCGAAGTCACGCAGCAGAACCAGCGCTACCTCAAGACCAAGGCCAGCCGTCACGGTCACTGGCTGCACGAGCTGCTCAACGAACAGGGCGAGCCTGCCTCGCCCACACCCGAAAGCCTGCCGGCCCCCGAGGCCGCCACACGCGGCTGAGCTGCACAGCGACGATGGCGCGCGGCCGCAGCTCAGCCCGCGCCGTCGAGCGGCCCGTCGGCAAGGCGCGCGAGATCGAACGCATGCGCGTCCTCGATCAGTCGCGCGAGCTGCCTGGAATAGTGCTCGACCAAGCGCGCACCCAAGGCCGGCGTGGCCAGGCGCGCATCGCCCGTCACGCCCCCCGCATTCAGGTCCTGCGCCATCCAGGCGAAGCCGGCCTCGCCTTCCGGGCCCAACAGCCACCCCTCACGCGCCATCTCCCGCCCGAGCGAGTCGAAGTGCGCGATGCGGTCCATGCGCACCTTGGCCGGCGCCAGGTGCAGCATCATCGCCGTCTCCAGCGCGCCGCCATGCAGGCCATGCCGCAGTTCGTCGGCGGGCAGCGCGTCCGGCGGCGGCGCGAAGCGGAAATAGTTGGCGCGCACGACCAGCATCCGCCGTGTGGCGCGCAGCTTGAGCGCAGCCAGATCGACCAGCGCCTTGTTGCCGCCGTGGCTGTTGAACAGCACCAGGCGACGGAAACCCGCGGCGGCCACGCGCTCGCCCAGCTCCACGATGACCGCCAGCGCCGTCTCCGGGCTCAGGCTCAGCGTGCCGGCAAACCCGCAGTGCTCGAGGCTCAGGCCTACCGCCAGCGGCGGCAGCACGCACACCGGCAGCCCCTCGCGCACGCGCGGCAAGGCGGCGTCGATGAGACCGAGCGCGATGTCGAGATCGGTGGACAACGGCAGGTGCTCGCCATGCTGCTCGATCGCGGCCAGCGGCAGCAGCGCGACGCCATCGGCCGCAGCGCGTGCGGCGATCTCCTGCGGCGTGCACTCCTGCCACCACGGACTTGCGGTGCTTCGCTCGGTTTGGTCGGACATGAGGCGCACTCCATCGTGCCTGGGGATGAGGCGCATGCTAGCCGGCCCGCCGCGGACGGACCAGCCCCGCGGACCGCAGACACCAGCGGCGCCCCCTCATGAACAGCCCTCGCGCCGTACTCCAGGCCCTCGTCGCCCTCGTGCTGCTGAACCTGCTGCTCAGCTTCGGCAACGCCTGGCCGACGCTCTGGCCGCGCCCGGAAGCGCGTTTGTCGATCGACCTGGCCGCAATCGTGCTGGCCTTGGCGCTGCTGAGCCTGCGCGGCCCCTTGCGCCGTACAGCCGTCGTCGTGGCCTCGGCCGTGATCTCGGCCGGTGTCCTGCTGCACTACATCAATGTCACCGTGCCGGCCGTGCTCGGGCGACGGCTCGACCTCTACTGGGACGGGCAGCACGCCTGGGAAGTGCTGAAGATGGGCGCTGCCAGCCCGTCGGCGATGAAGTTCGCCGGCGTGGCGGTGATCGTCGCGCTGGCCATCGCCGCGCTCTACCGCCTGATCCGGCGCTGCGTCGTCGTGCTCGCCGAAAGTCTGCAGCACCGGGCGCTCCGGGCCGGCGTGCTGGCAGGCGCCGTTGCCGTGCTGGGCGCCGGGGTGCTGGCGCTGCAGCTCGCACCCGCCCTGCAGCGCGCCTTCGCCCCTGCCGTCGGCAGCCTCGTCGCCGACCAGGCGCGCATGCTGCACCGGGCAGTCTTCGCGGACGAGGACGAGCGCCTGCTGGGCACCAGTCCCGCGTTCGCCGGCACGCTCGGCGCGCTCGAGGGCGCCGACGTGGTCATCGTGTTCGCCGAAGCCTACGGCGCGATCACGCTCGACAAGCCCGACTTCGCCGCCAGCCTTGCGGCCTCGCGCCAGCGGCTTGCTGACGCCATTGCCGCCGGCGGGCGCAGCGTCGTCTCCGCCCGCCTCACCTCCCCGACCTTCGGCGGCGGCTCGTGGCTGGCGCACGCGGAGCTGCTGTCCGGCCTCGACATGCGCGCCCCCAACGACTACCGCCTGCTGCTGACGACGCAGCGCCCTACGCTGGTCAGCCACTTCGCCGCGCACGGCTATCGCACCGTCGGCTGGATGCCGGGCATCCAGCGCCCCTGGCCCGAGGGCCGCTTCTACGGCTTCGACCGCATCGCCGACGCCGAAGGCATCGGCTACCGCGGCCCGCCCTTCGGCTACTGGCGCATCCCCGACCAGGCTTCGATGGCGCAGCTGCAGGCGCAGGAACTCGGCCCGGCGCGGGGCGAAGATCATCGTCCGCGCCTGGTGGTTTTTCCGACGGTCAGCACGCACGCGCCTTTCCGCCCGCTGGCGCCCTATGTGGCGGACTGGTCCGCCGTGCTCGGCACCGATGCCTACGACAGCCCCGATGCGGTCGCCGCACGCGAGGCAGCGGTGTCATGGGACGACCCGGTCCCCGCCTACCTCGCGGCCATGCGCTACCAGTTCGACTGGCTGGCGGGCTGGCTTTCCTCACACGCACCAGCCGACGCCGTCGTGATCGTGGTCGGCGACCATCAGCCCATGGGCACCGTGACCGGCCCCGGTGCGGACTGGGACGTGCCGATGCACGTGATCACGCGCAATGAAGCGGTACTGGCGCATCTACTGAACCGCGGTTTTCGCCCCGGGCTCGCACCCGAGCCTCCCGCCCTCGGCCCGATGCGCACACTGACGCTCCAACTGCTCGATGCATTCGGCCAGGACTGAGCCCTTCGCCACATTCCACAAGCCAACGGCCTGGAGTATCTTGCCTTCATGCATTTGCTGATCATCGAAGACGATCGCACGATCGCCGAGAACATCTACGAGTACCTCGAGTCCCGTGGCCACCAGTGCGACTACGCCGACTGTCTCGCCACGGCGAGCACGCTGTTGACCCGCAGCCGCTTCGACGCGGCCGTCCTCGATCGCAACCTGCCCGACGGCGACGGGCTTGCACTTGCACGCCGGCTACGGGCCGAGGGCAACGCAATGCCCATCCTGATCCTGACCGCGCGTGAAACGCTGGAGGACAAGCTGCTCGGCTTCGAGTCCGGCTGCGACGACTATCTCGTGAAGCCCTTTGCGCTACAGGAACTCGAAGTCCGCCTGCTCGCACTGGGACGGCGCAGCGAGGCCCGGCAGGCGAACCCCGTGCTGCGCCACGGCGAACTGGAACTCAACAGCGCAACGCAGGAGGCACGGCTGCAGGGGCGCCAGCTCAGCCTGCCACCCAAAGCCCTGAGGCTGCTCGGCGAACTGCTCTCCCAGCCCAACCGGGTGTTCTCCCGGCGCGAGCTGGAGATTGCCGTGTGGGGCCACGAACAGGACAGCAGCGACAACCTGCGCAGCGTTCTTCATACGCTGCGCCGTGCATTGGGCGAAGATGCCCCGACTCAGGTGGTGAACGTCCATGGCCTCGGCTACAAGCTCGTCAGCCGTTGAGGGAACCAGGCGCCACGGCGGGCGGCGTTGGCTGCCGGGCGGGATGCGGGCACGTATCGCCATCTCGGTCACGGTGGTGTTGCTCGGCCTGATCCTTGCGCAGTCGATGGCCCTCGTGACGCTGTTCGAGGACATGGAAGAGGAGTTCATCGAGGCCATCCTCGACGAGCAACTGCACTACAGCATCGAGAACAGCCGCCAGCTCGGCACCCTGGTGCAACCGCAAACCCCCAACATGCGCCTGTACAGACTGTCGCCCGGCGCAGCGCTGCCCGCAGGCCTTTCCCCCGCGCTGGCCGAACTGCCCATCGGCAACCATGAAGACAGCTCGTCCGGCGGCGAACTGCACGTCGCGGTACGCGAGATCGAGGGCCTGCGCTACGTGCTGGTGTATGACGAGTCCGAGCACCTCGCCCGCGAGACAGCCGTTTTCACCGCGATCGTCATCGGCGCGGCGATCCTGACTGCGCTGTCATTCCTGCTCGTCTACGCGATTGCCGGCAGGCTGACACGCGGGCTCGAGACCCTGGCAGCACGGGTCGAGCGCGAGCGCGACGGCGCCCCATTTGCGCAAGCCGGACTCGACGACGAGCTGCTGGCCGTAGCACGCGCGCTGGACCGCGCGGAGGCGCGCCAGGCCAGCCTGCTCGCACGCGAGCGTGACTTCAACGCGAACCTGTCGCACGAGCTGCGCACGCCGCTCGCCGCCATCCGCAGCGACGCGGAAATGCTGCTCACCGACCCTGCGCTGTCCGATCGGGCACGCCGGCGCGCCGAGCGCATCATCGCGACGACCGATCGAACCACGGCGCTGGCGCACAGCCTGCTTTTGCTAGCGCGCGAAGCACGGCCCCAGGCGATCGAGCCGGTCAACCTCGCAGACGCCGTGCGCAATGCCTGGAGCCGCCTGCAGGCGGCGGACAGCCAGCCCGCAGCCTTGACCGTTCATATCCCCCCGGCGCTCCAGGTGGTCACCGACACCACCCTGCTCCAACTCGTGCTGCACAACCTGCTCGAGAACGCGCTCAAGCATGGCGAAGGGCGCGCGATCGAGGTGACCCTGGAGGGTCACAGACTGAGCGTGTGCGACCGGGGTCCCGGGTTCGATGCCGACGATCCGATGCAATGCTTCGAGCGCTTCCAGCGCGGCGGCCGCAAGCCCGGGCATGGACTCGGCCTCGCCCTCGTCAGGCACATCTGCACCACCTGCGGGTGGACGGCACGTGCTGCGAACCGTCCCGATGGCGGCGCCTGCCTGTCGATCGACTTCGGTGAAGCGTCGATACGCCCAGGCGCAGGCTGAACTCACACTTTCCTCACACCCGCATCACGCTTCCCCAACAGACAGCCTCGTAGATTGCGCGGATCGTCCCCGACCCGCGCGACCATGTCCGACCAGAGTCTGTCCCTCGCATCCAGAGCCTTCGCCCCGACCTCCCCCGACGCCGGCGGGCTGGCCCCGTCCGCGCGGCTGCGGCCAATGCGCTGGCGCCCGGTGGTATCGGTCGAGACCCTGCTGCTCGGCTTCAGCCTCTACTTCACCGCCGCCTGCAATACGCCGTTCTGGCATGCGCTGACGAGTGGTCGCAGCAGCGAGGGCGGCCTGTCCTATGTGCTTGCCGTCGGCACCGCACTGACGGCACTGCATTTCGTTCTGCTCGCGCCCCTGCTCAATCGCTGGACGGCAAAGCCGCTGCTTGGCGCACTCGTCCTGGTTGCCGCCAGCACGAGCTACTACGCGGGACAGTTCGGCGTGTACTTCGATCCGAGCATGCTGCGCAACGTGCTGCGAACCGATGTGGCAGAGGCGCGGGAACTGCTCACGCCCGGCCTCTTGCTGCACGTCCTCGCGCTTGCCCTTCCGCCCCTGCTCGTGCTTCAGCGCGTGCAACTGCGCCGCCGCCCCGCAGGCCGCGCCCTGGCGATCCGCACTGGCTCGCTCCTGCTCGTGCTCGTCGTTGCCGTGTGCGCACTGGGCAGCGTGTTCAAGGACTTTTCCGGGCAGATGCGCAATCAGAAGGAAGTCCGTTACCTCATCACGCCTGCGGCGGCGATCTGGTCGCTCGGCCGCGTGCTGACGAGCGATGCGCGCGCCCAGGATGTACCGCGCCGCCCGATCGGCACGGATGCCCGGCTCGGCGCGAGCTGGCAGTCGGCCAGCAAGCCTGCGCTGTTCGTGATCGTCGTCGGCGAAACGGCGCGGGCGGCGAACTGGGGCCTGAACGCCCAGGGCGAAGGCACTGCGATCCGCGACACCACACCCGAGCTGCGTCGCCGCGACGTAATCAACTTTCCCGATGTGACGAGCTGTGGCACCAACACGGAAGTCTCCGTGCCCTGCATGTTCTCGGTTCAGGGCCGGCGCCACTACGACGAAGACGAAATCCGCTACAGCGAATCCTTGCTTAACACGCTGCAACATGCCGGTCTGCGCGTGGTGTGGAACGACAACCAGTCCGGCTGCAAGGGCGTATGCACCGATGTGGAAACCCTGCGCCCCGATCCGGCCAAGCTGCCCGAGCTGTGCGCGGGCGATCGCTGCCTTGACGAGGCCCTGCTCGAGAACAGTCGAGAACTGCTGCGCGACGCGAAGGGCAACCTGGTGCTGGTGCTGCATCAACTCGGCAACCACGGCCCGGCCTACTACAGGCGCCATCCTGATGCCTTCCGCCGCTTCACGCCGACCTGCGACGATGAGGATCTATCGAAGTGCAGCCGGGAGCAAGTCGCCAACAGCTACGACAACGCCCTGCTCTATACCGACCATGTGCTCGGGCGCACCATCGACCTGCTGCAGGCGCTGGAATCCGAATACGACACCGCGATGCTCTACGTATCGGACCACGGCGAGTCACTCGGCGAGAACGGCCTCTATCTTCACGGCATACCCTACTCGATCGCCCCGCAGGAGCAGACCCGCGTTCCGATGGTGATGTGGCTGTCCTCCGGCTTCGCCGCGCGCAACCGGCTCGACCAGGCCTGCCTGCGCGCGCAAGCGGACAAACCCGCCTCGCACGACAACCTGTTCCACACCGTTCTTGCCCTGCTCGACGTCACGACGTCGGTGCGCGAAGACGCGCTGGACCTCACCGCCGCCTGCCGGAACTGATCAGATGCCCGCGACAGACCTCGCTCCTTCCGCCCCCGTCCTCACGCTCCGGCAGCCCTGGGTCCGCTGGCAATACGCCCTGCTGACCATCAGTGCCCTGCTGTTGCTGTGGATCTTCGAGCAGTCCGATCTCGACCGCCAGATCGCCCTTCAGCTCTTCGACTCCGAACTCGGAATCTTCCCCCTGCGGCGGAACTGGTTCCTCGAGGCCGTGCTGCACAGGGGCGCCAAGCAGGCCACCTACATCCTGGTAGCCGCAAGCCTTTACCTGTGCTGGCAGGGCTGGAAAGGTCGCGTTGACTGGTTGCCACCGCGCAACGCCCTGCTGGCAGCCATTGGCATGGTCGCCATCCCCGTCGCAACGTCGACCATCAAGCTCCTGACAAATCGGTACTGCCCTTGGGACATCGTCGATTTCGGCGGCTACGCCCCCTACCTGAATCTGTTCGCCCCCGCCCCCCAGGGCATGAAGGCCGGGCAGTGCTTTCCGGCCGGACATGCATCCACCGGATTCCTGTGGATCGTGTGGGCAGTGGCGTTAAGGCCCGCCGGGCTTCGCGTGGCGCGGCTTGGCCTGCTTGCCGCCCTGCTCGCGGGCGGCGTGCTCGGCGCCGTGCGCATGCTGCAAGGCGCACATTTTCTGTCGCATACCCTGTGGACGCTATGGCTTGCGTGGGCGCTCAGCGTAACGCTCGCGCTCCTGGTACGCGCAGACCTGGCGCCCGGTCGCAGAGCGACCGCGGTCAGTCCTTGACCGGCTTCACCCTGCTCGCCGCCAGCTTCGCCCGTTCGCGCGCCTCGGCAATGTCGGCGCCGTTGGCCACCGCCACGCCCATGCGGCGCTTGACGAAGGATTCCGGCTTGCCGAACAGGCGCAGGTCGCTGCGCGGCACGGCGAGCGCCTCGGCCACACCCTCGAAGGCGATGCCGGTCTCGTCCATGCCGCCGTAGATCACCGCCGACGCACCCGGCTCGCGCAGCGTGGTGTCGACCGGCAGGCCGAGAATGGCGCGCGCGTGCAGCTCGAACTCGGAAAAGCGCTGCGAGCACAGCGTGACCAGCCCGGTGTCGTGCGGACGCGGGCTGACCTCGGAGAACCACACCTGGTCGCCCTTGACGAACAGCTCCACGCCGAACAGCCCGCGCCCGCCGAGGTTGCCGGTGACCGCCGCGGCGATCCGGCGCGATTCGGCCAGCGCCACCGGGCTCATCGGCTGCGGCTGCCACGACTCGACGTAATCGCCGGCGACCTGGACGTGGCCGATCGGCTCGCAGAAATAGGTCTGCACCGCGCCGCCGGCATCGCGCGCCCGCACGGTCAGCAAGGTGATCTCGTAGTCGAAATCGACGAAGCCCTCGACGATGATCCGGCTCTGCGCGACGCGCCCGCCCTGCATCGCATAGTCCCAGGCCTTCTGCACGTCCTCCGGCCCGCGCAACATCGACTGGCCCTTGCCCGAGGAGGACATCACCGGCTTGACGATGCACGGGTAGCCAATGCCGCCGTCGATGGCGGCCTGCAGTTCTTCCAGCGAATCGGCGAAGCGATAGGGCGAGGTCGGCAGACCCAGCTCCTCGGCCGCTAGGCGACGGATGCCCTCGCGGTTCATGGTAAGGCGGGTGGCGCGCGCGGTGGGGATCACCTCGGCCAGACCGGCCGCCTCGATCTCGCCCAGCATGTCGGTGGCGATGGCCTCGATCTCGGGCACGATCAGGTGCGGGCGCTCGGCCTCGACCAGCGCGCGCAGGGCAGCACCGTCGGTCATCGGAATCACGTGCGCGCGGTGCGCCACCTGGTGGCCCGGCGCGTTGGCATAGCGATCGACTGCGATCACCTCGACACCCAGGCGCTGCAGCGCAATGACGACTTCCTTGCCGAGCTCGCCGGCGCCAAGCAGCATCACGCGCACAGCACTGGACGAAAGCGGGGTACCCAGCTTCATGGCATCACTCCTAAAGGTCGGAATCGCGACAGACCGCGGAGTGCGCATGGTAATACGTCAGCCGACCCGCGGCGCGGGTCAGTCGTCGGCCCTCAGTCGTGGGCCATCACTCGTCGGCCCTCACTCGTCGTCCACCACTTCGGCCGGACGCTCATAGCGATACAGCAGGGTGTTGCAGCCCTCGCACGACACGATGCGGCGCGTGTCCCGCCCCGAAGTCAGCCCCTCGTCCTTCAGCTGATCCTTGCCGCACGCAAAGCAGGCCGGCTCGTCATGGCCGTGGGCCACGAGGTAGTCCTCGCGCAGCGGCAAGGCCCGCTTCTGCTTCTCGCGGCGCTGGTGCGCATACAGAAACAGCCACATGAAGAAGAACAGCCCGATCAGGAACAGCACCGGCAGGAATCTGGACATGGGCAAGCGCCTCGGCAGGAAGTCGGGAATAGCCGCAGTCTAGGTGGCGGGGCGCACCCTGTACCTGTCCGGGGTCAAGTCCGCGGCAGCGGGATCTCGTCAGCGTCCGACTCCAGCTCGTCGAAGCGCGCCGCCTCGATCTTGTGGAAATGCGCGCTGATCTTGCGGCTGGAGGTCTGAACGTCCTGCACGTCGCGGCTCGCCTGTTCGATGTGGCGGGCGAGCGCCGCCATGCGTTCGTCGAAGCGCTGGAAGTCCTTCGCCAGTTTGCCGAGCGCGTCCTGGATGACGTGGACCTGCTTGCGCGTCTCGACGTCCTTCAGCACCGCGCGGGCCGTGTTGAGCACCGCCATCAGCGTGGTGGGCGACACGATCCAAACCCGCTTCTGCTGCGCATAGGCGACGATTTCCGGGTGGTAGGCGTGGACCTCGGCGAACACGGCCTCGGCGGGCAGGAACATCACCGCGCCATCCGACGTGGTGCCGGGCAGGATGTACTTGCCGGCAATGGCGTCGACGTGGCGCCTGACGTCGGCGCGGAAAGCCTGCTGCGCGGCGCGGCGCTCCAGTTCGCCCGCGGCCGCGTCGAACATGCGGTGGTAGTTCTCGAGCGGGAACTTGGCATCGACCGCGACCAGGCCGGTGGGCGCCGGCAGTGTCAGCAGGCAGTCGACGCGCGTGCCGTTGGGCAGCACGTGCTGGAAGGCGAAGGCGTCGGGCGGCAGCATGTTCTGCACCAGCGCCTCGAGCTGCACCTCGCCGAAGGCGCCACGCGCGCGCTTGTCGCCGAGCAGTTCCTGCAGGCTGACGACGTTGGTGGTGAGGCCGTCGATCTTCTTCTGCGCCTCGTCGATGGTCGCCAGCCGTGCCATCACGCTGGCGAAGGTCTCGTTGGTCTTGCGAAAACCTTCGTCCAGGCGCTGGTTGACCTGCCCCGACAAGGTGTCGAGACGGCCGTCGACGCTCTGCGTCAGCGCCTGCATGCCACGCGACAACTGCACCGAGGCGGCGGTGAGGCCGCGCTGTAGCAGGTCGCGGTCGGCGCGGGCGTGCTCGCCGATGCGGTCGGTCTGGCGCGCGAGGCCTTCGTGCAGGTCGCGCAGGATCTCGCGGTGCTGGGCGCCGAGCTGTTGTTCCATCTGGTCGGCCAGCGCATCGACGAGCTGGTCGCGCACCGCGCGCTCGCGCGTGTAGCTGCGCACCAGCAGCCACACCAGCAGCACCAGCACGGCGGCGAGCAGGCCGGCCAGCAACAGTTCGGACGGGGTCATCGGCAGCATGCGGCGCCGTCAGGCCAACGCGCGCAGGCTGGCCAGCGGCGGGCGCGACAGCAGCTTGCGCGTGCCCAGCCAGCCACCCGCCACCACGCCACCCGCACCAAGCAGCACCGCCACCACCACCGGCAACAGGGCCGGCACATAAGTCATCCTGAACACCTGCTCGGCCAGCACCCAGCCGATGGCGCTGGCGCCGACGCCGGCCAGCACGCCGGCCACGCCGCCCAGCACGAGGAATTCGGCCAGCAGCGCCTGCCGCACCTGGCGGTTGCGCGCACCCAGCGTGCGCAGCATGGCCAGTTCGTACTCGCGCTCGTCGTGCGTCGATTGCAGCGCCGCATACAGCACCACCAGGCCCGCCAGCACCGCGAAGCCGAACACGAACTGCACGATGAGGATGAGCTTGTCGGTCATGGCCTGCACCTGGGCGATCACCGCGGCGATGTCGATCACCGACAGGTTGGGGAAGGCGCCAATCAGCCTAGTGGTGAAGTCGTGGTTGGAGGCCGGCAGGTGGAAGCTGGTAATGAGGCTGGCGGGGTAGGCCTCGAGCAGGCCCTCGGAGGCGATGAAGAAGAAGTTCACCCGCATCGAATCCCAGTCGAGCTTGCGCACGCTGGTGATCGGCGCCTCGACGCGCTGGCCGGCGATCTCGAAGGCGACACGGTCGCCCACCTTGAGATTGAAGGTCTGCGCCAGCCCCTGCTCCACCGAGAACTGCGGCGTTCGTTCGGCGCCGTGCCAGCGCCCGGCGGAGACCGCGTTGCCACCCGGCAGCTCGGCGGCATAGGACAGGTTGAACTCGCGCTCGGCCAGGCGGCGGGTGCGCTCCTCGTCGTAGCGACTGGGGTCGATCGCCTCGCCGTTGATCGCCACCATGCGGCCGCGGATCATCGGCTGGATGTTGGGTCGCGACAGGCCTTCGGCAACGAACAGGTCGGCGACGGCGGCACGCTGATCGGGCTGGATGTTGATGACGAAGCGGTTGGGCGCGTCGGGCGGCGCCATCGCGCGCCAGTTGTCGAGCAGGTCGGCGCGCACCAGGGTCAGCAACAGCAGCGCCGTCATGCCCAGGCCTAGCGCCGCGGCCTGAATGACGCTGCCGCCCATGCGCCGGCCAAGCGACGCCACGCCGTAGCGCCAGCCGCCGCCGCGCAGGCTGCCCTGCCCCTTCAGGCGTCCGGCCAGGTGCAAGACCCACCACGCGGCGAGCGCGAACACCCCCAGCGCCACCGCGAAGCCGGCCGCGACCATCGCGCCGAGGCGCGCATCCGCGGCGATCCAGAAGATCAGCCCGAGCAGCGCGGCCAGGCCCAGGGCCCAGGCGGTGCCAGACAGCGGCTCGGCCAGCTCGAACTCGCGCCGCAGCACGCGCAAGGTGCTGACCTTGCCCAGGCGCAGCAACTGCGGCAGCACGAAGCCCGCCAGCAGCGCCATGCCGACCACCACGCCATGCGCCAGCGGCAGCAGCGAGGGCGCGGGCAGTTCGGTGGCGAGGATCTCGCGCAGTCCGCCTGCCAGCCCCCATTGCACCGACCAGCCGAGCGCGGTGCCGACCACCGCCGCCGTCAGGCCGAACAGCAGGAATTCGCCGACGACGATGCCCAGCACCTGCGACTGGCGCGCACCGAGCACGCGCATCACTGCGCAGCCGTCGAGGTGACGCGCCATGAAGCGCCGCGCCGAAAGGCCGACCGCCACCGCGGCGAGGATCACCGCCAGCAGTGCCGCCAGGCGCAGGAAGCGCTGCGCCTGGTCGAGCGCGGCGCGCACCTCCGGCCGGGCGTTCTCTACCGTCTCGACACGCTGGCCGCGGCCCAGGTTGGCCCGCGCCCATTTCTCGTAGGCTTCGACAGCCTGCGCATCGCCGGCCACGTGCAGGCGCCAGGTGGCGCGGCTGCCCTCGGCGATGAGGCCGGTCGCGTCCAGGTCCTTGAGGTTGAAGATCGCGCGCGGCAGCAGGCTGAAGAAGTTGGCACCGCGGTCGGACTCGAAGCTGACCATGGCGCCGACGCGGAACTCGATCTCGCCCAGGCCGACCTTGTCGCCGACCTTGACGCCCAGCTCGGCGAACAGGCGCTCGTCCAGCCACAGTTCGCCCGGTGCCGGCGCGCGGCCGGCGGCCTCATCCGGCTGGTTGGGACCGGGAGCGATGCGGATCGCGCCGCGCAGCGGGTAGCCGTCCTCGACCACCTTGACGCCGGCGAGCACCGCGGCCTCCTCGGTGCTCGCCATGCTGGTGAACAGCACGGTCTCGGCGGTGCGCAGGCCGCGCTCGCCCGCCTCATCGGCGAAGCCCGCCGGCCAGGGGCGGTCGGCGCGCAGCAGCAGGTCGCCGCCGAGCAGCTGGTTGGCCTCGCGGTCCAGCGCGCGACCGACCCGGTCGGCCAGGAAGCCGACGCTGGTGAGGCTGGCCACCGCGATGACGATCGCCAGCCCGAGCAGGTGCAGTTCGCCCGCGCGCAGGTCGCGCAGCATCATGCGGAAGGCGAGGCGCAGCGTCTTCATCATCCGGTCCGTTCAGCGCGCGGTCGACAGCAGCGTGCGCGCCAGCTCGCACCAGTAGGCAACGCCGGTGGGCAGGACTTCGTCGTTGAAGTCGTAGTTGGGGTTGTGCAGCATGCAGCCGCCCTCGCCCGGGCCGTTGCCGACCCACACGTAGGCGCCCGGCTTCTCCTGCAGGAAGTAGGCGAAATCCTCCGCGCCCATGCTCGGGCGACGGTCGGTGAAGACGCGATCCGGTCCGACCACGGCGCGCGCGGCCTGGGCGCACAGCGCCGCCTCGTCGGCGGTGTTGATCGTCGGCGGGTAGCCGCGGCGGTACTCGAAGAGCACCTGCACGCCGTGGCTCTGCGCGATGCCTTCGGCAACCTGGCGCAGGCCGCGCTCGAGACGGTCGCGCACCTCCGCCGAGAAGGTACGGACCGTACCGCACAGCTCCGCGCGGTCGGGAATGACGTTGTAGGCCTCGCCGGCATGGAACTGCGTCACCGACACCACACCGGCGTCGATCGGATCGAGGCTGCGGCTGACGAGGGTCTGCGCCGCCTGCACGAAGGCCGCCCCGGCGACCACCGGATCGACGCCGAGATGCGGCATGGCGGCGTGCGCGCCGACGCCGGTGAAGCGGATGTCGAAGCGGTCGGCGCTGGCCATCACCGCGCCGCTATGAATGGCGAAGCTGCCGGCTTCCATGCCCGGCCAGTTGTGCATGCCGAACACTGCCTCCATCGGGAAACGGTCGAACAGGCCGTCGGCGATCATCGCCGGCGCGCCGCCCTCGCCTTCCTCGGCGGGCTGGAAGATCAGATACACCGTGCCGTCGAAATCCTTGCGCGCGGCCAGCGCCTCGGCCGCGCCCAGCAGCATCGTCGTGTGGCCGTCGTGACCGCAGGCGTGCATGCAACCCTGCACGGTGGATCGGTGCGCGAACTCGTTGCGCTCGGTGATCGGCAGCGCATCCATGTCGGCACGCAGGCCTATGGCGCGCAGGCTGCGACCACCGCGCACGACGCCGACCACGCCGGTGCCGCCGATCCCGCGGTGCGTCTCGATACCCAGCGCCTCCAGATGGCGGGCGACGAGTTCGGCCGTGCGGTGTTCCTCGAATGCGAGTTCGGGGTGGGCGTGGATGTCGCGGCGGATGGCGGTGAGTTTGCTGTGCAGGGGACGGACGGATTCGATGACGCTCATGGCTGCACCGTGTGAGGGGATTCGGTTGGGGGTGACGAGTGTATTACAGGCCGCACCGGCGGCGACGGCCAGAAAAAGGAGATCGCGTGCGCTGCGCGTGTCGGCATTGTGAAGGGCACAGCGTCCGGAAGTTCCCGCAGTGCACCGCCCCGCCTCAACGCACGGCCGGCAACGGGATCTGGTCGCTGCGGGTGGCGCCGGCAGCGAAGGCACGGCAATCGTCGAGGAAGCGGCGGATCGCCGCACTGTGATACTTGCCCCGGTGCCAGACGAAACTGAAGTGCCGCTTCAGGTCCAGCTCGGGCGTCTCCAGCGGCACCAGGCTGCCGCGGCGGAAGGCGTCGCGCAGCGTCAGGCGCGACAGGCAGCCCAGCCCCAGGCCGCTCTCCACCGCCCGCTTGACGGCCTCGGTGTGCTCCAGTTCCAGCCGCGGCACCACGCCGCCCGACCAGTGGCGCACGGCCTGGTCGAAGGTCTCGCGCGTGCCCGAGCCGCGCTCGCGCAGGATCCACGGCTCGGCGGCGATCTCGGCAAGGGCAACGGTCGTCCGCCCGGCCAGCGGATGCTCGGGTGCGCAGAACACGACCAACTCGTCCTCCACCCAGGGTTGGGATTCGAGTTCGCCATCGACCACCTGGCCTTCGACCAGGCCGAGGTCGATCTCGTAGCGCGCCAGCATGGCGGCGATGGTGGCGGTGTTGCGCACCTCGAGCCTGACCCGGCTCTCCGGGTGGCGCTGCAGGAAACCCGACACGATCAGCGGCAGCAGATAGTTGCCGATCGTCAGCGTGGCGCCGACCCGCAGGCTGCCCAGGCCGCGTTCGCCGCGCAGCAAGGCGTCCGTCTCCTCGGCGCGGTCGAGCAGCTCCACGGCGTGCGGCAGCAGCAGCCGGCCCTGCTCGTTGAGGCGCAGGCGCTTGCCGTGGCGGTCAAACAACTGCTGGTCGAACTGGTTCTCGAGTTCGGCCAGTGCCGCGCTGGTGGCGGACTGGGACAGACTGAGCGCCTCGGCCGCGCGCGATACGTTCTCGCAGCTGGCGATGGCGACGAAGGCCTGGATCTGGCGCAGGGTGAATCGCATATCGATTTTTCCGGTAACGGATATCCAAATTATCCACTTAACCGCTAACTCAGCGCACCTAGAATCTGCTCCACCGTCAATCCGCCTGCACCTGCGCCGCCATGAGCAACCTGCTTACCGAACGTGTCCTCAGCGTCCATCACTGGAACGACTCGCTGTTCAGCTTCCGCACCACGCGCGACCCCGGCCTGCGTTTCGAGAACGGTCAGTTCGTGATGATCGGGCTCGACGTGGAAGGCAAGCCGCTGACGCGCGCCTACAGCATCGCCAGCCCCAACTACGAGGAACACCTGGAGTTCTTCAGCATCAAGGTGCCGAACGGCCCGCTGACCTCGCGCCTGCAGCACCTGCGCGAGGGCGACCCGATCATCGTCAGCAAGAAGCCCACCGGCACCCTCGTGCTGCACGACCTGAACCCGGGCAAGCACCTCTACCTGCTGGCCACCGGCACCGGGCTGGCCCCGTTCCTGAGCGTGATCCAGGACCCGGAAACCTACGAGCGCTTCGAGAAAGTCGTGCTGGTGCATGGCGTCCGCTTCGTATCCGAGCTGGCCTATACCGACTTCATCACCCGGGTGCTGCCGCAGAACGAATTCTTCGGCGAACAGGTGCGCGACCAGCTCATCTACTACCCGACGGTGACGCGCGAGCCCTTCCGCAACACCGGCCGCATCACCCACGTGATCGAATCCGGGCGGCTGTTCGCCGACATCGGCCTGCCGGACCTCGACCCGGCGCAGGACCGGGTGATGATCTGCGGCAGCCAGGCGATGAATGCCGACTGCTGCGCCCTGCTCGACGCCCGCGGCTTCGCAATGTCGCCGCGTATTGGCCAGCCGGGCGACTACGTGATCGAACGCGCCTTCGTCGAGAAGTAAGTTCGAGAAGTAATATCACGCGGCGAGCACCGCCGCCCGACCGCATCGGCGCGTCAAACTTTTTCCGCATGCGGGGCTCGAAGCGCTTCCGACCCCCTCCTCACTCAGGAGCCCCGCATGTCTTCTACCCTGTACGAAATCGAAGTCGATCGCCTCTCGGGCGCCACCACCACCCTCGGCGAGTACGCCGGCAAGGTATTGCTGATCGTCAACACCGCCAGCCAGTGCGGGCTGACCCCGCACTATGCCGGCCTCGAGAAGCTCTACCAGACCTACAAGGACCGCGGCCTGGTCGTGCTCGGTTTTCCGTGCAACCAGTTCGGCGCGCAGGAACCCGGCAGCGCCGAGGAAATCGGCGCCTTCTGCGAGAAGAACTACGGCGTAAGCTTCCCGATGTTCGCCAAGATCGACGTCAATGGCGACGGCGCCCATCCGCTGTACAAGCACCTGAAGCAGCACGCCAAGGGCATCCTCGGCACCGAGGCGATCAAGTGGAACTTCACCAAGTTCCTCGTCAGCCGCGACGGCCAGCAGATCGAGCGCTACGCGCCGACGACCGCGCCGGAAGAACTGGTGAAGGACATCGAAGGGATGCTGTAGACTCCTGCCTTTTCCGACTCGGCAGGACCCCTCCCCCATGGCCCAATACGTCATGTCGATGCTGCGCGTGAGCAAGATCGTTCCGCCCAAGCGTCAGATCATCAAGGACATCTCCCTTTCCTTCTTCCCCGGCGCCAAGATCGGCCTGCTCGGCCTCAACGGCTCGGGCAAGTCCACCGTGCTGCGCATCATGGCCGGCGTGGACAAGGAATACGACGGCGAAGTGCAGTGGCTCGCCGGCCAGCGCATCGGCTACCTGCCGCAGGAGCCTGAGCTCGACCCGGCCAAGACCGTGAAGGAAGAGGTGGAATCGGCGCTCGGCGAGATCATGGAAGCGCGCCAGAAACTCGAGGAGGTCTACGCCGCCTACGCCGAACCGGACGCGGACTTCGACAAGCTCGCCGAGGAACAGGCCAGGTACGAGAACATCCTGTCGACGGCCGGCAGCGACGTCGAGACCCAGATGGAGATCGCCGCCGACGCGCTGCGCCTGCCGCCCTGGGACGCCGTCATCGGCAACCTGTCCGGCGGCGAGAAGCGCCGCGTCGCGCTGTGCAAGCTGCTGCTGTCCAAGCCCGACATGCTGCTGCTCGACGAGCCCACCAACCACCTCGACGCCGAATCGGTCGACTGGCTGGAGCAGTTCCTCACCCGCTTCCCCGGCACCGTGGTCGCCGTCACCCACGACCGCTACTTCCTCGACAACGCCGCCGAGTGGATCCTCGAACTCGACCGCGGCCACGGCATCCCGTGGAAGGGCAACTACTCTTCCTGGTTGGAGCAGAAGGGCGAGCGCCTGGCGCAGGAAGCCAAGCAGGAAGCCGCGCACCAGAAGGCAATGAAGACCGAACTGGAGTGGGCGCGCTCCAACCCCAAGGCGCGCCAGGCCAAGTCCAAGGCCCGCCTGGCCCGCTACGAGGAGATGGCGAGCGTCGAGTACCAGCGCCGCAACGAGACGCAGGAAATCTTCATCCCGCCCGGCGAGCGCCTGGGCGACAAGGTCATCGAGTTCCACGGGGTCAGCAAGGCCTTCGGCGACAAGCTGCTGATGGACAACGTCAGCTTCAGCATCCCGCCGGGCGCCATCGTCGGCATCATCGGCCCCAACGGCGCGGGCAAATCGACGCTGTTCAAGATGATCGAAGGCTGCGACACGCCCGACTCGGGCACGGTCGAGATCGGCACCACGGTCAAGATCGCCGCCGTCGACCAGACCCGCGAGGGCCTGGCCAACGACAAGACGGTGTTCGACGCCATTGCCGATGGCGCCGACGTGCTTACCGTGGGCCGCTTCGAGATGCCCAGCCGCGCCTACATCGGCCGCTTCAACTTCAAGGGCGGCGACCAGCAGAAGATCGTCGGCAACCTCTCGGGTGGCGAGCGCGGCCGCCTGCACCTGGCCAAGACCCTGATCCAGGGCGGCAACGTGCTGCTGCTGGACGAACCGTCCAACGACCTCGACGTCGAGACCCTGCGCGCGCTCGAAGACGCGCTGCTGGAGTTCGCCGGCTGCGCGCTGGTGATCTCGCACGACCGCTGGTTCCTCGACCGCATCTGCACGCACATCCTGGCGGCCGAAGGCGATTCGCAATGGACCTTCTTCGCCGGCAACTACCAGGAGTACGAAGAGGACAAGAAGAAGCGCCTGGGCGAGGAAGGCGCGAAGCCGAAGCGCATCCGCTACAAGCCGATCGCGCGCTGATCGGCCGTCGGATCGAGCCGCGAGCGCCCGCCCGCGCGCGCGGCTCGGCCCTCGACGTTGTCATGGATCATTCCGCTATACTGCCCTGCATATCCATAGGTCTTGCGGAATTGAAATGGACTTGGCCAACACTCGCCAGCGTCGCCCGGTGACGCGGCGCGGACGCACACCCGCCCTGCGCATGCTTTCCGCATGCCTGCCCGCGGTGCTGTCGATGGTGCTTTGCAGCGTCCCGCAGACCAGCCAGGCCGAGCCGTCCACCGCCTCTCCCGCCTACACCCCATCCATCAGCCTGCTCGGTTTCGGCACGCTCGGCTTTGCGCGCTCCGACGACGACGACGCCGAGTTCGTGCGCGACCTCTCGCAGGCCTATGGCGTGCGGACCGACTGGAGCCCCAAGATCGACTCGCTGCTTGGCGTGCAGGCCAACATGCGCCTCACGCCGCAGACGAACGCGGTGGTGCAGGCACTGAGCCGCTACCGTTACGACGGCAGCTACGGCCCCGAGATCTCATGGGCCTTCCTGCGCCACGAGTTCTCGTCGCAGTGGGCCGCGCGTGCCGGCCGGATGGGAACGGACTTCTACATGCATGCCGACTCCCGCCTCGTCGGCTACGCCAATCTCACCGTGCGCCCGCCGCAGGACTTCTACGGCCAGCTGATCTTCTCCTACTTCGACGGCGTCGATGTCACCGGCACCTTCCCGCTCGGAAACGGCCTGCTCGAAGCCAAGCTGTTCGCCGGCCAGGCGGCCGAGAAGACCTCGATGAAGGACTCGCTGACCTGGGACCTGCGTGGTTCGGACATCCGTGGCGGCTATCTCGACTACACGGTCGGCCCCTGGCAACTGCGCCTGGGCACGACGCAGGTCCGCTTCGAGCATGAGATTCCGATCGTCGAACTGGTGGGCGCGAATGCCTTCGCCATCGCGCCCGAACTGAAGGTGAAAGGACGCAAGACGCGTTATGACGCGATCGGCATCGCCTACGAGGACGGCCCGCTGGAAATCCAGGCCATGGCGAACCGTGTCGTCCATGACAGCGAGTTCTATCGTGACACCCGCTCGGCCTACGTCATCGGCGCCTACCGTATCGGATCGGTCACACCCTACCTCGGCTATTCCCAGATCCGCTCGTCCGCGCCCGACATCAGGTCGCCGATCCCGTCCGGCGCCCGTCCGCTGATCGACCTCATCACCAGCAATTTCTACGCGCACCAGAATACCGTTGCGCTGGGCGTGCGCTGGGACGTCGCACCGCGAATCGCGCTCAAGGGCCAGATCGACCGCATCGACGGCAAGCCCGAGTCGATCTTCCCCTATCGTGGCGAAACGCCAGACTGGGACGGCGACATGACCGTCTTCAGCGTCACCATGGATTTCGTGTTCTGATCGAAGAGGTTCGCACACCGTCGAATCCGCCCCAGCTCAAGCAAATAGCCCGATAGAAAAATTTTGCAGGTTGAATTGTTGCAACGCAGCAATCCCTGCATTATGATTCGAACCGTCTCCTCCACTTCCTCCTTTGGTGTGGATTTAGCCCGGGCCCGCAAGCGCTCGGGCTTTTCTTTTGTGCGGGCACTTTGGCCCGCCGCGTGAGGATCAGCCTTCCTCGAGCATGCGCTTCAGGTAGTCGGGCACGCCCGACAGGACCAGCGTGTCGGTCGCCGGATCGTAGTGCACCGCGCCCGAATGCAGGCTGCTGCGATCGAACTCCACCTTCCATTGCTCGCCGCTGGCACTGAAGCGCACCAGCGGCCTGATCGCGCGCCGGTTGGGCACGAACCCACTCGCCAGGCGCGCCTCGGGCGCATTGAGGGCCGAACCGAGTCGCGCCGGCTGCTCCGGATACACCTCCCGCGCCAACTCCTCGAAACTCACCGGCTCGCCGTTCTCGCCCAGCGTGTCCAGATAGCCGTGGGCGCGCTCGAGCAGGCTGTCGCGCCGTGTAGGCTCGAGCTGCTGCTGGTCGGCAAAGTGACTCAGCGTAGCGACCAGCTTCTTCGTCTCCTGCAAGGCGACGACCACATCGCTGCAGCCGAGGAAACGCTTGAAGAAGGCTCCGCCCTTACCGCGTCCGCGCAGGAAACCGATGTAGCGCTCGTCCCCCCGTCGCCAACCATCGAGATCGATCCGACCCGCCGCCTGCAGCCCGGCGAAATCGACATGCAGGCAGTCGCTCACGTCGAGCCCGCCGCTGACCGAGATCCCGGCCTCCTCGGCGACCAGCGCGATCCACAGGCAGTCGGCACCGCCCTCGTCGATGCGCGCCACGACGACCAGGCCGCCCTGCTCCAGTTCCTCCTCGTCCGCGATCGCCTGCAGGTGCTGCGCGACCTGCTGCGAGAAGCCCGCAAAGTCGAGCCCCTGCTCGCTCACAAGAGCACGCAGCCAGCGTGCGAGCGGGAAGACCTCCTCGTCCTCCTCGAAGCGTCCGAAGCCCTTCGCGGAACGCGACTCGTACTGCCCGCAGAGCCGCTCGACCAGACGCACGGCCACCGCATCCAGCGTGCAGTTGACCGGTCGGCAGATGAGGGATGCCGGCCTTTCCGCCTCCTTGACGAGGCGATGGACAATGAGCTGCGTGACGGTGTGCTGGGAGACAGGCATCGGAGGGCTCCGGGCGGATGAACGGGGGCGCGATTCTCGCACGGGCGCGGGCAGGATGCCCGCCTGGCGCGCGGACGGCGCCGGACTTGCACCGTTCATGCCCGTCGGCTTGCCGCATCAAGCCGATTCTGCTATTAAGTCGCCTCTACCCATTCACCAACCTACGGAAGTTGATTCATGGCTGACGATACCCTGCACAAGCAATTCCCGCCCTACGTTCCCGCCGCTGGCGAGGAATACATGAGCGAGAAGCAGATGGCCCACTTCCGCGAGATCCTCAGCACGCTCAAGAGCGAGCTGATGGATGACATCGAGCGTACCGTGCACACGATGCAGGACGAGGCCACGGTGTTTGCCGACCCGAACGACCGCGCCAGCCAGGAATCGGACATCGCGCTGGAACTGCGCAACCGCGATCGCGAGCGCAAGCTGATCAAGAAGATCGATGAAGCCCTGGGCCGCATCGAGGCCGGCGAGTACGGCTACTGCGACAGCTGTGGCGTGGAAATCGGTCTGAAGCGCCTGGAAGCGCGCCCGACCGCCACCATGTGCATCGACTGCAAGACGCTGGAAGAAATGCGCGAGCGCCAGGTCGCGAAGTAAGCGGACGGTGCAATACGCGGAAAGGACGCTGCGGCGTCCTTTTTTTTGCCTTTTTCCCGGGTCGCGACACGCACACACCCCGGGTTCCGTCAGGCTGAGACAAAATAAATGGGACGCCGTGGCGTCCCATTTTTTCAGCGCGGGGTGCCCTTACCGCCACCCCTCGCATTGCACTCAGCCGGCGTTTTCGCCCAGCAGCGCCTTCATGCTCAGGCGGATCTTGCCGCGCTCATCGGTCTCGAGCACCTTGACGCGCACGACCTGGCCTTCCTTCACGTAGTCGGCCACGTTATTGACGCGCTCGTTGGCGATCTGGGACACGTGCAGCAAGCCATCGCGGCCCGGCATGATGTTGACGATGGCACCGAAGTCCAACAGGCGGATGACGGTGCCTTCGTAGATCTTGCCAACCTCGACCTCGGCGGTGATCGCCTCGATCTTGGCCTTCGCGGCCTGGGCACCTTCGGCGCTGACCGACGAGATTGTGATCTGGCCGTCGTCCTCGATCTCGATCACGGTGCCGGTCTCTTCCTGCAGCGCGCGGATCACCGCACCGCCCTTGCCGATCACGTCGCGGATCTTCTCGGGGTTGATCTTGATGTTGATCATGCGCGGCGCGTACTCGGACACCTCGCCACGCGACTCACCCAGCGACTGCTTCATGATGCCGAGGATGTGCAGACGGCCGGCCTTGGCCTGCTCCAGCGCAGCCTGCATGATGTCCTTGGTGATGCCCTGGATCTTGATGTCCATCTGCAGGCCGGTCACACCGTTCTCGGTGCCGGCGACCTTGAAGTCCATGTCGCCGAGGTGATCCTCGTCGCCCAGGATGTCGGTCAGCACGGCAAAACGGTTGCCGTCCTTGATCAGGCCCATCGCGATGCCGGCGACGTGGTCCTTGAGCGGAACGCCCGCATCCATCATGGCCAGCGAACCGCCGCAAACGGAAGCCATCGACGACGAACCGTTGGACTCGGTGATCTCGGACACCACGCGCACGGTGTAGGAGAAGTCCTCGGCCTTCGGCAGCACGGCCACCAGCGAACGCTTGGCCAGACGGCCGTGGCCCACTTCGCGGCGCTTGGTCACGCCGAAACGGCCGGTCTCGCCAGTGCAGAACGGCGGGAAGTTGTAGTGGAGCAGGAAGCGCTCCTTGTACTCGCCGGCGATGGCGTCGATGATCTGCTCGTCGCGGCCGGTACCCAGCGTGGCCACGACCAGCGCCTGGGTTTCGCCACGGGTGAACAGCGCGGAACCGTGGGTACGCGGCAGCACACCGGTGCGGATCGTGATCGGACGCACGGTGCGGGTGTCGCGGCCGTCGATGCGCGGTTCGCCGTTGAGGATACGGCTACGGACGATGCCCGACTCGATGTTGAAGAAGATGTCCTTCACTTCGGTCGCCGACGGCGGGTTTTCCACGCCTTCGGTCAGCGCGGCCATCACACGCTTGCGGATCTCGCCCAGACGGGTCGAACGTTCCTGCTTGCTGGTGATGCGGAAGGCCTCTTCCATCTCGGCCTTGGCCAGCTCGGTGACCTTGGCGATCAGCGCCTCGTTGGCTGCCGGTGCCTGCCAGTCCCATTCGGGCTTGCCGGCGACTTCGACCAGCTCGTTGATGGCCTTGATGGCGGTCTGCATCTGCTCGTGACCGAACACGACGGCGCCCAGCATGACCTGCTCGGACAGTTCCTGCGCTTCGGACTCGACCATCAGCACCGCTGCCTGGGTGCCGGCAACCACCAGGTTCATCTGGCTGGTCTGCAGTTCGGTGGCCGTGGGGTTGAGGATGTACTGGCCGCCGGCATAACCGACGCGCGCTGCGCCGATCGGGCCGTCGAACGGGATGCCGGAGATGGCGAGCGCAGCCGAGGCGCCGATCATCGCCGGGATGTCGGCATCGACCTCGGGGTTCAGCGACAGCACCGTCACGATCACCTGGACTTCGTTCATGAAGCCTTCGGGGAACAGCGGGCGAATCGGGCGATCGATCAGGCGCGAGGTGAGGATTTCCTTCTCGGAAGGACGGCCTTCGCGCTTGAAGAAACCGCCGGGAATGCGGCCGGCGGCGTAGAACTTCTCGACGTAATCGACGGTGAGCGGGAAGAAGTCCTGTCCCGGGCGCGCTTCCTTGGCGGCGACCACGGTGGCCAGCACCACGGTCTCGTCCATGTTCACGATGACGGCACCGCCAGCCTGACGAGCAACTTCGCCGGTTTCGAGCGTGACGGTATGGGCGCCATAGGCGAAAGTTTTCTTGATTGCGTTCAGCAAGGGGATTCCTTTAACAATGAATGCAGCGAACCACAACTGCGCGCGGCCTGCGGATCGAGCGATCCGCTTCCGCCGGAAGACGAACCCGACGCAAGCACGGCCTTAGACGGCACAAAGCCGGCGGTGCCGCAGGGGCACGCACCGGCTTTGATGGCTTACTTCGCCCTGATCGGCGCTGTCGGGCTGGTCACGGACGCAATTACTTGCGCAGGCCCAGACGCTCGATCAGATTGCGATAGCTGTCGGCGTTGCGGCCCTTCAGGTAGTCCAGCAGCTTGCGGCGCTGGCTGACCATCTTCAGCAGACCGCGGCGGGAGTGGTGATCCTTGCCGTGGGCCTTGAAGTGAGGAGCGAGCCCGTTGATGCGGGCGGTCAGGAGCGCAACCTGGACTTCCGGCGAACCGGTGTCGCCCTGGGCGCGCTGGAAGTCGGAGACGATCTTCGACTTGGATGCGGTATCAAGAGCCATGTGTGTCTTTACTCGTGTTTTTCTGCCAATCAGAAGCGGCGGATTATACCCAAAGCCGCACCAAAAACTCAATCGTTATCATGCGGATGCGTCGAACGCCCCGCCATCGGTGGCAATCAGCCGGCGTGCGACCAGCTTGCCCCCATCCTGCCACTGCCCGAGACCGAGGAAACCCTTAGGCCCGTAGACCCGCACCAAGCCTTCGGCACCAGCTCGCCCCAGCGGCAAAACCCTTCCCTGCAGCAGACCGCGGGCCTGCTCTCCATCAAGTCGCAGCTCGGGATACACCGCGACCAGCGCGTCGGCCGAAGCCAGCAGGCCGTCACGTGCTTCGGCCGCACACGCTTCAAGTGCGCCCAACGAAACTGCGTCGGTCACGTCGAACGGCCCGATGTGCGTGCGGCGCAAGGCACACAGATGCGCACCGCAGCCCAGGGCCGCGCCAATATCCATCGCCAGGCTGCGTATGTAGGTGCCCTTGCTGCACGCAACCCGAATGGTGAAGCGATCGGCCCCGAAGTCGAGCAGATCGAGCGCATGGATCGTGACCCGACGCGCCTCCCGCTCGACCTCGATGCCGGCACGGGCGTATTCATACAGCGCCTTACCGTTGCGCTTGAGCGCCGAATACATCGGCGGCACCTGCTCGATCTCGCCACGGAAACGCGCAAGCACGGCTTCGAGTTGCGCCAGATCGACGGCAACCGGGTGGGTCGCCACCACTGAGCCCTCGGCATCACCGCTGTCGGTCTCGACACCCAGTTGCACGACGGCCTCGTAGGTCTTGTCGGCGTCGAGCAGCATCTGCGAAAACTTGGTGGCCTCGCCGAAGGTCAGCGGCAACAGGCCGCTCGCCATCGGGTCCAGCGTGCCGGTATGGCCGGCCTTTGCGGCATTGAGCAGACGCCGCGCCGCCTGCAGCGCACCGTTGGAACTCATGCCTTGCGGCTTGTCGAGCAGCAGCACGCCGTCGACGATGCGACGGATAATCTTGCGTTGCGGCTGCTTCGGCCGGCGCGGACGCGCCGCTGCTTCAGGACTTTGCGCTTCCGTCATCGTCGGCCGACTTGGGGTCCGTTTCGCCGGCTTCGTCCTGGTGACGGGCCTCATCCTCGCGCACCACGTCGTCGATCAGCCGGGAAAGGCGCGAGCCCTCCTCGACCGAGCGATCGTAGTGGAAGTGAAGTTCCGGAATCGTATGGATCCGAATCCGACGGCCGAGCTCGCGGCGCAGGAAGCCGCTCGCGCGGCGCAGGCCCTGCTGGATCTCGGGCACGTCAGCCTCGCCCGTCATCGAGGTGAAGAACACCTTGGCGTGAGCGTAGTCGGGCGTGATCTCGACATCGGTGAGCGTGATGAAACCGACTCGAGGATCTTTCACCTCAAGCCGGATCAGTTCCGCCAGCTCGCGGCGGATCTGCTCCACCACGCGCTGGCTGCGCGAATACTCCTTGGGCATGGCTTACAGCGTCCTCGCCACTTCCTTGATCTCGAACACCTCGAGCTGGTCGCCTTCCTGGATGTCGTTGTAGTTCTTGAGCTGCAGGCCGCACTCGTAACCGAACTTGACTTCCTTGACGTCATCCTTGAAGCGCTTGAGCGACTCGAGTTCGCCCGTCCACAGCACCGTGTGGTTGCGCAGCAGGCGGACATGCGAACCACGCTTAACCACGCCTTCCAGCACGTAGCAACCCGCGATCGAGCCCACCTTCGAGATCGTGAACACCTGACGGATCTCGACCAGGCCGATGACCTCCTCGCGCTTCTCGGGTGCGAGCATGCCCGACAGCGCCGCCTTCACCTCATCCACTGCATCGTAGATGATATTGTAGTAGCGGATATCGACACCGAAGGTCTCGGCCAGCTTGCGCGCACCGGCATCGGCGCGGGTGTTGAAGCCGAGTATGACGGCCCCCGAAGCCTGCGCCAGGTTGACGTCCGATTCGGAGATCGCGCCGACCGCAGCGTGGATGACATTGACGCGCACTTCCTCGGTGGAGAGTTTCTGCAGCGACTGCACCAGCGCTTCCTGTGAACCCTGCACGTCGGCCTTGATGATGAGGGGCAGGCTCTTGACCTCGCCCTCGGCCATCTGCTCCATCAGTGTCTCGAGCTTGGCGGCCTGCTGCTTGGCGAGCTTGACGTCGCGGAACTTACCCTGACGGAACAGGGCAATTTCACGCGCCTTCTTCTCGTCGGCCAGCGCGATCGCCTCGTCACCCGCGGACGGCACGTCCGACAGGCCGAGAATCTCGACCGGGATCGAAGGACCGGCTTCGTCGATCTGCTTGCCGTTCTCGTCCAGCATCGCGCGGATGCGGCCGAACGTGGCACCCGCCAGCAGCACGTCGCCCTTGCGCAGCGTACCCGACTGAACCAGCAGCGAGGCCACCGGGCCGCGGCCCTTGTCGAGACGGGCTTCGATGATCAGACCCTTGGCCGGCGCATCGACCGGCGCGGTCAGTTCCAGTACCTCGGCCTGCAGCAGGATGGCTTCGAGCAGTTCGTCGACGCCCGTACCCTTCTTGGCGGACACCGGCACGAACATGACGTCGCCACCGTACTCTTCCGGAATGACGCTCTCGGCGATCAGTTCCTGCTTGACGCGGTCGGGGTTGGCTTCGGGCTTGTCGATCTTGTTGATCGCCACCACCAGCGGCACACCGGCCGCCTTGGCATGGTGGATCGCCTCGCGCGTCTGCGGCATGACGCCGTCGTCCGCCGCCACCACCAGGATGACGATGTCGGTCGCCTTCGCACCACGCGCACGCATCGCCGTAAAGGCTTCGTGACCCGGGGTGTCGAGGAAGGTCACCATGCCACGCGAAGTCTCGACGTGGTATGCGCCGATGTGCTGCGTAATGCCGCCGAACTCACCCGAAGCGACCTTGGCGCGACGGATGTAGTCAAGTAGCGAGGTCTTGCCGTGGTCAACGTGACCCATGACGGTAACGACCGGCGCGCGCGGCAGGACTTCGACATCCTTGTGCTCGTCGTGCTCATCCAGGAAGGCATCCGGATCGTCCAGCTTCGCCGCCATCGCGGTGTGGCCCATTTCCTCGACGATGATCATCGCCGTGTCCTGGTCCAGCACCTGGTTGATCGTGACCATCGAACCCATCTTCATCAGGGCCTTGATCACTTCGGTCGCCTTCACCGCCATCTTGTGGGCGAGATCGGCCACGGTGATGGTTTCCGGCACGTGCACTTCGCGCACGATCGGCTCGCTCGGCGCCTGGAAGTTCGAGCGGTCGTCCTGCTGGTGACGGCCGTGGCGACCGCCGCCCTTGCCTGCACCACGCCAGTTGCTGCCGGTGGTAGCGCCCACCTCACCGCGGGTCTTCAGGCCGCCGCGGCGCTTGGCGCCATCGGTCTCGCGTGCCGGCGCGCCGGCGCCACGCTTGGCATCCTTGCTGCCGCCCTTGTCGTCGGCCTTGGCCGGACGGTGCAGCGTACCGCTGCCCGGCTTGGCTGCGGCAGGCTTGGCGGCCTCTTCCTTCTTCTGCTGCTCGGCGCGAAGGCGGGACTCTTCCTCGACCTTGCGCGCTTCGGCCGCCGCGCGGGCTGCTGCTTCGCGCTCCTGGCGGGCACGCAGGTCCGCAGCCTGACGCTCCTTGAGGGCGCGCTGGCGCTCTTCGTCACGCTTGCGCGCGGCGATTTCTTCGTCGCTCAGGATCTCGCTGATGGACAGCGGCTTGGAACGAACCAGCGTGGTGGTCGTCTTCGGCTTCGCCTCCTTCGGCTCGGTTACAGCGGCGGGCGCGGCAAGCTCCGGCTCGGCCGGGACTTCGGCGACGGGTTCGGGCGCCGGGGTCGGCTCCTCCACCACCGGAGCGGGCGCCGGCTCGGGCTCGGGCGCTGGCGTTTCGGCAACCGGTTCGGGCACGGCAGGCGCAACCGGCTCCGGCGCAACTACCGGCTCGACGACTTCCGCCACCGGCTCTTCTGCCAGTTCGGCAACTTCCGGGACGGGCTGGTCGGCCACGAGTTCGTCACGCTTGACGAACGTGCGCTTCTTGCGCACCTCGACCTGCACCGTGCGGGCGCGTCCGGTCGAATCGGTCGCGCGGATCTCGGTCGTCTGCTTGCGCGTCAGGGTGATCTTGCCCTTCGGCTCGGTGTCGCCATGGGCTCGACGCAGGTATTCCAGCAGTCGGGCCTTGTCCTGTTCGGTCAGCAGGTCCGTCGGACCGGTCTTTTCCACACCGGCACGCTTCAACTGCTCGAGCAGTACCGCGGCCGGCATCTTCAGTTCGCCGGCAAACTGGGTCACGCTCATGTTTTCCATTACTGCCCTCCCATCATTCTTCGAACCAATGGGCGCGCGCAACGGAAATCAGCGCCTTGGCTCTTTCTTCGTCGATCCCGGCCATTTCGACCAGCTCGTCGACCGCAAGGTCGGCCAGGTCGTCGCGGGTACGGATACCCTGTTGGGCCAGTTTGGCGGCAAGCGACTTCTCCATGCCGTCGAGATTGAGCAGGTCGTCGGAGACATTCTCCAGCTGCTCTTCGGTCACGATCGCCTCGGTCAGCAGTACGTTCCGCGCACGATTGCGCAGTTCGTTGACCGTTTCCTCGTCGAAGGCCTCGATTTCGAGCATCTCGGCCAAAGGAACGTAGGCGATTTCTTCCAGGGAGGAGAAGCCCTCCTCGATCAGGATGTCGGCGATTTCCTCGTCGACATCCAGCTTTTCCATGAACAGCGCGCGCAGCCCCTGCTGCTCCTGCGCGGTCTTCTCGGCCGACTCCTGCTCACTCATCAGGTTGATGGTCCAGCCCGTCAACTCGGACGCGAGCTTGACGTTCTGGCCGTTACGGCCGATGGCGATGGCAAGGTTGTTCTCGTCGACCACGACGTCCATCGCGTGGGCTTCCTCATCCACGACGATCGACACGACTTCGGCCGGCTGCAGGGCGGCGACGACGAACTGGGCCGGATCAGCCGCCCACACGATGATGTCGATCTGCTCGCCGCCGATCTCGTTGCGGACCGCGGTCACGCGCGAACCGCGCAGACCCACGCAGGTGCCGATCGGATCGATGCGCGGATCGTTGGACTTGACCGCAATCTTCGCGCGCAGACCCGGATCACGGGCGCAGGCCTTGATCTCGAGCAGACCGTCCTCGATCTCCGGAACTTCGAGCTCGAACAGCTTCATCAGGAACTCGGGCGCGGTGCGCGACAGGATCAGCTGCGGACCGCGGGCGCCGCGGTCGATGCGCAGCAGGAAGGCCTTGACGCGATCGCCGACGCGCAGATTCTCGCGCGGGATCTGCTGGTCGCGCGGCAGGACCGCTTCCATGCGGCCGACCTCGATGATCGCGTTACCGCGCTCCATGCGCTTGATCGAACCCGAGACCAGGAATTCCTTGCGTTCGAGGAAGTCGTTGAGCACCTGTTCGCGCTCCGCATCGCGGATCTTCTGCAGGATGACCTGCTTGGCCGCCTGCGCGCCGATACGACCGAAATCGATCGGCTCGAGCTCCTCGGTGATGTACTCGCCGAGCTGGATGTCGGGATTGATGTCACGCGCATCGATGATGCCCATCTCGGCTTCATCGTTGGTGACTTCCTCGTCGGGCATGACGATCCAGCGCCGGCACGAGGTGTGATCGCCCGTGTCGCGATCGATGGACACGACCACGTCGGCGTCGTCATGAATGCGCTTTTTGGTCGCGGAGGCCAGCGCGGACTCAAGCGCGGCGAAAACGATGTCCTTGGCGACGTTCTTCTCACGCGCCAGTGCATCAACAAGCAGCAGGATCTCGCGGCTCATCTCAGGAAAACCTCCACATCCACAGTCTCAGAATTTGGGGACAAGGCGTGCCTTCTCGATGTCCTCGAAGGGCAGCAGCTGCTCGCCCTTCTCGGTCGTGATCACCACGGCGCCATCGCGCACACCACCGAGCACACCCGCAAAATTACGTTGATTGTTGACCGGCAGCGACAACCGGATCTGCACTTCCTCGCCTGCGAAACGCTCGAAATCGGCGAGTTTCTTGAGCGGACGATCGAGACCCGGCGACGACACCTCGAGGCGGTCGTAATCGATGTTCTCGACCTCGAATACGCGCTGCAGCTGGTTGCTCACCGTCGCGCAGTCATCGACCGTGATGCCGCGCTCGATGTCGAGAAACACGCGCAGCAGACGCCCGCGCGGCGAGAACTCGATGTCGACGAGCTCGTAGCCGAGGCCGGTCACCACCTGTTCGATCAGATTCTCGATTCCTGCTCGCATGCCTTTCTTCCACCACGCGCGAAATCGTCGCGCACAAATAAAAAATGGGCCTAACGCCCATCAAACAATTGTTCCTGCCGGGAACACGCCGCTGGTCACAACCGAATGACGGACGCGCCTGACGCACCTGTAGGGCGCCGTCAGAACCAAGCCATCCATCAAAGCCGCGGAATTATAGCTGCAAAACAGACAGCCAGGCAAACTGCTGCAGCGCAGCAGCTTGCCTGGCGTATCACGCTCATTGGCGTCGCCGGAGAAGGTCAGCGCGACGACGGCGTGGTGCGGTGCATCTTGGGCGGGCGCTTGGCGCGCTTTTCGTCCTGCCCCTGGCGCTGCGGAGCGGCGACCCCTGCCAGCTTGCAGGCATCCGCCTCAGGCATCTCCATCCACATGCCGCGCTTGAGGCGCGCCGGCAGCTCCACCGCGCCGTAGCGCACCCGCATCAGGCGACTCACCGTCAGGCCGACGGCTTCGAACATGCGCCGCACCTCCCGGTTGCGCCCCTCGGAGATGGTCACGCGATACCAGTGATTGGCGCCCTCACCCCCTTCGTCGCGCAGGGTGTTGAACTTTGCCGGGCCATCCTCGAGTTGGATGCCTTCGGTCAGCGACTTCGCCTGCTCCTCTGTCAGCTCACCCAGCAGGCGCACCGCGTATTCGCGCTCGAGCTCATAGCGGGGATGCATCAGCTTGTTCGCCAGGTCGCCGTCATTGGTGAACAGCAGCAGGCCGGACGTATTGAAATCGAGGCGACCGACCGCCAGCCAGCGCCCCTTGCGCAGCACCGGCAGGCGCTCGAAGACCGTCGGACGCCCTTCCGGATCGTCACGCGAGACGATCTCGCCCTCGGGCTTGTGATAGATCAGCACACGCGGCGAGCGCTGGGTGAAGCGCAGCGGGATCAGCTTGCCATTGACCTTGACGCGGTCGCCCGGCCCGATTTTCTGGCCAAGGGAGGCCGGCAGGCCATTCACCGAGATGCGGCCGGCAACCACCCATTCTTCGATCTCACGCCGCGAGGCGACACCGGCCTGCGCCAGCACCTTCTGCAGCCGCTCGGGCTCGGTCAGCGTGGTCGGCGCATTGTTGCGCCCCTTTGCCTGCCCCTGTGGCCGCCCGCGTGGCGTCCGCTCACCGCGCTCGACCTGCCCGAGTGCGGAAAGATGCGCATCCTCGCGACGGGACGCATCGCCGCCCTGGCGACTGCCGCCGCGCCCACCACGCGGGGATCGGGGCGCGCGCGGATCGGCATTCAGGTGCGCATTCGGATCCTGCGGCTGGGCGTCCTCGTCGCGCGCGCTCTCGCGACCTCCGCGCGGCGGACGTGCAGGGCGGTCGAGAATCTCGATCGCTTCAGACTTCTTCTGTGGGGGCCGGAACGGGCTGTTCGGTTTGCGAGGCATCGACAAGGTCCATGATTTTTTCGATCTCGGTCAGCGCAGGCAGCTCGGTGAGGCTGCGCAGACCCATGTCATCGAGAAAGCGCCGAGTGGTGGCGAAAAGCGCCGGGCGACCCGGCGTGTCGCGGTGACCGACGACGTCGATCCAGCCGCGCGATTCAAGCGTCTTCAATATGTTGGGCGACACCGCCACGCCGCGCACCTCCTCGATGTCGCCGCGCGTGACGGGTTGCCGATAGGCAATGATCGCCAGTGTTTCCATCACCGCCCGCGAATAGCGCGGCGGCTTTTCTTCTTTCAGCCGGTCCAGATAGACCTGATATTCGGGCCGGGTCTGGAAGCGCCAGCCGGTCGCCAGCTGAACGAGCTCGACGCCCCGTCCCGCAGCAAACCACTCGGCGCGCAGCTCCTCCAGCAACTTGCGCACGAGATCGGGCCCCGGATCGTCCTCGAACAGACGGCGCAGTTCGGACACCGGCAGAGGTGCCGGCGCCGCCAGCAGCGCCGCCTCGATGATGCGCAACCAGGCTTCAGGCGTCGTCGCGGGATGCATCGGCCAACTTGACGTAAATGGGCGAAAACGCCTCGTTCTGGCTCACCTCGACCAGCTTTTCCTTCACCAGCTCCAGTACCGCAAGAAAGCTCACCACGAGCCCCGGCGCGCCGAGCTTCACGTCGAACAGGGTGTCGAACACGACGAATGCACCATCGCCCAGCTTGCGCAGGATGGCGCTCATGTGCTCGCGCACCGAAAGCTGCTCCCGCCCGACACGGTGATGCTGGGTGAGGCGGGCCTTCTTCATGATCCGCAACCAGGCCAGCTGCAGGTCGTGCAGACTGACCTCGGGCTGGCGTTCGACCACCTTCTCGGCAACGAACACCCCGACCCATTCGAAATCCCGCTCGGCCCGCGGCAGCATGTCCAGCCGCGCCGCGGCGAGTTTCATGCGTTCGTATTCCATCAGGCGGCGCACCAGCTCGGCCCGCGGATCCTCTTCTTCCGCGCTTTCGCGCGGCGGCCGCGGCAGCAACATGCGCGACTTGATCTCGAGCAGCATCGCCGCCATCAGCAGGTATTCGGCAGCGAGCTCCAGGTTCGTCGCACGCATCGCCTCGACGTACTCCAGATACTGCGCCGTCAGCGGCGCCATCGGAATGTCCAGCACGTCCAGGTTGGCCTTGCGGATCAGATACAGCAGCAGATCCAGCGGCCCCTCGAAGGCCTCGAGAAACACCTGCAGCGCGTCGGGCGGAATATACAGGTCTTTCGGCAGTTCGAGCAGGGGCTCGCCGTAGATGCGCGCCACCTGTTCGAGCACATCGGGCGCGTCGACCGGCGCCAGGTCAAGCGGCAGGTTCATGGACGCACGGGCTTCAGATGCCGATCAGCGCGCCCAGCAGAAAGCGGAAACCCGCGATCAGCGGCCACAGGATCGTGCCGAGCACGCCGGTGAACAACAGCACAAGCAGGATCGGGAAGCCGTAGGGCTCGAGGCGTGCGAAGCTCCATGCCAGCCGATGTGGCAGCAGGCTGACGGCGATCCGCCCGCCATCGAGCGGAGGAATCGGCAGTAGGTTGAGCACCATCAGCACCGCATTGATCTGCATGCCGGCGTCGGCCATCTTCATCATTGGCAGGGTATACGCGCCCGGCTCGCCCGCAATGGCGATCCGGAACAGAATCGCCCAACCAATCGCCATCGCGAGGTTGGTGGCCGGACCGGCCGCCGCCACCCAAAGCATGTCGGCCTTGGGATTGCGCAGACGACCGAAATTGACCGGCACCGGCTTCGCCCAACCGAACAGGATCCCGCCCCCGCCGAACAGCGTGCTGAGTGCCAGAATGCCGGCGGGCACCAGTACGGTGCCGACCGGGTCGATGTGGCGCAGCGGATTGAGCGTGATCCGGCCCGCGAGGTCGGCCGTCGGGTCGCCGAAGTGCCGGGCGACATAGCCGTGCGCCGCCTCGTGCAGCGTGATGGCTAGCAACACCGGCAAGGCCCAGATTGCCAGCGTCGAGATCAGTGAGTCCATGGGAACGTCAGCGGGAAAGCGCGCATTCTAGCAGAGCGCTTCCCGCCCTCAGTCGGCCTCGAGGCCGAAGGGTTCGAGCGCGCCGCGCCCTGCCCGCACGAGTTGCGGCGAGCCTGACGTTAGATCAATGACGGTGGTTGCTTCCGGGCCGCAGTAGCCGGCCTCGATCACGAGATCCACCTGCTTCTCGAGCCGCTCCCGGATCTCGTCCGGGTCGGTCAGCGGCAGGTCTTCGCCCGGCAACAGCAACGTGGAAGTAAGCAGCGGGCCGTCAAGTTCGGCCAGCAGCGCCGATACTACGGCATGCTCGGGAATGCGCAGGCCGATCGTCTTGCGCTTGGGATGCAGCACGCGCCGCGGCAACTCCTTCGTACCCTCCAGGATGAAGGTGTAGGGACCTGGCGTGGTCGCCTTCAGCAGCCGGTACTGGCTGTTGTCGACCCGCGCATAGGTCGCGATCTCGGACAGGTCGCGGCACATCAGCGTGAAGTGATGGCGATCGTCGACGCCGCGGATCTTGCGGATGCGCTCGAGCTGGCTCGCATCGCCAACGGCGCACACGAGCGCGTAGGCGGAGTCGGTCGGTAGCACGACGAGGCCGCCACCACGGATGATCTCCGCGGCTTGGCGGATGAGACGCGCCTGGGGTTGCTCGGGATGAAGGGAAAAATACTGGGCCATGGTTCTTGTCTTGTTTTCTCAGATCAGGCGCGACCACACGGGAATGAGGTCGGAGGGCAAGGGATTGCAGCGACCGAGGTCGACCGGGCTTTCCTTCTCGCCGTGGAAATCCGACGCGCGCGACGCGAGCAGCCCGCGCTGGCGGGCCACGGTGGCGAAGCGGCGCATCTCGTCGTCGGTGTGGGCGCCCGACACCACCTCGATGGCCTCGCCACCCGCGGCGGCGAAACGGTCGAGCAAGCGGGTCATGTCCGCCGCCGACAGGCGATAGCGCGCCGGATGCGCGACCACCGCAATGCCGCCGGCGCCGACAATCCAGCCCACCGCGTCTTCCAGCGACGCCCATTCGTGCTCGACGAAGCCAGGTTTGCCGCGCACCAGGTAATGGTCGAACACCGTTCTGACGTCGGGCATCACGCCACTGGCGACGAGGTGACGGGCAAAATGCGCGCGGCTGACGAGCGCCGGGTTGCGCGCGAAACGATGCGCTCCTTCGAGCGCGCCGGCAATGCCGACCGCGGCCAGCGCCTCACTCATGCGCCGCGCCCGCGCGTCACGTCCCGCCCTCACCTGCAGCAGCCCGGCGATGAGACCCGGGTTGCCGGGATCGATGCCGAGCCCGACGATGTGGATGGTCTCGCCGGCGAATGACACCGAGATCTCGACGCCCGGCACGAAACCGATGCCCGATTCCGCAGCGGCCGCAGCCGCGAGCGCCAGTCCGCCGAGCTCGTCATGGTCGGTCAATGCAAGCAGATCGACCCCGTTCGCCTTGGCGCGTCGAACCACCTCGACCGGCTCCAGCCAGCCATCGGAAACGGTGGAATGGCAATGCAGGTCGGCATTCATCGCATGCAGGGCGGCAGGATCGTGCGCGATCGAAAGCGGAGTCGTCATACGTGCTCGGACAGGAAGAAGGTCTCGATGATTCCGGCGAGCACCTCGGGCTGATCGTGGTGCAGGTTGTGACCTGCCGCAGCGACGGTGCGCACATCGATGGTTCCGAAGCAGGCGAAGGCCGCGGCATGGTCCTCGTCGCTGACACCGAAGCGCTCGCGAAGCCGGTCGCCCTCGGGCTCCAGTGCCAGCACCGGCGCGGTGACCCGCCGCCAGCAGGCTTCCGCCTCGGCGCGTCGATACAGGATCGGATTAACCCGGCGATGGGCGGGGTCGCCCGCGATGCGAAAGCCCTCGCCGTCGGCCTGTGCCAGTTCGCGGGCCAGCCACAGCGCCCGCTCAGGCGAAAGACGCGAATTATCCTGCTGCAGGCGCGCCGCCAGCGCGGCGTGGTCGGGATACACCCGCGGTCGCGGGACTTCCGTCAGCTCAAGCAGCCATTTCTGGTACCGCCCCGGCGCCTCGGCCGCAGGACGGTCCGGCAGGCCGAAGGCATCGAGCGCGACGACACCACGGACCCGCGCAGGCCGGATGCCCGCGTACATCAGCGCGACGTTGCCGCCCATACTGTGGCCCACAAGGCGCACCGGCGCCTCGTCCTCGCCCTCGACTACGCGCAGGATGGCATCGAGGTCGGCGAAATAGTCTGGAAACCAGTAGCTGTCGCCGCCGCACCAGGCGCTCTGACCGAAGCCGCGCCAGTCGGGCGCGATCACATGCCAGTCATGCCTGAGCGCATCGACGATGAACTGGAACGAGGCTGACGCATCCATCCAGCCATGCAGCACATAGAGCCGAGGAGCGCCCTTAACGCCCCATTCGCGCAGATGCAGGCGCTGGCCGCGGATGTCGAGGAAACGGGAGCGGGAATTCTTCATCGCCGAATCATAACAAAGCGCCGGCGGTCGCCCCGCCTCCCACCACAGCCTGGCTGCACCGGCACCGGCGAACCACTATGATTGCCGGCGAGCCCCGCTGCCGCCCCTTGCCAACCCAATGACCGCACCGCTGATCGCCGAACTCCGCCGCTGCCCTACCTGCAACCGCTGGGGTGGCTGGCGCGTACTCGAAGCGGACGGGCAGAATGTGCGGCTCGACCCGGAAAACAGCCGCGGCACCTGCAACGAAGGTCCATGGCACGGTTCGCTGCGCGGGCCGCGCAACGCCTGCGGCCAATGGCTGCGCTGGGTTGCGATCGTCGCCGAGGCCTAGCGTCGGCCCCGGCGCTAACGTCCCTTACTCCTCGCCGTCGTCCGGGCTGGCCTGGTCGCCTGCCGACGCCTCGGCGCGCGCAGCATCTGCGACCGCGATCATGCGCGCCCGCGATTCGGGGGTCTCAAGGCTGATGCGACCGAGCACGCCGTCGCGGTAGTCCTGCAGCAGGATCAGCGCCGCCTTCTCCAGATCCAGCCCGCCGCCCTTGACGAGGCAGCCACGCCGACGCCCCACCGCCTCGAGCAGCGCAGGCCCATCGAGCTGGGCCGGATCGATCCGGTAGCGCGCCGCGATCAAGGCCGGATAGCGCTCGAGCAGGATGCCGCCCAGGAAAGTCGCGACCTCCTCGTCGATCACCGCGTTGCGACCGATCGCATGGCTCGCCGCCAGCATGTAGCCGTCCGAATCGTAGTCGATCTTGGGCCACATCATGCCGGGGGTATCGGTCAGCGTCATGCCCGGCCCGAGGTCGAGTGTCTGCTGGTGTTTGGTCACCGCTGGCTCGTCACCCACCTTGGCCACCTTGCGCTTGAGCAAGGCATTCATCAGCGTCGATTTACCGACGTTGGGAATGCCCATGATCATCATCCGCAAGGGCTTCGTGCCGTCATCCCGGTGCGGCGCGAGCTGACGACAGAGCGCCGGCACGCGCGCCGCGTCGGACGGGTTCTTCGCCGAGATCGCCACCGCCTTCACGCCCGGCTGGCGGTTGTAGAAGTCCATCCACGCCTGCGTCGCAGCCGGATCGGCCAGATCGGCCTTGTTCAGCAGCTTCAGGCAGGGGCGGTTACGGAAGCGCCGCAACTCGCCAATCATCGGATTGCTGCTCGCCTCGGGCAGGCGGGCATCGGTCACCTCGATGACGACATCGATGGCCGCCATCGCATCGGCTGCCTTCTTGCGCGCCGAGGCCATGTGACCGGGAAACCACTGTATGGGCATGCTGGATTCACCACGTTGGAACAGCGCGCATTATTCCACCCTCGCGGCAAATTGCGATGTGGAACCCCACGCTCGATCGGGACGGCTTCCCTGGCTCGACGCCACGGAAATGTTTTTTTGCGGTTTCCACGCGAAATAAATTCCCCATGCCCTGGAAACCGTGTATTGTGCGGCTCGCAGTCGATTCAAGCAGTGGTTGTTCTGGTGGTAACCCAGCGTGTTCTACAAGAGCGCGTGCCGGTCTGATTCCTCTGGATTACGTTTCTTGATCGTTCCTGCATTTTGGGGCGCAAGCCCAGTCATTTTTTATATGGAACGCAAATGAGCACTCAAACCGGTACCGTCAAGTGGTTCAACGACGCCAAGGGCTTCGGCTTCATCACCCCGGAAAACGGCGGCGACGACCTGTTCGCCCACTTCTCTGAAATCCAGAGCAAGGGCTTCAAGAGCCTGGCCGAAAACCAGCGCGTCGAATTCGAAGTCAAGACCGGCCCGAAGGGCCTGCAGGCGGCCAACATCCGCCCGCTGTAATCGATCCGACGTCTCCGACGTCCATCGATTCATCCGAAACGCGGCCTTGCGCCGCGTTTTTGCTTTTCCGGCGCCCGCCGCCGATGCAGCCAGCCCGATTCGCCCCGCCGCGGCCACGAGCCGCTTTTTTCGTTTGCCGCGCCGGAATCGCCGATAATTGCGACTTCGCAGCGCTGCTGCACATCGCCGCCACCAAGGCCCGACTGCCATGACCGACTCTGCCCGCACCGAACCCGCCAGCCCCGAGGCTGCCCTGCGCTTCGCCGACCTCGACCTGCCCACGCCCCTCCTTACTGCGCTTGCCGAAGTCGGCTATGAAACGCCGTCGCCCATCCAGGCCGCCTGTATTCCGCAGCTGCTGGCGGGCCGCGACATCCTCGGCGAGGCCCAGACCGGCACCGGCAAGACGGCTGCCTTTGCGCTGCCCATGCTGGCGCGCCTGGATCTTTCCGACACCCGCCCGCAAGTCCTGGTGCTCACCCCCACGCGCGAGTTGGCCATCCAGGTCGCCGAGGCCTTCGCCAAGTACGCCCACCACCTGAAGAACTTCCACGTGCTGCCGATCTACGGCGGTCAGAGCATGGTCGTGCAGTTGCGCCAGCTGTCACGCGGCGCCCAAGTCATCGTCGGCACCCCGGGCCGGGTCATGGACCACCTCGAACGCGAGAGCCTCAGACTCGACGCGCTCAAGGCCATCGTGCTCGACGAGGCCGACGAAATGCTGCGCATGGGCTTCATCGACGACGTCGAGTGGATCCTCGAGCACACGCCGGCCGAACGCCAGACCGCGCTGTTCTCGGCCACGATGCCGAACGTCATCCGCGACGTTGCCCGCCGCCACCTCCGCGAGCCGGAGGAGATCAAGATCCGCGCCACCACCTCGACCGTAGCCAAGATCAGCCAGCGCTACTGGCTGGTGCGCGGAGTGGACAAGCTCGATGCGCTCACCCGCATCCTCGATGCCGAGGAAAGCTTCGACGCCGCCATCGTCTTCGTGCGCACCAAGATTGCCACCGAGGAGCTCGCCGACAAGCTCGCCGCGCGCGGTTACGCCGCCGCCGCCCTCAATGGCGACATGACCCAGGGCTTGCGCGAGCGAGTGATCGAGCAGCTCAAGAACGGTACGCTCGACATCGTCATCGCCACCGACGTCGCTGCACGCGGCATCGACGTGCCGCGCGTTTCGCACGTCATCAACTACGACATCCCCTACGACACCGAAGCCTACGTGCACCGCATCGGCCGCACCGGCCGCGCGGGCCGCGAAGGCGTGGCGATCCTCTTCGTCGCGCCGCGCGAGACGCGCATGCTGAAGATGATCGAGCGTGCCACCCGCCAGCCGATCACCCCGATCGCACTGCCGAGCAGCGAGGAAGTGACCAACCTGCGCGTGGCGCAGTTCAAGCGCCAGGTGGTCGATGCCATCGGCAGCGAGGACCTCGGTTTCTTCATGGGTGTCGTCAACGACCTGGTCGAGGAGAACGAACTCGACATCCACGAAGTCGCTGCCGCACTGACCCTGATTGCCCAGCGCGAACGTCCGCTGCAGATCGAGCAGTCCGGCCGCGGCTGGGATCTGGCGACTGCCGAGCCCGGCAGCGGCGGCCGCGCCCCGCGCGAGGAGCATTTCACCACCGGCGCGCCGCGCGAGCGCACGCCGCGCCCCAACCGCGACGAGATTCTCGCCCGCCGCCGCTCGTTCGCCGACGGCGCGTTGGTGCGCTATCGCATCGAGGTCGGCCGCAACCAGGGCGCGAGCCCGAAGGAGATCGTCGGCGCCATTGCCAACGAAGGCGGGATCGAGGGCAAGTTCATCGGCCAGATCCACCTGTTCGACGACTTCTCGACGGTGGAGCTGCCGGCCAACCTGCCCGAGGATCTGATGGGCATCCTCAAGCGCACGCGCGTGCGGCAGATGGCGCTGAACATCCGCGCCCTGAGCGCAGCCGAGGCCGCCGCCACGCCCGAACGCCGCCGCCCGCCGCGTGACGAAGGCTTCACGGGCGAGCGCCGCGAAGGCGGCTGGAACAAGCAGCCCGGCGCAGAGCGCAGCGACAAGTTCCCGCGCAGCGACAAGCCGCGTGGGAACTGGGAGCGGGACGGCAAGCGCCCGGCCGGCGCGCCGCGCAAGGACGAGCACCCGGCGCCGCGCCGCGACACACGACCGGACTCCGGTGCGCATCACAAGTCGTTCTCGCGGCCGGCCAACGCCCCCTACTCCGCGGGCAAACCGCGCAAGCGCCGCGAGGACTGACAACATGCCCGCCATCGCGCCGGCGTGACAACTCGATCACGGCGGCGCGATGGCGAAGCATCGTATCCTTCGCACCTTTCTGAAACGGACACTCGCAGTCGATGATGCATTCCCGGCGTAGCTTGCTGCGCAACATCGCGGCGGGCCTCATGCTGGGCAGCATGGGTACGCTGGGCGGATGCGCACCGGCGCGACCAATGACAGTGGCAAGCCATGTATGGCCAGGCTACGCGTTCATGTTCCTCGCCCGTGACGAAGGTTGGCTTGACACCAGCCGGGTACAGCTTGTCGAGACACGCTCCGCCACCGCCTCACTGGAGGCGCTCGCCCGCCATGAGGTGGTCGCCGCTGCCCTCACCCTTGACGAAGTGCTGCGCGCGCGCGACCAAGGCCTTCCGCTGACGATCGTGCTGGTATTCGACGTCTCGGTCGGCGCGGACGTGGTGCTTGCGCGCCCGGCCATCTCCTCGCTCACCGACCTGCGCGGCGTGCGCATCGGCGTCGAGGAGGGAGCACTCGGCGGGGTCATACTGGCGCATCTTCTTCGGCATGCCGGCCTTGAGGCCGATGAAGTGGTCCGCGTGCCACTGCGGGTGGACCAGCACCTCGAGGCCTGGCAGCGCGGCACCATCGACGCCCTGATCACCTACGAGCCGGTGACCAGTGCGCTGCTGGCACAGGATGCCCACATCCTGTTCGACAGTCGCCGAATCCCCGACACCATCTTCGACGTGCTGGCCGTGAATCAGGGCTGGCTGGAAGCTCACCGCAAGGCGATCGCTCACCTCATCGCCGTCCATTTCCGCGGCCTGCACGCCCTGCAGCGCAACCCGGGCGACACCGCCTTCCGTCTCGCCCGCCACCTCGGCTTGCCCGGGCAAGCCGTCATGGGCCTCTATCGCGGCCTATCCCTGCCCGGCATCGACGCCAACCGCAGCTATCTCGACCCGCGCGATTCACGTCTGCTTGATGCCGCACGCCGGGTGTCCGACGTCCTGCTGCAGGCCGGACAGCTGCGCGGCCCTGCCTCGCTCGCCGAACTCGCAACGCCCCGCTTCCTGCCGAGCGGAGTGCGGCCATGATACGGCGCTGGCTGCTCCTGCTGCTGATCGCATTGCTCCTGCCCGCACCGGCATGGGCGGCGGAGATCCTCACGCTGGGGGTGCTGAGCTACCGTCCCAAGGACGTGATGCAACGCACCTGGCAGCCCCTTGCCGACTACCTCACGCAGGCCGTGCCCGGCCACGAGGTTCGGCTGCGGGTGCTGAACCCGGCCGAGATGGAGAGCGCGCTGCAGCGCCACGAACTCGATTTCGTTTTCACAAACCCGGCGCACTACATCAACCTGCGCTCCGGCAACCTGCTGTCCGGTGCGCTCGCCACTCTGGTCCGCGCGGAACAGGGCCACATCGTGCCGGCCATCGGCGGCGTGATGATCGTGCGCGAAGATCGCGCCGACATCACCCAGCTGCGCGATCTATACGGCAAACGCGTCGCAACCCCGGCCCCGAGCTACCTCGGAGGCTTCGTGTCGCAGGCATACGAAATCGTCGATGCCGGACTCGATCTCGGCCGCATCCGGTTCGAATCGAGCGCCCAACTGCATGATCGCATCGTCGATGCCGTGCTCAAGGGCGAGGTGGACGCCGGCTTCGTCCGCACCGGCGTGCTGGAGGATCTTGCGCGCGAGGGGCGCACCGAGATCGCTCAGCTACGCATCCTGAACCGCCAGACCCTGCCCGGCTTTCCGTACGCCCTCTCCACCCGCCTGTACCCGGAGTGGCCGCTGGTCGCGCTGCCGCAGGTCAATAGCGAAACAGCGCGACTCATCGCAGCCCGATTGCTCAGCCTAGAGGCGGACGATCCGGCGGCCATCGCCGCCGGCATCCATGGCTTTGCCATCCCGGCGGACTATGGCCCGGTCGAATCGGCAATGCGCAGCCTGCGTGCCCCCCCGTTCGATCAGGTGCCCGAGTTCACCTGGCGGGACGTGCTCGACCGCTATCAGCCGGTCGTCATCTCGCTGCTCGGGACCGGCGCCATCATCCTCATGCTCGCTCTCGGGCTGGCCCGGCGTAACCGCCAGCTCGACCGTTCCAACCGCCAGGCCCGGCATCTTGCGGTGGCGATGAAGCTCGAACGCGAACGCCTGGACAACGTGATTGCCGCCACGCAGGTCGGCACCTGGGAGTGGACAGTTCCGACCGGTGAACTCCAGGTCAACCGGCGCTGGGCGGAAATGCTCGGCTACGCACCCGAGGAGCTGGCGCCGATCACATTCGAGACCTGGCGCAGGCTTGCGCACTCTGACGACCAGATTGCCATCGAGCGCAAGCTGAAAGCCCATTTTGCTGGCGAACTGCCGGGTCTCCGCCACGATCTCAGGATGCGGCACAAGGACGGACACTGGGTATGGATCCATGCCTGCGGCAGCGTCATCACCAGCGCGCGCGACGGCTCGCCGCTGCTGATGGCCGGCACGCACGAGGACATCACCGAGCGCAAGCTGGCCGAGGACGCACTGCGTCTGTCTGCCAGCGTGTTCCAGAACAGCTACGAGGCCATCCTGATCACGGATGCCGATAACTGCATCGTCGACGTCAATCCGTCCTTCACCCGCATCACCGGCTACGCGCGCGAGGACGTGCTGGGGCAGAACCCCTCCATCCTCAGCTCGGGCCGGCAGTCGCGTGAGTTCTATGCGCAGCTGTGGCGCAGCCTCCAGACCACCGACCACTGGCGCGGAGAAGTCTGGAACCGCCGCAAGAACGGCGAGCTTTTCGCGGAGTCGCTGTCCATTACCCGCGTCCTCGACAGCAACGGCCGGCTGATCCACCACGTCGCGGTGTTTTCGGATATCAGCCGCCTGAAGGCACACGCCGAGGAGCTTGACCGCATCGCCCACTTCGACCCGCTGACCGGCGTGCCCAACCGCCGCCTGCTCGAGGACAGGCTGCGGCAGGCGATCGCGCATGCCGATCGCAGCCGCAAGCCGCTGGCGGTGTGCCTGCTCGACCTCGACGGCTTCAAGCCGATCAACGACCAGTACGGCCATGAGGCGGGCGACCAGTTGCTGGTCGAGATCGTCGACCGCCTGCAGTCCATGCTGCGCTCGGTCGACACCGTTGCGCGCCTCGGTGGCGACGAGTTCGTACTCCTGCTCGGCGACCTCGAGAGCCACGGCGTCTTCGACCGCATCCTCGAAGCCGTCAGCCAGCCCGTCCAGTTACGGGACGACAGCGTGGCCGTATCGGCCAGTATCGGCGTCGCGCTGTACCCGGAGGACCCGGTCGACGCCGATACCCTGCTTCGCCATGCGGACCAGGCGATGTACCTCGCCAAGCAGCGCGGGCGCAACTGCGTACAGGTGTTCGACGCCAGCGTCGAGGCCTCGCTGCGCCAGAAGCAGGAGCTGCTGCGGCGGCTGGCGCAGGCGCTCGAGCAGGGCGAGTTCGTGCTTCACTTCCAGCCCAAGGTCGACATGCTCGAGCGCCGGCCAGTGGGCGCGGAAGCACTCTTACGCTGGAACCACCCCGAAGAAGGACTCCGCCCACCCGCCGACTTCCTGCCCGCCCTCGAAGGCAACGAACTCGAGATCGCCCTGGGCGAATGGGTCATCCGCACCGCACTGGAACAAGTGGCAAGCTGGCGTGCGGCAGGCCTCGACCTGCCGGTCGCGGTCAATATCAGCGCGCGCCACCTGCTCAAGGCGAACTTTGTCGCCGACCTCAAGGCGATGCTCGACGAACATCCGGACATCACGCCCGACCGGCTCGAACTAGAGATCGTCGAGTCGACCGCGATCACCGACATGAATGCCGCGCTCGAGGTGCTGACGGCCTGCCGTGCGCTGGGCGTGCAACTCGCCCTCGACGATTTCGGCACCGGATACGCCTCGCTCGCCTACTTCCGCCGCCTGCCTGTCGACCTGCTGAAGATCGACCGCAGCTTCGTACGCGACATGCTTTCCGACGCCGACGACCGGGCGATCGTGCTGAGTGTCGTCCATCTGGCCCAAGCCTTCGACCGCCGCGTCATTGCGGAAGGCGTCGAGACCACGGATCATGCGCAGGCACTGATCGAGATCGGCTGCCGGCTGGGTCAGGGCTACGGCATCGCGCGGCCGATGCCCGCAGCCCACATCCCCGGCTGGATCGCCTGGTACAGCGCGACCGACGACGGGGCTGCGGGCCGCGGTTGACCCCTTCCCCAACGGGATTCCGAATCGAATGCAACTGTTGCCCTGGTCCCACCGCCTCGCCAACGGACACACGCTGCGCGGCCAGCACTCGCCGCCGTCCGGGCGTCCCGTCATCCACTTCCTGCACGGCAACGGCTACTGCAGCCTGACGTATGCACCGATGCTCGCGCGCCTGTCCGAACACTTCGACCTCTTCCTGTCGGATGTGTTGGGCCACGGCGACAGCGACCACGGCGGTCGCTTCCCGGGCTGGAACGCGTGCGCCGAGTTCGCGCTCGAAGCCTGGCAGGCGCATCAGCCGCGCTTCGGTGCCGTCGAGGTCCATGCCGTCGGCCACAGCTTCGGCTCGGTCCTCACCACCCTGATGCTCGCGCGCTCGCGGGGAAGCTTCGCCCGCGCGGTGCTGCTCGACCCGGTACTGTTCCCGCCCGCCATGATCGGACTGATGGCGCTGTCGGATGTGGCTGGTCTTCTCTCGCGCAACGCCCTGGCCCAGCGCGCCCGCAGCCGCCGGCACCACTGGAACAACAGAGAGGAAGCGGCCAGCGGCCTGCGCAACCGCGGCATGTTCAAGGGCTGGCGCGAGGACGCGCTGCAGGCCTATGTGCAGCACGCGCTGCGCGATCATCCGGGCGGCGGTGTCGAACTGAAATGCCGCCCGTCGCGCGAAGCGGAGATCTTCGGCTCGTATCCGCGCCGGCTGTGGACATCGCTGGCCCGCATCAGCACGCCGACGCTTGTGTTGCGCGGCGAGGACACCTACCCCTTCGCCGCCCGCGCAGTGGAGCGCTGGACGCGCAGCAGTCCCGTCGCACGCCGCGAGGTGTTGCCGGGTGGGCACTGCTTCATGCAGGAAGATCCGGATCGCGCAGCCAGGGCCATTTCAGCCTTCCTGCTGGCTACGGACTGACTGGCGCGCCGGACGCTAGACGCGGTCGGCGCCGAGCAGGCTGCGCGGCTCGATCTGCACCGTGTCGCGGCCGTTGGTCACCCACACGTGGCCGTCCTGGATGCTGAACTGCAGGCGCATCGTGCGTTCGGCCAGCTTCGCCAGTTCGCTGCTCACCTCGCGCGAGATCTCGATCACCTTCAGCGTCGGCTGGCGCGAAAGCTTGTCGCGCACGCCCGCCCACCACACCTCGAGCGCCCGACCGTAGGTCAGCACGACAACTTCTGCCGCCCGGCCACACGCCTTGCGCACCCACTTCTCGTCGGGTTGGCCGACGTCTATCCAGCGCTCGATGGCGCCGGTCAGGTCCTTCTGCCACAGGTCGGGCTCGTCATCGACGCACAGCCCCTTGCCGAACGCCAGCGCGGGATCGGCAAACAGCGCAAAAGCCAGCAGGCGCACCATCATGCGTTCGTCCGTCTCGGACGGATGACGTGCGAGCGTCAGGCTGTAGTCGGCATAGTGGCCGCGATCCATGTCCGCGATCTGGATGTCGGCCTTGAAGATCGTCGCCTTCAGCGCCATCAGTGCACCTGCTCGGGCGGACGGTTGGCCTGCTGCCAGGCGATCACGGCACGTGCCGCATGGGCCATCACCAGGTCGCGCTGCGCCGCCGGCAGCTCGCGTGCCAAGGCAGCCAGCAGCGCCTGCGTTGCCTCCTGGCCAATCCCTTCGGCGGCGAGGCCGTCGGCCAGGCAGCGGATCTGTATGAAGGCGAGCGCATCGGCCACCAGGCGCCAGCCGGCGACCGGCATCTCGCGCAGCAGGCCCAGCAATCGGCTGCCGAGCTGGGTCGCGAGCCGCAGGGCCTCGTCGCGATCCTGCGTGGCGATCGACGAATGCCACAGAGCCAGATGGATGCCGCGTCGCAGCTCGACCTTGAAGTCGATGGCGTTCTCCTCAGCACGGCCAATGGCCTCGAACTGCTGCAGGAAGCGCGCCTCGCCCGCCTCGTCCAGGCCGGTACGCAGCGAGCCGATCAGCTCGGTCAGGCCCGGGATCGCGACCAGCTCGAAGGCCTGACTCCACGCCAGCCCCCACTGGTCCATGCCGGTCAGCAGCAAGGCAAGGCGCAACGCCCGCGCCTCGTCGCCAGCGTCTGCCTCCGCCCAGTCGCCCAACTCGCGGCGCAGTTGCTCCACGCCGCGCAGGCGGATCTCGTCAGTCTCGCCTACGCTGAGCCGGAACACGCGTGCAAACGCCTCCTGGGCCAGATGAGCGGCCTGGCGCTGCGTCTGCGCATCAACGCAGGCGGCAAGCGGATCGGGAGCGAGGACGGAGTCGGTCGCAGTCATGAGGGCAGCCGTATCGGGGAAAGGGCGCCCATTGTGCACAGCGTCACCGGGCTAGGCAATCGGCCGCGACGCGGCCGCAGGGCTCAGGCAATGCTGCGCGCCCACAGCGACGGTGAGTCGGACTCGATGCGGTGCTCGCGACCGTCGCGGAAATCCTGAAGCAGACGCCGCAGCGCGCTCGCGTCCTCATCGGTGAAACCGCGCTTGAAATCGGTCAGCAACAGGCGCGAACGGGTCATCCAGTTACCCGGCGCATCATCCAGAGCGCACCAGGCTGCATTGCGATGGTCCGCTTCGTGCTGGGCGAGCCACAGCATCGCCTCGCGTTCGCGCAAACCGTGCAGTTCCGCGCCGTGCTTGGGCAACACATGCGGCGTGGCGCCGACGATGCGCGGACGGATGTCCTCGGAGAACCGCGCCACGAGCTTCTGCATCGAGAACAGCATGCGCCAGTCGGACGCGATCACCACGCGCGCCTCTTCGAATTCGCGCACGACCGCCTCGATGAGCGGCAGGCAGCGAAAATCCTCGACCTCGCCCCAGGGATGGGTGACGCCGTCGAAGTCCATGAAGATGTATGCGTTGCGTGTCATGTTGCACTCTCAATGCCAAATTGGCGTGATGCAGCAGTTCGTGAATGCTGCAATGCAGAATATACTCCAATCGATCCCATCGGCACCTGTCGGTTTCGTCACGAAAAATGCGAAAGATTGTCATCGCCCGATGCTCTGATACAGTTTTGCGCAACGCACAAAAACCCCTTTATTGCGAGGACTGAAAACATGAATCCCATCGTCAATCTGCAGGGCAAGGTCGGGCTCGTCACGGGCATCGCCAACGAGAAGTCGATTTCCACCGGCGTCGCGGAGGCCTGCGCGCAAGCAGGCGCCAAGCTGATCATCACCTACCAGAACGAGAAGACCCGCGCCTTCATCGAGCCGGTCATCCACCGTCTTGGCGTCGAGGACGTGTTCCTGCTCGACGTGACCAAGCAGGAAACCATGGATGCCGCCTTCGCGGAGATCGATGCGCGCTACGGCAAGCTCGACTTCGCGGTGCACAGCATGGCTTTCGCCAAGCGCGACGACCTGCATGGCCGCGTTGTGGACACCTCGGCCGACGGCTTCGCGCTGGCGATGGACGTGTCGACCCATTCCTTCGTTCGCCTCGCCAAGAAGGCCGAACCGCTGCTGGAGAAGGCCGGCGGCGGCGCGCTGGTGACGATGACCTACCTCGGCTCGGAAAAGGTCATCCCCAACTACGGCGTGATGGGCCTGTGCAAGGCCGCCCTCGAGGCGGCGACCCGCTACATGGCGGCCGAACTCGGCGCCAAGGGCATCCGCGTGAATGCCGTGTCGCCCGGCCCGCTGATGACCCGCGCAGCCTCCGGCATCGCCGGCTTCGACGGCCTGATGGCCGCCGCCGTCGAGCGTTCGCCGATGCATGCGCTGGTGACGCCGGAAGACATCGGCGCGCTGACCGCCTTTCTGGTGTCCGACGCCGGCCGCCTGGTGACCGGCGGGGTGCATTTCGTCGACGCCGGCTATAACATCATGGCGTAAGCACAAGGGAGGGGAGCCCATGATCGACCTCGCTGCAGCACGCGCCCGCATTGGTCGTGGCGGCGTGCTGCTGCCGGACCCGGTGCCGGCGCATCCGCTGCTCGACGGCAAGCCGGAGATCGGCCGCGGCGAGTATTCGATCGTGCTCGACAAGGGCGACGGCGAACGGGTCTACAAGATCGTCAGTTCGCCCGCCGACTACTTCCTCTATACCGCCGACGATCGTCCGTGCGGCGAGCACTTCCCGGTCATCTTCGCCGACCACGGCGTCGTCGGCCGTGCCATTTCCGGCTATCCGCTGCACCTGATCGAGATGGAGAAGCTGTATCCGCTCGACCAGGATTCGCCCGCCTCAGACCTCGCGCTGCGCCTGATCGATACCTATTGGTCGGCGTGCGAGCATTGGAGTCGCCTGGGCATGGACATGGGGCGCATCGCCCTGTATCACATGACGGTCAATCCGCTGGCGATGACCGAAAGCATGCAGCAGGCGCTCAAGGCCTTGTCGGACTTCGTCGAGGAGTACCACGTGCTGCCCGACATCCTGAACGCGAACAATCTGATGATGCGCAAGGACGGCACGCTGGTGTTCTCGGACCCCGTCTTCATCGCCTGAGATCTCCGCCGTTTCGGACCGCGGCCGCACGATCCGCGTATCATGTCGTCCCCGTTTGCGCCGACGCGCGTGGAGCAGCGCCATGTCCAGACACGACCACGATCACTCCGCCCTGCCCCACCCGCGCAGCGTCGGCATCGCCCGCACGGGCAGCTTCGACGCCCCGGCCTTCGAGCGCGCCATTGGCGACCTGCTGCGCGCCTGCGGCGTCGACGCGGACACCTCGCACACGGGCCGCACCGCGCAACGCGTACGCGAATTGTGGCAGAAGCGCCTGCTGGGCGGCTACGACCTCGACCCCGCCGAGGTGCTCGGAGACGGCTTCGAGGACGAGCGCCGCGACATGGTCGTGGTGCGCGGCATCGCGGTGCACGGGGTCTGCCCGCACCACCTGGTGCCCTTCCGCGGTGTGGCGCACGTCGCCTACCTGCCAGGCGGACGCTTGCACGGCTTCGGTCGCATCGCGCGGCTGGTCGATGCGATCGGCCACCGCTTCACCTACCAGGAATGGATGACGCGGGACATCGCCGACGCGCTGATGCAGCACGGCAAGGCCGCCGGCGCGGCCTGCATCATCGAGGCGGAACAGCTGTGCCTGCTGCTGGGTGAGGACAGGCGCGGCGACGAGCGTGTCGTGACGCAGGCTTTCAGCGGTGAATTCGAACGCTCCGCACAGGCCCGCAACGAATTCCTGCGCGCCATCTCGGGTTGAGGCCGCAAGCCGCGCCGCCGGTGAAGCGACCGGCGTTCAGAACAGGCTGACGACCCGCGCCCTGTGCTCGGCAAGATCCACGAGCACCACCTCACGCCCCTCGATCACCACCGCGCCGCGGTAGCGGTCGTTGCCCGTCAGCGAGTACTCGAAGTCGAATCCACGGCGCAGCACCATGTGCCCCCGCTCATCACGCGCCAGCTTAATGCCGTGGCCAACCACCGTCTCATCGAGAAACTGCAGCCCTTCACGCTGACAGGCGCGCCGCGCCGCCTCCAGGCCTGCCTCGCGCGCCTTCAGGCTGTCGAACCAGAACCAGACGATGCCGCCGAGCACCAGCACCGTAAGCAGTTCGACGAAGGTCATCGGAAATACCGACGTTCAGGGCAGCATCATGCCGCGGATGGTAAAGAACAGCATCGCCGCCATCAGTGCGGAGGCCGGCACGGTGATGACCCACGCTGCAGCGATCCGCATCAGCTGAGAGCGCTTCACCAGTTCGCGGCGATACACCTTGCGCAGGCCCTTGCGCTCGGTCTTGGAGAAATGCGCGGGGTCCTCGGCCTTCTTGGAGCGCTCCTTCAGGTCGCGCAGCATCTCGCCCTTCTCGTCGATCGAGGCCTTCTCGAAGCGTGCGATGAAGGCCTCGATCGCAGCAAGGTCGCCTTCCGGATGATGGGCCTTGATCTCGGCCACCATGCGGTCGTAGTTGCTCTTCAGGTACTCACGCAGGAAGCCGACGCCAAATACGCCACCTACCGCGATGTGCGTCGAACTGACCGGCAGGCCGAACTGGCTCGCGACGATCACCGTCAGCGTGGCCGCCATCGCGATGCAATAGGCACGCATCTGGTCGAGTTCGGTGATCTCCGAACCCACGGTGCGGATCACCTTGGGTCCGAACAGCGCCAGGCCGAGCGAAATGCCAAGCGCGCCGACCATCATGACCCAGGTCGGGATGGGCGCCGACTTGTTCACCACGCCGGCATGGGTCACCACATCGACAATGGCTGCCAGCGGTCCAACCGCATTTGCGACATCGTTCGAACCGTGGGCAAAGCTCAGCAGCGCCGCGGCGAAGATCAGCGGCACGGTGAACAGGCGATTGACGCTCTGCTTCGTGTTCGCCAGCAGGGTGCCGCGCGCGCTCACTGCGCGCCTCACCAGCAGATAGACCACCACGGCAGCCACCAGGCCGTACAGCACCGCCGACCCGAAACCGACTTTCCACACGCGGTTCAGACCCTTCAGGATCAGGTAGGTACCGAAGGTCCAGGCCATCAGCGCCACCAGCAGCGGCACCATCTTGCGCGCAGCCGCAGCCATATCGGCCTGGTAGGTGATGCTGCGCTTGACGAGATAGAGGAAGGCCGCGGCAATCACGCCGCCGAGCACCGGAGAAACGACCCAGCTGGCCGCGATGCCGGCCATGGTCGCCCAATCCACGATGGCGGGTCCCGCCGCCGCCATGCCGGCGCCGAGCACGGCACCGACAATAGAGTGCGTCGTCGATACCGGCGCACCGACCGCGGTGGCGATGTTGAGCCACAACGCACCGGCCAGCAGCGCCGCCAGCATGATCCACACAAAGGTGTCGGAGTCGGGGATCAGGTCGGGATTGATGATGCCGTTGCGGATAGTGCCCACCACCTCGCCACCGGCGATCAGCGCGCCCGCGGCCTCGAACACCGCAGCGATGACCAGCGCCCCCGCCAGGCTAAGCGCCTTGGAACCCACCGCCGGACCAACGTTGTTGGCAACGTCGTTGGCGCCGATGTTCATGGCCATGTAGCCGCCGACCATCGCCGCCATGACGAGGATCATCCCGCCCTCGCCGCTGCCGCGCATGGCGGCGTAGAACATCACGCCGACAATGAAGAGAAGGCCGACGCCGAGGCGAAGCATTTCACCCCGACCGTGATGCGTTGCACGTTCGATTTCGCTGATGTGCTGCAGGTCCACGTCAAGTGTCCCGAAAGATACAAAGGCGCTATTGTTTCAGAAAATTGACGCGCCCCCAATCGGCTTGATGCACGGTTCGCCCGAACTTGCGCTGCGTCGCAGCATTGGTGCAACACCATCCATGCAGCCCCACAGAGCGATCAGAGACGGTCGTACTTGTCGGATCGGCCACGGGCGCGGTCCACCGGGTAGCGCTCGGCATTGATCAACAGCTTGCGCTGCGCCGCGGCGACAAGATCGACGTCCAGCACATCAGCCAGTCGGACGAGATACAGCAGCACGTCCGCCAGCTCCAGCGCCACGGCATCGCGGACTTCAGGGGCGAGGTCTGCGGACTGCTCGGCCGTCAGCCACTGGAAATGCTCGATCACTTCGCCCGCCTCGCCGGACAACGCCATGGCAAGGTTCTTGGGCGTGTGGAACTGCTCCCAGTCGCGCTCGGCGGCAAAGCCCCGCAAGGCATCGCGCAAGACGTCGAGCGTGTCGGGCTGCCTTGGCTGGTTCATTCGATGTGGTGCTCCAAGTCGAAGCCAGCCGCCTCGTCGACGCCCAGCGTCTCCACCAGCCAGGACATCATCGCCTCGAGCCGTTCCGGCAGCACCCAAGGCGGATTGACGATGAACATGCCACTGCCGAACATGCCGAAGCCGTCGCGCGGCGGCTGGCGCACCGCGAGGCGCACATCCAGCCAACTGTCGGCACCGATTTCTGCGAGTCGGGCCGGCAGCGCGCGCGCCTCGGGGCGCGCCAACAGCGGGTACCACACGGCATAGGTGCCGGTCGGGAAACGGCGCAGCGCGTCCTTCAGGCAATCGACCACGCGCCGGTAGTCTTCCTTGAGTTCGTAAGGCGGGTCGATCAGGACCACGGCGCGCCGCGACGGCGGCGGCAGCAGGCTCTTGAGCGCCGCGAAGCCATCGGCCTTGCGGCACTGCACACGCTCTGTCTCGCTGGCAAAGGTGCGCTCGAGCGACTCGAAGTCGACCGGGTGCAGTTCGAACAGGCGCAGGCGGTCCTGCGCGCGCGCTGCGGTCATCGCCAGCGCGGGCGATCCGGGGTAGAACAACAAGCGGCCATGCGGGTTGAACTGCGCAACGGCCGCACGGTAGGCGGCAAGCGGCTCGGGCAGGTCGTCGCGGTCCCACAGCCGGGCAATGCCGTCCACGTATTCTGCGGTCTTGCCCGCCTGCTCGCTGTCGAGTGCATAACAGCCGCCACCGGCGTGGGTGTCGATGTAATGCCAGGGTTTGTCCTTGCGATTGAAATAGGACAGCAGTTCGAGCAGGACGGCGTGTTTCAGGACGTCGGCATGATTGCCGGCATGGAAGGCGTGACGATAGCTGAGCATGGGTTTTTCCGGTTGCGGCCCGAATGCTAGCACCGCCCTCGGGCCCTGCGCCAAATCCTTCGTCAGATCAGCCACATCGCCGCACCTGCCGCGGTTTGCACCACGGTTCGCACTTGCTATGATGCGCCCCCCGAAAGCCGGCTCGCGCCGGCACGCATAGACAGCGAGAACAAGCATGAGCATCTACGCCCTGGGCGATCGCACGCCGCGCTTCGGCGAAGGGTCCTGGGTCGCGCACAACGCGACGGTCATCGGCGCGGTCGACGCCGGCAGCGACGTCAGCATCTGGTACAACGTCGTGATCCGCGGCGACAACGACCCGATCACCATCGGCGACGGCACCAACATCCAGGACGGATCGGTGCTGCATAACGACAAGGGCGTTCCGCTGACGATCGGCAAGCACGTGACGGTGGGCCACATGGCGATGCTGCACGGCTGCACCATCGGCGATGGCAGCCTCATCGGCATCAATGCGGTCATCCTCAACAAGGCCGTGATCGGCAAGAACTGCATCATCGGCGCCAACGCGCTGATCCCGGAGGGGAAGGTGATTCCGGACCGCTCGCTGGTGGTCGGCTCCCCCGGTCGCGTGATCCGCGAACTGTCCGATGCCGAGATCGAGCATCTGAAGTGGAACGCGAGCCACTACGTGGACAATGCCCGCCTCTACTCCACCGAGCTGCGCGCCGTCGACCCCGCGACCGTGCTCGGCAAGACGTCCGCCTGAGCGGTCCCGCGCGCACCGGCGCGCGTGAGCCAGACGACGGCACCCAGGATGATGGCGCCGCCGACGATCTGCAGCAGCGAAAAGGGCTCGTTGAGGAAGAACGCCGCCAGGGCGATCGTGACGACGGGCTCGAGCGTGGACAAGGTGGATGCGTCAGCCCCACCCAGGTTTCGGATACCGACGAAAAGACCGAGCATCGCCACAACAGTGCAGATGACCGCGATCGCGAAGATCGCCGTCCATGCAGACACACTCGCCGGAAAGGCGGGCTGCTTTGACAGCACGAGAGCGGCAAACACCGCCGCCGCCCCGATCATGACCACCGTCGCGGCTGCGAGCGGGTCCTCCTGCGCCAGCACACGGCTGCCAACGAGGATATACACCGAGTAGATCAACGCGGCAGCCACGCCCAGCATCACGCCTGCCGCCTCGCCTGCCAGCCCGCCGCCCAGCGTGAGCGCCGTGCCGAGCAAGGCCGCCAGAACCGCGACAATCCTGCCGAGCCCCAGCGGTTGACCGAGAAACAGTGCCCCAAGCACCGTCACGATGAAAGGGTGGAGGTAGAGCAGCAAGGCCACGAGCCCGGCCGAGGCGTGATTGAGCGCCGAGAAGAAGCTCATCGACTGACCGACATAGAGCACGCCGCCCATGGCGAGCAGCAGCACCAGGTTACGCCCGCGCGGCCAACGCCGGCGCATTACCAGCATGAAGGCCGTCATTAGCAAGGCGGCAATCCCAAAACGCAGGAACAGCACCGCTATCACTTCCGCGCCGCCAGCGTATGCATAGCGGGCGAAGATCGCCATCGAGCCAAACGCGGTAGCGGAAAGGGCAACGCACGCGGCGCCGAATAGACGGGGACTCATTGCACGGCCGGAAAAAGCTCGTCAGCATGCCGCGGACTCGCAGTGCGGTCAATCGTGCGCACGGGAACCGGTGGCTCCCGACGCGCGGGGCCGCCATCGGGCCGCAATCCGCGCTTACAGCCGATGCGCCCGGCCGGACCCGAACTGCGGTATATCTCGAACCGGAAACAACGCAACGCAGGCGAGTCTTGCCTGCAGCCCCTCGCAATCCCAGGAGCCCTCGCATGTCACTTCGATTCTGGCGTCGTACCGCACTCAACACCGCATTTGCTTCCGGCCTGGCCGCTGCCGTCACCGTCATGCCGGCCCAGGCCGCCACGCCCGACACGCCCGCGACGTCAGAACGCCCCACGATCGACTTTTCCACCGAGGCGCGCCTGCCCGCGCCCAACGATCTCGGCGTTGCCACCCTTTACGCCGAAAGCAGTGGCCGCGATGCCGCCGCGCTCGCCAACGACATCAACAAGCGCATCGGCAAGGCGCTCGAGCTGGCGCGCGGCTTCGCCAGCGTCAAGGCGCAATCCGGTGGCGTGTCGACCTGGCCGGTGTATGGCAAGGAGGGTCAGGGGCGGATCGAATCGTGGCGGATGCGCTCGGAGATCCGCATCGAAAGCCGTGACCTGCCCGCCCTGTCCGAGTTGATCGGCAAGTTGCAGGAGAACCTTGCGCTGTCGCACGTGGCGATGCAGCCCGCACCGGAAACCCGGCAGAAGGCCGAGGAAGAGGCGACGGTGATCGCGATCCGCAATTTCGAGCAGCGCGCCGGCCTCATCGCAGGAACGCTCGGCAAGCGCTATCGGATTGCCCACCTGTCCATCGGCGCCCAGGGCTACCAGCCGCCGATGCCAGTGCGGATGAAAGCGGCGTCGGCCATGATGGCCGAGGCCGCGGCACCACTGGAAGGCGGTGAAAGCGAGGTCGGCGTGAGCATCAGCGGACGCATCGAACTGCTGGACTGAGGCTGCGGCACAAGCCTGCGGGGTGACATATGCCGCGGATCGGTGCGAATGAAGGGTGGACGCTCGCGCAACGCTGAACTATCTTTGCGCGCATGAGTACCTTGCCGCGATCCCCCGACGCCCCGGCGCCGCATACGCGCCCCGCGGTCCTTGCCGCGCTGGCGCTGTCGATTGCCGTGCTGGCTGGCTGCAGCTCGACCCCCGCCCCCATTGCGCGTCCGGTTGCCGAACCCCCGGTCACGCCGTCGCGTGGCGGAACAACCTACTTCTCGCTCGAAGACGAGTCGCACGCCCGCGAAATGGTGCTCTTCGCACTCGGCCTGCTCGACACCGGCTATCGCTTCGGCGGTCGCAACCCCGAGGCCGGCCTGGATTGCAGCGGCATGGTGGCGTGGATCGTGGAGAACATAAGCGGCAAGCGTCTGCCGCACAATGCCGCGCAGATCGCGGATCGCACGCGGCCGATACAGCTCAGCCAGCTGCAGCCCGGCGACCTGGTGTTCTTCAACACCATGAAACGCCGCCATTCGCACATGGGCATCTACATCGGTGATGGGCGCTTCGTGCATGCTCCCTCCACGCGGGGCAGCGTGCGTGTGGAAAGGCTGGACAACAGCTACTTCGCTCCGCGTATCGACGGCGCGCGCACCCTCGTCGCATCGAGCTGAGCGGGGCCGGAACGCCAGCCCGTTCCGGGGCGATGAATTCGCCCCCCTTACTTCTGCGGCACCTGCACGTAGATCTCGTCCGGCCGCGTCAGACCAAGCTCGAAGCGCGCCCGCTCCTCGATCGCCTCGTTGCCCGACTTGAGATCGCGCACTTCCGCCTCGAGGCCGGCGTTGCGCTGCTCCAGACGCAGGTTCTCGGCGCGCTGTTCATGCAGTTGTCGATCGACTTCCCAAACGCGCAACCAGCCGCCCTTACCCACCCAGAGCGGGTACTGCAGCAGCACGACGAGTGCGAGAAGGATCAGGATAGGCCAGCGCATGGTCGGTAAACAGTAGGCGCATGCACGACAAAGGCCGGCGGATTGCCCGCCGGCCTCGCACGTGCTTCAGCTCAGGTCAGAAACGCGTTCAACGCAGGTTGTAGAACGCGCGCTTGCCCGGGTAGACGGCGGTGTCGCCCAGGTCTTCCTCGATGCGCAGCAGCTGGTTGTACTTCGAGATGCGGTCCGAACGCGACAGCGAGCCCGTCTTGATCTGCATGGCACGCAGGCCGACGGCGATGTCGGCGATGGTCGAGTCATCAGTCTCGCCCGAACGGTGCGAGATCACCGCCGTGTAGCCCGCCAGCTTGGCCATCTCGACCGCGGCGAAGGTCTCGGTCAGGGTGCCGATCTGGTTGATCTTGATGAGGATCGAGTTGGCCACGCCCTGCTCGATGCCCTGCTCCAGAATCCTGGTGTTGGTCACGAAGAGGTCGTCACCGACGAGCTGGACCTTCTTGCCCAGACGCTCGGTCAGCAGCTTCCAACCGGCCCAGTCGCCCTCGGCCATCGCGTCCTCGATCGAAACGATCGGGAACTTGTCGCACAGGGTCTCGAGATAGTCGGTGAAGCCTTCAGCAGTCAGCGACAGGCCTTCGCCCTTCAGTTCGTACTTGCCGTTCTTGTAGAACTCGGAGGCAGCGCAGTCCAGCGCCAGCAGCACGTCCTGGCCAGGCACGTAACCGGCAGCGACGATGGCTTCCTGGATCAGGTTCAGTGCTTCCTCGGTGCCCGACACGTTGGGGGCGAAGCCGCCTTCGTCACCGACAGTGGTCGGGTAGCCCTTGGCATCGACGATCTTCTTCAGGTGCTGGAAGATCTCGGCGCCGCAGCGCAGAGCTTCGCGGAAGCTGGTCATCGAGACCGGCATGATCATGCATTCCTGGATGTCCAGGCTGTTGTTGGCGTGCTCGCCGCCGTTGATGACGTTCATCATCGGCACCGGCATCACCATCGGGCTGGAACCGCCGAAGTAGCGGTACAGCGGCAGGCCGGCCTCTTCGGCGGCGGCCTTGGCCACGGCCATCGACACCGCCAGCATGGCGTTGGCACCCAGGCGCGACTTGTTCTCCGTGCCGTCGAGCTCGATCAGGGTGCGATCGATGAAGGCCTGCTCCTCGGCGTCGAGACCGATGATCGCTTCGGCGATCTCGGTGTTCACGTTCTCGACCGCGCGCAGCACGCCCTTGCCGAGGAAGCGCGACTTGTCGCCGTCACGCAGCTCGATCGCCTCGCGCGAACCGGTGGAGGCGCCCGAGGGCACCGCCGCGCGGCCCATCACGCCGGATTCCAGCAGCACGTCGGCTTCGACGGTGGGGTTGCCGCGGGAGTCGAGAATCTCGCGGGCGATCACATCAACGATTGCACTCATGTGTAGTCCTGTTGCAGTTACGGATGGTTCGAATCTCAGAGCGTGGTCTCAAGGAAACCCTGACGCTTCACCAGCGCGTCGATGTCCTTGAGGGTCGTCAGCAGCGCCTTCATCTTCGGCAGCGGCCAGGCATTGGGGCCGTCGGACAGCGCCTTGGCGGGGTCGGGATGGGTCTCCATGAAGAGGCCCGCAACACCCACGGCGACCGCAGCGCGCGCCAGCACCGGCACGAACTCGCGCTGGCCGCCCGATGCGGTGCCCTGCCCGCCCGGTAGTTGCACCGAGTGCGTGGCGTCGAACACGACGGGGCAGCCGGTGTCGCGCATGATCGCCAGCGAACGCATGTCGGAGACGAGGTTGTTGTAGCCGAAGGACGCGCCGCGCTCGCACACCATGATGGTGTCCGCACCGCCGTTGGCTTCCTTCGCCTTGTCGGCGACGTTCTTCATGTCGCCCGGGGCGAGAAACTGGCCCTTCTTGATGTTCACCGGCTTGCCGCTGGCCGCCACTGCGTGGATGAAGTCGGTCTGGCGGCACAGGAAGGCCGGGGTCTGCAGGACGTCGACCACCGACGCCACGACCGGGATCTCCTCGATCGTGTGAACGTCGGTCAGGACCGGCAGGCCGAGCTGCTTCTTGACCGCCTCGAGCATCCTGAGGCCGGCGTCCATGCCGTGGCCGCGGAAGCTCTTGCCCGAGCTGCGGTTGGCCTTATCGTAGGACGCCTTGAAGATGTAGTGAATGCCCAGCTCGCCACAGATTTCCTTCATCTGGCCGGCGATGTCCAGGCACATCTGCTCGGATTCGGCCACACAGGGGCCGGAGATCAGGAAGATCGGCTTGTCGAGACCGACCTCAAAACCGCAGAGGTTCATGCTTCGCTCCTTCAGGCCGAGGCCTGCTTGCGCGCGATCGCCGCCTTCACATAGGCCGTGAACAGCGGATGGCCCTTGCGCGGATTGGAGGTGAACTCGGGATGGAACTGGCAGCCGACGAACCACGGATGGACGTCGGCGGGCAGCTCGACCATCTCGCACAGATCGGTAACCGGCGCGCGACCCGACACCACGAGGCCCTTGGCTTCGAGCTTGGCCAGCAGGGTGTTGTTGACCTCGTAGCGGTGACGGTGACGCTCCATGATCTCGGCCGCGCCGTAGATGTCGCGCGCCAGCGTGCCGTCCTTCAACTGGCAGACCTGGCCGCCGAGGCGCATGGTGCCGCCCAGGTCCGACTCCTCGGTGCGCTTCTCGATCTTGCCGCTACGGTCCTTCCACTCGGTGATGAGGCCGATCACAGGATACTTGGTGTCGCGCTCGAACTCGGTCGAGTGCGCGCCCTCCATGCCGGCCACGTCACGCGCGAATTCCACCACCGCGAGCTGCATGCCCAGGCAGATGCCCAGGTAGGGCACCTTGTTCTCGCGCGCATAGCGGATCGCCGCGATCTTGCCTTCGGTGCCGCGCTTGCCGAAGCCGCCGGGCACCAGGATGGCGTCCATGGCCTGCAGCACGCCGCAGCCGTCGCGCTCGATATCCTCGGAGTCGATGTAGTGGATCTTGACCTTCGACTCGGTGTGCATGCCGGCGTGGTTGAGCGCCTCGATCAGCGACTTGTACGACTCGGTGAGGTCGACGTACTTGCCGACGAAGCCGACGTTCACCGTCTGCTTCGGATTCTCCAGCGCGTGGATCAGCTTCTCCCACACCGACAGATCGGCCGCGCGGGCGAGGATGTCGAGCTTGTGGCAGACGATCTGGTCCAGCATCTGGTCATGCAGCTGGCCGGGAATCTTGTAGATCGAGTCGGCGTCCAGGCACTCGATGACCGCTTCGGGCATCACATTGCAGAACAGCGCGATCTTGCGCCGCTCGTCGACCGGGATCGAGCGGTCGGCGCGGCACAGCAGGATGTCGGGCTGGATGCCGATCTCGCGCAGCTCCTTGACCGAATGCTGGGTCGGCTTGGTCTTGAGCTCGCCGGCGGTCGGAATGTAGGGCAGCAGCGTGAGGTGGATGAAGCAGGTGCCGTTACGGCCTTCCTCGAAGCCCATCTGGCGGATGGCTTCCAGGAAGGGCAGCGACTCGATGTCGCCTACCGTGCCGCCCACCTCGACGATCGCCACGTCGGCGCCCTCAGCGCCGCGCTTGACGTAGGCCTTGATCTCGTCGGTGATGTGCGGGATGACCTGCACGGTCTTGCCCAGGTACTCGCCGCGGCGCTCCTTCTTCAGCACCGACTCGTAGATCTGGCCGGTGGTGAAGTTGTTGCGCTTGCTCATCTTGGCGCTGGTGAAGCGCTCGTAATGGCCGAGGTCGAGGTCGGTTTCCGCACCGTCTTCGGTCACGAAGACTTCGCCGTGCTGGAACGGGCTCATCGTGCCCGGATCGACGTTGATGTAGGGGTCGAGCTTGAGGTGCGTGACCTTGATGCCACGGGACTCGAGAATGGCCCCCAATGAGGCCGCGGCGATGCCTTTGCCCAGGGAGGACACGACACCGCCGGTAACGAAGACGTATTTGGTCATGGGAACTGTGCTGCGGGAAAGCGCGATGATAACCGATCAGCCCGACCGAAGTCAGCAGGCGACGATCGGGCTACCCGGAAGGCGCCCGCTGCAGGCGCGCCCCCGGGACGGCAGACGGAGCCGGATTCAGCCCATACCGCGCAACTCGCGCAGCAGGACCGAAACCATCGCCATATCGATCGTCTGGGCCATACGGACATCAGCGAGCAACTGGCGGTAGCGTTCGAGCCGGACCGACTGGCGCGCCAGCCAGGCCGACAGCACCGTCGCCGCGTCATCGTCCTGCGGCGACAGCGACAAGGCGTTGGCGGTGAGCGTGCGCGCCAGCCCCGACAGGTCGCCCCGCAGCGCGCCCCTGGCCAGCACCTGCCAGCGGGTATCCGCCGGCAGCGCGGACACCTGTCGCCCCAGCCAGTGCAGCTCGAGTTCTCCGCCGAGACCGAAATACACCCGCGCCGCCAGGGTCTCGGCCCGCTGCGTCTCCACCGCCACCTCGACCAGATCGAGCGCCGAATACAACTCGTCCAGCGCCGCCACGCGCCCGGCGAGCGCCTGCGGCACGCCCTGCTCCACCCGCCGCGCCACTGCCTCGTCGAGCTCGGTGCGATAGGCTAGCGCGACGAAATCCGCCAGGCCCGACGCCAGCGTGGCCACCCCGGGCGAGAAGTGCGCCAGCGTGCCCTGCAGGTCGCCCAGCCACTCGGGATGACGCAGGAACCACAGCGTACCGCGCTGCACCAGGCGATCGCATTCGGCGATCAGCTCGATCTGCACGGCGTTGTCCACCTGGTTGTCCAACGCCTCGATCGCGCGCCAGATCTCGACCAGGCCGAAGACCTCGCGCGTCGCCATGTAGGCCCGCACAACGTCGGGCGCCGGCACACCCAGTTCGGCCTTGAGGCGGCTGACGAAGGTCGGGCCGACGCGGTTGATCATGCTGTTGATGACATGGGTGGAGATGATCTCGCGCCGCAGCGGATGCTGGCCGATCTGCGCCGCGAAGCGATCGCGCAGCTGCGCCGGGAAGTAACGCTCGAGCGCGGTGCGGAGGTAGGGATCCTCCGGTACGTCCGACGCCAGCACCTCGTCGTAGAGCTCGATCTTGCTGTAGGCCAGCAGCACTGCCAGCTCCGGGTTGGTCAGGCCGATGCGCGCCGCCTTGCGCTCGGCCAGTTCCTCGTCCCGCGGCAGGAACTCGAGCTTGCGATTGAGCCGTCCCGCATGGCTCAGGCGCCGCATGAACTCCGCCTGCTCGTCGAGCAGCGCGACACCGCGCGAGCGCGTCACTGACAGAATCTGCGTCTGTGCATAGTTGTCGCGCAGCACCAGGGCCGCCACCTCGTCCGTCATGTCGGCCAGCAGCTGGTTGCGCTGCTTCAGCGTCAGTTCCCCTTCAGCCACCACGCCGTTGAGCAGGATCTTGATGTTGACCTCGTGATCCGAGCAATCGACGCCCCCTGAGTTGTCGATGGCGTCGGTGTTGACGCGCCCGCCCTTGAGCGCGAACTCGATACGGCCGAGCTGGGTAGCACCGAGGTTGCCCCCCTCGCCCAGCACTTTGCAGCGCAACGCACCGCCGTTGACCCGCACCGCGTCGTTGGCCCTGTCACCCACCGCGGCATCGGCCTCGACGGCGGCCTTGATGTAGGTACCGATGCCGCCGTTGTAGAGCAGATCGACCGGCGCGGTGAGGATGGCGCGGATCAGCTCGGCCGGCGCCAGCGCCTCGGCCTCGATCTCGAGCAGCGCGCGCACCTGCGGGGACAGCGGGATCGACTTGGCGCTGCGCGGCCACACACCGCCCCCTTCGGAGATCAGCGTCCTGTCGTAGTCGTCCCAGCTCGAGCGTGGCAGCGCGAAGAGTCGCGCACGCTCTTGCCATGACCGTGCCGGATCGGGGTCGGGGTCGATGAAGACGTGTCGGTGGTCGAAGGCCGCCACCAGACGGATCTGCCGGGACAGCAGCATGCCGTTGCCGAACACGTCGCCCGACATGTCTCCAACACCGGCGACGGTGAAGGGCTCGCTCTGGATGTCCGTGCCGATTTCACGGAAGTGACGCTTGACCGCCTCCCACGCGCCGCGCGCGGTAATGCCCATCTTCTTGTGGTCGTAGCCCACCGAACCGCCCGAGGCGAAGGCGTCGCCCAGCCAGAAACCGTACTCGGCCGAAATCGCGTTCGCGTAGTCCGAGAAGGTCGCCGTGCCCTTGTCCGCGGCCACCACCAGATAGGGATCATCCTCGTCGTGGCGCACGACCTCGGGCGGCGGCACGACCCGGCCCTGCACCAGGTTATCGGTCAGGTCCAGCAGGCCGCGCAGGAAGGTCTGGTAGCACGCCACGCCCTCGGCCAGCAGGGCCTCGCGCCCGCCCTCGAGCGGCGGGTTCTTGACCACGAAACCGCCTTTGGAACCGACCGGCACGATCACGGCGTTCTTGACGATCTGTGCCTTCACCAGCCCCAGCACCTCGGTGCGGAAATCCTCCATGCGATCGGACCAGCGCAAGCCGCCGCGCGCCACCTTTCCGCCGCGCAAGTGCACACCCTCGATGCGCGGCGAATAGACGAAGATCTCGAACATCGGCAGCGGCTGCGGCAGGTTCGGGATGCGCGACGGCGCAAGCTTGAACGACAGCCAGGGCTTGGGCGAGCCATCGGCCGCACGCTGGAAGGCATTGGTGCGCAGCGTAGCCTGAATCATCGCCAGGAACTGGCGCAGGATACGGTCCTCGTCCAGGTTCGCGACGCTGTTGAGCCCGGCCTCGATCGCGGCCGTCAGCTCGACGCAGTGCACCTCGCGGCCAGCCTCGAGCGCCGGATCGAAGCGCGTGCGGAACAGCGCGTACAACTGGCGTGCAAGCTGAGGGTAACTCGCCAGTGTCTGTTCCATGTAGGTCTGGCTGAAGGTGAAGGCGGCCTGACGCATATGTTTAGCGTACGCGCGCAACACGCTGGTCTCGCGCCACGACAGGCCGGCGAGCAGCACCAGGCGGTTGAAGTCGTCATTCTCGACCTCGCCGCGCCATACGCGGCGGAAGGTGTCGTGGAACAGCGGCCGGATGTCGTGGATGTTCAGCGTTTCGGCACCGGCAAAAGCCAGTCCGAAGTCATGCAGCCACACCACGCTGCCATCCTGGCGCACGATGTCCGAAGGATGCTCGTCGATCACCCTGACGCCCATGCGCTCGAGCATCGGCAGGCTCTGCGACAGCGGCACCGGCGAGCCGAGGCGATAGATGCGGAAGTTGAGCCGCCCGGCGGGCGCCTCGAGCGGGCGATAGAGGTTCATGCCGAGGTCGTCCGCCCCCGAAAGCGCCTCCATCTGCTCGATGTCGAATACGGCCATGCGCGCCGGGTAATCCTCGCGGTAGCCGGCCGGAAAGCCGCTGCCGTAACGGCGCAGCAGGGCAAGGCCGCGTTCCTCGCCACATTGCTCGACCAGGATCTGCTGCAGGTCGTCTTCCCAGCGCCGCGCGGCGCGGATCAGGCGCTGTTCCAGCTCCCTGACGTCGAAGGGCGGAATCACCGAGTCCCGCGTACGCACGATGATCAGGATGCGGGCCAGCGCCGAGTCGGAGAACTGCACGTCGAACTCCGAAGCCGCACCGTCGAACGCCTCCATCAGCACCGCCTGCATGCGCTTGCGCTGGTCGGTGTTGTAGTGCTCGCGCGGGACGTAGATCAGGCAGGAGACGAAACGGGCAAAGGGATCGCAGCGCACGAACAGCCGGGTGCGCAGACGTTCGCCCAGCCGAAGGATGCCCATCGCCTGGGTGAAAAGTTCGTCGGTGGTGATCTGGAACAGCTCGTCGCGCGGATAGCGCTCGAGGATCGTGAGCAAGGTCTTGGCCGCATGCCCGCCGGGCAGGAAACCGGCACGCTCGATCACCGCGGCGACCTTGCTGCGCAGCAGGGGAATCTGCATCGGCGGCGTGCCATAGGCGGTGGAGGCCAGCAGGCCGATGACCCGGCGCTCTCCGGTAACGCGGCCCTCCGCATCGAAGGTCTTGATACCGAGGAAGTCGAGATAGCCCGGCCGATGCACCGTGGAGCGCGTATTGGACTTGGTGACCGTCAGCACGCCGGGCAGATGGGCCCGGGCCTTGAGTTGCGGGGGCAGCGCCGCGAAGGAACGCGACTGCCCATCCTCCCCTTCGCCCCGCAGCAGTCCGAGCCCGGAACCGGGCACGATGCGCAGCTCGTCGCCCTCCTCGCAAGCCACCAGCTGGTAGTCGCGGGCACCGAGCAGCACGAAGTTGTCCGCCGCCAGCCATTGCAGGAAATCACGCGCCTCGGCGGTTTCCGCGGCGTCGATCGTCGCCGGCACCGAATCGAGCGCGGCCACGACGGCCTGCACGCGTTCCCGCATCGCGGGCCAGTCCGACACCGCCGCGCGCACGTCCGACAGCACGTGCTCAAGCCCCTGCTGCAGCGCGTGCAGGTCGGCCGGATCGGTGCGGCGGTCGACCTGCAGGTGCATCACCGACTCATGACGCGCGTCTCCATCGGCCGTGTCGGCCATGCGCAGCAAGCGTCCATCGCCGTCGCGGACCAGCTTCAGCACCGGATGAATGATCAGGTGCAGCATCAGCCCCTGGCGGTTGACCTCCATCGTCACGGAGTCGACGAGGAAAGGCATGTCGTCGCCGACGATCTCGATCACCGTGTGCGCGCATTCCCAGCCGTTTTCGTCGAGCCTGGGGTTGAACACGCGCACCGCACTGGCCGCGCTGCGGCGGGCGATGAAGTGCCACTGGCTCAGAACCGCGCCGTAGAGATCGGCCACCGACAGCAGTTCGAGGTCGTCCGGATCGACCTGCGCAAGGAAGCGCACCGCAAACTCGGCGACGGCCCTGGCTTCGTCCGCAGACAAACGCGCAGCGATCTGCTCGACCACCGCATCGACCTGCACGGCCAGCCGGTTCTGTTCCCTTTTCTCCATCTCGCCCCCCCTGCAGTTGATCAGGACACGGCAAGGCGCACGGCACACTCCGACGGTCGGCGTGTCGGAAAACCCATGTCGCGTCGCCGTGGAACAAGATTCAAGGCTAGGCGCACAGGCGCAATAACGGAACCCACGTTTTCCCTAGGTGGCGCAGCCCGGCATCACTACCCACCTTGCGCCGCCGCCACGCGGATCGGTATCGCATGAGCAAAAAACGCGGAGCCGGACAAACGCCCGGCCCCGCGATGCAGATTGACGACGCTTCCGGCTAACGGATGAAGTCGCGATTCACCTCGCGGAACAGGTCCGTCCCGCCGCGCTGCAGCCACTCGAAGGCCACCATCTCGCGCGACACGATCTCGATGCCGTGGCCACGCATGCGTTCGAAAGCCAGGTCACGATTGGCGGGGTCGCGCGAGCCCGAAGCGTCAGCGACGACAAACACCTGCTTGCCCGCCCAGCGCAGATCGAGCGCGGTCTGCTGCACGCACACATGCGCCTCGGTACCGCACACGATAACCTGCGGACGGCGCTCGACCTCGGTACCCTTCAGGCAACCATCCGCCTGCGCCGAGAAGCACTGCTTGCCGACGTAGCGCGCGTCCGGCGTGACCGCACGCACCGAATCCAGCGTGCCGCCGATCTTCTCGGGGAAATGCTCGGTCACGACGACCGGCACGCCGACGCGCGCCGCCACCTGCGCCAGCCACGCGCAGTTGGCAGACACTTTCTCGTTGTCGTGGATGAAGGGCGCGAGCTTCGCCTGCACATCGACGATCAGCAGCACCGAGTTGTCACGGTTCATCAACATGGTGTCCTCCTCAGTCCGCCAGTTCGGCGCGGTCGCGGAAATGCGCCAGCGCCTCGGGGTTGGCCAGCGCCTCCTGGTTCTTCACCGGGCGGCCGTGCACCACGTTGCGCACCGCCAGTTCGACGATCTTGCCGCTCTTGGTGCGCGGAATGTCGGCCACCTGCAGCACCTTGGCCGGCACGTGGCGCGGCGTAGTGTTGTCACGGATGGTCTGCCTGATCCGCTTGACCAGATCGTCGTCGAGGCTCAGCCCTTCGCGCAGTTTCACGAACAGGACCACGCGCACGTCATTCGGGTTCTGCGGCGGCCAGTCCTGGCCGATCACCAGGCTCTCGACCACTTCGTGCAGTTTCTCGACCTGGCGGTAGATCTCGGCGGTGCCGATGCGTACCCCGCCCGGGTTGAGCGTGGCGTCCGAGCGGCCGTAGATGACCAGCCCGCCATGCGCGGTGATCTCGCAGAAGTCGCCATGACACCAGACGTTGTCGAAGCGCTCGAAGTAGGCGGCGTGGTACTTGCTGCCGTCGGTATCGTTCCAGAAGCCGATCGGCATCACCGGGAAGGGCTTGGTGCACACCAACTCGCCCTTCTCGCCGCGCACCGGACGGCCATCGTCGTCCCATACGTCCACCGCCATCCCCAGGCCGCGGCACTGGATTTCGCCGCGCCAAACCGGCAGCACCGGGCTGCCGAGCACGAAGCAGGAGATGATGTCGGTGCCACCCGAGATGGACGACAACTGCAGGTCGGCCTTGATGTCGCGATAGACGTAGTCGAAACCTTCGGACACCAGCGGGCTCCCGGTGCTCATCATCGCGCGCACGGAGCTGAGCTTGTGCGTCTCGCGCGGCCTGAGGCCGAACTTGGCGCAGGCGTCGATGAACTTGGCCGAGGTGCCGAAGTGGGTCATGCCTTCGGCGTCCGCGTAGTCGAAGATGATGTGGTTGTCGCCGGCAAAGGGCGAGCCGTCGTAGAGCAGCAGCGTGGCGCCGGCGGCCAGCCCCGACACCAGCCAGTTCCACATCATCCAACCGCAGGTGGTGAAGTAATAGACGCGGTCGCCCGGCTTCACGTCGCCATGCAGGCGGTGCTCTTTCAGGTGCTGCAGCAGCGCGCCACCGGCGCAATGCACGATGCACTTGGGCACGCCGGTGGTGCCCGACGAGTACATGATGTAGAGCGGATGGTCGAAGGGCAGCTGCGCGAACGCGATGTCGTCGATGTGAGCGAAGGGCTTGACGAAATCGGCATACAGGCGGGCATGCGGCACGTGCGACAGGTCGTGCGCCTGATGCACATAGGGCACGACGACCACGCGCTTGACCGAGGGCAGCTGGCCGACGATCTCGCCGAGCTTGTCGAGGACGTCGATGGTCTTGCCACCGTAGTAGTAACCATCGCAGGCCACCAGCACCTTGGGCTCGGTCTGGCCGAAGCGGTCGAGCACGCCCTGCACGCCGAAATCCGGCGAAGCCGAGGTGAAGATGGCGCCGAGGCTCGCCGCCGCCAGCATGGCAACGAGCGTCTCGGGCATGTTGGGCATGTACGCGGCCACGCGATCGCCGGCGACCACGCCCTGCTCCTTGAGCGCCGCGGCGAAGTGGGCAACGGCTCGATACAGCTCGCCGTGGCTCATGCGGTTCTTGACCCGGTCCTCGCCCCAGAACACAACCGCGTCGGACGCATCGCGCGAGCGCAGCAGGTTCTGCGCGAAGTTGAGCCGCGCGTCCGGGAACCACTTCGCTCCCGGCATCCTGTCGCCATCGACCAGCACGCGATCGCCGCGCGTACCGATGACGCCGTCGCGCATGCCATCGCCCTCCCACACGCTCACCCAGAACTGCTCGGGGTGCGCCACCGACCAGGCATACAGCGCGTCGTAGTCGGGCAGCGCGACGCCCCAGCGCTGCTCCGCCGCCAGGCGGAAGGCGGTGACGTTGGCCGAGGCGATTCGCTCGGCGGAAGGCGCCCACAAAGGCGCGTTATCAGAAAGATTCACGATGTCTCCTCACCATCAATCGAAGGTTCTGTATGTGGATGCGGGGCTGCAGTCTTGTTGTTATTGCCCGCGACGACCGGCTCAGCCGGCCGCGTTGTCGAACAGCGCGCGAACGGCATCGGGCAATGGCGCCGACTTGCCCGAACGCATGTCCATCCATACCGTCTTCGCCGCTCCTTCGGCATAGAGCTTGTCATCGCCCTCGACGAACAGCTCGTACCACGTCATCACGCTCGTGCGCCCGGGCTCACCCGCGTACATCTTGATCACGACGGTCGCAGGATAATTCACCGGGGACAGGAAGGTGCAGCTGGCATTGATGATCACCGGCCCGGTCGGCTCTTCCGGGCTGACGCGGAAGCCCATCTGCTCGAGCCATTCGCAGCGGGCCTGCTCGAAGTAGCGGAAGTACACCGTGTTGTTGACGTGGCCGTAGGCGTCCATGTCGCCCCAGCGCACCGCCATGCGCGTGGTGTGGATGAGTTTTGCCCCTTCTTTCATGCGCTTGTCTCCTATTGTTTGTTTGGCGGGCTAATGTAACATACGCACCCGTATGTTGTGCACGGCCGGCGCCGGAGGCCCGCGACCGTTTAAACTGAGCCATTCTAAGGCTCTAACAAAGAATCACACCGTCGGGAACAGGAGAACAGGATGGAACGCGAATCGATGGAATTCGACGTGCTGATCGTCGGCGGCGGCCCCGCGGGGCTGTCGGCGGCGATCCGCTTGAAGCAGCTGGCTGCCGAAAAGGGCCAGGAGATCTCGGTGTGCCTGATCGAGAAGGCGGCCGAGATCGGTGCCCACATCCTGTCGGGCGCGGTGATGGACCCGAAGGCGCTCACCGAGCTGATCCCCGACTGGAAGGAACAGGGCGCTCCGCTCAAGACCGCGGTGACCGAGGACAAGGTGCTGTTCCTGACCGAGACCGGCGCGCGCCAGGCCCCCAACGGCCTGCTGCCGGACTGCTTCGTGAACCACGGCAACTACATCGTACGCCTGGGCAACGTCGTGAAGTGGCTCGGCGAGCAGGCCGAGGCGCTGGGCGTGGAGGTCTATCCGGGCTTTGCCGGGGCCGAGATCCTGTTCGACGAGGCCGGCGCGGTGAAGGGCGTCGCCACCGGCGACATGGGCCTGAACCGCGACGGCACGCCGGGCCCGCACCACCAGCCGGGCATGGAACTGCACGCCAAGTACACGCTGTTCGCCGAAGGCTGTCGTGGCCACCTGGGCAAGCAGCTTGAGGCCCAGTACAAGCTGCGCGACGGCGCCGACCCGCAGACCTACGGCATCGGCATCAAGGAGCTGTGGGAGGTCAAGCCCGAGAACCATCGCCCGGGCCTGGTGGTGCACACCGCCGGCTGGCCGATGGACAACGCCACCTATGGCGGCGGCTTCGTCTATCACCTCGAGGACAACCTGGTGGCGGTGGGCTACGTGGTCGGGCTCAACTACAGCAACCCGCATCTGTCGCCCTTCGAGGAGATGCAGCGCTACAAGACCCACCCCGAGATCCGCAAGTATCTCGACGGCGGCAAGCGCCTGGCCTACGGCGCGCGCGCGATTGCCGCCGGCGGCCTGCAGAGCCTGCCGCGGCTGATCTTCCCGGGCGGCGGCCTGATCGGCGACGACGCCGGATTCCTCAACGCCGCACGCATCAAGGGCAGCCACGCCGCGATCAAGTCGGGCATGCTCGCGGCCGAGGCCGCCTTCGAGGCGCTCGAGCAGCAGCGCCAGCGCGACGCCCTGACCGCCTACCCGGCGGCCTTCCGCGAATCGTGGCTGTATGCCGAACTGCACAAGACGCGCAACTTCAAGCCCTACATGAAGAAGGGCCTGTACGTCGGCTCGCTGCTCTTCGGCATCGACCAGGTGCTGTTCAAGGGCAAGGTGCCCTGGACGCTGCACAACACGGCCGACCACACCGCGCTCAAACCGGCGGCCGAGTGCGCGAAGATCGACTACCCGAAGCCCGACGGCGTCCTCACCTTCGACCGCCTCTCGTCGGTGTTCCTGTCGAACACCAACCACGAGGAAGAGCAGCCCTGTCACCTGCAGTTGAAGGACGCGGGCACGCCGATCGCGATCAACCTCGCACGCTACGACGCGCCCGAGCAGCGCTACTGCCCGGCCGGGGTGTACGAGATCGTGCACGAAGAGGCCGGCCCGCGTCTGCAGATCAACGCGCAGAACTGCGTGCACTGCAAGACCTGCGACATCAAGGACCCGACGCAGAACATCAACTGGGTCGTCCCGCAGGGCGGCGAAGGGCCGATCTACCAGGGCATGTAAGCGCCCCGACAAGGGCTGCAGCAGATAGAAAAAGCCCCGCCGGATTCGGCGGGGCTTTTCTTCGTCTGGCGCAACCGCTCAGAACTTGAAGTTCACGCCAGCGTAGATCGAGCGACCCGCTCCCGGCACGGCATTACCCCAGCGCGGCACCGCGCCAACCGGGTTCGCGGTCATCGTGGTCCCCTGACCCAGATAGGCCCCACCCAGCGGCAGATAGTAGAACTTGTCGAACAGGTTCTCTACGCCAAAGTCCACGCGGACCTGCTTCCAAGAATAGCTCGTGCGCAGGTTGATCAGGTTGTAGCCCGGCGTTTCGACCTCGTTCCGGACCTCGGAAACGTCACGCTTTGCCTTCACCATCACCAGTTCCAGTGCGTTATCCCAGCCACGATATTGATGCGTGAGCGTCAATTTGGCGTTGAGCGGCGTGATGTTGTATAGGTCATCTCCGGTGTCCCGGTTCTTGCCATTGGTGTAGCTCAGCAGGCCCTTGAGCCCGAACTCGCCAAGTGCGTTTCGTCCCAGTGGCATGCGTCCCGAAATGTCGATCCCGTAAAGACGGGCCGATTGGTTGGCCAACTGCAGATACACGAAGCTGTTCGTCGCCGTCAGATTCGCGGCGGAGCACGCACCGCCCAGGCTCGTCGGGCAACGGGCCGCGTCGATGTAGTCGCTGACGCGCGAGTAGTACGGCGTTGCCTTCAGCTCCCAACTGCGGTCGGCGGCATGCCAGTCGAAAGTTGCCGACAGCGTATGGGCTTTTTCGGGCTCAAGGTCGACATCGCCGATATAGCCGTTGCCATCACCGAACCAGTTGATCATCAGCATTTCCATGCCGCGGCTGTACCAGCTATAACGCTCGTAGAGGCTGGGCGACCGGACTTTGCGCGCAAGGCCGAACTCGACGTCGAGGCTCTCGTCGACGGTGTACTTGGCGAGCAGACTCCAATCCCAGTTGTTGTCGGTGCGCTCTCGGTCTCGGTTGTTGAACGCGGGCACGAGCGTCGTGGCCGGGGCAGCGGCATTGTTGTACGCCTGAACGGGACCAGCATCAGTCCGGACGCGCTCAAAACGAACACCGGCAACTGCCAGCCACTGTGCGCCGAGCTTCCCTTCCCATTCTCCGAACAGCGCGTTGCGGTCGCGCTCGCCGTCATTGATGTTCCAGAACGTGTTCGGCGACATGCCAGCCCCTGACGCAGGCCACCAGTCGTCGAGGCGATAGCGCTGGAGTTCGGCTCCGATCTTGAGAAGATCCTCCCCCGATAGCCGGATGTCGCCCTTGAGGGCTAGCCCGGTGTTCTTGCTCTCGGTATTCATCGGCATGCCGGCTGCGCACGTCGGGCTGATCGGCGCACAAGGCGTACCATTGAGCGCTGCCGGCCCGCCGGACCCGGTCGGTGGCGCGCCATTGCCGTACCAGAATCGCTTGTCCGCGCCGAAATCCATGAAGTGCTCGACCTTCTCGCGATATGCGCGCGCCTCAAGCGCCCCCCAGTCGAACTGCCCCTGATAGCGCAGATTGACACGCTTCTGGTCATTGTCGAGCATGTCCATGCGCTGGTTCGGCCACAACTCGTAGGGGATGTCCTGAAGGCCAAGCTTGGCCTCCACGAGATGGTCGCCGCCCTTGAACGCAAACCCGAGTTCGTGATTGCGGCTCTTGTAGGCGGTCGATCCGACCTCGTCGAGTGGCAAGGTGTGGCCGGCACGGCCAGTCGCGGCCAGCGTCTTGAACTTGCGCGCCGCATCGTAGTTGTCACTCTCGGCAGTCGAACCAGCGTAGCTCACACTGAAGGACTCGGTCGAGAATGTCGCCGCGACGTTACCACCCTTTGCGTTGCCGTTGCTTCGATAGAAGGCGCCGATCTCACCGCTGGTCAGGGTACCCTGCCCCGACTCAGCAAAGACGGGCGCTTTCGATTCGGCGACGATCGTGCCAGCGATGCTGTCGCCGCCGACGCTCACCGGCGACACCCCGGGATAAATCTCGAGCAGGCCGACGTTGGACGGGTCGAGATAGGACAGTGCCGGGTTCATGTGGTTGGGACAGGCCGCAATCAGGTCCATGCCATCGACCTTTATCCGGATCCGATCGTCGGCGAGACCGCGGATCACGGGCAGGCTGGACACACCACCCGCCCCATAGCCGCTCACGCCCGGAACATCCCGCATCAGGGTGGCAGTGTCGCTCGTGGCGGGCTTCAGCGCATCAACGGTTCGGGGGGTTACCTCGGCCGGATTCACAGCGCTAACCGTTCCGGTAACGACGATCTTGCCCAGTGTTGTCTCCTGGGCATGGGCAAGCCAGGGCAAGGCCAGAGAAACTGCGACGGCGACAGGAAGGCGTCGGAAAGTGGAATTCATGTGCTTTTCTCGAAATGCAGGAGACAGCCAAACTGCAACGCGGTGATCACGGGACACGGGCGAGACAAGCCCGTCCCGCTGCCGTGCGGCAGCAGACTCTGCTGTATCCGAATGAAGGGAATCGGGATGAGGCCGACGCTAGCGGCGCATCACCCCTGGATCAGGTGAGACGGCTCAGTGCTTGCCGTGCTGCATCTGCATACCGCCCGCCGCGGCGTTCAGCGGGCGTGCAGGCGCCTTGAGTTCGATCGTCTCGCGCGCGCCATCGGCGGCCTCGACAACGATGCTCACCGGCACTTCCTCGCCATCCTTCACCTGCTGTTTCAAGTCCATCAGCATTACGTGGTAGCCGCCGGGCTTGAGCTCGATGGTCTTGCCCGCAGGCAGATCAAGGCCCGGAATGGCGTTCATCTTCATGACGTTGCCGTCCATGACCATCTCGTGGATCTCGACCACACCCGCCACTGGCGAGGCCGCGGACACGAGCCGCGCATCGCGGTCGGAGGTGAGCTTCATGAAGGCGCCAGTGGCCTTCTGCTGCGGGACGGTGGCACGCACCCAGGCTTCGGCCACGGTGACATCGGCGAATGCCGGCAGGGAACCCAGCGTGAAGGCAAGGGCGATAGCGAGCTTTTTCATGGTGAGAATCCTCGAACGATACTGATGAAAGTCGGTGTGCCATCAGGGCTGACGGCGGAACGGCTTGAGCAGATTCGAATCCGTTCGGTGCGGGGGAACATCCCGAACCGGCAGATCGTTCAGAGGAACGCGGGCGGTGCGCGCGGGTGGGATGGCGACCACGCGAAGAGCGTACGTGGCGCGGAGAGGAAGAGCGGCGGAAGTAGATCCGCCCCGGTTGCGAGGGTGATCGAGGGCGTCGCCTCGAATCCTGGCAGCCCTACGCTGCCGGCATGGGTGAAGCAATACGGGCAGGCCGAGAAGGAGAGGTCGGACGACTCTCCATCAGCGTCTCCGGCACCGGGCAGACCCAGACCGGCGTACAGATCCGCCTCGGCGCCGGTCAGGACAATCTGATGAACACCACTCGCCGAACAGATGTCCAGCAGCAGCGCCTGCTCACCCGAAGCCATCGCGCGACTCACGCTCGGCGCCAGCGCACCGATCAGCATCGCGAAAATCGCGAGCCAGGCGTGAAGGCGTTTGCGGAAGCGGAGCATGGGCAGCGTCGGCACAAGAGGGGGAATGACGTGCGGCGGATTTTACCTGAACGTCGTGTGCTGAACTTGATCCTCGTCAGGAGTGGCGCCCGGCACGGCAACCGTCCTACCGCTTCGTGGCAGGCCAAGCCAGGCCACGAAGTCGCCAACCGGCATGGCCCGGGCGAACAGGTAGCCCTGCAGGTGATCGCAGCCGAGTGCCGTCAGGATCGCCGCGGTCGGCTCGTCCTCGACGCCTTCGGCCGTGACCGAGATCGCGAGCCGGTGCGACAGTTCGATGATCGATGCCGCAATCTCCCTGTCCTTCTCGGAGCGGACGATGTCCTGGATGAAACTACGATCGATCTTGACCTCCTGGACCGACAACCGCTGGAGGCGGCTCATGCTCGAGAAACCGGTGCCGAAATCGTCGATCGAAAGGCTGATCCCCTGTGCCCGCAGGCGGCGCAAGACATCCGCCACCCCCTCGCCGTTGCGCTCCTCGATCATGCCGGTCTCGGTAATCTCGAGGCACAGGTGTCGGGCCTCGATGCCCCAGGTTGCCAGCGCCTGGCCGATCAGGTCCGGCACCTCGGCATCGTACAGATCCGACGCCGACAAATTGATCGACAGGGTGATCTCCGCCCTCGCCTCGCGCAGCAGGTGGAGCGTATGCGCCGCCCTCTGGAACAGCCAGCGGTTGAAGAGATGACGCATGCCCATGCGGTCGATGAGGCTGATGATGACCGGCGCGGGCACCCAATCGCCCGGCATGCGTTGCCAGCGAAGCAGCCCCTCTGCGGCATCGCAGTTGCCCACCTGCGGGCGCACCTTGGGCTGCAGGTGCAGTTCGAGCCTGTTGTCACCCGCGAAACACGCCCGCAGTTCGCGCTCCAGTTGCGCCAAGCGGGGCGAAACCTGCTCCATCCCCGGATCGTAGATCTGCCCACCAAGGTTCGCCTGCGCCGCCACAAGCGCTGCGATACGCGCCGACTGAACCAGGTGCAGCGGGTTCTCGCCATGCTCGGGCGCCATCGACGCGCCACAGACAACCGGCACCTCGATCTCGAGCCCCTCCAGGGCGACCGGATGCTCGCTGAAGGTCTGGCCGATCTTCATCATCGCCAGCGTCAGCACGGCCGAGCTCGGCAGGCCAGGCAGCACGACCAGCCACTCGCGCCGCTCACCGCTGAACAGCATGTCTTGCTTGCGCAGCAGACGCCTCAGGCGCGCTGCAACCTCGGCCTCAAGCTTGTGGCCGTGCTCCAGCGACAGGCGACAGAGCGCGGCATCGGGCTGCAGGGTGATACAGAGCACGCCGACCCCGGTTCCGCTAGCGTGCGCCTTCACCATCCGCCCCGAGATTTCAGTCAGGGCTGACAGCAGGCCGAGCGGCGTTCCATGCTCCATCTCGTCAACCCAGGTAAAAATCGTTCGGATCGATCCCGTACGCATTAGGCGGCAACGCCCGTAGGATACGGTAGGCTTCCCCGGCCGGCGTCTGCGGCAACATCAACAGGTCGAGCGTACGCGCGAAGCGCTCCACCGACTTGTCGGGTGCCAGCAGCACGAGTACCCGCGGCTGCAGGCGCCGCACCTGATTCTGCTGGATCACCACGGCAACCTCGCCGGAGTTGAGCTCGACCAGCGTGCCGATCGGATAGAGCCCGATGCATTGCAGAAACTGGTCGACCAATGCGTCGCGAAAGCGGGTGTTGCGCAAGCGGTTCAGCTCTTCCATCGCGCGCTGACTCGACACTGCCGCACAGTACACCCGGTCGCGCGTCATCGCGCAGTAGGTATCGACGAGGCCCGCCATCTCCGCGCCAAGCGCAATGCGCTCCCCCTTCAAGCCCCGCGGATAACCGGTGCCATCGAAACGCTCGTGATGTGCCGCGATGATGCTGAGCACCTCTGGATCGAAGCCGTCTCGCCTGTTCAGCATCTCGAGCGTATGCGAGACATGCGCCCGCACATGCTCGAACTCGCGCTCGTCCAGAGGTCCGGCCTTGGCCAGGATCTCATAGTCGATCTGCACCTTGCCGATGTCCTGCAGCAGGCCCGCCAGGCCGAGCTTGCGCACGAGGTTCGCGTCCATGCCGACGAATCGGGCGAACACCATCAGATGAACGGAGGCGTTCACCGCGTGGTCGTAGGTGTATTGGTCGGTGCGCTTGAGGCGTGTCAGCCACATTAGGGCGTCCGGGTTGCGCTCGACGCCCGCAGCCATCTCGCCAACCAGGCCCTCGACGCGGTCGACGTCGACCGACCCGCCCGCTTCGATGGCCCGCTGTGTTTCCCGGAGAGCGCGATAGACGTCGTCAAAGATCGGGGCCGAATAGCGCAGCTCGGAGTCGAGCCGGCTGCGGCCGTCAACCGGGCTCAGTCGCGGGACCGTTGGATGGCGACGCGTGTGGATCCTGCCCTTGAAGCTGCGCGTGACCTTCAGGAAGCGCTCGGCCTCGGCGCGACACTCCATTTCGCCGGGATGGATCCGCGGACTGGTGTGCGCCTCCGGCGGCGCCTCTCCCTCATCGACAACGGGCGCACGATACTGATCTCCGATCGACAGGCTGCGGTCGACCATCACGCTTCGACAACACGCCTGCAACGCGACGATCTGCTCCTCGTTCTCGATGAGGAAGCCCTGAATCAGGAACGGCGTTCCCAGCCACGGCCGGTCTAGCTCCGCGACGAACATGCCGATCTTCAGGTCCCGCGTCGGAATCGTGCTCAGCAATCCGGAACTCCGTGTTCGAACCTGTCAGGTTCGCGCAATCATCCACACGATCGAGGCAGGAAACGGAATTCCGCGCCGGTCGCCCTTAACAGGCGCACCGGCGCTCAGAACTGCCCTCGGTACTGCCTCAACCCAGCCACACGCGTGCGTTGCGGAACATGCGCAACCACGGCGAGGCATCGGGGCTTTCCTTGATCAGCCATTGCGGCGCCCACGACATCTGCAGGGTGCGGGCCGTGCGCTCGGGGTGGGGCATCATGATCGTGAAGCGCCCATCCGCCGTCGTGAAGCCCGTCACGCCGCCAGCCGAACCGTTCGGATTCAGGGGGTAACGCTCGGTCGGCATGCCATGGTGATCAATATAACGCAATGCAAGGAGAGCCTTCGTGCGATCCTGCTCGTTCGCGAACACCGCCTGGCCCTCGCCGTGACTTACGACGATCGGTATGCGGCTGCCCGCCATGCCCCGCAGCAGGATGGACGGGCTGTCCGTCACTTCCACCATCGCAAAGCGCGCCTCGAACTGCTCGCTGCGGTTGCGATGGAAGGTCGGCCAGGCTTCTGCGCCGGGGATGATCGGCGCGAGGTGGGCCATCATCTGGCAGCCGTTGCAGACACCAAGCGCAAAGGTGTCGCTGCGACGGAAGAAGGCCTCGAACTCGTCACGCAGGCGGCTGTTGAACAGGATGGACTTCGCCCAGCCCTGCCCTGCGCCGAGCACGTCGCCGTACGAGAATCCACCGCAAGCCGCCAGGCCGTGAAAATCGGCGAGATCGACACGGCCGGCCTGAAGGTCGGACATGTGCACATCGACCGGCGTGAAACCGGCGCGCTCGAAAGCCGCCGCCATTTCGAACTGCGAGTTCACACCCTGCTCGCGCAGCACCACGACCTTGGGCCGCACGCCGGACGCGATGAAGGGCGCAGCGACGTCGTCCTTGACGTCGAAGCTCAGGGACACCGAGCGGCCGGGGTCGGTCGCATCGGCGAGGCCGTCGAACTCCTCCTGCACCGACGCGGGGTCGTCGCGCAGCTTGGCAATGCGATAGCTGGTTTCCGACCAGGCCTGCAGCAGCTCGACACGGCTCGCGCCGAACACGAGCTTGGCATTGCGACGCAGGCGGATCTCGTCCTTGTCGTTGGGCTCGCCGATGAAGTGGTAGCTCAGCTGAGCGGCACGCAGCAGCTCGGTGACGCGCGCGCGATCGTCACGCCGGATCTGGATGACTGCACCCAGTTCTTCGGCGAACAGGCCGGCAAACAGCCGGTCACCGAAACGGCCCTTCAGGGTGTCGGGTTTCTTCTCGAGGCCGTCGACGTCGTTCATGTAGGGGTCGTAGCAGACTGTGTCGAGCACCAACGACAGGCCGCACTTCGCGGCAAACGCCATCTCGCACACGGCAGCGAAGAGGCCGCCGTCCGAACGATCGTGGTAGGCCAGCAGCAGGCCGTCGCGGCGCAACTGCTGCACCGACTCGAAGAAGGCCTTGAGCTGCGCCGGATCGACGTCGGGCGCATGTTCGCCCACCGAGTTGAAGGCCTGTGCAAAGACCGAGCCGCCGAGCCGATTCTTGCCATTGCCCAGATCGATCAGCAGCAGTTCGGTCTCGACGCCCTCGGGAAACTGGAGTTGCGGCGTCAGCGTGTTGCGGATGTCCTGCACCGGGGCGAAAGCGGTGGCGATCAAGGACAGCGGGGCAACGACCTGCTTGTCCTGCCCATCGTCCTGCCACGCGGTGCGCATCGACAGCGAGTCCTTGCCGACAGGAATCGACAGGCCAGCGGTCACGCAGAAGTCCGAAACGGCCTTCACCGTGTCGTACAGCTTCGCATCCTCACCACGATGACCGGCAGCGGCCATCCAGTTGGCGGACAGCTTCACGTCGCCCAGCTTTTCGATATCGGCCGCCGCGATGTTGGTGATCGCCTCGCCGATCGCCATGCGGCCCGAGGCCGGCGCATCGACGCAGGCCAGCGGCGTGCGCTCGCCCATGGCGAAGGCTTCGCCGCGGTAGCCGTGGAAGCTCATCGCGGTCACGGCGACGTCGGCCACCGGCACTTGCCAGGGACCGACGAACTGGTCGCGCGCGGTCAGGCCGCCGACCGAGCGGTCGCCAATGGTGATCAGGAAGCTTTTGCTCGCCACCGCCGGCATGCGCAACACCCGCATGCCCGCTTCCTTCAGATCGAGGTCGGTCGTATCGAAGGGCGGCAGGTGCACCGCGCGACGCGATACGTTGCGCGTCATCTTCGGCGGCTTGCCGAGCAGCACCTTCATGTCCATGTCCACCGGCTTGTTGCCGAAGTGGCGGTCGGAAACAGTGAGGTGACCGTCAGCCGTAGCGGTGCCGAGCACCGCGAACGGGCAGCGCTCGCGTTCGCAGAAGGCCTGGAACATCGGCAGACTCTCGGGCGCGATCGCGAGCACGTAGCGCTCCTGCGATTCGTTCGACCAGATCTCGCGCGGGCTCATGCCCGGCTCCTCGATGTGCACCTCGCGCAGCTCGAAATGCGCGCCGAGGCCGGCGTGGTCGGCCAGCTCCGGCATCGCATTCGACAGGCCACCGGCGCCGACGTCGTGGATGGCGATGATCGGGTTCTTGTCACCCTGCTGCCAGCAGGCGTCGATGACTTCCTGGCAGCGACGCTGGATCTCGGGGTTGCCGCGCTGCACCGAGGCGAAGTCGAGGTCGGCGGTGTTGGTGCCAGTCGCCATCGACGAGGCCGCGCCACCACCGAGCCCGATCAGCATGCCCGGCCCGCCAAGCTGGATCAGCAGCGTGCCCGGCGGGAAGGTCGGCTTCTCGGACTGCTGTGCCTGGATGCTGCCGAGGCCACCGGCGATCATGATGGGCTTGTGGTAGCCGCGCACTTCACCCTGCACTTCCTGCTCGAAGGTGCGGAAGTAACCGGCCAGGTTCGGACGGCCGAACTCGTTGTTGAATGCGGCCGCACCGATCGGCCCCTCGATCATGATGTCGAGTGCGGAAGCGATACGCTCCGGCTTGCCATAGGGCTTCTCCCAAGGCTGGCCGAAATCGGGGATGTTCAGGTTGGAAACCGTGAAACCGGCCAGTCCGGCCTTGGGACGCGAACCGCGCCCGGTCGCCCCCTCGTCGCGAATCTCGCCGCCGGCACCCGTCGCGGCGCCAGGGAAAGGCGAGATCGCAGTCGGGTGGTTGTGGGTCTCGACCTTGGCGAGGATGTGGGTGTCCTCGTCGTGGTAGCGGAAGGCGCCGTCGGCGTCCGGGTACAGGCGGGCGATGCGCGCGCCTTCGATCACCGAGGCATTGTCGGAATAGGCCACCACCGTGCCCTCGGGGTGGGCCTTGTGGGTGTCCTTGATCATGCCGAACAGGGACTTCTCCATCGGCCGCGCGTCGATCACCCATTCGGCATTGAAGATCTTGTGCCGGCAGTGCTCGGAGTTGGCCTGCGCGAACATCATCAGCTCGACGTCGGTCGGGTTGCGTCCCATGCGACCGAAGTTCTCGACCAAATAGTCGATCTCGTCCTCGGACAGCGCAAGACCCAGTTCGCCGTTGGCCTTCTCCAGCGCGGCGCGACCACCGGACAGGATGTCTACGGTCGTGAGCGGCTGCGGTTCATAGTGGTGGAACAGGGCTTCGGCCGCGTCGATCGTGTCGAGCACCGACTCCGTCATGCGGTCGTGCAGCAGTTGCAGCAGCGCAGCGTTACCCTCCACCCCGCGTGCATCGATCGTGTAGGCGATGCCGCGCTCGACGCGCACGATCTTGTCGAACCCGCACTGGTGGGCAATGTCCGTGGCCTTGGACGACCACGGCGAGATCGTGCCCAGGCGCGGCACCACAACACACAGCGTGCCGACGGGCAGCGTCGCCGTGGCAGGCCGCGCGTCGATCAGGTCGACCAGGCGCCCCTGTTCGTCAGCCGACAACGGCGCCGAAACCTCGACAAAGTACCAGTACTCGGCCGCGATGGCGTTGAGCTTGGGCTGGACCTCGGCAACGGCACGCGAAAGACGTTCGAGACGGGAGGCGGACAGCGCGGCATTGCCGCGCAGCTTGAGGATCGAGGTCATGTTCTTCGGAGACAGGGTCTGAGGGCGAGCGGCCACCGCTGCGGCCGGATGATTAGCCGCGAATTATAACCCGAGCCGCCACCCAGCCCCGAGCCGGCTTCCAAACCCCGACCTCCATGCTTCCGCACCAAGCCAGCCGCCCCGGTGCGGCGCAAGAATAGCGCAGGAGTTCACACCTTGAAGCGACTCACCACGCTGTCGAGGCGGACGGCCAGTTCCTGCAATCTACGCGCATCGGCCACCACCTCGCCCACGGCGGTCGTGTTCACTTCGTTCATTGCACTCACCTGCTCGACATTGCGCGCGATGAATTCGCTGGCCTCGGACTGCGACTCGAGCGCCTCGGAAATCTCACGCACGGCTTCAACGACCTGGCGCGTTGCCTCATTGATGCGACCCATGCCCTCGCCCGCAGTGACGGCTTTGTCTACGCTGGCATTCACCAGCACCGCCCCCTCCTCGATGCCGCCAATTGCTGCAGAAGTACTGCGCTGGATCTCGGTGATCATGTCCGTGATCTCCCTCGTCGAGGTCGCGGTCCGCTCCGCCAACTTGCGCACTTCATCCGCAACGACAGCAAAGCCGCGCCCGGCCTCACCGGCGCGTGCAGCCTCAATCGCCGCATTCAGCGCCAACAGATTGGTCTGGTCGGCAATGTCCTTGATCACTTCGACGATCGCAGTAATCTGCTTGGAGCCTTCGTCCATCCGCTCGACGAGGCCAGCGGACCGATTGACCGAGGCCGCGCTGGACTGCATGTCCTGCACCGTCTCGCTCACCGCGGCACTGCCTTGCGCTGCAAGTTCCCCCGCATCTCGCGCGAGGCCACTCGCAGTCCCAGCGCTGTCGGAGACCTGGCGAATGCTGACCGTGATCTCCTCGAGCGTGGCCGCGATCGACGACGTCGCGTCGTGCTGCTGCGACACGCCATCCGACACCTTGTCTGACATCGTCACCAGATTGCGCGAAGCACTGCTCAGCGCGGCCGAGCCCTCGTGAATGCTGCTCACCATGCCTCGCAATCCCTCCTGCATGCGTTGCATCGCACTCATCATGCTGCGCTCGTCACGCTCAGCCGTCTTGATCGGCACGGTCAGGTCGCCAGCTGCGATCCTGAGTGCAGCATCCGCCGCAGCTTCCGGCTCTCCACCGAGGGGGGCCAGCACCATCTTCCGCAACATCACGTTGATCATCACGATCAGCAGCAGGCAGGCCACCGCCCCTCCAGCCATGATCCAGATCATTCTGTTGCGCGCGATACGATCGACTTCATCGATCGAGTAGACGCCAACCACCGAAAACCCCCATGTGGGAAACCCGGCCCGCGTCACCCCCCACTTGTCGCCGTCAGCGAGATAATCAACAACTTGATCGTCGGTGACATGCCCCGACCGGAACCGGATCTTGTCCTTGCTATCGATCACTGCCACGAAACCATAGTCGAGAATGCGGCTTCCCTCGACCACCTTCTGCACGGGCTCCATGTCAACCTTGTAACCGACGTACCACGCGCCGATCACCTGACCCTGGCCGTTACGAATCGGCTCGTACCCCGTCAGATAAGGCGTCCTGAATCGCCCCGGGTTTCGAGGAGGCCGGTTGGTTTAAGTTAAAACTGCGGTCTCTGTCTTCTCGGCGAGTTGCCGGAAGTAGTTTGCCTCAGCTTCGGCCGGTGGAATATAACCAATTGGCTCGAGCAGTCGGGTGTGGTTGAACCAGTGCACCCATTGCAGGGTGGCCAACTCCACCGATTCCCTGCTCTTCCAGGGCGCGCGGCGGTGAATCAGCTCAGTCTTGTACAAGCCGTTGATGGTCTCGGCCAGTGCGTTGTCGTAGCTGTCGCCACGACTGCCCACCGACGGTTTCACGCCGGCCTCGGCCAGCCGCTCGGAGTAGCGGATGGACAGGTACTGAGCGCCTCGGTCCGAGTGATGAACCAAGCCGTTGGCATCGGGCCGCCGTTCGTACAAAGCCTGCTCCAGCGCGTCGAGGACGAAATCGGTCTGCATGGTGCGACTGACGCGCCAGCC
>NZ_NOIH01000007.1 GCF_002245655.1 Thauera propionica | reverse complement strand
CCAGTAACAGGACGGGGCCATCTGCAAAACCCGGCAGATGGGCTCGACCCCGAACCTGTGACGGTGTTGGTCGATGAAGCGCTTCAGCTCTTCAAACGGCGGTCGAGCTCCGCCTGGGCGAAAAACGCGCTCGCTGCCTTGAGGATGTCGTTGGCACGGCGCAACTCCTTGTTCTCTCGCTCCAGTTGTTTGAGGCGCTCGCGCTCACTGTTCGTCAGCCCATCGCGCTGGCCACCGTCAATCTCCTCGCGCTTGACCCAGTCATGCAGGGTCTGCGGCACGCAGCCAATCTTGGGGGCGATCGATTCAATCGCCGCCCACAGCGAGGGGTACTCGCCTCGGTGTTCCTGCACCATGCGCACAGCGCGCTCACGCACTTCCGGTGAAAACTTCGATGATTTGTTCATGGCTCCATCTTCTCAAGAGTTGGAGCCTCCTCAAAACCCGGGGCGATTCAAACCCCCGCCGTACCGTATTTCGACTCGACCTGTTTGTTGACAGGTTGCCGATGTGAATGACTGGTCTCAGGCGCTGAGACTGCGACCTTCTCCCGCCTCTTCGTGCGTCACCCCGTCGCGTATGTGATAGATCCGCTTGAAGGTCGGGATGATCTTCTCGTCATGCGTCACTACGATGATGGCGGTCTGAAATTGGGAGGCCATGTCATTCAGGATGCGGACCACCGCCATCGCTCGGGCGCTATCGAGCGGTGCCGTCGGCTCATCGGCGAGGATCACCGGCGGGCGGTTGACCAGACCGCGTGCGATCGCGACCCGCTGTTGTTCCCCGCCCGACAACTGGGACGGCATCGCCTCGGCGCGGTGCTGGATGTCGAGCGCGGTCAGTAGCGCCAATGCCTGCGCGCGCGCTGCCGCGTTGGGTATGCCGGCGAGCATCGGCAGCAAGGCGACGTTGTCCGTCACATTCAGGAAGGGAATCAGGTACGGGGCCTGGAACACGAAGCCGATCTTGTCCCGTCGAAGGGCGCGCAGGTCGCGCACCTTCCAGCCGTTGTCGAAGATTGACTCATCACCAAGCGTCATCCGTCCGGCAGTGGGGTCGATAACGGCACCAAGGCATTTCAGCAGGGTGCTCTTGCCGGAGCCAGAGGGGCCGATCAGGCCGACCACTTCGCCCGGCGCGACATGCATGTTCACACCTTTGAGCGCATCGACAGCCGTATCGCCGTGCCCGTAGCGCTTGACCAGACCTTCGATGCGGATACCTCTGCCTGCATGGATGCTCATCTCAACCCCCGATCGCTTCGGCCGGATCGACCCGTAACGCAAGCCGAATCGATACCAGGCTGGCGAGCACGCAGATGATCATCACCGCCGCAAAGCCGGCAATCGTGTCGGCGGGCACGAGCAGGACATACTTCGGAAAGAACGGTGCCGAGAAGGTGGCGGCAATCTTGCCGACCACAAAGCCGATCAGTCCGAGCGCCACCGCCTGCTGCAGGATCATCCCCGCGATCGTCCGGTTGCGCGTGCCGATGAGCTTGAGCACGGCGATCTCACGGATCTTGTCCATCGTCAGCGTGTAGATGATGAAGGCGACAATGGCCGCGCTCACGACCGCAAGGATGACGAGGAACATGCCGATCTGTCGGGCCGAGGTGGCGATCAGCTTGCCCACCAGGATGTCTTCCATCTGTGCCCGGGTATAGACGGTAAGCCGCTGCCAACGCCGGATCGAGTCCGCGACCTCGTCAGGCGCGTAGCCCGGTTCGAGGGTGACGAGTACGGCATTCACATAAGGGTTGGTACTCTGCGACGCCAGCACCGCATCGAGCAGGCCGGGCACCCCGGGACGGTTCAGTGCCGGGTTGGCCTCGGTGCGACGTCGGCTCTGCCAGATGGCGTCGTTGTCCTTCAGGAACTGCGCCTCCTGCGCGTCCTTGAGCGGTATGAACACCATCGGGTCGCCGGACGAAGACACCATGCGCCGGGTAAGGCCGACGACGGTGTATTGATTGCGCCGGATGCTGAGTCGGTCGCCTATCCGGAAGCCGGTCGCGATATCGGCCACCGCTTCGTAGTGCCCGCGCGTGATCTGCCGCCCCGCAACCAGATAGGGCGGCCAACCGGGCACCTGCCCTGGTTGCCCGGCCGTAATGCCGACAACCATCGCACGCACGTCCTGCGTGCCTTTGCGCACCTGCATGGTGAGATAGGTGATGTTGGCCGCGCGCTCGACGCCACGCAGGCCAAGCAGCCCCCGGTAGGTGTCGTCATGCACGCTGGAGGACTCCGCGTAGGGCCCGAGCGTATCTCGCTGCACCACCCAAAGATCTGCGCCGCTGTTGTCGAGTAGCGCCTTGCCATCATCGACCATGCCCCGATACACGCCTGCCATCACCAGCGTGACGCCAATCAGCAGACCCAGGCCAATCCCGGTGAAGACGAATTTCCCCCACCCGTGCAGGATGTCGCGGCTGGCAAGGCTGATCACCTTTCAGCTCCGGGCAGCGAGGGAACGACATCAATGCGGCTGTCGCGGCTGAGTGCTCGCTCGCTGTAGAGCACAATCTCATCCCCCTCCGTCAGTCCCTCCCGAACCTGAACCCGCCCGTCGAGATCCGTCGCGCCCAACTTGAGCGGCGCAAACTGCAAGCGTCCTTCCTTCACCTGCCATACGCCCACCTCACCGGCCTCGCGCCGCAGCGCTGCGTTTGGAATCACTACGGCGGCCTGCACGAGGGGCAGTGCGACCGTGACCTCTGCCAGTTCGCCTATCGGCGGAATGGGTTCGGGCGGATGCTCGAATACGACCTTGGCGAGGAGTTCCTCGGTGACGGCATCCGCTTTCGGTTCCACCCGCAACACACGCCCCGGCAACGTCTCTGCGCTGCGCGAGCGCAGGACGATATCGGCGGATAGGTCACTGGCCAGGCCGCCCGCGTTGACCTGGTCCAGACGCAGGTTGATCCAGAGGCTTGCGGGATCGATCAATTCCACCACCGCCTGTCCGGCGACGACCGTGGTGCCCGGTTCGGCCTCCCGCAGGGTCACCACGCCATCGACTGGCGCAACGAGTTTAAGGTTGTCCAGTTGGGCGACGAGGGCGGCACGCTCCGACTGCGCGCCCGCAAGTGCTTCTCGCGCCGCGATGAGTCCGGCTTCGGCAATCTCACGCTCCTGGCGCCGCGTGATCGCGAGTTCCTCGCTGGTGGCTTGCAGTGCGCTGAGCTTGTCGTAGCGCCGCGCTTGCGCCTGGGCAAAGGCTTGGCGTGCCTCGGCCTCACGGATGCCTGCCTGGGCGCGCTTCAGCGTAGCCTCTTGGGCACGGACGCGATCAGACAAATCGACTGCATCCATCTCGCCAATCAGCTGGCCCGCTCTCACCCGGTCGCCGACATGCACATCGACGCGTTTGACCCGGCCTGCCAGGGTCGGACCGATGCGATGGGTGTGGCGCGCCTCTACGGTGCCGATGCCGAACAAAGCGGGGGAGACTGTGCCCTCCTGTGCGCGCACCACCGTCACCTTGACCGGCGCCAGAGGACCTGAGCGCATCGCGACATAGGCGAACACGAGCACGAGCGGCACGATGATCGCAATCATGGCAACGGTGCGCCCCTGCAGCTTCAGTGCGCGCATGTCGAGCCCCGGATACCGGCAAGATAGATGGCGAAAACCCGTGGTGCGTTATCGCGGATCAGCCCCATGTCGCCCGCGATCAGGGACTGCATGACCAGGCCCTGGATCGTGCCGACGAAGAGCGTAGCTGCTGCATCAAGGTCAAGTTCCGGCGAGATCTCGCCCGCCGCCTTGCCCGCCTGAAGATGCACCCGGATACGCTGGCCGTAGCGCTGGAGCAAGGTCTGGGCCGCCCGTTTGGCAGGCGTGGCCTCCGCACGTTGAAGTTCGCCGAACAGCATGCGCGGAACACCGGGGTGCTCGGTCACGAAGTCAACATGCGCCTCGAACATCGCCTGCAGGGCGGCGAGGGGCGATGCGCACGCGGCGGACGCGCGATCGACGCGGGCAAGCAGGCGATCGGTGACCCACCCCATGACCGCCTCCCAGATCGCGTCCTTGGTCGGGAAGTGTCTGAACAGGGCGCCTTGCGTCAGCTTCATGTGGCTGGCGATCGCCGCAGTGGTGATGTCGCTGGGGTTTCGTTCGGCCGCCAGAGCCACCACAGCTTCGACGGTCACCTCTCGACGTGTTTCAGCTGGAAGATGCTTGGTGGGCACGGGCTATTCCTAAAAGTAAGTGAGCAATTACTATCTTAATCACAACTCAATGCTCCGGAAAGCATTTTTTGGGTTACGGTGGCTTTCGCCCACGGAAATTCGGTCATTGCTTCGACTGGGATTCTGCTTCAGCCTGTGCAGGCCATGAACAACATCTACGTCATCCGCGCGCTGCTCGCAGCGGCCTTGTTCGGTGCGAGCACTCCGTTCGCCAAGCTGCTGGTCGGTGAGATTTCGCCCTGGCTGCTCGCGGGACTCTTGTACCTCGGGAGCGGGTTGGGGTTGGCCGTTGTGCGGCTGGTGCGGGATCGGGGCTGGACGCCGTCCGGACTGGCCAACGGCGAATGGCCCTGGCTGCTCGGGGCAATCTTCTTCGGCGGGGTACTTGGCCCACTCGCGTTGATGTTCGGGCTGACACGCACCAGTGGCTCGACGGCCTCGTTGCTGCTGAACCTCGAAGCCGTGTTGACCGCCGTGATCGCGTGGGTCGTCTTCAAGGAGAGCGCAGGCCGGCGCATCGTGCTCGGCATGCTCGCCATCGTCGCGGGCGGGGTGGTCCTGTCCTGGTCGGGTGGTGACGCAGAAACCCGCGACGGGGTCGGACCGCTTGCCATCGTCGTCGCCTGCCTGTGCTGGGCCATCGACAACAATCTGACGCGGCGTGTCTCGGCCTCGGATGCGCTGTTCATCGCCGGCGCGAAAGGTGCCGTGGCGGGCTCGGTCAACGTCGTGCTGGCCTTCGCGCTCGGGGCGAGTCTGCCAGGTGGCCCGATGCTGCTCGGAACGCTGGCCGTCGGCCTGCTGGGCTACGGCATCAGCCTGGCGCTTTTCGTGCTGGCGCTGCGCGGACTGGGCGCGGCGCGCACCGGCGCCTATTTCTCGACTGCGCCCTTCATTGGTGCGGCGGTCTCGGTCGTGCTTCTGGGCGAGTCAACCTCGACGGCGTTCTGGATCGCTTTCGTCCTGATGGCTTGGGGCGTGTGGCTGCACCTCACCGAACACCATGAGCATGAACACGTACATGAGTCGATGGAGCACCGTCACCGCCATGTCCATGACGCTCACCATCAGCACGCGCATGCGTTCGCATGGACCGGCGACGAGCCCCACGAACATTGGCATCGGCACGAGGCGATGGTGCACAAACACCCGCACTTCCCCGATATCCACCACCGGCATCCCCATTGAACAAACCTGCATCGAGCAGGATCGCAGCGACCCGGCTGGTTTAAGCGGAAGCAGGGGGGCTCATCGCGATCCCCTGGAAAAAAGACGCGTCAGCGAGCCCGGCGGCGACGCGCCGAGCAGGGCGCCCAGCGATACGACGACGATGCCGATGACTGTCTTGATGCCCAGTGCTTCGTCCAGGATCAGCCAGCCGCCGACCGCGGAGAACGCGGGCACCAGCGCGAGCATCATCGACGCCTGGCAGGCGCCGATCTTCTGGTTCGCGTAGCTGTACATGCCCGCGGCCAGCAGGGCGGCGATGATGCCCTGGTACACCGCCTGCAGCCCGATCTCGCCCCAGCCGGCGTTGGCGATGTTGCCCGGCAGCCACAGCAGGTAGACCGGCATGTAGGCAAGCAGCGAAAAGCTCGCGATGCCGAGGATGCCCAGCTGCGGACGGATCTGCCAGCGTCGCATCAACAGCCCGAAAATGGCCCAGCTCAGCGCGGCAGCGAGGAAGAGTCCGTCACCGATCCATTCGTCCTGGGCCGATGCGGCAAACAGGCTCTGGAACCCGATCAGCACGAGTCCGGCGCTCGACAGCAGCAAGGCGAGCACGGTCTGGCGCGCGACGTGAAAGCCCGCCATGACGGCGACGATGACGACGGTCCAGAATGGAATGCCGCCATTCACGAACACGCCTGCGTGTGCGCTCGGCGCGAAAGCAAAACCCGAATACACCAGCAGGCCGTAGCCCAGTCCGCCCACCAGGGCCAGCACCGCGTGACGCGGCCACTCCCGCGGCGGTACGAGCTTGAGGAAGAAGGGCAGCGCAAGGGTGCCCGACACGCCATAGCGCATCGCGGCGAGATCGAAAGGCGTGAAGGTCGCCGTGCTGCCGAAGCGCGACACGATGTTGAAGCCCGACCAGCAGATGACCACGACCAGCGCGGCCAGCAGGCCTTTGGTCGTGTCGGAAAGTGCGATGAAATGGCTGCGCAAATCGACCTCTCGTTCTGGAAGTGGGAAGGAGGTGGGTGATTCTCTCGCAGACAGCGCTTGCTTACTCGATCGGCGCGAAACCGTAGTAGGAGCCGTAGGCGGAGGGGCTGGGCGCGTAGGCGGCGACCTTGATTGCGTCGGCCACGCTCACCGTGTCGGTGAATCCATCAATGCCGCGCTCGTCCTGCATCCATCGTGCCTCGACTTCCTGCTCCGTCATCCCGTCGAGCTGGAGATTCTCGTCGAGACGCGCCGATCGATATTCGAAGGCGGTGTCGTGGGCGATGAAGAGCGTGTGCGAGCAGGCGGTGATGCGGGTCTCGTCGACCGGGTCGGCGCCCATGACGCGCACGCCACAGAAGGGGCAATGGACCGGCGTGTAGTAGACGGTCTTGAGTTCGGTTCGCTGTATGAGCTGGGACATCGGGCTTTCCTTGTTCGATGGGCGTGAGCGGGCAGGACGCCGCTCCGGAGGTGTTCCGGGGGCCGGAAAGCAAAAGGCCCGACGTCTGTCGGGCCTTTGGACGACCTGCGCCGAAAGCGCGAGGCCGCAGTGCAGCTTAGGCGGCGCGGATGTTGGACGCCTGCAGACCCTTGGGGCCGTTCGTCACGTCGAAGGTCACGCGCTGGCCTTCGGTGAGGGTCTTGAAGCCCTGGCCCTGGATGGCCGAGAAATGGGCGAAAAGGTCATCGCCACCGGCTTCCGGCGTGATGAAGCCAAAACCCTTGGAATCGTTGAACCACTTGACGGTACCTGCTGCCATGTCTTGAATCTCCTGAAAATGGGGAAAGCCCCCTGAGTGGGGCGAGTATCAAGACAGCGAGGTATGACTTGGGGGAATACGACCGAAAGAATCGGAGAAACCAACAAACAAACTGCACGACTTGAATATCGCTGCGGCGCAGTATGCGCGAAAGTTGGCAGCAGGGATAGCGATATCTTCGTTCGGGCGTCCCGACCGGCAAATATTGTTGTAAGGATTTGCCTGCTTCGCCGACTAAGGAAGAAACCGACCAGGAGCAATGCAATGCGCGATACCTTCCCCCTGTTGGTCAAGACCGACTTCCCCGCGCTCACGCGCGGCCGTCTCGAAGTACTGCAGGCAAACCTCGGCTATCGCTGCAACCAGGCCTGTCTGCACTGCCACGTGGCGGCCAGCCCGCGCCGCACCGAGGAAATGAGCTGGGACACGATGGCGCTGCTGCTCGAGGTCGCCCGCCGACATCGGGTGCGCACGCTGGACCTCACCGGCGGCGCGCCGGAGATGAATCCCAACTTCCGGCGGCTCGTGACCGAAGCGCGGGCGATGGGGCTTCATGTCATCGACCGCTGCAATCTCACCATCCTGGGCGAGCCGGGCTATGAATGGCTGGCTGACTTTCTGGCCGCACAGCGGGTCGAGGTCATTGCCTCGTTGCCGTGCTACCTGGAGGACAACGTCGATGCCCAACGGGGCGAGGGCGTGTTCCGGCAAAGCGTGGAGGGCTTGCGCAGGCTCAACGCGCTCGGTTATGGCCAGGCGGACTCAGAGCTTGTGCTGAACCTGGTCTACAACCCGCTCGGCCCCAGCCTGCCGCCCGACCAGCATGGACTGGAGCAGGCGTACAAGCGCGAGCTGGCGGCACGCTACGGCATCGTCTTCAATCAGCTCTTCGCGCTCGCCAACATGCCCATCCAGCGCTTCGGCAGTCAGCTCGTTTCGCGCGGGCAGTTCGAGGACTACATGGCCTTGCTCAAGGGCGCTCACCGGCTGGAGAACCTGGGCGGGGTGATGTGCCGGGCGCTGGTGTCGGTCAGCTGGCAGGGGCAGGTGCACGACTGTGACTTCAATCAGATGCTCGGGCTGCCGCTCGGCGCCCGGTCACAGGTCACGCGTCTGTCGGATCTTCTGGGTGATGGCCTGGAGGACGGAGAAATCCGGGTTGGCGAGCATTGCTATGGCTGCACCGCCGGGCAGGGGAGCAGTTGTGGCGGCGCGCTCGAGCATTGAGCGCATTGGCAGGCATCCGGATGAATCCGCGCAAACTCACCGTCCTCGTAGTCCTCGCCGCCGCGATCGGCAGCTTCTTCCTGTTCGATCTCGGCCAGTACCTCAACCTGCAGACGCTCAAGGCGCAGCAGGCCGCCATCGCGGATTATCGTGACCACAACCCGGTCTCGAGTGTCGCCCTCTACTTCGTCATCTATGTGCTCGTCACGGCATTGTCGGTACCCGGCGCGGCCTTGCTGACGCTGGCAGGTGGCGCCGTCTTCGGGGTGCTGTGGGGGACCGTGATCGTCTCCTTCGCGTCGACCCTGGGCGCCACCGCGGCTTTTCTCATCGCGCGCTTCCTGCTGCGTGACTGGGTCGGGCAGCGCTTCGGCCGGCGCCTGGCGGCCATCGACGAGGGCATCAAGCGCGAGGGTGCGTTCTACCTGTTCACGCTGCGCCTGGTGCCGGTGTTTCCCTTCTTCCTGGTCAATCTGCTGCTGGGCCTGACGGCGATGCGCACCTGGACCTTCTTCTGGGTGAGCCAGCTCGGCATGCTCGCGGGCACCGTGGCGTATGTGAATGCTGGCACCCAGCTCGCACGCATCGACAGCCTGGGCGGCATCCTGTCGCCCGCCTTGCTCGGCTCGTTCGCCATCCTCGGCGTGTTCCCGCTGCTTGCGCGGCGCGTGGTGGAGCGCATCCGCCGCAACCGGGTCAATGCGCGCTGGCCCCGGCCGAGGCGGTTCGACCGCAACCTGGTGGTGATCGGCGGTGGCAGCGCAGGTCTGGTCACGTCATACATCGCCGCGGCCGTCAGGGCCAAGGTGACGCTGGTCGAGCGCCACAAGCTGGGCGGCGACTGCCTCAACACCGGCTGCGTGCCGTCGAAGGCGCTGATCCGCTCGGCGAAGTTCCTGTCGCACGTCTCCCGCGCGTCCGAGTTCGGCATTGCCGCGGCCGATGCGCGTTTCGACTTCGCCGAAGTCATGGAACGCGTGCAGCGCGTCATCGCCCAGGTCGAGCCGCACGACTCGGCCGAGCGCTACACCGGGCTGGGGGTCGATGTTGTGCAGGGCGCCGCGCGCATCGTGTCGCCGTGGGAAGTCGAGATCGACACCGCCGACGGCGAGCGCCGACGCCTTACGACGCGCGCCATCGTCATCGCCACCGGCGCGCGACCGACGGTGCCCGAACTGCCGGGCATCGAGGACATGGGCTATCTCACCTCCGACACCGTCTGGTCGCTGCGCGCGCTGCCGCGCCGCCTGCTGGTGCTGGGCGGCGGACCGATCGGCTGCGAGCTGGCACAGGCCTTCGCCCGCTTCGGCGCCCAGGTCATTCAGGTCGAGCGCGGGCCGCGCCTGCTGTCGCGCGAGGACGCGGACGTGTCCGAGCTGGTGATGCAGCGCTTTCGCCACGAGGGCATCGACCTGCGCCTTCAGCACCAGGCCAAGGCCTTCATCAAGGACCGCGAACAGAAGATCCTGATCGCCGAGCATGCGGGCGAGGAGGTGCGCATTGCCTTCGACACCGTGCTGATCGCGCTCGGGCGCAGCGCCAATCTGACGGGCTACGGGCTGGAGGAACTCGGCGTGCGCTGCGGACGCACGATCGAGACGAATGCGCTGCTGCAGACCAACTACCCGAGCATCTACGCTGCGGGCGACGTGGCCGGACCTTACCAGTTCACCCACACCGCAGCGCATCAGGCCTGGTATGCCGCGGTCAACGCGCTGTTCGACCCGATCAAGACCTTCAGGGCGGACTACCGTGTCATCCCCTGGGCCACCTTCATCGAGCCCGAGGTTGCCCGCGTCGGGCTTAACGAGCAGGAGGCCCGCGAACAGGGCATCGCTTACGAGCTCTCCACCTTCGGCATCGACGACCTCGACCGCGCCATCGCCGACAGCGAGGCGCACGGCTTCATCAAGGTGCTGACGGTGCCGGGCAGGGACCGCATCCTGGGGGTGACCATCGTCGGCGAGCACGCGGGCGACCTCATCGCCGAGTACGTGCTGGCGATGAAGCAGGGCATCGGGCTGAACCGCATCCTCGGCACCATCCATATCTATCCGACCCTGGCCGAAGCCAATAAGTACGTCGCCGGCAACTGGAAGCGGGCACACGCACCCGAGCGCCTGCTGCAATGGGTGGAACGCTTCCACACCTGGCGTCGCGGATAGGCATCAAGGCTCAGGCGCCGTTCGACCCCAAGGCACGCAAGAAAATGATCCTCCTGCACACCCGGATCGAGGCCATCCTATGAACCCGCGTCGTCACGTCTCCTGGGCCACCGGCCTGCTGCTCCTGCTGCTCGCCCCTGGCGCGCTGTCCGCCACGGTCTGGGTGGGGCGCTTTGAGGGAGAAGGGCGTCCACCCGACCCCTGGCGCATCCAGCAACTCGACGAGCGCATTCCGCCCACTCGATACACGCTACGCGAGTGGGATGGCGTGCCTGCCGTCGAGGCGCAGGCCGAGCGCAGCATGGCGCTGCTCGGCCGTCCGATCGAGGTGGACCTAGCGGCAACGCCGCACCTGTGCTGGCTGTGGCGGGTCGATGCGCCAGTGGCAAACGCCGACATGACGCGCAAGGCCGGTGACGATTACGCGGCGCGCGTGTACCTGACCTTCGACGTCGCGCCCGAGGCACTCGGCTTCGGCACCCGGACCAAGCTGGCCCTCGCGCGCTCGATCTACGGCAACCAGGTGCCCGACGCCGCACTCAATTACGTGTGGGACAACCGCCACCCGATCGGCACGCTGCGCGACAATGCCTACACCGATCGCGCGCGCATGCTCGTGCTGCGATCGGGTGCGGAGGATGCCGGGCGCTGGGTGCTGGAGCGGCGCAATGTCGCCGAGGATTTCCGGCGCGCGTTTGGCGATCTGCCGGCCAAGCTGAGCGGTCTGGCACTGGCTTCCGATACGGACAACACGGCGAGCGTGGCGCGTGCCGGCTTTGCGCAGTTCCGCTTCGTTGCCGATGCCGACGAATGCGAGATGTCGCGGGCGGGGGCCATGCATGGAGGCTGAAACGTGAGTGATCCGATGCCGGAACCGGAACGGGCGCCGAGGTCCGTGGCCGATGGCGCCGAGAGCGGATTGTCGATCGTGATGCCGGTGCTCGATGAGGCCACCGGCATCGTCGCGCGCCTGCAGTCGCTGCAGTCGCTGCGCAGGGAGGGGGTCGAACTCATCGTTGTCGACGGCGGCAGCCAGGATGACACCGTCGCACTGGCCGGGCCCCTGGCGGACCGGGTCGTGGCTACGGGTCGGGGGCGCGGGCGGCAGATGAATGCCGGTGCCGTCTGCGCCCGCGGCACAACGCTGCTTTTTCTCCATGCCGACACCGCGCTGCCCCCCGACGCAATGTCGGCGGTGCGCCATGCGCTCGCAGGCGGTGCCGCGTGGGGGCGCTTCGATGTTCGGATCGTGGATGGGCCTGCGGGCGTCGCGGTGGTCGCCTGGGCGATGAACCTGCGCTCGCGCATCACCGGCATCGCGACCGGAGACCAGGCCATGTTCTGCACACGCGAGGCCTTTTCGGCGGCGGGTGGCTTTCCCGAGATCGCGCTGATGGAGGACATCGTGCTCTCGCAGCGGCTGCGTGCGATCTCGCGTCCCGCCTGCCGGCGCCAGCGGGTGGAGACGTCCGGTCGGCGCTGGGCGCATCATGGGCTGGTGCGCACGGTGCTGACCATGTGGTGGCTGCGGCTGCGCTTCTGGCTCGGCGCCTCGCCGGATGCGCTTGCCCGCGCCTACGGATACACCCCCCGATGAACGAAATCGCCTCGACGCGCATCGAGCTGGCGATCCTCGCCAAGGCGCCGCTGCCCGGCCTGTGCAAGACCCGGCTTATTCCGCACCTCGGCGCGGCCGGTGCGGCAGCGCTGCAAGGCTGGCTGCTGCAGCACACGGTGGCCACCGCGGTGACCGCCGACATCGGGCCGGTCAGTCTGTGGTGTGCCCCTGACGAGACGCATCCCGACTTCCAGCGCTGCCGGGCTTTGGGGGACGTCCGTCTGCTGCCCCAGCCACAGGGCGATCTTGGCGCACGCATGCATGCCGCCGTTGCCGCATCGCGCACACCGGCGGGCACGCTGGTCATCGGCACCGACTGCCCGGTGCTGACGCCCGACTTGATCCGGCAGGTGGCCGATGCCCTTGACCGCCACGATGCGGTGCTGGTCCCGGCCGAGGATGGCGGCTATGTGCTGATCGCGCTGCGTCGCGCAGATCCACGGCTGTTCGAGGCCATCGACTGGAGCACGGATCGTGTCATGGCACAGACGCGCCAGCGCCTGCGCGCGCTCGGCCTCGACTGGCACGAAACAGCGCCGTTGTGGGATGTCGACCGCCCGGCGGATTTCGAGCGGCTGGCCACACGCTTTCCGGCGCTGCGCTCGGTGCTCGCCTCGTCGGGGCAGGCATGAAACGGCTCGTACTTGCAGGCGCAGGGCACGCCCACCTGCACGTGCTGCGCGCCCTCGGCGAGGCACCGTGGCCGGGCGTGGAGGTCGTCCTCGTGACACCGTATCCGCGCCAGATCTACTCCGGCATGGTGCCGGGCTGGATCGCCGGGCACTACCGTCTCGACGAATGCGTGGCCCCCGTCCTGCCGCTGGCGGGCGCGGCGGGTGTGCGCGTCGTCGGGGATGCCGTGTGCGCGCTGGATGCGAACCGGGGCCATGTCACGCTGGCGGACGGAGGCAGCATCGAATTCGACGTGTTGTCGCTCGACACCGGCGCACGTCTCGCCCTGGGCGCAGGCCTTGCGAATCATCCGGGGCTGCTGCCGGTGCGCCCGCTCGAGTCCTTCGTCGAGAAATGGACGCAGGTGCTGCCAATGCTCCTTGATGATGACAATGCACGCGTGGCGGTGATCGGCGGCGGCGCGGCGGGCGTCGAGCTTGCACTTGCGGTCGCGTACCGGCTGCGTCGTGAAACCGGCGTCACCGCGCCGCGGGTGATGCTTGCGTGTGGGGGTGGGTTGTTGCCCGGGCACGCGCCTGGCGTTGTCCGGCGGGCACGCGCGGCACTGGCAGGGCAAGGCGTCGAGCTTGTCGAGCAGCGGGTGCGGGCCGACGGATCCGCGCTGGAGACCGAGGCGGGCGTTCCGCTTGCCGCTGACTGGGTGATTGCGGCAACCGGCGTCGGCCCGCCGGACTGGCTCGCGCAGTCGGGGCTGACGCTCGCGCCGGACGCCTTCATCGCGGTCGGGCGCGGCCAGCAGAGCGTGTCGCACGCGAACGTGTTCGCCGCGGGCGATGTTGCCTCGCGCATCGATGCACCACATGCCAAGTCGGGCGTCTACGCGGTGCGTGCCGGACCGGTACTGACCGGGAACCTGCAGCGTGCGCTTGCGGGGCGTCCCCTCGAGCCCTATCGGCCGCAACGCCGCAGCCTCTACCTGCTGGCCGCGGGCCCTCGCGAGGCGATCGTCTCCTGGGGGGCATTCTCGGCGAGCGGCCGGCTCGCGTGGCGATGGAAGGACTGGATCGACCGGCGTTTCATGAGGCGGTATCAGTGCCCGGGCAAGCGGTGAGCTAGACGTCCCGGCGTGCTGGCGACCTGAGCGGTCGATGGCGGTGCAGCTTCAAGCTTCCCGCCGGAGCGAATCGGTGGCGGCGACCTCACTTGTTGTTGCCGCCTTGCTTGCTGAGGGTATCGATGTAGGACATGTCGCGTTGAACCTGCTTGGTGTTGAAAAACCGGCCTGGCAGCCGCTCATCTGACGCTAGCGCGCCTGGCTGATGACGCGCGCCAGCCATGCCCCGATATCGACGACCTCGTCCAGGCACACCGAGTGCGGCATCGAATACGTGCGCCACTCGGGCACAACGCCGACCTTGCGCACCACGTCGAGTGCGTGTTCGCCGAGCTCGAGCGAGACGACGTCATCGTCGGTGCCATGCGCTGCAAAGACCGGAATGCGGCCGTTCGGCGCGGCGAACTCGTCGAGCAGCAGGGCGGGGCTCGGAATGTAGGTCGACAGGGCGATGATGCCGGCCAGCGGCGCGGGGTGGGTGAGGCCGGTCAGGTAGGCGACGGCGCCGCCCTGGGAGAAGCCGGCGAGGACGATGCGCTCGCTCGGGGTGCCCCGGGCCGCCTCGCGCGCGATCAGGTCGCGGACGATGGTGCGGGACTCGACAAGGCCGGCCTCGTCGATCTCACGGCTGCCGGGCGCGAGGGAGATGATGTCGTACCAGGCGCGCATGACGTAACCGCCGTTGCAGGTCACCGGCCTGTAGGGAGCGTGCGGGAAGATGAACCTTACCGCGGGTGATTCGGGCAGGTTCAGCTCGGGGACGATGGGTGCAAAGTCGCTGCCGTCCGCGCCCAGCCCGTGCATCCAGATCACGGTGAACTGCGGGTTCGACCCCGTCTCGATCTCGAGCGCCGGGGTGTCGGGGAGGGGGGCGAGAGTGTTCATGCCGGTCGTCAGGGTGATTGGGGAGCAAACTGTACGAGTTTTCCCCAGCGGATGGGGATACGGTTGTGAGTCGCGCTGTGGATAAGCGGCGCGAGCCCTTGCGAGCCGCGGAAACGAAAGGGCTGCTCATTCATGAGGCAGCGGGTTTGCACGGCCTGAGTGGTGACGCACTGTCAGAACGAGACCGCCTGCCCTTTCGGATGCGTGGCACGGTAGCGCCGGCTGGTCTGATCCGCCCGGTTGCTCCAGGGTTCCGTGCAGCGCGTGAGGTAGTTGAAGTGCAGCGTTGGCCGCCCCGCCCCAGCGTGGCGCTCGAGGATGAGGTCGAGCGCGCGCTTGTGCGGGTGGCGGAACAGCGCGCCGCTCGTCGACACCAGGTAATGGTTGCAGCGCAGGCGGTCGAGCAGGCTGGCGCTGAGATTGGCGACACTGCCGTGGTGCGGCAGCTTGAAGGCGTCGAGGGCGAGGCGCTTTGTCGGGTCGCCGAGCAGGGTGGCGAGCGAGCTCTCCAGCACGCCCGGCCAGGCATCGCCGGCCAGCAGCAGGCGCACTTCGGGCGAGGTCGCCGGGTATTCGAGCAGCAGGGCGATGCTGCTGCCATTGGCGGCACTGGCGTCGCCGCCGAAGGGGGCATCGCCACCCGGTTCGCCACTGCCGCGGCCGAGGGTGTCTTCCAGTTCGGCGCCGAGGTCGCTGTCGTCGTCCTCGGGCAGTTCATGGCGGCCGCTCATCGCTTCGGCCTCGTCGGCGTCGTCTTCCGCGCCGAGCACGTCGCCGAGGGGGCGCAGGCTGCGGCTGGCGGCGAGCCGGGCGCGCAAGGCGGCGACGTCGCCCGAGGCGATGCCGGCACGGTCGAGTTCCTTTTTCCAGCGGTCCTTGAGAATCAGCAGGCGTTCGTGGTCGGGCGACAGCAGGGTGAGCCGGCAGTCGCCCGGCAGCTCGACCGTGGGCAAGGCGGGTTGCAGGCGGTCGATGGCGGCCAGCGCCTGGTCGAAACCGAGGTTCCACACCGCGGTGCCGGTGCGGGCTTCGTAGTCGGCGATCAGCACGCCGAGGATTTCGCCCTGCAGCGCGCCCAGCGGCTCGCCCGCCGGGTCGGGTACGGCGTTGAGCTGGTCGCGGCCGTTGAACCAGATGCGGTCGAAGCGGCAGTGCAGGGCTTCGGCGTCGAGCAGCAGGCGGATCACGCCCTCGATGTGGTCGGCGTCGACATGCGTGATCACCAGCAGGTCGAAATGCCTTTCGCTGGCCGGCAGATGCAGGATGCGCTCGCGCAGCGCGGGATAGGTGTGGGCGGGGCCGCCGTCGATCAGGATGCGATGGACGGTAGTGCCGCTGCCGTACTCGATCCACAGGCAGTCACCGTGGGCGGCGGGAAGCATCTCGATGCGCAGCATGTTGCGGGTCTCCGCGGTCAGGGAGGCGTCGGTGCGGGAGACTGGTGGCGCGCCGGCAGGTGCCATTCGGCGTCGCCCATGGCCACCAGGGCGAGCACCATCAGGAAACCGTGCGCCAGCATGCGCCGCCGCACGCGACGCAGCACGCTGCCGAAGTCGGCGTCCGGCGTGTTGACTGCCGCCAGTTCGGCGAGCAGCTCGCAGGCGAGCGGGCCGGCGTGGCGGCCGAGTACCTTGGCCATCGTGCCCAGCACCAGGCTGGCGTGGAAATCCTTGAAGTTGCTGGCGAGGCTGCCATAGCCGGTTTCGGCGACGTCGGTCGCGGTCATGCAGCCGAGCAGTAGCACGATGGGCCCCGGTTCGATGGCGGCCGGGTTGATCAGCGCCTCGTTGAGCTGCGGGCGGTAGCGCCAGCGCCGGTGTTCGTCGAGCGCCTTGTCGCCGATCTCCAGGTAGTCCAGGCCGGCGTCCAGGTCGTGGTGGGCGAGCAGGATCAGCAGGGGCGGGCTCTTGGCGGCCAGCGCGCGCTCCCACTCGTCCCAGTCCGCGGCGATGGTGGGGGCCGCGATGCTTTCGGCCAGCGCCTTGCGCAGGTCCGTGCGTTCTTTCTCGGGCACGCGGTCGGTGCTGGCGCACAGCGCAGCGTCGAGCGGGCGCAGGTCGCGCCGGCGCCAGGCGGGCAGCGACAGATCCTGCATGTGTGCACTGTCGAAGCGTTCGATGACCTTGCGGATGGCCCAGAAGCCGAGCGGACAGATCGTTTCGCTCCAGCTGCCGCCAGGGCTCGCGCCCGCGGCATCGCAGCTCGGGCAGCGGCAGCCGTCGCCGGCCAGTGCCTCGTGCCAGCCGCTGCAGAAGCGCGCGCCCTTCCTGGGGAAGCCGCGGTCATAGACGAACTCCAGCGGCACGTGGCGGCTCTCGTCCTTGTTGATGAGCTGGATGCGATCGCCCGGGTCGCTGAAACCCTGGCCGCGCAGCTTCTGGTACAGCGCGGCGCCGTGGCGGGCGAGGTTGCCGAACAGCTCGATCACGTCAGGGTCATCGACGTCGAGCAGCGCCTCGCCTTCCTGCACGCCCTGCTGGCTGCGGCGGCGCACCAGCGAGGCCTCCTTGAGGAACAGCTGTTCGTTAAGGAAGGTGGTGAGCGGTGTCGTGTTGCCGAGGTCGAAGATCTTGCCGCCGCTGCCGTCGAACATCTGCATGTAGCCGGGGCCGAAGGTGAGCGTGGCGCTGACCGGCGTACGTTCCTGCAAGTGGATGACTTCGCGCTGGCCGAACTGCACCTCGATCGACGGCTCGGCCAGCCCGTCATCCGCGGTGCCGGCCGGCAGCACCGGCGCGCTCACGCGGACGGCCTCGAACACCTTGCCCATGAAGGTGAACACGATGTCGGCATCGAGGCGGTCGATGTCGGCCGGGACGTCGAAGCTGAGGTCGCAGTCCTCGCTGCGCGCCGTGCGTTTCGCCGGCAGATGCAGGCCGCCGGCCGGCCCGTTGCCGTGGCGGTCGGGCTGGCCATCGCGCTTGCCGATCCAGCACAGTTCGACGACGAGCTTCAGGCCCTCGGGCGGCAGTTTCACCTGTGGAATCGTCGCGTTGGCGGTCGGAATGCCGGCCTGCGGCAGGCCGATCCAGCAACGCACGGTGTTGCTGGCACCGGCGACGAAATAGTGATGGGTGTGCTCGTCGTGGAGCAGCAGGGCGTTGACGCGGCGGTTGTCCTGCTGGTCCGAGTCATCCGCCTGCGTCGTGCCCATGGATGACGGTACGTGGCCGGTTGCAAGGTGGCGGCCGCCCCGCGACACGGGCTCGGCTTCGTCGAGGTCGAGATCCGCGAAATCGACATCGTCGAGCGCAAAGTCTTCCAGCCCCGCGCCGCCGGCGTCCGCTTCGCACTCGGCGACGTCGAAATCGCCGCTATCTTGCGCCGCGCCTGCCGCCGCGGGCGCTGCCGCCGCGGCGTGCGGCGCGTCGTCGATCAGCGCCGGGCGTTCGCCGCCGCCGGCGCTGGGGCCGGCGCCACGATAGGGCGACAGGGCGCGGCCGGTCTGGGCATCGGCGGCGAATCCGATCAGCTGCATCAGGCGAACGCGCGCCTCGGGCGCCAGATCGGGGCGATCGACGGCGAGCAGGGCGGGAATGTAGTCGCGCACCCGTTCGCGCGCGATCATCCAGCCCACCTGGGCGTCGTCGAACTGGGGTGCGGCTGCCTGCAACTGGCGTTCCGCGAGTTCGGCCGCCGTGGCGGCGGGATCGAGTTCGCCGAACAACACCACCGGTCGCGGCGCATGCGGCGGCCGTATTGGACCGCCCTCGGCGTCCGCCGTGCCGGTTGCCGCCCAGGCCGTCAGGCGCAGCGCGCGCGCCGCGCCGCCGCCGATCCGCCCCGCGGCCTCGTCGGCATCGAGCCGAGCGAGCACTGCGAGCAGATGGTCGCGCATTGCATCCGGGACTGGCCGAACCGCCTCGATCGCCGAATGGGCGCTCCAGGGGTCGCCCCAGAACAGGGGCGGCAGGGTGTCGTCGCTGGCGAACACCGAATCCAGCTCGGTGAAGTCGTCCAGCCGCGCCAGGCACAGGGCCCGCCAGAAGCGCGCGTCATCGCCGTCCTGCGCGCCCGGGGCGGGCAGGTCCGCGGCTGACACGCCACGGTCCTCCAGCGGCATGGCCGCCAGCAGGCGATAGTTCTCCATGTGACCGGACGCCAGCCCAGCCACCAGCGGCGCAATGCGGCTCGGGTCGGCTACCGCTGCCAACGCGTCGGCAATCGCATCCCGATCCGGCTCGTCGTCGTCCTTCGCCATCCCGCGCAGATGTTCGCGCAGCGAGCGCAGCGGTACCCGCGCTGCGAAGGCGAGCGCCTCCCGCCGCGCCGGTGAGCCGGCAGGCTCGGCAAACACCACGCGCCACGCCGAATCGGCAATCGAGTGCCAATGCTGCTGTTCGAGCGGAAGATGCGTGGCGGCTTCGAGTGCGGCAAGGCTCACCCGTGGCTCGGGGTCGGCATGAGCGAGCTGAAGCAGCGGCTCGACGAGCGTGGAATCGAAGTCGTCGTCCATCGCAGTCTCTCCTGCAGGCACCGTCGGTGGGCGCGTGCCTGCGCCCTCAGCCGCCCAGTAGTTCGGGCATGTAGGTGTTCAGCCGATGTGTGATCAGCGCGCCCGCGTGGCGGGTGAGCACGTCGATCTCGGCGCGGGCAAGCTTCTTCAGGTTGGTGCTGATCGAGGAGGCGAACACCGCGTCGCCCGCCTGCGCCTGGCCTTCCTCGCTGTCGATCGAGAACCATGCCGGCTTCGCGCCGCCCGCCTTGGCCGCGTTCAGCTCCAGGCGCTTGAACTGCAGGCCGCGCACCTGTTCCATCATGATGTCCAGCGCGGCGACCAGCACGGCGGAACCGGCCTCGGTCGGTCGCTCGTCGATGCGGAAGGGCTTGCCCGCATCGCTGACGATTACGTAGTCCAGCGCATTGCGCTTGCGCAGCAGCGGATTGACGCCGAGGTTGTCATACACGCCGCCGTCGGACAGTGTCACGTAGTCGACGCCGGCCGCGGGGTATTCGCTCTGGTCGACCCGCAGCGGCGGGAACACCGGCGGGAAGGCCGACGAGGCCGCCACCGCCCGGCTCAGCCGGAAGTCGTGCGCGGCCGAGGCGCCCAGTTGCCACTCGCCCATCTCCGCCGGCAGGTTGCCGCCGGTGACGAAGAAGAACATGTTGCCGGTGGCGAGGTTGGTGGCGTTGATGTAGAGCCGCGGGCCGTCCTTGAGCGAGCCTAGCGAACGCTTGCCATACAGGTCGCGCTCGTAGCTGGCGGCCAGCTTGTCGAGGCGGCTGTGGAAGGGATCGAGCACGCCGCCGATCACCGAGGACACCGCGATCGACGTGCTTGCGAGATAACGCTCGAGCTTGTCCAGCGCATCGTCCTCGCCCCAGTGGCTGGCGAGGAAGGCGCCGGCGATGCTGCCGCCGCTGACGCAACTCAACAGGTCGATCTTCCACAGCAGACCCGCTTCCTGCAGCTTGCGGAACACGCCGAGGTGAAACGCCGCTGCCCTAAAGCCCCCGCCAGACAGCGCCAGCCCGATCCGTTTTGATTGACCGCCGATCTGAATCGTCATCGCCCCCTCCCGTGTTCGTGCTTGTTGATGAAGCGAGGCGCTGCATCGGTCCCGCTCCCTCCTTCATTTGTAGGAGACAAGCCGTGCCGGAGCAAAGCCGGCGTGAAGGGCTTCACGGTGCCGATGCAGGAGGCGCTTCGGCGCCGGAGATGGTCATCGAAACTTAATCTGACCGCGCCACACTCGCCAGTCGCCATCAGACCGGAAACGTCATGCTGCACAACGCGGGACTCGCCGTAACCTTGCGGAAACTGCTTGAACGGCAAAAGCTGCACTTCGTCTTTCAGCCCATCGTCGATATCGCGCGCTCGACCGTGCTGGGCTACGAGGCGCTGATGCGGGGGCCGGCGGGCACTCCGCTCGAACGACCGGACGACCTGCTGCGCGTCGCCAAGCACTGCGGGCTGGCCTGCGAACTCGAGATCGCCGCATGCAAGGGTGCGATCCGCGAATTTGCCGCGCTGCAGCTTCCGGGCAAGCTGTTCCTCAACCTCAGTGCACCGCTCATCGCCGCGTTCGGCCGTGAAGGCGGCGGCGAGTTGCTGCGTTGCGCGGTGGATGCCGGCCTGTCGCCGGCGCGCCTGATCCTCGAACTGACCGAACACGAGCGCGTGGAGGACACCGCCGCCCTGCAGACGGCCTTTGCCAACCTCGCCGGGCAGGGCGTCGGGCTGGCGCTGGACGACTTCGGCGACGGTCGCTCGAGCCTGCGCCTGTGGGCACAGCTCAAGCCGCAGATGGTGAAGCTCGACAAGTTCTTCGTGCGCGGCATCCACCGCGACAGCCGCAACGTCGAAGTCGTGCGCGCCATCCTCAACCTGTGTGCGGCCTTTGGTACCCCGCTGGTGGCCGAGGGGGTGGAGGAGGCGGAAGAACTGGCGGTGCTGCGCGACCTTGGCTGCCATTTCGGCCAGGGTTATCTGTTCGGACGGCCGGCGGCCCGCCCGGAAGCGGACTTCGGCGAGGCGGCGCGCGCGGTGCTCAGGTCGTCCAAGATCGCCGTGCTGCCCAATTCGGCGCCGCGCCCGGACATGGCCGAGACGGTCGGTCGCCTCAAAGTGCCGGCGCCGACCATCGCGGCGAGCGCCTGCAACGAAGACCTGATGCAGCTCTTCACCGATCATCCGGCGCTGCAGGCGGTGGCGGTGGTCGACAGGCACTACCCGGTCGGCCTGGTGAACCGGCGCAACTTCGTCGACAAGTTCGCCCAGCGCTACTCGCGCGAGATCTATGGTCGCCGTCCCTGCACACTGTTCATGAATCCCACCCCGCTGCGCGTCGAGGCCAGCGCGCCAATCGACTCGCTCATCGCGGTGCTGACGGGCGACGACCAGCGCTACCTTTACGAAGGCTTCATCCTCACCGAGGACGGCCGCTACGCTGGCCTCGCCACCGGCGAAAGCCTGGTGCGCGCCGTCACCGAGCGACGCATCGAGGCTGCGCGCCACGCCAATCCGCTCACCTTCCTGCCGGGCAACATCCCCATCACCGAGCACATTCGCCGGCTGCTGGATGCCGGTGTCGGCTTCGCCGCCGCCTACTTCGACCTCAACAACTTCAAGCCCTACAACGATCTCTACGGCTACTGGCGTGGCGACGAGATGATCAAGCTCGCCGCGCAGCTCATCGTCGCGAATGTCGACCCGTCGCAGGACTTCGTCGGCCATGTCGGCGGCGACGATTTCGTGGTGCTGTTCCAGAGCGAGGACTGGCACCTGCGCTGCGAGCGCATCGTGCACAGCTTCAACCGCCGCGCGCGCGAGCTGTTCGACGAGAGCGAACTGGCCCGCAATGGTTTCGAGAGCGAGGACCGGCGCGGCTTCAAGGCCCTCTTCCCGCTCACCACCATCGCCGCGGGGGTGGTGCAGGTCAGCGACGGCCGCTTCCTGGGGCCGGAGGAGGTCGCCTCGGCTGCTGCGGCGGCCAAGAAGGCGGCCAAGCAATCGGGCAGCGGCATCAAGGTGGCCAGCGGCGAGCGTGCGCCGGTGCTGATGATGGCAGCCGGCTAGGGCGGACGCGCTTCGTTCAGCTGGCGGCGAGCCGCTGCATTACCGCGTGCCAGCCATCGGTCGCGTCGCCGCCGCAATCGGCAAAGGCGCGGCCGAGGAGGTCGGTCTGGATCTTGGTGAGCTGCGCTTCGAGCGCCTGGCCGTGTGCGCTGAGCGACAGTTGCCGCACGCGGCGGTCCTCGGGCGAGGTCTCGGCGCGGATCAGGTCGCGCTCGATCAGTTCGCGCAGCGGTGCGTTGAGCGCCTGCTTGCTCACGCCCAAGGCGTCGATCAGGGCGCCGACCGAAATCCCCGGATTGCGGCCGATGAAGTAGAGGATGCGGTGGTGGACCCGCCCGAGGCCACGCGCTTCCAGCAGGCGGTCGGGGCCTGCGGTGAAGGCGCGGTAGGCGAAGTAGAAACGCTCGATCGCGCGGCGCGGATCCTTGTCGTCGAATGTGTCTGGCATGAATGAGTCAGGCGTAGATTGGTCAAGCATGTTGACATGATAGGTCGGTCCGCCTATCTTGCAAAAAGGTCAACAACATTGACGCTTAACCATGAACAGCCGACAACAGCCCAAGCTCTCCGAGCGCGTGGAACGCCTCCAGCCTTCCGCGATCCGCGAGATCCTCGCGGTCATCGATCGTCCCGGCATGATCTCGTTCGCGGGCGGACTGCCGTCGGCGGACAGCTTTCCCGACCTGTCGGGCATGGACCTGCCGCGCGAGGCGCTGCAGTACGGCCCCAGCGAGGGCGAGCCCGCACTTCGCGCGCAGATCGCGGCCGAGCTCAACGCCATCGGTCTGCGCTGCACCGCCGAACAGGTGCTGGTGCTGTCCGGCTCACAGCAGGGCATCGATCTGGTGGCGAAGCTCTTCATCGACCCGGGCACGACGGTCGCGGTGGAAGAGCCGACCTATCTCGCCGCGTTGCAGGTATTCCGATTCTTCGGCGCACGCCTCGCACCGCTGCGTCCGCGACAGGCATTGGCCGGGCTCGACGCCGAGGCGCCGCCCGCGCTGGCCTATGCGATCCCGAGCTTCCAGAACCCCACCGGGCACTGCTACGACGCCGCCGAGCGCGACGCACTGGCCCGCGCCTGCGAGCTCCTGGGCGTGCCGCTGTTCGAGGACGACCCGTATCGCGACCTGGCCTACGACGCCTGCGAACGCACGCCGGTGTGCGCGCGGCTCGAACACGCGCCCTGGATCTATCAGGGCTCCTTCTCCAAGACGCTCGCGCCCGGCCTGCGCCTGGGCTATCTGGTGGCCTCGCCCGACCTGATGCCGCTGCTCGTGCGCCTGAAGCAGGCGGCCGACCTGCACAGCAACCGCGTCAGCCAGCATGTCGTGCTGGCGCAATTGCGCTCGCCGGACCGCGCCGAGCGCATGCGGCGGGTGGTGGACGCCTATCGCCGCAAGCGCGACTTCTTTGCCGCCGCGCTGCAACGCCACTTCGGCGATCTCGCGCGCTGGCAGACACCCCCCGGCGGACTGTTCTTCTGGCTCGACCTGCTGGCCCCGATCGATACCCGCGCACTGCTGCCCGAGGCGATCGAGCGCGGCGTGGCTTTCATGCCGGGCGAGCTCTTCTTCGCTGGCGACGTGCCGGCCCACGGCACCATGCGGCTCAACTTCAGCCATGCGGATGAGGCGGGAATCGAGCGGGGGCTGGCCGTGCTCGCCGAGCTGGTCCGGAGCAGGATCGGGCACCCGGTGGCCGACATGGCGGAAGCCTGAGCTGCTTCGGTACGCTGCGGGCGCGAAGGCGGAAGGGCGCCTGGGCTCGGGGTGCGGCGCGCGGCGCCTCGCCTACAAGGGCCTGGCCTGGATGACCGTGCCCGCGCAGACGAAATTGCCGGCACCGAGGTGGTGCAGGGTGTGCAGCGCCGCGTTATCGGCGTGCAGGTTCCACTTGCCGTCGGTGAACACCGCCGGGTTCGCCGCGGCGGCGACCACTTCGGCAAAGCAGGTGTCATAGGCGTCCTCGGTATGGCGCTCGGGAATCAGGCGGCATTCCATCCACGCCGCGCAGCCCGCCTCGAGCAGCGGCACGCCGAGCACCGGCCCGCTCACGGCGTTGATGCCGAAGCGCGCGAACTTGTCGCCCTCTCGGCCGCTGCAACTGCCCACTGCAAACGTCAGGTCGGCCAGTGCCGCGCCCGGAATGCACACCCCGATGCTGCCACTGGCCGCGATCAGCTCGCGGGAGAAGGTGTGCTTGTCGATCACGATGGCGATGCGCGGCGGCGTGAACTCCACCGGCATCGACCACGCCGCCGCCATGATGTTGCGCCGCCCGCCATGGGCGCTGGTGACGAGCACCGTGGGGCCGTGGTTAATGAGGCGGCTGGCGTGTTCGAGGGCGACGGGGAGGAAGGGCGTGGTCATGAGAAAAAGGAGCCGTGGTCGGTTGGGGTAGGATCGAGGCTATTCTGCACCGACCGCCTCCGCAGCGGCCATCACCACCCGGTTGCGGCCCGCCGCCTTCGCCCGGTAGAGGGCGGTGTCGGCCTCTTTCAGCAGGGCATCGCCCGAGGCCCGATCCGATGGGATGCGGCTGGTGCCGCCGATGCTGACGGTAACGTGTGCGGCGACGTCGGAGCGCGCGTGCGGCAGTGCGAGCGCGGTCACGGCGTCCAGGATGCGGTCGGCGACTTGCTGCGTACCCTCCCGGTCGGTGTCGGGAAGGATCACGACCAGTTCTTCGCCACCGTAGCGGGCGAGCAGGTCGGTGCCGCGGAGCATGGCGCCGCTGACGGTCGCGGCGACAAGCTTGAGGCAGGCGTCACCGGCCTGATGGCCGTAGTGGTCGTTGTAGCGCTTGAAGAAATCCACGTCGATCATCAGCAGGCCCAGCGGCGAGCGGGAGCGGAAGGCGTCGCTGCAGGCTTCCACCAGGCGCTTGTCGAAGTAGCCGCGGTTGGCGATCTGCAGCAGGCCGTCGGTCTGGGAAAAAAGCTCGAGGCGTTCGTTGGCCTCGCGAAGCTCGGCGTTGGCCTGCCCGAGTTCGGCGGTGCGCTGCTGCACCCGCTCTTCCAGCCGTGCGTTGGCTTTGGCGAGTTCGGTGTTCTGCACCGAGAGCACCTGATACAGCTTGCCGACCAACTGGATCAGCGCCCGGGTGGCGCGGTCATGGGCTGCTGTCTCCTGGTCGAAGGCGGCGGCCGGGGAGACGCCGGCGTGGATCAGGGCGATCTGGCGCGCCATGGACTGGTCGATGCCGAGGATGTGCAGGCCGAGCCAGGAGGTCAGGAAACCGACGATGGTTTCGGGGTGCTCGACCAGCGTGGTGCGCTGGCTCCACATTGCGCCGACCTGTTCGACGAATTGCGCGTGCAAGGCCTGATGCGCCTCGAGATGCCGCGCGTCGATCCCGGCTTCGCGCATCACCTGCTCTTCATCGCGGAAGTGGTGCTCGGTGTAGTCGAGTACCTTGCGGTAGGTTTCCTCGAGCAGGGCTTCGCGGCGCACATCGGTGGAGAACAGCCAGTCGTTGAGCGCGTTGAAGAGATTCACCAGCTCCTGGTGCTGCTCATCGACCTGCGCAAGCCCGGTGACGAAATTCTGGTCCCAGACGAATGCTTGCATGTGTTTCCCCCTGCGCAGTGCGTAACGAGCGCATGTTACCCGCTATGGGGAGCCGGGGCGGGATTGCAGGCGAGCGGGGGCGCTGGCAGCGACGTCGTCCAGGAACGCCAGGTCAGCGCGCACGAAGCCGAGCAGCAGCATCGCCAGCGCCGGGTAGAAGTCGAACTGCGGTCGTGCCTGGCGGCAGCGTTCGGCGAAGCGGGGTAGCCAGCCGAGCAGCGTGGCGCGCAGGAAGTCGGCCTGGCCCTTTGCGGCATGGGCGATGTCTTCACCGCTGGCGTCGCGTTTGGCAAGGTCGGCCATGAAGGCGAGTGGGACGGCGAGGTGATCGGCCGGTTCGCGGAAACCGGGCTCGATCGCGAGCTCGTGGGCGGCAAGGAACTCGCGCATGCGCGCTTCTGCGGCGCCGTAGAGGGGTGAGGCGGTGCCTTCGCCCTCATACGCCGAGGCGTAGGGCAGGGCGCCGGTCTTGGCGTCGAGCAGGAAGAGCTGGGCGTAGTCCGCCGCCAGCTCGAGCCGCGGCAGAGGAAGCGCACGCAGCGAGGCGATGGCGGTGTCGAGACGGTTCAGCTCGGCGCTCAGGCCGAGTTCGCCCAGGCCCGCGAACGGGGCGAAGCGCCCGTTCGCGAAGTGGGTGCGGAACGTCTCCTCGGACACCTCCAGCGCGTACAGCGCGGAGAACCAGCCGTAGAGCCGGCTGCGCTGTGCGCTGGCGAGTTGCCACTCGGTACGCTCGAGGGCGGTTTGCTCGGGGGCGTTCATGCCGGCTTGACCTCCCTGCCTTCAGGATCGACTTCGATCGGTCCGCCGAACGAGGTGACCTTCGGCGGCGTGCCGACGAACTTCTCGATCTGCACCAGGCAGGTGTTGGCGCTGGTGGCTTGCGCCAGGCTGGAGGTGCCGATGTCTATCGTCAGCGTGTTGGGGTCGCCGTAGGTGTCGAGCGCGCCAATCTCCGGCCCGGTCGGCCCGTACCAGGCGCCTTCCTGGATGCGCACCACGCCGCGCGGGAAGTTGTCCGACACGTGCGCGCCGGCCAGCAACTGGCCGCGGTCGTTGAACACCCGCACCAGGTCGCCATGCCTGATGCCGCGTGCGGCGGCGTCCTCGGGGCCGATGAACACCGGCTCACGCCCCGCGATGGCGTAGGTCTCGCGCAGCGGCTCCGATTCGCACAGCTGCGAGTGCAGGCGCTTGTCCGGGTGCACCGACTGCAGCCACAGCGGGAAGCGGTCGGAGCCGGGGCCGCCGTGCGAGCGCTCGGTCTTCTCCATCCATACCGGGTGGCCCTTGCAGTCGGCGTAGCCGTAGCGGTCGATCTTGCGGCTGAAGATCTCGATGAAACCGGACGGGGTGCCGAGCGCGTTGACCTCGGCGTCGTCGCGGAAGTCGGCGTGGCGCACCCAGGGCTTGCCCTCGGGGAACATCACGTAGCCCTTCTTCCAGAACTCGGCGAAGGGCGGCATGGCGATGTCCTTGAGGCCGTTTTCCTTGCGGCAGTCCTCGTAGATCTTTTCCACCCACTGCATTTCGTCCATGCCGCGAGTGTATTCGGCGTCGCGGTTGAAGCGCCGGGTGAGGCCGCGGAAGATCTCGAAGTCGGGACGCGAGTGGAACAGCGGGTCGATCAGCTTCTGCATCGCGATGATGCCGCGGTTGCTGTACGAGCCATAGCCGTCGAGGTCGTTGCGCTCGAAGGGCGTGCAGGCCGGCAGCACGATGTCGGCAAAGCGGCAGGTGGCGGTCCAGTTGTAGTCGATGGCGACCACGGTCTCGAGCTTCTGCCAGGCTTCCTTCATGCGGTTGCGCTGGGGCTGGCGGTGCCACTGGTTGCAGCCGCTGAAGATCGCCATCTTGTAGGGCGGCAGCTTGACCTTGCCGCCGTTGAAGTCGATCTCCTTGCCCGGTTCGAGCAGGGCGTCGATTACACGCGCGATGGGCACCACCGCGCTATAGCCCTTGTAGTCGGTGTTGTCGTGCTTGGGTTTGCGGCCGGGGTCGAGGTTGAGCGGGAAGGCGCCGGGCATGGCCGCGCCCGACGAGGACACGCCCACCGAGCTGTAGTGGTGCGCGTAGCTGATGCCGCCACCGGGCAGACCGATCTGGCCGAGCATGGCGGCCAGCACCGCGCCCATCCAGTAGGGCTGCTCGCCGTGCTGCTGGCGCTGCACCGCCCAGCCGAAGATGAGCTGGGTGCGGTGCCTGGCCATCAGGCGGGCGAGCTCGCGGATACGTTCTGCCGGTACGCCGCAGATCTTCTCCGCCCATTCGGGCGTCTTCTCGACCTGGTCTTCGATCTTGCCTTCGAGGTAGGGCAGGAAGCGGTCGAAGCCCAGCGTGTAAGTGTCGAGGAATTTCTGGTCGTGCAGGCCTTCCTTCACCAGCGTGTGCGCGATGGCGAGCATCAGCGGCACGTCGGTCATCGGGTTGATGTACTGGTGCTCGGCGGCGCCGAGGTAGTTCAGCGTCTTGCTCTTGACCGGGTCGATGCAGATCACCTGGATCGACTTGTCGGCAACCTTGGCCTTGAGCTGCTCGAAGTAGGCGTAGGACTCGTGGGTCTCGGTGTTCCAGCCCACCTGCAGGTTCTTGACCGGGTCGTTGGCCCAGAACACGACGAGCTTGCTCTCCTTGAGGATCACGTCCCAGGAGGTGCCTTGCGAATACACCTCGGTCGAGCCCAGCACGTAGGGCAGGATCATCTGCCCGGCGCCGGTCGAGTAGTCGCCGATGGTGCCGACGCTGCGGCCGTGCATGCCGATGCCGCGCACCATGTGGTTGCCGCAGCTATGCACCTGGCCGACCGAGCGCCAGCCCACGCCGGCAGTGTGGAGCGCCCACGGGCCGTAGTCCTTCTGGATGCGCTCGAGTTCTTCGTAGAACAGGTCGAGCGCTTCGTCCCAGCTCACCCGCACGAAGCGGTTGTCGCCGCGCTGGCTGGTGTCGCTGAGGTGGCGCTTGCGGTACCAGTCGAGGCGCACCATCGGGTAGCGCACGCGGGACGGGCTGTAGATCAGGCCGAGCAGGCCCTTGACCATCTCCGTGGGGTGCTTGTCGAGCTCGAAGGGGCGGATATCGACCACGCGGTCGCCGACCACCTTGGCGCGCACGGCGCCGAAGTGCGAGCCGCTGATCTTCCAGGTGGTGATGTCGTCGCTGACTGCGGTGGCTTCGCCAGCCGCGAAGGCCGGGGCGGCGGTGAGCAGGCCGGGCGCGACCAGCGCGCTGCCCGACATGGCCGCCATGGCCTTGAGGAAACCTCGCCGAGAGTAGTTCATGGTGTTCAACTCCTGATCAGGGACGCGCGGTCTGCAGGGCGGAATCGGGCGAACCGGCGCCATGCGACGTGCTGAAATCGGACGAATGGGTCTGCAGGTACTTGAGCACCACGCGGGCGGTGTCGTCATCCATGCTGGTGAAGCTGACCATGCCGCCGAAGAGGCCCGGCCAGGTGTTGGCGTCGAAGTGCGCTTCCTCGGGCTGGCGGTGGCACACGCTGCAGCTGCTGCTGTAGCTGGCGCGGGCGATCGACCACACCGGTTCGACGCTGTCGAGCACGCTGCCCTTGCGCATCCACGCGGTGGCGGTGACCTGCTGCCATTCGAGGCCGGTCATCGGGTCTTCCTTGGTGTCGAGCACCTTCACGAAGCTCGCATCCAGCGCCACCTCCTTGTCGAGCACGGCGCTGGTGATGTTGAGACCGAAGTGGCTGTACCAGACGCGGCCGTAGCCCTTGTTCTTGCGCCACAGCGCCAGCTCGACGCGCTGCGCGTCGCCCTTGGTCTCGAGCACCTTCACCTGGGTGGCCACCTCGATCGCGCCGATGCGCTTCGTCATGCCTTCGTCGGCATAGAGCTCCTGCGGCACGACCAGGAAGTAGTCCTTGCCGGCATCCACGCTCTGGCCGGCGGCGGAGGACACCAGGGTGTCGAAGGCCGGGTTGCGCGCGCCCTTCATCTCGGGCAGCTGGTGGGCGACGCCCTTGTGGCAGTCGACACAGCTCTGGTTGCGCTCGGCCGCCTTTCGCATCGCCACCTGCGAGGCCGGACGCATCTTGTCGAAGTCCATGTCCTTGTAGTCGTGGCAGGCGCGGCATTCCTTCGAGCCGTTGGCCGAGAAGCGCTTCCACTCGCGCTGCGCCAGCACGATGCGGTGCTCCTTGAACTTCTCGCGGGTGTCGATGGTGCCCAGCAGCTGGCCCAGCACCTCGCGGCTCGCCTGCATCTTGCGCGCCACCTTGTCGGTGAAGTCGTGCGGCACGTGGCAGTCGGGGCAGCGCGCGCGCACGCCGGTGCGGTTGTTCCAGTGCACCGTCTTCTGCAGCTCGGGCAGCAGGTTGTCGTGCATGGTGTGGCAGCTCAGGCAGAACTCTTCCTTGTTGGTGGCTTCCATGGCGGTGTTGAAGCCCTGCCAGGCCAGCACGCCGGCGATGAAGCCGCCGGTGACGAGCACGCCGAGGCCGATCCTGACTGACGGCTTGAGGAAGAGGTCCCTCAGGGACCGAAGTAGGTTTTTCATGTTGTCGCTCCTGAGTTTTGTCCGATTCCTGGGCTGGCGGTGGTGCCGCACCCCCTTGTGTCCCTGTCGGGCAGATCAGGACGGGGGGCCGAAGAACAGGATCTGCAGGAACCACACCACGAAACCGTAGGCCGCAATCGCCAGCGTCATCGTAATGGGCAGTCCGACGAAGGCGAGCAGCAGGAACCTGGGCCACTCGTTCTTGCGCCCGGAGGGTTCTGCGCCGGACGGGGCAGTACGCCCGCTTGCTTGATTGTTCACGTCTCAATCTCCGTGTTCGCGTTTTCACCGGACAACGACCGCTGCATAACGCAACGCATGTGCTGCCTGTACTTGCAGACCAGGTTAGCCCGGTGGAAAAACCACACCCCGATCATAGTCATGGGGTGTTAACGCCGATGGGAGATTTGTGAACGGCTGCGGCGCCTTTGTTAATGCCGTTAACAAAGGCGCCGCAGGGAGCGCGCAAGAGGACACGTGTGGCCCGCCAGGCGCAGGTCACTCGATGTCGAGGCCGGGAAAGAACGGGATTTCGGGAAGGCGGTACTCAGCGACTGCGCAGCGCCGCACTGAGCTGATCGACGACTTCGGCCCAGTCTGCATCTTCGGCCAGCTCCTCGCGCAGGAAGGCCGCCTGCGCGGTCGTCCAGCATGGGGCGTCGGGGAGCTTGATGAACTCGGGCAGCGGAGAGTGCGCCTTGATGAAGGCGGCAATGTCCTCGTCGCCATTGGGCAGGCCGAGTTGGGCGAAGAGGTCCTTCATCGTGTGGGTGGCATTTTCCATGGTGAACTCCTTCATTTGGGGGAAAGCCGCGACCAGAGGCGCAAGTCCTGCGACAGTACCTTGATGTCTTTCATGGGCTTGCTCCTCACGGGTTGATGTTGAAGGTATAGCCGACGCGGCGCGATGTGGCCCGGATGTCACTGGGCAGCTTCGAAACGCAGGTAGGCACGGCTGACGTTCCCGCGGTGCAGTTCGTCGTAGTTCGCGAGGCGGGCGAACTGGGGCGCATCGCCCAGTTGCGCCACGGCGGCGTCCACGCCGGCCATGTCCTCAGCCAGTGCCTTGACGCCACTGACGATGAAGGCAAGGTAGTCGCCCGTGTCGGCCTGCGCCTTGGCCACATCGGTGACAGAGCCGTGGCCGGGCACGATCACGGTCGGGTCGAGCGCCTTGATCGCCTCGAAGGCTTCGAGCCAGGTTTCGGCGTTGCTCTGCGGCAGGATGCCCAGCATGCGGTCCACATAGACATGGTCGCCGGTGAAGGCGATGCGTTCCTGCGGTAGCCACACCACGACGTCGCCCGGGAAGTGCGCATCGGCAAAGTAGTGGATCTCGATGCGCCGGCCGCCCAGGTCCAGGGTTTCGTGCGTGCCGGCGAGGACGCGGCTGGCGGTGACCGCCTCGGTGCCGTCGAGACGTTCCTTGAGCACCGGCCGCAGGCTGTCGAGTTGGGCGAGGGCATTCTTCTGCTGAAATTCCACGGTACGTGAAAGGGCGATCAGTTCGGCGCCCCGGCTGCGGAAATGGCCGTTCCCCAGCCAGCGGTGATCCTGCACGCCGGTGTTGATGACCCAGCGCACCGGCTTGCCGGTCAGTCGCGTTGCCTCGGCTTCGAGCAGCCGGGCACCCTGTGCCGAGGCGCCGCTGTCGATCAGCAGGGTGCCGTCGGCGGTGTCGATGACGCCGAAGTTGGCGTTGAGGCCGTGGTTGGCGTAGGTCCGGCCGCCGATTTCGCCGACGAGGGCAAAGATGCCGGGCTTCACGGCGTGGACCTGCAGGGGCGCTGGCTCGCCGGCCGTGGCGTGCGGCAGGACGGCGGCGAGGGCCAGGGCGGTGGCGAAGCGGCGGATGAGTGTGTTCATCTGGATAAGTAGTGTTGGCTAATATTCCGGACATTATCACCAAAAGGTCCGGCTGCTGCGGTCGGTGTCCGGTGTGCGTCCGACGGGCGTGATTCGGGCCCGGGTTATACTCCGCCCCCTCCGTTCCGCCCCGCTGACGCTTCTGCCGCCATGTCCCTCGACCGCATCGACCCCGCCCAATATGAATCGCAACTGGCCGACAAGCTCGCCGCCTTCAAGGCCGACTTTGCTGGCCTGGGGCTGCCCGAGCCGGAGGTGTTCCGTTCCGCGCCGCTGCATTACCGGATGCGCGCCGAGTTTCGCCTGTGGCATCACGGCGGGCGCATCGACTACGCGATGTTCGAGAGCGCCGGGGACAGCAAGAAGGTGGTGCTGATCGAGGATTTCCCCGCCGCCGCCAAGCCGATCTGCGACTTGATGCCGCGCCTGCGCGATACCCTGCAGGAAAGCGAGGTGCTCAAGCGCAAGCTGTTCCAGGTCGAGTTCCTGGCCACCCACAGCGGCGAGCTGATGGTGTGCCTGGTCTATCACCGTCCGCTTGGCGACGACTGGGTGGAGGCGGCGCAGGCGCTGGCGGACCGCTTCGGCGTGCAGCTGATCGGCCGCAGCCGCAAGCAGAAGATCGTTCTGGGGCGCGACTGGCTGCTCGAATCCTTCGAGCTGGATGGCCGCACGCTGCGCTATCAGCAGATCGAGGGCAGCTTCACGCAGCCCAACGTGGGCGTGAATCGCCAGATGCTGGGCTGGGCCAGCCGCCAGGTGGCGGATGCGGGCGGCGACCTGCTGGAGCTGTATTGCGGCAACGGTAACTTCACCATTGCGCTGGCGCCGGCCTTCGACAAGGTGCTCGCGACCGAGGTCAGCAAGTCCTCGGTGCGTGCGGCGCACTACAACCTCGACGCCAACGGCGTGGACAACGTCACCATGGTGCGTATGTCGAGCGACGAGATCAGCGACGCGCTCGCGGGCGGTCGCGAGTACCGCCGCATGAAGGAGGTCGCGCTCGACAGCTACCGCTTCTCCACGCTGTTCGTCGATCCGCCCCGCAGCGGGCTGGACGCGGCCACGGTGGAGCTGGCGCGCGGGTTCGACCGCATCCTCTACATCTCCTGCAACCCGGTCACGCTGCGCGACAACGTCGCTGCGCTGCAGGACACCCACGAGATCGCCGCAGCAGCGGTGTTTGACCAGTTTCCCTACACGCACCATCTGGAAAGCGGCCTGCTGCTGAAGCGTCGGGCCTGAGCGCCGGTCGCAGGGAACGCGGGCGCGGGAAGCCAGTCGGAGACGCCATGAAGATCAAGACGACATTCGCAATGCTTGCGTGCGCGCTGGGCCTGCAGTCGGGCCTGGCGGCCGCTGAAGGGACGATTGCGGCCGAGCCGCTGCAGACGATCGCCACGCTGGACGTGCCGCGCTACATGGGCACCTGGTACGAAATCGCCAAGTACCCGAACTGGTTCCAGAAGAAGTGCGTCGGTGATACGCGTGCCGACTACAGCTTGCAGCCGAGCGGACAGATCCAGGTCATCAACCGCTGCCGCGAGGAGGATGGAAGCCTTTCCGAGGCGGTCGGCCAGGCGCGCCAGATCGGGCCCGCCGATTCGCCCCGGCTCGAAGTCCGCTTCGCGCCCGCGTGGCTGTCCTTCCTGCCGATGGTGTGGGGCGACTACTGGGTGATCGATCTCGATCCGGGCTACCAGCTCGTCGCGGTGAGCGAGCCCAGCCGCGACTACCTTTGGGTGCTGTCGCGGACGCCGGTTGTCGATGCGCAGGCCTACGAGCGACTGCTCGAGCGACTGCGGGCGCGCGGGTTCGATCTGGCGCGCCTCGAACGGACGCTGCAGTCCGATGCAGCAGCGAACGCCGCGCCGGTGTCCGGAGAAAGACAATGACGCAGCCCCAGCCCAACAATCCGCTGCATGGCCTGACGCTGGAACGGATGCTCAACGCGCTGGTGGAGCGTTTCGGCTGGGCGGAACTGGGGCGGCGGATAAACATCCGCTGCTTCAACCACGAGCCCAGCATCGCGTCGAGCCTCAAGTTCCTGCGACGCACGCCGTGGGCGCGGGAACAGGTCGAGACGCTGTATCTGGACTTGGTGGGCGCTCATTCCCAAGGCCGCGCTCAAGCGCGACATTGAGGGCACGGCTGCCGGGCGTTGGCCGGCTAGGGTTCAGGCGCAGGATCCGCTCTTTTGGCAGACTCGTTCAATTGGGTTGCGGCGCTGACGGATTCGCGATGACCGAGGCCTCGAATTCCCGTAAAGGCAGCGGATGCCCAAACAGGTATCCCTGATAGTCCTTGCATCCGCTTTGTGCCAATAGGGCCAACTGATCTTCAGTTTCGACGCCTTCTGCGATCACGGACAGGCCGAGGCTGTCGCCGAGAGCGAGGATCGTCCTCACGATGGTGGCGTCGCTCGGATCCGTCGTTACATGGCGCACGAACGACTGGTCGATCTTCAATTGAGTCAGCGGCAGACGCTTGAGGTACGCAAGCGATGAGTACCCCGTACCAAAGTCATCGAGCGAGAAGCCGATCCCCAGCGAGCAAAGTCGTTCCATGTTCCGGATTGCCTCTTCGGCGTGCTCGAGCAAGACGCTTTCGGTGAGTTCTATCTTGAGTCGATTCGCTGGCGCGCCCGTGCGCTGAAGCAGCTCCGCCACTTCTTCGGTGAATCCGGGCTGCTGAAACTGTCTCGCACTGACGTTGACGGAGAGGACCAGTCCGGAGGTTTCCGGACGGCCTGCCCAACTGGCGAGCTGCTTGCACGCCGTCTCAAGCACCCAGTGACCCAGCGGGACGATCAGACCCGTCTCCTCTGCGAGCTGGATGAACGCACCCGGGGATAGAAGACCCCTCGTCGGATGCCACCAGCGCAGCAATGCCTCCGCGCCCGAGGACAGGCCGTCGAACGTGGTCTGCACCTGATAATAGAGTTCGAACTGACCGGAACGGATCGCGTCGCGGAGATCTGCATGCAGGTTTGCACGTTCGGTGACCGCGGCTTGCATCTCGGGGTCGAAGAAACGCACCGCATTGCGTCCCGCCGACTTGGCTTGGTACATGGCTGTATCGGCTTGCCGCAGCAGATCGGTCGCGGTAGCGTCCGGCCCCCCGAAGCTCGTGATACCGATGCTGACGGAGCACTGGTACAAGATCGTCTCGCCGTTCTGGCCAAAGCTGAGATGGAAGGGTCTGCTGAGCTCCTGGCTGATTCGGTCGGCGACCATGTTGATGTGTCCAAGCCGATCGAAGATGCCATCCAGATTCTCGAGTAGAACCACGAACTCGTCGCCGCCCAGCCTTGCAGCGGTATCGCCCTGGCGGATGCACCCACGTAGCCGCTCCGCCGCCTTTACGAGCAGTTGGTCGCCGGCCGCATGGCCGTGGGTATCGTTGAGTTCCTTGAAATGGTCGAGGTCGATCAGCAGCACGGCGCCGTCGTTGTCGAGATGCGCATGTCCGGCGAGTGCATGCTCGAGGCGGTCAAGCATCAAGCGGCGATTCGGCAGGCGAGTCAGAGGGTCAAAGAAGGCCAGGTCGTGGATCTGCTGCTCCATTTGCCGGCGCGCAGTGAGCTCGCGAGACAATACGCTGAAGCGCTGCGGCCGGCCCTCGACCTTGGCCATCGGCGCCACTGACAACTCGAACCAGCGGGTGCCATGCGGCGTCTCGACCTTGAACACTTTGCCGCTGGAGCGTCCTTTTTCCGCCGCTTCACGCAGGGCATCAAGAACGATTCGTGCCTCTTCCGGGGGCAATACCTCGCTGACCGCGCGCCCCATGAAAACAGAGGGGGCGGCAGGCAGAAGTGAGTCGTCCGGTGTGTGATATGCATAGCAGCAACCGTTGATGTCGAGCTCGAACATCGGATCAGGCAGCGCCTGGATGATTGCCGCAAAGTCGTCCTTGAGCGCAACGAGTTCCTCTTCCTGGCGTTTGCGCTCCGTGATGTCGATGGTCAGGCCAGCTACGCCTTCGACATCACCGTGCGCATCGAACAGTGGCTGTTTGAAACTGAGGCAGCAGCGAAGCTCCGGACTATGTGGAAATCGGAGGTACACTTCCGAGGCGATTGGCTCCCCTCCCTCGATGACGCGCAGGTCGTTCGCACGCTGGACATCCGCAAGCTCGGGCGGAAACAGCTCGTGGTCATTGGCCGTGACGACCTCCGAGCGAGGCCGGCCAACCAGTTCGCAGGCGAAATCGTTAGCGTAGACGTAGCGCCCGTCAACGTCCTTCATGTAGATCGGGACGCTCAACCGGTCGATGGCTTCACGCAGACGCGCGTTGTCCTCTTTCATGGTTCTCCCCACTGATCCCTTGCCTTTAGTTATTTTTTGCAGCGAATGCGCATTATCGGCCCTGGCGAGGCACACGTAGATTCGTGTGACTCTGATGATTCGACGCCGAATCGGCAATTGCATAATGCACAGTCAGACCACTTCACTGGACATCGCCTTACCATGCCTTCTGCCGCGCTGCCCCCCATCGAATACCGCATCCGTCCCGCCCATCCCGATGCCCACCTGTTCGAGGTCAGTTGCACCGTGCGCGATCCCGATCCGGCTGGCCAGGTGTTCCGCCTGCCGGCGTGGATTCCGGGCAGCTACATGATCCGCGAGTTCGCGCGCAACATCGTGAGCCTGCGCGCCGAGCTAGATGGCCAGCCGTGGCGCGTGGAGAAGCTCGACAAGCACAGCTGGCGCGCCGCGCCGCTGCGGGCTGGCGGCACGCTGAGCCTGCACTACGAGGTCTACGCCTGGGATCTGTCGGTGCGCGCCGCGCATCTCGACGAAACCCACGGTTTCTTCAACGGCACCAGTGTGTTCCTGGCGGTCGAGGGGCGTACCGACCGCGCCTGCCTGGTTGACATCGAGCGGCGCGAGGGGGCGGACTACCGTGACTGGAAGGTGGCGACGGCGCTGCCGCTGGCGCGTGGGATCCGCGGTGCGGCGCGGCCCTACGGCTTCGGCGTCTATCGCGCGGCGGACTACGACGAGCTGATCGACCATCCGGTGGAGATGGGCACCTTCACCCTGGGTCACTTCGAGGCGGCGGGGGTGACGCACGACATCGTGCTGACCGGACGCCACGATTGCGACCTCGAGCGTCTGGCCGAGGATCTGCGCCGCGTGTGCGAGTGGCAGATCGCGCTGTTCGGTGCGCCGCCGCCGATGGACTACTACGCCTTCCTGACCATGGTGGTCGGCGACGGCTACGGCGGGCTGGAACATCGCGCGTCGACCGCGCTGCTGTGCAGCCGTGCTGATCTGCCGTGGAAGGGCATGGAAGGTCTGTCCGACGGCTACAAGACCTTCCTCGGCCTGTGCAGCCACGAGTACTTCCACACCTGGAACGTCAAGCGCATCAAGCCGGCGGCGTTCACGCCCTACGACCTCACGCAGGAGAACTACACCCGCCTGCTGTGGGCGTTCGAGGGCTTCACCTCCTATTACGACGACCTCGCGCTGGTGCGCAGTGGCGTGATCACGCCTGACGACTACCTGGGGCTGCTCGGCAAGACGGTGTCGAACGTGCTGAAGGGCAACGGGCGGACCAAGCAGAGCGTGGCCGAGTCGTCCTTCGACGCCTGGACCAAGTACTACCGCCAGGACGAGAACGCGCCCAACGCCATCGTCAGCTATTACGCGAAGGGCGCGCTGGTGGCGCTGGCGCTGGACCTGCAACTGCGCGCCGGCAGCGACGGAAACCGGAGTCTGGACGACGTGATGCGCCTGCTCTGGCAGCGCCACGGCCAGACCGGGCAGGGCGTGGCCGAGACGGGCGTCTTCGAGGCAGTGCGAGAGGTGGGCGGCGACACCCTGGGCCCTAAGCTGGCGCGCTGGCTCCAGAAGACGGTGGAGGGCACGGACGACCTGCCGCTGGCCAGGTTGCTGAAGGGGTTCGGCATCGACTACCACGCCGAGCCGGCATCGAAGGCGCCCTGGCTGGGCGTGAAGCTGGCCGCCGGCAATGGCGAGGCGAAGCTCGCCAACGTGTTGGATGGCGGGCCGGCACAGGCGGCCGGATTGTCGGCTGGCGACGTGCTGGTGGCGCTGGATGGCCTGAAGGTGGGCAGTAAGAGCCTGGACGACATGCTGCTTCGCCGCCGTCCGGGCGACGAGCTGAAGCTGCACGTGTTCCGTCGTGACGAGCTGATGAGTTTCAGCGTGACGTTGGCCGAGGCGCCGGCAGACAAGGTGAGCCTGAAGCTTGCGACCAAGGCCGGTGCCGCGGCCCTGAAATTGCGTCGGGGCTGGCTGGGCAACCCGGCCTGAGCGGCCGCGACACCGATTCAATCCGGAACGCGTTTCAACCTTCGGCAGGCTGGCGTCACGCCGGCTTCGCAATCCCCGCGCCGAACATCGCCTGCCATTCCTCGTCGGACAGGGCGAGCTCGCTGACTTCGGGCAGGCGCGGCTCGGGCCGCTTGCGCCGCTCGCCGATCCCGCTCGGCGGGCCGCCGAGCGTCGTCCGTCGGTCGATGCCTGAACGTCGGTCGTTTCCGGAGCGGCGGTCGGAGGTGTTTGCGATCGTCATTTCTTTCGGCGCGGGTGGTCGGCGCACGGTGCGCCGGAGGCTGGTAGGGATCTTTGCGCGCGAGCGACTCGAGCGGCAGAGCCAGCAGTTCCGGGCATTGCCTTGTCGTCCTGCGCAGATGTAAGGCTACGACGCCGTTGCCCGCAATGCGGTGAAATACGCCACGAGTCGACGTCGACCGGCCAGGAGAACTGCAGTGAACCAAGCTGCATGCTGGATGCCACCCGTAGTGGCCTATCACGCTCAGATCGCGCGCTGATTGACCCGCTTCGACAATTCCTCGGCGCTTTCCTTGCGCTCGCTGTAGCGATCGACCAGGTACGGTGCGATGTCGCGCGTGAGCAGGGTGAACTTCACCAGCTCCTCCATGACGTCGACCACGCGGTCGTAGTAGGGCGAAGGCTTCATGCGGTCGCTGTCGTCGAACTCCATGAAGGCCTTGGCCACCGACGACTGGTTCGGGATAGTGAGCATGCGCATCCAGCGCCCCAGTACGCGCATCTGGTTGACGGCATTGAATGACTGCGAGCCGCCGCATACCTGCATGACGGCCAGGGTCTTGCCCTGGGTCGGGCGCACCGCACCGACCGACAGCGGGATCCAGTCGATCTGCGTCTTCATGATGCCGGTCATCGCGCCGTGGCGTTCGGGCGAGCACCACACCATGCCTTCGGCCCATTGCGTCAGCTCGCGCAGTTCGACGACCTTGGGGTGGGTGTCGGGGGCGTCGTCGGGCAGCGGCAGGCCGCTGGGGTTGAAGATTCGGGTCTCGGCCCCCATGGCCTGCAACAGGCGGGCGGCTTCCTGGGCCAGGAGGCGGCTGAACGAGCGCGCGCGCAGCGAACCGTACAGCAGCAGGATGCGCGGTGGGTGCGAGGACGGCTGTGCAGCGCGCAACAGCGCCGGATCGGGAACGCGGAACAGTGCCGGCTCGATGTTGGGCAGATCGGGTAGCGGCTCAGACACGGCGCCCCTCGGCGTCCATCACCTTCTCGCCATCCTCCTTGGTGAAGGCGCCGCGTTGGGGCTGTGGCAGGATGCCGAGCACCACTTCGGACGGCCGGCACAGGCGGGTGCCCTGCGGGGTGACGACGATCGGACGGTTGATCAGGATCGGGTGGGCCATCATCGCGTCGATCAGCTCATCGTCCGACCTAGCCGGATCTGCCAGTCCAAGCTCGGCGAACAAGGCCTCCTTCGCACGCATGATGCCGCGCACGCCGAGGCCGGCGGCGGCGATGAGTTCCACCAGCTTCTCTCGGGTGGGCGGCGTCTTGAGGTATTCGATGACGCGCGGTTCGGCGCCGCTGTTGCGGATCATCGCCAGTGTGTTGCGCGAGGTGCCGCAGCGCGGGTTGTGGTAGATGGTGATGTCGGTCATGGGCGTTGTCGTCCTCGATCGGGGGGCGTGTGAGGGGTCAGCAGCTGCGGCCCGGGGTGCAGCGCGACGTCGCGTCCAGCGTCAGGCATTGCTCCGGTTGTCCTGCACAGCACTCGGCCGTGAGGTAGCCGATCAGTTCCTGCATCAGCGGCATGTTCGCGCGATAGCGCAGGAAGCGGCCTTCCTGCTCCACCGACACGAGACCGGCGGTGCTGAGCGCCTTGAGGTGGAAGGACATGTTGGTGGCGGGCAGCTCGAGCGCCTGCGCCAGTTCGCCGGCGACCATACCTTCCGGCCCTTTGCGCACCAGCAGGCGGTAGACGTCCAGGCGGATGCCGGACGACAGGCATTCGAACACGGACAGGGCGGTGCGCTTTTCCATGGCTTAACTATACAAGAGAGGTTGAAGTGTTGTCTGCCGCGAGTGGGTTGCGGTGCGTGCTCGACCCGCGCTGGATCATCGCCCCGATGCCGCCACCAGGCCACCCTGGCGACCCATGACGCGATACAGCAGCCAGCCGAACAGCGCGGTGGCCAGCACCGTCGCTGCCACGCTGGCCTCCCAGAAGCCAGCCACGGTGGGGGCCGTGTCGCGCCCGAAGGCGTGGTAAGTGGCCCAGTAGCCCCCGCCCAGGCCCACGCCCCAGAAGCACAGCGTGTGCAGGAACATCGGCAGCAGCGTCACCTTGAAGCCGCGCAGCGCGTGGGCCGCCACGGTCTGGGTGGAGTCGGTGAGCTGGTAGATGCAGATGTAGGCAACCAGGCCCAGCGCCACGGCACGTACCGCGGGATCGGTGGACGACAGCGCGATCACCGGTTCGCGCAGGAGCCACAGGCCGATGCCGATGGCGGTGGCGAAGCCGGCTGTCAGGTACAGGCTGACGCGCACCGTTGCCCGTGCCCGTGCCCAGTCGTGCGCGCCGGCGGCCTGGCCGACCAGCACGAGGGTGGCGATCGACATGGCCAGCGGCAGCATGTAGACGAGGGCAGCCAGGTTGGCGACAACGCGATGACCGGCGACGGCTTCGGCGCCGAGGCGGGCGATGAAGAGCGCGATGAGGGTGAAGGAGGTGATCTCGATGAAGGTCGAGAAGCCCATCGGTACGCCCAGCCGCAGCAGTGCGCCAATCTCGCGCAGGCGCGGCGGACGCCAGTCGAAGAAGATCGCGTAGGGGCGGTAGGCCGGACTGCGGATCAGGTGCGCGAGGCCACAGATCAGGCCGAGCCAGGCGACGATGGCAGTCGATACGCCGCAGCCGGTGCCGCCCAGCGCCGGCAGCCCGGCGAAGCCGAACAGGCCGTGGGTCAATGACCAGGCGAGCGGGATATGGGTGCTGGTGACGACGAAGCTGATCGCCATCAGCACGCGCGGCCGGCCGACCGCATTGTTGAAGGCGTAGAAGGTGCGGTACAGCAGCACCGCGGGCAGGCCGAAGGCCGTGGCCTGCATGTAGGCGCCGGCGCCTTCGGCGATGTCCGGTGGCACGCGGGCGAGTTGCAGCAGGGGTTCGGGGTAGCCGAGTACCAGGGTGCCGGGCACGGCCAGCATCAGCGCTAGCCAGAAGCCTTGCTGCAGGGCCGGGCCGATGGCGTGCAGTCGGCCTGCGCCGAACAGGTGTGCCACGGTGGGCGCCACCGCCTGCAGGATGCCGACCAGCAGCATCACCACCGAGATGTAGAGCCCGCTGCCGACGGCGACCGCGGCCAGGTCGGCGGTGCCGTAGCGGCCGGCGATCAGCGTGTCGGCGATCATCATGCTCATCGACAGCACCTGCGCGACGAGCACTGGCCAGGCGTGGTGCAGCAACTGGCGCGTGATGGCGCCGGCGGTGGGGGCGGGCAGCGGGCTGCCCGGCGCGGCGGTGCTCAATCCTGTGCCGCGGCGTTCGGGAACAGGCGCGGACGCCAGTAGCGCCAGGCGAGGAAGCCGAACAGGCCTGCCATGATCAGCCAGAAGCCGACCCCCTGCCAGAAGGCGATCGGGTCGGTGGCGAGGAAGTAGTCGCGCGGCGGGCGCACGAAATGGATCCGGCCTTCGTACAGTGCCCGACCCGCAGAGCCGACGGCGACCAGCGCCGGGGCGAACCACACGAGGAGCCCGCTTGCGATGATGACGCGGTCGAGTAGCGCGCAGCTGCGGCTGCGGGGCTGGTAGACGCTGTCGACGCCGAACCAGATCGCGAGCAGGAAGCCGATGCCGGCGGCGAGCGGTGCGATGGCCAGCGCGGCGCCGAGCAGGGTGGCGGCGCCCATGAAGGCCGCGCCTTCGAGCGGCATGATCTGGTTCCAGATCGGTTCGAGCCGGCTGAACAGCCACCACGACACGGGCAGTGCGACGAGGAAGACGAGCAGGCCCAGCAAGGCGCGGCGGCGGGCGATGTCGCCCTTGAGTGCGCCCTTGAGCGAGGTGTCGTCGGGGATGGAAACTTGGGAAGGAGAGGACATCGTGTTGTTGTGCCCGGCAGGCCGGGTGCGTGTGGGTGCGGGCCGCAGTTTACTACGTTCGTCCGCTGTGTCCGGCTGCTGCCGCGGCGTGCGTCAGCCGAAATAGCCCTGCAGGTACCAGCCGCCCGGCGGCGCGAGCTCGTGGTAGATCCAGCACAGGGTGTTGTCGCTGCGCTGTGCCAGGTAATAGTCGCGCCGCACGTCGCCGTCGTCCCACCAGCCGCTTTCGATGCGTTCGGCGTCGCCGAGCAGGGTGTAATGCTGCGGGCTGATCGCCGTTGCTTGTGGCAGCAGCCAGAAGGGGCGCTGGCGGTCGGGGAGGGCAGCGTCCGGGTTCGAGGCTGCGCCTGGCGTCGTCGCGCGCCGCCGGCCCGGCTGCGCTTGCGCCTGACTTTGCCATGCGGCCTCCGGGCGGTGGTCGGCCACCGGGGCGAGCTGGCGGATCGCGTCCTCGCCCAGCCGAGCACGCAGGCGGTCGACCAGCCGCATGGCTTGGTCGCGCGCCTGACCCGGGGCACCGAACAGGTCCTCGGCCCGAGGCGCGTGTGCCAGCAGATGATCGGCGTCGAGTCCCAGCGCACAGACTTCTGCGGGCAGCGGCAGGCTGTCGAGACGCTCGCGGGCGATCAGGGCCAGGTGGGCTTCGTCGTTGGCGGCCTGGCCAAGGATGATGTCGAGCGTGGTGGCGGGCTGGCGCTCGTGGATCAGCCGCAGGCGGCAATGGTCGATGGCCGCGTGGCGGGCCTGCAGCCAGGACGCCAGGCTGGCGAACAGGCGACGGGCGGCGAAGAGCAGGGCTTCGCTGTTGTGGGTGGGGGCGGGCAGCGCGAGTTCGTGGTGGAAACGCTCGGGCGGCGCGAACCAGAGGCGCGGGTCGGGCTGCTCGCCGCGCGCACGGGCGAGCAGCAGGCTGACCGATTGGGCCTGCCGGCGCGCGAGGCCGGCCGCGGGCAGGGCGCGGACATCGCCCAGGGTGCGGGCGCCGAGGCCGTGCAGCAACTCGAGTGTGGCGGTGGAACAGTCACCTTCGCTGCCGAGCACTGCCAGCGGCAAGGCGTCCAGCCCCCGCTGCCAGTCCTCGCTCGCGGGCAGGCCCTGGCCGCAGGCGGCGAGCCAGCGCGCAGCCAGCGGGGTGGGGGCGCAGGCCAGCCGGGCAGACACCCCGAGTTGCACGAGGCCTTTGCCGAGTTCGTGTTCGATGCGGGCCTGGCCGCCGAACAGGCGCAAACTGGCCTGGATCTCGAGCAGCACCGTGTCGGGCGGGGCGAGGCTGATGCGGGGGGTGAAGCGCCCGGCCCAGCAGGCGATCTCGGTCAGCAGGGCGGTTTCGCGTTCAGGCTGGCGCGGCCGCAGTTGCAGCGCAGGGGCGACCGCCTGCGCGGTCGAGAGCGGTTGGCCGGGCTGCACGCCGAGGGCAAGGGCGGCGGTGTTGGCGCACAGGATGCGGGCTGTCCCCACCCGGTCGACGACCGCGAACGGCGTGTCGGCGTGCGCGAGGCCACGGGTAAAGACCTGCAGCGGCAGGTTGGGGACAAGGAGTGCGAGCCAGAGCATGACGCATCAGCCGACCAGGGTCAGGCGGGGTGGTGGCGTCTGGCCTGGTGTCGCGGACGGCTCCTGCGGCGGTTCCTGCCGCGTGCCGCTGCGCAGGGTGAGGTGGATGGGATGCGCGGCGGGCGGACCGCGCCGCTTCAGGATGTCGATGCGCAGGCCGTCCACACTCGGAGACAGTTGCAGCCGCAGTGCGGCGGGCGAGGCGTGGCGTGCCGCGGAGGGGGTGCGGAACAGGAACAGCGGCGTGGCGCTCTCCTCGGCAGCAAGCTGCAGACGACGCAGGGCGGCGGTGTCCAGGCGTGCGGGCCAGGCCAGCACCAGCGCACAGCTGCCACCGGCCGAGGCCTGGCGCGTGGCCCACAGCACTTCGTCGGCGGTCGCGGGCTGGATCAGCAGAAGGCGCTCGAGCGGCACGCCGGCCGCGGCCAGCGCCGGGGCGTAGGGCAGCAGCGGCGGGGCGATCCAGGCGATCCAGCGTTCGGGCGGCGTACGCTGCATCAGCGGCAGCAGCAGCGAGATCTCGCCGACGCCGGGATGCTCGGCGAGCAGTTCGATGAGGGCGCCCGCCGGCCAGCCGCCGCCCGGCAGTTCGGCGTCGAGCTCGGCAAAGCCGGTGTGGAGGGTGGCGCCCTGTGCGTCGGCAAGCCGCGTGCCCTGCCACACGAGGCCTGCCGGCAGGCGCTCGAGAACCAGGCCCACGATGTGCTCCGTGCGATGAAGAGGGAAGGCTGTCAGTGATCCTTGCGGATCAGCCCGACCATGATGCCCTCGATGGTCAGCGGCGCGTGCCGGGTGTCGACCACGATGGGTTCGAAATCGGGGTTGGCGGGCAGCAACTCGACGACAGGCCCCTTGCGCTGCAGTGTCTTGACGGTGACGTCGTCGTCCAGCCGGGCAACGACGATCTGGCCATTGCGGGCCTCGGCACTGCGATGCACGGCGATGAGGTCGCCGTCGAGGATGCCGGCGTCGCGCATGCTCATGCCGCGCACGCGCAACAGGTAGTCGGCGCGCGGCGAGAACAGTGCGGGGTCGAGCTGGAAGCGGGCCTCGACGTGTTCGGCGGCGAGGATCGGGCTGCCGGCGGCGACGCGGCCGACCAGCGGCAGGCCGAGCGCCTCGGCCAGGCGGATGCCGCGGGCGCGACCTTCCTCGAGCAGGATGGCGCCCTTGGCGGCCAGCGCGCGCAGGTGGGTTTCGGCTGCGTTGGGCGAGCGGAAGCCGAAGGCGGTGCATACCTCGGCGCGGGTGGGCGGACGGCCCTCGCTTTCGACGGTGCTGCGGATGAAGTCGAGAATTTCCTGCTGACGGGCAGTGAGGTTTTCGCTGCGGGCGCTCATGACAGCCTCCTTGTGGTGGCTGTAATTTTAAACAGTTATCGGCTAACGGCAAGCCCTGATTGTCAGCCCTGATTGCCCGCCTTGGCGCGGCTTTCGGTGGGGCATGGTCTTGCCTCAGGGAATCAGCACCGCCGCGCCCTGCAGTTCGCCCCGGCGCAGGCGGTCGAGGGCGAGGTTGGCGTCGGCCAGGGCGAAACGGGTCACCTCGGTGCGCACCGGCACGCGCGCGGCGAGGGCGAGGAATTCGTCGCCGTCGCGCCGGGTGAGGTTGGCGACCGACACGATGCGGCGCTCGCCCCACAGAATGCCGTAGGGAAAGGACGGGATGTCGCTCATGTGGATGCCGGCGCACACGACGATGCCGCCCTTGCACAGGGTTCGCAGCGCAGCCGGCACCAGTTCGCCGGCGGGGGCGAAGATCAGCGCCGCATCGAGGCGCTGTGGCGGACGCTCGTCCGAGGCGCCGGTCCAGCGGGCACCGAGGGCGCGTGCGAAGTCGCGGCTTGCGGCGTCCTCGCGGCGGGTGAAGGCGTAGACCTCGCGTCCCTGCCACACCGCGACCTGGCAGATGATGTGCGCGGCGGCGCCGAAACCGTACAGGCCGATGCGCCGCGCGTCGCCCGCCATTGCCAGGGCGCGGTAGCCGATGAGGCCGGCGCACAGCAGCGGCGCCGCCTCGGCGGCATCGAGCGTGTCGTCGAGCGGAAAGCAGTAGCGCGCATCGGCCACCGTGTATTCGGCGTAGCCGCCGTGGATCTGGTAGCCGGTGAAGCGGGCGTGGTCGCACAGGTTTTCCTGGTGCCGGTTGCAGTAGCTGCAGCGGCCGCAGGTCCAGCCCAGCCAGGGCACGCCCATGCGTTGCCCGAGACCGACGCCCGTCACGCCCGCGCCGAGGGCGGCGACGCGGCCGACGATCTCGTGGCCGGGCACCATCGGCAGCACGGGATCGGGCAGTTCGTCGTCGACCAGATGCAGGTCGGTGCGGCAGACGCCGCAGGCTTCGATGCGCAGCAGGATCTGGCCGGGCAGCGGCTCGGGCACCTGCAGGTCGACGGTCTTCAGCGGCTCGCCCGGGCGTTCGAGCACCATGGCGCGCATGCTGCGGGGAAGGTCTGCAGCCGTGGGTTCGATGTGGCTGGAGTGGAGCGTGGACGACATCACGGAGCCCTCTGTGCAATGTGCGATGATGCAGTGCGTCTTGAGCGCACCGCGCTTCTGGGCTATTGCTTCATGCAGGTGGCCGCAGCAGGCACCCGAGCGGTCGGTCAGATCCAGGGAGGAGTGAAACCATGTTCGTCCAGCCCCCACCCCAGCCCGGGCCCGGTAGAGTTCGCCGGGGGTCTCGGCTAGAATCCGCCTCACGTCAGGGAGACCCAATGCTGCAAAGCGGAGACATCGCACCCCCGTTCTCGTTGCCGGATGCGGACATGGAGATTTTCGATCTCACGTCGGTGGCCGGCAAGCACCATGTGGTTCTCTATTTCTATCCACGCGACCGTACGCCGGGCTGCACCCTGCAGGCGGCCGACTTCAGCGATCACGAGGACGATTTCGCCCGCCATGGCTGCATCGTGGTCGGCGTGAGTCCCGACGACTGCCTGACCCACGCTGAGTTCCGCGACGAGGAAGGTCTGTCGATCCGGCTGTTGTCGGATGCCGACAAGGAGGTCTGCCAGTTGTATGGTGTGTGGCAGCAGAAGGAAGTCGACGGCGTGAAGAAGATGGGCGTGCGGCGTTCGACCTTCATCATCGACAAGCATGGCACCATCCGCCACGCGTTCTACGATGTAGCACCCCGCGGCCATGCGGCTGCGGTTTTTGATTTGGTCAAGAAACTGGAATCCGACAATGCAGAATGAAATTGCAAAGAATAGCGTCGTGACGCTCAACTACACCGTCCGCGACACGGACGGCGCCGTCATCGACGATGGCCAGCACCCGCTGGTGTATCTGCACGGCGGATACGACGGCATCTTTCCGGTGCTGGAAGAGACCCTGCACGGCAAGAAGGTCGGCGATACCTTCCAGGTCAAGCTGCAGCCCGAGGACGCCTTCGGCGACTACGACGAGGAGCTGATCCTGGTCGAGGATGCCAAGCTGTTCCCCGAGAACATCGAAGTCGGCATGAGCTTCGAGCGCGTGTCGGACGACGGCGAGGAAGAACTGATCTACCGCGTCACCGACATCGCCGACGGCAAGGTCGTGGTCGATGGCAACCATCCGCTCGCCGGCGTGGCGCTGGTGTTCGACGTCACGGTCGCCGAAGTGCGTGCCGCGAGTGCCGAGGAAATCGCCCATGGCCACGTCCATGGCGCAGGCGGACATCACCACTGATTGCCCGCGGGCCGCGCAAGCGGCCTTTTTTTCGACCCTGCCGGCCAATTACCAATTCCAACGCGCCTTGCAATGAGTTCGTCCGACCCCGTCGTGGCCTCCGCTCGCCTGTTGTCGACGCGGTCGATCCCGCCGTCGCCGTCGTCCTTGCCCTCGTCGTCTCCGCTGTTGTCCGTGTCCGGCCTCGGTGTCGTCATCGAGCGCGGCAACACCGAGCTGCGTCCGGTCGATGGCGTCGACCTGACCATTGCGGCGGGCGAGACTTTCGCGCTGCTGGGCGAGTCGGGCTGCGGCAAGTCGATGACCGCGCTCGCGCTCACAAGGCTCCTGCCTGACAGCGGGCGCATCGAACGCGGCGAGGTCCGGCTGAATGGCGAGGATCTGCTGCGCCTGCCCGAAGCCGCCATGCGCAGCGTGCGCGGCGGGCGCATCGGCATGATCTTCCAGGAACCGTCGACCAGCCTGAACCCGGTGATGACAGTGGGTGCGCAGATCGCCGAGGCCCTGGCGCAGCGCGGCATGCGGGGTGCGCAGGCCGACGCCGAGGCCTGCGGCCTGCTCGAGGCGGTCGGCATCCCCGACCCGGCGCGGCGCCTGCGCGACTACCCCTTTCAGTTCTCCGGCGGCATGAAGCAGCGGGTGATGATCGCGATGGCGCTTGCCGGTCGCCCGCAACTGCTGATCGCGGACGAACCGACCACCGCGCTGGACGTGACCATCCAGGCCCAGGTGCTCGACCTGCTGGCCGACATCCAGGCCGAGCGTGGCATGGGCATGCTGCTGATCACACACGATCTCGGCGTGGTCGCGCGCATGGCGCACCGGGTCGGTGTGATGTACGCGGGCGAGGTGGTCGAGACCGGCCCGCGCGAGGCCTTCTTCCGCGCGCCGCTGCACCCATATGCGCGCAAGCTGTTTGCGGCGCTGCCGGGCAGTGATCGGCGCGGTGCCCCGCTGGATGCGCCCAGCGGTTCCGTGCCCGCGCTCGACCGCGATTTCGTCGGCTGCCGCTTTGCCGAGCGCTGTCCGCTGTCCTTCGATCGCTGCGACGACGAGGCGCCGGGCTGGCACCGCATCGGCGAGCAGGCGGTGCGCTGCCACCTCTACGAAGGCGTCAGTGTCCTGCATTCGCAACCGCAGCCCGTTTCACTGGCGGCGGCGCTGCATCGTTCGCGCAGTGCGGCGCCGGTGCTGGAGGTGCGCGACCTGAGCGTGCATTTCCCGGTGCGCAAGGGCTTGCTGAAAAGACCCGTGGGCGAGGTGCGAGCGGTCGACGGCGTGAGCCTGCGCCTGGCGCCGGGGCGCACGCTGGCACTGGTGGGAGAGTCGGGCTGCGGCAAGACCACGGTCGGCAAGGCGATCCTGAAGCTGATCGCGCCAACCGCCGGCGAACTCTTCCTCGACGGCGAGAACATCACCACGCACGAGGGCGACGCCCTGCACGACATGCGGTGCGCGGTGCAGATGGTGTTCCAGGACCCGTTCGCTTCGCTCAACCCGCGCATGCGTGTCGGCGACATCATCGAGGAAGGCATGGTCAGCCTTGGCGTCGAGGCCGATCCGCGCGTGCGCCGCGCACGCATCGACGAGTTGCTGGAGCGGGTCGGGCTGTCGCCGGACATGCGCTGGCGCTATCCGCACGAGTTCTCCGGCGGGCAGCGCCAGCGCATCGCCATGGCGCGCGCACTGGCGGTGTCGCCACGGGTGATCGTGTGCGACGAGCCGACCAGCGCGCTCGATGTCTCGGTGCAGGCGCAGCTGCTCAACCTGATGCATGAACTGCAGACCGAGCGCGGGCTGGCCTATCTCTTCATCACGCACAACCTGGCGGTGGTCGAGTACCTGGCCGACGAGGTGGCGGTGATGTACCTCGGGCGGATCGTGGAGGAGGGGCCGGTGGACAAGGTACTGCGTGCGCCGCTGCATCCGTACACCCGCGCGCTGCTCGCGGCGGTGCCGCGGATCGCGGCTGCTGGCAGCGCCGATGATGCGGCGGCCAGCGGAGCGCCGCGGCTACCGAACGCGGACCTGCCATCGCCGCTCGATCCGCCGGCGGGCTGCCATTTCCATCCGCGCTGCCCGCATGCGACCGACGTGTGTCGCGCGAGCTATCCGCCGATCACCGAGTTCGGCCAGGGGCATCGCTTCCGCTGCCACTGGCCGCGGCTGGAGGCTTGATCCGGCCGGTCGCCTGATTCAGCGCTTCGGTGTGCCAGTCTGAGGCGTGCTCGTCGCACTTTTCGCTGCCGGCTTCTGTGCGGGCTTGGCGGCTGGCTTGGTCGGGCCGGGCTTGACCGTGTTCGGCTTGCTCGTGGCCGCCTTGCTCGAGCTCGCCTTCGTGGGGGACTTTTTCGTCGCGGGTTTGGACGACGACTTGGCGCCGGACTTCTTGGATGGCGCCGCCTTGGTGGCCGTACTCGTTGTCGATGCGCTCTGCAATCCGCGTCCTGTCGGTGCCTTCAGCCCGCCGCCGCCCGTTCCGCCGATCTTGAGGCCCTGCTGGCGTGAGGCAGCCGCCGCAAAAGGCAGCAGGCTGCTGACCGCCAAGGCACCCTCGGGGTCGATGCCGGCAGGCACCAGGAGGACGTGGCCGGGTGACACGGTCTTGCCGCCCAGGCCGTTGATCTGCCGCAACTCGGCAGTCGACAGGTCGTGTCGTGCTGCGATCTTGTCGAGGGTTTCGCCGCGCTCGACGGTGTGCATCGTCCAGCCGCGACCGCTGCGCTGCAGTTCGTCGAGGCCCTCGCGCAGCTTGCGCGCGCGGTCGGTCGGCACGATGAAGGTCTGACCGGGCATCGTGGTTGCGGGCCGGTTGAAGCCCGGGTTCAGCGCCAGGAATTCGTCCAGCGGCATGTCGGACAGCTCGGCGGCGGTGGCGAGATCGACGCCGACCGGCGCTTCGACCGCGACGAAGTGCATCTCGTTGGCGACGTAGGGCAGCTCCAGATGGAAGAGTTCGGGCTCGCCGATGATGTTCTTGATCGCCTGCAGCTTGGGCACGTAGTTGCGTGTTTCCTCGGGCATGCGCAGGTGGCTGTATTCCAGCGGCAGGCCATCGTCCGCATTGCGTTTCAGCGCACGCTGCACCGCGCCTTCGCCCCAGTTGTAGGACGCCAGCGCGAGGTGCCAGTCGCCGTGCATCTCGTAGATCTTCTGCAGGTAGTCGAGCGCGGCGTTGGTGGAGGCGATCACGTCGCGCCGTTCGTCGACCCAGGAGTCCTGCGTGAGGTTGAAGTACTTGCCGGTCGAGGGAATGAACTGCCACAGGCCGGATGCGTGCGAGCGCGAGTAGGCCATGGGGTTGAAGCTGCTTTCCACCATCGGCAGCAGTGCCAGTTCGGTCGGCATGCCGCGGCGCTCGAGTTCGTCGACGAAGTAGTACAGGTAGCGTCCGCCACGCGCCAGCACCTGCTTCAGGAAGGCGGGACGGTTGAGGTAGAAGGCCTGCTGCTCGGCCACGCGCTCGCTGTCGAGATCGGGCATGCCGTAGCCGCGCCGGATGCGGTCCCAGATGTCGTTGGCGTCACGCGTCAGGTCGAGCGTGAGCACCCGTTCGGGAGCGATGACTTCCTCGACTTCGACAGGCTGCTCTGCAGGCCCTGCGGCATCCTGTGCCTGCACGGCCGACGGAGTGCCCGCAACCCAGACGCAGAGGACACCGGCGAGGAGGGCAACGAGGTGTCGGGTCATGATCGGGGGGCGCGAGGGGCCCCGTGGGCGTAAAGCGCGCAAGTCTAGCGACGAGGCGAATGGCGCGTCAATTTGGGATGGATAAGGGGCGGGACGCTCGTCCGCGGCTGCCTTGTCGGGCGAGGCGGCCTTGCGCCGCGTGGAAAACCGCACATGGCACGCATTGCGACCATGATCTGCCTGCGCATTCGGGCCGCAGTGCGGCGATAATCTCACCATTCCAGATCAACTGAATTCTTCCGGTGAGCAGGCATGTCGCGTAGGGACCGAACCATCGTTGTGGTCGATGACAACGAGCTCATCCGGATTTCGCTGCGCACGATCCTGCGGCAGGCAGGCCATGTCGTCGTCGGCGAGGCCAAGTGTGGTGACACCGCGCTCGAGATGATCGAGCGCCATGTGCCCGACCTGGTCTGCCTCGACGTGAACATGCCCGGCCGCAACGGCCTGGAGGTGCTGGGCGAGGTGCGTCAGCGCTGGCCCAAGGTCCGCGTGATGATGGTGACGTCCCAGGCCGACCGCGACAGCATCCAGACCATGCTGGCCAAGGGTGCGGACGACATCATCCTGAAGCCCTTCAACAGCGCGCGGGTGGTCGAGACCATCACCCGTGCGTTCAAGCTCTGAGCGCGGGGCGCGTCAGAACACGTTCTTCCACTCGCGCAGCGCGGCCAGGCAGGCCAGCGCGTCCGCAGGCCGCTGACCGGTGTGAGCGGTGACCGCATCGATGATTCCCGGTTGGCTGCAACGCAGGAAGGGATTGATGGCCTTTTCGTGCCCGATGCTGCTTGGCAGGGTCGGCCGGCCCGCGTTGCGCAGTGCCACGCAGTGTTCGGCGTAGGCGTCGCGCTCGGGGTTGTGCGGCTCGGCCACACGCGCGAAAGCGAGGTTGGACAAGGTGTATTCGTGGGTGCAATAGACGGCAGTGTCGTCCGGCAGCGCGGCGAGGCGGGCCAGCGATTGCGCGAGCTGGGCGGGTGTGCCCTCGAACAGGCGCCCGCAACCGGCCGAAAACAGCGTGTCGCCGCAGAACAGGATCGGCGGCGAGGCACTGCGGCACACGTAGGCGATGTGGCCGGCGGTGTGGCCCGGCACGTCGAGCACATCGAAAGTCAGGCCGAGCGCATCGATGCCCACCGTATCGCCATCGCCCACGGGATGATCAACCCCCTCGATCGCTTCGTTGAAGGGGCCGTACACCGGTGCGGTACAGGCCTGGCGCAGGCGGGCGAGTCCGCCGACGTGATCCGCGTGGTGGTGGGTGACGAGGATCGCGGCGAGCTTCAGCCCCTCGGCCGCGAGGTAGCCGAGCACCGGACCGGCGTCGCCCGGATCGACGACCAGCGCCTGGTCGCCCTCGCGCACGAGCCAGATGTAGTTATCGCGGAAGGCGGGAAGAGGGATAATGTCCATCCGCGAATTTTGAGGGGCTGATCGCCGATGTCAATGCCGGACCTCTCCGACTGGCTGGAGACCCCGCTCGGGCGCTATCTGCTGGATTGGGAGCGCGGCGCGATCGATCGTACGGTGGCAGACATCTTCGGCTATAACGCCGTCCAGATCGGTCTGCCGGGCATCGACCTGCTGCAGGCGAACCGCATGCCCTTCCGTCTCAATTGTGCGCGTGACGGTGAGGTGGCGGTGCGCGCGCAGGCCTTCGAGCTGCCGTTCGCGACGGCCAGCATCGATCTGGTGCTGTTGCCGCACGTGCTGGAGTTTTCGTCCGATGCCCACAGCGTGTTGCGCGAGGTGGAGCGGGTGCTGGTGCCCGAGGGCAGCGTGGTGCTGAGCGGGCTCAATCCGCTGAGCCTGTGGGGCGCGCGACGTGCGCTGGCGCGGGGCGAGGGTGCTTTCCCCTGGCGCGGACAATATCGCTCGTCGATGCGCATCAAGGACTGGATGAAGCTGCTCGGGCTGGAGGTGGTGGGGCTCGAATCCGGCTGCCACGTGCCCGTGGTGGGCACCGAGGCGTGGCTGCAGCGCTGGAGCTTCATGGACCGCGCAGGACCGCGCTGGTGGCCGGTGCTCGGCGCGGCGTATGTGATGCACGGGGTCAAACGCGTGCAGGGCATGCGCCTGATCATGCCGCAGTGGCGCGAACGCAAGGCTTCGGCCAAACGACTATCGACCGTTGCACAGCGCAACGGTGAAACACGGAAAACGCAATAGATGGAAGAAGTCGATATCTACACGGACGGCGCATGCAGCGGCAACCCCGGTCCCGGCGGCTGGGGCGCGATCCTGCGCGCCGGCACGCACGAAAAGGAGATCTGGGGCGGCGAGCCGGCCACGACCAACAACCGCATGGAGTTGCTCGCGGTCATCCGCGCGCTGAACACGCTGAAGCGCCCCGTGATGGCGCGGGTGCATACCGACAGCCAGTACGTGCAGAAGGGCATCTCGGAGTGGATTCACGGCTGGAAGGCGCGCGGCTGGAAGACAGCATCGAAGGAGCCGGTCAAGAACGCCGACCTGTGGCGGGCGCTGGACGAGGCGCAGACGCGTCACCAGGTGAAGTGGCTGTGGGTGCGCGGTCACTCTGGTCACGTCGAGAACGAACGGGCAGATGCGCTCGCCCGGCGCGGCGTGGACGCCGTGCGCAAGACCGGAAAGACGGTCGAGGCCTGAGCCGCGACCGCAGTCACTTCCACCTATATCGAATTCATTCAGAGGAGCGGCAATGCGACAAATCGTGCTCGATACCGAAACGACCGGTCTGGACTGGCGCAATGGCGACCGCGTGATCGAAATCGGCTGCGTGGAGCTGCTCAACCGCAGCCTCACCGGCCGCCATTTCCATGTCTATCTGAACCCGGGACGCGGCATCGACGCCGAGGCCGTCGCGGTGCACGGCATCACCGAGGAATTCCTTGCCGACAAGCCGAAGTTCGCCGACGTCGTGACGCAATTCGAGGACTTCGTCCGCGATGCGGAACTGGTCATCCACAACGCGAGCTTCGACGTCGGCTTCCTCGACAACGAACTCGACCTGCTCGGGCGTGACAAGCTCGCTCGGCTCTGTGCCGGCGTGATCGACACGTTGAAGATGGCCAAGGAGCAGAACCCGGGCAAGAAGGCTTCGCTCGACGCGTTGTGCGACCGCTACGAGATCGACAACGGCCACCGCGAACTGCACGGCGCCTTGCTCGATGCGGAACTGCTGGCCGAGGTCTACCTGGCGATGACGCGTGGCCAGGAAAGCCTGATCATGGCGCTGGACGACGACTTGCCCGCGCACGATGGCGACGGCGACGGCATGCCGCGGGAGCGCAAGCCGATTAAGGTCTTGCGCATCAGCGATGCCGAACTGCAGGCTCATGAGAGCGTGCTTGCCGACATCGCCAAGGCGAACAAGGGTCTGTGCCTGTGGCTGCCTCCGGAGGAACCGGCGACGGCGTGAGGATCATCTGCGCGCGGCGCGCAGCTTCTCGAGCCCCCGCAGGATGTCCTGGCGCGAGATCTGGCCGACCAGGCGTGATCCCTCGACGACCGGCAGGCAGCGGAAGTTCTTGCTGACGAAGATCTGGATTGCCTCGATCAGGCTGGAGTCAGCCGCAACCGAAACGACGTCCTTGCTCATGAAGTCCTGTACCGAACCTTCCTCGCGGCGGAAGTAGGACGCATCGAGTGCGGCCTTGAGGCAATCCTTCTCCGAGATGAAGCCGATCAGGCGATTGTTCTCGTCGACCACCGGCGCGCCGCTGAGGCCGTGTTCCAGCAGCTTGTGGACCGCGCGCAGCAGGTTGGTCGAGGGGCTGAAGGCGAGGTGGTCGCCGATCATGTAGTCCTTGACGAGCAGGGATTGCAACATGTTGTCTCCGCAAAGTGGCGTGATGTGATTATTGTCGTGCGTCGGTCGCAGTCTCGGCGGCAGCCTTCATGCGTGCCTCGCGTTTGGAGCAGGGCTTCTTGCAGCCGAACTCGCATTCGCCGCCAACGGCGCCGAGGCCGCCGCAACTGCCTGCGATGGGCTTGCGGCCGAACATGACGCCGATGGCCATCGCCGCGATGACGAGTCCGATGACGCCGAGGGTGATCAGAAATGTGTTCATGGTTTTCCTGCCTTTCTCCGGTCGGTTAGGCGTCCCTGCCTGCGCGGAGGGTGGACAATAACGCGCATGGGATCGTTCTGGCCATGCCTGTGTGAGGGGTGTTCGCGGCGTGGTGGCATTCAGATGTGCAGCACGCCGCCGGGTACGCTGCCGGACTGTTCCAACCGTGAGATGGTAGGGCCGAGGTCGAGCCCGGTCGCGGCCTTCAGCAGCCGTGCGCGCTCACGCAGTTCATCCAGCGGGCGCTCGATCGGCTCGCCGACGGCCCCAAAGGCGACGACGTTGCCACTGTCGCAGGACGGGAAGGCGAGCACGCGGTCGTCGAAGGCGGCGAGGATGCGTTCGACGCTGGCCTTGTAGCCGCGCGAGCGTCCGAACAGGTTTACCGCCATCAGCCCATTGGCCGACAGCCGTGAGCGCACGGCGAGGTAGAAAGGTAGGGTGTCCAGCGCGCCCGCGCGGGCGTTGCGGTCATAGCCATCGATCAGGATGTAGTCCCAGGTCTGGTCCTTCTCCATCACGTATTGCGCGCCGCAGCCGAGGTGGATGCTGAAGCGCGCATCCTCCTCGGGGAGTTTGAAGAACTGGCGCGCGGCGGCGACGACCGAAGGGGCAATCTCGACCACGGTGATGCGTGCCTGCGGGCAATGGTGATGGACGAATTTCGCCAGTGAGGCGGCGCCGAGGCCGATGATCAGCACCTTCTTGGGCCACTGACCAGCGTCTTCGACGAGGCCGTCACGCAGCAGCAGGCCCGCCATCATCTCGCGCGTGTAGGCGAGCTCGAGCGCGTTGGGCTTGCGGATGCGCATCGCGCCCTGGATCCAGTCCGAGCCGAAGTGCAGGTAGCGCACGCCGGCTTCTTCGGAAATGTCGATCGGTGTACTCATCGGGTGTTCTCAGGAGGCGAGGCGCTTGAGCGAGTACAGGCGCTCGAGCGCCTCGCGCGGGGTCAGCGAATCGGGGTCGATGTCGGCGAGTTCGGTCAGCACCGGATGCGACAGGGGCTCGGCCTCGGGTTCGGGCAGCGTGGCGAATAGATCGGCCTGCGGGCCGGCGTGGATCTCGCGGTTCTCCAGCGCGCGCAGCCGGCGGCGCGCGTCGCGAATCACCGGCGCGGGGATGCCGGCCAGCGCAGCGACCTCGATCCCGTAGCTCTGGCTCGCCGGGCCTTCTTCCAGCGCATGCAGGAAGACGATGCGGTGGCCGTGCTCGACCGCATCCAGATGCACGTTGGCGCACTCGGGGTAGTCCGCGTTGAGCCGGGTCAGTTCGAAGTAGTGGGTGGCGAACAGCGTCAGACTGCGGTTCTTCTCCAGCAGCTGGCGTGCGATCGCGGCGGCCAGCGCGAGGCCGTCGAAGGTGGAGGTGCCGCGGCCGATCTCGTCCATCAGCACCAGGCTGTGCTCGGTGGCACCATGCAGGATGGCGGCGGCTTCGGTCATCTCGACCATGAAGGTCGAACGGCCGGAAGCCAGGTCGTCCGAAGCACCGATGCGGGTGAAGATGGCGTCCAGCGGACCGAGCTCGGCGACATCCGCCGGCACGAAGCTGCCAACGTGCGCGAGCAGGCAGATCAGCGCCACCTGGCGCATGAAGGTCGATTTGCCGCCCATGTTGGGGCCGGTGATCATCAGCATGCGGCGGGTGGGCGCGAGCCGCGCATCGTTGCGGATGAAGTTCTCGACCTGGCGCTCGACCACCGGATGGCGGCCGCCGGCGATATCGAGCCCGGGTGTGTCGCGAAAGCGGGGGCGGACGTAGTTGTAGCGCAATGCCGCCTCGGCGAACGCGGCAAGGCCGTCGAGCAGGGCCAGCGCGCGTGCGATGCGCTGCAGCGCCGGAATGTGGGCGGCCAGCGCGTCGAGAATCGCCTCGTACAGCAGCTTCTCGCGCGCCAGGGCGCGGTCGTTTGCCGACAGGGCCTTGTCCTCGAAGGCCTTGAGTTCGGGCGTGATGTAGCGCTCGGCGTTTTTCAGCGTCTGGCGGCGGCGGTAGTCATCCGGCACCTTGTCGGCGTTGGCGCGGCTGACCTCGATGTAGAAGCCATGCACGCGGTTGAACTCGACCTTCAGGTTGGGAATGCCGCTGCGCTCGCGCTCGCGGGCTTCGAGTGCCAGCAAGAATTCGCCGCAGTTGCTCTGGATGCCGCGCAGCTCATCCAGCTCGGAGTCGTAGCCCGGCGCGATCACGCCGCCGTCGCGCACCATGGCGGCGGGCTCGGCGTCGATGGCGCGTTGCAGCAGGTCGAGCGGGTCGGGTGCGATGTCGAGCGCGGCGCAGACCTCGCGCAGCAGAGCCGTGTTGCAGCCGGCCAGCGTCGCGCCCAGTTCCGGCAGGCGGGTGAGGCTTTCGCGCAACGCGGAAAGGTCGCGCGGTCGCGCACTGCGCAGGGCAATGCGCGCGGTGATGCGGTCCACGTCGGCTACGCCGCGCAGCGCGCCGCGCACGGTGCCCGCGGTGCGGCCATCGCGGCTTTCGATGCCGTAATCACCTTGCTCGCCGACCAGTTCCGCCACGGCGGCCTGGCGCGCCGCGGGCACGCCACGGTCGCGCAGCGGGTGGTGCAAGGCATGTCGCAGCCAGCGCGAGCCCATGCTGGTGATGCAGGTGTCGAGCAGCGACAGTAGGGTTGGCGCGGGTTCGCCGCGCAGGGTTTCGGTGAGTTCGAGGTTGCGACGGGTGGAAGCGTCGAGCCGCAGGTATTCCGATTCGCGCTCGACGACGAGGCCGGTGACGTGGGCGAGCGTCTGGCGCTGGGTCGCCTGTGCGTAGTCATACAGGGCGGCGGCGGCGGCCAGCGCCACCGGCAGGTCCTCGACGCCGAAGCCGACCAGGTCGCGCGTGCCGAAGTGGCCGGTCAGCAGCCGGGTGCCGGTTTCGGCATCGAACTGCCAGTCGGCCAGGCGACGCAGCGCCGGGGCCAGGGTGTCGAGCAGCGGCAGCGCCAGACCGTCGGGGATCAGCACCTCGGCCGGGCGCAGGCGCTCTAACTGGGCCTGCAGCGTCTCGGCCGGGCACTGCATCAGGCGGAAGTCGCCGTTGGCCAGGTTCAACCAGGCCAGACCGAGCACGCCGCGATGAAGGTTGGCCGACAGCAGCAGGGCGTCGCGACGGTCGTCGAGCAGCGCGGCGTCCGTCAGCGTGCCGGGTGTCACGATGCGGCTGACGGCGCGCTCCATCGGACCCTTGGTGGCGCCGGGTTCGCCCACCTGCTCGGCGATCACCACCGCCTCGCCCAGCTTCACCAGTCGTGCAAGGTACTGTTCGACTGCGTGGAAGGGCACGCCCGCCATCTTGATCGGCTGGCCGCCGGACTGGCCGCGGGTGGTGAGCGTGATGTCGAGCAGCCGCGCCGCCTTCTCGGCGTCCTCGAAGAACAGCTCGTAGAAGTCGCCCATGCGGTAGAACAACAGCGTGTCCGGGTGCTGCACCTTGATGCGAAGATATTGCTGCATCATGGGCGTGTGGGCGCTGATCTCGGCTTCGCTCAGTTCGTGGGGCTTGGGGTGGGGCGTCAATGCAACCTCTTGATCGGGGAGCGGGCGGCTGCGTTGGGCGGCCAGCCCGGTCGTGGTCGAAACCCGCGGAGTTTACGCATGCAGGCGCGCTTGTGCATCTGTCGTGCACGAATTCGGGTTTGGGAGTCGAGGATGAAGCGTCGAATCGGAGTGAGCGGCTGGCTGCAGCATGTGGCGCTCGGCATGGTCTGCCTCTTGTCAGCCACGGCGGTGTCGGCGCAAGCCTTGCCAGCGCTGGGGGGGGACGCGGCAACGGTGACCGTGTCCGGCGTCTCGTCGGGGGCTTACATGGCGGTGCAGCTCCAGGTGGCGCACTCGAGCCTGGTCAGGGGCGCCGGTGTGATCGCCGGCGGACCCTACGACTGCGCCGAAGGCAGCATGTGGCGCGCGCTCGGCGACTGCATGGCGCCGACAACGCCAGACCGTGTGCCCGGTGCGAACGCTACGGCGGCGCGCATTGCTGCGTGGGCGCGTGCCGGGCGCATCGACGATCCGGTCGGGCTGGCGGACGACCGGGTGTGGGTGCTGTCGGGCACGGCAGACCGCACGGTCGAGCGGGCCGTGGTCGACAGCCTCGTCGCGTTCTATCGTGCCCGGCTGCCGGATGAGGCAGTTCGCTACGTGCGGCACGAGGGCGCCGGCCACGCAATGATCTCGATTGCGGATCCGGCAGCGAATGCATGCGAGACCTCGGCGCCACCGTTCATCAACCGCTGCGGCGAGCTGGATGCGGCGGGCGAGCTGCTCGCGCATCTCTATGGATCGCTGGCACCGAGGGCTGCCAGGCCGGGCGGGGAGCTGATCGCGTTCGCGCAGCGCGAATTCACCACCGTCGCGCCGATCGAGCTGAGCATGGCGGCGCAAGGCTACGTCTATGTTCCGCAGGTCTGCCGCGAGGGTGGCTGCAGGATCCACGTCGCGCTGCATGGCTGCCGTCAGGGAGAGGGCGTGATCGGCAGGCGTTTCGTCGAGCGCGCCGGCTACAACGAATGGGCCGACGCCAATCGCATCGTGGTGCTCTACCCGCAGGTCGCGGCGCGCAGCGGACTGGCGTGGGGGTCGTGGCGCTGGGTGTACAACCCGAAGGGCTGCTGGGACTGGTGGGGCTACAGCGGGCCGACGTACGCGACCCGGGACGGCGGACAGGTTCGCGCCATCCGGGCCATGATCGACCGCCTCACCGCGCCTGCAGCGGCGGAACCGGGGCGCGCTGCGCGATGAACCGGCAGGGTGGGGCGCGAGAGGCCGCCCCACCGGGTTTATCGGATGACGATGGACTGGTCAGGCCTGCATGTTGGCCGGGCGGTAGGCCTGGATGATCGGCAGCAGCTGGCCGAAGATCTTCGGCGTGCCGGCGACCACGTTGCCGGTGGCCATGAAGTCCGCCTCGCCCGACAGGTCCGATACCAGTCCGCCGGCTTCCTGGATCAGCAGCACGCCGGCTGCCATGTCCCACGGCGACAGGCCCATCTCCCAGAAGCCGTCGAGGCGGCCGCAGGCGACATAGGCCAGGTCGAGCGAGGCCGCGCCCGGGCGGCGGATGCCGGCGGTCTTCTGCGTGAGTTCCTTGAACATCGCGAGATAGGCATCGACATTGTCGAACTGGCGGAAGGGGAAGCCGGTGCCGATCAGCGAGTCATTCAGACGGGTGCGGCGCGACACGCGGATGCGGCGGTCGTTGAGGAAGGCGCCGCTGCCGCGCGAGGCGGTGAACAGCTCGTTGGTGCAGGGGTCGTAGACCACCGCGTGCTCGAGGGCGCCGTTCTTGGTCTGCGCAATCGAGATGGCGTACTGCGGGAAACCGTGGATGAAGTTGGTCGTGCCGTCGAGCGGATCGATGATCCAGTTGAACTCGCTTTCCGGGCCGGACTCGCCTGACTCCTCTGCTAGAATCCCGTGCCCCGGAAAGGCGTCACGCAGGACTTCGATGATCGCCTGCTCGGCGGCGCGATCGACTTCGGTGACGAAATCGTTGGGCGACTTGCTCTGGACGGTGAGCAGGTCGAGCTGGGTCGAGGCACGGTTGATGACGGTCGCGGCGCGACGGGCGGCCTTGACGGCGATGTTCAGGGTGGGATGCATTCGAAGCGGTCTCTGTTAAAGAAGCGGGCGACGGCTGCGGCTACCCATCGGGAACCGGCTGGCGTCGCCACGGCAGAATTCGGAAAACGCGGAATTTTAATATGAATCGCCCACTTGCGCTCGACCGTATCCGGGTCGTGCTGTCCCGTAGCAGCCATCCTGGCAATATCGGTGCTGCCGCCCGCGCCATGAAGACGATGGGGCTGCGCCAGCTGTGGCTGGTTGCGCCGGCCTCGTTTCCGGATGAGATCGCCACCGCGCGCGCTTCCGGCGCGGTCGATCTGCTCGAATCCGCACGCGTGGTGGGCACGCTTGAGGAGGCGCTGGCGGACACCGTGTTCTCCGCAGCGCTGACCGCGCGCCGGCGCGAGTTGTCACTGCCGCGCATGCATGCGCGCGAGGCGGCGGTCGAGATCGTCGGGCGGACCGTCGACGGCGATGTGGCGCTGGTGTTCGGCAACGAGACCAGTGGCATGACCAACGAGGAGGTCGCGCTGTGCAGCCTGCCGGTGACGATTCCGACCGACCCGGATTTCTCGTCGCTTAACCTCGGTGCGGCTGTCCAGTTGCTCGCCTATGAATTGCGCATGGCGGCACTGAATCCGCCGCCACCGCAGGATCTTCAGGGCGAGCCGGCCACGCATGCCGACTTCGAGGGTTTCATGACGCACCTCGAGCAGGCCGTGACCGCCAGCGGTTTCCATGATCCGAAGAATCCGAAGCGCCTGCTGCCGCGCATGCGGCGGATGTTCAACCGCGTCCGGCTCGAGCGCGAAGAGGTCGCCTTGCTGCGCGGCATGCTGACGACCTTCGAGCGCCCCAAGCGGCGCTGAACGCGTCATGGCGGTCGGTGCGAGCGTCGCGGTGCGCGGGTCCGGCCGTTTCAAAGTTGATCCTAAGTCGATTAAAATAGTCGGGAATTGACCGGCGCAATGTGCAGCCGGCCAGTTCTCTTCCATATTCCCATCCTGGAGCCCCTGGAAATGTTCAGCCGCCTGCGTGAAGACCTGGCCAGCGTTCGCGAACGCGATCCCGCCGCCCGCTCCACGTTCGAGGTGCTGACCTGTTATCCGGGCGTACATGCGCTGATGTTCCATCGCCTCGCGCATGGGGCGTGGCGACGGCAGTGGTTCTGGCTGGGACGCTTCATCAGTCACGTCAGCCGCTTCTTCACCGGGATCGAGATCCATCCGGGTGCCGTGATCGGCCGTCGCGTGTTCATCGATCATGGCATGGGCGTCGTCATCGGCGAAACGGCCGAAATCGGCGACGACTGCACGATCTATCAGGCGGTCACGCTCGGTGGCACTTCGTTGTACCGCGGCACCAAGCGTCATCCGACCCTCGGCAAAGGCGTGGTGGTCGGTGCGGGTGCCAAGGTGCTGGGCGGTTTCACGGTCGGTGACGGGGCCAAGATCGGCTCGAACGCTGTGGTGGTGAAGCCGGTGCCGGCGGGCGCGACGGCGGTCGGCAACCCGGCGCGCATCATCGACGCCGAGCGTGACGCCGAGCGCGAACAGAAGGCGGAGCAGATGGGCTTCAGTGCCTATGGCGTCACGCGCGACATGGACGATCCGGTGTCCAAGGCGCTGCACGGCTTGCTCGACCACGCGGTCGATACCGATCGCCGCCTGCAGGCGATCGTGGCGCGGCTTGAGGCCAGCGGGGTCAGGCTGGAGGACGCAGCGGCGTCGGCGGACGACTTCGATGCGAACCGCTTGTCGCGCATGGTGGACTGAGGCCAGGCTGCGACCGACTATCGTGGTGATTAGTTGACCGTTTTTGTCGGGATAAGTATAGTTGACCGAAACGTTCGGGTATTGCGGTGGGATTGCCCTGCCTGCGGCTGGACGGCTTACGGTTCCTGCGAGGTGACACCATGAGACTGACGACCAAAGGGCGATTCGCCGTCACGGCAATGATCGATCTGGCTGCACGCCAGGACGATGGGCCGGTGACGCTGGCCGGCATTGCCGAGCGTCAGAAGATCTCGCTGTCCTACCTCGAGCAGCTGTTCGGCAAGCTGCGACGCCACCAACTGGTGAGTAGCGTGCGTGGCCCCGGAGGCGGCTACCGCCTGGCGCGCGGCATGGACGCGATCACCGTGGCCGACATCATCATCGCCGTGGATGAACCGCTGGATGCAACGCAGTGCGGTGGCAAGCAGAACTGTCATGACGAGCATCGCTGCATGACGCACGACCTGTGGGCGAACCTCAACAAGCGCATGTACGCCTACCTCGACTCGGTGACGCTGCAGGCGCTCGTCGACCGTCAGGTCAAACCGGATGCGGACATGGCGGTGCTCAAGAACATCCGTCGTCGCGCCACATTGCAGGTGCGCGAAATCGCGGCGGTCTGAGGGCTGCGATGAGCTTTGCCCCGGTCTATCTCGACTGGAACGCGACCACGCCGATCGCCCCAGAGGTGCGCGACGCGATGCTGCCTTGGCTGGGCGCCGCCGAGTCGGCGCGCTTCGGCAATGCATCGAGCCGGCACGAGTACGGTCGCCAGGCCCGCGCCGCCATCGATGAGGCGCGCGCACAGGTGGCCACAGCCGTCGGCGCGCATGCGACTGAGGTGATCTTCACCAGCGGCGGCTCGGAGGCGAATAATCTGTTCCTGAAGGGCGCGGCAGCCTGCCTCAAGTCCGGCACGCTGGCGATCAGTGCGATCGAGCATCCCTGTGTGCGCGAACCGGCCAGGCAGCTTCGCCGTGCGGGGTGGGCCTTGCGTGAGATCGCGGTCGATGCGGACGGCAGGATCGATGTCGCCGACTGGCAGTGTGCGATTGAGGCACGTCCGGCGTTGGTGTCGGTGATGCTCGCCAATAATGAGACCGGCGTCCTGCAGGATGTGGTAGCACTGGGCGGCGATGCGCGCAAGGCCGGTGCCCTGCTGCATACCGATGCGGTGCAGGCGCTGGGCAAGATCGAGGTGGATTTTCGCGCGCTCGGCGTGCATGCGATGACGCTGTCTGCCCACAAGATTGGCGGTCCGCTCGGTGCGGGCGCACTGGTGGTCGACAAGCGTGTCGAGCTGTCGCCGCTGATTGCGGGCGGTGGCCAGGAGCGCGGTTTGCGTTCGGGCACGGAGAATGTCGCCGCTATTGTCGGCTTCGGTCTTGCCTGTGAGCGCGCGGTTGCACGGCGGGTGGTGGAGGCGGCACGGCTCGTCGCCTTGCGCGACAGCATCGAGCACGCGCTGTCGGTGCTGGGTGCAGTGGTGTTTTCACGAGCAGCTGCAAGGCTGTCGAATACGGTATTTTTCGCGTTTGACGGTATCGATGGTGAGACGCTGGTCGGCAAGCTGGATCGCGCCGGCTTTGCCTGCGCGAGCGGCTCCGCGTGCTCCAGTGCGCAGCCCGAGCCCTCGCACACCCTGTTGGCGATGGGGGTCGATCCGGTGGTGGCGCGTGGTGCTGTGCGCGTGAGCCTCGGGCGCGACACTACGGCGGAGGAGGTTGAGCGATTCGTCGCCACCCTGTCGCACGTGGTTCGGGATTTGAAGAAGCTGGCATCGGTCGCGTTCTGAGCGGCCGTGCCAGGACATGAAAAAGACACAACCCCTCTGCGGAGAGAAGCAATGCTGAAGTTCCCGATCTACCTCGACTATTCGGCGACGACGCCGGTTGACCCCCGCGTGGCGGCGAAAATGATCCCGTGGCTGACCGAGCATTTCGGCAACCCGGCCAGTCGTTCGCACGCCTACGGCTGGGAAGCCGAACAGGCGGTCGAGGAAGCGCGCGAACAGGTTGCGGCCCTGGTCAATGCCGATCCCAAGGAGATCATCTGGACCTCGGGCGCGACCGAATCCAACAACCTTGCCATCAAGGGCGCGGCGCATTTCTACCAAGGCAAGGGCAAGCATGTCATCACCGTCAAGACCGAGCACAAGGCGGTCCTCGACACCGTGCGCGAACTCGAGCGCGAGGGCTTCGAGGCCACCTACCTCGATGTGCAGGAAAACGGTCTGATCGACCTCGAGGTGCTGAAGGCGGCCATCCGTCCTGACACCATCCTGGTGTCGGTGATGTTCGTGAATAACGAGGTCGGCGTCGTGCAGCCGATCGCTCAGATCGGCGAACTCTGCCGCGAGAAGGGCATCGTCTTCCACGTCGATGCGGCGCAGGCGACCGGCAAGGTCGACATCGACCTCGACAAGCTCAAGGTCGACCTGATGAGCTTCTCGGCCCACAAGACCTACGGCCCGAAGGGCATCGGCGCCCTCTACGTGCGCCGCAAGCCGCGCGTGCGCCTCGAGGCGCAGATGCACGGTGGCGGCCACGAGCGCGGCCTGCGCTCGGGCACGCTGGCAACGCACCAGATCGTTGGCATGGGCGAGGCCTTCCGCCTGGCACGCGAGGAGATGGCGGAGGAGAATGCGCGCATCCGCAAGCTGCGTGACAAGCTGCTGAACGGCCTGACCGACATCGAGGCGACCTACGTCAATGGCGACCTCGAGCAGCGCGTGCCGCACAACCTGAACATCTCCTTCGCCTACGTCGAAGGCGAGTCGCTGATCATGGCGATCAAGGACATTGCGGTGTCGTCCGGTTCGGCCTGCACCTCGGCCAGCCTCGAGCCGTCCTACGTGCTGCGCGCACTGGGGCGCAACGACGAACTGGCGCACAGCTCGATCCGCTTCTCCATCGGCCGCTTCACGACCGAGGAAGAGGTGGACTTCACCATCGACCTGCTGCACAAGAAGATCGGCAAGCTGCGCGAGCTGTCGCCCCTGTGGGAGATGTACAAGGACGGCATCGATCTCGACACCGTGCAGTGGGCCGCACACTAAAAGACACGACGAAATCCCCTGGAGAAAAGACATGGCATACAGCGACAAGGTCCTGGACCATTACGAGAACCCCCGCAACGTCGGTTCCTTCGGCAAGGACGAAGAGGGCGTGGCGACCGGCATGGTCGGTGCCCCCGCCTGTGGCGACGTGATGAAGTTGCAGATCAAGGTCGGCAAGGACGGCGTGATCGAGGACGCCAAGTTCAAGACCTACGGCTGCGGTTCGGCAATTGCCTCGAGCTCGCTCGTCACCGAGTGGGTGAAGGGCAAGACCATCGACCAGGCGCTCGACATCAAGAACACCCAGATCGCCGAGGAGCTCGCGCTGCCGCCGGTCAAGATCCACTGCTCGATCCTGGCCGAGGACGCGATCAAGGCGGCCGTGGCAGACTACCGCAAGAAGCACCAGGCCTGAGCGGCCGCGATCAGGAGGCAAAGACCATGGGCGTGACCCTGTCCGAAAGCGCTGCCCGTCACGTGTCGAACTTCATTGCCAAGCGTGGCAAGGGCTTCGGCATTCGCCTGGGGGTGAAGACCTCGGGTTGTTCCGGCATGGCGTACAAGCTCGAGTTCGTCGACGAGACGCACGGCGAGGATCTGGTGTTCGAGAGCCACGGCGTCAAGGTCGTGGTTGATCCGAAGAGCCTGGTGTATCTCGAGGGCACTGAACTCGATTTCGTGAAGGAAGGGCTGAACGAAGGCTTCAAGTTCAACAACCCGAACGTGAAGGATCAGTGCGGTTGCGGCGAAAGCTTCAACGTCTGATACCCATCCTGCGTTTATCGACCGAGACTGCATGAGCATCGACCTCACCCAGGATTACTTCAGCCTGTTCGGGTTGCCGCGCCGTTACGCGCTAGACGAACCCGCACTCGAGGCCGCGTGGCATCGCCTGCAGTCGCAGGTCCATCCGGATCGCTATGCGCACCTGCCCGACGCCGACAAGCGTCGGGCGATGCAGTGGGCGACGCGCGTCAACGAGGGTTTCCGTACGCTCAAGAAGCCGCTCGCACGGGCGCAGTACCTGCTGGTGCTCGCGGGCGTCGATGCCGCCATCGAGACCAACACCGCGATGTCGCCCGAGTTCCTGATGGAGCAGATGGAGTGGCGCGAAGCGGTTGAAGAGGCGCGTGCGGCCGGTGAGGTGGAGGCGCTCGAGCAACTCCACATGCGCCTGTTGCACCATGCGCGCGAGGTGCGGGCCGAGCTGGGCCGCCAGCTCGACGTCGACAATGCATACACCGAAGCGGCCGACACCGTGCGTCGGCTGATGTTCATCGAGAAACTCCAGCACGAGATCGACGAGGCGCTGCTCGCACTCGAAGGCTGATAACAAGAGGCACGGAACCCCAATGGCCCTGCTGCAAATCGCCGAACCCGGCATGTCCACCGAGCCCCACAAGCATCGGCTTGCGGTGGGCATCGATCTCGGCACGACCAACTCGCTCGTCGCGACCGTCCGCAACGGAATCGCCGTGTGCCTGCCGGACGAATCAGGCCGAACCATGCTGCCGTCGGTGGTGCGGTATTGCGCCGATGGCCGGATCGAGGTCGGGCAGGCGGCCGCCAAGGTGCAGGCCACCGACCCGCGCAACACGATCGTGTCGGTCAAGCGCTTCATGGGGCGTGGCCTCAAGGACGTGGCGCACGTCGAGATGATGCCGTACGACTTCGAGGACGGCGCCGGCATGGTGCGCCTGCGTACGGTGCAAGGGGTCAAGAGTCCGGTCGAGGTGTCGGCGGAGATCCTGCGCGTGCTGCGCAACCGTGCCGAGGCCAGCCTGGGCGGCCCGCTGACCGGGGCGGTCATCACCGTTCCGGCGTATTTCGACGATGCCCAGCGCCAGGCGACCAAAGACGCGGCAAAGTTAGCGGGTCTGGACGTTCTGCGCCTGCTCAACGAACCCACGGCGGCAGCCGTCGCCTACGGCCTGGACAATGCGGCCGAGGGTGTCTACGCGGTCTACGACCTTGGTGGCGGCACCTTCGACCTGTCGATCCTCAAGCTCTCCCGTGGCGTGTTCGAGGTCCTGTCGACCAATGGCGATGCCGCGCTGGGCGGCGACGATTTCGATCACCGTCTGTTCTGCTCGATCCTGGAGCGGGCCGACATCGACCCGCCTTCGCTCGAGGATGCGCGCCGCCTGCAGATGAAGGCGCGTGAGGCCAAGGAGCTGCTGACCTCGTGCGAGGAAGCGCCAGTGCATCTGGTCCTCGGCTCCGGCGAGGAGGTCGATCTGGTAATCACGCGCGACGAGTTTGCGGAGATGACCCGCCATCTGGTGCAAAAGACCCTGACGCCGGTGCGCAAGGCGCTGCGCGACGCAGGCCTCACGCCCGAGGAAATCAAGGGTGTGGTGATGGTCGGCGGCGCGACCCGCATGCCGCATATCCAGCGCGCCGTCGCCAATTTCTTCGGCCAGGAGCCCCTGACCAACCTCGACCCCGACAAGGTGGTCGCGCTCGGTGCCGCCATGCAGGCAAACGCCCTGGCAGGCAACCGTGCCGAGCAGGACGACTGGCTGCTGCTCGACGTTATCCCGCTGTCGCTCGGCCTGGAGACCATGGGTGGCCTGGTCGAGAAGGTCGTGCCGCGCAACTCGACGCTGCCGATCGCGCGCGCGCAGGAATTCACCACCTTCAAGGATGGCCAGACCGCGATGGCTTTCCACGTCGTGCAGGGCGAGCGCGAACTGGTTGCGGATTGCCGCTCGCTCGCGCGTTTCGAACTGCGCGGCATCCCGCCGATGGTGGCCGGCGCGGCACGGATCCGCGTGACCTTCCAGGTGGACGCCGACGGCCTGCTGTCGGTTTCGGCGCGCGAAATGTCCTCCGGTGTCGAGGCCAGCGTGCTGGTCAAGCCTTCCTACGGTCTGTCGGACGACGAAATTGCCGAAATGCTGAAGTCGGGCGTCGAGCATGCTGGCGATGACATGGCGCTGCGAGCCCTGCGCGAGCAGCAGGTCGAGGCCGAACGCGTGATCGAGGCCACCGAACAGGCGCTGACCAAGGACGGGCATCTGCTCGATGCCGGCGAACGCGCGGCTGTCGACGCGGCGATCTCCCGCCTGCGTGCGTTGCGCGAAGGCGATGACCACCGCGCGATCAAGGCGGGGATCGATGCCTTCGCCCGCGCCACCGACGAATTTGCCGCCCGGCGCATGGACAACAGCATCCGCAGCGCGCTGGCCGGCCACAAAGTAGACGAACTCGAACTCTGACCCGCCCATGACCCAGATCATCGTTCTTCCCCACGTCGAGCTCTGCCCGGATGGCAGCGTGATCGAGGCCCGCCCGGGCCAGACCGTCTGCGAGAGCCTGCTCGAGAACGGAATCGACATCGAGCACGCGTGCGAGATGTCCTGCGCCTGTACCACCTGCCACGTGATCGTGCGCGAAGGCTTCAATGCCCTCGAGGCCGCTTCGGACGACGAAGAGGACCTGCTCGACAAGGCCTGGGGCCTCGAGCCCCAGTCACGTCTGTCCTGCCAGGTGCATGTGGGCGAGACGCCGCTGGTGGTCGAGATCCCGCGTTACACGATCAACATGGCCCGCGAAGGAAAGCACTGAAATGAAATGGACCGATGTGCAGGAGATCGCCATTCAGCTGGCGGACGCACGCCCCGACGTCGATCCGACGCGGGTGAATTTCGTCGACCTTATGACTTGGGTGCTTGAACTGCCTGAGTTCGACGATGATCCGAAGCGCTGTGGCGAGCGCATCCTCGAAGGAATCCAGCAGGCCTGGATCGACGAGGTCGCGTGACGGAGCCGGAAAAAGGCGAGATTGAAGGCCGGGGTAGCCCCCGGCCCTGACGCGCTAGTAGGCGGCGCTGGCGCTCGCTTCGACGGTCTCGTTGAGGCTCAGCCAGTAGCGGCCGAGGAGGGCGACCACCTCCTGGAAACGATCGAAATCCACCGGTTTGCGGATGTAGCTGTTGGCGCCGAGGTTGTAAGCCTGCTGAAGGTCCAGCGCTTCGCGTGAGGTGGTCAGAACCACGACGGGTAGCAAGGTCGTCCGCGCGTCGGCACGGATTCGCCGCAGCACCTCCAGCCCGTCGATACGCGGCAGTTTTAGGTCGAGCAGCACCACGGCTGGCATGACGCCGAGGTCGCGGCCGGCGAACGCACCCGTCCCGAACAGGTAGTCCACGGCTTCGACCCCATCGTGCACCACGACCACGGGATTGGTGATGCGGTTACGCGAGAAGGCATGCAGCGTCAGCGCCTCGTCGTCGGGGTTGTCCTCGACCAGCAGGATCGGGCGTTCGTTGGGCATGTGTTCCTTGCTCCCCAGTTGCCGTCTCGACAGCGGCGGTCAGTCCGTGCCGCCCGGCAGGTCCTCGCGGCGCAGCACGAACACCATGTCGTCGCCGCCGCGGGTGGATAACCAGTTGAAGGGCAGCTCCGGGAAGGCCTCCTCGACGATTGCCCGGTTGTGGCCAACCTCCACGGCCAGGATGCCACCGGTGTTGAGGTGCGCAGCGCCTTGTTCGATGAGCTTGCGCACGATGTCGAGACCGTCTTCGCCGGCGGCGAGCGCCATGCGGGGTTCGTGCAGGTACTCGGGCGGCAGCGCATCCATGTCCTCGCCCGTGACATAGGGCGGGTTGCTCAGGATCAGGTCGTAGCGTCGGCCATCTAGGGCCGAGAAGACGTCCGTGCGGACCAGCTCGATGCGATTATCCAGCCCGTAGTCGGCCACGTTCTGCAGCGCGACGTCGAGTGCATCCTCCGACAGATCCGCGCCGGTGATCTCGGCATTCGGGAAGGCATGGGCCATCAGGATCGCGAGGCAGCCGGAGCCCGTGCACATGTCCAGCGCGCTGCCGATGCTTGCAGGGTCGTCGATCCACGGCGCAAGGCCGTCCTCGAGCAACTCGGCGAAGAAGGAGCGCGGCACGATCACACGCGGGTCTACGGTGAAGCGGAAGTCGCCGAGCCAGGCCTCGCCAAGGATGTAGGCCGTCGGCAGGCGGTCATCCGCGCGCTGTTCGATCGCGTCGAGCAGCGCCACGCGTTCGTCACCGGGGATGCAGGCGTCGAGGAAAGGTTCCAGGCGGTCGAGCGGCAGCGCCAGCGAACCAAGCAGCAGCCAGGCGGCTTCGTCGAAGGTGTCGGTGACGCCGTGGCCGCAGAAGATGCCACTGCGGTTGAAGCGGGTGACGGCGTAGCGCAGCCAGTCGCGCACGGTGACCAGCTCGGCCAGCGGGCCATGGTCGTGTTCATGGTCGTGATCCCCATCGTCATGATGTTGATGGTCGTCGTGCGCATGTTCGTGATGCTGAGTCATGGATTCGTTCTCGCGTTGGAGCGGGTTCAGGCGGCCAGCAGCGCGCGCAGTGTGCGCTCGTAGACCACCGACAGGGGCTCGATCGCCGCCGCGTCGATGCATTCGTTGACCTGGTGGATCGAAGCATTCACCGGGCCGAACTCGACGACCTCGGCGCAGATGTCTGCGATGAAGCGGCCGTCGGACGTGCCGCCGGTGGTGGAGAGTTCGGTTTCCAACCCGAGCGTTTCGCGGATCGCCGCCGACAGGGCGCCGACCAGCTTGCCGCGCCCGGTGATGAAGGGCTTGCCCGACAGGTGCCAGTCGAGCTCGTAGTCGAGACCATGACGGTCCAGGACCTCAAGGGTGCGGGCCTTCAGGCTGTCCGCGGACGACACCGAGCCGAAACGGAAGTTGAACAGCACCTCGCACACGCCGGGGATCACGTTGTTGGCACCTGTGCCGGCATGTATGTTCGAGACCTGCCAGGTCGTGGGCGGGAAGAACTCGTTGCCCTGGTCCCACTCGATCGCGGCGAGTTCGGCCAGGGCGGGCGCGAAGGCGTGGATCGGGTTGCGGGCAAGATGGGGATAGGCGACGTGGCCCTGCTTGCCCTTCACGCGCAGCGTGCCGGACAGTGAGCCGCGGCGGCCATTCTTGATCATGTCGCCCAGGGTCTTCACCGAGGTCGGTTCGCCGACCACGCAGTAGTCGAGGCGTTCGCCGCGTGCGGCCAGCGCCTCGACGACCTTCACCGTACCGTGCGTGGCAATTCCTTCCTCGTCCGAGGTCAGCAGCAGCGCGATGCTTCCTGCGTGGTCGGGGTTTGACGCGACGAAGCGCTCGATGGCGGTGACGAAGGCTGCCAGCGACGACTTCATGTCGGCAGCGCCTCGGCCGAACAGCACGCCGTCGACGATCGTGGGTTCGTAGGGCGGGGTTTTCCAGGCGTCGAGCGGGCCGGCGGGGACGACGTCAGTGTGGCCGGCAAAACAGAGCACAGGTCCGGTCTGGCCACGACGGGCCCACAGGTTGGACACGCCGCCGGTGTCGATCCGTTCGCAGGCGAAGCCGAGTGCCTGCAGTCGCCCGGCGATCAGTTCCAGGCAGCCGGCGTCTTCAGGCGTGACTGAAGGGCGGGCAATCAACTCGCAGGCGAGGTCAAGCGTCGGGTTGTGAGTCTGGGGCATGGATGGGGTTGGGGTTCAGGGCTATTGGTTATGGTCGACGTGCAGCGTGAATTCCTGGAAGGATGCGCCGTCGGGGTTGCTGCGTTCGAAGTCGAGCAGGCTGGGTGCCTTCTTGGCCGCCGCCTGCTGGTCGTTGGCGCTGAGCTGCGCATTGTTGATGAGCCAGTGCAGGTTGGTCGGAGAGTCGGCGTTCGCCAGTGCCTCTTCGAGCGAGATGGTGCCGTCCGAATAGAGCTTGTAGAGATTCTGTTCGAAGGTCTGGCATCCCGGTGCGAGGCTCTGCTCCATGGCCTCCTTGATCTCGTTGATCTCGCCGCGTTCGATAAGCTCGGAGATGTGGCGTGTGTTCATCAGGATCTCGACGGCCGGCGCGCGCTTGGAGTCTGGGCGGCGCACGAGGCGCTGAGACACGATGCAACGTAGCGCCACTGCAAGATCCAGATAAAGCAACTGGCGGTTTTCCAGCGGGAAGAAGTTGATGATGCGGTTCAGCGCGTGGTAGGCGTTGTTCGCATGCAGCGTGGCCAGACAGAGGTGGCCGGATTGCGCGTAGGAAATGGCGGCCTGCATCGTCTCGCGGTCACGAATCTCGCCGATCAGGATGCAGTCGGGCGCCTGGCGCATGGCGTTGCGTAACGCCTCGGCCCAGCTGAGCGTGTCGATGCCGACCTCGCGCTGATTCACCACCGATTTGCGATGGGTGAACAGATATTCGATCGGATCCTCGACGGTGAGGATATGACCCGCCCGGTTGCGGTTGCGGTGGTCGAGCATCGAAGCCAGCGTGGTCGACTTGCCCGATCCGGTCGCACCGACGACGAGCACCAGGCCGCGCTTCTCCATGACCACTTCCGTCAGCACGGGGGGCATTCCCAGTTCCTGGACGGTGGGAATGTCGCTCTGGATGTAGCGCACCACGGTGGCAAGCGAGTTGCGCTGCCAGAACACGTTGACGCGGAAATTACCCAGGTCGCGGCGGCCGAACGACAGATTGAGTTCGCGGTCGCGTTCGAGTTGGGCAAACTTTTCCGGCGGGATCGCCTCTTCGATCATCCGGCGGATCATGGGCGGTTCCATGACCTGCTGGTTGATCGGCATCGTGTGGCCCTGAATCTTGATGTGGATCGGGGCGCCGGCGGTGATGAAGATGTCCGAGGCCTTCTTTTCAGCCATCAGCTGGAACAGACTGTCAAAAATCATGGCCTCGCGACCCTCGTCGTCAGCATGAAGGCGGAGATCGCATGATCTCCGCCCGTTGGTCGAAAGCGCGATCAGGCGCCGCGCAGGAGTTCGTTGATTCCGGTCTTGGCGCGGGTCTGCGCGTCGACCTTCTTCACGATCACGGCGCAGTACAGGCTGTACTTGCCGCAGGCCGATGGCAGACTGCCCGGCACCACGACGGCACCGGCCGGCACGCGGCCATAGGTGATTTCGCCCGTCTCGCGGTCGTAGATCTTGGTGCTCTGGCCGATATACACGCCCATCGACAGCACCGCGTTCTCCTCGATGATGACGCCTTCCACGACTTCCGAACGCGCACCGACGAACACGTTGTCTTCGATGATCACCGGACCAGCCTGGACCGGCTCGAGCACGCCACCGATGCCGACGCCGCCCGACAGGTGCACGTTCTTGCCGATCTGGGCGCAGGAACCGACGGTGGCCCAGGTGTCGACCATCGTGCCTTCATCGACGTAGGCGCCGATGTTCACATACGAGGGCATCAGGACAACGTTCTTGCCGATGAAACTGCCCTTGCGCGCGACAGCCGGCGGCACGACGCGGAAACCGCCCTCGCGGAACTGCTCCGGGGCGTAGTCGCCGAACTTGGTCGCGACCTTGTCGTAGAAGTTGAGGCCGCCGGCCTGCACGACTTCGTTGTCGCGCAGGCGGAAGGAGATCAGCACGGCCTTCTTGATCCACTGGTTCACCACCCACTGACCGTCCTTCTTCTCCGCCACGCGCAGCGTGCCGGCATCAAGGCCGGCGATCACTGCTTCCACCGCGTTGCGGATCTCGGCCGGGGCGGAGGAGGGCGACAGGCTGGCGCGGTTCTCGAAGGCGTCGTCAATGATCTGTTGCAGAGCGTGCATGGGGAAATTCTCTCTCAGAGGGTTTTGCAGAAATCGATGATGCGCTGGGCGGCTTCCACGCATTCGTGCGTGTCGGCCACCAGCGCGATGCGGACGAACCCGTCACCCGGGTTGATGCCGTTGGATTCGCGGGCAAGATAGCTGCCCGGCAGGACGGTCACATTATATTCAGCCTGCAGACGGCGGGCGAACTCGGTATCCGGCAGCGGCGTACGCACCCAGTAGTAGAAGCCGGCGTCCGGCAACTCGACCGGTAGACAGGGCTGCAGCATCGGCGTGATGCGGGCGAATTTCTCGCGATACAGGCGACGATTCTCCTCGACGTGCACCTCGTCGTTCCACGCCACGACCGAGGCCGCCTGCACCGGCGGGCTCATCTGGCAGCCGTGGTAGGTGCGGTAGAGCACGAAGTCCTTGAGGAGCTTCGCGTCGCCCGCGACGAAGCCCGAGCGCATTCCCGGCACGTTGGAGCGCTTGGACAGGCTGGAGAACATCACGATGTTGCGGAAGTCCGTCCGCCCCAGGCGCCAGGCTGCCTCGAGGCCGCCGATCGGCTTGGCATCGTCATCGAAGTAGATCTCGGAATAGCACTCGTCGGCAGCGATGATGAAGCCGTAGCGGTCGGACAGCTCGAACAGGTGCTTCCACTCGTCCAGCGACAGCACGCGGCCGGTGGGGTTGCCGGGCGAGCAGACATAGACGAGTTGCACGCCGCGCCAGGTGGCTTCGTCGATGGCGTCGAACTCCGACGCGAAGCCGTTCTCGGGCAGGTGGTTGAGGAAGATCGGCTCCGCCCCGGCCAGGTAGGCCGCACCTTCGTATATCTGATAGAAGGGATTCGGACACAGCACCTTGGCGCCGGGTCTTGTTCCGTCGACCACGCACTGGCAGAACGCGAACAGGGCCTCGCGGGTGCCATTGACCGGTACCACCTGGGTTGCAGCGTCGATCTTCGGCAGTCCGTAGCGGCGCTCGAGCCAATGCGCGATCGCGTTGCGCAGCGCATCGCTGCCCAATGTCAGCGGATAGCTCGACAGCCCGCCAAGGTTGTCCGCCAGCGTCTGACGTATGAAGCCGGGCGTCGGGTGCTGCGGCTCGCCGATCGACAGCCGGATCGGACTCAGGTCGGCAGGGGGCGTGATGCCGGCGAACAGCGTGCGCAGCTTCTCGAAGGGATAGGTCTGGAGGCGGGCGAGATTCGGATTCACTTTGGCACAAAATCCGCGCGGCGTGCCGCCGGCGCAGCAGAGTGGGGAAGGCCGGTGATGTTATCATGCTGCGCCTTGCCGGCGCCCTTGCAGGCCTTGCCGCCGGCCCCGTTCAACTGCCGTTTCGCCCCTTGGGGTGTGGTTCGGAATCCCTCGTCGACGTGCGCCTGTCCAAGCTAAAACTCGCCGGGTTCAAGACCTTCGTCGATCCGACCACCGTGCTCACGCCGGGCAACCTTGTCGGCGTCGTCGGGCCCAATGGCTGCGGCAAGTCCAACATCATCGATGCCGTGCGCTGGGTGCTAGGCGAGACACGGGCCTCGGCGCTGCGCGGCGAGTCGATGCAGGACGTGATCTTCAACGGCTCGACCACGCGCAAGCCGGTGTCGCGTGCCAGTGTCGAGCTCGTGTTCGACAACGCCGAGGGGCGCGCGGCGGGGCAGTGGTCGCGCTACACCGAGATCTCGGTCAAGCGGGTGCTGGACCGCTCCGGCGAGTCGACCTATTACATCAACAACGTTCACGTGCGGCGCAAGGACGTGATCGATCTGTTCCTCGGTACGGGTCTCGGGCCGCGTGCCTACGCGATCATCGAGCAGGGCATGATCTCGCGCATCATCGAGGCGAAGCCGGAGGATATCCGGGGCTTCCTCGAGGAGGCGGCCGGCGTCACCAAGTACCGTGAGCGGCGCAAGGAGACCGAGGGGCGGCTGCGCGATGCGCGCGACAATCTCGCGCGCCTCGACGACATCCGCATGGAGCTGGGCGAGCGCATCTCCCATCTCGAGGCGCAGGCCGAGGTTGCTGCGCGCTACAACACCCTAAATGCCGCGCACGTGCAGAAGCAGCAGCTGCTGTGGTTGCTCAAGCGCAACGAGGCGCAGGCTGAGCACGCGCGCCTGAGCGAAGAGCTCAACGCAACGACGCAGCGCATTGAGGGCGACAGCGCACGCCTGCAGGAACTCGAGGCCGCGGTCGAGGGGGCGCGCGAAGCGCATTTCGAGGCCTCGGAGGCGGTGCATGTGGCGCAGAGCGACCTCTTCGCCGTCGGCGCCGAAGTGACCCGTCTCGAAACCGAACTCCAGCATTTGGGCGAGGCGCGCAAACGGCTCGAAGCCCGCCTGGCGCAACTCGAGCTCGACCGCGGCCACTGGCAGGCGCGGCGGGAAGCGCTGGGCGAAGACCGCGAGCGCTGGCAGGCGCTGGCCGAGAATGCCGCGATGCGTGCCGAGCAGGCCGAGGCGCGGCATTTCGAGATTGCCGACCGCGTGCCCGATCTGGAAAACGGCCGCCAGGCGGCCGACACGACCGTCGCCGCAGCGCGGCGTGAGCTCGCCCAGACCGAGCAGCAACTGCGGGTGGAGGAGGCGAACCGCGCCAGCGCGACGCGCGCGCTCGAGGCCTTGCAGCAGCGCAGGGGACGCCTGGAGACCGAACGCGGTGCCATTTCCGGACCCGACGAGCGCGAGCTGGCCGAGCGTGAGGCGCGGCTCGAGGCACTGCAGGATGCGCTGGAGGCGCAGCAACAGGAACTGCAGCAGGTGCAGGCGCGCCTGCCCGATGCGCAGGCCGCGTTGAAGGCTGCGCTCGAACACGAACGCATGGTGCAGCGACGGCTCACCGAGCTGCGCGCCCGGCGCGATGCGCTGGTGCAGCTCCAGGCGCGTGTGCAGTCGCAGGGCAAACTCGGCGACTGGCTCAAGCGGCACGGGCTGGATGCGCTGCCGCCGCTGTGGCGAAGCCTGCGTGTGGAGGAAGGTTGGGACACGGCCGTGCAGGCGGTGCTGCGCGAGCGTCTTGCCGCGCTGGTGGCGCCGGACGATACCGCCGCCGTGTCGGCCGCCAGTCTGGTGCTTGACGAGGCGCCGCCGGAGTCGCTTGCCGTCGCGCTGCCCGGGGCCCCGGTCACGGCCCCGCAGGACGAGTTCGCCGGCTTGCCGCGGCTGCTTGAGCGGATCACCGTCACGGACCCTGGTCTGCAGCCGCTGCTGGCCAGTTTCCTGCGCGGGGCGTTCGCGGTCGAGCGTCTCGGCGACTGGCTGGCGCGACGTGATGAGCTGCCTGCGGGCGTCGTGCTGGTCGGGCCGCACGGCCAGATCCTCTCGCGCGATGTGCTGGTGCATTCGGCACCGGACAGCCGCACCCATGGCGTCATCGAGCGTCAGCGCGAAATCGATACGCTGGCCGAACAGCAGCAGGTGCTCGAGGATGAGGCCCGGATCGCGCATGACGCGCTGCTGACCGCGGAAGCCGCTGCCGCTGCGCTGCAGGAAACGGCCAATACCCTGCGGCGTGACAGTCAGGGCGTACAGGCGCAGGTCCACGCGGAGCAGGTTGAAGTGCTCAAGCTCGCGCAGGCGCGCAGTCGCGCCGAGGAGCGCCGCGGCCAGCTTGCCCGCGACCTGGAGGACCTGGTCCATCTCGAGCAGACCGAGCGCGAACATCTGGCTCGCGCCGACATGGAGCAGGCGCGCGCGGCCGAGCTGGCCGAGCTGCAGCGCGAGCGGCTGGACGCGTCGATGGAGGTGCTGCGCGAGCGCGAACAGGCCTTGCGCGAAGCGCGCGCGCTCGAGCAGGCCGCTGCGCGCGAACTGCAGGAGGCGAAGTTCTCCGAGCGCGAATGCGCCGGCAAGCTCGATGACATCGGACGCAACCTGCAGCTGGCCGCCGAGCAGCTCGCGCGCATCGTCGCCGAGACGGAAACCCGTGGTGCCGAACTCGACGCCACCGACGACAGCCGCAGTTTCGAGGCCCTGCAGAGTGCGCTCGGCTTGCGTGTCAGTCGCGAGGCCGCGCTCGCCGCACGCCGCGATGCGCTCGAGGACGCGGCGGCCCGGCTCAAGCAGACCGAGGAAATGCGCCTGCGGGTCGAGCAGGAGGCTGCCCCGATCCGGAATCGCGTCGCCGAACTGCGGCTGGCCGTGCAGGCGACCGAGCTGGCGGTGACCCAGTTTGCCGATCGCCTGCTTGAGGTGAAGGCGGACGAGGCCGCGCTGCTGCCGCTGCTGAACGATGAGCTGAAGGAAAGCACGCTGCAGCGCGAAGTGGCGCGACTGGCGCGCGAGATCGCGGAACTCGGCGCGGTCAATCTTGCCGCGCTGGACGAACTGCGCAGCGCGTCCGAACGCAAGGGCTATCTCGATGCGCAGACCGATGATCTGCTGCAGGCGATCGAGACGCTCGAGGACGCGATCCGGCGCATCGACCGCGAGACGCGCGAGCAACTGCAGGAAACCTACAATACCGTCAATCGCCAGTTCGGCACGCTGTTCCCGCAGTTGTTCGGCGGCGGCCGTGCCGAACTGGTGCTGACCGGTGACGAGATCCTGGACGCAGGCATCCAGATCGTGGCCCAGCCGCCCGGGAAGAAAAACACCTCCATCCACCTGCTGTCGGGCGGCGAGAAGGCACTTACGGCGATTGCGCTGGTCTTCTCGATGTTCCAGCTCAATCCGGCGCCGTTCTGCATGCTTGACGAGGTGGACGCGCCCTTGGACGATACGAACACCGAACGCTATGCCAACATGGTCAAGCGCATGTCCTCGCAGACGCAGTTCATCTTCATCAGTCACAGCAAGATCACGATGGAGTTTGCGCAGCAACTGGTCGGCGTGACCATGCAGGAACAGGGCGTGTCGCGCGTGGTGGAAGTCGATATCGAAGAAGCGCTGCGCCTGGCAGAGCCGGCGGCAGCCTGAAACAACAGCAAGGAATTCGGGAACCTCCTATGGACAGCGAACTACAGATCGCCCTCATCGGCGCGGGTCTTGGCGCGGTGGTGCTGATCGTGGCTTACAACAAGTGGCAGGAGCGCAAGCACCAGCACAAGGCCGACAAGGCCTTCAAGTCCGAGCATCGCGACGTGCTGCTCGAGCCGCGCGTTGCCGCCGACGACGCCAGGGACAGCGCCGCGCGCACCGAGCGCCGCGAACCGGGCATTGCGGACAATGACGACATTCCTGATGGTCCGCGACCGGTGCGCGAGGCCTCGATCATGCGTTCGGCCCCCGAGGTGCCCGAGTTGCTCGACGAACGGACCGACTGCGTGATCCGCCTTGAGGCGATCGAGCCGCTCGATGTGCAGCGCGTCTGGCAGGCGCAGGGCGAGCAGCTTGCCGGCCTGTCGAAGCCGGTGCGCTGGTTCGGTTTCAACGACGCCGAGAACCTGTGGTTCCCGATCGGTCCGAACAGTGCGGGTGCCTGCCACTGGTTCTGCGCGGCGCTGCAGCTCGTCGATCGGCGGGGCTCGATCGGGGAGTCCGATTTCATGCGCTTCTCGGGGGGGGTCCAGCGCGTCGCCGACGTGGTGATGGCGCTGCCGCCGGGCCTGCCGGCGCGCGCCGAAACCCTGCGCAATGCCACCGAGGTCGACCGTTTCTGCGCCGACGTGGATGTGCAGATCGGCGTCAATGTGATCGCATCCGCACGGCCGTTCGATGGTGGCGAAATCGTCAAGCTGGCGGCTCGCCATGGCCTTACGCTGTCGGGTGACGGCAGTTTCCATGCGCTGGCGGACGATGGCAGCACGCTGTTTACGCTGGCGAACCTGGAGCCGGGCCTGTTCGCGGCCGAAACGCTGCCGGCCATGGCGACCGGCGGCCTGACCCTCGTCATCGATGTGCCGTGGGTGCAGGATGGGGTGGCGGCGTTCGACCGCATGATGCGTATCGCCAACGACTTCGCGGCGCACTTCGGCGGCCATGTCGTAGACGACAATCGCGCGGCCTTCGGCACGGATGCGGCGGACCTGATCCGTGCGCAGATCCGCCAGTTCCAGGCGCGCATGGCCGAGCATGGCATCCCTGCGGGCGGACCGTTGGCAAGGCGACTGTTTGCGCTGTGATGGACCTGTTTGCTTCAGCTGCGCAGCAGCGCGTCCGGGCGCTGCGCGAAGAGATTGCGCGGCATGACCATGCCTACTATGTGCTTGACGCGCCGACGATTCCGGATGCCGAGTACGACCGCCTGTTCCGCGAACTGCAGGCCCTCGAGGTCGAGCATCCGGACCTGCGCACGCCCGATTCACCGACCCAGCGCGTTGGCGGCAAACCGCTGGCGCAATTCCCGCCGGTGCGCCATCGCGTGCCGATGCTGTCGATCCGCACCGAGACCGATACCGAGGCGAGCGGTGCGCAGGCCTTCGATGCGCGCGTACGGCGCGAACTCGGCCTGGGCGAAGGCGATCCGGACGTCGAGTATGCGGTCGAACTGAAGTTCGACGGTCTGGCGATCAACCTGCGCTACGAGCACGGCGTGCTGGTCCAGGCCGCGACGCGTGGCGATGGTGAGACCGGCGAGGACGTCAGCAGCAACGTGCGCACCATGCGCTGCGTTCCCCTGCGTCTGAAGGGCGAGGCGCCCGAGGTCATCGAGATCCGCGGCGAGGTGTACATGCGCCGCGACGATTTCGAGGGCCTCAACCGGCGCCAGGCGGAGGCGGGCGAGAAGACCTTCGTCAATCCGCGCAACGCGGCGGCGGGCAGCATCCGTCAGCTCGATCCCGCGATTGCCGCGAAGCGGCCATTGTCCTTCTTCGCCTATGGCCTGGGAGAGACGGTGGGGTGGCAGATGCCCGCCACGCACGGCGAGGTGCTCGACGCCATCGCTGCATTTGGCCTGCCGGTGTGCGAACACCGCAGGGTGGTGCGTGGCGCGACCGGGCTGGCCGATTTCCATGCAGATATCGCAGGCCTGCGCGACAGCCTGCCGTTCGACATCGACGGTGTGGTGTACAAGGTCAATTCGCTCGAACTCCAGCGCCAGCTCGGCTTCGTGACGCGCGAGCCGCGTTGGGCGGTGGCGCACAAGTATCCGGCGCAGGAGGCGCTGACCGTGCTGCGCGGCATCGAGGTGCAGGTCGGACGCACCGGCGCGCTGACGCCGGTCGCGCGCCTGGAGCCGGTGTTCGTCGGCGGCGTGACGGTAACCAATGCGACGCTGCACAACCAGGACGAGATCGACCGCAAGGACGTGCGCATCGGCGACTGGGTGATCGTGCGCCGTGCCGGCGACGTGATCCCCGAGGTCGTGGCGCCGGTCATCGAGCGCCGGCAAGGTGATCTGCCGCGTTTTCGCCTGCTCGAGCAGTTTCCAACCTGCCCGGTGTGCGGCTCGCATGTCGTGCGCGGCGAGGACGAGGCGGTCGCGCGCTGCACCGGCGGGCTGTTCTGCCCGGCCCAGCGCAAGCAGGCGCTGCTGCATTTCGCTGGCCGGCGGGCGATGGACATCGAGGGGCTGGGCGACAAGCTGGTCGATCAGCTTGTCGACGCGGCGATCGTCAAGACGCCGGTCGACCTGTACCGCCTCGGCGTTCTTGCGCTCGCGAACCTCGAACGGATGGGCGAAAAGTCGGCGCAGAACCTGCTCGCCGCGATCGAGAGGAGCCGTTCGACGACGCTGGCGCGTTTCATTTTCGCGCTCGGTATCCGCAACGTCGGTGAGGCGACTGCGCGCGATCTGGCGCGGCATTTCGGCAGTCTCGACGCCTTGCTCGCTGCCGACGCCGAGGCGCTGCAGCAGGTCGAGGACGTGGGGCCGATCGTCGCGCGTTCGATCGTCGAGTTCTTCGCCGAGCCGCACAACCGCGAGGTTATCGAGCAGTTGCGCGCAGCCGGCGTGCATTGGCCGGAGGGCGCGCCCGCGCCTGCGGCAGGGGGTGCGCTGGCGGGCAAGACCTTCGTGCTGACGGGCACGCTGCCGACCTTGAGCCGCGACGAGGCGAAAGCACTGATCGAGGCGCAGGGTGGCAAGGTGGCGGGCTCGGTATCGAAGAAGACGACCTACGTCGTTGCCGGAGCAGAAGCGGGCTCCAAACTGACCAAGGCGCAGGAACTCGGGCTCGACGTCCTCGACGAGGACGGCCTGCGTGAACTGTTGAGCAAAACGGATACAAATAGCTAGTGCCTTTGCGCCCGGCTTCGCGCATGATGCCGGGCGCCGCATACCCGTGTCGGGTGTGCGGGATCTGCTGAAACATTCATACCGGAGTGAAACAAGAATGAAGAAGGTCACCAAGGCGGTCTTCCCCGTTGCCGGCATGGGCACGCGCTTCCTGCCGGCCACCAAGGCCAGCCCGAAGGAAATGCTGCCAATCGTCGACAAGCCGCTGATCCAGTACGCGGTCGAAGAAGCGGTCGCGGCGGGCATCACCGACATGATCTTCATCACCGGTCGGACCAAGCGTTCGATCGAGGACCACTTCGACAAGGCCTACGAACTCGAGACCGAACTGGAAGCGCGCGGCAAGAAGGAACTGCTCGAGATCGTGCGCAAGACGGTGCCGAAGGGCGTCAACTGCATCTACATCCGCCAGTCCGAAGCGCTTGGCCTGGGGCACGCCGTGCTGTGCGCGAGCCATGTCGTCAGCGACGAGGCCTTCGCCGTGATCCTGGCCGACGACCTGCTCGACAACAAGGACGGCAAGCCGGTGCTCAAGCAGATGGTGGATGTGTACAACTACCATCGCTGCTCGGTGCTGGGCACCATGAACGTGCCGCGCGAGGAAACCCGCAGCTACGGCATCGTCAGCACCGAGACCGACCAGGGCCAGGTGCAGCGCATGACCGGCATCGTCGAGAAGCCGAAGCCCGAAGAAGCGCCGACGACTCAGGCGGTGGTCGGCCGCTACATCCTGACGCCGCGCATCTTCGACCACATCCGCGCGCTGAAGCCGGGCGCCGGCGGCGAGTACCAGCTCACCGACGCCATCGCGTCGCTGCTGAAGGAGGAGGCCGTGCTGGCCTACCAGTTCGACGGCGTGCGCTACGACTGCGGCTCCAAGCTCGGCTACCTGAAGGCGACGATCGAGTTCGGCCTGCGCCATCCGGAGACGGGGGGCGATTTTGCCCAGTACCTGAATGGCCGGTTCGGCGCGGAAGCGGCCGGCAGCAAGAAGAAGTGAGCGTTGGTTCGCTGTAGCGCCCGACCGGTTGAGCGGTCAGGCGCTGCAAGCGCAAAGTCAGGGCAATTCATGCGCCTGGAAACAGAGAGGCCCCGGCGGGACATTCCCGGCGGGGCCTCTTCACACATTCAGGCGCAGATGAGGTCGATCAGGCCTCGGCAGCCTTCGCCGCGCGCTTGCGATCGTTTTCCTTCAGGTGACGCTTGCGCAGACGGATGTTCTTCGGCGTGATCTCGACCAGCTCGTCGTCGGCGATGAACTCAATCGCGGATTCCAGCGTCAGCGCGATCGGCGGGATCAGGCGCACGGCTTCGTCGGTGCCGGACGCGCGCACGTTGGTGAGCTGCTTGCCCTTGATCGGGTTTACGACGAGGTCGTTGTCGCGCGTGTGGATGCCGATGATCATGCCTTCGTACAGCGCTTCGCCCGGGCTCACGAACATGCGGCCGCGGTCCTGCAGGTTCCACAGCGCGTAGGCGACAGCGTCGCCGTCGTTCTGCGAGATCAGCACGCCGTTGCGGCGCTCGGCCATCGCGCCGGCCATCGGACCGTAGTCATCGAACACGTGGCTGGCAAGGCCGGTGCCGCGCGTCATGGTGAGGAACTCGCCCTGGAAGCCGATCAGGCCGCGCGCCGGGATGCGGTATTCGAGGCGCACACGACCCTTGCCGTCCGGCTGCATGTCCTGCAGTTCGCCGCGGCGGCGGCCGAGCTCTTCCATGACGCCACCCTGGTGGTCTTCCTCGACGTCGACCGTGAGCATTTCGTACGGCTCGCATTTCACGCCGTCGATTTCCTTGTACACCACGCGCGGGCGGCCAACCGCCAGCTCGTAGCCTTCACGGCGCATGTTCTCGAGCAGGATCGTCAGGTGCAGCTCGCCACGGCCCGACACCTCGAAGACGTCCGAGTCGCCGGTGTAATTCACGCGCAATGCAACGTTCTTCAGCAGTTCCTTTTCCAGGCGCTCGCGGATCTGGCGGCTGGTGACGAACTTGCCTTCGCGGCCGGCCAGGGGCGAGGTGTTGACCATGAAGTTCATGGTCAGCGTCGGCTCGTCGACCGCGATCGGCTTCATGCCTTCGAGGCATTCCGGATCGCACAGCGTGACACCGATGTTGACCTGCTGGATGCCAGCGATCAGTACGATGTCGCCGGCTTCGGCCGATTCGGCAGGAGAGCGCTCGAGGCCCTTGAAGGTCAGGATCTGGCTGACCTTGCCCTTGCCACGGTTCTCGTCGCCGTACATGACGACGACTTCCTGGTTCGGACGCACGCGGCCGCGCTTGATGCGGCCGATGCCGAGCTGACCCATGTAGGTGGAGTAGTCGAGCGAGCAGACCTGGAGTTGCAGCGGGCCGTCGGCATCGACCTCGGGGGCCGGCACGTGCTCGAGGATGGCCTCGAACAGCGGACGCATGTCCTTGCGTTCGTCGTTCTCGTTGATGACCGCGAAGCCGTTCAGGCCCGACGCATAGATCACCGGGAAGTCGAGCTGCTCTTCGGTGGCGCCGAGCTTGTCGAAGAGGTCGAAGGTGTGGTTGATGACCCAGTCCGGACGCGCGCCCGGGCGATCGATCTTGTTGATGACGACGATCGGCTTCAGGCCCAGGGCGAGTGCCTTGCGGGTGACGAAACGCGTCTGCGGCATCGGGCCTTCGACCGCGTCGACCAGCAACAGCACGCTGTCGACCATCGACAGCACGCGTTCGACCTCGCCGCCGAAGTCGGCGTGGCCCGGGGTGTCGACGATGTTGATGTGGGTGTCGCCGTACTGGATGGCGCAGTTCTTCGACAGGATCGTGATGCCGCGTTCCTTCTCGATGTCCCCCGAATCCATGATGCGTTCGGCGACCTGCTGGTTCTCACGGAAGGTGCCGGACTGGCGCAGCAGTTGGTCGACGAGGGTGGTCTTGCCGTGGTCGACGTGGGCGATGATGGCGATGTTGCGGATGGCGCGGGACATGGAGGCGGGAAGTCTTTGAAAGGGCGAGGATTCTACCACGTGCTGTGGCAGCGCAACATGAATTCTCGTGCATGCTTGCAGGGCCGCGAAATGGCTGTGGCAGGCGCTCGTCTGCGTGTGTCTGAGCGCCGTTTGGCTGCCGGGGCGCGTGATAAAATCCGCGGCCCTGAAACTCTGGAGCGACTGCATGCTCGCGATCATCGGCGGAAGCGGTCTGACGCAGCTTTCGAACCTGGCGGTGGAGCGCCGTGAAGTGGCGCGCACGCCCTACGGCGAACCGTCCGGCGCGCTGACCTTCGGGCGGCTATGTAATGAGCCGGTCGTGTTCCTCGCCCGTCACGGTTACGGTCACACGATCCCCCCGCATCTCGTGAACTACCGCGCGAACATCTGGGCGCTCAAGCAGGCGAAGGTGACGGGGATCATCTCGGTGGCGTCGGTCGGCAGCATTCGTGCTGATCTCGGGCCGGGGTCGCTGGTCGTGCCCGACCAGATCATCGACTACACCTGGGGGCGAAAGAGCACCTTCTTCGAGGGGGGCGACACACCGGTCAAGCATGTTGATTTCACGCATCCCTATGACGAAGAACTGCGCCGCAAGTTGATCGCGGCTGCTGGTCTGGCGGGGGAGGTGGCGCTCGATGGTGGTGTCTATGCGGCGACGCAGGGGCCGCGGCTCGAGACTGCGGCCGAGATCAACCGCTTCGAGCGCGACGGCGCCGACGTCGTCGGCATGACCGGCATGCCCGAGGCCGTGCTGGCGCGCGAGCTCGACGTGCCGTATGCGGCGCTCAATGTCGTCGTGAATCACGCGGCCGGCCGTTCGGCCAGTGCCGATGGCATCGTCTTCGACGACATCGAAACCATGTTGCAGAGCGCGATGGTGCGGGTGCGCGCCATCCTCGACAAGCTCTGTCACATCTGAAGGATTCATGCGCATGAAGCGTCTCGAAAACAACTTCGAACACCTGCTTTTCTCCAGTCGCTGGCTGATGGCGCCGGTCTATTTCGGGCTGGTGCTGGCCATGGTGGTGCTGCTCGTCAAGTTCGCCAAGGAGGTCTGGGGGCTCTTTGCCGACATCATGACCGCCACGGGCGGCGAGCTCATCATCGGGGTGCTGTCGCTGGTCGATATCGCCCTGATCATGAACCTGCTGATCATTATCATGTTCAGCGGTTACGAGAATTTCGTTTCCAAGATGGACGACCTGCACAGTCATCAGGATCGGCCAGACTGGATGGGACACATCGGCTTCTCGGACCTGAAGATCAAGCTGATTGGCTCGATCGTGGCGATCTCGGGAATCGAGTTGCTGAAGGCGTTCATGAACGTGGACAACCTGAGCGATCGCCATCTCGGCTGGATGGTCGGCATCCACGTCACTTTCCTGTTTTCCGGCGTGCTCTACGCGTTGATGGATCGCCTCGGCAACAAGCACTGATCCGGCTCCGACCCGCGCCCGCAGCCTCAAACCTGCAGGCGTTCGAGCAGTTCGCGCTCCACGCGCAGCAGCTGGGCGTCCTGCGACAGCGTGGCGCCGGTGAGCAGGAAGGTGTCTTCGACACGCTCGCCGAGCGTGGCGATCTTGGCTGTGTGCAGGCGGATGCCGTGGCCGGAGAGGGTTTCGGCGATTTCGAACAGGAGCCCGGGGCGGTCGGCCGCAGTCAGTGACAGGATGTAGTGGCGGCCGGCTTCGTCGGCCCGGATGCTGACCTGCGGCGTGATCGGGAAGTGCTTGACCTGACGCGACAGGCGGCCGCGCGAGGGGCGGTCGATGGCGTCCGGGCGGGCGAGGTAGCTCGCGAGCTCGTGTTCGATCAGCGTGATCACGTCGCGGTAGCTCGCTTCGCCGCCCGGGTCCTGCAGCATGAAGCTGTCCAGTGCGTAGCCGTGGCGGGTGGTGTGCACCTTGGCGTCGAGGATGGTGAAGCCCAGTCGCCCGAAGAAGCCCGTTAGGCGGACGAACAGCTCCTTCTGGTCGGGCGTGAACACCATGACCTGAACGCCGTCCTCTTCCTCGGCGACACGGGCCTTGACCACGGGTTCGTCGGCATCGGGGCGGAAGTACAGCACCCGTGTGTGCCAGGCGATCTCCTCGGCGGAATGCCGCATGAAGTACACGGCGTCGAGTTCGGACCACAGCCTGTCCTCGATGCCCGGCCTCAGGCCGTGGAAGCGCAACAGGCGGCGGGCGTCCTCCAGGCGGTCGTCCAGTCCCAGCGCCTGCTGGGGCGTCGCGCCGCGCAGCAGGCGCTGGGCCGCAAAAAACAGGTCCTCCAGCAGCTTGCCTTTCCAGCCATTCCACACCTTGGGACTGGTGCCGCGGATGTCGGCGTGCGTCAGCAGGTAGAGCGCGGTCAGGCGCCGCTCGTTGCCGACGATGCGGGCGAAGCGCTGCACGACTTCCGGATCGGACGTGTCTTCCTTCTGCGCGTAATGCGACATGGTGAGGTGGTGCTCGACCAGCCATACGACCAGGTCGGCGTCCTCTTCCTCAAGGCCGTGCAGCGCGCAGAACTCGCGGGCGTCGCTCATGCCCAGCTTGGAGTGGTCGCCGCCGCGCCCCTTGGCGATGTCGTGGAAGAGTGCGGCGAGGTACAGCAACCAGTGACGCTCGAATGCCATGATCAGTCGCGTCATCAGCGGGTATTCGTGAGCGTGTTCGCCCATGGTGAAGCGGCGCATGTTGCGCAGCACCATCAGGATGTGCTGGTCGACCGTGTAGACGTGGAACAGGTCGTGTTGCATCTGGCCGATGATGCGGCGCCAGCTCGGCAGGTAGCGAGACAGGATGCCGTACTCGTTCATGCGCCGGAATGCATGCACGATGCCGCGCTTCTGCTGCAGGATCTGCAGGAACAGCGCGCGGTGCTCGGGATTGGCGCGGAAGGCGGCGTTGATGCGGTTGCGGTTTATCCACAGTGCGCGCAGCGTGCGCGCCGTCATGCCCTTGAGTTCGGAGCGCTGCTGCAGCAGCAGGAAGCATTCGAGCAGGGCAGAGGGATAGCGCTCGAAGATGTCTTCCTGGCGCAGGTCGAGCAGCTCGCGGACGACCTGAAAGCGCGGGTTAATGACGAAGGCTGCGCCCCGGTCGGGGAAGATCACGGTGCCGTAGTTCTGCAGCAGCACGGTGTTGAGCTGCGTCACCATTTTCGCAGTGACGTAATAGCGCTGCATCAGCACTTCGGACGCGCGCCGGGTCGCGGTCGCTTCGATGCCCATGATGCGCGCGAGCTTTTCCTGGTGATCGAACAGCAGCCGGTCTTCGGCACGCCCGGTCAGGTAGTGCAGGCGGATGCGCAGGTGTTGCAGGAAGCGCTCCACGCTGCGCAGGTCACTGGCCTCGCCACCGGTGATGAGGCGGCGACGGGCAAGGTCGCGCCAGTTGTGGCCCAGACCTGCAGCGCGCGCGATCCAGCCCAGCATCTGCAGGTCGCGCAAGCCGCCGGGGCTTTCCTTGCAATTCGGCTCGAGCGCGTAGGGGCTGTCGTTGAAGCGGGCGTAGCGCTGCTCCTGCTCGAGCTGTTTCGCCTTGTAGAAGGCGCGCACATCCAGAGCCTCACGGTAACGCTCGTTGAGTTCGGCGAAGAGACGCACGTCGCCTGTGAGCAGGCGGGCTTCCAGCAGGTTGGTCTGGACCGTGATGTCGTCCGCCGCGGCCTCGATGCACTCGTCCACCGTGCGCACCGCATGCCCGATCTCGAGCCCGATGTCCCACAGCGCACCCACCATCGCCGAAAGGCGTTCGCAGATCTCGGGCGCCGCGGCCGTCGGCAGCAGCACGAGGATATCGACGTCCGAGGCGGGGAAGAGTTCGCCACGTCCATAGCCGCCGACCGCAAGCAGGGCCGCGTCTTCCGGCATGTCGCACGCTTGCCACAATCCGATGACTTCCGCGTCTACCAGTCGCGCTCGTCCTTCGAGCAGGGCCGAGGTGCGCGGGTGTGCCTCGTAGGCGGCCCTGAGCGCCGCCGAGCCCTCGCCCAGACGCCGGCGCGCTTCGCCGATCAGAGGTTGAAGGGCGGAGCAAAGGGCGTCTTTCATGGCTGCCTTCTGGCGGGTCGGGGCGGCGAGGGGTGATCAGGCGAAACGGGCGGCGACCAGTGCGGGAGGTGGGGGGCAGTTCTCCGACAGCGTCAGGACTTCTACACCGGTCTCGGTCACCACCACCGTGTGTTCCCATTGCGCGGAGAGGCTGCGGTCCTTGGTTACGATCGTCCAGCCGTCGGGGAGTTCGGAGATCGCAGCTTTGCCGGCGTTGATCATCGGCTCGATCGTGAAGATCATGCCCGGCTTCAGTTCGGGGCCGGTGCCGGCCTTGCCGTAGTGCAGCACCTGCGGCTCCTCGTGGAATTTGCGGCCAATGCCGTGGCCGCAGAACTCGCGGACCACCGAGAAGCCGTTGCCTTCGGCATGCTTCTGGATGACTGCGCCGATGTCGCCGAGGTGCGCGCCCGGCTTCACGGCGGCAATGCCCAGCCACATGCATTCGTAAGTGATCTGCGACAGGCGGCGTGCGGCAATGCTCGCTGCGGCCTCACCGCCCACCAGGAACATGCGGCTGGTGTCGCCGTGGAAGCCGTCCTTTATCACGGTGATGTCGATGTTGACAATGTCGCCTTTCTTGAGCGCCTTGTCGCCCGGCACGCCGTGGCAGACCTGATGATTGATCGAGGTGCAGATCGACTTGGGGTAGGGCGAGTAACCGGGCGGCGCGTAGTTGAGCGGAGCCGGAATCGTGTCCTGCACGTTCACCATATAGTCGTGGCACAGGCGGTCGAGTTCGCCGGTTGTCACACCGGGTTTGACGAAGGGCTCGATGTAGTCGAGGACCTCGGCCGCGAGACGGCAGGCCACGCGCATCTTGTCGATTTCTTCCGCGGTCTTGAGGACGATGCTCATTGTGATTTCTGTCTTGCTGGGGCTGTAAAGGACACAAAGGTATCGCATGCAGGCACTTGCCGGCAAACGCGTCACCGGATGCGGCTTGAGCGAGCCCTGAGGGGCGTGCTAACATCGCGGGCTTGTCTGCTGAGGCAGGCAAAATCCACACGTCCTGCGGCAATGGGGTCCGCAGCGAAGGTCGATCTGAATGGCTTTCGGTGCGGCGAGGTGTCGGGTGTTCGGGCCATGGCCGAACGTCGGGTATCCCGCGGGGCGGAGGTAAAACCCTTTGATCAGTTTGGAGTAACACACATGTCAGTCACGATGCGTCAGATGCTCGAAGCGGGCGTCCATTTCGGCCACCAGACCCGCTTCTGGAACCCGCGCATGGCCCCGTACATCTTCGGCCAGCGCAACAAGATCCACATCGTCAACCTCGAGAAGACGATGGTGAAGTACAACGAAGCCATGGACTTCGTACGCAAGCTCGCCGCCAACCGCGGCAACATCCTGTTCGTCAGCACCAAGCGCCAGGCTCGCGAGATCATCGCCGAGGAAGCGGGTCGTGCCGGCATGCCCTTCGTCGATGAGCGCTGGCTCGGCGGCATGCTGACCAACTTCAAGACGGTCAAGCAGTCGATCAAGCGCCTGAAGGAAGTCGAGGCCATGGTCGAGGATGGTTCGATCGAGCGCCTGTCGAAGCGCGAAGCGCTGACCGTGCGTCGCGAGATGGAAAAGCTGCAGAAGTCGATCGGCGGCATCAAGGAAATGGGTGGCCTGCCCGACGCGCTGTTCGTCATCGATGTCGGCTACCACAAGATCGCCATCACCGAAGCTCAGAAGCTCGGTATCCCGGTCGTTGCCGTGGTTGACACCAACCACTCGCCCGAGGGTGTGGATTACGTGATCCCGGGTAACGACGACTCCTCGCGCGCCATCCGCCTCTACGCCCGCGGCGTGGCCGATGCCGTGCTGCAGGGTCGCAGCCAGGTGCTGCAGGAAATCGTCGATGCCGGCGGCGACGAGTTCGTCGAGGTCGATGAAGAAGGTACGCAAGAGCAGGCCTGACCTGCAGCTTGCCGGGGCCTCGAGGGGCCCCTTTTTGTAATCTTGAACACCTGCCGCGCTGGGTAATCACCCGGCGCGGGCAATAGCGAAATCCGAGGAGTTAGCATGGCGGAAATCACCGCAAGCATGGTCAAGGAACTGCGCGAGAAGACCGACGCGCCGATGATGGAATGCAAGAAGGCGCTGGCCGAAGCGGCTGGCGACATGGCCAAGGCTGAAGAGATCCTGCGCGTCAAGCTGGGCAACAAGGCCTCCAAGGCGGCCACCCGCGTTGCCGCCGAAGGCGTGGTCGGCATCAGCATCTCGGCCGACGGCAAGCTCGGTTCGATCATCGAAGTGAACTGCGAAACCGATTTCGTTGCCAAGAACGACGACTTCCTGGCGCTGGTGAACGGCTGCGCCGAACTGGTTGCTGGCAAGAACCCGGCCGACGTCGCCGCGCTGTCGGCGCTGCCGATGGGCGAGGGTACGGTCGAATCGACGCGCACCGCACTGGTCGGCAAGATCGGCGAGAACATGTCGATCCGCCGCTTCACCCGCGTCGAAGCCAAGGGTCAGCTGTTCTCGTACGTCCACGGTGGTGCCAAGATCGGCGTGCTGCTGGACCTCGTGGGTGGCGACGAGCAGCTGGGCAAGGACATCGCGATGCACATTGCCGCGTCCAAGCCGAAGGCGCTGGACGCCTCGGGTGTGTCGCAGGACCTGATCGATTCCGAACGTCGCATCGCCATCGAGAAGGCCCGCGCCGACAACAAGCCGGAAGCCATGCTTGAGAAGATCGCCGACGGCACCGTGCAGAAATTCCTGAAGGAAGTCACGCTCCTGGCGCAGGTCTTCGTCAAGGCTGAAGATGGCAAGCAGACCATCGAGCAACTGCTGAAGGCCAAGGGTGCTTCGGTTGCCGGTTTCTCGCTGTACATCGTTGGCGAAGGCATCGAGAAGAAGGTCACCGACTTCGCGGCCGAAGTGGCCGAGCAGGCCGCTGCTGCAGCAGCCAAGAAGTAAGGAGTTGCACATGTCCGCCGCCTACAAGCGCATCCTGCTGAAGCTCTCGGGCGAGGCCCTGATGGGCGACGACACCTATGGCATCAACGAGGAGGTCGTCACTCGCATCGTCACCGAGATCGCCGAGATCGTACGTCTCGGCGTCCAGGTGGGGGTGGTTATCGGCGGCGGCAACATCTTCCGTGGCATGAAGGGCGCGGCTTCCGGCATGGATCGCGCCACTGCTGACTACATGGGCATGCTGGCCACGGTGATGAACGCCATGGCGCTCGCCGATGCGATGCGGCGCATGGAGGTCGAGGCGCGCGTGCAGTCGGCGCTGCGTATCGATCAGGTGGTCGAGCCTTACATCCGCGGTCGTGCGATCCGTCATCTCGAAGAAGGCCGCGTGGTGATCTTCGCCGCCGGCACGGGCAACCCCTTCTTCACCACCGACACTGCGGCCGCGCTGCGCGGCTCCGAGATCGGTGCGCAGATCGTGCTCAAGGCAACCAAGGTCGATGGTGTCTATACTGCCGACCCGAAGAAAGACCCGAACGCGCAGCGCTACCATCGCATCAGCTTCGATGAGGCGATCGGTCGCAACCTGGCAGTCCTCGATGCGACCGCGTTCGCGCTGTGCCGTGACCAGAAACTGCCGATCAACGTGTTCTCCATCTTCAAGCCCGGCGCGCTCAAGCGCGTTGTGATGGGCGAGGACGAGGGCACGCTGGTCCATTCCTGATGCTCTGGAGAGTGCGTTGATGATTTCCGAACTTAAGAAGAACACCGAGCAGAAGATGCAGAAGTCGGTCGAGGCACTCAAGACCGATCTCGCCAAGATCCGGACCGGCCGTGCCCACACCGGCCTGCTCGACCACGTGATGGTGGAGTACTACGGCTCGATGGTTCCCGTGAACCAGGTTGCCAACATCACGCTGATCGACGCCCGCACAATCGGTGTCCAGACCTGGGAAAAGCCGATGCTGCCGAAGGTCGAGAAGGCCATCCGCGACAGCGACCTGGGCCTGAACCCTTCGAACATGGGTGAGCTGTTGCGCGTGCCGATGCCGGCACTGACCGAAGAGCGTCGCCGCGACCTGACCAAGGTCGTGCGCCAGGAAGGCGAGACGGCGAAGATCGCCATCCGCAACCTGCGTCGCGATGCCAACCAGCATCTCAAGGATGCGGTCAAGGACAAGGAAATTTCCGAGGACGACGAGCGTCGTGCCGAGGAGGATGTCCAGAAGCTGACCGACAAGTACGTCGCCGAGATCGACAAGCTGCTCGCGCTGAAAGAACAGGAACTGATGCAGATCTGATCCGCCGGATCGGCTGTTCCCTTATGGGCAGAACAGGAGGCGGGTCATGATGCACAAGCGATTCACAAGCTCCACACGGGATATCCCGGCAGTGAGTGCGGTTCCGCGTCACGTGGCGATCATCATGGACGGCAACGGTCGTTGGGCGCGAAAGCGTCTGATGCCGCGCGTTGCCGGCCACTCCCGCGGCCTGGACTCGGTGCGCGCGGTCGTCCGGGCGTGCATGGAGCGCGGCATCGAGTATCTGACGCTGTTCGCCTTCAGCTCGGAGAACTGGCGCAGGCCGGCCGACGAGGTCTCCTTCCTGATGCAGCTCTTCATGAAGTCGCTGCGAAAGGAAGTTGCCCGACTGGACGAGAACGGGATTCGACTGCGCGTCGTCGGTGATCTGTCGCGCTTCGATCCGGAGCTCGTTCGCACGATCCGCGAGTCGGAAGAGAAGACGGCCACGAACGACCGTCTGCACCTGAGCATCGCGGCCAACTACGGCGGTCGATGGGATGTCGCGAATGCCGTTGGCGCCCTGATGCGCGCGCATCCCGATCGGCGTGAGGGTTTCAGCGAAGATGAGATTGCCGGTGCGCTGTCGATGAACTTCGCACCCGAGCCCGATCTTTTCATCCGTACGGGTGGCGAAAAGCGCATCAGCAACTTCCTGCTGTGGCAGCTGGCCTACACCGAGCTTTACTTCACCGACACCCTCTGGCCGGATTTTGACGCGGCGGCACTCGACGAGGCCATTGCTTCGTATGGTGGCCGCGAACGCCGCTTCGGTCGCACGAGCGAGCAACTCGTCGAACAGGGCGCAGCGGGGCATCATGCTTAAAGCACGTGTTCTGACTGCGATCGTGCTGCTGGTTGGTCTGCTCGGCGCGGTTTTCCTGCTGCCTGCGTCGGGATGGCTGGTGCTGTGCGCGCTCGTCTGTGGCGCCGCGGCGTGGGAGTGGGGCGGCCTTGCCGGCTTCGAGCGCCCGTTGCGGATGTCCACCGCCATCTCGTTCGGCATCGCCTGTCTGATCCTCGGGGTGCTCAGTGGCCTCGTGAGTGGCGTGACTGCGGGCGCGGGGGTCCTCGTGCCGCTCTATGGGATCAGTGCGCTGTTCTGGGTGTTCGTCGTTCCGGCCTGGCTGTCGCGGAAATGGACCCTGTCGAACCCGATGCTGGCGTCCCTGGTCGGCTTCGTCGTGTTGGTGCCGACTGCGCTCGCACTGGTGCATCTGCGTGCGCTTGGCCCGTGGATCATGCTGGCGGTCATGGCCGTCGTGTGGGTGGCCGACATTGCGGCGTACTTCTCTGGGCGCGCCTTCGGCCGCCACAAGCTGGCGCCGTCGATCAGTCCGGGAAAAACCTGGGAGGGAGCGGTCGGTGCCGCGGCTGCGGTGCTGCTGTTCGGCTTCGGCGTGCTGACCTGGCTGGGGGCGAGCAACCCGGGTGGCGCGATGGTGGTGGCCGCAGGGCTCGTGCTATGGACCGCTATCAGCATCATCGGCGACCTGTTCGAGTCGCTTCTGAAGCGCCAGGCGGGCCTGAAGGATAGTGGCACGATCCTGCCCGGGCACGGCGGCATCCTCGACCGCATCGACAGCCTGACCTCCACTCTGCCGCTCGTTGCCCTGTTTGCCGTTCTGCTGGCGCGCTGAGTCGGCGGAACGCCCTTCGTTTTCCGTTCCTGCCCATCAAATGCGACAACCCGTCACGCAGCGCATCACCGTTCTTGGGGCGACCGGCTCCATCGGCCAGAGCACCCTGGATGTCGTAGCCCGGCATCCGGACCGCTTCGAGGTCTTCGCCCTGACGGCGCACCGCCAGGATGACAAGCTGCTGGAGCAGGTTCTCCGGTTTTCACCGCGCTATGCCGTGATGGGCGAGGAGGAGGCCGCGCAGCGTCTCCGTGCTGCGCTCGCGGCCGCGGGCAGTCGCACTGAGGTCTTGTCTGGCCCCGAGGCGCTGGAGCAGGTTGCTTCTGCATCCGACGTCGACATGGTGATGGCTGCGATCGTCGGGGCTGCCGGCTTGCGGCCGAGCCTCGCGGCTGCACGTGCCGGAAAGAAGGTGCTGCTCGCCAACAAGGAAGCCCTGGTGCTCTCCGGGCAGCTCTTCATGGATGCGGTGGCGGCCAGTGGCGCGGTGCTGCTGCCGATCGACAGCGAGCACAACGCGGTCTTCCAGGCGCTGCCGGCCGACTATGCGCGAGAGCCGGCGAGGGCGGGCGTGCGCCGCGTCCTGCTCACCGCGTCGGGCGGACCGTTCCGCGAGGCGCCGATTGCCGACCTCGCGGCAGTGACGCCGGATCAGGCCTGTGCGCATCCGAACTGGGTCATGGGGCGCAAGATCTCCGTCGATTCGGCAACGATGATGAACAAGGGGCTCGAAGTCATCGAGGCGCACTGGCTGTTTGGTGTGCCGGCCGACATGATCGAGGTCGTCGTCCACCGCCAGAGCGTCATCCATTCGATGGTCGAGTACGTCGATGGCTCGGTTCTCGCACAGCTCGGCAATCCCGACATGCGGACGCCGATCGCGCACGCGATGGCATGGCCCGAGCGTATCGAGGCGGGGGTGCGGTCGCTCGATCTGTTCGAGATCGCGCGGCTCGATTTCGAGCGACCCGACTTCCAGCGTTTCCCCTGTCTCGGGCTTGCGTTCGCCGCGCTGCGGGCGGGTGGGGCGGCGCCCGCCGTGCTCAACGCCGCGAACGAGGAGGCGGTGGCCGCCTTCCTCAACGGGTGCATCGGTTATCTTGATATCGCGCGCGTCATCGAGCCCTGCCTGGAACGCAGTGCGGGCTTCGCGGTCGATTCGTTGGACGCTGTGCTCGCTGTCGATGCGCAGGCGCGTGACTGGGCATCCGCCCAGATCCGGACTCTTTCCCGCTGACGATGAATCTTCTCAACTATCTGGTTCCCTTCGCCCTTGCGCTGGGCTTGCTGATCCTCGTGCACGAGCTCGGCCACTATCTCGTGGCGCGCTGGTGTGGCGTCAAGGTACTGCGCTTCTCGATTGGCTTTGGCAAGCCGCTTCTTCTGCGTCGGGCCGGGCGGGACCGGACTGAGTGGGCGCTGGCCGCGTTTCCGCTCGGGGGCTACGTCAAGATGCTCGACGAGCGCGAGGGGCCTGTTGAGCCAGCGGAGCTGCATCGGGCCTTCAACCGGCAGAGCGTGTACCGACGCTTTGCGATCGTCGCGGCGGGTCCGATCGCAAACTTCATCCTCGCGATTGCGCTGTACTGGGGACTGTTCGTGGCAGGCACCGATGAGCTCCGCCCGCGTCTGGCGCTGTCGGAAACGCCGGCGATCGCCGTGGCGGCGGGTGTGCGTGACGGTGATCTGGTTCTCGCGGTCGACGACGAGCCGGTGCGATCGTGGCAGGACCTGCGCTGGGTGCTGCTCCAGCACGCACTGGAGCAGCGTGAAGTCGTGCTCCAGGTGCGCACGCTCGACGAGGTGGAGACTTATCGGCGCCTGAACCTTGCCGGCGTGCCGATTGAGGATGGTAGTCAGGATCTGATCGTGCGCTTGGGCCTCAAACCCTGGCGGCCCATCATCCCGGCCGTCGTCGGGCGGATATCGGAAGGCGGTTCGGCTGAGCGGGCCGGGTTGCGAGAGGGTGACGAGGTCATTGCGATTGAGGGTGCGGCCATTGCCGGGTGGACGGAACTGGTCGAGCGTGTGCGCGCCGCGCCAGGCAGGCCTCTGAGTTTTGATGTGCTGCGCGCCGGAGAACGACTTGCTCTGAGCGTCACGCCCGAATCCGGTACCGAGAACGGTGCGCAGATCGGCCGCATCGGGGTGGGGGTCGCGGAGCCCGTTGAAGGTGGGTTGTCGATGTTCTCCCAGGTACGCTATGGGCCGATCGAAGGCCTGACGAAGGCTGTGCGGCAGACTTGGGAAACGAGTGTACTGAGCCTGAAGATGATTGGTCGGATGTTCACCGGTGAAGTGTCGTGGAAGAACCTCTCCGGACCGGTCACGATTGCCGATTACGCGGGCCAGACGGCGCAGCTCGGACTGAGCCATTACCTCAAGTTCGTGGCGCTGATCAGCATCAGTCTGGGGGTCTTGAACCTGCTCCCCATCCCGGTGCTCGATGGCGGGCACTTGTTGTACTATACGGTCGAAATCATCAAGGGCGGTCCGATTCCGGAACGCGTCATGGAGATCGGTCAGCAGATCGGTCTCGTCCTGCTTGCCATGCTGATGGCATTTGCTTTCTACAACGACATCAATCGTCTCATTTCCGGCTGAATTCCTGCATGAATCGCAAGCTCCTGCCCGGGCTCATCATGGCCCTTTTTGCCGCTGTGCCGGCGTTCGCGTTCGAACCTTTCGTAGTCAAGGACATCCGGGTTGAAGGCATCCAGCGGACCGAAGCGGGAACCGTGTTCAACTACCTGCCGGTGCGGGTCGGTGAGCGCTTCGATGAGGGGCAGGCGGCAGAAGCAATCCGTGCGCTCTTCGCGACAGGTTTCTTCAGCGACGTACGCATCGAGACCGAAGGTGATGTGATCGTTGTCGTGGTGGACGAGCGTCCGGCGATTGCGCAGATCGACTTTGTCGGCGTGAAGGAGTTCGACAAGGATGCGCTCAAGGCGGGCCTGCGCGAGGTCGGTCTCGCCGAATCCCGCATCTTCGACCGTTCGTTGCTCGAGCGCGCCGAGCAGGAACTGAAGCGGCAGTACCTGTCGCGCGGCAAGTACTCGGCCCAGATCAAGACCACGGTCACTCCGCTGGAGCGCAACCGGGTTGGCATCAATTTCAATGTCGAGGAAGGCGACGTCGCCAAGATCAGGCAGATCGCCATCGTCGGGGCGAAGGCATACGACGAGGACGATCTGCTCGAGCAAATGCAGCTGACGACGCCCGGCTGGCTGACCTGGTACACCAAGAACGACCAGTACTCGCGCCAGAAGCTGTCGGCCGACCTTGAGACGCTGCGTTCCTTCTACCTGAACCAGGGTTATCTCGACTTCAACATCGATTCGACCCAGGTATCGATCACGCCCGACAAGCAGGACATCTACATCACCGTGAACATCACCGAGGGCGAGAAGTACACCGTCAGCGGTATGCGCTTTACCGGCGATCTGGTGCTGCCCGAATCGGAGTACCTGGCGATGTCCCAGCTGCGCCCGGGCGACACCTTTTCGCGCGAGCGGCTGACCGAGACCACGAAGGCGATCACCGACCGCCTGGGCAATGAGGGCTATGCCTTCGCCAACGTCAACGCTGCTCCGGAGGTGGACAAGGAAAAGCGCCAGGTCGCTTTCACGGTGTTCGTCGATCCGGGTCGTCGCGTGTATGTGCGCCGGATCAACATCGGCGGCAACACCAAGTCGCGCGACGAGGTCGTTCGCCGCGAGATGCGCCAGATGGAAGGGGGGTGGTACGACGCAGCGGCGATCAACCGTTCGCGCACCCGTATCGACCGCCTCGGCTTCTTCGACGAGGTGAACGTCGAGACACCGGCCGTGCCGGGTACGACCGACCAGGTCGATGTCAACTTCACGGTCAAGGAGCGCCCCACCGGCAATCTGATGCTGGGTGCGGGCTTCTCCAGCTCGGAGAGCATCGTGCTGTCAGCGTCGATCGCACAGCAGAACCTGTTCGGCAGTGGTAACGCTCTCACGTTGGCGTTGAACACGAGCAAGTCCAATCGCACCGTTTCGCTGTCCTTCACCAATCCGTACTACACGGTGGATGGCGTAAGCCTGGGCTGGGACCTGTATCACCGGACCTACGACTCGACCGATTACAACAGCCTGTCTCCGTACAAGACCGTGTCGACCGGTGCAGGGCTGCGGCTGGGTTGGCCGATCGCCGAGGATGACCAGATCAATTTTGGTTTGACGGCGGATCAGACCAAGATCACGACCTTCGATGAAAGCCCACGGCTCTATCAGGACTTCTGCAACGACAACGGTGGTTGCAGTGGCACTGGTGTGGGCGATGTGTCGGTCAGTAGCCTGCTGCTGACGGTCGGTTGGTCACGGGATAGTCGCGACAGCTTCATCTATCCGCGCAAGGGTACCTACCAGCGCCTGTATGGTGAGGTGACGGTGCCGGTCGGCGACCTGCGCTACGGAAAACTGGGCTACCAGCATCAACACTGGTTCCCGTTTGGGCGTGATTACGCGCTGATGCTCAATGCCGACGTCGGCTATGCCAAGGGCTTCGGCGGCAAGGGTGTGCCGTTCTACAAGAACTACTACGTTGGCGGCATCGGCTCGGTGCGTGGTTTCGATCAAGGCACGCTGGGCCCGAAGTTCACGGACACTGACGGCGACATCACCTCCACCGGCGGTACTCGCAAGCTGGTCGGCAACGCCGAGTTCTATTTCCCGATGCCCGGAGCGGGCACCGACCGCTCGTTCCGGATTTCGGCCTTCTTCGATGCGGGTTACGTGTGGGGCGAGGACCCGGACACGGGCAAGGAACAGAAGATCGGTTTTGACGACCTGCGCTACAGTACCGGCCTCGCGTTCTCTTGGAGTTCGCCGATCGGGCCGCTCAAGTTCAGCCTCGGCTATCCGCTGAAGAAGGAAAAGGACGACGAGATCCAGCGGTTCCAGTTCCAGCTCGGCAGCGTCTTCTGATCGCGCCACAAGACAAGATTCATCCGGAGGCATAAGTGAAAGTCAGTACCCTCTCCCTGGTGGCTGCCGCCTTGATCGGCGTTTCCCAGGCCGCAGTTGCCGATACCAAGATCGGCTTCGTCAACTCCGACCGTGTGATGCGCGAGGCGGCCCCTGCGGTCCGCGCGCAGCAGCGCCTCGAGAAGGAGTTCGAGAAGCGTGACCAGGAGCTTCAGCGCATGGCGAAGGATCTCAAGTCCATGCAGGAAGAGCTCGAGCGTGAAGCGCCGACGATGGCCGAGAGCGATCGTCGCAGCAAGGAGCGTGCGCTCAACGACCTCAATCGCGATTTCCAGCGCAAGCAACGTGAGTTCCGCGAGGACCTCAACCAGCGTCGCAACGAGGAGCTTGCCTCGGTGCTGGACAAGGCCAACCGTTCGGTGAAGCAGATCGCTGAGAGCGAGAACTACGACATCATCTTCCAGGAAGCGGTCTACGCGAACCCGAAGATCGACATCACCGACAAGGTCATCAAGGCCCTGTCCGACGCGAAGTAAGCGTTTCCCGCATGTTTCGTCTCGACGAACTGGTCGCGCGCCTGGGCGGTGAAGTCAGCGGCGATGCCAGTGTGACGGTGCGCCGCGTCGCAACGCTCGACCAGGCGGGAGACGGAGACCTGGCCTTCCTGGCCAACCGAAAGTACCTGTCGCGCCTGCAGGACAGCGCGGCGAGCGCGGTGATCGTGGCGCCGGAGGTCCTGGCGCTGGTGAAGGGGCGCGCGTGCATTGTCACGGGCGACCCTTACCTTTATTTCGCCCGCGTTGCGCAGCTGTTCAATCCCGCTCCGGTGGCGCAACCGGGCATCCACGCGCTCGCGAGCGTCGCGTCCCCGGTTCCCGCATCGGTCGAAATCGGGCCGGGTGTGTCGATCGAGGAGGATGTGGAGATCGGCGACGAGGTCATCATTGGCGCTGGCTCCCACGTCGGCCGCGGCGCCCGTATCGGCCGCGGGACCCGCCTTGCCCCTCGGGTGACGGTACTGGACGGCTGCGTTGTGGGCGAGGATTGCATCGTCCATTCAGGCGCGGTGATCGGTTCGGACGGCTTCGGTTTTGCGCGCGAGAAGGGTGGGCGCTGGGTCAAGATCCCGCAGGTCGGGCGCGTCGTCATCGGCAACCAGGTCGAGATCGGGGCCAACACCACGATCGACCGTGGCGCGCTCGACGATACCGTGATCGGCGATGGCTGCAAGCTCGACAACCAGATCCAGATCGCCCATAACGTTCGGATCGGCGAATGCACCGCGATCGCCGGCTGCGTCGGCATCGCCGGCAGCACCACAATCGGCGCGCGCTGCATGATCGGCGGGCAGGCCGGCATCATCGGCCACCTTTCGATCTGCGATGACGTGGTGATTTCCGCTGGCACGTTGGTCAGCAAGTCGATCACGCGGTCGGGCGTCTATACGGCTAGCCTGCCGGTGCAACCGCATTCCGACTGGGTGCGCAATTTCGCTCATCTGCGTCACCTCGACGCGCTCGTCGGGCGTGTCCGTAGTCTCGAGAATCAACAAGGCGGTCCCGACGACCGCAACCCGGGTTGAACCACATGATGAACATCAACGAAATCATCGAGTACCTTCCGCACCGCTATCCCTTCCTCCTGATCGACCGTGTGCTCGAGATGGAAGAGGGCAAGCGCATCATTGCGCTGAAGAATGTCACGATGAACGAGCCTTTCTTCCCTGGCCACTTCCCGCATCACCCGGTGATGCCGGGTGTACTGATCGTCGAGGCGATGGCACAGGCTGCGGCGGTACTGTCATTCAAGAGCATGGGGATCAAGCCCGACGAGAATTCGGTGGTCTACTTCGCCGGCATCGACGCGGTGCGCTTCAAGCGCCCGGTTGTGCCGGGTGATCAGCTGATCTTCGAGGTCGAGATCACGCAGAACAAGCGCAACATCTACAAGTACAAGGGGGTCGCACGCGTCGACGGCGAAATCGCGACCGAAGCCGAACTGATGTGCGCGCTCAAGACCCTATGATCCACCCGACTGCCATCGTTCATCCGGGCGCAAAGCTCGGTGAGAACGTCTCGATCGGTCCGTACTCGATCATCGGCGAGCACGTCGAGATCGGCGACGGCACGCGGGTGGGACCGCATGTGGTGATCGAAGGCCACACCCGGATCGGACGCGACAACGAGATCTTCCAGTTCTGCTCCCTTGGCGCGAAGCCACAGGACAAGAAGTACGACGACGAGCCGACGGCGCTGGAGATCGGCGACCGCAACACGATCCGCGAGTTCTGCTCGTTCAACGTCGGCACCAGCCAGGATGCGCACGTCACCCGCATCGGCAACGACAACTGGATCATGGCCTACGTCCATATGGCACATGACTGCCAGGTGGGTAACAACACCATCTTCGCCAACAACGCCACGCTGGCCGGCCACGTGCATGTCGGCGACTGGGCGATCCTGGGCGGATTCACCGGCGTGCACCAGTTCTGCCGCGTCGGCGCGCACAGCTTCTGCGGCGTCGGAACCGTGCTGCTGCAGGATCTGCCGCCCTTCGTCACCGTCGCCGGCAATCCTGCCAAGCCGCACGGCATCAACAGCGAAGGCCTCAAGCGTCGGGGTTTCAGTGCGGAAGGCATTGCCGCCATCAAGCGTGCCTACCGCGCACTGTATCGCGCCGGCCTGACGCTGCAGGAGGCGCGGCAGCGTGTTGCCGAGATCGCCGCCGAGCATGCCGAAGTGGAGGCGTTCTCCGCGTTCATCGCCCAGTCCGATCGCGGCATCGTTCGCTGAGGCTCGCCCGACACCATGACGGTCCGTATCGCCATGGTCGCGGGGGAGACCTCGGGCGACCTGCTTGCCAGTCATCTGATCCGCGCGATCCGCCAGCAGGTGCCGGATGCCGAGTTCTTCGGTATCGGTGGGCCGAAGATGCAGGCCGAAGGTTTCGACGCACGCTGGCCGTGCGAACTGCTGGCAGTTCACGGTTACGTGGATGCGCTGAAGCGTTATCGCGAGCTGTCGGGAATTCGTCGTGCGCTGCTGGGGCAGATCCGCAAGGAGCGGCCGGCTGCCTTCATCGGCGTGGATGCGCCGGATTTCAATCTCTGGCTGGAAGGTAAGGTCAAGGATGACGGCATTCCTTCCATCCACTTCGTAAGCCCGTCGATCTGGGCCTGGCGCGGCGGGCGCATCAAGCGTATTGCGCGTTCGGTCAGCCGGATGCTGTGCCTGTTTCCGTTCGAGCCCGAGATCTACGAGCGTGCAGGCGTGCCGGTGAGCTACGTCGGTCATCCGTTGGCCGACGTGTTCCCGCTGCATCCCGATCGTGACGCCGCGCGCGAGTTGCTGGATTTGCCTCGGGAGCGTCGGGTGGTGGCGCTGCTGCCCGGCAGCCGGCAGTCGGAGGTTCGCAATCTCGCCGATACCTACATCGCGACGGCGAAGCGGATGATCGAGCGCGATCCCTGGCTGTGCTTCCTGGTTCCCCTGGCAACACGCGAAACCCGGGCGATCTTCGAGGAAGCCCTGCATCGTAACGAGGCGCTGGATCTGCCGATTCGGATGCTGTTCGGTCATGCGGTCGAAGCGATGACTGCGAGCGACGTGGTGCTCGTGGCCAGTGGCACTGCCAGCCTCGAGGCAGCGCTAGTCAAGCGGCCGATGGTGATCACCTACCGCATCGGGAAGTGGCAGTACCGCCTGATGAAGTGGATGGCCTATCTGCCCTGGGTCGGCCTGCCCAACATCCTCTGCAACGAAGGGCTGGTGCCCGAACTGCTTCAGGACGAGGCAACGCCCGAGAACCTGGCCGCAGCGCTCGATGCCTGGCTGAACGATCCGGATCGCCGTGCCGCGCTCGAGGCTCGCTTTACCGAGCTGCACCTGACCCTGAGACAGAATACGGCCGAGAAGGCGGCGGAGGCCATCCTGCCCTATCTGCGGCAGGGCGTCGTATGACGGCGGACCTGTTTCTTCCGCGCGCCGTAGCCGGCGATGGCACGCTGGTGTGCGGCGTCGACGAAGCGGGACGCGGCCCCCTGTGCGGTCCCGTGGTTGCCGCCGCGGTCATCCTCGATCCCGCGCGGCCGATCGAGGGGCTGGCGGACTCCAAGAAGCTCAGCGAGCGCGCGCGCGAACAGCTCGCCCCATTGATTCGTGAGCGTGCGCTGGCGTGGGCGGTGGCCGAGGCGAGCGTGGACGAGATCGACAGCCTCAACATCCTCCACGCGACCATGCTGGCCATGCAGCGAGCCGTGTGCGCACTGTCCGTTGCGCCGGGCGAGGTGCGGGTGGATGGCAATCGCTGTCCGACGCTACCCTATCCGGCGCGAGCCATCGTCAAGGGCGACGCCACCGAGCCGTCCATCTCCGCCGCCTCTATCCTGGCCAAGACGGTGCGTGACGAGGCCATGCGCGTCCTCGACCGGGATTGGCCGCAGTACGGGCTGGCCGGGCACAAGGGGTATCCGACGGCGGCGCACCTCGCGGCCATCGAGTCCCATGGCGTTGCACCGTTCTACAGGCGCAGCTTCGCCCCGGTGCGACGCCTGCTCGAGCGCGCAGACCGTTCCGCATGAAGGCGATCTCATCGCGCGACAACCCGCTCGTGAAGCGTCTGCACGCGCTCGCAACGTCGGGGCGTGAGCGCCGCAAGCTGGGTGAGACCCTGCTCGACGGACCGCATCTGCTGCAGGCTGCGCTGGAATGTTCGTACCCCTTGAAGGGACTGGTCGTATCGGCGTCGGGTGTCGACAAGGCCGAGATCGCCGCGCTGCTCCACGAGGTCGGGTCGGATGTGCCTTGCCATGTATTGCCAGACTCTTTGTTTGCCCACGTGAGCCCGGTGGACACTCCTTCCGGCTTGCTCGCGATCATCGACCTGCCGGCGGCGAAGTCGCTGGGAACGATCGTCGAGAACGTGGTGGTGCTGGATGGCGTACAGGATCCGGGAAATCTCGGGACCATCCTGCGCACCGCGGCGGCGGCGGGTGTGCGGCACGTGCTGCTTGCGGACGGGTGCGCGGGCGCCTGGTCGCCGCGGGTACTTCGCGCGGGCATGGGCGCGCACTTCGTTCTCGACGTGCATGAGCGGGTCGATGCCGCGACCTGGCTGCGCGGCTTCGGCGGACCTGTGCTCGCGACCGCGCTCAGTGCGGACGCCCGCAGCCTTTACGAACTCGATCTGCGGGCGCCAGTGGCCTGGGTCTTCGGGGGCGAAGGGCGGGGCGTGTCGTCCGAGGTGATGGCATGCGCCACGCGCCACGTCCTCATCCCCATGCCTGGCGCCATCGAGTCGTTGAACGTCGGCGCTGCCGTTGCAGTCTGCCTGTTCGAGCAGGCCAGGCAGCGCAGTCTCCGATAACTGCGTCACATTCTCTCGTCGTGCTCCATTGACATAGATGGCGCTGCGCCGCGATCCTCACACCGCTCGTGGCGTATCGGAGGGCTAGCTCCAACGCACCGATCCAACCAACGGACGCGCATAAAGACGGCAACACGCCGCAAGCGCCGAGGAGACAAGAGAATGACGGTTTTCACCAAGACCCCGAAAGGGCAGGAAGAGATCACCCATCGCACCGGTATCGTCGGCCAGCGTGCGCGCCGGCTCCTGATCCTGATCGACGGACACCGGGGTGCCGACGAACTGGCCGCCATGTCCGCCGACGATGACATTGCGACCACGCTGTCGCAACTCGAGGAGGCAGGGCTCATCGAGGCCGTTGCGAATGCAGCGCCGGTGGCTGTCGTCCCCGCGGCAGCGGCGGCTCCTGCTCAGGTCGCTGTTGAGGATGGACAGGCGCCCAAGACGGGTGACCTCCAGCTGGCGCGTGACTTCATGATGAACACCCTGCGCACCTTCCATGGCCCGTACGCCAAGCTCGGCCTGATGAAGCGCATCCAGTCCGCGTCCGACCGCGACGGACTGATGGCGCTCTATGAGGAATGGCTGGCTTCGATCACCGAGACGCGCATCGGACGCAAGCGCGCCGAGGAGCTGACCGGACGCCTGATGGCGGTGATCTGACGGCACGCACCGGACCGGTTACAGGGCGGCCGCCAAGGGTCCCGAGTTTGTTACCATCGGGGCCTTCTGCCGCTCGAAACCCGTTCCATGATCATCGTCATTTCGCCCGCCAAGGCGCTCGACTACGAGACGCCGCCGAGCACTGCCCACTTCTCCCAACCGGATTTCCTCGATCAAGCTGCCGAGCTGATCGAGATCCTGCGTCAGCGCTCGCCGGCCGAGATTGCCGAGCTGATGTCCTTGTCGGATCCGCTCGCCACGCTCAACGTCGCCCGTTATGTACAGTGGTCGCGTCCGTTTTCGCCCGACAACGCCAAGCAGGCGGTGCTGGCATTCGATGGCGACGTCTATGAGGGGCTGGATGCCCGGTCGTTGAGCGAGGAACAGCTGCAGTGGGCCCAGGATCACCTGCGCATCCTCTCCGGCCTCTATGGTGTGCTGCGGCCGCTCGACCTGATGCAGCCCTACCGGCTCGAGATGGGAACCCGGCTCGAAAACGCGCGGGGCAGGAACCTCTACGCCTTCTGGGGCGAACGCATCACCGACGAGCTGAACCACATGCTTGCAGCGGAGAAGGACGCCGGCCGCGAGCCGATCCTGTTCAACCTTGCCTCGGACGAGTACTTCAAGTCGGTCAAGCCCGCCAAGCTCAAGGGCCGGCTGGTCACCGCCGTGTTCGAGGACTGGAAGGGCGGTCGCTACAAGATCATCAGCTTCTACGCCAAGCGTGCACGCGGCCTGATGAGCCGCTACGTCATCCAGAACGGTATCGACGACGTCGAGGGGCTGAAGGGCTTCGACAGCGAAGGCTATGCCTTCGCCGCCGATGCGTCGGATGCCGACACCCTGGTGTTCCGCCGCCGCGAGGCCTGAAACCATGCGCATCAGCTCGAGCTTCGATGCAGGCGCGGTCGAGGTTCTCAGCCTCGACGATCCGCAAGACATCCGGCTGCGGCTGCGTGCCGACAATGCCGCCGACTTCCGCCAGTGGTTCCATTTCCGTCTGATGGACGCCGCCGGCAAGCCGCTGCGACTGGTGTTCGAGAACGCGGCCGAGGCAGCGTATCCGGACGGCTGGCCCGACTATCGTTGCGTGGCCTCCTACGACCGCCAGAATTGGTTCCGGGTTGCGGCCACGCGCTACGAGGACGGCCAGCTGATCGTCGAGCACACGCCCGAGCGCGACAGCGTCTACTACGCCTACTTCGAGCCCTACTCGCATGAGCGCCATCTCGACCTGCTGGCGTGGGCGGAGATGTCGCCCTTTGCCAGCGTGCGCAATCTCGGCGCGACGGTAGACGGTCGGGATCTGGATGTGGTGGTCGTGGGACGTCCAGGCCCCGCACGCCGGCCGGTGTGGATCATTGCCCGCCAGCATCCGGGCGAGACGATGGCCGAATGGTTTGTCGAGGGGCTGCTCGAGCGCCTGCTCGACGGAGCGGACGCCGTCGCCCGCAAGGTGCGCGAGCACGCCGTGCTGTACATCGTGCCCAACATGAACCCGGATGGCGCGGTGCGCGGCAACCTGCGCACCAACGCCGCCGGTCGCAACCTGAACCGCGAGTGGCGCGAGCCCGACCTGACGGCGAGTCCCGAGGTCTTCCTCGTGCGCGAGGAGATGCAGCGCACCGGCTGCGACCTCTTCCTCGATATCCATGGTGACGAGGCGCTGCCCTACGTGTTCTTCTCCACGGCGGAGGAGGTGCCCGGCTTCACCGCGGCGTCCGCGCGTCGGCAAGCGCGTTTCATCGAAGCCTTTGCCGCCGTGGCGCCGGATTTCCAGACCGAGGAGGGCTACAAGCCAGGCCGCTTCGGCGAGGAACTGCTGACGCTGGCGAGCAAGTGGGTCGCCAACCACTTCGGCTGCGTGTCGCTGACGCTCGAGATGCCGTTCAAGGACAACGCGAACCTGCCCGACGAACTGATGGGCTGGAACGGGGCGCGCAGCAAGCGCCTCGGGGCCGCCATGCTCGATCCGATCCGCACCCACCTGGCCGATACGTCGGCCTGAGCGCGGCCATTGCGCGCCCGGCGCGGGTCAGCCCGTGTAGCCGAGTTCGGCGAGGATGGACTGCGCACAGGCCACGCCGGAGCGCACCGCGGATTCGAGCGTGGCCGGATAGTCCGATTCGAGGTAATCGCCTGCCAGCCACAAGCCACGCATCGGTGTGCGGATGCCCGGGCGGAAGATGCCGGGTCGGCACGCGATGGTCGCACGCTTCTCGACAATGACCTGCGACCACTCGGGCGAGGGCAGGCGCCGGCCGAGATGGCGTTCGAGCTGGGCATGGGTCTGCAGGATCAGCTCGTCGCGCGGCAAGGCCTCGTGCGGGCCGCTGGCGCTGATCACGCAGGCCATCAGACCTTCCGGGCCGCCCAGTTGGCCGCGGTCGAAAGCCCACTGCGCGGGGCCGGCGGTGGCACCGTTCACGAGGCCAATCATCGGTTCGGGCAGCTTCTGATCCTTGCCCAGGGCGAGGTACACCGACACGATCGGTTCGTGCGGCAGCGCGTCGATCTGCGCCGCCAGGCGGTCGCAGTGGCCGGTCGAGGCGAGCAGCGTGTCCGCATGGTAGGGCGCGGTGGCCACCACGACGTGCGGCCAGGGCTGGCTGCCCGGATCGCCCTCGAGGCGGAAGCCGCCCTCGACCGGATGGAGCGCGTCGATGGCGTTGCCGGTGCGCAGCTTGCCGCGGCGCGTGGCGAGATAGCGTGCCGCCGGCACCGGAAAGAGTTCGGACAAATCGACGCGCGGGATCAGCAGTTCGCTGGCGCTGGCCGAAGCCGCCAGGCTGTCGCGCAACACGTTGGCAAAGATCTGCGCGGACGCGTCCTCGGCTGGCGTGTTGAGCGCCGCGACGCACAGCGGCACCCACACGAGCTCGATCATTGCCGGGGTCTGGCGCGTCTCGCGCAGCAGGCCTGAGACCGTCATCTCGGGCGGCAAGCGGAAGTCGCGTTTCTTCAGCCAGCGCATCATGCCGACCATCGCCACCTTGTCAGCCCATGACAGACCCTTTGCCCACAGCAGGCCCGTGGCCAGATGGAAGGGCGCGGGCAGCGCGGCGGCGGCCTTCAGGTGCAGGCGGCCGGGCACGTGCAGGGTCAGCGGCAGATGGGCGAGCTGCTTGGGCGAACCGCCGGTCAGACGCAGCAGTCGGGTGAGTTCGGTGTAGGCGCCGATCAGGATGTGCTGGCCGTTGTCGACCCGCCAGTGGTGGTCCTTGTGCACCACGCGTGCACGGCCGCCGAGGGTGTGCGAGCGCTCGAACACCGTTACGTGCACACCGGCACGAGCGAGTTCCACCGCGCAGGCCAGGCCGGCATAGCCGGCGCCGATCACCGCGACCACAGGCACGCTCATCGGATCAGCCCTTGAACCACGTCGTACCCGCCAGCCACACCTTGCGCAGTGGCGTCAGTGAGGTACGGCGGTCCAGCACCTGGAAGCCGTCGGCCGCGATCTCGCGCAGCAGCGTGCGGTAGATGGCCGCCATCACCAGGCCGGGGCGCTGCGCCTTGCGGTCGACCTGCGGCAGTTGGGCGAAGGCCTGCTCGTAGAACTGCTCGGCGCGATCGGCCTGGAACTTCATCAACGCGCGAAAGGCGTCGGAATAGCGCGCCTCGAGGATGTCCTTGGCCGGCACATTGAAGCGTTGCAGGTCCTCGATCGGCAGGTAGATGCGCCCGCGACGGGCGTCCTCGCCGACGTCGCGGATGATGTTGGTGAGCTGGAAGGCGAGGCCCAGGTCGTGGGCGTATTTCAGCGTCTGGCGGTCCTGGTGGCCGAAGATCTCCGCTGCGAGCAGCCCCACGACGCTGGCAACGCGGTAGCAATAGAGCTGCAGGCCCTTGAAGTCGAGGTAGCGGGTCTGCGAAAGGTCCATCGCCATGCCGTCGATGATCTCGAGCAGTTGTTCCTGCGGCAGGTTGAAGCGCGTCAGCACGTCCATCAAGGCGTGGCCGACCGGATGGGTGGGCGTCCCGGCGTAGGTCCGCGCCACTTCCTTGCGCCACCATTCGAGCTTGGCCTGGGCCAGCGAGACGTCATGGCACTCGTCCACCACGTCGTCCACCTCGCGACAGAACGCGTACAGCGCGGTGATCGCCTGGCGTCGCTCGGGCGGCAGGAACATGAAGCTGTAGTAGAAACTCGAGCCGCTCTTGGCAGCCTTGTCCTGGCAGTAGTCGTGCGGATTCATGCGATGTTCCGGTAGTTCAGGGCGCGCCAGGCCAGGCGCAGCCAGTCGCCCTTGGCGAGCACGGGGCGGTGGCGGAAGACGTCGTATGCAGTGGCTTCGATGCACTCGAGGATGCGCAGTCCGCCCAGCACGATCAGGCGCAGCTCCCAGCCAATGCGGCCGGGCAGGGCGCAGGCGAGCGGGGCACCGTCGAGCATCATGCGGCGCGCGCGTTGCACTTCGAAGTCCATCAGCGCGCGCCAGGCGTCGTTGCTGCGGCCAGCGGCGATGTCGTCCTCGGTGACGCCGAAGCGCGCCATGTCGTCCAGCGGCAGGTAGATGCGTTCCTTCTGCCAGTCGACGGCGACGTCCTGCCAGAAGTTGATGAGCTGCAGGCTGGTGCAGATGGCGTCCGAGCGGCGCAGGTTGTCCGGCGTAGCGGCATCGTACAGGCACAGGAGCAGGCGGCCGACCGGGTCGGCGGAGCGCCGGCAGTAGTCCTGCAGTTCGGCGAAGTCGCGATAGCGTGTCTTGCCCACGTCCTGTGCAAAGGCGTCGAGCAGGTTGCGAAAGGGCTGCAGGGGCAATCTGTGCGCGCGGATCGTGTCGCCGAGACGGGCAAACATCGGCGCCAGGATCTCGTCCCTGACCGCGACGCCACGGGCACAGGCCTCCAGCGCGAGCCGGTAGTCGTGCAGCCGCGCCAGTCTCGCGACCGCCGGGGCATCGCCTTCGTCGGCGACATCGTCAGCGCTGCGGGCGAAGGCATAGATCGCCTCGACTGGCTCGCGCAGGCGGGCCGGCAGCAGCAGGGAGGCGACAGGAAAGTTCTCGTAGTGATTGACCGGCATGCGGGGCGTGGGACGGGGAGGGGCGCCGTGGCCCAGGGCGCGCGCGGGCAGGCGGGCGGAGTATATACGCGAAACGGCGTCGGCCCGGGATTCGCGTCGCTTGCGGCCTGTCGCGCGCGTCGAGGCGTTCCGCTGCGCTCGATGGGCACGCCCGATGCAACCAATTCGCGTGCGGGATGACAAAATCGCGTTCCTCGCGGTCGAATTGCCGCCTTTGTTTCGTACCGGCGTGCCGCCGTCTCCGAGATCGCCCTCATGCTCAGCGTCCAGTCCCTCCGCAAGACCCTTCCCGGTGCTCCGCCGCGCCCGCTGTTCGACGACCTGATGCTGGAGGTGGCAGAGGGCGAATGCGTCGCGATCGTCGGCGAGTCGGGCACGGGCAAGTCGACGCTGCTCAACTGCATCGCCGGCCTCGAGCCGGTCGATGGCGGTCGCATCGTGATCGGTGGTCAGCGCATCGATGATCTCGACGATGACGCGCTTGCGCGGCTGCGGCGCGGTGCGTTCGGCTTCGTGTTCCAGGCCTTCCACATCCTGCCCCATCTCAGCCTGGTGCAGAACGTTGCCCTGCCGCTGTGGCTGCTGAAGGTGGCCGAGACCGAAGCCAGGGTGAAGGCGCGTGAGCTGCTGGTGCGGATCGGTCTTGGCGAACGGGCCGACGATGCGCCGCATACGCTGTCGGGGGGCGAATTACAGCGGGTGGCGATTGCGCGTGCGCTGGTGCATGCACCCCGCGTGGTGCTGGCCGACGAGCCGACCGGCAACCTCGACCCCGGTCGCGCGACCGAGGTGCTCGACCTGCTGCTGGCGCAGATCCGCGAGCAGGGGGCGGCGGGCGTGCTCGTGACGCACTCGCGCGCCGCTGCCCGACGGGCGGATCGGGTGCTCGAGCTCGCTGCCGGCGGGCTCGTCGACATCACGGGCCGCGCATGAGCGCACTGCTGGGGCGCCTGTTCCTCGCCAGCCTGCTGCGCCGGCGACTGGCGACGGCGTTGTCGCTGCTCGCCATTGCGCTCGGGGTGGCGCTTGGGTTGGCGGTGCAGCTGATCCATGCCGCGGCGCTGGACGAGTTCGGACGCGGGATGCGGCTGATTGCCGGCGAAGCCGACCTGCAACTGATCGGGCCGCGAGAGGGCTTCGATGAATCGATCTACCCGGTGCTGGCCTTGCGGCCGGAGGTGGCGGAGGCCAGTCCGCTGCTGGTCGTCGAGGCCCGCTTGCCCGGGCGCGAGGACAGCCTCGAGATCCTCGGCGTGGACCTGTTCCGCATTGCGCGGGTGCAGCCGGGGCTCTTGCCGCTGGCTTCCCGCGCTGGGGACGAGGACGGGCGCTTTGCGGCGCTGCAGCCGCACAATGTCTTCCTGTCGGCCGAGGCGCGGACGCGGCTTGGCGAGCCGCAGCTGCGCAGCGACGGCCAGTCCGCGCCGCCCGCCATACGCGAAGGCATGCTGTGGGTGCAATCAGGGGTGCGCAGCTTCGCCCTGCAGGTGGCCGGCGAGCTGCCGGGCGCGACTGGCCGGCTGGCAGTGATGGATCTTGGTGCGGCGCAGCAACACTTCGACCGCGTGGGCGTGTTGAGCCGGATCGACCTCAAGCTGGCCGAAGGTGTCAGCCCCGATGCAGCGCGAATGGCGCTGGCGCCGCTGCTGCCGCCCGGCCTCGCCCTGCGGGTGCCCGAGGCTGCGGCGAGCGAGGTCGGCGCGCTGTCGCGTGCCTATCGGGTCAATCTGACCATGCTTGCCGCGATTGCGCTGATCACCGGCGGTTTCCTGGTGTTCTCGACCCAGCTGCTGTCGGTGGCCCGCCGCAGGCGGGAATTCGCTTTGCTGCGCGCACTCGGGCTGGAACGCCGCGAACTGTTGCGCGGGCTGCTCGCCGAAGGGGCCGTGGTCGGACTGGCCGGTGGCGTGCTGGGCGTGGTGCTGGGCCACGGCCTGGCCATGGCGGCGTTCCAAATGGTGGGGGGCGACCTCGGGGCGGGATTCTTCCGCGGTACCCGGCCGCAGCTGCACTTCGACGGGATGCTGATCGTCGGCTATCTCTTCCTCGGTGTCGCCGCCGGTGTCGCAGGAACATGGCTGCCGGCCCGCGAGGCCTCGCGGGTGGCGCCAGCGCGCGCACTTAAGGCGGGGGAGGCGGCGCATGCGGGCTTGCCGCAGGCGCGCGGTCGGCCCGCAGTCGGTCTGAGCCTGCTGGCACTGGCTGCCATGGCCTGCCTGATGCCACCGGTGGAGGGCATTCCCGTCGGCGGCTATGCCGCTGTGGCGTGCCTGCTGACGGCCGCCGTGCTGCTTTTGCCTCAGCTGGCGCGTGCGCTGTTGCCGCTGCTGGGGAGGGGGCAGGGCGTGAGCTGGCGCCTGGCGCATGCGCGCCTGTCGGCCACGCCAGCGCAGGCAGTGGTGGCGGGCGCGGGCGTCATCGCCAGTGTGGCGCTGGCCTCGGCGATGGCGATCATGGTCAGCAGTTTTCGCGTCTCGGTCGACGACTGGCTGACGCAGGTGCTGCCGGCGGACCTTTACGTGCGTGCATCGTCGTCCTCCGGCAGCGGTTATCTGGATGATGCGGCGTTGGCCCGAATCGCATCCGTTCCCGGTGTGGCATCGGTCGACACGACGCGCCTCGTCAATCTGCGTGTCTCGGACGAGGAGCCGCTGTTCAGCGTGCTGGCGCGCCCGGTGCGGGGCAACTGGGGCCTGCCGCTTATCGCGGGTTCGACCGCGCGGCCCGCGGCGAGCGATGTGCCGCCGGCCTGGATCTCCGAAGCGGCGGCGGATCGCCTGCGCATCGGCGTGGGCGACCGCCTGAGACTGCCGCTGGGTGGGCAGATGCGCGAGTTCGTCGTCGCCGGCATCTGGCGCGACTATGCGCGCCAGCACGGCGCGGCGCTGATTGCGAGTGAGGACTACGTGGCGCTGACCGGCGACCGTCGCATCAACGATGCGGCGATCGAGGTCACGCCGGGTGCGGCGGTCGGCCAGGTGGCAGCGGCGCTGCGCGCGGCCTTCGGTGCAGAACATGTGACGATCGCGCTGCCGGGCGAGATCCGCGCGATCAGCCTGGAGATCTTCGACCGTACTTTCCTGATCACCTACCTGATGGAAGCAGTCACGATCATGATCGGCCTGTTCGGCGTCGCGACCACCTCTGCGGCGCTGGCGACGACCCGCGAGGGGGAGTTCGGCATGTTGCGCCACCTGGGCTTCACGCGAAGCGACGTGGGCCGCCTGATTGCCATGGAAGGCGCGCTGACGACAGGGCTGGGCGTGGTGTCCGGCCTGCTCGCCGGCGGCGCGATCGCGTGGATCCTGATCGAGATCATCAACCGCCAGAGCTTTCACTGGAGCATGGAGCTCGCGGTGCCGTGGGCTGCGCTGGCGAGTTTCGCGATCGGCTTGGTGCTGCTGGCGGCATTGGTCGCCAGGCTGGCCGGGGCGAGGGCGATGCGGCGGTCGGCAGTGCTGGCGGTGAAGGCGGACTGGTGAGGGCAGGGTGATGAGGACAGCCAGGCTGGGGTGGGGGGGGATGGCGTACCTGTGCAGGATGGTGCAGCGGGCTCGGCAGCTTTCGTGGGCTGCTGCGTCGGTCGGGGCGCTGATGATGGTCTTCACGGGCCCTGCCGTGGGGCAGATCGCGGCCCCCGCGGCGCCCTATCCCGCGGTCGTGCCCGATCAGCCACTGCAGTTTCCGCAGGACTTCGGCGCCCATCCGGACTATCGCACCGAGTGGTGGTACATCACCGGCTGGCTGAGGGATGAGGTGGGTGTAGAGCGCGGCTTCCAGCTCACCTTCTTCCGCGTGCGGACGCGGATTGGCGAGGACAACCCGAGCCGCTTTGCGCCGCGCCAGCTGGTGCTCGCGCACGCGGCCGTGGCCGACCCGGCGACGGGCCGGCTGCGCCATGCGGAGCGCGCCGCGCGCGCCTATCCTGGGCTGGCCGAGGCGGTGGAGGGCAGGACTGCCGTCCGGGTCGGCGACTGGTTCTTGGCGGGCGGCGAGGCAGCGCTTGCCGGCTATCGCAGCCGCATCGAAGCGGAGGATTTCGGCTTCGAGCTGGCGTTCGACCCGGGGCGCGCGCCCGTGCTGAACGGCAGCGCGGGGTTCAGCCAGAAGGCGCCGGATCCGCTCAACGCCAGCTACTACTATAGTCGCCCGCAGTTGAAGGTGTCGGGCACGCTGAAGCTGGACGGCAGGACCTTGGCCGTAACCGGGCACGCCTGGCTCGACCACGAGTGGTCGAGCGAGATCCTGCCCGAGGGTGCGCGTGGCTGGGACTGGATCGGCATCAACCTGCACGACGGCGGCTCGCTGATGCTGTTCCAGATGCGCGACGGCGAGGGGCGCGCGATGTGGGCAGCGGGCACGCTGGCCGATGCGCGGGGCGAGGCGCGACGCTTGCGACCCGACGAGGTCCGCTTCGAGCCGCTGCGGTATTGGCAGTCGCCGCGCACCGGTGCGCGCTACCCGGTCGAATGGCGCCTGCACCTGGCCGATGGCCGCATCCTGCATCTGGCGCCGCTGATGGACGACCAGGAACTCGACAGCCGCGCATCCACCGGTGCGGTGTATTGGGAAGGGGCCGTACGTCTGCGCGAGGCGTCGTCGGATGGCCAGGAACGTGAAACCGGACAGGGCTATCTGGAGATGACCGGCTATGCCGATCGCCTGAGGATGTAGCGCAAGGTGTAGACGATTCGCGCGGCAATGCGATAATCCCGCGCATTGCCATCGGGCGGAGCTTTCAACTTGATCCTCGTGACCGGCGGCGCCGGCTTCATCGGCGCCAATTTCGTCCTCGACTGGCTCGCCCGCAGCGACGAGCCCATCCTCAACCTTGACCTGCTGACCTACGCCGGCAACCTCGAAACGCTGGCCATGCTGCGGGGCGATGCGCGCCACGTCTTCGTACAGGGCGACATCTGCGATCGTGCCCTGGTCGAGCGCCTGCTGGCCGAGTACAAGCCGCGCGCGATCGTGCATTTCGCCGCAGAAAGCCACGTCGACCGCTCCATCCACGGTCCGGCCGCCTTCGTTCGCACCAACGTTGAAGGCACGTTCACGCTGCTCGAGGCCGCGCGCACCTATCGCTCGACGCTGGAGGCCGGGATACAGGCCGCGTTCCGCTTCCTGCACATCAGCACGGACGAGGTCTATGGCTCGCTCGGCCCGCAGGATCCGCCCTTCGCCGAGACCAAGACCTACGAGCCGAACAGCCCGTACTCGGCGAGCAAGGCGGCCAGCGACCACCTTGTGCGCGCCTGGCACCACACCTACGGCCTGCCGGTGCTGACGACGAACTGCTCGAACAACTACGGCCCCTGGCAGTTCCCGGAGAAGCTGATTCCGCTGATGATCGTCAATGCCCTGGCCGGCAAGCCGCTGCCGGTGTATGGCGATGGCCTGAACGTACGCGACTGGCTGTACGTCACCGACCACTGCAGCGCGATCCGCGAGGTGCTGGCGCGCGGCACGCCGGGCGAGACCTACAACGTCGGCGGCTGGAACGAGAAGGCCAACATCGACATCGTGCGTACGATCTGCGCGTTGCTCGACGAACTGCGGCCATCGCCCGAGGGCAGCTACGCACGCCTGATCACCCATGTCACGGACCGCCCGGGCCATGACCGCCGCTACGCCATCGATGCGCGCAAGATCGAACGTGAGCTGGGTTGGCGACCGGCAGAGACCTTCGAGACCGGCATCCGCAAGACGGTGCAGTGGTATCTCGACAACCCGCAGTGGATCGCCGACGTGCAGAGCGGGGCGTATCGCGACTGGGTGGCCGCCAATTACGGCGACCGGGGGCAGGGCGCATGAGGTTCCTGCTGCTGGGGAAGAACGGGCAGGTCGGCTGGGAGGCGCAGCGCGCGCTGGCGCCGTTGGGCGAGGTGGTGGCGCTGGACCGCAATGGTCACGACGGGCTGTGCGGCGATCTCGGTCAGCCCGATGCCCTCGCCGCCACGGTGCGCGCGCTCGCGCCCGCCGTGATCGTGAATGCTGCCGCCTACACGGCGGTCGACAAGGCCGAGAGCGAGCCCGAGCTGGCACAACGCATCAACGCCGATGCCGTGGGCGTGCTCGCGCGCGAGGCGGCTGCCCTGGGGGCACTGCTCGTGCATTACTCGACCGACTACGTGTTCGACGGCAGTGGTGAGCGGCCATGGCGCGAGGATGACGCCACCGGCCCCTTGTCGGTCTATGGCGCCACCAAGCTTGCCGGTGAGGACACGATCCGCGACAGCGGCTGCAGTCACCTGATCTTCCGCGCCTCCTGGGTGCATGCGGCACGCGGCGGCAACTTTGCCCGCACGATGCTGCGCCTGGCGGCCGAGCGCGAGCGGCTCACCGTCATCGACGACCAGATCGGCGCGCCGACCGGAGCCGACCTGATCGCCGACGTCAGTGCCCACGCCATCCGCAGCACGCTGGCGGACCGCAGCCTGTGCGGCACGTATCATCTGGCGACAGCCGGCCAGACGAGCTGGCATGGCTACGCCAGCTTCGTCATCGAGACGGCCCTTGCTGCCGGCAAGACCCTGGCTGTGCGTGAGATCGCACCGATTGCCACATCAAGTTATCCGACGCCGGCAGTGCGCCCGCTGAATTCCCGACTGGACACGAGCCGGCTGCGCACGCGCTTCGGACTGCATCTGCCGGACTGGCGTGAGGGCGTGAGCCGCATGCTGGCCGAGATCTGCTGACCGCGGGCCACCACTTCTTTCAAGACTTCAAGTAAAACACCTCGACGACAGCACAGGATCTTCCCGACATGATCATCAAGAGCGTCATCCTTTCCGGCGGTTCGGGCACGCGGCTGTGGCCGGCCTCGCGCGAAAGCTATCCGAAACAGCTCCTGCCGCTGACCGGCGAGCGTTCGCTGCTGCAGGAAACAGGCTTGCGGCTGAAGGACTTCGGTGCGCGCGAGGTCGATCCGCGTCCGCTCGTCGTCACCAATGAGGAATACCGCTTCATCATCGCCGAGCAGCTGCGCCAGATTGGCGTGCGCTCGCCCCAGATCGTGCTCGAGCCGTTCGGGCGCAACACCGCGCCAGCCCTGACGCTGGCCGCGCTGGCAGCGCAGGAGGAGGGCGATCCGATCCTGCTGGTGATGCCGGCCGACCATGTCATCACCGACGTCGCCGCCTTCCAGCGGTCGATCGCGGACGGCAGCGCCTTCGCCGCCGACGGCGCGCTGGTCACCTTCGGCATCGTGCCGGACCGGCCCGAAACGGGTTACGGCTACATCCGCAGCGGCGACGCGCTCGCCGAGGGCCGGCTTGGTCGAGCCCTGCTTGAATTCGTCGAGAAGCCCGACCGCGATACCGCGCAGCGTTACGTCGATAGCGGCGAGTACTTCTGGAATAGCGGCATCTTCATGATGAAGGCCTCGGTTTGGATGCGCGCGATCCGGCGCTTCAGCCCGGACATCGCGAGCGCCTGCGAGGCCGCCTATGCGGGTCGCAAGCCCGACGCCGATTTCATCCGCCTGGAGCAGGGCGCCTTCGAACGTTGTCCGAGCGACTCGATCGACTACGCGGTGATGGAGCGGCTCGCTGACGCGCCTGAGCTTGGTACGGGCGTGGTGGTACCGATGGCGGCCGGCTGGTCGGACGTCGGCGCCTGGGATGCGCTGTGGGCCGTGTCGGAGAAGGATGCTGCCGGCAACGCAGGGCGCGGTCAGGTGCTGTTCGAGGACTGCCGCAACACGCTGGTGCATTCGGGCAGCCGCCTGGTGGCGGCGGTCGGCTGCGACGACATGGTCGTGGTAGAGACGCCGGACGCGGTGATGGTGGCGCACAAGGATCACACGCAGGACGTGAAGAAGGTCGTCGCGCGCCTGAAGGCCGAAGGCCGCAGCCTGACCAAGAGCCACCGCAAGGTGTATCGCCCGTGGGGTTGGTACGACTCGATTGACGCCGGCGAGCGTTTCCAGGTGAAGCGCATCGTCGTCAATCCGGGCGCCAAGCTCAGCCTGCAGATGCATCACCATCGTGCCGAGCATTGGGTCGTGGTCAAGGGCACGGCCGAAGTCACCTGCGGCGAGCGGACCTTCCTGCTGGGCGAGAACGAGTCGACCTACATTCCGCTCGGCCATACGCACCGGCTTGCGAATCCCGGCAAGGTGCCGCTGGAGATCATCGAGGTGCAGTCGGGCAGCTACCTTGGCGAGGACGACATCGTGCGCTTCGAGGACACCTACGGCCGCAGCAGCTGATTCTCGGGCGGGTGCTGGCGAGAACCGGGTCGGCGTCGACCCGGTGTGCCAGATTTGCCCCGCAGGATCCTGCCTGGGCGTTGTGCGGCTGTACCGAATGCCTGGAAGCCTTGCGCTTTCAGGTGGTGCGGGGGAAGAGACTCGAACTCTCACGCCTTGCGGCGCTGGAACCTAAATCCAGTGCGTCTACCAATTCCGCCACCCCCGCATCGTTGGTGGGCCGAAGCGGGCAGCATTATACACAGCCCGGTGCGGCAGGACCGTGTCGCATCATTGCATGACCCAGTTCGATGGTGGGCGGTGGAGTTCGGTGGACGCAAGTGGCGCTTCGCAGGCCTGCCAATACCGATACCTGAAACAACGATAATTTGTGTTATGTGAACTACGAGATTGGATTAGATCTGGACAACTGTCGCCTCCAGGCGATGCGGGAATGCGGGATTCCGCCAGGACGCTATCGGTCGTTGCACTCTGGCTGCGCCCGCCATGCCCTTCAGAGCGCACACGAACCGGCACATCGGAGACTCACGACAGTTCCGGAAACAGCACCTCCGTGTAGCCAAAGCGTCGAAAGTCCTTGATTCGCATAGGATAGAGCACGCCAAGAAGGTGGTCGCATTCGTGCTGCACCACGCGCGCATGAAAGCCTTCGGCGATGCGGTCGATGGGTTGCCCCTGTGGGTCGAAGCCCTGATAACGGATCTTCACGCTGCGAGGGACCATACCCCGCAGGCCCGGTACGGACAGGCAGCCTTCCCAGCCCTCTTCCGTGACGTCGTCGAGAGGTGTGATGACCGGATTCAGCAAGACTGTCTGCGGTACGGGCGGCGCGTCGGGGTAACGCTCGCTGCGTTCAAACCCGAAGACAACGACCTGCAGGCCGACACCGATCTGCGGGGCGGCCAGCCCGACACCGCCACTGACGGTCATGGTGTCGAACATGTCCGCGATCAGCGCCTCGAGTTCGGGGGTATCAAACGCGGTCACAGGGGCGGCCGGCGCGAGCAGGCGCGGGTCGCCCATCTTCAGAAGGGCACGGACGGTCATGCCTGCGAACGCCCCTCGCCCGCCGGCTTGTCGGCGTCCACCAGCGCATAGGCGTCGGCGACATAGGCCGGTCCCTTCATAACGAAGACGATGAACGCGAAGATGGCGGCAGTGAACACGACCGTCCAGTGCAGCACGACGACGCCGGTGACGTAGATGTCGACCATGCCGATGCGCGTGAGCGCGGCGTGCGAAACGTCGCCCCAATCCAGAAGGCGAACGACGATCGAAGGCAGGATAAGCGCGATCGTTCCAAAGAGGGCGATGGCAGGCAGTTTCCGCAGGACGCGGGTCTCGAGGCCGGCCGGTGTGCGGGTGAAGCCGGGCAGTTTCCTGAAGCAGTTCATGGCGCCAATTCCTTTCAATGGATGCGTGTGGGGCATCCAGGGCCGAATTTTGCGCCAAGTCGTTCTGGAGCGCCCGGATTCAGCCGATCTTTCCGAGTTTTCGGTACAAGGTGTTGCGACTGATGCCAAGCCGGCGTGCGGCTGCTGACACATTGCCACCGACTTCGCGCATGACCGCCGCAATCGCTTCGAGCTCGATCTCGTCGAGACTGCGGGGGGCCGCGTTCGGTGCCGGCGACGTGTCCATGAGCGGCGGGACATTAGTTTCCTTGTGGACCTGCAGCGGCCGGATCGGTTCTGCGTCGTCCCGATGCGGATCGGCACCGAAGAGTTCCTCCGGCAGATGCACGGCTTCGATGACGTTCTCGTCGTCATCCAGCAGGGCAACGGCAACCCGGATCACACTCTGCAACTGGCGGATGTTGCCTGGCCAGGCGTACTGCTCGAAAAAGTGCATGACGTCGGCACCAATGGTGATCGGTGTGTCACGCAGCGACGCAGTCTCGGCCTTGAGGATGCGCTCGACGAGGCAGGCCACGTCGGTACGTTCGCGCAAGGCGGGCAAGGTGACGGTCAGACCGTTCACGCGATAGTAGAGGTCCTCGCGGAACTCGCCGCTGGCCACCGCCTCGCGCAGCACGCGGTGGGTCGCGCAAACGAGCGATATATCGACCGGAATCGTCTTCATCGAGCCAACAGGCGTAACACAGCGCTCCTGCAGCACCCGCAGCAGGCGGGTCTGCATCGGCAATGGCATGTCACCGATTTCGTCGAGGAACAGCGTTCCGCCGTGTGCCTGCTGCACCTTGCCGATGGCGCCTTCCTTCCGCGCGCCGGTGAATGCGCCGCCGGCATAGCCGAAGAGTTCGGATTCGATCAGGTTCTCGGGGATCGCCGCGCAGTTGAGTGCGATGAATGGGCCGTCCGCCCGCGGTCCGCTGTTGTGGAACGCCTGGGCAAAGATCTCCTTGCCCACGCCCGACTCGCCCTGGACGAGCAGGGGAATATCCTTGCCGGCAATGCGCCTGGCGCGTTGCAAGGCGCGCTGCATGCGCTCGTCGCCGGTGCACAGCGAGTCGAGATTGGGCTCGCGTGCCGCAGTGTGGCTGCCCTGGCGTACAGGATGGGGTAGCGATCCCCCCTGCTCTACCACGACCTGTGGGTTGGCCAGTGCAAGCGGGCGTTGCGAGCGCGCCTGAACGTAGATCTCGCCGCCCTTGCGCAGGTCCAGCCTGACCATCGAGTTGGGCGCCGCCTTGCAGCGATCGAGGATCACGCCCAGGCTGGGGCGGAAAATGTCAGACAGGTCGGCCGCCTCGAGCGACAGGCCCATGCCAGCAAACCAGTCTCGCGCGACAGGGTTCAGCCCCAGTACGGCCCCGTCCGGGCTGACGGCAATCATGCCTTCCTGCAGGCTGCCGATGTACTCGGGGCGCGAGTGGAAGGCCAGCAGGATGTCGTTGGAGAACTCCCCCTCGAAGAGGCGTTTCTCCAGCAGCTGCACCGACAGGCGTACGAGGCCCAGCGTGTGACGCTGCGGGTTGCGGTAGTCGCCCGAGATGTCGAACACACCCGCGAGCTTGCCGCGGGCGTCGAAGATCGGTGCCGCATTGCAGGCAAGAAAGATGTTCTTGTCCAGATAGTGTTCCGCGCCGAGCACCTCGATGGGCAAGCGTTCCGCGATAGCGGTGCCGATGCCATTCGTGCCGCGCACATCTTCGCTCCAGCATGCACCGGGTTGCAGTGAGACGCGTTCCGCGCGATCGACAAAACCCGCATCGCCCAGGCTGTGGATGATCATGCCGTCCGTATCTGCCAGCAGCACCATGCTGCCCGAGGCGCGGATCTGGTCGAACACGTGTTCCATGACGCCGCTGCCGAGTTCCAGCAGGCGGGCGCTGCGCTCACGGGACTCGGACAGGCGGCTGCGGCCGGCCGGATCGATCGCTTGAGATATGCGGTGATCGAGACCAGAGTCCCGGCAGCGCTCCCAGGAGCGCAGGATCAGCGGCGAGAGCTCATCGTCTTCGGGCATCTCGTCACGGAAGAAACGCTCGCGAGCAAGGGCCAGCCGCTCCTCGCGAGCGTCCCTGAGTTTGGGAAAACTCGTCATCTCCAGAATCTCCTCCGCGGGCTGTTTGCCAGCCTCATATGACTACGTCGAGCGTGTGTGCCAAAAAGTAGCACCTGCATTGCATTGACGCAAACCCTTGGGCATTGCGCCGGCGGGGGCGCCCGTTTTCCGGGTTGTCGATGCCTTGACAGCGGCCGTCCTGCCTGGAGGCACGACTGTTGCTTTCGACTCGCTACCTTCAGCGTATCGGGAGTCCAGCCATGACCGCCCTGTTTCCGCCCACCGATTCCATCCTGCGTCGGCACTTTGACCAGATCGCCGCCAGCGCAGGGCTTCCTCCCTTGCCGGAGGACTCCGTTCTGCGTCGGCATCACGCGCAATTGCTCGAAAGCCGCCTGAGCGCTCGGCGGGCGCCGGTGGTGCAGCAGACGCTTGTCCGTGAGGTGGAGAGAAAGACGCCCGAACCGGCCATCCAGCGCGTCGCTCAACCGAGCCTGCGACCGATCCCGGCCTCGTCGGCTGAACCGGCCCAATCAAAGGGGTGGCTTGGTCGCGTGCTCGACAAGTTGTTCGGTTGACCTGCCGAGGGGCCTTAGGGTTCGCCCGGAGGCTGCATCAGAAGCGTCCCTTGCGGTCCGTGAGCCAGAGCGCGCTGGCCCGTGCGGGTTTCAAAGAGGGGCGAGGCGCAGGTGTTCCAGCGTATCCGCCATGCGCCAGCCGTGTGTCAGCGCGTGGTCGCGAAGCCGTGCGTCGGGGCGTACGACCACGGGCTCGCGCACTTTCTGCAACAGGGGCAGATCGCTTGCCGAGTCGGAATAGAAGACGCTGTGGCCAAGGGTCTCCCACTGCAGCTCCTGGCCATGCAGCCAGCGCTCGACGCGGGCGATCTTCTCCCCGCCGTGGCAGACGGGGCCGGCCAGCCGTCCGGTGAAGCGGCCATCGTCTGTTTCGAACTCGGTCGCAAGCAGTCCGCCGACGCCCAGGGCCTGGGCGAGAGCCGACGCGACGAAACGGTTGGTCGCGGTGACGATGCAGCAGCGATGCCCCTGCCCCACGTGGTGCGCGACCAGCCGATGCGCCGCCGACGGGATCTCCGTGGCCACCTCGGCTGCGAAACTGCGCCGCAGTGCGTGCAGCCGAGCCGGGGCGAGGTCGCGGAAGGTCTGCGCGACGAAGTCATGCAGTTCGCCGGCCGTGGTCCTGCCCGCGACGTATTCCTGGCAGCGCGCGAGGTAATCGTCCACCAGGGCAGGCCGGGCTTCGCCGCGGCCGACGAGAAAGCGAAACCACGCCATGCCGCTATCGAACGGCACCAACGTATGGTCGAGGTCGAACAGCGCGATGGCGGGCGGCTGTCGAGACGGTGGACTCACGCGCTGTCCTCGCCGGCTTCGTCGTGCAGGACGGCGTCAACGGCGCCCCGCAGCGCATTGCAGACGACAATGCGCTCGGCACGGCGCAAGGCTTCCAGGGTGAGCGGCGCCTCGCGGGCACTCCACGCCGGATCGTCCAGCAGCACGCTGCGCATCACGCCGGGCAGCAGCCCAGCGCCCAGCGGCGGCGTGATCCACTGGCCGTCGACAAGTGCGAACACGTTGCTGCGCCCGCCTTCGGTCATCTCGCCGCGCTCGTTGTGGAAGATCATGTCGAAGGCGTTCTGGCGCACTGCTTCCGCGACGGCCGCATCGTAGACGCCGCGCATGGTCGTCTTGTGGCCGACGAAAGGATCGTTCGCACGCATCGGTGTCTTCGTCAGCAGGAGTCGGACCGGTCCCTCGGGCAAGGGGTCAAGGGCGGCGATCGCGAGCTCGGTGCTGCCATCCTTGTGCAGGGCGAGGCGGATGCGATGACACGTGTCCGGCGCCAGGCCGGCACACTGATCGGCCAGTGCCTCGATGATCGCCGCGCGCCGGCATGCGAAACCGAGCGCCGCCGCGCTGCGCTGCAGGCGGTCGAGGTGGCGGTCGAGGTGGCGGATGCCCTTCCCGCCTACGCCCAGCATGGTCTCGAACAGGCTGAAGCCCGGATCCAGACCGGTGAGGAAGCGGGCTTTCAGCAGGCACTCCTCGAATTCCTCGTCGGCCCGGCTGTCGATCACGATCCCTGCCCCCACCCCCATGCGCCCCGCACGCAGACCGGAAGCGTCGGGCGGATCGAGCGCCAGCGTGCGGATGGCGACTGACAGGCAGAAGTCGCCACAAGCCTGCTCGGACGAGGCTGGCGGCTCGATCCACCCGATGCTGCCGGTGTACAGGCCGCGCGGGGTGTTCTCCAGCTCGGCGATGAGCTGCATCGTGCGGTGCTTGGGCGCACCGGTGATCGAGCCGCAGGGGAACAACGCGCGCAGCAGATCGGGGAAGTTCGTGCCCTCGGCCAGCTCCGCGTCGACGGTCGAGGTCATCTGGAACACCGTCGAGTAAGGCTCGATGGCGAACAGCTTGGGCACCTTCACCGAGCCGGTGCGTGCGATGCGGCCGAGGTCGTTGCGCAGCAGGTCGACGATCATCAGGTTCTCGGCGCGGTTCTTGACGTCCTCGCCGAGCATGCGCGCGATTTCGCTGTCACCCTCGGGTACGCGAGCGCGCGAGGCCGTGCCCTTCATCGGTCGCGCTTCCAGCCTACCACCGCTGTTGCGCAGGAAGAGCTCGGGCGAGCACGAGAGGATATGGCCGCCACCGGACTCCACCGGCAGCGCGATGAAGGCACCGAAGGCCACCGGCTGGCGCGCGCGCAGCCTGCGATAGAGGCTGGTCGGCGCGCCGAAGCAGCGGAATCCGAGCCGGTAGGTGTAGTTGACCTGGTAGGTCTCGCCCTCGCCGACGTAGGCGTGGATGCGGTGGATTGCGTCGGTGAATGCATCGCGGTCGACGCTCGGGACGATGTCGATGACGCCGGCCGGCGCTGGCTGTCCCGCATCGATCTTCAGTTCGTCCGCTTCCCGCCGGGCAAGCCAGCCGCTGACGTCCTCGGCCGACAGGCGCGCCATGTGCTCGAACATCAGCACGCGCAGTGCGCCCGCAGCCCCAGGCGCGATCCGCTCGTGGCCGGCCTTCATCAGGCGTGCGCCCCATTCGTAATCGGCAAGTATCACGGCCTGCAGCCCATCTCGCATGTCGGCAGCCACTGCCGGCCACATCGTGTCCAGGCTGGCGGGGTCGTCGCAGCGGTGCTCGCGCACGAAGCCGGTGTAGAGCCTGCTGGTCGGCTGCGCCGCCGTGGCGTGGCAGTCGTCGAGCAGGGCGAAGCAGTCGGTGCCGGGGTGGGACGTCATCGGCAAGCTCCGTGCGCGGTCAGCTCCAGTCGTCGTAGTCGTGCTTGATCGTGTGGCGGTTCGCGATCAGCTCGTCGAAGCTGGGTTCGTTGTTCAGCGCGCGCTTGATTGCCAGCTTGGTCGCCTCGTAGTTGGTACGGTACATGTCCTTCTTGTCGAGGTTCGGGTCGGTCGCGCAGCGCGGGTCGATCCACACCAGGCTGATGATGCACAGGTCGTCGGCCACGTCGCGCGGGATGATGCCTTCGATGACGCAATCGAGCACCGCATCGGCGGTGGCCGATTGCACGACGCCACCGAACAGCTCGATGTTGGCGGTGTCCTTCAGCGTGACCTTGGGCACGGTGATCGTCGCCGGGCGCACCATCTGGTTGCAGGCGCGGATCGCGAACATGGCGGTGTGGCCCTTGCTCTGCGCCATCATGTTGGCGAAGGCCTGGCCGACCGGGCCGTCGGTGCGGCCGATCAGGATCTCGGGCATCGCGTCGGTGAACTGGCCCTCGGCAGCGAGGACGGTGGCTTCGCCGGCGTGGAATATGTAGTTCTTGCTCATGAAGGCTCCGTGGGGGTCTGAGTCAATCTGCATCGGGTCAATCCATCTGCGGCAGCAGCCATTCGCCCTTGCCGCCGGCCGCGAGGTCGCCGACCAGCCGGCGCGGCGTGCGTGCAGGCAGGGCCGCGAAAGGGCCGCCATGATAAGCCAGGCTGCGGCGCAGCAAGGCCCAGAAAACGGTGATGTCGTGTCGCGTCTCGACGAAGGTGGGCGGCGTCTCGGGCGCCGGGCCGGCGAACACCAGCGTGCCGCGGCGCATGCCGTAACCACAGTGCGCACCCGCCCTGCCCGCCAGTGCCACCGTGCCGGCCACCATGCGTGCGGCGAGGAAGTCGCCCGCATCGCCGTGGATGAGCAGCATGCCGCGACGCATGCGGTCGGCGCAACGCGCGCCGACATTGCCGCGCACGACCAGCGTGCCACCGCGCATTCCGTCCATGCCGCCGGGCAAGGCCCCGGCGGCGAAGTCCCCAAGACCGCCGCCGATCTCGATGCGACCGCCCCGCAGCTCGCAGGCGGCCAGGTCGCCAGCGTTGCCGCCGACGATGATCTCGCCTGCCAGCATCTCCGCACCGAGGTAGTCGCCGGCGTTGCCTTCAACTCGCAGCGTGCCGCCGTTCATGCCGCGGCCGATGTCGTCGATGCGGCGGCAGTCGCCCTCGATGACGAGTTCGGGCGTGGCATCGCCTGCGAGCGCCTGGGCGCTCACATCGAAGAGTTCGCCCAGCTCGACAGCCTCGCGGCCAAGCCAAAGCGGGCGTCGGGCGACCTCGGTGGCATCGGCGCCGGTCTCGGGCACGATGTCGTCCAGCGACACGCGCAAGGCCGGCGGCTGGCGCAGGCGAAGGTGCAGTCGCGTGCTCATGCCGCGCCCTCCCCGCCCAGGATTCGGCGCAGATGGAAGTGGAAGGGGCCGAGCTTGCCGCCATAGTTGCCGGCCGACAGGCGTGAGACGCCGGCCTCGGCGCCGCGTGCGACGATGGCGTCCATGCCGGCGCGCATCGCCGCGGACACGTCGGCCTCGGTCAGGCCATCGATGACGATCTCCATCACGCAGTTCACCCCGGGGTCGAGTTCGGTCTTGCGCGCGAGCGGTGTCAGCGCCGGGCAGAAGGCGTCGTTGGTCGAGGCGGACAGGCTGGCGTACTTGCTGCCGACCTTGGACCCCGAGCGCACCACGCCACCCGGAAACGGCATGATCACGCCCGGCACGGCGCGCATCGCCGCCACACCGGCTTCGGCCGCGGCCAGCGCGGCCTCGGTGTCGCGCGCGAGGATCAGCAGGTTGCCACCCCCGACCGCCTTGACCACGAAGGTCGTCTCCTCGCCGACGAACTCGCCGTCCATGGTGGGCACCCGCCAGTAGCGTGTGCCGTCGATCATCTTGGAGATCTGCCAGCCGTCGCCGAAGAAGCGCAGGTTCTTCGCCAGTGCGATCGGCTCGCCGTCCTTCAGGCCGGCATACACCGCAGTGGTCGGGCAGGTCAGCACGCACTGGCCGACGCGGCGCTCGACCTGCTTGGCGAGCTCCTTGCCGGACATCGAGAACAGCAGCACCGCCACGCCGGGCCGCCCGTCGGGCGTCTCGTCCGGCGACAGCGGGCGTTCGATGGCCGCCTCGCAGCCGCAGGCGATCACCGAGGTGGCGAAGCCGGTGGCGGCGATGGCGGCATGCTGCGCCCAGGTGTCGTTGTGGGCGGTGATGATCAGTCGCGTCGCCTTCATGGGGAAGGCTTCGGCGAAGGTGTCGTCGATGTCGATGCCGTTGCGTTGCATGCGGGTGGTCGTTTCCGTGGCGCTCATGTCCGCCCCCCGCCGTGCAGCTTGCAGGGCAGCAGGCTGCCGTGGTTTGAGCAGGAGCACAGTTCGTCCTTGCTGATCCTGGCGTGACGCCAGTCGATGGACATGTGCTCGCGGTAGTGGCGCTCGAGCGTTTTTTCGATGGCCGGGTCGTAGTCGGGCTCGACGAAATGGGTGCCACCGGTGGGCACCGCCTCCAGCCGGCCGCGGCGGGCGACCAGCGTGCCGTCCTTGAAGACGTATTCCGGCGTGGCGAACATCGCCTCGCGGTCGGCCTGCTCGCGATACACCGCGATGTCGGCTGCCGCGCCGACGCCGAGCTGGCCGCGGTCGGTGAGCCCCAGCAGCTTCGCCGGACCGGCGCGGGTCATGATGGCGATGTCGTACAGGCTGAGTTCGCGTCCGATCTCGCGCAGGTCGGCCATGGCCGCCACGTCGGGGTGCAGCCGAGCGAGCTGTTCGTCGCGGAAGGACTTGTCCATCAGCAGCTTGATGAGGTGCGGATAGCTGGTGAAGGGGCCGCCATTTGGGTGGTCGGTGGTCAGCACCACGCGCCAGGGATCGTCCATGCGCAGGAAGATCTCCAGCCCGATCGCCCACTGCAACGCGTTGACGTAGCTCTGCTCGCGGTAGCGGAAGGGCACGACGCCGCAGCCGGCATCGCACTCGATGTCGCCGCCGACGTACTTGCGCGGGCTGCCCAGGTCGGCATTGGCGAGCTGGCGCATGGTGTCGCCCGAGGCGGTGACGGTCTGGCCGAAGATGATCTGGCCGACGTCGATGCTGACGTTGGGCGCGGCCTTGAGTTTCTCGATCAGTTGTCGGGTGGCCGAGGAGAATTTCTTCGGCCCCTCGGTGCCGTAGGCGTGGAACTGGATGTGCGTGAGGTGGCCGGGCAGGCCCTCCAGCGCGTCGATGGTAGCGAGCGTGGATTCGATGTTGCCGGCCACGCCGAGGTTGCTGGCGTGGATGTGCAGCGGATGCGGCACGCCCAGCTCGCGCAGCGCGCGCGCCAGCGTATGCACCACCCGGCGCGGCGTGACCTGCCAGTGCACATGGTTCTCGTCGACGTCGAGCTTGCGCTGGTTGAACTTGAAGGCGGAGATGCCGCCGGGGTTCACCACCTTCACGCCCATCGCCTTGCTGGCGTTGATCGACCAGCCGACGTAGTCGCGGATGCGCTCGAAGTCCTCGCCGCGCGCCAGCATCTCGAGGAAGACCTCCTCGTTGCCCAGCATCACGTAGGCCCCGTGGTCGAGGATGGGGGTATCGCCCATCTCCATGTGCGCCTGACGCGCGTTGGCGGCCAGCATCGCTGGCTCGAAGGCCGCGGTGTAGCCCATCTCGGCGTAGCGGTAGCCGGTCTGCAGCGTGCCGGGCGTGCAGCAGCCGCCGGAGGCGAGTTCGAGCAGGTTGTCGCGCTCGCGCCGGGCGCGGTGGTCCTCGGGCAGCAACATGCGGGCGAGGTTCACCTTGCCGCCGCCGATGTGGGTGTGCAGGTCGATGCCGCCAGCCATGACGACGCAGCCAGCGAGGTCGTAGTCGTGGTCCACCTTCTCCTGTGGGTGGAGCTCGACGATGCGGCCATCGCGGATGCCGATGTCGCGCAGCTCGCCGTCGATGCCGTTGGTGGGGTCGTAGACCTGGCCGCCGCGCAGTCGGATCGTGCTCATCGTGCGTCCTCCGCGACCAGGGCGAGTCGCGCGTCGAGGGCGCGGGCGACGTCGGCGACGCCCGGCAGGCCGTCGTCGCGGATCGCATGCAGCGGCAGCGCCACTACGCCGTCGGCACGCAGCAGATGGCCGCTGGCATTGACGCCCGGGGTGGCGACCGGGATGAAGATCGTGCCCTTCTCCGCGCAGTGCGGCGCCTGCGTGGGGTGGCCAAGGACGATGCGGGGCACACCTGTGGGCGGTGGCGGCAGGTTTGGCCCGAAGCTGGCGACCCAGAGCAGCAGATCCACCTCATCACCGGCAAGGAGACGGCCGGTCGCGTACTGCAGCGGCTGGTGCTCGAGGCCCCGCGGACCGACACGGCTGCGCAGCGGCAGGCCGGACAGCCAGGTCATGGCGGCGTTGGCGGTCTGCGCGCCATCCAGTCCGCCCAGCGCGAACATGCCGGCGCGCGTGCTGCGGTTCAGGCTCATCACCAGACGCAGCAGGGTCTCGCCGATCAGGGCGCCGTGTGCGGGCAGTTGCGCCGGTTCCCAGACCAGCACGGCATAGCGTGCTGCGCGCAGGGCATCGGCTAGTTCCGCCAGTTCGGGCGCCGGCCGGGACACACGGCGCTGCTCGACGAGGGCGGCGAGTGTCGCCGCCGTGTCGAACAGGTCGCCCTGCCCCGTCACGGTCTCGACGCTGCTGCCTTCGATGGCCTGTGCTGGCGGGACGGTACTGACGAATACGGTGCGGCGCTGCAGTTCGCTGTTGGCCGTCGGCGCGCAGCGACGGAAAAACTCGGGATAGTTCGACGCGTCCGTGCCGAAGCACACCACCAGGTCGGCGCGCGTGCGGATCTCGGCAAGCGTGGTGAACATCTGGCCGCGGTCCTGCAGCGGGCGCAGCGCGTGCATCAGGGCGTCGCCGTGCGCGTGGTCGAGAATGGCGCCGCAGGCGTTGGCCAGGCGGTAGAGCTGGCGCATGCCGGCGACGTCGGTCGCCAATCCCCCGAACAGCGGCTGGCGCGCGCCCGCCAGACGGGCAGCGGCGGCATCCAGCGTGGCCTCCAGCGTCGCGGGCGCACCGTCGATGCTGGGAGTGACCGGCGCGGCGGGCCGGGCGAAGGCAGCAAGCGCCTTCGTGGCGCGAGGGCAGTCCGAACCGAGCAGCTGCGGCGGATCGCCATCCTGCAGGCCGAACCCGTCGCACAGCAGCGAACAGAAGGGACAGGTCCAGGGCGCGCAGGCGGCAAGCGGCGCCGCGGCGGACGATGGGTCGGGGGCGGGCGCGAGGGTGGTCGTATTCATGCGGGGCCTCTATGCAAGCCATGTGCCAAGGCTTGGAACGGAGAGACGGATGTGCCCCCTGTGCCGGCCCTTGTGGCCCGTCGTTCCGATCCGATACACCCGGCGCCGGGCGTGTGCCAAAAAGCCACGCTCGTCACCCTTGGGCACGCGGGATGCGGCGGTCGTGCAGGGCCGATGCGACCAGCCAGGCGTCGGCGCCGGCTGCCGCGGCGCCGGTGAGGTCGTCTGCATGGCGGATGCCGCCGGCGCCGATCAGGCGGGTGCCACCGGGAGCCTGCGCCCTCACCGACTGCAGCAGCTCGAGCGCCGGGCCGTCGTAGGCGCCGACGCGCTCCAGTGCCATCAGGATCAGGCGCTGCGGCCACAGTGCCGTCGCGCGCCACAGCCCGGCGGGGTCGAGCGTCTCCTCGCCGTGACGGTCGAGCGACAGGATGCTGCGGGTCCGATCGCGCAGCGCAGCGGCGGCCTGAGCTGGACTGGCGAGCGATTCGCTGGCGAACACCGGTACGACGCGCTCAGCGTCCGCGCCGAGCCGGGCGAGTTCCCCGCACAGCGCGTCGAACGCGGTCGCGTCGGCGAAGCCGGCATCCAGCCACAACGTGAGGCCCGGATCGTGCTTGAGCAGGCGCGACAGCAGCGCTGCCTGTACGGCCCCGCCCGTCAGTGCGTCGAGGTCGGCCACATACAGCGTGTCGGCCGCGGCGTAATCGAGCAGAATCGGCACCACCTCGCGCGGGTCGCTGCTGCCGCACAGCGGCGATTCGATGGGGGCGTAGTGCTGGCGCTCGCCGCGGATACCGCGAACGACCTGCCCGCGCAGGAGATCGATGACCGGAATGATGTGCATGGAACGGAAAACGAAGGTCCTGTTGTACGAATTAATCAGCGCCGGCGGGTTGGGCGCGGCGACCACGGCCCAAGCCTCGCTGCTGGCGCAGGGTATCAGCATGCGTGATGCCGTGCTGGCCGACCTGATGGCGCTTGCGGAGGTGGAAACGACCGCGGTGGATTGTGCGTTTGCGCCGCTTGAAGGCAAGCGAACGCTCCGGGTGCCGGCCGGGGCGCATGCGGTGGACTTTCTGCGCAGCGTTGCAGGGGATTTCGACCGCATTTGGGTCATCGCCCCGGAGAGCGACGGGATCCTGCTGCAACTGTGCGAAGCGATTGGCGCTGCGCGCTGGGTCGGCTGCGACGCGGACAGCATCCGTGTCGCCAGCAGCAAGCAGGCGACCTGCGCCAGGCTGGCGGCAGCCGGTATTGCCGTGCCCTGGGGCTGGACGCCCGGAGGGGAGGAGCCGTCCGCAGCCCTGCGGGCCGGACCCTGGATCGTGAAGCCCGACGATGGTGCCGGCGCCGAGCAGACGCGGGTTTTCGCGAGTTTTGCGCCGGCGCGGGACGAGGCCTTGCGACGGATCTCGTGCGGACAGCCGACGCGGCTGGAGGCCTGGGTGGGCGGGAATCTCAAGGACGCTCGCGACCACGGTGATGCGTTGAGCCTGTCACTGCTGTGCCGGCCGGATCGCACCGAACTGCTGAGCATCAACCGACAGCGCATAGTGCTGGCAGACGACGGCGCGGTGCAGTATCGCGGCGTCGACATCGACGCCATTCCGCTCGACTCCGCCCTCGGGGACGAACTGCGCCAGCTCGCCCAACGCGTCGGCGCTGCCCTGCCCGGCCTGGCCGGCTTCGTCGGCGTGGACCTCGTGCTGGCGGGCGAGCGTCGGGGCGGGTCAGACTCGGCGCCTTGTGATCCGGTGGTGATCGAGGTGAATCCGCGCGTGACCTGTGCCTATGTCGGGCAATCGGTGCGGCACGGGCGTAATCTCGCGGCTGAGATCCTCAGCGTCGCGCCCGCACCCACCCTGCTACCGCATGCGGCGCTCGAGCGGGCGCACGAAGCGTCCGTCGGTGCCCTGTCCGTCCAATGAACCCTGAAGTCTTCATGTCCAGCATGCCGCCTGCCAGTCCACTCGCCGCCGCCACACCGCTGGCCGTGGCGGGCAGCGCATCCCTGCCCGTCATCGGCTGGGACATCGGCGGCGCGCACGTCAAGGCCGCACTGGTGCTCGATGGCCGGGTGCGCGAAGTGCGGCAGTGCGCAGCGCCGCTCTGGCAAGGCCTGTCGCACCTCGATGCTGCAATCGACGAGATCCGCGCGCAGTGGCCGCTGTGCGACACCGCGCGCCACGCGGTGACGATGACGGCCGAGATGACCGATGGCTTCGCCAACCGCGAGGCCGGCGTGCGCGGGTTGGCGGCGCATTTATGTGCGCGTCTCGGCGACGGCGTGCGTTTCTTCGCAGGCAGCGAGGGCTGGGTCGAGGCCGCGACCATCGGCGAGCACTGGTCATCGATCGCCTCGGCCAACTGGCTCGCGACCGCATGGTGGGTGGGCGAGCGCATGCCGGAGGCGGTGCTGGTGGATATCGGCAGTACCACGACCGACCTGATTCCGCTGCGCGAGGGGCAGCCCGTGCCGCTGGGGCGCAACGATGCGGATCGCCTGTCGAGCGGCGAGTTGGTGTATCTCGGCGCAGTGCGCACCCCGCTGTGCGCCCTGGCGCGGCGCATCGCATTCGAGGGCCGCGAATACAACGTGATGAACGAATTCTTCGCGACTACGGCCGACGTCTTCCGCCTCACGGGCGAACTGGCGCCCGAACACGACCAGTACCCTGCAGCCGATGGGGCGGGCAAGGACGCCGAAGCCACCCGCCAGCGCATCGCCCGCATGATCGGTCGCGATGCCGGTGACGTCGATGCAGCCGCGTGGTTGCGCTTCGCGTCCGCTTGGCGCGAGGCGATGCTCGCCGAGATCGAGCGTAACCTGGCCAGCGTGCTGTCCGGGTTCTCCAGTCCGACGCCGGTGGCCCCCCGGCCGACCGTGGTCGGTGCCGGCTGCGGCCTCTTCCTCGGCGAGGAACTCGCCCGGCGCCACGACCTGCCCTTTGCGCATTTCGCTGGCCTGGTGCCGGCCGACGAGGCCTGTCGCGCCTGGGTCGATACCTGCGCGCCGAGCGTGGCGGTGGCGCTGCTGTTTGCACGGGCGGTGGGCTGATGTGGGTCGTCAAGCTCGGCGGCAGCCTCGATCGCAATCCCTTGTTGCGCGACTGGCTCGAGATGCTGGCGCTCGAGGGACGGGGCCGCGTGGTGATCGTGCCCGGCGGCGGCCGTTTTGCCGATGTCGCGCGCGAGGCGCAGCAGCACTGGGGTTTCGACGATCTGGCCGGACACAACCTGGCCGTGCTCGGGATGGCGCAGATGGCGCAGATGCTGAAGGGGCTCTGCCCCGCCCTGCGCTGCGCGCGCGATGAAACGGAAATTCGCGCCCAGCTTGCGGCGGGGGCCGTGCCGGTGTGGATGCCGCTCGATCTGCTGCGTGAGGCACCGGATGAACTGACCAACTGGGGCGTGACGTCCGACAGCCTCGCGCTGCGGCTCGCCGCGCGGCTTCAGGCCGAGGGCGTGATCATGGTGAAGTCCTGCGCCGTGCCGGCCGGGGCGGACGAGGATGAGTTCGTTCAGGCCGGCATCGTCGATACCGAGTTCGCCGCCTATCGCGCGCAGCTCGAGTGTCCGGTGCGGGTGGTTTCGGCAACTGACTGGGAGACGCTGCCCCGCTTGATGACGCCCTGAGACCGGGGCTGTGTCAGGCCGTCCTGTTGCCTCGTCCCGCTTTCCAGGTCTTACTCCGCGATCGCTTCGCAGAAGGCGGTGCGGTCCGCAGCCAGTCCGTCATGCACCGCCTTCAGGCGTGCGGGAACGAGGCTGCCGCTGCGTTCGCCCTCGCACACTGCGCTGCGAAACCCGGCAAAGGCCGGCTTCAGTTCGCGCAGCGCGGGCAGGTCGCGCAGTTGCAACGCCCCGGCGAGGCCGAAAGGCTTGCCATGCGCGCGGGCGGTGGCGACGAGCCGGGCGAGTCGCGCCGGCCCCATGCGCTCGACGAGGCTGCCGCCGAGCTTGGCCTGGGTGTCGACCATCAGCGCGGGGAATGGCAGCGTGCAGGCGATAGCGAACAGGCCCTCGTCGATGCCGTCGTCGGCGATCAGCACCGGCACGATCGGGCGTCCGCACAAGGCCACGCGTCCGAGCAGCGCATCGGCGGCCGCCCCGCCCTGCCCCGGAACGCCGACCTTCACCAGGTCCACGCCGGCATCGGCGACTTCGCGGATGGCGTGTTCGATCGCAGTCAGTTCGATGGCCTGCAGGTCGCCAATCGTGGCGCTGATCATCAGGCTCGGGTGCCGTGGCCGAACGGCGGCGAGGATGTCCTTGATCCGCGCAGTGTCGAGCCCGCCGAGCGCGCCGGCGGCCGGCTCCTTGAGGTCAAGGTAATCGACACCGAAGCCCGCGGCCTGCAGCGCCTCTTCGACAGAGCGCACGCTGACCAGCATCCGGATCATGCGCGCGTCTCCTGTTCGGCATGGAAGCGGTCGGCGGCGTCGGTCAGCCATTCCCAAGCCTCGAGTTCGTGCGGGCCGGCGGTCTTGTCGATGGCGATCTGCAGGTAGAGCATCTCCGACTCGACTTTCTCGCGTGGCAGCATGGACAGCCGGCTGACGAGCACCGCGCCTTCGATGACGGCGGCCTGGGCGCGGTTGAAGCCGGGGAAGGCGGCGTGGGCATGCTCGCCGACGCGCTGCATGTGCAGGATGGGACGCACATCGTGGTCCTGCGGCTTGACCAACTCCAGTTCGACGTGGGTCAGCGCGCTCGCCAGCCGGCGGCCGGCGAAACCCTCGAGTGCGATCGTGGGCCATTCGCGGCGGCCGGTGACGCAGCCGGCAAACACGCGCACGTCGGTGGTGAGGTTGAGCACCGCCTTGCCGGTCGCGAGCACGTTGTCGAGCGTGCGCGAGGGCTTGAACGGCATCATCAGCACCTCGTCGCCTTCGTAGCGGATGCCCATCGGCGCGAGATGCAGTTCGCCTTCCGGCGAGAGCGTGGTGACGATGGTTTCAAAGATCATGGGCTTGCGCCTGCAAGGGGGTTGGGGAGGCGTCGGGCCTGGGTGCCCGCTTCGTCTTCGTCGGGCCGGGCGCGCAGTGCGCCAGCAGGTCCTGCGGTGCACGCTCGACCGCGCAGCCCCAGTCGAGCGGCTGGTCCTGCATGTAGCGCTTGCCCAGCGACCAGGCGATCTCCGCGCGAGCGAGCTCGACGCCCATGTAGAAGGCGTGGCCGCCATCGTGCTGCAGGCCCAGCCTGGGCCAGAACGCGAAGGGATCGCGCGCGACGTGGTGACCGTCGCGGTTGTAGACGTGCAGGCCCTGCTCCGAGATCTGCACGCGGAAGTTCGGGTCGCGCACCGCCGCCGCGATCTCGGCGATCTCGGCCGGGCTGTCGGGGAAAGGCCGCTTGGCATGGACCGTCATCAGGTCGTCGCTCAGGCCCTTGGGCAGCGAATGCGTCTCGCGCGCGGCGTACATCACCCGCCGCGCCACGTCGGCCTCCTTGACCGCGCGGCGGGCGTGGCCGCTGACCTGGGTCGTGAGCACCGCGGCGATGCCGAGTTCGGCGCCGATGCCGAACAGCACGGCGTTGATGCCGCTGGTGTCGGCTTCGGTGAGTTCGGTGACGTTGCCGACGCCCATCATGATGTCGATGTCCGGGAAGCGCTCGCGCAGGCGCTGGTAACGGCACAGCGAGGCGAGCAGGCCATACGGGATCGGGTCGAGGATGGCGTCGGCCAGAAAGGGCTTGCCGCGCTTCAGCATGTGTTCCACCGCGCCGTGCAGCGAGGCTTCGTCCGCGGGCTCGCGCGGGATCAGCACCGGGATGGCGTCGGTCTCGTCCGCCAGCCAGAGGTGGTCGGGCGTCAGGCTAAGGAGGTAGTCGGCCCCCGCCCCTGCGCCGCGGCGCAGTTCGGTGAGGTCCAGCGAATCGACGCTGACTCGTAGGCCCTCGCCTTTCAGGGCTCGCACCGCGTCCTCCAGGTGGTCGAAGGGCGTCGCCGGCAGGCAGCCGAGGTCGATCACGTCGGCGCCGTCGGTGCGCAGCGCATGGGCGCGGGCGACGATGGCGTCGATGTCTAGCCGGGCGGCATCGACGATCTCGGCGAAGATCAGCGTGTCGTGGCGGCTGAGATCGACCGTGCGCGCGGCGCGGTTGAAATGGCGCGGGATGTCCTTGAGTTCTTCCGGGCCGCGCTCGACCGGGATGCCGTAGTGGCGCGACAGTTCGTCGAGGTCGCCGCGGCAGCGGCCGGGCACGAGGATACGGTCGGCGCGCACAGGGGCTTCTACGCGGCGGCGGATCATGTCGGCGGTCATCAGCCCTGCGACCTGCAGGCCGATTTCGCGCACCTCCCAGGTGAAGGGCGCGGGCTCCATGCCGTGCAGCACCTTCTCGAGGTTGCGCTGGGCGAGCCGGCCGGTCAGGAAGACGAGGTGTTCCATGTCAGCGCAAGTTCCCTAAGACGGGCGTCGAGCAGCGCCTCGAGTTCGTCGGGCGATTCGACGACGCGGCAGAAGTCGACCCGACGCAGGCGCTCGACGTTCTCGAGGTCGATGTTGCGCGGCTTGAGTTCCACCCATTCCCGCGGCGCCTTGGTGATGACCACCGGCTTGGTGTCGCAGGCCAGCACGATGCCGGGGATTTCAAGTTTTCCTGCCTGGGCGAAGATGTTGGTCGGCAGCGTGTCCGAGATGCCGAGCGCGCACTTGGCCACGGTATTGCTGGTGGCGGGCGCGACGATCACCGTGTGATAGACGTCGTCGTAGAGCAGGCCCACGGGAACCGAGCTGGCCGTCTTGTCGCGGAACACGCGACAGCGATCCTTCAGCTCGGAGAGCCCGAAGTCGTACATCGGCAGCACTTCCTCGGCCGCGGCGGACAGGAAGAGATCCACATTCGGCAGGCGCAGTGCCAGCGCCATGCATTCGTCAAGATAGTGGCCCGAGCCGGTGATCGCCCAGGCAAAGCGGCTGCGGCGTTCAGGGGTGCCCGCGGTGCCGCCGGTGGGCAGCAGGTCGTCGTGTGCGTCGGTGTATGGCAATTCGTTCGAGTGTTCCAGAAGGGCGCAGCCCTGTGGTTTGCTGCGCGAATGCATCGATGATAACGGCTGTCGCATGGCGCGGGCGGTCTCGCGCAGCCAGGTTTCTCGGTTAGCCAGCAGGATACGTGCCGACTGGCGTATCATCGCGCCCGCTCGCGCTGTCTGCGGTCGCCTGGCAGGGTCCCGTGGTCCCTGGGCCCTTCTGCTGCCCATGGTCCGTTTCTCGCTTTGGTCCGGTCGAGGTCCTGCCGCGCTCGACCGCAACGGGCGATTCCGCCCGCCCCGTCCTTCCCAGGAGAATTCGCGACGATGCATTCCGACCCGCTCGCCCGCCTGATGTCCCAGCCGCTGCCCACCGATGGCAGCACCGCCACCACAGCCGCGCTCGACATCATCTTCATCCATGGTTTCGTCGGTGAAACCGTGATCGGCATCCACGACAACGAACTCGACGTCACCCAGCCGATCCGCATCGACCTCGCCGCCGGCCTGCCGCGCAGCCTGGCTTGTAATACCGACCGCATCGGCGACACGATCGACTACAGCGTGGTGCGCAGCGCCCTGCTCGACATGCTGCAGAACCACCGCTACCAGCTGCTGGAGGCTTTCGCCGAAGGCGTGGCGGCGATGCTGCTGAACGATTTCGGCGCACATTGGGCGCGCGTCGGGGTGACCAAGCCGCGCAAGTTCGACGACGTCGATGGCGTTGGCGTGCTGATCGAGCGCAGCCGTCCGCCACGTGCGCGGCGCGAACATGGTCCCGGCGCGGAAGTATTGAGCCTGCTGGGCGCCGGCATGGTGCCGGGCGGCCAAGGCTGACGCCGGTGCGGGTCGGCGGGCCGCGGCCCTGGGTGAGATTCGCCGCGCCGGTGAACGAAAAATGCCGAGGCGAACCTCGGCATTTTTCTTTCCGGCCCCCAATGGGGCTGGACGGGACGATCAGTTCGCCGCGAACGGGTGGGCGGCGGTGCTCTTCTTCGACACGACCTCGGCCGCTGTGGGCTGGCCGGAGACGGCGCGCTTGATGGACTCGCGCGTGGCCTGGTAGTTGTATTCCTGGATCTTCTTGTCGTCTTCGGCCAGCCAGTGGATGAAGACGCCAACGCAGATGAAGATGTTGTCGGCTTCATCGGCCGGGATGGTGCCGTCCTCGACGCTGTCGGCGACCGCCATCGCGACCGCACGCTGGGCCGGGCCGAACATCTGCACGGCCTGCTTGGCACCCTTGATCGTGACCTTGTTGAACATCACGGTGGCGGGCTTGCACAGCAGGTTGGGTGCAACCACGGCCAGCAGCGAAGTGAAGCCGTCCTTGTTGTTGGTCAGTGCGGTGGCGAAGGCGGTTTCTGCGGCGCTACCACGAGGGCCAAGGATCAGGTCGATGTGCGCAACTTCGTTGCCATCGCCAACCAGCGACTCCCCCACCATCATGCGATCGATCTTTGCCATGCTTTCTTCTCCGGTTTGATGTGTTGTGGCCACCCCGCAGGGGGAGCCCAGCCGTCCGACGATCCCTGAATCGCCGATACGCGACGGGTAACTCATGATTCGTGCCAGCTTCGATATCGGCGGCGAAAACCCGGTTTTGCGCGCCTGCCGATCGTCATTTCGCGCTTCCGCGCAGGCTGGCAGGTCGCTGCGCAGGGCGGCGGTGTTCAATCCTCACGCGGAGCGCGTGACACCTGACCCAATTTGACACACCTGCCCCGCGCCGCCGGCCAGCAGTGGCACGCCCAGACGGCGCCGCAACAGGTCATCCACGATGGCCTGGCCGATGTCGAAGGGCGTGACCTTCTGCAGGCCGCGCCAGGCGGCTACGCCATTGACCTCGATGACCTGCGCGCCTTGCGGACTGGCCGGGTCGGGCACGAGGTCCACTCCCGCGTAGTCCATGTCCAGCGCCGCGGCGGCGGCTTCGGCCAGTTGCGCGAGTCCGGGCAGCAGCGGTGAGGCCACGCTGCGCGCACCTTGGGCGACATTGCGCACCCAGTGCGGGCTGACGCGCTTCATCGCCGCGACAGCGCGACCGCCGATGACCATCACCCGCCAGTCGAAACCCGGTGCCGCGTCGGATTCCGGCTGCGGGACGAAACGTTGCAGGTAGGCGAGCCCTCCGACCGACTTCAGGTCCGGCAGTGGCACGGCCCGGCCGCCATCGGCGTCTCCGTCTTCCCAATCGCTGCCTTCCTCACCCTTGACCCAGCCCACCTTCCGCAACCCCTTGCCCTGCGAGCCGAACATCGGTTTCAGCACCAGGCAGCGACCAGCGGCGGTTTCGCGCATCAGCAGGCGCCGCGCCTGCGCCTCGTCCTCGATCGCCCAGGCCTGCGGCGTGGCAACACCGGCCTTGTGCAGCAGGAAGCTCGTCATCGACTTGTCGACGCTGCGCTCTATCGCGCGGGCGTCGTTGTAGATTGGCACACCGAGTTCGCGCAGCGCATGCAGGATGCCGAGGCGTTTGGTGATCTGCTCAAGGCTGCCGCCGGCGATGCCGCGCACGATGCCGGCCAGCGGCAGCGTGCGGCCGAACCCGGGAATGACCAGCCCGGACGGGCTCGCGCCGGTGTCGAAACGGCAGTGTTCCAGATCGACGCAGCGCCCCTCGAAGCCTCGTCGCGCAAGGGCTTCCCTCAGCTTGCGCGTATGCCAGCCGGTCTCGTCGGTGAAGATCGCGACGCGTCGCCGGGCGTCGCCGCCTGACTCACGCGTCATGCATCTACCTCGAGCCACAGGCTGCGCAGTAGCGCCATGTCGATCGCGCCCGCGTGCCAGCTGCGGCCCGAGTCGAGGTTGCTGACCCACACCTCGGCCGGGGCGAACAGCGCCGGATCGATCTTGTAGAAGTCGTACTCGTAGTCGCGAAAGATGTCGGCGAAGGAGCGGCCGTAGTCGCGGGAGTTCGAGGACGGCAGCGCCTTTGCCAGCCGCTGCGCGCCCTCGTCGCTACCGGTGACGGCGAGCTGGACGCGTCCGCCATAGAGGATGGCGTCGTTGGTGCGGCCCATGGCGATGCCGCCATCGGGGCTGGGTGCCGGCAGGGGCGCGCAGGCACTGCCTTCGACGATGTCGCCGAGCGCAAAACCGAGTTCATGGGCCTTGTGCATTGCCACTTCCAGCACGCGGGCGACGACCTGGGTGGTGCCGGCCAGGCTGGTGGTGGGCGTCAGGATCAGCGTCAGCGCCTCGGGCACGAGGCCGCAGTCGCGCAGGATCTTGTCGATGACGACCTGTGGCGGTCGGCGGTCGACCTCCAGCACCAGTACGCCACGGTCGGCACGGTCGCGGTAGCCGAGTTCGGCGAACAGGTCTTCGCGGCAGGCCAGCGCCCGCGCCGGGCCGGAACCGAGCGAGAAGAACTTCCGCCCGCCCGCCTCTTCCTTGCTTGCCGAAAGGCTCCAGCCCGCGTACTGGCTGCCGAGGCAGGCCAGCACCGGTTGCACGCTCGACACCTCGATCCAGGTCGGCCAATCTGCTTCCGGTCGTGCGGAAAGGCGGACCTCACCGAGGCCGCCCATGCAGATGGCGCCGATGGCGACGCCGGCCGCGGCACTGCCGCGCACGTCGATGCCACCGTCGATCAGGGTGACACCGCTGTCGAGGCGCTCGACCGCGATGCCGAGTGAGTCGGCGCGGGCCAGCAGGTCGTCGACCTGGGCAGCGGCCAGGGTGTTGATGCTGAAGGGGCTGTCGGCCAGCACGGGCGCATGTTCGCTCATGGCGCCCTCCTCAGGCCTTGGCCCGCTTTTCGGCGATGATCACGCGCGCCTTGTCGAAGGCTTCGCGGAAACCGAGGTAGAGCGGCTTGTCGGCATTGCGCATGGCGACCAGCAGGCGGTGCTCGACCTGGTACTTGACGTTGCCCACCGCCAGGGCGCCGATGCCGACGCCCTTGCCTTCGGGCAGCGGCTTGCCGTCGTCCATGACGCCCACGCCGGCGATGCCCTCGGGTGGCACGGCATTGACGTCGGCGGCCACCAGCAGGCGCCCTGCCCCGGCGCGTTCGTCCGCACTGACGACCTGTACGCCGGCGGCCGCGGTGGCGAGCACGACATCGGCCTGTGCCAGCGCGGCTGCGCGGGCCGCGGCATCGGCCAGTCCGGCGCCATGCAGGCTGCAGCCGAAGCGTTGTCGGGTCTCCGCGGCCGCCTTCGCAGCGGCGGCGGCGTCGCGGTGGCTGGCGAGGGTGACCTCCGCACCCAGCCCGGCGGCGAGCACGCCGGCGATGCGGCCGACGGTGCCGGTACCACCAAGGATCAGCACGCGCTTGCCGGCGAAGTCGGTGCCGTGTGCCTTGCGCAGTTGTTCATCCACGCAGGCAACGAGTGCCGCGGCAGTCGTGTAGGACCCACTCGGATCGGCGATCACCGACACCTCGAACGGCGGCACCATCGCCTTGCGCGCCGTGTCCAGCATGTCGGCGGCGAGCATCACGTCGCGCCCGCCGATGAAGATGCCGGTGGCCTTCACGCCCTTGGGGCCGCGCGAGAAGATCGTGTCCTGCGTCAGGCCGGTGATCTCCCCGGCCGTGACGCCGCAGTACGGCACGACCACGTTGTAGCCGGCGTCGACCGCCATGTTGATGTCGAACGGACTCATCTGCTTGCCGGGGGTGAACATGTGCAGGATGTAGGGGCGTTGTTCCATGAGGTCTCGCGTCCTGAAAGGGAGGGATAAGGAGGGAGGGCGATGGGCGCGCCTGGACTCAGGGGCGGCGGATGGTGGCGCCGCGATTGCGGGCGCGCACCACCACTGCCCGCAGCGCGGGATCGAGTACGCCGGCGGCGCGCAGACCGCCGAGGATGGATTCGGCCTCGTCCGCAGTGCGCACGATCGCGAAGCCGGTCGGCCCCCAAGAGCTCTGGCCAATGCCGGCCTGGTGGTTGGCGCGCACCCATTCCAGCGCGCGACCGACCGCCGCGCTGGTGTACATCGATCCGCCCTGGGCGGGTGCGAAGTAATCACCGATCAGCCGTTGCAGCGCGGAAACGCCTTCGGCGAAGGGCTCGAAGTCGCCTTCCAGCGCCCCGGGCAGCACGCGCATCAGGACCTGATGGCAAAGATCGGCAGCGAGGCTGCGAGGAAACGGCGGCAGGCGCTCCATGGCCACGCGCTCGGCCTTGCCCGACAGGCCGTCAATGCGATCGTCGAGCAGCAGCAGGACCCGCCAGGCATCGGGAAAGCCAATGCGCGAGATCAGCGGGGCGACCGTGCCATCGGCGCCCGGGCCGCCATCGAGCAGGAGCCCGCCCTGATCGAAGCCGGCCAGTCCGACACCGGAGCGTTCGCCGCGGCCCAGCATCGCCGCCAGTGCGCGGGTGCTCAGATCGAGACCGTGGAACTGACAGAACGCGCGGCCGCAGGCCAGTGCAAGCTGGGTGCCCGAGCCAAAACCCGAATGCGCGGGCGGTGCGGCCTGCAGTTGCAGCGACGCGGGTGCGTGCAGCCCCGTTTCGCGCTGCAATACCTCCAGGTAGCGTGCCATGCGCTCCTGCGCCGGGCGGGCAACATTAGCCGCGAGGCAGGATGCTACGCTGGCCCCGCTCCGCTCCGCGGCCCGCATCTCGATACGGGTGTCGAAACCCTCGATCACCATGCCGAGACTGGCGAAGCGTCGCCCCAGACTGCCGCTTGGATCGAGGAAGCCGAGGTGCAGCCGCGAAGGCGCATCGACGGTGACGGAGGGGGTCGCATCGGACTGGGAAGACGTCATGCGGAGATCGGGGGCGGAGAACACATCGGCTAGATTGGACATCGCTCGCTGGTCACGCATCTGTGATTGATGAGGGCGTGCGTCGCCGACGATGGTACGTCGCAATGGCAGACGCACATTACCGCCCGGGCACGCGGGATGCCAGCTTCTAGCAAGCTCCGGGCCACCGGGGCGTCGCGCCCTGCGCCTCCGATGCCGGGCGCATGAGCGATGGCTCGAGCAAGGCGGCGATGAACAGGACGCACACGGTGAGGTCTGCCGTGGTGCCCGGGTTCAGGCCCGCGGCCTTCAGGCTCGCGTCCCACGCCTGCAGCATGGCGTCGAGCTCAGCCTGATCGCTGCCATCGTCGCCGGACTCTCCTGCATCGAGACGGGCGAGCACGGCGGCGGCCGAAACGCTGACGTCGGCCGCCGTCTCGCTGCCGTACTTGCGGGCGATGTGCGAATCGTGGTGTTGGGCCAGCAGCGAAAGATAGAGGCGCTGGATGCGGCGCGAGAGGTCGGGATCGCGCTGCGGCTGGCGGAAATCGTCCAGCGCACGCCAGATGTCGCGGTAGCCGTCCGCAAACTGCATCGCGATGCGGTCGCGATGCGCGGCGAGGCCCATCGCGGCCCGCAGATCGACGCTGGGCGGTGCGTGGACATCCTGCGCGCTGGCCTCACCCAATCCGCCGGGACTGGCGTGCGCGATCGCGGCGAAGGCTGCGCGCGCATCGTCGAGATCGAGCGCGGCGAGCGTCTCCTCCAGGGCGGCCCTGAGCGCCGCCTCGCACCCTTCTCTGGCGCGCTGCGCTGCGTGTGCCAGCGGTGCGCACAGCAACAGGATGCCGAGGTTGGTGTTGCACCCCGCCACGGCGCGCGTGGCCCGCACGGCGGTGTGCACCCTCGCGCCGACACCGGCGTTCTCGGCAAACAGCCCCGCCGCGCTGGCGCGCGCACTGTCGAGGAACTGCTGCGCCTGCATGTCGTGTCCGGCCGATTGCAGGCTGACGTTGCCGGGCTTGAAGGTGGCGACGTCCATGAAGCAGGCCCACAGGAAGGCGTCGGCCGCGTGCGGGAATGCGGTTGGGTTCGGCGGAGTCGTCGTGCTGCTCAAATCCTGTCTCGCTGCGGTGATGAGGTGATGTGCGCAAGCGGCACGCATGCAGCTTCGATGCCAGACGTGATGTCCCTGATGTCTACCTGGGTTCGGCGTCGCCCAGTTGCGACAGGATCGCCTCGCATCGCCTGCTCAGTCTTGTCTCGACCTCGGCGGGAGTCTTCCCTTCGCAGGTGATCGAGCACAACGGGTCGTGGCGCGCGAAGGGCGTGCCTGCGGCCGGCAGGTCGTGGCAGTCCGGTTGTGCCGCGAGCCAGTCCGCCAGCGCGGGCGTGACCGTTCCCCGTGCCGGAGCGAAGACGACTTCGCTGCCACGCACATTCGCCGATGGCGGGATGTCCCCGGGGTCGGGCAGACGTCCGTCGGCGCAGGCATCGACATGCGCGGCCAGCAGGCCAGCTGCGATCACATCGTGGAACAGGGCGAGGCTGGCCGTGGGCCGCGGGTTGAGTTCCAGTACCTGGATGCCGTCCGTTCCAAAAAGAAAATCGATGCCATTGAGTCCGCGCAGGCCGTAGTGGCGGGTCAGCGCGCCCACGGCGTCGGCGACCTCGGCGGCTTGCGGCGACGGGAGTGTCACCGGGCCGACGCAACCCCGATAGACGTAAGGGCGTCGCCCGAGCGGGGCGACGATCTGGCGGGCAAAGCCGACGATGACGGCAGATGCGCCGTTCGCTAGGAAGAGCGCGGACATCGCGCCGCCCGCCTCCTCGCGCTGGAAATAGGCTCCGGGGCCCGGCTCGGCGGGCGTCCGCGCCGCAGGACGGATATGCCAGCCACCGCAGGCGTGTGCGTCCTTGAACAGCCAGCCGTTCGAAGCCACAGGCGGTTCGAGTGAGATCTCGGGCGCCGGAATCCCGAGTCGTGTCAGCGTCGCGAAGAAGTCGCCCGGTGTGCGCACCTGTGCCACCGTGCGCGGCAGGTTGCCGAGCAGCGGCAGCACGTCGGCCCCGGCGGCGAGCAGCGCGGGTGCAGATTCGAAGCCGCTGCCGGCTATCCATCCGACCAGGTGCGGCAGCGTAGCGCACCGGCGCAGCGCGGCGACAAGCCTGCCCTCCTCCGGCGCCAGGCGGCCCGGCATGCCGAGCGGCATCCATGCCTGTGCCGCCGCGCGCGTGTCGACGTCGCCGAAGACGTCGATGGCGATCACGTCGAATCCCGAGGCCCGTGCCGCTTCCGCCAGCAACCTTGCCGACGTCGCAGCGATGGCGAGCGCAGGTCGTCCGGGCGCGCCGCGCGTGATGCGGGCGGGTGACTCGACCTTCGAGGGGGCTTGCCGTGGCGCGGGCATCGTGACTCCTGTGTCAAAACGAAGCACTTGAACCGTATTGCAACACGCATGACCGGCATTGCCAGTCCGTGCAAAAAATCACATCCCTTTTCGGGGCTCCGGTGGGGTTGCGGAGTTCCTCGAACCGCCCGGCGGGCAAGCATCTTACTGCTTCGTGACAGTTGGCACGTGCTTTGCATTGATCGGGGCACGCCGGATTTCCTGGTCACACCGGCCCCGCATGCGCGGCGGGTTTCGGGCTTTGAAGGTGGCGAGCGCAAAACGTCAAACAAACGAGGAGACAAAGATGAAGCAACAAGGGATTCCTGCCCGGCGCAGTCCGGCGCTGATCGCTGCACTTCTGCTCGCAATGCCGGGACTCGCACTGGCGAACGCCGACCTCGAAAGCAAGATGGCCAACCCGAAGAACTGGGCAGCGCAAGCCGGCGACATGTTCAACCAGCGCTACAGCAAGCTCAACCAGATCAACAAGGACAACGTCGGCAAGATGCAGGTCGCGTGGATGTTCTCCACCGGCGTGCTGCGGGGCCATGAAGGCTCGCCGCTCGTCATCGACGGCATGATGTACGTGCACTCGCCCTTCCCCAACAAGGTCTTCGCGATCGACCTCGATACGCAGAAGATCGTATGGAGGCACGAGCCCAAGCAGGATCCGTTCGTGATCTCGCAGATGTGCTGCGACACGGTCTATCGCGGCCTGGCCTACGCCGAAGGGAAGATCTTCCTGCAGCAGGCCGACTCGACCCTGGTTGCGCTCGATGCCAAGTCGGGCAAGGTGCTGTGGAGCGTGGTCAATGGCGATCCGAAGCTCGGCGCCGTGAATACCCAGGCGCCGCACGTGTTCGGCAACAAGGTCATCACCGGCATCTCGGGTGGCGAATGGGGCGTACGTGGCTTCCTTGCAGCCTACGACATCAACACCGGCAAGCAGGTGTGGAAGGGCTACAGCACCGGCCCCGACAACGAGATGTTGATGGACCCCGAAAAGACGATGACCTGGACGGACGGCAAGATGGCGCCGGTCGGCAAGGATTCGTCGCTGAAGACCTGGCAGGGCGACCAGTGGAAGACCGGTGGTGGCACGACCTGGGGCTGGTTCAGCTACGACAAGGCCACCAACATGGTCTATTACGGCACCGGCAACCCCTCGACCTGGAACCCGACGCAGCGTCCGGGTGACAACAAGTGGTCGATGACCATCTTCGCCCGCGACCTCGACACCGGCGTGGCGAAGTGGGTCTATCAGATGACGCCGCACGACGAGTGGGACTTCGACGGCGTGAACGAAATGATCCTTGCCGACATCGACGTCAAGGGCAAGCCCACCAAGGCGCTGGTGCACTTCGACCGTAACGGCTTCGCCTACACGCTCGACCGCGTGACCGGCGAACTGCTGGTGGCCGAAAAGTACGACCCGAAGGTGAACTGGGCCTCGCACGTCGACATGAAGACCGGTCGGCCGCAGGTGGTCGCCAAGTACTCCACGTCCAAGCACACCAACCCCGAGCACGGCCCGGACGTGAACGTGAAGGGCATCTGTCCCGCTGCGCTGGGCACCAAGGACCAGCAGCCCGCAGCCTTCGACCCGAACACCAAGCTCTTCTACGTGCCGACCAACCACGTCTGCATGGACTACGAGCCGTTCGAAGTCGATTACGTCGCCGGTCAGCCCTATGTCGGCGCCACGCTGTCGATGTATCCCGCACCGGACAGTCACGGCGGCATGGGCAACTTCATCACCTGGGATGCGAGCGCGGGCAAGATCGTGCAGTCCAAGTCCGAGAAGTTCTCGGTGTGGAGCGGCGTACTCAACACCGCGGGCGGCATCTCGTGCTACGGCACACTGGAAGGCTACCTGAAGTGCGTCGATGCCAAGGACATCACGAAGGAGCTGTTCAAGTTCAAGACCCCGTCCGGGATCATCGGCAACGTGTTCAGCTATGAGCACAAGGGCAAGCAGTATCTCGGCGTGTTCTCGGGCATCGGCGGCTGGGCCGGCATCGGCATGGCCGCCGGTCTCGAGAAGGACACCGACGGTCTGGGCGCCGTGGGTGGCTATCGCGAACTGAGCCAATACACGGAACTGGGCGGTTCGCTGACCGTCTTTGCGCTGCCCGACTGACCCGTAGGTGCGGCGGGCTCGGTGCCCGCCGCAGCGCCCGCGGGGGCGCCCTTCCCCGCTTGCATGCCGGCGGGACCCGTGCGGGCCCCGGCCGGATACCCGGAGGAATACCGTATGCGTTTCATCAATACCCTTGCCCTTGTCACCCTCGCCCTCGCCGTACCGCTGCACGCAGCGGATGCCAAGCCGGCCGACGATGGCAAGCCGCTGTACACGGTCGTCGACGGCAACAAGGTCGACCCCGATACGCTGAAGGGTTTCCGAGCCTGGCGGGCTGCCGCCTGCGATCGCTGCCACGGCGCGAACCAGGAAGGCATGGTCGGCCCGTCGCTGATCGAGAGCCTGAAGAGGCTGACAAAGGAGGAGTTCGTCACGACCGTCACCGAAGGTCGCCTCGACAAGGGCATGCAGAGCTTCAAGAACGACGCGCGGGTGATGGACAACATCGATCACCTCTACGCCTATCTCAAGGGGCGCTCCGACGGCGCGATCACCTCGGCCCGCGTCCAGGCGATCGAATGATGAGCGTCGACAAGGAGATCGCCGAATGAGGACTCTTGCACAAACTGGCGTGCCGGCATCCCGCCGCAGCCTGCGTGCCTTGCTGGTCGCGCTCGGCACCGGCGCCGCACTGCTTGGCGCTGGCGCGGTCTCGGCCAACGAAGGGGCGCCGCCGCTGAAGGAACTCAAGGTCTGTCAGGACCCCGCAAACATGCCCTTCTCCAACGACAAGGGAGAAGGTCTCGAGAACCGCATCGCCGAACTGTTCGCCGGCAGCCTCGGTGTACCGGTGAAGTATTACTCCTATCCGCAGCGCTTCGCTTTCGTGCGCAACACCTTGCGCTACAAGTTGCCCGGCGAGGACTTCCGTTGCGATGTGATGCTCGGCGTGCCGGCGGGTTTCGACCAGGTATCGGGCACAAAACCCTACTACCGCTCGACCTATGCGCTTGTGTTTCCGAAAGGCAAGGGGCTGGATGGCGTGAAGACCGGCGAGGACTTCCTGCGCCTCGATCCCGCAACGCTCAAGGCGCTGAAGATCGGCCTGTACGACAAGTCGCCGGCGTCGAAGTGGCTGGCCCGTCATGACCTGGTGGACCAGGGCGTGCCCTACGCAACGGTGGATGTCGTGGCCGAACACTATCCTGGCTGGATGATCGACAACGACCTCGTCAAGGGCAGGATCGATGTCGCGATTCTGTGGGGGCCGGTCGCAGCGTACTACGCCAGCAAGATCAAGGACATGGAGCTTGTCGTGGTGCCGCTGAAGTCGGAGCCGGGCATCAAGTTCGATTTCGAGATCGCGATGGGGGTGCGTTACGGCGAACCCGAGTGGAAGAAGCAGATCGAGACCCTGATCGACCGGCACAAGGATGACCTCGATCGGATTCTCAAGGCGTATCACGTGCCCTTGGTCGACGAGCAGCTGAATCCGATTGTCTACTGAGCCGGGGCCTGCCGCTGGCGGGCCCTTGTTGCCGATCAGCAGCGCTGAAACAAAGAGGTTCGACCCACGATGCCATTTCCCGCTTTCAGACACCTTGGCGCGCTCGCGCTGTGTGCGGCACTGGGCTTAGGCCAGGCCAGCTTCGTCCGCGCTGCGGATGCGCAGGACTACTCGGAGGCCGAACGAAGCCTGTTCATGACCAACCATCTGGCCAATGTGTCGCCGCCTTCCACCCTGAACTACCGTTTCCACAAGGGTGGAACGGCGGAAGCGGGATTCGACGACAAGGTGGCGATTCATCTGGATCGGGAGCCCAACGGCGACTGCTGCGCAGGACGCGGTGAATTCCTGAGCGCCGAGCGCCGGGTGGTGCTGCCCGAAATCGAGCACGCTGAAGGCAACCCGGTCATCCTGTATTTCCTCGAGCGCGACGTGCGCGACATGCAGCGGCTGACCAAGGGTCAGCCCAACCACTTCCGCAAGCGAATCCGTATGGCCATCTACAACGATGCCCGGGTGCGGGATGCGCAGTTCGACTATCAGGGCCGGCGTGTCGAAGGCCGTGAGATCATCATTTCTCCTTACATTTCGGACCCGAGTCGCGACCGCTTCAAGCAGTATGCGGGTAAGGAGTACGTCTTCCTGTTGTCCGACGCCGTGCCCGGCGGGGTGTTCGGCATCCGCACGCTTAGCGGACCAGCCGGATCGACCGCCGAGCCGCTGATCCTCGAGGAAATGGTCATCGACGGCGGCACCCTGCCCGCCGTTACCGCCAACCCTGCTGCAAAGGCCAGCTGATGAAACGACTTCTTTCCCTGATGGCGCTGGCCGGCATGACGCTGCCGGCCGCCGCGGCCCAGACCAACGATTTCCCGACGCTCGATCGCGTGTTGTGGGTGCACGAATGCATGCGCGAGCATCCCGACGGCGGGCATTACGAGATGGTGAGCAAGTGTTCGTGTGCGCTTGATCGTATCGCCGGACAGATGAACCACGAGCAGTACATGGCCATGAAGACCTCGAGCGACGCGCGCTCGATCGGCGGCGAGCGTGGCGGCTACATTCGCGCCAACAAGCAGGAGCAGAAGGTTGCGCGCGAATTTGGGGCAATCCAGAAGGCGGCCATGAAAGCGTGCTTCATCAAGGTCGACTAGGCATGAAGAGCCGGTAGCGAAGTCATGGGTGCGCGCGACGGAACATACCTTCGGTGCCTTGTAGCGGGTGTGTTCCTCGCGTCTGCGCTGGCGCAGGCGGCGGACAGCGATCTGCCGATGCACGAGATCGCCCCAGGCGTGTTCGTCCACGAGGGCCGACATGCCCCTTGGGGCGAAGCGGCGAACGGCGACGTCGCCAACCTGGGCTTCATCGTCGGCGAGCGCTGTGTCGCAGTCATCGACAGTGGCGGTTCGCCGGGCCTTGGCGAGGCGCTCCGGCGGGCGGTTGCGCAACGAACGGCGCGGCCCGTGTGCTACGTCATCAACACCCATGTGCATCCCGATCACGTGCTTGGCAATCGCGCCTTCGAGGCAAACGGAGCCGATCGGCCTCAGTTCGTGGGCCATGTGCGGCTCACCGCGGCGCTGACGGCACGCGCGCCCGCCTACCTTGCCGCGCTGGAGCGCGAATTCGGCGTGACGCGCGACGCTGCCCTGATCGTCTATCCGGACCTGCAGGTTGCCGACCGCCTGCAGCTCGATCTCGGCAATCGGACCATCGAGCTGCGCGCCTGGCCGACCGCGCATACGGACAACGACCTGACGGTGTTCGATACGGCCACCGCCACCCTGTTTGCGGGTGATCTGGTGTTCGCCGCTCACCTTCCGGTCGTGGACGGCAAATTGCTTGGTTGGCTGGAGGTGCTCTCCGTACTCGAAGGCCTGACGGTAGACCGTGTCGTGCCGGGTCATGGTGCCATCAGTGCGGCGTGGCCCGCGGCGGTCGCGCCGCAGCGGAAATATCTCGAGTCGCTGAGAGACCAGGTGCGGGCGGCGATCCGCGCCGGGCGCACTATCGGCGAGGCGGTGGCGTCGATTCCATCCCCCGACAACTGGCTGCTGGTCGATGAGTTCCACAGACGTAACGTCACCGCCAGCTTCGCCGAGCTCGAGTGGGAAGACTGATCAGGAGGTCACATGAACGCCCTCACCCCCTTTGGCCCGCTCCGCGCGCGCGCGACGGTGCGGTCGTTTTCGCTTGCCACGGCAGCTCTGCTGCTCGGCCTGCTCCTGCTCGCGGTGCTGCCGCGCACGGTTGTCGCCCAAGGCGCGAATGCGGAGGACCCGGAAGCGAGCCCGGTCTGGCAGCAATTGCGGGCCAGCCTGTTCCAGCAGCGGCCGATCGCGACCGGCGACGATTCCCAGATTGGCCTCGAAGCACCTGTGCGGGCGGAGGATGCGGCCATCGTGCCCATCTCGGTATCGACGCGCTTCGAGCAGACGCCCGAGCGCCACGTGCGCAAGCTGTGGCTGGTGATCGACAACAACCCGTCGCCCGTCGGTGCCGTATTTACCTTCACCCCGGACAGCGGCAAGGCCGACATCGAGACTCGCGTGCGGGTGGATGCCTATACGCACGTGCGCGCCATCGCGGAACTGAACACCGGCGAACTGATGATGAGCACCCGCTTCGTCAAGGCATCTGGCGGCTGCTCGGCGCCGCCGGGCAAGGATCAGGCTGCGGCCATGGCGACGCTGGGCAAGATGCGCTTCCGCGTGGATGGGGACGTACGCGCACGGCAGCCGGTGCTGGCGCAACTGATGATCAGCCACCCGAACAACTCGGGGCTGGTCATGGACCAGCTGACCCGCCACTTCACGCCGGCGCATTTCGTGCGCCGGATCGAGGTGAGCTACGCCGGCAAGCCCATCCTTACGGCAGAGGTGGACTTTTCGATCAGCGAGAACCCCAATTTCCGCTTCTACTTCGTGCCCGAGGGCGAAGGCGAGCTACGTGCCGAGGTTGTCGATACCAACGATCTGCGCTTTGATACCGCGGTTCGGCTGCAGCCGGGATCATGAGCGCACCGGCATGAAGCGCGGCACCGGCTACAGTCCGTAGGCGGGGTTGGCTGCACGCTTTTCCGCGAAATCGCGCAGCAGGAAACGCATGCCATGCTCCCAGGCGCGGTCGTTGTTGCCGCGGATGTCGACCGACTTGTTCAGCACCACACGATCGCTTTCGACCTCGCGCAGTTCGATGTTGATGTTGAGGATCAGGTTGCTTACCTTCTGTACCCAGCCGGCGACGACGTACTTCGTTCCCACCGCCCTGCCCATCTCGACCTGACAGGCGCCGCACCGATGCATGTGTTCCTGCTGCCGACGCAGTTCCTCCAGGCGCGTGCGCGCGTCGCCAAGCTCGACCACACGATACAGGCCGCGCTCGGCCAGCCCCTGCGCCAGCATCTCCTCCATGCGCAGGATTCGGCGACGCATGTCGGCGGCCTGGGCGGGGTCGACATGCTCCTCGATGAGGTCGAAGTCGAGCACGGCGAGCGTTGCACCCACGGGCTGGGCGCTGGCGGCGGCCGGCAAGGCCAGGGCCAGGCTGGCGAGCCAGGGAAGCAGGCGATGGATGGCGGGGCTTGGCATGGGATGAAGGCTCCGTTTCAAAGGCGGGCTGATGTGTCTGGCTTGATGCGCATGCGGCGCGGATTGGGACGTTGGCTGAGCGGAACACTGCTCGCGCTCCTCGCCACGGCCGCATCGGCGGACCCCATGCGTTCGGTCGAAGTCGCGCCCGGCAACCAGGTCCTGATCGGTAGCAGGAATGAGGCCAGCCGGCAGAACCGCGGAGAGGTCGGTAACCTAGGCTTCATCGTCGGCGACGAAGCGGTGCTCGTGGTGAATGCCGGCACCTCGTATGCCCATGGCCGGCAGTTGCTCGCTCAGGTGGCGGGAGAGGCCCCGGGCAGGCGCATGACCATGCTCGTACTGACCCAGCCGGTGCCGGAGTTCGTGCTCGGTGCTGCTGTGTTTGCCGATCTGAGGGTTCCGGTCGTGGCGCACGAGGCGGCAGCGAGGCTGCTCGCGCAGCGGTGCGAACAGTGCCTGGAGAACCTGCACGCGCTGCTCGGTGACGAGGCGATGACCGGCACGCGGGTCGTCGCGCCAGATCGATCGATCAGTGGCGACATGCTGATCGATCTCGGCCGGCGCGAGGTCGAACTGATCGTCCCGGGCTGGAACAGCGCGCCGGGCGACCTGATGGTGTTCGATCGCCGTGCCAGGGTGCTCTTTTCCGGCACAGTCGTCACCGAACGGCGCATCCCAGAAGTGCGCGATGCCCGTATCGAAGCATGGCGGGAAACGCTCGCCCGGATTGCCGCCCTGTCACCCCGCATCATCGTGCCCGGCCACGGGGCGCCGGGCGACAAACGCCTGCTGGATGCGCTCGACGGCTACCTCGTGGCGCTCGAGCGTTTCGTCGTCGGCCGGCTGAACGGCGGCGCATCGCTGCAGGAGACGATCAATGCCGCCGAAACGGATGTGGCCTTCCTGCCCTACCGTGACTGGGCTGGCTACCCTGCCATTCATCGGCGCAATGTCCATCACCGCTACCTTGAGCTCGAGGCGCGCAGTTTCCGCAACTGAGGCCGCAGCCGGTCAGCTGCGCTCGTCTCCTCAGGCAGTGGCCACGGACGCAGCGAAGCGCTCGAACTCGTCCACCGGCATGGGTTTGCCGAACAGGTAGCCCTGGTAGGCGTCGCAGCCGCAGGCCTGCAGGAAGTCGAGCTGCGCCTCCGTCTCCACGCCTTCGGCGATGATCGAGATACCGAGCACGTGACCGAGGGTCACGATGGTCCGGGCGATGGCGGCATCGCCCGCGTCCTCGCAGACGTCGCGGACGAAGGCCTTGTCGATCTTTACCTGGTCGACCGGCAGGCGCTTCAGGTAGGAGAGCGACGAGTAGCCTGTGCCGAAATCGTCCAGCGCGAACAGCAGCCCAATCTCCCTGAGCTGTTCCATGCGCTGTACGGCTTCGTCGACATGCTCCAGCACCACGCTTTCGGTCAGCTCGAGCTTCAGACGGCCCGCGGGGACGTGATGGTCGACCAGCATGGTCCGTAGTTCGCTGACGAAATCCGGTTCCGCGAACTGGCGGGCGCTGATATTGATCGCCAGCACGAGCCCGGCTAGCCTTGGCTCGCTGGCCCAGGCAGCGAGCTGCTCGCAGGTCGCCTGCAGGACGAAGCGGCCGATCGGATGGATCAGGCCGGTTTCCTCGGCCAGCGGAATGAAACGGTCGGTCGGGACGATCCGGCCGTCCTTGTCGATCCAGCGCAGCAGTGCCTCGGCACCGAGCGTAGTGCCGGTAGCGTCCACCTGTGGCTGGTACCACAGCGTCAGGCGCCGCTGTTCGATGGCTTCGCGCAACGCAGCCTCGAGTGCGAGTCGTTCGTTGATCTGGTGCTGCATCGCGGGGTCGAAGAAGCGCGCCGTATTGCGCCCGGCGGCCTTCGCCTCGTACAGGGCCACGTCCGCCTGCTTGAGCAGGGCGTCGACCGGCTGCCCCTCGCCCTGGAAGATCGTGACACCGATGCTGGACGTCGTCAGGTGGCGATAGCCGTCGAGATCGTAGGGCTCGGCGATGACCGCGCGCAGCTTCTCCGCGACCAGGGCCGCGGACGCGGCGGCGAGCGCCGGGTCGGTGCTCAGGCGCTCGAGCATCACGACGAACTCGTCGCCGCCGAGCCGCGCCACCGTGTCCTCGTGGCGCAGTGCAGCCGTGAGGCGCAGTGCAACGTCGGCCAGCAGGCGGTCGCCGACGTCGTGCCCCTTGGTGTCGTTGAGCAGCTTGAAATGGTCGATGTCGAGGAAGAACAGGGCGCAGCATTCGTGGCTGCGCTGGCTCGACACGATGGCGTGCTGGATGCGGTCTCCCAGCAGTCGCCGGTTGGGCAGGTTCGTCAGCGGGTCGAAGTAGGCGAGGCGGTAGATGCGCTCCTCGGTCTCCTTGCGCTCGGTGATGTCGCGGAACGCCGCGACGTAGTGGCTGATCATGCCGTCGGCGTCCCTGACGGCCGAGATCGTTACCCACTCCGGGTACACCTCGCCTGACTTGCGCTTGTTCCAGATCTCGCCCGACCAAACGCCCTCTTCGGCCAGGCGCTGCCACAACTGGGTGTAGAACGACGCGTCATGGCGGCCCGAGCGCAGGATCGATGGCGTGTGTCCGATCACCTCGTGTTCGGCGTAACCGGTGATCTCGCTGAAGGCGCGGTTCACACGCAGGATCACGCCCTGCGTGTCCGTGATGAACAGACCCTCGTGGCTCTGGAAGGTGGCCGCGGCAATGCGCAGCTCGGCTTCCATCTGCTTGGTGGCCGTAATGTCGGTGACGACGCCGAACCAGATCACCACACCTTCGGGATCGCGTTCGGGCAAGGCATCGACGCGCAGCCAGCGGATGCGGCCGTCCTCGCGCCGGATGCGGTAATCCACCTGCCAACGGGTCATGTTCTCGGCAGAGCGTCGCATCGAACCGAACAGGCGCTCGCTGTCCTCCTCAAGCATCAGGTCGCGGATCAGCAGCGCATCGGCCATCACCGCGTCGGCGGGCAGTCCGTAGATCGCCAGCGCGCCTTCGCTGGCGAACAGGAAGTCGCCGCCGTCGCCCGCGTGGCTGCGGTACTGGAACACCATGCCCGGCACGTTGTGCAGGATCTTGCGCAGGCGCCGGTTCGACACGATCTCGATGGCCTGGGCTTCCTGCTGTTCGATCTTGGCGAGCAGGTCGTTGAAGGCCTGGGTCAGTTGTCCGATCTCGTCGTTGTCACGCACCGGCAGCGCCAGCCGAGGCAAGGTGCCCTGCCCCATGTCGCCAAGCCTCGCGGCCGCATCCTGCAGGGGGCGCAGCTGGCCCCGCACCCAAAGCCACGCGAGCCCGCCGACGATCAGCATGATGAAGGCAGAGCTGAGCGCGATGCGCCGCTGCAGCGCGTGGATGGGGGCGAAGGCCTCGCTTGTCGGCAAGACGGCCTGCATCAGCCACCCGGTCGCAGGGATGCGACGCGAAGAGCTGAGCTCCTCCACACCACGCGAGCTCACCGCGATGCCCGAGCCGTCGAAGCCGTCGATGTAGCGGTCGTAGATCGGGTTGATGCCGCGTTCGGGGCCGGGCTTGAGGGTGCGGCGGCGGTCGGACGATGCGATGGTGACGCGCGATACCGGTGCCGTCAGCACGAAGTCCCCGGTCAGGCCGTACTTGGCCGTGCTGATCTCGTCGAGGAAATTCGGTTGTTCGAGGTTGATGACGCCGACCAAGGCACCCGGCACCGTGCCGTCGGCCTCGGTGATCGGTACAGCCATCGCCACCACGATGACGCCGGTGCTGTTTCCGCGCAGCGGCTCGGTAACGACGCTGTGGCCGCGCTGCAGAACCTCCGCCGTGTAAGCCAATGCACTGTAGTCAGTGCCGACCCGGATACGCTCCTCGGGAACGCTGGCGACGGCGATGCCGTGGGCGTCGGTGACGAACACCCCCAGGTTGAACAGCCGCAGCAGCGGCCCCTGGGCCTCCATAAGGCGTTTCTGGACGCCATTGCCGTCCTCGCCATTGCGGGTGAGCGTGCGCGACAACTCGTGCAACAGGTCGACACGCTCGCGCACCGAGCGGTCGATCTCGGCCGCGAGAAGCGACACGGTCGAGTACTGCTGTGCCGAGATCGCAGCCTCCATGTCGACGCGCAGGTCGCGACTGACAACCCAGGTCATCGCCAGCAGCGAGAACGCCACGGCGCTGAGTACGCCCAAGGTCAGGCGCGTCCTGAGTGACTTCCGCTCCATCGAGCCTGTTCCATGTTCGCTTCAAAGGGCCGCGATTATCCCACACGCCCTGACAGGGTACGTGCGGTGTTCCGCTGTCGGGAGTGAGGGAGGTCTCCCTTTGTTGCCGATTTACTGCATTGGCGTCGTGCACGGCAGGACGAAACGGCCAAAAGCACGCGGACCGCTGCCGGTTCGCGCCTCGCCGACCGCCTTCAGGGTGTCGACGTCGATGCGGCTCAGGGTGTTGTCGAACCAATTTGCCACCAGCACCGATCTGCCGTCCGGGGCGACGTCGACGCCTTCGGGGTACTCGCCGGTTTCGATCGTGGCGAGCGGTGCGAACGTGTCCAGATCGAACACCGATACAGTGCCCGCGTACTGGTTGGTGACGAAGATGCGCCGACCGGCTACGGCGACCCCATAGGGGCGTTCGCCGGCCTGCAGGCGGTGGGCCGCCCTTTCGGTCGCGACCTCGATGACGGTGGCGCTGTCGGAGGCAACGTCCGCAGTGATCAGCCAGCGCCCGTCCGGCGAGAACCCCAGCCCGAAGGGGCGTTGGCCGGTCGAGATGACCGCACGGCGTTCCAGACTGCCTGTGTCGAACAGCGACACCTGGTCACTGTCGCGGTCGGCGCTGGCGAGCAACCGACCGTCGGGTGAAACCGCCAGCCCCGAGGGCGAAAGCCCGGTCGGAATCGTCTGTCGCACTTGCAGCACGCCCGTATCGATCACGTGGATGCGGTGGCCGTGCCAGTCGGCCACGTACAGTGTGCGGCCATCGGGCGCGAGCGCAATGCCCAGCGGTCCGCCGCCCAGTTGCAGGCGTGAATCCAAGGCTGCTTGTTCGAGATCGAGGACCGACACGTAGCCCCCTTCGGGACTGCTCACGTAGGCGCGCCGGCGTATGCAGTCGACCGCCACGCCCGCAGGCTTGCCGCCGACCGTCACGGTCGCAAGCGTGCGCATCTCGTCCAGCGACACGAGGGAGACCGCATCGTCGGACTGGGTGGTCACGACGGCGATGGGGCGGTCCATCGCGTGGAGGGTGGGTGCGGCGGCGGACGGGCCGCCACACGCAAGCAGCAGCAGAGCAATCCATGTCCGCCCTTTCCGCGATGCCATCCGATGACAAACGGTGCCACTCAGGGCGGACTGAGCAGTCATGCCGCCCTCCCCTATTTCTGGCGCGTTCCGTTCACTTGGCGCCACCCTCGAACTCCGCCTTCAGTGCATCCAGTCCGCTCTGGTAAACGCCGGTGACGGCCTTGATCGCGGCATCGTCGTTCTGTTCGGGCGGCGGGTCGTTGTTGGGATAGCCGCGGTAGAAGGCGCCTTTCCACGAGACCCGGCTCTTGCCCTCGCCCACCGACTCCACCGACAGCGTCGAGGCGTAGTTATTGACCGGCAGCACCGCGGGATCGACCTTGGTGATCTTGTACGCGTAGCTCATCCCGGCGGCGTCGTGCCGACGCAGTGCCTCCTCGATCGTCGGATTGCCCTCGCCCTTCAGAACCAGCACGCGCGTGGCCTCGGCTGCGTTGCCGCCGTTGCCGCTGGAGCTGGCCACCGCCGGATGCCAGGACATGTCCTGGAAGTTACCGATGCGGGCCCAGATCCTGTCGGCCGGCGCGGCGATGTCGATGCCGAGTTCGACCTTGAGCCGCGACGGCCCGTGTGCGGATGCCGTGCCGGCCAGCGCTGTGCCCAGTACCAGCAGCAGGAATTGCCTCTTGCTTACGCCCATTGCTCCTCCGTTCTGATTGTGTGTCCTCGGGGTGTCGACCGCGCCGACGGTGGATGCGATGCAAGCGGCGTGCCATTCGGGCTGCGGACGGGGACCGAGTGTCGGGTTGGAATGGTGGGTCCGAACGGCACCTAGCCGGGCTTGCCGCCACTGCGCTTGAGCATGCCGCGCTGCGGGTCGTAGCCCCAGGCAGCAAGCGTGAAGAAGGCCGCGAGGCAGCCGGCGACGATTGCCAGCGATTGCGGCGACCACTGGCCGTAGAGCGCGAAGCGCACGGCTTCGACGGCGTGGGTGAAAGGGTTCCAGGTGGCGAGGAAATGGATCACCGTGGCGCCGGACTCCTCGAGCTTCCACAGCGGGTACAGCGCAGGCGACAGGAAGAACATCGGGAAGATCACGAAGTTCATGGTGCCGGCGAAGTTCTCCAGTTGCTTCACATGCACGGACAGCAGCAGGCCGAGCGCACCCAGCATCATCCCCGCAAGTACGAGCACCGGCAGCGCGTACAGCCAGCCCGACAGCGGTACGCCGACATCGAACAGCGCGGCGATGATCAGGAAAACGTAGGCCTGCAGCACCGACAGCAGCGTGCCGGCCAGCAGCTTGCAGAACAGCAGGTACCAGCGCGGCAGCGGCGCCGTCAGCAGCAGGCGCATCACGCCCATCTCGCGGTCGTAGACCATGGCCAGCGAGGACTGCATGCCGTTGAACAGCAGCACCATGCCGAGCAGGCCCGGAACGATGTAGGTCTGGTACGGGATGTAGGTCTCGTACGGCGGGATGATCGACACGCCGAACACGTTCTGGAAACCTGCGGCGAACACAACCAGCCACAGCAGCGGTCGCACCAGCGCAGACGCCAGCCGCCCGCCCTGGCGGACGAATTTGGCAACTTCGCGGCTGGTGACGGCCTGCAGGGCGAGCAGCGCATGGCGCAGGTTCATCGGGTGGCTCCGGCGGATTCGATGGACGGGGTATGACTGCGTATATGACGCTGCTTGCGAGTCAGGGCTTGCACTGGCTGTCGCGCTGGTCGAAGCCGAGGGTGTCCATGTTGTTGGTCTGGTGCAGGAAGCCCTGGATCGGCGCACGCTCCACGACGGCGTTGTGGGTCGCAATCAGGAGCGGTTGACGCAGCTGGCGATCCCAGGGCCGGAACCCCAGCTTGTTGCCCTTGAAGCCGTCGATGGTGATCTCCTCGCCGGCCAGGTACGCGACCTGCTGCGCAAAGGGGGCATTGTTCGTCCGCACCACGGATTCGACGACGGCCTTCACCGCGACCCACGCCGCCCAGTCCCTGCTCGAAGGGTGGCGATCGCCCTGCTTCACCATGCGGCTGGTGAGTTGCGGCGCGCCGTGGCGTTCCCAGGCCCAGTGCCAGGCTTCCGCCACAAGGCCTTCGGCGCCCACCACCGGGCGCGGCAGCACGGCGCGGTAAGGCACGGTGCGGGCGAATTCGCCATCCGAATCGGCGACGAAGATGGCGTCGTAGTCCTTGCCGGCGGTCAGCAGCGCCACGTTGCCCTGCTCGCGCTGGCGCGGATCGTTGCTCAGGACGAATTGCCGCTTGTCGACGATCTTGATGCCGAGCCGCTTGGCCGAGTTCTCGAACGCGGCCGAGATCAGCTTGTCGTCGGCCAGCGGGCCTTCGAGCAGCAGCACCGAACGCCACTTGCGCGACACCAGGTACTGCGCCATCGCGTCGGTCTGCATGGCGTGGTTCGGCAAGGTGTGGAACAGATGGGGCTGGCATTGAGCCTGGCGCAGTGCGTCGTCGGCCGCCGACACGTTGAACAGCACCATCTCGCTGCCGCGGGTGGCCTTGGCCAACTCGGCGACCACCGCAGCGGGCGCGTCGACCAGGAAGTAGCGCACGCCGCCTGCCTGCAGCCTGCTCGCCTCCGCGATCAGCGCGGCGGTGTCGGCGCCTTTGGCGCGTTCGAGCGCGAAATCCACCTTCAGCGCCTGGCCGACGAAGCGCGATTCGCGCAGGGCGACCTCGGCGCCGACGACCGGCGACCCGAGCGGCTGCGACAGCGTGCGGAAGAAGGTGCGCTTGTCGTCATAGGCGGGGTTGCGGTCGAGTTCGAGGAAACCGAAACGGACGGTCTCGGCGGCAGCCGGCAGGCTGGCGCACAGGGTGGCAGCGGCGAAGGCGCTGGCGTGGATCAGTCGGCGAAGAGACATGGTGCGGCCTCTGGGCGGGTCGTTGGGAATCCGGAGTGCATTCGCAGCCCGGTGTGGGCACGGGGTGTCCTGCACCGCACCCACCGGGGGGCGATGCAGGACAGATGCAGGTCAGTCGTCGATCACGGCCGTATGCGGCACGCGGCCGACCGGCACCGACTTGATGACCTTGTTGGTCCTGGTATCGACGATGGACACGTCGTCCGACAGGCCGTTGACCACGAACAGCAGGCTCTCGTCGCGGTTCAGCGTCGCACCCCAGGCGCGCTGGCCGACCAGCACGTAGTCCTTGACCGTACGGCTGGCGACGTCGACCACCGCGAAGTGGTTGGCACGGCCGAGTGTGACGTAGGCGGTCTTGCCGTCGCGCGTCATCGTGATGCCAACCGGTGTCACGTCGTCGGCGCGGAAGCCCTTGGGCGCGAAGGAGACGGTGCCCTTGATCTCGTCCTTTACGCCATCAAGGATGGTGACCGAGCCGCCGAGTTCGTTCGTCACCCAGACCTCGCTGCCGTCCGGCGTGGCGGCGAAGCGGCGTGGGCGGTTGCCGACGACGATGTTGGCCTTGACCTCGTTGGTGGCGGTGTCGATGACGTGCACCATGTTGGCGACCTCGGAGGTGACGTACAGCTTCTTGCCGTCGGGACTGATCATCACGCCCTCGGGTTCCTCGCCCACCTCGATCTCGGCCAGCACCTTGTTGCCGGCGATGTCGATCACCGAGACCTTGGCGTCCTCTTCGTTCGAGACGTAGAAGCGGCTGCCGTCCTTGCTGATGTCGAACATCTCGGGGTCCTCGCCGACATCCACCGAGCGCTCCACCGCCAGCTTGGCGATGTCGATGATGTCGACACGCTCGGAGTTGGAGGCGATCACGTAGAGCTTGTCGCGTGCGGCGTTGAGCTTCATGTCGCGCGGGCGCTCGCCGGTCGCGATGGTCTTGACCACCGCGTGGGACTTGCCGTCCAGCACTGTCACCGCGTTGTCGTTTTCGCTGCTGACGAAGATGTAGCCGGTGTCCTTGGCCACTGCCCCACTCATCGGCAGGGAAAACAGCATTACGGCGGAAAGTACGCCGACGATGCGTTTGACGGTGGCGGCGGGTCGTTTGTCGTTCATTGTGATTGTCTCCTCGGTGGTGGTCGGTTTTCGGCTGGCGCCGTGGTCCTACTCGGCAGTCACGGCTGCTGCATCCGTGCCGCCCGTCATCTGCAGGAAGGCTGCCGCGAGCGAGTCGGCACCGGTGGTGTCGACCAACGCCTGCGGCGATCCTTCCGCCAGAATCCTTCCTTTGTGCAGCACGATCACGCGATCGGCCGCCTCGGCTTCATCAACCAGATGCGAGGCCCACAGCACGGCGACACCGTGCGTGCGAAGGGCCAGCACCTCATCCAGCAGGTGGCGGCGCGAGGCCGGGTCCAGGCCCACGGTGGCTTCGTCCATCAGCAGCACGGCCGGGCGATGGATCAGGGCTCGCGCCAGTTCCACCTTGCGCCGATTGCCGCCGGACAGTTCGCGCACGCGATCGCGCGCACGCTCTGTCAGCCCCAGGCGTTGCAGCGCGTCGGCAATCCGGGCATGGCCCTCGCGGCGACCGAGGCCGTGCAGGCGGGCATGGAAAAGGAGGTTGGCCTCGACCGTCAGGTCGAGATCGAGCGTCATCTGCTGGAACACCACGCCGATGCGACCGAGCGCCCGCACGGGTTCGTGTCGCATGTCGTGGCCGCACACCCGCACCTGGCCGGCGTCGGCATTGAACAGCCCGGTGAGAAGCTGGAAAAGCGTGCTCTTGCCCGCGCCGTTGGGCCCCAGCAGCGCGACGAACTCGCCCGGCGCGACAGCGAGGCTGACGCCATTGAGTGCCGCGCGCGGGCCATAGGACTTGCGCACGTCCGCGACTTGCAGCAGCCAGTCGGCGCGCGGCGCTGCGTTGGCGGCGACAGCGGTCGCGGGCGGGCGTGTGGATGTTGCGTGGAGTTCAGGGCTGCTCAAGCTCGGTCTCCTCGATTGCATCGTCGGCGGCGTTGGCCAGCCCCGCCAGCAACTCGGGATGGCGTTCGAGCACCGCCTGTTGCAGCGCCTGCACAGCCGGATTGGCCGGGCTGCGTGGCCGGTCGAGCCTGACCGGCAGTTCGAGCACCACCCGCGCCGGCGCGCCCGACAGGAAGAACACCCGGTCGCCGAGCGCGAGCGCTTCGCGCAGGTCGTGGGTGACGAACAGCACCGTGGTCTGACGTTCGCGCCAGATCTCGACCAGCATGGTGCGCAGGCGGTCGGCCGTCGGCGCGTCGAGCGACACGAAAGGCTCGTCCATCAGCAGCAGTCGCGGCTCGATGACGAAGGCGCGCGCCAGTGCCACACGACGCTGCATGCCGCCGGACAAGCGCCCCGGGAAGGCGTCGAGGACGTCACCGAGCTCCATCGCCGCCAGCAGTTGGCGCGCCCGTTCCGGACCGCCGGGGTCGTCGCCCAGCACCAGCCGCACGTTGTCGAGCACGGTCAGCCAGGGCATCAGCCGGGGTTCCTGGAACATGAAGCCGACACCCCCGGCTGGCGGTTGTCCGTCGAGCGCGATGCGACCCTGGAAATCCGCATCCAGCCCGCCCACCAGGTTGAGCAGCGTGCTCTTGCCGCAGCCCGAGGGGCCGACGACGCAGGCGAACTCGCCGGGACGCACCCGCATGCGCAGGGCTTCGAGGGCCAGATGGGGCTGGCCGCCGCGATCCGGGTAGGACTTGCGCGCGATGTCGATCTCGAGCACGGTCAGCCCCTCCACCGCGTGACGCGCCGTTCCAGCGGGCGCAGCACCAGCGCCTCGACCAGCAGCACGATGGCAGCGAACACCAGCGTGTAGGCCAGGATGCCGGTGATGTCGAAGAACTGGAAGAACACGTTGAGCTGGAAGCCGATGCCGTTGCTGCGGCCGAGCAGCTCCACCACCAGCACGATCTTCCAGATCAGCGACAGGCCGGAACGTGCGGCCGCCATCAGGTAGGGCTGCAGCTGCGGCAGATAGACCCGCGTGAAGGTTCGCCAGCGCGACAGGCGGTAGGCGCTCGCTACCTGCATCAGTCGCGGATCGATCGCGCGCGCGCCCTCGCGCACCGTGACCACCACCGTCGGGATCTTGTTGATGGCGACGGCGATGATGGCGGCGGCGTCGTTGAGGCCGAACCACACGTAGCACAGGATGATGGTCACCAGCGCCGGGATGTTGAGCCCGAGCACCAGCCAGCCATCGAGGAACAGGTCGAGCCGGCGCCAGTGCCCCATGGCGATGCCGATGGCGGTGCCGATGAGCATCGCCGCGCCGAAGCTGATGACGACGCGCGACAAGGTGGTCGCCAGGTGCTCGGGCAGCGCAAGCGAAACGGTTTCGGCCACGATGCGCTCGAACACCGTGAGCGGCGGCGGCAGCGTGGAGGACTCGACGGCGAGCGCAGCCACATGCCAGACCAGCACGAAGACCAGCAGCGAGGCAAACCGGGTCAGCGCATCCCTGCGGGCAGGCGGGGATTCACTGGCGGGTGCCTGTGTGCTGGCCCTCTGGTGCGGCTGGGCTGACATGCGGGGTTCGTACTGTGCCTTGACCGTCACCGATCCGCGTGCTCCGTCCAGAATGTGCCGGCCGCCAGGCTGCGCGCATTGCCCACCAGCGCGGTGCCGCCTTCTGCGGCGAGGATGTCGAATACCTTGCGTGCGGCCTCTTCGGCCTCGCCCATCTTGGCGGCGGGAATGCCAGCGCGGTAGCCCTCGCGCAGCGCCACGAAGGTGGCGTCGTCATCGACCTTCATCGACGGGCGCAGCGCCAGCCAGGCTTCGTCCGACTCGCGCAGCAGGCGTTTCGTTTCGGCCGACGCCTGCAGGAAGCCCCGGATCGCGGCCGCATTGCTGGCGGCCCATTGCTCGCGGAACACCCAGCCCACCAGCGGCAACTCGGCCTTGACGTCGAGCGTCGCGAGAATCTCTTCCATGCTGAGCAGCGGCACCATGCCCGCGGCTTGCAGCCGGGCGGCGTAATGCCAGAAGTTGAGGCCCGCGGGCAGTTCGCCCTTGAACATCAGCTCGTTGAGCAGCGGCGGCGCGACAAAGTCGGGCTTGAGCCACTGTGCCGCATCCTCGCCCACCGTACGGCGCGCATAGGCGCGCAGCAGCAGCCAGCTCTTGTCGAGGGGGCCGCCGGCGATGCCGAGGCGTTTGCCGCGCAGATCGGCAAAGCCCCGGATGCCCGCATCGGGCCTGACCATGATGCCGCCCACTGCGAGCGAGTACGGTACGAAGGTGAAATCTCGCCCTTCGGCACGCTGGCGGGCGACCCAGATCCAGTCGTTGACGATGACATCGACCGCGCTGCCGAGCATGGCGACGTTGGCCGCATCCTTCAGCGCTAGCGGCACCACCTGCAGCCGGATGCCGGCCCGGGTGTCGAACCCCGCACGCTGCATGGCCTCGAGTTCCCAGCTGACGGTGCCGAACTGCAGCACACCGACGCGGATCGTCGGCAGCTCCGCCGCGCGCGATGACGCCGCGCTGAACGCGCAGGAAATCACCAGCATGGCCAGCCAGGCCCGAAACATCGTGCGCATGCCCCCTCCCGGATTCGTGTCGTCAGCTTCGGCGCGCGGGAAACGGCGCCAGCCATTGCCTGGACTTAGCAGTAAACGTGCCGAAAGGCGCACCGGGCGGTGATTTCAGGCAGGTCGAGGCGGATCTGAGCCCAGCGGCCGGGCCCGCGCGCCGGGACTCCTGTTTCGATTGGGAGCAGGTGTTCAATCCTGAAACAGCCCGTTGGCTGCTCCATGCTCCGCAGGACTCGCCCGCGACAGTCGAGTGCAACGGCACGAAATCTGCATAGCCGACGCTGCGACCGCTCCACGCTGCTCTTGCGGATGGGGGTCGCAACCCTCGTCACAGGACGACCCGCAACATGAGCCGAGCAGATCACACCGAGCATGTCGCAGACACCGGTTCCCCGGCGCCTCTTGCTGCAAGCGACGTGCTCGATGCCGAGCACGAGCGCTTGCTCGCGTTCTCGATGCCGGCCATGGAAAGCCTGCACCAGCAGTTGGCCAGCCCATCGCTTACCGTGCTGCTGGCGGACCGCCAGGGATTCGTCCTCGGCGTCGTCGGCCCGCTGCGGCCGGCGGCCTCTCATTCCCGGGAAACGTCCTCAACCCGTGAGGCGTCCCCAACCCGCGAAGCGTCCCGACTCGCGGCGGCCGGGTTTGGTGCGCACCCCGGCGCAGATGCGGACGATGCGGAATCGGGCACGTTCGCCGTCTTTGCGGGCAACCGGATCGTGATGGGTATCACCGCGCCCATTCTCGCGCCGCTGGGCGGCGTGCTCGGCATCCTCGATCTGTCTGCCGCACCCTTCGACAACCTGAGCCATGCGGGCGCCCTGCTGCAGACCACCGCCGGCATCATCGAACACAGGCTGATCGAGAGCGACGAACGCGGATTCCTGATGCTCCGCTTCCATACGCACCCGGGGGTACTGGGCAGCCCGCTCGAGGCCCTGGCCGTCTTCGACCGTGAAAGCCGGTTGGTGGTCGGCAACCGCGTCGCACGCAATCTGCTCGAGATCGACGAGCGGCGAGCCAGCCTGCTGTGTCCGGACTGTTTCGACGCGCCGTGGCCGGGGCTCGTCGGCCAGGCGGCACTCGCGCAGTCCGAGCCCTTCGTGTTGCGCACCTGTGGCGGCGGGCGATTCTTTGCCCGGGCCAGCCTGCGACTGAAGGCCACGGCATGAACCCTGCTTATGTCTGCAAATGAAGTCACGTATTCCTCACTCCTTGCCCGTCGAAACAATTGGAAGACGTCGCTCGCAGCGGGCTGAGTCTCCTTGCGCGAGGCTGCCGCGATGAAGTCGCTCATCCACTGGCTGACGGGCATCGCACCCGAGCGCGGTTCTCTGCCCGGCGCCCGCTCCGCCGCGAGGATCACCCTGCGAAGCCGGGTCACGCTGGTGCTCACCGCCCTGCTCGCCCTCGTCCTCGTGGTCGGCAGCACCGCCTGGGTGCGCGAGACGCGCCACGCGATCCACGAGGAGATCCAGGCTGCGAGTCGCGTCGCCGAGCAATGGCTGGTGGTGCTGATCGACGAAACCGTGCGTGACGGCGACGAGGGTCTGACACGGCTGATGTCCCACCTGGGCGCGGTCGGCCGCGTTCGGGCGAACCAGCTTGAGGTCTATGGCGCCGAGGGCGAGCTGCGCTACGTGTCGCCCGCCCCGACCTACAAGGCGGGCCGCTTCGCGCCGTCCTGGTTCGCGGAGTTGCTGACGCCTGAACTGGCCGCGCGCGACTACGCCGCCGGCGAACTTCACATCCGCATGGTGCCGGACGCGTCGCGTGCGGTACTCGATGCATGGGACAACGTGGTCGCCGGACTCGGCTGGGCCTGCGCGCTGCTCGTGCTTGGCTGGGTCATCAGCCGCGCGGCACTGGACCGTGCCCTCGCTCCGCTTGCGCAGATTCGCGATGCGCTCATTCGTGGCGCGGAAGGCAACTTCCAGACCCGGTTGCCGGCCTACCCGGTCGCGGAGGTCGACCTGCTGGCGCGCAGCTACAACCGCCTCGCCGACAGCCTCGACAGCACGCGCGCGCAGAATGCCCGCCTCGAACAGGATCAGGCTTTCTCGCGCGAACTGCACGCGCGCCTGGAGGAGGAGCGCCGCGTCATTGCGCGCGAACTGCACGACGAGCTGGGGCAGTCGATCACGGCCGTGCGCGCTATCGCCGGCGCCATCATGCAGCGCAGCGAACAGCTGCCGCCCATCCACGGCAGCGCCCAGGCCATCCTGGCGATGACCGGGCAGATGCAGGACGGCGTGCGTTCCATCCTGCAGCGCCTGCGACCCGGCAGCGCCGTGGCCGATGTCGCCATCGGCGATGCGGTGCGCGACTACTGTTCTTTATGGTCCAACCACCATCCCAGCATTCAGGTGGTGCTCGACCTCGGCACCCTGAACGCGCCCTTGTCCGAGAAGCTGGCCCTGACCGTGCTGCGCCTGCTGCAGGAGAGCCTGACCAATGTTGCCCGGCACGCAGGGGCGACCCAGGTGGAAGTGAGTCTGAAGCGCATCGGTGCGATGCTCGAGCTGCGCGTGCGCGACAATGGGCGCGGGTTCTCGGGCACTGCAGCACCTGATCGCTTTGGCGTGCTGGGAATGCGGGAGCGGGTCAGCGAACTGCACGGCGAGCTGTATTTCGAATCGCCCCCGAGCGGTGGGCTCAGCGTCTGTGCCCGCCTGCCGCATCGGGACAGCACACGGGAGACTTGAGTTGGGTTCGACGCTGGACAATCTGCGCATCCTGCTCGCCGACGATCATGCCGTCGTGCGCATGGGCTTTCGCCTGCTGCTCGAGGGTGCGGGCGCCCAGGTGGTGGGCGAAGCCGACAGCGGCGAGGCCGCGGTGTCGCGGTTCCTGGCGCTGAAGCCCGACGCACTGGTGATGGATGTGTCCATGCCGGGCATCGGCGGCATCACCGCGCTGGAGCGGCTGCGCGCGCATGCCCCGGAGGCGCGGGTGCTGATGCTTTCCGCGCATGAGGACGCCCAGATTCCGAGCCGCGCCCTGAAGGCGGGCGCGACAGGCTACCTGTCCAAGCGTGCCGAACCGCAGGAGTTCATCCGTGCGGTTGGCCAGGTGGCGCGTGGCAAGCGCTACCTCGACCCCGAGCTCGCGCCGCAACTGGCGCTGGCGCAACTCGGCGGAACGTCAGATCCGCTCGAGGCACTGACCGAGAAGGAATTCGCGGTCTTCATCCAGCTTGCTCAGGGCCGTTCGGTATCGGAAGTGGCGAGCAGCCACAACCTGAGTCCCAGCACGGTGGGCACGCACCTCTATCACATCAAGCAGAAGCTCAATGCGAGCAATGCTGCGGAATTGACGCTGATCGCGGTGCGGAGCGGGCTGATTGAAGTCTGATCCCGGGGCCAAGCCGTCGCCGGGCCCTTACCGCGCCTGTGCCGCGTCCTGATCCTGCGCGATCGGCTCCCCATGCAGCTTCGGCCGCCGGCGCGACTCCTCCGGCCCGCGGAACACCAGCGGCATCTCGCGCAGCAGCGGTTCGCCGCGCTGGGCGCGATCGACCGCTTCCAGCACCTTGTGGTGCGACGGCGATTTGTCGCACACCGGGTCGGCGGCAGCCGGATCGCCGGTGAGCATGAAGGCCTGGCAGCGGCAACCGCCGAGGTCCTTTTCCTTCTCCGGACAAGTGCGGCACGGCTCCTTCATCCAGCTGTCGCCGCGGTAGCGGTTGAAGCCCTCGGAGTCGGACCAGATGCTGCGCACGTCCATGTCGCGCACGTTGGGGAAGGACAGCCCGGGCAGCATGCGCGCCGTGTGGCAGGGCAAGGCGGTACCGTCGGGGGTGACGGTGAGGAACACGTTGCCCCAGCCGTTCATGCACTTCTTGGGTCGCGTCTCGTAGTAATCCGGCACGACGAAGAAGATGCGGATGCGATCGCCGTAGCGCTGGCGGCGTTCGTTGGTGACCCGTTCGGCGCGCTCGATCTGCTCGCGCGAGGGCAGCAGCTGGTCGCGGTTGAGCAGTGCCCAGGAGTAGTACTGGCTGTTGGCGAGTTCCAGGTACTCCGCATCGAGCTCCACCGCCATGTCGATGATGTGGTCGATGTAGTCGATGTTGAGGCGATGGATCACGCAGTTCATCACCATCGGCCAGCCATTGTCCTTGATGATGGCCGCGACCTTCTGCTTGAGGTCGAAGGTGCGGGTGTGCGACAGGAAGTCGTTGAGTTCCCTGGTGGAATCCTGGAAGGAGAGCTGTATGTGGTCCAGCCCGGCGTCCTTCAGCGCCCTCGCCCGTGCTTCCGTGAGGCCGACACCGGAGGTGAGCAGGTTGGTGTAGAAGCCGAGCCGGTGCGCCTCGGCGACCAGCACCTCGAGGTCGTCGCGCAACAGCGGTTCACCGCCGGAGAAGCCGCATTGAACGCTGCCGGCCGCCCTCGCCTCGCGCAGAACGCGCAACCAGTCGTCGGTGGAAAGTTCATCCGGCGTATGGGCGAAATCGACCGGGTTGTAGCAGAACACGCAGTGCAGCGGGCAGCGGTAGGTGACTTCGGCCAGCAGCCACAGTGGCGGCCCGGGTGGCGTTAGGGACGATGCGGGCGACGCCGGCGATGCGTGCTGGGCGCTCATGTCAGCCCTCGATCCAGTGCTGCTGCCTTGCCATGCCGAGGAAAGCCTGCACGTCGGCGAGCAGCCCGGTGGTGGCGAAGGCCTGTTCGAGGTCGGCGACGATGTCGAGCGTGCTGCGCGTGCCGTCGCAGCGCTGCAGGATCTCGCCGGCGCTCTGGTTGAGCTTCACCATCCCCTCGGGGTACAGCAGCACCCAGGCCTGCTGCGCGTCCTCCCACTGCAGGCGGAACTTGCGCGAGATGCGGGGGTAGGCGTCGGGGCTGAAAACAGCGGCCTCGGTCATTGCGCCCTCGCCCCCAGTTCGCGCGGTCCGGCAATGTGCACCTCGCACTGGCTCAACATGATTGCGTCGGCCAGCGCCCACAGCACGTCGAGCTTGAATTGCAGGATGTCGAGCGCGCGCTGCTGCAGCGCGCGGCTCTGGCTGAAGTAATCGAGCGTGAAGCGCAGGCCGTGCTCGACGTCGCGCCGCGCCTGGGTGAGGCGGTTCCTGAAGTACTGCAGGCCGGCGGTGTCGACCCAGGGGTACTGCGTCGGCCAGGTGTCGATGCGCTGCTGATGGATGTGCGGCGCGAACAGTTCGGTGAGGCTGGAGGCGACCGCTTCCTGCCACGGGCGCTGGCGGGCGAAGTTGATGTAGGCGTCGACCGCGAAGCGCGCTGCGGGCGCCACGTAGCGCAGCGAGGTGACGTCGTCGCGGCTGAGGCCCACCGCCTCGCCCAGCCGGATCCACGCCTCGATACCGCCGGGGTCGTGGATGCCACCGCCATCACCCAACTGAGCATAGCCGTCGTGGTCGAGGATGCGCTGGATCCACTCACGGCGGATCTCGCGGTCGCTGCAATTCGACAGGATCGCGGCGTCCTTCACCGGAATGGCGATCTGATAGTAGAAGCGGTTCGCGACCCAGCCCTGCAACTGCGAACGCGTGAGCCTGCCCTCGGCCATCATCACGTGAAACGGATGGTAGATGTGGTAGCTCGTGCCCTTCTCGCGCAGCAGGGCTTCGAATTCTTCTGCACTCCAGGGCGGCAGGTCGCCGGCGCCGGCGCCGCGGGCGGAGAGGAGTTCGGCGTGGGCAGCTTCGGGCGGTGCGGCGGTCTGCATGCGGGCGTTCACAGGGCGATCTCCATGCCGTCAAAAGCGACCTCGATGCCGCGGGCGCTCAACTCGGCGCGCTGCGGGCTGTCCTCGTCGAGGATGGGGTTGGTATTGTTGATGTGAATCAGTATCTTGCGTGTGGTTTGCGGCAACTGCTCCAGCCATTCGAGCATGCCGCCCGGGCCGGACTGCGGCAGGTGACCCATGGCGCGCGAGGTCTTGGACGAGGCGTCGAGGCGGATCATCTCGTCGTCGGTCCACAGCGTGCCGTCGACGAGCACGCAGTCGGCGCGCTGCATGGCGGTCCACACATGGGCTTCCATTTCGCCCAGCCCCGGCGCATAGAAAACCCGCTTGCCACTTGTCGCGTCGACGAGCGTGACGCCAATGTTGTCGCCGGGTTGCGGCTTATCGCGGTGCGGGGAGTACGGCGGCGCATTGCTGGTCAGCGACAAGGCCTCGAAGGCGAGACCCGGGGCGCCGTCGATGGAGAAGCGGTCGTCGAGCGGCAGCGCGCGCCAGTCGACGCCGGCGTAGTGCGCCAGTACGCCGAAGATGGGGTTGCCGACCGACAGGTCCTCGCGCACGCCGGGCGTGCACCACACCGGCCAGGGCTTGCGATGTTCGCGCAGCATGTAGAGGCCGGTGGTGTGGTCGATCTGGGCGTCGATCAGCACGATCGCGGCGATCGCCGTGTCGCGCAGCGCACGCGCCGGTTGCAGCGCCGGGAAGCTGCGGATCTGCTGCAGTACGTCGGGTGAAGCGTTGAACAGCACCCAGCTCTCACCGTCGCCGCTGGCGGCGATCGACGACTGCGTGCGTGCCGAAGTGCGGATGCGGCCCTTGCGCACGCCGTCGCAGTTCGTGCAGTTGCAGTTCCACTGCGGAAAACCGCCGCCGGCGGCAGAGCCCAGTACGTGAATCCTCACGCGACCTCCGGTAAACGTGACAGGGCGGCTCCGAGGAGCCGCCCTGTCGGCCTGGATCAGCGGTTGGCGATGTACATCGTGATTTCAAAGCCGAAACGAAAATCGCAGGCGGCCGGGGTTTCCCATTTCATGATGTGTCTCCTGTCGGTGTTGGTTTTCGTGGCCCTGTCGGGCAAGGCCACGCGATGCATCATGGGGGAGTTGCCGGTGTGAGGCATCGTGAGGACGTGGAACCTGGCCTCATGATTTTCATGAGATGCGCTTTCGACGCCCTGCGACACCTGTCGAGCGCCTAAGATCGACACATGAGCAAGAAGTCTGGCACCCCAAGGACTGACAACCACGCAGGCAGCGCTTGCGATTCCGTTTCCGCCCCAGTTGGCGAGCCCGCCCTTGCGGGCGTCGAGACGGAGGCTGTCCTGTTTCCGCCGCTCGAGCCGTTCGACACCGGCATGCTCGCGGTGGGCGACGGGCATCGTCTCTACTACGAGCAGTGCGGAAACCCGGACGGCCTGCCGGTGGTGTTCCTGCATGGCGGCCCGGGCAGTGGCTGCTGCCCGCGGCACCGGCAGTTGTTCGATGCCGAGCGCTTCCGGGTGGTGCTGTTCGACCAACGCGGCTGCGGACGCAGCCTGCCCCGGGGCGGGCTCGCCGCAAATACCACGCCGCACCTGATCGCAGACATCGAGTTGCTGCGTGCCCACCTGGGCATCGATGCCTGGCTGGTGGTGGGCGGGTCGTGGGGGGCTAGCCTCGGTGTCGCCTACTGCGCAAGCCATCCTGCGCGCTGTCTCGGCGCGCTGTTGCGCGGCATCTTCCTGACCGGTCGCGAAGACATTGACTGGTTCTTCCAGGGCGCCGGAGCCCTGGCACCCGAAGCGTGGACGCAGCTGATCGAAGGTGTCGGCGCGGCCACGCCGGAGCGCGTCGCGGCGCAACTGTTGGCGGCGGTCCATGCGGTTGACCCGAACCTCGCCGCACAGGCGGTAAGGGCCTGGATGGCCTGGGAAGCCGCAGTGGGGGCACCCGGCATGGCGCCGCCAGCCCTGCCCGAACTGGACGTCCCGGCGCTGCAGGCCGCCATCGACAAGTATCGGGTGCAAGCTCACTACCTGGCGCACGCGTGCTTCCTTGGTGACGAGGCCTTGCTCGGCATGGCGAACCGCCTTGCCGTGATGCCGGTCTGCATTTTGCACGGCCGTCTCGACCTGGTATGCCGCCCGGTCAATGCGTGGCGCCTGCACCGGGCGGTGCCGGGCAGCCGGCTGGTCTTCGTGGACGGCGCGGGACATAGCCCGTTCGAGACTGCCATGAGCCGGGCGATCATTGAAGCACTGCGCAGCTTCGATCGAAATGGTCATTTCGAGGCCGTGGCTGGCTGTGCTCATGAAAATCGCTAGTGCCGACTCCCGATGGGGATGATGTAAGCGGGGGCACAGAAGTCCAAAATCGGCCAACACCCTATTGGAGTAGAAATCGCCATGCAACGCGCGCCCGCCTTGAAGCCCCTGCCCCGTCTCGTTGCGGCTGCCCTTCTCCCGTCCAGCTTGCTGTGCGTCGCGCCGGCGGCCGCGCAGGATGCGGCTGCAACGCCGGTGATGCTCAATCCGGTCGTCGTCACCGGTAGCCGGGTCGAGACCGAGAGCTTCGACTTGCCGTATTCCGTCGACGTCGTTGATATGCGCGGCACCCAGGAGGGCAACCTGCGCGTAAACGTCTCGGAGGCGCTCAACGGCGTGCCGGGCCTCGTGATCCAGAACCGCCAGAACTACGCGCAGGATCTGCAGATCTCGGTGCGCGGTTTCGGCGCACGTGCGGCCTTTGGCGTGCGTGGGGTGAAGCTCATCGCCGACGGCATTCCGGCCTCGAATCCCGATGGACAGGGGCAGGCGGCGACCTTCAATCTCGACACCGCCGAGCGCATCGAGGTGCTGCGCGGCCCCTTCTCCACCGTGTATGGCAACCACGCGGGCGGCGTTATCCAGCTCTTCTCGCGCGACGGTGAAGGCCCGCCGCGCATCACCGGTGGCGTGACTGCCGGGTCGTGGGGTACGACGCGTTTCGGTCTCGGGACCGAAGGCGAGAAGAACGGCGTCGGCTTCGTGCTCGACGCTTCGCGTCTGGACACCGACGGCTATCGTGACCACAGCGAGGCGCGTCGCGACCAGGGCTTCGCCAAGATCACCTTGCGGCCGGACGAGGACAGCAAGCTCACGCTGGTGGGCAGCGGCTTGCGCCAGAAGGACACCGAAGACCCGCTGGGCGTCACCTGGGAGACCTACAAGCGTGATCCGCGCGGGGTGGAACAGGTCGCCCTCGACAACAACACCCGCAAGAGCATCGACCATTTGCAGGGCGGCGTGACCTATGAGCGCCGTTTCGGCCGGGACCGCCTGCAGCTCTCGGCCTATTCCGGCACGCGCAGCGTGACACAGTATCAGTCCATCCCGACCGGGCCGCAGGCCGCGCCGCGCCATGCCGGGGGCGTCGTCGATTTCGACCGAGACTTCTTTGGCGGTGGCGCGCGCTGGATCGCGGAGCGCAACCTGGGCACCGGCCTGCTGACCGTGACGGCGGGTATCGACTACGACGAAGCCGAGGACGCGCGTCGCGGCTACCAGAACTTCATCGGCAGCGTGCTGGGCGTCAAGGGGACGCTGAGGCGCAACGAGACTGACACGATCACGAGCACCGATCCCTACCTGCAGGCCCAATGGAAGCAAGGCGACTGGCTGTGGACCGCCGGCGTGCGCCACTCCAAGGTGCGCTTCAAGGTCGACGACCGCTACATCGTGCCCGGCAATGGCGACGACAGCGGCTCGGTCTCGTACAGCGAAACGACGCCTGCCCTCGGGGTCGCGTACGCGCTGAGCCCGGCCGTAAACGTTTATGCGAGCTACGGCGAGGGCTTCGAGACGCCGACGCTGAACGAGCTTTCGTACGCATCGCCGAGCACCGGCTTCAATTTCGACTTGAAACCTTCGACCAGCAAACAGGCCGAAGTCGGCCTCAAGGCGATCGTGGGTGATGCGACCCGCGTGAATGTCGCGCTCTTCCAGATCGGAACGGACGACGAGATCGTCGTTGCCGAGTCGTCCGGCGGGCGTACCAGCTACACCAACGCGGGCAAGACCAAGCGCAAGGGCGTCGAGCTGTCGGTGGAATCGGAACTGCAGGCCGGTCTGGTCGCACGAGGGGCTGTGACCTGGCTGGATGCACGCTATGACGACGCCTTCGTGAGCCGCGGCACCACCGTGCCTTCCGGCAACCGCATTCCCGGCATCCCTGAGGTGAGCGTGTTTGGCGAGCTGGCGTGGTCCGTGCGCAGTGGCCTGACAGTCGCGGCCGAGGCGATCTAGCGCAGCAAGGTCGAGGTCAACGACCTCAACGATGCCAGGCCCGCGCCGGCCTATACGCTGGTGAATCTGAGGCTGTCGGCCGAGCAGAAATCCGGCCCCTGGACGTTCGCCCAGTTGCTGCGCCTCGACAACGTGTTCGACCGCGAGCACATCGGCTCGGTGATCGTTGGCGATGCGCAGGGGCGCTACTACGAGCCGGGCCCCGAACGCAGCCTCTACGGCGGCGTGCGCGCGACCTACAGCTTCTGAGTCTGGCGGGAGATGGGGCGCAAGCTGCGCCCTACTCCAGCTCGCGCATCTTCTCCAGCGCTTCCTCGACGCGGTCAACGGCGATGACCTTCAGGCCGTCGATGGCCTGCTTGGGGGCGTTGGCCTTGGGCACGATCGCGACGTCGAAGCCGAGCTTGGCCGCCTCCTTGAGGCGCTCCTGCCCGCGCGGCGCCGGGCGGATTTCGCCGGCCAGGCCGACCTCGCCGAACACCGCCAGGCCGCGGCGCAGCGGACGGTCGCGTAGCGAGGACACGATTGCGAACAGGATGGCCAGGTCGGCCGCCGGCTCGGTGATCTTGACCCCACCCACCGCATTCACGAACACGTCCTGATCGAAGCACACCACCCCTGCATGGCGGTGCATGACCGCGAGCAGCATGGCCAGCCGGGTCGGCTCGAGGCCGACCGACAGCCGCCGCGGATTGGGGCTCTGCGAGGCATCGACCAGCGCCTGCACCTCGACCAGCAGCGGACGCGTGCCCTCCTGCGTGATCAGCACGCAGCTGCCTGCGACCTGCTGCGAATGCTGCGACAGGAAGATCGCCGACGGGTTGGATACGCCGCGCAGCCCGCGCTCGGTCATGGCGAACACGCCGAGCTCGTTGACCGCGCCGAAGCGATTCTTGAAAGCGCGGATCAGACGGAAGCTCGAATGCGTGTCGCCCTCGAAATACAGCACGGTGTCGACAATGTGCTCGAGTACACGCGGGCCGGCGAGCGTGCCGTCCTTGGTGACATGGCCGACCAGGATCAGGCTGGTGCCGCTCTGCTTGGCAAAGCGCGTGAGCTGCGCGGCACACTCGCGCACCTGGGCGACCGAACCCGGGGCCGACTGCAGGGCCTCAGAGTACACCGTCTGGATCGAATCGATGACCGCCACGCGCGGGCGGGATTCGCGCAGCGTGTGCAGGATGCGCTCGAGGTTGATTTCGGCGAGCATCTGCAGCTCGGATGGCGGAAGTTGCAGACGATGCGCGCGCAGCGCCACCTGTTCGCCGGACTCCTCGCCGCTGACGTAGACCACTTTGTGCGCGGCCGACAGGTTTGACAGGGCCTGCAGCAGCAGCGTTGACTTGCCGATGCCCGGGTCGCCGCCGATCAGCACGACGCCGCCCGCGACGAGGCCGCCGCCCAGCACGCGGTCGAACTCGTCCAGACCGGTGGGCTGGCGCGGTTCCTCGCGCGGCTGCAGCGAGGACAGCGGTTGCAGCCGGCTCGTCTGTCCGGCCAGTGCGGCAAAGCGACTCCCTGCGGAGGGGCCGCTCTCGATGATCGTTTCGCTGAGGGTGTTCCAGGCGTGGCACTGGGGGCACTGCCCCTGCCAGCGCGGCACCTGCGCGCCGCATTCGCTACAGACGAAGGCCGACTTCGCCTTCGCCATCAGCTCACGGTATCCTTGTCCTGCGCCATGCGTGCGAACTCGTCGCATGCATAGTCGGCAAAGGCCGTGATCAGGCGCGAACGGAACTTGTCGCGCGGTACGATCACTTCCAGCGGCGTGTAGATGCGCGGTTCGAGGCGGATGGCGGCGAGGCGGCCCTCGGCCACGTCGCGGCGAATCGCGCGTTCGGAGGCAATCGCGAACCCGAGGCCGGCGGCGGCCAGTTGCTTGATCGTGGCCAGGCTGCCGACTTCGGCGCACAGGGTGATCTCGCTGCCGGCGATGCCAGCGGCCTCGAAGAACTCGTCGGCGATCTGGCGGATGCCGTTGCCAGGATCGCGGTCGATGAAGGGATGGCCAACCAGGTCCTTGGCGGTCAGCTTGTCGAACTTGGCCAGCGGATGGTCCGGGCTGCAGATGACCATGAGTTCGTCGCGTGCGGCGCTACGGCGCTCGATGGTGTGCTGCTCGGTGACGATTTCGATGAGCCCGATGTCGAGGTCGCGTGCCGCGACGCTGTCCTCGGTCAGTTTCGAATTGCCGACCACGACGCGCGGCAGCACCCGCGGGTACTTGCGCTTGAAGCCTTCGAGGATGGTCGGCAGCCAGTAGGCGGCGATCGTGGTGCTGGTGCCGATCTTGATCTGGCCGGCGAGCTCGTCGGTCATTTCGGAGACGCGTGAATCGAGCTCCGCCGATAGGCCGAGAATGCGCTCGGCGTAGGCGAGCACCAGCTCACCTGCGGGCGTCAACGTGATCTTGCCGTGGCCGCGATCGAGCAGACGGGTGTCGAAGTGTTCCTCCAACTGCTTGATCTGGAAGGTGACGGCCGGCTGCGTCATGTAGAGATGCTCGGCGGCACGGGTGAATGAGCCGTGCTTGGCCACGGCATGGAATACCTGAAGTCTGCGATCAGCCATGGTGTAGATAAGTATGATTTATTGTGTGAATTAGATCATAAACCAGTACGCCCTTGCACACCCCGGAAAACACGGTCCTCATTCTGCGTGATCCACGTCAGCGCAGGCGTCAAGGCTTCGTGTTATAAACCGCGCTCCCGACAACTTGTTGCCCGGTCCACACGATGCCGTTCGGCTTCTACATCATCATGGCGGCGCAGTTCTTTTCTGCGCTTGCGGATAACGCCCTGCTCATCGTCGCCATTGCCTTGTTGCGGGACATGGCCGCCCCTTCGGAATACGAGCCCCTGCTCAAGCTGTTCTTCACCGTTTCCTACGTGGCGCTGGCCGCCTTCGTCGGCGCCTTTGCCGACTCGATGCCGAAGTGGCGCGTGATGCTGATCAGCAACACGATCAAGATCGGCGGCTGTCTGATGCTCTTCCTTGGCGTCCATCCCCTGTTCGCCTACGCCATTATCGGGCTCGGCGCAGCAGCCTACTCGCCGGCCAAGTACGGCATTCTCACCGAGTACCTGCCGCACCGCCTGCTGGTCGTCGCAAACGGCTGGATCGAGGGTCTGACGGTTGGCGCCATCATCATCGGCACGGTGATGGGTGGCCTCATGATTCGTGGCGACGTTGCGGGCTTCCTCATGGGCCTCGGCCTTCCCTTCGTCGATACGCCGTTCGAGGCTGGCGTACTGGTCATCGGTTCGCTCTACCTGATCGCCGCGGGCTTCAACTTCTACATCCCGGATACCGGCGTCGACCACAAGCCGCTGAAGAACAATCCGCTATACCTGCTGCATGACTTCAACCACTGTCTGCACCTGTTGTGGCGCGACAAGCTCGGGCAGATTTCGCTCGCGGTGACGACGCTGTTCTGGGGCGCCGGGGCTACGCTGCAGTTCATCGTGATCAAGTGGGCCGAGCACAACCTGAGCATGAGCCTGTCACAGGCCTCGATGATGCAGGGCGTCGTTGCAGTCGGTGTTGCAGTCGGATCCATCCTGGCTGCGCGCTACGTCACGTTGCGCAAGGCCGTGCGGGTGATTCCGCTCGGCATCGCGATGGGTATCGGCGTGATCTCGATGATCTTCGTCACCAACACAACCGTCGCCATGGCGCTGATGGTGGTCGTCGGCGCGCTGGCCGGCTTCTTCGTGGTGCCGATGAACGCCCTGCTCCAGCACCGCGGGCACATCCTGATGGGTGCGGGCCATTCGATCGCGGTGCAGAACTTCAATGAGAACCTGTCGATACTGGTGATGACCGGCACCTATGCCCTGCTGATCATGTTCGGCCTGTCGATCGACGTCGTGATCGTGCTGTTCGGCCTCTTCGTCGCCGGAACGATGCTGATGGTCAAGCGCCGCCATGAGGCCAACCAGCGCGAGTTCGACAACGTCTCCCTGCTTGAAGACCGCGCCCACTAAGGGCGGATCGCGCGGGCTTCAGTTGCTCGCCGCGCCCCGTTTCCGCTCTGCCACGATACGGCGTGCGAGGCAGAGATCGGCCCACGCCTTGCCCTTGTCCTGCGGATTGCGCAGCAGGTAGGCGGGGTGGTAGGTCACCACCACCGGAATGCCTTTGTAGTCGAAACTGCGCCCGCGCGCGGCGCCGATGCTGACTTCGCTCTCGAGCAGCGCCAGCGCGGCGGGACGTCCGAGCGCGACCAGCACCGTGGGTTGCACGAGCGCGATCTGACGCTCGAGGTACGGACGGCAGCTGCTGATCTCCTCCGGTGCCGGAGTGCGATTGTGCGGCGGGCGGCACTTCACCGCATTGGCGATGTAGACGTCCTCCCCCCGCTGCAGGCCGATCGCTGCAAGCATGTTGTCGAGCAGCCTCCCCGCCTGGCCGACGAAGGGTTCACCGCGCTGGTCCTCCTCGCTGCCCGGCCCTTCTCCGACGAACATCCAGCTCGCGTGGCGGTCGCCGATGCCGGGGACCGCCTGATTGCGGCGCTCGCAGAGTACGCAGGCGGAGCACGTTCGCATGTCGGCCTCGAGGGACGTCCAGTCCAGTGTCGCGATTCGTTCGGAACGGGCCGGATCACGCATTGCCACGACACCGGCGGGCGTCGTTGGGCGCGGTCTGTCCTCGGTCCCAGCGCGGTTCCGCGAGGATGCTGCAGGCGATGCAACGGAATGGCGTGGCGGCACAATGGCTTCGGCGACATGTGCCGCCGGCACGACCTGTGCCGAAACCAGTGTGTCTGCGACCGCGCGTGCGTGTGGCACAAAGTCTGGGGCGATCGGTGAGGCAGACTCACGTTGAGCCGCAGCCGACGCTTCCGGCGGAGCGGGGGCTTCTTCCTCGACAGCGGTGCGCAGACGCCAGACCGGGCCGAGGCCCATCTCGCGCAGAACGGCGTCGCGCCGGGACGTGATCCTTGCGGCAGCACGGGCCATGAAATCAGAGCTCCCGGCGCATCACGATGGCGTCTTCCCGTCCCCCGGCCGCGGGGTAGTAGCCCTTGCGTCGACCGATCTGTTCGAATCCCTGCGAGCGATACAAGGCAAGCCCGGCGAGATTTGACGGGCGTACTTCCAGGAAGAACTGCCCCGCCCCATTCCGCTTTGCGGTTAACTGGAGCCACTCCAGCAGCGCCCTGCCGTGCCCCTTGCCCTGCGCGGCCCGAGCGACGCTGATGTTGAGCAGATGAGCCTCGTCCAGCACCTTGAGTACCACTGCGTAGCCGACGCGCTCGTTGTCGACGCGCATGAGCCACGCGCCATGGCCCGCCGTCAGCGAGTCGGCGAAATTGCCCCGTGTCCACGGGAAGGGATGCAGATCGACCTCCTGGGCGTGGACCCAATCGAGGTCGTTCGGCGTCAGGGGAGAAAAATGGCGGATGGCGCCCTCGTTCACGCACGTCCTCCACGTGCAAGGCGCTCAGCGGTCGTCAGTGCGACCTTGTCGCGGACGTAGAGCGGCGCGGCCTGTTCCGGGGGGAGCAAGCGGCTGCTGACGGCCATGCGGGCGCCGAGCACGGCGACTTCATCCGCTCGCGCGACGAGATTGTCGCGGCAGTCGTCGATGAACATCGCCAGACGATGACGAAGGGCATCCGGCCAGACTGCGAACGCGGACCCGACCGCAGTCCAGTGCCCCTCCAGCAGTTCGATATCTTCAGGTACATCGCAGCGTGGGCCGCTGACGAGCCTGGGGGTTCCGTCTTCGTCACGCACATACGCTGCGTGGTAAACCTCGCCCATGCGCGCATCGGTGGCGACGAAAACCCTTGGCGCGCTGGCCTGCAGCGCCAACGCATCGAGACTGCCCACGGTGGCAATGCCAAGCCCCGCGCCCAGGGCAAGCCCCTGGGCTACGCCGCAGGCGAGCCGAAGCCCGGTGAAGGCGCCGGGCCCCGCACCGAAAGCGACTGCGTCCAGTTGGCCCACGGTCAGGCCGGCCTCGCTCAACAGCGCAGCAATGTCGCGCAGGACGGATTCGGAATGATTGGCAGCCCCGTCGATTCGGCGGCTGAGAATTGCTCCGTCGACGAGTAACGCAACACTGCCCTGCTCGCTCGACGCTTCGATAGCCAGGATTTTCATGATCGCCGTATTCTAACGGCTTGGAGGCCCAGCGCGCGCCGCGCGCGGCAAAGGCATTGAGCCTCAGCGCCCCTTTTTGCGCCCTACGGCGTTCTCCGGATAGGCACCGCGCATCGCGTCGCGCAGATCGCGGTGCAGGGCGTCCCGCTCTTCCGCGTTCAGGCGGCGTCGGGCGGGTGGAGCTTCCTGCGATTCATGGTTAGAGATCAGGACGCGGCGCAGGTCGCCACGCGGCCGCTCGATCAGAACCCCTTCGCTGTCCTGCAGGACAGGCGACGCATTCGGACTGCGTGCCAAGGCGCTGCTGCTCGTCAGTCCCATCACCGAAGCCGTCAACACCGCCAAGCCGAACGCAACCCGCACTCTGCGGGCAGGGTGAGACGTTTGTGGGAAAGCGGGTTGACTCGTCTTCATGATCTACCGTTCGGGTGGTTTTCACGCGCAACGCGGTAATACGCAGGACGAAACATACGGGATTCCCCTGTCCGAAAACAGTCTTGCGACGACATCGCAGACGCCCTTTGTAAGGGCGTGTTGCCTTTTGGCATCATGCTTACGAAGCGTTACCCGTCTCCCCCCGGGATGCAGATTCCGGGCACTGGCCAGCGTTCGGGACTAAGGATACGATTTGCGCCATGAACGGAAAAACACGATACCGCGTACTGCTGGTGGACGACGATGCGCGACTGCGCGAGTTGTTGTCCCGTTATCTTCAGGAACAGGGCTTTGCCGTGAAGGCCGTCGGTGATGCGCCGATGATGGACCGGGCGCTGCACCGTGAGCACTTCGACCTGATGGTGCTCGACCTGATGCTGCCCGGTGAGGATGGACTGGCGATCTGCCGCCGACTGCGCGCGGCCGAGAACCACATCCCGATCATCATGCTGACGGCGAAGGGTGACGACGTTGACCGTATCGTCGGCCTTGAAATGGGTGCGGACGATTACGTGGCCAAGCCGTTCAATCCGCGCGAACTGGTTGCCCGCATCCAGGCGGTCATGCGCCGTCAGCCGCAGAGCCTGCCCGGCGCGCCGACGCCCGAGGACGAGATCGTGGTCTTCGGCAGTGTCCGCGTGAATCTCGGCACGCGCTCCCTGGAGCGCAACGGCGAGGAAATCCAGCTCACCACGGGCGAGTTTTCGTTGTTGAAGGTGCTTCTGCAGCACCCCCGGCAGCCCCTGTCGCGCGACAAGCTGATGGAACTCGCCCGCGGCCGCGAGTACGGCGTGTTCGACCGGGCGATCGACGTTCAGATTTCCCGCCTGCGCAAGCTGGTCGAGGACGACCCCGCCAAGCCGCGCTACATCCAGACGGTCTGGGGCTTCGGCTACGTCTTCGTACCGGACGACACCAAGGGCGGCCAGGGAGAGGAACGCGAGGCGGACGCCGCCGAGTGAGCGCGGCATGCCCCGTCCTCTGAGCATCCGGCGCATGCGTGCGCTGGGGCGTTTCGTGACCGCGTGGCTTCCGCGCACCCTGCTCTGGCAGACCTTCCTGCTGGTCGCGTTGCTGCTGATCCTGTCGCTCGGCGCTTGGTCGCAAATCTTCCGCTACTTTCAGGAGCCGGCGCGTGCGCGTGATGTGGCACAGATGGTTGTGTCGGTCGTGAACCTGACCCGGACCGCGCTGATCAACGCGCACGCGGAACGCCGTATCGACCTGCTGATCGACCTTGCCGCGCTTGAAGGGATCCGCATCTACCCGGCGGAGGCGTCCGACGAAATCCTGCCACTGCGTGGGAGTCGCCCTCTCAGGCTATTGACCGACGAGGTACGACGGCAACTCGGCGAGCACACGCGCTTCGCGTCGCGGTGGAAGGCGCTCGACGGTTTCTGGGTGAGCTTTCGCCTTGATCCGGACGACCAGTTCGACGAGTACTGGGTCATGCTGCCGTCAGAGCGCATCGAGACCACGGACACGCTGGGATGGCTCGTATGGGGTTTCGGCGCACTCGTGGCTGCACTGCTCGGCGCATATCTGATCGTGTCCCGCATCGGCAAGCCATTACGCGCCCTGGCGCGCACAGCGCGCTTGGTCGGCAGCGGACAGACCCCCCCGCCGCTGGAAGAAAGCGGCCCGCAGGAGATTGCCGTCGTCGCCCATGCCTTCAACCAGATGGCGGGCGATCTCGCGCGCACCGACGCCGATCGAGCCCTTATCCTCGCCGGCGTGTCGCACGATCTCAGGACTCCCCTGGCGCGATTGCGGTTGGGAATCGAGATGTCCGGGGCGCCGGAGGATGAAGTTAGCGCGATGGTCGCCGACATCGAAGAGATGGACCGCATCATTGGCCAGTTTCTCGATTTCGGCCGTGGCACCCCGCAGGAGCCACCCCAGGCGATCGACATCGCGAGCCTGGTGCGGGATGTCACAGAACCCTATCGCCTCAGGGGTGTCGACATCACGGTCGCGGTGCCGGACAGTCTGGTCGCGCCAGCTCGTGCATTGTCGATCAGGCGGGCACTCGCAAACCTCATCGACAATGCCCTGCGTTACGCAGGAGAGGACAAGCCTTTGACAGTCACGGCAGGCGTCATGGAGTCGGAGGTCTGTATTGAAGTCGCCGATCGCGGTCCGGGCATTCCCGAAAACGAAGTGGAACGCATGCGCCATCCCTTCACGCGGCTGGAGAAGGCCCGCTCGAACACCAAGGGGGCGGGGCTCGGTCTGGCTATCGTAGACCGCGTGATGCGTGCCCATCAGGGCCACCTCGACCTCCTTCCGCGAGAAGGGGGCGGCCTGCGCGCAATTCTCCGCCTGCCCGCAGGCGGAAGCGTCGCGAGCCACGCTAGAATGCCGGAAGACGGTCGGGAGGCAAATGACAAATGAGCATCATCTTTCGCCAGTTGTTCGATGAGCAAAGCTCCACACTTACCTACCTCCTCGCCGATGCGCAGTCCGGCGATGCTGTGCTCATCGACACGGTCGCCGAGCACAGCGCAATGTATCTGGGGCTGCTGCGCGAGCTCGATCTGAATCTCGTTTATCTGCTCGAAACGCACGCGCATGCGGATCACGTCACCGGCGCAGGCGTGCTCAGGGAGCATACGACAGCGCGTACCGCCACCGGACATCGCACAGGGGTCGCCTGCGCCGATTTGCAACTCACTGATGGGGATACCCTGGTGTTCGGCGACGAGGTGATGCGCGTGATCGCGACGCCAGGCCATACGCCGGGCTGCGTGACTTACCGCTGGCGCAACTGCCTGTTTACCGGCGATGCCCTGCTGATCGGCGGCTGCGGCCGGACGGACTTCCAGGGTGGTGATGCAGGCGCGCTTTACGACAGCATCACGCAACGCCTGTTTACGTTGCCGGACGAAACCCTCGTGTATCCCGCGCACGACTACAAGGGTATGCGGGTGAGTTCGATCGGACAGGAGAAACTGACCAACTCGCGGGTGCCCGGCCGCTCGCGCCAGGAGTTCATCGAACTGATGCAGTCGCTCGACCTACCACGCCCACGCCTGATCGAACAGGCCGTGCCTGCCAACCTGCGCTGCGGCCTGTCCGCCGGCCCGCTCGATATCCATGCCTCCTGAGCAAAGACACGAACCCACCGCCACGCCCTACGAACGTATTGGCGGTGAGGCTGCCGTACGTGCTCTCGTAAGGCGGTTCTACAACCTGATGGACGAGTTGCCCGAGGCATGGGGAGTGCGACGCCTGCACGCCGAGGACCTCGGCGGTTCTGAGGAGAAGCTCTTCCTCTTCCTCTCGGGCTGGCTGGGCGGCCCCAACCTCTACGTCGAACGATTCGGCCCGCCATTCATGCGCGCACGCCACCTTCCCTTCTCCATCGGTGTGGCCGAGCGCGACCAGTGGCTGCTGTGCATGCGCCTTGCGCTCGAAGAGTGTGTCTGCGACGCGGCGCTGCGGGAGAGTCTCTACGGCGCGTTCGCCGGATTGGCAAATCACATGCGCAACCGCGCTGAAACGCCTGCTGAGCAGGCCGGGCAACAATCGCTATAATTCCATCGCATGAAATTCCTGTTCGATCTGCTACCCGTCATTCTGTTTTTTGGCGCCTACAAACTGGCCGGAGCGCAGCCCGAGGCCTCCCACGAACTCGCCGCTCACTGGCTGGGTGACGGCATCGGCGTGGCACAGGCGCCGATCCTGATAGCGACCGCGGTTGCAATCCTTGCGACCTTCGCGCAGATCGCGCTGGTGTGGATCAAGCACCGCAAGGTCGACACCATGCTTTGGGTCAGCCTGGCAATCATCGTCGTCTTCGGCGGTGCCACCCTTTTCTTCCACAATCCCACCTTCATCAAGTGGAAGCCGACCGCGCTTTACTGGCTTTTCGGTGGCGTGCTGCTCGGTTCGGTGACACTGTTCCGCAGGAACCTGATCCGGAAGATGCTCGAGGCGCAGATCCAGTTGCCGGACCCGGTTTGGGGCCGCCTGAATCTGGCCTGGGCGGGTTTCTTCATTTCCATGGGCCTGCTGAACCTGTATGTAGCCTACAGTTTCAGCGAGGAAGCCTGGGTCAACTTCAAGCTGTTCGGCGGCATGGGTCTGATGTTTGCATTCGTGCTAGCCCAAGGCTTCTATCTCTCACGTCACCTCGAAGAGGAAAGTAACTGATGTTCTATGCACTGATCGGCGAGGATGCTCCAGGTACGCTCGATCGCCGCATGGCGGTCCGTCCGGAGCACCTTGCGCGGCTCGAGGCCCTGCGCGACGAGGGGCGTCTGCTGATCGCCGGCCCGATGCCCGCGATCGACTCGCCGGACCCCGGTCCTGCCGGTTTCGCCGGCAGTCTCGTTGTCGCCGAGTTCGACTCCCAGGCCAGTGCCGAGAGATGGCTGGCTGAGGACGCATACGTGCGCGAGGGTGTGTTTGCCCGCACCTCCGTACGCCCGTTCAAGAAGGTCCTGCCGTGACGCAAGCCGTCGTCTCCCGCATCCATGAACGGCTGGTGGACGCGTTCGAGCCCGAGTTGATCGAGATCCACGACGACAGCGCCCTGCACGCGGGCCACGCCGGCGCGCGTGAGGGCGGCGGCCACTACCGCTTGCGGATCGTGTCGCCAGTCTTTGCGGGGCATGGCACCGTCGCACGTCACCGAATGATTTACCAAGCCTTGGGCGACATGATGAAGAAAGACATTCACGCCCTCGCCATCAAGGCAAACACGGCCGAAGAGGCCACCACACAACCCTCCTGAAGGAACACCTATGAAACGCTTTCCGAGCCGCCTTGCCATTGCCCTGATGGCCGGCTTCATTGCCCTCCCCGCGGCTGCGGCCGAATCGCTGGCCAAGGTTAATGGCATTGCGATTCCGGCCGAGCGTGCCGAAGCCATGCTTGCCGAACAGCGCGCCCAGGGTGCGCCTGAAAGCCAGCAGCTGAAGGATGCCGTCCGTGAGGAGCTGATCCGTCGCGAAGTGCTGAGCCAGGAAGCCACCAACAAGGGGCTGGCCAAGAAGGCTGACGTCCAGGCCCAGATGGAAATGGCCAAGCAGGCCATCCTGATTCGCGCCTACCTGCAGGATTTCGTCAAGAACAACCCGGTCAGCGATGCCGACCTGAAGAAGGAGTACGACGCGATCAAGGGCCGCATGGGCGACAAGGAATACAAGCCCCGTCACGTGCTGGTCGAAACCGAAGACGAAGCGAAGGCCATCATCGCCAAGCTGCAGTCCGGCACCGCGTTCGAAGAGGTAGCCAAGGATTCGCGCGACCCGGGCTCGAAGGATCGCGGCGGCGATCTTGGCTGGAGCAACCCGGGCATGTTCGTGAAGCCGTTCTCCGACGCCATGGTGGGTCTCGAGAAGGGCAAGTTCACGACCACGCCGGTCAAGAGCGACTTTGGCTATCACGTCATCCAGCTCGACGATGTACGTGCGACTCAGGCGCCCCCGTTCGAAGAAGTGAAGCCGCAACTGCAGCAGCGTCTGCAGCAGCAGAAGGTCGAGAAGCATGTGCTCGACCTGCGCGCCAAGGCAAAGGTGGAGTAAGGCATCCGACGGATTCGCCTCCGTCTGCGGCAAAGAAAAAGACCCGGGTTTTGGCCCGGGTCTTTTTTTGTCCGCTTCGGTTTCGCGCCCGCTTGCGCGGGCACGAAACCGAAGATCAGAACTGCTCTTCGCTCAGCTCGAGGGCGCCTGCCGCGCCGTTGACGATGGTGTAGGCCAGGCCGGATGCCTGGGCCAGCACGTGGTCGGCGTAGAAGCGCGCGGTGACGATCTTCGTCTTGTAGAACGACGCTTCACCTTCACCAGCTTCCAGCTTGCGCTTCGCGATCAGCGCGGCGCGTCCCATCTGCCAGCCGCCGGCAACGATGCCCAGCAGCTTCAGGAAGGGTACGGACCCGACCGATGCAGCCTTGATGTCCTGGCTGTAGGTGGCGAGGATGTAGGCCACGGCCTCCTCCACCGCGGACACACCGGCGCCCAGCGACTTGGCGATCGCGCCCAGCGCGGCATCGCCGGCACCGGCCAGTTCCGCCTCGACTGCACGCATCATCTTGACCACGCCGGCAATGGTGACACCGTTCTCGCGGGCGATCTTGCGGCCGATCAGGTCGTTCGCCTGGATCGCCGTCGTGCCCTCGTAGATCGTGGTGATGCGGGAATCGCGGAAGTGCTGCGCCGCACCCGTCTCCTCGATGAAGCCCATGCCGCCATGAACCTGCACGCCGTCGGACGTGACGTCGATCGAGTTCTCGGTGCACCAGCCCTTGACCACCGGGATCATCAGGTCGACGAATGCCTGGTTCTGAGCGCGGACGGATTCATCCGGATGGTTGTGGGCCTTGTCGAACGCCGCGCCGACCACGTACGCCAGCGCACGCATCGCCTCGGTCTTGCTCTTCATGTTCATCAGCAGGCGGCGGACGTCGGCATGGTGAAGGATGTTGACCTTCGGACCGCCGCGCACGCCGGCGTCGGTGCCCTGCACGCGATCCTTGGCGTACTGCAGCGCATGCTGGTAGGCGCGCTCCGACAGCGCCAGGCCTTCCATGCCGACCGCAAAACGGGCTTCGTTCATCATGATGAACATGTACTCGAGACCGCGGTTGGGCTCGCCCACCAGCGTGCCGATCGCGCCACCCTTGTCGCCGAACGCGAGCACGCAGGTCGGGCTGGCGTGAATGCCGAGCTTGTGCTCGATCGACACGCAATGCACGTCATTGCGCGCACCCAGGCTGCCGTCGGCATTGACCATGAACTTCGGCACCACGAACAGCGAGATGCCCTTCACCCCTTCCGGCGCGTCCGGCAGGCGAGCCAGCACCAGGTGGATGATGTTGTCCGTCATGTCGTGATCACCGTAGGTGATGAAGATCTTCTGGCCGAAGATCTTGTAGGTGCCATCACCCTGCGGTTCTGCCTTGGTGCGGACAGCGGCGAGGTCCGAACCCGCTTGCGGTTCGGTCAGGTTCATGGTGCCGGTCCACTCGCCCGAGATCATCTTCGGCAGATACATCTCCTTCTGCTCGTCCGTACCGCGCAGCAGCAGCGCCTCGATGGCGCCAGTGGTGAGCATCGGGCAGAGCGAGAACGCCATGTTGGCCGACTTCCACATCTCCATGACGGCCGTCGATAGCAGCTTGGGCAGGCCCTGGCCTCCGTAGTTGGTATCGCCCGCGAGTGCGGTCCAGCCCGATTCGGCGAACTGCTTGTAGGCGTCCTTCCAGCCGGGGGCCGTCGTCACGGCGCCATCGTTCCACTTGGCCCCTTCCTGATCGCCCGTCCAGTTCAGCGGAGCGAGCACGCCGCTGGCGAACTTGTCGGCTTCCTCGAGAATGGCGTCGACCAGGTCGGGGGACACTTCCTCGTTGCCCGGCAGTTGGGCGACTTCGTCAAGGCCGGCCAGTTCGCGCATAACGAACTGCATGTCACGGATTGGGGCGCTGTAGTTGCTCATGGATTGGGTATCTCCAGAAAGGGTGTTGGTCTTACTTGTTCAGGAGGTAGCGGCTATCGTCGAAGCCCGCTACCCAGTCGGGTCGGTAAACCACCAGCAACGTGACGATGGCGCCGCTGATCCATGCCTCGGAGAAACCGAGAAGCAGGAAAAAGGGCAGGTAGTCGCTGAGCAGGAACTCGGCGCTGTAGGCACCCGCCACGACCATTGCGGCCGAGGCGACCGCGCCTTGCAGCATGACCGTGAGTGCAGCACCGGCAAAACTCGTCACGAAGATGAAGACGAAGAAGTGGGCGGGCAACCATCTCTCGATGCATCGCTGGATGCCGCTCGCGATGGCCACCGGGACCACCGCCATCAGGATGAAGTTGATCGGCCAAGCATCCCATTCGATTGCCCCGTTTAGGGTGACTCCGCTCAGGGCCGCCGCGAGCGCAACCAGGGCGAGCCACGGCCCAAGCGTGAGTGTCGCGGCCATGGCTCCAAGCATGTGGAGGTTGAGACCAGGTTTCACGCCGGCCTTCAGGCTCCACATCAGGGTGAGCCCCACCGCGAACCCCAGTAGCAGGTTGAGCTGGGAGCTCTCCAGAAGTCGCCGCCAGGGGGCGCGGCGCACCGTTTGCCATACGACAGCCAGCGAAAGCGCCAGCATGATGCCGTGCCAGACCGCCGGAAACAGCGAACTCGCAAGGTTCATGTCGGCGCCTCCGCCAGGCCGGTCGCGCGATCAGATCGCCGAGGTCAGTTGCGGAACCACCTCGAACAGATCCCCCACCAGGCCGTAGTCGGCCACCTGGAAGATCGGTGCTTCCGGATCCTTGTTGATCGCCACGATCACCTTGGAGTCCTTCATGCCCGCCAGATGCTGGATCGCGCCGGAGATGCCGATCGCGATGTAGAGCTGCGGCGCGACGATCTTGCCGGTCTGGCCGACCTGGTAGTCGTTGGGCACGTAGCCGGCGTCGACCGCGGCGCGGCTCGCGCCCAGCGCGGCGCCGAGCTTGTCGGCCAGCGGCTCGAGCAGCTGGTGGTAGTTGTCGCCGCTGCCCAGGCCGCGACCACCCGAGACGATGATCTTGGCCGCACCCAGTTCGGGACGGGCACTCTTGGTGATCTCGCGACCGACCAGCGCGGTCACGCCGAGATCGGCCGCTGCCGCCACGGCTTCCACCGGTGCGGCGTTGCCGTCACCGGCGGCGTCAAACGCGGTGGTACGCACCGTGATGAGCTTGATCGCGTCAGCGCTCTTGACCGTGGCCAGCGCGTTGCCGGCATAGATCGGGCGCACGAAGGTGTCGGCGGACTCGACCGCGACGATGTCGCTGATCTGCGCGACGTCGAGCTGCGCGGCCACGCGCGGCAGCATGTTCTTGCCGGCCGAGGTGGCCGGGGCGAGCACATGGCTGTAGCTCGGGGCCAGACCCTTCACCAGCTCGGCGACGTTCTCCGCGGTCTGGGCTTCGTACTGCGGGGCGTCGCACACGAGCACCTTGGCCACGCCTGCGACCTTGGCCGCCGCCTCGGCCGCGGCACCGCAGCCGGCACCGGCCACCAGCACGTGGATGTCGCCACCCAGCTTGCTCGCCGCGGTTACGGTGTTGAGCGTGGCGGCCTTGATCGATTGGTTGTCGTGTTCGGCAATGACGAGAATGGCCATGTTCAGATCACCTTCGCAACGTTCTTGAGTTTGTCGACCAGCTGCGCGACATCGGCCACGCGTTCGCCCGCGCTGCGCTTGGGCGGCTCGGACACCTTGAGCGTGGTCAGGCGCGGCGCCACATCGACGCCCAGATCGGCCGGCTTGACGGTGTCGAGCGGCTTCTTCTTGGCCTTCATGATGTTGGGCAGCGTGGCGTAGCGCGGCTCGTTCAGGCGCAGGTCGGTGGTGACCACCGCGGGCAGCTTCACCGACAGGGTCTCGAGACCGCCGTCGATCTCGCGCGTGACTTGTGCCTTGCCGTCGGCGAGCGCGACCTTGGAGGCGAAGGTGGCCTGCGGCCAGCCCATCAGCGCGGAGAGCATCTGCCCGGTCTGATTGGCGTCGTCGTCGATCGCCTGCTTGCCGGCGATCACCAGGTCGGGCTGTTCCTTGTCGCACACGGCCTTGAGCAGCTTGGCGACGGCCAGCGGCTGCAGTTCGACGTCCGTCTCGACCAGGATACCGCGGTCGGCGCCAATCGCCATCGCCGCGCGCAGCGTTTCCTGGCAGGCGGTGACGCCGCAGCTCACCGCCACGACCTCGGTCGCCACGCCGGCTTCCTTCAGGCGCACGGCTTCTTCCACCGCGATTTCGTCGAAGGGGTTCATGCTCATCTTGACGTTGGCGATGTCCACGCCGCTGCCGTCGGCCTTGACGCGAACCTTGACGTTGTAGTCCACAACGCGTTTGACTGGTACGAGAATCTTCACTCTGCCGCGCTCCTTGTATTGATCGAAGTCTCCTCCGGCGCTTGCGACCGGACCGGATGATTATGGCACTGCTCCTGCCGCAAGACACGCAGGTCCCGCAAGGGACGACGCACGCTTTGCGACAGCATCGACATACGGTAGCGTATGGGGCGGGAATCGTCAATACTACTCCGTATGGAAAACACTCCCAAGAAGACCCGCGTCCAGCTCGATCGTCAGAGCTGGGTGACCGCCGCCGTCGAAGTGCTGGCAGAGGAAGGTATTGCCGGCCTGCGCGTGGAGGTGCTCGCAAAACGCCTCAAGGTGACGAAGGGCAGTTTCTATTGGCACTTCCAGGACCGGCGCGACCTGCTTCTTGCCATCCTGCACCACTGGAAGGACGGCCGGATCCGCGACATCATCAAGCAGACGCGTGCCCAGCCCGGCAAGGAACTGGCCCAGATCTACCACGTGATTGACGTGTATAGCGCCAGCCGCAGCCGGCGCGGCATGATGATCGAGCTGGCGGTGCGCGACTGGGCGCGGCGCGACGCCGAGGCTGCGGCCATCGTGGCCGAGGTGGATGACGTACGTCTGCGGTGCGCGCGCGACCTCTTCCTCGCCTGTGGCGTGCCGATGGAAGAGGCGTCCAGCCGCTGCATGCTGCTTTACGCCTACGTGTTCGGCGTATCGCTGATGATCTACGAGAAGTTCGACAGCGATGTCCTGCGGCTGAAGCGCGACATCGCAGATCTGATTGCCCGTTCGCAGTCGTCCGCGGAAGCGTCCGGCGCCCGCTAGCGTCTCCAACCCAGGACGTCGAGCGCGTTGCGCCCGGTGATCGCGATCACCTCGGCAACGTCGACGCCCCGCAAGGCAGCGAGAATTTCGGCATAGCGCGCAAGATTGGCGGGTTCGTTGCGCCGCCGCTGTGCCCACTCGGGCGGGATGTCCGGCGCGTCCGTTTCGAGCACGATGGCCCCCAGCGGCAACGTGGCGGCCAGTTCGCGGATCCGCGTCGATCCGCTATAGGTCATCGCGCCCCCGAAGCCGAGCTTGAACCCGAGATCGATGAACATCTGGGCCTGCTGACGGCTGCCGTTGAAGGCGTGAGCGATGCCGCCCTTGACGCCGATGCGGCGCAGCTGCTTAAGGATGGGGTCGATCGCCCGCCGAACATGAAGGATCACGGGTAGATCGTGGCGTTTGGCCAGCCTGAGTTGTGCAACGAAGAATTCGAGCTGGCGGGCGTGATCGACGTCCGCAACGAAATGGTCGAGTCCGATCTCGCCCACCGCCACTGCCCTACCCTCGCCAAGCCGGACGTCGAGTTGCTCGAGATCGGCCTCCTGCGCCTGCATCACGTAGAGCGGATGGATGCCAAGGGCAAAGCAAATGTCCTCGTGCGCCGACGCTAGCGCTGCGACCGCGTCGAAGCTCGATCGGTCGACCGCAGGCACGACGAACCCACCGACCCCCGCCCTGCGTGCGCCCTCGATGAGTTGCGGCCGGTCCGCGTCGAATTCGGCCGCATCGAGGTGAATATGAGTATCGATCAGCATGGCGCACGGCGACGAGGTGCAGCCGCTCCGGCTCAACGTCCCTTCCACTCCGGCTTGCGCTTGGCGATGAAGGCGTCGATGCCCTCTGCCGCATCCTCGCACATCGCGTTGCAGGCCATGGTTTCGGCGGCCATCTGGTAGGCCGCATCCATGCCCATCTCGATTTGCTTGTAGAACATCTGCTTGCCCATGCGGATGGCCACCGGTGACTTGGCGACGATCGAGGCGGCGAGCTTCGCGATCTCGGCGTCGAGTTGCTCGAGCGGCACGACGCGATTGATCAGGCCCCGGCGCCTGGCTTCGTGGGCGTCGATGAAATCACCGGTCACCAGCATCTCGAAGGCTTCCTTGCGCCCCATGTTGCGCGACAGGCCTACGCCCGGCGTGGCGCAGAACAGGCCGACATTGATGCCGGACACGGCAAAGCGTGCGACGTCGGACGCGACTGCCAGGTCGCACATCGACACCAGCTGGCAGCCCGCCGCGGTGGCGATGCCGTGCACCCGGGCGATGACGGGTTGTGGCAGCTCGGTGAGCTTCATCATGAACTTGCCGCACAGGCGGAACAGACGCTGCTGGAAGTCGTGCGTGTGGTTGGCACGCATTTCCTTCAGGTCGTGCCCGGCGCAGAACGCCTTGCCCTCACCCGCCAGCACCACGACGCGCACGCTGTCGTCGCGCGCAATCTCGTCCACGGCCGCGATCAGGGCCTCCAGCATCTCGAAGGACAGGGAGTTGAACTGGTTCGGGCGATTCAGCGTCAGCGTCGCGACGCCGTCGTGGTCATGACGCAGCAGCATGGAATCGGTGTTGGGAACGGGCACGGCGCTCATTGGGATCTCCTCCGGTTGTCAGGTCTCGGGTGCTGTGGTTTGTTTACGTTAACGTAAACGTCGACTGATGGTACCCGGCGACGCTTCGAGTCGCCAAGCCCACTGCATCGGCGAACATGGGCTGAGATGCGAAGTTGGTCTGCCGCTACGCCCAAGGCGGACGATCCGTGGCGCCCTCCGCCTCAGTCGACGTTCAGGCGCCGCAACGCCCGCGGCCATTCAAGCCCTCGCCCGGCTCCTGGTCAAGTTCGGTGATCCATTCGGCTACCTTCGAGGCAAGCAGTTCGCTGGCCCGGCGGAACCCGGCAACGCCGCCCGCCGCATCGGCCGTCGGCGCGGCTTCGACGATATGGAACTCGCGGTGCGCGACTGGCACATCGCTGCGCGGCGGGAACAGCCCGATACGGGCAAGGAGTTCGACCCGGCTCTGCTCGGGATTCGGGAACACCTGCACGAATTCGTCCAGTTCGACCTGCAAGCGGCAACGCAGGCCGCCGGTGCCAGTGCCGAGACTGCGTTCGAGTACGAGCGCGAGCATCTCGGCCGGCTGCGAAGCCCAGCGGCTTTCGGCGTAAGCCCGCCGCCGGTCGGGATCCTGCCACAGCAGGCGGTATTGCATGGCGCTGAGTGCGAGCCAGGGGCGCGTGTTCACCTCGACCCGGCTCGGTGCGAGGGCGGACGGCAGGATGCGCGCGTTGTCTGCGCCAAGATCATAGAACGCCATTGGCGGCGGTTTGATCTGCAGGCCGCCGCAACCGGCGAGCAACTGGACTGAAGCGATACCGGCAAGGAGGTAGCGGAAACCCCGCGAGAACTGGATGCGCATTCCGGATGCTCTTTCTGCTTGTGCTTTCATTACCGCCCTTCGACGAAACCCGTCTCGCCCGGGCCAGGCTCCCGCACTGCGCGCCCCGTCAACAACATCTGCGGCGTGGACTCGACCTCCTCGATTAGCCTGCCCACGCGGCGCGAGGTTGAGGTCAGGTCGCGCAGCAGCTCGTTGAGCCGCGGCAAGGCGTCTTCGAGCAGGCCATCGCTGGCGGTCATTGCAGCCTGGTCGAAGCGGTCGGCCATGTCGTCCAGTCTGGCCAGCAGCGCACGCAGTTCCTGCAGCGCCGGTTTGGCTTCGGCGGTGCTCTGTTCGATGTTGGCCAGCGCGGCGGACAGACGCGTGACGTTGTCGGGTGTGAATACGCTGCGGATCGCTTCGAGCGTCCGCGGTGCTTCGGCGAAGCTGCGATCCATGCCCTCGGCCGCGGCCTCGAGCCGCACCAGGGTCTGTTTCAGCCGTGTTGCACTGTCGTCGTCGAATACCGCGGACATCCGTTCGCTGAGCAGGCGGAACTGATCCACCGCGGCCAGCGCGCGGTCGCCGATCTGGCTGAGGAGCCCGGGCTCAAGCGGTATGCGCGGCGATTCGCCGTTCTCGCCGACGAGCGGGGTCGGGTCTGTTCCCCGGTCGTCGAGCTGAACATAGGCGAGACCGGTCACGCCAAGGGTGCCCAGCGTCGCCCGTGTGCCGCGCGTCAGTGGCACGTCAGCCGCCACTCGGACGCGGACGAGGATGTTGCCGCTGTCCTCGGGGTCAATACGGATCTCCTTCACCGTGCCCACCGCAAGGCCGCGGAAGCGCACGCGTGCCTGCGGGCCCAGGCCGTTGATGTCCTCGCGAGCGACCAGAACGACCTCCTTTGCCGTCTCGCGATCCTGCGAGAACCACCACAGGGCGATGAGGACCCCCGTGCCGAGCAGTAGCGCAAAAAGACCAGCCGCCAAGGCGTGCGCCCGATTTTCCATGTCAGGACTCTCCGTTGGCGCGGGCCAGGGCCCGGCGTCCATGTTCGCCGTGGAAGAATCGCTCGATGAACGGGTGTTTCACGTGCAGCGTCTCCTGCAGTGGTGCGTAACTGACAATGCGCCGGTCGGCCAGCACCGCCACGCGGGTGGCCATTGCCGCCAGGGTGTCGAGGTCGTGCGTGACGAGGACAACCGTCAGCCCGAGCTCCTGCCTGAGCGCCAGGATCAGGCGCACGAAGCTCGCACTGCGATCCGGGTCCAGCCCCGCAGTCGGCTCGTCGAGCAGCAACAGCTCCGGCTCCAGCGCAAGCGCCCGGGCCAGCGCCGCCCGCTTGATCATGCCGCCCGACAGCTCCGCCGGCATCATCAAGGCGTTCTCCGGTTCCATCTCGACCATCGCCAGCTTGAGTGCGACGAGGGCGTCGAGCTCCTCGTGTCGGGCAATGCCCAGCTCCTTCAGCGGGAAAGCGATATTCTCGCCCACGGTCAGCGCCGAGAACAGGGCCCCCTGCTGGAACAGGACGCCGTAGCGACGCTGGCGCGCGATGCGCGCGTTCACCGAGCCTTCGTCGAGCCGCTCGCCAAAAAGCCGGACCTCACCGCCTTGCGGTTGCGTCAGGCCGATGATGTGGCGCAGCAGCGTGGTCTTGCCGCTACCCGAACCGCCGACCAGTGCGACGATCTCGCCGCGTTCGACCTCGAGGTCGAGGCCGTCGTGCACGACGTTCCGCCCGAAGCGCGTGACCACGCCGCGCAGGGAGACGATGGTGTCGGCGCCCGCACTCATCGGCGTCACCCCGGTATCCCGATCGAGCGCGTGGCGATGGCGAACACCGCATCGGCGAGGATCACGACGGTGATCGCCGACACCACGGAAGCTGTCGTGTGGGTGGACAGGCTCTCGGTATTGGGCTGCACGCGCAGCCCGAAGTGGCAGGCAATCAGCGCGATCAGCAGGCCGAACACCGCCCCCTTGGCGAGGCCGATGTAGAGGTTCGCAATCGGCACCGCATCCGGCAGCGCAGTGACGAAGAAATGGAAGGAGATGTCGAGTTCGATCAGCGCCGAGACCCAGCCGCCGATGAGCGCCACGCTCGAGGTCCACAACACCAGCAAGGGCATCGCCAGCGTCAGTGCGATCACCTTCGGCAGCACCAGCCGCAGAGAACGCGACACCCCCATCGCGGCCAGTGCGTCGATCTCCTCGGTCACGCGCATGACCCCGAGCTGCGCAGTCATGGCCGACCCCGAGCGACCCGCGACCAGCACTGACACGAGCACCGGCCCTAGCTCACGGATGATGCCCAGACCGAGGATATTCACGATGAAGGCGTCGGCACCGAAGATCTTAAGCTGCAAGGCCGACAGGTAGGACAGCACCACGCCGATCAGGAAACCGACCAGTGCGGTCACCGGCATGGCCTTGACGCCCACCTTGAAGACGTTGGCGGAGATTTCCAGTAGCGGCCATTCGCGCGGATTGCGCAGCAGATAGACGAGGTCGAGTCCGAGCCGGCCCAGCAATGCGACGAAGCTGAGCAGGTGCTCGACAAAGGCGATCAGTGCGCCACCGAGCGTCGCGATGGCATCGGCAACGGTAAACCGCGGCGCTGCGGGGATGGGGTGCTCCGCGCTGAGGGCAATGCGCTCGATGACCGCGCGGTGCGCCGGATCGAGCACCAGCCGCTCGGGCCAGCGGCCCTTCCATGCCCGCCACAGCAGGGTGGCGCCGAAGCTGTCCAGCCGTCCCAACCCACTCAGATTCCAGGCGAAGTTTGCCGGAACGAGGGCAAGTCCCTGGCGAACCTCGGCGATGACCGTCATTAGCGTGCGTATCGTCCAGTCACCGATGACCCGCGCCTCGAGCCGCTCTGGCGCGAGTTCGACCCGGGCGGCGGCGGGCTGACCCCTGCTCACGGGCGTTCAGGCTGCTGCGTTGCGCCCGCCGAGGGAGCGGATGTAGAGCCCGCGCCCAAGCGCCATCCACTGGCGCTGCTCCTCGTCGAGCGCCGCGGCCGTCAGCGGCAGCTTCTGCAGCCAGCCTGCCGCGGTGTTGACGCTGAAGCCGCGCCCTTCGCGCTGCATCGTGATCGGCGGCACGCCGCGGGCGTCGCGGGCGCGGTGGATCACCACCGCCAGGCGCAGACAGGCGATCAGCAGCCAATCCACACTGCCCGGGTCGATCGAGGCGACGCGTTCGAGCTTGCCGCGATGTGACAGCACCAGCCGCGACAACCGGCCTTGGTCCATCCGGGAGAAGCCCGGCATGTCGGCGTTGGCCACGATGTAGGCGCTGTGCTTGTGGTAGCTGGAATGTGCGACCGAAATGCCGATCTCGTGCAGCAGTGCAGCCCAGCGCAGGAAGCGGCGGTCCGGATGTTCGGGGTCGGCCATCGCCGGCTCGAGCTGTTCGAGCAAGTAGCAGGCGGTGTCGGCCACCTGCTGCGCTTGACGCAGGTCTACGTTGTAGCGGCGCACGAACGCGCTTACGGTCGCGTCGCGCAGATCATGGTGGTGGTAGCGCCCCAGCAGGTCGTAGAGCACGCCCAGACGCAGCGCGCCCTCGGAGAACACCATGCGCTCGATGTCGAATTCCTTGAAGATCGCGCTCATGATGGCGAAGCCACCGAGGATGACCGGCAGGCGGTCGCCCTTCAGGCCCGCCAGGTCGAGCGCATCGATGCGTCCCGCACGCAACAGCTCGGCCCGGAAGCGCTCGAGTCCGTCACGCGTGATGCCCGAATGCGAGAAGCCGTTCTGTTCGAGGATCTCGGTCAGCGCCTTGGCCGAACCGCTGGAACCCACCGCCTCTTCCCAGCCGACCTCGCGGTAGGCGCCGACGATGGTCTGCAACTCGCGGCGTGCGGCGAGTTCGGCATCCTTCAGGCTGCGCTTGTCCACCTTGCCCTCGGGGAAGAAGCGCAGACTGTAGCCGACGCAGCCCATGTAGCGCGATTCGAGCAGGATGGGCTCGAAGCTCTTGCCGATGACGAATTCAGTGGAACCGCCGCCGATATCGACCACCAGCTGTTGCTTGTGCGGATCGGGCAAGGTGTGGGCGACGCCGACATAAATCAGGCGCGCTTCCTCACGCCCGGCGATCACCTCGATCGGGAAACCCAGCGCGGCCTCGGCGCGGATCAGGAACTCGGGGGCGTTCTTTGCCACACGCAGAGTGTTGGTCGCCACGGCGCGCACCGCGCCGGCATCGAAGTCGTGGAGTCGCTCGTGAAAACGCTGCAGGGCGGTCACGCCGCGCTGTTGCGACTCGAGGTCGAGCTTCTTCTCAGGAGAAAGGCCGGCGGCGAGCCGCACCGATTCCTTGAGCCCGTCGAGCGGGTAGATCTGATCATTGACGATGCGTCCGACCTGCAGCCGAAAACTGTTTGAACCCAGGTCAACTGCAGCAATCAGATTTCGCATCATCGAAGGGAGGCCATTGGGGCGGTACGCTGAAGCCGCGGATTCTATCACTCCCGTTTCGATGCGCCGCAGCACCAGATAATTGCTGCCAATGAATCAGCGCGCGGCGGGCATGCGCGCTTACCGCCGTCATCAAGTTGAAACGAATCTGTCACATAATCGCGAAGACTCATCCACCGCGCCGAAGAGCCCTCATGTACGCACCGAAGAACGATCGCAACTACCCAACGGATCACTTCATCAACCGCGAACTTTCGCTGCTGCAGTTCCAGCGCCGGGTGCTGGCGCAGGCGGCAGATCCGACCGTACCCCTCCTCGAGCGCCTGCGATTCCTGTGCATCGTATCGAGCAACCTCGACGAGTTCTTCGAAGTGCGCGTTTCGGGCATCAAGGAGCAGATTCGCCTCGGCAGCCGCAAACCTGGCAACGATGGCATTTCGCCGCGCGACCTGCTGGAAAAGGTCAGTGACGAAGTGCACGAGATCATCTCGGAGCAATACACGCTGCTCAACGAGGATATCCTGCCCGCGCTCGAACAGGAGGGTGTGGTGTTCCTTCGTCGCAGCCTGTGGACGGAGACGCAACTGCGCTGGATTCGCGACTACTTCATGCGCGAGGTCATGCCGGTGCTGACCCCCATCGGACTCGATCCGGCGCACCCCTTCCCACGCGTACTCAACAAGTCGCTCAACTTCGCCGTCGAGCTCGATGGCCGCGATGCCTTCGGTCGCGACTCCGGCGCCGCCATCGTGCAGGCGCCGCGCGCCCTGCCCCGCGTCATCCGCCTGCCGCGCGAGATCTGCGAGCAGGAATACACCTTCGTCTTCCTTTCGTCGGTGCTGCACGCACATGTACATGAACTGTTCTCGGGCATGACGGTGCTGGGCTGCTACCAGTTCCGCGTCACGCGCAACTCCGACCTGTTCGTCGACGAGGAAGAGGTAAAGGACCTGCGCGCCTCGCTGAAGGGCGAACTGCAGCAGCGCCACTTCGGTGACGCCGTACGCCTCGAGGTCGCCGACAACTGCTCGGACGAGATGGCGAACTTCCTGCTGCAGCACTTTCATCTGGAGCAGGATGACTTGTACCGCACGCCGGGCATCGTAAACCTGGTCCGGCTGATGCAGGTGCCCGACTGGGTCGAGCGTCCGGAACTGAAATATTCTCCCTTCGTGCCGGGCGTGCCGAAGGCGCTCGACAAGCGGCGGCAGATCTTCGCCGCGCTGCGCAGCACCGACGTGCTGCTGCATCACCCGTTCCAGAGCTTTGCACCGGTCATCGACCTGCTGCGCGCCGCGGCGGACGATCCGCAGGTGCTGGCCATCAAGATGACGGTGTATCGCACTGGCACCGACTCGGTGCTGATGGAGCATCTGGTGCGTGCGGCACAGAAGGGCAAGGAAGTCACGGTGGTGCTCGAACTGATGGCCCGCTTCGATGAAGAGGCGAACATCACCTGGGCGAACCGCCTCGAGGAAGTGGGTGCGCACGTCGTCTATGGCGTGTTCGGCTACAAGACGCATGCCAAGCTGCTGATGGTGGTGCGGCGCGAGGAAAAGGGCCTGCGCCACTATGTGCATCTGGGTACTGGCAACTACCACCCGCGCACCACGCGTTTCTATACCGATTTCGGCCTGCTCACCGCCAACGAGGAGATCGGCGAGGATGTCGCCACCGTGTTCAAGCAGCTCACCGGGCTCGGCACGGCAAGCGAACTGCGCCACTTGTGGCAGGCCCCCTTCACCCTGCAGCCCAAGGTGGTCGAGGCCATCAAGCGTGAAACCGAGATTGCCCGTGAGGGTCGTCGCGGCCGCATCATTGCCAAGATGAATGCGCTGCTCGAACCCGAGACCATCGAGGCGCTGTATGAAGCCTCGCAGGCCGGCGTCGAGATCGATCTGATCGTGCGCGGACCCTGCGCGCTCCGGCCGGGTGTACCGGGCCTTTCGGACAACATCCGCGTGCGCTCGGTGATCGGCCGCTTCCTCGAGCACCACCGCATCTTCCACTTCCACGCCGACGGCGATGACGTGATGTTCCTGTCGAGTGCCGACTGGATGGACCGCAACTTCTTCCGTCGCATCGAGATCGCCTTCCCGGTGCTCGACCCGCGCCTGAAGCGGCGCGTCATGAAGGAAGGTCTGCGTCCCTACCTGGGCGACAACTGTCAGGCCTGGGAGATGCAGTCGGACGGGAGCTACAAGCGCAAGAATCCGCGCGGCATCCGCCGTGCCGCACAGCTGATCCTGCTGCAGGAACTCGCCGCCAGCAGCTGAGTTACACAGCGGCGGCACGGGTTGAAAACGATCGGGGGCTGCGCCGGCATGGCGCAGCCCCCGATTTCATTGAGGACGCAGAGGCTTACTTGCGCTGTGCGTCGATGACGCCCGACACCTCGCGGATCAGCGTGATGGCGCGCTGCACCTGCTTGATGCCGCCGACTTCCATCGTGAAGCGCATGTAGGCCGTGCCCTTCTTGGTCAGCGTGTTCACCGCGATCACGTTCAGCTTCTCGCGCGACAGCACTTCCGAGATGTCACGCAGCAGACCCTGGCGGTCCATGGCCTGAACCGTGATGTCCACCTGGTAGAGCGCGCCCTTGGTATCGGTCGCCTTGTCGCCCCATTCGGCGGAGATCACCCGTTCCGGGTGCTTCAGCGCCAGCAACTGGAAGTCGTGGCAATCGACGCGGTGGATCGATATGCCCCGCCCGCGGGTGACGAAACCCTCGATTGCGTCCGGTGGTGCCGGTTTGCAGCAGCGTGACAAGGAGGTCATCAGCTTGCCGACACCGACGATCAGGATCTTGTCCGAGTTGTCGCCCGAGCGACTGCGGCTGACGACGAAATCGGGCTCGGCCGGCGTGTCGGACTCGGGCGCGCTGCCCTCGCGCAGGGCAACCTGCACCGAGCGCGGCCCCACTTCGCCACGGCCTGCCGCCAGGTAGAGCGCCTCGGCGTTCTTGAAGCCCAGGCGCTCGGCCAGGCCGTCGATGTTGGCCTGGGCATGGCCGTCGCGCTGCATCTCCTTGGTGACGAAGGTTCTGCCTCGCGCTAGCAACTCTTCCTCGTCGAGTTGGGCGAAATACTGTTTGATCTTCGAGCGCGCGCGCGAGGTCGCAACGTAGCCCTGGCGTACGTCCAGCCAGTCGCGCGAGGGGCCGCCCTCCTTCACCGTTGTGATCTCGACCGTCTGGCCGTTTTCCAGCGGCGTGTTGAGCGGCACAAGGTGGCCATCGACCTTCGCGCCGCGGCAGCGGTGGCCCAGGTCGGTATGCAGGCGGTAGGCGAAGTCCACCGGCGTGGCGCCGCGTGGCAGGTCGACCACCTTGCCTTGCGGCGTCAGCACGTAGAGCGTGTCGTCGAGCGAGGCGCGCTTGTACTGCTCCATCCACTGCGCGGAGTCCGTCACCTCGTCGCGCCAGGAAAGCAGGTTGCGCAGCAGCGCGATCTTCTCGTCGTAGTCGGAACCGGACTGCGTTCCTTCCTTGTAGCGCCAATGGGCGGCTACGCCCAGTTCGGCATGCTTGTGCATGTCGAAGGTGCGGATCTGCACCTCCAGCGCGCGGCCGTCTCCCGCCAGCACCGCGGTGTGCAGCGACTGGTAGTTGTTGCCCTTGGGCTTGGTGATGTAGTCGTCGAACTCCTTGGCGATCGGCTGCCAGATCTGGTGCACGAAGCCCAGCACGGTGTAGCAATCCTTCACCTCGTCGACCAGTACCCGCAGCGCGCGGATATCGAACACCTGCGAGAAATCGAGCCGCTTCTTCCGCATCTTGTTGTAGATGCTGTAGATGTGCTTGGCGCGGCCGGTGATCTCGGCCTTGATGCCGACTGCCGCAAGTTCGCTGCGCAGGCGCTCGATGGCGTCCTGGATGAACTGCTCGCGCTCGATGCGGCGCTCGTCGAGCATCTTGGCGATGCGCTTGTAGGTCTCGGGTTCGATGAAGCGGAAGGAGAGATCTTCCAGTTCCCACTTGAGCTGCCACACGCCCAGCCGGTTGGCGAGCGGCGCGTAGATGTCGAGGCTCTCGCGCGCCACATCGACGCGCGCGTCGCCCGGCAGATCGGTGTAGAAGCGCAGAGTCTGCGTGCGCGAGGCTAGCCGGACCAGGACGACGCGGATGTCCTCGACCATCGCCAGCAGCATCTTGCGCAGGACTTCGGTCTGCGCACGGATCTCCGGCGCCGTGGTGGTCGCCGTCATGCGCGTGAGCACGCGCAACCCGTTGAGCTTGTGCAGCCCGCGCACGAGCACGGCGATGTCCTCGCCGAAGCGCGACTTCAGTTCCTCGGCCGGGTCATCGAGCTCGTCCCATACGGCGAACAGCAGCGCGGCGATCCGCGTCTCCGCATCGAGGCGCAGCGACGCCGCGATCAGGGCGGTGCCGATGGCGTGCGTCCAGATGGGCTCGCCCGTGCCGAGCACCTTGTTGTCGTAGAGCTCGGCGATCCATTCGAGCGCGGACTCGACCTGGCCGCGTTCGGTCTCGGTGAGGCCGGCGGCAAGCAGGTCGATCGGGGGGGCGGTGTCGCCCTGAGAGATGGCATGAGTGACGGAGACCATGGGGGCGAATTATTCCATACGGTGAAGGCTTCTGGCCGTGCCATCCGACCGCCGCGGTGCATGAGCGTTCGTCACCGGGCCGCCGTGTGCGATCATCTCGGGCCGAAAACAAGCAGATCCCGCGATGCACCGCCTCACCGCCAACCCCTACCTGCTGCTGACCCTCACTGCCCTGTTCTGGTCCGGAAACATGGTCATGGGCCGTGGCATCCGTGCCGACGTGCCGCCCATCGCGCTGGCGTTCTGGCGCTGGATCATCGCGCTGGCGCTGGTCGCCCCGCTCGCCCTGCCCCATCTGCGCAGCCAGTGGCCGCGGCTCAGGGCGGCGTGGCCGATCGTCGTCGTCCTCGGCCTGCTCGGCGTTGGCGGCTACAACACCTTCGCCTACCTGGCGCTGCAGCACACGACCGCCACGAGCGCGACGCTGCTCAATTCCTTCATCCCGATCGCGACCATCGCCTTCGCCTTCGTGTTCTTCGGCAAGCGCCTGAGCCGCCTCGAAGCGGCCGGCGTCGTCGTGTCGCTGTGCGGCGTGGCGGCCATCGTCAGCCGCGGCAGCCTGGAGACCCTGCTCGGGCTCACGCTGAACACCGGCGACCTGTGGATGCTGGCAGCGGTCACGGTGTGGGGGCTGTACACGGTCGGACTGCAGAAGCGGCCCGAGGGGGTGCACCCGATGCTGATGCTGGCGGCCTTCACCGTGGTCGGATTGCTTGCGCTCGCGCCCGCCTATGCCTGGGAGTTGTCCACCGGGCGCACGATCAACCTCGGCTGGAACGCGATCGGCGGCATCCTGTACACAGGCATTTTCCCCGGCTTTCTCGGCTACGTGTTCTACAACGCCGGCGTCGCCGCCGTGGGGCCAGCGCGTGGGTCGCTGTTCATCCACCTGATGCCGGTGTTCGCGACCATCCTCGCAGCGATCTTCCTCGACGAGCGGCCCTACCTCTACCACTTCGTCGGCATCGCCCTGGTGTTTGCGGGCATCTACCTGACGACCCGGCGGCAGTCGGCCTGAACGATGGTGTTCGCGCGGATTCGTCGCTGGCTGGGACTGGGTGCGCGTGAGGTCCCGTCGGTGCCCGACGACCAATGGGCTCGGGTCGAGGGCCGCCTCCCCTTTCTCGACTTCCTGCCCGCGGAGGACCGCCCCCGCCTGCGCGCGCTGGCGCTCGAATTTCTTGCCGTGAAGCAGTTCCACGGCGCGCATGGCCTGGTGCTGGATGACGACATGCTGCTTGGCATCGCCCTCCAGGCCTGCCTGCCTATCCTCAACATCGGTCTGCGCGCCTACGCCGGCTGGGTAGGCGTCATCGTCTATCCAGGCGACTTCGTGATCCCGCGGCGCGAGTACGACGAGGCCGGCGTGGTGCACGAGTACGAGGACGAGGTGCTGGGCGAAGCCTGGGAAGGCGGCCCCGTGCTGGTGTCGTGGTTCGAGGGCGAGGCGCAACCCGCGGGCGTCAATGTGGTGATCCACGAGTTCGCGCACAAGCTCGACATGGAGAATGGCGGCGTGGACGGCTTGCCGCGACTGCGTGCCGGCATGTCGCGCCAGGCATGGGCCAACGTCTTCTCAGAGGCTTACGAGGCGTTCTGCGACGAGGTGGATAAGGGCGTCGAGACCGAGATCGACCCCTATGGGAGCGAACATCCGGGCGAGTTCTTCGCGGTCGTGTCAGAGGTCTTCTTTGAAGCGCCCTCCGTGCTGATGCGTCACTTCCCGCAGGTCTACGCGCAGTTAAGGCAGTTTTACGGCGTCGATCCCGCCGCACGCGAAGCGATGTTCGCGGAGACTGCGCCTTGAGTCCGCGCAAGCGCCTGCTGGTCGTCTTCCACACGCAGTCGGGCAACACGGCCCAGCTTGCCGAAGCCGTGCTGCGCGGCGCCAATCGCGTTGCGGAAACCGAGACCCGGGTCTTGCGGGCGTTCGACGCGGGCATCGACGAGTTGCTGAACTGCGACGGCCTGCTGCTCGGCACGCCCGAGAACTTCGGCTACATGTCCGGTGCGCTGAAGGACTTCTTCGACCGCACCTACTACCCGTGTCAAGGCCGCCTCGTCGGCCTGCCCTACGCGGTGTTCGTCAGCGCCGGAAACGACGGCAGTGGCGCGGTGCGGGAGATCGGCCGCATCGCGAACGGCTATGGCTGGAAGTGCGTCGCCGAACCGCTGATCGCGCGCAAGGCGATCGCTCCCGAGCATCTGAGCGCGGCCGAAGAACTCGGCGAGGCGATGGCGTCTGGGCTGGCGATGGGTATTTTCTGATTGCTCGCTCGCCTGTTCGCCAGCCGGCGCGGCTTGGCAGGGCGCGATTCATTGCTCGAAACGCTTTTTCATACTGCGGTAACAAACCCGTTTGGCAGTCCCCTCGAGAGTGGCTAAGCTTGAAACGGTGGCACTCGTCCGCACATGTTTGGTGCGCCGGATCGCACATCGACCTTTTCACGCAACGGAGGTTGTTTCATGGCCATCACCTGGATTTTGGTTGCCAACGCCAGCCTGGCGAAGCTGTATGCAAACCTCGGCCCGAACAAGGGCCTGACGCTGGTCAAGGAACTGATCCACCCCGAAAGCAGGCAGAAGAACTCTGAACTCGTCACCGACCGCTCTGGCGCCATGGCCGGCAACGGCGGCGGTGGTTCGATGCAGCCGCAGACGCTTCCCAAACAGCACGAAGCCAAGGTCTTCGCGCAGGAAATCGCTCAGGAGCTCTATCAGGGGCGCTCGCAAAACGCATTCAAGCGCGCCATCCTCGTCGCTCCGCCTGCCTTCATGGGCATGCTCAACACCGTCATCGACGGCCCGACGGCACAGCTGATCACGGAGCGCTTCGAGAAGGACTACACCAAGACTTCGGAATCCGAACTCAGTGAACGACTGGCCTCGGCCATCTATCTTTGAAGCCGAGCGATCGGCATGCTGAAGGAGGACGCATTTGACGAGACTCCATCTATCCCTCGACCAAGCTTGATCGGGCAGCGACCGATCCTTTGACGTCTCCTTCGAGGAGATCTGCAGGCGTCCCTTTGGGGCGACCTCTGGCACTGCGGGGCGCTTGGCGCCCCGCAACCGTTTCCTACAGCCGTTTTCTCAATTCGCGGCTTCTTTGATGAGCGGCCAACGGCCGATTTCCCGGTAGTGTGCGCCGTCGGGGCCGCGTTCCGACGCAACCAGCACGAATGCAGGCACATCCCAGGTGATCGCCGGTACCGGCGCCGCGGCCGGTGGGCGCAAGGCATTGCGCACAACGGTCACGTGCGGTGCAAACGGCCGTTTCTCGAGTGCAAAGCCACGTTCGCGCAAGGCCTTGCCCAACTGTGCGGCCAGCAGGCCGAGCGGCGTGGGCGGGCAGCTTGGCCCAAGCCACAGCACGCGGTTGCCATGCCAGTTTCCACAGCGGTCCAGCACCAAGGCACAGGGCGGAACCCGTACCTGCGCCGCCGCCTCGGCAAGTGCCGGCAGGCGCGAAACTGGCGTATCGCCGAGAAAGGCCAGGGTCAGGTGGATCGTGTCCTGCCGCATGAGCCGGCCGCCACACGCCCGCTGCAGTTGCCGGGCCTCGCGATGCAAGCGGGACGCGGTCGGCGCGTCGGGCCACAGCGCGAAGAACACGCGCAGGCGTGGCTCCGCAGCGGCCGCTGCCGAATCAGGCATGGGCGCTCTTCGCCAGCAGCGCGACCGCCTGCGCGGCAATGCCCTCGCCCCGGCCGGTGAAGCCGAGCTTTTCGGTGGTCTTGCCCTTGATGTTGATCGCGGCTGGATCCATCTCCAGGTCGGCGGCGAGGTTGCTCACCATGGCGGGCGCGTGCGGCAAAATCTTCGGCGCGGTGCAGATCACGGTCGCGTCGATGTTCGCTACCGCCCAGCCCGCGTCGCGAACGCGGGCAAAGGCCTCGCGCAGCAGCACGCGACTGTCGGCGCCGGCATGGCGGTCGTCGGTGTCGGGAAACAGGCGGCCGATATCGCCCAGGCCGGCGGCACCCAGCAGCGCATCCGTGATGGCGTGCAGCAGCACGTCGGCGTCGGAGTGGCCGAGCAGGCCGCGCGGAAACGGGATCGTCACGCCACCGATGATGAGCGGCCGGCCGGGCACCAGGGCGTGCACATCGAAACCCTGTCCGATTCGAAACGGAATGTTCATCACTTGAGCCCCTCGCGGTTCTGCAGGATCCACTCGGCCAGGTGCAGGTCGAGCGGATAGGTCACTTTCAGGTTGGTGGCGTCGCCCTGCACCAGACGCGGCCGCAGCCCCGCCGCCTCGATGGCGCTGGCCTCGTCAGTCGCGTCCGACGCCCCCTCCAGCGCGCGGCGCAACATCACGTAGCGGAACATCTGCGGCGTCTGTGCCTGCCACAAGCTGTCGCGCGGAACCGTCTCGGCCACGTGGCGATGCGCATCGGCGCGCTTGAGGGTGTCCGCTACCGGCACGGCGAGCAGGCCGCCCACTTCGTCGTGCGCCAGTTCGCGCACCAGCTTGTCGATGTGCCAGGGGGCGAGACAGGGGCGTGCGGCGTCATGTACCAGGATCCAGTCCGACTGGGCCACGTCCCCGGCGATGGTACGCAGGCCGCCCAGCACGCTGTCAGCGCGGGTCGCTCCGCCGCAGAACAAGGGCACGAGCTTGTCGCCGAGCGCACTCCAGTCGTAGCGCGCCCATTCGCGGTCGTCCACCGACAGGACCACGAAAACCTTGTCGATTTCCGGTGCCGCGCAAAGCACGGAAAGCGCGTGATGGATCAGGGGGCGGCCGAGCAGAGAGAGGTACTGCTTGGGACGCGCCGCTCCCATGCGGGAACCACTGCCGGCAGCGGGCACGATGGCGTAATGGCGGGGGTGATGGTTTTGCATGGCGCGCATTCTAACCAAGGGGCCTGCCCTGAAAAGGGCGAATGGCGTGAAACCGCGTCGAAAGGCGCATCCCGGCGACTGTTTCACGGCGCCGGGCGCTCACGCGTGTATGATCGATTCAGTCCGCACAGCATATCCGCAGACGCCATGCCCGACTCTCTTCCGCTGGATCCGGCCCAGATCGAAGCCTTCCTGATCGCCATCGGCATCGGCCTGCTGATCGGTCTCGAGCGCGAGCGCGTACCCTCGGCACGCGCCGGGCTGCGCACCTTCGGCCTCGTCGGCATGTTTGGCGCCCTTGTCGCCATGCTTGGCCAGGACTTGCAGAGTATCGCGCCCTTCGTGGCCGGCCTGGTCATCGTCGGCGTCACCATCATCAGCGCGTACCTGCGCCACCCTGATCCCTCCGACCCCGGGACGACCTCGGTCGCCGCCCTGCTCGTGTGCTACTGCCTCGGTGCGGCGGTGTGGATGGGCTATGCACAGCTCGCGGTGATGCTGGCAGTCGGCACCACGGTTCTGCTGTACTTCAAGGCGCAACTGCGCGGCATCGCCACGCGCCTTCAGCCACGCGACTGGATCTCGATCCTGCAGTTCGGCGTGCTGTCGCTGGTGATCCTGCCGATCCTGCCGAACGAGGAGTTCGGTCCGTTCGGCGCCTTGAACCCGTATCAGATCTGGTGGATGGTGGTGCTGATTTCCGGCGTGAGCCTGGCCGGCTACACCGCGCTGCAGGTCGTGGGCGCGCGCTATGGCACGGTTTTCGTCGGGGTGTTCGGCGGGCTTGCCTCGAGCACGGCAACGACCATGGTCTATGCGCGTCAGGCGCGCGAATCCACTGCGATTGCGCCGATGGCCGGTCTCGTCATCGTGCTGGCAAACCTCGTCATGTTGGTGCGGGTTGCGGTCATCGCCGGCCTTGTCGCGCCAGCGGTGCTGCGGCCATTGTTGCTAGTCGTGCTGCCCGGCTTCGTTCTTGGTCTGGCGGCGGTAGCGTGGAACTGGCGCCGGCTCGGAGAGCGTGGCGAAACTGTGTTGCCGAACACCAGCAACCCGACCGAACTGAAAGCCGCATTGGGTTTCGGGCTGCTGTACGGCCTGGTGCTGCTGTCGGCGGCGTGGCTGTCGGACTATTTCGGCAACCGCGGTCTTTATGTGCTGGCACTGGTGTCTGGCCTGACGGACGTCGATGCGATCACCCTATCCAGCCTGCGGCTGTTCTCGATGGACAAGCTCGCCCTGGAGCCAACCGTGATCGCGATCGGGCTGGCGATGCTGGCCAACCTCGGGTTCAAGACGGCAATGGCGCTGGTGATCGGCGGCCGCCCGCTGGCCGTGAAGGTTCTTCCGGGAATGCTGGTGGTTGCACTCGGACTGAGCGCCGGCATGGGCTGGAGCGCGTTGCATGCGGCAAGTCTATAATTCGGCTTGTCAAACGGGTTTCCGTTGTCAGACGCAAGGGAATTCAGCATGGCCAATGCTTCCGTCCGACCGGCGGCCGTCGCCGGCCAGTTCTATCCGGCTGACGAGCGTGTGCTGCGCATCCAGCTCGCCGAAATGCTCGCGACGGCCGTTCCGCTCGAGCAGGTTGCGCCGCCCAAGGCGATCGTCGTGCCGCACGCGGGTTACATGTACTCGGGACCGGTCGCCGCCTGCGCCTATCGCGCCCTTGCACCGCTACGCGAGCAGATTCGACGCGTCGTGATGCTCGGGCCGACGCATCGCATGGTGGTGCGCGGGTTCTCGCTGCCCGCGGCGCAGGCGTTCATGACTCCGCTTGGCGAGGTTCCGCTGAGCCGTGCCGACTGGCTGGCCCTGCAGGCGCGCGACGATGTGCTGGTGGACGACTCGCCCCACGCTTTCGAACACTGTCTTGAAGTGCAACTCCCCTTCCTGCAGATGGTGCTCGACAGCTTCACGCTTGTCCCGTTGCTGGTCGGCGACGCTGCCGACGAGAGCGTGGCCGAGCTGATCGAAGCCCTCTGGGGCGGTCCCGAGACACTGATCGTGATCAGTTCGGACCTTTCGCATTACCTGCCCTACCGCCAGGCGCAGTGGATCGACCGCTCGACCGCGGACCAGCTCATCGCCCTGCGCGCGGGGCTTAACCACGAGCAGGCCTGCGGGGCAACACCCCTCAACGGCATGGTGCTGGCCGCCCGACGCCACCATCTGCAGCCTCACCTGCTCGATCTGCGCAATTCCGGCGACACTGCCGGCGACCGCACGCGCGTGGTCGGCTACGCGAGCATCGCCTTCTGCGAACCGGAGCCCGGCGCCCATGCCCGACACTGAGTTTGGATCCGAACTGCTGCGTCTCGCACGCGCGGCGATCGCGCATCACCTCGGGATCGGCCCAGCGCCCGAGCCCGGGGCCGATCCGCGGCTTGCCGAACGCGGCGCGACCTTCGTCACGCTGACGCTCGATGGCGAGTTGCGCGGCTGCATCGGCAGCCTGCGGCGCACACGCGCGCTGGGGGCCGACGTGATCGCGAATGCCGTCGCGGCTGCCAGCCAGGATCCGCGCTTTCCGCCGCTCGGTGCCGACGAGTTCGCGCAGGCCGAGATCGAGGTGTCGCTGCTCAGCGAACCGGAGTTCATCGACTTCAGCGACGAAGCCGACCTGCTGCGCCAACTGCGCCCCTTCGAGGACGGCCTCATCCTCTTTGCAGGCTGCCGCAGCGCCACCTTCCTGCCGCAGGTGTGGTCGCAGCTGCAGCAGCCCGAGATGTTCCTCGCCGCGCTCAAGCGCAAGGCCGGCATGCCGGTCGAGCGCCCGGTGGACGGCCTGATGGCAGCACGCTACAGCGTCAGCAAGTGGCATGAATCCCGCGCGGAGGCCTCATGAACGCAAGCCCGGCTACCACCCAGAACCATCCCGGCCTGTACTGGCATCGCCTCGACGACGGCCGCATCCAGTGCGATCTCTGTCCGCGCTTCTGCAAGCTGCACGAGGACCAGCGCGGCGCGTGCTTCGTGCGCATGCGCGAGGGCGACGGCATCGTGCTCACGACCTATGGCCGCAGCTCGGGTTTCTGCATCGACCCGATCGAGAAGAAGCCGCTGAACCACTTCTACCCGGGCAGCAAGGTCTTCTCCTTCGGTACGGCGGGCTGCAATCTCGCCTGCAAGTTCTGCCAGAACTGGGACATCTCCAAGTCGCGCGACATGGACAGCCTGATGGACGCCGCATCGCCTGACGAGATCGTCGCCACCGCGAAGCACTGGGGCTGCCATAGCGTCGCCTTTACCTACAACGACCCGGTCATCTTCGCCGAGTACGCGATGGACGTTGCCGACGCCTGCCATGCGCACGGCCTGCAGACCGTCGCGGTCACCGCCGGCTACATCACCGAGTTCGCGCGGCGCGACTTCTTCAGCCGCATGGACGCCGCGAATGTCGACCTGAAGGGTTTCACCGACGATTTCTACGTCCGGCTGTGTGGTGCGCATCTGCAGCCCGTGCTCGATACCCTGGTCTGGCTGCAACACGAAACGGACGTATGGGTCGAGCTGACCACGCTGCTGATCCCCGGTCAGAACGACTCGGACACCGAGTTGCAGGCTTTGTCGAAATGGGTACATGACGAACTCGGTGCAGAGGTGCCCCTGCACTTCAGCGCCTTCCATCCCGACTTCAAGATGACTGACGTCCCGCCGACGCCGCCTGCAACCCTGACGCGGGCGCGCCGCATCGCGCTGGATGCGGGACTCAAGCACGTCTACACCGGCAATGTCCACGATGTCGAAGGTGACACCACGCATTGCACCGGTTGCGGCCGTGCCCTGATCGTGCGCGACTGGTACGAGATCCGCAGCTACGCGGTGGATGCCCATGGCGCCTGTCCCGACTGTGGCACCAAGCTGGCCGGGCGCTATGGTGCGGTCGGTGCTGCGGTGGGCGATGCGTTTGGCGCGCGTCGCATCCCCGTCGCCATCCATCGCCAGCCCATGGGCGGCAGGACGACCCCGTGAAGCTGCGCCATATCGACCTCAGCATCCCGGCCCAGGGCGTCTGGCTCGACGGCGCGCTGGCCCATGCGCCGGACGTCAGGGCACTGGCCCTGTGCCTCAATTCGTCGGGCCACCCCGCGCTCGATCATCCGGCGCACCCCTTGGAACTGACACTGCAGGCGGCCGGCTTTGCCACCATGACGGTCGACTTGCTGACGCGGCAGGAGGCATTGCGCGACCCGGATGCGTCGTACAACATTCCGCGCCTCACGGACCGCCTTCTTGCTGCGGTGGAATGGGCGGCACATCAACCGCCACTCGTCGGTTTGCCGCTTGCGGTGATTGCAACCGGGACGGGCTGCGCCGCCGCGGTGCGCGCCGCGGTGCGGTCGCCCGAAGCCTTCAGCTCGATCGCCTGCCTGGGCGGGCGCGCCGATCTGGCGGGCGCCGAACCCCTGCGCGCAGTGCGGACGCCAATGCGTTTCATCGTGACGCCGGGCACGCCGGAAGCCACCATCCTTTCTCGCGCCTTCCCCCTGCTGAAGGGCGACCACCACTGGCTGGCGCTGCCCGCGACCGGCAGCGAGCATGAGCACGACCTGCTGACTGCACGGGCCGCCTGCGCCTGGCTGCGGCAGCACTTCCCGCAACCCGAGGGAACAACCCAGGCCTGAGAGCCGGGTTCGGACCACCGACTGCGCCGTGCCCGACCGCGCAGCAAACGCCGACTCAGTCGCGAAAGGCGACCCACTCCGATAGCGGCGCACGCTCGGTCCGGAGCGTGTTCTCCGGTGCTGCCGGATCGGCGTAGCCCAGCGACATGCCGCAGATCAGCGTCTCATTGTCCGGGATCTCCAGTGTCTGGCGGATGATGCGGTGGAACTGGATCAGTGCTGCCTGTGGGCAGGTGTCCAGCCCGCGCGCTTTCGCCGCCAGCATGACGTTCTGCAGGAACATGCCGTAGTCGAGCCAGGAACCCTGCTCCATCACTCGATCGACAGTGAAGATGAGCCCGACCGGCGCATCGAAGAACTTGTAGTTGCGCGCGAACTGCTCGTGCATCCGCTTGGCATCCCCTTTCTGGATCCCGAGCAGACCGTAGAGCTGCAGGCCGACCTTGCGGCGGCGGTCGATGTAGGGCGAGATCCACTGTTTGGGGTAGTACTGGTAAGGGTCGGCGTGCGTCGCAGCCTCTTCCGGGTCGTCGAAGGCGGCGAGCAGGCGTTCGGTTACAGCCGCCTTCGTGGCGCCGGTCAATACCCACGCCTTCCAGGGCTGGATGTTGGTGCCGGAGGGCGCGCGCGAGGCGACGGCGAGGATCTCCTCAATCGTCGCGCGCGGCACGGGACGCGGCAGAAAGGCGCGGCACGAGTACCGGCTCTGGATCACTTCGTCGACTGCGGACTGGAGGGAGTTCGTCATGCTCAAGGTCTCATGCTTGGGTTGTCGGGGCGCGTTGCCGATTGCGATGCGCCGCTCAGGGGATGTCGCGCAGGAAGTCAGCGACGCGTTCGAGTACGTCCGCCGGTCGCTCCCGATGTGGCACGTGGCGCGTCGCTGGCATGACCTCGACACGGGCGGGACCGCTCACCAGCCGGCCGATCCGTTCAGGGTGTCGCGGGCTGCCGTATTCGTCCTCAGCGCCATGAAGCGCGAGCACCGGACAACGCACCTGCGGCAGCACTGCATCCAGCGACCACGGGGCGAACGCGGGACTGAGCCATGAGCCGATCCAGGCGTCGAGCACCCAGGCTGCCTTGTCGCCGTGATACTTCGCGAGCCTTTCGACCTGGGCCGTGTCGGTGAACAGTTCGCGTGCCGTCTCGATGCCTGCGATGGTTCGGTCCTCGACAAACGCCTGGGCTGACTCGGTGATCAGCGCGGCGCAGTCTGCGGCGAACCGCGCGGCGCAATGCACGGCCATGCCGCCCCCGACGCTGTGGCCGAAGGCGATGAAGCTGCCAAGGCCGAGTTGCCGGCGGACGGCCTCGAACCCGCTGTCCGCCTCGCGTGCGACGAAGTCCAGTGGCAGCTTTCCGGGGTAGGCATCCGACTGCCCGAAACCGAGGCGATCGTAGGCAATAACGCGACGACCGGTCTGGATGCTGAGTGCGGCCGGAAAGTCGCGCCAGAGCTCGACGCTGCCAAGCGAGTCATGCAGCAGGACGATCGGCGTGGCCTTCACGGCCGATTCCGGGAACCAGGTTCGCACGTACAGTCGGCCGCTGCCCGAATCGAACCAGCGGTCCTGAATGTCGAGTCGTGGAACGTTTCGAGTCATGGTTGCGCGGGATTCAGTAGTGGGGGGTAGATGGTGCCTGGCTTTCGCCCGAAGGATGATGATGCGTTTACTTAACGTTGACGTCAACGGCATGTTCCGGCGTCAAGTCCTGGTGTCGACGACGACCGTCGCTACCTTCCGCCGCCAAGGCTGGCCGCCTTCCCTATAATTACGTCTTCAAAACGCGCATCCCGGCCTCTACAGCCAGTGTGTTGCCGAGCCTTCAGTCACGCCCCATGCCCAATCCCCTCGATTCACTGCTCGCCAGACTCGCCACCAGCCCCCTTCCAAAACCCGGTGCGCGGACAGACCTGCCGCCGCTGGCGGGGTCCGCCGATGCGCTCGCCGTTGCCCAGCTGGCCGGTCGCGGCCGCATGTTGGTCGTCATCGCGGCCAATCCGCTGGATGCGCAACGCCTGCAGGAAGAGATCGGCTGGGCCTCACCCGGGCTGCGCGTGCATCTGCTGCCAGACTGGGAGACCCTGCCCTACGACAACTTTTCGCCCCACCAGGATCTGATCTCCGAGCGCCTGTCCTCGCTGTATGCGATCGGTCGCGGCGAAACCGACGTCCTGCTGGTACCGGCGTCTACCGCGCTGTACCGCATGGCGCCGCCCTCCTATCTCGCCGCCTATACCTTCTTCCTCAAGCAAGGCGAGAAGCTCGACGTCGAGCAGTTCAAGGCCCAGATGGCGCTCGCGGGCTATGCGCACGTCACCCAGGTCGTGAGCCCGGGCGAGTTCTCGGTGCGTGGCGGCCTGGTCGACCTGTTTCCGATGGGTTCGCCGCTGCCCTTCCGCATCGACCTGTTCGACGACGAGGTCGAGAGCATCAAGACCTTCGATCCGGACACCCAGCGCACGGTGTATCCAACCAAGGAGATCCGCCTGCTGCCGGCGCGCGAATTCCCGCTCGACGACAAGGGGCGCACGCGCTTCCGCAGCCGCTTCCGCGAGACCTTCGAGGGCGATCCGACGCGTGCGGCGATCTACAAGGACGTCTCCAACGGCATCGCCCCGGCCGGCATCGAGTACTACCTTCCGCTGTTCTTCGACGACACCGCGACGCTGCTCGACTACCTGCCCGCCGACACGGTTGTGCTGCTACACCGCGACGTGCCGGCGGCGATCGCGGAGTTCTGGAAGGACACGCGATCCCGCTACGACCTGTTGAAGGGTGACCGGACCCGGCCGGTGCTGGCGCCAGAGCAGCTGTTCCTGACGGACGAGGCGTTCTTCATCGCGCTGAAGAACCTGCCCCGCCTGGCCATCGGCACGGAGGCCGCGCCCCACACCGCGGACGCACTTGCACTGCCGCCGCCCGACGTCGCGGTCGAGCGCAAGGCCACCGACCCGCTGCACAAGTTGAAAGCCTTCCTCGATGGCTTCGACGGCCGCGTGCTGCTGCTGTCGGATTCGCCCGGCCGGCGCGAGACGATGGCGGAGTTCTTTGCCGAGTATGGCGTCAAGCCCGAGGTCAGCGCCGACTTCGGCGCTTTCCTTGACTCGGACGCGCGCCTCGTACTCGGCGTCGCCCCGCTCGCACGCGGCTTCGTGCTGCCGGCAGCGAAGCTCGCGGTGCTCACCGAGACCGAGCTCTACGCCGCTACCGTCCGCACCCGCGCCCGCCGCGACGCGCGCAAGGCGGCAACCATGGAAGGCTGGCTGCGCGACCTGTCCGAGCTCAAGGTCGGCGACCCGGTGGTGCACGTGTCTCACGGCATCGGTCGCTACCTCGGCCTCATCCACATGAACCTCGGCGAGGGCGACACCGAGTTCCTGCACCTGGAATACAACGGCGGCGATAAGCTCTACGTGCCGGTGTCGCAGCTGCACGTCATCACCCGCTACGCCGGCGCCGACCCGGAAGCCGTGGACCTTCACCGTCTGGGTTCCGGGCAGTGGGAAAAGGCCAAGAAGAAGGCCGCGATGCAGGTGCGCGACACCGCTGCCGAACTGCTCGCCCTCTACGCTCAGCGTGCCGCACGACCCGGCCACCGCTTCGACTTCAAGCAGCACGACCTAGAAGCCTTTGCCGAGGCCTTCGGTTTCGAGACCACGCCCGACCAGCAGGCCGCGATCGATGCCGTGGTGGCCGACATGAAGTCCGGCCGCCCGATGGACCGCCTGGTGTGCGGCGATGTCGGCTTCGGCAAGACCGAGGTCGCGCTGCGTGCCGCCTTTATCGCAGTCGCCGATGGCAAGCAGGTCGTGGTGCTGTGCCCGACCACGCTGCTCGCAGAACAGCATTACCAGACCTTCGCCGACCGCTTCGCCGACTGGCCGATCAGGATCGCCGAGCTGTCGCGCTTCAAGTCGGCCAAGGAGCAGGCCGAGGCGCTGCAGCTGCTCGCAGAAGGCAAGGTCGACATCATCATTGGCACCCATCGTCTGCTGCAGAAGGACGTGGTGTTCAAGCGCCTGGGGCTGGTGATCATCGACGAAGAGCACCGATTCGGCGTGCGCCAGAAGGAGTCGCTCAAGCAACTGCGCTCCGAGGTCGACATCCTGACGCTCACCGCCACACCGATCCCGCGAACGCTCGGCCTGGCGATGGAAGGCCTGCGCGAATTCTCGGTGATCGCCACCGCGCCGCAGAAGCGCCTGGCGATCAAGACCTTCGTCCAGCCGTCCAGCCGAGGCGTGATCCGCGAGGCGGTGCTGCGCGAGTTCAAGCGTGGCGGCCAGGTGTACTTCCTGCACAACGAGGTCGACACCATCGACAACATGCGCAACGACCTCGAGGAGTTGCTGCCCGAGGCGCGCATCGTCGTCGGCCACGGACAGTTGCCCGAGCGCGAGCTCGAGCGCGTGATGCGCGACTTCACCCAGCAGCGCGCCAACCTGCTGCTGTGCACCACCATCATCGAGACTGGCATCAACATTCCCACCGCCAACACCATCATCATCAACCGTGCCGACCGCTTCGGCCTGGCGCAGCTGCACCAGTTGCGCGGTCGCGTCGGCCGCAGCCACCACCAGGCCTATGCGTACCTGCTGACCATGCCGGGCGCCAAGCCCACGGCGCAGGCGCAGAAGCGGCTAGAAGCCATTGCGATGATGGAGGACCTCGGCTCGGGTTTCTACCTGGCCATGCACGACCTCGAGATCCGCGGCGCCGGCGAGGTGCTGGGCGAGAACCAGTCGGGCGAGATCCAGCAGGTCGGCTTCAGCCTGTACACCGAGATGCTCAAGCGCGCGGTCAAGGACCTGCAGGCCGGTAAGGAGCCCGACCTGTCGCAGCCGCTGGAGGTCGTGTCCGAGATCAACCTGCATACGCCTGCGTTGCTGCCCACCGACTACTGCCCCGACGTGCAGGAGCGCCTGACGCTGTACAAGCGCCTGGCCAACTGCGAGATCGAGGATGACCTGCGTGCGCTGCAGGAGGAACTCATCGACCGCTTCGGCGAGCTGCCGCCACAGACCGCAGCGCTGATCGAGACCCACCGCCTGCGCATGCTGGTGAAGGACTACGGCGTGCAGAAGCTGGATGCGTCGGACGCGCAGATCAGCGTTCAGTTCGGCAAGGACGCGCCGATCGACCCGGTGAAGGTGATCTTCCTGATCCAGAAGGACCGCAGCACCAAGATGGCCGGCCCGGAAAAGCTGGTACGCCGCGCCAGCCTGCCCAACCTGAAGGACCGGGTGAAGGCGGTGAAGGACCTGCTCGACGCGGTCAAGGCGTAGGCGACGGCAAGCATGCTCATCAACTGCACCGCTTACCAGCACGGCCGCAAGCTGGCCGATCTGCCGGTTGAGGACATCAGCGACTACCTTCAGCAGCCCGACACCTTCGTGTGGGTGGCGCTGAAGGATGCGACGGCCGACGAGCTGGCGGTGATGAAAGAGGAGTTCGGCCTGCACGAGTTGGCCGTCGAGGACGCCAACCACGGCCATCAGCGCCCCAAGGTCGAGGAATATGACGATGAACTCTTCGCCGTGATGCATCTGGTCGAGGAGCGCGAAGGTACGCTCGACGTCGGCGAGGTGCACGTCTTCGTCGGGCCCAACTACATCCTGTCGGTGCGCAACAACAGCAGCCGCGACTTTCTCGGCGTCCGCGCCCGCTGTGAGCGCGAGCCGAAGATGCTCGCGAAAGGCGCGGGCTATGTCTTCTACGCACTGATGGACGCGGTTGTGGACCGCTACTTCCCCTTGATCGAGAAGCTCGAAACCGAGGTCGAGACGCTGGAGGAACGCATCTTCACCAAGGGCGCGGCGCGGTCCAACATCCGTCGCCTGTACCGCTTGAAGCGCAAGGTCACCGTGCTCAAGCACGCTGTCCTGCCCTTGATGGAGGCCGCCGGCAAGCTGCACAGCGGGCGGGTGCCCGAGGTCTGCGCCAAGAGCCGTCATTACTTCCGCGACGTCTACGACCACCTGACGCGCATCAATGCCTCGCTCGACAGCATCCGCGACACCATCGGTACCGCGATCCAGGTGAACCTGTCGATGGTCACCATCGACCAGACCGAGATCAGCAAGCGTCTCGCCGCCTGGGCGGGGATCTTTGCGGTGGCAACGGCCTTTGCCGGCATCTGGGGCATGAATTTCAACCACATGCCTGAGCTGGAGTGGGAGTACGGCTACCTGTTCGGGCTGGGAACGATTGCAGCGTCGAGCGCGCTGCTGTGGTGGCGCTTCAGGAAAGCACGCTGGCTGTAGTCCCGGCCGGCAGCGTTCGCGCGAGCAAGGCGTCGCGCAGATCGGGCACCGGCTTACCGAGCAGGAAGCCCTGGAACGCATCGCAGCCGTGACTGAGCAGGAAGGCGTGCTGTTCGGCGGTCTCGACCCCTTCCCCCACCACCTGCAGGCCAAGACTGCGCCCAAGGCCAATCACCGTGCGGGCGATCGCGGCGTCGTTCGAGTCCGTCAGGACATCGCGGACGAAACTGCGATCGATCTTCAGCTGCGACAGCGGTAGCCGCTTCAGATAGGCGAGCGACGAGTAGCCCGTACCGAAATCGTCGATGGCAAAACTGACACCGAGCTGGCGCAGGCACCGCATGCGCGCGATCACCTCATCGGCGTCTTCGAGCAACAGGCTCTCGGTGATCTCGAGCTTGAGCAGCGACGGGGGCGCGCCGGTCTCGTGCAGCACTGCCTCGACCTCGGCGACGAAGTCGCTGTGGCGGAATTGCCGCGCACTGACATTCACTGCCATCGTCAATCCGCGCGTGGCGTCGTGAAGTTGCCATGCCTTGAGTTCGCGACAGGCGGCCCGCATCACCCAGCGGCCCAGCGGCAGGATCAGGCCGGAGCTTTCGGCAAGCGGGATGAAGTCGGCCGGCGGCACCATGCCCTTGAACGGATGACGCCAGCGCACCAGAGCCTCGGCACCGACCGCCCTGCCCTCCCGGTCGAACTGCGCCTGGTAGCGCAGCGAGAACTGGCCATCACGCAGGCCGCGCCGCAGGTCCGCCTCCAGTTCCGACTGCTCCCGTACCCTTTGCTGAATGACCGGATCGAAGAAGCGCAAGGTGTTCCGCCCCGCCTCCTTGGCCTGGTACATGGCGAGATCGGCGCGCTTGAGCAATTCGTCGACCTGCTCGCCCTGGGCGTCAAACAGCGCAATCCCGATGCTGGGGGTGCTGTGCGTCTCATCGTCTGCGAGGAGATAGGTCTGGTTCAATGCGTCGAGGATCGCGCGGGCCACGGACTCTGCCTGTCTTGCGGCTGCTTCCGGCGTCGGGCCGATGTCTTCCAGCATCACGACGAACTCGTCGCCCCCCAGGCGCGCGATCGTGGCAGCGTCGGGTACGCAATCGACCAGCCGACGCGCCACCTCCCGCAAGAGCTGGTCGCCAAAGGCGTGGCCGCGCGTTTCGTTGAGGGTCTTGAAATGGTCGAGGTCGATGAACAGCAGCGCGCCATGCAGATGCTGGCGCGCATGCACCGCCAGCGCGTGGCGCAGGCGTTCGGTCAGCGTGCGCCGGTTCGCCAGGCCTGTCAGAGGATCGAAGAACGAGAGCTGCCGCACTTCCTTCTCTGCCGCCTCCTGGCGACGGATCACTCGCCGCTGCAGGTTCAGCAGCTGCAACAGGCTCAGGCCGAAGGCGCCGAGCAGGCCGATGACCACGGTGGTGCGGCTGTAGAGCCGGCTCAATGCATCGCCTTGTTCTGCCGCCTGAGCCATCGTCGCGTCGGATGCGGAGATGCTCAGCGCGCGGAGCGCACGCCGCTGCGCCACGACGTCGTCGAAATAGGCAGGGATGGCCCTCAGGATGGCGGGCGAGCTGCCACGAAGCGTCGAGTCCAGCGCTGCGAGCGTCGTGTGGATCCGCCCGTGCAGCGACTCAAGCTCGCGTCCCAGGTCCCCTCCGAACGCACCGGGGCGATCGGACAAGCGGATGCGAACCTCGCCGACCGCGAGCCGGAGATCACGGTTGTCTATCTCGGTGTCGCCGAGTCGAACGCGGTCGAGCAGCGCCTCCAGGCGCGACACTTCATACAGCAGGTCTGCAAGCTCGCGGTCGCGATGCAGTACCTCGATCGGCAGCGACGCCCGGATCTGGGTCACATTCGTGACCAGCAACCACACACCGGCAATGCTCATCGACAGCACCAGCCCCATCAGCAGGTAGGCGGGGCTGCGGAAATATCGCGTCAGGCGGGAAAGCACGTTCGTCACGTCGCCAGCTTGCCGACAGAACAATCCGCAGGGCTCGCGGGCCAACGATCTGGCATCGAAACAGTGGCGGAGGTCTTCAAATGCAGCAGGGGCTGACCGGTCATGGCGAAATCCGGTTACCGCTCGGGGTTGTAAAGTGGCGGAGTTTAACCCGATATCAGGCCCACATGGCATGAACGCCTCCGCTGGAGCCGGTGAGGCGTGGCCCGGCGGCGCAGGCGGAGTGAGCCGTGCTTCGGGTTACAATCCGCGACCTGCCCCCATTCTTCATGCCGCACCCGGAGTACCGAATGCCCCTCGCCCAGACCGAGAACCTCAACGTCGCTGCCTTCGACCACATGCCCTCGCCCGAGGAGGTCAAGGCTCGCGTCCCGATGACCGAGCGCGCAGCCGCGTCGGTGGTGGCTGGCCGCAAGGCCATCATGGAGATCCTCGATCGCAAGGACCCGCGCGTTTTCGTCGTCGTCGGTCCGTGCTCGATCCACGACCCGGTCGCCGGCCTGGACTACGCACGCCGCCTCAAGAAGCTGGCCGACGAGGTGTCGGACACCATGCTGCTGGTGATGCGCGTCTACTTCGAAAAGCCCCGAACTTCCACCGGCTGGAAGGGTTTCATCAACGATCCGTTCATGGACGATTCGTTCCGCATCGACGTCGGCATGGAGCGCGCGCGCAAGTTCCTGCTCGACGTGAGCGAGATCGGCCTGCCCACCGGCACCGAGGCGCTCGACCCGATCGCGCCGCAGTACTACGGCGACCTCATCTCGTGGACCGCCATCGGTGCGCGCACCTCCGAGTCCCAGACGCACCGCGAGATGTCTTCCGGCCTGTCGACCCCGGTCGGCTTCAAGAATGCGACCGATGGCGACCTCGAAGTTGCCATCAACGCCATCATCTCGGCCGCGCATCCGCACAGCTTCCTCGGCATCAACAACCAGGGCCAGTCCGCCATCACTCGCACTCGCGGCAACCCCTACGGCCATGTCGTGCTGCGCGGCGGCGGTGGCCGGCCCAACTACGACTCGGTGTCGATCTCGCTGGCCGAACAGGCCCTCGCCAAGGCGAAGCTGGCGCGCAACATCGTTGTCGACTGCTCACATGCCAACTCGTGGAAGAAGCCGGAGTATCAGCCGCTGGTGATGAAGGACGTGATCCACCAGATCCGCGAAGGCAACCAGTCCGTGGTCGGTCTGATGATCGAAAGCAACATCGTCGCCGGCAATCAGCCGATCCCGGCCGACCTGTCGCAGATGAAGTACGGCTGCTCGGTCACCGATGCCTGCGTGGGCTGGGAGACGACCGAAGAGATGATCCGCAATGCGGCGGCCGTACTGCGCGAAGCGAAGGGTTCGCAGGAGCGCGCTGCATGAACCTCGTGGTGCTTGCCGAGGATGTCGACAGCATCGCGCTGAAGAACGTCGCAAAGCTCACCGGGGCGAGCGAGATCCAGCAGATCACGCCCCGCTCCTTCCGCCTCGTCGGGGCACAGGCCCATGCCGGGCTTGCCGAGACCTGCGCGGCCAGCGGACTGGACCACGCCTGGGTGCCGGAAGGGCGACGCCTCGCGGATTTCGGCCTGTTCGTCACCGACATGGATTCGACGCTGATCAACATCGAGTGCATCGACGAGATCGCCGACATGCAGGGCCTGAAGGCCGAGGTCGCTGCGATCACCGAAGCGGCGATGCAGGGCGAGATCGACTTCCGCGAGTCGTTGACCCGGCGTGTGGCACTGCTGGGTGGGCTACCCGAGCGTGCGCTGGAGGATGTCTACACCCAACGGCTGCAGCTCAATCCGGGCGCGGAGCGCCTCATGCAGGGGCTCAAGCGCGCCGGCATCCACAGCGTGCTGGTGTCCGGCGGCTTCACCTACTTCACCGAGCGGCTGAAGATGCGCCTGGGTTTCGACCATGCCTTTGCCAACGAGCTGGAAGTCATCGACGGCCACCTCACCGGCCGCGTGATCGGCGCGATCGTCGACGGTGAAGCGAAGGCGGCGCACCTGACGCGCATCCGCGACTCGCTGGGCCTCGCCCCGCACCAGGTCATCGCCGCGGGTGACGGGGCCAACGACATCCCGATGATGAACGCCGCCGGCTTCGGCATTGCCTTCCACCCCAAGCCCGTGCTGCGCGCCGTGGCCAATTGCAGCCTTGACTACAGCGGCCTGGACGGCGTGCTCGACCTCTTCGGCTGAACCCTCAGGCCTGCGACGGAGTCGCCTCCGCGGTGACCTCCTCGCGCAGCCGGCCGGCGGTCATGCGCAGCATGCGGCCGCAACGCCGCGCCAGCGACTCGTCGTGCGTCACCAGGATCAGCGTCGTGCCGACCTCACGGTTGAGCTTGAACATCAGTTCGATGACGGCTTGACCGGTTTCCGCATCCAGGTTTCCGGTGGGCTCGTCGGCCAGCAGCACCCGTGGGTTGGGGGCGAAAGCGCGTGCCAGCGCAACGCGCTGCTGCTCGCCGCCGGACAGGTGCTTGGGGTAGTGCCGCAGGCGGCTGGCGAGGCCGACCCGCTCCAGCCATTGGGTCGCCACACCGCGCGCATCGGGCAAACCTGCCAGTTCGAGCGGCAACATGACGTTCTCCAGCGCAGTCAGCGCCGGCAGCAGCTGGAAGGACTGGAACACGAAACCGATCGCCTCGCCGCGCAGCGCGGCGCGAGCGTCCTCGTCGAGGCGGAACAGGTCGGTGCCCTGCAGGCGCACCGTGCCCGTCGCGGGAACATCCAGTCCGGCCAGCAATCCCAACAGCGTCGACTTGCCCGAGCCCGAGGCGCCAACGATGGCCACCGATTCGCCGGCACCAACGGCAAAGCTGACTTCCTGCAGAATGTGCAGGTCGTCCTGCGTATCGGCCACGCGGACACGCTTGGAGAGGCGTTCGACCTCGATGACCGGAATGGAGAGTTCAATGCCGCTGCGATCCATCGCTACCTTCTTGTTCATGCTGATGTTTGCCGGCGCCGCGCAGGCGTCGACGATTCTGGTATGGGGTGACAGCCTGTCCGCCGGCTACGGCCTGAAGCCCGGCGAAGCGTGGCCCACCCTGTTGCAGACGCGGCTGAAGGACGAAGGGTTCCGTCACACCGTCGTCAATGCCAGCGTCTCGGGCGAAACCTCGGCCGGTGGCCGGTCCCGCCTGCCTGCGGCGCTGGAGCAGCACAAACCGTCCATCGTCATCCTGGAACTTGGCGCCAACGATGGCCTGCGCGGGCTGCGTCCGCAGCTCATGGCCGAAAACCTCACCGCGATGATCGACGCTGCCCGCGCTGCGGGCTCGCAGGTACTGCTCGTCGGCATGCAGATGCCGCCCAACTACGGCGTGACCTACACGCGCCGCTTTGCCGAAACCTTCACCGAGGTCGCGCAGGCACACAAGGTGCCGCTCGTTCCCTTTCTGCTCGACGGCTTCGCCCACCAGCCCGAACTCTTCCTGGCCGACGGCATACACCCGACGGCCGAGGCCCAGCCTCGCGTACTCGACACCGTCTGGCAGGGCCTCAAGCCGCTGCTGGGCCGAAAATGAGGGCAGGACTCAGGCGACGTGCAGCAGCGGACGCCCGGCCTGCATGCGGCCGACGACGGTGCCCGGCGCACCTTGGGTGGCCACGATCGCAGTCTGAACCGATTCCAGTGCTTCGGGCGCGCACGCGATCAGCAGACCACCCGAGGTCTGGGGGTCGGTAATCAGCTTGCGCTGCCATTCGGCCGCGTCAGCCGGCAACACGACGTCGCTGCCGTAGCTTGCCCAGTTGCGCGTGGAAGCGCCGGTCGCGATGCCCTCGCGCACGAGGGCCGCCGCCTCCTCGATGACGGGCAGCGCATCGAGATGCACTTCGGCGCCCAGTTTGCTGCCGCGGCACATTTCGAGCAGGTGGCCCGCGAGCCCGAAGCCGGTCACGTCGGTGACCGCATGCACGCCGTCGATGTCCGCAAGCAGTGCGCCCGCCCGGTTCAGCGTCGTCGTCCAGCGGATCATCTGCGCGTAGCCGTCGGCCGAAAGCAGGCCCTTCTTGAGGCCGGCGGACAGGATGCCGATGCCGAGCGGCTTGCTGAGCACGAGCATGTCCCCGTCCCGTGCGCCCGCATTGGTCTTGACCTTGGCCGGATCGACCACGCCGAGACCGACCAGGCCGTAGATCGGCTCCAGTACGTCGATCGAATGACCGCCGGCAACCGGGATGCCCGCATCGCGACACACGTCGGCCCCGCCCTTGAGGATCTCGCCGATCACCTCTGGGGGCAGCTTGTCGAGCGGCATGCCGACAACGGCCAGGGCGAGGATGGGTGTGGCGCCCATCGCGTAGACATCTGACAGCGCATTGGTGGCGGCAATGCGGCCGAAGTCGTGAGGGTTGTCGACGATCGGCGTGAAGAAGTCAGTGGTGGCGACGATGGCCTGGCGATCGTTCAGTCGGTACACCGCGGCGTCGTCAGCCGTGTCGGTGCCAACCAGCAGGTCAGGCGGCACGACGCCGGCGGGCATGGTGGCGAGGAGTTTGGACAGCACGCCCGGGGCGATTTTGCAGCCGCATCCGCCGCCGTGGGAGAATTGCGTCAGTTTGATTTCGTTCATGTTCGGGAAAGGAGTGGCGATCGCGCGGCAGCGCGCCCGCAAACATCATGCAGAAAGGCGTCGCGACCGTAGCACAGCTGTCAGGGTTTGACGAGATCATCGACGCCCGCACCCCGGCCGAATTCGCCGAGGACCACATCCCCGGCGCGGTGAATCTCCCCGTGCTCGACAACGAGCAACGCATCGTGGTCGGCACCATGTACAAGCAGCAGTCGGCCTTCGAGGCCCGTCGACTGGGCGGGGCGCTGGTGGCAGAGAACATCGCGCACCACCTGCAGACTTACCTGAAGGACAAGCCCAAGAGCTGGCGTCCGCTGATCTACTGCTGGCGTGGCGGGCAGCGCAGCGGCTCGTTCGCAACCTGGCTGCGGATGGTTGGCTGGGATGCGCATCAACTGCAGGGCGGCTACAAGAGCTTCCGCCACCAGGTCATCGACAACATCGCCCGCATTGCACCAGCGCTGCAATGGCAGGTCGTGTGCGGACCGACGGGTAGCGCCAAGACGCGGGTGCTCGAGGCGCTGGCGCAGGCTGGCGCGCAGACGCTGGATCTCGAGGATCTGGCCGCGCACAAGGGCTCGGTGCTCGGCGCTCTCCCCGACCGGCCGCAGCCCACGCAGAAGGGCTTCGAAACGATGCTGTGCGCGCGGCTGCAGGTGTTCGACCCTGCCCGACCTGTGTATGTCGAGGCCGAAAGCCGAAAAATCGGTCTCGTCTTCGTCCCCGAGCCCCTGATTCTGTCGATGCGGCGCTCGCCCTGCATCGCCATCGACGCAACACGCGACGCGCGGCTGGACTTCCTCGTCCGGGACTATGGCTACCTCGGCGACGATGTCACCCTTCTGCAGGCCAACATTGCCCGCCTCGCCGACCTGCAGAGCCGCGAAACGATTGCGCGCTGGCACGAACTGGCCGCGCAGCGCGAGCTGGCCACCCTGTTCGGGGAACTGATCGACCTGCACTACGACCCGCTCTACCGGCGCTCGCAGAACGGCAACTATGCAGGCTTTGCCGCTGCGCCCCGCCTGTCCTGCGACGACCTGAGCGACGCGGGCATTCACGACCTGGCCCGGCGCATCCTCGCGGCCTAAGGCAGCACCAGCGTTCCCGGCTGTCCGCGCACGGCGCAGACGCGCTGAACGACAGCCGGGCGCGGCTGCTGCACCTCCCCCTGCTCGAAGGCGACGATGGTCCAGTTGCCGGCCAGGCGTTGCAGCAACTCGTTCGGACGCAGCAGGAAGTCGGGATTGCTCGGCTTGCCGAAGCGCTCGTTGCCCAGCATGAAAGTCTCGTAGATGAGCACGCCGCCCGGCCGAAGCAGGTCAAGCAACTGCTCGAAGCGCGGACGGAACAGATAGTTGGTCACCACCAGGCCGTCGAAGCTGCGCCCGCCGTACGGCCAGCCGCCGGCTTCAAGATCGGCCTCAAGCGTATGGACCTTGGGCAGTCCGTGCAGCAACTGCAGGGCGATGCCGTCGCGGTCGACCGCTTCCACCCGATAGCCCCGTTGCGCCAGCCAGCGCGCATGCCGCCCGCTGCCGCAGGCGAAGTCAAGCACCTCGCCCCCCCCGGCGATGAGGGGTGCGAAACGGGTCACCCAGGTTGAGGGCGTCACGGCGGAGGGATGAAGCTGTTCAAGCATGGATGGGTCCGTTGGTCCGCGCCCCAGAGCTGGAGGCGCGTGTATTGTGCAGGCTTCATTCTAACGAGCCCGCCGCCGGCACGCCGCTGCGTTGCGAACTGTGCTATAGATTGGCCAACAGCAACAAGCCAATGGACGCCCGTGTCGCATCCATTGCGAAAGGACTTCGAGCTGCGCGTGACAGCGAATCCAATGCCTGCTGCACTCGCGTACGGCTGGTGCCGAAGGGGTGCGGCAGCGTTCCTGCTTCTGATCCCGCAGGCCGCGACGGCGAGTACGGGTGCCGGCACACTCGCCTTGTGGTCGATCCCCCTCGCCCTGCTCGCCGGCCTCATCGGCGGTTTCCTTCTCGGGCGTCGCCGCAGGCCAACAAAGGCGATCACCCCCGCAGACGGGATGACGGTCGCTCCCGCGGTCACGACAGTCGCGGCCGACATGTGCGTCGCACGCAAGACCGCCCGCGCCGAGCGGCCCTCGGTGCGAGTCCTGACCCATGGCGAGAACCAGCCGGACATCGACATGGTGGAGTCGGTGCGGGAAGTCATTTTCCGTACCGACGACACGCTGCGCCTGATCTTCCTCAATCAGGCCTGGGGCAAGCTCAGCGGTTATGCCGTTCGACGCTGTCTCGGTAAACCCCTGATCGATTACCTTCACCCGGATGAACGCGAGCGCGCGGGACAGGTCCTGCACGATGTACTGCATGGACTCAGCAGCGAAGCGGAGTTCGAGTTCCGGTTGCGCACGCGCGGCGGCGAGATCCGCTGGGTCGAAGTGACCTGTCGCCCCGTCGGTGGTGCCGACGGCGTGGCGGACGGGCTGGCGGGAACGATCGACGACATCTCGGTACGCAAGGTCGCCGAATTGACCCTGCGCAACCTCAATCAGGAACTCGAAGCGCGCGTGCGCCTGCGTACCGCCGAACTCGAGGCGTCCAACCGTGAGCTCGAGGCCTTCTCCTACTCGGTGTCACACGACCTCCGGAGCCCGCTGCGGGCGATCGACGGTTTTGCGCGCATTGTCGAACAGGAACTCGAAGGGCACATCGAACCGAACGTGCGGGCGTACCTCGACCGCATTCGCAAGGCCACCGAGCGCATGGCCGAGCTCATCGATGCCCTGATCCAGCTGGCGACCCTGACCCGGCAACCGCTGAAGAAGGAGACTTTCGACCTGTCCGACGTGGCGCGCCAGATCATCGATCAGCTGACGGCGGAGGAGCCTGGCCGGCAGGTCGAGTTCGAGATCACGCAGGGCCTCATCGTCACCGCCGACCGCGGCCTGATGCATGTGGTGCTGGACAACCTGTTGCGTAACGCGTGGAAGTTCACCGCGAAGCAAGCGAAGGCGCGCATCGTGTTCCGGGCCGAACGCACCGGCGGGCGCCGCGTGTTCTGCGTCGAGGACAATGGCGCCGGCTTTGACATGGAACACGCGGGAAACCTTTTCCGCCCCTTCCATCGGCTCCACGCGCCCGAGGAGTTCCCGGGCACGGGGATCGGGCTGGCCACCGTGCAGCGCATCGTGCAGCGCCATGAGGGCTCGATCCGGGCCGAGTCGCGGCCCGGCGAAGGGGCCCGCTTCCTTTTCACGCTCGGCAATTGATCATGGGCGTGACATGGTTCGCGTTAGCTCCGCACACTAGGGAAAACACGCGTACACCGAGCCGCCTACGTCATTGTGCACTGCAGTATAATCTGCGGATAAGTTCTGGCCTCCGCAGGCGACTTCGTCGCAAGACCAGATCATCTACTCATTCGGGTTGCCGCCATGAAAGACAAGCACTACCTCACTCCGCTCCTTGAACCGCGCTCGGTCGGGATCATCGGTGCCAGCGAGCGCGAGGGCTCGCTGGGCGACGTGCTCGTGCGCAACATGCTCAATGCGGGCTTCAAGGGCAAGCTGTTTGCCATCAACCCCAAGCATGAATCGGTTCATGGCGTCGCCTGCTACAAGTCGGTCGAGGATGTCCCGCAGCGCCTCGATCTGGTGGTGATCGCCGTCCGTGCCGAGAAGGCGCCGGCGATCATGGACAGCTGCGGCCGTGCCGGTGTCAAGGCAGCCATCCTGCTGTCGGCGGGGTTCTCCGAGGCGGGCCCGCGCGGCGCCCTGCTCGAACGCCAGGTGATCGACGCTGCGCACCGTCACCGCATCCGCCTGCTCGGCCCCAACTGCCTGGGCATCATGCGTCCGCAGCTCGGCCTCAACGCCACCTTTGCCCACGCAACCGCGCTCAAGGGCAGCATCGGCCTCATCTCGCAGTCGGGTGCGCTGTGCGCGGCCATTCTCGACTGGGCCAAGCCCAACAACGTCGGCTTCTCGGCCGTGGTGTCGTTGGGTTCGTCGTCCGACATCGACTTCGGCGAAGTGCTCGAGTACATGATCTCGGATCCTCGTACCGAGAGCATCTTCCTCTACGTCGAAGGCATCCGCGACGCCCGTCGTTTCATGAGCGCGTTGCGCGGCGCCGCGCGGGTCAAGCCCGTGCTGCTGATCAAGGCCGGCCGCCACCCCGAGGCCTCGAAGGCCATCCTGTCGCATTCGGCGGCACCGATCGGCGACGATGCCGTGTTCGATGCCGCGCTGCGTCGCGCGGGCGTCATCCGGCTGTACAACATGGGCCAGCTCTTCGCGGCGGCCAACGCGCTGTTCTCGCACTTCCGCCCGCGCGGCAACCGCCTCGCCATCATCACCAATGGCGGTGGGCCGGGTGTCATGGCGGCCGACCGCGCCTCCGATATCGGCATTCCGCTGGCCGACTTCTCCGAAGGCACGATGGAGAAGCTCAACGCCGCGCTGCCGGTCAGCTGGTCGCGCGGCAACCCGGTAGACATCCTTGGCGATGCCGACCCCGAACGATACGGCAAGGCGCTTAAGGCCGTGCTGGAAGGGCCGAACGTGGACGGCGTGCTGGTCATGCTGACCCCACAGGGCATGACCAACCCGAGCGCGGTCGCCGATGCCGTCATCGAACTCGAGAAGACCGCCGACAAGCCGGTCGTGGCCTGCTGGATGGGTGAGGAACTCGTCACCGAGTCGCGTCACAAGTTCAGCGCCGCAGGCATTCCGCATTTTCGTACGCCCGAGCCGGCGGTCGAGCTCTTCAGCCACATCTCGGCCTACTACCAGAACCAGAAGCTGCTGATGCAGACGCCGTCCTCGCTGTCCCACCTGTCTCCGCCCTCGATCGAGAGTGCGCGGCTGGTGATCGAGATGGCCTTGTCCGAACGGCGCAAGAAGCTCAACGAAATGGAATCGAAGGCGCTGCTGGCGGCCTTCCGCATTCCGATCGCGCAGACCGTGGTCGCACGCTCGGCCGCCGAGGCCATGGTGCTGTCCGCAGAGATCGGTCTGCCCGTGGTGATGAAGATCGACTCGCCCAACATCGCGCACAAGTCCGATGTTGGTGGGGTGCGGCTCAACATCCGCAGCCTGGCCGCGGTGCGCTCGACCTACCAGGAGATCCTGGACGAAGTGAAGCGTGTGCAGCCGGACGCCGTCATCAACGGCATCGCGATCGAGCCCATGATCCAGAAGCGCAATGGCCGCGAACTGGTCGTCGGCGTCAAGCGCGACCCGGTGTTCGGTCCGGTCATCACCTTCGGTGAAGGTGGCAACCAGGTCGCGGACAATCGTGACATCGCCGTGGCGCTGCCGCCGCTCAACAGCTTCCTGGTCAAGGACATGATCCGCTCGACGCGGATCGCCACCCGCCTGGGCGAATTCCGCAACCTGCCCGCGGTGGACATGAACGCGCTCGAGCTGGTGCTGTTGCGCGTGTCCGAAATGGTGTGCGAGCTGCCCTGGATCAACGGACTCGAGATCAACCCGCTGATCGTCGACGAGAACGGCGTGGTGGCGGTCGATGCCAGCATCGTCGTCGACAACGTGTCGCCCACGGCCGATCGCTACGACCACATGGCGATCCACCCCTACCCCTCGCACCTGACCCAGACCTGGATCGTGCCCGACGGGACTGTGGTGACGATCCGCCCGATCAAGCCGGAAGATGCCGAGCTCGAGATCGAGTTCGTGCGCGGCCTGTCGCCGGAGACCAAGTACTACCGCTTCATGAACACGATGCGCGAACTGCCGCCGGCCATGGTCGCGCGCCTGACGCAGATCGACTACGACCGCGAGATGGCCTTCGTCGCCACGCTCGAAGTCGATGGCAAGGAAAAGGAAGTCGGGGTCTGCCGTTATGCGGTAAATCCGGACGGCGAGTCCTGCGAGTTCGCGGTGGTGGTGGCCGACGACTGGCAGCATCGCGGGCTGGCACGCAAGCTGATGGGCGTACTGATCGAGACCGCGCGCAGCCGCGGCATCGCCTACATGAACGGCGTGTTCCTGTCGAACAACGAGCGCATGCTCAAATTCGTGCAGAAGCTCGGCTTCGTGCTCAGCAACGATCCCGAGGACAACACCGTCAAGCTCGGCGTGTTGCCGCTGCAGGACTGAGCGCGATGACGGCAGGCATTGAACGCATCGACTTCCGCGGTACGCCCGCGCTGCGACTGGCCACCCGGAATGGCGCTTCTGCCCTTGTGAGCCTGTTCGGCGGCCAGGTGCTGTCATGGACGCCGCCGGGCGGGGCTGAACGGCTCTACCTCAGCCCGGACGCCGTGTTCGATGGCGAGACGCCGATCCGCGGTGGCATTCCGGTGTGCTTCCCGCAGTTCGCCGACCTCGGCACCCTGCCCGCTCACGGTTTCGCGCGCACGCGCAACTGGTCGGTGGTGACCGAGCGCGGCAGCAAGGATTACGCCCTCGTCACCCTCGGCCTCACCGATGACGAGGCCACGCGGGTCTTGTGGCCGCACGCCTTCTCGGCCGAGCTCAGCATCCTGCTCGAGGAGAGCCGGCTCGACCTCGAGTTCGAGGTCACCAATACCGGCGACGGCGATCTCGAATTCACCGCGGCGCTGCACACCTATCTCTCCGTGCGCGAGGTCGAGGAATCGCGCCTCGAAGGCCTGCACGGCTTCAGCTTCCGCGACAAGACCGACGCCAACCGCATCAAGCGCGACAGTGGCGACGTGTTGCTGATCGAAGGCGAGACCGACCGCGTCTATCACGACGTGCAGCGGCCGGTGTTGCTGCGCGAGTACGACCGCAGCCTCGGCATCAATGCCGACGGTTTCCCCGACGTGGTCGTGTGGAACCCCTGGATCGAGCGCAGCGCGGCCATCGCCGACCTGCCCGACGACGCCTTCCGCCACATGCTTTGCGTCGAGGCCGCGGCCGCACGGCAGCCGGTGCGGCTTGCACCGGGCGAAAGCTGGTGGGGACGGCAGACGCTCGTCGCGCTCTGACCTCTTGCGCCGGGCATGTCCCGGCGCTGCCATTTCGTACATTTCGTATCGACGCAGCGGGCGCCGCAGGACTTGTCGCACGGGGCTGCTTGCTGCACCATCCCGCCCTTCGTTTCACCCCCTACGCACCGCCACCATGCTCCCCCCGATCGAACACCGCATCGCCGAAGAACTCGGCGTATCGCCGCGCCAGGTCATCGCTGCCGTCCAGCTGCTGGACGATGGCGCCACCGTGCCCTTCATTGCCCGTTACCGCAAGGAGGTCACCGGCGGTCTGGACGACACCCAGTTGCGCACGCTCGAGGAGCGCCTCGGCTACCTGCGCGAACTGGAGGACCGCCGTGCCACGGTGCTGGCCTCGATCGACGAACAGGGCAAGCTCACCGCCGAGTTGCGCGTCGAGATCGAGAGCGCCGACACCAAGCAGCGGCTCGAAGACCTCTATCTGCCCTACAAGCCCAAGCGCCGCACCAAGGCGCAGATCGCGCGCGAGGCGGGAATCGGGCCGCTGGCCGACGCCCTGCTTGCCGATGCAACGCTCGATCCGGAGGTCGAGGCCGGAAAGTACCTGAATGCTGACGCCGGCTTCGCCGACGTCAAGGCCGTGCTCGACGGCGCGCGCCAGATCCTGATGGAAGTCTTTGCCGAAGATGCGACCCTGCTCGGCGAACTGCGTAACTACCTGCACGAACACGGCCAGGTCCGGTCGGCGGTGATCGAAGGCAAGGAAACCGAAGGCGCCAAGTTCCGCGACTGGTTCGACTTTGCCGAGGCAATCGCCACCATGCCCTCCCACCGCGCGCTCGCGCTGCTGCGCGGGCGCAACGAAGGCGTGCTGCGACTGACGCTGGACGTCGACCGCCCCGACGCCGAGGCGCCCCACCCCTGCGAAGGCCGCATCGCGGCACGCTTCGGCATCCGCAACCAGGGCCGACCGGCCGACCGCTGGCTCGCCGACACGGTGCGCTGGGCGTGGAGCGTGAAGATCTCGATCCATCTCGAACTCGAACTGATGGGCGAACTCCGCGAGCGGGCCGAGGAAGAGGCGATCCGCGTCTTCGCGCGCAACCTCAAGGACCTGCTGCTGGCCGCGCCGGCCGGCACGCGCGCGACCATCGGCCTCGATCCCGGCATCCGCACCGGGGTCAAGGTCGCGGTGGTCGATGCCACCGGCAAGCTGGTCGATACGGCCACCGTCTATCCGTTCGAGCCGCGCCGCGACCGCGAGTCGGCCATCGCCACCATCGCCGCGCTGGCGAAGAAGCACCATGTCGAGCTGATCGCGATCGGCAACGGCACCGCCTCGCGCGAGACCGATGCGCTTGCCGCGGAGTTGATGAAGCGTCACCCGGAACTGCCGCTGACCAAGGTCGTGGTGTCCGAAGCCGGGGCTTCGGTGTATTCCGCCTCCGAGCTCGCCGCGAAGGAATTCCCGGATGTCGACGTCAGCCTGCGCGGCGCCGTGTCCATCGCTCGCCGCCTGCAGGATCCTCTGGCCGAACTGGTCAAGATCGATCCCAAGTCGATCGGTGTCGGCCAGTACCAGCACGACGTCAATCAGGGCCGTCTGGCGAAGAGCCTCGATGCGGTGGTCGAGGACTGCGTGAACGCGGTGGGCGTCGATGTAAACACCGCTTCGGTACCGCTGCTCGCACGCATCTCGGGCCTGAACACCACGCTTGCCGGAAACATCGTCGAGTACCGCAACAGCAAGGGCCCCTTCCGCAGCCGCGACGCGCTGAAGGAAGTGCCACGCCTCGGCCCCAAGACCTTCGAACAGGCCGCGGGCTTCCTTCGCATCCCCAGCGGCGACAATCCGCTCGACGCGTCCTCCGTCCACCCCGAAGCCTATCCGGTGATCGAGCGCATCCTCGCCAGGGTGCAGAAGAGCGTGCGCGAGTTGATGGGCAACGGCAGCTTCCTCAAGTCGCTGAAGCCGGCCGAATTCACCGACGAGCGCTTTGGCCTGCCGACCGTGCAGGACATCCTGTCCGAACTTGAGAAGCCCGGCCGCGATCCGCGTCCCGAATTCCGCACCGCCACCTTCCGCGAGGGTGTCGAGACGCTGAAGGACCTGCAACCCGGCATGCTGCTGGAAGGCGTGGTCACCAACGTCACCAACTTCGGCGCGTTCGTCGACATTGGCGTGCATCAGGACGGCCTGGTGCATATCTCCGCGCTGTCGAACACCTTTGTCAAGGATCCGCACAGTGTCGTCAAGGCCGGCCAGGTGGTGAAGGTCAAGGTGCTCGAGGTCGATATTCCCCGTCACCGTATCGCGCTGACAATGCGCATGTCGGACGAGCCGGCCGCCCGACGCGCCGAACCGGGCGGGCGTCCTGCGCGCGCTGGCGACAGCCAGGGTCGCGGTGCCGGCGGCGCCCCTTCGCGCTCGACCACCCAGGCGCCGCGCCGGGAACAGAACGATCGCCAGGTTTCTGGCGGCAACGCGCTGGCCGATGCCTTCGCCCGTGCGCGCGGCAACAAGTGAGCATGGGGAGCGTGGCATGAAGCGCGTGATTTACGGCATCAAGAACTGCGACACCATGAAGAAAGCCTTCGCCTGGCTCGGCGACGCCGGCGTGGCCTACGATTTCCATGACTACAAGAAGGCGGGCATCGACGCCGAAACGCTCGCGCGCTGGTGTGCCCGCAGCGGCTGGGAAGCCCTGGTCAACAAGCGCGGCACCACCTGGCGCAAGCTCGCGCCCGAGCAGCAGGCGATCGCCGACGAGGCCGGTGCCATCGCGCTGATGCAGGCCCAGCCCAGCCTCATTCGCCGTCCCGTCGTCGATTGCGGCGATGGCAACCTGCTCGTCGGCTTCGACCCCGACGCCTTTACCGCCGCGCTCAAGGGCACGGCCTCGACGGAACAGAATCCATGAGCACCTCTCCCTCCAGCTACGTCCAGCGCTTCCTGCTGGAAGACCTCGACATCCGCGGCGCAGTCGTCCGCCTGACCGACGTGTGGCAGGCCATGCAGCACGGCCGCGCCTACCCCGAAGCCGTCGCCCGCCTGCTCGGCGAGATGAGCGCCGTGTCCGCCGTCATCGCCGGAAACCTCAAGCAGCCCGGACGGCTCACCTTCCAGGTCTCCGGCCACGGCCCTGTCAGCCTGCTGGTGATCGACTGCAGCGAGGCGCTCAACCTGCGCGGCTACGCCAAGGCCGAAGGGGTGCTCGCGGGCGACACGCTCGCCGACCTCGTCGGCGACGGGCGACTGCAGCTTTCGCTCGACATCGAGGGCATGGATCAGCCCTATCAGAGTCTGGTGCCGCTCGAGGGCGACAGCATTGCCGCGTGCTTCGAGCACTACCTCGAGCAATCCGAACAGCAACCGGCCGGCCTCTGGCTTGCAGCCAACGAACACGCAGCAGCGGCACTCTTCGTGCAGAAGCTGCCGGGCGCCGACGTGAAGGATCTCGACGGCTGGTCGCGCGTGCAGCAGCTTGCGCACACGGTGCGCAAGGACGAACTGCTCGGCCTCGAGCCGCAGGAGATCCTGCGCCGCCTGTTTGCCGAGGAGAACGTTCGCCTGTTCGAACCCCGCGCCGTCACGCACGACTGGCCGGCCGATCCCGAGAAGGTCGCCACCATGCTGCGCAGTCTGGGCGAGGACGAGGTCCGCGCCATCCTTGCCGAGCACGGCGAGATCGTCGTGCACGACGACATGTCGAACCACACCTACCGCTTCGACGCCGCTGATGTCGATGCACTATTCCAACCGCGCACCCTGCACTGAGTCCGCTCGCTTGCCCCATCGCTCGCGCGTTAGTACACTCCTTCGATTTTGAAGAAGCTTCCGTCCATGTCCGCTTCCGCGCCCGTCCGTCCGATCGAGTTCCGCAACACCACGCTCGGCGCGACCGTCGCCATGCTGCAAGCCACCGAACCGCCCGCCCTGGCGGACGCGCTGCACAAGATGCTCGGCGGCATGCCCGACTTCTTCAACGGCGAAGCCGTCATCCTCGACTTTTCCGGTCTGCGCGCAGTGCCCGCGACGATCGACTGGGCCGGCCTGAATTCGCTGCTGCGCCGCTACCGCCTGCAGCCGATCGGCGTCTTCAGCCTGCCCGCCGAGCATGCCGAATCGGCACGCCGTGCCGGCCTCGCCGAACTCGACGCAGCCGCGCTGCGTGACCGGCCAGCGGCGCAGGCCCCGGCACCTCAGCCCGCAGCCCAGACGCCCGCACCGACCCCAGCCCCCGCCCCTGCACCCACGGCGCCCCTCCAGTCCGGCCAGCCGACGATGTTCGTCGATCGTCCGCTACGCTCGGGCCAGCAGGTCTACGCGCGCGGCGCCGACCTCGTGCTGATCGGTGGCGTCAGCCCCGGCGCCGAAGTCATCGCCGACGGCAGCATCCACTGCTACGGCCCCCTGCGCGGCCGGGCCATTGCCGGGGCGCAAGGCGGCGAGCGCGCGCGCATCATCGCCAGCAACTTCGGGCCGGAGCTCGTTTCCATCGCCGGTGTCTTCCGCACCTTCGAACGCGGCATTCCCGAAACCCTCGCCGGCCGGGCCGCCCAGGTGCGCCTGACCGGCGCCGAACATACACTCAACATCGAACCGCTGCCGCTCGTCTGAGCGCAGCCACACAGCACGAACAAGGGGAAACCGTGAAAGTCATCGTCGTAACGTCCGGCAAGGGCGGTGTGGGCAAGACCACCACCAGCGCGGCATTCGCCTCGGGCATCGCCCTGCGCGGCTTCAAGACCGCGGTGATCGACTTCGACGTCGGCCTGCGCAATCTCGACCTCATCATGGGCTGCGAGCGCCGCGTGGTGTATGACCTGGTCAACGTGGTTAATGGCGAAGCGCGCCTGAACCAGGCCCTCATCAAGGACAAGCACTGCGAGAATCTCTTCATCCTTCCCGCTTCGCAGACCCGCGACAAGGACGCGCTGACCGAGGAAGGCGTCGAGAAGGTGCTCGAGGAGCTGCAGCACATGGGCTTCGAGTACGTGGTGTGCGACTCGCCCGCGGGCATCGAGCGCGGCGCGGTCATGGCGCTGACCTTCGCCGACGAGGCCATCGTCACCACCAACCCCGAAGTGTCCTCGGTGCGCGACTCCGACCGCATCCTCGGCATCCTGCAGAGCAAGTCCAAGCGCGCACGTGAAGGCGGCGAGCCGGTCAAGGAACACTTGCTGATCACCCGCTATTCGCCCAAGCGCGTCGAGGACGGCGAGATGCTGTCGTACAAGGACGTGCAGGAACTGCTGCGCGTGCCGCTGATCGGCGTGATCCCCGAGTCCGAATCCGTGCTGCACGCCTCCAACCAGGGCACGCCGGCGATCCACCTCAAGGGCACGGACGTGGCCGAAGCCTACGGCGACGTCGTGTCGCGCTTCCTGGGGGAGGAACGTCCGCTGCGTTTCGTGTCGTACGAGAAGCCCGGTCTGATCAAGCGCCTGTTCGGAGGGAAGTGACATGTCCTTCCTGTCCAAACTCTTCGGCGAAAAGAAGAAGACCGCGGAGATCGCCAAGAACCGCCTGTCGCTGCTGATCGCCCATGAACGCGCCGGCGGCACGCCGACGGCAGATTTCCTGCCCGCGCTGCAGCGCGAGCTGATCGAGGTGATCTCGAAGTACGTTGCGGTCAATCCGGACGACATCAAGGTCCAGCTCGAGAAGCAGGACAACTACGAGGTGCTCGAGGTCAACATCGTGCTGCCGGAACAGCCGCGCTGAACCTCCGCTTCCCGGTCGCTGCGCCGGCGACCGGTCTTCCCTCGCGCCCCGGCGCGCACCCAGCCCGGGTGATGAAATTGGTAACCATAGCGGACTTAAAATCCGCCGGCGCAAGCCTTACGGGTTCGAGTCCCGTCCCGGGCACCATTTCCGGTCGTTCAGGTCGGAAACCCTGACCCCGCATCCCGCCGGGGCACCTGAGTCCCTTCACCCATCATCGTGATCGTCCTCGATCTCTGCTGCGACAAGGATCATCGTTTCGAAGGCTGGTTCGCCTCGGCGCAGGCCTTTGAGGATCAGTGCACCCGCGAGCTTGTGAGCTGCCCGGTGTGCGAGAGCGTGCAGATTCGCCGCCTGCCGAGCGCGCCCTATGTGCAGACGCGCCACAGCGCCCCGGACAAGCAGCCAGCCGAGCGTACGGCGCCCGCTTCAACGCCCGTAGCGCCCGCCACGCCGGGCGCCGCTGCACCGGTAACACCGGAAACCGTGGTCGCCGTGCTGCAGGTGCTGCGGCACATGGCGCGCGACGCCGAGAACGTCGGCGAGCGCTTGCCCGAGGAAGCACGTCGAATCCACTATGGCGAGGCCGAGGCGCGCAACATTCGCGGCCAGGCCTCGGCGGACGACGTCGAGGAACTGCTCGAAGAAGGCATCATGCTCGTCCCCCTGCCGCCGGGCGAGGACGAGGTCCACTGAGCGGGACGCGCCCGGCTCAGGGCGTCGCAAGCACCAGCGGGACGTGCATTTCGTCAGCCGTCAGTCCGCCGTGCACGCCGACGAGCGTAAAGGGCTCCTCGCCCTCGACCTGATCGACGATGGTCCACCCCGGCTCCATCAGCAACACGTGCGTACCGACCCGCTCCGCGAGGCGCGCGTTGTGGCGCCCCGGACCAAACACGCCCGAGGCGATGCAGTCGGCCCCTCGCATGAGGACGGCACGCCCTGCAAGCTCATGCCTGGCCCAGGCTTCAAATTCGTCCTGGGCGCCGTCATGGACTGCGCAGAAGGCCAGGCGCCGCTCACCGAACAAGGGTGCTGCCAACATGCGCGAGACGTCGGACGCGGGCGGCACATTCACCGTGCGCTCAGGTGCGCTGTCGATGAAGCCGTGGTCCGCCGTCACCAGGATACGAACCCCTCTTCCACGCAGGCGCTCGCACAGGCGTGCATACATCGCGTCGATCTTGCGGAAGCACGCAATCGCGCGCGGCGAGCGGCAGCCGTAGGCATGGCTGATCGCGTCGAAACGGGGGTAGTACGCATGGACGAAGCCACCGTGCCGCCCCATCGCATCGACCGCACTGACGATCTCGTCCTCGAGATCCTCGAGCGTGTCGTAGCCGCGGACGCAGGCACCGCGCGTGTGGTGACGGGAGAATGGCGAAAAGGCGATCTGCCGCGGCGACAGCATGAAGGCGGGTCGGCGCGCGTCGCGGAACATCGAGCGCTGCGGAAACAGGCGCGACGTCAGGCGCAGCGCGTGCAGCGGACCATTGCCGCGCGCTTCCAGTGGCAGCGGAGCAATGACACCGCCGAAGCGCCGGTCGTGGATGAACCAGCCGTTCAGCCCATGCTCCGCAGGCGAGGCGCCCGTCATCAAGGTCGTCACCGCGCTCGCAGTGGTGCTCGGGAACACCGAGGTCAGTGTCGCGCGTCGATCGGCGGCGAGTGCGGACCCGCGGCCGAAGGAATCGAGCGTATGTGCGCCTAGGCCATCGATGACGAGCAGCACGACGGTCGCCGCCTCACCCGGCGCCACGCCAGCGGCGTCGAGCCCCGCATCGGTGTCATGCAGCCAGGTTCGCAGCGCACTGGCGAGACCGTAGATGCCGCCAGGCCCGTAGTCGGGCAGCACGCAACCGGCAGGCCAGGAATGGACGGTCGCATCCATGTCGACTCCCCGAAAGCAAAAAGCCGGACAAGACTCTGATCTTGTCCGGCTTTCGAATTCTGGAGCGGGAAACGGGTTTCCCCGTCGATCCCTATCCTATTGATTCAACAGAGGTTTTTGGTACACCGCTCTGCTTGACGGACTGGATTATGTACTACCCTTGCTGTCTTGGCAAGCGCTTTCTCACGACACCGCTTCAAGTGCTTGTTTTTTGGTCATATCGTCTCTTCATCTTACCCGATCATTGCCTGCATGCCCCTGGGCAGCAGCAACCATGCGGTGACTGATGCCGAACAAGAAGCACCGCCCCAGCCTGCATCTACCACTCCGCGTCCCTGCTCCAGCCAAGAAGAGCTTGTAGGTGCTGCCTCAGGTCATGGTGCCAGGCGAAGCAACCTTCATAGTGGCAATGTTGCCTGGTTTGTCCCGCCATGGACGTTCTTTCACTGACAAGGACACTGCAATTCAGCAGAAGCCCGAGCAGCACAAAAATAACGCAATCCAACCCTAAAGAATTCTCATTTGTAGCCGTTAACCCGTAGGGAACTTATACAAAAATTTTATCAGCCTGCATTGAATAAGAATCCACGAGAAGACGTTTCAACGCAGGCAAGATAAAGCAGAATTGCCGCATGGAATCGCACAACGAAGTGCTGCAATACCGGACGGGCGAACACAAACCCTGCACGGATACATTGTTCAATACCACTGAAGGAGATCGTATATGAAGATCAAACAAACCATGCTGTCGGCTGCTCTTGCCGCTGCGACGATGTGTGCCGCTGGCGCTGCATTTGCTGGCCCGCCAGTGACCGTAACATTCAAAAACCTCAGCACTCAAGAGGCCACCTACAAGGTCGTCACCAATAATGAGGTGAGTACCAACACCAATGCAAGCCCTAAGCCAAAAACGACAGTGCAGCCTCAAGGTGCTGACACATACGTTGTGCAAAATATCATCAGCCCCGATGCCAACGCAGCAACCGTGCGCTATACCATAGGCAGTAAGACCTGCGTCTTCGGTACAACCTTCGTAAATCAAATCTCGGGCGGCGCTCTGCTACCTGGCGGCCCAACTAAAATTCCGAAATGGAACAAAACTGCAACCGCTAGCGGTGGGGCAGTCTGCACCGCCACCATCAAATCGCAGAATTTGTCAAACTACTCGTGGACGGTTGAATTCACGATGAAGTAACTGACAACGGGCGACCCGGCATATGTAACTGGTCGCCCCTCTTTCTGAAAGCGCAATGCAGATTACAATTCCTACGGGACGCTATATGAATAGCATTAATCAACTTGGCACAACCACGCCTCAACAAACTCAAGTAAGCGAACGCAGTTTTGTTAATAAAACTGGGGAAACAACATACTCTCAGACCTCTGAGATAATCAACACTCCCAACAGTGCAACAATGCAGGTTTCATCGCTATCACGCCTGCTTAATGATGCCGCCGTTCGAGCCGAAACACGAGACGCCATCACCAATCGTGACGGACTTGCAGCTATTGCCCAATCGACCGCTCATGAGCTTTATGGTGAAAGCTATACACGCAACAAAGCTATTCATGATGCAGAAGTCCCGAACTCCGACGACTCACAACGACTTGCACAAGCAAAACAGGCAACTGCCTTTACCAACGGCCAAGGCAGCAATCCATTCAAAGGTATGTCACGCGACCAACTTGCACTAATCGCTTACGACGACAGCGGCGCCTTCACTGTCAACGAGCGCCGTGCGGCTTTATCAGAAGCGGATGATCAGGAATATCAGTGGCGCGTAAAGGTTGTTGCCAAAATGATGGATGACTACAACCGTACAGGCAAAATATCTGCAGAGACCCACCAGGAAGTTCTTGACCACTATAAATCTCTACCCGCCATTGAAGAGTCCCAACTTCCCAAAGGCTATGACATGCAGTTGCAGGGCTGGATACAGGAGGCTAAAAGCACAGAGTCATCACAACATAAAGATGAACTTGAATCCTTGCTGGAACAACTAACAAAACGACTAACAAATAACCAGAAATCATAAGCCCAGAAACATCATCGTCTGCTGCGACAGCACAGGCAAGGGGACGGCAAAATCATCTGGAGAGAGGATGCAGAGAGTTCACGACACCGATTTGATTCGCCTGGAAAATATTACGCATGCTTATGCTACGGGCGCGTCCAGTCAGGCGGTTTTGTATGATGTGTCGTTTTCTGTCCCCACAGGCCAAAGTTGCGCCATCGTTGGTGCGTCTGGCTCAGGGAAAAGCACGCTGCTCAACCTCATCGGGCTGCTGGATGAACCGACTTCGGGGCGTGTTCTGCTCGCGGGCGAAGACATGACCAACGCCGATGCCGAATCACGCGCCATCGCGCGTAATCGGATCATTGGCTTCGTATTCCAGAGTTTCAACCTGCTGCCACGGCTCGATGCGCTCGACAATGTGGCACTCCCGCTGCTCTATCGCGGCATCCCCCAGCCGCAAGCCCGCCAGGCTGCCCTGACGCAACTGGAGCGCGTCGGCCTGAGCAACCGCAGCCACCATCGACCCGCCGATATGTCGGGCGGCCAGCGCCAGCGTGTCGCGATAGCCCGCGCCCTTGTCGGCGAACCCTCGCTGCTGCTGGCTGACGAACCCACCGGCAACCTCGACAGCCAGACGGCGCAGGACATCATCGGGCTGCTGCTGTCTTTGAACCGCGAACGCGGCACGACCCTGGTTGTGGTGACGCACGATACCGGGATTGCCGATCGCATGGCTCGTTGCATTCAAGTCCGCGATGGCCGGATCGAGGAAGCGGGACATGCCTAGACGTGCTGCCATCACACTGACCTCATCGCATGGCTACGGCCCCTCATGGCTGCACCTGGTGCGCGAACCCGTGGAGAATCTGCGCCAGCTCGGTCGCCGTGCCGTTCTGGCGCTGCTGGGGATCGCCGTGGGCTGCATGGCCGTCGTTGCCCTGCTGAACATCGGGCACAACGCCGAACGTGAAGCCATGAACGTCTTCAAGGGGATGGGCAGCGATCTGCTTGTGGCAAACGTGCAGATCCCCGGCAGCGGCCGCAGCGAGGCGTTACCGAACGTCGCCACACTGGATACCGCCGCGTTGCGCCAGGCCATCCCCGACATTACAGCGGCAGCTCCTCTCATCCTGACCAGTAGTGACGCCCGGCTTAAAGGCCATGCTCTGAGTACAACAATACTGGGCAGCAATGCCGACCTGCCCGGCGTGCTGGATCTCCAACTGGCGCAGGGGCGTTTCCTGAGCCAGTTCGATACGCACAGTACCCATGCGGTGCTGGGTGCGAATGTCGCAGCGGCGTGGGAAAACGCAGGCATCCATGCCCAGCCCGGCGACCGCATTCAGATCGGCGGTTATCTGTTTCAGGTGATCGGCATCCTGCAACCCGCAGGCCAGAACCCATTGCTTCCCGCCCCGCCGGACGACGCCATTTTGCTGCCACTGGAAGGCATGCGACGCATCATCCCCAGTCCGCAGATCACCAGCGTACTGGCCCGCAACCCCAACGGCGCAACGCTGGTGCAAACCTCCCCCGCCCTGCAGCAATGGGTGGAAGGCAGGATGCCCGGCTATGAGGTCAACGTGCAAATTCCCCGACTGTTGCTTGAGGGCATGGCGAAACAGTCACGCCTGTTTTCCTGGCTGCTGGCAGGACTGGGCAGTATCGCCCTGCTGGTCGGCGGCATCGGCGTCATGAATGTCATGGTGATGAACGTCGCCGAGCGCCGCCGTGAGATAGGCGTGCGTATGGCGCTCGGCGCTCGCCCCAGGGACATTGCCAGGCTCTTCCTGCTGGAAGCGGTTGTACTGGCCGCCACCGGGGCACTGGCTGGCGCGGCTGTTGGCCTGATCATGGCCTGGGCCTTCGTTCACTACTCGGGCTGGTCTGACTTCTCATTCTCGGCGGCGGCATTGCCGCTCGGTATTGGCAGCGCCATCGCAACCGGCCTGTTTTTCGGGCTGTCGCCTGCGATGGCGGCTGCGCGCCTCACCCCGGTACAGGCGTTGCGTGATGCGTAAAGTGTCTATCCTCATCGCACTCATGCTGATGGCCCCTGTCGTTGCGCAGGCGAGGACAGATGGGGCGCTGCGCCCATCCCAGGCGACCCGCCAGGGTCAGCCATCATCGACGACGGCCAGCATTTCACTCAATGCCGAGACCATCGAGTTGACCCTGAGCGACGCGATCTATCTGGGGCTGCGCGACAACCGCGCCATCCGCAGCGCCTATCTCGATCGCATTGCCCAGAAATTCGACCTGCGCGTGGCGGAAGACCGCTTCACACCCAAACTGGTGCTCAGCGGCGGCTATCTTTCCAGCCGGAATCAGGATGACCGTTACCGGGAAAGCACCGTAACCCCCACAACCACATTGCTGACGCCCTATGGCACCCGCGTAAGCCTGGGCTGGACGTACCGCCATACGCAGGCCGACCAGGCCGGGCTGTCACGCAATGACGGGGCCAACATTTCTCTGATCCAGCCGTTGTTACGCGGCGCAGGCAAGGATATTGCGACAGCACCGGTGCGCCTGGCGCGGCTATCCGAGCAGGCCAACCGGCTCAACCTGAAATCCACTGTCTCGCAGACCATCACGCAAGTGATTGCGTCCTACCGCACCCTGCTGCAGGCACAGGAGCAGTTGAAGATTTCCAGGGAATCGTTGCAACGCGCCCGTCAGTTGCTTGAAGTCAACCGCGCCATGATCGCTGCCGGACGCATGGCCGAGTTTGAAATCGTGCAGACAGAGGCCGAAGTCGCCTCACAGGAACTGGCCTATGAAGAGGCCCGCAATCAGACGGATACCGCACGGCTTGCCCTGTTGCAGCTACTCGCCCTGAATCTGAATACGCCGATAGTCGCCACCGAGGCACTGCAGGCGCGGCGCGTGGACGTCAATGCCGCTGAGGCGCTCCGGCAAGCCGAAGCCTTGCAACCCGCCTGGCTCTCTCAACTCATCTACAGCGAACAGGCCACCATCAATCTTGCCGTAGCGCGTAATGACCGCCTGTGGGACGTTTCTCTGGTGGGCGGCGCCAGCCAGATACGCGACCGCAATACCCTGAGCGGTTCCGCACGAACCTGGGAAAACTATGTCGGCATCCAGGTCGAAATCCCCATTGGCGACCTCAGCACGCGCCAGGCCGAGGTACAGGCCCAGGTCAACGTGCGCAATCAGGAAATCCAGCTGGCCGAAGCCCGCCAGCAACTGGAGCGCGACGTGGCGAATGCGGTGCGCGATATTGGCACCCGCTGGCGACAGTACGAAATCGCCCAGCGTGCGCTCGACCTTTCACGCCGCAAGCTGGAAATTGAACGGGAAAAGCTCACCGTGGGCCGCTCCAGCAACTTTCAGGTGCTGAGTTTCGAGAACGACCTGCGCAATGCCGAGAACGCCCGCCTGAACGCATTGATCAGCTACCTGAACGCGCAGGCCGAACTCGATCAGACGCTGGGCACCACACTGGAAAGCTGGGACATATCGCTGAATGATTAAAAATCGCTTGATAGACCCACTGATCGCACACGTCCGCCGCCACCCCATGCGTTCGGCGTTACTCGTGTTGCTGACAGCCGCGACTTCCGCCGCCTTCTGGCAATCCGACAACGCCAGCATCCCCCAGCAACCACAAGCGCAATGGGTGCAGGTACAGCCCCAGTTGGTGGAACAGCAGCTGGGCCTGGTGGGCCGCATCCAGGCTGCCCGGCAGGAAACCCTGTCCGCGCCGTTTGAAGGCGTCATTCGGGACGTGCTGGTGCAGGAAGGTCAAACCGTTGAGGCGGGCCAGACACTGCTGCGGCTTGACCCGGCGCAAATCGAAATCCAGTTGCGGCAGGCACAGGCCGAACTGCTCAAGGCACAACGGGAAGCCCATCAACTGCGCAACTGGGACGGCAGCCCCGAAGTGTCACGCGCCCGACGCGCCGTGCAGACCGCTCGTTCAACGTTGGAAGCCACGCAGGCCAACCTGCGAGACACGCGGGCGTTGTTCGAGCGTGGGATCGTGGCCCGCATGGAAGTTGATACGCTGGCGCAGCAGGTACGCACCCAGCAGCAAGACCTGCTTGCCGCCCGGGACGAACTGCGTACCGCCGAGTCTCGCGGCCAGGGCGAAGAACGCAAGATTGCCGAGATGGAGCTGACCAACGCACAAGCCCGCTATCAGGCCGTGACGGCGCAAAGCGAACGGCGCGTGCTTAGAGCGCCATTTCCTGGCGTGGTGGCGCGTCCATCGGTGCCCGAGGGCGGAAAAGCGCTTATCGCGCAGGCTGGCGTACAGGTCACGCAAGGCACGCCACTGCTGACCGTAATCGGGCTGGATCGCATCCAGGTACTCACCCGCGTAGAGGAAACCGACCTGCATCAGCTACGCGAGGGCATGCCCGTGCAAATCACGGGCGATGGCTTCGCCGGGATAACGCTGACAGGCCGTATTGCCGCCATCGCGGTACAGGGCAACGCGGCGGATGCCCCCGGCGCAGCCGCCCACTACGACATTGTGATTGCCGTCGATACGCCGCAGACCGAAGCCGCGCAGGTCAGGCTGGGTATGAGCGCCCGGCTGGCGGTCAGCCTCTACCGCAACGAGCAGGGCATCGTGGTGCCGCCACAGGCATTGACGACGGACAGTGACGGTTCAACTTATGTCATGTTCCGCGCCACCGCAGATACAGCGCCATCGAAGATTCCGGTTGTACCAGGACGGGCAATCACTGAGGGCATTGAAGTACAAGGGTTGCAGGCAGGGTATGTTCTGGTGCCCTGAACGTGGGCGACGGCAAAAAATCACGCAAAAATTGCAGAAAAAACAGTCAAGAAAAGCTAAAGAATTCTCATTTCCTGCCGTTATAGAAGTTACCCTTCACCAGCTTTCCGTGCCGAACGAGGGCGAAGGGGATTCAGCTATTTCATCCACAAGGAGTATCGTATGAAAAAACTGTTCTTCTCGCTATTCGCGGCATTGTTGCTGAGTACCAGCAACATGGCGGCTGCTGCATGCGCTTATATGAACATCACCAGCAGCGGGGCAAGCCTTTCTGCAGGTGATTCTCAGAACGTGTATGAGTTCAGCATCTCGTGCATTGGCTCGGTGACGTTCAAGTTTGAAGACCTTTCCGGCAACAACCCGACGAGCAGGATCGCCCATATCATTGAGCGACGTTCTGGTTCGTCGTGGTCTCTCGTGTCTTCGACCACCAGTAATGGAGCAAGAACTGTTAATCGGAGCTTCGTACCCAGTGCTACCGGCCAATACCGTTATCGCATCGAGAACGTAGGTACATCTCAAGTACGTAACTGGCGTATGGAAGGTCGTATGCCACTGTTCACAATCCCTGGCACTTGATTGATTTAATAAAGCTGAACTGGGGAGCCATCGTCTGCTCCCCAGTTCTATCAAAATCGCGTCATGGCAACTCAAAGGGAGAATCATAGACCATGCCATCAATTAACCCGTTATCAAATGCACTGGGCAATTTATCACTCAACGCGAACCGTTCACTGCTTGATCCCAAACAGTATGAGGGATTTACCGTAAAAGTAGGGAAAGAAACCAGCCAAAACGGGGTATTGGGTGGCGTTCTAAGTCAGGATGATTATGATAAATTTAAAGAGATAGTAAAAGATATCAATGTTAAAGATGCCAGCCGCAATGATATGCTCACTCTTTACAGAGGGCTTATCGACGCAAAACTTCTGACTTACGAACAAGTCAATTTCGGATATATATCTGGCTCAGTAGAATTTGGCCCTGATGGCAAGGGGATAAATCAAGACGCAAAATACAATCAATGGGATTTTCAGCAAAAACAACTTCCCACATATGCCGGAAGTGAATTTAACGGGAGTCGTGGTGGCGCAATCAATTCCATGAAGCTCATCGCTGCTGTTGCAAATGCTTCACCAGTTACCGGGGCTACTGTAGCGAAAGAAACCTATTCTCCGCAAGATCGCAACTATTCAAGCGGTAATTCATCAAGCTACCAAGTCAATTTCTCTGAGCTGGCACAGCGCCTATCTCGTGGTGAAAGCATTGAAGAACTGAATGTTCCTAAAGATGTGGACATTGCTGAACTGATCAAGCAACTTGAACAAATGGCCCAAGCGCAACGTTCGGCAAAAGCCGTAGAGCCACAGGACTCAAGGGCAGTCTCACAAGGGTGACGGACGCATGAGCATCATCACATCGTCAACCGGCATCATGTCCGTACAGCCTGCGCAGACCATCACAACGGGCAGTGCGCAGTCTCCCCTTGGAAATACTCAGCCAGATGACGCAGGCTCTGTAAAAATTTCAATGGCTGGCCTTATGATGGCTGGGCAAGCCAACAAGAAAACATCAGGGAAATACGACGACATTGAAAATAGCGGCCTCCCCGATGAAGTGCAGCGCATTCTGAAAATGATCCGCGACCTTAAAGAAAAGCTCAAGGCTGAACAGGAAAAACTCCAACAGATCATGAACGATGCCAGCCTTAGCGACGAAACGCGACAGGTGAAAGTTGCGCAGAGCCAGGCAATGATCAATGCGCTATCTGGAGCGTTGGCAGATGCAAATCAAATGCTGGCAAAAGTTACCAAAGACCTTAACTTAAGCAAAGAAGATTTAGTGAAGGTGGCAGCGCTTGCAATGAAGTAATGATGCCCATTTCGATACGCCGAAGACCGAAGCCGCGCAGGTCAGGCTGGATATGAGCGTCCGGCTGGCGGTCATCCTCTACCGCAACGAGCAGGGCATCGTGGTTCCGCCCCAGGTTTTGGCGACGGACAATAACGGTTCAACTTATGTCATGTTCCGCGCCACAGCAGGCGCAACGCCAGCGAATGTTCCTGCCGTGCCTGGACAGGCGATCACCCAGGGCGTTGAGGTGCAAGGGTTGCAGGCAGGGTATGTTCTGGCGCCATGAGCACGACGAAAACTTACGCAAAAAAATGCAGAAAAAACAGCCAGGAAAGCTAAAGAATTCTCATTTACCGCCGTTAATTTAGATGTTCTTCCGCTGCCGGGGAGACCTGGCAGGTCAGGTACTTGCCTGAATGCTGAGGGACAAGCGCTGTAGAGATTATCAACCTTAAAAGGACATTTTATGAAACTCGCTAAACTGTTCGGAGCAGCCGCTCTCTTCGCGTCGATGGTCGCAACCGCCCACGCGGCCAATACTACTGTCACCGTTAAGGTGAAAAACTCCACCACCACCGAAGCAGCATACACTTACGAGTACTTCTCAGGTAGCGTCTCGCCGACGCCAGGCTCGATCCTGCCGTCCAATACAACAACTTTCTACCTGACCAGCGTTGCAGATACGGTTTCTGGCATGCGCTTCGTCTACGCTTCCGGCAACAAGAAATGCCGTTTTGCGGCATCGCACCAGGTCAACCCAAGCACCAAAGTACCGAGCTGGACCAAGACCGGCACCAGCATTGGCACCACTCGCGCCACCTGTAATGCCAACATCACTGCGGCCCAAGCTGGGCTTCCGTACAACTATACAGTCGAATTTGAAATCAAGTAATTCGGCATTTCTCTAGGCTCTCTGGCCGGGGATAGCTATGCTGTTATCTCCGGCTTTTGGAGTATTGCTATGAATATCACGATCAAATCCTATCAGGCGAGCATTCCCGCACAAGTGCCTGCCCAGGAAATACCGCGTTCGGACAACACTACAAAGTCCATCGCTGAAAACACCAACTCGAGCACTGCCGCAACCGTCTCAATATCCAGCTCCGCACAAGCCCGCTATATCCAGAGCAGCGCAACCGAGCGCCAAGCTGCCATGTCGCAAGGTGAATTAAAGCAGCTACACTCAAGTACATGGTCTGATATATACAATTTCAGCCAACTTCTCGGCAGCAAAAATTACAATAAAGATGATTTGCTACCACAAACAGATGATCCCGCACGATTGGAACTGGGAAAAAAATCTCTGGAATACGCCATTTCCCTTCATCAATCCCCCCCGGGGAATGCTTCTAACCCTTTTGCTGGAATGGCCCGAAATGATCTGAGTGCCGTGGTCTATGATGACTCCGGAACATACACCATGGCCGAGCGATATGCTGCCTCAGCAGAACTCCGCATGCAGGACGAGGCATATTTCTCCAGCCTGTCAGCCAAACTAACAAATGGTGGCGATAATCGTGATTTTTTCAAAAGCATTCTGGACTACTTCGATGATCTGCCTCCGGTAGAAAAGGCAGCCTACCCGGATGGTTACAGGGACAGCATCGACAGTCTGTATCAAGAACAGCTGGATCAATGGGGACCGCTCGCCCTAATCAAACAAGCAACCGAGGAAGACACCGAGAAACTCTCTGAAAGCATCTTCAAAGAAGGTCAGTCATCGCAGGAAATGCTGCAAGCCGTCCTGGAGAAAGCGATTGGGCTTTCTAAGGCACAATAAACCATGAACATCTCGATCAAATCTTATCAGACGAGCATTCCCGCAAAAGCGCCTGCTCAGGAAGGCTTGCGATCGGAGAACACTACAAAGTCCACTACTGAAAACACCAACTCAAGCACTGCCGCAACCGTTTCAATATCCAGTTCCGCTCAGGCACGCTATATTCAAAGCAGTGCTATCGAGCGACAGACATCCATGTCACAAAGCGAGTTGAAGAGCCTATATGCAAAAGGACAGAAGGATATTTATAATTTCGGACACCTTATTGCAGGCGGGAGCTATAACAAAGACGACTTACTTCCAAAAACAGACGATCCCGCTCGATTGACTTTAGGCCAGAAGTCTCTGGATTGGGCCATCGGGCTATCCCAATCCCCGCCCAAGCATCTTTCCAATCCGTTCGCAGGCATGGCTCGAAATGATTTGAGCGCCATTGTCTATGATGATTCGGGAACTTACACAGAAGCAGAACGATATGCCGCTTATGGGGAACTTAGCAAGCAGGATGAAGCATATTTCTCCAGCCTGTCAGCCAAACTAACAAATGGTGGCGATAACCGTGATTTTTTTCAAAAGCATTCTGGACTACTTCGATGATCTGCCTCCGGTAGAAAAGGCGGCCTACCCGGATGGTCACAGGGACAGCATCGATAGCCTGTACCAAGAACAACTAGACCAATGGGGACCGCTCGCCCTAATCAAACAAGCAACCGAGGAAGACACCGAGAAACTCTCTGAAAGCATCTTCAAAGAAGGTCAGTCATCGCAGGAAATGCTGCAAGCCGTCCTGGAGAAAGCGATTGGACTTTCTAAGGCACAATGATAACCGGATAAGCAAAACAGGCTTTTATCGTCCAACCGAGCAACGTGCGCATCCATAACGCTTGTCCCTCTGCTTGGAAGCCGGAGAACGTTATCCCCATGCACAATCCACCTCACCCAGGCGAAGCACTACGCCTTGACGTACTTCCAGCGCTGGGCATCAACGCCGATGCCCTGGCTACCCACCTGGGATTCAGCCCCCGCCATCTGCGTGCCGTACTGAATGGCCGCTTGCCTGTCCGTGCCGAACTCGCGCACCGACTGGAACTGGCTGGACTGGGCAGCGCTCGCCAGTATCTTGCCGAGCAACAAGCCTGGTCGTTGTGGCAAGCCAGGCAACGGCCTCACCCTCCCATTATCCGACTGTACCCCTGACTTTTGTTATTGGCCTGAATGTGTGAGTCAAGCGGTTGTAACCGCGTGAATGCTGCTTTGCCTGTTCATGCCCGAGTGCATCGGAAAGGCCCCGCCGTCGCGCACCGAACGTCAGCGGCCACAGTCTGACGGCGGTATGAAATAGGGTTGTGCCGCAGAACCTATTGTTGCCTGACATGAAAACAGAACTCCAGTGAGATGCAGGGCATCGGGCGAACCCGCCTGCCATTCTGGAGAACTGACATGACGCACCCTCACAGCAACGCCTCTGCAGGCGAGACCTTACTTGGCACTCCTACCGCCCTGATGCTCGACACCCGCCTGACGCCCCTTGAACGCAATGGCTGGCAGGTGCTTCGGATGCTGCGTGCCGCTGACGGCCTCAGTCCGCTGGCGAATCTTGGACAACTGCGCCGCTACCTCACCTCGATCCCGCTGGGCCAGCGTGCTGGCTACGAGACCGCCTGGCGCGTACTGGTGGTGCTGCGCTTGACCGGCTGGATCAGCCTGATCGGCCAACACCGCGACCCACTGACCGGCCATGTATTGAGTGAGCTGTACCAGGTACACGACCACCCTCTCAGGTTTGCCCAGGCCTGCGAACTTGATGCCAGCCTGCCGGATTTGCTACACGAATCAGAACGCCACGAAAACAATCAGGTATCACGGGTAGCCAGCCACATCCAGGCCACGATGACGGATGAAAAGCCCGGCCCTGTCGCTGACGACGATCATAACGATCCGCCGCCACCGGCATCGACGGCGACCGGGCAGCCTCAACCTGCGGATACCGACGCCCCGGAAGAACCAGCCAACGCATCCGCCAATCCAATGGCCGTTCTGCCACAGAACCATCGCGCCCGGCAGACCATTCAGGATTCTGCGCCTACGTATAGTTTGTATAAGTATAAAAAAAGTACGTACTGCGCGGGCGAAAACGAAAAATCCAGTTCCGTGCAGTTGCCACCCTGCCTGATCGGCGTCAAGCCCAGGCAGCAACAGGATATTCAGGCGGCGCTGCGTCAGTTGCCTGAGCAACAGCGTCAGGATGTCCTCGATGAATTGCAGGCCCGCAGTCAGAGCGGCGTGGTACGCAATGCCATCGCCTATTTCTTCGGGTTGATCAAGCGGGTACTGGCCGGAGAATTCCGTTTTTGGGCGGGTCGCAGGCTGCGTCAGCCTGCCAGCCCTCCCGCCCCGGCAAAGCCCGCCGTGGTCGCCACTCAGCCGACTGCACCACCGTCCCCCGCGTTCAAGCCCGCAGCCCCGGAAGTCGTCAGGGCACACCTCGCCAACATTCGCAGCATGCTGGGCAAGCCCACGGATGCCAGTGAGCTTGCCGCCCGGCTCATGCAGGACAAAGGGTGGCAGCCTGATCCAGCATGAGCAGGCGCAAACCCTGGCGCTGCCTGACCAGGCAGGGCGGCCTGATGGCCTGACGGGTCGGGCAGCCGACAAGGCCGCAGGCCGCGTCAGTGGCACAGCCATCGGGAACAGGCCCCGCGCCGCGACTAACCGAGCAAGACGGCGGTCACATGAACGCTCATTGCCTGCGCCAGATCGGGCAACGTACGGCTGCCGGGTCGTCACTGCACACCGCAGTGACGACACGGCGAACTGCAGCAACAATACGGGCTGGCGCAGCATCGCATTGTCTCTGTCGCACATGATGATGGCCGGGCGATACTGTCCCGGCAGTGACCTACCGGCAGGTACAACGCCGGACATGCTGGCGCAGTTTCCATGCGCCGTCATTGCGCGGGCCGTACCCATCCGGCCACCCCAAAGGCACCGGCTTCTGCAAGTGCCTGTCCGCAAGGATGAAGCCACCCCAGGTGCGCCAGGCTCGTTCGCGCGCCGCCCTGCAACAGGGTGAGCCACCGTTCTCATCAAGCCATCCGGCGTCGTCCCATCCGCCGCAGCGTCCTGCTGCCTGTTTGTCCCATGCCCGCTGTCGTCATCAGCCGGGAGCTGTCCCTTATCCCATCCACAGGAGGTTTATCCATGCACTACGCACCATGACTGGCTGCCCGGTCTTCCCACAGGAAGCAAGGCGGACGCCTCATACCGAGGCAACGGGTGTGCTGAGCACCCAGACCCTTCGCCCTTCGGGGATCTCGCCATAGCGAGTTGGCAATAACACTAACCGATCAAGTTCTCAGCATGACGCTACACCCAGGACACAGGAGGCAGGCGGTGGATGATTTGACCTGGACGCTGAAACAGCTGTGCCGACGCAACCGTGACGGCAGCTTCGCCACACAGGCCGACCGGCAGCGCTCCCTGACGCTGATGGCCCGCCAGTTGCGTGACGCGGGGTTCAACCAGATGCAGGCTCGCTCGCTCAAGGGCAAGCACGTCGATGCGCTGCTCAACCAGTGGCAGGCACAGGGGCTGTCGACCGGCACCCTGAAAAACCGCCTGAGCCATCTGCGCTGGTGGGCCGAGAAGATCGGCAAAGGGGGGCTTCTGCCTGCCGACAACCGCCAGCTCGGCATTCCTGAGCGCCAGTACAGCACCAACCAGAGTAAGGCACAGACCCTGGACGAGCGCCTGGAGGCCATCCGCGATGCGCATGTGCAGATGAGCCTGCGCCTACAGGCCGCCTTCGGGCTGCGCCGCCAGGAGTGCATCAAGTTCCAGCCGGCCTGGGCAGACCGGGGCGACCACATAGCGCTAAAAGGATCATGGACGAAGGGCGGTAAACCACGCAGTGTGCCCATCACCACGCCGCAGCAACGGACGGTGCTCGATGCGGCCCGGACGCTGGCGGGCGCCGGTTCGCTGATCCCGGCGCACAAGTCCTATATCCAGCAGCAGCACGTGTATGACGGCCAGTGCAAGGCGGCAGGACTGAGCAATATGCACGGCCTACGTCATCAGTATGCCCAGGCAAGATATGAGGCACTGACCGGCTGGCAGGCGCCGGCTGCGGGCGGGCCGACGGCGCGCGACCTGACCCCGGCCCAGCGCCAGGTCGATGCGCAGGCTCGCCAGATTATCAGCCATGAACTCGGCCATGAACGGCCCCAGATCGTCACGCTGTATGTGGGGCGCTAGTCGCCGGCTAGCCTCGTCGCATCCACAGTTCATACGCCTGGCCCGAGAGCATGAAGTAGGCCGCACCGAGCAGCATGATCAGCAGCACGACACCGCTGATACGAGCGGAAAACCGGGTGTACCGGGCCAGGGCAAACCAGAGCGAGGACAGCGTGCCGCTGGCCCGCTGGTTCATCAGGGCGAGGTAATGTAGCGATCGGAGTGCCGCAGCAAGCGTTGCGCCGATCCCCATCACGACCCCGAAGAGCTGAGACAGTATCCAGATCCGGTGCTCGTCCTCCAGTACATCAAAATAGTAATCAATGATCCCGTAGCGGAAAGCCGCCTCACGGGCGCCGGCAATAATGCCTGCTTGCGCCAGTTCGGTCAGGTAGATGGAGGCGCCCACGGCAACCAGGGGCGTGAAGATGTACCAGCCCCATTCCGCGCTGTTGTATTGCCCCCGGATGGCAGAGGCCAAACCAGCTGCCAGGATAAACGCCGTGCAGGAAAACACCCCACTCAGCCAATAGTGCAGGATGTCACTGGCGTAACGGCTATATCCCCAGATGACAACGGCCACGACCAGAAATAGTGCGCCAAGGTAAGCCCACACGTCGTCCGAAGAAGAGGATGTTCCCCGGCCTTGATTCACCACGACCGTTTGCCTGAAGGTGATAACGGTCTGCTGCACTGTGACAGGTGCCGCAGGCGAAGGGGTGTTGTTGAATCCGCCAAATAGCAGCCCCAATATGGCGCCCACAAGTGGGGAAATAACGGCACTTTGTACAAGTGGGTTATTGACCCAGGTAACAAACGCGTCCAATCAATGCTCCTTTACATGTTATACCGACCCGAAAGAAAAGCCGCCTGAAGAGCAACGCTGCCATTAAATGACAACTCACTCCGAAGACGGCTTGCTTATCGGGCCTGCTGCAATTCTCTGTATTTTTATACAGATTAAATCGCAAAGCGAGCATTACACCTTGAACTGCGCCACCATGCCATTGAGTTTCACCGCAAGGCATGACAGATCCTGGGCGGCAATGCGGTGAGGGTGAATGCCGCATTGTTTGTCGAAGAACACGGCGGTTTGTCATGAACTGCCCGGAGCGTTCCTTTGCTCCGGAGAAACTGTCATGCCCTCGCCGTTCTCACCCACCAAGCCTGATCGGCCATTGCGTCGCTTGCTCATCATCATGGCGCTGCTGGTCGCCAGCCTGTTCGTCCTGGCCTTCGTGGTCGCCTTTGCCGGCATCCATTTACTGGGCGGTATCGAGAACTGGCAACAGTGGCTCGACGATCACGCCGGGCACTTCTTTGTCTGGCGCCTGTGCCTGTACGCCGCCGTCCTTGCCGTCTGGCCCTGGGTACGTCGGCGCCGCCTGGCGCGCGATCCGCAATCACACCGGCAATTGCGCCGGGTCGAGGTGCTGGGCGTGCTCGCCATCGTCCTGTCCGAAGCCAGCAACTGGCTGCGACTGCACTAAGGCTGGTGACGAGCCATGACATTGCTGACAACCGATTATCTGGAGTATTACCTGACGCTCGTCGCCTGGATCGTGCACAACGGCATCTGGGCCATCGTGGTGACCAGCGGAGTGATCGCGCTGCCGTTCCTGGCCATCATCCTCGGCGAGTGGCTGAACGTGCGAACCGAGGGTGCCGACGAGGGCAACAAGGGCATCCTGTCGTCTCAACGCATCGAGAACCGTATCTGGGTCGCCATCGTCGTGGTGATGTTCGCCTGCGTGCCGACCATCGACGTAGATCTGGCGACTATCAAGTTCGATACCAGTCGTTCGGCCCAGTGCCAGGTGAACGTGCCGCTGCCCACCGATACCGGCTGGAGCCAGTCCTTCACGACCCTCAACAACCAGAGCGCGAAGGTTCCGGTGTGGTGGGTATTCATGCACGCATTGTCGCGGGCGGTGACCGGCGCCTCAGTGGCCGCAATTCCCTGTGGTACTGACCTGCGGCAAATGCGCATGGAGATCAACGCCACCCGCATCGCCGACCCGGTTCTCGCGCAGGAAGTGGCCGACTTCACCCACGACTGCTACGGCCCGGCACGCGCCAAACTGTTCATGAGCCGCCCCGATCTCGACGACAACCAGATGCACGACGTGACCTGGATTGGCTCGCGCTTCTTCACCGACACTGCAGGCTATTACGACACCTATCGCGCCCAGACCCCACGCGACGGCTGGACCTACGACAGTGACCGGGACGCTGGCCTGGCCCAGGTGCCAAGCGGTGCCGGCTACCCCACCTGCAGCCAGTGGTGGAACGATGCCGGCAACGGCCTGCGAGCCCGCCTGCTGCAGCAGGTTGAGCCCGGCCTGCTCAGCCGGATTGCGGGCTGGGCCGGTTTTCTGAGCCGCACCGAAGTAGATGACTCGGTGGTGCGTGCCATTGCCGCCCCGGGTCGACAGAAAATGAATCTGGGCAACGTCTACGCCGATTACGGCGGACAAATTGAGAAGACGCTGCCGAACATCGTCACCCGCGCCGCCGGCGATGTGGGGATGGCGGTGGGCAGCCTGGCCTATTTCCCGGCGATGGACGTGGTGCGCCAGGCGTTGCCGATGGTGATGTCGCTGCTCAAGCTGGCGCTGATCATCAGCACGCCACTGCTGTTCACCCTGGCCACCTACGATATCCGCGCCTTCGTCACGATCAGTTGCGTCTACTTCGCGCTGTACTTCGTCGATTTCTGGTTCGAGCTGGCCCGCTGGGTCGACTCGACCATCCTCGATGCCCTGTATGGCTGGGGCATGGGATTCAACCGGCCGCACATGAACTTCAACATCATGATGGGGCTGGATAACACCTTCGGCGACATGCTGCTGAATTTCGTCATGGGCACCATGTTCATTGTGCTGCCGACGTTTTGGGTTGCCGCATTGGGCTGGGTGGGCGTACGCGCAGGTGGAGCCTTGAAAGGACTGAATGACGGAACCAGCGGTGCCGGGCAGGCCGGCGCGAAGGGGGCCTCAGCAATGTCTGGCGGTACGCTGAAATAGCCCGCATCTAGTCCTTGTCGTATCGGGGATCGTAGTAGCTGGGATCTGGCGGGTCGTTGTAGAGATTCGGGTCGTAGCCCGGATTCTTCATGTGCTCGTCAGGGTCTGGAATTACCCAGTCCTGATCATGATCGGCACCAGTGCTACGGCCTGCATGCGCCAACAACGCAGCGCCCAGGAACACCAGGGCCACCCAGAACGCAAGGTACAGCAGCACCAGCACGGCGACGATCCTGAATGCCCAGGGCAGGATACGAGCAAGCGTCCGCGGCACGCCATGCCCGGTCAGCCAGGCCACAAAACGGGCCTCCTGGCGCAGGAACGCCCGGTAGCCGCTCCCCAGCCACTGGCCCAGTTTCCAGGCAGTGCGCGGCCTCTGTGTGTCGTGCTGCGGCATGATGGATACCTCGCTGGCTCAGCAACCTTGCCCTGGGCCTTTGCTGCCTCTGCCTTCAAAGGGAAACGGCAAAGGGCCTCAAGGGGTTGCGACAAGGGAAGAGGCTCAAGGGTCAAAGGCCCTATCCGAAAAGGCCAAAAGGCACAAAAGCCTTCCTCCCGCATGGAGCCGGCACAACCGGTGCAGCTCCTTCACCGGGCCGGCTGTCTCCGGCCATCAATAGTGATAACGGCAGGCGGCAATCAGCAGCGCCTCGTCCGTCACCGAATACACAAACCGGTGCTCGGCGGTGATCCGCCTCGACCAGAAGCCCGCCAGGTTGTGGCGAAGCGGCTCCGGCTTGCCCTTGCCCTCGAAAGGGGTGCGGCGGGTCTCCTTGATCAGCTCGTTGAGCTTCTTGACCATACGCTTATCCGCCTCTTGCCAGTACAGATAATCGTCCCAGGCTTGCTCAGACCAGATCAGCTTCACTCGGCGATATCCCGCTCGACACCCTGGCCACGCTTGAGGCTGTCAATCGAATCCATCAGGCGGCGCGCGTTGGCCGGCGAGCGCAGCAGGTAAGCCGTTTCCTCCAGCGCGTTGTACTCCTCCAGCGACATCAGCACGCACGCCTCGCCGTTCTGGCGGGTAATGAGGGTAGGCACGCGATCCTCGACGGTCTGCACCATGGTGGCCGACAGGTTCTGCCGGGCTTCGGTATAGCTGATAGTGCGCATGGCAACCTCTCTTTCATATGTACAGCTCATTGTACATCAAGCGAAATCCGATTACCAGATTTCCATGCCACTGGCAAGCCACCCCGAAGCCCCTGCATCAGCCCACGATATGACGCTGCAGCACGCCGTCCACCGGCTGCGGCAAACGCCCCTGCGCCAGCAGACGCAGATAGCTTTCGATCCCCGCCATGCTGTGCGGCGCCGCCTGCGGGAGCACAGGCTGAGCGATCGGCTCGCCACGCTCGCAGGCATCGAGCCGGTCGGCCCAGTCCTGCATCATCATCCGGCGCTGCTCCACATAGTCCGCATGGTTGTAGGCCGCGCGGATCTTGTTGGGGTCGGCATGTGACAACTGCACCTCGATCCATTCCTTCGGGTAGCCCAGTTCATTGAGCGCCGTGGAGATCGTCGCACGGATACCATGCCCGGTCAGCAGGTCGGCATAACCCATGCGATGCAGTGCGCCATTGAGCGTGTTTTCACTGATGCGTTCCTTGAGGCGGCTGCGATGCGACAGCAGGTAGTGCTGCGCGGGGCGACGGGCGTGCTCGTCGAGCAGCACACGCACGATGTCGATGGCCTGCTGGGGCAGCGGCACGATGTAGGGCGGAATGGTTTTGCCTTCTCGGCGCAGCTTGACCTGTAACTGCTTGACGATAACGGGCGGGATGATCCACAGCCCACGCTCCAGGTCGAACTGCTCGGGCACCGCCTGGCGCAGCTCCCCAGTACGCACGCCGGTCAGCAGCAACAGGCGCAGGCCCATCCTGGTGACTTCCTGGCCGCCATAATTGCGCAAGGTCTGCAGGAAGGCCGGCAGCTCGTCCATGCGCAGAAACGGGTTGTGCGATACGGGCGGTTTGGGTGCGGCCACGATATCGAGGTCGCTGGCCGGGTTGTAGCGCAGACCCTTTTCGACCATCGCATAGCGGAACAACTGATTGAACCAGATGCGCACCTTCTCGGCGGTAGTGAACGCCTTGCGCCGCTCAATGCGACGCAGTACATCCAGCAGGTGCGGATTGTCGATATCGAAGATGGACAGCTTGCCCAGCCAGGGCAGCACGTCCTTGGCAAAAATGCGGTCGATCTGCGACAAGGTGCTCTGGCGGCCGGTTTTCAGGCTCAGCGCCTTGAAGTCGCGCCAGGCCTTGAAGACAGATGCAAAGGTGTTCAGGGGGGCGGCCAGCTCCGCCGCTTTGACCTGCAGACGGTGAACACGCGGATCAACGCCACGGGCAACCTGCGCTCGCAGGTCGTCGCGCTGCTCGCGCGCCTCCTTGAGGGACATTTCCGGGTAACTGCCAACGGCAACGCGCTGTTGCTTGCCCAGCCAAGTGAAGCGGAAGTGCCACTTCTTGGCCCCTCGGGCGGTGACGAACAGCACCAGGCCGTCCGTATCGTTGAGGGTGTAGTCTTTGCCGGTGGTCTTGGCCTGCCGGACGACGGCATCGGTTAACGCCATGGGTACGCCTCCTTCTCGGGTTGAGGAGAGGTGTACCGTGCTCAGGGGCAGTGACTCAGCAAACAATCCGCACCAGCAACCGCCCGGATTTCATGTACTGTTTCGTGTACTGATCGGGCGTGGTTGACAGTGGAATTGAGTAGCTTTCGCTAGACATTCCCCAGGGCTGAAACCCTGTTGAATCAAGAACCTATAGACTTTGGTGGACGTCTATAGATGAAGAATTGGAGCGGGAAACGAGTCTCGAACTCGCGACCTCAACCTTGGCAAGGTTGCGCTCTACCAACTGAGCTATTCCCGCATTTGGACTAATCCGGCAGGTCTGATGTGGCTTTCCAGAACCGTTCAAACCACGCAGCCATGCGGGCTGCGGCCGTTTTGTCCGTTTCGTCGAAGGCGGTGTTCTGCGCTCGACGGGGGCGAACTATACCGGGCTTCGCCCCCGCGTGCAACACCCCGGAAACACAATTTCGACGCCGGGGTGCGCTCTGCCGTGGCGCTCAGCGCGCCGCGTGGATGGGGTCGGTGACCCCCAACACGTACATCGCGATCAGGCCGATGGTGCCGGCCGCCACGAGGTAGTACAGCGTCGGCAGGATGGTCTTGCGCAGCGTCGTGCCTTCGCGGCCGAGCAGGCCCACGGTGGCCGAGGCGGCAACGACGTTGTGGATGGCGATCATGTTGCCGGCGGCTGCGCCGACCGACTGCAGCGCCACCATCATCGCGCCCGATACGCCGAGCAGACCGGCGGTGTTGAACTGGAACTGCGACAGCATCAGGTTCGACACGGTGTTGGAACCGGCGATGTACGCCCCCAGCGCACCGACCCACGGCGCGAAGAAGGGATACACGCCCCCAACGCTGTCGGCCACGAACTGCGCCATCGCCACCGGCATCGACACCAGACCCGAGGCGTTGACGCCCGAATTGATCAGGATACGCACCATCGGGATGGTGAAGATCAGCACGAAGCCGGCGCCCAGCAGCGTACGGCTGGACTCATTCACGGCCTTCACCAGTTCACGTCCGGTCATGCGATGCAGGAAGAAGGTGATCAGCACGACGAACACCAGGATGCCACCCGGCAGGTACAGGGGCTCCAGATTACCGCTGACGCCCTTCTCGCCCAGGATGTCGACCCAGCCGAACTTGATGCTCAGCAGGAAGGCCTTCAGCTCCGGGATGATGCGGGTGGCGACCAGCACCGCGGCCAGCAGCAGGTACGGCGCCCAGGCCATCGGCGTGGAAATCGGCGTCTTGCCGGCGACCTGGTCGAGCTTCATCTCGATCTTGCCCATCCACTCGGCAGGCCACTCGCTCGGGGGCGCGAAGTCCCAGTTCGTCTTGGGCAGCAGGAAGCCCTTCTTGGCGGCCGGCACCACGATGGCCAGGCCAACCAGCGCGCCGATCATCGACGGGAACTCGGGGCCGAGGAACACGCCAGCCAGCATGTAGGGCACGCCGAAAGCGACGGCCGTCAACAGCGCGAACGGCGCCACGGCGAGTCCTTCCGCCCACGACTTGTTTCGGCCGAAGAAGCGGGTCATGACCATCACCATGATCAGCGGCATCAGCACGCCGACGATGGCGTGGGTGATGGCCACGCGGCCGGTGATCATCATGAAGAAAGCGTCCCAGTTGCTGCCCAGGCTTGCCAGCTGCGTGGTCAGGCCGCTCTTGTCAAGGCCGGCACCGACGCCGACCAGGATGGGCGTGCCAACCGCGCCGAACGACACCGGCGTCGACTGCACCATCATGCCCAGCACCACCGCGGCCAGCGCCGGAAAGCCGAGCGCGACCAGCAGCGGCGCGGCCACCGCGGCCGGCGTGCCGAAACCCGAGGCGCCCTCGATGAAGCAGCCGAACAGCCAGGCCACGATCAGCGCCTGCACGCGGCGGTCGGGGCTGATGTTGGCAAAGCCACGGCGGATCGCGGCGATGCCGCCCGAATGCTTCAGGGTGTTGAGCAGCAGGATCGCGCCGAAGATGATCCACAGGATGCCGACCGTGAGGATCAGGCCCTGCAGGCTGGACGCGAGGACACGGTTGAAGCTCATGTCCCAGGCCCACAGGCCGATCGCGGCGGTGATCACATACACCATCGGCATCGCGTAGCGCGCGGGCCAGCGGAAGCCGATCAGCAGCACGCCGGCCAGCACGAGCGGCAGGAAGGCGAGCAGTGAAAGCGTTGTCTGGTTCATTGGGGGTCCGTCTCCGTATAGTCGTTTTGGTCGCGCCGGGCCATCAGGCCAGGGCGGCGATACCCGCACGCGCGATCTGCGCATCCTGGTCGGATTTGACGCCCGACACGCCGACCGCGCCGATCACCTGGCCGTCGGCGATGACGGGAACGCCACCTTCGAGCATGCCGCTGATCTCGGGTGCGGACAGGAAGGACACGCGACCGCCGTTGATCATGTCCTCGTAGAGCTTGGATTCGCGACGGCCGAGGGCTGCGGTGCGCGCCTTCTGCGGGGCGATGTAGGCGCCGATCGGCGCGCAACCGTCCAGACGCTCGAGCGCCAGCGGATGGCCCCCGTCATCGACGACGGCGATGGTGACCGCCCACTGGTTCTTGACCGCTTCTTCGCGCGCTGCGGCAACGATGCGGACAACATCTGCATGGGTCAAAACATATTTGGTCTGCATGAGCAGGCTTCCTCTTGTGGGAATGGAGGTAAAGGGACGCCGGGCGAGGCACGCCCGGCGACGTGGGGTCAGCCGAGGGCTTCCTCGACGATCTCGATCCAGTGACGCACAGGCGTGCGACCGGCGCCGTCGAGGTGGGTCTGACAGCCGATGTTGGCGGTCACGATCAGTTCGGGTTTGCCGCTCTCGAGCGCATCGAGCTTGTTGTCGCGCAGCTTGCGCGACAGCTCGGGCTGGGTCAGCGAATAGGTGCCGGCCGAGCCGCAGCACAGGTGGCTGTCGGGCACGGGCGTAAGGTCGAAGCCGAGACGGGACAGCACCCCTTCGACCGCCCCGCCGAGCTTCTGCGCATGCTGCAGCGTGCAGGGGCAATGGAAGGCGAGGCGCTTGTCACCGCGGATGCCGAGCTTCTCCAGCGGCTCCGCGCGCAGCACCTCGACGAGGTCCTTCGCCAGCGCGCTCACGCGTGCCGCCTTGGCCGCGTAGGCAGGGTCGTCGCGCAGCACGAAGCCGTATTCCTTGACGAAGGCACCGCAGCCACTGGCCGTCTGCACGATGGCTTCGGCGCCCGCCTCGATGGCGGGCCACCAGGCGTCGATGTTGCGTCGTGCGCGGTCGAGGCCGGTGTCCTGCGCATTCAGGTGGAAATCCACCGCGCCACAGCAACCGGCCTCGCGCGCCGGCACCACGGTGATGCCAAGCCGGTCGAGCACGCGGGCCGCAGCCGCATTGGTGTTGGGCGCAAAGCCGGGTTGCACGCAACCTTCGAGCATCAGCACCTTGCGCGCATGCTGGCTTGTCGGCCGGGGCTTCGCCGGTGACTTGTGACGCGGCAGCTTGCCCGCGAGCGACTCGGGCAGCACCGGGCGCACGGCTTCGCCCATCTGCACCAGCGTCTTGAACAGCGTCGGACGCGGCACAACAGTGCGGAGCGCGGCGCGCTGGACAACCTCGCCCAGCGGGCGCGGCGCCCACTGCTCGATCGCGGCGCGGCCGAAGTCGAGCAGCTTGTGGTACTGCACGCCCGACGGGCAGGTCGTTTCGCAGTTGCGGCAGGTCAGGCAGCGGTCGAGGTGCATGCGCGTGCTGGCGGAGACCTCACCGCCCTCCAGCATCTGCTTCATCAGGTAGATGCGGCCGCGCGGGCCATCAAGTTCGTCGCCCAGCAACTGGTAGGTCGGGCACGTGGCATTGCAGAAACCGCAATGCACGCAGGTGCGCAGCACGCTCTCGGCAACGTCGGCGCCGGGCAATTTGCGCGCGGCTTCGCTCAGGTTGGTTTGCATGGATCGTTCTCTGGCGGATTCGGTGCGGGGTCGGCGGCGTGCATCAAAGCCCGTCGTACATGCGGACGGGGTTGAAGATGCCCTGCGGGTCGAGCTGCTCCTTGAGCCGTCGGTGATAGCGCATCAGCACCTCCGGCAGCGGATGCAGCGGGCTTTCCGCGGCGCCGGGCGTGAAGCAGCAGGCATGGCCACCGGCGGCAGCTGCCGCAGCGCGCACGGTCGCGGCAGGGGCGTCGGTCTTGAGCCAGCGCTGCGCACCACCCCAGTCAATCAATTGCGCGCCCTTGGGCAGTCGCGGACGGCTGTCGTTGGCAACCGAAACCCGCCACAGCGGCGCGGGGGTCGAGAAGAAATCGAGCTTCTGTTCGCGCAGCGCCATCCAGAAAGCGGCAGATGCCTCTTCGCCACCGAGATGCTCGCGCGCAGCTTTGACCGAGCCCTCCCCGCCCTCGAGCCGCAGCATCAGGCCCTCGCCGTCGTGGCAGGCCGCGGTGATCGGCAGTGGCTGCTGCCCCCACTCTGCAAAGCGCACAAGCGCGGTGTCGACGTCCATTTCCAGTCGCAGCGTGAGGCTGCTGCGCGGCTTGGGCAGGACCTTGAACGACACCTCGGTCAGCAGCCCCAGGCAACCCAGGCTGCCCGCCATCAGGCGCGACACGTCGTAGCCGGCGACGTTCTTCATGACCTCGCCGCCGAAACGCAGGTGCTTGCCGTGGCCGGTGATGACGCGGCAGCCGAGCACGAAGTCGCGCACGGAGCCTACCCACGGCCGGCGCGGACCGGACAAGCCTGCCGCCACCATGCCACCCACCGTCGCGCCCTCGCCGAAGTACGGCGGCTCGAAGGCCAGCATCTGGCCCGACTGGTCCAGTACGGCTTCAAGTTCGGACAGCGGCGTGCCGGCGCGCGCGGTTACCACCAGCTCGGTCGGATCGTAGCTGACGATGCCTCGGTGCGCGCGCGTGTCGAGCAGCGCCCCGCTCGTCGCGCGGCCGTAGAAGGACTTCGTTCCCCCGCCCTGGATCAGGACCGGCGTGTTGGTTGCCAGCGCGGTGCAGACCTGCGCCAGCAGATCCTCGCTGCGGTCGGCGTCTCGTACTTCCATGTTCATCAGAAACGCTCCAGTTCCGGGAAGGGCATGTTGCCCTGATGCACGCGCATGGCGCCGTTCTCGGCGCAGCGACGCAGCGTCGGGATGTTCTTGCCCGGGTTCAGCAGGGCGTGCTCGTCGAACGCCGCCTTCACCGCGTGGAAGAAACTGAGTTCATCGACGTTGAACTGCACGCACATCTGGTTGATCTTCTCGCGGCCCACGCCATGCTCGCCGGTGATCGTGCCGCCCACGGCGACGCACAGTTCCAGGATCTTGCCGCCGAGTTCCTCGGCGCGCTCCAGCGCGCCCGGCTCGTTGGCATCGAACAGGATAAGCGGGTGCATGTTGCCGTCGCCGGCGTGGAACACGTTGGCCACGCGCAGCCCGTATTTTTCGGAGAGCTCGGCCGTGCCGCGCAGCACCTTGGGCAGATGGCGCCGGGGGATGGTGCCGTCCATGCAGTAGTAGTCGGGCGACATGCGCCCCACCGCCGGGAAGGCATTCTTGCGCCCGGCCCAGAACAGAGCGCGCTCGGCTTCGTCGCGCGCCAGGCTCACCGCCGTGGCGCCCGCCTCGTCCAGCACCGCCCGCACGCGCTCGATGTCTTCGGCCACGTCGAGCTCGACGCCATCGAGTTCGCACAGCAGGATCGCCTCGGCCTCGACCGGGTAACCCGCGTGGATGAAGTCCTCCGCGGCCTGGATCGCAAGCTTGTCCATCATCTCCAGGCCGCCCGGGATGATGCCGGCGCCGATGATGTCGGCCACCGCCTTGCCCGCCGCCTCCACCGAGTCGAAGCTCGCCATCAGCACCCGCGCCACGCGCGGCTTGGGCAGCAGCTTCACCGTCACTTCGGTGACGATGCCGAGCATGCCTTCCGAGCCGGTGAACAGCGCCAGCAGGTCGAAGCCCGGCGCGTCGAGCGCATCCGCACCCAGCGTGATGCGTTCGCCCTCCATCGTGAGCACCTCGATCTTCATCACGTTGTGCACCGTGAGGCCGTACTTGAGGCAGTGCACACCGCCGGCGTTCTCGGCGACGTTGCCACCGATCGAACAGGCGATCTGCGACGAGGGGTCGGGGGCGTAGTACAGCTCATACGGGGCCGCCGCCTGCGAGATCGCCAGGTTGCGCACGCCGGGCTGCACCCGCGCGTAGCGCCCCTTGGGGTTCAGTTCGAGGATGCGGTTGAAGCGCGCCATCACCAGCAGCACGCCCTGGGCCAGCGGCAGCGCCCCGCCCGACAGCCCCGTGCCCGCGCCGCGCGCCACCACCGGCACGCGCCGCGCGTGGCAGATACGAAGGATGGACTCGACCTGCTCCACCCGCTCGGGCAGCACCGCCAGCAGCGGCATCGTGCGGTAGGCGGCAAGGCCGTCGCACTCGTAGGGGCGCAGGTCTTCCTCGCGGTGGAGGATCAGCAGGTCGGGAATGGCCTGGCGCAGCTCGGCAAAGAGATCGGCACGATCCACCTTGCTCAGCGGGCCATCGATTTCCTCGTTGTACAGAATGTTCATCGCGGATCCGTCCGGACGTCGTTTCGGGGGCACCATCCGGCTTCGCACGTGCGAGCCGGTGGTACTGCCGCGAAATCCTAAGTCCATTACCCGGACGATCCAAGCATTCTTCTACTGGTCGTACCAGTTTTTTTGGCCTATCGTTTCACCCTCGTTACAAAAGAGCCCGTAGGCTCCGCGCCATACGGACTTATCGGGGCATCAGCCGCCCCTCTCTGCGCAACTGGTCCGACCACTATGGAAAATACCCCCGAACGGCGCGCCGGCGTCACTGAACGCCAGCAGGTCGCCGATATCGTCGCCGAACGCATCGAACGCCTCATCACCGACGGCGTGCTCAAGGTGGGCCAGGCCCTGCCCTCCGAGCGCCGCCTGTGCGAAAAGCTGGGCACATCGCGCTCTGCGCTGCGTGAAGGGCTGCGGGTACTGCGGGGACTGGGCATCATCGAGACGCGGCACGGCAGCGGCTCGTTCGTCGCACGCCTCTCGGCCGAGCGCGACAACAGCCCGCTGATGCACCTGTTCAGCACGCAACCACGCACGGTCTACGACCTGCTGGAGGTGCGCGCCCTGCTCGAGAGCGAAGCGGCGCGCCTGGCCGCGCTGCGCGCCACGGTGGCCGACCTTGTCTCGATCCGTCGCCGCTACGAGGACATGGTGGCCCGCGAGCAGGACACCCGTTCCACCTCGCCCGAAGACCACGCCCGCCTCGACCACGACTTCCATCGCGCCATTAGCGAGGCATCGCACAACGCCGTGCTGGTGCACACCCTGCAGTCGCTGTCGGACCTGATGCTGAGCAGCGTCTTCGCTTCAGTGAACAACCTCTACCACCGCCCTGCCCACAAGCGCCTCATCGACCGCCAGCACCACCGCCTCTACCAGGCGATCATGGACCGCCAGCCCGAACGCGCGGAGCGCATCGCGCGCGAGCACATCAACAGCGTGCGCGAGAGCTTCATGGAAATCGAGCAGGAAGAGCAGCGCCTGGTACGGGCAACGATGCGGCTCGAGGGATGGCACTGAACCCGTAGGGCTTACGCCGCCCTGCGGGCGCGGGCCACGTGCAGCTTCCTGTAGCTGTCGATCAGGCGCTGGTGCCGGTCGAGCCCTTCCAGCTTCATGCTCGTTGGCGTCAGGCCGTAGAAGCGCACGCTGCCGTCCACCGACCCGATCACCGCGTCCATCCGCGCGTTGCCGAACATCCGGCGGAAGTTGAGCTCGTAGTCGTCGAGTTCCAGATCGTCGTCCAGCAGCACCTCGAGCACCGCGTTCATGGCCTGGTAGAACAGCACGCGCTCGACCGTGTTCTCGTTGTACTGCAGGAAGGCTTCGACCCGCTCCTTCGCCGCCTCGAACTGCCGCAAGGCGAGGTTGATCAGCAGCTTCAGCTCCAGAATCGTCAGCTGGCCCCAGACCGTATTCTCGTCAAACTCGATACCGATCAAGGTAATGATGTCGGTGTAGTCATCGAGTTCGCTGTCTTCCAGGCGATCAAGCAGCGCCTCGAGGCCAGCATCATCGAGGCGATGCAGGTTCAGGATATCCGCGCGGAAGGCAAGTGCCTTGTTGGTGTTGTCCCAGATCAGATCCTCGACCGGATAGATCTCCGAATAGCCGGGCACCAGAATGCGGCAGGCCGTTGCGCCGAGCTGGTCATACACCGCCATGTAAACTTCCTTGCCCATCTCCTCGAGAATGCCGAACAAGGTTTCGGCCTCGTCGGCATTGGAGTTTTCGCCCTGGCCCGAGAAGTCCCATTCGACGAACGCGTAATCGGCCTTGGCACTGAAGAAGCGCCACGACACCACGCCGCTGGAATCGATGAAGTGCTCGACGAAATTGTTCGGCTCGGTGACGGCACTGGTCTCGAAAGTGGGTGGAGGCAGATCGTTCAGCCCTTCGAAACTGCGCCCTTGCAGCAGCTCGGTAAGACTGCGCTCCAGCGCCACCTCCAGGCTCGGATGCGCCCCAAACGAGGCAAACACACCACCCGTCCGCGGATTCATCAGGGTCACGCACATCACCGGAAACACGCCGCCCAGCGACGCATCCTTCACCAGCACCGGAAAACCCTGCTTCTCCAGCGCTTCGATGCCGGCCAGAATGCCCGGATACTTCGCCAGCACCTCTTGCGGCACATCGGGCAGCGCTATTTCGCCTTCAATGATTTCGCGCTTTACCGCCCGCTCGAAGATCTCCGACAGGCATTGCACCTGCGCTTCGGCCAGCGTATTGCCGGCGCTCATGCCATTGCTGAGATAGAGATTGTCGATCAGATTGGACGGGAAATACACCACCGCGCCGTCCGACTGACGCACAAAGGGCAGCGAGCAGATGCCGCGCTTCGTGTTGCCGGAGTTGGTGTCGTACAGATGCGAGCCACGCAGCTCGCCGTCGGGGTTGTAGATCTTCAGGCAGTACGCGTCGAGAATGCCAGCCGGCAGCGCATCCTTGGGGCCGGGCTTGAACCAGCGCTCATTCGGGTAATGCACGAATTCCGCATTGGCAATGTCCTCCCCCCAGAACTGGTCATTGTAGAAATGATTGCAGTTCAGTCGCTCGATATACTCCCCCAGAGCCGATGCCAGCGCGCTTTCCTTGCTCGCACCCTTGCCATTGGTGAAACACATCGGCGAGTGCGCATCGCGGATATGCAGTGACCACACATTGGGAACCAGATTGCGCCACGAAGCAATTTCAATCTTGATGCCCAGGTCCGCCAGAACCTCCGACATATTCGCGATGGTCCGCTCCAGCGGCAGATCCTTGCCCAGAATGTAGGTGCATGCGTCCGAATCCGGATTCAGCGTCAGCAAGGCCTGGGCGTCGGCATCCAGACTCTCCACTTCCTCGATCACGAACTCGGGCCCCGTCTGCACCACCTTCTTGACCGTGCACCGTTCGACGGAACGCAAGATGCCCTGCCGGTCTGCGGCGGAGATATCCTCCGGCAATTCGATCTGGATCTTGAAGATCTGCTTGTAGCGGTTCTCCGGATCGACAATGTTGTTCTGCGAAAGGCGGATGTTGTCCGTAGGAATATTGCGCGTTTCGCAGTACAGCTTCACGAAGTAAGCCGCACACAGAGCCGACGAAGCCAGGAAGTAATCGAACGGACCCGGCGCCGAGCCATCGCCCTTGTAGCGGATGGGCTGGTCCGCGATAACGGTGAAGTCATCGAACTTGGCCTCGAGGCGGAGCTTGTCGAGAAAATTGACCTTGATTTCCATGGGGGAATCCTGAACCGGCGCAATAACGAAATGGCCGCCATTATCGCCGTTTTCCCAGCGGGAGAACGGCAAACTGGAAAATTCAGGAGTCCCTTTGCTGGCGCGGTCACCACCATGCGCGGCCAAGCCTGTCGGCCAGATCGTCAGGGGGCGTCGGCAGCCTGGCGACCGCCGGCGCCTAGGTCGCCAGGCCCGATCGAACGGACGGTCATGCCTTGGTCGAACTGTTGCTATCGACCCGATGGTGGCTGTCGGCACTTGAAAAAGCGGACTTCCGCAGGCATGACTTCACGCTGAGACCTATCAGCTGCATCGTGTATGCAGCGAATCAGCTGTGCGCTATAGCACTAGGATTTCCCACGATTTACTCGCAGGCTTTCGCCAGCACATCTTCGTAGATGACTGTATCGGCGAGCGCGAATAACAACATTTCCACTTCATGAATATGCGTTTCGTCGCCCCATAACTCCTTGCTGACAGTGACCATCAGGTCCAGATAGTCAAGGTATGCATCTCGTTCATTAATGAAGTGTGCCTTTTTTATATCTTTCGGGTTGCTGCCGCCGCCCTTCTTGAGCTTCTGCTTCAGAAGGAGTGTAGAAATGTCCATAATATTCAGGCGCGTATTTCTTCCCTCTGGAACAGGAAATATTTTTTGTTCACCGCCGTCCAAATAGTTAATAGCATTAATGGAATAGGCCACGCGCGAATCATAGATGCACGCCCACGAGGGGTACATCAGCGATAACCATTTTGACCAGCTACTCACTGATGCGTACTTTGGCTTGAAGTCCGCCGGCCGCGTTTGGGAGCCTTGCCACTTCGAGAAGTCCTCGACCGTCTCCTTAGACTTGGAAAATCGCTTTATTCCACCCCATTCTGTGATGAAGTAATGAGCAACGTCCACCTGCGCTTCTGGGTTATTTGAAAGGTATTCACGCAGTCCACGCTTAAGTGAGATAGTTTTCTCCAGCCAGTTCGTTCCATCAGCGACAACGCCAAATTTCTTTTGAGGTACAGTTTCATCGAAGCCCCACGTGTAAAGGGCGGAAATATTTTCTTTCTTGCCTCGCAGGTAGTTAGCAATTTTATTATTCATAGTGTTCGCGCTATTTGTTGTTATGACGAAGAAACGCTAGCGTTTCTGACAATCGCTCAGGTACGACAGGTGGAGAGAATCGGGGGCGGCTGTGCCTTCAGCCCGTCACGAACACCGGCGCGAAACCGCCACCCGGCGTGCGGAAGTTGGTCGTCTGCCCCCGGTACAGCCGGGCTGCGGCCAGCTGAAGGTGGCCGTCGTACGCATACACGCGGATATCGAGCTTCAGATCGCTGTCCTGTCCGTCGAGCGCGACACGTCGCTCGGATGGCGGGACGGTACGCTGGGCGACGTAGTCGCCGGTGAGGATGTGCTCCCACACGCTGCGGGTGAGCTTGTCGCCACGATAGGCCGCGCGGCTGCCGAAGCCGGTCGCCGGCTTGAAGAACAGCTTGCGGCGGTCCGCCCACAGCGCCTCGGCCCGCTCGGGCGTGACTTCAACGGTGCGTGGAATGCCGGCCAGCAGGCAGTCGATGAGTTCGGGCGCGATGCCAAGCGCGGCGAGGCGTTCTCGATCGCTGAAGACTGCGAGGTTCCGCTTGTCGGCGTAGAGGGCGTGGGCAGCCGGATGGGGTGTCAGCACGACGGCGCCGGCCTCGTAGGCCGCGCGCAGCGCTGAGACGCCGGGCGACTCGAGGTAGAAATCCGTGAGCCGGTTGTACACGAGATCGATGCGGCCGGCCTGATGCATGAGTTCGCCGCCGATCCAGGACAACTCGGCCGGATCGGCGATCACGGCATCGATGCCGGCGGCGGCGAAGAGCTGACGGAACAGCAGGAACTCGGGATGGAGAAACTGCTGCTCGGGTGCCTCGTCGACGATGGCGATGCGTGCGGGCCGTCCGCTGCGCCCCTGCAGCGCCCATTCGTGCATGAAGGCATCGAGCCAGACGGTGGGCAAGGCCTCCAGGTCGGCCGTGGGGTGCAGGTGACGCACGATCTGCGCGCAACAGGCCTCCTGCGCTCGCGCCAGTGCAAGGTTCAGTATCGCCCCGCCGGCGTTGGTGTTGATCTCGATCAGCTGCGGACCCTGGGCGCCCAGATGGAAGTCGTAGCCCATGAACACTCCGCGCGGCCCCGGGGACCGTTGAGCGATGGCGGGCGCGCTCGCGAGCACTGCGTCGCGATAGCCGGGCATTGCGACGACCTGCTCGATGGCGGCAACGATCCGGCTCATTGCCTGGAGGGTCTCGGCCGAGATGAACACCGCCGTGGCCGAGAACAGGTGCGGCCGCGTCTGGCCGATTTCTGTCGACAGACCGTGCAGCGCGGGTTCGACTTCGAGCTGACGGCGCAGTCGCGCGGGGTCCAGGCTGCGGCACGTACAGAAACGGTTCAGCGATGCGGCAACGGCCGCCGCAGCGGTCTCATCCTCGAAGGGGTAGCGTTCCTGCGTTGGTTCGCCCCTCTCTGCCCGCTGCCCTGCCCCGGCGTCTGCGCCCATGTCACGCTCTCCTGTGCTGCCCCGCGTAGCATAACGGCTGCCGCATGCGGCCGCTGCAGGGCCGAACGGGCAGACGGTAGACAAGAAAAAGCCCGCACGCGGCGGGCTGTTCTCTTTGCTGCTGTTTGGAGGCGCGACTCGGAATCGAACCGGGGTACACGGCTTTGCAGGCCGCTGCATAACCACTCTGCCATCGCGCCGTGAAGCTTTGCAGTGCAGGCCATTTCGACCTGCGTGGCACATGAGGCTTGCTGCCCTGCACCTGCCACCTGAATGCTTGGAGCGGGAAACGAGTCTCGAACTCGCGACCTCAACCTTGGCAAGGTTGCGCTCTACCAACTGAGCTATTCCCGCTCGGGAAAGACCGCCATTATAGGCAGCGTTTTTCGGCTGTCAAGCTGAAGTTGCCTTACCGCGCGTCAGCTCTTCTGGTCGGCCATCAACAGGGGAATGGCCCGATGCAGGTAATACCCCATCGACCACAAGGTCAGTGCAGCAGCCACATAGATCAGCACGCTGCCAAGCTTCGTCAGGTCAATGGACAGCAGCGGCGCGTTGTACAGCAGCAGGGGGATGGCGGCCATCTGCGCGGCGGTCTTGAGCTTGCCGACATGGGCGACCGCCACGCTGGCCGACTTGCCGACGCGGGCCATCCATTCGCGCAGCGCCGAAATCGTGATTTCGCGCCCGATGATGATGACGGCGATGATGGCGTCGACCCGTGCGAGCTGGACGAGCAGGATCAGCGCCGCGGCCACCATGAGCTTGTCGGCGACGGGGTCGAGGAAGGCACCGAAGGCGGACGTCTGGCCGAGCGCACGTGCCAGATAGCCGTCGAACCAGTCGGTGACGGCTGCGGCGGCGAACAGTGCGGTGGCGATCAGGTTCTTGTGCGGTACGGACAGCCAGGCGTCGGGCAGGTAGAAGACGCCCACGAAAATCGGGATCAGCGCAATGCGGGCCCAGGTGAGGGTGTTGGGGATATTGAATGGCATGCCGCGCGGGCCGGGTCGCTAATGGGATGGCGCGAGTATATCAGCGCCTCGGGCCGACTCAGGCGTCGCGACCTCCGCCTGCGGCAGCCGGCCGTAAAGGGCGGCCAGTTCGGCCAGGCGATCGGCGTGCCAGCCGTCGACCTGGCCCCAGTGGAAGCGCCAGCACCAAACCCCTTCGACGCTGCCTGGCAGGTTCATGCGGGCAGTACTGTCGAGGCCAAGCACGTCCTGCATCGGGACGACGGCGAACCGGGCGACCGACGCGGATGCGGCGCGGATGAAATCCCAATTAATGGCATCGCCGCTGACCGCGAGGTAGCGCCGCACCTGATCCTGCGTTGCGGCCGGCAGAGCCTGCCACCAGCCGAGCGTCGTGTCGTTGTCGTGGGTGCCGGTATACACGACCGTGTCCGGCGTGAAGTTGTGTGGCAGGTAGGCGTTGCCGGCATCGCCGTCGAAGGCGAACTGCAGGACCCGCATGCCGGGTAGCCCGGCCGCTGCCCGCAGCGCGTCAACGGCGGGCGTGATGATGCCGAGGTCCTCGGCGATGATCCGGCGGCCCGCGCTCTGCGGTGTGGCCTGCAGGCCGAGCGCCGCGTACAGGGCGGAGAACAGCGCCCTCCCCGGCCCCGGTTGCCAGGCGCCCTCGACCGCGCTGTCCGCCGCAGCCGGGATGGCCCAGTAGGCTTCGAAGCCGCGGAAATGGTCGATCCTCACGAGGTCGAACAGCGTCAGCGCGTTGCGCATGCGCTCGATCCACCAGCGGTAGCCCTCGCGCGCATGGGCGGCCCAGTCGTACAGCGGATTGCCCCAGTGCTGCCCCTTCTCGCTGAAGTAATCGGGCGGCACGCCGGCCACCACCCGCAAGCGGCCATCGGCCTCGAGGTCGAAAAGTTGCGGATGCGCCCACACATCTGCGCTGTGCGGGGAAACGAAGATCGGCATGTCGCCGACGATGCGGACGCCACGCCCGTTGGCGTAGGCCTTCAGCCGCTGCCATTGCTCGCGGAAGCACCACTGCCAGAATTTCCAGCTCGCGCACTCCTCCGCGAGTTCGGCTGCCGCAGCCGCCAGCGCGGCGGGCTCGCGGCGCGCGAGGGCGGCCGGCCAGTCCTGCCAGGTGGCATCCGGCGCGTCGCTCTCGCGCTGCCGTGCATCGAGCGCCATGAACAGGGCGTAGTCGTCGAGCCAGCCCTGCTCTGCATGACAGAAGACCTCGAATCGCTGGCGGTCAGCCGCGCGCCCCTCGGCGTGGAATCGCCTTGCCGCCTGCTTGAGGCGTGACATGCGGAACGCGATCACCTGCGGGAAACCCACCCGCTCGTCGCGGAAGCCCGGGTCCGGCACCAGGGCGTCGGCATCGAGCCAGCCGTGGTCAACGAGCTGTGCGAGATCGATCAGCAGTTCGTTGCCGGCAGAGGCCGACGGACTCATGTAGGGCGAGTTGCCCGGCCCGATGCCGCCCAGCGGCAGCACCTGCCACAGCGACTGCCTGCCCGCCACCAGCCAGTCCACGAAGTGGTAGGCGGACGGCCCCAGGTCGCCCGATCCATGCGGCCCCGGCAGCGAGGTAAGGTGCAGAAGGATGCCGCTATGTCTTGACAGATGCATGGAAAGTCCCGGATGGGTTCAGCACAGGGAAAGGCCGATCGACGATGGCAGACATCCGCAGCGACTTCGGCGCCGCGCGTTTCCGTGTCGTTGGACAGAATCGGTGCGCGGTTTCATGATTGCACCCATCTCTCAAATCACCCTTTCGCCATCATTGAGCACTTTCACGCAAACACAGCAGGCCGCGCAAGCGCGGCTCGTGGGTGACATCGGCGGTACGAACGCGCGCTTCGCCATCGTGGATGAACGCGACCGCCTCAGCCATGTGCGCGTACTGCACTGTGCGGACTTCGCCGGTCCCGAGGAGGCCCTTCGCTCCTACGTCGAACTCGAGGCCATTGCGCTGCCGGCCGTGGCCGCTTTCGGCATCGCCAATCCGGTGACGGGCGACGAAGTGGCGATGACCAACCATCGCTGGCGCTTTTCGGTCGAGCACCTGCGGCAGCGAATGGGCCTCGACCGCCTGCTGCTGGTGAATGACTTCACCGCGCTCGCCCTGTCCCTGCCGCAGCTGGCGCAGGACGAGCGGCACGCTGTGGGCGGCGGTACGCCGGTGGCCGGACAGGCGATCGGGTTGATCGGGCCCGGCACCGGCCTCGGCGTATCCGGCCTCCTGCCCGCTGCGGACGGCTACCTGCCGCTTCAGGGCGAAGGGGGGCATGTCACGCTCGCTGCGCGCGATGCGCGCGAGGTACGCATCATCGAATGGATGTGGCGGCACCACGACCACGTGTCGGCAGAACGGGTACTGTCTGGCCCCGGCCTCGTCATGCTGCACGATGCGGTGCGCGATCTCGCCGCTGCCCCGCCGCGGAAGCTGGGCAGCGCGGACATCACCGGACAGGCCCTCGCAGGCACCTGCCCGTATTGTGCCGAAGCACTGGACCTCTTCTGCGCCCTGCTCGGCACCGTCGCGGGCGACCTGGCGCTGACGCTCGGCGCGAGCGGCGGCGTATACCTCGGTGGCGGCATCCTGCCGCGGCTCGGCCCGCTTTTTGCGCAGTCGCGCTTCCGTTCGCGCTTCGAGGACAAGGGGCGTTTCTCGTCCTACCTTGCGCGCATTCCCACTTTCGTGATCGATGCGCCGTATGCCGCGCTGCGCGGTGCCGCGGCCGCGCTGAAATGCCCTGTCCGCGTGGGTTACGACACGACAAAACAGGCACAATAGGCGCAGTGGGTCCAGCGCATTGCCGGGCCCTGATCCGACATCTCGATCATGAGCACTACCAACCCGGAATCCGTCTGGCAGCGCCTTGCTGCCCATCGTGCCGAACTCGGCGAACAGCACCTCAACGAACTGTTCGCGGCCGACCCCACGCGCGCCGGGCGCATGCAGGCGGAGGCGTGCGGCCTGTTCCTCGACTACTCGAAGAACCGCGTCACCGATCAGACCCTGCAGCTTCTGCTGGAACTGGCGAAGGCCTCCGGCCTCGCACAGCGCCGGACGGCCATGTTCGACGGCGAACGCATCAACACGACCGAACAGCGCGCCGTGCTGCATACCGCGCTGCGACGGCCGCCCAGCGAGATCGTGATGCTGGATGGACGCAACGTCGTGGCGGATGTCGTGGCCGTGCGTGAGCGCATCGCCCGCTTCGCCGAGACCGTTCGCTGCGGTGACTGGCTCGGTTACGACGGGCGCCCGATCACCGACATCGTCAACATCGGCATCGGCGGCTCGGACCTGGGCCCGCTGATGGCGTGCGAAGCACTGAAGCCCTTCGCCCATTCCCGCCTGCGCATGCACTTCGTCTCCAATGTCGACGGCGTGCAGATCGACGACGTGTTGCGCAGCGCTGACCCCGGCACGACGCTGTTCATCGTCGCCTCCAAGACCTTCACCACCCAGGAAACACTGACCAACGCCCACACCGCGCGCACCTGGCTGGTCCGGCATGCCGGCGACGAAGCGGCCATCGCCCGCCACTTTGTCGCCGTGTCGACCAATGCCGAGGCGGTGTCCCGCTTCGGTATCGACACCGCCAACATGTTCGGCTTCTGGGACTGGGTGGGCGGCCGCTATTCGCTGTGGAGCGCCATTGGCCTGCCCATCGTGCTGCAGATCGGCGCGCAGGGCTTCGACGCGCTGCTCGCCGGCGCGCACGCGATGGACGCGCATTTCCGTGAAGCGCCACTCGAGCGGAACCTGCCGGTGCTCATGGCACTGCTCGGCATCTGGAACATCGATTTCCTCGACGCGCGCAGCCACGTGATCGCCCCCTACCACCAGCGCCTGCACCGCCTGCCCGCCTTCCTGCAGCAGCTCGACATGGAATCGAACGGCAAGTCGGTGCGTCTCGACGGCACGCCGGTGGCGCGCCACACCAGCCCGGTGATCTGGGGCGAGCCCGGCATCAACGGTCAGCACGCCTACTTCCAGATGCTGCACCAGGGAACGGGTTTTGCGCCGGTCGACTTCATCGGCGTGCTCGAACGCCCGGATGGCGCCGAGCACCACCACCGCATCGCCTTCGCCAACATGGTCGCCCAGGCCGAGGCGCTGATGCGCGGCAAGTCGGCCGACGAGGCCGCAGCCGAGATGCGTGCCGCGGGCCTTGGCGAGGAACGAATCGGGGCGCTGGTTCCGCATCGCGTCTTCCCCGGCAACCGGCCGAGCAACACGCTGCTGCTGGAACGGCTCGATCCCCGCACCCTTGGCGCATTGCTGGCGCTGTACGAGCACCGCACCTTCGTCCAGGGCGTCGTGTGGGGCGTGAACTCCTTCGACCAGTGGGGCGTGGAACTGGGCAAGCAACTGGCGGCCCGCGTGCTCGACGACCTGGCTGCCGACCAGGACCGCCACCCGCACGATGCGAGCACCGCCGCACTGATCGCCCGCTATCGCCATCCTCCTGCCTGACTCACTGGCGAGGTGCGCCCGGATTTGCCGTGGATCAAGCCTGCGTTCATCGTGCACCGCAGCAGGCGTCGTTTGTGTCAGCATTTGAACTGATGACGACAGCGAAACGGCCACATGCCGTACGGGAAGGCACATGAAAGAAAGACCGGCCCCGCAGCCTGACGCGCAACCCGGCAAAACCGCTGCGCGATCCGACGCCGCGCTGCTTTCCTCGGATGAAACAGCCCGCCTGATGCAGGCACGCCATGGCGATCCTTTCGCTTGCCTCGGCATGCACGAGATCGACGGCCGGATCGTCGTCCGCGCGTTGCTGCCCACAGCGCTGGTGGTGGAGGTGGTCGATCTCCGCGGACGGCGCGTGGCGGCCCTGCAGCGTCTGCCGCACAGCGACGTCTTCGCGGCAACCATGCCGCGGCGGCGCCAGCGCTTTCCCTACCGCCTGCGGGTGCAGTGGCAGGATGGCAACGGCGGCCCCGGCATCTCCAGCGAGATCGAGGACGCCTATCGCTTCGGCCCGCAACTCACCGACCTCGACGTCTGGCTGCTGGCCGAGGGCACCCATCACCGCCCTTATGAGTGGCTCGGTGCGCATCCGGTCGTTGTCGATGGCATTGCCGGCACGCGCTTCGCCGTGTGGGCGCCGAACGCCCGCCGCGTATCGGTCGTGGGCGGTTTCAACAACTGGGACGGACGCCGCCACATGATGCGGCTGCGCCGCGAATGTGGCGTGTGGGAAATCTTCCTGCCGCACGTCGGCGATGGCGACCTGTACAAGTACGAAGTCCTGGGCTGCGATGGCATCATCCGCGTCAAGGCCGACCCCTTCGCCTTCCGCGCCGAGGTCAGGCCACAGACGGCCTCGGTCGTGCAGCGCCTGCTTCCTGGCGTTGCCATCGATGACGAGCGCCGCCGTGCGAACGCGCTCGATGCGCCGATCAGCATCTACGAGGTTCATCTCGGCTCATGGCAGCGCAAGGCGGATGGCAACTGGCTCAGCTACCGGGAACTGGCCGAGCGCCTGATTCCCTACGTGATCGAACAGGGCTTCACCCACATCGAGCTGATGCCGATCCAGGAGCACCCTTTCGACGGCTCGTGGGGTTACCAGCCGACCGGGCCGTACGCGCCCACTTCGCGCTTCGGCACGCCGGAAGACTTCCGCGCCTTCACCACCGCGGCGCGTGCGGCGGGGATCGGCGTCATCCTCGACTGGGTGCCGGCGCATTTCCCCACCGACCACCACGGCCTGGCCCGCTTCGACGGCAGCCACCTGTACGAGCACGCCGACCCGCGTGAAGGCTTCCACCAGGACTGGAACACCCTCATCTACAACTATGGCCGGGGCGAGGTCCGCAACTACCTGACGAGCAACGCGCTGTACTGGATCGAGCGCTTCGGCATCGACGGCCTGCGTGTCGACGCGGTGGCCTCGATGCTCTATCGCGACTACAGCCGTAAGGAAGGCGAATGGGTTCCCAACCGCTTCGGCGGGCGCGAGAACCTCGAAGCCATCGACTTCCTGCGCCGGATGAACCATCTGGTCGGCACGCAACGGCCCGAAGCCATTACGCTGGCCGAAGAATCGACTGCCTTCCCGCAGGTCAGCCGTCCGCCCTCGGCCGATCTGCAGTCCGGCGGCCTGGGCTTCCACTTCAAGTGGAACATGGGCTGGATGAACGACGTGCTGTCCTACATGGCGAAGGAGCCGGTGCACCGCCGTTACCATCACGACCAGATCCGCTTCTCGCTGGTCTATGCCTTTACCGAGAACTTCGTGCTGCCGCTGTCGCACGACGAAGTGGTGCACGGCAAGGGCTCGCTGCTCGCCAAGATGCCGGGCGACGACTGGCAGAAATTCGCCAATCTGCGCCTGCTCTACGGCTTCATGTGGGGGCATCCGGGCAAGAAGCTGCTGTTCATGGGCTGCGAGTTCGCGCCGTGGCAGGAATGGAATGCCGACGAATCCCTGCCCTGGCACCTCACCGAGCACGCGCCGCACGCGGGCATGCAGCGCCTGGTGCGCGACCTCAACCTCGTGCTGCGCAGCCATCCCGCGCTGTACGAGCAGGACGTGGCGCCCGAAGGCTTCGGCTGGATCAGCCACGACGACGCCGACCACTCGGTGCTGGTGTTCGAGCGACGCGCGCGCGACGGACAGCGCATCGTCGTGGTCTGCAACTTCACCCCGGTGGTGCGCGAACACTGGCGCATCGGCGTGCCGGTCGCCGGCACCTGGCACGAGCTGATCAACACCGACTCGGTGGTGTACTGGGGCTCGGGCGTGGGCAATCCGCCGCGCGCCAGCGAGCCGCTTCCATGGCAAGGCCAGGCGCAGTCGCTGACACTGACGCTGCCGCCGCTGGCCACCCTGATGCTGGTGTGCCGTGACTGACCTGTCCCACGCGCCCGCGAGGACGATCACGCTCGCATCCGGACAGCCCGGTCCGCTCGGGGCCCACTGCGTGGTCGACGGAGAGCAGGCGGGCGTGAATTTTACCGTGTGGGCGCCGGACGCGACGCGGCTCGAGCTGTGCCTCTTCGACGACCGCGGCGAGCACGAGATCGGGCGCCACGACCTCCCCTGCTGCAGCGAGGGCGTGTGGCACGGCCTGCTGCCGGGAGCCGGAGCAGGACTCGTCTATGGGCTGCGTGCGCATGGGCCGTGGGCACCGCACCAGGGACACCGCTTCAATCCGGCGAAGCTGCTGCTCGACCCGTGGGCGCAGGAGGTCGTCGGCAGCTATGGGCGGCAGGGACCGGGCCCCGCGGACGATGCCGCGCTTGCCGCCGAGCTCGCGCTTCACCCCGGCCACACGCCGCAGGCCCCCGAGCAGCCGGACCCGCGCGACAACGCAAGGCATGCCCTCAAGGCGCGCGTTCCTGCGCCGGCCCTGTATGCCGCGCGCCCGCCCCGCCCCCGCATCGCGCGCGACCGCATGGTGCTCTACGAAGCCCATATCCGCAGCCTGACGATGCGTCATCCGGCCATCGAGCCGGCACTGCGCGGCAGCTATGCCGCCCTCGCCCATCCGGCGATGCTTGCGCACTACCGCGAGTTGGGGATCACCACGCTGAACCTGTTGCCGGTGCACTTCCGCGCCGACGAGGCGGCCCTGCAATTGCGCGGCCTGTCGAATCACTGGGGCTACAGCCCCATCGCCTGGCTGGCGCCGGAGACGCGCTACTGGAGCGGCCGGCCCGGCACGAGCGCGGCGGGCGAATTCCGCGACATGGTCGACACCCTGCACGCCGCGGGGATCGAGGTGGTGCTCGATGTGGTGTTCAACCACACCGCCGAGACCGATGCATCCGGACCGACGCTGTCGCTGCGCGGGCTGGCCAATGCGCGCTACTACCACCTCATGCCCGGGAATCCCGCGCACGATCAGAACTGGACCGGCTGCGGCAACAGCGTGAAGCTGGCCGAGCCGCGGGTGCTGGAGCTGGTCGTCGGCGCCTTGCGCCACTGGGCCACGCACTACGGCATCGACGGCTTTCGCTTCGACCTTGCGAGCACGCTGGGGCGCGACCGCCACGGCAACTTCAACCGCGACGCGGGCTTCTTCGCCGCGCTGCAGGCCGACCCAGTGCTTTCGGACTTGAAGTGGATTGCAGAGCCCTGGGATCTTGGCGCCGGCGGCTACCAGCTCGGCGCCTTTCCGGCCGGCTGGATGGAGTGGAACGATCAGTACCGCGACACGATGCGCGCCTGGTGGCTGCGCGGCATTGGCGATCGCGGTGTCTTTGCCCACCGGTTGGCAGGTTCGAACACGCAGTTTCACCATGACTCCCGGGCGCCCACAGCCAGCGTCAATTATCTCGCCGCACACGACGGCTTCACCCTGCGCGACCTCGTCAGCTACGACCACAAGCACAACCAAGCCAATGGCGAGAACAACCGCGACGGCCATCACCACAACGCCTCATGGAACTGCGGCGTAGAGGGCGAAACCGACAGTGTCGAGGTCAATGAGCTCCGCCATCGCCTGCAGCGGGCGCTGATGGCGACGCTGCTGTGCTCGCAGGGCACACCAATGCTGCTTGCGGGCGACGAGATCGGCCACAGCCAGGGCGGCAACAACAACGCCTATTGCCAGGACAACGCCACGACCTGGCTCGACTGGGCCGCTGCGGACCGCGATCTGCTCGCCTGCACCCGGCGACTGCTGCAACTGCGCCATCGCTGGGCGGCCTTGCGCATCGGGCGCTGGTTGTCGCCGGCGGCGGAAGCCGATGCCGACAGCGCTTCGGCCTTGTGGCTGCGTGCGGACGGCAGGGCGCTCACGGGCACCGATTGGGCAGGCACCGCTGACCGCGCGCTCGCGGTGCGCCTCGACCCCGGGGCTGGCAAGGGCTCACCCGCCATCGTGCTGGTCAATCCCGAAGCATCACCGCGTCGCTTCGTCCTGCCCGCCGGCACCTGGACCTCCGTGTTCGACAGCGATCGTCGCGATGGCGCTCCGGCGCCGGACACCGATTCACCCCTTACCGGCCCCATCGCCGTTGCGGGCCGCAGCCTCTGCATCCTGATCGACTCGGCCACGGCGGCCGAGCCGCACCCATCACCCTCTGAAAACACCTCGTCATGAATATCGAGACCGTCAGCACCCGCCCCTTCCCCGGCCAGCGTCCCGGCACCTCCGGCCTGCGCAAAAAAGTCAGCGTGTTCCAGCAGCCGCACTACCTGGAAAACTTCGTCCAGGCGCTGTTCGACATCCTTCCGGACCGCGCAGGCCAGACCCTGGTGGTCGGCGGCGACGGCCGCTTCCACAACCGCGTGGCGGTCCAGACCATCCTGCGCATGGCGGCGGCGAACGGCTTCGGCAAGGTGCTGGTCGGCCGCGGCGGGCTGCTGTCGACGCCGGCCGTGAGCGCGGTGATCCGCAAGCACGCCTGCTTCGGCGGCATCATCCTGTCGGCCAGCCACAACCCCGGCGGCCCGGAGGGCGATTTCGGCATCAAGTACAACATCGCCAACGGCGGCCCGGCGCCCGAGCGCATCACCGAGGCGATCTACGCGCGCAGCGGCATCCTGTCCGAATACCGCATCGCCGCTGGCACGGCCGACGTCGACCTCGAGACGCTCGGGACGCAGCGCATCGGCGACATGCAGATCGAGGTCATCGACCCTGTGGCCGATTATGCGGAGCTGATGCAGCGGCTGTTCGACTTCGACGCCATGCGTGCCTGGTTCGCCAGGGGCGGACGCATGCGCTTCGACGCGATGAGCGCCGTCAGCGGGCCCTACGCCCGCGCCATCCTCGAGGGCATGCTCGGTGCGCCGGCGGGCACCGTGGTGAACGGCGAGCCGCTGGAGGACTTCGGCGGTCATCACCCCGATCCCAACCCCGTGCACGCCACCGAACTGATCGCGGCCATGAGCGGCCCGCAGGCGCCCGACCTCGGTGCCGCCTCCGACGGCGACGCCGACCGCAACATGATCCTCGGCCGCGATTTCGTCGTCACCCCGTCGGACAGCCTCGCCGTCCTGGCCGCCAACGCGACGTGCGTGCCCGGCTACCGTGACGGGCTGGCGGGCATCGCGCGCTCGATGCCGACCTCGTGCGCTGCCGACGCGGTCGCCGCGGCGCTCGGCATCCCCTGCTACGAAACGCCCACCGGCTGGAAGTTCTTCGGCAACCTGCTCGACGCCGGCCGCGCGACGCTGTGCGGCGAGGAAAGCTACGGCACCGGCTCGAACCATGTGCGCGAGAAGGACGGCCTGTGGGCGGTGCTGTTCTGGCTCAACCTGCTCGCGGTGACGGGACAGTCGGTCGATACGCTGGTTCGTGCGCATTGGGCGCGCTTTGGCCGCCATTACTACTCGCGCCACGACTGGGAGGGCATCGCCACCGAGCGCGCCGATGCGCTGATGACCACGCTGCGGGCGAAGCTGCCCGAACTCGCGGGTCGGGACTGCGGCGCCGGGCTGCGGATCGCCCAGGCCGACGATTTCGCCTATACCGACCCGGTCGATGGCTCGGTCAGCACACGCCAGGGCGTGCGCCTGATTTTCGATGGCGGCAGCCGCGTGGTCTTCCGGCTGTCCGGCACTGGCACCGAGGGCGCAACGCTGCGGGTCTATCTCGAACGCTTCGAACCCGACGCGAGCCGGCACGACCTGCCCGCGCAGGCGGCGCTCGCCGAGCTGATCCGCATCGCCGACGAGATTGCCGGGATCCGCAGCCACAGCGGCATGGCGGCGCCGACCGTCATCACCTGATCCGATCCGACACGCACGGCGGCGCAAGACGATCACATAACGAGGGAGCGAAACATGGACATCAACCGCAGTGCCGAATCACGCATGCTTGCGCGACGAACGCTGGCTCTTGTGCTGGCGGGCGGACGCGGCTCACGCCTGCGCGACCTGACCAACATGCGGGCGAAGCCGGCGGTCCATTTCGGCGGCAAGTTCCGCATCATCGACTTCGCCCTGTCCAACTGCATGAACTCGGGACTGCGGCGCATCGGCGTGATCACGCAGTACAAGTCGCACTCGCTGCTGCGCCACATCCAGCGCGGCTGGAGTTTCCTGCGCAACGAGATGCACGAGTTCGTGGACCTGCTGCCCGCCCAGCAACGGGTCGACGGGGAGCACTGGTACAGGGGCACCGCCGACGCGATCTACCAGAATCTCGACATCATCCGCAATTCGCGCCCGCAGGAGTACATCGTCATTCTTGCCGGCGACCACGTCTACAAGATGGACTACTCCATCATGCTGGCCGACCATGCGGCGAGCGGGCGAGGCGTCACCGTCGGCTGCATCGAGGTGCCGCGCTCCGAGGCGAGCGCCTTCGGCGTCATGGCGATCAATACGCAGCGCCACATCACCGCCTTCGTCGAGAAGCCGTGCGATCCACCGACCATGCCGGACAACCCGGACATGGCGCTGGCGAGCATGGGCATCTATGTGTTCACTGCCGATTACCTCTTCCGCCTGCTCGAGGAGGACGCCGGCAACCCGGATTCCAGCCACGATTTCGGCAAGGACATCATTCCGCGCGCCGTGTCCGAGGGCCAGGCGTTGGCCCATCCCTTCAACATGTCGGCGATCGCCACCCCGCCCTATTCGGGTCCCTACTGGCGCGACGTCGGCACGGTGGACGCCTACTGGGCGGCCAACCTCGACCTCGCTTCCACCACGCCGGCGTTGAACATGTACGATCGCGACTGGCCGATCTGGACCTACCAGGAGCAACTGCCGCCCGCGAAGTTCGTGCACGACGTCGACGGTCGCCGCGGCGAGGCGCTGAATTCGCTGGTATCGGGTGGCTGCATCGTGTCGGGCTCGGTCGTTCGCAACTCGGTATTGTTCTCGAACGTGCTGGTGCGCTCGTATTGCGACATCAGCGATGCGGTCGTCCTACCCGACGTGCAGATCAACCGCCATTGCCGGCTGAGCAAGGTCGTCATCGACCGCCGCTGCAAGCTGCCCGAGGGACTGGTGATCGGCGAGGACCCGGAACTGGACGCCAAGCGCTTCCACCGCACCGAGAACGGCGTGGTCCTGGTGACCCGGGACATGCTTGCCGCACTCTGAGGAGACCACGATGCGCATCCTGCAGGTCTGCGCCGAAATCTATCCCCTGCTGAAGACTGGTGGCCTCGCCGACGTGGCAGGCGCCCTGCCCGCTGCGCTGCGTGCCTGCGGTGCCGAGCCCCGCGTGCTGCTGCCGGGTTTCGCACCGATCCTGGCCGATCTGCAGGGCGCGGTCGAGCTGGCCCGGCTTGCCCCGCCCGCCGGCCTCGAAGCCGCCGATGCGCGCCTCTTGCGCGGCACGCTGCCCGCCTGCGGGGTCGACGCCTACGTGATCGACGCCCCCGCCTTCTACCTGCGGGCCGGCGGCCCCTACGCGGACGCGCAGCAGCACGCCTACCCCGACAACCATCGGCGTTTCGGCCTGCTCGGTTGGGCGGCGGGCCAGCTTGCCCAGGGGCTGGACGAGGGCTGGCGGCCACAGGTCGTCCACGCGCACGACTGGCACGCCGCACTGGCGCCGGCCTACCTGCGCGCAGCCCGGGACGCAGGGGGCCGCGGCCTGCCGGCGTCCGTCTACACGGTGCATAACCTTGCGTACCAGGGGCTGTTCGACAGCCACCATTACGCCGAACTCGGCCTGCCGGCGCCGTTCTTCAGCATGCACGGGCTCGAATTCCACGGCCGCATCAACTTCATGAAGGCCGGCCTGTACTTCGCTGACCGCATCACGACCGTCAGCCCGAGCTACGCACGCGAGATCCAGACCCCGGAGCAAGGCTGCGGGCTGGATGGTGTGCTCCGGCAGCGCGCGCACGACCTCACGGGCATCCTCAACGGCGTGGATGAGGCAGTGTGGGACGCGGCGCTCGACCCCTTGCTGCCGACGCATTTCTCGGCCGAGCGCCTCAAGGGCAAGGCGCGCTGCAAGTCGGCCCTGCAGCAGGAACTTGGCTTGGCCGAGATGCCGACCTCCCCCCTGTTCTGCGTGGTCAGCCGCCTGACCGAACAGAAGGGCCTGCATCTGGTGCTGCAGGCTCTGCCACCGTTGATCGCCCGCGGCGCGCAGTTCGCGCTGCTCGGCAGTGGCGACGCGGCGCTCGAAGCGGCCTTCCGCGCGGCGGCGGAAGCAGACCCGGCGAACGTCGCCGTGCGAATTGGCTATGATGAAGCCTTCGCCCACCGCCTGATCGCAGGCAGCGATGTCATCCTCGTTCCTTCGCGTTTCGAGCCCTGCGGGCTGACGCAACTCTACGGCCTCAAGTACGGCACACTGCCGCTGGTGCGCCGCGTCGGCGGGCTGGGCGACACGGTTTCGGACAGCCGTCTCGAGACGCTGGACGAGGATGCGACGGGCTTCGTCTTCGACGATTTTTCCACCGCGGGCCTGATTGGCGCCGCCCGGCGCGCATTTGCCCTGTACCGCCGCCCGGCGGACTGGAAGACCGTGCAGCAGCGCGGGATGCGCTACCCTTCGGGCTGGCGCGGTGCCGCGGAGCAGTACCTGGCCCTGTACCGCCAGGTCGCAACCTGATCGGTCGCCACCAGCCCGCCCACGCCTCAACCGCAACGACTGGAACACCATCTTGAACCCGCCCATGGACCTTTCCCAGTTCTCCCATCAGTACGACCACCTGTCGCGCGACATCGCGGCCTTCCGGCGGGCGATCTCGAACAAGCTGATGTATCAGGTGGGCAAGAACCCGGAATCCGCCCGGCCCGAGGACTGGCTCCATGCGGTGTCCTATGCGGTGCGCGACCATCTGGTCGAGCGCTGGATGAAGACGATCCGCGCGAGCTACGCGCAGGACGTCAAACGCGTCTATTACCTGTCAATGGAATTCCTCATCGGCCGCAGTTTCAGCAACGCCCTGCTCGCGCTCGACCTGATGCCCATGGTGCGTCAGGCGCTGACCGAGCTCGAGGTCGATCCGGACATCGTGATCGACCTCGAGCCGGATGCGGCGCTGGGCAATGGGGGGCTCGGACGGCTCGCAGCCTGTTTCCTCGATTCGATGGCGACGCTGGGCGTGCCCGGCTTCGGTTATGGGATCCGTTACGACTACGGCATGTTCCGCCAGCAGATCATCGAAGGACAACAGGTCGAGGTCCCCGACTACTGGCTGGCGCATGGCAACCCGTGGGAATTCCACCGCCCCGAGATCTGCTTCCGCGTGCGCTACGGCGGCCACCTGGAGCAGGAAGGCGACGTGGTCCGCTGGGTCGGCACCGACGACGTACTGGCGAACGCCTACGACACGATCATCCCGGGCTACGGCACCGAGGTGACCAACACGCTGCGCTTGTGGTCGGCGAAAGCCACTGAAGAAATCGACCTGTCGGCCTTCAACCAGGGCAACTACTTCGGCGCGGTCGAGAGCAAGAACCACTCGGAAAACGTCAGCCGCGTGCTGTATCCGGACGACTCCACGCTGTCGGGCCGCGAACTGCGACTGCGTCAGGAGTACTTCTTCGTCTCGGCCAGCCTGCAGGACATCCTGCGCCGCTATCTGGTGAACCACCGCGATTTCGAGGCCCTGCCGGACAAGGTCAGCATCCATCTCAACGACACCCACCCGGTGCTGGCCGTACCGGAACTCATGCGCCTGCTCGTCGACGAGCACGCCGTGCCGTGGAAGCAGGCGTGGGCTCTTTGCCGGCGTGTGTTCTCCTACACCAACCACACGTTGATGCACGAGGCGCTGGAGACCTGGCCGGTGGACATGCTCGGCCGCGTCCTGCCCCGCCACCTGCGCATGATCTTCGACATCAACGCCGATTTCCTCGCCGACCTCACCGCGGCACACGGGCACGATGTCGAGCTGATGCGGCGCGTGTCACTGATCGACGAGCATGGCGAGCGCCGGGTGCGCATGGCCTATCTCGCGGTCGTTGCGTCGCATTCGGTCAATGGCGTGTCGGTGCTGCATTCCGAGCTGATGAGGCAGTCGATCTTCGCCGACTTCGCCCGACTGTGGCCGGAGCGTTTCAATAACAAGACCAACGGCGTCACGCCCAGGCGCTGGCTCGCCCAGGCCAATCCAGGCCTCGCCGCCCTGCTCGACGCCCGCCTCGGTACCGGCTGGCGGCGCAATCTGCAGGAACTGGCTGCCTTGCGCGAGTATCAGCACGAGCACGACTTCCTCGACGCCTTCCGCGCGGCCAAGCGCGCGAACAAACAGCGTCTGGCGGACTACGTCAGCACGCGCCTCGGCATCGACATCGACCCCGCGGCGCTGTTCGACGTACAGGTCAAGCGCATGCACGAGTACAAGCGCCAGCTGCTCAACCTGCTGCACGTCATCGCGCGTTACCAGGCGATCCTCGCCAATCCGGATGCGGACTGGGTGCCGCGGGTGGTGATTTTCTCTGGCAAGGCCGCGTCCGCCTACGTGATGGCGAAGCTGGTGATCCGCCTCATCAACGATGTGGCGGCGGTGGTCAACGCCGATCCCCGGCTACGCGGCCGGCTCAAGGTCGTCTTCATCCCCAACTACAGCGTGAGCCTGGCCGAGCTGATCATTCCGGCAGCCGACCTGTCGGAACAGATCTCGACCGCGGGCACCGAGGCCTCGGGCACCGGCAACATGAAGCTCGCGCTGAACGGCGCCATCACGATCGGTACGCTCGACGGCGCCAACGTGGAGATCCGTGAGCAGGTCGGCGAGGACAACATCTTCATCTTCGGCCACACCACCGAAGAGGTCGCCGACATCCGCGCCCGTGGCTATCAACCGCGCAGCCATTACACGGCCAATCCGCAATTGGCGGCGGCCCTGGATGCGATCCGGGACGGCCTGTTCAGCCCGACCGAGCGCGGACGCTACCAGGCCGTGTTCGACGCGCTGATGAACTGGGGCGACCACTATCTGCTGCTGGCGGACTTCGCCAGCTATGTCGAGGCGCAGCAGCGCGCGGACGCACTGTTCCGACAACCCGGGGCCTGGACCCGATCCGCACTGCTGAATGTCGCCGGCATGGGCATCTTCTCGTCCGACCGCACGATCGACGAGTACGCGCGCGACATCTGGAAGACGACGCCCATCCAGCTCGACGCCTGACCGACCTGTTTGCTAACGATGCGCCCGCAACCCCAGATCCAGACCCCAAATCCGGCGGCGGTCCGCCATACGCCGTCCGAAGACCTGCAGGCCTTGTTCGTCGGCTGTCTCTTCGTAGCACTTTCGCTGTGCTTCTTCCGTGAAACCCGCCTGCTCACCGGCGGAATCACCGGTCTGTCCTTCCTCGTGCATTACCTCGGACATTGGCCGCTGGGTGCCGTGCTGTTCGTCATCAACCTGCCCTTCTATGTCTTCGCGTGGCTGGCGATGGGCAAGGTATTCACGCTGAAGTCCTTCGCCGCGGTCGGATTGCTTTCGCTGCTCGCGGAGTTCGTGCCGACACTGGTGCGTTTCGAGCAGGTCGATCCGGTCTTCTCCGCCGTCATCGCCGGGCTGCTCGCGGGCATCGGCATCCTGATCCTGATCCGCCACGGCGCCAGCCTCGGCGGCCTTGGCGTGATGGCGCTCTACCTGCAGAAGACGCGCGGATGGCGCGCCGGCACCGTGCAGATGATCGCCGACGTGCTGATCCTGGGCCTCGCGCTGCTGGTGCTGGCCCCGGACAAGGTGCTGCTGTCCGTGCTCAGTGCGGTTGCGCTGAACTTCGTGATCGCGGTGAATCACCGGCCGGACCGGTATTTCGGGTTCTGAACGAGGAGTGGTTTGGGCAGCAGGAGCACCAAAAACGGCGCTCCGCCCGCTCAGCTCTCGAACGAGGCCACGCTCACCGGAAGTTGCGGATTGGTCCAGCGGTAGGCGCCATCCAATACGTCGCGGCCCGGATCGTAGCCCTGCCAGCGAATGTCGAGGAGGTGCGCAAGCGTCCATCCGGTCCAGTCAACGCGGAAAGGACGGCGGGTTACATCCACCGGCAAGGTGCTGCGGACCTGGTTCTGCCAGACAATCGCCGGAATGCGAAAACCGGCAACGGTGTGCGAGCTGTGCCCCGCATGGTTGGCGTCATGTCCGACCTCTTGCCCGTGATCGGACAGATAGAGCCAGGCGCGGTAGTCGTCCGAGCCGGGCGCCTCTCGCAACAACTCCAGGGACTCAGCCAGAACCGTATCGTGATGCAGGAGCGCGGCGTCGTACTCGTCCCGCAGCATCTGCAGCCAGAACGGTCTTCCCTCCTGTTCGAGCTCGCGCTCGACCACGTCGAATCCATCGTCGAACGGATTGCCCCCCTTCGGATAGCGAAAGCTGTAGTGCGGATGCGCGCCCATCAGATGAACGATGATGAGTTTGCGCGGCTGCGGATCGGCAAGCGCGATCTGCAGTGGCTTCAGCGTGTCGATGTCGGCCGAACGGTTGGCGCGGCCACGCGTGCGGCTCAACCTCTCGATGCGGTCTGCGAAGGCGGCGTGTGACTGATCAATGGCGATGTCGTCGTGATTGCTGATCCAGGTGATGTGGTAGCCAGCAGCGCGGGCCAGGGCAAGCACGTGCATCGGTTCCGGCGCGCTGGGGGCGCCGAACCAGAACAGGTTCCGCAAGGATGCGAGGGTGCCGGCATCCACCGACCACGCATGCCTCAGAACCAGAAAGCTGTCGCCTAGCTCGTCGCGCAGTCGCTCGAGCCGCGGCGTGGTCGCCCGCGCGTAGCCATAAAGCCCGAGGTTGTCGCGATTGACGCTGTCCGAGATCACGACAACGACGGTCGACGGTCCCTCCGACAGGAGCGTGGGTCGGAGGCTCTCCGCGCGCTCAAACGTACGGAGCCGGAGTTCGTCCTGATCCGCCCATTCGTTACGCAGTTCCTGCACTGAAGCCAGCCAGTCGGGCCAGAAGATCAGCGGATGCAGCCGCCGCCATGGCTTGAGCGCATAGGCAATTGCACCGATGAAAAGAACCGCACAGAGCAGCAGGACCGACCATCGGCGCAGGCGGGGCCTCGTCGCTTCAATCGCGCGCGGCTCCTCTGTCCGAACGGGGACGACAATCGTGCGCCGAAGCACCCAGGCCAGAGCAAGACAGCCCGCCAGCAGGACTGCGGCCCACGGCAGCATCGCTGGCCAGTACATCGAAAGATATTCGATGCTCTCGCCCGCGCCCGTATTGGCGACTGCGCTCAGCACGAGCGCACTGTCGGCTGAAGCCTGGTAGGTGCGCGTGAGATAGGCCCTGACAGCGCCGTCGACCATGAAGATCCCGGCCCACAACCCGACGAACAGTGCGCGCAGCCGGCGCATGCGCTGTGCCTCGATACGCCATAGCAGGAGGCACATTGGCGGCAGTGCCAACACCATTATCTGGGTGAGGCGGCGCAAGTCATGCGCGGGGATCAGCGTGCAGAGGACGATGGTGAACACCATCGCGAAAGCAAGCAGATCAGAGGAGCGAAACGGTGATTGGCGATCGCGGATTGCGCGCATGATCTTGTCGATTGTCGGGGCTGGGGAAAGGATCTTTTTGGTGTATGGACGACACGATTCCGGCGCCTATTGACAGGAAGTCCTGTCTGTCCGTTCCCGAGCTCTCCGCCCCTGAGTGCGATGGACGCAAAAAAATCGCTGCCCGGCGCCGATGAAGGCGCACAGAGCAGCGATTCGTGGATTGAAGCGACGACGGTGATCAAATGACCCGGGTGAAGATCACTCCCACTCGATCGTTGCGGGCGGCTTGCCCGAGATGTCGTACACCACGCGGTTGATGCCGCGGACCTCGTTGATGATGCGGTTGCTGACCTTACCGAGCAGACTGTGCGGCAGCTCGGCCCAGTGCGCGGTCATGAAGTCCTGGGTCTGCACCGCACGCAGCGCCACCACGTACTCGTAGGTGCGGCCGTCGCCCATCACGCCCACGCTCTTGACCGGCAGGAAGACGGCGAAGGCCTGGCTGGTCTTGTCGTACCAGTCCGCGGCGCGCAGTTCATCAATGAAGATCGCGTCGGCACGGCGCAGCAGGTCAGCGAAATCCTGCCGGACCTCGCCGAGGATGCGCACGCCCAGGCCCGGGCCCGGGAAGGGGTGGCGATACACCATGTCGTGCGGCAGGCCCAGCGCAACGCCGAGTTCGCGCACCTCGTCCTTGAACAGGTCGCGCAGCGGCTCAAGCAACTTCAGGCCCAGCGTCTCGGGCAGGCCGCCGACGTTGTGGTGGCTCTTGATGGTGTGCGCCTTCTTGCTCTTGGCGCCGCCGGACTCGATTACGTCCGGGTAGATCGTGCCCTGGGCCAGCCACTTCGCGTTCGGCAGCTTCTTCGCCTCGGCCTGGAAGACCTCGACGAACTCGCGGCCGATGATCTTGCGCTTCTGCTCGGGGTCGGTGACCCCCTTGAGGTGGCCCATGAACTGCTCGGTCGCGTCGACATGAACGACCTTGGCGTGCAGGCGGCCGGCGAACATCTCCATCACCAGCTTGCCCTCATTCAAGCGCAGCAGACCGTGGTCGACGAACACGCAGGTGAGCTGGTCGCCGATTGCGCGATGAATCAGCGCCGCCGCCACCGAGGAATCTACGCCGCCCGACAGACCGAGGATGACCTCCTCGTCGCCGACCTGCTCGCGGATCTTCTGCACCGCCTCCTCGATATAGTCGGGCATGTTCCAGTCATGGCCACAGCCGCAGATATCGTGCACGAAGCGCGCGATCATCTCCTTGCCCTTGATCGTGTGCGTGACCTCGGGATGAAACTGCACGCCGTAGAAACCACGCGCCTCGTCCGCCATGGCGGCGATAGGGGTGGATTCGTTGCTGCCGATGACCTTGAAGCCCGGCGGCAGCTCGGTAACCTTGTCGCCGTGGCTCATCCAGACGTCGAGCAGCCCGTGGCCCTCGGCGTTGGTCCGGTCCTCGATGCCGGTGAACAGCTTCGAATGACCGCGCGCACGCATCTCGGCATAGCCGAACTCGCGCTTGGCGGAACTCTCGACCTTGCCGCCAAGCTGGCTGGCCATGGTCTGCATGCCGTAGCAGATGCCCAGCACCGGCACGCCGAGCTCGAACACCGCCTGCGGTGCCCGCCAGTCTTCCGCTTCATAGACCGAGTTCGGGCCGCCGGACAGGATCACGCCCTGCGCACCGAAGCTTCGGACGAACTCGTCCGACACGTCGAAGGGATGCAGTTCGCAGTAGACCTGCTGCTCACGCACGCGGCGCGCGATCAGCTGGGAGACCTGGGAACCGAAGTCGAGGATGAGAATTTTCTGATGAGCCATGGCGCGAGTGTCTCGAGCGTCAAAAAAAGGAAAGGCGGCTTCTCAGCCGCCTGCGGATGCCGGAACGGTTCGATCAGCTGATCTGGTAGTTCGGCGCTTCCTTGGTGATCTGCACGTCGTGGACGTGCGATTCACGCATGCCGGCCGAACTGATCTGAACGAACTCGGCTCGTTCGTGCATCGTCGGAATGTCGGGGCATCCGAGGTATCCCATCGAGGCACGCAGGCCGCCGATCAGCTGGTGGATGACCGCGCCGACCGAGCCCTTGTAGGGTACGCGGCCTTCGATACCTTCCGGTACGAGCTTGTCGATGTTGCCGGTGTTCTCGTCCTGGAAGTAACGGTCCGCCGCGCCTTTCTCCATGGCACCAAGCGAACCCATGCCACGGTAGGACTTGTAAGAACGGCCCTGGAACAGCACCGTTTCGCCAGGCGCCTCTTCGGTGCCTGCGAACAGCCCGCCCAGCATCACGACGTTGGCACCGGCAGCGATCGCCTTGGCGATGTCGCCCGAGAAACGGATACCGCCGTCGGCGATCATCGGCACGCCTGATCCGGCCAGGGCGTTGGCGACGTTGTCGATCGCGGAGATCTGCGGCACGCCAACACCGGCGACGATACGTGTGGTGCAGATCGAACCGGGGCCGATGCCGACCTTGACGCCGTCGGCACCGGCGTCGACCAGTGCGCGCGCTGCGTCGGCGGTGGCGATGTTGCCGCCGACCACTTCGATCTGCGGGAAGTTCTTCTTGACCCAGTTGACGCGGTCGAGCACACCCTGCGAGTGACCGTGGGCGGTGTCCACCACGATCATGTCCACGCCGGCTTCCGCCAGACGCTCGGCACGTTCCTCGGTGCCGGCACCAACGCCGATCGCAGCCGCGACACGCAAGCGGCCCTGCTCGTCCTTGGCGGCAAACGGGTGCTCGGTGGACTTCATCATGTCCTTGACCGTGATGAGGCCGGACAGCTCGCCCGATTCGTTGAGCACCAGCACCCGCTCGAGACGATGCACGCGCAGCAGTTCGCGCGCCTCGTCCAGGCTGGCGCCTTCGCGCACCGTGACCAGGCGATCCTGCGGGGTCATGATCTCGGACACCAGTTGATCGAGATTGGTCTCGAAACGCGTGTCGCGGTTCGTGACGATACCGACGACCTTGCCCCCGTCGACCACCGGCACGCCCGAGAAGCGGTGCTGGCGCTGCAGCGCGATGACCTGACCGACGGTCATCGTCGGCGGAATCGTGATCGGGTCCTTGAGAATGCCCGACTCGTGGCGCTTGACCTTATGCACTTCGGCAGCCTGCTCGGCAGGCGACAGGTTCTTGTGCACCACGCCGATGCCGCCTTCCTGCGCCAGGGCGATGGCAAGACGGCTTTCGGTGACGGTGTCCATTGCAGCGGACACGAGCGGGATATTCAGACGGATGCGCCGGGTGACCTGGCTCTGCAGGCTCACATCGCGCGGGAGGACCGTGGAGTGGGCGGGAACAAGAAGGACGTCATCGAACGTCAGCGCCTTCTGAATCACTCGCATGGCTTTTATCCTTTCGACCAAATCCGTATTATACAGACGCCTTCCGCGCCGTGTAAGCGGTGCCTTTCGGAGACCCCCGATGATTCGCCCTGCAGTCCTGCTTCTTGCCCTGCTTACGGCCCTGCCGGTTGCTGCCCAGATCTACAGCTGGAAGGACAAGGACGGGAAAACGCATTACTCCGACATACCGCCGCCGAGCGGCCCGGTCAAGACGCTGCGTGGGACTCCCGTGGCGGCACCGGTCGCGGCCCCGAGCGGCGAACAGGGCGAAGCGGAGGCCGCTGGGGGCCAGCCGGCCGCCGACGAAGGCAAACCCAAGACACTCGCCGAGCGCGAGGAAGAGTTCCGAAAGCGCCGTGCGGCGGAGGCCGAAGCTCAGGCCAAGGCGCAAGAGGAGCAGCAGCGGGAGGCGGATCGCCAACGCTTCTGTGAAGATGCGCGCAATCAACTGGCGGCGCTCAGTTCGGGGCAACGCATGGCGCGGATGAACGCCGCGGGCGAGCGCGAGTTCGTCAGCGACGAGGCGCGTGCCGCCGACATCGAGCGCCTGCAGCGCCAGATCGACGAGAACTGCTTGAACTGATCGTCAGCGATGCACCGACGGGCGGCCCCGCCTCAAACGCGAGGGCCCGCCTGCAGCGACCGACCCAGGCAGCAGACTCTCAGGCAGCCGACTCTTCAGCCGGCCCTCCGCCCTTCTTCATGACCTTGCCCTCGTCAGCGCGCTTCTTGCGGACGGCCTTCGGGTCGGCAATCAGCGGCCGATAAATCTCCACCCGGTCACGATCGCGCAGCGTCGCGTCGCCCTTGGTGAGCTTGGCGAAGATGCCGAGCTTGTTGCGCCCATCCAGTTCGATGTCAGGATACTTCTGTAGCAGGCCCGAAGCCTCGATCGCCTGACGGACGGTCGCTCCCTCCGGCAAGCTCACCTGCACAAGCTCCTGACGCTGCGGCAGCGCATAGACTACTTCCACCCTGATCGACTCAGCCATCTTCAGCCCTTTGCGTAGACCTGCCCGGCACGCTTCACGAAGGAATCGACGAAGGTGTTGGCGATGTGATTGAACACCGGCCCCAGCACCTTCTCCAGCAACTTGCTCGAAAACTGGTAGTGCAGGCTGAACTCGACCTTGCATGCCGTTTCGCCAAGCGCGGTGAACAGCCAGTGACCATCCAGATGCGTGAACGGCCCGTCGGTCAGTCGCAGCTTCATCTCGTTGGGCCGGCGCTTTTCGTTCTCGGTGCTGAAGTGCGCCTTGATGCCGTGGTAGTTGATGTGGATCGTGGCCGCGGTGACCGTGTCGGTACGCGTATGAACCTCGCTGCCGCCGCACCACGGCAGGAACTGGGGGTAGTCCTCGCAGCGATCGACCAACTCGAACATCTGCTCGGGGGTGAACTCGATCAGAACCAGCTTTTTGACGTCGGCCATGAAAAAAACGGAGGCGGTGCGCGACCCGGAACGACGCCGGTGCCGTGCTGTTAAAATGCGCGATTCTACCGCATGCGGGCACCCCCGTTTGCCGCGCGGCGACCTCGCCCTGCAGCGCCGAAGGATCTTCAAGACATGAGCATCATCGAAAACCGCAAAGCCCTCCACGACTTCTTCATCGAGGAAAAGCACGAAGCCGGCATGGTCCTCGAGGGCTGGGAGGTGAAGGCGATCCGGGCCGGGCGCGCGAACATCAAGGAATCCTACGTGATCATCCGCAACGAGGAGATCTTCCTCTTCGGCATGCACATCACGCCGCTCACCACCGCATCCAGTCACGTCCGCCATGATCCTGTGCGCACGCGCAAGCTGTTGTTGCACAAGAAGGAAATCGCCCGCCTGATCGGCAAGGTGGAACGCGCCGGCTACACTCTGGTTCCGCTCGACCTGCATTTCGTGAAGGGCCGGATCAAGCTCGAGATCGGCCTCGCCAAGGGCAAGAAGCTGCACGACAAGCGCGAGGACGAGAAGAAGAAGGACTGGGAGCGCGAGAAGCAGCGCCTGATGCGCGTGAAGGTATGAGCGCTCAGGAACTGCAGGACAGCATCGAACAGCCCGCCTTGTGGCGGGCCCAGTCCGGCCTCCGCGCGGCGTAGGCTTCGCGTCCGCCCTGTTCGACGTAGGGCTTGCGCAGCACCTCGAGCAGTTCGCTCACGCCCGTTGGGTCGCCCTGCTCCGCCCGATCGATCGCCTGTTGCGCCAGGTAGTTGCGGGGCACGTAGAGCGGATTCACCGCATTCATGCGTTCACGCCGCACAGGATCGGGGCCCCCGTCCTGCCGAATACGCGCGGCGTAGTCCTTCAGCCAGGCTTCAAACCCGGAGGACACATCGCGACGACGGGCTTCATCATAGAAGGCGGCGTCGAAATGCGAGATCGTCGGCCGCGCCGGATCGAGATCCGCGAGCCGACGAAAGAAGAGCGTCATGTCCACCTCGCCCGCTTGCATCAGCGTGTGCAGCTTCGCCACCAGCGCAGCATCACTTCCTTCCTCGTCCTCACCACCCGCGCGCCACGTCTCCAGACCCAGCTTCTGCTGCATCATGCGCCGATCCTCGGCCTCGAAGACCTCGGCGTACGCCGCCAGCGCCCGCTCAAGCGGCTCGACCTGCTGAATCACCGGATAGATGGCGTTGGCCAGTTGCCACAGGTTCCACTGCGCGATACGCGCCTGATGCCCGAAGCGGTAGCGGCGCCCGCCGGCATCGGTCGTGTTGGGCGTCCACTCGGGGTCGAAGTTGTCGACCCAGCCGTAGGGGCCATAGTCGATCGTGAGACCGAGGATGGACATGTTGTCGGTGTTCATGACGCCATGCACGAAACCCACCCGCATCCAGTGCGCGATCAGCACGGCGGTACGCCGACACACCTCCTCGAACCATTTCACCCGTCGCTGCGCGGGATCGGGCTCGGCCGCGACCAGCTCCGGGAAGTCGCGGTCGATCGTGAAGTCGATCAGCTGCTGCAGCAGTGGCTCCTCGCCACGCGAGGCGAAGATCTCGAAGTTGCCGAAGCGGATGAAGGACGGCGCCACGCGGCACACGATAGCACCCGGCTCGGGCCGCGCATTGCCGTCGTAGAACATGTCGCGGACCACCTGCTCGCCCGTGGCCACCAGGCTCAACGCACGCGTGGTCGGCACGCCCAGATGGTGCATGGCCTCACTGCAGACAAACTCGCGGATCGACGAGCGCAGCACCGCGCGCCCATCGGCGCGGCGCGAATACGGCGTCGGCCCGGCGCCCTTCAACTGCAGCTCCCAGCGCTGGCCTTGCGGGTTGATCGTCTCGCCGAGCGTGATCGCCCGCCCATCGCCGAGCTGCCCCGCCCAGGAGCCGAACTGGTGGCCGCCGTAGCAGGCGGCGTAAGGCGCCATGCCGGGGAGCAGCGCATTGCCGCCAAAGACCTCGGCAAATCGCCGATCACGCAGGTCGGTCTCGTCGAGCCCGAGCAAGTCCGCCACCTCGCGCGACCACGCCAGCAGCTTCGGCGCCCTCACCGGCGTCGGCTCGACACGCGAATAGCACGCGCCGTGCACCTGACGCACATGCCGCCCGTCCTCGGGATCTCCGGGCAGCTCGCGCACGAAACGGTTATCGAATCGAAGGTCTCTCATGGGGTCTATCTTCTGGGATCGAACGCGTCGCGCACTACGTCCGCGAACAGATTGGCGGCGAGCACCAGCACGAACATGAATGCGAACGCTGCCGCCAACGACCACCAGACCATCGGTTCCCGCGCAAGTTCGGCGCGCGCCATGTTGATCATCGTGCCGAAGCTGATCGTGGTCGGGTCCACACCGATGCCGACGTAGGACAACACCGCCTCGGCCAGCACCAGGCCGGAAAAGTCCATCACCAGCGCGATCATCACGATGTGCATCACGTTGGGCAGGATGTGGCGACGCAGGATCGCAGGCGTCCTCACGCCGAAGGCACGCGCCGCCTGAACGTACTCCAGTTCGCGCAGCTTCAGCGTTTCACCGCGCAGCAGCCGCGCGAGCCCCGTCCAGCTCGTGATGCCGAGGATGAAACACAGCGCCAGCAGACGCGCATCCGAGCGCTCGGCAGCAGTGTCGAACCACTGCGGATGGGTATCGATCACTACCTGCATCATCAGTACCGCAGCCGCGATCAGCAGGACGCCGGGAATCGCATTCAGCACGGTGTAGAGGTACTGCACGGCGTCATCCACCCAGCCGCCGAGATAGCCCGCGGCAATGCCCAGCGCGATGGCGAACGGCATCATCACCAGGGTCGTGATCGTGCCGATGACGAGCGCGGTGCGAACACTCTTCAGCGCCAGGTAGAGCACATCCTGCCCAACCTTGTCGGTGCCGAGCACGTGGTAGAGCGGCGCAAGCTCGATGCAGATGGCGACGATCACCAAGATGATGCCAAGCGTGACGAGCGCCGCCCGCCAGGCCAGCACCGTACGTCCGGCCAGCATTGCCGCTGCAATCTCGCCCCAGCCCAGACCGCTGCCGCGCCAGACGAGCGTGGCGAGCACGACAAAGGCCGCAAGCCAGGCGAGCACGGCCTGTCCGACGCTGGCGAGCGCGCGGCGCGCCACGTCGGCGCCCTTCTCCGCAACCGGGTCGCCAAGATGGGAGGCGCCGTGCAAGAGGCGCGGATAGCCTCTTACCTGCCCACCCTCGGGCAGTTCCATCGTCTCGCGCTGGTAGAGCTGCCAGGCGAAGGGGGCGGAATAGGTCTTCTCCGTCTGAAGCCGCAGCGGCTCAAGCGCTGCATCGAGCACTGACAGGACTTCGGTCGAGTATCGCGGCTGTCCCTGGTCCGCCACGCTCCCCGAAGGCGCCTCGACCGGGGGCAACAAGGGCCGGTAGTGCAGACTGTCGAGCACGCCGACAGCGACGAAGGCGAGCAGGATCGTCGCAGCCGCCATGCCTGTCGGACGCCGGCCAACCTTGCGCCAGGCCTCGCGCAAGGGCTCGTTGGCGCGCACGTAGAACACCGCCGCCAGCGCCGTCGCAAGCAGCGCGAACAGCAGCAGGTCGGTCCACAACAGCACCGGCTGGAAACCCATCGGCGCGCTCATTCCAGCCTCACCCGCGGGTCAACCAGCGTGTAGGAGATGTCGGTCAGGATCAGGCCGATGATGTAGAGGAGCGAACCAATGAAGACCATCGCCCGCACGACGGAAAAATCCTGCGCATTGATCGCGTCGATCGTGTAGCTGCCGAGCCCCGGAATGGCGAAGAAGGACTCGACCAGCAGGCTGCCCATGAAGAGCAGCGGGATCACCACCACCACCCCGGTCAGGATCGGGATCAGCGCGTTGCGCAGCACGTGGCGGAACAGCACCGCAAGCTCGGACAGTCCCTTGGCGCGTGCGGTGCGCACGTAGTCCTTCGAGATCTCCTCGAGGAAGATGGTGCGATACCAGCGCGCGCTCGAACCGATGCCGGCGACCACGCTGATCAGCACCGGCAACATCAGGAAGCGTGTTGCATCCAGGCCCGGCGCGTAGCCCGAGATCGGCACCAGCGCCCACATCTTGGAGACCAGCCACTGCCCGCCGATGATGTAGAACAGGCTTGATATCGACATCATCGCCACGCACAGCACCACGCCCCAGAAGTCGAGGTACGTGGCGCGGAAGAACACCAGCAGCAGCGCGAAGCTTATCGAGACGAACAGGCTGAGGATGAAGGTCGGCAGCGCAATGGCAAGGGACGGCCCCATTCGGTCGCGGATCTCCTGGCCGATGTCGCGGCCGTCGTCGGCGCGGCCGAACTCGAGCGCGAACATGCGCAGCGACTTGTCGAAGAAGATGGTGTCGGTGAATCGCGCACCGCCTTCGGCCGCGGTATTGACGAACATCGGCTTGTCGTAGCCGCGCTCGGCCTTCCAGCGCTCGATCGCCTCGGGGGTGGCACGCTTGACGCCAATCTGCATGCGCGCCATGTCGTCGGGTGAGTTGACGACGAAGAACAGCACGAAAGTCAGCAGGTTCACGCCGATCAGGATCGGGATCGCGTACAGCGCGCGGCGAACGAGATACGCCAGCATCAGCGCCCGCCCCCGGCATTGCCCGGCGTCGCCGTGGCGACTTCGCGCCGGCGCCAATGAACAATCGCCGGCGCCACCAAGGCCGTCAGGAGGAGCGCGACGAGTGCGATCGGCCACAGCACGGGCTCGTTCCAGGCCGCACGTGCGGCGCTGCGGCGCTCGACGTCAATGCGCTGGTACTTCATGTTGTTGCGGACCATCGAGCCCGGCTTGCGGTTCAGCACCCAGCCGTGCTGCAGCGAATAGGCCTTGGGGTGGAAGGCGAAGATCCAAGGCGCATCCTGCTGCAGGATCGCCACCATGCGGTCGATGATTTCCTGGCGCGCGACACCATCGGGCATGGCTTTCATCTTCTCGAACAGCGCGTCGTACTCCGGGTTCTCGTAGTTGGCGGCGTTCTGGCCGTTGAACTTCACCTTGCCCTGCGGACCGTGCAGCAGGAACAACAGGTTCTCCGGATCCGGATAGTCCGCGTTCCAGCCGAAGAAGAAGAGCTGGGCGTTGCCCTTCCGGACCTTGTCCTGGAAACGGTTGAAGTCCGTCGGGCGCACGACGAACTGCACGCCCAGTTCGCGGAACTGCTTCGCCAACCAGTCCGAGCGCGCCTTGTCGCCAAGCCCGCCCGGGGTGGTGTCGAGGTTGATGATGAGCGGCTCGCCCGTCTGTGCATGACGCCCGTTCGGCCAGCCGGCCTCGGCCAGCAGACGGCGAGCCTCGTCGACCTTTCGCCGCACCGCTCGGCCGTCCGCCTCGCCACCACGCCATTCATAGACGACGGGATTGATGCCGTCCCGCCCTTCGCGCGCACCGAAGATGCCGGGCGGAATGGGGCTCATGCCCGGCAATCCGCGCCCGTTCAGGAAGATCGAGACGAACTCCTCCATGTCCAGCGCAACGGAGATGGCCTGTCGCAGCTTGCGCGCGCGCTCCTTCTCCGCCCTGGATTGGCCGCCCCCCACCAGCGGATCAAGCATGTTGAAGCCGAGGTAGAAGATCGACGGCGAGACCGAGGTCAGCAAGCGGATGCCCTTCGCCTCCATGTCCTCGGACAGTGAAACCTCGCCCTGGCTGGTCAGCGTCACGGCCTGGTCGAAGTTGTCCGAGGACACGCCGGAAGCGTCGTAATAGCCCTGCAGGAACTTGTTCCAGTAAGGGATCCCCTCGCGCTCGCGCGAAAACACCACGCGGTCGATGAAGGGCATGGTCCTGCCACAATCATCCAGCCGTCCGGCACCTTCATCCCCCGCTTCGCCCTCGCACGGGTAGGCTTCGCCACGAAAATTGGGGTTGCGCGCGAGCACCATGCGCGAATTCGGATTGTTCTCAACCAGCATGTAGGGCCCGGTCCCGATCGGCCACCAATCCAGCGTCAGGTTGCGCTCGGCCATGCCCGGCTGCCCGAAGAAGCGATCGGCCTCAGGCGGGACGGGGCTGAAGAATGGCATCGACAGCCAGTACAGGAACTGGGGATACGTGCCTTTCAGCGTAATGCGGTAACTGTGGCGATCGATGATCTCGACGCCGGGCAACTCGAAGGCCTCCAGGTCGAGGAACGCATTGCCGTCCACACCGACGCGCGCCTGGGCCGCCAGCAGTTCGCCCTGCAGCGCCTTCAGGCCCGGCAGGTACTCCGCCATCAGCTCGAAGATCGGCGAGTGCAGGCGCGGATGCGCGAGCCGCTTGATCTGGTGCACATAGTCCGCCGCCACGAGTTCCCGCGCATCTGCATGCGCGAAGTCCCCGATGCCCCGCACGTCGCGCAGGTCGTCGGGTGAGAGTGGCACGTAACGCGGAGTGCCGTCTTCCTTGCGGGCGAAGGCCGGATGTGGCTGATAGAGGATGCCGGGCTTGATGCGGATCTCGACAACGGTCTTGTCCACACGGGACGCGTCCGCCGACTCGGGCAACTCGCGCCCGCTGCGGTCGTAGCGGCGCAGTCTCGGCAACGCCACTGCCGTGGCGGGTTCGAGAACGTAGGGCCGTTTCAGGTAGTGGTACTGCAGCGGCGGCTCGACGATCTGGTAGAGGAAGCTCGCCTCATCCTCGCTGTAGGACTGGACCGGGTCCAGGTGTTTTGGCCGTTCGGTGAACGCGGTGTAAAAGATGTTCTGCCCGCGCTCGGCCGCCGGATAGGGGTCGTTCAGGCCGGATGAGCATCCCGCCAGCCATAGCGTCGTCAGGACCGCCCCGGCCATGGAGACATGTCGCGACAGTCGACGCAACGATGCGCGGCAGGAAGACGGGAAACGGTGCACAGGCAAGTGGACAGATCAAGGACAGCCCCGATTCTGGCAGGTTTTCCCCCACCTCGCAGCGTCTGTCGACACTCCTGCGACGACGCGAATCGCTGGCTGTCAGGCCGTGCTCGCCGTCATCGAACCCCCTCACAGGCTTGACTGCCGAGTCGTCGGGCAACGCCGCCCGCATCGAACACCACTGTCTTCATCGGGGTTATGGCTATAATTGGCGGCTTGTCATTCGGAGTTGGATCCATGGGCTTTCTCGCCGGCAAACGTATTCTGATCACCGGTCTGCTGAGCAACCGTTCCATTGCATACGGCATCGCCAAGGCCATGCACCGTGAAGGTGCCGAACTGGCCTTCACGTACCAGAACGAACGCTTCCAGGAACGGGTTGCCAAGATGGCCGCCGATTTCGGCAGCTCGCTGCTCTTCCCGCTCGACGTCCAGGATGACGCGCAGATCACCGGCCTGTTCGAGCAGCTCGGTCAACACTGGGACGGCCTCGACGGTCTCGTCCACTCCATCGCCTTCGCCCCGGGCGAGGCCCTGGAAGGCGACTTCCTCGACGGCCTCACGCGCGAAGCCTTTCGCATCTCGCAGGAGGTCAGCGCCTACAGCTTCCCGGCACTGGCCAAGGCCGCGCGACCGATGATGAAGGGCCGCAACGGCGCCCTGCTGACCCTGTCCTACCTGGGCGCGGTGCGCACCATGCCCAACTACAACATCATGGGCCTGGCCAAGGCCAGCCTCGAAGCCTCCGTACGCTACCTGGCGGTAACGCTGGGTCCCGAAGGCACGCGCGCCAACGCCATCTCGGCCGGTCCGATCAAGACCCTGGCCGCCTCGGGCATTGGCAGCTTCGGCAAGCTGCTGTCCTTCAACGAGCACAACGCCCCGCTGCGTCGCAACGTCACGATCGAGGAAGTGGGCAACGCCGCCGCCTTCATGTGCTCGGATCTCGCCAGCGGCATCACCGGCGAAGTCATGTATGTCGATGGCGGTTTCAACACCACTGCGCTCGGCAACGCCTCGCCGATGGCGTGACAGACCCGAGGTTCAGGTGCCGGGCCGCAAAAGCGGCTTTGGCAAAGCAAAAGGCCCGAGTCGATCGGGCCTTTTTGTTGTGCCTGCACAGGCGCGTTGACGGCCCCGCGGGCCGTCAATCCTGCGTCACTGCCGCGGCTGCAGCTTGACCTGCACCTCGTAACGCTTGCGCAGCTCGGACAGAAAGGCGCCAAAATCTCGCTCGGCCAGCACCTGCGCATACTGCTCGGCAACGGCGAGCACGCGCGGGTCGTCATCCGCGATCTCGGGACGATTCACCGACTCGATGCGATAGAGCACGTAGTCGCCCTCGGGCAAGGCCAGACCCACATGCGCAGGCAGTTGCTTGGACTGCGCCGAGAACACGGCCTGCATCGCCATGCCCGGCAAGCCGGGCGCCGAACGCTGCAGCACACGCGCCTCACCCCATTTCGCGTCGATCTGCTCCCCCTTGTCGAGCGCAGCCAGCATGGCAGCGCCCTGCTCGGCGGCACGCCGCGCCGCGGCCTCACGCCGCAGATCGGCCACGATACGCGCCTTGACCTCGTCCAGCGGTAGCAGCACCGCAGCCTCGTAGGCCTTGACGCGCGCGGCCACCAGCGTGTTGGTCGCGACCTCGACGGCCTCGGTGTTACGCGCGTTCCTGACCGCATCGTCACCGAACAAGGCGTTCAGCAGACGTTCGTTGCTGTGCCCACCAATGCTGCCGCCCTCGCGCGAAACCCAGTCGGTGCTGCGGATCTCGAGCTTGAGTGCCTCTGCTACAGGCGCGAGGCTATCGGCCTGCTCATAGACCATGTTGGCGAACTGCTCGGCCTGCTCGGCGTAAAGCCGGCTGGCCGCCTGGGTGCGCAACTCGCGGGCGATTTCGTCGCGAACTTCCTCGAGCGAGCGCGTGCTCGCGGCCTTGATGTCGGTCACCTGGATGATGTGCACCCCGAAATCGCTGCGCACCGGGTCGCCGATCTCGTCCTTCTGCTGCGCAAACGCCGCATCCTCGAAAGCACCCACCATCACGCCACGCCCGAAGAAGCCGAGGTCGCCACCGCGCGAGGCCGAACCCGAATCCTTCGATTTCTCCTTCGCCAGTGCCGCGAAGCGGGACGGATCCTTGCGGAGTGCCTCCACCAGCGTCTTTGCCTCGTCCATGACGCGACCGACGTCGTCCGCGCCCGCATCTGCGGGCAGTTCGAGCAGGATGTGACGGGCCTGGCGTTCCTCGGGTACGCCAAAACGCGCGGGGTTGCCTTCGTAGAAGGCGCGGATCTCCTCGTCGCTGACGCTTACCTGCTTCTCGACCGCCTCGCGGTCAAACACCACGTATTCGGCCTGCAGGCGCGCGGGGCGCTGGAAACGGTCCTGATTGGCGGCGTAGTAGGTCTTGACCTCATCGTCGCTCACCGTGATCTCGGCCTCCAGCTTCGACACTGGCAGACGCAGCTCGCGAATGCTGCGCTCCTCGAGCTGTGCGGCCAGGAAGCGGCGGGCCGACGCAGCAGGCGCAAACCCGGCCTCGCCAACGGCGAGTGAGAGTTGCTGGACGCGAATGTCCTGCGCCAGACGCGCCTCGAACATCGCCGGGCTCATCCCTTGGGCGCGCAACAGCATTTCGTATCGTTGCAGCGAGAAACGCCCGTCTTCCTGGAAGGAGTCCACGTTGGCGATCGTCGTCTGCAGTTCCTGCGGGGTAACGACGAAACGGTTCTCGGCGGCGTAGAGGGCGAGCACGCGGCGATTGATCAGGTTCTCGAGCACCGAGCGGCGCAGCTCCTCGGACTCGAGCAGGGCACGATCCGCCGTCCCGCCTGCGGCGGCACGCAACCGGTCCTGCTGGTCGCGCAAGGCCTGCTCGAACTCGACAGTGCCGATCGGCGAGCCGGCGACCGTCGCGACTTCGTTGCCACCCGGGGCATCACTGAAATAGGCGTCCATGCCGAAGAAGGCAAACGGGACGATAAGAATGGCCAGGATCACCTGGGCAACGCGCTTGTTGCTGCGAACAGCTTCGAACATCTCGATATCCGTGGGAAGCCTTGGGAATGGGGTACGGACAGCACGAGAACGAACGGCGTTCATTCGTTCATCAGCCAGCCCGCATTTGCAAGGGCCGGAGTTTAGCGCATCCACGGGTGCTTCAGGCCGGTCGGCAAGCAGAACGTGCGCTATGCCTCGAAATGGGCGACAGGGCGCCGATATACTGCGCGGAATGCAGATTCACAAACTGGCCGAAAGCGTCGGCCTCGCCCTTCTCGTCGGACTCGGCTACGCGATCAGCGGATGGCTGTCGATCAAGCTCGCCGTACCGCCTGGCTACACCACGCCGGCGTTCCCCCCAGCCGGGATCGCCCTGTCGGCCATGCTGATCTATGGCGCGCGGGTCTGGCCGGGCATCCTCGCCGGTGCACTGGCCGTCCAGTTTCTTGCTCATGGCGCGGTTGGAATGAGCCAAGCGCCAATCGTGAGCGTCACCGTGCCCGCGCTGGGCGCCGTGTTGCAGGCGGCCGCAGGCACGTGGCTGGCGCAGTGGCTGATCGGATTTCCCAACCGGCTCGACTCGCCGCGCACGATCGTGCGCTTTCTCGTTGTCGTCGCACCGGTCGGCTCGCTGATCAATGCCTCGCTCTCCGTACCGATCCTGCACTCGGAAGGAGTCATCACCGCGCAGCAGGTCGCGTTCAACTGGTGGACCTGGTGGCTGGGTGACACGCTGGGCGTGATCGTCATGGCACCGCTGATGTTCGTGCTGTTCGGACGGCCCTCCGCCGATTGGCAGGGACGCCGGCTGGGTGTTGCCATTCCCCTCGGCCTGGCGCTTGCGATCCTGGCCTTCGCGTTCCGTCAGGTGCTCGTCTGGGAGGAACTGCGCGTTCAGGCGCAATTCACCCGCGACACCGAGCATCTTGCCAGCCAGGTGCGCCAACGCCTCGATGCACAGATCGACATGATGCTGGCCATTCGCGGGCTGATGAGCGTGAGCGAAAGTGTTTCACGCGAGGAGTTCCAGGATTTCGTCCGCCCCTGGCTCGACCGCTATCCCGGCACGCAGAACTTCGGCTGGAACCCTCGTGTGCTGCAAGGGCAGCGCGCGCGCTTCGAGACCATGGTCCGCGCCTCTGGCCATCCGGGCTTTCAGGTCCTCGACCGGGATTCGCAGGGGAACGTGTATCCCGCCGCCGATGCGCCGGAGTACCTGCCGCTGGTCTACGTCGAGCCGTTCGAGCGCAACGCCAGTGCGCTTGGCGTCAATCCGATGTCGCTTCCGGCCGCTGCGCAGGCCATCCTCGAGAGCCGCCAGACCGGAAACCCGGTCGCCGCGGAGGCGTTCCGGCTCGTCCAGGAGACCGGAACGCAGAAGGGGGTCGTCCTTTACCTGGCAACGCGCCGCCACACGCCCCTGGCGCCCGGGGAGACCCTTAGCATCCATGCCGAGGAAGGCGTGGTGTCGTCCGCCTTCCGCATGGACGACGCGCTGGCTGCGGTCCGGGCGCAGGCGGAAGAGATCGCGGTCGAGCTCTGCCTCAAGGATCTCGCCGCCCCGCCCGGGCGCCAGCGCTTGACCGGACCGGACGGGTGCGATTCGCCCGCATGGCAGGAACACGCGGTAGGCCGCCACGTTCCCCTGCACTTCGCCGGACGCACGTGGGAACTGCGCCTGCGCACCACCGAACCCTATGTCGCTGCACAACGCACCTGGGCGGCCTGGGGAGCGCTGGCCACCGGCCTGCTGGGTACGGGGCTGCTGGGCGCCTTCCTGCTGATCAGCACCGGCAACACCCGACGCATCGCCAGCCTTGTCGACCGCCGCACGCGGGAGCTGGAGGCGACCACCGCAACACTGCGCGAAAACCAGGCCGCACTGGCCGAAGCGATGCGCATCGCACGCATGGGCAGTTGGGAAACCCGCGTCGGGCGCAGAGGACTGCGCTGCTCGGATGAACTCCATCAGCTGCTCGACGTGGAGGCCCACCGGCTGGTGTCGGTGCACGACCTCGTCGCCGCACTTGCGCCCGAGGATCAACCCCTCATCCAGGCAAAACTCGAAGAGCTCGCGCAGGCGCCGGGCCAGGTCACGATCGACGCGCGAACCGACCGCGAACCCGCTCGCGTGCTGCAGTTCCAGATCGAGAGCGAATGGCACGAGGGCGCCCTTGCCCATATCCGCGGCACGGTGCAGGACGTTACCGAGGCGCGCGAGGCCGAAGCCCACATCCAGTACCTCGCACACTTCGACACCCTCACCGGCCTCCCCAACCGCAGCGCCTGGGTGGGCCACGCGCAGGAGACGCTGCGCAGTGCCGAACGCCATGGCGACCGCCTTGCCGTGCTCTTTCTCGACCTCGACAACTTCAAGACCATCAACGACTCGCTGGGGCACCCCATCGGCGACCGCCTGCTGGCAGCCGTGGCGCGTCGCTTGTCGGGCTGCCTGCGTGGGGAAGACCGCCTGGCGCGGCTCGGCGGCGATGAGTTCGTCGCCCTGCTACCCCGCCTCGAACGCCCCGAGGACGCGGCAACCGTGGCGCGCAAGATGCTCGAGGTGCTTGACGACACCCTGCGTATCGAGGACCACGACCTGCGTCCCTCGGTGAGCATAGGCATCGCCCTCTATCCCGATGACGGGCAATCGGTCGACGTCCTGCTAAAGCATGCGGATACCGCCATGTACGGGGCAAAGGCAGCAGGGCGCAACAACTACCAGTTCTTCGTCGCGGCCATGAACGAACGTGCCAACGAGCGCCTCAAGCTCGAGAGCGCGCTGCGGCGGGCCGTCGCCGAGAGGCAGCTGTTGCTGCACTACCAGCCCCAGATCGACACCCGCAGCGGGCGCCCGATCGGCTGCGAGGCCCTGGTGCGCTGGCAGCACCCCGAACGCGGACTGGTCCCCCCTGCCCAGTTCATCCCGATCGCGGAGGATTCCGGGATGATCGTGCCAATCGGCGAATGGGTGCTGCGCGAAGCCTGTCGCCAGCAGGCTGAATGGAATGCGGCCGGCCTGCGAGACCTGACCGTGGCGATCAACATCTCCGCGCTGCAGTTCCAGCGTGCGGACTTTCCCGACGTCGTCGCCCGTATTCTCGACGAGACCGGTGCTGACCCGTCCATGATCGAACTCGAGATCACCGAGAGCGCGCTGATGAACCCCGGCAGCGAACAGCTCGAGCGGCTCAACCGCCTGATCGAACGCGGCCTCACGCTCGCACTCGATGACTTCGGCACGGGCTACTCCTGCCTTGCCTACCTCAAGCGCCTGCCTTTGAGCCGCATCAAGATCGACCGCTCCTTCGTCGCCGACCTGCCGGGCGACACCGAGGACGCCGCCGTCGTAGCCGCCGCGCTGTCCCTCGCCCGCGACCTCGGCATGGATGTGGTCGCAGAGGGCGTGGAGACGCCCGGTCAGCGCGCCTTCCTCGTCGAACGCAACTGCACGCTCATGCAGGGCTACCTGTTTTCGAGGCCGCTCGACGCGGGCAGCTTCGAGGCCTGGATCCGGGGCTTGGGTCACCACTGAGCCAGCCCAGTCCAAGGGCCGGCCCGGTAGCTACCCGCAATCAGGCACGCTCGAATACCAGCTTGCCATCGCGCGCATCCACGCGCACCCGGTCCTTGGCTGCGAACTGGCCTTCGAGGATCGCCTTGGCGAGCGGATTCTCGATGTGTTCCTGGATCGCGCGCTTGAGGGGGCGAGCGCCGAACACCGGGTCGAAACCGGCAGTCGCCAGCTCGGCCAGCGCCGCATCGGTAACGTCGAGTCCCATCTCCAGCCGCGCCAGACGCTTCTCGAGGTACTGAAGCTGGATCTTCGCGATCCCGGCGATGTGCTTCTCGTCGAGCGCGTGGAACACCACGACCTCGTCGATCCGATTGATGAACTCCGGACGGAAGTAGGTCTTGACCTCGGCCATCACCGCCAGCTTGATCACGCCATAGTCGTCGCCGGCCATGGCCTGGATCATCTGGCTGCCCAGGTTGGAGGTCATCACGATCACGGTGTTCTTGAAGTCCACCGTACGACCCTGGCCGTCTGTCATGCGGCCGTCGTCGAGCACCTGCAGCAGCACATTGAACACGTCCGGGTGCGCCTTCTCGACCTCGTCGAACAGAATCACGCTGTAGGGCTTGCGCCGCACCTGCTCGGTAAGGTAGCCGCCCTCCTCGTAACCGACGTAGCCCGGAGGGGCGCCGATGAGGCGGGCGACCGAGTGCTTCTCCATGAACTCGCTCATGTCGATGCGGATAAGGTGCTCCTCGGAGTCGAACAGGAAGCTCGCCAGCGTCTTGCACAGTTCGGTCTTGCCCACGCCAGTGGGACCGAGGAAGAGGAAGGAGCCGTAGGGCCGGTTCTCGTCCGAAAGGCCGGCGCGCGAACGCCGGATGGCATCGGCCACCAGGCGCACGGCCTCGTCCTGGCCGACCACGCGCTCGTGCAGCTTGTCCTCCATCTTCAACAGCTTCTCGCGCTCGCCCTGCATCATCTTGCTGACCGGAATGCCGGTGGCGCGCGACACCACCTCGGCGATTTCCTCGGCGCCGACCTGGGTGCGCAGCAGCTTGTTGGGCGCGGCGTTCTCGCCCGCCTGCTCAGCCATCTTCAGCTGGCCTTCGAGTTGCGGCAGCTTGCCGTACTGCAGCTCGGCCACCTTGTCGAGCTGCCCCTTGCGCTGGTACTCGGCCATCTGCGCGCGCAGCGCGTCGATCTCTTCCTTGATGTGGGCTGAGCCCGCGACCTTGGCCTTCTCCGCCTTCCAGATTTCCTCGAGGTCGTTGTACTCGCGCTGCAGCTTGGCAAGCTCGTCCTCGATCAGCTGCAGGCGCTTCAGCGAAGCCTCGTCCTTCTCCTTCTTCACCGCCTCGCGCTCGATCTTGAGCTGGATCATGCGACGGTCGAGCTTGTCCATGACCTCGGGCTTGGAGTCGATCTCCATCTTGATGCGCGCGGCAGCCTCGTCGATCAGGTCGATCGCCTTGTCGGGCAGGAAGCGGTCGGTGATGTAGCGGTGCGACAGCTCGGCTGCGGCAACGATCGCCGGGTCGGTGATGTCGACGCCGTGGTGGATCTCGTACTTCTCCTGCAGACCACGCAGGATGGCGATGGTCGCCTCCACGGTCGGCTCGTCGACCAGCACCTTCTGGAAGCGGCGCTCGAGCGCGGCATCCTTCTCGATGTACTTGCGGTACTCGTCCAGCGTGGTCGCGCCGATGCAGTGCAGCTCGCCGCGGGCAAGCGCGGGCTTGAGCATGTTGCCCGCGTCCATCGCGCCTTCGGCCTTGCCCGCGCCGACCATGGTGTGGATCTCGTCGATGAAGAGGATGATGCGCCCCTCGTCCTGCGCGATCTCCTTCAGCACCGCCTTCAGGCGCTCCTCGAACTCGCCGCGGTACTTGGCGCCGGCCAGCAGCGCGGCCATGTCGAGCGACAGCACCTTCTTGCCCTTCAGGGTCTCGGGCACCTCGTCATTGACGATGCGCTGCGCCAGGCCCTCGACGATGGCAGTCTTGCCCACGCCGGGCTCGCCGATCAGCACCGGGTTGTTCTTGGTACGGCGCTGCAGGATCTGGATCGCGCGGCGGATCTCGTCGTCGCGGCCGATCACCGGGTCGAGCTTGCCGCTGCGGGCGCGCTCGGTGAGGTCCATGCAGTACTTCTTCAGCGATTCGCGCTGGCCCTCGGCGTCCTGGCTGCCGACGCTGGCACCGCCCCGCACCGCCTCGATCGCAGCCTCCAGCGCCTTGCGTGCCAGACCGTTCTCCTTCAGCAGCCGGCCGGCCTCGCCCTTGTCGTCGGCGAGCGCGAGCAGGAACATCTCGCTGGCGATGAACTGGTCGCCGCGCTTCTGCGATTCACGGTCGGTCACATTGAGCAGGCTGTTGAGGTCGCGGCCAATGCTGACCTCGCCGCCGTGGCCTTCGACCTTCGGCAGGCGGCCAATGGCTTTCGCGACGGCGGCCTTGAGCGGCGGCACATTGACGCCGGCGCGCTGCAGCAGCGAGACGCTGCCGCCGTCATCCTGATCGAGCAGCGCCTGCAGCACGTGCAGCGGCTCGATGAACTGCTGGTCGTTGCCCACGGCGATGCTCTGCGCATCGGCCAGGGCTTGCTGGAACTTGGTGGTGAGCTTGTCGAAGCGCATCGTGGGCATCCTCGGGATTCGTTGAACTGCACCTTATGTGGGGCGCATTCGCGCCGCTTCAAGAGGCCAGGTCGCCCCGACCTCCAACGGGTGCTTCGCGGCTTCAGCCCGGCAGGTCGCGCAGGTCGGCGGTCGGCGCCGAGCCGAACACATCTCCGAGCAGGTAGTCGGTCAGGCGCCGTGCGCAATCTTCCGGTGCGACGAGTCCGCCGGCCCGCTGCATCTCGGCAAAGCGGTCACGCAGCGGAAAACGCTCGAGGCTGGTCGCACGGATTGCGGCCTGCATCTCGGTATCGAGCACGCCTGGCGCAAGGCTGCAGATGCGCAGCCCCGCAACCTTGTCCTCCGCCACCGAACGGGCATGATGGTCCAGCGCCGCCTTGCTGGCGCAGTAGATGCTCCAGCCCGAATAGGGCTTGCGCGCCGCGCCACTCGACACATGCAGGATGCGGCGGTCCGCAACCCCGGCTCCAGCGGCAGCGAAGGCCGCCGCGAGCATGAGGGGGGCGGTCACGTTCAGCGTCAATGCGCGCGCCACTTCGCCTGGGTCCTGCAGTGCGGGTGGCCCCATCGGCGCGATCGTGCCGGCGTTGTTGATCAGCAGCGCCTGCTCCGCCCCCGAAAGCCAGGCGCCGACTGCGCCCGTCTGAAGCCAACGCTGAATCGCCGCCGCGTCGGCCAGGTCGAGTGTCACTTGAGCAAAGCGGTCCGGGAAGCGTGCGGCGAGCCGTTCGTTGCCGTTGCGGGCGATCCCGAGCACGCTGGCGCCGCGTGCCAGCAATGCCTCGGCAACCGCCTCGCCGAGACCCCGACTGTGACCGCTCACGATGACCTTGATCATTCCTCGTCCTCCTGCATGCGTGACTGTTCGGTGGCCGCCTCCTCCGCAGGCGAGGCCACCCGCGATGGCGTCGATCATACAACCCTGTCGACGCAGCGCGCGCCGCGCGCGAAGCATGCAAAAACGCCACTAGTGCACACTTTCGACAGAACAGCGACGATATGATGCGACCAATGGTTCGGCCCATGTTGACGGGCCGGCGCCAACCCTCACACCGGACACTCGATGGACAAGCTTCAGACCTTCGTCAGTCTGTTCGACTACGCGCCGCTGCCGATGTCGTACTCACCGCTCGACGGCGACGGCAGGCTGCTGGCCTCGTTCTGGAATCAATCGTGGTTCGAATGCTTCGGCTATCAGCCCGACGCGGTGCAAGGCAGGACGGGCGATGCTTTCGGCCTGTGGCCGGACATGGCGTTCCGCGCGGATTTCCTGCAGGCGGTCGGGGCCGACGGCATCAGCAAGACCGAAACGACACTGCGCAGCGCCGATGGGAGCCTGCGCACGGTCATCGTCTCCGCACGCAAGATGTTCGCCGACGACACGACGCTGATGGTGGTCAGCTACGAGGATGTCACCGAACAGCGTGAGCTGGAATCCGCCCGCCGGCAGGCCGAGCGCACGCTGCGTCTGTTCCAGGAGATGGTCGAGAGCTCGGCGGATGCGATCATGATCATAGAGGACCATCGCGTGATCGCCTGCAACACCGCCGCGACCCGGCTCTACGGCATGCCGCGCGAGCGGCTGATCGGCAGCCATCCGGCAGAGCTGTCCCCCGAATACCAGGACGATGGCGAATCGTCGTATTCGGCTGCTGTCCGACTGATGGAGCGCGCACTCGCGGGCAGCACCGAACATTTCCTGTGGCGCCACCGTCGCGGCGATGGCAGCACTTTCATGGCCGACGTCGTACTGAACCCCGCGATCGACCTTGGCACCGACCATGGCGAACGCGGGCGGCGCTACGTGACGGTGGTGCGCGACGTAACCGAAGAACAACAAGCGGCGCGCGCGCTGCAGGACAGCGAGCAGCGCTTTCGCAAGCTGTTCCGTCTGGCACCCGTCGGGCTTGCGCTCACCGAGGCCGAAGGCAAGGTCTTCGCGATCAACCGTCATTGGACCCAGTTGTTCGGCTATACCCTCGACGACATCCCCGACACCGAGGCGTGGTGGAAGCAGGCCTACCCCGACCCCGCGTACCGCGACGCCGTGCGCGCGAAGTGGGCTCAGGCTACGGCCCGGATCACTGAAAACGATGGTGAACTCGAGTCGGCCGAGTACCTCGTCACCTGCAAGGACGGGCAGCAGCGGCACGTACTGATTGGCGGCGCCCTGATCGGCAACGAGGTCCTGACCAGCTATATCGACGTCACCGCCCAGCGCGAGGCGCGCGCCCAGCTGCAGGCACTCAACCAGAGCCTGGAGACGAGGGAGCTGGAGCGCACGCGCGATCTCGAGCAGGCCATCGAAGACCTGCGGCTGACGCAGCACGAACTGGTGCGTTCGGAGAAACTCGCTGGTCTGGGCGCACTGGTCGCCGGCGTGGCGCATGAGCTCAACACCCCGATCGGCAACGCGGTGATGGTGGCCAGCACGCTCGGCGACCTGCGCAAGCGCTTCGAAACCGCCGTGTCGGAAGGACTGCGGCGCTCGGTGCTGGACAGCTTCCTGGGCGAGCTGCGCGAAGCGAGCGACATGATCGAGCACAACCTGCGCCGTGCCGCGGAGCTGATCACCAGCTTCAAGCAGGTGGCGGTCGATCAGTCGAGTTACCAGCGACGCAGCTTCGGCATCGCCGAGACCCTGCACGAGTTGCGCATGACCCTGAATCCGACGCTCCGGCGCGCCGGTGTCACCCTGGTCGAGGACATCCCGCCCGACCTGCGCATGGACAGCTACCCCGGCCCGCTGTCGCAGGTGCTGATGAACATCGTCAATAACGCCGTCGTGCACGCGTTCGATGGCCGTCCTGGCGGCACGGTCCGTATTTCGGGCACGGCCCTGCCCGGCGATCGTGTGCGCATCCAGATCAGCGACGACGGCTGCGGCATCGATCCCGACAAGCTCCCGCGCATCTTCGACCCGTTTTTCACGACCAAGCTGGGGCGCGGCGGGTCCGGACTGGGCTTGCACATCGTCTATACGCTGGTCACGGAACTGCTGGGCGGCAGCGTGCGCATCGAAAGCGAGCCCGGAACGGGCAGCCACGCCATCATCGAGCTACCGTTGAGTGCTCCTCCGCCCCGCGCCGCACCCGGCGACGGCGACCTGCCGCAGCATCCCTGAACCCGAAGCTGGGCATACGCCCGGAGGCTACGCATGCAACGCGATGAACCGACCTTCAGTGCCGACGACGAGCTGATCGCGATCGACGAGGACATCGCCCCGTCGCCAACCGGGACCGAAGCTCCAGACCCTTGGAAAGTGCTGATCGTCGACGACGACGAGGACGTCCATCGCGCCACCGAGCTCGCATTGCGCGGGATGCTCGTCGAGGACCGCCCCGTGCAGTTACTGCACGCGCACTCCGGCGAGGCGGCCTTGCAGCAGGTTGCCCAGCACGAGGATCTGGCCGTGATGCTGCTCGACGTGGTGATGGAGTCCGACAACGCCGGCCTGAAGGTCGTGCGCGAAGTGCGCGAAGCGCTCAAGCGCAGCGCGCTGCGCGTCATCCTGCGCACCGGCCAGCCGGGCTATGCACCCGAACTCGAGACCGTTCGCAACTACGACATCAACGACTACAAGACCAAGTCCGAGCTGACCCGTGTGCGGCTATTCACCAGCCTCACCGCGTCGATTCGCGTGTATCGCCAGATGCGGACCCACGAGCGCATGCGTCAGGGCCTCGAAGGCATCGTCCGTGCCAGCACCGAACTGACCAAGCTGCACGGCATGCAGCGCTTTGCCGAAGGCGTCGTGAATCAGTTGTGCGCGCTGCTGGGCGTGCGGACCGAAGGGCTTGTCTGCGCCCAGGGCGGCCTGGCGAGCGTCGGCGAACCCGCGCGCGTCATTGCTGCCGCCGGGCGTTTCAGCCAGTACGTGCTGCAGCCGCTGGCCGCGCTCGACACAGAGACGATCCGCGACACCCTCATGCGTTGCCTGAACGAGCAGTGCAGCCTGTTCGCGCCCGCGCTGGCGATCTACTTTCCCACCTCGGCGGGACGCGGCCTCGCCGCATATGTCGAGCTGTCCCATCCCCTGCGGGAAGGCGACCGCCACCTGCTCGAGGTGTTCTGCTCGAGCATGGCGGTCGGTTTCGAGAACGTGCTGCTTTACGACCGTCTCATCGACCAGGCCTATCTCGATCCCTTGCTTCGCATCCCCAACCTCAACCGCCTGCTCGAGCTCCTTGCCGCCCCCGAACTCGAGCCCGCCAACTCGACGCTCGCCCTGCTCGACATCGACGACTTCTCGGCGATCAACGACGCGCTCGGGCATGAGTTCGGCGACGCAGCGCTCAAGGCCATCGTCGCCCGTGCGCACGCTGCCCTGCCCGAATGCCATCTGGCGCGGCTCGGCAGCGACCTTTTCGCCGTGCTCGGCCATTCCGGCACGGTCAAGCCCGACACGCTGCAGCACCTTTTCGGCGAGGCATTCGAGGTCGCGGGACAGCGCGTGCGACTATCGGCGACGATCGGGCTGGTGCAGTTGGGTACGCGTGATTGCTACGGTCCCGAGTTGCTGAAGGATGCCCATGTCGCACTCAAGCAGGCCAAGCTGCATCACCGCGGCACGGCAGTCTATTTCTCCGCAGCGCTCGGGCAGGACGCCCGCGAACGCATGCATTTGCTGCGCGACCTGCGCGAGGCCTTCGACGCCCACAATCACTTCTTCGTGGTGTACCAGCCCAAGGTGCGGCTGGAGGATGGACGTCCGAGCGGGGTCGAGGCGTTGCTGCGCTGGCGCACCGCGAGCGGCGAGCTCATTCCGCCCGACCGCTTCATTCCGCTCGCCGAACAGTCGGGGCTGATGACCGCGCTGGGCGCCTTCGTGATGCGCAGCGCCTGCCAGCAGCTACGCCGGCTCCGGGATGCCGGTCACGACACGCTCGGCATGGCGATCAACGTGTCGCACGCCCAACTGCGCGACCCGGATTTCATGACGATACTCAAGACCAGCCTGGACGATGCAGGCATACCGGGGTCGCAGGTGGAGTTGGAGATCACCGAATCCATGGCCGCCGACGATCTCGACCTGGTCCGCCGACTGCTCGCTGAGCTGCAGACGCTGGGCGTTCGCGTGGCGATCGACGACTTCGGCACCGGCTTCTCGTCGCTCAGCGTGCTGCGCCACCTCGACGCGCAACGGCTCAAGATCGACCGCAGTTTCGTCAACGAAATGCTTCAGGACGACAGCATCGCGCGGATGGTGATCAGTCTTGGTCATACCCAGCGCATGCAGGTCACGGCCGAAGGCATCGAGACCGAGGCCCAGCGCGATGCCCTGCTGGCCCTGGGCTGCGACGAAGGACAGGGCTGGCTGTACGCGAAGGCACTCGAAGAGGCGGCCTTGCTCGACTGGCTTGCCGCCGCTCAAGCCTGAGTCTCCGTCCGCCGCGGCCATGAGCCCGGTTGTCGAGCGCCCTGCCCCCATGCGCTTTCTCAGCTGCCGGGCGAGCGGCCGTGATCCGGGGGCAGTTGCGGATAGCGCACGTAATCGACCAGGTCCTGGATTTCCTGCGGGGGTGGCCGCGTCACCAGGCTGACCAGGACAATCGTCACGAAACCGAGCGGCACGCCGAACACCCCCGCGGAGATCGGGTTGATGTCGAACCAGGCGTGACTCATCGAACCGCCGAAGAAGCTGTGCGTGCGAACGACGTAGTACAGGGTGACGGCCAGCCCCACCACCATGCCGGCCACCGCACCCGGACGGTTCGCGCGTTTCCAGAAGATGCCGAGCACGAGCGCAGGGAAGAAGGCCGACGCCCCGATCGAGAACGCCAGCCCCACCATGAACAGGATGTTGTCCGGGCGCAGCGAGGCCACCCACGCCGCCACCATGGCCACGACCAGCAACTGCGATTTCGAGATCACGAGCCGGCGGTGCGTCGTCGCCGCTGGGTTGATCACCTTGTAGTACAGGTCGTGTGACAGCGCGTTCGAGATCGTCAACAGCAGGCCGTCGGCCGTGGACAGCGCTGCGGCGAGGCCGCCGGCCGCCACCAGCCCGGACACCACATAGGGCAAGCCGGCGATCTCGGGCGTGGCCAGCACGATCACGTCGGTATTCAGGCGCAGTTCGGCCAACTGCAGGATGCCGTCGGCGTTAAGGTCCTCGATGCGCACCAGCCCCACCTTGCCCCATGACGCCACCCAGTCGGGCAGGATGCTGAGGCTCGATCCGACGACGTTGTGATACACCTCCCACTTGGCAAACACCGCATAGGCCGGCGCCGTGACGTAGAGCAGGAAGATGAAGAACAGCGACCACAGCACCGACTTGCGCGCGTCGGTGACGCCGGGCGTGGTGTAGTAGCGCATCAGGATGTGCGGCAGCGCGGCCGTGCCGACCATCAGCACGAACATCAGCGCCAGGAAGTTGTTGCGCGCCACCGTCGATTCGGCAGGCGTGGCGCCCGGATGCGCCTGCGCGTGGCGCGGCGGTGGTCGTGCGCGCTCGAGAGCATCGATCCGCGCCTTCTCCCACTGCACACGTGCCTCGTCAGCCGTGCGCGGCAGGTCGCGCAGCGTGCGTTCGGTGAGGGCGATGTCGCGCGCGGACGCGTTTCCGAGCCTCAGCGCATTGAGGCGATCGATCAAGGCACGTCGCTCGACCTCGAGCGAGTCGGGCAGCGCGTCAATCTTGGCGGCGTAGCCGTCGGCGCGAAGACGGTACAAGGAGCGAACTTCGATCTCGTCAGGCGCCTCGAACAGGTGCTGCTCCCGCTCGGTGATCTGCTGGAGCACGGTGCCATAGACTGCCTGCGGAATCGGGATGCCAGTGAGCTTGTAGGACAGGATCACCACCGGCACCAGGTAGGCGATGATCAGGATCACGTACTGCGCCACCTGGGTCCAGGTCACGGCGCGCATGCCGCCGAGGAAGGAGCACACCAGGATGCCCGCTAGCCCGACGAACAGGCCGATCTCGAACTCGACGCTGACGAAACGGCTGGTCACGAGACCCACGCCGTAGATCTGCGCGACGAGATAGACGAAGCTCGCGAGGATCGTCGCCCCCAGTCCGACCAGGCGAGCCACATTGCCCTCGTAGCGCGCACCCAGGAAATCCGGAATCGTGTATTGCCCGAACTTGCGCAGGTAAGGCGCAAGCAGCAAGGCCACCAGCACGAAGCCGCCGGTCCAGCCAGTAACGAAGGCCAGCCCTTCGAAGCCCGAGAAATACAGCGTACCCGCCAGGCCGATGAACGAGGCCGCGCTCATCCAGTCCGCCGCGGTCGCCATGCCGTTGAACATGGCCGGCACACGACGCCCCGCGACGTAGTACTCGGACACGTCCGAGGTGCGGCTCATCACCCCGATACCGGCGTAGATGGCGATGGTGACGAACAGAAATACGTGGCCGATCAGGTGCGGCGACAGGCCAAGGTACTCGCCGATCGCCAGGCCAACCACGAACAGCAGGAAGGTGCCGGTGTACCAGACGTAGTAGCGCCGCAGGCGGCGCGCGAAGGAGGACGGACCGCTCATGCGCCGTCCCCGCTTCGACTTCGCCGCACTGCGCTGAACGACATCAATACTTGATCCGGGCGTAGTAGGTCTTCTCCGCCGCCTCGCGCGCCTCACGCAGGGTGCGAATGCCCTTCTCGGCCAGCAGCGGCAAGAGCTTGAGGAAAACCTCCGCGGTGACGATCGCGTCGCCCAGCGCCGTGTGGCGGCCGACGATGGTCAGGCCGAGCCGCTCGGCAATGGCCTCGAGGCGATGCGACTCCTGGTTCGGATGCACCACAGCCGACAGCAGCAAGGTGTCGATGACCGGTTGGTCGAAGCGCAGCCCGGTCTGCTCCTCCTTCAACTGCAGGAATCGCATGTCGAACGCGGCGTTGTGCGCGATCAGCACGGTATCTGCGGCAAACGCGTGGAAAGCCGGCAGAACCGACTCGATGGTGGGCTGTCCGCGCAACATCTCGGCCGTGATGCCGTGGATCTTCGCCGACTCGGCGGCGAGCGGGCGGCATGGGTCGATCAGCTGCTCGAAGGACTCGTTGCGCAAGAGCTTGCCGTTGAGCACCCGCGTTGCGCCGATCTGGATGATTTCATCGCCCTGCGACGGGTTGAGGCCCGTCGTTTCGGTGTCGAACACGGTGAACGCCAGTTCCGTGAGCGGGCGGTCCTCGATGCCATGCGACTTTTCCGACCACGCGAACAGGTCGAAGTCGTAGTACTCCGGCCGGCTCTCGCCACGCAGGAAGAGTTCGGCCTCCGACTGTTCCTGCGGCACGGCCGCCGGCAGCAGTATGCGGAAGAAGGCGCGATGGCGCACCTTCTCGCGCTCCAGCCACATCTCGCCGTCATGGCGGTCGATCACGTCGCGCACCGTCAGCGGGCTGCTCTCGTCATCGATCTTCATCGGCTCGAGTTCCCAGCTCATGACCGTCTCGGTGCTCATTGCCTGACCGGACCAGATAAGATCGAGGTGGACCAGTCGTCCCGCCGCGCTCAGGCGGAAACGCACCTCGCGCACTTCGAACTCGTCGGACAGGCGGTTGGCCAGGTAGGTCAGGGCCTGCATCAGCGAGAAGCTGTCGACCTTCACCCACAGACGCTCATCCACCTCCTCGAGCTTGCTCGGCAAGCCAATGCGTTCCTCGATGCGACGCTGCACAGCAGCGATGAGGTCGGCACCCAGCATCTCCTCGAGCGGCCAGCGCACCTTCAGCGAATCGGCGAACTCGTTGGCGGTGTCGTTCAGGCGCTGGCTCATCGCCTGAACCTCGTCGCGGATGACGCTGCGGAAGCGGTCACGCATCTCGTCGGGCAAGTCGCCGTATTCGAGCATCTCCGCCGCCGCCCGCACGTTTGCCAGCGAGGCGCGATTGCCTTCCGTGAGGTTGTGCAGCATCTGGTCGCGGCGCGACTCGGTCTCGAAGTTGCGGGTGATGTTGTCGAGCATCAGGATGAAGCCCGTCTGCGTCCGCTCCGGCGCGCCCTCCCCGCCCTCGGGCTCGGCCTCGGCCTTGGCGTCGCTGCGGGCGACCGACAGCACCGGCGCCATCTGTACGCGCAGCAGCTGGCCGGCGCGCGTGGTCGTCACGAAATTGGCCTGTGGCTGGGCTACGCCACGCTTGAGGCGCTGCTGGATGGTTTCCAGTGCGTGTGCAATGAGGTTGCGCTCGAACACGGCATAGATCGAGCGCCCGAGGCCGATCAGCTCGCCGCCACCCGCCACGCCCGGCGCATCGGACAGCGCGCGAAACTGCATCCGCGCACGGTTGTTGTAGAGCAGGATGCGGCCGTCGAGGTTGCAGACCACGACGCTCTGGGTCAGCTCGGACATCAGGGCCGCCAGGCGGTTCTTTTCCTGCTCGACCGAATCCTTGGCCCGGGCGATCTGGGCCTCTACGTCGCCGAAGATCTCGTCGCGCTGGCTCGCGAGTTCGTTGGCGGCGACGGCGAGCATCTGCACCTCGGGCGGGCCGTCCGGCTGGACACGGAAGCCGCGGTTCGCGCCGAGCATCAGGCGCAGGTTCTCCGCCATGCGCAACAGGCCCTGCACGTACTGCCGGAACAGGGTCCGCAGCACGCCCACACCGGCGGCAAAGCCCAGTACGGTCAACATCGTGCCCACGCCCAGATGCGGAGTGAGGACATCCACAAGCTGCTGACGGTTCTCTCCCTGCGTCTCGAACCAGACGATCAGCGCCGTAAGGATGAACGGCCCCGTCATCAGCAAGCCCAGCACGATCACCGCAAGCGCAAACCTGAGCTTGGCTGACATGATCATGCTCCCAGCAGGCTGCGGACTTTTTCGACGAGCTCCTTGGTCGAGAAGGGCTTGGTCATGTAGGCGTCCGCGCCCAGCGCGAGCCCCTTGGCGACCTCCGTGTCCCGCCCCTTCGCGGTCAGCATCAGGATGCGGACCGCACTCAGCGCCGGATCGGCCTTGATCTCCTGGCAGACTTCAAAGCCGCTTTTCTTGGGCATCATGACGTCGAGCAGGACCAGGTCAGGACAGTCCTTGCGGATTCGCGCCACGGCCTCTTCACCGTCGGTCGCGACGAGCACGTCGAAGCCCTCGCGCTTCATGAGGAATTCCAGGGAAATGACGATGTTTTGCTCGTCGTCTGCTATAAGAATTTTCTTGCTCATGCGCTTCTCCTCCCTCCTGCGCCATTCTATGTCATTCGCCGCCTGCAGCCGACGGCAGCGGCAGCTCGAATGAAAAGGTCGCCCCCTCCCCGGGCACCGATTCCAGCCACAGCCGTCCACCAAAATGCTCCACGATCTGCCGGCTGATCGGCAAGCCCAGTCCGGTGCCCTGCGGGCGCGAGCGCTCATCACCGCCCTGCCTGAACTTCTGGAAGATCACCGGCTCGAGCGCGGGCTCGATCCCGGGCCCGTTGTCGCACACATCGACCCGCAGCCGCTGTCCTTCACGGCGCAGCCTCACCAGCACATGGCCACTGCCGACCGGCACGAACTTGGCCGCGTTCGACAGCAGGTTGAGCATCACCTGCAGCAGGCGGTCGTGGTCGGCGCGCAGCAGCGGCACTCGCTCCGGCAGATCGAGCTCGACCTGCGACCGGCGGTCGCGGAACAGCTGTTGTGTCGCGTCCACCGCGTGGCTCACCAGTTCGCACATGTCGATGTCGGTGTTGTGCCACTCGGCATGACCCGACTCGATCTTCGCCATGTCCAGCACCTGGTTGACGAGCCTCGTCAGCCGCACGGTCTCGGACACGATGATGCCGAGGAAGCGCTGGCGGTCGGCGACATCGATGTCGGGATCGTCCTTCATCATTTCGGACAACGCCCTGATCGAGGTCAGCGGCGTGCGCAGCTCGTGCGTGACTGATGACATGAAGTCGTCCTTGAGGCGGTCGAGCTCCTTCAGCTTCTCGTTGGCGGCCCGCAGTTCGGCCGTCGCGGCCTCGAGCGCCCGCGACTTTTCCTCGAGCTGGTGCGAGTAGGCACGCACCTGGGAGGCCTCGTCGAGGATGTCCATCACCTCGCCCAGCCCAAGGGGCTCTTCCTGAACCACTGTTGCCACCATCACACGCGCCGACGCACTGCCGATCGCACCGGCCAGCAGGGACTCGGCAAAGTGTGCGAGTTCGGGATCGGCCTTGAGCTGATCGACGCGGTCCAGGCCGTGCGCGCGTGCGTATGCGCCGAAAGCCTCCTCCGCCCGACGCTGTCCCAGGAAGCGTGCAACCAGCGGCACGAGGTCGGCCACCTCGGCCCCCGCACGCCAGAATCCGGCCGGACGCGTATCGCCACGACGACCGACATCGACGAACAGCGCCGCCTGGCTCGCCTCGACGCCGGTAGGCACGCGCAGCAGCGAAACGAACACGTAGCAGCCAATGTTGGCCAGCATGCTCCAGAAGAGTGCGTGACTGATGTTGTCGAGTCCGGTCAGGCCGAACAACTGCTCGGGCCGCAGCCAGTTCAACCCGAACAGTCCATGCTGGAGGAAGTGCGGATCGAGCCAGCCCGATTTGGCGAACGAAGGCAGCAGCAGCGTGTAGCCCCACACGACGAAACCTGCCAGCAGCCCGGCGAAAGCGCCCTCCCGGGTGCCGCCCCGCCAGTACATGCCGCCCAGCACGGCGGGGGCAAACTGCGACACGGCCGCAAAGCTGATCAGCCCGATGCTGACCAGCGCATAGGCCTCGCCCGCCAGCCTGAAATAGACATAACCCAGCAACAGCACGCCGACGATGGCGCCACGGCGGATGCCGAGCAGAAGCCGGGTGAGGTCGCGCTGCTCGGACAACGCAAGACGGCGGCTGCGCAAGAGCAGCGGCATCACGAGGTCGTTGCAGACCATGGTCGACAGCGCGATGGCCTCGACGATCACCATCCCGGTCGCCGCCGAGAGACCGCCGATGAATGCAAACAGCGCCAATGCGGCATTGTCGTGGGCGAGCGGCAAGGTGAGCACGAAGGTATCGGGGTCGACCGTGCCCTGCCCGAAATGCAGCAGGCCCCCTAGCGCAATCGGGATCACGAAGATGTTGATGGCCAACAGATAGGCCGGAAACAGCCAGGTCGCGCGCCGCAGATGCTGTTCGTTGACGTTCTCGACCACCGCGATCTGGAACTGGCGTGGCAGGAAGATCACCGACAGCATCGCCAGCAGGACGTAAGCGAACCAGCCGCCATAGCCGCTCTGCCCGCTGCCATCGAACGTCAGCAACGCCGCAAGCCCGGGTTCGGCCCGCGCACGGGCGTAGAGGTCGGCGAAACCGTCGTAGAGAACGTACGTGACGTAAAAACCCACGGCAAGGAAAGCCATCAGCTTGACGACCGACTCGAACGCAATCGCGGCCACCATACCCTCATGCCGCTCGGTCGTATCCAGGTGGCGCGTGCCGAACAGGACGGTAAAGGCCGCCAGTGTCAGGGCGACGTAGAGGGTGCTGTCCAGCCACCAGCCGCCGGTATCCCCAAGATGCAGTAAAGTGTCCGCATCCTCGATCAGCAGTGTGTAGGCGCTTGAGATGGCCTTGAGCTGAAGCGCGATGTAGGGAACGATGCCGACCACCGCGATGACGGTGACCAGGCCACCGAGCAGGTGACTCTTGCCATAGCGCGAGGCAATGAAGTCCGCGATCGAGGTGATGCGGTGGCTGCGGGCGATGCGGATCATCTTGAGCACGACCAGCCAGGCCAGTGCCATCCCCAGGGTTGGCCCCAGGTAGGTCGGCAGGAACCAGATTCCGCCAGACGCCGCGCGCCCGACGCTGCCAAAATAGGTCCACGCGGTGCAATACACGGCCAGGGACAGGCCGTAGGTCCAGGGGTTGGCGATGATGGAGCGCCCCTGATCCGCGCGACGGTCGCCGAAATAGGCGATTGCGAACAGCGTCAGCAGGTAGGCGAACGAGACGCCGACGATCAACCAGCCAGGCACCATCGCACGTCCCTCAGCGTACCCCGCGCTCGACGATCCAGGCCACGACCGCGATCAGCGCAGACCACACGCCGAACAGATAGACGTGGAGCAAGGGCCAGCCGAACAGCGTCGAAGCCCCGTCGAACAACGAGAGCAAGGGAAAATTGAGCAGCAGAACGCCAGCGATGAACACCGCGACCAGGCGTTGTCCCGCGAGTGCCTTGCGCATCATGTCCCTCCCATGATGATCGCCCCGACCAAAAGACGAATGCGCCCCCTGCTCTGCGTGGCAGGTTGGGCGCACCGTACGAACAGGTGGCGCGCTGTGCGCGCCTGTCTCCTCTTCCCGTCCGGCCTTGCGCCGGACCTTCCCCTGTCGATCATTACGGGCCGGGCGCGAGCCCGGCCCGAAGGCGGTCAGCCCTTGAGCTGCTCGAGGATGTGCGGGTTCTCGAGCGTCGAGGTGTCCTGCGTGACGTCCTCACCCTTGGCAAGCTGGCGCAGCAGACGGCGCATGATCTTGCCCGAGCGGGTCTTCGGCAGGTTCTCGCCAAAGCGGATGTCCTTCGGCTTGGCGATCGGCCCGATCTCGTGGCCCACCCAGTTCTGCAGTTCCTTGATGGTCTTGGCGGCTTCTTCGCCGGTCGGGCGCGGCCCCTTCAGCACCACGAAGGCAACGATGGCTTCGCCGGTGACGTCGTCAGGACGGCCAACAACGGCAGCCTCGGCAACCTTCTCGTGCGCCACCAGCGCCGATTCGATTTCCATGGTGCCCATGCGGTGACCGGACACGTTCAGCACATCGTCGATACGGCCGGTGATGGTGAAGTAACCGGTTTCGACATCACGGATCGCGCCGTCGCCCGCCAGGTAGAGCTTGCCCTGGAAGTCCGCCGGATAGTAGGACTTCACGAAGCGGTCCGGATCGCCCCAGATGGTGCGGATCATTGACGGCCACGGCTTCTTGACGACCAGGATGCCGCCCTGGCCCCAGGGCACTTCGGTACCGGTCTCGTCGACCACTGCCGCCTGAATGCCGGGGAACGGCAGCGTGCACGAACCCGGCACCATCGGCGTGGCACCCGGCATCGGCGTGATCATGTGGGCGCCGGTCTCGGTCTGCCAGAAGGTGTCGACGATCGGGCAGCGGCTGCCACCGACGTTCTGGTAGTACCACTCCCAGGCAGCCGGGTTGATCGGCTCGCCGACCGAACCCAGCAGGCGCAGGCTGGAGAGGTCGTACTTGGTCGGATGCACGGCCGGGTTATTGTCGGCGGCCTTGATCAGCGAGCGGATCGCGGTCGGCGCCGTGTAGAAGATGCTGACCTTATGGTCCTGGATCATCTTCCAGAAACGGCCGGCATCCGGATAGGTCGGCACGCCTTCGAACACGATCTCGGTCGCGCCGCAGGCGAGCGGGCCATAGGTGATGTAGGTGTGACCGGTGACCCAGCCGATGTCGGCGGTGCACCAGAAGACGTCGTTCGGCTTGATGTCGAAGGTGTACTTCATCGACAGCACGGCCTGCAGCAGGTAGCCGCCCGACGAGTGCTGGACGCCCTTCGGCTTGCCGGTCGAACCCGAGGTGTAGAGGATGAACAGCGGGTGCTCGGCTTCGACCCATTCCGGCTCGCAGGTCTCGGACTGGCTGGCGCAGGCCTCGTGGAACCAGACGTCGCGGCCGGCAACCATGTTGCAGTCGCCGCCCGTGCGCTTGACGACGACGACGTTCTTGATCGTATCGCAGCCGCCCAGCGACAGCGCCTCGTCGGCGATCGGCTTGAGCGGCAGCGCCTTGCCGCCACGGTGCTGGCCGTCGGAGGTGATCAGGGCGACGGCACCGGCATCCTCGATACGGTCGCGCAGCGCGTGAGCCGAGAAGCCGCCGAACACGATGGAGTGGGTCGCTCCGATACGGGCGCAGGCCTGCATGGCGACAACGCCTTCGATCGACATCGGCAGGTAGATGACGACGCGGTCGCCCTTCTTGACGCCCATGCCACGCAGGGCATTGGCGAACTTGCTGACGCGAGCGAGCAGATCCTTGTAGGTGACGCGGGTGACGTCGCCGTTGTCGCCTTCGAAGATCAGCGCAACCTTGTCGCCGAGGCCGTTATTGACGTTGCGGTCGAGGCAGTTGTACGAGACGTTGAGCTTGCCGTCGGCAAACCACTTGAAGAACGGTGCGTTGCTTTCGTCGAGCACCTGGGTGAAGGGCACCTTCCAGTCGATCAGCTCCTTGGCGCGGCGACCCCAGAAGCCTTCGTAGTCGTCCTCTGCTTCCTTGCACAGCGCACGGTATCCGTCCATGCCGGAAACCGCGGCGTTTTTCACCATCTCTTCCGAGGGGTTGTAAATGCGGACTTGCTGCTCGTTGGACATGCTCACCTCTCCTCAACTGATCAAATGGTTGAAGCCGACCCCTTGCGGGTCCTCGACTGGTTGGTTCCAGTCTTGAAATCCGTTTCGGCAACCGATCACCAGGCTGCCGCCGAATGGCACGCATTTAAGAACATGTATCTTACACAGGACTTACACACCCGCTATTGGCCCCATGAACGACGCGATCCGGAGCGGGGTGCTAAAATTCCAAGGTTGATCCACCAGCGATCCACCTACGGCATTCTGCCCCCTAGTCATCCGGAGACCAAGCGTCATGACGATTATTCGCGAAGAAGACCTCATTCAGTCGATTGCGGATGCGTTCCAGTACATCAGCTACTACCACCCGCTCGATTACATCCAGGCACTCGGCGAAGCCTACGAACGCGAAGAGAGCCCGGCCGCGAAGGACGCCATCGCGCAGATCCTGACCAACTCGCGCATGGCCGCCGAAGGCCACCGTCCGATCTGCCAGGACACGGGCATTGCCGTGGTCTTCCTCAAGGTGGGCATGAATGTGCAGTGGGACGCGAAACGCAGCGTCCAGGAGATGATCAACGAGGGCGTGCGCCGCGCCTACAACAGCCCGGACAACAAGTTGCGCGCCTCGGTGCTGCTCGATCCGGCCGGAACGCGCCGGAACAGCAAGGACAACACCCCCGCGGTGGTCCACTATGAAATCGTCGAAGGCGACGAGGTCGAAGTGATCTGTGCGGCCAAGGGCGGCGGCTCCGAGAACAAGTCGAAGATGGTCATGCTCAACCCGTCCGACTCGATCGTGGACTGGGTCATCAAGACCGTGCCGACCATGGGCGCGGGCTGGTGTCCGCCGGGCATCCTCGGCATCGGCATCGGCGGCACGCCCGAAAAGGCGATGCTGCTGGCCAAGGAATCGCTGATGGAGCCGGTCAACATCCACGAGTTGCGCGAGAAGGCCGCCTCCGGCGCCAAGCTGACCCGCGTCGAGGAACTGCGCCTGGAGCTGATGGACAAGGTCAACGCGCTCGGCATCGGCGCGCAGGGCCTGGGCGGACTCACCACCGTGCTCGACGTCAAGATCATGGACTACCCGACGCATGCCGCTTCTCTGCCGGTCGCGATGATCCCGAACTGTGCCGCCACGCGCCACGTGCACTTCCACCTCGACGGCTCCGGCCCGGCCCAGCTGCCGACGCCCAAGCTGGAGGACTGGCCGCAGGTCACCTGGAAGGCCGACACCAACGTCGCCACCCGCGTGAACCTCGACACGCTGACAAAGGAAGAAGTCGCGTCGTGGAAGCCAGGCCAGATCCTGCTGCTCAACGGCAAGATGCTCACCGGTCGCGACGCCGCGCACAAGCGCATTGCCGACATGCTGGAAAAGGGCGAGAAGTTGCCGGTCGACTTCACCAACCGCGTCATTTACTACGTCGGCCCGGTCGACCCGGTGCGTGACGAAGTCGTCGGCCCGGCGGGCCCAACCACTGCCACCCGCATGGACAAGTTCACCCGCATGATGCTCGAGAAGACCGGCCTGATCTCGATGATCGGCAAGTCCGAGCGCGGCCCGGTCGCCATCGAGGCGATCAAGGACAACAAGTCGGCCTACCTGATGGCGGTTGGCGGCGCGGCCTACCTGGTGTCGAAGGCGATCAAGGAAGCCAAGGTCGTCGGCTTCGAGGATCTGGGCATGGAGGCGATCTACGAATTCACCGTGCAGGACATGCCGGTGACGGTCGCGGTCGACGCCAACGGCACCAGCGTCCACAACACCGGCCCGAAGGAGTGGCAGGCGAAGATCGGCAAGATTCCGGTCGTCGTCGCCTAAGCAACACTGCCTGCGCCGCCCTGCGCGGCGCTGCACCGCAGCCCGGCCAATGGAAGTCCTCTTCGGCCGGGCTTTTTCATGGGCGGAACAAGAACGGGGGAGCGGGCATCACGCCCCTCCCCCGTTCTTCACTTCAGCACCGGCTCACCGCCGGCACCCACTTCACTGCGCGCGATGCGCGGCCAGCTTCAGCCAGGTATCGACCACGGTATCCGGGTTCAGCGAAATGGTCTGAATGCCTTCATCCATCAGCCACTCGGCGAAGTCGGCGTGATCGGACGGCCCCTGGCCGCAGATACCGACATACTTGTCGAGCTTGTTGGCCGCCTGGATCGACATCGACAGCAGTTGCTTGACCGCCGGATCGCGCTCGTCGAAGGCGTGCGCCACCAGACCGGAGTCGCGATCCAGGCCCAGCGTCAGCTGGGTAAGGTCGTTGGAGCCGATCGAGAAGCCGTCGAAGTACTGCAGGAACTGCTCGGCCAGGATCGCGTTGGACGGGATCTCGCACATCATGATCAGCTTGAGGTCGTTCACGCCGCGCTTGAGGCCGTGCTCCGCCAGCAGATCGACCACGCCCGCCGCCTCTTCAAGGTTGCGCACGAACGGGATCATGATCTGGACGTTGGTCAGGCCCAGCTCGTTGCGCACCTTCTTCATCGCCGCCACTTCCATCTCGAAGCAGTCACGGAAGGTGTGGGCGATGTAACGCGAGGCGCCACGGAAGCCCAGCATCGGGTTTTCTTCCTCAGGCTCGTAGATCTCGCCGCCCAGCAGCTTGCGGTATTCGTTCGACTTGAAGTCGGACATGCGCACGATGACGGGCTTCGGGTAGAAGGCGGCGGCGATGGTCGCCACACCCTCGACCAGCTTCTCGATGAAGAACTGCTTGGGCGTCGCGTAACCACGCGAGCGGCGGTTGATCTCGTCGCGCAGGTTGGCCGGCACCTGGCCGAGATCGAGAATCGCCTTCGGATGGATGCCGATCATGTTGTTGATGACGAACTCGAGGCGAGCCAGGCCAACGCCGCCGTTGGGGATCTGCGCGAACTCGAAGGCGAGTTCGGGGTTGCCCACGTTCATCATGATCTTCACCGGAATTTCGGGCAGGTTGCCCATATCGGTGGTGATGACCTCGTACTCGAGCTTGCCGCGGTAGACGTAGCCGGTGTCGCCTTCGGCGCACGATACGGTGACGGACTCGCCTTCATTGAGGACGTCGGTCGCGTTGCCGCAGCCGACGATGGCGGGGATGCCCAGTTCGCGCGCGATGATCGCCGCGTGGCAGGTGCGGCCACCGCGGTTGGTGACGATGGCACTGGCGCGCTTCATCACCGGCTCCCAGTTGGGGTCGGTCATGTCGGTGACGAGGATGTCGCCCGCCTGCACGCGGTTCATTTCGGAAGCGTCGCCGACGATGCGCACGACGCCCGCGCCGATCTTCTGGCCGATTGCACGACCATGCGTGAGCGCCTTGCCGTACTGTTTGAGGCGGTACTTCTCCATCACCAGGCCGCTGTCCTGGCTCTTCACCGTCTCCGGGCGCGCCTGCAGGATGTAGAGCTTGCCGTCGACGCCATCCTTGCCCCATTCGATGTCCATCGGACGGCCGTAGTGCTTCTCGATGATCACCGCGTAGCGGGCCAACTCGAGCACGTCCTCGTCGGTCAGCGAGAAGCGGTTGCGATCAGCCTCGGGCACATCCACAGTGCGCACCGACTTGCCGGCCACGGCCTTGTCCGTGAACACCATCTTGATCAGCTTGGAGCCGAGGTTGCGACGGATGATCGCCGGTTTGTCCAGCGCCAGCGTGGGCTTGTGGACGTAGAACTCGTCCGGGTTGACTGCGCCCTGCACCACCGTCTCGCCCAGGCCGTAGGACGCGGTGATGAACACCACCTGGTCGAAGCCGGATTCGGTGTCGATCGAGAACATCACGCCCGAAGCGCCCGAGTCGGAACGGACCATGCGCTGCACACCGGCCGAAAGCGCGACGTCGGCGTGGGCGAAATTCTTGTGCACGCGATAGGCGATGGCGCGGTCGTTGTAGAGCGACGCGAACACTTCCTTCATCGCGTGCAGGATGTTCTCGTAGCCGTGGATGTTCAGGAAGGTTTCCTGCTGGCCGGCGAAGGAGGCGTCCGGCAGATCTTCGGCAGTCGCCGACGAACGCACGGCGAAGCTGCCCTCGCCTTCTGCGGTAATCTTCTCGTAAGCCGACTTGATCTCCGCTTCGAGCTGCGCCGGGAACGGAATGTCGATGATCCACTGGCGGATCTGCGCACCGGTCTTCGCCAGCGCGTCGACGTCGTCGACGTCCAGCGCGTCGAGCGCAGCGTTGATGCGATCAGCCAGGCCGTCGTGGGCGAGGAATTCGCGATAGGCTTCAGCAGTCGTCGCAAAGCCGCCGGGCACGCGTACGCTGGCAGGCAGCTGGCTGATCATCTCGCCGAGCGAGGCGTTCTTGCCGCCGACCTTTTCGACATCGGTCATGCGCAGTTCGTTGAAGGGGATCACGTAGCGAGTCATGGCTGGCCTTCCGCAAAAGGGAGATAGAAAGCAAAATGCGATTTTACAGTTTTATTGTGCTCTGCCGCACGACAGGGTTTGCCCCAATACCCCACCCGGTCTCTCCAGCCGGCGCATACAGGTATCCATCATGAGTGAAGCGCCCACCCGCACCGTCTTTTTCGTCTCCGACGGCACCGGCATCACGGCCGAAACCCTCGGCCACAGCCTGCTCGCGCAGTTTCCGGAAGGCAAGTTCAAACAGGTCCGCGCGCCGTTCGTCGACGACATCGACAAGGCCATCGAGTGTGCGACGCAGATTCGCGAGGCTGCCGCAGCCGACGGCGTCCGCCCGATCGTGTTCAGTACTCTCGTCAACGAGGACACGGTTGCTGCACTGCACAAGGCCGACGCACTGTTCCTCGACCTCTTCGAACGCTTCATCGGTCCGCTCGAAACCGAGCTTGGCCAGCGCTCGACCCATGCCGTCGGACGCTTTCACGGCATCGCCGACAGCATCAACTACAAGCACCGCATCGAAGCCATCAACTTCGCCATGGCGCACGACGACGGCGTCTCGAGCGATGGCGAACTCGCCGAGGCTGACGTGATCCTCGTTGGCGTCTCACGCTCCGGCAAGACGCCGACCAGCCTCTACCTGGCCATGCAGTTCGGCGTCAAAGCCGCCAACTATCCGCTGATCCCCGAAGACTTCGAGCGCAATAAGCTTCCGGGCGAATTGCACAAGTACCGTACCAAGCTGTTCGGCCTGACCATCGCCCCGGAACGCTTGTCGCAGATCCGCCAGGAGCGCCGCCCGAACAGCCGCTACGCCTCGCTCGAGAACTGTCGCTACGAGATCGACGCCGCACACAAGCTCATGCGCCGCGAGAACATCCGCTCGCTCGATTCGACCACCAAGTCCATCGAGGAAATCTCCGCCACCATCCTGCAGACCGTTCGCGTAGACCGCCCCGGCTTCTGATGCGCAGGGGCATCCGCGCACGATCGACTACAATACGATCCGTTAACGCCCGCGCCTGCGGACGCCCCAACAGCAACAGGACACCCCGATGAAAAGAACGCGCCTCAAGCGCCGTGGCGGCCTCGGCCGCATCGCAGAAAGACTCGTCTGGCTCGCCAATGGCATCGCCGAATCCGGCAGCCGTGTCGAAGATCGCTATTGGGAACAGCAACTGAGCACTGCCATCGACGAGCATCTCGCCGACGATGAGGAAGAAGCGCTGAACGCCGCGCTCGACCACCTTTACAGCACCGAACCGCGCGCCTACGACGAGCTCGCCGACTTCATCGAGTCGCGCGCCGAATGTGCCGCCGGGGCCTTTGCGACGCATGACGTGGTGTTGGTCGCGGCTCCCGTCCTGGCCTGGTCGCGCTATCGTATTCCGGCCTCGAACATTCCGCCTGCCGTGCTGGCCAACCTCCGCGTGCATCTTCAGGCCCATGTGCTGGCCAAAGGCGCACGACTCGCGCTCGCCGACTTCCTTTTCAGCCCGGACCAATTGCCGCAGGGTTACTGCGCCACCGCTGAGTTCGCCAAGGTGCTGGGCACGGCGGCGATGGACAATCACGACCTGCGCATCGACACCGAAGGCATGCCCGAGACGGCGCAGTTCCTGTCAGACACGCGCTACCTGCTCGCCGCGGTCGCCGTGCCGCGGGGCGAAGCCCTGTTCCGCTGGCAGGAGGACGACGGCAGCCGCGACACCGCCCGCGACCAGTGGCGCACCCAGGGCGGAGCCTGCCTGGCGCCACTGTTGCCGGGCTGCGCCATCGACCTCGTGTTGCCCGAGAGCTACTTCGCTGCCAGCCGTGCCGCCGACAAGGACAGCCGTCCATACTCCGTTCGCGCCTCGGTCGCCTATCTCGGCACGGCACTCGAGACGCCGGCCGCCAACCTGCGGGCCGTCATTGCCCCCTTCTGGGATCGTCAGCTCGAGGAGTACCGCGTCGGCATCACGGTGCGCGGCAGTGAACAGGTCGTGCATGGGGTCGTATGGCCGCTGCTCGGCGCAGAGGACGACAGCACCGACTGCGCGGCGCAGATCGAGGCCGTGCTGCGGGAGTGTGGCGTGAATGACATCGTGCACCTGGATCACCAGTTCCCGCTCGAGTATTGCGACGACTGCGGCGCCCCGATGTATCCGTCGCCGGAGGGCGAGGTGGTGCACGCCGAGATGCCCGAAGACCGCGCGGAACAAATGCCGCGTCATCTGCACTAAGCGCTAACCCTCAGGCAGGCTGACGACGATGCCCCGTAAGATCGAGAAGGCGGACGCCGAATGGCGCGCCCGGCTAAGCGACATGCAGTACCACGTCACGCGCGAGAAAGGCACTGAACGCGCTTTCACTGGCGAATACTGGAACGTCTGGGACAAGGGTGCCTACAACTGCGTCTGCTGTGGCGCCCCCCTGTTTCGCTCCGAACACAAGTTCGACGCCGGCTGCGGCTGGCCCAGCTTCTGGACGGCGGCCGAGCCAGACAACGTCGAGTCCGCCATCGACCGCAGTCACTACATGGTGCGTACTGAAGTCCTGTGCCAGCAGTGCGGCGCCCACCTCGGCCACGTTTTCGAAGACGGGCCGCAGCCCACCGGACTGCGTTACTGCATCAACTCTGCGTCGATCAAGCTGGACAAGGATCCTGACTGACGAGTCGGCTCCGGCCGGCCGCGCCGGTCCTGCTTAACGCGAGGAGCAAAAAGAAGCCGCGCAGGCCCCGAAGGGCAGCGCGGCTTTTTCGTGGTGCCAACCGAGCGTACTTAGATGCGTTCCCACACCGTCGTGATGCCCTGACCGCCCCCGATGCACATCGTGGCCAGGCCATAACGGCCATTCACGCGGATCAGCTCATGCAGCAGCTTGGTGATGATCACCGAGCCCGTCGCACCCACCGGATGCCCCAGGGCGATGGCGCCACCGTTCGGGTTGACCTTGCTCGTATCGAGTTCCAGGCCACGGTTGACCGCGATCGACTGGGCCGCGAAGGCTTCGTTCGACTCGATCACGTCCATCTGGTCGAGCTTCAGGCCTGCGCGCTGCAGCGCGAGCTTGGTCGACGGAATCGGACCTTCGCCCATGACATCGTTCGGCACGCCGGCAATGGCATAGGACACCAGGCGGGCGATCGGCTTCTGGCCGGCAGCGGCTGCCTTGGCTGCGTCGGCCAGCACCAGGAAGGCAGCGGCGTCATTGATGCCAGAGGCGTTGCCCGCAGTCACCGAACCATCCTTCTTGAACGCCGGCTTCATCTTGCCGAGCGCTTCCATCGTCGTCATGCGCGGGTGCTCGTCGGTATCGAACACCACGGTCCCCTTGCGGGTCTCGAAGGTGATCGGGACGATCTGATCCTTGAAACGCCCCTCGGCGATCGCGGCCGCAGCACGCTTCTGCGACTCGAGCGCAAAGGCGTCCTGCTCCTCGCGCGAGATCCCCCACTTGCTGCACAGGTTCTCGGCGGTGATACCCATGTGACCCACGCCGAACGGATCGGTCAGCACGGCAACCATGGCATCGATCGCCTTGGTGTCGCCCATGCGCGCACCGCTGCGCAGCGCCGGCAGCAGGTAGGCGCCGCGCGACATCACTTCGACGCCGCCACCGATCGCATAGTCCGCGTCACCCAGCATGATCGCCTGCGAGGCGCTGACGATGGCCTGCTGCGCCGAACCACACAGGCGATTGACCGCGAACGCCACAGAGTCCGTCGACATGCCGGCATTGACCGTCGCCACGCGCGCAACGTAGGCGTAGCGCGAGTCGGTCGGAATGCAGTTACCCACCGCAGCGAACGAAACCGCCTTCGGGTCCACTCCTGCACGAGCAAACGCTTCCTTGGCGACGACCGCACCAAGCTCCGACGGCTCCATGTCCTTTAGCGAACCACCAAAACCGCCGACAGCGGAACGAACAGCACTCAGAACAACGACTTCACGATTTGCCATGCGAACTCCCTCCTAGGAAATCGAAATCTCACCCGCCCACCCAGCCCGCAAGGCCGAGCAGTGCAAGCATGAACAAACACACCAGCAGCGCCCGCCATACCAGGCCCACGGTGCTTTGCATGTGATCGGCATCCGCCTCATCGCCCTGTCCAAGCTCGGGTCGGTCGACGATCTCGCCGGATTCATGGATGGGCATGCCGAGCCTTACACCCAACGCCCCTCCGCCGCTTGAAAGCAGTATAGCCGACGACCTGTCGGGCCACAGCACGGCCTGAGTGCGCCAGCAATAGATAGCATCCTCGAAATTGCCCACGATCGAGAAAGAGGCTGCTGTAAGCCGCACCGGCACCCAGTCGATCGCCTCGAATGCGCGGCGCGCAAAACGACCGAACTCACCGAACTCCGGATCGGTGCGCTGCCCCCAATCTTCGGCAAAGAAACGTGCCAGCCGATACATCACCGCACCACTCGGCCCGGGCAGGATCACGAACCAGAACGCCACGCCGAACACGTTGCGGTGTGCAGCGACCAAGGCCTGTTCTATGGCGAGGCGCGCCACCTCGCTCGAACTTGCGTCGCGGTAGCTACGGCCCCGCCATTCGCCCAGCAGTTCCCGTGCCCGATCGAGTTCCCCCATGCGCAGCGCGAGGTGGATGTCCGTGAAGAAATGGCTCTCATGACGAAAGCCCATCGTCAGGTAAAGCACCGCCACGTTGAACGCGAAGGCCAGCAGCGGATGCCCTTCCCAAAGCAGGTAGTGCGCCAGGGCCGTACCAACCGTCCCCAACACGACGACCAGCACCCAGGCCAGTCGTCCATGCTGGGCCTGTCCGTCATTGAAGCGACTCACCAACGCACCCGACAAGGCCGCAAGCGGGTCGAGCACGACGTGTTTGACGGGTAGCGGACGAACCTGCTCGAGCAGCAGGGCAATGATCAACGAAAAGAGGGTCATGCAGCAGCCGGGGGACGAGGAAGGAACTCGGAATCTGTTTTGCCCAAGATACCACAAGTGCCAAGAACAACTCGCGCACACGACGGGCGCAGAGCCCATCCTGTACGACAGGTCAGCTCGTCCCCTGATGCCTCTCTGTCAACGCTCCGGCTCCCTCAGCAGGCGATACAGGGACATCAGGATCCCGGCGGTCGCACCCCAGATGAAGTAGTCCTTGTAAGGCATGGCGTGGAACTGCCGCTCCCGCCCTTCGTGCATCAGGCTATGGCGCTGGTGGTTGGCGGGATCGAGAAAATGCTTCAGCGGCACCTCGAAGGCCTCGGCCACCTCGAAGGCATCCAGACGGAGTTCGAACGGCGGATGCACGAGCCCCACCACGGGCGTGACACGAAACCCCGTGCCCGTGTAGTAATCGGGCAAGGCACCGAGCAACTCGACATGGCGACGGTCGAGACCAATCTCTTCTTCGGTCTCGCGGAGCGCGGTGTCAACGGGCGTCGAGTCCTGCGCCTCGACGCGCCCACCGGGGAAGCTGATCTGGCCCGGATGGTGGTGGAGATGGTCTGTGCGGCGGGTGAGGAGGATGGCGGGATCAGAACCATTCAGAACGATCGGCACAAGGACCGCGGCTGGCCTTCCACTCCGCTGCGCAAGCACTTCAGGAAAATCGCCAGATTCGACATCGACAGGCCCGGCAGTCAACAAGCCGCGCAGACGAATCAGCGCAGGTGAAAGCTCGCGAACGTTCCGCTCCAGACTCATCGAAATCGTCAATACCGCTTCTTGAGAAGCAGTTTGTCTCCTTCTTGTCGCCAGTCCATCCGATTCAAAAAACTCATCCCCAACAGCACAACGGGCAAGTCCTGTTCATGCACGACGACATCGACGTTCCGCACCGAAAGGGGCCCGATTTCGAGCCTGTCCAGCTTGTGCCGCCAGACACGCACAGTACCGTTAGCTGTCGCGCTCATGCCCGGCGTTCCGGATGCGTAGTCGATTCCGGCACGTACGGCATCAGAGCGCCCCAGCGAAACGAAAGTTGCACCGGTATCAACCAACAACTCCGTCGCAGCACCGTTCAGGCGACCCCGAGTGACAAAATGCCCGCGTGAGTCGGCTTGCAGCGCGACCTGCTCGCCCCCCTCTGTCGTGGCCGCATGAACAACATGCTCACCCAGACGTGCTGACCCTCGCTGGCCTTCGAACTCGTATGAAAGCAAGTCACCATCGACCCGGAGGACACGGACCCCTTCGCGAGATTTTCCCCCAACCGGGATCGTCTGCGGCGCGCCCCCATCCACCACGAGGATAGCCCTCGTCCCAATCGTGCCGACCAACGCGATGTCCAATGCTTGAGCTGCATTCGCGACCATCAGCATCGCAGTCAGACAGAAAGCACCGCGAACGCTCACCAGCACTGTCGGACTTCCATTCCAGCCGCCTGCCCCTTCACCCCCGCCTGGTTGATCGTCAACGTTCCGCAAGCATCGCCTGTCTGAGGGCCAGCTGGCACTGCCTGAATCGCGAAACGATCTCTGGCCTGCGCACCAGCCACGAATCCGACGTTGTAATAAGTGACACCACCATCCACCGGGCATCTTGCCGCAAAGGGCAAATCGGGGGCTGCCGGGTCGTCAAAATACCAACCGTTCGCAGAAAAACGCCGCTCCATAGCATTCGCCAAGCTCAACAAGACGGACGCGCATTCGGCTCTCCGCCCCTTTCTGAGATACTCGCTGTAATTCGGATAGGCAATAGAGGCGATGATGGCGATCACCGCCACGACGATCATCATCTCAATCAGCGTGAAGCCACCAAGTTGTCGACGGAGTCTCATTTCGATCCCTCCCGCATTGGCTGGCTCTCATCGAGATCGTGAAGAACATGCAATCGGGAAATCCGATTTTCCGCATTCTCGACCGTATAGTCGTAGCCGATGGGAACACCCTTCGGAAACCTCACGAGATCACCGACCGTAAGCCGGCGCTCGGCGCCATCCGCGGTGATCACGATACGGCTCGAAGGGGAAACGGCCCGACCATTCACTATCAATTGCGGTGGCACGAGTTCAACGCCATCGAGCCGCCCCTGCAATTCTGGCATGCCCTCCTGAGCCCCAACCCCCCAAGAGGACACCGCGAGCATTGCGCCGAGCGCCAGTTTCTTAATCGTTATCATCGCAATGATTTCCTTTTTTTCAGTACCGCGCGCCCATGTTCGCTCAGCGCAGTTGCCGCCAGGACTGCCGACCTAGCGAGAATGGCACCTTGTTCGGAATCTGCACCAGCTGCCCCGAGGTATCCGTCATGTTCTTCATGACGGTATCGCCAACACGCAAGACTGCAGGCATCCGCATCATGCCATCCTCGTTGAGAATTCCCGTTGGCGGGGTCCGAACCTCGTTTCCATCTTCATCGAGAACAGGATTTCCTTCATTGTCCAGGAGGGGAACCCAGTCCGCCATGTTGAAGAGGCCATCACCATTGAGATCGAACGCCGCGAAGTCAAGACGCCCCCCAGTTGCCGGATCGACTTCCATCAACCACGACGACCCGCCAAACGAGCAGGGATCCGAATTCGGGATGCGCGTAACGAAGATGACCCGATCAGACCAGACCGAAACCGCTTCTGTGACCCGCTCCCCCTGCACCCCGAGACGTGGAGAAATGAGGTCAATGAAGAAACCCTTTTCCGGACTTGTGGGCGACATTGTCCTATTCGTAACCTGACGAAGCCCCCAGTTCTTATCTCCGACGGTGAGCCGATATTCGTATGTGATCGATTGTTCCAGCAAGTTCGTACGGGCGACCTTCGAGGATCCGGTTGCCGCTTCGCAGTCTGAACCCGTTACGCGCCGTCCACATTCGTCCTTGATGCCGTAGAGACTCTGTCGCGCCATGTCACCTTGATCACCACGCTCAAAGAACTGCCCGGTCCCGATGTAGACGTACACACCCCTACCACCTAACGCTGCAACTTGCGGCTTTGCCGTGATGGGCTGGGCATTACCCAGCGAATCCTTTGCCTGGAACAAGGGTTTTCCGCCAAAAGCGACCTTCCAGTTCGCGGCCGCAGTACTCGTCAGATCAAACTTCCAGACGTTCCCCAGCATGTCTGCCGCATAGACCATATCGGCCGCGCCATCCTGATCGAAGTCAACCGCGACCGGGGTCGCCAAGCCATTCGGCGTCGTCGTACTTCCCACTCCGGTATCAAGCCGGGCGAGCAGCGCACCATCGGATAGCCGAACGACGAACAACTGAGCCTTGTGCGAGTCGCTGTTGTAGCCGTTTCCGAAGATGGCGACCCAATCACCGCCTTCGGTCATGACAATCGACGCCTGGCCGATGGTGTAGCCGAGCTCAGCATGCGAAAACTCCCACATGATCTTGTCAGCACCGAATGCGTTCGGGTTCTCGACATCCAGGGCGAAATATGAGCGGCCGCCGGCGCCTGTAGAACCCACCAGCACGGTTTTCCAGGAGGTTCCAATCCACGCGTCCCCTACCTTCGGCGCTCCATCAACGTAGTAGCGATGCGTATAGTCCGGATCGGCCAACTCCTTGAGATACGGAAATACCGAGTTCGGAATGAAGGCAAACTTCTCCACCCCGGTACTGGCGTCAAACGCGTGCAACATGCCGTCGTTGGCACCCACATACAAGGTCCCCGGTCGTTCCTTGAATGCCGTACTGTTTTTTCGCGTCACGTACGCAGTTCGCTGCGCAAGCGGAATGCCCGACAAAGTCGCGTAACCAAAGTCCTCGGAAGCGACATATGCGGGATCCGAATTCACGATATCGCCAAGTTTGCCTGCCCTGGCCCGGAAAACGCCATCGCCGGCACCACCGACCTCATGAAGCTGCTCGCCGCGCAGGTAGTTCAGCAAGCGAGCATCGCTATTCAGATAACCTTTCTGGGCCGTCGTGATCGAGGACCAGAGGAATGGAACGCCGGTCCCGCCCGACTCGGGGCTCCAAGTAAAAATGCTCCGCGATCCGTGAGCGGGGATGAGCGCCGCTGCACTCCAGGAAGGAGTCGCAGTCGGCTGGCCAGTCACGGGATCCAGTGCATAGGCAGCAAGATCTCCAGTCCAGCCGCCGCTCTCGTAGGTCGCACGAAAGATCTTTGACTCCGAGCTCAACTGGAACGCGCTGACCGCTGCAGCCGAAGCGGAACTGCTACGGCGTCCGATAGACTCGAGCGTTTCCTTGATCACTTGTGCGAATTCATCGGGGTCACTCGCACTGAAGAACCCGCCACGCGCATTCACTGAAGCATGCAGAAGGTCATCTACTTTACGTGCATCCTTAACAGCGGTCGTTCCCTCAAGAGGATTACCCCAAGGAATCGTAGTGCCCGAGTCGATCGCCGCGAAAGCAGCATCTGGAGAAACCGTTCCCTCAACACCCAAGCCGATACCGAACAACGACATGTGCTGCCAAAAAGCCGGATTGATCGTCGTCGTAGGAACCCGGTTCTCGACATCCGTCCGAAGGTCACGCTTCCAGTAGTACATCGCGACGTCGGCCAAGGTGTCCGAATAGGAATCGGAGAAGGGACTCGTAGCGGAATAGGTATAGCTTTCCCCTCCTGGACCAGTGATCGCGCTTCCCGCGACGCCGTCCACATTATTGTCGCGTGCAGCGCTGGTGCGGGCATCATACTCACTGCCTTCGCTCCAGTACCCATCAGTCATCAGGATGGCGTATGACTGCCTGCAGCTGAGATCCGTCCCGCCTGTGGCCCCTGGGGTCGTACTCCAGGGCCCCCGATCGTCAGTGCGCGAGAAATATTGCCCTGCATCATCCAGCGCTCGGCGAAGCGGCGTGCCCGCAGCCGGGATCGTGTGCCCATACAGCTCGCTGAAGAAGCCTGCGCGATCCGTGCCCTCAAAGCGCCGGACTCCCCTGATGACCGTACCGCCGGCCAAACCATCCACGGTGCTGCTATCGGTGTTGATCGCACCGAAACCGACGCGCATGCCCTCCCCCTGGGCTGCAAAACCACGCCCGATGCCCGCTCGTGCCGTAAGAATACGGGATCGGTAATAGCTGAACCAGTTGGCGAAATTCTGGGTTTCCTGGGCAACACTCCGCCCCCACGGGAATGTAGTAACCGTGGTTTCGGAACCGCCGTTCAGATCCTGTCGATACCCGGCTGTGCCCCTGATCTGGTACTTGACATAGTTCCGATAATTGTCGACTGCACCGCTACCCTTATAGACATAGAACGTAATGGGCCAATAGGTGCGCGCAGTGTCGTTAGTACCCGAATCATTTCTCCAGCGATTGTAAGACTTCTCAGTCGTTAAATTCCATTTTCCTCGCGAATAATTCTGTGGATTGAAAGGCGCATCAAACGGATTAATATTCGCCCATGCTGCGTTATCCTGATTGACCCACGGCAGGTAGGTGACGTTCGGATTGTAGAAAATCTTGTTATTGTGGCTTGAACGAACCTGCACGTTTCTTGCGGACGTATCGCTGAACTGAATTATCCTATTATCATAAATACTCCCGCCATACATGTTGCTGACCGGCGGAAAAAGATAGTAAGTCCAGGTCAACGACTCGGGGATCGCCTCGAACTGCATTGAGCCCGAATCATCAAGGATAAAAAGGATGTTCGGCTCGATCGTCCCGCCGAGGTACAAGGGGACACTCGAGATATCAAACGACGCAGCGTTGGCCATGCTCGCCACGCCTGTAAGACAAAATGACATTGCCGCGATATGCGCTGCCAAACGACGCGGGGCTGGCATACGTGAGATTCGTTTCGTTTGCATGATGACTCCGCTCGAGATGCCGCAATCAGCGTGTATATGTGTTCTGGATGATTGAAACTGTGTTCGCGCGCGCACCTTGCGCTCTCGCCGTAACGGTGAAAACCTCGAGTTCCTTGTTCTTTCCCGCCTCGAGGGTGTTCGTAAAACTGATGTTGGGCAGTTTCTCTATTCGGTAAACCGCTGCGGTTGCGGCGCGCACGCGTTCGTCCGCACTGAGTACGACCCGGTTTGCAGCCCAGTCGTCAAGCAAAGGGTCTGGCGCCGAGGTGCCGACGCTCTCGATATCGAAACGGCCATTGACAAGCGAAACCGTGAAGGGGAACAGCCCGGCGGTCAGCGCTTCTTCCGCAACCCGGACGGTTGCCTCAGCAGCCTGCGTTGCAAGGTTGCGATCATGCAGATTTCCAGCCATGCGTTCCTGTTGCGTCGAGGTCTGCATCGCCGTCAGGCCGATCATGGTTACGACCAACAACATGATCAGACCGATTATCAACACGGCACCGTGCTGAGAGGCTCTAAGCCGCATAATCAAATACTCCTAGCGAAGCCGGTTCCGCAGACCGACTGCAGTGGTGAATTCCTGCCGGTATCGTCGGTCACCCTCTTCTGCATCCTGCTCTACTCCATCGAAGAAATAGGTCTGCTCGGTTTCCAAGACGCGATTCTGAGCTGAGACGAAAAGCAGACGGGCCCTCACTGCCACGACCCTGGCCCAGCTGGGGGGTGTGGCATCACCAATTGCTACGTACTGATCGACGGAGCCATTGCCGTCGGTATCTTCACCGTACTCAACCACCAAACTCTCGACACCCTCAGCAATCTCCTGAAAAGTGACACCGTCAGTCGATCGGAATAGTGACGGAATCTCGGCATCGCTATTGTCCATGCGTCCGCTCCCCTGGATTCGGTATACGACCTGCTTGAGCGGAAACACCATTGCGTCGGCACCGTATCCGTAATTCAAAGTTTGATCCAGTTCCAATGTCACTTTGTTATTGGGCACTGAAACGATTGGATCCGAACGCAACTGAAAAAGGTCGCCCTTTGTGCAATCGGTGATCAGGCCGAAACGCGTCTCGGTAGCAAGGTCACCATTGCCCATTGCAGCACCCATCGCCTGCCCCGGAACTCGCGTAGTGTTAAGCAATTCGATCGACAGATCTCCGGGCGTAACGACGTTGCCCACGCCTCCACCGAGACGAGTGCCATCCTCCATCGCGCCGATGATGCGGATCTCATCCGTGCCATTCAGCCCCTCCGGCTCGGCACGAATTGCACGCTCTTCAACGAGGTCCACCTCATTCAGCGGAACATCGGCATCGCTCACCCTGACGTCGTTGGCCCCAAAACGGCGGCATCCCATGAATGCCGCATGCCTCAGATCGCTTGCGAGAAGCTCGAGCGCGATTCGGGCATTCTCCTGCACCCGCGATTGCGCCTCGTTCTGCGTGTAGGAGGTACGTGACGCGAAGAAGACGGTAAACACCCCTGCGATTACCAGCAAACCGATGATCAAGGAGATCATCAACTCCACGAGGGTGAAACCCCTGGCTGATGTACGGCCGGAACGTGTTCTCATGGTCGTGCCCATTCTCATATGTGCCCCACCACCATCATCGAGACGGCAGCACGATCGCGCCCATTCTCATCCAATGCAGTCCAGCGGATGACCACACGAACATAGTCACCATTCTCTGGACACGCGTCATCGATCTGGATGGCAGGATCGTCAGCCTGACAGACTTGACCTTCGCCACCCGGCAACGATGCAACACGCTGGACCCATTCATCGAGGTCCTCCCCGGCCACCCCCGCAGCATCGGGTTCATCGTCCTCGTCGCTGCCGAAGTCGAGGTTGTAGTTGTAGTCGGCGATCCGCGCAGGGTTCGCACGAACGCTGTCGATAATCTGGTAGGCGAGAATCGACGCCTGAGTGCGAATCCCGGCGTCCTGATTCGCCTTCAGGGAAGCAACCTGCAGCCCGGCAAGCCCGAGGAGACCTAGCGACAGGACGACGAGGGCGATGAGAACTTCCAGCAGACTCGCGCCGCACTGCCTCACCTGGACCAGCGACCTGCCGGCCGTCAGAATCCTTCGATTCATTCTGAGATTCCTCAACGTGCGTCAATCACAAGCAATGCGCTCGACTCGCGAAAGCCCACTCGGCATCACAACAATCCGCCGGGTTCTGAGCTCTCCCTCTTCACAACCAACTGGCGTGACGAGCAGCACGAAGTCTCCCGTCAGCCTTGCCCCTAGGCGAGAAAAGCGAACCTCTCCTCCGAGATCCTCATCGATTGCCGCATCCGTCGCTGCAAGCGCCTTGTTGAAGACGAACAACTCCTCGTCTCCGACAACGAGAGGATCGTCCTCCGGATTGAGGACGCGCCAACCTGCGCCATACCCATCGTCGTCGTCGGGAACAACGCGAACGGTATCACCGCGACGCACAGCCTCGCTCCGCGCATAGTTGAGACCGGAAATGAGCTCGTTGGACCACGTCGTGATCCGGTTGTCGATCAGCACGTTCCTGAACGACGGCGCAGCCATCGACAGAATGATTGCCAGCACGCCTAGCGCGACCATCAACTCGATGAGCGTAGTTCCGCGTTGATACCGCATGAAGGTCATCCTCTATAAGGTCAGCCAAACTCTTACATGGCACCGAGAAAAATGCTGCGTCATTGCGACGAGCGGAATGTAGCTGCGGATCGTCGGCACGAGCGCAGCAACCCTCTCGCTACGAAACCGGCGGTCAAGCCCATGTATCGACTAGGCCGCCTGCGGCTCTCCCGTAGGCAGGTGACGTCGCCACCACTTCAGGGAGCGCCTGAACCAGCTGCAACGCACTCTCCTCCTGCATGTTCATAGCCATCTTCAGCACCCTGATCGACACCTCCGCCTGAACCTTGGCCGCAGCGTTGGCGCTGGCTGCTGCGGCGATGGAAGTAACGTCCATACCTGACTCCTTAGCAGCGAAACCTCTCAAATTAATCTTACGCGCCGGCCAACCAAGTGCCTGGCGTAGCCATTGCGGAAAACCGCAACTTGTGACCGATGTCACGCCCCATCATGGGTAGTGTTGTTCAAACAGTCAAAATCGCCGTAAATAGAGACTGTCAACTAAACCATTCATTTATATGAAACATGAATTTTTCGCCTTCATGGGAACGAGCTACCCCTCGAGCCTTGAACGCGAGTTCGAGCGGATCCTGATCAAGATCGAGGACCTGTGGGACACCCCCAAGATCCACGATTACTTCAGCGACCTGCTCATCGACAAGCGCGGCGGCCGCAAGGGCTTTCCGCCGGACGTGCTGGCGGACATCATCCGCCTGCGGGATGCGCGCGAGCTCGAAACCTTCAAGGCGGCGGAGCGCAAGGAACACGCGATGCACGACCTGACCGCGCGCGGCATCGCCTTCCTGCCGAAGAACTTCTTCAGCGCACTGGAAGAAGGCAACCAGGAAATCATCGACCTCTTCGTCCGCGCCAACTTCAACGTGAATCTGACAGCGGAGGACGGGACTCCGCCTCTGGTGTTCGCGCTCAAGCGCGGCCTGACGATCATCGCGCAGATCCTGCTCAGCGCGGGCGCCGACCCGAACGCGAAGGATCGCCTTCACCTGACACCGCTGCTGGTCGCCTGCGGCAAGCCGACGGCCGGCTACCGGAACACGGTGGAACTGCTGCTGAAGAAGGGTGCGCACATCAACGTTCGTGACCCGCTCGGCAACACGCCTTTGCTCCTGTCGATCAGCGGTGGCACACCCGACATCGCATACATGCTTATCGAACAGGGGGCAGACGTGTTTGCCAGCCGGCGCGATGGCGAGACCGCGCTGTCACTGGCGCAGAAGCTAGGTGACGAGCGCCTGCTGCGCCTGATCGAGTTCAAAACGAAACAGGCTTCGCCCTTCGGCGGAAGCCTGTCTGGTGAGCGCGCTGCAGCCTGAGCGCTGCGTGGAAATCAGTCGCGGAAGTTGCCGTACTGCAGCGGGAAGTCAGTGACCTGCTTCTTCACCAGCGCGATCGCTTCCTGCAGCACGTCACGCTTGGCACCGGACACGCGCACTGCGTCGCCCTGGATGGCGGCCTGCACCTTCATCTTGCTGTCCTTCAACAGCTTGACGATCTTCTTGGCCAGATCCTGATCGACGCCGACGCGCACCTTCACTTCCTGCTTGACCTTGTTGCCGGAGATCTTCTGCACATCGCCGTAATCGAGGCAGCGGACATCGACGTTCTTCTTGGTCATCTCGGGCAGCAGGATGGTCTTGATCTGGTCGAGCTGGAAATCGCTGTCACCGTAGAGGGTGAGCAGCTTCTCGGCGTGTTCGATCTTGGCGCTGGTGCCCTTGAAGTCGTGGCGTCCATCGACCTTGCGGTTCGCCTGCTCCACCGCGTTTCGCAGCGAAGGCTGATCGACCTCGGACATGATGTCGAATGACGGCATCGCTCCCCCTCCTCCCGCGCGCTCAGCCGAAGTGGCAGATGTAGTGATACGGCTCGCCCGACACTTCGATGTCGAAGCTCGAGTTACCCGGCACGTCGAAGGATTCGCCAGCGCCGTAGGACTTCCACTCAGCTTCACCCTTGAGCCGGACGCGGCAGCTGCCCGCCACGCCTTCCATGACTTCGGGTGCGCCGGTATTGAAGGTCAGTGCAGCCGGCAAGATCACGCCGACCGACTTACCCGTACCATCCGCGAAACGGACGCTGTGGCTGACGCACTTGCCGTCGAAATAGACGTTGGCCTTGGTGGTGACGGCAACGCCGTCGAGCTTTTCGGTAATGCTCATCAAACTATCCTTTCTTACTCGATTCCAAGCAGCCTCTGGATGAAGCCCTTGGCGACGAAACCGATGAAACCCAGGCCGAGACCGATGAACATCCACATCGCGCCGTACTTGCCTGCCTTGGACTCCTTTGCGAGGTTGCCGATGATGAACAACATGTAGAGGATCAGGGCCGTGAAGCAGACCTTGAGTGAAATGTCCTCGAACTCGGCCATCGTCAGGCCGAAGATCAGTATGTCGTTGTCCATCACCGGTTTCCAAAGAGCTTTACGACCTGAACCGCTTCCTTAGCCGCGCTTCGCCTTGGCGTTGGCCGCGATGCGCATGCGCAGCGCGTTGAGGCGGATGAAGCCGTGTGCGTCCTTCTGGTTGTAGGCGCCCTGGTCGTCCTCGAAGGTCGCGATCGTCGGATCGAACAGCGAATCGGTCTTCGAGTCGCGGCCGGTGACGATGACGTTGCCCTTGTAGAGCTTGAGGCGCACCCAGCCATTGACGGTCTGCTGGGTGTGGTCGATCAGCGCCTGGATAGCCTGGCGCTCGGGGCTCCACCAGTAGCCGTTGTAGATCATGCTGGCGTAGCGCGGCATCAGGTCGTCCTTGAGGTGGGCGACTTCGCGGTCGAGCGTGATCGATTCAATGGCACGGTGGGCGCGCAGCAGGATGGTGCCACCCGGCGTTTCGTAGCAGCCACGGCTCTTCATGCCGACGTAGCGGTTCTCTACCAGATCGAGGCGGCCGATGCCGTGCTTGCCGCCCAGCTCGTTGAGCTTGGCGAGCAATTCGTGCGCCTTCATGCGGGTGCCGTTGATGGCGACGAGGTCACCCTGCTCGAATTCCAGGTCGACGTACTCGGCGGCGTCCGGCGCAGCTTCGGGCGACACGGTCCAACGCCACATCGACTCTTCGGCTTCGGCAGCCGGGTTCTCGAGATGGCGGCCTTCGAAGGAGATGTGCAGCAGGTTGGCGTCCATCGAATAGGGCGAGCCGCCCTGCTTGTGCTTCATCTCGATGGGAATGCCATGCTTCTCGGCGTAGGCCAGCAGCTTCTCACGCGACAGCAGGTCCCATTCGCGCCACGGGGCGATGACCTTCACGCCCGGCATCAGCGCGTAGTAGCCGAGCTCGAAGCGGACCTGGTCGTTGCCCTTGCCGGTGGCGCCGTGCGACACGGCATCGGCGCCGGTGGCGCGCGCGATCTCGATCTGGCGCTTGGCGATCAGCGGACGGGCGATCGAGGTGCCGAGCAGGTACTCGCCTTCGTAGACGGTATTGGCGCGGAACATCGGGAAGACAAAGTCGCGCACGAACTCTTCGCGCAGGTCGTCGATGAAGATGTTCTCGGGCTTGATGCCGAACTTGAGCGCCTTGGTGCGCGCGGGCTCGAGCTCTTCGCCCTGGCCGAGGTCGGCGGTGAAGGTGACCACTTCGCACTGGTAGGTGTCCTGCAGCCACTTCAGGATGACCGAAGTGTCCAGCCCGCCGGAGTAGGCGAGCACTACTTTCTTGACGTCGCTCATGCTGTTTTCCTGTTTCCTGCTGTGTTGCCGGCGCGCACGCCCGTGTGCACCGTAAATGTCGTCGGACTGAGTCAGGCCTTGATACGGCCCAACATCAGGTATTCCATGAGGGCTTTCTGTGCGTGGAGGCGATTCTCGGCCTCGTCCCACACCACCGACTGCGGTCCATCCATGACCTCGGCGGTCACTTCCTCACCGCGATGCGCTGGCAGGCAGTGCATGAAGACCGCGTCCCTGTTGGCCACAGACATCATCTCGGCGTCCACGCACCAGTCGGCGAAGGCCTTCATGCGCTCCTCGTTCTCGGCTTCGAAGCCCATCGAGGTCCACACGTCGGTCGTCACCAGATCCGCGCCGCGGCAGGCATCCATCGGGTCGGCGAACTGCTCGAAGTGATCGGTGCCATAGAGGCCGGCACGTTCGGGCTCGACCTCGTAACCCGGAGGCGTCGATACGTGGACGTTGAAGTCCAGCACCTCGGCGGCCTGCAGCCAGGTGTTGCACATGTTGTTGCTGTCGCCCACCCAGGCCACCGTCTTGCCCTGGATCGAGCCGCGATGCTCGATGAAAGTGAAGATGTCGGCCAGGATCTGGCACGGGTGGTATTCGTTCGTCAGGCCATTGATGACCGGCACGCGCGAATTGGCGGCAAAACGCTCGACGATGTCCTGCTCGAAGGTGCGGATCATCACCAGGTCGCTCATGCGCGAGATCACCTGGCCCGCATCCTCCACCGGCTCGCCGCGGCCAAGCTGCGAGTCGCGGGTGTTCAGGTAGATGGCCGAGCCGCCGAGCTGGTGCATGCCGGCCTCGAAAGACAGACGCGTGCGGGTGCTCGCCTTCTCGAAGATCATCACCAGCGTGCGGTCAAACAGAGGGTGGTAAGGCTCGTAGCGCTTGAACTTGTCCTTGATCCACTTCGCGCGCTCGAACACATAGTCGTATTCCTCGCGCGTGAAATCCTTGAACTGCAGGTAATGCTTGATGGAAGTCATAGGCAATCCTTAGCCGTTCGCGAGGAAGTCGCGCACCATCGGCGCCAGCATGGCCACCAGGGTCCGAGCCTCGTCGGCGGTGAAGGTCAGTGCCGGCAGCAGGCGGATGACGCGTTCGGCCGTGACGCTGAGCAGCAGACCCTGCTCCGCCGCACGCGCCATCAGCACGCCGCAGGGGCGATCGAGCTCGATGCCGATCATCAGCCCGCGACCGCGGATATCGACCACACCTGCAACGCCGACGAGCGCTTCGGCCATGCCCTTGCGGATCTGGTCGCCGATCGCCACCGCGTTGTCCATCAGCCTGTCCTCGACGATGGTGTCGAAGGTGGCCAGGCCGGCGGCGCAGGCCAGCGGATTACCGCCGAAAGTGGAGCCATGGTTGCCGGGACCGAAAAGCCCCGTGGCCCTGCCCGACGTCACGCAGGCGCCGATCGGCACCCCGGAGGCCAGGCCCTTGGCCAGCGTCATCACGTCGGGCTTGGTGCCGGCGTGCTGCCAGCCGTACCACTTGCCGGTGCGCCCCATGCCGCACTGAACCTCGTCGCACATCATCAGCCAGCCCTTGTCATCACACAGGGCACGCAACTCGCGCTGGAAGGTCTCGTCGGCCACATTGACACCGCCCTCGCCCTGGATCATCTCGAGCATCACCGCGACGACCGTATGGTCGTGCTCGGCGATCTTGCGGATGGCCTCGATATCCTTGTATGGCACGCGGATGAAACCCTGCACCAGCGGCTCGAAGCCGGCCTGAGCCTTGCGGTTGCCGGTGGCCGACAGGGTCGCCATGGTGCGACCATGAAAGGCGCTTTCCATGACGATGATGTGCGGCAGCTCGATTCCCTTCTTGTGCCCGTACATGCGCGCAAGCTTGATTGCGGCTTCGTTGGCCTCGCAACCGGAGTTGCAGAAGAACACCTCGTCCATGCCAGCGGTCTCGGCGATGCGGTCCGAGAGCTGCTCCTGCAGCGGAATGCGATACAGGTTGGACGTATGGATCAGCTTGCCGGCCTGGTCGGCGACCGCCTTGACCAGGCGCGGATGATTGTGGCCCAGCGTATTGACGGCGATGCCGGACAAGGCATCGAGATAGCGCTTGCCGGTCTCGTCGTACATCCAGACGCCTTCGCCGTGCGTAAACGCGATGGGCAGCCGGGCGTAGGTGTTCATGACATGGGACATGCTGTACCTCGATCGAAACTAAGCCGTAAACGTGCACGGCGGCCGCCGCCGCCGTGCAAATGAGCCGGAATCTTAAGCCAAAACCGCCAACCCTGTACAGGCGCGGCCGCTGACGCGGGAGTCTTATATATGACCGTCAATAAACCCGTTTTCTGCTAGAATGCGCCGCGCTTTGGGCGCCGCCCGCTGGACGGCGTCCATAGCGCACCTCCTCTGCCGCCAGGGCGCAAGACATGACTCAGAAGATCGAAAATTTCATCATCGTCGGCATCACCAATGACGGGAAGAAATTCCGCCCCAGCGACTGGGCCGATCGCCTCTGTGGCGTCATGTCAGCCTTCGGCGCCGACCATCGCATGATGTATTCGCCCTATGTCCGCCCGGGCTGCACGCTCAAGGGCGACAAGACCGTGCTGGTCGACGCGCGGCTCTACGACATCGAGCCGATGGCGTACAAGTTCATGATCAATTTCGCGAAGGACAACGACCTCCAGATCGACTGGATGGGCGATACACCACTCTGACAATCGGGCCGCGCTCACGCCAGAGCCGCCGCATCACACCAATGCTGGCGCCTTGTCTGACGCAGACATAAAAAAAGCGACCCGCGGGTCGCTTTTTCTTCAACCGCAGCCAAGACTGCGGCGAGGATCATACAAGATCAGACAGCCATCGCCTTGACGGCAGCCGACAGACGGCTCTTGTGACGAGCAGCCTTGTTCTTGTGGATGATCTTCTTGTCGGCGATGCTGTCGATGGTGCTCATCGAGGTGCGAAAGACCGACTGAGCCGCCGCCTTGTCGCCACCCACGATGGCCTTGCGCACGGCCTTGATCGCGGTACGCAGGCGGGAACGAAGGCTGGCGTTGTGGGCGCGAGACTTGACTGCCTGACGGGCGCGCTTGCGAGCTTGTGCCGAGTTGGCCATAGATGTAATTCCGTTGTTGAATGGTTCTGGAAAGCCCGCGATTCTAATGGCGCTCCGAATCTAACGCAAGCACGATTTGCGCTGCGGCGATAGTGTCTCGACTTACAGTGACCGTAGCGCCCGGCTATCATGCGAGCCTTGCCGCCCACGGCCCACTCCATTCCGCAAATACACGCATGAATCTGCTGCGCGCCCTCGCCACCGTCAGCGGCATGACCCTGCTGTCTCGCATCCTCGGCTTCGTGCGCGACTTCGTCATCGCCCGTACCTTCGGCGCTGGCATGGCCACCGACGCATTCTTCGTCGCCTTCCGCCTGCCCAACCTGCTGCGCCGCATGTTCGCCGAGGGCGCGTTTTCACAAGCCTTCGTGCCGATCCTGGCCGAATACAAGAACCGCCAGGGGCCGGAGGCGACGCATACCCTGGTCAACCGCGTCGCCACCCTGCTAGGCCTTGCCGTGGCCGCAGTCGCTGCGCTCGGCGCGCTGGCCGCACCGCTGATCATCTACGTTTCGGCGCCGGGCTTCTCGGGCGCCCCTGGCAAGTTCGAACTCACCGTCGAGCTCACACGCATCACCTTCCCCTACATCTTCTTCATGTCGCTGGTGGCGCTGGCCGGCGGCGTGCTCAACACCTGGAGCCGCTTCGCGATTCCGGCGTTCACACCGGTGTTGCTGAACCTCGCCTTCATCGGCATGGCACTGTTCGCCGTACCCTATTTCGACCCACCGGTGCTGGCGCTGGCGTGGGCGGTTTTCCTCGGCGGCACGCTGCAATTGCTGCTGCAACTGCGTCCGTTGTGGAAGATCGGCATGCTGCCGCGTTTCGACCTCGACCTGTCCGATCCGGGCGTGCGCCGCGTGATGAAGCTGATGGCGCCGGCCATCCTGGGCGTGTCGGTCAGCCAGATCTCGCTGCTGATCAACACCATCTTCGCCTCGTTCCTCGAAAGCGGCAGTGTGTCCTGGCTGTACTACGCCGACCGGTTGATGGAGTTCCCCGCCGGTCTGCTCGGCGTGGCACTCGGGACGATCCTGCTGCCCAGCCTGTCGAAGCTCCATGCAGACGACAAGGCGCAGGAGTTCTCCTCGCTGCTCGACTGGGGCCTGCGCCTGACGCTGATGCTGACACTGCCAGCAGCGCTCGGCCTCGCGCTGCTGGCCGTTCCGCTGGTCGCGACGCTGTTCAACTACGGCGCCTTCGGCGCCGACGACGTGATGCACACCCGCAGCGCGTTGATCGCCTACAGCGTCGGCCTCACGGGCCTGATCCTGGTGAAGGTGCTCGCGCCCGGTTTCTACGCCCGCCAGGACATCCGCACGCCGGTGAAGATCGCCATCATCACGCTCGCCGCGACGCAATTGATGAACCTCGCCTTCGTGATCCCGCTTCGCCACGCCGGGCTGGCGCTGGCGATCGGGCTGGCCTCGTGCCTGAACGCGGCCCTGCTGTATCGCGGCCTGCGCCGGCGCGCGGTGTATGTGCCGCAGGCCGGCTGGGGTGCGTTTGCGCTGAAACTGCTGGCGGCGCTCGTGGTCATGGGCTGCGTGCTGTGGTTCGGCGCCGGGCCGGAGCGGCTGTGGATCGAGATCGGCGGGCTCGAACGCGGTCTGCGCCTCGCCGCCGTGGTCGGTGCTGGCGCCCTGAGCTACTTCGCGACGCTCTTCGCCTTCGGTTTTCGCCTGCGCGATTTCCGTCGCCGCGGCGCCTGAGTCGTCCGTCCCCGAACGCCCCGCTCGACGCCATGAAGCTCTACTACGCCGACCATTTCGTCCTGCCGCTACCCGAAGGCCACCGCTTTCCGATGGAGAAGTACGCACGCCTGCGCAGTCGCCTGCAGGCCTCCGGCATGTTCGCCGAGACGGATTTCCGCGTGCCCGATCCGGCGAGCGACGAAGCCATCCTGCGCGCGCATGACGCCGGCTACCTGGAGCGCGTGGCTGGCGGCACGCTCGACGCGGCCGAAGTGCGCCGCATCGGGTTTCCGTGGTCGCCCGCCATGGTCGAACGCTCGCGCCGCTCGGCCGGCGCCACCCTCGCAGCCTGTCGCAGTGCCCTCGCACGCGACGGCGGCACGGCTTGCGCAGTGAACCTGGCCGGCGGCACGCACCACGCCCACCGCGATTTCGGCTCCGGATTCTGCGTCTTCAACGACACGGCCATCGCTGCGCTGGCCATGCGCGCCGAAGGCCGTGCGGGACGCATCGCCATCGTCGATTGCGATGTGCATCAGGGCGATGGCACGGCGACCATCCTCGCCGACGAGCCCGAGGTGTTCACCTGCAGCCTGCACGGCGCCAAGAACTTCCCGTTCCGCAAGCAGATCAGCGACCTCGACATCGAGCTGCCCGACGAGACCGACGACGCGGCCTACCTGAAGGCACTGGACGACGCCGTGCAGAGCGTGTTCGAGCGCGTGCGCCCCGAGCTGGTTATCTATCTCGCTGGCGCCGATCCCTATGCTGGCGACCGGCTGGGACGCCTCGCGCTCAGCATCGACGGCCTGCGCCTGCGCGACGAGCGCGTCCTGGCCACCTGTCGCGACGCCGGCGTGCCGGTCGCGATTGCCATGGCAGGCGGGTATGCGGAGCCAATCGACGACACCGTGACGATCCACTTCAATACCGTGACGAGCGCAGCCCGTCTGCTGCGCGACCGCGCCTGAACCGATGACGCTTGCGCTGACGCTGATCGGCGTCGATTTCACCTCCGCGCCCCGTCCGGCCAAGCCCATCACCGTGGCACTAGGCAGACTCGAGAGCGACACCGTCGTCCTCCAGCAGCTCGAGAAGCTGGCTGACTGGCCCGCCTTCGAGTCGCTGCTCGCCCGCCCCGGACCCTGGCTCGGCGCCTTCGACTTTCCCTTCGGCTTGCCGCGTGAGGCGGTCGTTGACCTGGGCTGGCCGACGACATGGACCGAACTGGTCCGACACTGCGCTGGCATGGGAAAGGCGACCTTCCGTGCCGCGCTGGACGCCTATCGTGAAACGCGCCCGATGGGCAAACGCTACGCGCATCGCGCCACCGACCTGCCGGCGCACTCGCACAGCCCGCTGAAGCTGGTGAATCCGCCGGTGGGGCTGATGTTCCTGGAAGGCGCGCCGCGCCTGCTGGCCGCGGGTCTGTCCGTGCCCGGCGTGCATGCGGCGGACCCGCATCGACTCGCGGTCGAAGCCTACCCCGGCCTGCTGGCGCGCAGCATCACGACCGAATCGTACAAGAGCGACGACAAGCGCAAGCAAACGCCCGAGCGCCGCGTCGCCCGCGTGCGGATCGTGGACGCCATTGGCGCCGACCGCAGCGCCGCAGGCATTGCCCTGCACGCCACACAGGCACAGCAGGCAGTATTGATCGAGGACGCGAGCGGCGACAGCCTGGACGCCGTCCTAGCGCTGCTGCAGGCCGCTGCCTGCGCCCTTGCGGGCGCACCGCACTACGGACTGCCGCCGGACTTCGACCCCCTCGAAGGCTGGATCGCCGGCGCCTGAACGGTCCTTCGCCCGCTACTGGCGGTGGCGGGCGAAGGAATGCGCCTCACAGCTTCTTGACGAACTCCGACTTCAGCTTCATCGCGCCGATGCCATCGATCTTGCAGTCGATGTCGTGGTCACCATCGACCAGACGGATGTTCTTCACCTTGGTGCCGACCTTGACTACCAGCGACGAGCCCTTGACCTTCAGGTCCTTGATCACGGTGACACTGTCACCGTCCTGCAGCACATTGCCGTTGACGTCCTTGAACACCTTCTGCGCTTCACCCGCGTCCTCGACGCCGTCCTGCGGCCATTCGTGCGCACATTCAGGACAGACGTAGTTGGCGCCGTCCTCGTAGGTGTATTCGGAACCGCACGCGGGACATTTGGGCAGACTGCTCATCCTGTTTCCTTGTCGTTATGTAATGCGCCCGGACATGTCGCCAGAAAATTCCCGGCATGCGCCGTCCGAGGCCTGATAATTGCGCATGACCGACATTATCCCCCCTGACGGCGCCGTCGCCGAACACGCTCTCCCCCCCGTCACCACGCCCGAGGCTTTGGCCCGGGGCTTCGACACCCTGTCCTTGCCGCCGGCCATGCTGGTCAACCTCCAGCAACTGGGCTATCTGTCGATGACGCCGATCCAGGCTGCGGCACTGCCGCCCGCGCTGGGCGGGCGTGACCTCATCGCCCAGGCGAAGACCGGCAGTGGCAAGACCGTCGCCTTCGCCCTGCCGCTGCTGACCCGTCTCGATCCGCAGCGGCTCGACGTGCAGGCCCTGGTGCTGTGCCCGACGCGTGAACTGGCCGACCAGGTCACGCAGGAGACCCGCCGCCTCGCCCGCTTCGCCGACAACATCAAGGTGCTGTCGCTGTGCGGCGGCACGCCGATGCGCCCGCAGCGCGAAAGCCTGGCGCATGGCGCCCATATCGCAGTCGGCACGCCGGGCCGCATCATGGATCATCTGGAGCGCGGCAGCCTGAAGCTCGATGCGTTGACCACGCTGGTACTCGACGAGGCCGACCGCATGCTGGACATGGGCTTCCACGACGACATCGCGTGGATCGCCAGCCACTGTCCGGTTCGCCGCCAGACGCTCCTGTTCTCGGCCACCTTCCCCGCAGGCATCGCGGCGCTGGCGCAGCGCTTCCAGCGCGAGCCACTGCAGGTGAAGCTCGCCGAGCAGCATGCACCGGACAAGATCCGCCAGTGCTTCTACGAGATCGAACACGCGGCACGCCTGCAGGCCGTCGCCACCCTGCTGCGCCATTACCGGCCCACGAGCGCGCTGGCCTTCTGCAACACGCGCCAGCAATGCCGGGCGCTGGTCGAACTGCTGCGAGGCGAAGGTTTTCACGCCCTGGCGCTGCACGGCGAGATGGACCAGCGCGAGCGCGACCAGGTGCTGATCCAGTTCGCCAACCGCAGTTGCTCGGTACTGGTCGCCACGGATGTGGCCGCGCGCGGGCTGGACATCGCGCAGCTCGAGGCGGTGATCAACGTCGATGTCACGCCCAATCCCGAGGTGCACATCCACCGCATCGGGCGCACCGGACGAGGCGACGAGGCAGGTCTCGCGCTCAGTCTGTGCAGCAATGCCGACCGCCGCCGCGTGACGACGATTGCCGAGACGATGGGTTTCACGCCCGAATGGCACACGCTTGGCGAGTTGTCGATCGAAAATCCCGCGCCGTTGCAGCCACCGATGGCCACATTGCTGATTCTGGGCGGGCGCAAGGACAAGATCCGCCCCGGAGACGTGCTGGGCGCCCTTTCGGGCGAGGCGGGCCTGTCCCGCGAACAGGTGGGCAAGATCACCGTGACCGACCAGAATACCTACGCGGCCGTGGCGCGTGAGGTCGCCCACGACGCCGCCCGGCGGCTGACGGCCGGAAAGCTCAAGGGGCGGACGGTGAAGGTCCGCATCCTCGAGGGCTGAACCGCGACGAAGGTCTTATTCGATCATGACCCTGATCGCCGGCGCCGGCAGGCCGCGCCGCTTGCGCTCGGCCTGAATCAGTTCGGCGATGTCGGTGTTGCTGTTCTGCAGTGCCCAGGCGTCGGCCGACAGGCCGGCTTCGTTGAGCACATTGAGCTCGGTGCGCGGGATGGCCAGCAGCTGGCGCACGAATCCGATGTGACCGTTGCGCGCGGCGAGCATCAGCGGCGTCGCCAGGTTCGGCGCCGGCGCATTGACGTCGGCACCTGCCGCCACGAGGTCCTTGAGCAAGGCCTCGCGCCCCTCGAACGCAGCATAGTGCAGCGGCGTCCAGCCTTCCTGATTGACCGCGGCGCCCGCCTTGATCAGCACACGAGCAGTGTCCTCGTGGCCCCGCAGCACGGCCAGCATTAGCGCCGTGTCACCCGCGGCATTGCGGTAGTTGATCCTTGCCCGATACTGCAGCAGGGCCTCGACAGCGGCGGTCCGCCCGTCTCGCGCGGCCAGGATGAGCAAGGTGTTGCCGTTGGAATCGACGGTATCCGGGTCGATGCCGCGATGCAGCAGACTTGAGAGCGCCTTCGCATCACCCGAGGTGGCTGCACTCAATGCATCGTCGTAGGCGCCGGCCAGCGCCACACCGGACAACAGGCCGCAGGCGACGAGCGCACCGGTGGCGACCAGGGTGCGCACGCGGGCGCGCGGCGAGCGGATTTCAGGCAGGTCTTTGTGCATGGCTGAACAGGCGGAAAAAATTATCGGTCGTCGCCGCCTCGATCAGTTCCAGCGGCTCGTCGCGCAGGCGGGCAAGCTCCTCGGCCACGTGAATGACCCAGCCCGGCTCATTGGTCTTGCCGCGGTGGGGTACCGGTGCGAGATAGGGCGAATCGGTTTCGATCAGCAGACGGTCAAGCGGTACGCGCTTGGCGACCTCCTTCAGGTCCTTCGCATTGCGGAAGGTCACGATGCCTGAGAACGAAATGTAGAAGCCGAGTTCCAGCGCGCCTGCGGCGACCCCCCAGCTCTCGGTAAAGCAATGCATGACACCGCCTGCCTCGCCGGCATTTTCCTCGCGCATCAGCCGCAGCGTGTCGTCCGCTGCACTGCGCGTGTGGATGACCAGCGGCTTACCGGTCTCGCGGGCCGCGCGGATGTGCGTGCGAAAGCGCTCGCGCTGCCACTCGGGGGCGTCTTTCTGCCAGTAGTAGTCGAGCCCGGTCTCACCGATCGCCACCACCTTCGGATGATCGGCGAGCGCCACGAGGCGGGCCACGTCGGGTTCGTCGCAGTCGGCGTTGTCGGGGTGGACACCGACCGAGGCCCACAGATGCGGATGGCGTTCGGCCATGTCCAGCACGCGCGGGAAGTCCTCGAGCTTGACGCTGATGCACAGCGCCGTGCCCACGTCGTTGGCAGCCATCGTCGCCAGCACCGCATCTTCGCGTGCAGCAAGATCAGGGAAATCGAGATGACAGTGGGAATCTACGTACATCGGGCGTCTTCAAAAACCTCATTCACCGGTGCGACCCGTGAGCGCAACCGGCAGTGACTTACAAGGTGTGGGTGGGACGGTTTGAGCCGAGGTGACCCGCGAGGATCTGCTCGATCCGCCCGCGCAGTCCTTTGCCCGCCTCGTCGTCCGAGAACTGCACGCCCACGCCCGGCGTCTTGCCGCCCTGCGCACCGGGTGGGGTGACCCAGACCACGCGGCCCGCCACAGGGTGGCGGGTGGGGTCGTCCATCAGCTGCAGCAGCATGAAGACCTCGTCGCCCAGGTTGTAGGTCTTGGGCGTGGGTACGAACAAGCCGCCATTGTTCAGGAACGGCATGTAGGCCGCGTACAGCGCGGACTTCGAGTTGATGTTCAGCGACAGCACGCCGGGGCGCGCAATCTGGGGCTTGGCTTGGGTGTTCATCCTCGGACTCCGGCAATGGCGCGCGCATAACGCAAAAGCATGTCCTCCAGCACCAGGCGCAGGTTCAGTGGATGCCGGGACACCTTGCGGATTTGCATGATCTCATTGTAACAGCCGCTCACCGCCGCAACGCTGAGCCGGCTTGCGAGCGACGACAGCACGCCTTCGTGAGCAGGGAAGAAGCGTACGCCGCCACCCAGCCGCAGGGCTGCCAGGTCGCCGACCCAGCGCTGCATCCAGTCGGCAAGTTCCGGCAGGCCGAAGCCGGCCGCCAGCGCCTCCTTGGACTTGAGCCAGGCTTCCCATTGACCCGCCAGGCGCAGCGCGTCCTTCGGTTGCAGGGCGCCGATGTCGCGCACAAAGCGCTCGAGCAGCGCGGCGCTGCCATTCTGCGCCATGCGTTCGGCCGCCAGCGGCATGCCGCCCGCGATCGCGAGCAATGCCTCGGTGCCGGGCTCGGCCCGTGCCTTCCAGTGCGCCAGGGACTGCACGTCCGGCCGCGAGAACGGCCACTGCTGGCAGCGGCTGCGGATGGTCGGCAACAGGCGTCGCGGCGCCGACGACACGAGCAGGAAGACACAGCCCGCGGGTGGCTCTTCGAGCAGCTTGAGCAGGGCGTTGGCGGTGAACACGTTCATCGCCTCTGCAGGATCTAGAACCACCACGCGACGCGCGCCATGGTGTCCGGTAACACTCAGCGACGCCTGCAGGTCGCGGATCTGCTCGATCACGATCTGCTCGGACTTGGCTTTTCCGCCCTCCTTGGCCGCTCCTTCGCCACCCTCGGTCTCACCGGCCTCGGCCGCCGCGTCGGCGGCGGGCACGACGTGGTACAGGTCGGGGTGGTTTCCCGAAAGACGCCACTGGCAGGGTTCGCACTGGCCGCAGGCGTGACCGTCGGCGCGTGGCGCGTCGCACAGCAGGCGCGCAGCGACAGCCTCGGCCAGCTCGCGCTTGCCCAGGCCGGACGGCCCGACGAACAGCAGCGCGTGCGGCAAACGCTCGCCCAGTTCGACAAGCCGCGTCCACGCGGGCTGCATCCACGGGTGAATCATGCGAACAGGGTCTCGGTCACGATGCGCTCGATCTCGGCGCGGATCACCTCGGGCGGCCGGTTGGCGTCGATCACGCGAATGCGCTGTGGCGCCTGGCGGGCACGTTCCAGATAGGCGCCGCGCACGCGCTCGAAGAAATCACGTTGTTCGCGCTCGAAACGGTCGGGATCGACGCCGGTGGACGCGACACGGCCCGCGGCAATGTCGGGCGCCAGATCGAACAGCAAGGTCAGATCGGGCTGCAGGCCGGGATGGACCCAGGCCTCAAGGGCATCGAACTTGCCGCGCGCGAGTCCGCGACCACCGACCTGGTAGGCGAAGGTCGCATCGGAGAAGCGGTCGCACACCACCCAGCGCCCTTCAGCGAGGGCGGGCTCGATGCGGGCGGCCAGATGCTCGCGGCGTGCGGCGAACATCAGCATCGCCTCGGTCTCGAGATGCATCGGCTCGTGCAGCAGCAGTTCGCGCAGACGCTCGCCCAAGGGTGTGCCGCCCGGTTCGCGCGATTGCTCGACGTCGATCCCGCGCACCCGCAGCAGCGCCACGACGGCCGCGATCTGGCTGCTCTTGCCGGCGCCATCGATGCCCTCGAAAGTGATGAAACGGCCGCGCGGCAAGGTCTTGCCGGTTCCAGCCGCGGAAGCGTGATTCGGCATCAGGCTGTCGCTCAAGGCTTGCCCCCGTTGCGGATGAAGCGGTTGACCGCCTGGTTGTGTTCGTTGAGCGTGCGCGAGAACTGGCTGCTGCCATCGCCGCGCGCGACGAAGTACAGGTAGTCGCTTTGCTGCGGCTTGACGGCCGCACGCAGTGCGTCGGGACCGGGCATCGCAATCGGCGTCGGCGGCAACCCGCCACGCGTGTAGGTGTTCCAGGGATGGTCGGTTTCGAGGTGCTTGCGCCGCAGGCGACCGTCGAACTCGGGACCGAGGCCGTAGATGACTGTCGGGTCGGTCTGCAGCGGCATGCCGATGCGCAGACGGTTGGCGAACACGGATGCGACCAGCCCGCGATCCTCGGCACGCCCGGTTTCCTTCTCGACGATCGAGGCGAGAATCAGCGCCTGATAGGGCGACTGCAGTGGCAGCGACGGATCACGCTGCTCCCACACCTGCGCGAGCCGGGACTGCATGGCGTGATAGGCCCTGCGCAGCACGCCCGAGGCCTGCGAGCGCTTGTCGAACAGGTAGGTATCGGGGAAGAACAGGCCCTCGGGATGCGATTCGACGGCACCGATCCGCGCGAGGATCTCCGCATCGCTCAGCCCGGCCGTGTCGGGATCGATCTCGGGATGACTCTCGAGCGCGCGGCGCAACTGTGCGAAGGTCCAGCCTTCCACGAGCAGCACCTCGGCCTGCGACACGTCGCCGTCCGACAGCTTGAGCACGATCTGCCACGGCGTGATGCCGCGGTGCACCTCGTAACTTCCGGCCTTGATGGAGGTTGCCCGCCCGGTGATACGCGCCAGCCCGCTCAGCAGCGCAGGATTCACATCGACGCCGGCAGCGGCGATGACGTTTGCCGCCTGGCGCATGCCCAGTCCGCGTGACACGGTGAAGTCGACCACCTCTTCCTTGAGTTCGAGCGGTCGATGGGCGAGCACGTAGGTCGCGCCTGCTGCCAGGACGGCCAGGGCGATCAGCAGCAGGACGGTGCGAAGCAGGAAACGTGTCATCGAAAACCGGCGAAAACCATGGCGACCGAGTGGGCGACCGCCGCGTGGCGGGGCGCCTATAATACTGCATCGCGCGACCGGCCCATCCCGTCATCCTCACCGCATCGGAGGGTCGCGCCGCAGAATCGAAGAGGCAGGTCCAACCTGCCTGCAATTCCCTTCCTTCCCCCACTGGACCGCATATTCCAACCATGACCGTCTGGACCGATCACCTCGCCCATCTTGGTGCCACCCTGGCCGACAACGCATTGAGTTTCGCCGCCCCCACTGATGAGGCGCGCGCAGCGACCGACAACACGATCGTCGTGCCCTTGCTGCACCTGGGCACGATCCGCTCGGTCGGTCCGGATTCGGCCGAATTCCTGCACAACCTGGTGTCGAACGACGTCAAGAAGCTCCCTGCCGACGGCGCCGCCTGGAACAGCTTCAATTCGCCGAAGGGACGCATGATCGCCAGTTTCCTGATGTGGTCCGAAGCGGAAGGCCACGCGATGGTGGTGTCGGCCGACATCCTGCCGGCTTTCCTCAAGAAGTTCTCGATGTATGTCTTGCGCAGCAAGGTGAAGCTGTCCGACGCCAGCGCCGACATTGCCCTGATCGGGGTCAGCGGGACGAACGCTGCCGCGGCGCTGGACGCCGCCGGCCTCGCCGTACCGACCGAGGCGATGAAGCAGACGGGCGGCGGAGACGCGCCGCGCTGTATCCGGCTCAACGACAGCAGTTTCGTTGTGGCGGTCGACACCGCGGCCGCACCGGCCCTGTTCGATGCGCTGCAAGCTGGCGGCGCAAGCCGTGCCGGCACGGCAGCATGGCATCTGGCGATGATCCGTGCCGGCTTGCCGCTCATCACCGCGCCCACGCAGGAAGAATTCGTTGCGCAGATGCTCAACTACGAGCTGATCGGTGGCGTGAGCTTTCACAAGGGCTGCTACCCCGGGCAGGAGATCGTCGCCCGCACGCAGTACCTCGGCAAGCTGAAGAAGCGCATGTACCGCGTGGCGATTCCGGCGGGCAGCGCCGCGCAGCCCGGCGCCGATCTTTACGCGCCGGACTTCGGCGAGCAGTCGGCAGGCAAGCTGGTCAACGTCGCACCGGCTGCCGACGGCGGCTTCGAGGCGCTGGCGGTGCTGCAGACCAGCAGCGCCGAGGTCGGCGAAGTTCACCTCGGCAGCGTCGATGGCCCCCGCCTCGCCCTGCTCGACCTGCCCTACGCGCTGGGCTGATCCGCCCTTTCCTGACGGAGGCCATACACCATGCGACAGGGCATGCTCACGCACGTCTATCTCTACTACCGGATTCGCCCCGAGCAGGATGTCGAGATCGCTCGCGCCAGTGTCGCGGCCATGCAGGCCGCCGTGGCCGGTCGAACTGGTGTGCAGGGCCGGCTGATGCAACGGGCGGACGATGCCACGACCTGGATGGAGGTTTATGAGGACGTCGGCGACCGCGCGGACTTCATGATCGCCCTCGAGGCCGAGACCGCTGCGCACCGGCTCGCCGACCTCGTCGACGAGGGCGGTGCGCGGCATGTCGAGTGTTTCATCGAGCAGCGCTGAACGATGTGCCTGATCGTACTGGCCTGGCAGGCACATGAGGACTACCCGCTGATCGTCGCCGCGAATCGCGACGAGTTCCTGAACCGCCCGGCTGCGCCGGCGCACTGGTGGACCGACGCCGGCGACATCCTCGCCGGTCGCGACCTCGAAGCCGGCGGCACCTGGATGGGGCTGACCCGCAGCGGACGCTTCGCCGCGCTGACCAACTATCGCGACCCGAGCCGCCATGTTGCCGGCGCCCCCTCGCGCGGCGCGCTGGTGCGCATGGCCCTGGAGCGCGACGCCGGTGCCGAGGCCACCCTGCAGCACCTGGCCAGCGACAGTGCGGCCTACGCCGCCTTCAACCTGCTGGTGGGCGACGGGCGTACGCTGGGGGTCCTCGAGAGCACCACCGGCCGCGTCCGCATGCTCCAGCCCGGCATCTACGGCCTGTCGAACCACCTGCTCGACACCCCCTGGCCCAAGCTGAAGAAGACGCGCGAAGGCCTGCACGCCTTGCTGCCGCGCCTGCCGGACGACGACGCGGTGCTGGCGCTGCTGCGCGATGGCACGCCCGCACCCGACCCCCACCTGCCTGACACCGGCGTCAGCCTCGAATGGGAACGCTGGCTATCCCCCGCCTTCATCCGAGCACCCGGTTACGGCACGCGCTGTTCGAGCCTGGTAATGACCGATCGCCACGGCCGAACCCGCCTGCACGAGTGGACCTGGGATGGTCACGGCGAGCTGCGCAGCGAAGTCACCCACCGCTTCAAGGCCTCGTCCCCGGCCTGAGTCCGCGCCTGGTCAGGAATCGATGCGCGCTCCGCCGGCACGACGTCCCATCATGCGGTCGAGGCGGCCGAGAACACGCTGCGTGATGTCCGTCACGTCGAAGCTGTGCAGTTCAGACAGCGCCGCACTGCGACCCAGCACCTGGCCGCGCGAGGGCGGGAACGACGGCCCCGATACCGCAAAGCTGATGCGGTTGTCTCCGTCTTCGGCACCGATCGCCAGCACGCGCCCGTCGAACGCGTCGCGCAGCCGCGCGGCATACACCGCGTAGCGGCTGTCACCCGCCCAGTGATTGACCACCAGCACGCCACCGGGCGTCAGCGCACGACAGCAGTCGGCGTAGAAATCGGCACTACCCAGGCGCGGCGGCAAGCCGGCGGCGACGAAGCCATCGACCAGCAGCACGTCCGGCGCATCCTCGCAGTCGCGCACGTAGTCCGCACCGTCAGCACACACCACGCGAAAGCGCTCGTCGTCCGGCGGAATGCCGAAGCGGTCGCGCAGCGCGATCACCGCCGGGTTGATCTCCACCGCCGTGAATCGCGTATCGGGCAGCGTGCGCAGGCAGTACTTCGCCAGCGAGCCGCCACCGAGCCCGACCATGACGATGTGGCGAGGGCGCGGGTTGAACAGCAGGAAGCCCATCATGGCGCGGGTGTAGTCGAGCGCCAGCGCGTCGGGCTCGACGACCGACATCACGCTTTGCACAGTCAGTCCGTCGAACTGCAGCGAGCGCAGCGGCCCCAGTTCGGCGACGAAAGGTTCGTCGCACCCCGCCGTGTCCGTCATGCGTCGCCGCCTGCCGGCCGCTCGCACGACCGCCGCATGGTCCGGTGCGGAATCCCCGCCTCCATGAAGACCTCGCCTTCTTCCACGAAGCCGTGGCGCCGGTAGAAGGCCAGCGCCTGCACCTGGGCGTTGAGCATGACCTGCGGCAGTCCGCGCCGGGCGGCCTCTGCCGCCAGCGCCTCGAGCACGCTGCCGCCGACGCCGCGCCCGCGCCAGGCTGACGCCACCGCCATGCGGCCGATGTGCCCGTCCGGCAGCAGGCGCCCCGTGCCGACGACTTCGCCCCGCACGTCGGTCGCCACTGCATGACGACTGAGCGGATCGAACTCGTCGAGCTCTATCTCCGGCGGCACGCCCTGCTCCACGACGAACACCTGCATGCGCAGCGGCATTACGCGCTGCTGCGCCGCAGTCCAGTCGACGATCTCGATGCCGATTCCCGCAGCCGTCGTCATTCGCAGATCTCCACTTTCGTTCCGGTCGGCACCAGGTCGAACAGCTCGATGACATCGCCGTTGCGCATGCGCACGCAGCCATGCGACAGCGGAACGCTCATCGGCTGATCGTCGCCTGTGCCATGGATGTAGATGTAACGCCGCATCGAATCGACGCGCCCCAGGCGGTTGCGCCCCGGCTCCTCGCCGCACAGCCACAGGATGCGGCTCAGGATCCAGTCGCGCCCCGGGTGTGCGGCGGCAAATTCGGGCGTCCAGCGCTCCCCGGTCGGCCGGCGACCTCGGAAAACGGTGCCGCTGGGCGCACCGGCGCCGATCCGCGCGCGGACGCGATGGCGGCCACGCGGCGTGCGCTGGCTGCCACTTTCCTCCCCCGGCCCGTTGAGTGCGGTCGACACCGCGTAGCGCCGGATGCACGCGCCATCATCGCCGAACAGCTCGAGGCACTGGCGGCCAAGATCGATGCGGATGCGCATTCAGGCCACCAGGGTCTTGCTGCGACGCGCGGCAAAGAAGCTCGACAGCATCCGCCCGCATTCATCGGCCAGCACGCCGCCTTCGATCGCCGCATGGTGATTCAGCCGCGTCTCGGCGAACAAGTCGAGCACGCTGCCGGCGACACCGGTCTTGGGATCACGCGCGCCGTACACGACCCGCGCAATGCGCGCGTGCATGATGGCCCCGGAGCACATCGCGCAGGGCTCGAGCGTCACGAACAGCTCGCACCCGGGCAGCCGGTAGTTTCCCAGACGCTGGCCGGCATCGCGCAAGGCCATGATCTCCGCATGAGCGGTCGGGTCGTGGCGACCGATCGGCTGATTGAAGCCGCGACCGACGATCTCGCCATCAAGCACCACGATGGCGCCCACCGGCACTTCGTCGCAGGCGCCCGCCTGGAGCGCCTGCTCCATCGCGGCACGCATGTAGTCTTCGTCGTTCATCATCACACTCGTGTTGCAGTCGGCGGAATTCTAGCCGACGCGCCTGTCAACCGCGCTCGTCCCCGTTCGCTGCCTCATTGCGGACGATCCGCCCCACGCCCGTTCACTGTTGCATTATCGACAACAGTGAACGGCCGGATGTCTGGTTTATCTGCCACGCGCCGTGCCTTACCCTGCAACGCATCCCGATTTCCCTTGTGGAGCCCCCATGTCCCCGCTGCCCACGCTCTTCGTCTCGCACGGTTCGCCGATGTTCGCCCTCGAACCCGGCATTGCCGGACGCGAACTGCGCGCCCTGACCGACGCCCTGCCCCGCCCGGAGGTGATCGTGATCGCCTCGCCGCACTGGATGGCGCCGCGGGTGTCGGTAACCGCCGCCCCTAGGCCGGAGACGATCCACGACTTCGGCGGCTTTCCGCGCGCCCTTTACGAACTGTCGTATCCTGCGCCGGGCTCGCCGGACTGGGCGCGACGGGTGCTGGACACGCTGGCCGAGGCCGGCATCACCGCACACGCGGACGAGACACGCGGACTCGACCATGGCGCCTGGGTGCCCCTGATGTTCATGTACCCCGACGCCGACATCCCCGTGCTGCAGATCTCGCTGCACCCTCATTTCACGCCGGCGCACCATTACCGGCTCGGTCGCGCCCTGGCACCGCTGCGCCAACAGGGTGCCCTGATCGTGGGCTCGGGCAGCCTCACGCACAACCTGCACGAGTTCCGCAGCGACCATGGCCCCACCCAGGCCTACGTGGAGGCGTTCGCGGACTGGATCGCCACCACGCTGGCGGCCGGCGATACCGCAGCGCTGCTCGACTACCGGGCCCGTGCCCCGCATGCGGAACGCGCGCACCCGACCGACGAGCACCTGCTCCCCCTGATGTTCGCGCTGGGCGCAGCCGGCGACGACTGGCGCGCCCGCCGCATCGCTGGCGACGACGTGCGCTACGGCATGCTGGCGATGGACGCCTACGTTTTCGAGCACTGACCCCGCTGGGTCGCGGAAGACACCAATGTGCCCAGCGTCCGCCGGCGCCGTCCGCGCGCAAGGACTGCGCTAGAATCGCGCCACCTGCCCCCGCCACCAGGGGGCCGTTTCGTTTACGGACCATAGCGCATGACTGCCGACCTCAACCTCCTCCGCCCCTACGGCCCGCTGGTACGCCGAATCGAAGCCGAAGCCACGGTCATCGGCGACCAGATCCTGAAGATCGACCACTTCCTCAACCACCGCATCGAGCCGAGCTTCATCACCGAAATGGGGCAGGAACTGGCCAAGCGCCTCGCCCGCTTCGAGCCGACCGTTATCCTCACCGCCGAGGCCAGCGGCATCGCCCCCGGGCTAGTGGTGGCGCAGGCGCTGAACGTGCCACTGGTCTATGCGAAGAAGTACGCGCCGCAGGTCGAATCCCCTGCCATCGCCCGCGTGATCCCTTCGCCGACCAAGGGCGGCGAGACCAAGCTGGTGCTGTCGCAACGCTACGTGGTGCCCACCGACCGCGTCGTGATCGTGGACGACTTCCTGTCGAACGGTCGTACCGCCGTCGCACTGATCGAGATGGCGCGCGAGGCGGGTGCCGAAGTGCTGTGTGCGAGCTTCATCGTCGAGAAGCGCTTCAAGCAGGGCCATGCCGCCATCGAAGCACTCGGCGTGCCGGTCTCCACGCTGGCCCAGGTCGAAGCACTGGAAAACGGCCGCGCCGTCCTGACCCAGCCGCAGGACTGAAGCGCACCAGCCGTCCGCGACGATCCGCCGCCCCGCGTTGCGGATCGCTTAAACTCCGCAAAAACCGCATCGGGGTAGCGAATCAATGAGAGAGTTCGACGTGCAGATCGGCGCCTTCACCGCCGAAATCGAGGAAGAGCTGAAGTCCGGCAACCTCAGCTTCCCCACCGTTTTCGACCTGTCGCTGCGCATCAAGCAGCTCGCCGACGACCCGAACGCCTCGGTCGAGGACATGGCGAAGGTGGTGCGCGCAGAGCCGGTACTCAGCGCCAAGGTGCTGAAGATGGCGAACAGCCTGCTGCTAAACCCTTACCAGCGCGAAATCTCCAACGTTTCCGCAGCCGTGTCGCGCGTCGGCTCGTCGGCGCTGCGCTGCCTGGCCTATGCGGTTGCTGCCGACCAGCTCGCCCGCGACCAACGCTCGCGCCAGATGCAGCTGGTCGCCTCCGGCCTGTGGATGCATTCGATCGATGTGGCGTCGTGGGCCTACGCCTTTGCGCGCCACCTCGGGCGCGGCAACCCCGACACCGCATTGCTGGCAGGGCTGATGACGCACATGGGCCAGTTCTACCTGATGGCGATGGCCGCCAGGCGACCCGCCATCGAAAGCGATCTGCGCGAATTCGCGCAGTTTGTCCTCAAGTGGGAAACGGCGGTGCGTCAGGCGGTGCTCGAGGCCTTCGAGCTGCCCGAGCAGATCATCGATGCCGTCAACGTGGACCTCGTCACGCCGATCACCTGGCCGCCGCGCTCGCTGGGCGACGTGCTGTTCCTCGCGATCCAGGCGGCCGAGACCCCCAACCCGTTCGCTGACATCCTTGGCCTCGGTCACCGGCCCGAGCTGCTCGAGGCCAGCCTTGGCGACGACGGACGGGCCGAGTTCAATGCGCTTGTCGCAGCTGCACGCGAAACCCGCCAGCAGATGCTGGCGGTCGTCACCGGCGACTGAAGGCCCGTTCAGTCTCCAGAATTCAGGGCGCGCGCCAGTGCGCGCGCAGCGGCGTAGATGGCCTGTGCCGCCTGCGGAAACTGCTTGCCGAGCGTCAGGAATCCGTGCACCACGCCATCGACCTGCAGGTATTCGGTGTCGACGCCTTCGTCGCGCAGGCGCGCCGCGAACGCAAGGCAGTCATCGACCAGCGGGTCGAACTCGGCCGTCACCATCAGCACCGGCGGCAGTCCCTGCAGGGATTCCGCCCGCATCGGCGACGCGCGCCAGTCCTCGCTGTTGCCCGCCGGCAGATAACGCTCGAAGAACCACTGCAACGTCCCGGTGTCCAGGAAGTAGCCTTCTGCATAACGCTGGCGTGAAGGCCGCGCGCTGACGATCTCGGTGCAGGGATAGACCAGCAGCAGGAAGCGCGGCGCGATCGCGGCGCCGCGCAGATCCAGCGCGGTGACGATCGAAAGGTTGCCGCCTGCACTGTCGCCACCCAGCGCGATCCGTTCCGGATCGATCCCCAGCAGATCCGCCTGCTCGACGGCCCAGCGGAATGCGAAGGCCGCATCGTCCAGCGCCGCCGGAAACGGATGCTCGGGCGCCAGGCGGTAATCGACCGACAACACCGCACACCCGGACAGGTTGGCCAGTTCGCGGCACAGCACGTCGTAGCTCGTCACATCGCCCACGCACCAGCCACCGCCGTGCAGGAAGATCAGCAGCGGCAGCACATCGCGCGGCTGGCTCGACAGCGGCCGGTATAGCCGCGCCAGCAGAGCCGAGCCATCGGGGCGCGCCATCGGCACTTCGGTGGTGGCTGCGACGGCCGGCGCCTCCGGCCGGAAGGCGAACTGCAGCTTCTGGAAAGAATGGCGGGCCTGTGCCGGCGAGAGCTCGTGGAACTTCGGCGCACCGACACGGTATGCCATGGCAAGCAGGGATTGGGCCTCGGGGCTCAGGGGCATTTCGAGTTCATTGACCGCGCACCCGCGCGCGGACGTTTGATTGGGAAGAGCGCGATTCTAGCGCGTCCCTTCGACAAGGATTGGCTTGAGGCAGATGTCACAGCCGAGGCGAACTGTCCTGGACAACCAACGGCAATTAATGCTCAAGTTGGGCACGTTGTTGTCGATATGGACACTACAGGTCCGAAACCGGGCAGCGGCGTTGCAACGCCAAAAGAAGAATGAGTCACACGACTGCAGCTGCAGTCGACGTGGCTCCCCCACTGCACTGAGGAGTTTTCATGAAGGACATGAGTTTGCGAGCCCTGCTATCGCTGGGCTTCGGCACGATCCTGGCTTTGCTGCTGTTTGTCGGTGGCTACGCGATCGTCAGCGAGCAGTCGATGACCGAGGACATCGATGATCTAGCCAACCGGCGCCTGCCGGCCACGGTCGGCTATGGCGTACTCAACGTCGAGCGCATGAGAATACGCAGCCAGACTCTCGAGGTACTGAACCTGCGTTTCCCGGCCGAGCAGACCACGGCTGTGCTCAACGAGGTCACCAAGGCGCGCGCCGCATCGTGGGCGACCGTCGAACAACGCCTTGCCGAAGTCGACAAGCTCCCGAGAATCTCGGCCGACGCGCAGCGCCAGCACGACACGATGCTTTCGCAGTACAAGGAATGGCGTCAGCACTATGTCGGACTGGATGCGACCATCACCACCATGATCGAGACCTCGAAGGCCGAGGACTTCAACGGTTTCGCCGAGGCCCTTGAGCGATATGGTCGCCAGTACGAGGCGATGCTGCCGGTCTCCCGCGCGCTCGGCATCACCCTCGACGAGATCAATGCGGCCCAGGTGGCGCGTGCGAACAGCGACGCGGCTGCCGCTTCGGCCGATGGCGCGCGCGCCCTCGCGATAACGATGGTGCTTATGGCTGTCGGCCTCGTGCTCGGCGGCGTCACTGGCCTCATGATCTATCGTGCGGTGATGAATCAGGTGGGGGGCGAGCCGGCCTACGCCAACAGGCTGCTGCGCCAGGTCGCGAACGGCGATTTGACGGTCGACATCGCGCTTCGTGCCAGCGACCGCTCGAGCATGCTGTTCGCACTACGGGAGATGGTGAACCAGCTGAAGGGCCTCGTCGGCATAATCAGTGACAATGCAAATCACATCGCTGCAGCCAGCGAGCAGCTCTCCGCCGCCTCCGACAGCATCGCGTCGGCGAGCGACGAGCAATCCCAGGCCGCAACGTCGATGGCGGCCTCGGTGGAAGAGATGACCGTCAGCATCAACCACGTATCGAACTCCGCGACCGACGCCGACCGCATGGCGAAGCAATCCGGTGAAGCCGCGCGCAGCGGCTCGGACGCCATCCGCAACGTGGTGGCCGACATCAACCGCATAGCGCGTGAAGTGTCCGAGGCGACGCAGAGCATCGAGGAACTCGGTGAGCATTCCCGGGAGATCGCGTCGGTGGTGACGATCATCCGCGAACTCGCGGACCAGACCAACCTGTTGGCGCTCAACGCCGCGATCGAGGCGGCACGTGCCGGCGACCAGGGACGCGGCTTCGCCGTCGTGGCCGACGAGGTGCGCAAGCTAGCCGAGCGGACCTCCAGCTCGACCGACCAGATCGCCCGCATCGTCAGCGAGATTCACTCCGGGACTGAGCGTGCGGTCCAGACCATGCGCCGGCAGAGCGAGAACGTGCGCAGCAGCGTGGAGGTGTCGGACCGCGCAGGCAAGGCCATCGAGGACATCAACTCCGGCTCGCGCGAAGTGGTCTCTGCGGTCGAGGAGATCTCGCAGGCACTCGTCGAGCAATCGACTGCCAGCACCGAGATCGCGCGCAACGTCGAGCAGATTGCAACGATGAGCGAGAACAACAGCGGCGCGGTGCGCGAGGCCGCCGGTGCAGCGCGCGACCTCTCGGCCCGGGCTGCCGAACTGCAGGCTGCGGTGGGCCGCTTCAGGCTCTGAGTAAGCGGTCCGGTGCATTTCGGAAACACAGGCCCTGTCTGGTAGTAAAGTGGAGTCGGACAACCGCGGAGGGCCAAGGATGACAACGAACGAACGCGAAACGACCCCGAATGCGCGCAAGCGCGGTACCAGCACCCCGTCCGACACGCCGTCGGGCCCCCGGAGTTCAACCCGGGGCGCCCGCGCGGTGCAGCGGGGCGACACGGCGCCGGAACTCACGCCCGAGGGTATCGAACGCTTCGAACTCGAGCAGGCGACTTCCGCGGCCCGGGATTCCAAGCTCGTGGCCCTCACCGAGATCCTGCAGCACGAGGCAGCCGCCCCCGGCGCCGCCGTGAAGGCGCTCGAGGCCATCCTCGCCGGTGCATCGCCGGATGACGTCCACGCGCTGCGTCGCGCCCTGATGAAGGCCGACGCCAGCGCGCAGGGTGACAGCGGCAACCCCGACGACGAGCTTTCTCCCGACTGGCGCAGTGGTGGCTACCCTTACCGCAACCTGATGTCGCGCAAGGCTTACGAGAAGCAGAAGTACCGCCTTCAGGTGGAACTGCTGAAGCTTCAGGCCTGGGTCAAGGAAACGGGCCAGCGCGTGGTGATCCTGTTCGAGGGCCGCGACGCCGCCGGCAAGGGCGGCACCATCAAGCGCTTCATGGAACACCTGAACCCCCGCGGCGCACGCGTGGTGGCGCTTGAGAAGCCCTCGGAGATCGAGCGCGGCCAGTGGTACTTCCAGCGCTACATCCAGCACCTGCCCACCGCGGGCGAGATCGTGCTGTTCGACCGCTCCTGGTACAACCGCGCCGGTGTCGAGCGCGTGATGGGTTTCTGTTCGCCCGACGAATACAACGAATTCATGCGCCAGGTGCCCGAGTTCGAACGCACCCTCGCGCGCAGTGGCATCCACCTGATCAAGTTCTGGTTCTCGGTGAGCCGCGAGGAACAGCGCCGCCGCTTCAAGGAGCGCGAGAGCCACCCGCTCAAGCAGTGGAAGCTGTCGCCAATCGACCTTGCGTCGCTCGACAAGTGGGACGACTACACCAAGGCCAAGGAGGCGATGTTCTTCTACACGGACACCGCGGACGCGCCGTGGACGGTGGTCAAGTCCGATTGCAAGAAGCGCGCACGCCTCAACGCCCTGCGCTACGTGCTGCACAAGATGCCCTATGCCAACAAGGACATCGACCGCATCGGCCCGCTCGACCCGCTGCTGGTCGGTCGCGCCAACGTCGTCTACGAGCGCGGCGAGAAGGATGCAGTCGCGCTGCTCTGATGCGGACGCCTTTGGTGACAATGCGTAAGGCCCCTGCCTGCGGGGGCCTTGCCGAGCATAGACTCGGGTCGTCGGCAAGCCTGCCGGCGTGATTCCGGACTTCAGGAGAGAACGCATGCGCCCCCCATGGTTCAAGACCCGCACGCTGCTGCCACTAGCACTTGCTGCCATGTTGGGGGCTGCACCCACGCTGGCCAAAGAACCTGTAACGGCCGGCCCCGCCAGGCATGAACGCGGCGAACGCGGCCCGGACAAGCGAGATCATCACGAGACCCGTCCGCAAAGCAATGCCCGCGAGCGCGAATACCGACGTGACACCAACCGTGCCACTGCCCCGGAAATCCGAAGCACTCGCGATGAAAGCCGCGATCGCGACCCGCCAGCCATCCGTGACGACCGCCGCAATGAAGTGCGCGCCTACCGCAATGACGGCCGCGACGACGTTCGCCCTCACGCCTATTTCGACGACCGCCATCGCGAGGTCGTGCGGCACTATTACGCCGATCGCTATCGCGCCAACGACTGCCCGCCGGGCCTCGCGCGGAAACACAACGGCTGCATGCCGCCGGGCCAGCTCAAGGCTTGGCGCATCGGTCATCCCTTGCCACGGGACCTCATCTACTACGACGCTCCCGCCGCGATCGTGATCCGTCTCGGCGCACCGCCCGACATGCACCGCTACGTGCGCGTCGGGGCCGACATCCTGCTGATCGCCATCGGCACGGGACTGGTCGTCGACGCCTTGGAGGACCTGAGCGGGATCTGAGCAGGCCAATTTGAACAACCGAAAAACGGGGCGCTTCGGCGTCCCGTTTCTTTTTCACAGCCTGCACCCAGAATGGGCATCAATTTCCAACCATTCATTCAATTTTCGGCGTTTCATGCCGTTTATCACACTACCGTCGGAACCATGCATTCACCTCCGCACCTAAGCACAACAGATCGCCTCTGAGCCCAGATGCCCATGCCTGTATCACGCCCCCCGCGCCGTCTGCGCCTGCTGTGCTGGATCGCCTTCGCCGGCTGGCTGGCCTACAGCGGCGCGCTGCTCGGTTGGGCCGCCGCGAACGCACCGCCGGCCGACGCCTGTATCGTCCGCTGATTGTTAGCCACCCTTCACGAACAAGAGTCCCAAGCCATGTCCTACAGTTCCAGCCCGGAAGAAACGCTGCGCCCATTCCGTGCAGCCGCCGACAAGCTGATGCTGGTCACGCTCGTGCTGCTGCTCTTGATCGCGCTCGGCGTCGCGGCCAAGACCGGCACCTGGGGCATCGCCCTCGCGGTCGGCCTCCCTGCGGTCGCCGTACCCGGCTTGCTCATCCAGCTCCAGCCGGGCGCGGTGGTCTCGCGCCTCGCGGTCGCGTCGGCCTTCATGGTGTTCTCGGCCCTCAACATCCAGCAGGTCGGCGGCGCAATCGAGGCGCATTTCGGGATCTTCGTCCTGCTCGCGTTCCTGCTCTATTACCGCGACTGGAAGCCGGTGCTGCTGGCTGCGGTGTTGATCGCGATCCATCACCTCGCCTTCAACCACCTGCAGGCACTGAACTGGGGGTTCTACCTGTTCGATTCCGGGGCTTCACTGGTGCGCGTCATCGTGCATGCTGCCTACGTGGTGGTGGAAGCCGGCATGCTGATGTACATGGCGGTGCGCCTGCAGCGCGAAGGCATGGAATCCGCGCAGGTCGCCATGCTCGCCGGAGCAATTGGTGCCGGCGACCTTCGCAGCCAGGCGATCGACGTCCGCAGTTCGCAACTGCTGGGCTCGGTGGTCGAGATGCAGCGCAATCTCGCCGCGACGATGCAGCGCGTGCATCAGCAGGCTCAGCTGATCTCGGCAAGCGCGGCCTCGCTCGATCGAAGTTCGGACGAAGCTGCAACGCGGATGCGCGAGCAGAAGACGGCGACGGACGATATCTCCGCCGCGATCGAAGCCCTGAACGCCGAGATGAGTCGCCTTTCCGCCGACGCCGAAGCGGCCCGCGCCCTGGCGTCCGAATCGGGCGAGTCATCGCGTACCGGGGCACGCATCGTCCAGGCCGCGATCGACGAGATCACCGGCATCGCCACGATCATCCGCCAGTCGGCAGCCAGCGTCGAACAGCTCGGCCAGCAGTCTGACCGTGTTGCCGAAGTGGTCGGACTGATCAAGGATATCGCCGGCCAGACCAATCTGCTTGCGCTGAACGCGGCCATCGAGGCCGCGCGCGCGGGCGAACAGGGACGCGGGTTTGCCGTGGTGGCCGACGAGGTGCGCAAGCTGGCCGAGCGCACGGCTGCGGCGACCGAGGAGATCACCGGGATGATCGGCGATATCCAGACGAGCAAGACACAGGCGCTGGGCAACATCGAGTCCGCGGTCGAACGCGTCGGCAACGGTACCCGGCTGGCTGCCGAGGCGGGCGCCTCGATCGCCACCATCACGGACGGCGCCACCCGCGTGGAACAGGTTTTCGAGGGAATCGCGGGCACCTTGCGCGAACAGAGCGTCGCCGCACATCGAATGGCGGATTCGATCGAGGCGGTCGCCCGCCTCGCCGATCAGACGGCGGCGTCGGCAGCCAGTGTGGCGAGCGAAGTATCTACGCTCGAGACCGGGGCGCGCGAGCTATCGCAGGCGGTGGGTGGTTTCCGCCTGTCCTGAATGCGCTTCGTGGCGAACCACGCCGGCGCCATACGGTCAATCGAGCACACCTGAAGGAGTCCCGATCATGTCCGTTTCCCACTCTCGAAACCTGTTCTCGTTCCTGCTGCTCGGCGCCGCCCTGCTTCTGCCCGGCGCCGGCGCCTTTGCTGACCAATCGCTGTTCGATCACCAGCTTCGCAGGCTGCATTCGGGCGAGACGGTGGACCTCGCCCAGCGCTTCGCCGGGCAGCCGGTATTGCTGGTCAATACCGCGAGCCATTGCGGCTTCACCAGCCAGTTCAAGGAACTCGAGGCCATCCACCAGCGCTACAAGGACAGGGGCCTGAAGGTCGTCGGCTTCTCGTCCAACGATTTCGACCAGGAGGCCGAGAGCGAGGAAAAAGCGGCCGAGGTCTGCTTCCTGAACTTCGGCGTCAGCTTTGACATGTTCGCGACGATTCCGGTGCGTGGCGCTGGCGCGCATCCGCTGTTCCGGGAACTCGCCCGCCAGGCCGAGGAACCGCGCTGGAACTTCCACAAGTACGTGATCGACCGCAACGGCAAGGTCGTGGCCAGCTTCCCGAGCCGGGTCCGGCCCGACGCCCAGGACGTGATCAGGGCGATCGAAAAGGTACTCTAGGCACCTCCCCGACCGCCCCGATGCGTTGCGTGGGCGAAGGGTTCGCCTTAGCCGCCCGAACAACCGCAGCCGTGGCCACCGCCGCAGCTTCCGGCTGCCGCCGCAGCGCCGACCGCCGGTGCGGCTTCTGCCGACGCGCCAAGCTGGATGCGGAAGTCGATGACGATGTTGCCGGGCTCGCGCGCCACATAGCTGATGCCCACCTGGTTGCCGTAGCGTTGCTGGATCTGGCCCAGCAGGGGCAGCGGGTCATGGTCGTTCACGAATCGCATCGTCTCCCCGTCCTCGAGCGACTCGAGGGCGCCGAAGATGGCGGCGTGGCGGAAGCGCTTGGCGACGCCGCGGGCGTCGAAGGGGTGAACAGCGTTGTCGAACATCGGGTTTCCATCCTGAAGATCGTTTGCCGGACAAGGTCGGAGTTGCGGCCGGTTTCGCAGTAGGCCGAAGCGTACGGCCCGTCGCCGGCCAAAACCTTGAGCGAGAACAAAAAACACCGGACGTCGGGTTTCGGCCTGGCAAACTCCGGGACCAGAACGACATGGCGACGCATCCCGTTCAAATGCGGCATCTGCGCCAACACTGACGCGACCTGCTAAAGTCGGCCAAGACCAACTCATGTCCGCCCGGAGACCTTTCATGATCACCCGACACCTGTCACTGGCCCTGCTACTCAGCGCCTCGCTGACGCTCGGTGGCTGCGGCTACAACGACTTTCAGCGCCTCGACGAACAGACCAAATCGGCCTGGGCGGAAGTGCTGAATCAGTACCAGCGTCGCGCGGACCTCATTCCCAACCTCGTCGAAACCGTCAAGGGCGAGGCGAACTTCGAACAGGAGACACTGAGCCGCGTCATCGAGGCCCGTTCGCGCGCCACCGCCATCCAGGTCACTCCCGAGATGCTGAACGACCCACAGGCCATGGAGCGCTTCCAGCAGGTGCAGGGGCAACTTGGCAGCGCGCTTTCGCGTCTGCTGGCGGTGTCCGAGAACTATCCGAACCTCAAGACGAACCAGGGCTTCCAGGACCTGCGTGTCCAGCTCGAAGGCACCGAAAATCGTGTCACCGTGGCACGAAACAAGTACATCGAGGCCGTGCAGCAGTACAACGTGCTGGCACGCAGCTTCCCGACCAACCTGACGGCCATGGTCTTCAGTTACCAGCCGAAAGCCAGCTTCACGGTGACGAATGAAGCCGAGATCGCATCCCCGCCCAAGGTCGATTTCGGCGGTCAGGGCGCACGCTGAACGCCTCGGCGACATGACAGGACCGCTCCCGTCATATCCCTCCGCAGGGAAAGCCGCTGCGTCGGCGCCTGCCGCATGGCTCGGCCCGCTCGCGCGCTGGCTCGTCGCCTTCGCGCTCGCCGCACTCTTTCCGTCCATTCTGCTGGCCCAGGCGGTGCAGCCGGTGCCGGCGCTCACGGCACGGGTGATCGACACCAGCGCCACCCTGAGCGCACAGGCGATCAGCGAACTCGAGCATCGGCTCGCGGCATTCGAGCAGGAACGCGGCAGCCAGATCGTGGTGTTGCTGGTACGGACCACGGCGCCCGAGGACATCGCCGCCTACGCCTACCGTGTCGCCGACAGCTGGAAGATCGGCCGCAAGGAGGTCGGCGACGGGATCCTGGTCGTCGTTGCCAAGGATGATCGGCGCGTACGCATCGAGGTCGCGCGCGCACTCGAAGGCGCCGTGCCGGACCTTGCCGCCTACCGGATCATCGACGGACTGATCACGCCCGCTTTTCGCCAAGGGGATTTCGCCGGCGGCCTGATGGCCGGGGTCGATGGCCTGATGCGCCTCATCCGCGGCGAGGACCTGCCGCTACCGGCCGCCCGCGCTGGCGCCACGGACGAACTGGGCCTGCAGGATCTCGGCGCATTTCTCTTCGTCGCAATCCCGGTTGCGGGTTCCTTCCTGATCGGACTGTTCGGACGCAAGCTCGGCTCGGCACTGACGGGCGGAGCCACCGGCTTCATCGTCAAGCTGCTCACTGGTAGCCTGCTGCTGGGCATCGGTGCCGGCATCGCCGCGCTCGTCTTCGTTCTGGTGCTCGGCATCGGCAGCGGCGGCGGCCGCGGTGGCCCCGGCGGATTCCATCGGGGTAGCGGCCCCGTGATCTGGGGCGGCGGCCGCTCGGGCGGCTTGGGTTCCAGCGGAGGTTTTCGCTCGGGCAGAGGCGGCAGTTTCGGTGGCGGCGGCGCCTCGGGAAGGTGGTGAATGAGCAAGCTCATGCGCCTGCTGCGCCACCTCTGGCTCGACGCACGCGATGCCGAACGCGCGCTTGGCAAGGACGGGCTCGACCGCATCGAGCGACGCATCACCGAAAGCGAGCGCCTGCACTGTGGCCAGATCTGCGTGTGCGTCGAGGCCAGCCTGCCCTTGCGCTACCTGTGGCGCCACCTGGGCCGCGGCGAACCGATCGAGGCGGTGATCGCTGACCGTGCCCTGACAATGTTCGGCAAACAGCGCGTCTGGGACACGGAGCACAACAACGGCGTGCTGATCTACGTGCTGCTGGCCGAGCATGAGATCGACATCCTCGCTGACCGCGGCCTGAGCAAACACGTCTCGACAGATGACTGGCTCACCACGATCGAGCAAGCCCTCACTCACCTGCGAGACGGCCGACTCGAGGACGGACTGAACGCGGCAATCGGGGAGGCGCACGCAGTACTGGCGCAGCATTTCCCACGCGAATCGGCGGACGAATCGACACGGTCCGACAAGGATCTTCCCAACCGCCCGCAGACCCGCTGAATGCTTCGCCGTGTGCGGTCTGACGCATTTCGTCAAACTGTTGCTGCAGTGCAACATATCACGCCGGTTATCCAGTCGAATCCGCGGTTTGCGCGCGACTGAAGGATGGCTGTGCTATTGTCGTCATCGAGGCTTCCCGAACGACGACAAGGTCGTATGATTTCGGCATCCACCAGACGAAGTGCCGGGTGCCTCACGGATTCCCAGACAATTCAGATCGCGAGCGGAGGGTGTGTATGGCTACGAAGCAGGATCAGTTCAACGAACTTCAGAAGAAGAATCTCGAGGCCGCCATGCGTCTCGCCCAGCTTTCGATCGAGAACTCGCAGCGCATCATGGAAATCCAGGTTTCCACTGCGAAGAGCCTGTTCGAGGAAGGCGTGCAGAACGCCAAGGCGCTGTCCTCGGCCAAGGACCCGAAGGACATGATGGACCTGCGTGCTCACTACGCACAGGCCACGACCGAGAAGATGCTGGCTTGCGCCCGCGAGATCGCCGAGATCACGACATCCACCCAGGCGGCCTTCGGCAAGCTGGTTGGCGAGCAACTCACGAGCGGTAGCCACGACATGTTTGACGCCATGCAGAAGATGTTCAAGGGCATGCCGATCGCCGATCAGAACGCCCTGGGCGCGATGCAGACGGCGATGGACACCACGCGCGCCGCCTTCGAGCAAATGACGCGTGCCTCCACCGAGGCCTTCCAGGCGCTTGGCCAACAGCCGAAGGGCCGCAAGTAAGCCCTCGGGTCAGCATGAAAAACGGCGCCGCACGGCGCCGTTTTTTTTGGGTCCTGTCCGATTCGCTAGTCCCCGCGCTGCCAACGGGCGGCCGCCGAATCGTCGCTCTCGCGCGCATCGACCCACCGCGCGCCTTCGGGCGTTTCCTCGCGTTTCCAGAATGGTGCCCGGGTCTTCAGGTAGTCCATGATGAACTCGCACGCAGCGAAGGCTTCGCCCCGATGCGGACTGGCAACGCCGACAAAGACGATGCGATTCGCCGGCTCGAGCCGACCGAAGCGGTGGATCACCCGCACGCCCTGCAGCGACCAGCGCTGACGGGCCTGCTCCACGATCTCCTCCAGCGCCTTTTCGGTCATGCCCGGATAGTGCTCGAGCGTCATCGCCGAGACACCGCTGCCGTCGTTGAGATCACGCACGAGCCCGACGAAACTGGCGATGGCGCCCACGTCGCGCCGCCCCTCGCTCAGTGCGGCGATCTCGCCCCCCACATCGAAATCGGCCTCTTGCACGCTGACGCTGGCAACGAAGGGAAGCGCTTGCGCCACGGCTCAGCCCCCCGTCACCGGCGGGAAGAAGGCGACTTCGTCCCCGCTCGCCACCGCCGCATCGGCACCGGCCATGCGCTGGTTGACCGCCGCGCGCACGTTGCGCCCCTCGCCCAGCGCCTGCCAGCCCTCGCCACGTGCCGCCAGATGCGCACGCAGGGCGCCGACGGTTGCCACGCCGGTAGGCAAGGCGAGCTCTTCGGCGGGCCGGCCCAGCGCTTCGCGCAGGCTGGCGAAATACAACACTTTCACAGTCATTCTCTCTGTCCTCTCGCGATCAGTGCAGCAAGTCGCCATATGGCAGGAAGCGCACCAACTCGCCCCGCGCCACCGGTGTCCCCGCCGGAATGTCGACCAGTCCGTTGGCCCACACTGTGGAGTTGAGCGCTGCCGAACCCTGGTTGGCAAAAAGCTCCACGCCGCCCTGCGCATTCATGCGCGCACGCAGGAACTCGCGCCGGCGGTCTGGCCGGGGCCAGTCGAAATCGGCGCGCAGCATCAGCGATGGCGGCGCCACCTCACTGACGCCCTGCGTCGCCAGCAGGAAGGGCCGCACCATCAACAGGAATGTGACGAAGCTCGACACCGGATTGCCGGGCAGACCGATGAAGGCAGCACCATGCACGCGACCGTAGGCCAGCGGCTTGCCGGGTTTCATCGCGATCTTCCACATGTCCAGGCTACCTTCGGCCTCGACCGCCGGTTTGACGTGGTCTTCCTCGCCGACCGACACGCCGCCGCTGGTCAGGATCAGGTCGTGGCCTTCGGCCGCGCGACGCAGCACATCGCGCGTCTGGTCGAGGCGGTCAGGCACGATGCCGAAGTCCTCGACCTCGCAGCCCAGCCCCGCAAGCAGCGCGCGCAGCATGAAGCGGTTGGAGTTATAGATGCCGCCCGGCGGCAGGGGTTCGCCCGGCATCACGAGTTCGCTGCCGGTGGAAAACACGGCCACCTTGAGGCGGCGATACACGGGAAGCTGAGCAGCGCCCACCGAGGCCGCCAGCGCCACCGCCTGCGGCGTCAGGCGCAGCCCGGAAGGCAACACTTCCTCGCCCTCGGCGATGTCCTCGCCCATTCGGCGCACGGCCTCGCCCGGCGTCGGCACGGTGTCGATCACCACATCCTCGCCGTCGTGCTCGCACAACTCCTGCATCACCACCGTGTCGGCACCCGGCGGCAGGGGCGCACCAGTGAAAATGCGCGCCGCCGTGCCCGGCTGCAGCGCATGACCGACGCTGCCGGCCGGAATGCGCTGGCTCACCGGCAGGCGGGTGCCCGCTGCCGGCACGTCGGCCGCGCGCAGCGCGTAGCCGTCCATGGCCGAGTTGTCCATCGGCGGCTGGTTGATCGTCGAGTGCAGCGCAACGGCAAGCACCCGGCCAGCAGCCACCATGGTGTCGACGTTCTCGATCTCGCGGACCGGACGGACGAAGCCGAGCAGTTTCTCGTAGGCCTCGTCAAAGGAAAGCATGTTGCCGTTCATTGGGCATCCAGATAGTCGAGGATGAAGCCGGCGATGACGGCCGGCTCGTTGAGCGGGAGTCGGGGCAGCGGGCAATCGAGCTCGGCATCGCTCGCCACCGCCACCACGTGCGGATTCTCGGGCCACAACGGCGGCTTGCCGTGGGATGGCCGGTGGATCTCGATCTTGGGCACCGCGGCAGCCTTGTAGCCTTCGATCAGCACCAGGTCGCAGGGTTCGAGCAGGTGCAACTGCTCCTCAAGCGTCGGCTCGGGAGCGCCGCGCAGCTCGTGCATCAGCACCCAGCGGTCGTTGGACAGCATCAGCACCTGGGTCGCCCCTGCCTCGCGATGGCGCCACGAGTCCTTGCCCGGTTTGTCGAGGTCAAAGCCGTGATGCGCGTGCTTGATAACGGAGACGCGCAGGCCGCGCGCCGTGAACTCGGGGATCAGCCGTTCGACCAGGGTGGTCTTTCCCGAACCGGACCAGCCGGCGAAACCAAAGACGTTCATCGAAAGTACGGGGCCACTGCCGCGTGTGACAAAGCCGAAGGATACAACAGCGGCCCTTCGCCGGCGCAGGCTGTACGGACATCGACTGGCCAGGCCCTCCACACCATCACGCAGTGCCCACGCCAACGACCCATGACCCTTCTCAACCACGCGACTCGGCGACGCAGAGCCGGTCGCGCCCACCCCGCTTGGCCTGGTAGAGCGCGGCATCGGCGCGCGCGATCAGTTCGTCTGTCGATTCGGCGGGCGCCAGTGTGGCGAGCCCCAGCGACAGTGTGACCCTGCCGACCTCGACATCCCGGTGAGCGGCGATGCGCACACGGATCCGTTCCGCAAGATCGATCGCCGCGGCCTGCGGACAAGCGTCGAGCACGATCACGAACTCCTCGCCCCCCCAGCGGATCACCGCATCGCGGCCGCGAACGGACTGGCGCAGGATGCCGGAAACCTCAATCAGAATGCGGTCACCGGCAGGGTGGCCAAAGCGGTCGTTGACCTGCTTGAAATGATCGACATCGCACACGATGACCGTCAGTGGGCCACCACCCGTGCGCGCCTCTGCCGCCGCCTCCTCGAGCAGTTGCTCGCCACGGTGACGGTTATAGAGGCCTGTCAGCTTGTCGCGCGTCGCTGCGTCACGAAGCGCCTGTTCCATGTCGACCCGTTGCGAGATGTCCTTGCTTACGCTGACGTAATGCGTGATACGTCCGGCTTCGTCACAGATCGGCGAGATGCTCTGTTCCGCGTGATACAACGAGCCGTCGCGGCGCCGGTTGATGAAGGTTGCGCGGAAATCCTGCCCGCTGGCGAGCGAACTGCGCAGGCCGGCATAGAAGGCGTCATCATGCGCACCCGACTTGAACAGCGCGGGCGTCCTACCGCGGATTTCGCTGGCCGGATACCCTGTCACCTCGACGAAAGCGGTGTTGGCAAAGATGATCCGCGCCTGCGCGTCCGTCAGTAACACCGGGTCGCTGGTGGCATCGAGCGCGCGGGCGAGCAGACGATTCTCACGCTCGGTGCGCACGTGCTCCGAGATGTCCTGCTGCACCGAGATGAAATGCGTCAGCACGCCATCGTCGTCGCGGACAGGCGAGATGTTCCAGCGCACGATGTAGCTCGAGCCGTCCTTGCGGTAGTTGGTCGTGGTGCCCTCGAAGAACCGGGCCTCCCGCAGGCAGGCACGAAGATGGTCGATCACCGCAGGATCGGTGTCCGGCCCCTGGAGCATCTTCAGGGGCCGGCCCCGCAACTCGTCCAGCGAATAGCCCGTCATTGCGCAGAACGCCGGATTGGCGATCTCCACGCAGCACCCCGCCGCCAGGTCTGCGTCGGTGATGACGATCGCATTCCAGGACTGCATGACTGCCGACTGGAACAATTGCAGTTGTGAGGTACTCATTGCCACGCGGCCCCGAGTTCAAAGTGCAGGAGCTTAACAGCCCCTGCGGAGGTTGGCCGCGACGGGGATCGCCAGGATAGCGATCCAGGCATTTGCGGTCCGGGCAGCACCTTGAATTACTAATCCATCGACATAAGTGCAACCGCATTTGCATTCGTAATGACGTGATCTAGATTGGTAGCACTGACGGCCCCATCGGGCAGTCGAGCAGCAGCACCGCGCATGAGGTCCTGTTTCTCCCGCTCGACCTGCAGGAACGGCACCCCATGCTGGTTCCCCGTACGACCCGCAAGAGCAGCGGCCATCGCCGCAGTCGGGATCGATCGGGGTGTTTCGAGGCCGGCCCCGCCAACGCGCCCGATTCCTTGAGGCACGCGGCTCCGCCCGGCCATGCACAGCCGAGGAGTAGCGTCCATGCCGTCAGTCCTGAGTTACCCCGGGATCTATATCGAGGAGATTCCGAGTGGCGTACGCACGATCACCGGTGTCGCCACATCGATTACCGCCTTCATCGGTCGCGCCCTGCGCGGAGAGGTCGACCGCGCCATCCGCGTACAGAGTTTCGCCGAGTACAGCCGCCTGTTTGGCGGGCTGTCGCGTTCGAGCACGATGTCCTACGCGGTCAGTCACTTCTTCCAGCACGGTGGCCGTGATGCGCTGATCGTGCGCGTGTTCAATGGCGATGCCGACACCGACACCGCGACGATCACGCTGGCGACCACCTCCGGCAACCTGGTACTCGAGGCCGCGAGCCCCGGCACCTGGGGCAATCGCCTGCGGGCGCGGGTCGACCATCTCACCCGAGACACGTCGGACACGCTGCTGTTCAACCTGACGGTGGAGGAACTCGACCGCGCCGGCGGCACCACCGTGGTCGCCTCGGAACCGTTCCGCAACGTCTCCGTCAGCCCGGGCAGCGCGCGCTTCGTGGATACGGTGCTGAAGGCGCAGTCCGCCCTCGTCAGGGTAAGGACATCCGCCCCGGCCGACGAGAGTCCGGTCGATGGCACGGCGAACGCCACCACCACCGCTACCGACGGCGGCGCCATCATCGACACCCAGATCGCCGGTGACCGCGACGCGCGCACCGGGCTGTACGCGCTCGAGGCGGCGGACCTCTTCAACCTGCTGTGCATTCCGCCGCCCTCGTTCGACGCCGACCTGGTGGCCGCGACCTGGGCGACTGCCGCCGCCTACTGCCAGGAACGGCGCGCGATGCTGATCATCGATGCGCCAGCCGCATGGACCGCGAACGCGAGCACCGCGATCGCGACCGCCGAAACCGGCGTCAACGGCCTGCGCGCCACGATCGGCAACGACGATGCGATCAACGCCGCAGCCTACTTCCCGCGCCTGCGCATGCCCGACCCGCTCAGCGAGAACCGCCTCGCCGACTTCGCGCCCTGCGGTGCGGTCGCCGGCATCATCGCCCGCACCGACGGCCAGCGCGGCGTGTGGAAGGCGCCGGCCGGCCTCGCGGCCTCGTTCTCCGGGGTGCAGGGTTTCACCTACACCATGACCGACGCGCAGAACGGCGTGCTCAATCCGGTCGGACTCAACTGCCTGCGCAGTTTCCCGGTCACCGGCCACCTGTTGTGGGGCGCACGCACGCTGGCCGGCGCCGATGCACTGGCGTCGGAATGGAAGTACCTGCCGGTCCGCCGGCTGGCGCTGTACATCGAGGAAAGCCTGTTCCGCGGCACGCAGTGGGTCGTGTTCGAGCCGAACGATTCGCCGCTGTGGGCACAGATCCGGCTCAACATCGGCGCCTTCATGCAGGACCTGTTCCGCCAGGGAGCCTTCCAGGGCAGCAGCCCGCGCGACGCCTACTTCGTCAAGTGCGACGCCGAAACCACCACCCAGAACGACATCGACCGCGGCGTCGTGAACATCCTGGTCGGCTTCGCGCCGCTCAAGCCGGCCGAGTTCGTCGTCATCAAGATCCAGCAGATGGCCGGACAGATCGAAGCCTAAGGAGAGACCGTCATGGCACAGTTCAGCGTCAACGCGCAGCGCTTCGATCCCTACAAGAACTTCAAATTCCGCGTCAAATGGGATGGTCGCTACGTCGCCGGCATCAGCAAGGTGGGCGCCCTCAAGCGCAGCACCGAACTGGTCGAACACCGCGAGGGCGGCGACCCTTCGACCTCGCGCAAGTCGCCGGGCCGTACCCGCTTCGATGCGATCACCCTAGAACGCGGCGTCACCCACGACCGCGAGTTCGAGCAGTGGGCGAACAAGGTGTGGAACTTCGGTTCCGGCCTCGGTGCGGAAGTCTCGCTCAAGGACTTCCGCAAGGACCTGATCATCGAGGTCTACAACGAAGCCGGCCAGCTGGCGATCGCCTACAAGGTGTATCGCTGCTGGGTTTCGGAGTACCAAGCCCTGCCCGATCTCGATGCCAACGCCAACGCGGTCGCGATCCAGACGATCAAGCTCGAGAACGAGGGCTGGGAGCGCGACTACGAGGTCGGCGAACCGACCGAGCCCAGCTTCAACGAACCGGCCTGAGCATCACCATGCCCGCCCTGAGCGCCGCACAACTGCTGTCGGTCTGGGAGCATGGCGCTCGGCGTCATCCGCTGGACCGCGCACTGCTGCTGTTCGCGGTGGCCGAGCCGGGGCTGGCGCCCGACGCGCTTGCCGATGCGCCGCTGGGCGCCTGCAATGCCGCGCTGATGCGGCTGCGGCGCGACTGTTTCGGCGCTGCGATCCCGGCCTGGACCGACTGTCCGGCGTGCGGGGAACGCATGAGCTTCGAGCTCGACCTTGCGCAACTGCCGGCCATGACGCCGGTTCCCGATGTGATCGAGGTCGAGGGACATCGCTTCCGCTGCCCCGGTACGCGCCAGCTGGCCGCGCTGGCCGACTGCCCGGACGCTGACGAAGCCTCGCGCCAGTTGCTCCTCGGCTGTGTCGCCGGGGACGCGCGACTGACAGCGGACAACGCGATGCTCGACCAGCTGCTGGTGCATGCGGAGCATGCCATCGAAGCAGCCGATCCCTGGGCCGACCTGGCGGTGGGCTACCGGTGTCCCGCCTGCGGGCATGCGGGCGAGGCCGCCTTCGACATCGCCAGCTACCTGTGGGAGGAGATCGAAGCCCATGCCAGCAGGCTGCTCGACGAGGTTCATCTGCTGGCGAGCAGCTACGGCTGGCGCGAGGAGGAGATCCTCGCCCTCGGTGACCTGCGAAGGGCCGCCTACCTCGCACGGGTGACGCCATGAGCGGATCGGGCGGAGGGCTCTTCAGCCGGCTGGCAAGGCGGGCCAGCGGGACGCGCGAACCACGCCTGCATGCGCCCGCACGCCTGCCCTTCCACGCGCCGCCGGCACTGGCGACGCCAGAGGAAACTGCGGACGCTTCTTATGGAGCGCGTGCTGTTTCGGCCAGCGCCGAAACAGCCGGACACGCACGGACGGCCGGCGCGACGACGATCGCCGCACCGCAAGCCTCGTTTGCCCGCCCCGCCGCAAACACGGGCCGACGGGAATCCGTTGCCGCTTCCGAAAGTGATGCGTCCGGCAGCCTTGCAGCGTCGGTCACCAACCTCCCGCAGGGCCTTCCCGCCCCCTTGCTGGGCCCCATCGCGCGTAAGCCCGGACGTTCAACAGAGACTGCAGACGCCCCAGCGCAGTCACCCGGTGCTCGGTCGCCACGCCGCGAGTCGAGCGGGCAAGCGACTGCCCGGCCTGCCGCACCATTGCCGGAGGTCTCGGACCCGGCGTCGCTGCCCGCTTCAGGCGTCGCGCCTGGCGCCGGGCCGTGGTCGCGCATCGCGCCTGCGCCACCGAAACCGGCGCGTGGCGGCGGATTGCGCTTGCCAGGCGCGTCGTCTGCATTCGATGCTCGCCCGCAACCCGGTCAGGCTGGTCCGGCGGCCACTGACGAGATCCACATCCACATCGGCCGCATCGAGGTGACGGCGGTGCAGGAAGCGGCCACCCCCAGGGCCCGCGAGCGCGCCGCCACGGCGCCGATGTCGCTCCAGGACTACCTCGACCGCCGCAACCGGGGTGGCACATGAGCACCGCGCTCGCCATCGCCGGGGTCACCGCCGTGCTGCGCGACCGGCTCAACGATGGACTGGTCAACCACAACGTGGCGGGACTGATCGGCAACACGGTCACGGTAAGCGTACGCGCACCGGATCGCGTCGTGCCGGCCGACGGTGCCGAGTCGAGCCAGCTCAACCTGTTCCTGTATCGCGTCGCACCCAACGCTGCCTGGCGCAACGCCGGCCTCCCGGCCCACGATCCGGACGGACGCCATCGGGTCGGCAACCCGCCACTGGCGCTCGACCTCAACTACCTGCTTTCTGCCTACAGTGGTGGCGACTTGCACGCGGAGATCCTGCTGGGCTACGCAATGCAGTTGCTGCACGAGTTCCCGGTCCTCACGCGCGAGATGATCCGTGCCGCGCTGACGCCCTCGCCCGACGTCGGCGTGTTGCTGCCGCCGGCGCTGCGGGCACTGTCCGACTGCGGCCTGGCCGACCAGCTCGAGATGTTGCGCATCACGCCGCTGACGATCGACACCGAGGAGGTGTCGCGCCTGTGGTCGGCGACACAGTCGAGTTTTCGGCCCAGCGCCGCCTACCAGGTTTCGGTGGTACTGATCGAAGCGACCCGGTCTACGCGCGCGCCGCTGCCGGTGCTGACACGCGGCGAGCGCGACCCGATTTCCGGGCGCGAACGCGGCGTGGTGGTGACCCCCGATCTCGTCCCGCCGCTGCCCGCAATCGAGGCCGTGCTGCCGGCCGCCGGCCAGCCCGCGGCGCGACTGGGCGAGGCCGTCACCCTGCAGGGCCATCACCTGGATGGCAGCGCACGCGAAGTGCTGCTCGCCAGCGAACGCTTCGCCGTGGCGGAGACCTTGCCGGCAAGTGGCGCCAGTGAATCCGGGCGCATGGTGTTCAGCATCCCCGCATCGCGCGCGGCCGATTTCCCGGTCGGTGTCTATGAAGCACGCGCGCGGCTCGTGCGCGCGGGCGAGCCGCGCCCGCGTGACAGCAATCGCCTCGGCTTCACCCTCGCCCCGGACATCACCAACCTGCCGCAAACCGTGGCACGCAACCCGGCGGGCGATGTCCTCGTCACCATCACTTTCACGCCCGAGCTGCGCGCCGGGCAGCGCGCCACGCTCATCGTCGGCCAGCGCGAACTCGCCCCTCAGGCCTACACCGCGCCGACCGCCACCCTCGACTTCGTCATCGACAATGCCGAGACCGGCGCGCATCTCGTGCGGCTGCGCGTCGATGGCATCGACAGCCCGATCATCGACCACGGCGTCGTGCCACCCCGCTTCCTCGACCTTCGGCTGACAATCACATGAACGCGCCGCTCGACCTCGACTGGAGCACCGCCAACCAGCGACTGTTGGTACTCGAGTTCGCCCGCCTGCATGCCTTGCTGGGCGACGAGCCAGCCCGCGCCGACGAGCTCGATCGCCTGCAGGTCGAAGCCGACGCCCTTCGCGCCCGGCAGCCCGCGCCGCCGGCCATCGACGTGCTGGCGCAGCGCTTCGGCCTCAGCCCCTTCGAGCGCGACATCATCCTGCTGTGCGCCGGGTGCGAGATGGACGGCCGGCTCGCCGTACGCTGCGCCGAGGCCCAGGGGCAGGCCGCCCCCTGGCCCAGCTTCGGCCTGGCATTGGCAGCACTGCCCGAGCCGCACTGGAGCGCGCTGGCGCCCCAGGGTCCGCTACGGACATGGCAACTGGTCTCGGTCGACGACGGCGCCGGACTGACGAGCGGTCGGCTGCGCATTACGGAGAACGTGCTGCACTTCCTCGCCGGCCTCGGCGCCCTCGACGCCCGCCTGGCCCCGCTGCTCGAACCAGTTTCCCCGCCAGCGCTGATCTGCCCTGATCACGCCCTTCTCGTCGAACGCCTGCTCGCCTTGCAGGACGGGCGCGGTCGGCTGCCCGGCCCGATCGTCCTCCACGGCGACGACACCGACGGCCAGCAGGACGTCGCCGTGGCGCTCGCCGAGCGTCTCGGCCTAAGCCTGTTCCGCCTGCGCGCAGCAGACCTGCCGGCGATCGCCACGGAGCAGGACGCGCTCGCCCGCCTGTGGCAGCGCGACGCCATGCTGCTCGGCAGTGCGCTGTTGCTCACGCACACGGAGGGCGCCCCCGCGACAACGGTCGAGCGCTTCGTTGGCCGCAACAAGGGGTTTGGCGGTCTGGTCTGCATTGCCGGTCTCAACCCAGCACTAGCCGACGCCGAAGCCTTCGCCGTCAACCGCCCGGACGCACCGGCCCAATGCCGACTATGGCAGCAGGCGCTCGCCACGCGTCCCATCCCCCTCACCCAGACTGCCGCCTTCGATGCACTTGTCAGCCACTACCGGCTGAGCGCACGCCGTATTGCCGCACTTGCCGAACGGTCCGTGGCGATGTCCGACGATGCGCTGGCCGCCCGGCTGCGCAACGCATGCCGCAGCCAGGCGAGCGCCATGGGCTCGCTCGCTCAGCCCATCGAAGCGTGTGCGAGCTGGAACGACCTCATCCTGCCGGACGCCCAGCATCACGCCCTGCGGCAGATCGAGACGCACGTGCGCCATCGGCTCACGGTCCACCACGACTGGGGCTTTGCCGCACGCGGCTCGCGCGGGCTGGGCATCGCAACGCTGTTCTGGGGCGATTCTGGCACCGGCAAGACGATGGCGGCCGAGGTACTGGCCAACAGCCTGCAACTCGCGCTGTTCCGCATCGACCTGTCGGCGGTGGTCAGCAAGTACATCGGCGAGACGGAGAAGAACCTGCGCCAGGTCTTCGACGCCGCCGAGGAGTCGGGCGCCATCCTGCTGTTCGACGAAGCCGATGCCCTGTTCGGCAAACGCAGCGAGGTCAAGGACAGCCACGACCGCTACGCCAACATCGAGGTCAGCTACCTGCTGCAACGCATGGAGGCCTATCGCGGCCTTGCCATCCTGACGACCAACCACAAGACGGCGCTCGACAATGCCTTCGCCCGCCGGCTGCGTTTCGTCGTGCATTTCCCCTTCCCCGACGAGCGCCAGCGCGAAGCCCTGTGGCGCAGCGTGTTTCCACCGGCCACACCACTCGACGCGCTGGACTACGCGAAGCTCGCCCGCCTCGCGGTGCCGGGCGGTTCGATCCGCAACATCGCCCTCGCCGCCGCTTTTCTCGCCGCCGAGGCCGGCACCGCCGTGGGTATGTCGCACCTGCTGCATGCGGCCCATGCCGAAGCCGCCAAGCGCGACAAACCGGTATCCGAAGCCGAAACGCGGGGGTGGCTATGAGCCGGCTTGTGCTCCACATCGACCGTCTGGTCCTGCACGGCATCGACCCGAAGGACGCCGAGGCACTGGTCAGTGCCCTGCAGGAAGAACTGCAGCGCCAGCTCGGAACGAACGGCGAAGCCGACGCCCTTGCCGCACTGCGCGGGATCGTCGGCCGCAGTCGCATCAAGGCCCCACCGCTGCGGATCACCCGCAGCGCCCCGCCCGAAACACTCGGCCGCGCGCTCGCCGGCCCGATTCTGCGCGGAGTGAAATCATGAAGCACCACGCCCCCGCCCAAACCATGCAGGACCACACGGCCACCGTCCCCTCGCCCGCCAACCTGCTCGAGCGCGCCGCCAGCGAATCTGCAGAATCGATGCCGAACGCATTGCAGCATCGCATGCAGGCGCGCTTCGGCCACGATTTCGGCCACGTCCGCATCCATGCCGGCCCCGCCTCGGCCGCTGCCGCCGAGGCGCTCGGCGCGCGCGCCTACACAGTGGGCCGCGACGTCCATCTGGGTCGCGAGGTCCCGGCGCTGCCACCGGACGAACGCCAGCAACTGCTGGCACACGAGGCGATCCACACGGCGCAGCAGGGCGCCGGCGAGGTCCACCCGAGCGATGCCCTGAGCGTCAGCCATCCCGACGACGCCGCCGAGCGCGAGGCGCATACGCTGGCAGAGCACCTCGGCCACCGGCCCTCGCCATCGCTGGCGCTGCGCGACCGCGTGCTGGGGCCGTCGTCACCCGCGCGCATCCAGCGCTCAGTGGCACCGCATATACAGCGCGACCTCAAGGGCAAGCACACGGTCAAGGACGGCCACTTCGACGTCAACCTCAAGACCGAATCCCATCCCGGCGCCAAGAACGGCATGAGCGGCACAATCGAGTTCACCGCCAGCGACAAGGCGCCGGACTCGAAGAACATCCGCCTGCTGCAGGTGGTTCGCGACCAGAACCTGGAAACCGGGAAGGAATACCAATGGACCGGCGACGAGGCGGACCGCAACAAGATGATGACGAAGGCCACGAAAGGCAGTGGATTCCGATCCGGCTTCTTCGTCGACCACTCGGCTGCACTCGCGAACCCGAGGACATCGAAGGCGGATCCGGCCGTCTCGCCCTACTACCGCGATTACTGGCCGAACGCTGCCAGTAGCCAGGACGGCAGCAAGCAAGGCAAGACCGTCAAGGAAGCCTCCTTGTGGGACTACCCCGGCTCCTCGGGCAAACGCCGCTTCACGTTCGAGACTGCCGCCAAGGGGACGGATACCGGCTACATCTTCGCGACGCTGCGCTGGGGCTTCACGATCAGCGATCCCGCCAAGGGCAAGGTCACCAACGAACATGCGAAGGCTTATCGCGGGCCGTCGCGCACCTTCGTCCGCGCCGTGTCCGCCTTCAACGAGTTCTACAAGAATCCGGGCGCATCGACCGGGCCCACCAAGTAGAGGGGGCGCTGATGAACGCGAGCACCCACCACGACAGCACAGCCCCTCGCCCAGCAGCGGTGCGCGTTGCCGAGTTGCTGAAGCGCATCGACGAGGCCCCGGACGAACTGCACGTCGACCACACACCAGCCGCAAACGAGCTCGTCACGATCGGCCGCCCCGCCTTGCCCGGACTGCTGAACCTGATGGCCTCATCCAAGGCAGAAACCCGCCTGCACGCCCAGCGCGTCTTCGAGGGCATTCTGATGGCGGAGATGGGTTTCGTGCCGGGACGCGGCTTTTCCACAACCGATGGCGAGGACCGCTTCCGCGCATTGTGGGCCGCCCAGGGCAGCTACGACTGGAACGCGGACGAGGACGCGCGCGAGCGCAGCCTCGCAGCCTGGCGGGCATGGCTCGACAGGGAAGGCAGCAGAGCTTCGCCATGAACGCACCCACGCCCCTCTCGCTCCCCACGGCGCTCGCCGAGCTTGGCACCCAGCTCGAGCGCGGCAGTCTCTTCACCCACACCGCGCTGGGCGAGAACGCCGCACGCCTGGCCGAGCTGCAGGCCATCGTGCATGGCCTCGCCGATACCCTGCTCGCGCGCGGGATCATCGATGCCGAAGAACTCGCGACGGCGATGGCGCGGGCGGACGACGAACTGCACGCGCGTGGCGAACAGCTCGGCCCTGGCACGCGCATCCGTGTCGACGCGGACGACGCTGCACCGGCCCCCGAGGTCAGCGTCGACTGCGAAAGCCGCCTGCCGATCTGCCAGGCCGTGTGCTGCCGCCTGAATTTCGCACTGAGCGTGCCGGAGATCGAGGCCGGTCAGGTTCGCTGGGATCTCGGCCAGCCCTACTTCATCCGCAAGCGCGAGGACGGCCACTGTGTCCACCACGATGCCGAGACCCGGGCCTGCGGCGTCTATGCACATCGCCCCGGCGTCTGCCGACGCTACAGCTGCGCGCACGACGAGCGCATCTGGAGCGACTTCGAAGGCCGGGTGTTGAACACGGAATGGATCGCCGCCCATCTGGACACGGCCACCCGCCCCCGCGCCGAGGCGGTGCGCATGCATTTTATTCCGCAGCCTCCGGCCGAAGCCGACGACGTCGGCAACAACGAGGATGCCGCGCCATGACCCTGTCCTCATCCCCGCGCGTGGTCAAGGCCGGGCTGGTGCTGGTCGATCCGAAGTCGGCCCAGGTCCGGCGCGTGATCGCGCTGCAATACAACCCGGAAAAACTCACCCGCAGCCTGCAGATGCAGGGCATGGGCGAGCCGGTTGACCGCGCCGAGGCGCTGCGCCTGCGTGGTCCGGCGGTCGAGACCTTCCGCATCGAGGCCGAGATCGACGCAGCCGACCAGCTCGAGTTTCCCGATCGTCACGCCACCACCGTCGAGGCTGGCATCGCGCCGCAACTGGCGGTGCTCGAAGGGCTCGTCAATCCGGCGGCCGGCGATCTGCTCGCCTCACGCGCGCTGGCCGCCGCGGGCACGCTCGAGATCGCGCCGATGGAGTCGGCGCTGGTGCTGTTCGTGTGGGGCGCCAAGCGCATCGTGCCGGTGCGCGTCACCGATTTCTCCATCGTCGAGGAGGCCTTCGACCCCTTGCTCAACCCGATCAACGCCACCGTGACCCTCGGCCTGCGCAGCCTGTCGGTGGACGATCTCGGCTTCGATCACAAGGGCGGCGGCCTGTTCATGGCCTACCTGCAGTCGCGCGAACGGCTGGCGGGCAAGGCCGCCACCTTCGGCTTCGATGCCCTCGGGATAGGAGGACTGCCATGAGCGATCCGCTGAAAACCTTCATGCAGGCCAACGCGCTGACCTCGCCCGCGTTCGTCCCCGACAGCCGCTACCACGGCCTCGACACCGCGCAATGGACGGGGCCGGACGGCGAGCCCGTCACCTATGTGCGCCGCCGCTTCATCCCGCCGCCCGAGCATTTCGCCACGCTGCAACATCACACCGTGGCCGTCGGCGACCGGGTGGACAACCTCGCCGCCGGCTACCTCGGCGACGCCGAGCAGTACTGGCGCCTGTGCGACGGCAACGGCGCGATGCGCCCGGACGAGCTCACCACCACGCTCGGCCGCCGCATCCGCATCACCCTGCCCGCAGGCATACCGGGAGGCACGGATGTCTAGCGCCCTGCACCTGAGCCTGCTGATGGGCCCGATCGTTCCCGTGCCGGTCCCTGCGGCGCTGATCGACGCGTTCGACGAGGCGACGGTCACGCATGCCGCCGGCTCGGTGAGCGGCTTCCAGCTGCGCTTTCGCGTCCACAGCAAGTCCGCGCTGAACACAATCTTCCTCGTCGCCGTGGGGCAGAACACCAGCCTGGGCACGCCGCCGCTGCGCGTGGTGCTGATCGTGACGCTGAACGGTCGGCCGCAGCCGCTGTTCGACGGCGTCGTCACCCATGTCGAGGTCCAGTCCGGCCAGGACGGCCAGCCGGGCAGCATCACCGTGACCGGCGAGGATCTCACCAAGGTCATGGACCTGATCGACTTCAGCGGCCTGCCCTACCCGGCGATGCCGATCGAGGCACGGGTGGCGCTGATCTGTGCCAAGTACGCCGCGTTCGGCATCATCCCGCTGCCGATCCCGGCCCTGTTCCCCGACGTGCCGATCCCGATCGAACGCATCCCCGCGCAGCAGGGCACCGACCTCGCCTACCTGCGCGAACTCGCCGACGAGATCGGCCACGTGTTCTACATCGAGCCGGGCGAGGTGCCGATGACCAACGTGGCCTACTTCGGCCCGGAGATCAAGGTCGGTCCGCCCCAGCCCGCGCTCAACGTCGACATGGATGCGCACACCAACGTCGAGTCGCTGAACTTCAGCTTTGATCCGACCAAGGGCGTGCTCCCGGTCGTTTTCATCCAGAACGCCGCCACACGGGCGCCGATCCCCATCCCGATCCCGAACCTGAATCCGCTGCAGCCCCCCCTCGGCCTGCTGCCGGCGCCCCTGGCACACCTGAAGATGATGAAGCAGACGGCCAAGATGAACCCGATGCAGGCCATCTCGGCCGGTCTGGCGGAGGCCAAGAACTCGCAGGACGCGGTGAGCGGACGCGGCGCACTCGACGTGCTGCGCTATGGCCGCATGCTGAAGGCGCGCCGGCTGGTGGGGGTGCGTGGCGCGGGCATCGCCTACGACGGGCTGTACTACGTGAGCAGCGTCACCAGCACGATCCGCCGCGGCCAGTTCCGCCAGAGCTTCGAGCTGACGCGCAACGGGCTGATCTCCATCACGCCGAGGGTGCCGACATGAGCGAACGCTATTACGGCAAGTACCGGGGCATGGTGCTCAACAACATCGACCCGATGCAGCAGGGCCGGCTGCAGGTCCAGGTGCCGGATGTCGCCGGGCTGGCGCCGGCGTCGTGGGCCATGCCCTGTGTGCCGATCGCCGGGCTGCAGAACGGCATGGTCGCCCTGCCGGTGATCGGTTCCGGCGTATGGATCGAGTTCGAGCAGGGCAACCCGGAATTTCCGATCTGGGTCGGCTGCTTCTGGGGCAGCGCCGCCGAGATCCCTGCACTGGCGCTGGCGACGCCGCCGGGCCTGCCGGCGATCACCTTCCAGACGCCGCTGCAGAACGGCCTGACCATCTCCGACCTCCCCGGCCCCACCGGCGGCATCATGCTCAAGAGCGCCACCGGGGCGACGCTGATCGTGAACGACACCGGCATCTACATCCAGAACGGCAAGGGCGCCTCGATCACGCTGCTGGGGCCCAGCGTGACGATCAACAACGGCGCATTGATGGTGACCTAGCATGCCTGGCCCTCTCCTCCACGCCGGCGCCAGCGTGCTGTGCGCCCACGGCGGCACCGCCAGCCCGACCCAGCCCAACCCGCGGGTGCTGGTCGGGGGCATGCCGACGGCGACGATGAGCGCGCCCTACGTGGTGGCCGGCTGCCCGTTCAACGTCTCCGGCAGCCCCTCGCCCTGCATCAGCGCGCAGTGGGTGGTCGCGGCGCTGCGCGTCACCTCCGGCGGCCAGCCGCTGGTCCTGATGGACAGCCAGGCCCTGTGCGCCCCCAACGGCACGCCGCTGCTGCCGGTTTCGGCGCAGACACGCGTGATCGGGAGCTGATCATGGACACCCGCCTGCACTTCCCCTACCAGTTCGACGGCCGCGGCACCACGCGCACCGATGGTGCCGATGCCTGGATACGCGGCCTGATCGAGCAAGTGCTGTTCACCGCACCGGGGGAACGCGTGATGCGCCCGGACTTCGGCTGCGGGCTGCGCGAACTCGTGTTCGCCCCCAACAGCCCGGAACTGGCGGCCACCACGCAGTTCCTGGTACACGGCGCCCTGCAGCAGTGGCTTGGCGATCTCATCACCGTCGAGTCGGTCACGGTCGACGCGGTCGATGCGCGGCTCGCGGTGACGGTGCAGTACGTGGTGCGCCGTGACGAAAGCCGCCAGTCGGCGACCTTCCAGCGCGGAGGCGAGGCATGAGCGCGATCTACACCTGCTGCGAGGACAATCGCCGCACGGCGGTCGCCCAGCACCCCACGCTGAACGGCATCGATTACCTCGAAGTGCTCGATCTCGACGCACCGGCCGGCAGCCCGCGCCAGCGCACACTGATGATCCGGCTGCTGAAGCCGGTGCCGGCCGGCCTCACGCGCGACAACCTGCGCATCGACGGCGGCGAACGCATCCGCGAGGTCGGCGTCGAGTGGGTCGCCGCGGCCGACACCCCGCCACCTGCCGCCAACGCCGCCGAGCAGGCCTTCTTCACCACGCTCGACGCCGCCGACCACGTGCTGCTGGTGCGTACCAACAGCGAGGGCGACCACAGCCTCTACCGGCTCGCACTGGTCCTCGGTGTTGCCAGCGAGCACCCCCTGCCGGGTTTCGACCCGCGCCTGTCGAGCATCGACTTCCGCTTCAAGGTCGAATGCCCGAGCGACTTCGACTGCGCGCCGCAGCACGATTGCCCGCAGGGCGCACCGCCCGCGCCGGATCTCAACTACCTGGCACGCGACTACACCAGCCTTCGGCGGCTGCTCATCGACGGCCTGAGCCGCACGGTCCCCGGCTGGCGCGACCGCAGTCCGGCCGACCTGGCCACCACGCTCGCGGAGCTCATCGCCTACGTTGGCGACCTGCAGCACTACCAGCTCGACGCCATCGCCACCGAAGCCTACCTGGGCACCGCGCGCCGCCGTACCAGCCTGCGCCGCCACGCGCTGCTGGTCGACTATCCACTGCACGAAGGCTGCAACGCCAGAAGCTGGCTGCATCTGGACGTGGCAGGCGGTCCGTTCGCACTGCCAGCCGGCATCCGCTTCTACACCCGGGTGCCCGGCATACCGCCTCGCATCGACGCGGACTCGCCCGAGGAACGCAACGCGCTGCAGGCCAGACCGCTGGTGTTCGAGCCGATGCACGCACCGACCCTGCGCGAGACACACAACCGCTTCGAGCTCTACACCTGGGGCGATGCCCGCTGCTGCCTGCCGGCCGGCGCCACGGCGGCAACCCTGCGCGGCCACCATCCCGATCTTGCCGCAGGCGAGTTGCTGATCTTCCAGGAGATCTGCGGCCCGCTGACCGGTCTGCCCGAGGATGCCGACCCCGCCCGCCGCCACGCGGTGCGCCTGACGGTGGTGCTGGCGTTCGCGGGTAGCGACCCGCTCACCGATCCGCTCGACGGCAGCGAGATCACCGAGATCCGCTGGCACGCCGACGACGCGCTACCCTTCTCGCTCTGCCTTTCCAGCGAAACCGACGCCGCCCACGGCAGCCGGCAGATCGACGGGGTCAGCATCGCGCTCGGCAACAACCTGCTGGTGGACCACGGCCGCAGCATCGCCGGCGAACAGCTGGGCCGCGTGCCGGCACCGCGGCTGCACTATCCGCCACGCCGGGGCGATGCCTGCCAGCGCATCGAACCCGAACCCCTGCCACCGCGCTTCCGCCCGCAGCTTGCGGAGGGGCCGGTCACGCACCAGGGCACGGTGCTGCGCGTCGTGCCACATGACGGCGGCAGCCGCCACGAGCGGGTGACCTTCGACCCCGATGCGCCCGCTGCAGCGGCCGTGCGTTGGCGGGCGGCCGATGCACTGCCCGCGATCGAGCTCGCTGACGACAGCGGTCGGCCGTGGACCGCAAGGCGCGATCTGCTGGCCAGCCGCGCGTCCGATACCCATTTCGTACTCGAGACCGAGGACGATGGCAGCGCCCGCCTGCGTTTCGGCGACGACGTCCACGGTCGCCGGCCCGACAGCGGGATGGCCTTCACCGCACGCTACCGCATCGGCAACGGCCCGCAGGGCAACGTCGGCGCCGACAGCGTCGCCCATGCGGTGACCGGCGAGGGTCGCATCCGGTCGGTCACCAACCCGCTGCCCGCGCGCGGCGGCCTCGCACCGGAGACCGCCGCTGCGCTGCGCCGCGGCGCGCCGCAGGCCTTCCGCACCCAGCAGCGTGCCGTCACCCCGGCCGACTATGCGGAAGTCACCGAACGCCTCGACGATGTGCAGCGCGCCACGGCCACGCTGCGCTGGACCGGCAGCTGGCATACGGTGTTCATTGCCGTCGATCGCCGCGCTGGCCGCGCGGTCGATGCCGGCTTCGCCACCGACGTGCGCGCCCACCTCGAGCGCTTCCGCATGGCGGGCCACGACCTGCGCATCGACGAGCCGATTCCCGTGTCGCTCGAACTCGACCTGCTCGTCTGCGTGAATCGCGCGCACTTCCGCAGCGACGTGCGGCGCGGCCTGCTGCAGGCGCTCGGTAGCCGCAACCTGCCCGATGGCCGCCGTGGCCTCTTCCATCCGGACAACTTCAGCTTCGGGCAGACCGTCTTCCTCGGCCCGATCCAGGCCGCCGCACGCAGCGTGGCGGGCGTGGATTCGGTGCAGGTCACGCGCTTCCAGCGTCAGGGCCAGGCCGACCCGCGGCCGCTCGCCGACGGCTTCATGGCGCTGGGCCGGCTCGAGATCGCACGGCTGGCCAACGACCCCAACTTCCCGGAGCACGGCGTGCTGCGGCTCGACCTGCACGGAGGCAAATGATGAGCACCGACCGCTCCCGTCTGCCCGGCTGTGACTGCTGCAGCGGCACGGGCAGCGACACGCCGCAACGCATCGCGAACCCGCCGGGCCAGCCGAGCATCAGTTACCGCGCCGGGCGCCACGGCGACTTCCTCGCCTCGATCCAGGCCCGGCTGTCGAGCGCCGACTACCCGGCGCTTGCCGGCCTCGGCACGCGCGAGTCGAGCGACTTCACGCTCGCGCTGGCCGACGCGCTGGCGAGCTCGCTCGACGTGCTGTCGTTCTACACCGAGCGCATCGCCCAGGAGCACTACCTGCGCACCGCCACCGAGCGCCTGTCGGTGGGCGAACTGGCGCGACTCATAGGCTACCGCCTCGCGCCCGGCGTCGCCGCCGGCACACATCTCGCCTTCACCCTGCAGGACACGCCGGGGGCACCCCAGACGCCCACAACGACCACCACGATTCCGGCCGGCACCCGGGTGCAGAGCGTGCCCGGCCAGGGCGAGACCGCGCAGACCTTCGAGACCATCGCCGAGATCTGCGCCCGGGCAGAGTGGAACGCGATGCCCGCGCGCACCACCGAAGCGTGGTGGCCCCGGCGCGGCGATACCGAGCTGTGGCTGGAAGGCGTCGCCACCGGGCTGTCGCCGGGCGACGCGATCCTCATCGTCGGCCTGGAGCGCCAGCGCGACCCGGGCAGCGAGCGCTGGGACGTGCGCGTCCTGTCGGCGGTCGAGCCCGACATTGCCGGCGGCCGCACCCGCCTGCGGTGGACGCATCCGCTCGGCAGCGCCTTCCCGGCGATGACCCCGGCCAGCCTCGGCGCGGAGGTCCATGCACTGCGCCAGCGCACCGCGCTCTTCGGCCACAACGCGCCCGACGCCAACCTGTTCGGCAATGCCGATTCCAACATCGCGCAGTTGATCGACACCAGCAGCGCGCACTGGAACTGGAAGAACTTCGCGCTCGACCCAGCCGCCCTCGACCTCGACACCGACAACCCGAAAATCGTCGGCGGCAGCTGGATCGCGCTGGTTTCGAACGAGGCCGGACGAGGCAGCGCGGACCTGCCGGGTTACACCGAGCTCTACCGCGTCCGTGCGGTCGCGCATCGCAGCCGCAACGCCTTCGGCATTTCGGGCAAGGTCACCCGCATCACGCCGGACACCGCCGAGAACCTCACCGCCAGCCGTTTCCCGCTACGCCGTACGCTGGTGCTGGCACAAAGCGAACGCCTCACTCCCCACGCCCGTCCGCTGCGCCATCCGGTGCAGGACGAGCTGCTCACCCTGGGCGTGCGCGCCGAGGGATTGCAGCCGGGCCAGGCCATCGCGGTATCCGGCACGCGTCAGCGCATCGCCATCGCCGCCGGCGCAGCCAGCCTCGTGCTGGCGACAGACGACGGCGCGGCCGTGCCGCTGTCCGGTGGCGACGAACTGTTCATGCTCGCAGCGGCGGCGCGCCTCATCGGTGGCAGTGCCGTCGCACTCGATGGCGAGACCTTCGTCGCCCAACTGGGGCGTGCCACCACGCGCCTGCGTCTGCGCCTGCTGGACCGCGGCGGTCGCGCGGGAACGCTGGAAGCCAACGCCAGCGAACTGGCGCTTGCGCCCGCACGCAAGGACGACGCACGCGTGGCCGAAATCGCGTGGATCGCAGATACGGCCACCGCGGTCACGCACGACCGCGACGACACCACGCTGACACTGGCGGCACCGCTGAAGCACGTCTTCGCGCGCGCCTCGCTGCGCGTCAATGCCAACGTCGCCCCTGCCACGCATGGCGAAACCATCGAGGCAATCCTCGGCGACGGCGACGCAAGCCATGCGAACCAGCGCTTCCGCCTGGCGCAGGCCCCGCTGACCTACGTCAGCGCCAGCACGCCGAGCGGACGGCGGTCGACACTGGCCTTGCGTGTGGACGACGTACTGTGGACCGAACGTGCCAGTGTCTACGCCGCGTCGGCGGGCGCCCGCGCCTTCGAGACTTGGGAAGACGACGAAGGGCATACGCACATCCAGTTCGGCGATGGCATCGAGGGCGCGCGCCTGCCGAGCGGCACGGCCAATGTGCGCGTGCGCTACCGCAAGGGCATCGGTGCAGGCGGCAATGTCGGCGCGGGCACGCTCACCACCCTGCTGAGCCGCCCGCTGGGCGTCGGCGAAGCGAGCAACCCCGAAGCGGCCAGCGGCGGCGAGGACCCCGAGACGATCGACCACGCGCGTGACAGCGCACCGCTGACGGTACTGACGCTCGATCGCGCGCTGTCGATCACCGACTACGCCAACTTCGCCCGCGCCTTCGCCGGCATCGACAAGGCGCATGCGCTGTGGATTCCTGCGGGCCCGGCGCGCGGGGTTTTCGTGACGATTGCCGGCATCGGCGGCGCTCGGGTCGAAGCGGACAGTGACACCTACCGTCACCTCTTCGACGCGCTGCGCACCTGGGGCGACCCACTCGTGCCCCTGCGCCTGGAGAACCACATCGACGCCCGCTTCCGCTGCCGCGTGTTGGTACGCGCCCTCGACGGCTTCGAACCCGCGGCGGTGGTGGCCGCAGTGCGCGTCGCGCTTCTTGCGCGCTTCGCCTTCGCCGCGCGCGCCTTCGGGCAGACGGTGTCGCTCGACGAGATCGCGGCCGCGGCACAAGGCGTGCGCGGCGTCGAGGCGGCCCATGTTGCGCGGCTCCACCGCAGCGGCCAGCCGTCCGCCCAACACCCGCGCCTGTTCGCCACGCTGCCCCAGCCCTCGCTGACGGCGGTGCCGGCCCCGGCCGAACTGCTGACGCTGGCGACGAACGGCCTCGAGGTGGAGGTGCTGCCATGAGCTTCGACACCCGCAGCCTGTTCGAGCTGCTCCCCGCAATCCATCGCATCCGCGACGCCGAACTGGCGCAGCAGATGGGCGACAGCCTGCTGACCGTGGCCGAACGCACGGAACGCAATGCGCTGGCCGAACTCGCCGCGCCCAGCGCGGACGAGCGGCAGCGCCTCGCCGCCCTGAACGAAAAGGCCGCCCGCGGGCCGCTCGAATCGCTGATCGCCGTGTTCGCGGAGCAGATCGGCGCGATGGACGAGAACCTCGCCCAGCTCTACGACGACCTGTTCATCGAGACCTGTGCCGACTGGGTCGTGCCCTACATCGGCGACCTGATCGGCTACGAAAGCCTGCACAGCGTGGCGCCGAAAGTGGCCAGCCCGCGCGCCGAGGTGGCGCACACGATCGCATTGCGCCGGCGCAAGGGCACGGCGCTGGTCCTCGAACAGCTTGCGCGCGACGTCACCGGCTGGGACGCGCGCGCGGTCGAGTACTTCCAGCGCCTTGCCGCCACCCAGTACATGAACCACCCGCGCCCGCACGCGCTGCAGTCGCCGGACCTGCGCCGCGGGCGCGCCCTGGAGTGGCTCGGCACGCCCTTCGACACCAGCATGCGCACGGTCGAGGTGCGCCGCATCGAGCACGGCGGCGGGCGCTACAACATCCCCAATGTCGGCCTGCACCTGTGGCGCATCCAGGCCTTCCCGCACACCGCCAGCCCCGCGGCCCATGCGGGCGTGCGCTGCTACCGTGCCAGCCCGCTGAACCACGACCTGCCGCTCTACAACCGCCCCCTGGCCGAGGACGACATCAGCCACCTCGCCGGCCCGGACAACGTACCCTGGCCGCTGTCGCGCCGTCGCCTCGCGGTCGAACTCGGTCGCCACTATGGCAGCCGTCCCAGCGCCGGCGAAGCCGTCGACAACCCTGCGCTGGCGCTGCAGCTGTGGGTGGATGGGACCGCCATCGACCGCGACCGCATCCGCATCTGCAACCTGGCCGACGACGGCGCCGGCTGGGCCCATACGCCACCGCCCGACGGCGTGTACGCGATCGATCCGCAGCTCGGCCGTATCGCCCTGCCCGGCGACGCCCCCGACCCGGCCGACGTCCGCCTCGACTGGCGCGAAGGTTTCAGCGCCGAACTCGGTGGCGGCGAGTACGAGCGCGGCGACAGCCTGCCGACACCGCCGGGCGGCGTCCCCGTCGCCCACGTGCCGGCCGAGCACACCACGCTGGCCGCGGCGCTGGCGGAGATCGATGGCAACGGGCTGGTCGAGATCGCCGACAACCGCCGCTACGCCGAGACACTGGCGATCGACGTGGCAGCCAACGGCAGCATCGAGATCCGCGCCGCCAATGGCTTCCGCCCGGTGCTGGTGGTGGGCGGGCTGTCGATCCGCGGCGGAAACAATGCCGCCTGCACCCTCAACGGTCTGCTCGTCACCGGCGCGCCGCTGGTGGTGCCGGACGCGGGCGGCAATGCGCTTGCACGGCTCACGCTGCTGCACTGCACGCTGGTTCCGGGCATCGCCCTGGCGCCGGATGCCACGCCCCTGCAACCCGACACCGCCAGCCTGCGCCTGGAACTCGCCGGGCTCGAAACCACCCTCCTCCGCAGCATCGTCGGTGGCATCCGTGCCCATCCGCGCGCCCGCTTCACCGCCAGCGACAGCGTGATCGATGCCACCGGTCGCGCGCGCGTCGCCTTCGCCGGGCTGGATGACGCCTCGCCCGGCGCCGAACTCTCGCTCGCGGCCTGCAGCGTGATCGGCAAGCTGCACACCGCCGAGGTCGGCCTCGTCGCCAACAGCATCCTGTTCGCGGCACTCGGCAGCGGAGACACCTGGCCTGCACCGGTGCGGGCCGCACGCAAGCAGGCCGGCTGCATCCGCTTCAGCTGGCTGCCGCTGGACGCCATCGTGCCGCAACGCTACCGCTGCCAGCCGGCCTCGGCCGCGGACCAGCGCATCTCGCCACAGTTCGTGTCGCGTCGCTATGGCACGCCGGCCTACGCCCAGCTTGCCGTCCGTACCCCGGCCGAGATCCGCCGCGGTGCGGACGACGAGGGCGAGATGGGGGCGCTGCACCACCTGTACGCCGCGCAGCGCGAGACCAACCTGCGCATCCGGCTGGCTGAATACCTGCGGGTCGGGCTGTGCGCCGGCCTGTTCCATGAATCCTGACGGAGTCCGATCATGAGTTTCGATCTGAGCCGCATCCGCTTCGACGCCCGCCGCGACTTCCTGGGCGTCATCATGCAGCAGGGCCGCGTCCAGCTCGATGCGGACTGGAACGAATGGGTCGCCCAGCTTGGCCGCCGCCTGCAGGCCGGCACGCTCGACACCTTCGGCGGCTCGGTCGTGCCGCGCACCACGCCCGACGGTTTCCTGATCCAGGCGACGGGCGGCAGCTTCACCATCGGGCGCGGGCGCATCTATGTCGACGGCCTGCTGGCAGAGAACCACGGCGCCGGCGCAACCGCCTGGGACAGCCGCCTGGCGGAGCCCACCGGCAGTACGGCAGTGGACTATGCCGCCCAGCCCTACTACCCCGACCCGCCGGCCCTGCCCGCGGAGGGCCGCCATCTGGTTTATATCGACGTGTGGCAGCGCGACCTGACCGCGGTGCAGGCGCCGGACCTGATCGAGCAGGCGGTGGGTGTCGACACCACCGGCCGTCGGCAGACGGTCTGGCAGGTGAAGCTGCTGCCCGACATCGGCAATGCCGGCTGCAGCAGCGCGGACGAGGACGTGCCGGGCTGGGCCGCGATCACCGCGCCCTCGCCCGCACGCCTGAGTACCACGACCGGCACGCCGGACTTCACCCCCAACCCCTGCGAGGTGCCGCCCGCGGCGGGCTATCTCGGACTGGAGAACCAGCTCTATCGTGTCGAAGTGCATGCCGGTGGCGCACTCGGCACGGCGACCTTCAAGTGGTCGCGCGACAACGCCACCGTGGCCTCGCGCGTCACCCACATCAACGCCGCACGCACCCGCATCACGGTGGAGAGCGTCGGCCGCGACGATGTGCTGCGCTTCAACGATGGCGACTGGGTGGAGATCACCGACGACTGGCGCGAGCTGAAGAACCTGCCGGGCGAAATGCGGCGCCTGCGCGTACCGGGTGGCGTGGATGACACCGCGCGCACGCTGGAATTCGACACGCCGCTGCCGGCGGGCATGTTCCCCACCGATGCGCAGCACGCCACCCAGGCACAGCGCAACACGCGCGTCCGGCGCTGGGACCAGGCCGGCGCGGTTCGGCGTGAGGACGGCACCGTGTTCCAGGACCTGGACAACGCCGCGAGCCACGGCACGATCCGCATCCCGGCCGCCGGCACGCGCTTGTTCCTCGAACACGGCGTGCTGGTGGAGTTCGGCCTGGCCGCCGGCGGTGGGCATTTCCGCAGCGGCGACCACTGGGTGTTCGCCGCCCGTACCGTGGACGCCAGCATCGAGCGCCTCGACCACGCGCCCCCGCTGGGCATCCACCATCACTATGCGCGCCTGGCGGTCGTCACCTTCCCGTCCGGCGAGGATGACTGCCGTACCCTGTGGCCGCCTCTGCACGAAGGCGAAGGCTGCGACTGTAGCGTGTGCGTCAGCGCCGAAGGCCACAACAGCGGCGCGGCCACCATCCAGCAGGCCATCGACAGCATCAAGGACCACGGCGGCACGGTCTGCCTGGGCATCGGCGAGTTCCGCATCGCCGCGCCGCTGACGATCTCCGGTGCGCGTTCGCTGCGCATCCGCGGCCAGGGCTGGGCGACACTGCTGACCGGCGCGGCACCGGGCAGCCTCTTCGACATCAGCGCGTGCACCGGCGTGGCGCTGGAGAATCTCAGCGCGCTGGGCTCGGGCGGGAATTCGGGCACGACCGCGGTGATCGCCGCGCACAATGTCGTCGATCTGCGCATCGAACATGTGAATGTGCTCGGTGTCGCGGTGGGCGACGGCACCAGTGTCGGCATCGGCCTGTCCGGCTTCGCGCTGGCGGCCGCCGTTTGCGATTGCGCCATCGTCGCCGAACGCGGCATCGCCACGCTGGCGCGCGAGCGGCAGAGCCAGCTGTTGAGCGCCGAGCTGCGCATCACCGACAACATCCTGCTGTGCGGCCAGCGCGCCATCAGCTTTGACGCCACCACGCTGCACTACGGCACGACCCGCCTCGACCACAACCTGATGCTGCTCTGCGCCGATGCCAGCGTCGTCGCGACCGGCGGCGTGCTGCCCGGCTCGTCCGTCAGCGTGGCCGACAACGTGATGTACACAATGGGCGACGGCGTGCGTGCCGGCATCGACGGGCTCGCACTGGAACGCAACGAGATCACCGGTCTGGGCGCCCGCAATCGCAACGGCATCGTACTGCAGGAAGGGCTGGACCCGGTGGCACTCGACCGTGTGCGCATCGTCGCCAACCGCGTGAGCCTGATGCGTGGCAACGGCATCGCAATCCGCCACCGCGTGGAGGACGCCCTGATCGCCGACAACCTCATCGACGCCACGGGCCAGGCCGGCCTGCTGATGGAGGAAGGCGGCGCGGTCGGCTACCTGATGCTGCGCGGCAACGCGTTCCGCCGCCTGGGCCTGCTGCTCGAGGACGCCGAGCGCGGCTTCGCCGGCGTGCAGCTGGTGGACATCACCCGCGGCGACGTGCTCGACAACCTGATCGCCGACGTGGCCCGCGAGGCGGCCAACAGCCCGGGCGTTGATGGCCTGCGCGCCCTGGCGATCGGCGAGCTGCGCATCGCCGGCAACCGCCTTCACGGCATCGGCCCCGACCGCATCGGCGGGCCGGTCGCCGCGATCCGGCTGCTGCCGCCCTTCGACCGCGTTGCGATCGACGACAACACGCTCGACCGCGTCTCCGGCCCGGACCAGAAGCCGGTCATGGCGCAATGGTGGGCGCTGCTGGTCGCCATCGAACCCCGCGGTGCGGCCGGGGAACTGGCCACGGCGTCGAGCCATTACGGCATCTCGCACCTGGCCACCGCGGCAGAAAGCGCCTACCTGCTGACGACGAACCGCGTGCGGGCGATCGCCCTCGCCCCCTCGAACCTGTCGATCCGCGGCAACCGCATGTGCGGCCAGCAGAGCGCCGTCCCCCTGGTCCAGTGCCTGCAAATGGCCTACTGCCTGTTTGCCGACAACCACTGCGAGGCGCTGGGCGAAGGTGGCCGCGGGCCTGTCATCGGCCAGATCGGCGGACGCAGCCTGAACGCGAGCAACAACCACCTGCGCGGCCCCGACGAAACCGACACCCTTCACCTGCTGCCCGAACGCGAGCAGGCGGTCGTCATCGGCAACACCAGCAGCGGCAACATCCGCGTGCAGTCCGGCGCACCGGTGCCGGCCGACATCAGCCTGACCAACATCATCGGCCTCTGAGGGAGACATTCATGGCCATCGCAAGCTTCCGCGGCGAGAAGAGTGTCGCCGACCTCGCCGACAAGCTCTACACCAAGCTGACCCCACGCCAGCGCGAGTTGGCCGTCGACGCGATCCTGAAGGCCAACCCGCAACTGGCCGAGATCGACAAGGTGCCGCAGGGCACGCTGCTGAACCTCCCGGTACTGCCCGAACTGCGCGCGAAGGCCACGCGCAAGCTGGAAAGCCCCGACGACCAGATCGTCTCCCAGTTGCGCGATGCCCTGAACGCACATGGCAAGCGTCTGGCGGAGCGCAACCGGCAGGCACTGACTGCGCTCGAGGAAACCCGGCGCCATCTTGAAGACAAGGCACTGGCCGAAGCCATCCACAAGAACCCGGCCCTGCCGGAGGTCGTCCAGAGCATCGTGAAGGCCGGCGAAGTGCGCAACAAGGAACTCGCCGACCGGCAGAAGCGATTCGAGTTTGCGGTGGCGCAGATCCTGAAGGATCTCGACGGCCTCTGAGTTGGCCGCGCGACGCCAGCGGCAGCCTGTCAGGCGCCGGTCTCGCAGCCCCAGAGGCGGCGGTAAACACCGTCCGGATCATGCTCCTGCGCCTGCTTGTCCGGATTGAAGCGTCGCCCGCCGCGCGGATCGGTGCCGCGCCCGGCGATGTACAACCAGTTGCCCTGGTTGCTGCAGACGTCGTAATCGACCAGTTGCGCCTCGAACCAGGCCGCGCCGGCACGCCAGTCGCAGCCGAGGTCGTGCACCTGATAGCTGGCGACGACCTGGCGCAGGCGGTTGGACAGGTAGCCGGTGGCCGCCAGCTCGCGCATGCCCGCGTCGACCAGCGGCTGCCCGGTTTCGCCACGGCACCAGCGCGCGAAGGCCGCGGCATCGTGGGCGGGCGGCACGGCATGTTCGGCAATGCCGCTCGCACGGTACAGGCGCCGCCCGTGCTGCAGATGGAGGAAACGGAAATAGTCCCGCCACAGCAGCTCGAACCACAGCCAGTAGCTGCCGTCGCTCGCACCGTGTTGCGCCTCGAATGCACGCAGCGCGGCGAGGATGCTGCGCGGCGACAAGGCGCCCTGTGCCAGCCAGGGCGAAAGCTTGCTGGAGAAGTCGGCGCCAATCAGGCCGTTGCGCGTGGCCTTGTAGCGATGGGCGAGATCGCCCGCGAAATAGCCTTGCAGATGCGCCTGCGCCGCGGGCTCCCCGCCCTCGAAGGCCGGGGTCCAGTAGGGGAACGAGGCCTGCGCCGCCTGCGCGGCCGACAGGCCCGAGAGCCCGGATGGCGCAGGCCGGTGCTCACCTGGCGTTGCTGAATCTCCAACGATCTCCTCGAACCCTGGTGGCAGCGGCGGCAGGACGACGGGCGCGGGCAAGGGGTCGGCGGGCGCGCACCCCGCCGCCTCGACGACCTGACGGAAGGCGGTGAACACCGGCGGCAACCGCGACGGCTCGAAGGGCAGCGTCGCGGGATCGAGCAGGCTGGACTGCCACACGGTCTCCACCCGCAGTCCCGCCGCGCGCAAGGCATCGACAGCGGCCTGCTCCTCGGGCGCTGGGATGTCCTCGCACACGACAGTGTCTGCGCCAATCCGCCGCGCCAGTTCGACCATCACCTCCGCCGGCGCCCCGGCGCACTGCAGCAGGCGACTGCCGCGAGCATGCAGGGCTTCGTCGAGCGCGGCCAGGGCGGTTGCCTGGAACGCCCTTCGATGCGGTCCGCGGCGAACGAAGCCCCAGGGCGTCGGCTGGTCCTCACCAGAGTCGTGGACGAACACCAGCAGCAGCCGATCGGCCTGTGCGCAGGCTTCGCGCAGCGCGAGGTTGTCGGCCAGGCGCAGGTCGTTTCGGAACCAGAAGATCACCGTGCGCAGAGCCACTTCAGCCCACCTCCTCGCCGTGAGCTTCCGCGCGACGCTCGCGGCGGCAGCGCTCGGAGCAGTAACGCACGGCGTCCCAGTCCTTCTCCCAGCGCTTGCGCCACGTGAAGGGGCGACCGCAGCAGGCGCAGCGCTTGGTGGGCAGGTCGGATTTCTTGCGCATGCGCACGGTGGCTCCCTCAGAACTCGAATTGCAGTTGCCCAGCAGAGCCGGACGGCCTACGGCCCCGCCTCGCCGGCCGCTTGCGCGAACCGTGACGCTCGACGATCGCGGCCTTGGCCGCACGCACCTCGGGCCGGGCGCGCAGCGCATGCAGGCGGGACTTGGCCGCGCGGGTGGCGGACTCGAGCTCGACCGGCGGCGCAGGAATGTCCTCGCCGACGCGCACGCCGCAGCGCACCTGCAGGTCCGGTGGCATGCGCCAGGGTTCGAACAGCCAGGTGTCCGGCACGCGGCGCAGGGCCGGCAGCCAGCGCCGCACGAAGCGGCCTTGCGGATCGTGGTCGCGTGCCTGCTTGATCGGGTTGTAGACCCGCGTGGTGTTGATGCCGGTCGTGCCCGACTGCATCTGCATCTGGCTCCAGTGGATGCCCGGCTCGTAGTCGAGGAACTGCCGCGCCAGCCACAGGCCCACCGGCCGCCAGTGCAGCCACAGCGGATAGGCGGCGACCGAAACCAGCATTGCGCGCATGCGGAAATTGATCCAGCCGGTCTCGCGCAGCATCGCCACGCAGGCATCGACCAGCGGCCAGCCCGTGCGACCGGCGACCAGCGCCTCGAAATGCACCGGGCTCCAGTCGTTTTCGCGCAGGCCGTCGTAGCCGCGATGCAGGTTCTCGAACTCCAGCGCCGGTTCGCTCTCGAGCCTCTGGATGAAGTGGCAGTGCCAGTAGAGCCGGCTGACGAAGGCCGACAGGCCGGCGCGGCGGCGGTCGCCCTCGGGCAGGCGGGCGATGCGCTCGCGCGTGGCGTGCACCACCTCACGCAAGCTGAGCTGGCCCCACGCGAGATACGGCGACAGGCGCGAACAGGCGGTCGGCGCCGACAGCGGGGACGAGATGCCGCCCCGGTAATGGCCGCTGCGGACATCGAGAAAGTCGTGAAGACAGGCCAGCGCCGCCTCGCGCCCGCCGCGCTGACGCAGCGCCGGCTCCACCGCCGGCAGCCCGAGCGAGGCGGCAGCCGGCGCGCGCTCGGCCGGCCACGGCAAGGGGACGAAGACGGGCGCGGGCTGGAGCACCTGCGGTGCGCCGACATGCGCCTCCCACGCCGGCTGCCAACGGTCTCGGTCCGTGAGCCGGCGCACGACGCCGAACTGCGGGAACTCGTGCCAGCGCACGCCGTGTTCGCGACACCAGCGCGCCACGGCGCGATCGCGGGCGTAGCTGGCGCCGTTGCCGGTTTCCTCGTGGGAATACAGCGTGGAGAACGGCGCCAGTGCGTGCAGCCGGTCCAGCACCGCCGGCATGTCGCCGACGACGAGGTGCAACCGCCCGCCGAGGCGGCGCAATTCGGCATGCAGTTCGCGCGCGCCTTCGAGCATGAAGTGGTAGTGCTGGGTTGCCGCGTCGGGCTGCGCCCACAGCGAGGGCTCGACCACGCACAGGCACAGCACCGGTCCCCTGCGGGCGGCGGCCGCGAGTGCCGCGTGATCGACGACGCGGAAATCGCGCTTGAACCAGACGACGCCGTAGTCCATGCGCTACCCCTGATTTCTCGCCGCCCTGCCGTCCGATTACCGTGCCAGGGCCTGGAAGCTGCGAACCATCTCGCGACCGAGCGCACGACCGCTGAGCCACGCCCCCTCGACCCGGCCGCCGTTCAGCCAGTCGCCACACAGGCCAAGCCCCTGTTCGGGACACCACAGGCATCCGCCGTCAACCGCGGATTCGGTGATCGCGTAGCGCCAGCGGTGCGCCGACCAGCTTTGGGGCAGTTCGCCGCCCAGGGCAATGAAGGCATCGATCAGCGCCTGCGCGACCGTGTCGGCATCCGCTTCCAGGTTGGCTTCGCTCCACGCCGCGCTGGCGTGCAGGAGCCAGCTTTCCTGCCCCTCGCGCCCGGGCTTGCCGCTGTTACGGGCCACCCAGCGCAAGGGGCCGTCATTGACGAAGGCAGCGTCGAAAGGCAGGCCGAGCGCCTGGTCGAAGCGCAGCATCACGGACCAGCAGCCCTCCATCCTTGCGCGCGACGCCGCCGTCGCCAGCTTGGGAGACACTGGCGCGAGCAGCGGCACGGCTTGCGGGGCGGGCACCGCGAGAACCACGCCATCGAAGGTCTCATCGAGTTCGCCCTGCTCGGCACAGACGACGCGCCAGCCAGCGCCCTCTCGCCGCAGGCCGGTGACGGTCACCCCGGAACGCACCGGCAGTCCTTCCGCAAGGAGGCGGGCCGGCGCGGTCATCCTCGGCACGCCAACGAAGCGCTCGGTACGCTCTCCCGCCGCGCGGACACCTTCGGAATCCATGACCACGAGCCGCGGCGACCACAGAGCAGCCGCGCCCGCCTTCTGCCACCGGGCCACCTCGGCGCGAAACCCCGCGTCCCGCGCGGTGAAGTACTGCGCCCCATGATCGCAGACCCAGCCGTCGCTGCGCCGGGTGCTCATGCGGCCGCCCACACCCCGACTCTTGTCCACGACAGTGACGGAGAAGCCCGCCTCGCGCAGGATGCGGGCGGCAGACAGCCCGGCAAGGCCGGCGCCAATCACGAGGTAACGGGGATTCGGATTCATGAATGTGTGTCGGGGGAAAGTCGGGCACGGAAGCTGGTACCGGCGCGAACCGCCGGCCAGCGCAAGAATACACCATGTTTGTCCTGGACAAATACAGATACCCTGCCTAGCATTCCGAGAGAAACGAACTCCCGTCCCCTTCTCCAAACACCTTTGCACCCATGAACTCGCCTTCCCACGACCCCGTCCGTCGCGCCGCAGCCTGGCTGGGCTACGGTGGCCTGATCCCATTCATCGTGCTCGCCCCAGCGAGCCTGCTCGATCATCACCACGGCTGGACCTGGAGCGATGCGCTGTATGGCTACGGAGCGATCATCCTGAGCTTCGTCGGTGCGCTGCACTGGGGTTTCGCGATGAGCGCACCGGGGCTGAAAGAGGGCCGGCGCGTGCGCTGCCTCGTGTGGAGCGTCGTGCCCGCCCTGATCGCCTGGCCGGCGCTGCTGCTCGCCCCCGCAGGGGCCGCCGCGCTGCTGGTGTTCGGCTTCGTGGCGCACTATCTGCTGGACCGCCGGCTCGCCCGGCACATGGCCTTTCCGGCGTGGTATTTGCCCCTGCGTCTAAGGTTGACGACGGTCGCCTCCCTCAGCCTGATCCTCGGCGCCTTCGTGCCGCTCGGCTGAGCCGGGACGCTCAGTCGCCGCGCCGCGGCGGCGGCAGGGTCTGCAGGAAGGCCACGGCATCGTCCTCGGCGCGGGTGCGCCGCATCGGCGGCAGGCTGCGCCACACGACCTTGCCGTAGGACTTCTCGATCATGCGCGGGTCGCAGATGCACAGCACGCCGCGGTCGCGCTCGGTGCGGATCAGCCGGCCGGCGCCCTGCTTCATGTTGATGACGGTGCGCGGCAACTGGTGGTGGACGAAGGGGCTGAGCCCCTGCTTCTGCATGTGCTCAACGCGTGCGGCCAGCACCGGGTCGTCGGGCGGCGCGAAGGGAAGCTTGTCGATGACAACGAGCGACAGCGCGTCGCCCGGCACGTCCACCCCTTCCCAGAAACTCTGGCTGGCGACCAGCACCGCATTGCCCAGGCGGCGGAAGCGTTCGAGCAGCTCGGTGCGCGAGCCTTCGCCCTGCAGCAGCACCGGCAGTTCGTCGCCGCTCTGCTGCAGGCCGTCGACGATCAGCTCATGGATGCGACGCATCGCCCGCAGCGAAGTGCACAGCACGAAGGCGCGGCCCCGGGCGGCGCGGATCAGCGGCAACGCCACCCGAGCGACGCGCTCGGTGTAGTCGGGCGCGTTCGGGTCGGGCATGCCGGCCGGCGCATACAGCAGCGCCTGCTCGGCATAGTCGAAGGGGCTGCCCCACACGGCCGTCATCGGCGGCGGATCCATCCACGCCAGGCCGAGCTCGCGGCAGTAGTGGCCGAAGTCGGCCTTGCCCACCGCCAGCGTCGCCGAGGTGAACACCCAGGCACGCGGATGCCCTTCCAGCTGGCGCTTGAACACGTCCGACACATGCAAGGGCGTGGCGTTGAGCGCCAGCGACTGGGTGAATACCTCGACCCAGCGGATCAGATCGGTTTCGGCCGGATTGCGCCAGCGGGCAAGGCGCTCGGCCATCTCCTCCGTGCGGCGCAGGCAATTGGCGAGTCCTTCGGAGCGCTCGGCCTGGGTGTCCAGCACGGCGTGGAATTCGCCCAGCGTCTTTTCCAGTGCCTCGACCTGGGCGTCGAAGTTCTCGCGCTCGGAAGCCTGCGCGGCCGACAGCCGCGCGCTCTCGGTCCCGAACACGAGGCGCAGGTCGCGCGCGGCCTTTTCCAGGTTGCGCGTCTGGTCGATCATCGGCACGCAGTCGCGCGCCGCCGACACCGTCTCGGAGCGGGTGTCGCGCGCCAGCTCCAGCACCTGCGCGGTGGACACGCTGTCACCGAAGAACAGGCTCGCGGTCTCGGGCAGCTGGTGGGCCTCGTCGAAGATCACCGCGTTGCACGCCGGCAGCAGCTCGCCCATGCCCTCGTCGCGCAGCATCACGTCGGCGAAGAAGAGGTGATGGTTGACCACCACCACGTCCGCCTCCATCGCGTTGCGCCGCGCCTGCATGACGAAGCACTCCTCCTTGTAGGGGCAGTCCTGGCCAAGGCAGTTGTCGCGCGTCGAGGTGGCGGCAATCCAGGCCATCGAGTCCTCGCGCACGTCGGTGCATTCGGCCTTATCGCCGGTCTGCGTGAGCTTGGCGAAACGGGTGATGGCGCGCAGGTCGGCGGCGTCCTGCGCGGTGAGGAAGCGGCCGTCGCGGGCGTTACGCTCGAGGTGGTAATGGCAGACGTAGTTGGCACGGCCCTTCAGCAGCGCGATCGTCACCGGCACCTTCAACGCGGCGCGCACGGTGGGCAGGTCGCGGTTGAAGAGCTGGTCCTGCAGGGTCTTGGTGCCAGTGGAGATGATGACCTTGCCCCCCGCCAGCAGGGCCGGCACCAGGTAGGCAAAGGTCTTGCCGGTACCGGTGCCCGCCTCGGCCACGAGGATGCGGTTGGCCTTGATCGCCTCGGCGATCTTCTGCGCCATCTCGATTTGCTGCGGACGCGCGCGGAAACCGGGGATGGCAGCGGCGAGCGGGCCGTCGGCAGCGAAGATCGGGGTGGGGTCGGACATCGGGCCGCGGCGGTTCGGTGATCGGTTTGGTCATCGGCGAGGAAGGCCGCGATTGTACGTGCTCGGGCCGCTGCCCGCACCTGCGCGGACGAACACGCGGCCGGCGCCCTGCCGCGCAAGCTGTAACCCGAACGAAACATGACAGCTTCGAAAAAGCGTCACATTACTGTCGTAAAAAGCGGGCTTCATCAGACAGCCGGCCCAGCATGTCCTTCCGCCGCTTCATCACTCCGCCCAGCGCCTCCAACGTGCGCGCCAGTGTCATCACCGGACTGGCGTGGGCGATTGCCATCGCGGCACTTGCGGCCACCGGACTGCTCGCCCCGCTACTGATGGCGCCATTGCCTGAGCCTGCGCACCCGACAGCGACCGGCGAGATCGTCGACCCACGCGCGCTGGCCACGGCCGTGGCTCACAGCCAGCTGTTCTCGAATCAGGACAGCCAAGCGGACACCAACGCCGACCACCCCGGCAAACCTTCGGACATCGCCCTCGTCGGCGTCGCCACCGGGTTCGCCGGCGGGACGGGTTTCGCTCTGTTCGAGCACGGCGGCCAGAGCGTGTCGCACCGCATCGGCGAGACGGTGTTACGGGACTGGCAACTGCTGCGCATCCTGCCCGACCGCGTCGAACTCGGCGCCGGCTCGCAGCGGCTGGAACTGACCCTGCACACCAGCGCCCAGCGCCGCCTGTCCCCGCGCCCCGACGCCCCGGAACCACCCGAAGAAGACTGACCGATGCCCCACCGCCCCAGTTTGCCGTTTGGCAGCGCCGCCGATCACCCGGCCCCATGCCCCCATTTCTCCGCACGCCATCGACGGCGATGGCTGCCGCTTGCCTTGCTGGCGGGAGCGCTGCTCGTGCTCGGCCCCGCGCATGCGAACGTGGATCCCGACCGTGTCGAACTGAATTTCGCCAATGCCGAGATCACCTCGGTCATCAAGGCTGTCGGCCAGATCACCGGGCGCAACTTCATCATCGACCCGCGCGTCGAGGGCAGCCTGAACATCGTCACCAACACACCGGTGCCACGCACCCTGACCTACGACATCCTGCTGTCCGCGCTGCGCCTGCAGGGCTACACCGTTGTCGAATCGGGCGGCATCACACGCGTCGTGCCCGAGGCCGATGCCAAGCTGCACGGAGTGCCAGTGGCGACCGGTCGCATCACGCCCCGCGGCACCGGCCTCGTTACGCAGGTGTTCTCGCTTCGACACGAGTCAGCCGCCGGGCTCGTTGCCGCAATCCGGCCGCTGGTGAGTCCGAACAACGCCGTATCTGCCCTGCCTGCGACCAACACGCTGGTAGTGACCGACTACGCCGACAATCTGGCGCGCATCGCCCAGATCATCGGTTCGCTCGACGTTCCGCAGGGCGACCTGCTGGTCATCCCCCTCCAGCACGCCGCGGCGCGCGACCTGGCCGAAACCGTGATGCGGTTGCTGGGCAATGGTGGGCGCGGCACCGCCGACCCGCTGCAGGAGGTAACCGTCGTACCCGAGACCCACAGCAACAGCCTGCTGGTGCGTGCAGGCAGCCCGTCGCGGCTGGCGGCCGTTCGCCAGGTGGTCGCGTCGATCGACCGTCCCGGCGCGGGCGGCAACATCCGCGTGGTCTATCTGCGCAATGCCGAAGCCACCCGCGTTGCTGAAACCCTGCGTGCCATCCTGGCCAGCGAAGGCAGCGCGCCGGCGGCAGGCAACGGCCTCGCCGCCATGGCCGTTCCGGCACCTGCGACACCCCCGGCCACACCGGTCCGCTCGGGTGATTCGACCGGCGAGACACCCACCGCTGCGGCACCGGCCCCCTTCGCGGCCGCACCGCCGGGCACGGCCCTGTCCGCCGGCAGCATGATCCAGGCCGACGCGGCGAGCAACGCACTGATCATCACGGCGCCGGACGCCATCTACAACAACCTGCGCAATGTCATCGAGCAGCTCGATCGCCGCCGCGCCCAGGTCTACGTCGAGGCACTGGTAGCCGAGATCACCGCCGAACGTGCGGCCGACTGGGGCCTGCAGTGGGGCGCCGCGAGCAATCGCGGTTCGACCTCGATCATTGGCCTGACCGGATTCGGCAGCGGCAGCAACAACCTTCAGACCCTGGTGACCAACGCCGCCGCCGGCACGCCGACCCTGCCGGGCAACGGCATCAACATCGGCATCGGCACCGGTTCGGTGACCCTGCCCGGCATCGGCACCGTGCCCAGCCTCGCGGTGCTCGCACGCTTCCTCGAGAGCGACAGCAAGACGAACATCCTGTCCACGCCCAACCTCGTCACCCTCGACAACGAGGAAGCCAAGATCGTCATCGGCCGCAACCTGCCCTTCGTCACCGGCCAGTTCACAAACACCGGCGGCAGCGGCGGTGCGGTCAATCCATTCCAGACCATCGAGCGCCGCGACGTCGGGTTGACGCTGCGCGTTCGGCCGCAGGTCTCCGAGGGCGGCGTGGTCAAGCTCGCGATCTACCATGAGGCCTCGAGCGTGGTCGGCGGCGTAGACAGCGCCAACGGGCCGATCACCAACAAGCGCTCGATCGAATCGACCGTGCTGGTGGACGACGGCGCCATCATCGCGCTTGGCGGCCTGATCGAGGACAGCTACAGCGCCGACGAGGAAAAGGTGCCGCTGCTCGGAGACATTCCGGTGGCCGGCAACCTGTTCAAGTACAACGGCCGCAAGCGCACCAAGACGAACCTGGTGATCTTCCTGCGCCCGGTCGTGCTGCGCGACGCCGACAGCTACGCCGGGCTCACGGCATCGCGCTACGACTACGTGGTCGGCCAACAGCAACGCATCGCCGGCACGCTGCTGCCCGGCGAGCGGACGCCAGCGGAGCTGCCCGCCTTCGGGACCTCGCCGCCAGCTGTACCACGCACGCGCGAACTACCGGCCGAATGGATGGCCGGCACGCCGGCGGACGACCAGGCGCCGGCACCGCTCGAGGAGCGCGGTTGGCAATGAGCGCAGCCGGGCACCCGACGATCCCCTATGCGTTCGCACGCCGGCATGGCGTGCTGCTCGCGCGCGCGGCCGAGGACACGGCCGAGCTGGTGCTGCGGCCCGACGCGAGCCTGTCGGCGCTGGCAGAGGTGCGCCGCATGCTGGCCCGCCCGCTGCAGCTGACCCGCGTCGACGCGGAGTGCTTCGACTCGAAGCTCGCCGAGCACTATGGCGGCCAGGACGGCAGCACTGCCGAACTCGTTGCCGACATCGGTCAGGAACTGGATCTGGGCGCCCTGATGAGCGAGCTGCCCGCGGTCGAAGATCTGCTCGCCTCGCAGGACGAGGCCCCGGTCATCCGCATGATCAACGCGCTACTGACTCAAGCGGTGCGCGACGGCGCCTCGGATGTCCACATCGAGCCCTACGAACGAGACTCGGTGGTGCGCTTCCGGCGCGACGGCGTGCTGCACGATGCCGCCCGACCGCACCGCGGGCTGCACGCGGCGGTGGTGTCGCGCATCAAGATCATGGCCAGCCTCGACATCTCGGAGAAGCGCCTGCCGCAGGACGGCCGCATCGGCCTGCGCCTGGCCGGCCGCCAGGTGGATGTGCGCGTATCGACGCTGCCCACCGCGCATGGCGAGCGTCTGGTGCTGCGCCTGCTCGACAAGGGCGCTGCGCGTCTCGGGCTGGAGTCGCTGGGCATGGCCGAGGACACGCGCGCGCGCTTCGAGGCATTGCTGCGCCAGCCGCACGGCATTGTTCTGGTGACCGGCCCCACCGGGTCGGGAAAGAGCACCACCCTGTACGCCGCACTGCAGGGCATGGACGCCCGCCGCCTGAACATCGTCACCGTCGAGGATCCGGTCGAATTCGACCTGCCCGGCATCGGCCAGACCCAGGTCAATCCGCGTATCGAGCTCGATTTCGCCCGTGCGCTGCGCGCAATCCTGCGCCAGGACCCGGACGTGATCATGATCGGCGAGATCCGCGACCTCGAGACCGCGCAGATCGCGGTGCAGGCCAGCCTGACCGGCCACCTGGTGCTGGCCACGCTGCACACCAACGACGCCGCATCGGCCGTTACGCGACTGGTCGACATGGGTATCGAGCCCTTCCTGCTCGCCTCCAGCCTGCGCGGCGTCCTGGCACAGCGCCTGCTGCGGCGCCTATGCCGGGCCTGCCGCCGCCCGCACGCGATCGGCGACGAGGAACGCGCGCTGTTCGGCTCCGACGTGCCGGCGCGCGCCTGGGCCGCCGGCGACTGCCCCGCCTGCGCCCACACCGGCTACGCCGGCCGCACCGGCATCCACGAACTGATCACGGTCGATGCCGCACTGACGGCACTGATCCATGATCGCGCCGACGAAGCGGTGCTGCGTGCCGCGGCGCGTGCCGCCGGCGCCCGCGGCCTGCGCGACGACGGTCTGCGCCTGATCGCGGACGGCAGCACCTCGCCCGAGGAACTGTTGAGGGTGACGCGCGAATGAGCGCCTTCCACTATCGGGCCGTGGACCTGCAAGGGCGCGAGATCCAGGGCGTGCTCGAGGCCGACAGCAATCGCAGCGCGCGCGCCCTGTTGCGCGAGCGCGGGCTGTTTCCGCTCGACGTCGGCGCGGTCAGCGCGCATCGCGAAGGTGGCACCCGGCGGCGCATCGCCGAAGGCGCATTGGCACTGCTGACGCGGCAGTGGGCGACGCTGCTGGCGTCGGGCCTGACTGTGGAGCAGTCGCTGACGGCGCTGATCGACCAGGCCGAGAACCAGGATGTCGGACGCCTGCTTGCAGGCGTGCGCGCCGAGGTAATGTCCGGCATGGCATTGAGCGCTGCACTCGAGGCCTTCGCCACACAGTTTCCGCCGATCTACCGCGCGTCCGTGGCGGCGGGCGAGCGATCCGGGCGTCTGGCGGACGTGCTCGAGCAACTCGGCGGCTACCTCGAACGGCGCGGCAGCCTCCGCCAGAAGACGCTGCAGGCGCTGCTGTACCCTGCCATCGTCGCGGCGGTCGCATTGCTGGTGGTCACCGGGCTGATGACCTACGTGGTACCTCAAGTGGTCACCGTCTTCCAGCAGGGCAGCCAGTCACTGCCACCGCTGACGCGCGGCCTGATCGCGGTCAGCGACGTGCTGCGCAACTGGGGCTGGTTGCTGCCGCCGATGCTGCTGGGGATGCTGCTGGCCGCACGGGCCGGATTGCGCCAACCCGACCTGCGGCGACGCTGGCATGCGCGGTTGCTGGCGCTGCCGCTGCTCGGGCGCCACTTGCGCAACCTCGAAGCGGCCCGCCTGGCGAGCACGCTCGCCATCCTTTGCGGCAGCGGCGTGGCGTTGCTGCAGGCGCTGGATGCGGGCCGCAAGGTGCTGAGCCTGATGCCGCTGCAGGAGGCGGTTGCTGGCGCGACGGAGCAGGTGCGCGAAGGCCAGTCGCTCGCGCGCGCGCTGGGCGCCGCACGCCAGTTCCCGCCGCTGTTGCTGCACATGATCGCCAACGGCGAGGCCACAGGGCGCCTCGGCGAAATGCTCGACCGGGCCGCCCGCCTGCAGCAACAGGACGTCGAGAACCGCATTACGGCGCTCACCAGCCTGCTCGAGCCGGCCCTGCTGCTGCTGATGGGCGGCCTGGTGCTCCTGATCGTGCTCGCGGTGATGCAGCCGATCATCGAACTGAACACCCTGATGAACTGAGAGATGCCATGACCTGCCCGCCTGCCGACGCCTTTCCATTCCTCCGCCGTCCCGTGCAATCAACCGGTGCCACCCACCGCAGCCGCGGATTCACACTGATCGAACTGATGGTGGTGATCGTCATCCTGGGCGTGCTTGCCGCGCTGGTGGTGCCACGGGTGCTCAGCCGCCCCGACGAGGCCCGCGCGGTCGCTGCCAGGCAGGACATCGCCACGCTGATGCAGTCGCTCAAGCTCTACCGCCTGGACAACCGTCGCTACCCCACGGCCGAGCAGGGCCTGCAGGCGCTGGTCGAACCGCCCAGCGCCCCGCCGCGGGCGGAAAACTGGAAGGCCTATCTCGAGCGCCTGCCCAACGACCCCTGGGGTGCGCCCTACCAGTACCTGAACCCTGGCGTTAAGGGCGAAATCGACGTCTTCAGCTTCGGCGCCGACGGCAAGCCCGGTGGCGAAGGCGCCGAAGCCGACATCGGCTCGTGGAACCTGTGATCCAGGGCCTGAGCACGAGGACGCAACGCGGATTCACGCTCATCGAGGTGATGGTCGTGCTGACCCTGCTGGCGATGCTGGCGCAAGGGCTCTACATGAGCATCGGCGCGCTGCAGTCGCGCGATCGCGATCGCGCGGTGGAGGCGCTGCGACTCCGCCTGGTCTTCGCCGCCGAACGAGCCTGGACGCGGGGCCAGCCGCTGGCACTCGAGCGCACACCGCAGGGCTATCGCTTCCTCGCTCGCGACACCGCCGGAGGCTGGCAGCAGGTGTCCGACAGCAGCGTGCTGGCGGAACGCCGGCTGCCCGACGCGCTGCGCTGGTCCGCACTCGAGGTCGAGGGGCGAAACGGCACGGCGGAGACGCTGCTCATCCTTGGCCCGGACTCGCCGTCCTTTCGTCTCGAGCTCACCGACGCCAGCGGCTGGCGGGCGACCTTGGGCGACCGCAATGGCCGCGTGGAACTGCTGGCCGGGACAATGGGACCATGAACCCCGCGACGCGCGGCTTCAGCCTGCTCGAAAACCTGATTGCCCTCGCAATCATCGCCGTCGCGCTGAGCGCGGCGGTGCGCGCTGGCACGCAGGCAACCGACACCAGCGACGCCCTCGCACAACGCACGCTTGCACGCTGGGTGGCGCAGAACCGACTCGCGCAGCTGCGCGTCCGGCCGGTTCCGCCGCCACTGGGCCGGAGTGACGGCGAAGCGCTGCAGGGCCGCTACCGCTTCCGCTGGGAACAGACGGTCACCACGACCGCGGTACCGGCCTGGCGGGCCATCGACATCGTGGTCCGTGACGCAGGCGGGCACCCACGCGCGCACCTGGCCGGCCATGTGCTGGTTCAGCCCTGAGCGATGCCGATGCGCCGGCCACACACCCCACGCCCAATCCGCCCCGCGACAAGCGGGATGACGCTGGTCGAGCTGCTGGTGGCGCTCGCAGTCTTTGCCATCCTCGGCGCGTTGAGCTATCGCGCCATCGCGCAGATGAGCGATCTCGAACGCCATCTGGAATCCCAACACACGCATTGGCGCGATCTCGAGCATGCCGCGCACCGGATCGAGCATGATCTGCTCCGGCTAGCCATGCCACCGCCAGGAACAACGACCTTGAGCCTTCACGGCCCGCGCGATCACCAGGTCCTTCAACTGCTGGTCGATGAGCGCGTGCATGCCCGAATGCGGCCGGTGCAGTTCCGCCATGAAGACCGACGCCTGCTGCGAACAAGGCCTGATGCTCGCCCGGAACGGCGCGAGGTGCTGGCCGACGGCGTCGACCGGCTGGCCTGGCGCTTCATTCACCGTGGCCGCTGGTACACGAGCTGGCCGCCCGCCGGCACGGATCCGTCGGAGCTCCCCGATGCGATCGAGCTCACGATCGACGTGACCGGCATCGGACCGCTGATGCGGCTCATGCCCCTGCGCTGAAGCGTGCGTTCCCCTCAAACACGACACCTCTTTCAACAGACCCACCGATGCGTCCTTCATCCGCCCACCGACCGACCCTGCACGTACTGATCGACGAACACTGGCCCGCGAACGCCGAGGCCGACTGGGTCCTGACCGAGACCGACAGCACGCTCCGCGCGCATGGCTGCAGCACGCCCGACAGATGGCCCGGCGATGCCACGCTCGTCGTCGTCCTCGGTGCCAGCCAGAGCAGCTGGCATCGCGTCACCCTGCCGAAAGGGAAGGCCGCAACCGATCCGCGACTGATCGCCTACGCCCTGGAGGACGTCCTGCTGGATGCCCCGCAGGCGCAGCACATCACGCTGATCCAGCGCCACGACGCGGAGACCGGTTCGCAAGCGGACCTGATCGTCACCGCACGCGATCGTCTGCGCACGGTGCTGACCGCTCTGCGCACGGCGGGCCATGAACCGCGGCACCTCTACACCGAACTGCAGAGCGACGTGACGACCGCCGACGGCCGGCAGGAGCTGCAACTTTGCCTGCGTCCGGGACTCGCCGTGCTGCACCCGATCGAGGCGGGCCCAGTTGCCCTGCCCGACGATATCGACCAGCTCATGCCCTTCGTCGACGACGCCTTGCGCACGCGCAGACGGGACGAGATGGATTTCCCTCGCCTCCGACTGCACGCCGATCCCGGCTGCGAAGCGGAGGTGACGAGGATCGAGGCTGTGCTCGGGAGCGCGACGCTCCAGGCCTGTGAGCGCTACGCCTGGTGGCGGACTGACGCCGCCGCGGACCTTCTGCATGGCGAATTCTCCGTGGGCGCCGCTGGTGCCTCCCTCGCACGCAGCCTCCGGCTGCCCTTGGCCCTTGCCGCCAGTGCGTTGTTGGCGCTGGCGGGGATCATGTTTGCCGACATCCTGCGCATGCGCTCGGCCATCGATGCGCTTGACGCAGACATTGCGAGCCGGTTCGCCGCGGCACTGCCAGGCACGCCGCGGGTGATGCCCGAGGCGCAACTGCACCGCCGACTCGAAGACTTGCGCCGCCGCGCCGGTGCGGCCGGTGACGCCGACCTGTTGCCGCTGCTCGGCCGCCTTGCCGAAGCCCGCGACGATCTGGCTCCGACCGCATCCGTAACTGCCCTCGACTTCGGCGCCGGCAGGCTTTCAGTGGCGTTCGCCGGCGCAACCGCGGAAGAACTCGACAGGCTGCGCACGGCCCTCGCGCCGGCGATCGAGCTCACTCAGGCCCAAGGAGATGATCGATGAAGGCCGTTTTTTCCCGCCTGCAACGACTTCCCGTACTTACCGATCGCTGGCAGACCCTTTCTGCGCGGGAGCGGCGCCTGGTCGCGATCGGACTGGCATCGATCAGCGCCTTGGTACTGGTCTCCGTCGGAGAGTCCTTGGCCCGCGAACATGCGCGCCTGCGCGAGGCACTGCCGCGGCTGCAGGCACAGCAGCAGGCGGTCGCTGCCGCGGCAGCCGAGATCTCGAGTCTCCAGGCTCGTTCGCCTGACGCCGGCACCACCTCGGGCACGATCAATGCCCTACCTGCACTCGCCGAGCTGGCAGGCACTCGCGGACTGTCACTGGAGCTGGTGCGAGTTGCCGACGGCGAGCTCCGCTTCGAAGGACGCGGTGAAGCCACGGCGCTGCTCGACTGGCTGGCAGAAGCACATGCGACCTACGGCGCTCAGCCGATCGGCCTCGCAGTCCGGACACGCGAGGGCCCCGATGACATTAGCGGCCAACTCCGCCTGCACAGAAGCGATTGAACCCCTGGCAATGCATCGTTCATGCCGTTTTTCATCGCTTCGCGCAGTTTTGGATCCGATAAACATTGGCGCAATGCTGTCTTCATCCCTACGCAACCTGCGCTATCAAGAATGCGCGCTCCCAGCCATCCCCTCAACGGAGCACGTAGATGAGCTATTTCGACCAGGACGACCTGCCGAGCAACCTGTCCGACAACGAACACTTCCAGCAGATCGTCGACCGCACCGTGTCGCGCCGCGGCTTCCTCAAGTCCGGCGTGGGCCTTGGTGCCGCCGCCTTCCTGGCCGCGCCGCTGGCTGCAAACGCTGGCAAGCATGCCCATCAGCACATGGATCATGGCCGTGGTCACGGTCCGAAGAAAGGTCCGCGCATCGGCTTCACCCCGATTGGCACCTCGAGCGCCGATACCATCGTCGTCCCCGAGGGCTACCAGGCCCAGGTTTTCGCGCGCTGGGGCGACCCCCTGTTCATCGACTCGCCGGCCTGGCGTCCGGACGGTACCAACACCGGCGCCGATCAGGCCCGCCAGATCGGCGACAACCATGACGGCATGCACTTCTTCCCGCTGAGGGGCAAGTCGGACAAGGAAGGCCTGCTGGTCATGAACCACGAGTACACCAACTACGAGTACCTGTTCGGTGCCGAGTTCATGACGCCGTGGACCGCCGACAAGGTGCTGAAGGCGCAGAACGCGCACGGCATCTCGGTGCTGCACGTGCGCCAGCACAAGGGCAAGTGGGACATCGTCCGCAACTCGAAGTACAACCGCCGCATCACCGGCAACACGCCGATGCAGATCAGCGGTCCGGCAGCCGGCCACAGCCTCATGCGCACCAAGGCCGACCCGAGCGGCAAGCGCGTGCTCGGCACGCTGAACAACTGTGCCAACGGCTTCACGCCCTGGGGCACCTATCTCACCTGTGAAGAGAACTTCAACGGCTACTTCGGCACCACCAGCGGCGCGGACACGCGCGATGAAATCATGCGTCGCTACGGCATCAGCGCACGCGGCACCGGCTATCGTTGGGAAGAATTCGACGAGCGCTTCGACTACGCCAAGGAGCCGAACGAGTCGAACCGCTTCGGCTGGGTGGTCGAGATCGACCCCTACGACCCGCGTTCGACGCCGGTCAAGCGCACCGCGCTGGGCCGCATCAAGCACGAGAACTGCGCCTACGCTTTCACCCGCGACCGTCGCGTTGTCGTCTACATGGGCGATGACCAGGCGAACGACTACATCTACAAGTTCGTCTCCGACGGCCGCTTCGTACCGGGCAAGGACGCGCAGAACCGTCGCCTGCTCGACAACGGCAAGCTGTACGTGGCGAAGTTCTCGGACGGCGCGGCCAGCGGCGACTTCATGGGCACCGGCGAATGGCTGCTGCTGGACAAGCGCGCCAACGCCACGCTGGCTGCAGACGGCCGCTTCGCCGACCAGGCCGAAGTGCTGATCAAGACGCGCCTGGCCGCCGACGCCGTGGGCGCGACCAAGATGGACCGTCCGGAATGGATCACCGTGCATCCGGACACCAACGAGGTGTACTGCACGCTGACCAACAACAGCAGCCGCAGCGTCACCGACGACGCCAACCCGCGCACGCAGAACCGTTTCGGCCAGATCATCCGCTGGCGCGAAGCCGGCAACGATGCCGCTGCGATGCGCTTCGAATGGGACCTGTTCGTCGTCGCCGGCAACCCGATCGCCTACCCGGACCGCAGCGACCTGCGCTCGGGCTCTGCCGCGATCACCGCCGACAATACCTTCAACAGCCCTGACGGCATCGGCTTTGACGCCGACGGCCGCCTGTGGATCCAGACCGACGGCAGCTACAGCAATAGCGGCGTGTATGCCGGCCAGGGCAACAACCAGATGCTGTGTGCCGACCCGGTCAGCGGCGAGATCAAGCGCTTCCTGGTGGGTCCGTCCGGCTGCGAGATCACTGGCCTGACCTTCACCCCGGACGGCAAGACGATGTTCATCAACGTCCAGCACCCGGGCGAAGCCAGCGGTCACCCGAACTCGCCGACACCGCCGGCCGGCCAGTCGATGGACCAGTTCATCGCAGCCAACCCGCTCGCCTTCAGCCAGTGGCCGGAAGCCAGCGGTGGCCGTCCGCGTTCGGCGACCGTGATCGTCACCAAGAAGGACGGCGGCGTCATCGGTACCTGATGCCCGTCGTACGCAAGCCACCCCGCAGGGGGCGGCATCTCGAGCGACCGCGAGGCGCGGCGATCATCGTCGCGTTGCTCGCGGTCGCTGTCGTTGCGGCACTCGCCACGACCATGCTGGCCCGCCTTGACGCGCGCATAGAGCTCGCCTCGGATCGGGAGGATCTGGCTCAGGCACGCCAACTCGCGTTGAGCGCAATCGATCTCGCCCGCATCACGCTCGATGCCGACGCACGCGCGACGCGTATCGATTGGCTTGGAGAACCCTGGGCGCAGCCACAACAGCCGGCGCCACACCCTGGGGCCCGCATCCGCTTGACGATCACTGATGCGTCGGGGGACGCGGCGCTGAACGAGATGCTCCGTGCGCCCGCGCGAGGCGAACGCGGCGTCGCCACGCCGCAGCCAGACACACCCGCCCCTTTGCGCGTGCCCGTCAACATCAACACCGCGCCGACAGAGTCCCTTCAGGTGATCCTCCCTGGATCGACGCCAGCGCAGGCGCAGGCCGTGGCGCGGATGCTGAGGATGGAGCCCGCCACGAGCATCCGGTCGCTCGGTGAGCGCCTGCCCGAGGGGCTGGATCTCCCGGCTGCCGATCGGGTCGGCGTGTCCAGTGACTACTTCATCGCCGACGTGGTGGTGGAGTATGGGGTCGCGGTCTCCACGCTGGAAGCGTTGCTCGTCCGTACCGGAGAGCGCGTGAACGTACTGTCGCTCAGGTCGCGCTAAGACCCTATTCCACCCGGTGCGGCTCGGCCAGGTAGTCGCGCGTACGCATCTCGATCAGGCGACTGACGGTGCGCACGAACTCGTGGGCGTTCTGCCCTTCGACGTACAGCTCGTAGGCCGGCACCTCGGCGCTGACGATGAGCTTGACGCGGTGGTCGTAGAGCACGTCGATCAGCCAGGTGAAGCGACGCGCCTCGGCGGCGTTGCCGGGCAGCATCTTCGGCACGTTCGACAGCACCAGCGTATGGTGCTCGCGTGCGATCTCCAGGTAGTCGTTCTGCGAACGTGCGCCTCGGCACAGGGTCTCGAAGTCGAACCAGATCACGCCCGCCGCCTTGCGGATCACCGGGAGCTTGCGCTCCAGGATCTCGACCTCGCCGGTCTCGCCCGGGCCGGCAGCCAGGCGGACGAAGTCGTCCTCCAGCTTGCGCTCGGCCGACGCATCGTGCGGCACCAGGTAGATCTCGAGGGCTTCGAGCGTGCGCAGGCGGTAATCGGTACCGTCGTCGACCTCGATGACGTCGAAGGTCTTCTTGATGAACTCGATCGTCGGCAGGAAGTTCACCCGCATCAGGCCGTTGGGATAGAGCCCGTCGGGCGGGTAGTTCGTGGTCATCACGAAGATCACGCCGCGCGCGAACAGCGCCTCGAGCAGGCGACCGAGGATCATCGCATCGGCGATGTCCGAGACATGGAACTCGTCGAAGCACAGCAAGCGGGTCTCCGCCGCGATGCGGTCGGCGACCTTCTGCAGGGGATCGGGTTCGTGATTGTGGTTCTTCAGGTCGTTCTGCACTTCCTGCATGAAGGCATGGAAATGCACCCGGCGCTTGCGCTTGTACGGCACCGAACTGAAGAAGCAGTCCATCAGGAAGCTCTTGCCACGCCCGACGCCGCCCCAGAAGTAAACGCTGCGCGGCTGGGCGGGGCGCGCGAACATCTTGCGCAACCTGGAGCGGCGCGCAGCCTTGAAGCCGATGAGTTCGGTGTAGAGAGTTTGCAGGCGTTTGGCCGCAGCACGTTGCGCGGGGTCGGCGGTGAAGCCGCGGGCCTTGAGCTCGGCCTCGTAGGCATCGAGCATGCCGTGCTCGGCCACGTTGAGGATGCGGTGGGGCATGGTGCGAAACGACTCGTCGAGAAACAGAAGGGTTGACGGAAAAACGGGGTGAGTCGAGAGGGGTCGCCCCCTCCTCCCTCACCCCGTGCGGCTCAGGCGTCGGTCAGAAGTGCAGCGGACGCTTGTCGCAGGCCAGCGCGGCCTCGTGCACCACTTCCGACAGGGTCGGGTGCGCGTGGCAGATGCGCGCGAGGTCTTCCGAGCAGCCGGCGAATTCCATCGCCACCACAGCCTCGGAGATCAGTTCCGAAGCATTGGCGCCGATGATGTGCACGCCGAGGATGCGGTCGGTGTTGGCGTCGGCCAACATCTTCACGAAGCCGGTCGGGTCGCCCATGCCCAACGCACGTCCGTTGGCGAGGAAGGGGATCTTGCCGACCTTGTAGGCCACGCCGGCGGCCTTGAGCTGCTGCTCGGTCTTGCCGATCCAGGCGATCTCCGGGCTGGTGTAGATGACCCAGGGTATCGTGTCGAAGTTGCAGTGACCGGCCTGGCCCGCCATCAGCTCGGCGACCATCACCGCCTCTTCCATCGCCTTGTGCGCCAGCATCGGGCCGCGCACCACGTCGCCCACCGCCCACACGCCGGGCAGATTGGTGCGGCAATGGTCATCCACCTCGATCATGCCGCGCTCGGTGATCTTCAGGCCGACAGCCTCGGGATTCAGCCCCTCTGTATTGGGCACGCGACCGACGGACACGATCAGGCGGTCCGCTTCCAGCTTCTGGTCGGCGCCGTCCTTGTCCTTGTAGGCGATGGTCACGCCCTTCTTGCCGATCTTGACCTCGCCGATCTGCACGCCGAGGTTGATCTTCAGGCCCTGCTTGGTGAAGACCTTCAGCGCTTCCTTGGCAACGTCCTGGTCAGCGGCAGCGAGGAAGTCGGGCATGGCCTCGAGCACGGTCACTTCCGCACCCACGCGGCGCCACACCGACCCCATTTCCAGGCCGATGACGCCCGCACCGATCACGGCGAGCTTCTTCGGCACCGCATCGATGTCGAGCGCGCCGACGTTGTCGCACACGATCTTGTTGTCGACCGGAATGCCCGGCAGGTGGCGCGGTGCCGAACCCGTGGCGACGATGACCTGCTTGGCGACGACGAGTTCGTCACCGACCTTGACGTGCCAGCCGGCGTCGCCCTTGCCGGCGAAGGAACCGTGGCCGTTCAGCAGCGTGACCTTGTTCTTCTTGAACAGGCCCTTGATGCCGCCGGTGAGCTGGTCGACGATGCCGCTCTTGCGCGCGATCATCTTGGCCACGTCGATCTTCGGCGTACCGACGCTGATGCCCTGACTTTCGAAGCTGTGGCCGGCTTCCTCGAACAGGTGCGAAGTGTGCAGCAGCGCCTTGGACGGGATGCAGCCGACGTTCAGGCAGGTGCCGCCGAGGCGCGGCTCACCCTTGGGGTCGGCGTAGGGGTTGGATTCGCAGCAGGCGGTCTTGAAGCCGAGCTGCGCCGCACGGATGGCCGCAACATAACCGCCAGGGCCACCGCCGATGACGAGGACGTCGAATTCTTTGGACATTCATCTCTCCCAACAGGAAAACGGGGCGCAGACCCGTCGCGCAGGCCACAGCCTTGCAACGGAACGCGCCCCGGCACGGATCGTTTAGACGTCGAGGATCAGGCGGGCCGGATCTTCCAGCGCTTCCTTCATGGTCACCAGACCCAGCACGGCCTCGCGACCGTCGATGATGCGGTGGTCGTAGGACATCGCCAGGTAGTTGATCGGACGGATGACGATCTGACCGTTCTCGACCACCGGACGATCCTTGGTGGCATGGATGCCGAGAATGGCCGACTGCGGCGGGTTGATGATCGGGGTCGACATCATCGAGCCGAAGACGCCACCGTTGGAGATCGAGAACGTGCCACCCGACAGGTCTTCCAGCGACAGCTTGCCGTCCTTGGCCTTCTGGCCGAACTCGGCGATCTTGAGTTCGATCTCGGCGATCGACATCGACTCCGCGTTGCGCAGGATGGGCACCACGAGGCCACGCGGCGAACCGACCGCGATGCCGATGTCGATGTAGCCGTGATACACGATGTCATTGCCATCGACCGAGGCGTTCAGGATCGGGAACTTCTTCAGCGCGGCCACGGCTGCCTTGACGAAGAAGCCCATGAAGCCCAGACGAACGCCGTGCGCCTTCTCGAACTTGTCACCGTACTGCTTGCGCAGTGCCATGACGGGCGCCATGTTCACTTCGTTGAACGTGGTCAGGATGGCGTTTTCGTTCTTCGACTGGATCAGGCGCTCGGCGATGCGGGCGCGCAGGCGGGTCATCGGCACACGCTCTTCGGCACGGTCGCCAACAGCCGCGATCACGGCCGGCGCGGCAGCGGCAGCCTTGGGCTGGGCAGCCACGGCGTCTTCCTTGGTCACGCGACCGCCGCGGCCGGAGCCTGCGACGTCGGCGGCCGCGACGCCCTTCTCGTCGAGGATCTTGCGCGCGGCGGGGCTGGCGGCGCCAGCGGCGGAAGCAGCGGCCGGGGCAGCCGGCGGCGGAGTGACGGCCTGCACCGGTGCGGCGGCCGGGGCGGACGCGCCCGCGGCCTTGGCTTCGGTGTCGATCTGCGCGATCAGCTCACCCGAGGTCACGGTGTCGCCATTGGTCTTGATGATCTTGACCAGCACGCCATCAGCCGGCGCGGGCGTTTCGAGCACGACCTTGTCGGTCTCGATGTCGATGAGGTTCTCGTCGCGCGAGACGGCGTCACCTTCCTTCTTGTGCCAGGCGACTAGCGTGGCTTCGGAAACGGATTCGGACAACTGCGGTACTTTGACTTCGATCAGCATGGAGTTCTCTCCCTAGTTGTTCTATCAGTTCGGGGACTGCGGCGTGGTGTCCTGAATCGGACCGAAAGCATGCTCGAGGATGGCCTTCTGCTGCTGGTTGTGCTTGGCGTAATAGCCAACCGCGGGCGAGGCCGAGGCCGGACGGCTGACCAGCAGGAGCTTACGCTTGGTGCCGAGCACGTTGACCAGATGCTGGCGCGACGCGAGCCAGTACCAGGCGCCCTGGTTGCGCGGCTCTTCCTGGCACCAGACCACTTCCTTGGCGTTCGGGAACTGCTCGATCGCCTTGGCGAAGTCGTCCGCCGGGAAAGGGTACAACTGCTCGACGCGGACCAGCGCGGTGTCGGTGATCTTGTTCTCGCGGCGATGGGCCAGCAGTTCGTAGTAGATCTTGCCCTGGCACAGGACGACGCGCTTGACCTTCTTCGGGTCGAGGTTCTCGACCTCGGGGATCACGGTCTGGAAGCGGCCATTCGCCAGCTCGTCGATGGTCGAGATCGCTTCCTTGTGACGCAGCAGCGACTTCGGCGTGATGATGATCAGCGGCTTGCGCAGCTTGCGCATCATCTGGCGGCGCAGCAGGTGGAAGATCTGGGCCGGCGTGGTCGGAACGCAGATCTGCCAGTTGTTCTCGGCGGCCATGTTCATGAAGCGCTCGGGACGGGCCGAGGAATGCTCAGGACCCTGCCCTTCGTAGCCGTGCGGCAGCATCATCACCAGACCCGACAGACGGCCCCACTTGGCCTCGCCGGAGCTGATGAACTGGTCGATCACGACCTGGGCGCCGTTCACGAAGTCGCCGAACTGTGCTTCCCAGACGACGAGCTCATCGGGTTCGGTCGTCGAGTAGCCATATTCGAACGCCAGCACGGCCTCCTCGGACAGCACCGAGTCGAACAGCTGGAAGCCGGCCTGGCCGTCCTGGATATGCTCGAGCGGCTTGTAGCTGCCCTCGTCCCAGCGCTCGCGCTTCTGGTCGTGCAGGACGGCGTGGCGGTGGAAGAAGGTGCCACGGCCGACGTCCTCGCCCGAAATGCGCACGGCGTAGCCCTGTGCCAGCAGGCTGGCGTAGGCGAGGTTCTCGCCCATGCCCCAGTCGAGCGGCAGCTCGCCGCGGCCCATCGCGGCGCGATCGTCGATGATCTTCTTGACGCGCGAATGCAGCGTGAAGGTGGACGGAATGTCGGTCAGGCGCCCGGCGAGACGCTTGATCTCCTGCACCGGCACGGTGGTGTCGCACTCGTCGGTGTAGGACTGCTTCAGGTAGGGCGACCAGTCGGCTGCGAACTGGCGATTGTGGCCCGAGAGAACCGGGTTGTAGAGCAGCTCGCCGCGGTCGAGATGTTCGCGGTAATCGGCGATCATCTTCTCGGGCTCGTCGGACTTCAGCGTGCCCTCGGCGACCAGGCGGTCGGCGTAGAGCTTGCGCGTGCCCGGATGCTGCTGGACCTTGCGGTACATCAGCGGCTGCGTGACCATCGGCTCGTCCTGCTCGTTGTGGCCGAGCTTGCGGTAGCAGACGATGTCGACGACGACATCCTTCTTGAATTCCTGACGGAACTCGACCGCCAGCGCGGTCACGAAGGCGACCGCTTCGGGATCGTCACCGTTCACGTGGAAGATCGGCGCCTCGACCATCTTGAAGATGTCGGTGCAATACAGCGAAGAGCGATAGTCACGCGGATCGGAGGTGGTGAAGCCGATCTGGTTGTTGATGACGAAGTGCACGGTGCCGCCCGTGCCATAACCGCGGGTCTGGGAGAAGTTCAGCATCTCCTGGTTCACACCCTGGCCAGCGACAGCCGCATCGCCGTGGATGAGCACCGGCAGCACCTGGGTCTTGTTCGCGTCCTTGCGACGAACCTGGCGCGCATACACCGAACCGGCGACAACGGGGTTGATGATCTCGAGGTGCGAAGGGTTGAACGCCAGGGTCAGGTGCATCGGACCGCCCGGGGTCATCACGTCGCTGGAGAAGCCCATGTGGTACTTGACGTCACCGGCGCTGAGGTCGGATGCCGCCTTGCCCTCGAACTCGGAGAACAGCATCGACGGCGACTTGCCGAGGGTATTGACCAGCACGTTCAGGCGGCCTCGGTGGGCCATGCCGATCACCGTCTCGCTGACGCCGAGGCTGCCCCCGACGCGGATCAGTTCGTCCATCGCGACGATGGCCGATTCGCCGCCTTCGAGCGAGAAGCGCTTCTGGCCAACGTAGCGGGTGTGCAGGTAGCGTTCGAGCGTCTCGGCCGCGGTCGTGCGCTCGAGGATGCGCTTCTTCATCTCCGCCGAGAACTTCGGCGTGCCACGCACGCTCTCGAGGCGGCTCTGGATCCAGCGCTTCTGACCGATGTCGGTCATGTACATGTACTCGGCGCCGATCGAGCCGCAATAGGTCTGGCGCAGTGCTTCGAGGATCTCGCGCAGGCTGGCGTGCTCGGTCGAGAAGCCGTGGAAGGAGCCAACGTTGAAGCTCTTCGACAGGTCGGCTTCGGTGAAGCCGTAGTAGGACGGCTCGAGCTCGGCGATCTGCGGACGCTCGGTGCGCTTGAGCGGGTCGAGGTTGGCCCAGCGGTTACCGAGGAAACGATAGGCGTTGATCAGCTGCAGCACCGAAACCTGCTGCTTGTCCTCGCCGCCGCCGGAGACGACGGTGCGGACCGGTCCGCGCTTGGCCATCTGCTCGAAGGCGGCGATGACCGGACCGTGCGCGACATCGCGCGCGGCGGCACCCGCCTGGTTCTGCAGCTGGTCGAAATAGGCACGCCATTCTTCCGACACCGAGGCCGGATCGGCGAGGTAATTCTCGTATTGCTCTTCAATGAACGGCGCGTTCGCGCCGAACAAGTGCGATGTCTGTTCGAGTTGCTTCATCATGATGAAAGCCACCTGTGTTTTCTGTTGCCCTGCTTACGGGTATTACGGTGGTCGGAGAAACCTGGATCCGATCCCTTAAGGAAAAACGGGATGACCGCGCAGGCGCAGCCACCCCGTTTTCGTCAGAGTCGGCGGAAACTCCCTCCCCTCTCCATCGTCTCTTACGGACGTTGTTCCATCGCGGGAACGTCGCGTCGCGCAGCACCGATATAGAGCTGACGCGGACGGCCGATCTTGTATTCCGGATCGGTGATCATTTCTTCCCACTGAGTGATCCAGCCCACCGTGCGCGCCAGCGCGAAGATGCAGGTGAACATGGAGGTCGGGATACCCAGGGCCTTCTGGACGATGCCCGAGTAGAAGTCGACGTTCGGGTACAGCTTCTTCTCGACGAAGTATTCGTCTTCCAGCGCAATGCGCTCGAGTTCCTTGGCCAGCTTGAACAGGCGGTCGTTCTCGAGGCCCAGCTCGCCCAGAACGTCGGCGCACACCTTGCCCATGAGCTTGGCACGCGGGTCGAAGTTCTTGTAGACGCGGTGGCCGAAACCCATCAGCTTGAAGCTGTCGTTCTTGTCCTTGGCCCGCTTGATGTACTCGCCGACGCGCGACACGTCGCCGATTTCCTCGAGCATGTTCAGGCAGGCTTCGTTCGCACCACCGTGCGCCGGGCCCCACAGGCAGGCGATACCGGCCGAGATGCAGGCGAACGGGTTGGCACCCGACGAACCGGCAAGGCGGACGGTCGAGGTCGAGGCGTTCTGCTCGTGGTCGGCGTGCAGCGTGAAGATGACGTCCAGGGCACGGACCAGCACCGGGTTCGGCTCGTACTTCTCGCACGGGGTGCCGAACATCATGTGCATGAAGTTCGCGGTGTAGTCGAGGTCGTTGCGCGGGTACATGAAGGGCTCGCCCTTGTTGTACTTGTAGGCCATCGCAACGATGGTCGGCAGCTTGGCGATCAGGCGGTTGATCGAGACGCTGCGGTGCTCGGCGTCGGAGAAGTCCATCGCCTCGTGGTAGAAGGCCGACAGGGCCCCCACGACACCGACCATGACTGCCATCGGGTGCGCATCACGACGGAAGCCCGAATAGAACTTCGTCATCTGGTCGTGCAGCATCGTGTGATTCTTGATGGTGCTTTCGAACTCGGTCTTCTGAGAAGCGTTCGGCAGCTCGCCGTTCTTCAGCAGATAGGCGACTTCAAGGAAGTTGCACTTCTCGGCCAGTTGTTCGATCGGATAACCGCGATAGAGCAGTTCGCCCTTGTCGCCGTCAATGAAGGTGATTTTCGACTTGCAGCTCGCGGTCGACAGGAAGCCAGAGTCGTAGGTGAACAGACCAGTCTTGCCGCCCAGGGTGCGGATGTCGATGACATCCTGGCCGTGGGTGCCGGTCATCACCGGGAATTCGACGGTCTTGCCATCGACGGTTAGCGTTGCCGTGCGTTCAGTGCTCATAGATCGTCCCTTCTACTTGCCGGTTTAACTGCTTGTCGTGTTGCAGTCGTACCCGCCGCGTCAAGTCTGACGCAGCAGGCCGACCATCTCCTTCCAGCGGTCCACCTCACACGCCTTGCTGCCATTGACCATCGCCCAGATGTCGTAGTCGTCGCAGCGCAGCAGGTCATCCAGATCCGCCAGCTGATCGTCGGTGAGACGATCGAAATGCCGCTCCAGGAAGCGCGTGAACACGAGATCGAGCTCGAGCAGCGCCCTACGGCACTGCCAGCGCACACGCCCCCTGTTGATGCTCATAAGTCTGTCTCGCCCTTATACCGCACGACGGACCATCATGTCCTTGATCTTGCCGATCGCGCGGGTCGGGTTCAGACCCTTCGGACAGACGTCGACGCAGTTCATGATGGAGTGGCAACGGAACAGGCGATACGGATCCTCGAGGTTGTCGAGACGCGCGTTCGTATCCTGATCGCGGGTGTCGGCCAGGAAGCGATACGCAGCCAGCAGGCCGGCCGGACCGACGAACTTGTCCGGGTTCCACCAGAACGAGGGGCACGAAGTCGAGCAGCACGCGCACAGGATGCACTCGTAAAGCCCGTTCAGTTCCTCGCGGTCTTCCGGCGTCTGCAGGCGCTCGCGCTCGGGGGCCGGATCGTTGTTGACCAGATAGGGCTTGATCGAGTGGTACTGCTTGAAGAACTGCGTCATGTCGACGATCAGGTCGCGAATGACGGGCAAGCCCGGCAGCGGACGCAGCGTGATCGGCTGCTGCAGGCTGTCGATGTCGGTCAGGCAGGCCAGACCGTTCTTGCCGTTGATGTTCATTGCGTCCGAACCGCACACGCCTTCGCGGCAGGAGCGGCGGAACGACAGCGAATCGTCCTTGGCGCGCAGGCGGACGATGGCGTCGAGCAGCTTCTTGTCGGAAGCCTCGAGCTCGACCGAGATGTCCTGCATGTAGGGCTTCTCGTCCTTGTCCGGATCGTAGCGGTAGATCTTGAAATGAACGGTACGCTTGGTCATGAGTATTTCTCCCGGGCGCTCAGTAGGTGCGCTTGGCGAGCGCGATCGGCTCGACGTCGTCGGACAGCGGCTTCAGGTTGACCGGCTTGTAATCCAGACGGTTGCCTTCGCTGTACCACAGGGTGTGCTTGAGCCAGTTGGCATCGTCACGGCCGTTCGGGTTTTCCGGCGTATCCGGCGCGTCGTCGCGCACGTGCGCACCACGCGACTCCTTGCGGGCCTCGGCCGACACCATCGTGGCACGGGCGACCTCGATCAGGTTGTCGAGTTCGAGCGCTTCCATGCGGGCCACGTTCCAGACCTTGGACTTGTCCTTGATCTCGGTACGCTTGGCACGCTCGGCGACCTCGCCGATCTTCTGCACGCCTTCCTTGAGCAGTTGATCGAAACGGAACACGCCCGCGTGCTTCTGCATCGTGCGGCGCATTTCCATGCCCACGTCGAACACGCTTTCGCCGTTGGTTTGCGACTCCAGGCGCGCGAGGCGGGCCAGGGAGACGTCAGCGGCGTTCTCGGGCAGCGGCTTGAGGGTCAGCTGACCGGACCTGAAGTCCTCGACCACGGTCTCGCCCGCGGACTTGCCGAACACCAGCAGATCGAGAAGCGAGTTGGTGCCGAGGCGGTTTGCGCCGTGAACCGACGCGCAGGCACATTCGCCGGCCGCGTAGAAACCCTGCACCGGGGTGTTCGGGCTGCCGTCCTTCGGCACCACGACCTGCCCCTTGTAGTTGGTCGGGATGCCGCCCATCTGATAGTGGCAGGTCGGCACGACCGGGATCGGCGCCTTGATCGGATCGACGCCAGCGAACTGGATCGCGATCTCGCGAATGCCAGGCAGGCGCTTCATGATCGTGTCGGGCGACAGGTGAGTGATATCCAGCAGCACGTGATCCTTGTCCGGACCGGCACCGCGACCTTCGTTGATCTCGGTGGTCATCGCGCGCGAGACGACGTCACGCGAAGCCAGATCCTTCAGGTTCGGCGCATAGCGCTCCATGAAACGCTCGCCCGAGGCGTTGCGCAGGATGCCGCCCTCACCGCGGACACCCTCGGTGATCAGCACGCCCGCTCCGGCCACACCAGTCGGGTGGAACTGCCAGAACTCCATGTCTTCCAGCGGGATGCCGGCACGCGCCGCCATGCCCACGCCGTCACCGGTATTGATGAAGGCGTTGGTCGAGGAATAGTAGATACGGCCGGCACCGCCGGTAGCGAAGACGGTGGCCTTGGCGTGGAAGATCGAGACCTCGCCGGTCTCCATTTCCATCGCGGTCACACCGAGCACATCACCGTCGGCGTTGCGGATCAGGTCCAGCGCCATCCACTCGACGAAGAACTGCGTGTTCGCACGGACGTTGCGCTGGTAGAGCGCATGCAGCATGGCGTGGCCGGTACGGTCGGCAGCAGCACAGGAGCGCATCACCGGCGCCTGGCCGTAGTTCATCGAGTGACCACCGAACGGGCGCTGGTAGATCTTGCCGTTATCGGTACGATCGAAAGGCATGCCGTAGTGTTCGAGCTCGACGACGACTTCGTTCGCCTTCTTGCACATGAACTCGATGGCATCCTGGTCACCCAGCCAGTCCGACCCCTTAACGGTGTCGTACATGTGCCAGTGCCAGTTGTCCTCGGTCGAGTTGCCGAGCGAGGCGGCCACGCCACCCTGCGCCGCAACCGTGTGCGAACGCGTCGGGAAGACCTTGGTCAGGACGGCCGTCTTCAGGCCGGCTTCGGACAGTTGCAGAGCCGCGCGCAGACCTGCACCACCCGCGCCGACGATGACTGCATCAAAGGTACGCTTAGCGACGTTCACGCTTACAGCCTCCAAAGAATCTGGGCCGCCCAGCCGGCGTAGCCGACGAGCAGGAAGAGAGTGACGAGGTGCAGCGCCAGGCGCACACCGGTCGGCTTGACGTAGTCCATCCAGATGTCACGCACGCCAATCCAGGCGTGATAGAACAGCGACAGGAAGAACAGGAAGCTCAGGAACCGGAACAGGCCGGCGGAAAACAGCCCGGACCACGCTTCGTAGCTGAACTCCGGCAGAGCCAGCGCACAGACGGCGAAGATGATCGTGTAGATGGCCATGAAGACCGCAGTGGCACGCTGCGCAATCCAGTCCTTCAGACCGTAGTGCGCGCCGACAGGTTGACGCTTCACCATAGTTTCACCCCGATGATGACGGTAAGCACGATGCTCACGATCAGGACGATGCGCGAGGAGTTACGGGCGGCTTCGAGCTCCAGACCCTTGTGCATGTCGAGCAGCAGGAAGCGGATGCCGGCACAGAAGTGGTGCATGTAGGCCCACAGCAGACCGATGAGCAGCAGCTTGACAAGCGGATGACCGACCACGGCACTGAAGGTCTCGAAGGTCTCGGGCGAGCCGAGGCTGCGATCGAGCAGGAACAACAGGAAGGGCAGCAACAGGAACAGGCCTGCCCCGCTGATCCGGTGAAGGATCGACACGATACCCGGCAGCGGCAGCCGGATCTGGTTCAAGGCCAGGTGCTTCGGCCTCGGTTTGCGCACAGTCACATCTGACATGAAGACTCCCCTCTGCATGCACGACGAAAGATTCGCCGCGGACTTTCAAAATTACGTACGGCGTTATACGTAATTCGTAATTATAGCGCCGTCTCGCAGCGCACCATTACGTCAACTCAACTCGTTCAGATAAAAGTGCTCGGCCGTCGAATACAGCCCGCGGCGCCACTCCACCGGCTTGTCGCCGTATGTATAGGTGACGCGTTCGACAGACAACAGCGGCGTACCCTCGGCCACTTTCAGCGCTTCGCTCGCATTGCGGTCGGCGGCCACGGCGCGGATGCGCTCCTGGGCGCGGATCATGCGCAGCCCGAAGCGGGTCTCGAACAGGCTGTAAAGCGAACCACTCCAGCCCTGCAGGACTTCCGCGGTCAAACCCTGGAAGATCTCACCCGACAGATAGATCTCGTCGATGACGACCGGCTTGTTTGCAAACTTGAGCAGGCGACGAACGATGATGATGGGCGCACCAAGCTCGATGCCGAGCATGCGCGACGCCTCCTGCCCTGCCTTAGCGCGCCAGCAGTCGAGCGGCACGCTTTGCGGATGGGACAGATCACCATCCATCGGCACGAGACGGAGAAAACGGAAGAGAGCCCGCGGATCGTTGTGCGAGGCAACGTAAGTACCTTTGCCCTGCTTGCGCACGAGCAGGTTCTCGGCAGCCATTTCGTCAATCGCCTTGCGAACGGTTCCCTGCGAAACACTGAAGCGGCCTGCCAGCTCCTGCTCGCTCGGAATCGCCTGACCAGGACGCCACTCACCGGACTCAAGTGCCTGAAGAATCAAGGCCTTGATCTGCCGGTAGAGCGGGCTGAAAGTGGGGGCTTCCTGTGACATGCGCGCCATTTGATCACAAAAATCCGGAATCGTCCACGCGGTGTCTTATGTCTTATATAAGATATATTGCATGATTTGACACCGTACGGGTTTGATCTTAGTATCTCCGCGCCCGAGATGCACGCGCCGTGAGACTGAAAACGGTGGAATTCGCCGCCAGCTCCCCAGCGCGCACCCGAGCGTCGAATTCTCGATACCGACATCACCGACCGTCTTCTTTAGAGGGAGTATCCACATGAGCAAAGCCCCCGTCCGCGTTGCAGTCACCGGCGCCGCCGGCCAGATCGGCTACAGCCTGCTGTTCCGCATCGCCAGTGGCGAAATGCTGGGCAAGGACCAGCCCGTGATCCTGCAATTGCTCGATCTGCCCCAGGCCCAGAAGGCGGTGAAGGGCGTGATGATGGAACTGGACGACTGCGCCTTCCCGCTGCTGGCCGGCATGGTCGCCACCGACGATCCGAACGTCGCCTTCAAGGACGCCGATTACTGCCTGCTGGTCGGTGCCCGTCCGCGCGGCCCCGGCATGGAGCGTGCTGACCTGCTGACCGCCAACGGCGCCATCTTCACGGTTCAGGGCAAGGCGATCGCCGAGAACGCCAGCGAGAACGTCAAGGTGCTGGTCGTCGGCAACCCCTGCAACACCAACGCCTATATTGCCCGTGCCGCCGCCATCAAGGTCGGCCGCACCAACCCGGCCAACTACCACGGCATGCTGCGTCTGGACCACAACCGCGCCCTGACCCAGCTGGCCCAGAAGTCTGGCCGCTCCGTGTCGAGCCTGAAGAAGATGGTCGTGTGGGGCAACCACTCGCCGTCGATGTACGCCGACTACCGTTTCTGCACCTCCAACGGCGACTCGATCAAGGATCTGATCAACGACCACGCCTGGAACAACGACGTGTTCCTGCCGACCGTCGGCAAGCGCGGCGCCGCCATCATCGAGGCCCGTGGCCTGTCGTCGGCTGCGTCGGCCGCCAACGCCGCCATCGACCACATGCGTGACTGGGCCCTCGGCTCCGACGACTGGGTCACCATGGGCGTGCCGTCCGACGGTTCCTACGGCATCCCCGAAGGCGTCGTGTTCGGCTTCCCGTGCGAGTGCAAGAACGGCGAATTCAAGATCATCCAGGGCCTTGAAATCGACGAGTACTCGAAGGGCAAGATCGCCAACACCCTGAAGGAACTCGAGGAAGAGCGCGCGGCCGTCGCCGACATGCTGAAGTAAGCGACGAGAGCGCGGCGTCGAGCCGCCTTCGCGAGAGGCCACGGGGGTAAAATCCCGTGGCCTTTTTATTGGTTCATCGCGCCTTTCCGGGGAAGGCGGCCTTGATCTTCAG
>NZ_NOIH01000006.1 GCF_002245655.1 Thauera propionica | reverse complement strand
AGTACTCAAAATACTGACTTTAATCAGCATGAGCACCTACTCATTGCGAAACCAAGCAGCCTAAGCTGCCGACCACAACAACCAAGCACCCACACTTATCGGTTGTTCAACTTTTGAAAGAACCGCTGCCACCCGGCAGCGAAGAAGCGAGATTATGAACAAAACCACCAACCTCGTCAAGCACCCGCCGAAACTTTTTTAACCGCAGCGCCCGAATCACCGAACACCCCAAAAGCCCCGACGAAGCCCCTCGCTTCGCCCCTCCAGCACCGCTACCGCCTCCGAAGAAGCTGCGTCAGCGCTGAAAGAGGTGCGCATTATAGACACCCAAACAACACCGTCAACTCAAAAACACAATAAAGAAATCTATGCGTGCATGCACTCCATCAGAAGCCGGGGGCTGCCGCGTAGTTCTCGAAGCGGGTGTTCTCACCAATGAAGGTCAGGCGCACAGTCCCCGTCGGACCATTACGGTGCTTGCCGATGATCAGCTCCGCCGTCCCCTTGTCCGGGGAGTCGGGGTTATAGACCTCATCGCGATAGATGAACATGATGATGTCTGCGTCCTGCTCGATGGCACCCGATTCACGCAGGTCGGACATCACTGGACGCTTGTTGGGGCGCTGCTCCAGGCTTCGGTTGAGCTGAGACAGCGCGATGATCGGCACATGCAACTCCTTTGCGAGCGACTTCACCGAGCGCGAGATCTCCGACAGTTCGGAAGCGCGGTTGTCACCCTCGCGGGTACCGCTCATAAGTTGCAGGTAGTCGATGACGACAAGACCGAGACGACCGCATTGGCGCGCAAGTCGGCGAACCCGTGCGCGCAGGTCGATCGGATTGAGGCCCGGCGTTTCGTCGATGTAGAGCGGAGCATCGTAGAGCTTCCCCATCGCCATCGTCAGCCGCTGCCAATCGTCATCGGTGAGACGACCACTACGGATCTTCTGCATGTCGATGCGCCCGACGGACGAAATGAAACGCGTCGCCAACTGGGTGCCCGGCATTTCCATTGAGAAGATGGCCACCGGCAGGCGTTGCTCGATGGCGATGTGCTCGGCGAGGTTGAGCGCGAAGGTGGTCTTGCCCATTGCGGGACGGCCGGCGACGATGATCATGTCCGACGGCTGCAGACCCGAGGTCTTGTCGTCAAGATCGACGAGACCAGTCGGAACCCCCGTGACCTCGGACGGATTGTCGCGGTCGTAGAGCTCCTGGACCCGATCGACGACCTGCTTGAGGATCGGCTGTATGGACACGAAACCACTGGCGTGACGCGCACCCGCCTCCGCAATCTCGAACACCTTGGCCTCGGCCTCGTCGAGGAGGGCCTTGGCATCCTTGCCGGACGGGCTCAAGGCACTGGCGGCAATCTCATCACCGACGGCGACCAGCTTGCGCAAAATCGCGCGCTCGCGAACGATCTCGGCATAGCGCCGGATATTCGCCGCCGACGGGGTGTTGTTGGCGATCTCGGCAAGATAGGCCAGACCACCCGCCTGCTCCGCCTCGCCATTCTTTTCCAGCGACTCGAATACCGTCACGACGTCTGCCGGCCGCCCCTGGTCAATGAGCTTGGTGATGTGGCGGTAGATGCGGCGGTGATCGTCCCGATAGAAATCGGCCTCGTTGGCGAGGTCTGCGACGCGCTCCCATGCCTGGTTGTCGAGCAGGATGCCGCCGATCAGGGACTGCTCGGCCTCAAGCGAGTGAGGCGGGAGCTTGATCTGCGCGATCTGCGGATCGGACGCGTAGTCGGAAAAACGGGAAGACGAAGAACTCATCACGAACACCCTTTGAAACCAGTGCATCGCATTCTAGCGACGCACGCCATGCCCGGACGTGCGGCAATACGTAACGGAAGATCCGCACCCCGGCAGCGCCACCATGAAGCAAAAAGGGCTGCACCAGGCAGCCCTTTTCATCAGCGCGCAGGAAGCGTGCGGAATTACTGCTCGCCGACCACCGAAACGGTGATGGTGGCGATCACGTCTGCGTGCAGGCCAACCTCGAGCTGCACGTCGCCAACCTGCTTCAGCGGACCTTCCGGCATGCGGATGGCGGCGCGGTCGATCGCGAAGCCCTGGGCAGCCAGTGCTTCGGCGATATCGGCGTTGCCGACGGAGCCGAACAGACGACCATCCATGCCAGCCTTGCGGGCGACCTGAACCGTCACGCCTTCCAGCTTGGCGGCAGCGTCCTGCGCAGCGGCCAGCCTTTCGGCCTGGACGCGCTCGAGCTCGGCGCGGCGAGCTTCGAACTCAGCCAGGTTAGCCTGCGTTGCACGCTTGGCCTTGCCTTGCGGAATCAGGAAGTTACGGGCGTAGCCGTCCTTGACCTTGACCACGTCACCGAGGCCACCGAGGTTCACGACCTTTTCGAGAAGAATGATTTGCATGAGTTCGATCCCCTCTTACTGGTGCAGGTCGGTGTAAGGCATCAGAGCCAGGAAACGGGCGCGCTTGACGGCGACCGACAGCTGACGCTGGTAACCGGCCTTGGTACCGGTAATGCGCGCCGGCATGATCTTGGCGTTCTCGGTAATGAAGTCCTTCAGGATTTCGACATCCTTGTAGTCGACTTCTTCGATCTTCTCAGCGGTGAAGCGGCAGAACTTGCGACGCTTGAACAGACCACGACCGCCGCGATCATCTTTCTTCTTGAACTTGGACTTGGGCTTGAAAGCCATTTCAGTTTCCTTCGAGAAATTCGATTGTATTCAGGTGCAGCACCGGGCTCCGACTCCGCAGGCTTCTCGCCGCGAGGAATCCGCTGAGCCGCACCGCCGCCCCGGGCCTTGCTGCCGCTAGCACACCGGCGAGATCACCGACGGCTACCGCCTGCACTTCCACCGAAACATCACGGGTCAACCCCGCTTCGATCTGTTTCGATTCGTGTGCCAGCACGCAGCTTGCGATCGGCACTCCGGCAGGCGTTCGACGCAGCGGCAGCAACTCGGCCACACGCGCATCGAGGCGCAGTTCGTTCAGCCCCGGGTCAGGCAACTCAGGCTGCAGCCGCTTCGCTGTCGGCCGGCTTGGCTTCGTCGGACGCGGTGTTCAGCGAGCGCGACTTCTCTTCCTTCATCATCGGCGAAGGCGTGGTGACGGCCTTCTTCATCTTGATGGTGAGGTGGCGCAGCACGGCATCGTTGAACTTGAAGGCGTGCTCGAGTTCGGCCAGCGTCTCGCCGTCGCACTCGATGTTCATCAGCACGTAGTGGGCCTTGTGCACCTTCTGGATCGGGTAGGCCATCTGGCGGCGGCCCCAGTCTTCCAGGCGGTGGATCTGGCCGTTGCGGCCGGTCACGAGCGTCTTGTAGCGCTCAACCATCGCCGGCACCTGTTCCGACTGGTCCGGGTGGACGATGAAGACGATTTCATAATGTCGCATGCAAACTCCTTGCGGTTGGTTGGTGCAGCCCCCCGGCATGCGGTCCGGTGGAGCAAGGGAAGCCCGGCAGTCTATCAAGAACTGCTGAAAAATCAAAGTCCGGCGCTTTGTTTCCGCTGCGGCGCGGCGGCGTTACAAAAGCCTGCTTACACTCTGCCGCAGCGCGCAGATGACCGCCTCGCCTAGTATCCGGCGCATCGGGGCCCTGCCCTGCGATGACAACACGAACGAGGCAGACCATGAACACCACCCTGACCCGCAAGCTCGCCGCCACCCTCCTCTGCGGCGGCATCCTTTCGGCTTTCGCGCCGGCCGCACTGGCTGACCGCGATGATCGCGGCCCGTACTGGGGCCACCAGAAGCACGCTCACAAGCACCACCACCGCCGCCACTGGGACGAACGCACCGTCTATCGCGAGAAGGTCATCATCCGCGAGCGTCCGCGCTATTACCGCGAACCGATCGTCCACCACCACTACTACGAGCCGGCCTACCGCTCATACAGCTACAGCCGCGCGCCGGCAGTGGTGATCGGAGTGGACATCCCGCCACTGGTGATCCCGCTGCGCTGACGGCCAGCACCGGGACCGCCTCCACGCATCAGCGCGGGCGGCTGTCCCAGATCTTCTGCAGGCGCTTGACCGACACCGGCATCGGTGTCTTCAGTTCCTGCGCGTAAAGGCCGACGCGCAACTCCTCGAGCAGCCAGCGGAATTCCTCCAGTGCCGGGTCCTCGACACCAGCACGCCGACGGGCGATGCGTTCGCGTTCCCAGGCTTGCGCGAGCTGCTTCCATTCCGCCATGGCCTGCGCATCGCGCGCCGGATTGTTGCGAAGTTTGTCCAGTCGCACCGAATCGGCCTTGAGGTAGCGCGGGAAGTGCGCCAGCCTCTCCCACGCGAAGGCGACGAGGAAATCCTTGGGCAGCATCGCGGCGAGTTGCGCCTGGATGTCGGCGACGACCTCCGGGAAGGTCTTCAGTCCGGCCAGGCGCTTCTGCAGCGCCGCATGCTCGGCAAGGAGCTGCCCGGTGAGACGCATGAATTCCTGCGCAACCAGACTCACCCGCGTCTTGGCCTCGGCGCAGCGCTTGGCAAACGCGTCCGAAGTGGTCGGCAGCGGCTCGAGCAGGCAGCAGCGATTCAACGTCGCCTCGACCAGACGAGCCTTCAGCTCGGCCTCGGTACCGAAGCTCATGTATTGCAGCGCAAGTTCGCGCAGACCAGGCAGGCGCTCGACCGCGCGCACCTGATCCTTCAGGTTGAGCGCGAACAGGCGGGCGAGACCGCGCTTGTGCACGCTCGCGGCCTCTTCCGGCGTGTCGTAAGGTCGCAGTGAAACGCTCTCACCGTCATCGTGCAGGGCAGGAAAACCGATCACCTCGCGACCAGCGACACGGACTTCGAGCAGTTCGGGCAGGGCACCGAACGTCCATGCCGTGAAGCCGGACAACACCTGCGCTGGCATTGCCGCCGCCGTGGCCGGTTCGACCACCTCACCGCCCCGCTGCCTCGCTGCCTTGCCCGGGGGGGCACGACGCTCGATCTCGGCGCCCCCGCGCACAGCAGCGTCGCCGGACACACGGCCTCCGCCATCACCACCCGCGCCCACCGCCCCAACGCCCGCTGCCGACAGCGCGCCCGCAAGCGCACCGCCGATCTTCGCCGCCGAGAAACGCGCCGCCACCTGCTCACGGAAACGCGCGCGCAACTCCATCAGGTTGCGCGACTGCCCCATCACCCGGCCGTGCTCGTCGATGACGCGGAAGTTCATGAAGCAGTGCGGCTTGAGGTTCTCCGCGCGGAAGCTCTCGAGCGGCAGCTTCAGCTGCACGCGCTCCTCCACGAAGCGCTGCAGCATCTTCAATAACGGCTCGTCGGTATCGAACTCGCCGGCCTCGAAGGCCGCCATGAACGCCGCCGCGCTCTCCGCCACCGGCTGCAGGCGGTGGCGGTGCTTCTGCGGCACGGTCTTCATCAGCGCCGCGACCTTCTCTTCCAGCAGCCCCGGCACCAGCCACTCGCAGCGGTTGGAGGGAATCTGGTTCAGCATGGCCAGCGGCACGGCGAGCGTGACGCCGTCGTCGGCCTCGCCGGGCTGATGCAGATAGGTGAGTTTGAGCTTCTGCCCCAGCACCTCCAGCGCCGGCGGGAAGCGGTCGGTGGTGACGCCTTCCGCCTCGTGGCGCATCAACTGTTCGCGCGACAGGTGCAGCAGCTTGGGCTCGGCCTTCTCCGCCTTCTTCCGCCACGCCTCCAGGCCGGCGAGATCGCACACATCCTCGGGGATCTTGCTGTCGTAGAAGGCCTCGATCAGCGCCTCGTCCACCAGCACGTCGGGACGGCGCGACTTGTGCTCGAGGCGCTCGATTTCCGCCACCAGGCGCTGGTTGTGGGCGAGGAAGGCCATGGCACGCGCCGGCCCCTCCGCAATATCGCCCTGCACCAGACCCTCGCAGATAAGGAGCTCGCGGCACAACGCGGGGTCGATGTCACGATAAGCCACGCCGCGGCGCGGGTAGATCACCAGCCCGTACAGCGTCCCGCGCTCCCAGGCGCGCACCGCGCCGGAGGCCTTCGACCAGTGCGGCTCGAAGACCTGGCGCTTGATCAGGTGGCCGCCGACCTCCTCCACCCATTCGGGCTCGATGCGCGCGATGCAGCGGCCGAAGAGGCGCGAGGTCTCGACCTGCTCGGCGGCCATGATCCACTTGCCGGCCTTCTTCGCCAGCGACGAGCCGGGATGCGGCCAGAACTTGATGCCCCTCGCGCCGAGGTAGGACCCGGCCTGCGGCCCGGAGGCATCTTCCACCTTGCAGCCGATGTTGCCGAGCAGGCCGGCGAGCAGCGCCTTGTGGATCGCCTCATAGTTGGCCGGCAGGGTGCTCTCCTTCCAGCCGTGCTCGGCGCACAGCGTATGCAGCTGGCTGAACACGTCGCGCCACTCGCGCATGCGCATGTAGTTGAGGAAGTGTTTCTTGCACCAGGCCTTCTGCTTGCTGGACGACTCATGGCGCTGCACCTCGTCCCAGGCCTTCCACAGGTGCCAGTACCACAGGAACTCGGACTTCTGGTCCTGCTCGCCACCGCGGAACTTCGCATGCGCCTGATCGGCGGCACCGGGGCTGTCCTGCGGCCGCTCGCGCGGGTCCTGCACCGACAGCGCGGCGGCGATCACCAGCAGCTCGGCGATCGCACCGCGGTCACGCGCCGCGAGGATCATGCGGCCGATGCGCGGGTCGAGCGGCAGCTTCGCCAGCTCGCTGCCGATCGGGGTGAGCTGGCGCGCCTCGTCGTCGGTGACGGCGCCAAGCTCGGCGAGCAGCGCATAGCCGTCGCCGATCAGGCGCGAGCCGGGCGCGTCGATGAAGGGGAAGTCCTCCACCGCGCCCAGCTTCAGGGCCTTCATGCGCAGGATCACGCCAGCGAGCGAGGAACGCAGGATCTCCGGGTCGGTGTGCGGCGGGCGGCGGTCGAAGTCGTCCTCGTCGTAGAGGCGGAAGCAGATGCCGTCCATGACCCGGCCGCAACGACCGGCGCGCTGCTTGGCGGCGGACTGGGCGATCTTCTCGACCTGCAGCTGCTCGACCTTGTTGCGCGGCGAGTAACGCTTGATGCGCGCCAGGCCGGTATCGACCACGTAGCGGATGCCCGGCACGGTCAGCGAGGTCTCGGCGACGTTGGTCGACAGCACCACCCTGCGGCCGCTGGAGGGCGAGAACACGCGTGCCTGCTCCTGCGCCGACTGGCGCGCGAACAGGGGCAGGATCTCGGTGCCGGGGAGGTGGTGGGCCTTGCGCAGCGCCTCGGCGGCCTCGCGGATCTCGCGCTCGCCGGGCAGGAAGACCAGCACGTCGCCCGGGCCGCAGCGCTGCGCCTCGTCGACCGCCTCGACCAGGGCTTCCAGCAGGTCGCGGCCCTTGTCCTTTGACTTGTCGCCCTTCGCCGCAGCCATGCGCGGGGCGGCTGCCGGCTCGATGTCCTCGCCCTCCACCGGCCGGTAGCGAATCTCGATCGGATACAGGCGGCCGGAAACCTCGATCACCGGCGCGGGCTTGCCCGCGGTGTCGGCGAAGTGTTTGGCGAAGCGCTCGGCGTCCAGCGTCGCCGAAGTCACAACGACCTTCAGGTCGGGCCGGCGCGGCAGCAGCGTCTTCAGGTAGCCGAGCAGAAAGTCGATGTTGAGGCTGCGCTCGTGCGCCTCGTCGATGATCAGGGTGTCGTAGGCGGCCAGCAGCGGATCGGTCTGGGTTTCGGCGAGCAGGATGCCGTCGGTCATCAGCTTGACGTGGCTGCGCTCGCCGGTCTTGTCGGTGAAGCGGATCTTGTAGCCGACCACCTCGCCGAGCGGACTCTTGAGCTCCTGCGCGATGCGGGTCGCGGTGGCGCGTGCGGCCAGCCGGCGCGGCTGGGTATGGCCGATGAGGCCGGCGACGCCGCGCCCCAGCGTCATCGCGATCTTGGGCAACTGGGTGGTCTTGCCCGAGCCGGTCTCGCCGCAGACGATGATGACCTGGTGGGCGGCGAGCGCGGCGGCAATTTCGTCGCGGCGGGCCGACACTGGCAGCTCGGGCGGGAATTCCGGCACCGGCAACGCCGCGCGGCGGGCAAGGAGTGCAGTGCGCGAGCGTTCAAGCAGGGTGTCGAAATCGGCCTGCAGACGCGTGCGCTGTGCCGCCGCACGCTCGTCGCCCTTCGCTGGGCGTGCCAGGCCCCGCGCCATCCGGCGCAGGCGTGGCCGGTCGGCGCTCAGGCAGTCGTCGAAGTTCGGCGTGTCGGACGGGCGGCGCGCGCCCCGGTTTTCAGCCCTCATGGATCCGCGATCGGGTTCGTCAGGGCGCGCATTATCCTCCTCATCGTCCCCTTGTAGGCGTCGCAGTGCGACAATGGCGGCTGTTCTCGTACGCCCCGCAAGCCGAGCCCGACCATGCCCGCCCACGCCATCGCCGCCGTCGTCTACAAGCCCACCGACAACATCGAGGCCCTGCTCGCGCAGGCAGCGCGCGAACTGGCCGCACGCGGAGTGAAGCTGGGCGGCGTGCTGCAGCACGACATCGCCGGTGTCATCGACGACCCCTGCGCGATGGAGCTGGAAAACCTCGAGACCGGCGAGAGCATTCCGCTGTCGCAGGAACTCGGCCGCGGCTCGGTGGCCTGCCGCGTCGACCCGGACGCGTTGGCGCGCGGTTCGGTCGCGGTGCGCGGCGCGATCGAGCGCGGTGTCGATCTGGTCATCATCAACAAGTTCGGCGCCCAGGAAGTCTCGGGCGCGGGCCTGCGCGACGAGATGGCCGAGACTGTGCTCGCCGGCGTACCGCTGCTGACGGCGGTGGGCGAGCGCTTCCTTGACGACTGGAAGGCATTCACCGGTGGCGAGGGCGTCCTGCTGCCGCCCCGGCTCGAGCCGATCCTGGCGTGGTGGGACCAGCGGAAGGCCCCCTGATCGATGAACTGTCGCCCGGGCTGCGCCGCGTGCTGCATCGCGCCCTCCATTTCCTCGCCGATTCCCGGCATGGAGAGCGGCAAGCCCGCCGGCGTGCGCTGCATCCAGCTCGATGAAGCGGACCGCTGCCGCCTGTTCGGTGACCCGCGCCGCCCTGCCGTGTGCGGCAGCCTGGCGCCTTCGGTCGAGATGTGCGGCGCCGATCGCAGCCATGCCATGCACTTCCTGACACAGCTGGAGATCATGACAGCGGCCTGAATCACGCACGTCGCGCGCCGCGGTGCAACATCCGGCCGGCTATAATCTCGCGCTTCCCCCGCTCCAGACTCCCACAGCCGCATGGACCTCTCTCTCCTCCTCGTCGCCCTCGTCCTCGGCATCATCGAAGGCCTCACCGAATTCCTGCCGGTGTCCTCCACCGGCCACCTCATCATCTTCGGCGACCTGCTTGGCTACAACGACGACACCAGCAAGGTATTCAAGATCGTCATCCAGCTCGCCGCCATCCTTGCCGTGTGCTGGGACTACCGCGAACGCCTGATCAAGGTCGCCGTGGGCCTCCCGACGGAGCGCAGCGCACAGCGCTTCGTGTGGATGCTGTTCATCGGCTTCCTGCCTGCAGCCATCCTCGGGCTGATATTCCACTCCACGATCAAGGGCCTGCTGTTCAACCCGATCACGGTGGCGACCGCGCTGGTGGTGGGCGGCCTGATCATCCTGTACGTGGAAAAGCGCGCCTACCATCCGCGCATCAACGACGTCGACGAGATGCGCTGGACCGACGCGCTCAAGGTCGGCTTCGCCCAGGCGCTGGCGATGATCCCGGGCACCTCGCGCTCGGGTGCGACCATCATGGGCGGGCTGATCTTCGGCCTGTCACGCAAGACGGCAGCGGAGTTTTCCTTCTTCCTGGCGATCCCGACCATGTTCGCCGCCACCGCCTACGACCTGTACAAGAACTGGGCGCTGCTGCGGATCGAAGACCTGCCGGTGTTCGCGGTCGGCTTCGTCGCCTCCTTCGTCGCCGCGATGTGGGCGGTGAAGAGCTTCATCAAGTTCATCTCCAACCACACCTTCATGGTCTTCGCCTGGTACCGCATCGCCTTCGGCCTCTTCGTGCTGGCGACCTGGTACTTCGGCTGGGTGGAATGGTCGGAAGTCTGACGGAACACCGCCGATGATCATCTACCTCCATGGCTTCCGCTCCGCCCCGGCCTCGATCAAGGCCGAGGCCCTCAGGGCGCGCATGATCGACCGCGGCCTGGCCGACCGCTTCTGGTGCGAACAGCTGCCGGTTTCGCCGCGTGCCGCGATCGAACTGGCCGAAACCGAGATCGCGCGCGCACGCGCCGCAGGCCTCGCGCCCACCGTGGTCGGCAGCTCGCTCGGCGGCTACTACGCCACCTGGCTCGCCGAGCGCCACGACCTGCGCGCGGTGCTGGTGAACCCCGCGGTCGTCGCGCCCCTGTCGCTGGAAGCCTACATCGGCACGCAGACCAACCTCTACACTGGCGAGACCTTCGAATTCACCCGCGACCACATCGACGAACTGCGCGCGCTCGAAGTGCCCGCGATCACGCAGCCCGAGCACTACTGGCTGCTCGCTGAAACGGGCGACGAGGTCCTCGACTACCGCCACGCGGTGCAGAAGTACGCCGGCGCGCGCCAGACCGTGCTCGAAGGCGGCGACCACGGCTTCTCGCGCTGGAACGACTATCTCGACGCCGTCATTGCCTTTGCAGGGCTGGACGCAGGAGGAACGCGATGAGCAAGCCAAAGTCTGCAGACAGCTCGACAGCCGGCACGACAGCCTCGCCCGGCTTCGACGCCCGCCGCTTCAAGGCGATGGAACGCGCCGGCTTCAACCGCATCGCCGCACGCTATGCCGAAGGCGCACACCTGCGCGCCGATCTCGCCGCCGCCCTGCTCGACGCCGCCGCGCTCGAACCCGGCCAGCGCGTGCTCGACCTCGCCAGCGGCCCTGGCCTGCTCGCGCGCGAGGCGGCACTGCGCGTCGCCCCCGGCGGCAGCGTGCTTGCGACCGACATCGCCGAAGGCATGCTGGCCGAAGGCGCGCGCCGCTGCGGCGCCAAGGCCGACGCACCCTGCTTCGCCGCCGCCGACGCCGAACAGCTGTGCATCGCCGACGCGAGCATGGACCGCGTGCTCGCCGGGCTCGCGCTGTTCATCTTTCCGCATCCCGAGCAGGCACTGGCCGAGATGCGTCGCGTGCTGGCACCCGGTGGGCGGGTCGTGCTGTCGGTGTGGGGGCCGCGTCAGACCGTCCCCTTGATCCATCGCGCGCAGGACTGCATCGCCCGGCTGCTGCCGCCGCCGAAGGTGGCCCGTCCCTCGGTGTTCCGCTACGGCGAGCTCGAAACGCTGCACGCGACGCTGGCGGCCGCAGGCTTCGACGACATCGACATCCGGCCCTGCGAATTCAGCTGCCACTTCGCCAGCGCCGATGCCTACTGGCAAGCCTTCCTCGATCTCGCCGGCGGCGCGGCCGAAGCACTGGGACGTCTGCCGGAAGAAACGCAGCGTGCGCTGCAGGCCGCGGTCACGGAAGACCTCGCGGCGCATTGCTGTGACGACGGCCGGGGCGGCTACCTGCTGCCCGCGCGCACCCTGATCGCCAGCGCCCGCCATCCGGGCAACTGAGGCCTGGTGCCGCTCCACGCCGTGTCTGCATCCCCCGACTCGCGGCGTGCCCAATCCACGAATACCCTGACCGCCTTCTTTCCGTGTCCGCCCCCTCCTCCCCAACGCCCTCCGGCACCGATACGCAACAAGCGCGCAACGGCACGCTGGCTGCACTGGCCGCGTTCTGCATCTGGGGCATGGCACCGCTGTACTTCCGCGCCATCGGCAGCGTGCCGCCGTTCGAGATCGTCGCCCACCGGGTACTGTGGTCGGCCCTGTTCCTCGCCGCCCTGATCGCACTGCTGCCCTTCACCGGCGGCTTCGCCCGCGTGCGCAGCGTACTCGTGCAGCCGAAGCTGCTCGGCCTGCTCGCCATCACCGCCCTGCTCACCAGCAGCAACTGGCTGGTGTTCATCTGGGCGGTCGACGCAGAACGGCTGCTGGAGGCGAGCCTCGGCTACTTCATCAACCCGCTCGTCAGCGTCGCGCTCGGGGCGATCTTCCTCGGCGAACGCCTGCGACCACTGCAAGCCGCCGCGGTGGCGATCGCCTTTGCCGGCGTCGGCTGGCGCGTCTGGCAGCTCGGCAACCTGCCCTGGATCGCGCTCTTCCTCGCCGGCACCTTCGGTCTGTATGGTCTGCTGCGCAAGCGCGCCCCGATCGAGGCCGCGAGCGGGCTCTTCATCGAGACGCTGCTCGTCGCACCGCTGGCAATCGGCTGGCTGGCATGGCTCGCCTACCGCGGCGACCTCGGCTTCGGCGGCGGCGCCCACACCGACTGGCTGCTGCCGCTGTCGGGCATCATCACCGCCGTACCGCTGATGCTGTTCGCCATCGGCGCGCGGCGGCTGCCGCTGGCCACCGTGGGCTTCCTGCAGTACCTCGCGCCCAGCCTCAACTTCATCATCGCGATCTGGCTCTTCCGCGAGCCCTTCGATGCCGCTCAGTTCATCGGCTTCCTGCTGATCTGGGCCGCACTGGCGATCTACTCCGCCGACATGCTGCGCGCCTCCCGGAGTCGCGGCACGGCCAGCGCGGGAAAGCCCCCCGCTGAAACCCCGGTTCGATCCGACGGTCGATAGCGCTTTAGGGCAAGGCGTCCGAATCCAGTAAACTACGCGACTTGCTTTCTCCAGGCGGATGCCGATGTTCGTGCTGTATGAAGAGGACGGGGCCTTCAAGGCCGGTACGGTCCTCACCGATAACGAAGCCACGCTGCAGGTCGAGAACACCCACGGCAAGCGGGTGAAGCTCAAGCGCGCCAATGTGCTGCTCGAGTTCCGCGAGCCTGGCCCCGCCGAGCTGCTGAGCCGTGCAGAGGCCGCTGCGGAGGAGCTGGACACCGAGTTCCTGTGGGATGTCTGTGGCGATGGCGAGTTCGGCTTCGTCGAGTTCGCCGCCGAGTATCAGGGTCGCACGCCGACCGCGGTCGAATCCGCAGCCATCCTGCTGCGCCTGCATTCGGCGCCAATCTGGTTCCACCGCAAGGGCAAAGGGCGTTTCCGCAAGGCGCCGGCCGACATCCTGCAGGCCGCGCTGGCCGGCCTGGAGAAGAAGCGCCAGCAGGCCGCCGCCATCGAGCACATGCGCACCGAACTGGTCGAAGGCCGGCTGCCGCCCGAACTCGCCGCCCTGCTGCCGCAGGCGCTGTATCGCCCGGACCGCAACCGCCTCGAGATCAAGGCGCTGGAAGCCGCCTGCGTCGACACCGGACTGTCCGCTGCCCGCCTGCTGCTGAAATGTGGCGCACTCGGCTCGAGCTACGACTTCCACTACAACCGCTTTCTGTTCGAGCACTTCCCCGAGGGCGCGGGCTTTGCCGCCTTCGCGCCGGCCGCGCTGCCCACCGCGCTGCCGCGCGCGGATGTCGCCGCCTTCTCCATCGACGACGCTTCGACCACCGAGATCGACGACGCCTTCTCGGTCACCCCGCGTGCCGAAGGCGGCTGGCGCATCGGCATCCACATCGCCGCGCCGGCGCTCGGCTTTGGCCGCGGCACCGACCTGGACGCCATCGCGCGCCGCCGGCTATCCACCGTGTACATGCCCGGCGGCAAGATCACGATGCTGCCCGACGAAGTCGTGCAGACTTTCACGCTTGCGGAAGGCCGCGACTGCCCGGCCGTGTCGCTGTACCTCGACGTCACGCCGGGTCTGGCGATCGTCGGCGAGGAAAGCCGGGTGGAAATGGTGCCGATCGTCGCCAACCTTCGCCATCACGACATCGAACCGGTGTTCAACGACGAAACCGTGCATGGCGACGGCCCCGACTTTGCCTGGAAACGCGAACTGACGCTGCTGTGGGACCTCGCTACGGTGCTCGAAGCCGGACGCGGTAAAGCTGGCGGCAACGAGGATCGCATCGACTTCAGTTTCAGTGTGGACTGGACGCAGGAGACCGCCGATGGTCCGGGCCACGTCAGCATCGGCCGCCGTCTGCGCGGCTCGCCGATGGACAAGCTCGTCGCCGAACTGATGATCCACGCCAACGTCACCTGGGGCCGCCTGCTCGACGAGGCCGGCGTGCCCGGCCTGTACCGGGCGCAGGGCGGCGGCAAGGTGCGCATGACGACCGTGGCCGCGCCGCACGAGGGCCTGGGCGTGGAATGCTACGCGTGGTCGAGCTCGCCGCTGCGCCGCTACGTCGACCTGGTCAACCAGTGGCAGATCGTGTCGGTGCTGAAGGGCGAGGCCCCCACCTTCGCCCCACGCTCCGCCGACCTGATGGCCGCGCTGCGCGACTTCGAGCTCACCTACGCCGAGTACGCCGAATTCCAGCGCGGCATGGAGCGCTACTGGTGCCTGCGCTGGCTGCGCCAGCATGGCCGCGGCGAGGTCGATGCCGTGGTGCTGCGCGAGAACGTCGTGCGGCTGACGGAAATCCCGCTCGTATTCAAGGTGCCGTCGATGCCGCTGCAGCTGCCGGGCAGCGAGGTACGCCTGTGCGTCGAGCACACCGACCTGCTCGATGTGGACATCGAGGCCCGCTTCGTGCGCACGCTGTCCGAACCCGACCCTGCAAGCCTGACCGCCGACCCCTTCGGCCCGCTCTGACACGGCGCGATGAAAGCAAGCCAGCCCTCCTCCCCCAAGCCCCCGTCGCCCGCCATGCCGAGCCCCTGGGTGCGACGGCTCGGCGGTCCGCTGCTGGCGATTGCCTTCGTGATCTCACTGGGCGTCCATGCCGCGCTGCTGGGCCTGCAGTTCCGCATGCCTGAGACCAAACCGACCCGGGATCGCGGACTCGAGGTCGTGCTCGTCAATGCCCGCCATGCGAAGGCGCCGGAGCAGGCCGACGTGCTGGCACAGGCCAATGTCGACGGCGGCGGCACCTCGGAGCAGCAGGCACGGCCCAAGTCTCCGCTGCCGCCCCAGCCGGCCCAGCAGGAGGGCGACGCGCTGGTCGAAGCGAAGCGCCGTACGCAGGAGCCCGTACGCGAGCAGAAACAGGTGCTCACGCGCGACAAGGCGCCCGCCAAGGTCGCCGCGGCGCCGAAGCGGGTCGAGCAGCCTGCCCCGACGCCGCAGGTCAGCGGCCTGGACCTGCTCGACAGCGCCGCCGCAGTCGCGCGCCTCGAGGCCGAGATCGACCGAAATCTGGACGAACTGGCCAAGCGTCCGCGCAAGCAGTTCATCGGTGCCAAGGCCAAGGAGTACCGCTTCGCCCAGTACGTCGAGGACTGGCGCCTCAAGGTCGAGCGCGTCGGTACCCTGAACTACCCCGATGCCGCGCGCGGCCGCCTGTACGGCAGCCTGCTGCTGTCGGTCACGATCCGCGCCGACGGCAGCGTGGACAAGGTCGAGGTGCACCGCAGCTCGGGCCACAAGGTACTGGACGAGGCCGCCATCCGCATCGTCAAGCTGGCGGCGCCCTACGCCCCCTTCCCGCCCGACATCCGCAAGGACACGGACATCATCGAGATCACCCGTACCTGGTCCTTCACCAACACCGACCAGGTGCGCGCCAACTGAGGCCCGCCATGGACCGCTACGCCGTCATCGGCCACCCGATCGCCCACAGCAAGTCACCGCAGATCCACGCGGCATTCGCCCGCCAGACGGCGCAGGACATCAGCTACGAGGCGATCCTCGCACCACTCGACGGCTTCGTCGCCACGGTGCAGGCCTTCCGCGCCGCAGGCGGCCGCGGCATGAACGTCACCGTGCCGTTCAAGCTCGAAGCGTTCGCACTCGCCGACCGCCACACACCACGTGCGCGGGCGGCCGGCGCGGTGAACACCCTGGCGTTCGGCGCGGACGGCATCCTGGGCGACAACACCGACGGCGCAGGCCTGGTGCGCGACCTCACGGTGAACCTCGGCTGCGCCCTGCAGGGACGCCGCGTGCTGCTGCTCGGCGCGGGCGGCGCGGCGCGCGGCGCAATCCTGCCCTTGCTCGGCGAACGGCCCGCGGTGCTGGCCATCGCCAACCGCACCATGGCCAAGGCCGAGGAACTCGTCCGTGCATTCGCCGCCGATGTCGGTGAAACCCGGCTGAGCGCCAGCAGCTTCGCCGCGCTGGCCGGGCAGTCCTTCGACGTCATCATCAACGCCACCGCTGCCAGCCTGAGCGACGACGTGCCGCCGCTACCGCCCGGCCTCTATGCGGACGGCGCGCTGGCCTACGACATGATGTACGGCCGGGGCGACACCGCCTTCATGGCCGCCGCCCGCACCGACGGCGCCGCACGTGTCGCCGACGGCCTCGGCATGCTGGTCGAGCAGGCGGCCGAGAGCTTCACCCTGTGGCGCGGCATCCGGCCCGACAGCCGAGCGGTGCTGGCCGAGTTGCGGCGCCAGATCGACGCCGGCTGAGACCGGATGCGGACGCCACGCACCTGGCTGGGCTGGCTCGGACGCGCGCTGCTGGCGGCCCTGCTGTTGTTGCTGTTCTGGCAGATAGTGCTGTTCACCCAGGTCATCTGGTGGAGCCGCTTCGACCCGGACAGCACCAGTTTCATGCGCATGCGGCTGGCCGAGCTGCGCCAGACCGACCCCAAGGCCACACTGCGCCACCAGTGGGTGCCCTACGAGCGCATCTCGGTGCACCTCAAGCGTGCAGTGGTCGCCGCCGAGGACGATCGCTTCCTCGATCACGAGGGCTTCGACTGGGAAGGTATCCAGCGCGCACTGGAAAAGAACGAGCGCAAGGGGCGACTTGCCGCCGGCGGATCGACGATCTCCCAGCAACTGGCGAAGAACCTCTTCCTGTCGCCATCCCGCAGCTGGCTGCGCAAGGCGCAGGAGGCGGTGATCACGGTCATGATCGAGCGCACCTGGGACAAGCGCCGCATCCTCGAGGTCTATCTGAACGTGGTCGAATGGGGTAACGGCCTGTTCGGCGCCGAGGCGGCCGCCAGGCGGTATTACGGCGTTTCGGCCGCGCAACTCGGTCCCGGACAAGCTGCGCGACTGGCCGTGATGCTGCCGAACCCGCGTCGCTACGAGCACAACTACGGCCCGCGCCTCGCGGCCCACGCCGACCGTATCCAGCGCCGCATGGCCGCCTCGCAGGTTCCCTGACGCCGCACCGCGGAGCGACCGCGGTGCAGTGCAGCAAGAATTGCCCTCAAGTGGCGAAACCGCGCCCCCAAGAGGTGCGGGAAGGGTCGCGTGCAGCGCACCAAGCCCGTAGAATTCGGGTTCAAACCGCAACCGGCCGCGCCCATGACGCAGGAAGAGGAACTCCACCCCGACGACGTTCAACAGCACCTGCGTGAAGTGCAGGAGTTGCTCGCACGTCAGAAGGTCGTCGAGGATCTCGTCCATCGTCAGGACATGCCGCGCCACGAGCTGGTCGAGAACCTCGTGCACAAGCAGCACGAGGCCAGCCTGCGCGCCAAGCTCGACGAACTCCACCCAGCGGACATCGCCTACATCCTCGAAGCCCTGCCGCTCGAGGAGCGCCTTTACGTCTGGGACCTGGTCAAGGCCGAGCGCGACGGCGAGATCCTGCTCGAAGTCTCGGATGCGGTGCGCGAATCGCTGATCGAGACGATGGCGCCGGAAGAGCTGAAGGCCGCCGCCGAATCGCTCGACGCCGACGAACTCGCCGACCTCGCGCCCGACCTGCCGCCCGAGGTCATCCAGGACGTCTTCCAGTCGCTCGACACCGAGGGCCGCGAGCAACTGCGCACCGCGATGTCCTATCCGGAGGACTCGGTCGGCGCGCTGATGGACTTCGACATGGTGACGGTGCGTGAGGACGTCACGCTCGAGGTGGTGCTGCGCTACCTGCGCCGCTTCGACGAACTGCCCGACCATACCGACAAGCTCTTCGTCGTGGACCGCGAGGACCACCTGAAGGGCATCCTGACCCTGGAAAGCCTGCTGATCAGCGACCCCGAACTGGAGGTCGCCGAGGTGATGCGCTCGGAGACGGTGATCAGCTTCACGCCCGAGGACGAGGCGGACGAGGCTGCCCAGGCCTTCGAGCGCTACGACCTGATTTCCGCTCCGGTCGTCGACAGCGAGAAGCGCGTGATCGGACGCCTGACGGTGGCCGACGTGGTCGACTTCATCCGCGAGGAGTCCGAGGCCGAAATCCTGAGCAACGCCGGTCTGCGCGAGGAGGAGGACATCTTCGCGTCGGTGTGGGACTCGGTGAAGAACCGCTGGGCCTGGCTGGCGATCAACCTGGTGACCGCCTTCGTGGCCTCGCGGGTGATCGGCATGTTCGAGGATTCGATCGAGAAGCTGGTGGCACTGGCCGCGCTGATGCCGATCGTGGCCGGCATCGGCGGGAACTCGGGCAACCAGACGACGACGATGATCGTGCGCGCGATCGCGATGGGTCAGGTGGAGCAGTCGGCCATGCAGCGCCTGCTGAAGAAGGAGCTGGGGGTGGCGCTGTTCAACGGCCTGGTGTGGGGTGGCCTGCTGGGCGTGCTGGCATGGTGGCTGTACGGCAGCGCATCGCTGGGTGCGGTGATGACCAGTGCAATGACGCTGAACCTGCTGCTGGCCGCGAGCGCAGGCGTGATGATCCCGATGCTGCGCCAGCGCCTTGGCGCGGACCCGGCGATCGGCGGCTCGGTGATGATCACCGCGCTCACGGATTCAGGGGGCTTCTTCATCTTCCTGGGACTGGCGACGCTGTTCCTGATGTAAGCAGCATGCGCCGCCGCAATGGCAGTGCGGCAGGGGCGTTTCTCCGGGGGCTCGCAGGCGTCTCCGCTCGATCGCTCGCTGCGGGGACGTGTGCGGGGTGCTCCTTCCGGGTCTGCGGAACTCGCTTCGCTCGGACAGTCCTCGCCCCTTCAGGAGCACCCCGCACGCATCCTTGAATCGTGCAAGATGCTTAACGCAAAGGCCCCAGCGGGTCATATCTCCCGGCAGTGCTCGAAGCGACGGGACCCACTGCCGACGTGCGCATGTCTTTCAGCCTCCGAGCGAAGACGACGGTAGCCGGGGAGGCGCGGGGTATGCGTGAAGAGGCGAGGACTGTCTGAGCCCGAAGGGCGAGTTCCGCAGCCTCGGAAGGCATACCCCGCACCTCCCAGGCGGATCTCACCCCCCCGTCAACCCAGCTTCGTAAACACCTCGCGCGCCGCCGCCACCGTCGCGTCGATCTCCGCAGCGCCGTGCGCCGCCGACACGAAGCCGGCCTCGAAGGCCGAGGGCGCGAAGTAGTGGCCCGCGTCCAGCATGGCGTGGAAGAAGCGGTTGAAGCGCTCCTTGTCCGACGCCATCACATCGGCGAACGAAGCCGGCACCTTGTCGGCGAAATAGACGCCGAACATGCCGCCTACCGAATCCGCGCTGAAGGTGACGCCGGCGTCCCTGGCCGCAGCGGCAAGACCATCGACCAGGCGCTGGGCGCTGGCGGCCAGGCCTTCGTAGAAACCGGGCTCTCGCGTCAGCTTCAGCGACACCATGCCCGCCGCCACCGCCACCGGGCTGCCCGACAGCGTACCGGCCTGGTAGACACTGCCGAGCGGCGCGATCTTCTCCATGATGTCGCGGCGGCCACCGAAGGCACCCACCGGCATGCCGCCGCCGATGACCTTGCCCAGCGTGGTCAGGTCGGGGGAGATACCGGTCAGCCCGGCCACGCCCTGCGGGCCGACGCGGAAGCCCGTCATGACCTCGTCGAAGATCAGCACCGCACCGTATTCGGTGCAGAGGCGGCGCAGGCCCTCGAGGAAGCCCGGCTGCGGCTTGATAAGGTTCATGTTGCCGGCCACCGGCTCGACGATGATGGCGGCAATCTCGTCGCCGCGCGCCTTGAACACGTCCTCGACCTGCTGCAGGTCGTTGAAGTGGAGCACGATGGTGTGCTTGGCAAAGTCGGCCGGCACGCCACCCGAGGATGGGTTGCCGAAGGTCAGCAGGCCGGAGCCCGCCTTCACCAACAGGCTGTCGGCATGGCCGTGGTAGCAGCCCTCGAACTTGATGATCGCGTCGCGACCGGTGAAACCGCGCGCCAGGCGGATCGCGCTCATCGTCGCTTCGGTGCCGGAGCTGACCAGGCGCACCATCTCGACCGAGGGCAACAGCGCGCAGATCAGCTCGGCCATCTCGACTTCGCTTTCGGTCGGCGCACCAAAGGACAGGCCCTTCAGCGCCGCCTCGCGCACCGCCTCGACGATCGCCGGATGGGCGTGGCCGGCAATGGCCGGCCCCCAGGAGCCGACGTAGTCGATGTAGGCCTTGCCGTCGGCATCCCACACGCGCGCGCCCTCGGCGCGCTCGAGGAAGCGCGGCGTGCCGCCGACCGAACGGAAGGCACGAACGGGCGAATTGACGCCGCCGGGAATGGTCCGCTGGGCGCGCTGGAAGAGGGTTTCGTTGCGACTGGTCATGGTGCGTTCGTCCTGGACTGCATTCGAAAGGCGCCATTGTCGCGCCCGCAAGCCAGGCCGGTCCACCACACGGATCAAGAACGCGGCACGGCGCGGGCAACCCTGCGTCAGAAGAGCGTGCGATAGGCCGCAGCGCGCGCCGTCGGGTCCGCCGCGCCGAACACGTCGCTGACCACCGCGATCAGATCGGCCCCGGCCAAAATCACCTGCGCTGCGTTCTCCAGCGTGATGCCGCCGATCGCGGCCACTGGCAGGCCGAGTTCGTCCCGCGCGCGCGCCAGCAATGCAAGTGGCGCAGGAGGCGCATGCGGCTTGGTGGGAGAGGGGAACATCGCGCCGAAGGCGACATAATCGGCGCCCGCCGCAGCGCCCGCCTTCGCCCGACCCCAGTCGGCGTAACAGGTCACGCCGAGGATGCGGCCTTCGCCCAGCACGCGGCGCGCGGCTGCGGGATCACCATCGTCGCGCCCCAGATGCACGCCGTCGGCACCGATCTCGAGCGCGAGCGCCAGATCGTCGTTGACGATCAACGGCACGCCAGCTGCGCGGCACAGGGCCAGCAACGCCTCCGCCTGTTCCCGCCGCTCGGTGCCAGCGACGCGCTTGTTGCGATACTGCAACAGGGCTGGCCGGCCGGCCAGCACCCTGCGTGTCAGCTCGAGGAGGCGCGCGCCATCGGTCTCGTCGGGGGTGATGGCATACAGGCCACGCAGGCGCCGGCAAGCCAGGACAGGCGACGGCGGCGCCTGCTCACTCATCTTCCGCTCCCTTGCCACGCGCCCAGAAAAAGCGGTCCGGCAGTGCGACGCCCATGCCCGGCCGATAGGCATGACGCAGCGTCTGCTGGGTGAACTCCTGTGCCTCGCGTACCGCCTCAGCAACCGCCATGCCATGTGCCAGCGCAGCCGCCACCGCGGCGGCCAGAGTCGTCCCAGCGCCGAGATAGCGCTCGGCCAGCCGCGGCCACGCATCGGTGCGCAACACGCCGTCCTGCGCCACCAGGGTGTTGACGACCTGCGGTCCGTGCGCGGCGCCATCGGTCAGCAGAATGAACTCGGTGCCGCACGACAGCACCCGTTCGAGCGCATCGTCGACGCCGGGCTCGTCCCCCTCGTCGCCATCGGCGCCGTCATCCTCGGCAGCCCCGGTCATGCCGGCGAGCCGGCACAGTTCGTGGCGCCCCACCACCAGCAGCGTGGTCTGCGGCAGGATCAGGTCGGCCAGCGCCGAGGCCATCTCCTCCCCGCCCTCCGCCGTGTCGTTGGCCGAATAGAGGGCAGGCTCCACCACCAGCGGCAGTTCGGGGTAGTCGGACAGGATCTCCGCGATGGCCGCGATGTTCTCCACGCTGCCCGCGAACCCGAGCTTGAACGCCGCGACCGGAATGTCCTCGAGCACGGCCCGCGCCTGCGCCACGATCACCTCGGGCGACTGCGCCCAAGCCTCCTCGACAGCCCGCGTGTCGCGGGCGATCGCCGCCGTCTGCACGGCAAGCGGATGGCATCCCATGCTCGACAAAGTCAGCACATCGGCGACAATTCCGCCGCCAGCGGTTACGTCACCCGCCCCCAGGCAGAGTACTGCGGGGGGCATTTCCGGAATCTCGATTGGCATGAGCGAGAAGTCCGCCACAGAAGGCGGCGAAAAGTATGCGTTAATATTGCGTCCAATTTTACTCCCGCCCCCGGATTGAGTCGAAAGATGGCCGATACGCCTTACAAGACCTACATGTGTCTGATCTGCGGTTTCATCTATGACGAAGCCGCCGGTCTGCCCGAAGAAGGCATTGCGCCCGGCACGCGCTGGGAAGACGTCCCGCCGAACTGGACCTGCCCTGAATGCCAGGCGCGCAAGGAGGATTTCGAGCTCGTCGAAATCTGACACCCCGTTTCACTCCCCGAGGCTCGTCACCGGATCGCGATCCCGATGGGCCTGCACCACGATCAACCCGAGGACAGCTTGCATGGACCTTGCCGGACTGAAGGTGATGGTCATCGACGACAGCAACACGATTCGCCGCAGCGCCGAGATCTTTCTCGGCCAGTCCGGCTGTCAGGTGCTGCTCGCCGAGGACGGCTTCGATGCCCTGGCGAAGATCGCCGACCACAACCCCGACGTAATCTTCGTCGACATCATGATGCCGCGGCTGGACGGATATCAGACCTGCGCCCTGATCAAGAAAAACCCGCGGCTGGCCTCGACCCCAGTGATCATGCTGTCATCGCGCGACGGATTGTTCGATCGCGCGCGCGGCCGCATGGTGGGCTCGGACGAATACCTCACCAAGCCCTTCACCAAGGACAGCCTGCTGAAGGCCGTCGCGCAACACGCCGGCCGCAGCAGCGCCACTTGAATCAACCTTCCCTAGGACTTCACACGATGCCGATCCGCAAAATCCTCGTGGTGGACGATTCGCCCACCGAACGCCTCGCCCTGCAGGAAGTACTTGCCCGCAACGGTTACGAGATCATCACCGCCGAAAGCGGCGAAGAAGCCATCCAGCGCAGCAAGGCCGACAAGCCCGACCTGATCCTGATGGACGTGGTCATGCCCGGCATGAACGGTTACCAGGCCACGCGCACGATCTCGCGCGACGACGCCACCCGCAACATCCCGATCATCATGTGCACCACCAAGGGCGAAGAGACCGACAAGATCTGGGGCATGCGCCAGGGCGCCTACGCCTATATGGTGAAGCCGGTCGACCACAACGATCTGCTCGCCCGCATCCGGGCCATCGGCTGAGGCGATCATGGCCCGACGCAGCAGCCTGCGCGAATTCCAGGAAGGCCTCGCCCGCCGGCTGGCGGAAGCCCGCAGCACGGACCGACGCGGCCTGCTCGGATTCCAGGCCGGTAACGAGAACTGGTTGATTGACCTGTCCGAGGCTGGCGAAATCCTGCCGCCACCGCCGCTGTCGTCGGTGCCGCTGACCCGCCCGTGGTACCGCGGGCTTGCAAACGTGCGCGGCACGCTTTTCGGCGTTGTTGACCTGTCGCAGTTCCACGGCCACGCCCCGGTCATTGCCGCGGGTCGCGCCCGCCTGCTGCTCGTCGGCGCGAAGCAGGGCGTCAATTGCGCGCTGCTGGTCAGCAGCTCGCTGGGCTTGCGCAGCCAGGACGACTTCGAGCCCGACACGGACGCCGACGCGCGCCAGTGGGTGAGAAACCGGCTGCGTGACGCACAGAACAACCTCTGGCTGCAACTCGACGTCGGCAAGCTCCTGGCCAGCCCGGACTTCCTCGACGCCGGCCTGGCCTGATCCCCGTATTCATTCCCGATCCCCGCACATTCCTCCAACAAGGCGGAGCAAGCATCATGGCATTCAAGCTCTTCGGCAACAAAGCAGCGGCCCTCGAAACCCCGGGCAGCGACACCTCGACAATCATCGATACCGGCGCCGCAGTGGCCGCTGCCAAGGCAAAGGCCAAGCCGAAGGCTGACAGCGCGCCCGCTGCGTCGCTCACGATTGCCGAGCGCCTGCGCAACCTGGGCATGCTGTTCGGCGCACTGGCGATCACCACCGTAGGCCTGGCCCTGTATCAGGGGCAGCAGACGGCAAACGGCACCCTGCACGTCACCGCGTCGAGCGAACTGCAGATGCTCTCCCAGCAGATTGCGAAATCCGCCCAGCTTGCCGTGCGCGGAAACGCCAACGCATTCAACGAACTAGACGGCAGCCGCACCCGCTTCGCCGAGCTGCTGCAGGCGCTGAACCAGGGCGGCGCAGTCGGTGACGCAGTCGCGCCGCCGGCCCCGGCCGCGGTACGGGGGCAACTCGATGCACTGGGAAGCGCCTGGCAGGACACCGAGCGCAACACCGCACAGCTGATAAAGGAACGCCAGAACCTCATCGCGCTGTACTCCGTGGTGTCCGCAATGAACAACTCGAATGCCGAACTGCTCGACATCAGCGAGCGCGTCGTGCAGCTCGCCGAACAAGGGGGCGCGAACCAGGCCGGACAAAGTGCCGCCCACCGCGGCATGATGCTGACACAACGCCTGGCGAAGAACGCCAACGCGCTGCTCGCCGCCGACGTCATCGACCCCGAGGTCGCCTTCGTGCTGAGCCGTGACGCCGAAGCGCTGCGTTCCGAACTCGAGACGCTGTCGCGCACCGCCATCGACAGCGAGCTGCGTCGCCAGGTCGAAGCGCTCGCCACCGCGGCCACGCCGACCTTCGACGCAACAGACGAAATCCTCTCCACGATCCAGAACACCGTGCTGGCAAAGCAGGCCGGCAGCCGCATCTTCAGCGACTCGGTACCGCTGCTTGCCCGCGCGGGCGAGCTCACCGAAGAGCTGAACCGCAACTACCGCGGCCTCACCCTCATTCATCTGCTGATCGCCGCCGGCGCCCTGCTGAGCGTGCTCGTGCTGGTGGCGATGGTGCGTGCCTACCGCACGGACGTGGCCGAACGTAGCGCGGAACTGGAAGCCCAGCGAAGCAGTGCGGAAAACGAACGCAACCTGTCGCAGCAGGCCATTCTGCGACTGATGAACGAAATGGGCGACCTCGCTGACGGTGACCTTACCGTGCGTGCAACGGTGACCGAGGACATCACCGGCGCCATTGCCGACTCGGTCAACTACACGGTCGAGGAGCTCTCGGTGCTGGTGCGTCGAATCAACGACGCCGCAAGCCGCGTGACCAGCGCCACCGAGTCCGCCCAGCGCACGTCCAAGGAACTGCTCGAGGCGACCGAGCGCCAGTCGCGCGAGATCGAGGAAGCCGGTGCCACGGTCCAGCGCATGGCGCAGTCGATGACGGACTCGTCCGAGCTCGCCACCCAGTCCGCTCTGGTTGCACGCCGCTCGCTGGACGCTGCGCGCAAGGGCGCGGAAGCGGTGGAGAACACCATCCGCGGCATGAACGACATCCGTAGCCAGATCCAGGAGACCTCCAAGCGGATCAAGCGCCTGGGTGAGTCCTCGCAGGAAATCGGCGAGATCGTGGAACTGATTTCGGACATTACCGAGCAGACCAACGTGCTGGCACTCAACGCCGCCATCCAGGCCGCGTCGGCCGGCGAAGCGGGCCGCGGCTTCACCGTGGTTGCGGAAGAAGTGCAGCGTCTGGCCGAACGTTCGGCTGAAGCGACGAAGCAGATCGCAGCGATCGTGAAGACGATTCAGACCGACACCCAGGACGCCGTCGGCGCCATGGAGAACGCCACGCGCGACGTGGTCGAGGGCGCCCAGCTGTCCGACGCCGCAGGCCAGGCCCTGTCCGAGATCGACCAGGTTTCGCTCGAGGCCGCACGCCTGATTGAACAGATTTCGACCGACACGCAGCAGCAGGCGGCCACCGCCGACCGCGTTGCCGCAACGATGAAGGACATTCTGACCATTACCGAGCAGACCACGCTCGGCACGCAACAGACGGCAGTGTCGATCGGCCAGCTGTCCGACCTTGCCGTCGAACTGAAGGGCTCGGTTTCGGGCTTCAAGGTCTGAACGCGATCATCGTCGGGAATCAAGTCATGACATTAGCCACCGAGACGGATCTGGGCCCGCTCACCTGGGTGAAGGGCGAGATCGATGCCGCCTTGCAGCGCACGGCGGACGCCCTCGACCAGGCACGGAGCGCGGAGGACGCCGCGGGCCAGGTGCAGTTTGCACAGACGCATCTCCATCAGGTCCGTGGCGCGCTGTCGATCATCGGCCTCGATGGCCTGACCCAGTTCGCCGATGCGACCGAGCTTCTGCTCGGCCTGATGGCGCGCGGCGAGATGCCTGTCGACGAAACGACGCTGTCGCTCTCCACCCGCGCCGTGCACAGCCTGGGCAACTACCTCGAGGAACTCGCGCACGGGGCACCGGACCAGCCCATGCGGCTGGCTCCCCTGTACGAGGAAATCGCCGCTGCGCGTGGCCTGCCCCTGCCCTGCGCCGCGGACCTGTTCTATCCGGATCTGTCGCGCCGTCCGCCACGCCGCAGCGCCGTCGCGCGCGATCCGGCCACATCGCAGGCCATCCTGCGTCAGGCCCGTGCGCGTTTTGAACGCGGCCTGCTCGAGTGGCTGCGCGGCCGCAGCGCTGGCGCCGCCGCGATGCGAGAGGCCATCGCCGATGTCGAGTCGGTACAGGCCTCCGCGGCCAACCGCAGCCTGTGGTGGGCCGCACTGGCCTTCTACGACGCCCTGCTCAACGACAGCCTGGTTGGCGACATTGGCGTCAAACGCCTGTGCACCCAGATCGACGCCCAGTTCCGCCGTCTGCTCAAGGGTGCCCCCTCGGCACCCGACCGACTGTTGCGCGACATCCTCTACCGTGTGGCCGGCAGTCCGGCACGCACCGCGCACCAGCACGAAGTCCGCGCCTGCTGGCAGCTCGATGAACTAATGCCCTTGGCCGGCGCCCGCGTCAGCGATATCCCGCTCGGCCCCCTGCTGCAGAACCTTCAGCAGATCCTTGCCCCGGCGCGCGAGCAATGGGACAGCTTCTGCGAAGGCACGGCGGTGGCCCTCGGCCGTTTCGACGATCACCTGAAGGCGCTGGTCCAGGCCTCCGCCGCACTCGCGCGCCCCGCAACCCTGCAGCTCATCGCCGGTCTGAGCGATCTCGCCCAGTGGCTGCGCCGCGACCCCTTGAAGCACTCGGACGCCATCGCGATCGAGGTTGCGTCCGCCCTGCTGCTGCTCGAAAGCGACTTCGGACAGCGTTTCACCGACGTTGCGCTTGCCGAACAGATGAACCTGCGCCTCGCGCGCCTGGAAGCGCTGCAGCGCGGTGAGCTGCCCCCGGCGGAGACGGCCGGGCACGGCCTGCTGCATGCCCGCGAGAGCCAGGAGAAGGATGCGATCACCCAGCTCTGCCGCGAAATGCGATCGAGCCTGGCGCAGGTCGAGCAGACTCTGGACGACTACTTCCGCAACCAGAACAAGCATGAGTCCCTCGCGCAACTGCACCAGCCGCTGCAGCAGGTCGTCGGCGCGCTGAGCATGCTCGGGGAGACCGAGGCCCTGAGCCTCGTGCGTGACGCCGCGACCCGTATCGCCAGTCTCGCCAGCGCACCGACCGAAGCGGACCCCGCGGAGTTCGAGACCCTGGCGCACCAGCTGTCGGCACTGGGCTTCTACCTCGACGCCCTGCCGCTTGGCGCCGCCCGGCTCGAGGACTTCCTGCACCCCGAACGCCGCCGCACGGAGGCCGAAGCGGCCGAACCGGAACCCGAGTTCGCACCCGCGCTCGAGCCCCAGACCGAGGTCGGCGCCGTGCAAGTGCCGATCGAGCCGGCGCAACCGCTCGAAGTTGCCGCCGGCACGCCCGAGATCGCGGCGGAACCCACGACGGAGCCGGCCGAGGCGATCGAATCGCTGTTCGTCGAGGAACTGGAAGAGCTCGAAGACCTCGCCGTGGAGACCGCACCGGCGCCCCAGCCCATAGCCCCCGCGCCTGCGGCTGCGGCCGTCCTGCCGGAAAGCGACGCCGAGATCGACGCCGAACTGCTGGAGATCTTCATTGAAGAAGCGACCGAGGTCCTCGCCACCATCCGTGAGCACCTCGAGCTTGCGCGCAGTGCGCCGCAGGACAGCGAGCATCTGACCACGATCCGCCGTGGCTTCCATACCCTCAAGGGCAGTGGCCGCATGGTGGGGCTCAGCGCGCTTGGCGAGGCGGCGTGGGGGCTGGAACAGACCATGAACCGCTGGCTGCAGCTCGAATGGCCCGTCACCCCGGCATTGCTGCACCTTGTCGATGCCGCGCATCAGGTCTTCTCCGCGTGGGTCGAGCATCTGCAGACCGGCTGCGGACAACCCGACGCAAGCACCGTGCTGAGCGAGGCCGAACGCCTGCGCAGCAGTGATGCCGCGACCCTGGAACCGGGCGAAGTCTTCGCCGCCCCGGCAGCGCAGCCGGAAATGGCCGCCGCAGCGAGCGTCACCGACGAAGCGTGGCCGCAATTCCCGAACCTCGATCTTTCCGAGACGGGCGAGATCCTGCCGCTGCACGACGAAACCCTGCTGGAACTGGACGCCTCCTTCCTCGACGAACAGGAAGCGCAGCCGGAACCCGAAAGCGCCGGCGTCGCCGAGATCGACTTCGGCGCAGTACCGGAACCCGCCGTGGCAGGAGTGGCATCGACCACCGCCGAGCCAGAAGCACCGACGATCGAGTCGATCGAACTCGAGGCGCCGGAGATCGCCGCCGTCGATGTCGCGCTGCCGCCGGACGAGGTCATCGAAGCCGAACTGCCGGCCGCCGAAGAGCTCGAGCCGGCCGAGGAAGTCCTTGAGCCGTTCGAGGCGCTGGAAGTCGAGGCGCAGCAGCCCGAGACCGCCCAGGAAGAGACCATCCCACCGATCGCGGTAGAAGGCGAAGTCGGCCTCGAAGCCGAAGCCGCAATCGAACCCGAAGCCTGGGCCGAGGCGGAAACCGTGGTCGAGTTCGAGGCGATACCGGAACCCGCTGAGGCGCCCACGCCGTCCGTCGAGGTAGAGACGGAGAGTGCCGCAGCGACGCCAGCCGCCGAGACCTTGCGGATCGGCGATATCGAGATCTCGCCTGCCCTCTACGAACTGTACCAGTCCGAGGCCCGCCAGCACCTGGCGACGCTCGCACAGGACTTCGAGCGCCTGTCCCAGCACACCGACGCACAGCCGACGGAGTCGGCCATGCGCGCCGCGCACACGCTGGCCGGCATCTCGGGCACGGCGGGCTTCAACGCACCGCACGAGCTGGGCCGCGCCCTCGAACATGCAATCGAGCGCCTGCGCGAGCAGGGGCGCGCGCCCCAGCGTGACGAACTCGCGGTGCTGCGCAGGGCCCAGACCGCGCTGCAGGGCATGCTGGCCGAAGTCGCGCTGCGAGCCGTTCCCGAGGCCTCGGGCACGCTTGTCGCCGAACTCAATGCGAGCTGCCACGTCCCGGCGCCCAGTCCGATGCCTGTCATGGCAGAAGAGCCGCTCGCAGAAGAGCCGCTCGCCGAAGCGCAGGCAGTCGCAGCCACGGCGGAGCCGGGCGAACTGGCACCCGCAACGTCTGCCGCAGCGCCGAGCGCGCCCCCAGCCGATCTGCTGCCCGTTCCGCAGGACGAAATCGACACCCAGCTGCTGCCGATCTTCCTTGAGGAAGCGGCCGAGCTCATGGGCCAGCTGCATGCCGCCGTCCGGGCCTGGCATGCGGCGCCGGATGCAACGCAGTACCCGACGACCATCGCGCGCCAGTTGCACTCCCTCAAGGGCAGCGCGCGCATGGCCGGTGCGATGGCGCTGGGCAGCCACCTCCATCAGCTCGAATCCCGGCTGGAGGACGGACTGGCCGACAAGGCCGGCCCGGGCACGCTGTTCGAAGACCTCGCCTTCGGCCTCGACCTGTGCGAACAGATGATCGATGGGCTGGCGGGCCTGCCCGCGCCCGGCGCCGAGCAGGCCGCTGCTGGCGAAAGCGCCACAGCCCCCGCCGCTGCAACGGCGGCGGCGGTCGCCACCGTCACCGGCGAAGTGGCGGCAGAAGGCGAAGCAATCGCTTCGGCGACGCTGCGTGTACGCGCCGAACAGGTCGACCGTTTCGTCAACGAAGCCGGCGAAATCGGCATTGCGCGCACCCGCATCGAAGGCGAGCTGCGCACGCTGCGCCGCTCGCTGCTCGACCTGACCGAGAACGTGATCCGCCTGCGCAACCAGTTGCGCGAGGTCGAGATCCAGGCCGAAGTGCAGATGCAGTCGCGTATCGCCCAGGCCGAATCGCATCACGCCGAGTTCGACCCGCTCGAGATGGACCGCTACACGCGACTCCAGGAACTCACGCGGATGATGGCCGAGAGCGTGAACGACGTGACCACCGTGCAGCAGACCCTGCTGCACAACCTGGACGGCGCCGACCTCGCCCTGAACGGTCAGGGCCGCACCACCCGCGAGCTGCAACAGGGGCTGATGCGCGTGCGCATGCTGCCTTTCGACAGCCTGGCCGACCGCCTGTATCGCGTCGTGCGCCAGAGCGCGAAGGAGCTCGGCAAGCGTGCCAGCCTCGACCTGCGCGGCGGCCGCATCGAGATCGACCGCAGCGTGCTGGAACAGATGGCCGCACCGCTCGAGCACCTGCTGCGTAACGCGGTGGCACACGGCATCGAGAGCCCGGCCGACCGTACGGCTGCAGGCAAGCCCGAAACCGGCCAGATCGTGCTGACGGTCACGCAGGAAGGCAACGAAATCGCCATCGACCTGCAGGATGACGGCAGTGGCCTCAATTTCGAGCGCATCGCCGAGCGCGCGCGCAAGAACGGGCTGATCGGGCCCGACGAGCACCCGGACACCAAGCGCCTGACCAACCTGATCTTCCTGTCCGGCTTCAGCACGGCCGGCCAGCTGTCGGCCGTGTCCGGCCGCGGGGTCGGCATGGACGTGGTGAAGGCGCAGACCGCGTCACTGGGCGGGCGCATCGACGTCGCCAGCACCGCCGGTCAGGGGACGAACTTCCGCATCTACCTGCCGCTGACGCTCGCGGTGACTCAGGCGCTGCTCGTGAAGGCCAGCGGCCGCACTTGGGCGATTCCGTCGAACATGGTCGCGCAGGCGATGGAGCTCAAGCCCGATGCGCTCAAGCGCGTTCAGGACGAACGCGGTATCGAGTGGCAGGGCCAGCATTATGCCTACCGCTACCTGCCGCGCCTGCTCGGCGACCGCGCGAGCCTGCCCGAAGAGCAGCGCTACAACTGGCTGCTGCTGCTGCGTGCCGGCGCGCAGACCCTGGCACTGCATGTGGACAGCATGCGCGGCAACCAGGAAATCGTGGTCAAGAACGCCGGACCGCAGCTCACCCGCATCGTCGGCATGACCGGCGCCACGGTGCTCGCCGACGGCGAGATCGCGCTGATCCTGAACCCGGTCGCCCTTGCCAGCCGCAGCCTCGACAGCGGCACCGAAACGGACGAGGCGCGCATCGTCGCCGAAGCGCCGCCGGTCGCGGTGCACCAGCCGACGGTCATGGTGGTCGACGATTCGCTGACGGTGCGCCGCATCACCGGCCGCCTGCTCGAACGCGAGGGCTACCGCGTGATCACGGCCAAGGACGGCGTGGATGCGCTGGAGCAACTGGTCGACATGGTCCCCGACGTGGTCCTGTCGGATATCGAGATGCCGCGCATGGACGGCTTCGATCTGGTCCGCAACATCCGCGCCGATGCCCGCACCCGCCAGGTCCCGGTGATCATGATCACCTCGCGCCTGGCGGACAAGCACCGCCGCTACGCGGAGGAAGTGGGCGCCAACCACTATCTGGGCAAGCCGTACCAGGAAGAGGAGCTGCTGGCCCTGCTGGCCGGCTACACCCGGCCCGAGACCGCCGCAGCCTGAGCTGCACCGCGGCAGACGCCCCGGTTTCCGCCGCATGCAGGCGGGCCGGGGCGTTTTCTTTCAGGCAGCCCGTTTCAGGCCACCGACGTCAGACCACCGACGTCAGGCGACCAGGGCTGCCGCCATGCGCGCGAGCGCCTCGTCCAATGTCGCCCGCGGACAGCCGAAGTTGAGCCGCAGCCAGCCCGGCGCACCGAAATAACGCCCGTCGGACAGGCCCACGCCGGCCGCCTCGAAGAAGGCCGCCGGGTCCTCGACGCGGCGCGCCGCCATCATGCCGCGGCAGTCGATCCACGCCAGGTAGGTCGCTTCGGGCCGCGTTGCCGTTAATCCGGGCATCGCCGCGACAGCTTCCAGCACGCGAGTACGGTTGCCGCGCAGGTAATCGAGCAGCGCCGTACGCCAGGCTCCGCCGTCGCGGTATGCGGCTTCCGTCGCCACCATGCCGAGCACGTTCACGTGCGGGATCAGCCCGCGCATCGCGTGGCGGTAACGGCGGCGCAGTGCGGCATCGGGAATGATGGCGAACGCGCAGTACAGCGCGGGGATGTTCCAGGTCTTGGACGGCGCCATCAGCGTGATCGTGCGCTTCGCCACGGCCTCGTCCAGCGCGGCGATCGGGCGATGCGGTCTGTCCTCGTCGAGCACAAGGCCGCAATGGATCTCGTCGGAACAGATCAGCAGGTCGTGGCGCGCAGCAAGATCCGCCAGCCGCCGCAGCTCCGTGCTGTCGAACACACGCCCCACCGGGTTGTGTGGCGAGCACAGCAGCAGCATCCGGCTGCGCGCATCCACCGTCCGCTCGAGCGCGTCCCAATCCCATTGCCAACGGCCATCAGCCAGCACCAGGTCGCAGCGCTGCAGCAGGCGGCCGGTGTTGTCGGGTGCGGACAGGAAGGGCGGATACACCGGCGCGGCGGTAACGATGCCGTCCCCCGCTTCACCGGCGATCGCGCATGCGAGATTGAAGCCGGTCACCACGCCGGGCAGCCACACCAGCCAGTCGGGCTCGATCGACCAGCCGTGGTCGCGCCGCAGCCCCTCGACCACCGCCTCCACCAGTGACGGCCAGGCCTCGGTGTAGCCGAACACACCGTGGTCGATGCGTCGGTGCAGGGCCTCGATGACCGTTGGCGGCGCAGCGAAATCCATGTCCGCCACCCACAGGGGCAGCACGTCGCGACCGGCATAGCGGCCCCATTTCTCGCTCGGCAGGCTGCGGCGGTCGATGATGCGGTCGAAGTCGAAAGCGGCAGCGTCGCTCATGGGAACAATCCGGTCGTGAGATCGGAAGGGATTGTCCCGCATTCGCGCGGCAGGCGGGCACTCAGCCCTTGAGCACCCCGAAACGCTGCAAGGTGCGCTCTCGCGCCATGGCATGATCCACGACGGGGCCGGGGTAATCGACGCCGATCTTCGTCCGGCACGCGGTCTGGTCGATGCTGCCCATGGTCCACGGCGCATGGATGAACTTGTCCGGCACCCGCGCCAGCTCGGGCAGGTAGCGGCGGATGAAGCGCCCCTCCGGATCGAACTTCTCCGACTGCGTCACCGGATTGAAGATGCGGAAGTAGGGCTGCGCGTCGCAGCCGGTGGAAGCCGCCCACTGCCAGCCGCCGTTGTTGGCGGCGAGGTCGTAGTCGTTGAGGTGGGTGGCGAAGTAGCGCTCGCCCAGGCGCCAGTCGATGCCCAGGTCCTTGGTCAGGAACGAGGCAACGATCATGCGTAGGCGGTTGTGCATCCAGCCGGTCTGGTTCAGCTGACGCATCGCGGCATCCACGATCGGATAGCCGGTGCGCGCCTCGCACCAGGCGGCGAAGAGCGCCGGCGCGTCGTCCCACTTCACCGCGTCGTACTCGGGACGGAAGGCGCGTTCGACCACCTGCGGGTGGTGCCACAGGATCTGGTGGTAGAAGTCGCGCCAGATCAGCTCCGACAGCCAGGTCTCCGCCCCCTCGCCGCCGTGCGCACGGGCATGGGCGGCGAGCTGGCGGATCGACACGGTGCCGAAGCGCAGGTGCGTCGACAGGTAGCTGACACCCTTCACCGCCGGGAAGTCGCGCGCACGCTTGTAGCGGCCGATGCGTGCGGCGAAGTCCTCGAACAGGCGCTTGCCGCCGCTCATGCCGACCGGCATCTGAAGTTCGCCGAGATTGGTGGGCTCGAAGCCGATGTCGGCCAGGCCGGGCAGGCTCTCGCCCACCGGCTTGGGGGCGAGATGCGCAGCGTACTCTTCCACCGGCCAGGACTTGAGCTGGGCCGCATCCACGGCCTTCAACCAGGCATTCTTGTAGGGCGTGAATACGCTGAAGGGCTTGCCTGCCTGGGTCAGCACCTCGTCACGTTCGAAGATCACCTGGTCCTTGAAATCATCATAGCCGATGCCCTCCCCGGCCAGCGCCTGCGCCACGCGGCTGTCGCGCACGATCGCGTCCGGCTCGTAGTCGCGGTTGGCGAAGACCTTGTCGACGCCGAGTTCGCGTGCCAGGCGCGGGATCTCGTCCTCGGCATGACCATGGCGCACGATGAGTCCGGCACCCGGCACCCCTGCCACCCGTGCCATCGCCTCGAGGGCCACATCCAGTTCGGCCACGCTTGCATGGATGAACTCGACCCGGCGGTCGCGGCGCGAAGGCAGCACATCGAGGATGGCGGTGTCGAAGACGAAGGCGCAATGCACGCGCTCGGCGAAACGCAGCGCGTGATGGAGCGCGGCATGGTCGAAACTGCGCAGGTCGCGGCGAAACCAGACAAGGGCTGAGGGCATGGTTTTGTCCTGGACAAAGTTGGCACATTATGGCGCATCCGCAGGTACGTGGGGTTGAGCCCGGCGTTTGAGCCTGCGCCCATCGTGACAGCGCGCCGGCGCCAAGAACCCCGACGATCGGCGTAAAATGCCGTGCATGGAAACTCCCACGGCCAACTTCACGCATCACTTCCTGATCGCCATGCCCAACATGGCCGATCCTCATTTCGCGCGCACGCTGACCTACATCGCCGAGCACAACGAGCAGGGCGCGCTCGGCATCATCGTGAACCGCCCGATCGACATGACGCTGGCCACGCTGTTCGAACGCATCGAGGTGCCACTCGAGGCTGATGGCTTCGAAGCCCAGCCGGTCTATTTCGGCGGCCCGGTGCAGACCGACCGCGGCTTCGTGCTGCACCGCCCGGTCGGTGACTGGCATTCGACGCTGAAGGTCAGCGAAGACGTCGGACTTACCAGCAGCCGCGACGTGCTGCAGGCCATCGGCGCCCACGGCGAACCAAGGGACATGCTGGTGACGCTCGGCTATGCCGGCTGGGCCGCGGGCCAGCTCGAACAGGAGCTGATGGACAACGCCTGGCTGACCGTGCCGGCCGACATGGCCATCGTCTTCGACCTGCCCCCCGAAGAACGCCTGGCCGCAGCGATGCAGAAGCTCGGCGTGGACTTCACCAACCTCAGCGAGGTCGCAGGGCATGCCTGACGCGGCTGCCGCCGCCCTCGCCCCCCAGGCCGCACTGCCCGCGCGCGGCACCCTGCTCGGCTTCGACTTCGGCCTGGCGCGCATTGGCGTCGCCACCGGCGAACTCGAGACCGGCCAGGCCAGTGCCCTGGTCACGCTGCACGACGAATCGAACGACGCCCGCTTCAAGGCGATCACCAAACTGATCGCCGAATGGCGTCCGGTGGCGCTGGTGGTGGGCATTCCCACCCATCTCGACGGCAGCGAGCACGAGCTCACCACGCGCTGCCGCCGCTTCGCCAACCAGCTGCACGGCCGCTTCGGCCTGCCCGTGTTCGCGACCGACGAACGCCTGTCCTCGGTCGCCGCCGAATCCGAACTTTCCGCCGGCAACCTCAAGGGCTGGCGCCAGCGCAAGGCGGTGCTCGATGCCGCCGCCGCCCAGATCATCCTGCAAACCTTCCTGGACGCACGCCGCCATGAAACAACTTGATGCCGAAGCGCTATGCCGGCAACTCGCCGAACAGATCCGCCCTCACGTCACGCCGGCCACCGCACTGGTCGGCATCTACACCGGCGGCCTGTGGCTGGCCGAGCGCCTGCACAAGGAACTCGGCATCCAGCAGCCGCTGGGTGCGATCGACGTATCCTTCTACCGTGACGACTACGGCAGCAAGGGCCTGCACGCCAAGCCGCAGAAGACGGGGATTCCGTTCAACGTCGATGGCGCGCACGTGATCCTGGTGGACGACGTGCTCTACACCGGCCGCACCACCCGCGCTGCGCTCAACGAGCTGTTCGACTTCGGCCGCCCGGCCGCGGTGGAACTGGCGGTGCTGGTCGACCGCGGCAGCCGCGAGCTGCCGATCGCCGCGCGTTACTGCGCCCACACCCTGCCCGAAGCCCTGCCGCGCGACCAAAGCCTCGAGCTGCAGCGCGACGACACTGGCGGCTTCACGCTGAAGCTGACGCAGCGCACCTGACACACGGCCGAACACCGCATGACACCGACCCACCTTTCCCTGCCCACTCGCTGACTCCGAGGCACGCCCGATGCGCAACCCCCAGCTCAACCAGCACGGCGAACTGCAGCACCTGCTCACGCTAGACGGTCTGCCGCGCGACATCCTCACCGCCATCCTCGACACCGCCGCGCCCTTCACCGAAGTCGCCGAGCGCGAGGTCAAGAAGCTGCCGCTGCTGCGCGGCAAGAGCGTGTTCAACCTGTTCTTCGAGAACTCGACGCGCACCCGCACCACCTTCGAGATCGCCGCCAAGCGCCTGTCGGCCGACGTGGTGAACCTCAACATCAACACCAGCTCGGCGGCCAAGGGCGAGAGCCTGCTCGACACCGTCGACAACCTGTGCGCGATGCAGGCCGACATGTTCGTCGTGCGCCACGCCGCCAGCGGCGCGCCGATGCTGATCGCCCAGCACCTGCAGAACACCGGGCGTGACCACATCCACGTGGTCAACGCCGGCGATGGCCGCCATGCGCACCCGACGCAGGGCCTGCTGGACATGTACACGATCCGCCACTTCAAGCAGGACTTCACCAACCTCACGGTGGCGATCGTCGGCGACGTGCTGCACTCGCGCGTGGCGCGCAGCCAGATCGCCGCGCTGACCACGCTCGGCGTGCCCGAGGTGCGCGTGATCGGCCCCAAGACCCTGCTGCCGACCGAGGTCGAGAAGCTTGGCGTGCGTGTCTTCCACGACATGCGCGAAGGCCTGAAGGGCGTGGACGTGGTGATGATGCTGCGCCTGCAGAACGAGCGCATGAACGGCGCGCTGCTGCCCACGCCGCAGGAGTACTACAAGATCTGGGGTCTCACCGCCGAGAAGCTGGCACTGGCCAAGCCCGACGCCATCGTGATGCACCCCGGCCCGATGAACCGCGGGGTCGAGATCGACTCGGCGGTGGCCGACGGCGCGCAGGCGGTCATCCTGCCCCAGGTCACCTTCGGCATCGCCGTGCGCATGGCGGTCATGAGCATGCTGGGCAGCCACTAAGCGCCCACTACCGATAGGCAATCAAGCATGAACATCCTGATTTCCAACGGCCGCGTCGTCGATCCGGCCAACCGCAGCGATGCGGTGCAGAACGTCTATGTTTCCGGCGGCAAGATCGTCGCGCTGGGCGCGGCACCCGACGGGTTCGTCGCAGAGCGCACGCTCGACGCCAGCGGACTGGTCGTCGCCCCCGGCTTCATCGACCTCGCCGCGCGCCTGCGCGAGCCCGGCTTCGAATACCGCGCCACGCTCGAATCCGAGATGGAAGCGGCGATGGCTGGCGGCGTCACCAGCCTCGCCATTCCGCCCGACACCGACCCCGCGCTCGACGAGCCTGGCCTGGTCGAGATGCTCACCTACCGCGCCAAGAAGCTGAACCGTGCGCACATCTATCCGGTCGGTGCGCTCACGCTCGGCCTCAAGGGCGAGCGCCTGTCGGAGATGGCCGAACTGGTCGAGGCGGGTTGCGTCGCTTTCTCGCAGGCCAATGTGCCGATCGTCGACAACGCCGTGCTGATGCGCGCACTGCAGTACGCCGCCACCTTCGGTTTCCGCGTCTGGCTGCAGCCGATCGCGCCCTTCCTCGCCCGCGGCGGCAATGCCCACGACGGCGAGGTCGCCACGCGGCTTGGCCTGGCCGGCATTCCGGTCGCGGCCGAAACGGTGGCGCTGTACACCTACCTTGAGCTGGCCAAGATCACCGGCGCACGCCTGCACATCACCCGCCTGTCGTCCGCTGCGGGTCTCGCGCTGATAGAACAGGCCCGGGCGGAAGGCATGGACGTCACCTGCGACGTGTCGATCAACCATGTGCACCTGTGCGACTTGGACATCGGCTACTTCAATTCGAACTGCCACCTGATCCCGCCGCTGCGCAGCCAGCGCGACCGCGAGGCGCTGTGCAGGGGGCTGGCGGAAGGCCGTATCAACGCGCTGTGCTCGGACCACACCCCGGTGGACGACGACGGCAAGCAGGCGCCGTTCTCGGAATCGGAACCCGGCGCCACCGGGCTGGAGCTGCTGCTGCCGCTGACGCTGAAGTGGGCGGACCGTGCCAGCCTGCCGCTGCTCGATGGCCTCGCGCGCATCACGTCCGATGCTGCGAGGATCGTCGGCATCACCAAGGCGGGGCACCTGTCGGTTGGGGCACGTGCCGACGTTTGCGTGTTCGATCCGGCCGCGCACGTCACCATCACGCGCGAGAACCTCAGGAGCCAGGGCAAGAACACGCCCTTCCTGGGTATGGAACTGCCCGGCAAGGTGCGCTACACCCTGGTCGAAGGCCAGGTGATGTACGAGGGCCGCTGAGTCCGGGACGGTGGCGACAAGGTCGTCACCGATTGCCTGAAAAAGGAAGGGGCGGCCATGTGGCCGCCCCTTCCTCATTGGGAACGCTGCGGGTCAGGCGCCGAACAGCAGCGGCGCAAAGCTGTTGCGGATGCCGCCGAGCACCATCAGCACGATCTGCAGCACCAGCAGCAACACCAGCGGCGACAGGTCGACGTTGGCGATGGTCGGCACGATGCGGCGGAACGGGCGCAGGAAAGGCGCGGCGAGCGAATGCAGCAGCGGCGCGAGCGGCGCGTGCGGGCTCACCCATGACAGCACCGCGGAACCGAGCACGACCGCGAACACCAGATACACCATCATGCGCATCAGCTCGATCAGGCCCACGCCCCACAGCCCGAGCAGCACCGCGCCTGCGTTGCCGCTGAAAACCGCGCCACGCAGGCTCAGCTCGAACAGCACCAGAAGCACCTGCACCAGCCAGGCCGGCAGCAGGCTCGCCATGTCCAGCCCGAACAGGCCGGGAACGAAACGGCGCAGCGGACGCACGATCCAGTCGGTCGTGGTGACGACGAACTGCCCGATCTGGTTGCGGAAGGAGATGCGCTGCCACTGCATGTAGAAGCGCGCCAGCAGCATCAGCGTCAGGAAGCCGCCCGCGGTACTCAGGATCAGCAGCAGGATGTTGGTCAGCATGTCGGATCAGTCCCTGCCCAGCTCGGCGCCGAGCTCGCGCCCGCGCATTTCAGCCGCCTTCACCGCGGCAACCAGCGCATCGTGCCAGCCCGACGCTGCCAGGCTGCCGAGCGCGGCTTCGGTGGTGCCGCCCTTGGACGTCACCTTCTGCCGCAGCACCGCCGGGGAGTCCTCCGAACCGGCGGCCAGCTTCGCCGCGCCGAGCACAGTGTCGATCGCCAGCCGGCGCGCGCCCGCCTCGTCGAAGCCCAGCGCACGCCCCGCGGCCTCCATCGCCTCGATGAAGTGGAACACGTAGGCCGGCCCGCTGCCCGAGATCGCCGTGACGGCGTCCATCTGTGCCTCGGTTTCGGCCCAGACGGTGCTGCCCACGGCCGCGAGGATACTTTGCGCGGCATCACGGCCGGCCGCATCGACGCTCGGGTCGGCGAACAGGCCCGTCACCCCCGCGCCGATCAGCGCCGGCGTGTTCGGCATGCAGCGCACCAAGCGGGTGTAGGGCGCACCCGGACCGCCCAGCCAGCGCCCGAGATCGGCCAGGCGCAGGCCGGCGGCAATGCTGATCACCAGCTGGCCGCCGAGGCGACCGGCGATCGGCATCAGCGCGGCCTTCATCTGCTGCGGCTTCACCGCCAGCACCAGCACATCGCAGCCCAGCGCCACGTCGTCCATCGCCTCCACCGCCCGCACACCGAAGCGTTCGCTCAGGCCTGCACGCGCCTCGGCACCCAGCTCGATGACCTGGATGTCCGCCGCGGCAAAGCCGCGCTCAACCATGCCGCCGATCAGCGCAGCCGCCATGTTGCCGCCGCCCAGGAAAGTTATCTTCATGCCTGTGTTCTCGTGTGGATTGCGAGACCGTGCCAGGCGGCCGGTCTCAGTTGGGATTTGCCGGGCGCGCGCGCTCGCCGAAGATCGCGGTACCCACGCGCACGATCGTGGCGCCTTCGGCAACCGCCGGCTCGATATCGTGCGACATGCCCATCGACAGCGTGTCGAGCGAGAGGCCCGCGGCGATCAGTTGCGCCTGCAGTTCGCGCAGCAGCGCAAAGCGCGCACGTAACAGAGTGACATCCCCGGTCGGTTCGGGAATGCACATCAGGCCGCGCAGACGCAGCCGCGGCAAGTCCGCTACCGCTTGCGCCAGTGCGGCGACCTCGCCGGGGGCGACGCCGCTCTTGCTCTCTTCGCCGCTGACATTGACCTGGAGGCAGACGTTGAGCGGCGCCAGATGCACGTCGCGCTGCGCGGACAGGCGCTCGGCGATCTTCAGCCGGTCGATGCTGTGCACCCAGTCGAAGGCGCTGGCGACCAGCCGGGTCTTGTTGCTTTGCAGCGGGCCGATGAAGTGCCACTCGAGACCGAGTTCGCGCAGGGCCTCGATCTTGTCGACGCCCTCCTGCACGTAGTTCTCGCCGAAGGCACGCTGCCCTGCGGCGGCAGCCTCGCGCACGGCCGCGGCCGGCCAGGTCTTGCTGACGGCCAGCAAGTGCACCTCGTCCGGCGTCCGCCTGGCGGATGTCGCCGCGGCGGCCACCCGGGCCCGCACATCCTGCAGCCGGTCCGAAATTGTCTTCATGTCCGTGGTCTTTTTCCTCTGGCGAAGGCCGCGAAAAGTATAACATCGCGACATCAGCGTTCTTTTCGCACCCGCTCGCCAAAGGGATCAGATGGACATCACCGAACTGCTCGCCTTCGCCGTCAAGAACAAGGCCTCCGACCTTCACCTCTCGTCCGGCTTGCCGCCCATGATCCGCGTGCACGGCGACGTGCGCCGCATCAACCTGCCACCCATGGAGCACAAGGAAGTGCACGCCATGGTGTACGACATCATGAACGACGGACAGCGCAAGCAGTTCGAGGAAACCTGGGAGTGCGACTTCTCGTTTGCCGTTCCCAACCTCGCCCGCTTCCGTGTGAACGCGTTCAACCAGAACCGCGGCGCGGGCGCCGTGTTCCGGACCATTCCGTCCAAGGTGCTGACGCTCGAGGAACTGAACTGCCCGAAGATCTTCAAGGAGATCGCGAACCAGCCGCGCGGCATCGTGCTGGTGACCGGCCCGACCGGCTCCGGCAAGTCGACCACGCTCGCGGCGATGATCGACTACGTCAACGAGAACGAGTACGGCCACATCCTCACCGTCGAGGACCCGATTGAATTCGTGCATGAATCCAAGCGCTGCCTGATCAACCAGCGCGAGGTCCACCGCGACACCATGTCCTTCAACAACGCGCTGCGTGCCTCGCTGCGCGAGGACCCGGACGTGATTCTTGTGGGCGAAATGCGCGACCTGGAGACCATCCGCCTGGCACTGACCGCAGCGGAAACCGGTCACCTCGTGTTCGGCACGCTGCACACCTCGTCCGCCGCCAAGACCATCGACCGTATCGTCGACGTGTTCCCGGCGGCGGAGAAGGACATGGTTCGCTCGATGCTGTCCGAATCGCTGCGCGCGGTGATCTCGCAGACCCTGCTCAAGACCAAGGACGGCTCGGGCCGGGTCGCCGCACACGAGATCATGATCGGCACGCCCGCCATCCGCAACCTGATCCGCGAGAACAAGATCGCGCAGATGTATTCGGCGATCCAGACCGGCCAGAACGTCGGCATGCAGACGCTGGACCAGTGTCTCGCCGACCTCGTACGCCGCAACGTGGTGTCCGCTGCCGAAGCGAAGCTCCGCGCACAGAACAAGGACAACTTCGCCGTTTGATCCCAGGGTCGCGCACGACCGCGACGCAACCACCGGACACGCAAACGGGGCCGCGACGCCCCGCCCGCAGGAGCAAGACAAATGGAACGCGACCAGGCACTCAAGTTCATGCACGACCTGCTGCGGCTGATGCTGCAGAAGAACGGCTCCGACCTCTTCATCACCGCCGGCTTCCCGCCGGCCGTGAAGGTCGACGGCCGCATCACGCCGCAGTCGAACCAGGCGCTGCAGGCGCAGCACACGGCCGAACTGGCCCGCGCGATCATGAACGACCGCCAGGCTGCCGAGTTCGAAGCGAGCAAGGAATGCAACTTCGGCATCTCGCCAGCCGGCATCGGCCGCTTCCGCGCCAACGCCTTCATGCAGCAGGGCAAGGTCGGGCTGGTGTTGCGGACCATCCCGCAGCGCATCCCGAATTTCGATGAACTCGGCCTGCCCCCCGTGCTGACCGACATCGCGATGAGCAAGCGCGGCCTGGTGATCTTCGTCGGCGGCACCGGCACCGGCAAGACGACCTCGCTGGCGTCGATGGTCGATTACCGCAACGAGAACAGCTACGGCCACATCATCACGGTCGAGGACCCGATCGAGTTCGTGCATACGCACAAGAACTGCATCGTTTCGCAGCGGGAGATCGGCATCGATACCGACTCGTGGGAAGCGGCGCTGAAGAACACCCTGCGCCAGGCGCCGGACGTGATCCTGATGGGCGAGATCCGCGACCGCGAGACGATGGACTACGCGATCGCCTTCGCCGAAACCGGCCACCTCTGCCTTGCGACGCTGCACGCCAACAGCGCCAACCAGGCCATCGACCGCATCATCAACTTCTTCCCCGAAGAGCGTCGCCAGCAGCTGCTGATGGACCTGTCGCTGAACCTGCGCGCCATGGTCTCGCAGCGCCTGCTGCCGCTGAAGGACCGCAAGGGCCGCGTACCGGCCGTCGAGGTGATGCTGAATTCGCCGCTGATCTCGGACCTGATCTTCAAGGGCAACGTGCCCGAGATCAAGGAGATCATGAAGCGCTCGCGCGAACTGGGTATGCAGACCTTCGACCAGGCGCTGTTCGACCTCTACGAGGCGGAGAAGATCTCCTACGAGGACGCGCTGCGCAACGCCGACTCGATCAACGACCTGCGCCTGCAGATCAAGCTGCACAGCAAGCTGGGCGAGCGCGACCTCAGCAGCGGCACCGAGAACCTCGGCATCGTCTGAACGGGCCGCAAAGCGAAGCCGCCGGCCTCAGTTGCCAACCTCGGTTGCCAACCTCAATCGCCGGCGGTTTCCTCGCGTTCCTTGCGCCGGTTGCTGCCGGCCACCATGCGGTATTCGTACAGGCGGCATTCCAGCGCGCCGTTGAACAGCGGCGTGCGCTTGCTGGCCTTCAGCCCGATGAGCTTGGGCAGATTGGCATCCGCGGTGAAGAAGTAGCAGCGCCAGCCGCCCCAGCGCTGCTTGAGCGCATCGCCCAGTCTCGGATAGAGCGCCGCCAGCTCCTCGGCCTCGCCGATGCGCACTCCGTAGGGCGGATTCGTCACCATCACGCCTTCCGCTGCGGGCGGCACGCGCTCGAGCAGATCGGCACGTTCCAGCGTCACGCAATCGGCCAGCCCGCCTGCCTCGAGGTTCACCCGGCTGCGCCGCACCCACTCACCGACGATGTCCGAGCCATGGATCGCCAGCCGGCGCGGTGCCTGCCGCCGGTTCTCGGCCGCCTTGCGCACCGCCGCCCAGCCGGCGCGGTCATGATGACGAAACTTCTCGAAGCCGAAGTGCCGCCCCAGCCCGGGCGCGATGTCCAGTGCCATCATCGCCGCCTCGATCAGGAAGGTGCCGCTGCCACACATCGGGTCGAGCAGCACCTCGTCCGGCTGCCAGCCTGACAGGCGCAGGATGCCCGCCGCCAGGTTCTCCTTCAGCGGCGCCTCGACGGCGGCCGGCTTGAAGCCACGCTTGTAGAGTGGCTCGCCCGAGGTGTCGATGTAGAGGGTCGCGGTGTCTGCCGTCAGGAACAGGTGGATGCGCACCGCCGGGTTCGCCGTATCGACGCTGGGGCGCTTGCCGCTGACCGTGCGGAAGTGATCGCACACCGCATCCTTAACCCGCAGCGTGATGAACTCGAGGCTCTTCAGCGGCGACTTCTGCGCCGTCACGTAGATGCGGATCGTGTCGTCGGGCGTGAACCACTTCGCCCAGGTCACGCTGTAGGCCAGCTTGTAGATGTCGACCTCGGCACGGTAGCGCCCCTGCGCCACCCGCCACATCACGCGCGTCGCCAGCCGGCTCTCGAGGTTCGCGCGATGGCAGGCCGCCCAATCGCCTTGCCAGGCAACCCCACCGTGCAGGGTCTGGACGCCCGACGCACCGAATGAGCGCAGTTCATCTGCGAGCAGGGTCTCCAGTCCGCGAGGACAGGGGGAAAAGAACGCTTCGGCCATCGCGGGCTCCTTGCACAGTACGGCCCGCATTGTACCTTCCGCCACCCGCCATGCCGCGTCCTTCGTCTGCGCACCGTCCCCGCCGGCGATGCCCGGAATTTTCTCTCGCGAGCCGGCGCTCGGGCGGACGATCCGCGCAGTATCGGAATATGATGAAGGGGTTGCTTCACGCTGCCGTTTGCCGCCCCTGCCGCGGCCCCCGGAGGACTTCGATGATGAACCTTCTCGCCTTGCCGAATCGCCCGATTCGCCGCCGGGCCCGGACGCTTGCGCTGATCCTCGCCGCACTGCTCGGGACCGCACCCGCCGCAGCGGCACAGGACTTCATCTACGTGGCGAAGCCCGGTGACAACCCGTGGAACCTCACCCAGCGCTACCTGAAGAGCATCGACTACTGGCCGCGCATCCAGCACTACAACGGCATCACCGAGCCCAACTCGATCCCGACCGGCACGCGCATACGCATCCCGCACGCATGGATGCGGGGCGAGACCGTGCTCGCACATGTCGTCGATGTAAATGGCGACGTCGCCTGCGACATCGGCAACGGCCTCGAACCCGTTCGGTCCGGCATGGCACTCGGCCCCGATGCGCTGATCCGCACCGACGCCAATGGCAGCCTGACGCTCGAGTTTGCCGACGGCAGCCGCAGCCTGATCGGCGGCGGATCGGAGCTGCGCATTCGCACCACGACGCGCCTGAAGGCCTCGGGCGCACAGCAGGTGCATCTCGACCTGTTGCGCGGCCAGGTCGAGAACGTCGTCACGCCATCGACGATCGGCGGCCGACGCTTCCAGATCGAGACCCCCGCGGCAGTCGCGGCGGTACGCGGTACCGATTTCCGCATCGCGCTCGACGCCGATCGCATGCGCGCCGAAACGCTGAGCGGCGAGGTCGCAGTGCGCAACCAGCGCGGCGAAGCCCGCCTGCAAGCAGGCACCGGCATCGCGACAGCGCGCGACGAGCGCCCGGGACGCCCCCTGCCGCTGCTGCCTGCCCCCGCGCTCGACGCCCTGCCCGAACGCATCGAGCGACTGCCCGAACGCATCGAGCGACTGCCCGTCCGCCTGCCCATCGAAGCAGTCGAAGGCGCTGCGGCCTACCGCAGCCGGTTCGCACCGCGCGACCGCCCGGGCGTGCTGGCCTCGGACCGCCAGTCGAACACGGCCGAAGTCGTCGGCAACGCCGACCTGCCCGATGGCCGCTACCAGCTCAAAGTGCGTGCCATCGGCACGCAGGGCCTCGGCGGACTCGATGCCGTACGCGAGATCGAGATCGACGCCCGACCCGAGCCGCCGTTCCCGATGAGTCCGGCGCACGAGACTGCCGCCATCGACGAGCGGATCGCCTTTGCCTGGGCGCAGACTCCGGACGCGCATGCCTATCATTTCGAGCTCGCCGGCGATGCAGGATTCCAGAACCAGATCCTGCGGCAGGACGACTTGAGCTCGACCAGCCTCGTGGTCGACGACGAGCTCCCGCCCGGCGACTACTTCTGGCGCGTCGCGGTCAGCACGGACGAGGGCCGGGGGCCGTATTCCGACATCCAGCGCTTCCGCCGCCCCCCGCCCGGCCCCACGGCCGAGCCGCCGGAGATCGGAGACGAAACGCTGCGACTGCGCTGGCGCGAAGGCAACCAAGGCGACAGTTATCAGGTCCAGCTCAGCCGAGGTGCCGATTTTGCCGCTCCCGAGCACAGCTTCGACACGAACCTTGCGGAACTGCAGGCCCCGCGCCCCGAGCCCGGCACCTGGCATGTCCGCATCCGCACGCTCGAAGGCGGCGTCCAGCCCGGTCCCTGGAGCAAGCCGCAGCTGATCGAGATCCCGCATGACCACTGGCGTGCCCTGTGGATCCTGCTGCCCATCCTGCTTGCACTGTGATGCCCCGGCGACACGGCCCCATCCTCGAGCGCTACGGCGTCTGGCTGGTCGCGGCGCTGTTCGCCTGCATCACCGGCCTCGGCGTCTGGTCGCCGCTGCACCGGCTCGACCTGTTGGCCTACGACGCCATCGAGCCGGTTTTCCGCGGCCCGGCGTTGACGCCCGCATCGGTGATCGTCGCCATCGACGACGACACGCTCGATGCGCTCGGGCAATGGCCGTGGAGCCGTGCCGTCCATGCCGAGATGATCGACCGCCTCGACGCCGCGGGCGTGGCGGCGATCGGTGTTTCCATCCTGTTCAGCGAGCCGGGCCCTGACGATACCCGGCTCGCAGCATCGATCGCCGCCTCCGGACGCGTCGTACTGCCGGTCGCACCGCGGGCGGGCTCGGGAGGCGAAGGGGTCATCGAACTGCTGGCGACCGCGAAACTCGGAGAAGGCGCGGCGGCCTACGGTCATGTCGATGTCGAGCTCGACGCCGACGGCCTGTCGCGTCGCACTTTCGCCCAAGCGGGCAGCGGCTCGCCGCACTGGGATGCGCTCGCACTGGCCACGCTCAAGCAGGCGAGCCGCGCCTCCGACGGCGGCGCGGCCCAGCGTGTCGGCGCCGACACGTGGATACGGCCGGTCACGAGCCGGACGTCATGGATGCGCCGGGGCGAGATCCTTCTGCCCTATCCTGACGGACGCGGCGCCCCCGCCTACCTGTCCTATTTTGACGTGCCGTCCCGCCCGGAACTGCTCCGCCAGCTTCAGGGCAAGACGGTGTTCATCGGCGCCACGGCGAGCGGCATCGACGCCGCATTGGCAACCCCGGCCGGCGCCCAGGGCGGACGGATGGCGGCGGTCGAGTTCCACGCCCGCGCTTTCGAGGCCTTGCGCAGCGGCCTCGTCTATCGCAGCGCAGACCCTGTGTGGACCGTGGTCCTGAGCCTCGCCTTCCTCGTTCTGCCCGCAACGCTCTTCGGACGGGTTCCGGCGACGCTGGCCTTTGCCGGGCTGCTCGTGGCGCCGCCGCTGGGAAGTGGCCTCGCCTTGAATACGCTGCAGCTCTGGATTCCGCCGATGACGGCGCTCGTCGGCCTGATCCTCGGCAGCATCCTGTGGTTTGCGCTGCATCTGGTACGCACGCGCGGCTCGCTGAACCTCGCGCTCAACGACGCCGACGCCACGCTGCGGTCCATCGCTGATGCCGTCATCACGCTCGACGCCAGCGCCCGCATCACGCTGACCAATCCTGTCGCCGAGCAGCTGAGCGGCCTCAGCCGCAGCGGCGCGCGCGGACAGTCGATCGACGCCCTGGTGCGCAACCATACCGAACAGGCAGGGTGGGCCATCGAAGCCGTGCTTGCCTGCCTGAAGACACGCCGGACGATCCGCGTGCCCGACCCGATCCGCTGGACGACCCCGGACGGCGAAGCCCACATGCTGCGCCTGACGGCCACGCCTGTCGGGGGCACCGGCGACGGCGCGGTGCTGGCCCTCACCGACGTCACCGACACGCTCGCGATGACCGCCCGGTTGCAGCATGAAGCCACCCATGACCCGCTCACCGGCCTGCCCAACCGCGCCCTCCTGCTCGACCGCCTGCACCAGGCACTGGCAAACGCGGAGCGGCGCGGCTCACTGCTTGCCCTGCTGTTCGTCGACCTCGACCGCTTCAAGCGCATCAACGACAGCCTCGGTCACAGCGCTGGCGACCATGTCCTGCGCGTCGCGGCCGAGCGCCTGCAGAGCTCGGTCCGTGCCGGCGACACCGTCGCCCGTTGGGGAGGCGACGAGTTCATCATCCTGCTCGACAACATCACCGACACCCATGCAGTAGTTGCGGTGGCGGACAAGCTGCTCGGGCTGCTCGAGCGTGACCTGCGTACCGAGAGCGGCACCGACCTCGTGCTCTCGTGCAGCGTCGGCATCAGCATCGGCCCCAAGGACAGCAAGGATGCCGCGACCCTGCTGTCGATGGCCGACAAGGCGATGTACCGCGGCAAGATCGAGGGCGGCCACCGCTACGCCTTCTACTCGCCCGAAATGAACACCTGGTCGCGCGAACGCCTGAGCCTGGAGGCGGCACTGCACCACGCGCTGGCGAACCGGGAGTTCGAGCTGTTCTACCAGCCCCAGATCGACATCGCGACGAGCCGGCTGGTCGGACTCGAATCCCTCATCCGCTGGCGCAGGCCGGACGGCGGATTGGTCAGGCCGGACGCCTTCATCCCGGCTGCCGAGGAATCCGGCCTCATCTGCAGCATCGGTGACTGGGCAATCGGCGAGGCCTTGCAACAGGGCGCCCGCTGGCGCGCTGAGGGTTTGCCCCCCGTCCCTCTCTCGGTCAACGTGTCCGCGCGCCAGTGTTCGGACATGCGCATCGTGGACACGATTCGCCACGGACTGGCCGACACCGGCCTCGAGCCTGGCCTGCTGAAGGTCGAGGTGACGGAATCCACGGCCATGCACAGCGCCGAGCGCGCCGCTGAACTGCTCCACAGCATCGACGCTCTGGGTGTCGGACTGTCGGTGGACGATTTCGGCACCGGCTACTCCTCGCTCTCGCTGCTGAAGCGCTTTCCGATCTCGGAACTGAAGATCGACCGCAGCTTCGTCGGCGATGTCGGCCGCGAAGGCGACGACGCGGCGATCGTGCGCGGCACCATCGCCCTAGCCCACGGACTGGGCATGAGCGTGGTCGCCGAAGGCGTGGAAACACAGGCCCAGCTGCGCTTCCTTGCCGGCCAGGGGTGCGACGCCGCCCAGGGCTACCTGTTCTCGCAACCCCTGCCCGCGGCCGAGGTGCGGGAGTGGCTCAAGGCACCGCCGCCACATGTCCCCCGCTCGATCCACCTGATTTCGGGAACACTGCACTGAAGGCCCATGGGGCACAGCCGACGCCTGGAAATAAAGAACCCCGTCCGCCACCGGGGCAGGACGGGGTTGAAAGGTTCGGGCGATGAGGGAGGGAGGTGCCCGAACCGGAAAAGTGCTTTGGTCGTGACTGCTCAGGGATGGCCGGACTTGCCCGCCTTGACGTCCTCATACCAGATCGCGTGGTGCTCCTTGGCCCAGGTCTCGTCCACGTAGCCGGTCTTCATCGACTCGTAGGCGCCTTCCACACCGACCGTTCCCATGTAGATGTGACCGAAGGACAGGGCCAGCAGCACGATGGCACCGACCGCATGCACGATGTTGGCGATCTGCATCTCGCCGCGCGTCCAGCCGTAGTTCGGAAAGTCCATCACCAACCCGGAGATCGCGACCGCCAGCCCGAGGAAGGTCACGCCCAACCAGAACCAGGTCTTCTCGCCGAAGTTGAAGCGGCTTGAAGGCACGTGGTTGCCGTCGAGCAGTCCGCCGGCACGGCGGATCCAGATCGCGTCGCAGGCCTGCCACACGTTGTCGCGCAGGAAAGTCAGGATCATCAGCAGCAGGAACACGCCGAACACCGGCCCCACGTAGTTGTGGATCAGCTTGCCCGCGGTCAGCAACAAGGCGAGGAAGTCCGAACCCAAGATCGGCGCCAGCACATGCTTGCCGAACAGGATCGCCACCCCGGTGACCGCCAGCAGCAGAAAGCTGAGGGCCGTACCCCAGTGCACGAAACGCTCGAAGCCGGAGAAGCGCTTCATCGTGCGGCCGGTGCGCGCGCCGTGCAGCTTCATCGTGCCCTTGACCAGCCAGAACAGCGCAATGGCCGAGGCCATGGCGATGAGCAGCGCGCCGCCGTACACGGTGATGGGACCGTTGCGCAGATGGCGCCACGAGTTGCCTTCGGCCTGGATCAGCACGCCGGCCTCGGGGCCGCGCACGGTGGTGAAGTGCGCTTCGCCCGAACGCACCGCGCGCCATACCGGCGCGTTGTTGCCGGGACGCTCCTGCTGCCGCTCGGCCTGATCGGCGGCCGTGCTGCCGGTGTGCGCGTGATCGGCCGCCCGCACCGGCGGCGCCGATGCAAACAGCGTCAGCACGAGCAGCAGCACGGCGAGCAGCGCACCGCCCGGCCGTCGCATGAAGAATGCCTTCATGGTGCTCTCCTCAATCGCCGCGGTTGTACTCGTTCTGGCCGCGCGCACGATTCTTCAGCGCAGCCTCCCAGGCAGCCTTGTCACCCTTGAACTCGGCGCTCTCCCACGGCCGGGTGTCGGCCTTGCCGGAGTACTTGCCGTCCTTGTACACCGGCACCTGCGAAGTCTCGCCGCAGGCCGACAGGCCCAGCGCCAGGACGCCGCCGAGCGCGGCGGTACGCAACAGCTTCATGGTCGGCATGCTCATTTCTGGCCCTCCCGCTCGCGTTTCTGTTCGCGCTTCTGCTCGCCGCCGCCATAGGCGGTCTGCCAGCCCCAGGCATCGGTTCCGCCACCACGGCGCAGCACGCGCTCGCGGAAGATGTCGGCCACCACGTTGGCGTCGCCTGCCAGCAGCGCCTTGGTCGAGCACATCTCGGCACACAGCGGCAGCTTGCCCTGGGCCAGGCGGTTGGAGCCGTACTTCTCGTACTCGGCCTGCGAGCCGGTCTCTTCCGGACCGCCCGCACAGAAGGTGCACTTGTCCATCTTGCCGCGCGCACCGAAGGCCGCCGGGCCGTTCGGGAACTGCGGCGCACCGAACGGACAGGCGTAGAAGCAGTAGCCGCAGCCGATGCACTGGTCCTTGTCGTGCAGCACCACGCCTTCTTCGGTCTTGTAGAAGCAGTTCGTCGGGCACACCGCCATGCACGGCGCATCCGAACAGTGCATGCACGCGACCGAGATCGAGCGCTCGCCCGGCACGCCGTCGTTCATGGTCACCACCCGGCGGCGGTTAACGCCCCAGGGCACCTCGTGCTCGTTCTTGCACGCGGTGACGCAGCCGTTGCATTCGATGCAGCGCTCGGCGTCACAGAGAAATTTCATGCGTCCCATCTTTTCTTCTCCTCGCCCTTACGCTTTGCTCACGCGGCACAGGGTGGTCTTGGTTTCCTGCATCATCGTCACCGGGTCGTAGCCATAGGTCGTGGCGGTGTTGACCGCCTCGCCGCGCACGATCGGTGCCGCGCCCTCGGGGTAGTACTTGAGCATGTCCTGGCCCTGCCACCAGCCGGAGAAGTGGAAGGGCAGGAACACCGTGCCCGGCGCCACGCGCTGCGTGACCTGGGCGCGCACCTTCAGCTTCGCCTTGGTGGGCGACTCGACCCAGATGTAGTCGCCGTTGCGGAAGCCCGCGTCGTTGGCGTCCTTGGGGTTCACCTCGGCGAACATCTCCTGCTGCAGTTCGGCCAGCCAGGGGTTGGAGCGGGTTTCCTCGCCACCACCTTCGTACTCGACCAGACGGCCCGAGGTCATGATCAGCGGGTAATCCCTGGAGATGTCCTTGACCTTTTCCTGCAGCGACTTGTAGAGGGTCGGCAGGCGCCAGAACTTGGCCTTGTCGTCGTGGGTCGGGTACTTGGCGACCAGATCCGGACGCGGCGAGTAGATCGGCTCGCGGTGCAGCGGCACCGGGTCGGGGAAGTTCCACACCAGCGCGCGCGCCCTGGCGTTGCCGAAGGGGTGGCAGCCGTGGTTCTTCATCGCCACGCGGATGATGCCGCCCGACAGGTCGGTCTTCCAGTTCTTGCCCTCGGCCTCGGCCTTCTCGGCATCGGTCAGTTCGTCCCACCAGCCCAGCTTCTTCAGCAGGGTGTGGTCGAACTCGGGGTAGCCCATCTGCAGGTCAGCGCCCTTCGAGGCCGAGCCTTCGGCCGCGAGCAGTGACACGCCGTCCTTCTCCACGCCGAAGTTAGCGCGGAAGTTGCCGCCGCCGTCCATGACGTGCTTGGAGGTGTCGTACAGGTTGGGCGTGCCCGGATGCTTCATCTCGGGGTTGCCGTAGCACGGCCACGGCAGGCCGAAGTACTCGCCGTCGCACGGGCCACCGGCCGCCTTCAGCGTCTTCACGTCGAAGGTGTGCATGTTCTGCATGTGCAGCTTCAGGCGCTCGGGCGACTGGCCGCTGTAGCCGATGGTCCAGGTGCCGCGGTTGATCTCGCGCAGGATGTCCTCGATGTTCGGCTCGTCCCAGCCCTGGGCGTCCTTCTCGAGCTTGATGTTCTTCACCAGCTCGTCGCCCCAGCCGAACTTCTTGGCGAAGGCGTACATGATGGTGTGGTCGGGCTTGGACTCGAACAGCGGCTCGATGACCTTCTCGCGCCACTGGATCGAGCGGTTCGACGCCGTGGCCGAGCCGGTGGTCTCGAACTGGGTGCAGGCCGGCAGCAGATACACGCCGTCCTTGCGCACCATCGCTGCCATCGACGCGGTCGCCGACGGATAGGGGTCGATCACCACCAGGGTGTCGAGCTGCTTCATCGCCTCGACCATCTCGGCGCCGCGGGTCTGCGAGTTGGGCGCATGGCCCCAGTACACGACAGCGCGCAGGTTGCTCGGCTGGTCGATCAGCTCCTTGTTCTCGGTCACGCCGTCGATCCAGCGCGACACCGTGATGCCCGACTTGGTCATCAGCGCTTCGGAGGCGTAGCGGCTCTTGACCCACTCGTAGTCGACGCCCCACACGCGGCACCAGTGCTTCCAGGAGCCGGCAGCCAGGCCGTAGTAGCCGGGCAGCGAATCCGGGTTGGGACCGACGTCGGTCGCGCCCTGCACGTTGTCGTGGCCGCGGAAGATGTTGGTGCCGCCGCCCGACACGCCGACGTTGCCCAGCACCAGCTGCAGGATGCACATCGCGCGCACGTTGGCGTTGCCCACCGTGTGCTGGGTCTGGCCCATGCACCACACGACGGTCGAGGGCCGGTTCATCGCCAGTGTCTGCGCGACCTTGAACACCTGCTCCTCGGGGATCCCGGTCACTTCCTGAACGCGCTCCGGCGTCCAGGTCATGATCTCTTCCTTGACCTTCTCCAGGCCGAAGACGCGGTCGTCGATGTACTTCTGGTCTTCCCAGCCGTTCTTGAAGATGTGGTACAGCATGCCCCAGATGAAGGGGATGTCGGTGCCCGAGCGGATGCGCACGTACTGGTCGGCCTTTGCCGCCGTACGCGTGAAGCGCGGGTCGACGACGATCATCTTGCAGCCGTTTTCCTTGGCATGCAGCATGTGCAGCATCGACACCGGATGCGCCTCGGCGGCGTTCGAGCCGATGTACAGCGCCGCCTTCGAGAACTGCATGTCGTTGTAGGAGTTCGTCATCGCGCCGTAACCCCAGGTGTTCGCCACGCCTGCCACGGTGGTGGAGTGGCAGATGCGCGCCTGGTGGTCACAGTTGTTGGTGCCCCAGAAGGACACGAACTTGCGCAGCAGGTAGGCCTGCTCGTTGCTGTGCTTCGACGAACCGATCCAGTACACCGCGTCGGGGCCGGATTCCTCGCGGATCTTCAGCAGGCGGTCGCCGACTTCGTTCAGCGCCTGTTCCCACGAGATCTTCTGGTACTTGCCGTCCACCAGCTTCATCGGGTACTTCAGGCGGTGTTCGCCGTGGCCGTGCTCGCGCAGCGAGGCGCCCTTGGCACAGTGCGCGCCGAGATTGATCGGCGAATCGAACACCGGCTCCTGATGCACCCACACGCCGTTGCGCACGATGGCGTCGGTCGCACAGCCGACCGAGCAGTGCGTACAGACGGTGCGGCGCACATCGGCCTTGCCCTCGCCACGCGACACGCCGGGCGCCGCGGCTTCGGCAGCGCCGATCAGGTTGTACGGCAGTTGCGTCGCGATGGCCCCGGCGCCAACGCCCAGGCCGGAGCGCTTCAGGAAGGCGCGGCGGTCCATGGTCTGGCCGAGGGCACGCGCCGCGGAACCCCGCAGGCGACGGGCGCTGCCCGTGGCGGCGCTGCTTTTCTTGGTCAACATCGTCGCGTCCTCCTCAGACCCGCGCGCTGCGGTAGTAATTGCGCATGAGCTCGCTCACACCCTTGTCCGCTTCCTCGCGGCGGGCGGTCTCGACGGCCTGCGCAGCGCCCGGCACCGTCTTGGTCGCGGTGGCGGCCAGTGCCGCTGCACCCGCGGCGCCACTGGCACCGATCGCCATCAGGAAATTCCGCCGCGACAGCTTCGTGTTGTCGTCTTTCATCCTCGCTCTCCCCTTCGATAAAGGTCCGGCGCCGCTCATTCGGCGGGCGCCTCCAGCATGTCGAACGCCTCGCGTTCGATGTCCATGAAGGCCAGCAGCAACGCGCCGACCCTCGCATAAAAATCCACTCCCGGCGCCTTCGCCAGGGCTGCCGCCAGGTCCGCATACCAGGGCGCGATGTGGCGGCCGAAGAAACGCTGCTGCCGCGCCAGCCCTGCCCCGTCCGGTCCGGTCAACACCAGGTGGCGCATCACCTCGGCCAGCGCGGCGATGTGGTCCTCGGTCTCGGTCACGCCCTGGCGGCGCCCCAGGCCAAGTTCGGCCAGATCCTCGCGCAGATCGGCCAGCGGCTCCTCCTGCAGGAAACCGGTGATGTACCAGGAGCCGTTCGTCATCACGACCGGCTTGGAAACGCTGACGAAGAGCGCATCGAACTCGGCGCGCACGTCTTGCAGCGGCAGGCTGGATGCGACCGCCGCAAGCGCGGCCCAGGCCTGCGGCAGCGCCCCCTCAGTGCCGCCCAGGCTGCGCCCGGCCTGCACCAGCGCGTCGAGCAGCGCCGCGTCGGGCGCGGCATGGAACAGGCGCGCCAGCAGCGCGTAGTGGTCGGCGCGCGCGCGGTCCTCCTCGGACCAGGTCGGCTGCGACTGGATGGAAATCGGCGCGCTCATTCGCTCAGGTCCCAGGCTTTGACCGCCGGTTCGGTCTTCATCATGTCGATCACGCGACAGTCGGCACACATGCGCAGGCGGGCGCGCTCGGCCTCGGTGGCGAACATGGAATGGCCGGACAGGCGGGCGATCATGGCTTCGATCAGCGGCGTCGCGCCCATCGCCTTGCCACAGGCGGTGCAGTGGAAGACATCGGCCTCGCGCAGCGCGCGGGCGCGGCGTGCGTCTTCCGTCAGCAGCAGGCGCGGCTCGAGGCTCAGCGCCGACTCCGGACAGGAACTCACGCACAGGCCGCACTGCAGGCAGTTCTTCTCGACGAACTCGAGGCGATAGCTGTCGCCCGATGCGCGCAAGGCGCTCGCCGGACAGGCGCCGGTACAGGCCATGCACAGCGTACAGGCGTCGGACGCGATGACCTGGCCGAAAGGCGCGCCGGCCTTCAGCGCGATCGCCGCCGGCAGGCCCGCCTCGGCTTTCGCCGCAGGGGCGTGCTCGACGAGGTGGCGCAGTGCGAAATCCAGCGTTTCGCGTTTCTTCGGCAGCAGGCGGAAACGCGCCGGCGCGGCGACAGCGGCGGCCGGCGCCCACGACCACAGCGCGGTTTCCAGCGCCTGCCAGTCGTCGGCGTCGGCCTCGATGATGCGCAGATGTTCGCCGGTGTAGCCGAGCGCCGAGAGGATGGTCTGGCCATGCCCGGCCTGTGCCTTCAGCGGCGCGGCATCATGGCTGCCGGCAGCAAGCACCGCCACCTGGCAGGCGCCCAGCGCCAGGCTGCCGAGCATCAGGTCCAGCCCGACCGCATCCGCGCTCCACACCTCGACCGGAATCACCCGCGCCGGCAGTCCGCGGCCGCGGCGCGCGAGCCGGCCGATTGTGGCCGTGCCGGCCTCGGCAGCGTGGAACAGGATGCAGGCATCCGTGCCGCCGGCCTGCGCATACTCGGCCAGCAGCGTCTTCACCCGCTGCCCCAGGTCCGGCACACGCGGGAACTGGAAGCCCAGGGCGCCCGACGGACACACCGTGCTGCAGGTGCCACAGCCCTTGCAGAGGTAGGGGTCGACCGCGATCACGTCGCCATTGGAGCGAATCGCATCGGTGGCGCAGACCTCGATGCAGTTCGTACAGCCCGTCTTCTTCGAGCGGCTGTGCGCGCACAGCCCGGCGTCGAAGGCGACGTAGCGCGGCTTCTCGAACTCGCCGACGAATTCGCCCAGCCCCTGCACTGCCAACGCCTGCTCGAACGGGTCGCGGCCCGGCGCGGCGTAGCCGTCGGGCAGTTCGACGCGCTTCAGCAGCGGCTCCGCGGACAGGTCCAGCACCAGGTCGAAACGCTCGCTGCGGGCGACATCCTTGCGCGCAAAGTCGATCGCGCCGATCTCGCTACAGGCGGCGACGCAGGCACGGTGGCTGCGACAGGCGTCGAGGTCGACCTGCAGGTCGAAACCGATGGCGCCTTCCGGACAGGCCTTGACGCAGGCGTTGCAGCGCACGCACAGCTCGAGGTCGATCGGGTTCTGCTGCGCCCAGTGCAGCTCGAAGGCACCGAGGTGGCCGGACAGCTTCATCGGCTTGCCCGACCACACCGGGTATTCATTGACCGCCGGCAGCTCAACCTCACCGGCGCGCTGGGTGATCAGCACCGCGGGTTCGAAACTGCCTGCCAAGCGCTCGGCCCAGCCCAGCGCAACGCCCGCCTCGCCGATGATCAGCAGGCTGCGGCCGGCGCGCATCTGCACCGCGGGCACCGGCTCCGGTTCCGGCAAAGTGATCGCGGCGGCGATCAGCGCAGCGAGCTTGGGCGTGGCCTGCGCGGATTCGGCCGACCAGCCGGCGTTCTCGCGCAGATTGAAGAAGTGAATGCGCTGGCCGGCCTGCTGCGACTCGGCCAGTTCGCCGAACAGCGCGGTTTCCTGCGTACAGGACACGAAGACGTCGCGCCCCGCCGCCAAGTCGGTTTCCAGCGCCGGCAGCTCAGCGCCACACAGGGCGTGATGACACGCAAGACTGCCCGCCCCAGCGGCCAGCCGCTCGGCGTCGAGACTGAAGCTGCGATTACAGTCGCAGAGATGAATCTGTTTCTGGGTGTTCTGCATCGATGCATCCGTTGGATCTATTCATAAGAAGCACTCCGCGGGCCAGCGGAGGAAGCGCGATTAGCGCCAGAAGCGCCAAAACCGATCACCCTTGGAGCCCCGCCAGACGACACGTGCGACAAATTGTCCCGACCGAGCCGTTTTGTCCGGATCAACCACGAGCAGCCGGGCGTGGCTGGGGCGTTACCGCACCGATCTCGTCCGGCGCGTTGCTGCCAGACTCTGCCCCAGCCTCGGCGCTGACATCCGCATCGTCGTCCTGAACGGCGCGGGGCGCACCATCGGCCTCGCCCACCGCCTCGTTCGCGACTTCTTCGCGGGCTCCGGCAGCTTCGTCCTCGGTTTTCTCCTCGACGTCGTCCAGCCACTCACGCGCGTGCCTGAGCTTCTCCATCATCGACGGCGGAATCGGGTCGGCGATCGAGTAGTCGTCGATATAGATGTCCAGCCCGTCCATCTGGTTGAAATGCGGATCGGCGAAGAGCTTCTTCAGCGCCTGCCTGCGCAGCGACTCGCTGACCTCTTCCTTCAGGAAAGCGGTGAAATCGGATGCCAGCGTCAGCTCCTCGACCGGCGGCAGCGCGGCTTCGACCGCGGCACGGTCCCGCGCTTCGCCTGCGACGCCCGCAGACAGCCCATCAGCCGCGTCAACGGAAACCCGCGCATCGGCGTCGGCGGTCACGCCCGCTTCGGCCGCCGCCGGTTGGCTGGCAGCGGAAAGCGAAGCGGCCAGCTTGCGCTTCGACCAACGCGACAGGAAGCCGCCCGCGCTCACGCCCGCCCCCGGTCCTGGGCCAACGGGTCGTTGCGCCGCACCTTCTTGCGCGGCGCCGGCTTGTAGTGCGTGTTGACGAAATCGCCCACCCAGTCGGCGATCTCGCGTGACATCGGCACACCGTCGACCTGCTCGCCCGAATCCAGCCAGCGCGCCGCCTCGCCATAGCTCGCCGACACCGCCGCAGGCAGCGCCAGTTCGCCTTCCTTGCGCCACATCACGAACACCTTGGGGATCGGCGAACTCATGTTGAGGAAGTAGTTGTCCGCCTCGTCGCGGAACAGCTCGATCGCCCAGCCACCGATGCGCCACTGGCGGCGGTCCGGCTCGGACACGATCTCGACCGGCGCGGGATCGGCCAGATCGAAGGCGGGGACCACGCCCACCGCCTCCCAGGCCTCGTCCACCCAGGGATTGTTCAGGCGGCGGCACTCCATGACCACCGCAACCGGGAATTTCTCCATGCCTCGCACCCGCATCTTTTATCGGCTTATGAAGTCCACAGCATACGTCGCCGATCGCCGCATCGCGACCGTGAAAACCCGCGCGCCCCGCCACCCCCTGGCCGGCAAGCCGCTACAATCGTCCGCCTGACGCCTACCGCAACCCAGCGAACGCCCCCGATGAATGCGTCCCAACGCCCCCTGCTGAGCCAGGCCAGCCGCCCGCTCACCGTCGAGATCCCGGCCATCAACGAGCATGGCGAAACCGTGCCCACCGCCATCGCCGGCGAGCATCCGCTCACGCTCTACGTGGACAAGCGCGAGATCGTCACGCTGATGACACTGGGCGCCGCGCCCGAGGCGCTCACCATCGGCTGGCTGCGAAACCAGCGTCTGGTGCGCAGCCTAGACGAGATCGCCTCGGTGCAGGTCGACTGGGAGGTCGACGCGGTGTCGGTGACCACCCGCAACGGCCTGCGCGACGCCGACGAGAAGCTCGGCAGCCGCACGGTCACGACCGGCTGCGGCCAAGGCACCGTGTTTGGCGGCTTGATGGACGAGATCGACCAGGTGCGTCTGCCACACGACCGCCTGCTGAAGCAGTCGACGCTGTACGCGCTGATGGAGGCCGTGCGCCACCACGAGTCCATCTACAAGCAGGCCGGCGCGGTGCACGGCTGCGCGCTGGCACAGGCCACGCCCGGCGGCTGCGAGATCCTGATGTTCTTCGAGGACGTCGGCCGCCACAACGCGGTGGACGCCATCGCCGGCCAGATGTGGCTGGACGGGCTCGAGGGCGCGGACAAGATCTTCTACACCACCGGCCGGCTCACCTCGGAGATGGTGATCAAGACCGCGCAGATGGGCATTCCCTTCCTGGTGTCGCGCTCGGGCCTGACCCACATGGGCTGGCAGATCGCACAGAACATCGGCCTGACCATGGTCGGACGCGCACAGGGCAAGCATCACCTGCTGTTCACCGGCGCCGACCGCTTCGTGCGCGACTGAACGCCCGCCCTTCGACAGACCACATCATGACGGACAGAACCATGAGCGCCAGCCCCGCCACGCCGAACGCCCCCCGCCCCGCCGAACGCCGCATCACCGGCGTGCTGCTCGCCGGCGGCCAGGGCAGCCGCATGGGCGGCGTCGACAAGGGCCTGGTCGAACTCGCCGGACGGCCGATGGCGGCGCACGCGCTCGAACGCCTCGCCCCCCAGGTCGACGAGCTGATCATCAACGCCAACCAGAACCTCACGGCATGGCAGGCTTTCGGCTACCCGGTGTTCGGCGACGACATCGGCGGCTTCGCCGGCCCGCTGGCCGGGCTGCACGCGGCCCTGTCGCGCGCCGGCCACCCGCTGGTCGTCACCGCCCCCTGCGACTCGCCCTTCCTGCCCGCCGATCTGGTCGAGCGCCTGGCCGCCGCGCTGCACGCGGCCGACGCCCAACTGGCAGTCGCCAAGACCTTCGACCAGCCGCACCCGGTGTTCTGCCTGTGCCGCCGCGACCTCGCCGGCCACCTCGGCGACTTCCTGGCCAGCGGCGGGCGCAAGATCGACCGCTGGTACGGCACGCTGAAGGTCGTCGAAGTGCCCTTCGATGACGAGGAAGCCGCCTTCCGCAACATCAACACCCGCGACGAACTCGCCGAAGCGGCGCGCGACCTGCCGGCCGGAGCAGGCTGAGGCCCGCATGAGTCCGCGCAACGTCCACGCTCCGGCACCGGCCATACCGGACGCCGAAGCCTCGCCCGGCGCCTGCTTCACCGTCCGCGAAGCCGCTGCCTTTCTCAACCTGAACGAGAAGAAGCTCTACGAGCTCGCCAACAGCAAGGACATCCCGGCCGCGCGCATCGGCGGCAAGTGGCTGTTTCCGCGCGCGCTGCTCGAGGAATGGCTGCTGGAGCAGGCCCACGGCGGCGCCCTGACCGATCGCCTGCTCATCACCGGCAGCGACGACCCGCTGCTGGCCGCCACCGTGTCGGCGCTGGCGCCCACACTCGGCGCCGAGGCCTTCGTCGCCTACAGCCCCACCGGCACGCTCACCGGACTGGAACTGCTCGCTCGCCGTCGTGCCAACGTCTGCGCCCTGCACTGGGGAGGCGTCGAACACAGCGAACAGCAGCACGCCACGCTGCTGCGCAGTTTCGGCGGTCACCGCCAGTGGGCGCTGGTACGCCTCGCGCTGCGCGAACAGGGCGTCATCCTGCGCCGCGGCTTGCACATCGACGGCATCGAGACACTGGCCGGTTTCGACTACCGCTGGGCGATGCGCCAGACCGGCGCCGGCTCGCGCCACTTCCTCGAATCCGCCCTCGCCAGCCGCGGCTTCTCGGCCGCCGACTGCACGGTCGTCGCCACCGCCCACACCGAACGCGAGGCCGCCGGCATCGTCGCCCGCGAGGAAGCCGACTGCGCACCGGGCACCCGCGCCGCCGCCGCGGAGTTCGGCCTCGACTTCCTGCCGCTCGGCTGGGAAGCCTTCGACCTCGCCCTGCCGCGCGACATCCTGTTCCGCCGCCTGTTCCAGGACCTGCTGCGCGCGCACGCCGGCCCGGCATCGCAGGCCCTCGCACAGCGTCTCGGCGGCTACGACCTGTCGCCGCTGGGGCAGGTCATCGGGCTGGACTGAGGCGGGCCCGGCGAACGTCCCGCCGCCTCACCAAGGGTCCAGGCACGGATTTGAGTGCTATATTCAGCATCAAATCCATCGCCTTTGGAGACCTTCAATGCAAACCATCATGGCCGACCTGACGGTCAGCGTCACCGAACTCAAGCGCAATTTTTCCAGCATCCTTGCGCAGGCGGACGACAGCCCGGTGGCTGTGCTCAACCACAACCGCCCCGAGGCCTACCTCATCTCCGCCGCGCATTACGAACGCCTCATGGCTTACCTGGAAGACCTCGAAGACATCGCGCACGTGCGCGAGCGCAGCACGGGGCCGTTCGTCGAGGTGAGCCTGGATGAGCTATAAGCTGCGCTTTCACAGTCTCGCGCTCGCAGAATGGCGAAAGCTCGACGGCAGCCTGCGGCTGCAGTTCAAGAAGAAGCTCGAAGAGCGCCTCATCACCCCTCGCGTCCGCTCGTCTGCCCTCTCCGGCATGCCTGACTGCTACAAGATCAAGCTGCGCGCAGCCGGCTACCGCCTGGTCTATCGCGTTGATGAAGACGTGGTGTTCGTGACCGTCATCTCGGTCGGTCTGCGAGACAAGCAGCGAGTCTATTCAAAGGCCCACTCCCGCCTGGATGAGCCTGGGCCGGACTGAGTGTCTTTGAAAGAAACGGAGTACGTAATGAAGACCTACGACTACATCGTCATCGGCGGCGGCAGCGGCGGCGTCGCCACCGCCCGCCGCGCGGCGGAGTACGGCGCCCGCGTGCTGCTGGTGGAGGCTGCGCGGCTTGGCGGCACCTGCGTGAATGTGGGCTGCGTGCCCAAGAAGGTCATGTGGTACGCCTCGAACATCGCCCAGGCGATGCGCGACGCGCCAGGCTACGGCTTCGCCGCCGCAACGGTGTCCCTCGACTGGGCCACCCTCAAGACCCGGCGCGACGCCTACATCGCCCGCCTCAACGGCATCTACGCCGACATGCTGGGCAAGGCAGGCGTCGAGATCGTCCATGGCTTTGCGCGCTTCGCCGATACCCACTGCATCGAGGTCGACGGCCAGCGCTTCAGCGCACCGCACATCGTCATCGCCACCGGCGGACGCCCGGTCGTACCCGACATCGAAGGCGCCGAACTCGGCATCGACTCCGACGGTTTCTTCGCCCTTGACCACCAACCACGTCGGGTCGCGGTCGTCGGCGCGGGCTACATCGCGGTGGAGCTGGCCGGCGTGTTCAACGGCCTCGGCAGCGAAGTCGACATGCTGGTGCGCGGCGCGCAGCTGCTGCGCCCCTTCGACGCCCTGCTGCGCGACGAACTGGCCGCGCAGATGCAACAGGACGGCGTGCGCATCCACTTCGGTGCGCAGGTAAAGCGCGTCGCCCGCGAGGCCGACGGCAGCCTGCGCATCGAGCGCACGGATGGCCCGCCGCTGCAGGTCGATGCGCTGGTGTGGGCCACCGGCCGCCGCGCCAACACCGACCGCCTGAACCTCGCCGCCGCCGGACTCGCCGCGGATGCGAAGGGCGTGATCGCCACCGATGCCTTCCAGAACACCACCACCCCCGGCGTCTACGCCATCGGCGACATCACCGGCCACGCCGAACTCACCCCGGTCGCCATCGCCGCCGGACGCAAACTGGCAGCGCGGCTCTTCCTCGACCTGCCCGACAGCCGGCTGGACTACGACTGCATCCCCACCGTGGTCTTCAGCCACCCGCCGATCGGCACCGTCGGCCTCACCGAGGACGAAGCCCGCGACCGCTTCGCCGCGGTCAAGGTCTACACCACCCGCTTCACCGCCATGGCCCACGCCCTCACCGAGCATCGGCCGAAGACCGCGATGAAGCTGGTGTGCGCCGGCGACGACGAGCGCATCGTCGGCCTGCACGTCATCGGCGACGGTGCCGACGAGATGCTGCAAGGCTTCGCCGTCGCCGTGCGGATGGGCGCCCGCAAGGCCGACTTCGACCGCACGCTCGCCATCCACCCCACCAGCGCCGAAGAGTTCGTCACTCTGCGTTGATGACGAACAGGAGCTACTACTGATCCTCCAGCTTGCCGCCGTGTAGCAGCATGATCATAATGACCGTATTGATCAAAAGGAGGCACGCATGATCACTGAAGCCAGCGCCGTGACTTTTCGCCAGAACCTCGGCGAAATGCTCAATCAAGTCCAGTACCGCCACGACAGTGTACTGATCAACAAGGACGGCAAACCCGTGGCCGCGCTCGTCGATGCGCGACTGTTCGAACGCATCCGCCGCATGCAGGCCCGTTTCGACCAGCTTTGCCAGCGGATCGAGGCCGGCTATGACGGCGTGCCAGAGGAAGCCGGCATCGCCGAGATCGAGGCCGCGATCGCCGCAGACCGCCGCCAGCGCAATCAACGAACGCCGGGCTGAACATGCCGTCCGCGCTACGTGTCGTCCTCGACACAAACGTGCTGATGTCCGGCGTGGCTTACCCTGGGAGCCTCCCGGGCCGGATCATCGCCGCGTGGCGGCACGGGTCGGTCGACGTTGTGCTATCGAACTTCATCCTCGATGAACTGCGGCGCGTGCTGCCGAGACTCGTCGCCCGCCACGGCCTGTCCGACCGTGAAATCGAAGACCTCGTAGATATCCTCTCCATCCAGGCCGAACTCGTGGAGCCAGCCCCGATCGCCGACGAAGCATTGCGCGACGAGAATGACCGGCCGGTACTGGGTACCTTGCTGGCAGGCATGCGGAGCGGAAAGGTCGATTACCTGATCACCGGCGACAAGGACCTGCTCGCCATGGCAGACGCCTACCCCATCCTTACGCCCGCAGCCTTCTGGAATCGGCACGGGGGCGTCTAATCGCCATGATTCGCGCAAGGCCGACTTCGACCGCACGCTCGCCATCACCCCACCAGCGCCGAAGAGTTCGTCACCCTGCGCTGAGTGCGAATGCGCAGCTGGCCCCTCCACTTACCGTGAACTAGAATTCAGACCCGAATTCTGCACCGAGGCCTCGCCATGCCAATCCGGACTCAGGACATTGTTTCCCTTACAACCGCACGGTCGCAGTTGTCCGAACTCGCCGATCAGGTCAGGGCAGGTGCCGAGAAGATCATCACCCGAAACGGCGAGGCCAGCGTCGCGCTCGTCGATGCGCGCCGGCTCGATTACTACCATCGTCTCGAGCAGGCGCAAATCCACCTGCTGATGCTCGACGAAGCCCGGCGCGCGCTCGAGGATGTCACCGCTGGCCATACGCGTGACGCACGAGATGCCCTGGCAGCACGCAAGCAAGCCCGCGCATGAGCGTACGTGCCGCAGTCCGGGCCACGCGCAATTTCGAGCGCAACCTCGACGGCATCGAGACATTCCTGACCAAGGCCGAAGCGCCGGGCGCGTTCGTCGCGCTGCTGGACGAACTGGCCGACATGCTCGTACCGACGCTGGAACGCCACCCGGACATCGGTCGTGATTTTCTCTCCCGGATTACGGAGTCGGCCGAAGCCGAACTCTGCATCGAGCGCGTGCATCATCTCTTGCACGGGCTCGACGCTTCGGCATCACTGCGGGAGTACGTCATGGCGCACTACCTTGTGCTTTACGCCCATTGACCTGCTCCCCATTTTCAGTGCCAGTGTGAAGTTAGTAGAGTCCGTTTTCAGCAAGGAGAACGGACGTGAAGAAGCGGTTTTCGGAAGAGCAGATCATTGGGTTCCTGAAGCAGGCTGAGGCGGGTGTGCCGGTGCGCGAGTTATGCCGGCAACACGGTTTCAGTGATGCCTCGTTCTACAACTGGCGCGCCAAGTACGGGGGGATGACGGTGCCTGACGCGAGGCGGTTGAAGGAGCTTGAAGGGGAGAATGCCCGGCTCAAGAAGCTGCTGGCCGAGGCGCTGTTGGACACCGAGGCGCTCAAGGCCGCCCTGGGCCGAAAGCACTGACCCCACAAGGCCGACGAGAGGCAGTGATGGCGATGCGCATGCAGACGAGTATTTCCGAGCGTCGCGCCTGCCGTCTTGTGGGGGTATCGCGCACCGTCGTTCGCTACTCGCCCACGGAATCGATGCGCAGCGCGGTCTTACGGTCGCGCCTGATCGAGCTGGCGGCAGAGCGACGGCGGTTCGGCTATCGGCGCCTGCACGCGCTCATCCGCCGGGAGGGCATTGAGGCAAACCACAAGCGGGTCTATCGGCTGTACTCGGAAGCTGGGCTGGCCGTGCGTCGGCGTCGCAGGCGCGAGCGTGTTGCGGTCGAGCGTGAGCCACTGAGTCTGCCATCGGCCCCGAACGAAGTCTGGTCAATGGATTTCGTCAGCGATGCACTGGCTGATGGACGGCGGATCAAGATCCTGACCATCGTCGATGACTACACCAAGGAGTCGGTGGAGCTTGCGGTCGACCACGGCATAAGCGGTCAGTACGTCACGCGCGTGCTTGATCGGGCGGGCCGCTTTCGGGGTTTGCCGCGCGCCATTCGTACTGATCAGGGGCCGGAGTTCACTGGCAAAGCCCTCGACCAATGGGCGTTCGAGAACGGCGTCAGCCTGAAGCTCATCGAGCCTGGCAAGCCGACCCAGAATGCCTTCATCGAAAGCTTCAACGGCCGCTTCCGCGATGAATGCCTAAACGACCAATGGTTCACCAGCCTCGCCCAGGCGCGTATTCTCATCGCCGCCTGGCGCCGCGATTACAACGAGGTAAGGCCGCACAGCGCACTCGACTACATGACGCCGGCCGAGTTCGCCGCCCGTCATCGGGTGAATTCACCCGATGACGGGCAAACCAACCACCACTCGAAAGAGTGAAATTTCGGGACTCTGCTAACCAGGCGATGGCACTAAAGACGGGGGCAGGTCACCATGTCACAGACACGGTGTACCTGTTGTCGATACGGCACCAACGGCAATCGGTTTTCGATGTCACCCTCCGCTAGGACCAGACCCACCATGCCCATGACCTACGAACAGCACCTCGACGAAGTCGCCACCCTGCTCTACGAACGCTACGACCAGAGCGAGGAAGCCGCCATCAAGCTGGTGATGGCCGCCCAGGCCGACGACTTCTTCAGCGGCCACGACGACGACCCGTCGATCTGCACGCAGGAGCGCGCGGAGGCCGACGCGCGCGCGGTGTTCCGCAAGTACGGTGCGAGGCAGAAACCCGCCGGCGCGAAGGCGCCACCGCGGCGGGGGCAGCCGAAACACTAGGCTCTGTTCACATATAGCGATATGAAATCACCGCACAAACGATTCGCACGAATGCCATGTAGCTGCATGCGAGCTTGTCGTAGCGTGTGGCGATCCGACGGTAATGCTTGATACGGTTGAAGAAGCGCTCGATCAGATTTCGCGCGCGGTACGCGCAGCGGTCGTAGTGCCTGGGGGCAATGCGGTTGGATCGAGGCGGGATGACTGCTTGGGCACCGGATGCTTCGATACTCATGACCAAAGCGTTGGCATCGTATCCCTTGTCGGCAACCAGACTGGCGCACGGCATATCGGCAATCAAATCGTGCGCACACTCGATGTCGGCGACCTGTCCTGCGCTCAGAATCATGCGCAGCGGTTTGCCCAAGGCATCGACGGCAAAGTGCAGCTTGCTCGTCAGGCCTCCACGTGAGCGCCCCAACGCCTGCGGTCCTACTTTTTTTGGGCGCCTGAGGCGTGC
>NZ_NOIH01000057.1 GCF_002245655.1 Thauera propionica | reverse complement strand
CAGGTGCAGCTCTTCGAGGGTAACCGTCCGAGCAACCCCGTAGTTCCCAGGCAGCGCTGAATCGTCGATGGTTGCGGCTGCGAAACTCAGTTCTGGAGAACGACGATGGAGCAGGAGAGGCTGATGGCGGTGGTGGAGTCGCCGACTCAGCACCATGGCGAGGCGGCGGTTCAGCGGCGCGTGCATCGCGATGATGCATTCTGGCGCTCGCATGAGCAGCAGCGGTGCCGGCAAGGCTTGAGTATTCCGCAGTATTGCCAGGCCACCGGCTTGGCGCTGTCGACATTCCGCCATCGCATCAACCGACTGGCCGCCGCCGAGGCAGGGTCCGCATTGGGCGAAGGCAGCGGCCGCTTCATCGCACTTGCGCAGCCAGCCCCGAGGGTGCAAGTCGATGTGGTGGAGATCGATGTCGTGCTGCCCGATTCGATGACGCTGCGTCTGCATGGCGCGGCTGCGCGGCAGGTGCTCGATCGCGTGCTGGCGCGACTCCCGTGATCCTGTCCTCGGCGATCCGCGCCCACGTCTATAGCGAGGCGGTCGACATGAGGAAGTCGATCGATGCGCTCGCGCAGATCGTGTCGCGCTGCATGGGCATGAACCCGCTCTCGGGTCAGGTGTTCGTATTCATCGGGCGGCGCCGCGACAAGGCCAAGCTCCTGGTGTGGGACCGCCATGGGTTCTGGGTGCTTTACAAGCGCCTGGAGCGCGGGCGTTTCACCGACCCCGCGCGGCTGTCGGCTGAGGGCCTGGCGATGAGCGAGTTGCTCGCCTGGCTCGATGGCATCGATCTGTCGCGAACGCG
>NZ_NOIH01000056.1 GCF_002245655.1 Thauera propionica | reverse complement strand
AGGCCATCGGTGCCGCATCGAACGGCCGGTTGCGGAAAGTCCTCCCTGCGGCCGCTGATGCCCGAGGGCGTGTAAAAACGGTTACGGCTGCAAGCACCGGCGGTGGCTTCTCGTCGCCTCATGCAATGCAAGTCATTCGATGATTGCGGATTGGCGCATCCGGTGACGTAAAAAGGCCCCCATCAGGCCCGAATCGCCGCCATAAGCGCCTCATTTCCCATCAGCTTCATCACGCGTTTCAAGTTGTACGCTAGAACGTGCAGGCTCATCTCGGTTCGGACGCGCTCAAGGCCCTTGGTCAGGAAGTGCGTCGCGCCCATCCAGGCCTTCAATGTACCGAAGGGGTGTTCGACAGTCCGCCGTCGGATACGCATGCTATCGGGCGACTTATCCAGCCGCGCCTGCATCACCTCGAGTTCCTCCTCGTGCGCCCAACGGCTCACACGCCTGTAGTCGCTGGGTGTGCATTGGCTCTTGATGGAGCATCGCGGGCAAGATGAGCTCCAGTAGCGGTTCATCATGAGCCCTCTTTCCACTCTGGCGAAGCGCCAGATCAGGCGCTCGCCGGCGGGGCAGACATACTCGTCATTCTCGCGGTCGTACACGAAGTCTGCGCGATCAAAGCGCCCGTCGGCTTTTGCGCCGGATGTAGCGCTCTTCGGAACAAGCGGCACGATACCGGCTTTGTGGCAGGCGAGGATCTCCTCGCTTTTGAAATAGCCCCGATCAGCAATCGCCGTGAGGAAATCCAGCTTCATCGCCTTACGAGCCTGCTTGCCCATCGTGCTCAATTGATCACGGTCGAGCCCGTCGTTGGTGACTTCGTGCGCCACGATCAGGTGGTTCTTGGTCTCGACGGCCGTCTGGACGTTATAGCCGACGATGCCCGTGCCTCGAGTCTTCATGGAGCGGGCGTCGGGATCTGTCAGGGAGATTTGCTTGTCAGGCGCGTTCTCGAGTTGGACGCCAATCGCTTCGAGCTCCTTCATCCGAGCCTTCAGGGTGGTGATCTTGTCGGTCAGCCGTTCCTTCTTCGCCTGGGCCACGGCGGGCTCTTGCCGGTCAGCGCTGTCCATCTCAACGAGGTAACGCTCGATGCTCGCCTCGATCTCCTGCATTCGCCGCTGCAGTTTGGCGCTGGTGAAGTTTCGATCTCGGTTATTGACGGCCTTGAACTTGCTTCCGTCAATGGCGACCACAGCCTCAGCGAACAGCCCCAGTTCCCGGCACAGCACTACGAACTGCCGACAAACGCCACGGATCCCCTTCGGGTTGTCCTTGCGGAAGTTGGCGATGGTCTTGAAGTCGGGCGTCAAACGGCCCAGCAGCCACATCAACTCCAGGTTGCGCTGTGCCTCGCGCTCCAGGCGGCGGCTCGACTGGATCCGGTTCAGGTAACCGTAGATGTAGAGCTTGAGCATCGCCCCTGGGTGATAGGCGGGGCGTCCAGTCGCGGCTGGATCGACCCCCGCGAAGCCCAACTTGCGAAGATCGAGCTCTTCGACGAACACATCGATGACCCGGACGGGATTAGCCTCGGCAACGAAGTCGTCCAGTGTCTCGGGCAGCAGGGCCCCCTGCGTGCGGCTCTGTCCTTCGACGAATCGCTTCATGGCGTCACATCAGGCTGAGAATGCCTAGATCATAGCCAATGGGGCGTTTTTACACAGCCTCGGCCG
>NZ_NOIH01000055.1 GCF_002245655.1 Thauera propionica | reverse complement strand
CCGTGAGCCGACTGTTCATAACTGGGCGCTGGGCATAATGGCCGGCAGCAGCCCGTCGTTGCCTGATGGATCCAACCCCTCCGCTGCTATAGTGCAGTCGGCTTCTGACGTTCAGTGCAGCCGTCTTCTGAAAACGACATTCGGCAGACTGTCGGCTTTGGTATCTCTCATAAACGGATGTTTTTGAGAGAACTATCTTCGGCCTTCACACGCACGAAAGGCGGCGAAGCTCCGCCGTTAATCCGTCCGCCGGAGATCTCGCCCAGGCAGGCTGAAGGCCGAGCAAGCCTGACAGGCCCGAAAAGCCCGGCACGGGCGTCGGCGGCGATGACGGCGGCGGCATTATCCAGGGTTGATGATGGAAGTGGAGGATATCGACAACCTCTCGCGCAACCAAGACATCGCGGTCGGACTGCAAGTGATCTTGAAGCCACGGGCCCGTCCCACCCCGACATGGACCTCGATGCCCGAACGGACGTTAGATTTCGAGTTCTAGGCGTTCTGCGATGAAGGTTGGATCCCAGCCGGGATTGAAAGTGTCGACGTGGGTGAATCCGAGCCGCTCGTATAGGCCACGCAGGTTCGGGTGGCAGTCGAGCCGCAGCTTGGCGCACCCCTGCGTTCGCGCGGCATGGCGGCAAGCCTCGATCAGCGCGGAGCTGACACCCCGGCCCGCATGTGTCCGTCGCACCGCGAGCTTGTGCAGATATGCGGCCTCCCCCTTGAGGGCGTCGGGCCAGAACTCGGGATCCTCGGCCGACAAGGTGCAACAGCCGACGATGCCGTCGCTGCAACTCGCGACTAGGAGCTCGGATCTCAGGACGAAGGTCTCCGCGAATGTCCGGTCGATCCGCGCGACGTCCCAGGCGGGCGTTCCCTTGGCGGACATCCACGCCGCAGCGTCGTGCATCAGCCGCACAACCTCGTCGATATCACCCGAGCAGGCGACCCGAACGTTCGGAGGCTCCTCGCTGTCCATTCGCTCCCCTGGCGCGGTATGAACCGCCGCCTCATAGTGCAGTTTGATCCTGACGAGCCCAGCATGTCTGCGCCCACCTTCGCGGAACCTGACCAGGGTCCGCTAGCGGGCGGCCGGAAGGTGAATGCTAGGCATGATCTAACCCTCGGTCTCTGGCGTCGCGACTGCGAAATTTCGCGAGGGTTTCCGAGAAGGTGATTGCGCTTCGCAGATCTCCAGGCGCGTGGGTGCGGACGTAGTCAGCGCCATTGCCGATCGCGTGAAGTTCCGCCGCAAGGCTCGCTGGACCCAGATCCTTTACAGGAAGGCCAACGGTGGCGCCCAAGAAGGATTTCCGCGACACCGAGACCAATAGCGGAAGCCCCAACGCCGACTTCAGCTTTTGAAGGTTCGACAGCACGTGCAGCGATGTTTCCGGTGCGGGGCTCAAGAAAAATCCCATCCCCGGATCGAGGATGAGCCGGTCGGCAGCGACCCCGCTCCGTCGCAAGGCGGAAACCCGCGCCTCGAAGAACCGCACAATCTCGTCGAGCGCGTCTTCGGGTCGAAGGTGACCGGTGCGGGTGGCGATGCCATCCCGCTGCGCTGAGTGCATAACCACCAGCCTGCAGTCCGCCTCAGCAATATCGGGATAGAGCGCAGGGTCAGGAAATCCTTGGATATCGTTCAGGTAGCCCACGCCGCGCTTGAGCGCATAGCGCTGGGTTTCCGGTTGGAAGCTGTCGATTGAAACACGGTGCATCTGATCGGACAGGGCGTCTAAGAGCGGCGCAATACGTCTGATCTCATCGGCCGGCGATACAGGCCTCGCGTCCGGATGGCTGGCGGCCGGTCCGACATCCACGACGTCTGATCCGACTCGCAGCATTTCGATCGCCGCGGTGACAGCGCCGGCGGGGTCTAGCCGCCGGCTCTCATCGAAGAAGGAGTCCTCGGTGAGATTCAGAATGCCGAACACCGTCACCATGGCGTCGGCCTCCGCAGCGACTTCCACGATGGGGATCGGGCGAGCAAAAAGGCAGCAATTATGAGCCCCATACCTACAAAGCCCCACGCATCAAGCTTTTGCCCATGAAGCAACCAGGCAATGGCTGTAATTATGACGACGCCGAGTCCCGACCAGACTGCATAAGCAACACCGACAGGGATGGATTTCAGAACCAGAGAAAGAAAATAAAATGCGATGCCATAACCGATTATGACAACGGCGGAAGGGGCAAGCTTAGTAAAGCCCTCGCTAGATTTTAATGCGGATGTTGCGATTACTTCGCCAACTATTGCGATAACAAGAAAAAGCCAGCCTTTCATGATATATCTCCCAATTTGTGTAGGGCTTATTATGCACGCTTAAAAATAATAAAAGCAGACTTGACCTGATAGTTTGGCTGTGAGCAATTATGTGCTTAGTGCATCTAACGTAGAGCTAACCGGCGCCGATAGGCGTCCAGGTTGAGCGCCAGGTTATGCCAATGCGTGACAACACCTTATGCACGTGTATCAACGCCAAGTGCCTGTCCTTGCTGCCTGTGCATGACTTCGATCGCAGCCTGCAACCTCTTGGCTAAATCTGGATCGTTGTTTGAGCGGGCGCCCTCAATTCCCAAACGCGCCTTCTCAACGAAATTGATGCGCGTAGTGTCTGTAGCCATATCGACCGGTTGACCGGTCGCCACCGAGATTTTCATAGTCATCCCTAGGAAAGGCGAGCTTTCATCGAGCGACATTTTCCCGCTGCGGATTTGGTCGTTCATCCAATCGAACATTTCCTTGCGTGTCATGCTGGTGAAATCTGCTTGTTTGGCGGTCGATGATTCGGCAGTGGCTGCTGATAGTGCAGACGAAAACGATGCGGGATTGGTACCTGCCGCAGTGGATACCTGTGCGCGCTGGGTGGTGTAAATGTGATTTGATTCCGTGTTGACCTTCATAAAAACCTCCTCTTGATGACGATTAGCAAAGGGGCATAACGAATAGGGTTTATCCCTCGCGCCGCAAGCGCCGTTCGGTG
>NZ_NOIH01000054.1 GCF_002245655.1 Thauera propionica | reverse complement strand
ACCACCGCCATCAGCCTCTCCTGCTCCATCGTCGTTCTCCAGAAGTGAGTTTCGCAGCCGCAACCATCGACGATTCAGCGCTGCCTGGGAACTACGGGGTTGCTCGGACGGTTACCCTCGAAGAGCTGCACCTGCTCGGTGGACAGGCGCTCGGTCCTCACGCCGAAGCGATGACGCTTGTGCAGCGCCAGCTCATGCGTGAGCCGCTCGATCTTGGTCTGACGCCACACGAGCTCGCGCTCCTGCTCGATGAGCAGGCGACGCAAGGTGTCGGCATCCAGTTGATCGAGGTCGGCGGGCAGCGGCATGGATCGATCATGTCCGATGCACGTCTCCGCCGCCATCGGGGCATCCGCCGATAGCGCGGGTTCAGAGTGTCCGGATCACACCGCCGTCGCCCAGCCGCTGCCACGGCAGCCCAAGCACCAGCGCATCGAACTGCGCCCGGGTGAGTGCGACACCGCCCTGGCCCTCGGTCCAGTGAAACCGTCCCTGGTTCAGGCGCCGGCATGCGAGCCACACCCCGAAGCCGTCATGGACCAGCACCTTCAAGCGGGAGCCGCGCCGGTTGCTGAAGAGATAGGCGTGATGGGGCTGCGCCTCGCCGAACACGCGCACCACCTGCGCGAGCAACGTGTCCATGCCTGCGCGCATGTCCAAAGGCGCGGCCGACAGCCACAGCGCCTCGATGCGGATCATGCCAGCCACTCGCGCAACCACGCGCCACAGGCATCGGCCGCCTGGAGCGGCCATTCGAGCTTCACGCGGGCGTTGCCACGCTGCGCCTCGAGGCGGATCACCGGCGCCTCAACGGCGGATGCAACCCGCACCGGCACAAAGCCTGGCTCAGACAGCGTCGTGAGCTCAGCGCTGAGCGGCTTGCGCCGGCTCGGCGGCGCGATCCCGCGCTCGCGCATCCAGCGATGGACCTGGTTGGCGTTCAGGCCGTTGGCCAGAGCCACGCCCGCCACCGAGACGCCAGGCTCACGGCAAGCCGAGATCACCGATTGTTTGAAGGCTTCGCTGTGCGTGCGCCGGGTCCGGCGCGGGATGACGACATCCATAGTGCCCACCATCAGAATTGATGGACACGATCTTCAATGGGCTAAGCGGCTGGGGGAAGGTGGGTTTGCCGGGCGCTTACGGACCTCGTTTGCCAGGCTGTCGTCTTGCCGCGCGCGGCGACTGCGGAGCTGCGGGTTGCGTCGGCGTGCCGCATGGCGCCAGTAACAGGACGGGGCCATCTGCAAAACCCGGCAGATGGGCTCGACCCCGAACGTGTGACGGTGTTGGTCGATGAAGTGCTTTAGCTCTTCAAACGGCGGTCGAGCTCCGCCTGGGCGAAAAACGCGCTCGCCGCCTTGAGGATGTCGTTGGCACGGCGCAACTCCTTGTTCTCTCGCTCCAGTTGCTTGAGGCGCTCGCGCTCACTGCTCGTCAGCCCATCGCGCTGGCCACCGTCAATCTCCTCGCGCTTGACCCAGTCATGCAGGGTCTGCGGCACGCAGCCAATCTTGGGGGCGATCGATTCAATCGCCGCCCACAGCGAGGGGTACTCGCCTCGGTGTTCCTGCACCATGCGCACGGCGCGCTCACGCACTTCCGGTGAAAACTTCGATGATTTGTTCATGGCTCCATCTTCTCAAGAGTTGGAGCCTCCTCGAAACCCGGGGCGATTCACCACCGCCTGAGTCCTATGATCAACTTCGGCGCCAACCTCATCACTCGTTCGACCCCGCTCGAAGCTCGAGAACACGATCGCCCCACCGAGCACAAGTGCGATCACGAACAGTGAAACAGGAACGATGAACCGGGTCTGCAAACTGGCGTTGCACACTTTTCGCTCCCTCTTGATATTTTTATCAAGTTTATCAAGAGAGCACGAATGACGAGGAAATTGTTCCTCATGATGAGCACGCTTGTAATCTCCCGCGTTACACATCGCGTTGTCTGCACAGCGTCCACGGCGGCCGTAGCCGTGCAAACGCCCAGCGATCGTATTTGGATGCTGGGCGCTTTTTGAGGGTTAGTCTGACGATGACCTACTTTCACGAGGGCGGACCTCACTATCATCGGCGCGTTTGTGTTTCACGGTCCTGTTCGG
>NZ_NOIH01000053.1 GCF_002245655.1 Thauera propionica | reverse complement strand
GCCTTGAGCGCATCGACCAGCGGCTGCAGGTGCACGCCGCTCTGACCCACCCACTGAGCCAGCGTCGATTGCGGGATCGCCAGCCCGGCTCGACCGAAGATGCCTTCCTGACGGTAGAGCGGCAAATGGTCCTGATACTTGGCCACCAGCACTTGGGCGAGCAGCCCGGCAGTCGGGATGCCCTTGTCGATGATGTGCGCCGGCACCGGCGCCTGCACGAGGGTCTCGCACGCCGCGCACGCCCACTTGCCCCGGATGTGGCGCTCGACGGTGAAGCGGCCCGGGGTGTAGTCGAGCTTCTCGGCGGCGTCCTCGCCGATGCGGCGCATCGGGCAGCCGCAAGCGCAGGTGGTCGAGTCGGGTTCGTGGTGGATCTCGGTGCGCGGCAGCTCGGGCGGCAGCGGCTTGCGTCGGGCCTGGCCCTTGGGCGTCGACGTGCCGACACTGGGCTGGAGTTGCTCGAGCTCTTCGCTCATCGCCGCAAGATCGGCCTCGGCGGTCTCCTCGAAGAGCTGCACCTGCTCGGTGGACAGGCGCTCGGTCCTCACGCCGAAGCGATGACGCTTGTGCAGCGCCAGCTCATGCGTGAGCCGCTCGATCTTGGTCTGACGCCACACGAGCTCGCGCTCCTGCTCGATGAGCAGGCGACGCAAGGTGTCGGCATCCAGTTGATCGAGGTCGGCGGGCAGCGGCATGGATCGATCATGTCCGATGCACGTCTCCGCCGCCATCGGGGCATCCGCCGATAGCGCGGGCTCAGAGTGTCCGGATCACACCGCCATCGCCCAGCCGTTGCCACGGCAGCCCGAGCACCAGCGCATCGAACTGCGCCCGGGTCAGTGCGACACCGCCCTGGCCCTCGGTCCAGTGAAACCGGCCCTGGTTCAAACGCCGACATGCGAGCCACACCCCGAAGCCGTCATGGACCAACACCTTCAAGCGCGTGCCGCGCCGGTTGCTAAAGAGATAGGCGTGATGCGGCTGAGCCTCGCCGAACACGCGCACCACCTGCGCGAGCAACGTGTCCATGCCTGCGCGCATGTCCAAAGGCGCCGCCGACAGCCACAGCGCCTCGATGCGGATCATGCGAGCCACTCGCGTAGCCACGCCCCGCACGCATCGGCGGCCTGGATCGGCCACTCGAGCTTGACGCGGGCGTTGCCACGCTGCGCTTCAAGACGGATCACCGGCGCCTCAACGGCGGAGGCAACCCGCACCGGCACAAAGCCTGGCTCAGACAGCGTCGTGAGCTCAGCGCCGAGCGGCTTGCGCCGGCTCGGCGGCGCGATGCCGCGCTCGCGCATCCAGCGGTGGACCTGGTTGGTGTTCAGGCCATTTGCCAACGCAACGCCGGCCACCGAGACACCCGGCTCACGGCAGGCCGAGACCACAGACTGCTTGAAGGCTTCGCTGTGTGTGCGCCGAGTCCGGCGCGGGATAACGACATCCATAGTGTCTATATGGACGCCCCCCTTTTGACAAGGACGACGCAACGTGTGCGGCGACAGATAGGCTGCAGTTCTATATCCGGCCTGTGACTGCAGGCGAAAGCCTGCTGGCCCTGATGGATTCCGCTGACCCACGCCTCATTCCACCACAGGACTCGAAGTCCGGGACACTGATTCAGGCTTGGCGGGTCACGGTCTGACCTGTTTGCCATCACACTGTTATCGACCTTGTGCAACCTTTACGATGACCACATCTCGGATGAAAGTGGTTGGGACACTCGTCAGTCGCCTAGGCTGGTTGGCTGACGGGGCATTTTTGGTATGTCCGCTCATGAGCGACGAGCGCCCAGATCGTTCGCGCCATCTTGTTGGCCAACGCCACGACCGCGACATTTATTGGCCTGCGCTGGCGTAATTCGCTCACCCACTGCCCCGGCTCCTTTGCACTCGTTAAGACTGCCCGGGCACCGTGTATCAGCAACGTTCGCAGGTAGGTGTCGCCGCGCTTGCTGATGCCCAAGAGCTTGATGCGTCCACCGGTGCCCGTTTGTCGAGGCACCAGTCCGGCAAAGGCAGCAAACTCGCGCCCTGATTTGAACGCCTTAGCATCGCCCATGATGGCGACTGCGGCAGTAGCGCTCAGCGGCCCCACGCCCGGAATCTCGGCAATCCTCTGGCAGGCTTGGTCCTGCTTGAGCCAGTCCTTGATGCGGCGCTCGATAGTGGCAATCTCGACATCCATATTCTCGATACGAGCCCACTGCTCGCGCAGCGTGTCGATGACCATCGCCGGTAGTCGATCAGCCAATCGGGTCAGTACGTCTTGGATGGTTTTCCTCACTGCAGCCTTGCCCTGAGCCATCACCTCGCCATATTCGGCCAGCAAACCTCGCAGGCCGTTGAGTTGGGCCGTACGGAACTTGACCAGTTGGCTGCGCATTCGGTGCAGCGCCAGGATGGCTTGCTGTTCCTCTGTCTTGATGGCGACCGCTTTCACGTGCGGTTGCTGCGCCGCCGTCCAGATCGCCCGCGCATCGTGCCGATCATTCTTGTTCCCGGTCACAAAGGGCTTGACCTCCTTGCCTGGAAGAAGCTTGACCTGGTGCCCAAGCGCCGTGAGTTTGCGAGCCCAGTGGTGCGAGCCACCGCACGCCTCCATGCCGATAAGGCACGCCTGCCGGTTGGCAAAGTGCTCGAGAAACTTCTCGCGCTTGAGCTGTAGGTTTGAAACCTCGCCCGTCTCCATATCGATCCAGTACAACTGGAACACCCGCTTGGCAATATCTATGCCGACCACGCTCTTGCTTGCATTCATTTTCGCCCCCCGGTTGCATGTGAAGACCTTCGTCCCGTCACCTTGAGAACTTCGACGCCGTTTGCCAGTGAGAGTCTGCCTCTGAATCGAGAGGCTTCGGCAGAGATTCGACTGCAGCGAGATGAATCGCCACGGGTTTCTAAGAGGCGGGAGGCGTCCATTCCATTCCACCATCAGAACTGGTGGACATGATCTTCAATGGGCTAAGCGGCTGGGGGAAGGTGGGTTCGCCGGGTGCTTACCCTTTGCTATTAACCCGGCAATCAAATAGCCAATTTACTGCGCGTACCGAACGTACTCATGGCTGAAATACGACCGCACTCGATCCGGCATCCCAGCAATACGCTCCATGCACGTGCGCGCCTTCTCGAGAAGTGCTGCGGCGGTCTTGGCAATCGGGCCGGAACGTATCGTCGTTTTCAGATCCCGGTTCAGGTACTCGTCGGGGTTGAGCTCCGGCGCGTACGGCGGCAGGTAAAACAGTTCGATCTTCTCGACGTTTTCCGCCGCCCACTCGCGGACACGGTTCGCACGGTGTACGCGCAGATTGTCGACAATCAGGAACACCTTGCGCTGGGCGTCCTGGATCAGATCCTTCAAGAAGACGATGAAGCGGTCCGCATCAATGGCGCCCTCGAAGAACGAGAAGCGCACCAAGCCCTGGTTGGTGATCGCCGAGATCATCGACGTCGAACCATGACGGCCGGCCGGCAATCGAAGCTCCGGCGTCAGTCCCGCCATCGAGTAGCCGCGCACCCAGTGCGAGTCCTGGCGAATGGCGGTCTCGTCACCCCAGTAAATCTCGGCATCCTCAGCCTTGGCGCGCGTGACGATCTTCGGGTACTCGTCCTGGAGCCACGCCTTGAGCCGGGCTGGATTCTGCTCGAGCGCGCGCTTGACCGGCCGCTGTGGCGTGAAGCCCCAGCGCCGAAGGTACTCACCAACGGTACGAATGGGCATGTCGATGCCGAAGAGTTGCTTGATGGCGAGCATGACTGCGCGACGATTCCACAGCGCGAACTCAAGCTGAAGCTGGGCAGGATTCGAACCGATGATCTTCAAACGCAGTTGCTCCTCTTGGACCAGCGTCAAAGTTCGTCCCGAGCCATGGCGTCGACCACGTTGCCCGCCCTTGATGACCGCGTCGAGATCGTCAGCCTGGGCGCGCCGCGCCCATTTCAGAACGGTACCGACATGAACCCCACACACTTCAGCGATGTGCGTCCATGTGTAGCCTTGCTTGCGCAGTACAAATGCTTGGCGACGAATGTGCTCCAGGGCTTCGGGCGGGAGTTTTCGGGCATCGATCTTTTCCATGCCCGAATTATATCAAAGCCTATTTGATTGCCGGGTTAATAACCAAGCGTTGGCACTAAGGACGGGGGCAGGTCAGCCGGGTGCTTACACAGCGTCCACGGCGGCCGTATACGTGCAAACGCCCAGCGATCGTATTTCGATGCTGGGCGTTTTTTGTGGGTTAGTCTGACGATGACCTACTTTCACGAGGGCGGACCTCACTATCATCG
>NZ_NOIH01000052.1 GCF_002245655.1 Thauera propionica | reverse complement strand
CACGTTGACCACGGCAAGACCACGCTGACCGCGGCGATCACCACGATCCTGTCGAAGAAGTTCGGCGGCGAAGCCAAGGCATACGACCAGATCGACGCGGCGCCCGAAGAGAAGGCGCGCGGCATCACCATCAACACCGCGCACGTCGAGTACGAGACCGCGACCCGTCACTACGCGCACGTTGATTGCCCGGGCCACGCCGACTACGTCAAGAACATGATTACCGGTGCTGCCCAGATGGACGGCGCGATCCTGGTGTGCTCGGCCGCTGACGGCCCGATGCCGCAGACGCGCGAGCACATCCTGCTGGCCCGTCAGGTTGGCGTGCCGTACATCATCGTCTTCCTGAACAAGTGCGACATGGTCGACGACGAAGAACTGCTCGAACTGGTCGAGATGGAAGTGCGCGAGTTGCTGTCGAAGTACGACTTCCCGGGTGACGACATTCCCATCGTCAAGGGTTCGGCGCTGAAGGCGCTCGAAGGCGACCAGTCCGACATCGGCGAACCGGCGATCTTCCGTCTGGCTGACGCCCTGGACAGCTACATCCCGACGCCGGAACGTGCGATCGACAAGCCCTTCCTGCTGCCGATCGAAGACGTGTTCTCGATCTCGGGTCGCGGTACCGTGGTGACCGGTCGTGTCGAGCGCGGCATCGTGAAGGTTGGCGAAGAAATCGAGATCGTCGGCATCAAGCCCACCGTCAAGACCACCTGCACCGGCGTGTAAATGTTCCGCAAGCTGCTGGACCAGGGTCAGGCCGGTGACAACGTCGGCGTGCTGCTGCGCGGCACCAAGCGTGAAGACGTCGAGCGCGGCCAGGTGCTGTGCAAGCCGGGTTCGATCACCCCGCACACCCACTTCACGGGCGAGATCTACGTTCTGTCGAAGGAAGAGGGCGGCCGTCACACTCCGTT
>NZ_NOIH01000051.1 GCF_002245655.1 Thauera propionica | reverse complement strand
GAGTTGCTCGCCTGGCTCGATGGCATCGATCTGTCGCGAACGCGCCGCCTGGCGCCGGTGGCGGCCAGCGTCGTGGGGTGAATGTCGGCCGCAGGGGCAATCGGTGATTCACCGCATTCACGGAGACGGCCTGCACGGGCATGCTTGGACCCATGAACCTGCCTGTCCCGATCGATCGCGCCAGCCTGCCTACGGAGGTCGCTCCGCTGCAGGATCTGGTGCTCGAACTGGGGCAGCAGGTGCAGGCGATGCGTGCGCAGTTCGACGCGCAACTGGACACCCTGCGTCACCAGCTGGTCGAGTTGCGGCGACGCCTGTTCGGGCCGCGCAGCGAGGTGATCCACCTCGGGCAGGCAGAACTGTGGTCCGACCCGGTACAGATCCCCGTACCGAGTGAGGAGCGTCGCGAGGTCGGTGCCCACACCCGGCGCAAGGGCGGGCGGCCGGCGATCAGCCCGGATCTGCCGCGCCGGCGCGTCGAGCACGACCTCTCCGACGTCGAGAAGGCCGGCTACGCCTCGCTCGAGCGCATCGGCGAGGAGGTCTCGGAGTTGCTCGAGTACATCCCTGCCCGGCTCGAAGTGATCCAGAACGTGCGCCTGAAGTACCGCTGCGAGAGCGCCGACGGCCGCAGTACCGTGCGCACTGCTACGGCCCAGGGCTCGCCGCTGCCCAGGAGCAACGCCGGCGCCGGGCTGCTCGCCCACGTGATGGTCTCGAAATACCTCGATCACTGCCCGCTGGCGCGCCAGTCGCGGATCTTCGCGCGCCAAGGCGTCGCTCTGTCGCGTCAGACCCTGTGCGACTGGGTGCTCGATGCGACCGCGTTGCTCGCCGTGTTGATGCCCGCCCTGCAGCGCCACGTACTCGCGAGCCCGGTGATCTTCACCGACGACACCACGCTGTCGCTTCAGGCCCCGGGCAAGACGATCACCGCCCGGATGTGGGTGTATCTGGCCGGCGGGCAGCAGAAGGACGATGGGGGCCAGTGGCAGCAGGTGGCTCCGGCCGCCCTCTACGACTTCACGGCCGATCGATCCGGAACGCACCCGCGCCGGATCCTGGGCGCATGGCGCGGCTACCTGCAGGCCGACGACTACAGCGGCTACCACGCCAGCTTCCGCGAGGGCGTCACCCATGTGGCGTGCTGGGCGCATGTGCGGCGCAAGTTCTTCGATGTTCTCAAGGCGGCCCCCAAGGGGGCGCCGCCGGGGCTGGCCGATGACGCGTTGCGCTTCATCGGGCTGATCTACCGCATCGAGCGTCGCCTGGCCGAGGCCGACCCGGACGTGCGCCTGCGCGTGCGCCAAGGGCGCACCCGACGTGTGCTGAACGCGTTCCACCGCTGGCTCACCCATCACCAGCCGACGCTGCTGCCGCGCTCGCCGCTGGGACGTGCGTTTGCCTACGCGCTGTCGAACTGGACAGCGCTCACCGTGTTTGCCGACAGTGGCCTGCTCGCGCCGGACAACAATACCGCCGAGCGGGCGATGCGCCCGGTGGCGATCTCGAGGAAGAACTGGCTGTTTGCCGGAAGTCCACGTGGCGGACGGGCCGCTGCCGTGGCACTCTCGCTGATCGAGACGGCGCGGTTGAACGGTATTGAGCCCTACGCTTACCTGAAGGATGTGCTCACGCGCCTGCCCGGCCACCGCATGGACCGGCTCGACGAACTGCTGCCGATGAACTGGAAGCCCGCGCCCTGATGGATCCCGCCACCCTCCAAGCCCTCAGCCGTGCAAGCTCGCTCGAACTGTTCCACCTGTCGCGCGTGATCGAGCGCCTGATGTCGGATCCGTCGCGGATCGTGCAGATCCGGCTGCATCTGAACCTGGGGCAACGGGTACGCTTCGTGGACGGAAAAGCGCCGGGCGCCGCGCTGCAGCTTCGAAGCGGCACCGTGGTGGCGATGAAGGACACCCAGCTCACTGTGCAGGACGACGCCACCCGTGCGACCTGGACGCTGCCCTACGC
>NZ_NOIH01000050.1 GCF_002245655.1 Thauera propionica | reverse complement strand
GTTTGTTGAGAAGTCAATTTCCACTGGAAACGGCATAGAGCCTTTGTGGATCCATATACAATAAAAGATGCAATGGCGGCGCCGCCATACCGAAACAGAAAGGCTTTTTACGATACTTGGACTGTCTGTTTAAGGATGAACGCCAAGAATAGAATGGGAGGGTACACTGGCTTGCAATATTATAGTTTTGGCATCAAAAAAGGCTCGATAGATCAAGTCGACATAAATCCAAGATTCGATTGTAGGGACTCGAGCCTGATATTTAAACCTTTTTACGTGAATTAGAGGTTCGCAATTATGGCCGTCATGGAGAAAATTCAATCTTCGAGCAGGGTATAAATGTCATCTCGCAAAATATCAGTTTATCTCCTTCGGTATGCCGTATTTGGCGCTGTAATGTATTTTTCAATTCAGTTGGCACTCGCTTGGGGGGTTGAAGAAAAGTCGTGGTTTGAACTTGCATGGGACTATATTGCGGGAGGTTCGATTGGAGTCATTGCGGGCCTTGTTTTCTTCTTTGCATTTGGTGCGGTAGGCTGGGTAAGCGGAGCACTTTATGGCAGCATAGGTTTGCTGTCACTCATGGTTGGTGGCGGCTTAGGAGGTCTTGGTCTCGGGGCAATTGTTAACGTTTTTCGTAGGCCAGAAAAGTACAACTTCGATTGGCTAGTTAGTCGCCCCTGAATAATCCCCCACCTTCTTTCCTCACGCGGG
>NZ_NOIH01000005.1 GCF_002245655.1 Thauera propionica | reverse complement strand
ACGTTGAACTGCGCTGCCACTTCCGACAGCTCGTCGCGCGCCGAGAAGTCGACCCGCGTGCGGTAGTCACCGGCCGCGTAGCGCTTGGCCCCGGCCGACAGCTCGCGCACCGAGCGCACGATCGCCAGATACACCGCAGTGAAGAGGTAGCCCGCCACCAGCATCGCCACCGCCGACAGCACGATCTGGAAGCGCAGCCGCTCCGACAGCTCATCGAGCCGTTGCTGCAGCAGCTGCCCGGTCTGCGGGCGCAGCACTTCGTCGAAGTTGCGCACCGCCGTGCTGATGGCCTGCGTGGTGAGGTCGAAATAGGCCGGCGGCGCCAGCGTGAACTGCTGCTCGAGGATGTCGCGCGTGACCGCCTGACGCACGCTCGCCACCGCGGCGGCAATCTCGGTGCGCGACCGCTCCAGCGCCCCGCCGATCGCCGTGTTGGCCTTGCCCGCACGCTCCAGGCTCTCGAGCAGCGTGGCCTCGGTACGCGCGATATCGGCGAGCAGCGCCACCATCGCATGTTCGTCGCCACGCAGCACCTCGCGGCGCGCGATGATGTTGGTGCCGCGCCCGCGAATCTGCCCTAGTCCTTCGCTGAGTTGCGGCAACGAGGTCAGCAGCGGTCCGATGAGGTTGGAGGTTGCCGGATCGGGATCCCGCGAGAGCCCCGACACCTCGCCGAGGTCGCCGATCCAGCGCAGCAGGCTCGCGATCGCAACGCTGTGCGCCTTGAAGCTCTCCGGCGCTGGCATGGTTGGCGCGCTGGAAACGAGCCGCTGAAGCTCGCTGCGCACGGGTGACCAAGCGCCCTGCAGCGGCACCCAGGCGGAATCGGTCGCCATGGACGTCTCGAGCCTGGCGACGGCGCCTTCCAGTTCCCTCGCGACTGCATCACGCTTCGGGATCAGCTCGGTACTGCCGCCCAGCACGCCGGCGTTCAGGCCCCGGTGCTGCTGCGTCAGCAGGACCACAGCAAAGCCGGCATCGAACAGCGTCAGGCCGGCGATCTCGCGCTCGGCCACCGTCATGTCCTCTCGCAGACTGACGAAGATCTGCGCCAGCAAGGCCGCGGCCGACAGGCCGCAGACCAGCAGAATCAGGCTGAACTTGAGCGGGTAGTTGAGTCGATCCAGGAGGCGGACCGCAGGGAGGAAGAGGGTTTTCATGTCTTTATGCCGGCCTGGGCCGGTTGTCGTTCTTGATGCGACAAATTATCGACACGAGGAACCCACAACTAATGACCGGCGTCAAGCGACAGACCGCACTCCCCCTTTTCCGTCCATGAGCGTGACCCAGTTCTCAGCCGAGCCGCCCGTCGGTCAGGCGCAACGTACGCTGCGCCCGCGCGGCCAGGGTTTCGTCGTGGGTGACGATGACGAAGCTGGTCGACAGGCGCTCGTTGAGCGACAGCATCAGGTCGAATACGGCTTCTGCAGTCCGGCGGTCCAGATTGCCCGTCGGCTCGTCGGCCAGCACGCAGGCCGGCTGCGTCACCAGCGCCCGCGCGATCGCTGCGCGCTGGCGCTCACCGCCCGACAACTCGCCCGGCGCATGCGTGAGGCGGTGTCCCAGCCCCACTTCGCGCAGCATCGCCGCCGCCTGCTCGTCCGCCGCAGCCTTGTCGACACGGCGGATGTAGAGCGGCATCGCCACGTTCTCAAGCGCGGAGAACTCGGGCAGCAGGTGGTGGAACTGGTACACGAAACCCAGGGCGCCGTTGCGCAGGCTGCCGCGCTCGGCCTCCGACAAGGTGGAGAAATCGCGCCCCATGAGCCGCACCGATCCGGCACTGGGCACATCCAGTCCACCCAGCAGGTGCAGCAGGGTGCTCTTGCCCGAGCCCGAGGCACCGACGATCGCCACGCGCTCTCCGCGCTGCACAGAAAGGCTCACCCCGTCGAGCACAGCCACCGCGTCCGCGCCCTCACGGAAATGCTTCGCCAGCCCGTCGCAGGCCAGTACCGGATCATCCTGCTTCATCGCAGCCTCACTCATAGCGCAGGGCCTCCGCCGGATTCACGCGCGACGCGCGCCAGCTCGGATACAGCGCCGCGAGCAGCGTCAGCACGAAGGACACCGACACGATGCTGATGACGTCGGCGGGCAGCACCTTGGACGGCAGCTCGTTGATGTAGTAGATCTCCTTGTTCCACAAGGTCGCGCCGGTAACGGCCTCGAGCGCCGGGATCACGACGTCGAGGTTGTTGGCGATCGCCAGCCCGCCGACGACACCGGCCAGCAGGCCGACCAGGCCGATGATCGAACCCTGCAGCACGAAGATCGTCATGATCGACGCGGGGCTCGCGCCCAGCGTGCGCAGGATCGCGATATCGGCGTACTTCTCCTGCACCGCCATCACCAGCGTCGACACGATGTTGAATGCGGCGACGGCGACGATCAGGAACAGGATCAGGGTCATCATCGTTTTCTCCAGTGCGACGGCACGGAAGAAGTTGGCGTGACTGCGCGTCCAGTCGTTGACCATCAGGCCCGGTTCGGTGATCAGTCCGGCCAGCTCGCGGGCCACGCGCGGCGCCGCGAATAGATCCGCCAGCTTCAGGCGCACGCCGCTCACCGCGTCGCCCAGCCGGTACAGGGCCTGAGCATCCTCGACATGCACCAGGGCCAGGCCCGAGTCGTACTCGTACATGCCGGCCTCGAACACCCCGACCACCTCGAACTGCTTGACCCGCGGCAGCACGGCCGCCGGCGTCACCAGCCCCTGGGGCGCAATCAGCGTGACCTTGTCGCCGAGCTGGACGCGCAGTGCCAGCGCCAGGTCCCGCCCCAGCACGATGCCGAAACGGCCCGCCTGCAGCGCATCGAAGCTGCCGGCTTTCATGTAGGCGCCGAAGTCGGCCACCTTGTCTTCCTCGCTCGGGATCACGCCGCGCACGATCGTGCCGCGCACCCCTTCGTCGAAGGACAGCATGCCCTGCTCCTGCACGTAGGGCGCGGTTGCCAGCACCGAGGGATGGCGCCTGGCATCCTCGGCGACCTGTTGCCAGTTGTAGAGCCCGCCGTCCATGCTCTGCACCTGAACATGCGATGCGACGCCGAGGATGCGCGAGCGCAGTTCGTCCTGAAAGCCGTTCATTACCGACAACACGACGATCAGCGCGGCAACGCCGAGCGCAATGCCCAGCATCGAAACGAAGGAGATGAAGGAGATGAAGCGGTTGCGGCCCTGGGCACGCTTGCGCGAGCGGGTGTAGCGCAAGCCGACGAGAAATTCGTAGCGCATCGATTGAACGTTGAGTTGGGGAATGCGACTGGCCCGGCATTGTGCACGTGGACCGCTCTGCGTGGCCAGCGCGAATGGCATCGGACTGTAAGCGCCGTCCGGTACGGAAATGCCGGCATACTGGCCCGGCACCCCGTTTCGTGGAACACTCACGACACGCAGAACGCAGGAGAGCCATGATGGCGCAGCCAGACGACGCACCGGCGATCCGGCCGCAGGGGCTGCTCGACCAGAGCGCCGCGGCCTGGATCGTGCTTGGCGCCCTGCTGCTGTTCACGCTCACGATGTGGCGTTTCTTCGACGCCCAGCGCGAAGACCGCTCGCACGACCGCTTCCTGCACCAGGTGGACAACGCCCGCAGCGCATTGAAGAGCCGCATGCAGGCATACGAGCAGGTACTGAACGGTACCGCCGGGCTCTTCGCGGCAAGTGCGGAGGTGAGCCGTGCCGAATTCCGCCGCTACGTCGAATCCCTCGAACTGGACGACGCCCTGCCGGGCATCCAGGGCACCGGCTTCGCCCTGATGGTGCCGGGCACCGAGCGCCTTGCCCACGAGGCGGCCGTGCGTGCCGAGGGCTTCCCCGACTATCGTATTCATCCGGAAGAGGCGAGAGACACCTACAGCACGATCCTGTACCTCGAGCCTTTCGAGGGGCGGAACCTGCGGGCCTTCGGCTACGACATGTATTCCGAACCCATCCGCAGGGAGGCCATGAACCGCGCGCGGGACACCGGCCGCGCCGCGCTGTCCGGCAAGGTCGTGCTGGTGCAGGAGACCGAGGAAGACGTGCAGGCCGGCTTCCTGATCTACCTGCCCATCTACCGCGGCGACGCCGTCGACGACGTGCTGAGCCGGCGTGCCTTGCTGGTCGGATTCGTCTACAGCCCCTTCCGCGCCCATGACCTGATGCAAGGGGTCTTCGGCGACGCAAGCGGCACGGCAAGGCGTGACGTGGAGATCGAGGTCTATGACCTCGAAGCCGATGCCCGGAACCTGCTCTTCACGTCCCGCACACCCGATCACACGCCCCGCTTCACCACCGATCGCACGGTCGAATTCGGCGGGCGGGTATGGGTCGTTCGCTTCAGCAGCAGCGCGCAGTTCGAGCGGGACATGCACCGCATCGAGCCCTACCTTGTGCTCCTCGCCGGCATCGTCGTCGACATCCTCATCTTCGCGGTGATCTACGGCAGCGTGCGTCATCGCCGCAAGATGCGCCGGGCGGCGTTGCGCCTTGCCGATAGCAGGGACGAGTTCCGCACGCTGGTCGAGAACGTGCCCGGCGTGGTTTTCCGCTGCGCCCCCCGGCCGCCCTGGCGCATCCTGCACATCAACAAGGGCATCCTCGACCTGACCGGCGAGCCGCCGGAGCACTTCATCGAGGGCGAGCACCCGCTTGCCGAAATCATCCACCCCGACGACCGCCCGCGGATCGAGGAGACGATGATGTCGTCGATCCTGGCGCAGGCACCATATGAAGCCGAGTTCCGCGTCCGTAGCCGCTTCGGTCAGGTGCATTGGGTCAGCGCGCGCGGGCAGGCCTTGTTCGACCGCAACGGCAGCGCACGCTGGGTGGACGGCGTGATGCTGGACATCACCGAGCGCCGCGCGGCCGAAGCGGCCATCCGCCAGCTCGCCTTCATCGACCCGCTGACCCAGCTACCCAACCGCCGCTTCCTGCTCGACCGCCTGCGCCAGGGGCTCGCCAACAGCGATCGCACCCGGCGCTGCGGCGCCCTGCTCTTCATCGATCTCGACCACTTCAAGGACGTCAACGACACCCACGGGCACGAAGCGGGTGACAGCGTGCTGACCGAGATCTCGCAGCGGCTCAAGCACAGCGTGCGCGAAGGCGACACGGTCGCGCGCCTCGGTGGCGACGAGTTCATCATCATGCTCGAGAACCTGGGCGATACGGCGGAGGACGCGACCGAGAAGGCCGAGGCCATTGCCAGCAAGGTCCTTGCTGACCTCGGCGCGCCACTCACCGTGGGCGGTCACGCCGTGACCACGACGCCCAGCATCGGCATTTCCATCTTCTGCGGGCAGGATCCGGGCGCCGACGAACTTCTCAAGCGCGCCGACCGCGCGATGTACCGCGCCAAGGCCGCTGGCCGCAACCGTATCGCGCACCATACCGCCCTCTGACGGAGCGCCACCCGTGCGCAGCCAGGCCGCGCCGGGTTCAGCGCGGGCGACGTGCCGCGCGCGGCGCGGCAGGCGCCGCCGGCTTCTCGCGCCGGCCCTTGTGCGCTGCCGGAGCGGCTGGCTTGCGCTTGCTACAGCCCTCGCGACCAGCGGCCGGCACAGCCGCTGCGGGTTGCTGGCGCGGCACCAGGCAATTGGGCCCGTTACCGATCAGATCCGCCCGTCCCATCTGGATCAAGCCCTCACGCAGGATCGGCCAGTTCTCCGGGTCGTGCCAACGCAGGAAGGCCTTGTGCAGCTTGCGGATCTTGCCGGCACGCGCCGTCTCGACCGTCTCGGACTCCGCCGACACCTTCCGCAGCGGGTTCTTGCGCGAGTGGTACATCGTGGTCGCCAGCGCCATCGGCGTGGGCAGGAAGGTCTGCACCTGGTCGAGGCGGAAGTTGTGCGCCTTGAGCCACAGCGCGAGGTTCAGCATGTCCTCGTCGGTGGTACCCGGGTGCGCTGCGATGAAGTACGGCACCAGGTGCTGCTTCTTGCCCGCGAGCTTCGAGTACTTCTCGAACATGCGCGCGAACTCCTCGTAGGCGCCGATTCCCGGCTTCATCATCTTGGAGAGCGTGTTCTCCTCGGTGTGCTCGGGCGCAATCTTGAGCAGGCCGCTGACGTGATGGGTGACGAGTTCCTTGACGTACTCGGGCGAGCGCACGGCCAGGTCATAGCGCAGGCCCGAGCCGATGGTGATGCGCTTGACCCCGGGCACCGCCCGCGCCTTGCGATACAACTGGACCAGCGAGGAATGGTCGGTGTCGAGGTTCTCGCAGATGCCGGGATACACGCAGGACAGGCGGCGACAGTTCTCCTCGATTGCCTTGCTCTTGCACGCCATGCGGTACATATTGGCAGTCGGCCCGCCGAGGTCGGTGATGTGGCCCTTGAAGTCGGGTGACTTGTCGCGGATCTCCTCGATCTCGTGAATGATCGATTCGTGCGACCGGCTCTGGATGATGCGGCCCTCGTGTTCGGTGATCGAACAGAAGGTACAGCCGCCAAAACAGCCGCGCATGATGTTGATCGAGAACTTGATCATGTCCCAGGCCGGGATGCGCGCATCGCCGTAACTCGGGTGCGGTGCGCGGGCGTAGGGGCGGTCGTAGACGAAGTCCATCTCGGGCGTGGTCAGCGGCACCGGCGGCGGATTGATCCACACGTCGCGCGCACCCGGCCCTTCGCCGTGGCACTGCACCAGCGCGCGCGCGTTGCCCGGGTTGGATTCGAGGTGGAACACCCGAGAGGCGTGGGCGTACATCACCAGGCCGTCCTTCACCTGCTCGTAGGACGGCAGCCGGATCACCGTGCGTGCGCGGTCGGCGCGGCGCGCGGCCACCCTTTCGGCCGCCGGCACGATGCGCACCGGCTGCGCACCGTCGGCGGCAGCCTTGGGCGCGGCGGCCGTCGGCTCCATCGCGTAGGGGTCGGGATGCGCGTCGATGCGGCCCGGCTTGTCGAGCGCCAGTGAATCGATCTCGTGCCAGTCCCCGGACGGCTGCCAGCCCGGCTTGACCATGAAGGCGGTACCGCGCAGGTCGCGAATGGATTCGATCGGCTCGCCTGCCGCCAGGCGGTGGGTCAGCGCCACCAGCGCGCGCTCCGCGTTGCCGAACAGCAGGATGTCGGCCTTCGAGTCCGGCAGCACCGAGCGCCGCACCTTGTCCGACCAGTAATCGTAATGCGCGATCCGGCGCAGCGAGGCCTCGATGCTGCCAATGACGATCGGCGTACCGGGGAAGGCCTCCCGGGCGCGCTGCGCATAGACCGTGACCGCGCGGTCGGGCCGCTTGCCCGCCTCGGCGTTGGGCGTATAGGCGTCCTCGGAGCGGATCTTGCGATCCGAGGTGTAGCGATTGACCAGCGAATCCATGTTGCCGGCGGTGATGCCGAAATACAGGCGCGGCTTGCCGAGCGCACGAAAGGCTTCGGCGGAGTGCCAGTCCGGCTGGCTGATGATGCCCACGCGAAAGCCGTGCGCCTCCAGCAGGCGTCCGACCAGGGCCATGCCGAAACTGGGGTGGTCGATGTAGGCGTCGCCGGTCACCAGGATGACGTCGCACTGGTCCCAGCCAAGCGCCTCCATCTCCTTGCGCGACATGGGCAGGAAGGGAGCGGCGCGGTAGCCGGCAATGGCACCGGAGAGGAGGTCGGGAAGCGCGGGTGCCGCGGCCTTCAGCGAGGTCATGGAAGTGGGGTGTGGACGCATGATGGGCGCCATTGTATCGGTCGTCGCAGCGCGAAGCGTCCCTGCTGCAAATTCGTGGGGCGAGCGCAAGCTGAAAGGCAGTGAGCGACCCGCCGAAACCGTTCAGCAAGCCTCGGCCGGAACGAGCGCAGCCAGCGGCTCGGGACGGTGGCAGTGAAAGCCCTGCGCGTAATCAATGCCCAGACCTTCGCAGGCCTCGAGTATCGCGGCCGACGAGACGAACTCGGCGACGGTACGCAGACCGTTCGCGCGCGCCAGGGTCACCATCGCCGCAACGGTCGCACGGTCGGCGGGATCGCGATCGAGATGACTGACGAAGAGGCCGTCGATCTTCAGGTAGTCGACCTCGAAACGCTTGAGGTACGCAAACGAGGAGAGTCCGCTGCCGAAGTCGTCCAGCGCGACCGACGCCCCCATCTTGCGCATGCGATCGATAAACCCCAGTGCGGCTTCCAGGCTGGCGATCGCGCAGCTTTCGGTGATCTCGAAGCACAGGCGCTCCGGATCCACCCCATTGTCTCGAATCGTGCTCGCAACGAAATCCGGGAAACGTTCATCGGACAGACTGGCGCCAGAGACATTGATCGCAAGACGGCCGACAACAGGCGCCGTATCTTGTGCCTGCCAGGCGGCCAACTGCCGGCAACAAGCCTCGACCACCCAGCGATCGATGTAGCCCATCAGGTTGTAGCGCTCCGCAGCACGTATGAACGCCCCGGGCGGCTCGATGCCGCCTTCCGCGTTCCGCACGCGCAGCAGGACCTCGGCGTGAGCCGGCAGTCCCTCCGACAGTGGCATGAGGCGCTGCTGAAACAGCACGAAGCGCCCGGCCGCGAGCGCCTCGTCGATATGCGAGATCGCGCGCAGATCCTCGTCGCGCTGGCGGAAGTATTCCTCGTTCGGGTCGAAGAGGCGCACCCGGTTGCGCCCGAGTTCCTTCGCGCCGAAGCACGCGGTATCCGCGGCAATCATCAATGCCTTGGGGCTCAGGCCAGCCGCTTTGCTGGAAGCAACGCCGATGCTGGCACCAACGCGGTAGGAACGTCCCTCCCAGATGAAAGGCGTACCCCGGACTTCCGCGATGATCTCGGCAGCAAGCCCTGCCCCGTGGGTCTCGTCGACACCGGTCAGCACGACGCCGAACTCGTCACCGCCGAGACGCGCAAGAAACCGCCTGCCAACCCGTGCCGACAGGCGTTGCGCAATGCCGACCAGCAGTTCGTCGCCAGCGGCATGGCCGCAACTGTCATTGACCGCCTTGAACTGGTCGAGGTCGATGTACAGGACTACAACCGGATGCGTTGCGGAATCTCCCAGCACCGCCTGCAGATGCGTCTCGAACGCGCGGCGGTTGAACACCTGCGTGAGCGGATCGTGACTGGCCTCCGTGCGCGCATTGGTCTGATGGTCGAGGTAACGCTCGATCAACAACAGATTGGTGATGAACAGCAGCCCCAGCACCACTGCGCCAACAATCAGGCCCGCGCCTACGAGGCGTGCGCGGAAGGAACGCGGTAGCAGTGAGATCGTCATTGCGGCAGAACACCCTCGAGTCCGGCCCTCATGACCGTCAGGCGCGCAAGGGAGCGAACGCCTTCCAGTTCTGCCCGGTCGACGGGCCGAAATCCGCCAAACCCCGTCCGTTCGAAGAACGCCCGGCCTTCGACCGAACCCGGGAAGGTCGCCAACGCCGCCCGGATGCCACTGATCACCCCCTCGCCCAGGCGCGAGTGCGCAAGCATGACGATGTTGATCGTCCAGTACGAGAGCGGGATTGACGCAAGCCGGACTCGCACGTCGTCCGGCATCTGCCTCAGTGCGTGGGCCGCGCTGAAGCAGGCATCGGCCTTGCCGAGGGCCACGGCGGTCATCGCTGCCCCGGCCGTGGCGTACTCCTGCATGCGGTAATGTCCGGGTTCCGAAAGCCCGAGATCAAGCATTGCCTTCTCGCCGGCCAGCGTCGCGAAAGCAAGGCGGCTCGAGACGGCGATGGTGCGGCCGGCAAGTCCGGCGAGCGAGTCGATGTCGCTATCGGTGCGCACAATGGCGATCAACTCCACCGCGGACGAATAAGTCACCAGAGGCACGTATCCCCCCTCGCTCGCGATCAGCGCGAAATGAGGCGGCGCGATCAGGAGGTCGTGACGAGCGCCGATGATATCGAGCAGGAAACTGCGGAAATCGGGCGCCGTATACATGCCGACCGGGTGCCCGAGCCTCTCTGCGACATGCAAACGGATGGGCTGGTGTGTATTGAGCAGGGCGATCGCCGAATTGAGCGGCACGATGCCCAGGCTGAGTTCGTCAGGCCGGCGTGCAAAAGCAATTGATGCGACCGCCGCAAGCGGGATCGCCTTCAACAACCGCCTTCGCAGACTCGACATTGACCCTAGCTTCCAATCGGACCGAGCAAATACAGGGCCTCGATCATACCTGCGGGACAACCTGGGGGCGATACGTCCTTCAGCCCATGCCCGACGCAAGCCATCGGAACGCGCTGGCGCTCCTTTACCACAAGCGCCGATCGGGCCGGTATTCAACGCGCCGCGTCGCCACCCGCCGCGCATCGGGGTGAGTCGGGTTCAACAGGTAGTTCCATCCCACCGGCACCACGACCGAGGGCACGCGCAGTAACAGCGACGCGCCACGCGCCAGCCAGTCGTCGCCGAGGCGCTGAGACACCGTGATGCCCACCGACCAGTCGACGTTGTCCGCATCCCAGCCTTCAGGAGGCTCGACCGTCTCGGCGGCGGTCACGGCTGCCGCGGGCAGGATCACCTCGACGGCGACCAGGTCCCGCGGGGGACGCAGCGGCGTATGTACCCGCTTCTCGAGCTGCGCCAGCGCAAGGCTGTCTGCCAGGTAGATGACCGGTCGGCCGACGCTGTTCCAGCGACCACCGACGGCCGCTGCACCGTTGCCTGCGCACGAGAAATCCTCCGCCGCGCACAGCCGCGTACCAGTCTCGAGGTCGACCCAGTCCTGTGCCAGCCGCCACAAGGTGGCCGTGCGCACAGCCATCAGGCTGCGGTGCCGGCCATGATGCGGCGCAGGGCGTTCATCACCGCCTGGTGGCCCGGTGTGGTGGCAAGCAGTTCGATGGGGATCGCGCCGCCCAGCGCCGGGATGGGCGCGGCCAGCCACTCACGGGCGGCGGCTTCGTCGCCGAACACGCGCGCAGCCGCGCGCTCGACATCGATCAGGCGCGCGACGCGGTCGGAGTCATCCTGCGACAAGGGCTTGCCCTCTCGCACGCGGCGGTCGTAGGTGGCAGGCGCCACACCCAGCAGTTGCGCAAGACTGCGGCCGCTGCGGCCGAAACGATGAGCGAACGCATCCAGCGAGCCGGTCTCGAAGCCCTCACGCACCATGTGGTCGCGCTCGAGCGCAGACGCGGCATGCAGGTAATGTTCGATGTTCGCTCCGCCAAGGGCGCCGCGAACAGCGTAAGCCGTCGCGGGTTCGCGGGCGGGGGACGTTGTCGTCTTCATGTTCGACCCATGTAATCATGTGATTGACTAATTTGGATCAATTGAAGACCTCTTGCCCACATCTGTCAACCCGCGCCTGCTGCTTCGGCCTGCGGCAGTGCAAAGGTGAGGCGCAGCGAGGTGGCACCGTTGCACGTGCTAGACTCGCGCCGCTCCCAACGATGCGTTTTCGATGCAGATCCAGCTCCTGATCCCCGGCCTGCTGTGGCCCACCGCAACCTTGCTTGGCCCTGCCGCCGGGCTTGCGCTCGACGGACTGGCGACCCTGCTCGGCCGCGGCACGCGCTCGATGCACGGCTTCGAGCCATACGACAGGCAACTGGCGCGGCTGTTTGGCCTGGAAGGCAGTGCGCTGCCGCTTGCCGCGCTACGGCGCCTCGGCGAAGCCGGCCCCCAGCCTCCGGCGGACGACGGTCACTGGCTCTGCGCGGACCCGGTCAACCTCTCGTTCGCTCGCGAGCACCTGTTGCTGCAGGCGTTCGACGACGACCAGCTTCCGGCGGAGGAATCCGCAGAGCTCGTCGCGGCACTCAATGAGAGCTTCACCGACCTTGGCCGGTTCGAGGCCTGTACACCGACGCGCTGGTATCTGCGCCTGCCACGGGCCAGCCGGGGCACGCTGTATCCCCTGGATGACGTCGTCGGCCGGCCGGTGAAGCACTTCCTGCCCGAAGGCGACGACGCACGGCTGTGGCAGCGAACGATGAACGAAGCGCAGATCCTTCTGCACAACCATCCGCTCAGCCGGGCGCGGGAAGAATCCGGGCAGCGAGCCGTCAACAGCGTGTGGCTGTGGGGCGCGGGCGAACTCGAGCGAATGCCGCAGGCGCCGGCCGCCTTGGTGCAGGCGACCGATCCGCTCAGCATCGGCTTGGCGCGCGCCAGCCAATGCGCGACCGCGACGCCCGAACTCTCGTCGGCACTGAAGCAGGACACGCTCGTCGTCATCGACAGCTTGCGCAAGCCGGCGCAGCGCCTCGATCTCGACAGCTGGCGCAGCGGGCTTGAAGCATTGGAGCGCGACTGGTTCTCCCCCCTTGCCACGGCGCTGCAGCGCGGCCGCATCGATGCCTTGCGCCTCATCGCACCGGGCGATCGCGGCACGCTCGTTGTCGCCAACTGCCGCAGCGACCGCTGGAAGTTCTGGCGCAAGCCCCATGCCTTCGACGCACTGCTGAAGTCCATCTCACCCGCGCCGATGGCCCTGCCGGACGCCCCCCCGCCCACCGCCCCGCATACCGACCGATGACCCGCATACAGTCACGCCCCGTCTCGCAGCAAGCCTACACCCGCCTCGCCGATGCCGGCCTGCACCCGCTGCTGGCCCGCCTGTACGCCGCACGTGGCATCGCACGCGCCGACGAACTCGACACCAGCCTGAAGAACCTGCTGCCGCCCGAAGCGCTCACCGGCACCCAGGAGGCCGCCGTGCTGCTCGCCGACGCCATCGAGGCCGGCGCACGCATGGTGATCGTCGCCGACTATGACTGCGATGGCGCCACCGCCTGCGCCGTGGGCATGCGTGCGCTGCGCGCCTTCGGTGCCGATGTGCATTACCTGGTGCCGGATCGCGTCACGCTGGGCTATGGACTGACCCCGGCCATGGTCGAGATCGCGGCCCGGCTCGAGCCCGACGTGTTGATTACCGTCGACAACGGCATCGCCAGCGTCGAAGGCATCGCCGCGGCGCGCGCGCACGGCATGGCGACCGTGATCACCGACCACCACCTCCCCGGCGACGTGCTGCCCGAGGCCGACGTGATCGTGAACCCCAACCAGCCCGGCTGCGACTTCCCCAGCAAGGCGCTGGCCGGCGTCGGCGCGATGTTCTACACCATGCTCGCGCTGCGCGCCGAGTTGCGCGAACGCGGCGCCTTTGCCGGCGGCAGGGAGCCCAACCTCGCCGACCTGCTCGACCTGGTGGCGCTGGGTACCGTGGCCGACGTGGTCAAGCTCGACCGCAACAATCGCATCCTGGTCGCACAAGGCCTCGCGCGGATGCGCGCGGGTCGCCTGCAGCCGGGCATCCGCGCGCTGTTCGCCCTGGCCGGCCGTGACCCGGCACGCGCGAGCACCATGGACCTCGGCTTCATGATCGGCCCGCGCCTGAACGCGGCCGGCCGGCTGTCGGACATGAGCCTCGGCATCGAATGCCTGATCACCGACGACGCCGGGCGCGCGATGAACATCGCGCAGGAGCTCGACAAGCTCAACCGCGAACGCCGCAGCATCGAGGCCGGCATGCAGGAGGAGGCGCTCGCCCGGCTGGCCGGTTTCGAGGCTGGCAACCGCGCCACCATCGCCCTGTTCGAACCCGACTGGCACCAAGGCGTGATCGGCATCGTCGCCGGCCGCATCAAGGAGAAGCTGCACCGCCCGACGATCGCCTTTGCGCGCTCGAACGACGGCGAGCTCAAGGGCTCGGGCCGTTCGATTCCGGGCCTGCACCTACGCGATGCGCTCGACCTCGTCACCAAGCGCCAGCCCGACCTGATCGTGCGTTTCGGCGGCCACGCCATGGCGGCCGGGCTCACCATCCGCGAATCCGAGCTCGCCCGCTTCGACGCGGCCTTCGAGGACGTCGTCAGCGAACTGCTGGAACCCGCCCAGCTCGAGCGCCGCATCGAGACCGACGGCAATCTCGAGTCAGGCTACTTTGCACTCGACGCCGTGCGCATGCTCGACAACGAGATCTGGGGCCAGGGCTTCCCGGCGCCGGTATTCGACGACGTGTTCCGCGTCGAACGCCAGCGGGTGTTGAAGGACAAGCACCTCAAGCTCGAGTTGTCGCGCGGCGGCAGCCGCTACGAGGCGATCCAGTTCAACCACGCTGAGGGCGCGGCGGCGCAGATCCACGCCGCCTACCGCCTGGGCATCAACGAATACAACGGCGTCTCCAGCGTGCAACTGATGCTCGAGCACTTCGAGGCCGCCTGAGGCCGTTGAAGGGATCTGGAGAAACGGCATGACGCGTCTGCGGTGGTACATCATCGATCTGGCACGCAGTCTGTGGGTACGCTCCAGCCTGTTCGCCGTTGCGGGAATCGCCAGCGCGGTGGCAGGTATCGTGCTGGAACCATTGATCCCTGCCGCATGGTCGGTCCGCATCGGGGCGGAATCAATCGGAAACGTTCTGCAGATTCTGGCCTCGAGCATGCTCGCCGTGGCCACCTTCTCGCTGGCGACGATGGTGTCGGCCTACGCCGGGGCATCGAGCGCGACCACGCCCCGCGTCACCGAACTGCTGATTAGCGACAGTAGTGCGCAGAATGCACTGGCGACCTTCGTTGGGAGCTTCCTTTTCAGTCTGGTTGGCATCATTGCCCTGAACGCGGGGGTGTATGGCGAAGGGGGACGCGTCGTTCTGTTCGTGGGCACGCTCGCAGTAATCGTGATCATCGTGCTGACTCTGTTGCGCTGGATCGACCTGCTGGCACGATTCGGCCGGGTCGGAGACGCCATCGAACGGGTGGAGACGGCTGCGTCGAATGCAATGCGGACGCAAGCGAGGAACCCCTGCTTCGGCGCACACATGCGCGTGGGACCGCCCCCCGGCGACGCGTGGGTAACCAGTGATCGTATCGGCTACATCCAGCATATCGACCTCGGCGCACTGGAACGCGTAGCGACGGAGGGGAATGGGGAGATTCACCTCGAAGCCGTGCCCGGGAGTTTCGTCGACCTCGCCCAGCCGCTGGTCTGGCTCGACTTCGCGCCGGACGAAGAAGGAGTTCGCAGCATACGGGCTGCATTCGATATCGGTCGCGACCGTTCTTTCGACCAGGATCCGCGCTTCGGCGTCGTGGTGCTCGCCGAGATCGCCTGCAAGGCGCTGTCGCCCGCCGTCAATGATGCGGGCACGGCGATCGCAACCTTGGGGGCGCTGAACCGAGTGCTCGCCATCCTCGCCGAACCGCCCGAGGAGAATCGCACGGTCGCTTACGCCCATGTCTTCGTTCCGCCCATCGCGGTCGAAGATGTCTTTGAGGACGCCTTCTCGAGCATTTCCGAGTCGGGCGCAGCCAGCCTGGCAGTAGGAATCCGCCTGCAGAAGACCTTGAAGTCCCTGCACCGCATGGGCTCTTCCGAGTTCCGAAGCGCTGCTGTGCGGCAGTCGCAACTGGCTCTGAAGCGCGCCCGTATCGCCCTCCCTCTCGCGGACGATGCCGCGCGGATCGAGGCGCTTGCGCTATCCGATTGATCGGCGTCCGTCGCCCGGCCTGGCGCCGGGTGTCAAGCCAGACGCTGGCTCGCGTCGACGAGGGATTCCAGATCCGGCACAGCGAGTGGGCGACTGAAAAGGTAACCCTGGTAGGCGACGCACCCTTGCTGCTCGAGGAACAGTCGCTGCGCCTCGGTTTCCACCCCTTCCGCGATCACCGCGAGTCCCAGACTGTCGGCCAGCACGATGACCATCTTCGCGATGGCGGCATCGTTCGGGTCGACCAGAATGTCGCGGACGAACCCCTGGTCGATCTTGATCTGATCCAGCGGCAGGCGCTTGAGGTAGGCCAGCGAGGAATACCCGGTCCCGAAGTCGTCGAGCAAGAAGCCAACGCCGCGGGCCTTGAGTGCGGCCATCTTGGCGATCACGCCCTCGATGTCGGTCACCAGCGAATTCTCTGTCAACTCGATCTTCAGGCGTGCAGGATTGGCGCCGCTGCGCTCAAGGATCTCGATCACCTCGGCCACGAACGCATCCTGCCGGAACTGGCGCGCGCTCACATTCACCGCGACCGACAGGTGCGCCATCCGAGCGTCGTGCGCCCAGTGCGCCAGTTGCGCGCAGGCACTCTCCAGCACCCAGCGTCCGAGCGGGAGAATGAAGCCGTTCTCCTCGGCGAGCGGAATGAACTCCGCTGGTGACACCATGCCGCGCTCGGGATGACGCCAGCGCAGCAGCGCTTCGGCACCCGTAATCCGCCCGTCGGCAAGAACCTGAGGCTGGTACTGCAGCAGGAACTGCTCTTTCTCGAGCCCCACCCACAACGCCGACTCCAGCTCAGCGCGCGTGCTCACCCTCGCCTGCATCACCGGGTCGAAGAAACGCAGGGTGTTGCGGCCCGCCAACTTGGCTTCGTACATGGCGAGGTCGGCGCGCTTGAGAGGCTCTTCAATCCGTTCGCCCGGATGATCGCCAAACAGCGTAATGCCGATGCTGGCCGACACACGATGCTCGGACCCGCCCAGTTCGAAGGTCTTGTGCAGGGCATGCAGGATCTTTGTCGCAACCGTCTCGGCATGCCCGGCAGCCACCATCGAATAGCGCCCCAGCCCGTCGAGCATCACGACGAACTCGTCCCCCCCGAGCCGGGCGACCGTGTCGTCGTGACGGACACACCGCCCGAGAATCGCGGCAACCGCCTGCAGGAGCAGATCGCCCTGATCATGGCCCGCCGTGTCGTTGACCGATTTGAAGTTGTCGAGGTCGACAAACAGCAGCGCGCCGTGCTCTCCAAGGCGCGCACAGTTTGCCAGGGCATGCTCGAGGCGCTCCATCAGCAGGCGCCGGTTCGGCAGCCCGGTGAGCGGATCGAAGAAGGCGAGCTTCCTCACCGCCTCCTCCGAGGACTTGCGCAGTGTGATGTCTCGTGCCGAATGGAACAGCACCGGCTTGTCGTCCAGTTGCAGCGGAAACGAGGTCACTTCGACCGGGAAAGTCTCGCCATCGCTGCGCCGGTGCATGGTCTCGAACGTGAACACGTCGCCCGAGCGGTGCACGCGATCGATGATGCCCCGGGCCTCCTCGGCCGACATGCCGGCCTCCCACTGCGCCACGTTCATGCCGATCACGTCGGCGCGGTCATGGCCCAGCATGCGGCAGAAAGCATCGCTCGCCTCGATCACCGAGCCCTCGAGGTCCGTAATGTGGATACCGTCGCTCGCATTCTGAAGCAGGATCTGGCTGCGCCGGTTCGCACGCTCGTTTGCCTCGATCAGCCGCCACAGCAGCCATGCGGCCAGCGATGTCACGGCAAGGAAGAGAATCGCGAGCGCCGTGCCCTTCTGGACATCGTCACGCCACTGCACGAGGTAGTCGTCCTCGCCCCGCCCAACGACAACGAAGGCGGGCATTACCGAGAGCTTGCGGTAGGCATTGATGCGGTTGACCCCGTCCGCCGTGCGCGCGCTGTAGAAGGATTGCGCCTCGACCCCGGACGCGATGATGTCCGTCAGCTCCTTCGAGCCGCCCCGGGTACCGATCTCCCCCGCCTGCGTTGCCAGCGGCGGGAAACGCGCGATCATGGTCTTGTCCAGGTCGCGCATCAGCGCAATGCCGTGATCGCCGAGCTTCAGCCCGGACAGCAGGCGTTCGAAGTAGGCCGCCGGCACCGCCGCCGTCACCATCCCGGCAAAATCGCCGTCGGGATTGTTGTAGCGTCGCGAGAACACGATGATCCAGGTTCCGGCAATCCGGCCGTACAGCAGCTTGCTCGCGATCAGCCCGCGATCGACGTGATCCCGGTGCTCGGCGAAGAAACTGCGGTCGGCGTAGCTCACCCGCGTCTGCGGCGTCACTCCATAGCCGAGGATAGGCGCACCCGACGCATCCGTGATGCGGATCTCGGCCACCTGCGTCAGCCAGTCCTGATGGAAGTCGACGACGGCCATGGTGTCGCCTGCGCCAGGCAGTCCCTTCCGGCGCAGATCACCCTCCAGCCGAACCTGTATTTCCTTCAGCGCGAGGTCGATCTCGCGCACCGACGAGCTCACGCTCTGGTCCAGCAGCAGCGCGAGATTCTCGACCATGGTACGAACCTCTTCCTCCTTGCGGACCTTGGACGCGTGGAGCGTGTAGGCCAGCAGGCCCACGATGAAAAGGTTCAGCAGCAGCACCCCGGCGAGCAGGATTCGGGTGAGATTCTTCTTGTTCTGGTGCATCTGGCCTTGCCAGCCCGTATGAATATCCACGACAGCGAGGACGCAACGCGGCGCGTGGCCTCCCCTCCAGGTCAATCCTGCCGCCCCCTATGCATGCGGGATTCTGATCGATTGACCACACTCGGATCTCCGGCGCGGATGGTACACGTTCGCGCGCGCAAGGGCCGTGCATGAAGTCGCACCTCATGACATTCGCCCTCTGCCGGCATGACAGGACCGACCCTACGGCGGATGCCGCGCGGCCCGGTGCAAGCACGGTGCGTCGTCCCCGTCCCCTGCAAGGCCGCCTGCCCCGACCTCGCTACCGGTATAATGCGCGGTTTTCCAGATTCCGCCGGAGCCTCACCCATGGAAGCCGAACGCCAGAACGCCATCGCCGAAAAACTCGCCGACCTCGCCGCCCGCGGTCGCGAACTACGGAGGTATCTTTGACTACGATGTGAAAGCATCGAAGCTCGAAGAAGTTAACCGCGCGCTGGAAGACCCCGCCGTCTGGAACAACGCCGAACGCGCCCAGGAACTCGGCAAGGAAAAGCGCCAGCTCGAGGACGTGGTGCTGACGCTGCAGAAGATCGACTCGCAGTCGCGCGACCTCAAGGATCTCTACGATCTGGCCGAGGCCGAGAACGACGACGACACCTTCGAGGCAGTCGAGGCCGACCTCGGCGGACTGGAAGCCGAAGTCGAGAAGCTCGAGTTCCGCCGCATGTTCAGCAACCCGATGGATCCGAACAACTGCTTCGTCGAAATCCAGGCTGGTGCCGGCGGCACCGAGGCGCAGGACTGGGCCGGCATGCTCGAGCGCATGTACCTGCGCTACGGCGAAAAGAAGGGCTTCGGCGTCGAACTGATGGAAGAGACCGAAGGCGAAGTCGCCGGCATCAAGAACTGCACGATCAAGGTCAGCGGGGAGTACGCCTACGGCTACCTGCGTACCGAGACCGGCATCCACCGCTTGGTGCGCAAGTCGCCGTTCGACTCCAACGCCCGCCGCCACACCAGCTTCACCTCGGTGTTCGTATATCCGGAAGTGGACGACTCGATCGAGATCGAGATCAACCCGGCCGATCTGCGCATCGACACCTACCGCGCCTCCGGCGCCGGCGGCCAGCACATCAACAAGACCGACTCGGCGGTGCGGATCACGCACGAGCCGACCGGCATCGTGGTGCAGTGCCAGAACGACCGTTCGCAGCACAAGAACAAGGCCGAGGCGATGTCGATGCTGAAGGCGCGCCTGTACGAAGCCGAGCTGCGCAAGCGGCAGTCGGAGCAGCAGAAGCTGGAAGACTCCAAGAGCGACATCGGCTGGGGCCACCAGATTCGCAGCTACGTGCTGGACCAGTCCCGCATCAAGGATCTGCGCACGAACTACGAAGTGGGCAACACTCAGGCAGTGCTGGATGGCGACCTCGACAACTTCATTGCGGCAAGCCTGAAGCAGGGCGTCTAGGATCGCCCACCATTCAGCCGAAGAGCGGTGACCACGCCAAGGACTGGCCTGGGTATTTGTGAAGAAGGCGAGGACTGTCTGAGCCCTGCGCAGCCAGGGCGAGTTCCGCAGACTTCGGAACAAATACCCAGGACGGGCCGATTTGATGCGTGAAGGGTCGAACGCCGCTGGTTTTTCACAGCGCTGAAGACCGCGCCGCTCAGGTCGGACGCACGGGGTATTTGTTCCGCCGGCTGCGGAACTCGCTTCGCTCGGACAGTCCTCGCCGACTCCACAAACACCCCGCACGTCCTCCGGCAACCGGTGCTGAATCGGCTGAAGAACCACTGCGGGATCGAGCTTATCGCCATCTCCAACCGGTTTGATTCCGACCGCCGGCAAGCACACCAAACCGACCCAACCGGACTTTGCAGCGTTCCCAGAATCGATGACTGAACCGTTCCTGTCGGACTTTCTCGCACCCGGCGTTGATCCCGACGAAGTGCCGGAACTCGCCGCGCTCAACAGCGCCCGGCCGCTGCTCGACGCCTTCATCACGCTCTTCCGCGGCACCGAGGCCGAAGTCCTCATGCGCCTGCTCGTGCTGCGCGAGATCGGCCGCGAAGCCGACGCCCCGCGCTGGTCGCCGGACGCACTGCGCGCACGCTTCACCTACCTCGACCCGGTCAAGCTCGAGACCGTGCTCAAGCGCCTGCGCGACAACGCCCTGCTCGCCATTGGCGAAGACGGGCAGTACCACCTCTCGGATATCGGCCGCAACGCGGTGGCCGCCATCGCCATGCTGCTGCGCTTCGGCGAGGAAGAGGACGCCGAGCTCGGCTTCCTCACCGCCCAGCTTGCCGGCCTGCAGGCCGTGGGCGGCGTCACCGCCGAATCCCTCGGTCACCTGCTGTCCAAACTCAACGATCTCACCTGGCACTTCGAGGAAGCGATCGCCTCCGGCTCCGAGTTCCGCATCCTCGACGCCCGCCGCCGCCTGTCGGCCAACGGGCGCTGGCTCGAGCGCGGCACCGACATCCTCAACAAGCTGCTCGCCGACCCCGAAGTCGACTTCGACATCGCACGCATCGCCCAGCGCATCGGCCTCGCGCAGTCGCGGCTGGCGCGGGTGGATGCCGCCTTCCAGCGCGCGCTGAACAAGATCGAATCGCAGCGCGTGACGCTGGGTGGCTCGGGCATCTCATCGTCAGACGTTGCCGCCTGGCTACGCCGGCTCGATATCGCCACCCTCGCGGATCTTGCCGAAGGCGGGCTCGCGGCGGTGCCGGACTTGCCACTGCTGGCCGGCGGCCACGAGCTGCTGGACCGCGCCGAGACCGCGCTCGGTGACGACAAGGCGCGCACTGCGGTCGATGCCACGCTGCCACCGCCGGACAGCTCGCCCGTCGGCACCGCGCCCGACGCCGAGGACCTGGCGATGCTCGAACACTTCACCCATCGTCTCGAAGCCCTGCCGGAGGCACGGCCACTGCAGTACGTGATCGCCGGCGGCGGCTTCGCGCCCGCCAGCTACCGCCTGTCGCTGCTCGCGCTGCTGGCCGACGGCGAGGACGCCAGTCCGGTCGACGGCCCCATCGGCGCCTTCATGCGTCTGCCGCTCGACGTGCGCTTCGGCGACGAGCTGGTGCTGGTCGGCAAAGACGAGATCGCTGCCATCAACGCCGGCGAGGTGGTCCCGCGTGCGACCGCCCTGCCCGCCCAATCCTGAACGGTGCGCCCATGGAACATGAACTGAAGACGCTCACCGCGCGCCTGCTGGCGCAGCGCTGGCTGCCACGCAGCGACCGCATGGTGCGGCGCGCACTGGTCGACGAGACCTTCCGCCTCGAGCTCGACCGCCGGCTGGCCGACGTCGGCCTGCAACTGCTCGACAACCCCTATGCCGCCCACGTTGGCGTCTCGCTGCAGGCCGAGATGGCCGAGCCGGTGTTTGGTGCCGGCCGCGAGTATGCCGCCAGCAACCTCGGCCTGGCACGCGACGAGATCGCGCTGCTGGTGGTGATCTGGTCGCTGATCGTGCTGCCCAAGCGCGAGCGCCAGGTAACCCGACGCGAGTTGGTCGACGACGGCCAGACCGACATGTTCGGTGGCGACAAACCGATGGCCCACGGCGACAGCGTCTCCGGCAGCCTGGCGGAGAGCTCGCTGGTGGCCGACTTCGGCCCGCGCCTGGGCGGCAAGACCAAGATGACGATCGCGCTCGGCAAGCTCGCGCGGCTGGGCTTCATCGAGCGCCGCAACGGCATCATCGGTGAAGGGCCACTGCTCGACGTGGCACTCGACTACCGCGTGATGGCCGACCGCATCATCCACGGCACGCTGGGCGAGGTACTCGCCGCCGCCGGCCATGCCGTGCCCGAAACCAATGCCTTCGAGCTCGCGGACGTGCTGCCCGACACGGACGATAGCGACGACGACGCCGGAGACAACCGCTGATGTTCCATATCAAGACGCTCGAACTCGTGCACTGGGACTTCTGGCGCCGCTTCTCGCTGCCGCTGGACGCCCAGATCATCACCATCGTCGGCCCCAACGGCTCGGGCAAGACCACCCTGCTCGACGCCCTGCGGACGCTGTTCGCGTTGCGTTGCTCGGGCAAGCGCGACTTCCGCCGTTACGTGCGCCGCGCCGACCGCAGCTTCGCCTGGATCCGCGCCATCGTCGCCAACGTCCCCGGCAGCACCGGCAAGCGCCCGTTCTTTCCCTGCCTGTCGGACGAAGTGACGCTGGCCTGCCGCATCCGCAAGGCCGGCGGCGACTGGATTCGCGACTACACCATCGTCGACGACAACCAGGACATCGAGGCGCTGGAAGCCAACAATGACTGGATCGGCCTGCGCGACTATCAGAACCGCCTCGCCTGGGGCGGGCTGACGCCGGCCATCACCAAGGTGCTGGCGCTCGAACAGGGCGACACCGACAAGCTGTGCGAGTACTCGCCCAAGGCCCTGCTCGAGCTGGTGTTCGACGTCTTCGGCGACAAGGAAGTGCTGGACAACTACCAGGCCGCGCGCGAGGAGCAGAAGAACGCCGAGCGCGAGCTGGGCGAACTCGGCATCGACCTCGACCGCCTCAAGACCCAGGCCGAGGAGAAGAAGGCCGAGGCAAACCGCTTCCTCGAATGGAAGCAGCTCGCCGACGAAGCCCAAGCCCTGCAGGCGGAGATCGTGCCGCGGCTCGAGATCGCCGAGCTGACACGTGCGATCGCCGACGAGCGCGACGCGCTGCGCCGCGTCAGCCGCGAGCGCACCGACAAGCTCGTCGAGCAGCGCGAGGCCCGTCTGAGGCTCGACGCTGTGCGCGCCGAACAGGACGCCGCCAGCGCCGAACGCAAGCGCCTGAAGGAGAGCGACACCGCCACCGAGCAGCGCTACCTCGCGGCCCACGACCGCGTACGCGACCTCGAGAAGCTGCTGGCCGAACGCGACACCCTGCGCGCCCAGCTCGCCACCGAGCACGGCGCTGACGCGGTGGCGCTGGAGAAGGAGCACGAGGACGCCGACGCCGAGCGCAGCCGCCTTCGCGCCAGGGAACGCGAGCTCGTCGCGGCCTTCGAGGACCGCACCGAGACCCTGCGCAGCGAACGCAACCGCAGCGGCCCACCGGGCGACGCCGAGGTGTCGCGCTTCCGCGTCAAGCTCACCGCCGAAGGCATCGCCCACCAGAGCCTGGCCGAGGTCGTCGAGGTCACCGACCCGGCCTGGCAGACCGCACTCGAAGCCATTCTGCGCCCTTACCGCCACCTGATCCTGCTCGAACGCGAAGGTGACCGCCACGCCGCATGGGCGCTGGGTGAGCGCGAGCGTTTCCGCCACTTCATCGTGCCCGAACTCGAGCCGGCCCCGCCGCCGCGCTCGATGAGCCTGGCCGAAGTCGTCGACTTCAACGGCCCGGTGCCGCGCTGGCTGGCCGACCTGCTCAACCGTATCCGCCGCGTCGAGGACGCCGAGGCCGCGCGCGACCTGCCGCGCGAACAGGAGTGGATCACCCGCGACGGCTACCACCGCGAACGCCGCGGCGCCCGCCACCTCGGCCGACCGCAGGAGTTCCACTTCGGCGAACTCGCACGCCAGTCACGCATCGCTGCGCTGCAAGAGGAAATCATCGCGCTTGACAAGCAACTGCAGGCCCTGCGCCCGAAGCTGGACGAAGCCACCGCGCGCGTCACCGCGATCCGCCAGCGCATGCTCGGCCTGCAGTCGGCGCAGCTGCTGGCTGCCAACGCCGAGCGCTACGCCGCAGCCGACACCGAACTCCCGCAGGCACGCAAGGAACTGACGGCCGCGATCGCCGAGCGCAGCGAGATGCACGGCACACTCGACGCGCTGAACGAGAAGCTCAGCGGCATCCAGATCGAAGTAGACCGCCGCCAGCGCGAGCTGAAGGCCATCGACCTGCGCCTGGCCGACATCGCCCGCGAGCACGGCCCGCGCCGCCGCACGCAGGCCGAACGCATCGTCACCCTGCGCCGCCGCCGCCGCGGCATGCCGGCGCACTGGCTGATCGCCGGCGAGCTCGCCCTGCTCGCCGAGAAGTACGGCGACGCCCGTGGCGCCCGGCTGCAACTCGAGCGCCTGCAGCGCCACATCGACGAAGGCGACTGGATCACCGACCCGGCCGTGCTGGTCGTGCGCGACCGCCTAGCCGCCGACGTTGACCGCCGCGAGCGCGACTACCTCGACCGCCAGGGCTATTGCGCCACCGCGCGCAACCACACCGAGAATGCCCGCGCGGCCTACATCGCCAAGCTGCGCGCCACCGTGCGCCAGTACGCCAAGAACCTGAAGGCACTGGGCGACCTCGCCAACGTCAGCGTCGACTGCCCCACCCCGCATCTCGAGAATGACGACCTCTCGCTATCGCAGGCCGGGCTGGAGGTGCGCTTCGACTTCGACCGCAAGGGCGCCGTGGGTTTGAACGATGGCGAGGCCTCGGGCGGCCAGCAGGTCATGAAGTCGCTGATCCTGCTGATCGGCCTGCTGATGGACGAAGCCCGCCCCGGTGGCTTCGTGTTCATCGACGAGCCCTTCGCCCACCTGGACGTCGCCAATATCGACCGTGTCGGCACCTTCCTGCGCGCCACCCGCGCGCAGTACCTGATCACCACGCCGGTCACACACAATGCCAACGTCTTCGCGCCAGCGCAGCTGACGCTGGTCACGCGCAAGAAACAGCCTGGCAACGACTGGGCGCCGCCAATCGGCGTCTTGCAAAGGGCATTGGACTGAGTACACCGTGACCGATTGCACACCTTGATCTGCATCAAAATTGAGACCATCCCGGCTGAATTCCCGCTTCATGCATCCCAACTTTTCAGCCGCTGGTAAAGACATGACGAAACACCTGCCCCAACGTTCGCTGCTCGCCCTTATCTCCGCCCTTGCCATCGGGCATGCGCTGCCCGCCGTGGCACAGGACGCGAGGCCGCTCAGCCTGGCCGTCAGCGAGGGCACCTCGGGCGGCATCGACGCTGCCACCGCGCGCAAGAAGTACGCGCCCATGGCCGAACGGCTGTCCACCGCACTCGGTCGCAAGGTCGAAGTCACCTTCGTGCGCGAGTTCTCGGCGCTCGAGGAAGGCATGCGCGACGGCAAGTTCGATTTCGTGATCGCCCGCCCGTCGGACTACCCGGCACGCGGCCTGCGCGACTACCGCTACCAGTACGTCGCCAACGCCGAGCCCGAGGGCCACTGCATGCTGGTGGTACGCGCCGATTCGCCGGTCAAGACCGTCGCCGACCTGCGCGGCAAGACCTTTGTGCTGCCGGAAGAAGTCGCCTACATGACGCGTTTCTGCCGCGCCGAACTGCGCGACAAGGGCATCGACCTGACCAAGGAGAACGTCTTCTACGTGCGCGAACAGGGCGCGATCCCCTTCGGCCTCGAGAAGGGCATCGCCGACGTCGGCGGCCTGGCATCCTATTCGGGCGCAGTGCGCAAGTGGCGCGAAAGCGGCCAGCGCATCCTGCACGAGTCGGTCGGTCAGCCCTACATGCCGGTGGTCGGCCACCCCAACCTGTCGCCCGAGGACATCGCCAAGGCCCGCCAGGTGCTCGTCGGCCTGTCGGGCGATGATGCCGGTCAGGCTTTCCTGCGCCAGCTCGGCATCAGCGGCTTCTCCGCCGGCCAGGAAGATCGCCTGCGCAAGCTGCTGGGCTGGCTGGGCGTCTGATCCGCACGGCCGGATTGGCCATCGGTCTGGAGGCGTGCGCCCCCGGGATCATCCCGCTGGGCGCACGCCTTTTTTTGCGAGGCCGGCTGATGCCCGGCACTCAGAAATCGATGCCGGCCTGAGCCTTTACGCCGGCCTTGAAGGCGTGCTTGCGATCGGCGATCTCGCTGACCGTGTCGGCCAGGTCGACGAGTTCGGGCCTTGCCGCGCGACCGGTGATGATCACCGTCTGCCGCGGCGGACGGGCGCGCACCGCTGCAAGCACCTGCGCGGTATCGAGGTAGTTGTACTTGAGCATGTAGGTGAGCTCGTCGAGCACGACGAGGCTCAGCGCCGGATCGGCGAGCATCGCCTCAGCCTGTGCCCAGGCCTCATCGGCAGCGCGCTTGTCGGCGTCCCAGTTCTGCGTGTTCCAGGTGAAGCCGGTTGCCATCGCATGGTAACGAACCGCCTGGGTGCCGGTAATCTGCTGCAGGAAGACCACCTCGCCGGTGGCCTGGGTGCCCTTGATGAACTGCACCACACCGGCACGCTGGCCGTGGCCGAGCGCACGATAGAGGGTGCCGAAGGCGGAGGTCGTCTTGCCCTTGCCGTTGCCGGTGATCAGGATGACGATGCCGCGCTCTTCCTGCGCGCGCTCGATGGCGGCATCGACCACCTCCTTCTTGCGCTGCATGCGTTCGTTGTGGCTGTTCTTCCTGTCTTCGTCCATCGTTCCGGGCTCCAAGTCGTCCTAGGTGGCACCGGAGAGCGGAAGAGTGGCGACAGCATGAGCGCGTGCAGCACCGCAGTAAGGCGAGTCTGGCAGGACGCAGGCGGAGGATGAATCCGTTCAGGCAGTCGGCAATCAGCCGGCACCCCGGGGCGCTTACATGTCTGTTCGAGGGGGACGGACTATACGCCGCCCCCGACGCACGGGGCAAGTCCCGTCTTGCCGACGGCATGCCCGGGCGAAACTCAGCTGCCGAGCAAGGCTTCCGCTGGCACGCCGATCCGCGCGTTGCCCCAGTGGCGACCGCCCACCATGATCGGCATCGCGATGTCGCACAGGATCTCGCCGGTGTCGCGCAGGTAGGTCTGCAGCAGCATCGGCTCGGTGTTGCGCGCTGCGCGCAACTCGGGCGGACGCTCGAATTTGCGACAGGTGCGGTTGCCGACGAGGTCGGCCTCGTAATTGCCGGTGAGCGGCTTCGAAAACTTGCTGTTGTGCGTCGACAGGTAGCTGTCGGTATTGACCGCCACAGCAAACGCCGCGCCCCGCGTGGCATTGAGGCTGTCATCAAGAATGGACTGGCAGCGGCGGGTGAATTCCTCGCCCCAGCTCACCTTGAACTTGGGCGGATTGGTCCCGGCCATCGGAGCGTAACGGCGATCGAACACGTCCACGCGGTTAGCTGCCATCTGTTCGAGCTGTTCCTGAATGCGATCGCGGAACACGCGGGCCTGATCGACGACCTGGTCGAAGGCGCCACGACCGATCTTGAAGCGCGAGACCAGTTCCTGCACCGCCTCGGTGGCCTTGGTCAGATCCACGGTGCGACGCTCGCTGTCCTGCATCTGCTCGCCGACCTTGGCCGACAACTGATTGATGGCGGTGACACTCTCATGCACCTTGGCGTTGGTGTCGCTCAGCGACTCCATCGCCACGGCGATCTGGCTCAGCTGCTTGCCAGTGGTCTCGAACTCGCCAACCATGTGTTCGAACTGTTGCGCCGAGCGCTCGACCACCTGGCGGGTGTCCTGCACGTCCGCATTGATTACCTCGTTCTCGCTGCGCGTGTTCGCCACCAGGCCAAGCATGCCGTTGATGTTGCCGACGATCTCCTCGGTGGCCTTGTTAACCCGCTCGGCCAGCTTGCGCACCTCGTCCGCGACCACGGCGAAGCCGCGACCGGCTTCACCCGCCCGCGCAGCCTCGATGGCGGCGTTGAGCGCCAGCAGGTTGGTCTGGTCGGCGATCTCTCGGATCAGCACCGCGATCTGCTTGACGCTTTCCGAGCGCGTCGATAGGTCGTCCACCGTGGTGTTGAACTTCAGCACCTTCTCGCTGACCGTGTTGATCTTGCCGGCGATTTCCTGCATCTCGGCGAGCGAATCACGCGCGATGACGAGGTTGGCATTGGTCGAATCGGTGATCTGGTGCGCGCTGTGCGACACCTCCTCGATGGCGGCGGTAGACGCGGTACTGGTCTCGAACACCTGTGCCGTCATGCGTTCCTGATCGCGCGCCCCGCCGGCCGAATTCTCGATACGCAGCTTCACCTGCACCGCTTCGCGCGCGATGTTGACGCTCATGTTGCGCACCTCGCCGATGATCTCGCGCATGCGGTCGGCAAAGCGGTTGTAGCTGATCGCGAGGTCGCGGAACTCGTCGTGGCTGCTCACCGGCAGGTTGCGCGAGAAGTCGCCCTCGCCGCGCGCGATCTCGTCGAACACTTCGCAGATCGCACGTACCGGGCGCACGATCAGGTGGCGCATGTAGAAGATCTGCCCCACCGTCAGCAGCAACGCGAAGATGCTCAGCGAAATGGTGATGACCAGTCCCTTGTCCAGCATCGCCGTGATACCGGCCGCCGCCTCTGGCCCCCTTGCAACCAGCTTCTGGATCTCCGCGGCCTGCCACCAGAACACCGCGAGATAGAAGATGTTGAGCACGAACAGCAGCAGGAAGCTACTGAGTTTCTTCGTCAGTGAGTTCCAGAACGTCTTTTCGACTGATTCGTAAAGCTCGCGGAAACTGCTCATTGCGGGGTTCCTGAAACGAGATGGGTCGGTATAAGCACTATCGGAGTGCGGAGCATGCACTTTAGGGCGGGTCGTGAAATATTTCCGAGAAACAATGCACGCCCGACAGCGCGCCGCATCTGATGCGAGGGATCGGCCCGGCGACGCCTTGCGCAATTGCCCTGCCCCCCCTCCGCCTGCGACAATCACGCCTTTGCCGCCGGCACCGCGCCGGCGCCCACGAATTTCCATCCGACCCGAATCCACACCATGTCCGACCAGACGAACACTCCGCCGCAGGACGAGAACCACCTGATCGCCGAGCGCCGCGAGAAACTCGCCGCCTGGCGCCAGAGCGGCCGCGCCTTCCCCAACGACTTCTCGCGCGAGAACACCGCCGGCAAACTCGACGAGCTGTATGGCGAGAAAGACGCCGAGGCGCTGGAAGCCATGCCGGTCGAGGTCAAGGTGGCCGGCCGCATCATGCTCAAGCGCGTGATGGGCAAGGCGAGCTTCGTCACCATCCAGGACCTGTCGGGCCGCATCCAGCTCTACGTGCAGCGCGACGGCGTGGGTGAGGACGTGTACGCCCAGTTCAAGACCTGGGACATCGGCGACATCGTCGGCTGCGTGGGCACCGTGTTCAAGACCAAGACCGGCGAGCTGTCGGTCAAGGCCAGCGAGATCCGCCTGCTGACCAAGAGCCTGCGCCCGCTGCCGGACAAGTTCCACGGCCTCACCGACGTCGAGCAGAAGTACCGCCAGCGCTACGTCGACATGATCATGAACGAGCAGACGCGCTTCACCTTCGTCGCGCGCAGTCGCATGGTGCAGTCGATCCGCAACTACATGACCGGCCACGGCTTCCTCGAGGTCGAGACGCCGATGATGCATCCCATCCCCGGCGGCGCCGCGGCCAAGCCCTTCATTACCCACCACAACGCGCTCGACATGGAACTGTTCCTGCGCATCGCGCCGGAGCTCTACCTCAAGCGTCTGGTGGTGGGCGGCTTCGAGAAGGTGTTCGAGGTCAACCGCAACTTCCGCAACGAAGGCCTCAGTCCGCGCCACAACCCCGAATTCACGATGATGGAGTTCTACGAGGCGTACGCGAACTACAAGACGCTGATGGACTTCACCGAGGGCCTGATCCGACACGCCGCGCGCGAGGCGCTGGGCACCGAATCCTTCGTTTACCAGGGCCGCGAGCTGGACCTGTCCAAGCCCTTCCACCGCCTCACCATCGTGCAGGCGATCCGCAAGTACCACCCGGGCTTCACCGAGGAGCAGCTGGCGGATGCCGAATGGCTGAAGGCAAAGATCGTCGCCTTCGGCGAGAAGGTGAAGCCGGGCGGGCTGGGCAGCCTGCAACTGCAGCTTTTCGAGGCCTGCGCCGAAGCCGAGCTGTGGGAGCCGACCTTCATCATCGACTACCCGGTCGAGGTCTCGCCGCTGGCGCGTGCCTCCGACACCGACCCCGAGATCACCGAGCGCTTCGAGCTCTTCATCGTCGGCCGCGAGATTGCCAACGGCTTCTCCGAGCTCAACGACCCCGAGGACCAGGCTGCGCGCTTCCGTGCCCAGGTCGAAGCCAAGGAGGCCGGCGACGAGGAAGCCATGTTCTTCGACGCCGACTACATCCGCGCGCTCGAGTACGGTCTGCCCCCGACCGGCGGCTGCGGCATCGGCATCGACCGCCTGGTGATGCTGCTGACCGACTCGCCCTCGATCCGCGACGTCATCCTGTTCCCGCAGATGCGTCCGGAGTAATCCTGCCATGGCCGGCGGCAGCCTGTTCCTGCTTCTCGACGACATCGCGAGCGTGCTCGACGACGTCGCAACGATGACCAAGGTGGCAACGAAGAAGACCGCAGGGGTACTCGGCGATGACCTTGCGTTGAACGCACAGCAGGTGACTGGCGTACGCGCCGACCGTGAACTGGCGGTGGTATGGGCGGTGGCCAAGGGCTCGCTGCTCAACAAGGCCATCCTGGTGCCGGCAGCGCTGGCGATCAGCGCCTTCGCGCCCTGGCTGATTGCGCCGCTGCTGATGCTGGGCGGCGCCTTCCTGTGCTTCGAGGGTTTCGAGAAGCTGGCGCACAAGTTCCTGCACGGCAAGGAAGAAGCCGGACACCGCAGCGAGGTGGTGAAGGCGCTGGCCGACCCCGAGGTCGACCTGGTCGCGCTGGAGAAGGACAAGATCAAGGGCGCGGTGCGCACCGACTTCATCCTGTCGGCCGAGATCATCGTGATCGCACTCGGCGTGGTGGGCGGCATGCCGTTCGGCACGCAAGTCGCGGTGCTGATCAGCATCGCGGTGATGATGACGATCGGGGTCTATGGTCTTGTCGCAGGCATCGTCAAGCTCGACGACGCCGGCCTGTACCTCAGCCGCATGGCCAATGCCGTTGCTCGCGGCATTGGTTCGGCCATCCTGTGGCTCGCCCCATGGCTGCTGCGGGCACTGTCGGTGCTGGGCACCGCAGCCATGTTCCTCGTCGGCGGCGGCATCCTCAGCCACGGCCTGCCGCCGGTGCATCACCTGATCGAAACGCTCACCGCCGGCATGACGGGCCTGACGGGCGCCCTGCTGCCCACGCTGCTCGACGGCGTGGTCGGGATTGTCGTCGGCGCCCTGGTGCTGATGGTCGTCGGCCTCGGCAAGCGTCTGCTGCCACGCCGCACGGCCACGCACTGAGCGGCGGCGCACCAGGCGTTTTTCCCTCCGGTCGCGGCATGGCAGCAAAACCCCTCGTCCCGGCTCGGCTGGCCTTCGCCGCAGACGGCACGCCCTACTCCGACACCTTCGACGACGTCTACCATTCGGCCGACGGCGGTCTCGGCCAGGCCCGGCACGTCTTTCTCGCCGGCAACGATCTGCCGCGGCGCTGGCAGGGACGCGAGCGCTTCGTCATCCTCGAGACCGGCTTCGGCCTCGGGCTCAACTTCCTCGCCACCTGGGCCGCCTGGCGGGCCGATCCGCAACGCTGCGCGCGGCTGCACTTCGTGTCCTGCGAGCTCCACCCGTTCAGCCGCGAGGATCTCGCCACCCTGCACGCCCGCTGGCCGGAACTGGCGCCGCTTGCGGCCGAACTCCAGGCGCGCTGGCCGGTACTCACGCCCGGTCTGCACCGGCTGCACCTCGACAGCGGACGCGTCACCCTGACCCTCTACCTCGGCGATGCGCGCGACGGGCTCGACAGGTTGGCGCTCTGCGCCGACGCCTTCTATCTGGACGGGTTCTCGCCCGCGCGTAACCCCGAGCTGTGGTCCGAGCGCATCTTCCACCTGCTGGCCAACGTGGCCGCGCCGGACGCCACGCTGGCCACGTGGTCGGTCGCGGGCCATGTCCGCGAAGGGCTGCGCCGCGCCGGCTTCGAGCTTGAGAAGTCGCCCGGCTTCGGCGGCAAACGCCAGATGCTGCGCGGCCGCCGCACCCTGCCCGTGCCGCAGGAAACCACTCCGAACCGGCACGCGCTGATCCTCGGCGCCGGCATCGCCGGCTGCAGCCTTGCCGAACGGCTGGCTGCGCGTGGCTGGCGCATCGACCTGATCGACGCCGCCGACGGCCCCGGCCAGGGCGCCTCCGGCAACCACGCCGGTGTGCTGCGCCCCTTGCCCAGCCTGGACGACAACCGGATGAGCCGGCTGACCCGGGCCGGCAGTCTGTATGGCTGGCAGACCATCGCGCGCCTGTGCCGCGACGGTTTCGCGCCCCGGGCTGAGGCCTGCGGCGTGCTGCACCTGGCGCGCGACGGCGCGCAGGAAGGCAAGATGCACAAGGTCGTCGACGCGCTCGCCCTGCCGCCGGCGCACCTGCGCTACGTTGAGGCGACCGAAGCGGCGGCGATCGCCGGCTGCACGGTGCGGCACGGCGGCTGGTTCTTCGGTGACAGCGGCTGGGTGCAACCACCCAGCCTGTGCCGTACGCTGCTGCAGAGCGCCGAGGCCAGCGCACCGCTGCGCACGCATTTCGGCGCACGGGTCGAACGCATCGCCCACGTGGATGCGCAGTGGCAGGCGCTCGCCGCCGACGGCAGCCTCATTGCCGCAGCACCAACCTTGATCCTCGCGGCCGGGACCGGCGTCGTGCGCTTCCCGGAGGCGAGCGCGCTGCCGGTCGTCAGCGCCCGTGGCCAGGTTTCGCTGCTGCCGGCCGGCGCCGACAGCCCACCGCGTGTCGTCGTGTGCTGCGGGGGTTACGTCAGTCCCGAAATCGACGGCCTGCGCTGCGCGGGCGCGACCTTCGCGGTCGACGATGCCGACTCCACGCTGCGCCCCGCCGACCACGCAGAGAACCTGGCGAAGCTCGACAACATGCTGCCCGGGACGGGTCAGGGGTTCGATGCCGTGCAGCTTGGCGGACGCGTCGGCTTCCGGCCGGCTTCGCCCGACCGCCTGCCCATGGTCGGCGCCCTCGACGCGGAGCGGCAACTGTTTGCACTATCGGGCTTCGGTGCCCGCGGACTCGTATGGTCGATGCTCGTCGCGGAGCACGTGGCAAGCGAGCTGGAGGGCGAGCCCCTGCCGCTGGAGCGCGACCTCGCGGATGCGATCCGTGCCGGACGCTTCAAGCCGCCCGCCCCTGATACCGGCATCTGATCCCTCACCGCGGCGCCTGGCGGCATACGTCACGCCCACCCGTCTCATCCACTTTCATCCGGCGTTCCCGTGCGCCGGGCCGCAAATCGGCCGCCATCCGCCAACTTTGGCACTCTCGCATGGCGCATTAGCGATGGATAATGAACTTATAGCAGGCCAATGATCGAAAACGGTTAGCCACGTGATCACCTATCGACGGATCCTCGCACTCGTCAGCCTCATCACGGGCCTGATCTTCATTTCGGCAACCGCCTACTTCATTCGCCAGGACGAACGTCAGCATGCCCATGAACGGAACGGCGAACTTCTCGCGCTGCGGGTGACCTACGAGGTTCATCTCGCCGAGCTGGAGCACAATCTCATCAATCTTGCGCAGATGCTGGCGAGCGAGCCGGAGGTCATCCGGCTCATGTCGAGTGCTGCCCAGCTGCCGCGCGGCGTCGATGGCTCGATCAACCAGGACGCCCTGGACAGCCTGCGCGACGGCCTTCGCACTGTCATCGACCCGCAGTGGCAGGTCATGCAGGACCAACTCGGCATCCGCCAGTTGCAGCTCACAACACCCGACCTCATATCGCTGTTGCGACAGCACGCACCCGATGAGCATGGCGATTCGCTCGAGCGTGTGCGTCCGATGCTCGAGGCCGCACGCCGCGACCGCGTGGCCCATAGCGGTTTCGAAATCGGCCGCGCCTTCGCCGGACTGCGCGGCGTCGTACCCGTCCTGGCCCAGCAGCCGAATTCCACACCGCAGCTCGTCGGCCTGATCGAGATCGGCGCCCTCCTCGACGGCCACATCGCACGCCTGACGAACTCGACCGGCGTTGGCTACGGCGTGCTGCTGAACCCGGCGGCCGTGTCGCCCACGATGTGGCAGGCGTTCCAGCCGCCAACATCGAACGGCGACCACAGTTGCTGCTTCCTGCTTGCCACCTCCCGTCACGAGTTGCGCTACTGGGTCGGTAGTGGACAACTGCACCCGGTGAACGCTCCCTATCGCATCGAACGCCTGCATGCAGATGGGCGGGACTTCGACCTGCTTCGCTTCCCGCTGCACGACTTCCTGGGGCAAACCGTGGCCTCGCGCCCGCCGGTAGGCGCGCTGGCGGTCTGGCGCGACGTCACGCCCGCACTTCAGGCACAGCAGGCCGCACGCACCGAGAAGATCGTTTCGGGCCTGCTCGGCTTCCTGCTGGTTCAGGGTCTCATCCTCGGCGTCGCCCGCCTTTCACGGCGCGAATGGCAGGCCCAGCTTGCGGCACAGACCCGCGAGGTCTCGACGCTGGCGCAACGCAATGAGGTGCTGTTGATGGCCGCCGAAGAAGGAATCTTCGGCATCGACCTGGAAGGGCGCACGCGCTTCATCAACACGTCTGCGCTGCGCATGCTCGGCTTTCGCCAGGACGAGATAGAAGGTGAGCGTCAGCACCTGCTGTTCCACCACTCGCACCATGACGGCCAGCCCTACCCGGAAGCGGATTGCCCAATCGCCAAGACGCTGAAGGATGGCGTGGTCCGCAGGCAGGAAGACTGGTTCACCCGCCGCGACGGGCGCGGCTTCCCGGTGGAGCTGACCTGCGCACCGCTGATCGAGGATGGGCGCCTGAATGGCGCGGTCGTCGTGTTCCACGACATCAGTGACAACAAGCAGCGCGAGGAAGCGCTGATCGCACTCGCCAACACCGATGCGCTGACCGGCGTCGCCAACCGTCGCCACTTCCTTGAGCGCCTGCAGGCGGAACTGGGCCGCGTCGGCCGCCATGCGACACAGGCCTCACTGCTGATGATCGATCTCGACCACTTCAAGCGCGTGAACGATACCTACGGGCACGCCACCGGCGATGAGGTGCTGCGCAACCTCGCCGCTCTGGCGCGGCAGACGCTGCGCCAGTCCGACGTGATCGGACGGGTCGGGGGTGAGGAGTTCGCCGCACTGCTGCCGGATGACGATGCGGCGAGCGCCGTACAGACCGCCGAACGCCTGCGCAAGGCCCTCGAGACGCATCCGGTGATTACGGCGGACGGCGTGCAGGTCATGGTCACCGCAAGCATCGGCGTCACCCGCCTTCGCGCCACGGACCAGAAACCCGAAGCCCCGCTGGGCCGTGCGGACGAGGCGCTCTACCTGGCGAAGAACCAGGGGCGGAACCGTGTCGTGCTCCACCCCGGCGATCAAACCACTCAAGACTCGGACTGAACCGCGCCGCCGCGACGCTCAGATGTGGCGGTCAAGCCGCTGCAGCACGCGCTCGCGCCCGAGCACCTCGAGCACCGCATCGATCGACGGCGTCTGCGGCACGCCCAGCACCGCCACGCGCAGCGGAATGGCGACCTGTGGCATCTTCAGGCCATGCTCGGCCATGGTGTCCTTGATCGCCTGCGACAGTGCTGCCTTGTTCCATTCGGCGCCAGCGAGGCGCGCGCGCAGGCTGGCGAGCGCCGCCTTCGCCACATCGGTCAGGTGCTGGCCGATCACTTCCGGCGCGGGATGCACGTCGGCCACGAACAGCTCCACCGAATCGGCCAGTTCGTTCAGGTTGGCGACACGGTCCTTGTACAGCGCCACCACCGCCTCCAGCGTCACGCCAGTCTCGGGATTCACCTGGCGGCGGGCCAGGCGGTTGGCGACCTGCGCAGCGAGGAAGGCATCGTCCGCCTTCTTGATGTACTGGGCGTTGAGCCAGTTGAGCTTCTCGGTGTTGAACTGCGCGGCCGAGGGCGTGATGTGGTCGAGGTCGAACCATTCGACGAACTGTCCGCGGCTGAAGACCTCGTCGTCGCCATGGCTCCAGCCCAGGCGCGCCAGGTAGTTGATGACCGCGTCCGGCAGGTAACCGTCGTCGTCGTACTGCATCACGCTCACCGCGCCGTGGCGCTTGGAGAGCTTGGTGCCGTCGTCGCCGAGGATCATCGACAGGTGGGCGTACAGCGGCACCTCGGCGCCGAGCGCACGCAGCACATTGATCTGGCGCGGGGTGTTGTTCACATGATCGTCGCCGCGGATGACGTGGGTGATGCCCATGTCCCAGTCGTCCACCACCACGCAGAAGTTGTAGGTCGGCGTGCCGTCGGCGCGGGCGATGATGAAGTCGTCCAGTTCGGCGTTGCCGATCTCGATGCGGCCCTTCACCAGGTCGTCCCAGGCCACGACGCCTTCGGTCGGGTTACGGAAGCGCACCACTGGCTGCACGCCTTCGGGCGGTTGCGGCAGGGCCTTGCCCGCCTCGGGACGCCAGCGGCCGTCATAACGCGGCTTCTCGCCGCGGGCGCGCTGCTCCTCGCGGATGCGGTCGAGCTCTTCCGAGGACATGTAGCAGTGGTACGCGGTGCCGGCGGCCAGCATCTGCTGGATGACGTCCTTGTACCGATCCATGCGCTGCATCTGGTAGAACGGGCCCTCGTCATGCTCGAGACCCAGCCAGTTCATGCCGTCAAGAATGGCCTGCACCGCCTCGGGGGTGGAGCGGGCGACATCGGTGTCCTCGATGCGCAGGATGAACTTGCCGCCATGGCGACGGGCAAAGGCCCACGAGAACAGCGCAGTACGGGCGCCGCCGATGTGCAGGTAGCCGGTGGGGCTGGGCGCGAAGCGAGTGCGGACGGGACGGGAGGCGGGAGACTGGGACATGATGGAATTCGTTGGTGACGCTCGGGCGAAGCGCGGATTCTAAGGGATTGTAAAAGAAGCTGACGGGGGCACCGGCACTCAGCTCAGCAGCAACGCATCGTCGTCGACTTCCTCGCCGCGCACCTTCTCGAACATGTCGAGCAGGTGATGCACGTCGAGACCTTCGCGCTCCGGGCCGGAAACGTCGAGCACGACCCGGCCTTGGTGCAGCATCACGGTGCGCTGGCCAACGTCGAGCGCCTGGCGCATGGAGTGCGTCACCATCATGGTCGTGAGCTTGTGCTCGGCGACGATGCGCACGGTGAGCTCCAGCACGAAGGCCGCGGTGCGCGGATCGAGCGCTGCGGTGTGCTCGTCCAGCAGCAGCAGGCGCGATGGTTGCAGCGCGGCCATCAGCAGGCTCACCGCCTGGCGCTGGCCACCCGAAAGCAGGCCGATGCGGTCGGACAGGCGGTTCTCAAGACCAAGGCCGAGCGTGGCGAGCTGGGCGCGGAATTCCTCGCGCAGCGCGGGCTTGACCGCGAAGGAGAAGCCGCGACGCTGGCCGCGCATCTTCGCCAGCGCCATGTTCTCCTCGATCGTCAGATCCTCGCAGGTGCCGGCGAGCGGATCCTGGAACACCCGCGCCACATGGCGCGCCCGCCCCCACACCGGCTGGCGGGTCATGTCGATGCCGTCGATCTCGATCGTCCCGCTGTCGACCCGCTGCTCGCCGGATACCGCATTGAGGAAAGTCGACTTGCCGGCGCCGTTGGAGCCGATCACGGTAACGAACTGCCCGGTCGGGATCTCGAGCGACATCCCGCGCAGGGCCTGGGTCTCGATTGGCGTGCCGGGGTTGAAGGTCAGACGCAGGTCGGTAGCCTTGAGCATGTCAGCTCCCCTTCTTTCCGGACCAGTGCTGGCGCAGCTTGGGCACCACCAGGGCCACGGTGACCAGCAGCGCGGTCACGAGGTTGAGGTCCTGCGCTTGCAGGCCGATGAAATCAGAATTGAGCGCCAGCGCGATGAAGAAGCGATACACGATGGCACCGACGATCACCGCGATCGTCGCCAGGTAGAGCTTGCGCGAGGGCAGCAGGCTCTCGCCGACGATCACCGCCGCCAGGCCGATGACGATGGTGCCCACGCCCATCGAGATGTCCGCCCCGCCCTGGGTCTGCGCAAACAGCGCGCCGGCCAGGCCCACCAGCGCGTTCGACAGCGCCATGCCGGCCAGCACCGCCAGCCCGGTGTTGACACCCTGCGCGCGCGCCATGCGTGCGTTGGAGCCGGTCGCCCGGATCGCCAGGCCGCTCTGGGTGGCGAAGTAGGCATCGAGCATCAGCTTCACCGCCAGCACGACGAACACCAGCAGCAGCGGGCGGAACACGTAATCCACCAGCGCCTCGGGCTGCAGCACGTTGAACACCGTCGGTTCCATGATCAGCGGCACATTGGGCTTGCCCATGATGCGCAGGTTGATCGAGTACAGCGCGATCATCATCAGGATGCTGGCAAGCAGGTCCATGATCTTGAGGCGCACGTTGAGCCAGCCGGTGATCAGCCCCGCGACCGCGCCGGCGATGGTCGCCACGATGGTCGAGGTGAAGGGATCGTAGCCGGCTGCGATCATGGTCGCGGCGACGGCGCCGCCGAGCGGGAAGCTGCCATCGACGGTCAAGTCTGGAAAGCGCAGCAGGCGGAAGGAGATGTACACGCCGAGGGCGACGAGGCTGAAGATCAGACCGATCTCCAGCGCCCCGAGCAAGGTGTAGAGGGACATGGGAAATACCGTTGGAGAGAAGGCGCTGCGGGCGCTCCGAAGGGAGCACCCGCCGCAGCCGGCACCGGCCGACTGCGTACGGGTCCGGCCGGACCGTTGTTACTGGACGACCTTGGAGGCGTCCTTGACGAGGTCGTCGGCCAGCGTGATGCCCTGCTTCTGTGCCGCGGCGGGGTTCACGTGCAGTTCGAGCTTGTTGCTGGTCTCGGAAGCGATGGTGCCCGGCTTCTCGCCCTTGAGGATGCGCGCCACCATCTGGCCGGTCTGCAGGCCGAGCGCCTTGTAGTCCATGCCATAGGCTGCCACCGCGCCACGCGCGACGCTGTCGGTATCGGCCGCCACCAGCGGAATCTTGGCATCCATGCCGACCTTGACCAGCGCCTCATAGGCCGACACCACGTTGTTGTCGGTGCTGGTGTAGAACACGTCCACCTTGCCGATCAGGCTGCGGGCCGCCGAACCGACGTCGACCGAACGCGGCGCGGCCGCCTCGACCAGGCTCATGCCTTGCTCGGGCAGCAGCTTCCGCATCTGTTCCAGCACCACGACCGAGTTGGCCTCGCCCGGATTGAACACCATGCCGACGCGCTTGGCGTTGGGCGCCACGCGCTTGATCAGCTCGATCTGCTTGCCGAGTTCGAGCGCATCGGACACGCCGGTGATGTTCGTGCCCGAGGCGGCCATCGAGGGCACCAGCTTGGCCACCACCGGATCGGTCACCGCCGAATACACCAGCGGGATGTCCTTGGTCGCCGCGGCCACGGCCTGGGCCGAGGGCGTGGCGATGGCAACGATCACGTCAGCCTTGTCGCCGACGAACTTGCGCGCGATCTGCGCCGCGGTGCCGGTGTTGCCCTGCGCGCTCTGGTATTGCCACTTCAGGTTCTTGCCTTCCTCGAAGCCGGCCGCGGCCAGACCTTCCTTGACACCGTCACGTACGGCATCCAGCGCCGGGTGCTCGACGATCGCGGTGATCGCGACGGATTTCTGCTGTGCATGGACCGGGGCCGCCATCGCGAAAGCCAGCGCCATCGCACCGAACAGGACCTTGCGGGACTTGATGAAGGGCATTCAGGACTCCTCTGCGGCCATCTCGGCCAGGAAGGTTGGACAGGGTTCGCGCCGCTGTGGCGGAGCGAAGCTGCGAAGTCTACCGGTCATCAATGATTTAGGCGACTGTGGTGGACCCGAAGTCGGAAGCTGCACCAGCGGACGAAGCGAAATCCGGAAACCGGCATTGCCTCAATGACTGTATTTTCTTACAGTTGCCACATGGCGAACGAACATGCCGAACTCCACTGCCTGAGCAACTTCAGCTTCCAGCGCGGCGCCTCGCACCCCGAGGAACTGGTCGCGCAGGCGGCGGCGTTCGGCTATGCGGCCATCGCCCTCACCGACGAGTGCTCGCTGGCCGGCATCGTGCGCGCCCATCGCGCGCTGAAGGCACTGCCCGAAGCCAGCCGCCCGAAGCTGGTCATCGGCAGCGAGCTGCATCTGGCCGACGGCCCCTGCATCGTGCTGCTGGTGACCAACCGCGCCGGCTACGGCCAGCTGTCGCGCCTCATCACCCGCGCCCGGCGCGCGGCCGACAAGGGGCAGTACCGGCTCACTCGGGCGATGCTCGACGGCGCCTGCCCCGACTGCCTTGCCCTGCTCGTGCCACCACCGGACTTCCCGCCGCTGAAGGACGGCGAAGAAGGCCGTCTTGCACTGGAGGCCGACGCCGCCTGGCTGGCACAACACTTTCCCGGCCGCGCGTGGATCACGGTGACAACGCAGCTCGACGGCCGCGATCGTGCCCGCATCACCTTGCTGCGTCGCATCGCCCGAGGCGCCGGCATCCCCGCCGTGGCTGCCAGCGGCGCGCTGATGCACGACGCCGCGCGCCGCCCGCTGGCCGACGTGATGACAGCGCTGCGCCTGCACTGCAGCGTGGCCGAGGCGGGCCTGGCGCTCGCCCCCAATGCCGAACGCCGGCTGCACGACCGCGACACCCTCGCCCGCCGCTATCCACCCGCCCTGCTCGCCGAAACCCTGGCCATCGCCGCCCGTTGCAGCTTCAGCCTCGACGAGTTGCGCTACGAGTACCCGGCCGAGCTCGTACCCGAAGGCGAAACGCCGGCTCGCTGGCTGCGCCGCCTGGTGGAGGACGGCCTGGCCTGGCGCTACGCGGAACAGGCAGACCCAGCCGTGCCGCCGTCGGTCCGCGCCCAGATCGAACACGAACTGACGCTGATCGCCGAACTCGGCTACGAGCCCTACTTCCTCACCGTGCACGACATCGTCCGCTTCGCCCGCAGCCAGGGCATCCTGTGCCAGGGCCGCGGCTCGGCGGCCAACTCGGCCGTGTGCTGGGCGCTGGGCATCACCGAGGTCGACCCAACCCTGGGCATCATGCTGGTCGAGCGCTTCATCTCGCGCGAGCGCAACGAGCCGCCCGACATCGACGTCGACTTCGAGCATGAGCGCCGCGAGGAAGTCATCCAGTACATCTACCGCAAGTACGGTCGCGACCGCGCCGCGCTGGCTGCCACCGTCATCAGCTACCGCGCCCGCAGCGCGCTGCGCGACGTCGGCCGCGCGCTCGGCCTGGGCGAAACGCAGATCGAACGCCTGACGCGCGAGCACCACTGGTTCGACGGCCGCCGCATCCTGCCCGAGCGCCTGGCCGAAGCCGGGCTCGACCCCGCCAGCCCGGTCACACGGCGCCTGGTCGCGCTCACCGAGGAACTCATCGGCTTTCCGCGCCACCTGTCACAGCACGTCGGCGGCTTCGTCATCGCCCGCGGCCGGCTCGACGAACTGGTGCCGGTCGAGAACGCCGCCATGCCCGAGCGCACCGTGATCCAGTGGGACAAGGACGACCTCGACGCCGTCGGCCTGATGAAGATCGACGTGCTCGCGCTCGGCATGCTGTCGGCGCTGCGCCGCGGGCTGGCGCTGGTGTCGGGCTGGCGCGGACAGCCATTGACGCTGGCGAGCATTCCGCGCGAACGGCCCGAGGTGTATGAAATGCTGTCGTGCGCCGATTCGGTCGGTGTGTTCCAGGTCGAATCGCGCGCGCAGATGACCATGCTGCCGCGCCTCAAGCCGCGCCGCTTCTACGACCTGGTGGTGGAGGTCGCCATCGTGCGCCCCGGTCCGATCCAGGGCGGCATGGTCCATCCCTACCTGCACGCGCGCGAACGCGCGGCGCGGCACGAAGACCCGATGGACGGCCTGCGCGCAGAGATCCGGGGCGTGCTGGCGCGCACGCTGGGTGTGCCGATCTTCCAGGAACAGGTGATGCAGCTCGCGGTGGTGGCTGCCGGCTTCACCGGCGGCGAGGCCGACCAGTTGCGGCGTGCGATGGGCGCCTGGCGACGCAAGGGCGAACTCGAGCGCTACCGCGACAAGCTGCTGCAGGGCCTGGCCGACAATGGCTACGACGCCAATTTCGCCCAGCGCCTGTGCCAGCAGATCGAGGGCTTCGGCAGCTACGGCTTTCCCGAATCCCACGCCGCCAGCTTCGCGCTGCTGGTCTATGCCTCGGCCTGGCTGAAGTGCTTCGAACCCGCCGCCTTCCTCGCCGCGCTGCTCAACAGTCAGCCGATGGGCTTCTACTCGCCTTCGCAGCTGATCCAGAACGCACGCCGGCACGGCGTGGAAGTGCGCCCGGCGGACGTCACCACCAGTGACTGGGACTGCACGCTGGAGCCGGCAGACTTGGAGATCGCAGGCCCAACGGCGCCCGTCCAGGCGGATGCGGGCACCACAGCTTCCGCTGCCCCGCAGCCCGCCGTGCGCCTCGGCCTATGCATGATCCACGGCCTGGGGCGCGATGCTGCGACCCGCATCGTCGCGGCCCGCCGCTCGCACGCCTTCGCTGACGTGCAGGACCTCGCCGCCCGCGCCCGGCTCGATGCCGGCGCGCTGCGCGCGCTCGCCGCCGCTGGCGCACTCGCCACGCTGGCCGGCCATCGCCGGCAGGCGCTATGGCAGGCCAGCGGTGCCGTCCCCCTGCCCGGCGTGCTGGCCAACGCCCCGGGTGGTGATGCGGCCGTCAGCCTCGCCGCCCCGGCCGAGACCGAGGACCTGCTCGCCGACTATGCCCGCCTCGGTTTCACGCTGGGGCGCCATCCGCTCTGCTTCGTGCGCGATCAGCTCGCGCGGCTGCGCTTTCTCACCGCGACCGACATCGCCCGCGCGCCCGACCGCATGCTCGCCCGCGGCGCCGGCCTGGTCACCTGCCGCCAGCGCCCGGGCACCGCCAAGGGCACGCTGTTCGTCACGCTGGAGGACGAGACCGGCCTCACCAACGTCATCGTCCGCCCCGAGCTGTTCGAGCAGCAGCGCCGCATCCTGCTCGGCGCGCGGCTGATGGGCGTGTTCGGCCAGATCAGCCGCCAGGGGCGGGTCGTGCATCTGGTGGCGAGCCGGGTGGTGGACCACTCCGAACTGCTGGGCGCGCTGCAGGCCAGGAGCCGCGACTTTCACTGAGCACGCCCGGCGCGTGACTTCAGTCGGCGCAGGCCCTCGGCAGGCAGCGCGCGACCTCATCGGCCGCCCACGCTACCAGCGCGTCCGCCACCGCCGTCGATGCCTCGCCAAAGCCCGCCACCACCTGCGGCACCTCCACGCCCACCGGACGCTGGCGCGCCTCGAACAGCCGCGACGCGACGATCCGGCGCCCGTCGCGCCGCACCAGGCGCGCGTCCAGCCGCACGACCACCTCGGGCGCACCATCGCGGTACTCACTGTGGAAGGCCAGCAGCTCGCTGGCGATCTCGTAGTCCGCCTGCAGCCGCTGTTCATCGCTGCTCAGGGCCGAGATGCGAGCGTCGCTGCGGAAAGCCGCGACGATGCGATCGCGCAGCAAGACCGGCACGGGTTCGCTCCAGTTCGCGCCCTTGTACACGCTGACGCGATTGTGCTCGGGCACGACGAGGATGCGCTGGCCGGACAACTGCGTGCCGGCCACCGGGCGGGACACCCGCAGCGCCACGGGCAAGGCCGACTCCCCCTGCCCTTGCGCCACAGTGCGACTCACCGGCGCCCCCGGCAGCAGATAGGTGTCGACCGGCTCGGGCCGTGGCAGCACCGAGCAGGCCGCGGCCAGCGCGATGACGGCAACGAGACCGGCGCGCACCGCGATCCGGCTCAAGGGCGAAACATCGGCTTTGCGGACGCTCATGGCGTGAACTCCTTCACCGGCTCGAGGCCGAGCAGATAATCCGTCGGTCGGTTTTCCAGCTGACGCGTGATCGCGCGTAGCGAGGCCAGCGTGTCGCGCAGCTCGGCCAGTGCCGGGCCGAGTTCGGCAACACCGCGCACGCCACTGTCGAGCGCGCCGCGGTTGTCGCTGACCAGCGCATCCACCGTCAGCATGGCGCGCTCGAACGCCGCCATCGACTGTTGCGCGCTCTTCAGTGTCTGCGCGCCATGCACGTCCACCAGCCGGTTGGCTGCGCCGACGAGCTTCGTCGCCTCGACCAGCGCGGCGTTGGCCTGCCCGCTGGCGCGCGCCAGCTCGCGCAGGGCCAGCGAGATCTCCTCGCGCTCGGCGGCAATCGTGCCGGTCGCCTGTTCCAGGTTGCGCAGGGTGCGGCCGATGCTGTCGACGTTGTCGGCCGAGAACAGCTCGCGCGCCTGGATCAGCAGTTCGTTCACGTTCAGCACCACGTCCTCGCCGTCAGCCAGCAGCTTGGTCAGCGGCGAAGGCGTGGCGATGATGACCGGCACTTCGTCTCCCGATGCGGCGGCCAGCGGCGGGCTCGCCATGTTCTCGCCGCTGCTCAGGCGGATGATCGACATGCCGGTGATGCCCGCCGGCACCAGCCGGGCCTGAGTGTCGGTGCGCACCGGTGCGGCGCTGTCGACGCGCACGCGGGCGATGACCCGGCGCGGGTCCTGCGGATCGAGCCGCAGGCTGGAGACGTCGCCGATCTTGATGCCGTTGAACTCCACCGTGCTGCCCTTGGACAGGCCACTGACCGCCTCCTGAAATACGATGTCGTAGGTCTGGAACTGCTTGTCGGCGTCGGCCTTGCCGAGCCACAGCGCGAACAGCAACGCCGCGCCGACCACCAGCACGGTGAAGAAGCCGATCAGCACGTGATGGGCACGCGTTTCCATGTCAGGCCTCCCGCCCGATCGCCCCAAGGGCGGCCCGCGCCTCCTTGGTGAACAGCGAGCGCAATGTGTGTGGGGATCGTTTCATCTCAGGTTTGCTCCGGTGTGGATTCGGGTTCGCAGCCGCTCGCCTGCGCTGCGTCCGCAGCGGCGCGGCCGCGCGGCCCGTGAAAGTATTCGCGGATCCACGCATCGTCAGTGGCGGCCACCGCCGCGAGCGTGTCGTTGATCAGCACCTTCTTCTGCGCCAGCACGGCGATGCGGTCAGTGATCGTGTAGATGGTGTCGAGATCGTGGGTGACGATGAACACCGTCAGCCCGAGCGCGTCGCGCAGAGTGAGTATCAGCTGGTCGAACGCCGCCGCGCCGATCGGGTCGAGGCCGGCGGTGGGCTCGTCGAGGAACAGGATGTCCGGGTCGAGCGCCAGGGCGCGCGCCAGCGCCGCGCGCTTGACCATGCCGCCCGACAGGTCCGACGGATACTTGCCGCCGGCATTGGCCGGCAGACCGGCCAGCGCGATCTTGAGCCGCGCCAGCCGCGCGGCGTCGTCTCCCTTCAGCCCGGCATGCTCGATCAGCGGTAGCGCCACGTTCTCGGCCACCGTCAGCGACGAGAACAGCGCCCCCTTCTGAAACAGCACACCGAAGCGACGCTCAACCGCGCTGCGGCGCGCGGGTGGCAGCGTCAGCAGGTCCTCGCCGAACACGCTGACCGTGCCCGCTACCGGCCGGTTGAGGCCGACGATGGTGCGCAGCAGGACCGACTTGCCGGTACCCGACCCGCCCACCACGCTCAGGATCTCGCCGCGGCGCACGTCAAGGTCCAGTCCGTCATGCACCACCTGGGCGCCGAACTGGTTGCGCACACCGCGCACCTCGATGATGTTCTCGCCAGGGCGTTTCACCAGCCCATCTCCATGCAGAACAGTGCCGCCACCGCATCGACCACGATCACCGTGAAGATCGACTGCACCACCGCCGAGGTCGTGTGCTCGCCCACCGACTGCGCGCTGCCGCTGACGCGAAAGCCCTCGAGGCAGCCGATGATGCCGATGAGGAAGGCGAAGATCGGCGCCTTGACCATGCCGACGAGGAAATGCGTGATGCCGACGTTGTTCTCCACCACCGACAGGAACATCACCGGCGAGATGTCGAGCTTGGCCGCACACACCAGCATGCCGCCGACGATGCCGGAGATCATCGCGACGAAGGTGAGCATCGGCAGCGCGATCAGCAGTGCCGCCACCCGCGGCAGCACCAGCAGCTCGACCGGGTCGAGCCCGAGCACGCGGATCGCATCCACCTCCTCGTTGGCGCGCATCGAGCCGATCTGCGCGGTGAAGGAGCTCGCGGTGCGGCCGGCGACGATGATCGCGGTCAGCAGCACGCCGAACTCACGCAGGAAGGAATAGGCCACCAGGTCGACGGTGAAGATGCTGGCGCCGAACTCCGCCAGCACCGTGGCACCGAGAAAAGCCACCACCGCACCGACCAGGAAGGTCAGCAACGCGACGATGGGCACGGCATCCAGCGCCGTGCGCTCGAGGTTGGCGACCAGCGAGGTCATGCGCCAGCGTCGCGGCCGCAGCAGCACAGCGAAGGCCGTCTGCAGCGTGATGCCGATGAAGCCGGCGATATCCACGACATGGCGCCAGAACACCACCGTCGTGCGGCCGACATGCTCGAGCACGTCGCCCAGCGCGTAGCCCCGACGCAGGGGCGCAGCGGGTTCGCTCGCGAGGGCATCCGCCACGGCCTTCAGCAGCGCGCGCCGTTCAGCGCCCAGCGGACTCGCATCGCCGGCCAGGTGCGCGAGGTGCGTGGCGCCCAGCAGATCGTGCAGCAAGGCCACGCCGGCGGTGTCGAGCGCGCCCAACGCGGCGACCTCGACCCGCGTGCCAGGCTCGACCTGCGACCGCAAGGCCGCAACGCGCGACGCGAGTGCGCCATAGTGCGCGATCGTCCAGTCGCCGCTCAGCGCCAGGCGGCTCTCGCCTGCGCTGCGGGACAACACGACCGTGCCTTCGCCTGCGCTCGTCATCGCGCTCCGCACTCCCTGTTGCCCAGCCTTGTGTTCATCGAAACCCTCACCAATTCGTCATCACCCGCAGATTGTCACACCGCATGCACCGTCAAGCGGACCAATTAAAGTGCAGTGCAACAATTCTTGCTAGAGTGTCATCACCGTCACGCGCGCCGCGCCCCGTCTGCAGCGGCCCGACGACCCGGCCACGGCTATGCGCCGCGGCCCACAGACCGGAAAGATGCCATGAAAACCGAAAACAAACGCAAGGCGGCATGGACCCTCGCCGCGGGTCTTGCCCTCGTCGCCATCGTCGCGTGGTCGTTCCTGCGCCCGCAGGACGAGGACGGCAACGTCATCCGCGGCAATGGCCGCATCGAAGCCACCGAGGTCGATGTGGCGGCAAAGGCAGCCGGCCGCGTGCAGGACATCCTTGTCAATGAAGGCGACTTCGTGCAGGCAGGCGACATCGTGGCCCGCATGGACGCGAAGGCGCTCGAGGCCCAACTCGCCCAGGCCCGCGCCGAGGTCGCCAATGCCATGAGTGCGCGCGAAACCGCACTCGCCCAGGTCGCCCAGCGCAAGGCCGACGTCGCGATGGCCGAGGCGGTGCTGGTGCAGCGCCGCTCCGAACTCGACATCGCGCGCAAGACCAGCGCTCGCTCGCAGGCCCTGCGCGCCGATCGCGCCATCTCCGAGCAGGTGGCCGACGACAACGCCGCGCGCGTGCGCAACGCCGAGGCCAACATCAGCGTGGCCCACGCCCAGATCGCCGCCGCGCAGGCCGGTGTACGCGCGGCCGACGCCCAGGTGGCGCAAGCCAGCGCCGCCATCGAGGCGGCGAAGGCGGTCGTCGCCCGCCTGGAAACCGAGATCGAGGACAGCGTGCTGAAGGCGCCGCGCAGCGGCCGCGTGCAGTACCGTGTGGTGCAGCCGGGCGAGGTGATCGCCGGCGGCGGCAAGGTCGTCAGTCTGGTCGATGTCGGCGACGTGTACATGACCTTCTTCCTGCCCGAGATGGCCGCCGGACGGGTGGCAATGGGCAGCGAGGCGCGCATCGTGCTCGATGCCGCCCAGCACTACGTGATTCCCGCGAACGTATCCTACGTCGCCAGCGTCGCCCAGTTCACGCCGAAAACGGTCGAGACCCAGAGCGAGCGCCAGAAGATGGTGTTCCGCGTCAAGGCGCGCGTCGATCCCGAGTTGCTGGCCAAGTACTCCGAGCAGGTCAAGACCGGCCTGCCCGGCGTCGCCCACGTGCGCCTGAACGACACCCAGCCCTGGCCCGACGTGCTGCAGGTGAAGCTGCCGTGACCTCCACGGGCGGCACGATGCGAACGGACCCAGGGCAGGACAGGGTGGCAGGCGGCAACACCCGGCCGCCGGTCGTGCGCCTCGCCGAGCTCACGCATCGCTATGGCGACGTGCTCGCTGCGGATGGCGTCACGCTCGACATCCCCACCGGCCGCATGGTCGGCTTCATCGGCCCCGATGGTGTCGGCAAGTCGACCTGGCTGGGGCTGATCGCGGGCGCGCGCCAGATCCAGCACGGCACGGTCGAGGTGCTGGGCGGCGACATGGCGAGCGCGCGCCACCGCGGCGCCGTGTGTCCGCGCATCGCCTACATGCCGCAGGGCCTGGGCAAGAACCTCTACCCCACGCTGTCGGTGTTCGAGAACATCGACTTCTTCGGCCGCCTGTTTGGCCAGTCGCGCGCCGAACGCGATGAGCGGATCGCCGACCTGCTCGCCTCCACCGGCCTCGCCGACTTCGCCGACCGGCCCGCCAACAAGCTGTCCGGCGGCATGAAACAGAAGCTCGGTCTGTGCTGCGCACTGATCCACGACCCCGACCTGCTGATCCTCGACGAGCCCACGACCGGCGTCGATCCGCTGTCGCGCCGCCAGTTCTGGGAGCTGATCGGCCGCATCCGCCTGCGCCGCCCGGGTATGAGCGTGCTGGTCGCCACCGCCTACATGGAAGAGGCCGAGCAGTACGACTGGCTGGTGGCGGTCGACGCCGGCCGCGTGCTCGCCACCGGCACGCCGGCCGGACTGCGCGGCCAGACCGGCACCGACACGCTGGAAGAGGCGTTTCTCGCCCTGCTGCCGCCCGAGCGCCGCGGCGACCACGAGGCGCTGACGATTCCGCCGCTCACCGCTGGCGAGGTCGTCATCGAGGCGCGCGACCTGCAGATGCGCTTCGGCGACTTCGTCGCGGTCGATGACGTCAACCTGCAGGTGCGGCGCGGCGAGATCTTCGGCTTCCTCGGTTCGAACGGCTGCGGCAAGTCGACGACGATGAAGATGCTCACCGGCCTGCTGCCCCCCACCCGCGGCGAGGCGCGCCTGTTGGGCGAGGTGCTCGATGCGCGCAACATCGACACCCGCCGCCGCGTCGGCTACATGTCGCAGGCCTTCTCGCTGTACGGCGAGCTGTCGGTGCGGCGCAACCTGCAGTTGCACGCCCGCCTGTTCGAGCTGTCGCAGGCCGAAGGCGATGCGCGTATCGCCGAGCTGGCGCGCCGCTTCGATCTCGAGCCCGTCATGGACGCCCTGCCCGACGCGCTGCCGCTGGGCATCCGCCAGCGCCTGCAACTGGCGGTGGCGGTGCTGCACCGGCCCGACGTGCTGATCCTCGACGAGCCGACCTCCGGCGTCGATCCGGTGGCGCGCGACCATTTCTGGGCACTGATCGTCGACCTGTCGCGCAAGGACGGCGTGACGATCTTCATCACCACCCACTTCATGAACGAAGCGCAGCGCTGCGACCGCATCTCGCTGATGCACGCCGGCCGCATCCTCGCCAGCGACGCGCCAGCCGCGCTGATGGCGCAACGCGGCGCCGACAGCCTGGAAGACGCCTTCGTCGGCTACCTGGCCGAAGCGAGCGGCGTGCAACTGCTGCCGCCCGACGCCTCGGCGGCTGCCTCCGACGACACCGCTGCCGCACCTGCGCCCCACCCGGCGCCCCCGGCCCGCGCCGCCCGCTTCAGCCTTGCCCGCCTGTTCAGTTTCAGCATGCGAGAGGCGACCGAGCTGCGGCGCGATCCCTTCCGCCTGACGCTGGCGCTGCTCGGCACCGTGATCCTGATGCTGGTGATGGGCTACGGCATCAGCACCGACGTCGAAGACCTGAGCTACGCGGTGCTCGATCTCGACCGCAGCACGGCGAGCGAGAGCTACACGCTCAACATCGCCGGCTCGCGCTACTTCCTCGAGAAACCGCCGCTGGAAAGCCATGCCGACATCGACCGTCGCATGCGCGCGGGCGAGCTGGCGATGGCGATCGAGATCCCGCCCGGCTTCGGCCGCGACCTCGCGCGCGGCGCACGACCGGAGATCGGCGTGTGGCTGGACGGCGCCATGCCGATGCGCGCCGAGGTGGCGCGCGGCTACGTGATGGGCGTGCATGCGCAGACACTGACCGAGGCGGTCACCGCCTCCACCGGCAAACGGCCCGCGGCGCTGGCCGACATCGCCGTGCGCTATCGCTACAACCCGGACATGCGCAGCCTCATCGCCATGGTGCCGGCGGTGATCCCGATGCTGCTGGTGTTCATCCCCTCCATGCTCACCGCGCTGGGCGTGGTGCGCGAGAAGGAGCTCGGCTCCATCCTCAACGTCTACACCACGCCGGTGACCAAGCTCGAGTTCCTGCTCGGCAAGCAGCTGCCGTACATCGGCTTGTCGATGCTCAACTGCGTGCTGATGTTCGTCCTCGCGATCACGCTGTTCGACGTGCCGTTCAAGGGCAGCCTGGCGGCCTTCTTCCTCGGCGCCCTGATCTACGTCACCGCCACCACCGGCCTGGGCCTGCTGATGTCGACGCTGACCAACAGCCAGGTCGCGGCAATGGCCGGCACCTCGATCGGCACGCTGCTGCCAGCGATCCAGTTCTCCGGCATGCTCGACCCGGTATCCTCGCTCGAAGGCGCCGGCGCGGTACTCGGCCAGATCTACCCGACGACGCACTTCCTCACCATCAGCCGCGGCACCTTCGCCAAGGCGCTCGACTTCGGCGACCTGGGTGCCTCCTTCTTGCCACTGCTGGTGGCGATTCCGGTGCTGACCGTGGCTTCGGCGCTGCTGCTGAAGAAGCAGGCGCGCTGAGGAGAACGGACCATGGCCACGCGCAAGCGCACGCTGCACAACACCTGGCACCTCGGCATCAAGGAATTCCACAGCCTGCTCGGCGACTGGACGATGCTGTTCCTGATCGTGTTCATGTTCACCGTGTCGGTGTATGCCGACGCCCGCGCCAAGCCCGAGAGCCTGCACCGCGCCTCGATCGCGGTCGTCGATGAGGACCAGTCGCAGCTCTCCACCCGCATCATCGCCGCGCTGCAGCCGCCGCAGTTCATCCCGCCGGTGCATGTGGCGCTGTCGGACATCGACAGGGGCATGGACGCCGGCCTGCACACCTTCGTGCTCGACATCCCGCCCAACTTCCAGCGCGACGTGCTGGCCGGGCGCGCCCCCGCGCTGCAGCTCAACGTCGACGCCACGCGCCAGAGCCAGGCGCAGACCGGCACCGGCTACATCCAGAACATCGTCAATGACGAGATCCGCGCCTTCGTGCAGCGTTACCGGAGCACGGCGGTGCAGCCGGTGCAGCTGATCGAGCGCGCGATGTTCAACCCCAACCTCACCGAAAGCTGGTTCGCCGCGGTCACCGCGATCATCAACAACATCACCCTGCTCGGCATCCTGCTCACCGGCGCCGCGCTGATCCGCGAGCGCGAGCACGGCACCATCGAGCACCTGCTGGTGATGCCGGTGACGCCCTTCGAGATCATGCTGTCCAAAGTGTGGTCAATGGGCGTGGTGGTGCTGATCGCCTCGTCCTTCTCGCTGCAGATCGTGGTGAAGGGCGTGCTCGGCGTGGTCGTGCCGGGTTCGGCCGTGCTGTTCGGCGCGGCGACCCTGCTCTACCTGTTCGCCGCGGCCTCGATCGGGGTCTTCATGGGCACGCTGGCGCGCAACATGCCGCAGTTCGGGCTGATGAGCATCCTCGTGCTGCTGCCGCTTCAGATCCTGTCCGGTGCGCTCACGCCGCGCGAGAGCATGCCGGACGTCGTGCGCGGACTGATGTCGCTGACACCGACCACCCACTTCGTCAGCCTCGCGCAGGGTGTTCTGTTCCGCGGCGCCGGCATCGAGGTCGTGTGGCCGGAATTCCTGATGGTGGCGGCCATCGGCACACTCTTCTTCGCCCTCGCCCACCACCGTCTGCGTAGCACGATCGGAACCATGCAGAACTGAGCGATCATGGTCACAAGGTGGAGAAACTACGCTTGGGCCGCGCTGGCGGTCGTCGCGGTCGCACTCGTCGGCGCGCCCTTGCTGGGACATCTGGATCTCGCCAACATCGCCATGCTGTTTCCGCTGGCGGTCCTTTTCGCCGCCACGCGGCTCGGTCGCGGACCGGCGGTGTTCGCTGCCTTCCTGTCGGTCGCCCTGTTCGACTTCTTCTTCGTCCATCCGCATTTCACCCTCGCCGTTGCCGACCTGCAGTACCTCGTCACCTTTGCCGTGCTGCTCATCGTCGCGCTGATCACGGCCGAACTCGCAGCCCGGCTGAGGCTCGAGCGCGACGCCGCCGAGGCGCGCGGAAAGGAGGTCGCGCGCGCTCAGCTCGCCGTCGAGTCCGAGCGCCTGCGCAATACCCTGCTCGCCTCTCTGTCGCACGACCTTCGCAGCCCGCTGACGGCCCTCGCCGGGCTGGCCGAGTCGCTGCCGCTTGCAGGCCCACCCCTGCCGCCCGCACAGGCGCAAGTGGCGGAGGCGATCCGCCGCGAAGCCCTGCGCACCCATGCGCTTGCGCGCGACCTGCTCGACCTTGCCCGCCTGCAGTCGGACACCATCACGCTGAGCCGCGAATGGCTTCCGGTCGACGAAATGGTCAGCGCGGCCTTGCGCACCTCCAGCCACGCCATCCGGCATCACCACCTCGCGCTGGAGATCGCCGACAACCTGCCGCTGCTCCACGTCGATCCCGTGATGATGGAAAGGGTGCTGTGCAACCTGCTGGAGAATGCCGTGGCCCACACCCCGACGGGCGGCGACATCCGGATCAGCGCACGCGTCCTTGAGCGTACGCCTGCCCCTACCATGGAGCTTGCGATCAGCGATAGCGGCTGCGGTCTGCCGCCGGGTCGAGAGCAGGCGATCTTCGAGCGCTTCGTGCGGGGCCGCAACGCGCCAGGTACGCCGTCCGGCAGCCGAGGGGCGATGACCGACGCCGGCACCGGCCTCGGGCTCGCGATCGTGCGTGCCATCGTCGAAGCGCACGGCGGTAACGTCCTCGCCCGCAACAATCCGGAGGGCGGCGCATGCTTGACACTGCAATTGCCCATCCCGCCCCAGCCGCGGCTTCCCGCCGGGAACGGAGAAGAACTTTGAGCCGCTCGGCACAAACACCCGCACCCGTCGTCCTGCTGGTCGAGGATGAAGCCGGAATCCGGCAGTTCGTCCGCACCGCGCTGGAATCCGAGGGCTGCCTCGTCGCCGAGGCGACGACCCTGGAGCGTGGGCAGATCGAGACCGCCTCGCGCCGACCCGACCTTCTCATCCTCGACCTCGGACTGCCCGATGGCGACGGCATGAGCCTGCTGCAAAGCCTGCGCCGCTGGAGCCACATGCCCGTCCTCGTGTTGTCCGCACGCGCCGACGAAACGGACAAGGTGGCGGCACTGGATGCTGGCGCGGACGACTACCTGAGCAAGCCGTTCGGGGTCGCCGAACTGCTCGCGCGCGTGCGGGCGCTGCTGCGCCGCGTGCTGCGGCCGCCGGAAGGCGCATCGGTAGTCCGTTTCGGCGACGTCGAGGTCGACCTCGGTGCGCGTCTCGTCAGCCGTGCCGGGACGCCGGTTCACCTGACGCCGATCGAGTTCAGGCTGCTCAGCCTCCTCGTTCGCGGTGCGGGCCGCGTCCTCACGCAGCGCGAGCTGCTCGTCGGCGTGTGGGGGCCGAATCATGTCGAGCACAGCCACTACCTGCGCGTCTACATGGCCGGGCTGCGGCGCAAGCTCGAACGGGATCCGGCGCTGCCGGCCCACATCCTCACCGAATCCGGGGTCGGCTACCGCCTGCAGATCTGAGCGTGCTCAGCGGCGCCAGAAGGTCGGGGTCAGCACCACCAGCAGCGTGAAGATCTCCAGCCGGCCGAGGATCATCGCGAAGCTAAGCACCCAGGTCTCGAAATCGTTCAGGCCCTGAAAATTGCCGGCCGGCCCAACCGCCGCGAGACCGGGCCCGGTGTTGTTGATGCAGGCGACTACCCCCGAGAAGGCCGTGACCAGCTCCAATCCGCTGGCAACCAGCACCAGCGTCAGTGAAACGATGCTGACCATGTACATGAATCCGAACGACAGCACCGCATGCAGCACGTCGTTCGAAACGCTCTGCCCTCCGAGCCGCAACGGAACAACGGCACTGGGGTGCAGCGCGCGCAGGATCTCGCGATACACCTGCTTGTAGAGCAGGATCGCGCGCATCATCTTGATGCCGCCGCCGGTCGATCCGGAGCACGCGGCGAAGCTGCCCAGAAACAGGATCCAGACCTGGGCGAACATCGGCCACGCGGTGTAGTCGTAGGTCGCCAGTCCCAGCGAAGTTGCCAGCGACACCGCGTGGAAGGCGACATGGCGCAGCGCCAGAGCGCCATCGTCATAGGTATGGCCTTCGATCAGGTACAGCGTCAGAAATGCGATCGACACTGCCAGCACGCCGTAGAACCAGCGCAGTTCCGGGTCCAGCAGGTAGGCGCTAGGCTTGCGCCGCACCAGCGCGAGGTAGTGCGTCGCGTAGTTAACGCCTGCCAGCAGCGCAAACACGATCGTGACGATCTCGATCGGCAGGCTGTCGAAGCCGCCGAGACTTGCATCCTTGGTGGAAAAGCCGCCCAGGCCCATGATGGAAAAGGCGTGGATCACGGCTTCCCACGGCGCCATACCGGCGAACCAGAGCGCGAATCCGCAGGCGATGGTCAGCAACACATACACGGACCACAGGCCTTTCGCGGTCTCCGCAATCCGCGGCGTGAGGCCGGACTCCTTGAACGGTCCAGGGGTCTCGGCCTTGAAGATCTGGCGTCCACCGATACCCAGCAGGGGCAATATCGCGACCATCAGCACGATCACGCCCATGCCGCCGACCCAGTGCATGAAGCTGCGCCACAGGTTGATCGAGACCGGCAACGCGTCAAGCCCCGTCAGCACCGTGGCCCCGGTCGTCGTCAGCCCGGAGGCGGCTTCGAAGTAGGCGTCGGTGAACGAGAGCTGCGGCAGGTAGAGCATCAGCGGCAGCGCGCCGAAGACCGGCATGACCATCCAGGTCGCGGCAACCAGCAGGAAACCGTCGGATACGTGCAGGTCGCGGCGCGCCCGCCGCGTAAGGGACCAGAGCGACAGTCCCGCGCCGACACTCGCCAGCATGGCGATGTCGTAGGCCTGCGTGGCGCCGTCATCGAGGAAATACGACACAGCCAGCGGGAAGCCCATCAGCAGGCCGAAAAGCACCAGCATGAGGCCGAGCACGCTGAGGACGGGAAAGTACGCACGCATGGGCACACTGCGCCCGGACGCCACGCCTGGCGCGTCACGGGCCGCTCGAATTGAACGGCCCGCAGCTTAGGCGTACCCGCGTAAAGATCTCGTAAATTTTTGCGCCGCAACATCGGCGCTGCGTTGCGTCAGCCGCGCTGAATCTCCGCCTCGCGCCGACGGCGCAGTGCCAGCCAGACCAGCGCGACGCCCGTCAGCGCCACCGGCGCCAGCGAGCCCACGTTCAGCAGCGTCCAGCCCTGAGTCGTGACCAGCGCGCCGGACGCGAACGACGTCACCGCCATGGTGGCGAACACCGCGAAGTTGATCGCAGCCTGCGCCTTGTCCTTTTCCTCCGGGCGATAGGCCTGCATCGCCAGCGTGGTGCTGCCGGTGAAGAGGAAGTTCCAGCCCACGCCGAGCAGGAAGAGTCCGACGAGGAACTGGTGCAGGTCCTGCCCCGACAGCGCCACCACGATGCAGGCGAGGTTCAGCGCGACCCCGACGCCCATGATCTGCAGCACGCCGAAGCGCTTGATCAGGTGCCCGGTGAAGAAGCCCGGCGCGAACATGCCGATCACGTGCCATTCCAGCACCAGCGCGGCGTCCGAGAACGGCATGCCGCACACGTCCATCGCCAGCGGCGTTGCCGCCATCAGCAGGTTCATGACGCCGTAGCCCAGCGCGGCGCCCACGGTGGACACGATGAACACAGGCTGCCGCACGATCTCGCGCAGCGGACGGCCGCCGCCGCTGCCTGCGGCCTTGGGCGGCTCGGGCGGAAACTGGATGCCGGCCATTACCGCCATCGAGACCAGCGCGACCACCGCCAGTGAGAGGTAGGAGCCGAGGAAAGGCGCACCCATCGACTCGCGCGTGTAGTTGGCCAGGTTGGGGCCGACGACTGCGCCCAGCAGCCCGCCCGCCAGCACCAGTGAGACCGCTTTCTCGCGGAAGGACGGCGGCGCCAGCTCGCCCGCGGCAAAACGGTAGAGCTGGCCGTTGGCGCTGTAGTAGCCGGCGATCACGGTGCCCGCCACCAGCAGCCAGAAGCTGCGCAGGTACAGGGCCAGCGCGCACAGCAGCGCCGTCAGCAGCGCCACCAGCAGGCCGAGCTGGAAGGACGTCTTGCGTCCCCAGCGCTGCTGGCTGCGCGCCACCAGGCCGGTGGACATCGCGCCACCGACCACGTAGCCCATCACCGGCAGGGTCGCCATCCAGGCCACCGGCGCCAGGGTCAGGCCGACCAGGCCGTTGATGGCGATGAAGACCACGTTGTTGGTCAGGAACAGGCCCTGGGCGATGGCCAGCAGCCAGAGATTCTTCTTCATGAGCAATTTCTTGTTTTCTGATACGAGTGTGAAATGTACCGCTTTAAGGGACGTACGTCGGGGATATACCTCGCATGCGGGTTCGCGCTCGCCGACGGCGAAACTAGACGACCGGTCTAATCATACCGTATCATCCGCCGTCATGAGTTCGCGCCACACCGATACCCGCCAGCACATCCTCGACACCGGCAACCGCATCATCGCGGCCAAGGGCTTCTCCTGCGTCGGTCTCGCGGAACTGCTGCAGGCCTCGGATGTGCCCAAAGGCTCGTTCTATCACTACTTCAAGTCGAAGGAAGCCTTCGGCCAGGCCTTGCTGCAGGACTACTTCGACAACTACCTTGGCCAGCTCGACACGCTGTTCGGCACGCCCGGGCTGGACGGCAGGACGCAACTCCTGCGCTACTTCGGCCAATGGCGCAGCACGCAGGGTCGGGAAAGCTGCGACGAACAGAAGTGCCTCGTGGTCAAGCTCGGCGCCGAGGTGGCAGACCTGTCGGAAGCGATGCGGCTCACGCTGCGCGACGGCACCGACCGCATCATCGGCCGCCTCGCCGACTGCGTGTCGAGCGGCGTCGCCGACGGTTCATTGCCGGCGCTCGATCCCCTGCCCACGGCACGCACGCTTTACCAGCTCTGGCTCGGCGCCAGCCTGCTCGCCAAGCTGCACCGCGACGAAAGCCCGCTCGAGCATGCCTGGGCAGCCACCCAAGGCCTGCTCGGCCCATGATTTTTTGCCCGAATACTAGACGACCGGTCTAATTTTTTCATCCCAAAGACCGCACACAAGGCGGCAACAGGAGCTGACATGCTGAACTTCGACTACTACAACCCCACCCGCATCGTCTTCGGCAAGGACAGCATCGCGCGCCTCGACGAACTCGTGCCCGCCGACGCCCGCGTGCTGGTGCTGTACGGCGGCGGCAGCGCCGAACGCAACGGCACCCTCGCCGAGGTCGAGGCCGCGCTCGGCGCACGTACCGTGCAGCGCTTCGGCGGCATCGAACCCAACCCGGCCTACGAGACCCTGATGGGCGCGGTCGAGCAGATCCGCCGCGAGAAGCTCGACTTCCTGCTCGCCGTCGGCGGTGGTTCGGTCATCGACGGCACCAAGTTCGTCGCCGCGGCGGTGAACTACGCCGGCGAACCGTGGAACATCCTCGAGACCGGTGGCAAGCACGTCAACCAGGCCCTGCCGATGGGCTGCGTGCTGACCCTGCCCGCCACCGGCTCGGAAATGAACTGCTTCTCCGTCGTCACCCGCAAGTCGCTGCAGGCCAAGCTCAGCTTCGCCAGCCCGCTGGTGTTCCCGCGCTTCTCGGTTCTGGATCCGGTCAAGACCTTCACCCTGCCCCCGCGCCAGATCGCCAACGGCGCGGTCGATGCCTTCGTGCATGTGATGGAGCAGTACATGACCTACCCGGTCAATGCGCCGGTGCAGGATCGCTACGCGGAGAGCCTGCTGCAAACGCTGATCGAAGTCGGCCCGCAGGCGCTGGCCACGCCCGAGGACTACGACGTGCGCGCCAATCTGATGTGGACCGCTACCCAGGCGCTCAACGGCCTCATCGGCGCCGGCGTGCCGCAGGACTGGGCGACCCACATGATCGGCCACGAGATCACCGCCCTGTACGGTCTCGACCATGCGCAGACGCTGGCCATCGTGCTGCCCAACCTGCTCCAGCAGCGTCGCGATACCAAGCGCGCCAAGCTGCTGCAGTTCGCCGCACGCGTGTGGGACATCCACTCCGGCACGGAAGACGAGCGCATCGACGCGGCCATCGCCCACACACGCGCCTTCTTCGAGTCGGTCGGCGTCAAGACCCGCCTGTCCGACTACGGCATCGGTGCCGACGCGGTCGACCGCATCGTCGCCCAGCTCGAGGCCCACGGCATGAAGAAGCTCGGCGAGCACCGCGACATCGACCTCGCCACCAGCCGCCGCATCCTCGAAGCCTGCGTGTAAGCACGGCCCCACCCTCAACCCCAACCGACTCGCACAAGAACACCGAAAAAGGATCACGCATGACCGCACTGTTTCAACCCTTAAAGCTCAAGGACGTCACCCTGCGCAACCGCATCGCCATTCCGCCGATGTGCCAGTACATGGCCACCGATGGCGTCGTCAATGACTGGCATGCGGTGCATTACCCGGCGCTCGCGCGCGGCGGCGCCGGCCTTGTCATCGTCGAGGCCACCGCCGTCTCGCCGGAGGGCCGGATCACCCCGGGTTGCCTGGGTCTGTGGAACGACACCCAGGCCGCAGCGCTCGCCCCCGTCGCCGCGTCCATCAAGGCCGCCGGCGCCGTGCCGGGCATCCAGATCGGCCACGCCGGCCGCAAGGCCAGCGCCAACCGCCCGTGGGAAGGCGACGACCACATCGCCGAGGGCGCCCCCCGAGGCTGGGCGACGATCTCGCCCTCGGCCGTCCCCTTCGGCGCCCACCTGCCGAAAGTGCCCAAGGCGATGACGCTGGACGACATCGCCCGCGTGCGCGCCGACTTCGTCGCCGCCGCCCGGCGGGCACGCGACGCCGGCTTCGAGTGGCTGGAACTGCACTTCGCCCACGGCTATCTCGGCCAGAGCTTCTTCTCGGTGCATGCCAACCAGCGCGACGACGCCTATGGCGGCAGCCTGGAGAACCGCAGCCGGTTCCTGCTCGAGACGCTGGCCGCCGTGCGCGAGGTATGGCCGGAGCATCTGCCGCTGACCGCCCGCTTCGGCGTCATCGAATACGACGGCCGCGATGAGGAGACGCTAGCGGAATCGATCGAGCTGGCGCGCAACTTCAGGCAGGGCGGGCTCGACTTGCTGAGCGTCAGCGTCGGTTTCTCGACCCTGCAGGCCAACATCCCCTGGGGCCCGGCCTTCCTCGCCCCCATCGCCGGTCGCGTGCGTGCCGAAGCCGGCCTGCCCGTCGCCTCCGCCTGGGGCATCGACGATCCGCAAATCGCCGACGGCACGGTCGCCAAAGGCCAGCTCGACCTCGTCATGGTCGGCCGCGCCCATCTCGCCAACCCGCACTGGCCGATGCAGGCCGCGCGCGCACTGAAGATCGACCGCCCCACCTGGGTGCTGCCGGCGCCCTACGCGCACTGGCTGGAGCGTTACGGCGCACGCTGATCCGCGTTCTGCAAAATGCGTCACGACGGGCCGAGGGGGACGCCGCCTTGGCCCCCTACGCATTCATTTGCGGTGGCCTGGCATCTCACGCCACCGCACCCAATGGGCGAGACACCAGTTCGCCGCGGTAGCCGGATTCGCCCGGGTCCGGCACATGGAAGCAGCCCTCGCCCGAGTTCCAGAACACCAGCAGGCGCACGCTGCCGCGCAAATGCGCGGGCGTGATCTCGTCCGGCAGGATCGAGGCCTTCTCTTCGGCAAGCGACTGGATCTCGGCCTCCAGCACCGATCGCGACCGGTCGCGCGCATGGTCCGCGATCAGGCCAGCGAAGGCCACGCAGGCCCGCTCGTATTGCGAGGCCGAGACGTCCAGCGGAAACAGCAGCTTTACCGTCCAGCCCTCGGGGGAGGCATAGGCGAAAGACAGGTTGCCCGAGAAATACGCGTCGGCAACCAGAGAACCGTCCTGCCTTCGCAAGCGACGGATCACCGAAGCACCGCGACTCAGCGCCTTGTCGTAAAGCCTGCCCAGGCCGCGCTTGAGCATCTGGTAGTGGTCCTTGCCGGCCTCGGCCAGCATCGCACCGAAGTACTTTTCCCCCACCCAGATCAGAACAGCGGTCGGGAAGAGCCATTCGACGAAGGCCTGTGGTCCCAGGTCGCGATGCTCGACGGTGCACCCGAGACCCGCCGCCTCGAGATCCTGGATGGCATCCGTCAGCTCGCGCCCGGCATCGGGTGACAGGGTCTGGATCAATACGGATGTTTCGTTTGGAACCGACATCATTCGCTCCTCCAGTCTCGACGTCCGCCGTCATGGCCATGAGAGCGGGGAGAACCCGGCACGCGACACGCCAGCCCAGGCGCTGCGGCGCCACGAAAGGATACGCCCTTCCCTGCCGCACAAGCATCACCCGTCCAACGCCAGCTTCAGGCGCCGCACCGCCCCGCCGACATTGCCCTCGTCCAGATTGCCGTAGCCCAGCACTAGGCCGTTGCAGCGCACCGGCGGCCGGGAGTAGGCGGACAGCACCCGCACGCCCAGACCCAGCGCGGCAGCGCGTTGCGCCACGGCCACGTCGCACGCCTGATCAGGCAACCACATCACCAGATGCAGCCCGGCCTCCCCGCCGGACAAGGCCGCATCCGGCCCGAAGGCCTGCTGCAGGGCCGTGCGCAGCGCCGCCTGCCGGCTGTTGTAGCGCGCACGCATGCGGCGCAGGTGCGTGGTGTAGTGGCCGCGCCGGATGAAATCGGCCAGCGCACGCTGCTCGATGCCCTGCCCCGCGCGCGTGGCCAGCGCCGCGGCGTGGACGAAGTCGTCGGCAATCGCCCGCGGCAGCACCAGATAGCCGAGGCGCAGCCCGGGATAGAGCGTCTTGCTGAAGGTGCCGGCATAGACGACCGGCGCATCGGGCTGCAGGCCGAACAGCGCGGGCGGCGCCGGGCCGGTGCGGCGGAACTCGCTGTCGTAGTCATCCTCGACGATCCAGGCGCCCGCGTCGCGGGCACGTTCGATCAGGGCCAGGCGGCGCGACAGCGGCATCACGCGGCCGGTGGGGTACTGGTGCGAGGGCGTCACCATGATCAGCCGCGGGCGATGGCGGCCCCAGTCGTCCTCGTCCGGCGCCAATCCTTGCGCATCGACGGTGACGTCATGCACCTGCAGCCCCGCCAGCCCAAAGGCGACGCGGGCAGCGAGATAGCCGGGGTTCTCCACCCACGCGGTGTCGCCATGATCGGCCAGCAGCCGGGCGCAGAGATCCAGCGCGGCCTGCGTGCCGCTGGTGACGACGATCTGCCCGGGCGTCACGGCCAGCCCGCGCACGGCGGTCAGATGATCCGCCAGGGCCTCGCGCAACAGCGGGTCACCGCCGTGCGCGGCATAGCCCAGCTGACGCCAGCCGGCATCGCGCCACGCGCGCTCGAGGCAGGCGCGCCAGCTGCGGAAAGGGAATGCGCCGAAATCCGGCACACCGGGCGAGAACGGCAGCGCCTCGGCATCGCGTGCCGGCTCGCGCTGGCACGCCGCCGAGGCGCGTACGGAAAGCCCGGGTGGCGCCGTCGATGAAGCGGCCGTCGTCACACATGCCGCGCCCCGCGCCGGCAGCAGCGCCACGCAAGTGCCCTGGCGGTCCGCGACCAGACAACCCTCAGCGACCAACTGTTCGTAGGCGAACAGCACCGTGTTGCGCGCGACACCCAGCGTCGCGGCCAGGCTGCGGCTGGCAGGAAGGCGCATGCCGGCGGGCAGCCGTCCCGACAGCACGCCCTCGCGCAGGCGCAGGTAGAGCACGCGCTGGCGCGGCACGGCCTCGGGCAAGGGCGGGAACAGCAGCCAGTCGAGCTCCATCGTGGCTCCATCAATGATGAATTTTGTGGCGCTATGGAAGGTACCACCGAGGACCTACGATGACACCATCGAAACCACCGGAATCGCCTCACCATGCCCCAATCCGCCCCCTCCCCGCGCACCCGCGTCCGCCGCCTGCCGGAGCGCGCGCACTACGACGCCGCCACTGTCGCTGCCATCGTCGACGCCGCGATGATCTGCACCGTTGCATTCCAGATCGACGGCATGGTGCATGCGATCCCCACGATCCACTGGCGCGAGGGCAATCATCTCTACATCCACGGCGCCAAGGCGTCGCGCATGCTGAAGGCGCTGACCGAAAGCGAGGCCTGCGTGACGATCGCCCTGGCCGACGGGCTGGTGCTGGCGCGTTCGGCGATGCACCACTCGATGAACTACCGCTCGGTGGTCATCTACGGCCGCTTCGAGCTGGTGACCGATCCCGCACACAAGCTCGCCAGCCTGCGCGCCTTCATCGACGGCCTCTACCCGGGCCGCTGGGACACCTTGCGCCCGATCACCGACAAGGAACTGAACGCCACCGGGCTGCTGCGTATCGCGCTGAGCGAAGCCGCCGCCAAGGTGCGCGACTGGGGGGTGAAGGACGACGCGGAGGATCTGGACTGGCCGGTGTGGGCCGGCGTGATCCCGCTGCGCACGGTGGCGGGCGAGCCGTTGACGGAAGCCGACAGCGTGGGGCAAACGGTGCCGCCGACCCGCTTCGGCTGATGCCGAAGTGTCGTAGTTACGCCTGCCCCGGACCGGGATCAGCGTCGAGCAGGCGTTGGCACTCGGCCATCAGCGACTGCGCCAGCTCGGACTCGTAGTTCGGGTCCAGTGCTTCCATCATTTCGTGGGTGGTGTACAGCCCCGCCTCGCGCGACAAGGTGCCGGCGATCTGGCGCGCGAGCTGGTCACTGAGGTCGGACAGGTGGCGGCGCTCGGCCAGCGGCAGGGTGCGCCTGGTGCGCGCCAGCCAGTCCGCCGCCAGCGTGGCGCCCTGGGCCTCGGTCGGCCATTGGCCGTGCTCGTACCAGATCGACAGTCGCTCCGCCGTCAGCGCGAAGATCAGTGCCACGCGCGAACCGCGACTGTCGGCAGGCGGAGGAGATGCAGCGGACGGGATCATTGCAGGCAGGCCTCGCGCAAGCGATGCGCCATCACGGACGGCGGCGGGCGTTGCCAAACGGGCGACGGCCTTGCGGGCGGCGCGGACGGTCGTCGTCATCGCGCTTGGGCTTGGGCATCAGCAGGTTCTTGCCACCCTGCTGCGACAGCGCGGCATGTTCCGCGAGGGCGGCCTCGAACTGCTCGGCGCTCATCTCGATCGCTGCGCTTTCGGCGAGCGGCTTGTAGGCGGACAGCTTTTCGCGCACCAGGAAGACGCGCTCGTCGGTCTCCGCTTTCTTCGGCAAACCGCCGGCCATCGCCTGCGCAACCGCCGTGAGTACGTAGCCTTCGCCCTCGGCCACCAGCAGGCCGTGGGTGGAGAAACGCTCGAACGCGCTCGCCCAGGCCTTGGGCGCGGTCACGGGGTAGCCCATGAATTCGGCGGCGGCCACAATCTCCGCCAGCGCAGCGGGCCGCCGCTTCGAGGCAAGCAGGGTGGCCAGCAGCAACTGGGCGTCGGTATCGTGGATGGGGTACATGCGGGGCCTTGTTTGCGGTTATCGGAGTGCGGGGGGCGCCATGATGCCTGAGGCCGGACGATCGGACACAACAGCGTGTCCTTGTCTCGGCATCTGGCGGTGGCGGCGCAGTTCAACCCACCTGGCAGGCCAGGCCCTTGAGGTACTCGCCCTCCGGGACCGCCAGCCCGATCGGATGGTCCGGCGCGGCCGACAGGCGGTAGATGATGCGTGCGTCGACCCCGGCATCGGTGGCGGCGCCGGCGACGATCTTCTGGAACAGCTCCTGGCCGATGCCGCCCGAGCAGGAATAGGTCATCAGGATGCCGCCCGGGTTGAGCAGGCGAAAACCGAACAGGTTGATGTCCTTGTAGGCGCGCGCGGCACGATCCGCGTGCGCGGCCGAGGGTGCGAACTTGGGCGGGTCGAGCACGATCAGGTCGAAGCGCTGGCCTTCGTCCTTGAGGTTGCGCAGCGCCTTGAACACGTCGGCCTCGTGCCAGTCGGCGCGGGTCGCGTCCAGTTGCGGGTTGAGCGCGAGGTTGCGCCGCGCCGATTCCAGCGCCGGCCCGGAAGAGTCGATCGACAGTACCGACTTCGCCCCGCCGGCCAGCGCCTGCAGCGAAAAACCGCCGGTGTAGCAGAAGCAGTTGAGCACGTCGCGCCCGGCGGCGAGCTGGCCGGTCAGCAGGCGGTTGTCGCGTTGGTCGAGGTAGAAGCCGGTCTTGTGGCCGCCCTCCACATCCACCTCCATGCGCACGCCGTTCTCGACGATGGTCAGCCCGCCCGCCGGCAGTTCGCCATGCACGCAGCCAGTGCGCGGCGCCAGGCCTTCCAGCCCGCGCACTTCGGAGTCCGAACGCTCGTAGATCGCCGCGCAGCCGGTAGCCTGCACCAGCCCGGCGACGATGGCCTCGCGCCATTTGTCCGCGCCGGCGCTGGTGAGCTGGAGCACCACCACGTCGCCGTAGCGGTCGGCGATCACGCCGGGCAGCCCGTCGGACTCGCCGTGGATCAGGCGCACGCCCTCCTGCCCGCGCAGCGCCGGAATCGCCGCGCGCCGCGCGACCGAGGCCGCCACCGCGCGCTTGAAGAAGGCGTGGTCGATCGCCGCCTCGGCGTCGAAGCTCCACACCCGGGCTCGGATCTGCGATTCGGGCGACCACGCCGCGCGCGCCAGCGCCTTGCCCTCGGCCGTGACCACCGTCACCGTGTCGCCCGGCCGCGCGCGGCCGTCGAGGCGGTCGACCGAACCGGCGAAGATCCAGGGATGGCGGCGGAACAGCGAGCGTTCCTTGCCGGGGTTGAGGATGAGTTGGGCCATGAGGTTCCGGGTGATATCGCGTGAGTCAGGCCGCGGAGTGTACCGGGTCATGCCGCGTTGGCCCATAGCGAGCACACTCTTGAGGCAGCGCCTTGGATTGTTCCGTTATTTCGATATCCCCCGCGCGCTGGCTATACTCCCCGGCACTTTCACCGAAGGGGAGACCTGACACATGAAGCTCGAAACCATCGCCGTGCACGGCGGCTATTCGCCCGATCCGACCACCAAGGCCGTCGCGGTGCCGATCTACCAGACCACCTCCTACGCCTTCGACGACACCCAGCACGGCGCGGACCTGTTCGACCTCAAGGTGCAGGGCAACATCTACACCCGCATCATGAACCCGACCACCGCGGTGCTCGAGCAGCGCGTCGCCGAACTGGAAGGCGGCATCGGCGCGCTAGCCGTGGCCTCGGGTATGTCGGCGATCACCTACGCAATCCAGACCATCGCCGAAGCCGGCGACAACATCATCTCGGCGTCGACGCTGTACGGTGGCACCTACAACCTGTTCGCCCACACCCTGCCGCAGTTCGGCATCCAGGTGCGCTTCGCCGACTACCGCGACCCGGACAGCTTCGCTGCGCTGATCGACGAACGCACCAAGGCGATCTTCTGCGAATCGGTCGGCAACCCGCTGGGCAACGTCACCGACATCGGCCGCCTGGCCGAGATCGCGCACAAGGCCGGCGTGCCGCTGATCGTCGACAACACCGTGCCCTCGCCCTACCTGTGCCGCCCCTTCGAGCACGGTGCCGACATCGTGGTGCACGCACTCACCAAGTACCTCGGCGGCCACGGCAACTCGATCGGCGGCATCATCGTCGATTCGGGCAAGTTCCCTTGGGCCGAGCACAAGGCGCGCTTCAAGCGCCTCAACGAACCCGACGTGTCCTACCACGGCGTGGTCTATACCGAAGCCCTCGGTGCCGCCGCCTTCATCGGCCGTGCGCGCGTGGTGCCGCTGCGCAACACCGGCGCAGCCATCTCGCCCTTCAACAGCTTCCTGATCCTGCAGGGCATCGAAACGCTGGCACTGCGCATGGACCGCATCTGCACCAACACCATCAAGGTGGCCGAGTACCTGAAGAAGCACGCCAAGGTCGACTGGGTGAACTATGCAGGCCTGGCCGACCACGCCGACCACGGCCTGGTGCAGAAGTACATGGGTGGCCGCGCCTCGGGCATCCTGTCGTTTGGCGTGAAGGGCGGGCTCGAAGCCGGCGGCCGTTTCCAGGACGCCCTCAAGCTCATCACCCGCCTGGTCAACATCGGCGACGCCAAGTCACTCGCCTGCCACCCCGCCTCGACCACCCACCGCCAGCTGTCGCCGGCGGAACTGGCCAAGGCCGGCGTATCGCCCGACATGGTGCGCCTGTCGATCGGCATCGAGCACATCGACGACATCATCGCGGATCTGGAGCAGGCGCTGGCCGCGGTCTGACCCCACCTGCCGTCGCCAGCGCGACGGCCGCCATCGCTCGCGACGCCACCTGCGGGTGGCGTCTTTCTTGTGAAGGAGCCCGAATGCTCGCAGTGCTGCAACGCGTCTCCGAAGCGCGCGTGATCGTCGACGGTGAAACAATCGGCGAGATCGGCCCAGGCCTGCTCGCGCTGGTGTGCGCCGAGCGCGGCGACACCCCCGCCGAGGCCGACAAACTGCTCGCCAAGGTGCTTAAGCTGCGGATCTTTTCCGACGAGGCCGGCAAGATGAACCGCTCGGTGCAGGACGTGGCAGGCGGGCTGCTCATCGTCAGCCAGTTCACCCTCGCTGCCGACACCGCGGGCGGCAACCGCCCGAGCTTCACCAACGCCGCCGATCCTCAGACCGGCAAGGCGCTGTACGAACATTTCGTCGCCCGGGCGCAGGCCGCGCACCCCATCGTCCAGACCGGGCGCTTCGCTGCCGACATGAAGGTGCAGTTGGTCAACGACGGGCCGGTAACGATTCCGCTGCGGATTGCGCCGCCGGCTTGATCATCTGGCCCGCGGCATCAGCGCGAACACGCCCCAGCCCAGGTATTCGCGCGTGTAAGCGGCGTAGCGCTCGGGCTCCGAGCTCAGTTGGGCCCGAACCTCCTCCTCCAACTCGTCGCCGGGATTGGCCTCAAGCCATCGCCGCATGGTGAGCCATTTGGCTGCCTCGTATCTGTCCCAGCCGTCCTGATCGGCCAGCACCATTTCAACGACGTCGTAGCCAAGCCGCCCGAACGACGCGAGCAGCTTCGGCAGCATCAGAAAGTCGGCGATCGAGCCGGCAAGACAGCCCTTGGCAAACTCCTCCGTCGGCGGCAGCTGCCGCCAGTAGGGCTCGCCGACCAGGATTATCCCGCCCGGGCGCAGGCTGCGCGCCAGCAGCTCGATCGTGCCGGCCACGCCCCCACCGATCCAGGTGGCGCCGAGACAGGCGGCGACATCGACCTTCTGGTCGGAGACATGGCCCGCGGCGTCGCCATGGATGAAGCTGACCTGATCGGCGACACCGAGCTCAGCCGCCCGCCGTTTCGCCTGCTCGGTGAATAGCTGGCTCAGGTCGATGCCGGTGCCGACGATGCCGTGATCGCGTGCCCAGGTGCACAGCATCTCCCCCGAACCGCTGCCAAGGTCGAGCACTCGGCTCCCCGCCTCCAGGCGCAGCGCCGCGCCGAGCGTGGCGAGCTTCTCGGGTGTGATCGGGTTGTGGATGCGGTGAGCGCTTTCGGTGATGTTGAATATCCGCGGGATGTCCATCGCGACGCGTTTCCTTTCGGGTGGGTTCGTTGAAGGCTTGTCGAAAATTATGCATCCCCAGCGCTGCGGTCAGACCTTTGCCGTCTTCCATCGGCCACGGCTGAACAGCCACAGCGTAAACAGTCCGACCGCGGTCTCGGAGATGAATACGCCCCAGAACACGCCCGAGTGCGCCCACCCCAGGGGCAGCGCCAGGACCCAGGCCAGCGGAATCTGGATCAGCCAGAAGAACACGAGGTTGATCCAGGTCGGCGTCATCGTGTCGCCCGCGCCGTTGAAAGCCTGCACCGACACCATCCACCAGCCATAGACGAAGTAGGAATACGCCAGGATGGCCAGCCATTCGCCGCCGATGGCGATGACCCGAGGGTCATCGGAAAACAGCGCGACGAGTTCGTTGTGCAGGAAGAAGAACGCGACCGACACCGCGAGCGTGAAGGCCATGTTCATCCAGCCGATACGCCACACGGCGGCCTCGGCGCGCTCAGGCTCGCCCGCACCGAGGTTCTGCCCGACCAGCGTAGCGGCGGCATTGGACATGCCCCAGGCCGGCATCAGCGTGAACATCATGACGCGTATCGTGATCGTCGCTCCGGCAACCGCCTCGGTCGACACGCTGGCGAGGATGCGCATCAGGAAGATCCACGCCGTCATCGAAACGATCATCTGGCCGATGCCGCCCAACGAGGTGCGCACGATCTGCATCAGGGTGGCACCATGCCAGCGCAGGCTGGCGCGCCGGATGCGCAGGTGTTCGCTGCCGCGCACGAGAATCCACAGCTGCATCAGCACACCCGCGCCGCGCCCGATGTTGGTCGCGATCGCCGCGCCCTCGATGCCGAGTGGCGGGATCGGCCCCAAACCGAAGATCAGGATCGGGTCGAGCGCGATGTTCAACGCGTTTGCGACCCACAGCACGCGCATCGCCGCCGCCGCATCGCCCGCGCCGCGGAAGATGGCGTTGATGACGAACAGCAGCAGGATCACCGCGTTGCCGCCGAGCATCCACTGGGTGTAGCGGTAGCCGTGCTCGATGGCCCAGGCGTCAGCCCCCATCAGCCGCAGCAGGTCCTGCGCCCAGACGATGCCCACCACGGCAAACGGCAGCGAAACAAGTACCGCCACCACGATGGCCTGCACCGCCGACAGTGCCGCCTCATCGCCCCGATGCTCGCCGACACGCCGCGCGACGATCGCGGTGACCGCCATCGCCAGCCCCATCGCGATCGAGTAGAGCAGGAACAGATAGGTCTCGGTCAGGCCGACGGTGGCCACCGCGGACGATCCGAGCTTGGCGACGAAGAAGATGTCGACCACTGCGAAGGTCGACTCGAGCACCAGCTCCAGCATCATCGGCACGGCCAGCAGGAACACCGCGCGCTTCAGGGGAATACGCGTGTAATCGGCGTTCGTGCCGCGCAGCGCTGCGCGCAGGTCGGCCCACAGGTGCGCGGAGCTGCTGCCAGAGGTCGTTCGTGCCTCGGCCGCAGGCGCTGTGTCGCGTGGAGTCATACACCGTCCGTCATGCTTCGCGCCGACCTTGCATCGCCTTCTTGCGCTCAGCCGAGTACGTCCACCAAGGCTTCGGATCGTCCCCGCCCACAAAACGCGTCACTGACATAAAAACGTCGATCACACACGGGTCCTGCCTGCACCCTCTGATGATGCAAAGTTCCGCGTACATCTCATACGGATCGCGCCCGACAAGATCACTCGGTTTCTCGATGCCAAGCAAGTTCAGATCTGCAGCCCCCGCCTTGCCAATGTTCGGGAGATCCGTGAGCGTCTTTATCCGTTCGCGGACAACTTTAGTCGGATTCACTTCCAGGCCTCGGGTTTGTGGCACATTGAATCGCCCCGGGTTTCGAGGAGGCCGGTTGGTTTAAGTTAAAACTGCGGTCTCTGTCTTCTCGGCGAGTTGCCGGAAGTAGTTTGCCTCAGCTTCGGCCGGTGGAATATAACCAATCGGCTCGAGCAGTCGGGTGTGGTTGAACCAGTGCACCCATTGCAG
>NZ_NOIH01000049.1 GCF_002245655.1 Thauera propionica | reverse complement strand
CCACCATCGCGCCGCCCGGGGCGGGGAAACGCCAACGCTATCGTCCGACTGACGCCGTCCTCAAGTTCCTCGAAAGCCTCTGAAATTATGCAAAGCAGAGCACGCGACCCTCCGTAGAGGACCGCACTCGAGGCCGAAGGGCTTGCATAATCGACGACCGCGCATAGTTGCGCTTATGCCAACCTTTGCATAAGCGCAAGAACTGGCTGTTCGCGGGGAGCCTGCGCGCAGGCCAGCACGCGGCTGCGATCCTGAGCCTGATTCAGTCCGCGCGGCTCAATGGCCACAAACCCTGTGCGTACCTGAAGGATGTGCTCGAACTCCTGCCGACGCAGCCCTACAGCAAGATCGGCGAGTTGTTGCCGCGCCGCTGGCAGCCGGTCGTCTGCGCCTGAGCGAAACGGCAAGACCGGTTCGCCGGGCGCTTACAGGTGAACAACGCGATGCTGCGGTTGCACGACCGAGTGCCATTGGACGTGCTGCCTGAAGATCTGCACGCTGGCGGATCAAGGACGACAACACTGAGCTCGTTCGGCTACTCCTGGTGCCACGCCCGAACGCAATGCTTCGAATGCATCCTCTGGCGACCGCAGTCGGAAAAGTTCGCGTTGAGGGCCCGGAACTGATTGCCCCCCGCGAGTGACAAGACATGATGAGCCCGCGTAACGCAGGCTCTTTCCATGAAACCCCGCATACGGTGCGTGACCGAGGAAGGCGGAGAGAGGCCTCCAATGATACTTAGCTCAACACACGGCAATCCTTTGCAGCGGGTCAACGCCCCTCGTGGTCCTGCTCCCTTTTCAACCACATCGCATCAACAGATGCCCGGCTAAAAATCGGATAGGGCTGTCCGATGACCTCTTCTGCCAGCGTAGCGCTCATGTCGACAGGCTCGCCCAGATCGGCGCAGCCGGAGATGTCGTCTGCAGTCTCGTACGCTTGTACCTCATGATCAGCTTCGACAATCAACTTCTCAAAAACACCACCTTCCATTGTGACGATGAAATAAGGCATTACCAGTGTTCCTGTGTGTTGTGAGAACGTCATTATCGTCTAAAACTTACGATTTAGACCGTAGTTGCACGAACCGGAACCAACCTAACTCGGCACTTACCCGAAGCCAGCTGTGAATAATTTCACAGCTGATGTCCTTGGTGAGAGCCCGCCCCCCCTACCTGCCGCCACCAATCACCGCGTGAAACGCGCTGGCTGTCGGCCCGCACCACCGTTGCGTCACACGCGGGTGTCACACAACAGAAGTGTGTTCAGCAAGTTCAACTCGTTCGAGGCCATGAAGTATCGGTCATCGAACACCACATCAAACTTCAAAGGGTTAGTCTGCCCGACACCCGCGACCCACGGGAACCCCTCATATCGTGGTATCGCTGGCATTACAGCGGCACTCGCCGATAAAGCACGGCCTAGACCATCCCGCCACAGTTCAGGCTCCATCAAGGGTCGAGGCTGTTCGTCGTGACTACCGACCGGCCGCAAGAACTGTGGGTAGGCGGCGGGAACGGCAATCCACGTGTTGGGGGAGCGCAATTCCTTGAGCGTGTTGAACTCGGTTGCGGCGCCAAACTTCTCCCTCGCGAGCAGTCGGAATAGATTCGCCGCGGGGATCCGTAAGCTACCCGGAAGGGCCTCGGTGGCGTCGATCTCCTTAAGCTGACCGTAGAGCTGGCGGGTCATCTGCTCCACCCTAGTGAGTTGTCCCTCGAATGCGAACACCTCGCGCTTGTCGAACTGCGCCCAGCTTTCGATGGCCATCGGGCCAGCGAAGTACATGTGATCAGCAATCTTCGGGCGCCCCTCGCCATCAGGGAGCAACATGGCAATCGGCCCGCTCGCTTGCTCGAAATACTCCCTGGCATCCCGCTCCTTCACGAACGAGCAGCCGTCCGCATCCCGCTTGGCGGTCGCCTGCAACCGGAACCGTCCGAACAGCTCATAACAGTTGGTACGTGCCTTGCTCACCAACCCAGCTAGCTCCTTGCTGCCGCTACCCTTCACGTAGGTGTCGGCCTCCGCCAGGAACTGGGTGACGTACTGCGACATGAGACTCAGCAGTTCGTCCACGCCCACGCTTCCCACGGGCACCAACGCCAGGCTCTGACGCAAGCCAGCATCGCCCGTGATACGGGTGAAAATCGTGGCGCGCAGCATCACCAACAGGGTCATCAGGTCAAGTGACTGCCGCAGCCACTGCCGGCGGTCCAAGTCTTCCTCATGCACCAGGAAATCATCGATCAGCATCACGAGCTTGCGCGGCACCCCATCGCCGGACACCTCGATTCCGCTCTCGTCGTGGTAACTGCCACGACCGCGGTAAATGAGTTGGGCGATTTCCATGAGGGCCGATTCGACGTTAAACCGAGGCACCGCCGCGATGATGACATCCGTGCGAGGAAATGAGACACCCCGTGCCCCTGATGACGTCATGAGGAAGACCTTAACTCGATCCCTGGTCTCCTCCTCGACGAGCTTCTTGCGCCAAGAGGCCGGCACCGACGAGTCGAGAATTTGGACGTTCTTGTCGTTTAGCCCGAGGTCGGCCTCGGCCGAGAGCGCACCACGCAGGGAGCGTAGGAACAGCTTATCCTGCGCAAAATAGATAACCTGCTGCGCCCCACTGGCGACGGCACCCTTGATCTCGTTGGCCGCACTCACCACCAGTGCCTCATCCGCAGCCCTGCGAATGGCTTGGCGCGGGGTCTCGAGAAGGCCGGGTTGCCTCTCTTGAATCCGGACGGCCGACAGGTTCACCTTGTACCGAATGCTGAGCGAACTGGCCGGATAGCTGTTCGTCATCACGTGGAGAACCTTTGGTTTCCCGGCACCCACACGCACCTTCGAAACCTTGAGATCGAAATGCTTCTTGCCTCGGGACTTCGAGACCAGGACCTTGTCAGGCGTCCTGTCCCCCGCGTTGAGGTACCGATCCAGAACGACCTCATTACCGAGCGAGGCGTCGGAGACGACAAGAACAATCGTGAAGGGGCTGCTCTCTCCCGCAAATGGGTCTATGAATTCCTCTCTCAACCAGGTCGCCACGGCATGCACAAAGGGGGCACCGGCGCCATCCCCGGCCAACTCGTCGACCATCACGACGATTGTCGGCATCCGTTTTGCGAACTCGCGTCGCTCCTCAATCCCAGCCTTCCGCATTCGGCCTTTCTCGCCGGCCTCGCAGAAGAGCTTCTCCAAGGCCTGGATGGTGTTCCTACCATTCCCCTTTTCGCGGAACCCTTGAAGGGCTGCCGTGAGGACCGCGCGGTTCACTCCCGGATTCACGGCAAGCAACTCGCGCGTCGTCGCGGACATGGCCGAAAGCACTCCCATCAATGGGCGCTCCTCGACCATGTCCTCGTTCTCGGAGAGCGTCATCTTGCCGAGCCGCGAGCCCGCGTGCTTCGCCTCAATCTCTTGCTCGTCTTCCGGGGTGAGGAGCAGCACACTTCCCTTCGGCTTGACAAGGTCCGCCACGCCATCGACCACCACAGCCCCGTCAACCTTGCGCCTCTCGTCTACCCCTCTCTCGACCAGTGTGCGGTGGTACCGCTCCGCAGCAGAGATGATCTGTGCGTTGGTGGTCACAGTAAGGATGCCGGATGGTGCCCCATTCTTCCGGGCAAGTTTTTCGGTGACATCCCGATTGATGACCACCCGGGGACTCACGTACACAAACAGGTACCCCGACTGCTGCTTCGCAAGATAACGCGTGACCGCAGTTGTCTTGCCGATACCCGGGTTTCCCTCGAGTGCAAGGACATTAACCCTACCCGGTCGCGCAGCCTCCATTCCAGCCACTACAGCCGCCGCGTGAATATCGCGTAGGGCGACTCGTTGATGACCTGGTTTGAGCTCCTCCAATGCCTCCTTGAGTGCGGTCGCCGCCGGCCTGCCGAAGTAATCCTCAAGGTCCTGATGGTCGGGGACGAGAGACAAGGCGTCCTCTTTCGAGTACTTCTGCATGGGGTTCGCAAACTCTGGTACCACCTCCTCAAAGTCGAGGCAGTAGTCCTCGCCAGGCTTCGGTGATTCCTTCAGTCCCTTCAGCCCGCGTCTAAGGTCCCGGGGAAGTCGGCCGACAAGCTGCTGGAAAACGGATTCCACCTCGACGGCCAGCCGCTCCATGTCTCCATCAACTGTCTTCGCCACCTGCCGATAGGCGAACCCCATCTGCTGCATCAGTGCGAAGCGCGGATCCTTAGTCTCGGTCGGAACGAACCTTGCCGCCAGACTCTCAAGGCCATTCGGGGTGATGGCGAGTGCCCTCACGATGCTGGGCTTCCTGAGCAGGCCATGGCGCTCCAACACGCGAACCGTCGACTCTGCGTAACCAGACGCTTGGCACAGCTTGTAGAACGGTTTGTTGTCCGAGGTCAGTGCATTCAGATGCGTCTTGATATCGTCCGAGAGCTCGAACCTCTCCTCCTCGACCTCCGCGGAGACGCGGGCGAACACACTACGGGAGTCCACCAAGCGCCGGTACCGTAGCAGGGCCCCTAGGTGGGCATTTTCCTCAAGAAAATCACCCTGCTCCGCCAGCATGTCGTACGAATATTCTTGAACAAGGAGGTGGTCCTCTTTGTGAGAGCCCGACAACCAGAGGAGGAAGTCGGCCCTAGCCGGCATCCCCTTGTCCGCAAGGGCAGGGTCAACAAACCCACCGAGCCCAAGAGTCTGGTGAATCCCTCCACATAGCAGCTCGCGCTCTGCCTCGAAGTCGTTTCCTCCAGGCATGGACAGCGGGCACCAGAGGGCGCGCACAGAGAGGTCACCATTGCCGAGAGGCCGGTCGAGCTTGCGGAGGTACTCCCGCATTGCGGTGTATCCGAGCCCATAGGAAACCGCTGCCATGTTCTGCAACGCCGAATGAAGCTGCTCCTTCAAGGTCTCGTCAATGACCTGAAGTTCGCGAATGACAGCCCTATGAATGGTCGAAACCTTGGTGTTCCGCCAAGGCGACAGATGCTCGGACTCCAGGTCGATGAGCTTCCAATCCGCAAGACAGCCTAGGACGCCGCGCTTGACCAGGATCTCAAACGCTTGCCCCCAGACAACCGACTGCTCCTGGAAAGTAAGTCCATCCATCAGGCAGCCTCTCGGTCCTTGTGGAGCACCTTAGTGACGTGAGCTAGGAGAGCCGGGAACGAGAGGAGGACATTGCCCTTACCTCGACGCTCCATAACCTGCAGTTCGCCGGCCGCCGCAGTGGTAGTCGGCGCCACCCAGCCGAAGGGGTCGAGTACCGGGAGCACTTGGTGTCTTGTTGCAGCACGCTCACTCTCGAGGAAGTGGAGCGCCCGGAGCACACCCAGGATGGTCTCGCGCGCCGCCTTTCCGTCGGGGGTTGTGCCGAGGATGTTCTGGCGGATTGCCTCACTCCATTCCACGTTTGAAAGGCGCTGCTCAACGTCGTAGAAGTAGGTGCAGAAGCCTGACTGCGGCCGCCCCCCCTCAGAGACAACCGCCAGGGTCGCGAACGTGTAGACCGGCTGCAGGCCGCGCAGCAGGTCGCGTTCGGACTGCTCGTACATCCGCTGATGGTCGGTGAATGTGGACACTTCAAACGCGCTCTCACTCGCGGATCGGGTGTGGAGCCGCGTCGCGGGAAAGACGTCTCGCCTCAGCGAATAGACGAGGACGTCCGGAAACTTGGTCGCCACCGACTCGAGGAACTCGTGGGTACTGTGTGGCGCGTGACGCTCCGCAGCCCGACCGATGTGCCGGTTGCCGAAGTGATGCGAAAGCAATACGACGTGCCTGTACCCATCGGAGCGGAGGCGTGCGATTTCCTCAAGGATGAGTTGGGGTTCACGGAACGCCTTTCGACTTTCGACGAGCCGCGACTGCATGCGGTCCACGCATACCTTCATCATCCCCTCGCTGTCGCGGTCCGCACGGAAGGACCGGGAAATGAACAGGAACCCGTCAGCATCAGGATAGAGTGGATGCACATCGCACGGGCGAGTCACATAGGAAATGACTGCCACCCTGTCCAAAGCCCCACCCACCGCTGTGTGAATCGGGAAGCCAGCCTGAAGCGCGAGAAGGGAATTCTTCTTCCTGAACTCGGCTGTCCGAACCTCACCTTGGGTGTTGAACCCCTGCATCTTCACGAGCAACTCTCGCGAGAGCGCTCGCTCGATGGCCTGGCACGCCGCGTAGACAGCCGACGTACCCTCCTCCGGCTGAGTCTCCTTACCCTTGGCTTGAAGGCGAATCAAATGCACCGCGAGGTCTGTGGAGTGTCCATCCGCCTGCAAGCGCCGGACCAACTCCCAAAGCGTCAGGTAGCCCACGAGCGCGAATGCCGCGCAGGCGCTTGCGCGTAATTGCTCGACCTTGGCCTTTTCCTCGTTCTTGGCGCTCTTGGTGAGCGTCAACGACCGCTCATCGTACTGAAAGCGCACGCCACAGCCGGCATCAAAGGTCGCTGCAAGTGCGTCGTTCGGCGCCCATGTCTCGGTACCATCGGCTGACTTACCAGCGCGATACGGAACGAGATGGACGGGTAGGATGGGCTGCGTCAAGTCTCGAACCATCCGGACTTCCCGCCGATTGCCAGTAGGCGAAATTGACCGCTCCATGAGGCGCGTCTCCACCGGATAGGACGCCAGCCCCCGTACCTCTGCAGGGTTCTCAGTGATCGTTAAATGCTGGAACCACGTGATGCTGTCCTGGCCTGAATCGTTCTTGACCAAAATTTCGGCATTGCGGGACGCCATCGAGCGGACAACTGCCCAGTCCACCATGCCACGGTGAACAGCGACATAGAACTTGTCAGCGGTCCGGTTTGCATCGTCCACAAGCTTGGCCGACTTGGTCTGGAGCACTCTAACCAAGGCCTGCGCAATCTGGTCCATGACCTTCTCTCGACTACGCAGCTCACCAATCAAGCGCCGCACTGTTCCCTCCGGGTCAGCCTTAAGTTGAGCGGCAATCGCATCGGCCTGTGTCTCAAGGGCCTCAGCCAAGGGGGCATCAATCGAACTCGGAATGACCAGCCACAGGAACACCACCTCAGCGATGGCCTTAGTGTGGTTCGCGCCGCGTCGTTCCTCAGCGAACAGCCGTTCCTCAAGTCGGTCAAGGCGCGTCACGAAAGCAGGCTTCCCGGATTCCGGGTTGTTGCCATTGACCCGGAACCGGTACGAAACCTCCCGCTTGGTTGCAACGCCCTTCTCCGGGGCTACTCGAGCCTCGAACAACTGCACGGACCACTCAGCCCACACGGGTAGGCAGCCGTAAAACAAGGCCTTCCGCAGATGGTCTGACAGGTCTGTGCTGCTGCGCTGGCCGTAGGTGATGCTCACGTCGAGCGGCAACGACCTGCCGGATGAGCTTCCAAAGAGCTCGAAGCACCTGAGGACACGCTCGACGTAGGCCCGAAGACCAGCCCTGTCGCTATGTGCCACGACAGACTGCATCAGACGGAAGCTAACCATTAGGCGCACCCGAGCCATAGCTTCGTCGTCAAGGAAATCCAAGAAACGGCGAATCTGGCTTCCGGGCTGATCTCGCTGGTCGCGAACAGTTTTAAGAATCGGCCCAATGTCGTCCTCGTCCCAGTCCTCGTTGATGAGTTGGTTACGAATTCCATCGAGCAACCGCTCCAGCCAATCGCGGCCATCGACTAGCTCGACGGCCGAAAGCAACCTGGCCACATCCCTTTCGCGCTCGGCCACCTTGCGGTCAGACGACGCGAACCCAACGGGAACCATACTGGCAGTCAGCGGAGACTCTGGTAAGCGAACATTGAGGCTCTCAGCTAGAGCGTTCAACGCCTTTGCCGCACTCGATTCCGCCAGTTCCCGCAAATGGGTCGAGGACAACGCCGCGTCGAGGTGTTTCGAGATGGCGTTGTGCAACCGCTCGACCGCACTCGTGACCTTAGCCTCACTGCCAGGAAGAAGCCGACCTCCCACCTTAGCTGACGTCCCACGTGGCGGGATCTCCAGTTCTCGGATGAATCCCTTGTCGTCCCCGAAGGAAAGGTCATCCGTGAAGCCGGGCTCCTTGAACAGGAGGCGAAGCGCTCTGCCGAGATTAACGTCCAAACGTTTGGCGCCGGCGTCAAACAGGGTTGAAGACGGCGTCCTAGCCGGATCAAGCGCCTTCGCCAGTAGTTCGGCGAGACGTGCGAGGTCGACGGACGGGGTACGGGTACGCGCAGAAATACTGGCGCCCCCAAGGTGGGGTGTGCTCATAGGTCAGCTCCTTTTCTGGCCGCTACGCCACTTCATCCCGCCGGACGACCAATCCGGTGGGCGGGTTCTGAAATCTCTTTGTGCAGTATAACGGCATCCAATGCAGCAAGTGCTACCTATGCCTATGGATTGCTGGCGAAGCTCAGGACTCCAATGCTTCCAGTGATAGAACTATCGGTGATGTCGCGCGCGAACAGCTCGCTCAAGAATCAAGCGACTCGCCTGGTCTTCTCGGTTCGCCCAATGACTGCGATCCACACCCGATGAGGCGAAGGCTGCCGGCTCTTTCCCAAGCGAACCGCTTCTTCGCGAGAAACTTTGTACCTGCTGGCAAATCTATGGGACATATGACCGCCCTCTCCAATGCTTCGGGCACTGCCCGAGATATGGAGGGCTCGACGGGAAAGGAGCGACAGCAGTTACCCCGTTGCCGAAGGCTACACCCACCGCTGCGAGAACTGCTTCGCCAATATTTCTTTAGCCCGATACCTCTTCCAGGCAGGTTCAACTCGGAGACACCTATGCCGCACACAGAAAGAATCACCATCCGGTACGTGGATGGCTTCGAGCCTAGCGCGGCGGAGATCGGGCTGGAGGGGTTTTACGTTTCCGGGGAATGCCATAGTTTCGTTTACCGAGGCCGGAAGCCAGGCCCGGGCGAGGTCTATGGGACAATCACGGTAGCTCTAATAGCAGCCGGCGCCGGCGTGGTGGGCGCAGCCATCACCGGCGTTTGTGCATACCTAGCCAGCCGTGGTGCTCAAAAGGTCTCGATTAGGAGCGCCAATGGAAGGGCTATTGAGTTCCCAGTGGACACCAGCAAGGAGCAGGTGGAGGCGATGGTCAAGCTCGCAATCGCCATGGATAATCCCGAGATCCTCATTGGCTCACCTCGAGCAGTCAGCGAATATGCTGACAGAGCTAAGGAAAGTGCGGCGGCCACGTGGCGAGAGCATGGGCTCGGCGCTGGAGATGACAGCGAACGTGATTCGCCCGGAAAGGACGTATGGTTTCCTTAAACTGCACAAGATCGGCAGGACTAAGGTAAGCAACCAGTGAACGGCGAAGGCCTTCGGACAAGTTCGTGACAGCTTCTGGCCGAGACTGTGTAAAAACGCGCGCACGGCTTGCCGTAGTGGGGAGAAATGGTCGCAAAGGCGAAAAGTGGTTGGTTGCAGTGGGGCATCGTCGTCTTTCATGCGAGAAAAAGAGGCCCTTAGTGGGAAATCTCTCAACTGACTTGCCGGCTTCTCACGTTTTTACACAGCCTCGGCCGAGGGTGTGTAAAAACCCGAATAGTCGGTAGATCGGATGAGGAATTGCCCACTGATGACCACGATCTGGCTGCTAGAAGGGCGCCGTCTCCCACGGGAAGCGACGCTGCGTGGGCGTTGCGAGCATCTTTTCCCACCGCCACAGGTCGCAAGCGCGTTTTGACACAGCCTCGGCCGGACCGAGACCTTCGCCAGTGATGCGGCAAGGCCGACGGCCCCCGTCTGTCTCGACCCGACCCACTGCCGCCGCTCACCGTCGAAGAAATCTGCCGCTTAAAGTAGAGCGGGCCGCTGTGACCCTGCTACGCAGCGTCCAGCAACCAGACGGAGCGAAATTGTGCCCCCGCTAGGCAGTGCTCATGTCATCGTTGAGTCGCCCTCTTAGGAATTTTCCACCAACTCCTTTTAGTACCTCTCTATCAAAGAGCTTGCCTTTGAATTGGAAATTACGATCAATTCTAACGATAAGCAATTGCTCAAAGTCTCCTTGGCTCTTTACCAGCACTAGGTCGCTGGCTTTCTCAGGCGAGATGGTTTTCACCTCAACAAGCTTTCCGTCAATTGTTCCGTCAGAACCGGCCGTGTGTGTCCCATGACGACGAAGACCGAACTTTATCTCAGCGTAGATCTCCCCCAACTCCCCCCAAATCTGCAAGTACCTGCCCGTATTCTCAAAATGCCGTATGGCGCAATCGATTAGATCGTGAAATATCTCTGTTTGCTCAAGTGTACTTAAGGGGAATCCATCTCTGCTTTTAAAAGGCGCGTCCGTCTCATCTTCAAGCTGAGAATCCACCCATGCCCTATCTATGTATTCCCATTCCCAAGGCGCAGCGCCGGAGCCGGCAGCATCGGCTATCTCCTCCGCGCTGTATCCGCGCTCATTCATCTCGTAAAGAAAATCCCAGTCGCTCATGATCTTATTTTCCTAGGGGCTGTTCACATTTGCTGATTTGTGTTTACATCCTGATCTTTGGGCGGAGATCAGGATGCTTCGGATGGTGCTGACAGATGAACAGTGGCAGACAATCGAAGGGCTTCTACCCGGCAAACCCGGCGATAGAGGGCGTTCGGCCAAAGACAACCGGCTGTTCGT
>NZ_NOIH01000048.1 GCF_002245655.1 Thauera propionica | reverse complement strand
GCGTAGGGCAGCGTCCAGGTCGCACGGGTGGCGTCGTCCTGCACGGTGAGCTGGGTGTCCTTCATCGCCACCACGGTGCCGCTTCGAAGCTGCAGCGCGGCGCCCGGCGCTTTTCCGTCCACGAAGCGTACCCGTTGCCCCAGGTTCAGATGCAGCCGGATCTGCACGATCCGCGACGGATCCGACATCAGGCGCTCGATCACGCGCGACAGGTGGAACAGTTCGAGCGAGCTTGCACGGTTGAGGGCTTCGAGGGTGGCGGGATCCATCAGGGCGCGGGCTTCCAGTTCATCGGCAGCAGTTCGTCGAGCCGGTCCATGCGGTGGCCGGGCAGGCGCGTGAGCACATCCTTCAGGTAGGCGTAGGGCTCAATGTCGTTCAACCGCGCTGTCTCGATCAGCGAGAGTGCCACGGCAGCGGCCCGTCCGCCACGTGGACTTCCGGCAAACAGCCAGTTCTTCCGCGAGATCGCCACCGGTCGCATCGCCCGCTCGGCGGCGTTGTTGTCCGGGGCGAGGAGACCGCTGTCGGCAAACACGGTGAGCGCCGTCCAGTTCGACAGCGCATAGGCAACCGCGCGCCCCAGCGGTGAGCGCGGCAGCAGCGTCGGCTGGTGATGGGCGAGCCAGCGGTGGAACGCGGTCAGCACACGCCGGGTGCGCCCTTGGCGCACGTGCAGACGCACGTCTGGGTCGGCCTCGGCCAGGCGACGCTCGATGCGGTAGATCAGCCCGATGAAGCGCAACGCGTCATCGGCCAGCCCGGGGGGCGCCCCCTTGGGGGCGGCCTTGAGCACATCGAAGAACTTGCGCCGCACATGCGCCCAGCACGCCACGTGGGTGACGCCCTCGCGGAAGCTGGCGTGGTAGCCGCTGTAGTCGTCGGCCTGCAAGTAGCCGCGCCATGTGCCCAGGACCCGGCGCGGGTGTGTCCCGCATCGATCGGCCGTGAAGTCGTAGAGTGCGGCCGGGGCCACCTTCTGCCACTGGCCCTCACCGTCCTTCTGTTGCCCACCGGCCAGATAGACCCACATGCGGGCGGTGATCGTCTTGCCCGGGGCCTGAAGCGACAGCGTGGTGTCGTCGGTGAAGATCACCGGGCTCGAGAGCACGTGGCGCTGCAAGGCTGGCATCAACACGGCGAGCAACGCGGTCGCATCGAGCACCCAGTCGCACAGCGTCTGACGCGACAGGGCGACGCCTTGGCGCGCGAAGATCCGCGACTGGCGCGCCAGCGGGCAGTGATCGAGGTATTTCGAGACCATCACGTGGGCGAGCAGCCCGGCGCCGGCGTTGCTCCTGGAGAGCGGCGAGCCCTGGGCGGTGGCCGTGCGTACGGTCCTGCGGCCGTCGGCGGTCTCGCAGCGGTACTTCAGGCGTACGTTCTGGATGACCTCCAGTCGGGCGGGAATGTACTCGAGCAACTCCGAGACCTCCTCGCCGATGCGCTCGAGCGAGGCGTAGCCGGCCTTCTCGGCATCGGAGAGGTCGTGCTCGACGCGCCGGCGCGGCAGATCCGGGCTGATCGCCGGCCGCCCGCCCTTGCGCCGGGTGTGGGCGCCGACCTGGCGACGTTCCTCGCTCGGCACGGGGACCTGGACTGGATCGGACCACAGTTCGGTCTGCCCGAGGTGGATCACCTCGCTGCGCGGCCCGAACAGGCGCCGCCGCAGCTCGGCCAGTTGGTGACGCAGGGTGTCCAGTTGAGCGTCGAACTGCGCACGCATCGCCTGCATCTGCTGCCCCAGTTCGAGCACCAGATCCTGCAGCGGAGCAACCTCCGTGGGCAGGCTGGTGCGATCGATCGGGGCAGGCAGGCTCATGGGAACAAGCATGCCCGTGCAGTCCGTCTGCGTGAATGCGGTGAATCACCGATTGCCCCTGCGGCCGACATTTACCCCACGACGCTGGCAGCCACGGGCGCCAGGCGACGCGTTCGCGACAGATCGATGCCATCGAGCCAGGCGAGCAACTC
>NZ_NOIH01000047.1 GCF_002245655.1 Thauera propionica | reverse complement strand
TATGTCGCCTTCGTCATCGACGTGTTCGCCCGGCGCATCGTGGGCTGGCGCGTCAGTCGCACCATGCAGACCGATTTCGTCCTCGACGCGCTGGAGCAGGCTTTGTAGTCGGCCCTGAAATATTCAATTTCCCGCTTTCAGCGGCTGATTCTGCGGGCAGGCTGGTGCGTCGCTGACCACCCGCCCAAGCATCCCGATCAACATCCAGAACACAAACAGGGCCTTCAGCCCCAGGCGGGTCACCGCCCGCAGCAGCCAGCGCAGGTTGTAGCCGGCCGCGCACAGTACCGGGTGCAGCACATCGCCTTCGGCCCCTTTGAGCCAGTTCCGTCGTAAGCCGCAGTCATCCTTCAGGTGCCCGATCACCGGCTCGATGGCCTGGCGCCGTTTCAATAATCGCCGCGCGTGGGCACTCAGGCGCTTGATCCGCCCGCGGTGAATGATCTCGACCCCGGGCACCTCGACCCCTCGATAGCCCAGATCCACGATGGCCGTGTGTGGTTTGGGGGCGCCCTTGACGTCCTGCATCAGGATCGTCGCCTGTTCGAGCTGCTCGGCCAGGGTATGGCCGTCATACGGATTGCCGGGAAACGCCCGTGCGCCCACGATCAGGTTCCCCCGCTCAGTGGTGGCGATGCCCACCTTCACTCCGAACTCGTAGGGCTGGCGCGCCTTGCCCTTGCCGATGCACTCCACTTCCGGGGCGTGCAGGGCGTAGAGCTTGTTCTTGTCCTTGGGGCGCTGGGTGTGAATGCGTCGAGCGCGCTCGAGCCAACGCGTGACGATGGGCTGCATGTCCTCGGGGAGTGCGGGCAGACGCCGTGCCAAGTCACGCATCACGCGACCCAGAATCGTGCGCTGACGCTTGAGCACACCGCGCAGCCGCCGGAATTGTTTGGCGTGCGCATAACCGCCGGCCCGTCGCTTCAGGCTGCGCCCTTCTTTGTCGAAGGTTTGGCGCAGCACCAGACCGGCCCGCTTGGCGAGCAGCACCAATTTACGGCGGGCTACATCGAGCAGCCGGCTGTCGGTGGGATAGGCGATGGCCTTCTCCTGCACCGTGGAGTCGACGATGACGCGCTCCAGATCCTTGGGGGCAATCGCCTTGATCGAGACTGCAGTTTCGATCGTCTTGGCCAACAACTCCTCAACCCCGGCATCACCGAGCACACGACGGAAACGCGTCAGGCCACTCGGGTCGCACGGCAGGCGGGTCTCGAAGTACGCGCTCCCGCAAAAGAACTGCCAGTAAGGGTTCTCGGCCCAGCGCTGAACCACGGTCTCGTCGCTCTCGCCGAAAGCATGCTTGAGATACAACAAGCCCACCATCAACCGGATCGGCAGGCGCGGTCGTCCCGCTGCACTTGTGCCCGCACCCACCACGTGTGTCGTCGGGCCGAAGAGATCAACACCCTCGATCGCGCGGCCCTGACGATCCTTGCGAGTCAAACAGGGCGCAAGCGCCGCCTCAATCTGCGCCCACGGCATCCGCGTGGCCAGGACCGCCAGCGGGTGGCGAAGATCGATCATGGCGTCCAGCCGAGCGCGGAAAAAGTCCGGGGTGGTCATCGGGAGTGAGCTCTCAAAATCTTCCAGAAACTGAGCGTGATTGCACTGGAAACTGGGAGATCAGGCAAGGCCAAAATCGGTGTCAGCCCGCGTGAGGAAAGAAGGTGGGGGATTATTCAGGGGCGACT
>NZ_NOIH01000046.1 GCF_002245655.1 Thauera propionica | reverse complement strand
GCGCCGTAGGAATCTCCGGCCTTCAGGCCGGAGAGGATGTCAACGAGATGTGCATGGCCAACATCAGCACACTCGATCTCGCCAGCCGAGTCGCCAACGAGGAGAACCTGGCCGAGGTGGTGAGCATCGTCACGGCACTGAACGAGCGTGATGCCAAGACTTCACTTGAAGAGATGCTCAACGCTGAACCCACGGGCGAAGAGGGCGCGAAGCGCGAACCGCGGCTTGCCAAGGTGCTGCGCCTGTACCGGGAGCTTCCAGACGACCAACGCATCGACGTGCGCAATGCCTTGCGGGTGAAGCATGAGTAAGGACTCCGAGCAGATCACCCCGCTGGCCGCGATGCGAAAGGTCGGGATCACGCACGCCTTCGAGACGCTGCTTTGGGCGCCCCGCAAGCACGTCGACTACACGTGCCTGTGCCAAGCGTCAGAGTTGCCCGACATGATCGACCAGCGCGTGATGCTCGAACTCACGATCGGCAGCGAGCCGATAAAGCACCCCACGAAGAAGGGCGCGTTCCACGTCTGGGTCGTTGATGGGGCTGGCGCCGAACACCGGCTTACCGTCTTTGGTGATGTCCGCTTCACGCCCTGGAAGCAGATCCCCGTGGGCGATCGCGCCTTCGTGGTCTGCAAGCCGTCGCTCTACAACGAGCGGATCTATCTGAACGGGCCTGAACTGGTGCCTGCCGAGTGGGCGCACCGCGTGATGCCGGTGTACGCGGGCAAGGCCGGTGTGCTGGCGGCCGCGGTGGTCGGGAAGGCGGTGGGTGAGTCGATCAAGGACAACGCCGTGGTGGCGGAAACCTGCTTTGCCATCCGAGAAGCCTTCAGCGGCATGGAGGAAGCCGACATCCTCCAACTCGCCGGCATCAGGGGCAACTTGGCGCTGCTGCTTTATGGATTGCACAATCCACGATCCATGCAGATGGCCGAGTGGGCGATGAAGTCCGCCCGAAAGCTCGCGGTCGCCTATGTGAAGCACAGCGCCGAGCAAGCCTCGCACCGTCCGCTTCGGATGCTCACCATGATCCGCACGAGCGAAGAGGACGTGCGTGCCCTGATGGCGCGACTGCCTTTCTCACCGACTACCGGTGAGCGCTCGCAAGAGCAGGCAATCGTGGCGATCGCACGGCTCCTGGCCGAGCCCTACGCGATGGATGCCATCCTCTCGGCCGACGTCGGCGTGGGCAAAACGCTGTGCTACATGGTCCCCTCCGTCGCTGCGCAGGCCAAAGGGGCGCGGGTGTGCATCCTCGTCCCGAACACCATCCTTGCCGAACAGATCGCAGGGGAGTTCCGCCATTGCTTCCCGGAGTGCCCTGTCGCGCTCGTGACCGACGCCACCAAGGGCGTTGCAATCGACTGGGAGGAGAACCCCATCATCGTCGCCACCACGCGGATCTTCTCGGTGGCCAAGCGGGCGAAGTGGCACCCGAATCTGCTGGTGATCGACGAGCAGCAGAAGATGTCGGTCGAGCAGCGCGAAGCCCTCTGCACCGAGGACACGAACGTGCTCGAGGCCTCCGCGACGCCGCTTCCGCAAACGCTTGCGCTGCTTCAGTACGGGGGCAAGGATCGCATCGAGGTCGACAAGCGCCACGCCCAGCAGACGATCCACTCCTACGTGGTCGATCAGTCTCATCGCCAGCGCATGTTCGCCAAGCTCAAGGAGACGGTGGAAGCCGGCTACCAGGTCGCGGTGATCTACCCCCGCGTCGAAGGCAAGAGCGAAGATGACGTGAAGTCCGTGATCACCGCCGGCGAGCGCTTCGAGCGCCTGTGTCCTGGCCAAGTGATCGTGTTGCACGGCAAGCTCTCCACCGAGGCGAAGCTCGAGGCGATGCAGCTCGCCCGCGAAGGCCAGAAGAAGATCGTCGTGGCCTCCTCGATCATCGAGATCGGCATCACCATCGAGAACCTTCGCATGCTCATCGTGGTGGAAGCCGACCGGTACGGCGTGAGCACCCTGCACCAGTTCCGCGGCCGGCTGGCCCGTAAGGGAGGTGAGGCGTGGTTCTTCGCCTACCTGCCCCGCGAGGTCGAAGAGGAGACCCTGGCGCGCGTCGAGCTACTCACGCGCACGACCAACGGGTTCGAGCTGGCCGAACTCGACATGCAGCAACGGGGTTTCGGAGATCTGGGCCGCGATGGAACGGCCACGAGCGGCAAGGCGCGGACGCTGTTTCGCTCGATCGAGCTCATGCCCGAGGATTTCGAGCCGGCTGACGCCGCTCGCGCTGCGGCTTAGCCCCGGCGGCTGGCCCGCAAATAGAAGAAGAAGGCGGCCAAGCAACCCAGCGTGACCACGAGATCCATCGGCCAGTAGCCGATCCGGTCATGCATCACGGCAAAGCCCAGGCTGTAGCCCGCCAGCAAGGGGGCCGCCTCTCGCAGTGCCTTGCCGTCGACGAGCCACGGCGCGACTTTCACCAAGAACGGAAGCACCACACTTGGCGCCCAGCCGAGAGCGGCTGCATGGACAAAAGCCGGCAGCATCATCGAGGCGTTCAGGAGGTGGAGATCTTCAGCGTGCATTGTTGGCTTGGGGAGGCAGGTTGCGGAACACCTTCTCCGCATAGACCTGCTGCTTGGACGGGGTAACGGCGTTGTAGGCCCCGATCGCCTTCCAGGTGTTGCCGTGACGCTCCATGTTCTGCGACAGAATCCAGCCGGCGACATCGAGGCTCACACACGGATCGAACAGGTGCTCGCGGGCGATTCCGAACTTCGCCAGCTTCGGAAACCAGAACGAGTTGATCTGCATCATCCCCACGTCCTCGCTGCCGTTCGCATTGGACCTGTTCACGGCGCGCGGGTTGAGCCCTGATTCGGTCTTGGCAATCGAGAACAGGATGTAAGGATTCACTCCCCACTTGCGACCAACGCTCTCCCAGGTGCAGGTCGCCGCAGCCGCCGTGCGCGAAGGCTCGGATGCGGCCGCAGCGACCGACGCTTGGGTCACCGGACGGGTGTTGTCGAAGTCGAGCTTCGCTTGCTGGTTGGCCGAAGCGACCACCGGCAGGAGCATCAAAATGAGGAGCGGTAAGGGTTTCATCCGTTGAACAGAGTAAAGAGGGCGACGCCGAGACCAAGCCCCAGCACCGGCGTCGCGAGGCGGAACATCCCGCGGCTCGGACGCCGGGCACCGGCGCTGGAAGGGTCGATCCCGTTGGCCGCCCGAACGCCGGCCTGATAGACCTCGTTCACGCTCATCGTGCGGGCCGTGTCGAGGTGCTTATGGGCGTAACGCTCGTAGCGAGCAGACCGCCCGTCGTCACGACCCTCGATGGCAGCCTGAACGCTGCGCGGGTCATCGTCTGCGAAATCTTTCATGAAGTAGGTGCTGCGGATCTTGCTCATGGTGCTTCTCCTGACAGTGCTTGAGGAAATCCCTCACCTTCACTTCTACAGGGGAAGCACCAGAGTTCAAGAGGGCAAATTCGTCCTCACGCGGCTGCGCTCCGCTTACCAAATATCTCGTCCAGATCTGATGGATCAATCTCCACGTCGTGATATGCCGGTGGAGTTGGCGCCCCCTTGGTACTGTGCGAGGCACCTCCTTCTGACGGGGAGCTTCGCCCCTCAGTGAGCCGTTCCTGCACCGCCCCATTCGATCTGGGGCTCCCATAGGACGCCTCGACCGTGCCGTGTTCGATGGCTTGGCAGCCTTTTCGCAGGATCTCAAGCAGCACAGTCCTGCGCCGGAACTTGTGCGTGGGCAGCATCCTTTCCAGTTGCTCGTAGAGCTCGGGGAACTCATCGTTGAAGATGGTCGCCCTCAAGGAGATCGGCTTTCTTTCCATTGTCTTTCTACTCATCCGTTAACAAGTCGCATCATTGCTTTCGCCTGGTCGTCGAGATCAGGGGCATGTGCGCGCGCATTCGTAGCCATCCTCAGTGCTGATCCCGTCGATGCGAAGCTCTGCCCGCTGTGCAACCGGCGTGGGCGCCCTTGCTCTCATAGTCAGCACAACGCCCCCTGAGAGCCGGCTCACTATTCGTCTCGATAGCGGCGAAACCGGCTTGCAACACGCGCAACAACGCGGTTTGTCGAGCAAGCCGACTCAAGGGCAAGCGTTCAAGCATCTCGTAGAGCTCCGGTGACTCGTCGTGACACACCTTCATGCGGGTCAGAGACTCCTCACGCATGGCGTGCTCCCCCTAAGCGGGAACACGGGCAGCGTTGAATCCTTGGCTGCGAACTTGTTGTTCGCCCGCCAGCTGGAACCCTCGCACGTTTGCGAACACCGGATCCTCGGTGATCACCAGCTCGTGGTTCGGGAACTTCTCCTGGATGAGCTCCCGGAAGAATTCAGCGCCACCACCGGCGATGATGATGTTGTCGATATCGACCCCCCCATTGCCAACCCGGTTGGCCAGCACCGATACAAACTGCCGGGCCTTTTCCTTGCCAAGTCGGATGTGCGACGAGATGTCCCGCTGCTTCCCAAAGAAACGGGGCTGAGTACCGGTTCGAATCGCATCGTCGATGGTCGAGAAGTCCGAGATTTGATGGCCGAGCTCCTTGCTGACCGACTCGCCGATCGTCGCAAGGATCGAGGACATCCCGCCCGAGTGGGCGCCACTACGCGCATTGATCATCTTGACCCCATGGGCCACGACCCAGTCCAGCGTGTAGTAGCCCGGATCGATCAGGAGGTTGGTCTGGTTACGCATGCGGCCATAGACGTTGTTCCGGATCGTGTAGTCGAAGAAGGCCCCAATGGGCTGAGGGGTCACCGTGACGCTACGCACCTCGACGTCGATCTGATTCCCTGACTGATCGGGGATGCGGTGGACGCCGGTCATTCGCTTGATCAGCGCGTCCTGATGCTGCGCATAGGTGTTCACCGGCAGACCAAGAATCAGATGGTCGAGGTGAGGGACCCCCATGTAGGCGATCGCCCCACGGACCAATGCCATATAGGCGTCAGTCATGGAGAAGTCCGCATCCAGCGTTCGCCCATAGCTTGGATCTTGGGCAAGCCGCGCATCGCGCCCGACCTCATACCGAACGCCATTGACCTCGACGGTAATGGTGTTGCGGCGCTGGAAGACACCGCCGGTCAGATCCGCGCCCGAGCTTGCCTGGGGAGCGATCGAGGGGAACAGGCTGCATGCGATCTCACTGCCCTTTGCGTGAAATTGGACGAACTTGGTATTGCCGTAGCCGACGTCGATGGCCCGAACGATGGTTTGAGTCATGGAACCTCCTATTGATGAAATGACCAGCCCATCCTATCCCCTCACCCTCGGGCATCAAGGTCCGTAAAACATCCCGTTTTGGTCGATTTAAGCGGGAGCGCATGAGAATCGACGGGCTTGCCGCCTTTTTACGACCAGTCTGGACCCGGTTAAGACGCATTAACGACGAAACGCCAGCAACCACCTCAAGACCATAGTGCACCGACGGTTCTGCGACGGAGGTGGCTCACGCAACGACGGTTCGCTCACAATTGACCAGATGCAAACAAATGAACCGCCGCAAAATGGACGTTTCCGAGCCTTTTCTATTGAGCGTTACAGACCTAATCGCGTTTCCGGAAACAGACCACCGCACTTCCTCCCAACAGCACGCAGTTGGCCCTGCTAGTCGTTGCACTGATCCGGCAGTCCGAGGCGATGGCATCGATCCCTTGAATCAGCCGGATTTCGACCTGGAACTGAGTCGATGCATCAGGCGTTTCACTTTAAATGGGCGTGCAGAGAGTGATCGCGAACAGCAATAACGGCGCGCGTTCCGTGAGATTTCGTCAGGTGAAAGGCGGGAAGAATCAAAAGCACGTCGCATACAACCGCTTGACCCGTTTTCTCTGTCTGTGTAGATTCGGCTCGTCTTTGACCGGTTAGCTGCCAACCGCAACGCAGCCCTTCCAAACGCCAAGCCCCGGAATAGGGCGACAGCGACGGCACCAAGCCGACAAGCATCACCGTCCGACACGGACATTCAGCCGCTTTTGCCGGCGACCTGCTCGGTCCCCAGTGACCTTGAGCTTGCACAAGAGGCACCACGCCTCGTGGCCACCGCGCCAGTCCCCGCTCACACGACGTGAGCCCAAGCCGGGCCCTGCTACCACTTTGTTGCGGCCCGGTAGTAGCTAATCAATATCGAAGTTCCTGCATTCGCGCGTGTTCCCGCGTTCCGACAGACCATGTGATCTGCTTGGGCGCACCTCTCGCCGCGCGTAAACGGACCCCCCTCCTGGTCGCAGGGAGGGATGGCGGGCCGGGCCGGACGACAACACTTCTAGGGAGACGTGACGGGCTCCCACCTAATCTCCCCTTGGACTCCCACGATGGATCGCAAGGTGGCTGACCTCGACAGGTCGGCCGGGGACGGTGATGCAGAAATGAATCTCCGTGTCGGAACGCAGATGCTCACGTATTCGCGATTTGCCGATGGGCGCACCTCGAGCGCCTGGCCGAGAGGCCGAAGCAGTTGGTAGCTGCAGAAGAGGCTCGTGTGGATTGTGCAATCCAGAACTGACAGGGTGCGTTGGTTGTGGATTGCGCAATCCAGGACTCCACTGTTTGTTGCAGGTAAGCCATGAGACGACATACCGCTAACCCTCTTGATGACGCGATCGGGGACGCCTCCCCCAGAAGACCACAGCCGCAACCCTGGAAGCGGATGGGCTGGAAAGACGGGCTGATCTACCTGCTTGAGACCAAAGGCCGGGCGACGAGTCCGCGTAAGGGTCGCCACAAGCCGGTGAGCATGAAGACGATCGAGAAGCGGGAGATTGATCTCTTCGCTGCATTCGGTCAGTTGCAGCAGATGGGCTTTCACCTGAGAACCCTGGATAACTTCAAGAAGAAGCACGTGGAGGCCTTGGCCCGGAAGTGGGAGGCGGATGGCTTGTCCGCTTCGACCATCCAGAACCGGATTTCAGTGCTGCGAACGCTGGCCGAGTGGCTGGGCAAGACCGGAATGATCGGACGATCGACGGAGTTCGTTGCGGACCCCAAGAGCGTCACCCGCACGGCTGCGGCGACCTATGACCACTCGTGGACGGCTGCGGGGGTGGATGTCGAGGCGGTGATGCGGATGGTGTCCGCAACTGACAAGTACGTGGGTATGCAGCTTCGCCTTTGCTTGGCGTTCGCGCTGCGCCGTGAAGAAGCGGTGATGTTCAAGCCGTATCGGGCGGACAAGGGGGCGTACATCGAAGTCGTCGACGGCACAAAAGGTGGCCGGCCCCGTGTTGTCATGATCAGAACTGAGGCGCAACGCCGGGTGTTGGAAGAGGCCAAGGCGTTCGTGAAAGGGGTGAATGGACACGTAGGGAGTCCCAGTCGCGACTTGAAATCTTCGATCCGGCGATTCGTGTATGTGCTTTCAAAGTGCGGTGTGACAAAGGCCGGACTGGGGTAACCGGTCACTGAGCGGCGTTCTTTGCCCGCCCGCGCCCAC
>NZ_NOIH01000045.1 GCF_002245655.1 Thauera propionica | reverse complement strand
AGCCCTACAGCAGGATTGGCGAACTGCTGCCGCATCGCTGGCAGCCAGCCGTCAGCGTCTGAGCGAAACGGCAAGACGGGTTCGCCGGGCGCTTACCGAGGTCCAGCGCGTGTGGCACGCCAACTGGCAGGTCTATGGTGCAGACAAGGTCTGGCTGCAGATGAACCGTGAGGGCATCCGGGTGGCCCGCTGTACGGTCGAGCGGTTGATGAGGCGCTTGGGGCTTGAGGGGGTACGTCGTGGCAGGAAGGTCCGCACGACGCTTCCCGACGCCTCGGCGCCCTGCCCACTGGACCGGGTCAATCGGGTGTTCAAGGCCCGCCGCCCCAATGAGCTGTGGGTGTCGGACTTCACCTACGTTTCGACTTGGCAGGGGTGGTTGTATGTCGCCTTCGTCATCGACGTGTTCGCCCGGCGCATCGTGGGCTGGCGCGTCAGTCGCACCATGCAGACCGATTTCGTCCTCGATGCGCTGGAGCAGGCTTTGTACGAACGACGGCCCAATGCCAACGACTTGGTCCATCACTCGGACCGAGGCGCTCAGTACCTGTCCATCCGCTACTCCGAGCGGCTGGCCGAGGCTGGCGTTAAACCGTCGGTGGGCAGTCGTGGTGACAGCTATGACAACGCACTGGCCGAGACCATCAACGGCTTGTACAAGACTGAGCTGATTCACCGCCGCGCGCCCTGGAAGAGCAGGGAATCGGTGGAGTTGGCCACCCTGCAATGGGTGCACTGGTTCAACCACACCCGACTGCTCGAGCCGATTGGTTATATTCCACCGGCCGAAGCTGAGGCAAACTACTTCCGGCAACTCGCCGAGAAGACAGAGACCGCAGTCTTAACTTAAACCAACCGGCCTCCTCGAAACCCGGGGCGATTCAGTTAGGTTTGGCCTGTCAGGGCGATCTGCGCCGGAGCCAGGCTCACTCGCGCCGCGCCCAGATCCCTTGGATCGCCAGCTCGAAGCCCCCGAACTGGCGATCCGCGATCATCAGCCCGACTTGTTCGATACGCGCACCGCGCAGCGCCGGCGCGTCGGGGATCATCCGACCGCGCCAGGTCGGCTGGAAGTCAGCCAAGGCCAATTCCTGCCGGGTCCAGATACCGGCGGGGGGCGCGAAGGCGGCTTGGTAATTGATACCATCGAAGCCGTGATCGATGCGCAGGTTTAGCTTGTAGCGGCGGCCGTCCCCGCGCACGACGAGCTCAATGGCGTCGATGTCCCCTGCCGCCAGCGGTGAAACCGATGCACGCACCGAGGCGAACCCGCCGTTGTTGTCCGGCGCAACCTGCCCGCTGAACACGGCATGACCGGCCGGATCGAAACGCAGGGCGCTGCGCGACACACCGCCCATGACGCGATCGTCGATGGCGGACCAGGGGGCGACAGCTTCAGGGCGATCGAACAGGAAGAGCGTTTCGGGCATGGCGGGATTATCGCGTCGACGGTCGGCATTGCGATGTGCAGCGGAATTCTGAGGCGCGTGGCCGAGTACGGACGCCAGTCGCTCGCGACCGACTAGTCCTCTAAGTCACGATCGCTTGATCTGGCGGTATTAACAACTCCCCTGCCAGACTCGACCCAACTGGACTTTCACTACTCCGGCGTTTCATCGGCAGGTTTCTGTCAGGCGACGGCGAGCGGCAGCTTCTCCATCCAGCGAGCTGGAGCTACCGACGCATTAGTGCAACGACGCGCTCCAAACCGGCCGCTTCGTGCTCGCCGACGCAGTCGATGACTTCGAAATCCCGGAGTGCAGCGGCCGTGCCAGTCACGGAGTCGCCCATCAGCGCGACAAGCTGCGGTCTGCCTACCGACCGATGAAGCTTCGTCGCCACATCGATCTCGAACTGCACCCACCGGCTCTCCAAAGCGCCAAGCGAGAGGGCCACGATGAAGACATCGCACATACCGATGCTGCGCCGCAAATGATCAGCAACAGTCCGATCGCCGATGAGGGAATCGCGACCGAACCAACTGGCGAAGGGCATGAGCCAGTGCGGGATGTTCGCGCGCTGAAGGCCCTCGGCGACACGTCCGGCGAGCGCATCGTCTGACGAGGCATAGCTGACAAAGCACGTTCGCTTGGTCGCGTGGTGGGGCATGAGCCCGGGGCGCTCGTCGTCGTCGGACCATTGAAGGCACTCCAGATACTTTGCCTCGTCAAGCTGCGCAGCGAAGAAGCTCACGTGCCTGAGACCGGTCATGTACCAGACGGCACCCCGCAGGTCCGCATGGGCAAAACAGCATTGATACAGCGACGCCTTGGATAAGTCGGCGTTGACGCACACCGCACCCGTCAGGTCGACTCCATCCAGGGCTGCATGGTCCAAATACGCATCGCTAAGGTCGGCGTGGGCCAGGTTTACATTGCTCAGTGTTCTTCCGCTCAGGATCGCATGGCGGAGTGAAGCGTGTTCGAAGTAGCGCTCACCGCTCGCGTAGCGAGCCAGAAGCTCCTCGTGTCCAACAGGCGGTATGTAGCCTTGAGGCTTGCGGTACTTGAACTGGGGCATCGGCGGCCTCCAGGGCTGACTTCGCATCAGTGGCGCTCGAAATTCCACGCATTCGAATTGGACTATAGACCTTGCGTGTCGCTGTGAGCCGTCCTCTCAAGTTGCACGTGGTCCGATAATCCCGGGGCAGGTCAACTGCTCGGCCACGCCAAACTTGAGGCGACTGTGCGGTACTTGGGCATCGAGGTCGATGATGCCTTGGAGATCTCTGAGCAGATTGAGATCTGAACCCGGCGCGGCTACCCGCCACGCACCTTTTGCCGGCGGGCGGCTGCTTACGGTGATGATGCCCAGAGGGTACTATCGGCCAACTGCTGCCATACCTTGTGTCAGCAGAGCCGTCATTCGAGCGACCGGTGAGCTCCGAAAGCCTCCTGGTGTGCGAACGACGCGGCCCGTGCCTTCGCGAAGTTTACGTCGCGTACGAAGCTGGAACGGCCTCGATCAAAGGCTGCTCAGCGTCGAAGAGCTTGGTAATGGAATTCAGTCTGCTGCACGTGTTGCCAGTATCCCGAAGTGATACGGTGCAGCGGCCGCCAGTCCCACTTGAACGACTGAATCGAACCCAGTCCCAGTCAACCAGCTTGCACATTGTTCCGGTCTGGGTCGGATAGCTAGTGGCGGCCCACGTGGTGTTTCGATGTCGCTGCGCCAGTGAATCACCGACAGCGTGCCGCCGGGTTGAAGCGTGTGGTGGGCTTCGCGCAGCAGGGCCAGCGGGTCTTCGATGTGCAGCAGGTTGAAGACCATGACGTGCCCCTGCGAACCAGCTGACACGCCCGTGCCGTGCTCGACGAAGTCGCGCACCTCCGCATGGACATTCACCAGTCCTGCGGCTTGTGAACGTTGCGCGACAAGGCTGACCATCTCCGGCTCGATGTCGAGCGCAGTCATCTTGCCACGCGTGCGGCATGCCGCTGGCAAGGTGAACGTGCCGTAGCCGCAGCCAAACTCGAGCACATTACAGCTGCTGTTTTGCGGCAACCGGAGCCGATCCAGGACGGCATGAGGATCAAAGAACGAGGCCCAGTACGCCTCGTCCGGCATGCCGCTCTCGCGCCCTTTCATGAATGCCTCAGTGCTTCGCCTGACCGGCCGCCTTGCTCGCCGCGTCGAAGCCGCCTTTGGCCTTCCATTCCTCGAAGCCGCCCTGCAGTATGCGGACGTTCTCGTAGCCCGCGACCCGCAGCGCAAAGCCGGCCTGGGCGGACAGGCTGCCGGTGTTGCAGTAGATCAGCACCGGCTTGTCGCGCGGGATGCTGTCACGCTCGGCAAGCACCCGCCGCCATTCGAGATTGACGGCACCAGGGATGTGGTCCTTGGCGAACTGGCCGGCATCGCGCGCATCGATGACGTGAAAACGCGGCCAGTCCTCGCGCGGAATCTGCTCGGCGAAGATGACGCCGCCGCCATACTCGACGAAATCCAGGTAGCCGGCCATCTCATCGACGGCCTGCTCGTTGGCCTGCGCGTTAGCGATAGCCGGTGAGGTGATGACGGCCAGGGCTACGGCGGTCGCGCGGATTAGCCTGAAGGGCATGTTGTTTGTCTCCGTGAGTTCGTCTGCGGGCTATGGGTGGGAACGATCAGAACACCAGCACCTTGTCGGCGGCGGCCGTCCAGTCCGCCAGCTCCTTGAGGGTGCTGCGGCGCGCATTGGGCACGACGTCCTCGTCGGCATAGCCGCGCGCGTCCATGCAGGTGCCGCACAGGGCCACCTCGCCACCGACCATGCGCACCATGTCGCCGGCGTTGTAGTAGCCCTCGGGCACCTTCTGCCCGACCTTGGCACAGGCCACCGCATCCCCCATCAGGAAGACGCGCACGGTCTCGCCGTCGAGCTTGCCCAGCGCACGCGCAAGGCGCAGGCCGTTGTAGCTGCGCTCGGTGCCGTAGGGGCCGTCGTTGAGGATGAAGAGCGTGTTCACGGTCACCTCCTTGCTGCGTGGGCGCCTACTTGCCGCCCGACTTGATGGTGGCCTTCAGTGCGTCGAAGTCGCGGCGCACGGTGTCCTGGAACAGCAGTCCGGACTTGTCCTGCTTGGCCACACCCTCGAGATCGAGCACGTCGGCGACGATCTGGTAGCTCGCTGCGCCGTTGTGTTCCTTGCCGTCGGCGACGATCAGCTGGTTGCCGTAGAACACGGCCGGCGCGGGCAGTCCCTGCGCCAGGCTCGAGGGCAGCAGCTGGATGGGCACGCGGTAAGTGTTGGCCACTTCGGCCGCAACCTGCAGGTTGCCGTTGCAGCGCTGGCCGGGCGGATCCTTGGCAATGAAAGTCAGCACCTTCTGGCCGGCGGCTGTCTGGGCGCCGGGCACGGCCATCGATACGTCGGCCGCGATGGCCGACAGGCTGAACAGGGCGCCCAGCAGGGTGAATCCGATACTTCTCATGCGATGTCTCCTCGCTTGTGTCGTTTGTTGTGGTGAAGGTTGAATGAATCAGCGCTCGACAGGCAGCCCCCCCGCCTGCCATTCGGTGACGCCGTCGGTGATCTTGTGTGCGGTGAAGCCGCGCTCGCGCAGCAAGGCGACCGCCTCGTCGGACATGACGCAGAACGGGCCGCGACAATAGGCGACCACTTCCTTGCCTGACGGCAATTCGGCCAGTCGCTTTTCCAGTTCGCCGAGCGGCATCGAGCGCGCGAACGGCAGGTGCCCCGCTGCGTACTCGGATTCGGGCCGTACGTCGATGACGACGATGTCGCCGCTGCGCGCCTTGGCGAGCAGGGACTCGCGACTCTCCGCACTGAGCAGATCGGGGGCGGCGCTCATCTGCTCGAGCGCGAGGCGCAGTTCGAGCAGATGAGCCTCGGCCACGTCGCGGACGTTGAGCCACAACTCGGCGACGTCCTGTCCGCTCAGGCGGTAATGGATGAACTTGCCCTCGCGCCGGTTCTCCACCAGGCGCGCTTCACGCAGTGCCTTGAGATGGGCGCTCGCCAGACGCATGTCGATGCGTGCCTGCTGGGCGAGCGTCTCTACCGTCTTCTCGCCCTGGGCGAGTAGTTCGATCAGCTCGAGCCGCTTCGGGCTCGACAGCGCCTTGCCGATGCGGGCGACGTGTTCGTAAAGGGAGGATTTGGTGATGTTGGGTTCCATACGCACACTCTAACAAGCGTGCGTATGTTTGCAAGTGGTGCGCTCGGTGCTATGGATGAACCTGCTCCGAATCGACCATGTCGCGTCGGGCGTGGGCGATGATGAGCAATCCCGACCACAGCGCGAGCCCCGACATCACCAGCGCGACGATGAGGTCCGGCACGGCGCTGCCGGTGCCGAAGACGCCTGCCGCCGCGAGGATGACCGCGAGATTGCCGATGGCATCGTTGCGGCTGCATAGCCACACCGACCGCATGTTCGCGTCACCCGC
>NZ_NOIH01000044.1 GCF_002245655.1 Thauera propionica | reverse complement strand
CCGCACCGCAACTGTTCATAACTGGGAACTGGGCATAATGGCCGGCTATTGACAGTTGGTATTAACTGTCCATTCATTCAATCGCGGGTAGGGAGTACAGAACCTTTGCGCCATTCAATTTCAAATGACCGCGCTTGACCAGTTCCGAGCAGATCATGTCGGCGGTTGAGGCCGGGACGTCCTTGCCGAGCTTCGTTCGAATCGTGCTGTGCAGCGTGGCCTGCTTTGCCGGCTTGGCGTGCTTCATGTTGCGCAGGTGCGCAATGACCTTTGCGCACAGCTCATCGAAGGGCGTGGTGTTGGGGGGTGAAGGCGTGGCGGGTTCCGGGGGGCTTGGGGGTGGGGCGAGAGATGCGGCGGGTGTGGTTCGAAAGCAGGGCATCCCCTCGATCGACGCGGAGCGTGCCGAGAAGACGTTGCGCGTCTTTAGATGCTGTACGAGCGGATCGAACCCGGTGTCCTTCGAGATGATGTGAAAGAACCCGGTTGGGTCCGCGGCGGCAAGACGCCCAAGGTGGAAGGCGACGTGGAAATCGAGGGCGTTGGTTCCGGCCGTTTCGAGTTGGACGTACTCTGCACGCGCGCCGAAGTTCTGCATGGCAAGGACGAGGTCGACCGGCAGCTTCGTGTTCTTCGGGCCGAGGAAGACCATGACCTTGAAGTGTTCTGCCGTCAGCAGGTCGAGCGACTTGACGTGGACATTCTCGAAGTCGATGAGGACGTAGTTGGTTCGCAATTCGTGCTCCGGCACGAGGTTTCAGGTCGCGGCGGCGCGCATCGGCAGCGTGCCGCGGCATTTTGGGTAGCTGACACAGCCCCAGAAGCCGCCGCGCTTGCTGTCGCGCGCGGTCATCTTGATGCCGCAGGACGGGCAGGTGGGGGTGGTCCAGTCGCCCGCGGTGGCGAAGTCGAGCAATTGCTGGCGGGGTTCCGCCGGCAGGCGTTCGAGCATCGCGAGAAAGAGCTTGCCGTCGAGCAGGGTGATGCGGTTTTCGGCGGCGAAGGCGCGGGCGTCGTCGGTGAAACCGTTGGGGGCCATGAAGAAGGCCTTCTCAACCTTCTCGTGCGCCATGACGCCGCGCAGTTCGCGCACGGCCCTCACGCCGACGGCCTGGTTCCATGCCTTGCATTGCACGACTGCGGTGCAGCGTTGTGGATCGCTGTTGTCCTGGAAGAGCCGGATGTCGACGCCGCCATCCGCACCGAGGCGGGTCGTTTCCGCGCGGATGCCCTTGATGCGGTAGAACTCGCAGCAGAGGTCTTCAAAGCGCTTCCATTCGATGCGGTCGATGAGTTCGCGTGACCACGCGGTGGGGCGTTCGGCGACGGCCTCGGTCGCGGACGGTTCGGCAGCGCAGCGAAGGAAGGCCTTGTCGAGACTGGACAGGGGCGGGCTGACTGGGGTGCTGGCAGGCGCGCTGCGTGCGATGGGTTCCGCTCTGGATGGCGTGCGCGTTGCGGAGGAGGCCGGGGTGTGCCGTGTCTTCAGGTAGCGCATCAGCGAGATGAGCCCGAACGCGATGGCCATGATCCATGCGATGGGGCTGAGCATGATGACCAGCGAGGCCAGAATCCGGCTGCCGCCGAAAAGGGCGGGGATGATGACGCCGCCCGCCAGCGCGCAGAAGGCGGACATGCCCGCGGAGACTTTCCAGTCGGAGGTGGCGGCGATCTCGATGAGGCCCGGTTCGCGCCGGGATCTGCGGCTTCGACGTGTCATCCCGCGATTATGCTTGGGGCAATACTTCAGGTCATGGTCATGTTGATTGCGCGTGCGACATAGTTCTCGGGCATGGCGCCGAACCCGGTGAGCTACGTGTGCGTTTTCACACGCCGCTCGATCTGCCTCAACATCAGTGACGGCGCGGGAATCGGGCCGGTGCTAATATCCACGGACAGTTCATGGCGCAGGGCGAGAGGGAATGGAGAAACGTCTCGGCGACTTCCAGTTGCAGACCACCCAGATTCGGCAGACGCGGGAGTTTCCGTTCTCGGACCGGGAGTTCCAGCAGGCGCGCCGGCTGATCTACCAGTTGGCGGGCATCTCGATGTCGGATCTGAAGCAGGATCTGGTGTATGGCCGGCTGGTGCGGCGCTTGCGTGCGACCGGGCACACGAGCTTCCAGGCCTACCTGGATTTCGTCGAGCGCGACCGCGGGGCCGAGCGCGAGGCTTTCATCAACGCGCTGACGACCAACCTGACGTCCTTCTTCCGCGAGCCGCACCATTTCCCGATCCTCGCCGACCATGCGCGCAAGCGGCCGGCGCACGAGCCGTTCCGGGTGTGGTGCGCGGCGTCTTCGACCGGCGAGGAGCCGTATTCGATCGCGATCACGTTGGCCGAGGCGCTGCCGACGACGCGGCGTGTGGAGATTCTGGCGTCGGACATCGACACGCAGGTGCTGGCGCAGGCGCAGCGCGGCGAATACCCGTTGCTGCGCGTGCGCGCGATGAGCGCCGAGCGCCAGAGCCGCTTCTTCATCACGGGTGCCGGGGTGCCGGCCGGCATGGCGCGGGCGAAGCCCGAGCTGATCGAGCGCATCCGCTTCAGCAAGATCAACCTGCTCGAGCCCACCTGGTCGGTGCGCGGGCCGCTGGACGTGATCTTCTGCCGCAACGTGATGATCTATTTCGACAAGCCGACGCAGCGCAAGCTGCTGGAGCGCTTCAAGCCAATGCTACGCCCGGACGGCCTGCTGATCTGTGGCCATTCCGAGAGCTTCCAGCACCACGCCGACCTGTTCCGCAATCTGGGGCACACGGTCTACACGCCCGCCGGCGCGGTGCGGACTTGAGGAGCGCCATGCACAGACCCTCGCCCTTGCGCATCGAAGGCGCCGACCGGCTGATCGCCATTGGCGCCTCGACCGGCGGCACCGAGGCGATCCGTGAGGTGTTGAGCGGCCTGCCGGCGGACCTGCCCGGCATCGTGATGACGCAGCACATGCCCGAGCGCTTCACCAAGGCCTTTGCCGAGCGGCTGGACCGCCTGTGCGCGGTGCGGGTGAAGGAGGCCGAGCACGGCGAGCGCGTGCGCGCCGGCCACGCCTACCTGGCGCCGGGGCATTCGCACCTGGCGGTGAGCCGCAACGGCACGCACTACGTGCTGGAGCTTTCCAACGGCCCGCCGGTGAATCGCCACCGGCCGTCGGTGGATGCGCTGTTCCATTCGGTGGCGCGCGCGGCGGGCGGGAACGCGGTGGGCGCGCTGCTGACCGGCATGGGCAAGGACGGCGCGCTGGGTTTGCTGGAGATGCGCCGCGCCGGGGCCTTCACCATCGCGCAGAACGAGGCTTCGTGCGTGGTCTATGGCATGCCGCGCGAGGCGGTGGAGATCGGCGCCGCGTGCGAGACGCTGCACGTGCAGGCGATCGCGGCGCGCATCGTCGAGGCGCTGCGCAATCCGCTGCGGCGCTGAAGGCGCCTGCCGTATCAGGCCGCCCGGTTCAGGGGCAGCCGGTGCAGCCGTCGGTCTGGGCGTTGAGGAAGATGGCCTGGTCGAGGTTTGCGCCGGTGAGATCCGCATCGACCAGCGAGGCGCGGGTGAGGATGGCGCCCGTCAGGTTGGCCCCCACCAGCGACGCCCCCTTGAGCTTGGCCGCGCGCAGGTTGGCGCGCTGCAGGTCGGCGTTGTTCAGGATGGCGCCCTCGAGCCGCGCGTTGGTGAGATCGGCATTGGCCAGCCGGGCGCCGGTGAGGTCGGCCTGGTGCAGGTCGGCGTTCTGCAGCACGGCGTTGCGCAGGTCGGCATCGACCAGCTTTGCCTGACCCAGGCGCGCGGCGCGCAGGTTGATGCGCGTCATCGAGGCGCCGCTGAAGTTGGTGCCGGTGAGCTCGGTGCTGGAGAAGTTGGCCTCGTTGAGCGTGGCGCCGCTGAGGTCTGCGCCCGACAGGTCGGAGCGGGTGAATTGCGAGTTGGCCAGATTGACGCCCACGAGGTCGGCGCCGTTGAGGTTGGCGTTGGTGCACAGCGTGCCGCGGCGGATGTCGCAGCCGCCGACGCTGCCCGCGCGCTGGGCGTGGGCGAGCAGGGGCAGGCACAACAGCAGCGCGACGATCAGACCGGAACGGGATCGCATCGTCAGGCAGACTCCGCCAGCAGTTGGTCGATGAGGGCGTGCAGCTTGGTGAAGTCGGGCTCGCCGAGGATCTTCTGCACGATCTCGCCGCGCTTGTTGACGATGTAGGTGGTGGGCGTGAGGCGCACGCCTTCGAAGCTGCGCGCGATGCTGCCGTCGCGGTCGAGCACGAAGGTGAAGGGCAGGCCGCTGCGTTCGACGTAGGCGGCGACCTGGGCCGGTGGGTCGTAGTCCATGGCCACGGCGACGGTCTCGAAACCGCGCGCCTTGAACTTGTCGTGCGTGGCCTGCAGGCCGGGCATTTCCTTGATGCAGGTGGTGCAGGTGGTGGCCCAGAAGTTCACCAGCACGACCTTGCCGCGCAGGTCGGCAGTGCGGAAGCTCTGGCCCTGCAGGGTGTTGAAGGCCACGTCCGGGGCGGCCGGTTTCTGGGTGAATACGAAGGCGCCGGCAATGGCGAGCACGACGACCGCGACGGCGGCCAGGATCTTCATCTTCATGTCGGATTCCGGTTGGGCGGGATGCGCCGCGATTGTCCGCGAGCCGGCCCCGGATGTCACCCGTTGCGTTGGCCGGCGGATCGCGCATTTGCGGGGTTTGAGGCGGGGTGGCGGTGAAAGGTTCGATCTTGCAGCGCGTGCAACAGGGGTATCGTTGTGCACCTTGGATATCTGAATTGCGGAAACTTGGGGAGAAGCTGATGCGTGCCATTCTTCGTGCTATTGCGATCCTGCTGGTGAGTGCGCCGGCGTGGGCGCTGGACCTGGGCAGCCTGAGCAACGCCGATGCGGCCGGCGGGCTGAAGGAGGCGCTGACCCAAGGGGCGGGCCGGGCGGTGGAACTGCTGGGCCGCGACGGCGGCTTCCTGAAGAACCCGAAGGTGAAGATTCCGCTGCCCGGCGTGCTGCAGCAGGCCGAGCCGCTGCTGCGCATGGCCGGCCGCGGCAAGGACGTCGACCAGCTGGTGACGACGATGAACCGCGCGGCCGAGGCAGCGGTGCCCGAGGCCAAGGCGCTGCTGCTGGCGGCGGTGAAGTCGATGACGGTGCAGGACGCCAAGGCCATCCTCACCGGGGGCGACGATTCGGTGACGCAGTACTTCCGCAGCAAGACGCAGGACGCGCTGACGCAGCGTTTCATGCCGGTGGTGAAGAAGCACACCGAGCGCCTGGCGGTGTCGAACCAGTACAACCAGCTGGCCGGCCAGGCGGCAGGCGTGGGTCTGGTCAAGGGCGAGGACGCGAAGATCGAAGGCTATGTGACGCGCAAGGCGCTGGACGGGCTGTATCTGATGATTGCCGAGGAAGAGCGCGCGATCCGCAAGAATCCGATGGGTGCGGCGGGCAGCCTGGCGAAGAAGGTGTTCGGCGCGCTGTAAGGCCTTGCCGCGGTGCAGATGTAAGGGGGCGCAGCGTGCCGGCATGATCGGCTAAACTTGCGCGCCAAGCCGCCCGGCCGGGCGGCTTCTGTTTTCTGGTCACGCCCCCGCCACGATGTCCGCCCTCCTCAACGCGCCCCAGCGCGAAGCCATCCGTTATCTCGACGGCCCCTGCCTGGTGCTGGCCGGGGCGGGGAGCGGCAAGACGCGGGTGATCACGCACAAGATCGCCCACCTGATCAACGAGTGCGGGCTGAACCCGGGCAACATCGCCGCCATCACCTTCACCAACAAGGCGGCCAAGGAAATGCAGGAGCGCGTCGCACACATCATGGGCGGCCGGGCGCCGACCGGGCTGACGGTGTGCACCTTCCACGCGCTGGGCGTGCGCATCATCCGCCAGGAGGCGGTGCATTGCGGGCTGAAGCCGCAGTTCTCGATCCTGGATGCGTCCGATACGGTGCAGATCGTGTCCGACGTGGCGGGCGACAGCGACAAGGGCATCGCCAAGCAGATGCAGTGGCAGATCTCGTCGTGGAAGAACGCGATGATCACGCCCGAGGAAGCGGCGCAGCTGGCCGACAACGAGATCGCCTCGGTCGCCGCCAGGCTCTACAAGGAATACGAACGCACGCTGCGCGCCTACCAGGCGGTGGATTTCGACGACCTGATCTCGCTGCCGGTGCGCCTGTTCGACGAGCACCCCGAGGTGCGCGAGCGCTGGCAGAACAAGCTGCGCTATCTATTGGTGGACGAGTACCAGGACACCAACCGCGCCCAGTACCGGCTGCTGCGCCTGCTGTCGGGCGTGCGCGGCGCCTTCACCGCGGTGGGCGATGACGACCAGGCGATCTACGCCTGGCGCGGCGCGGACGTCGAGAACCTGAAGCTGCTGCAGCAGGACTACCCCAAGCTGAAGGTGATCAAGCTCGAGCAGAACTACCGCTCCTCGCGCCGCATCCTGGAAGCCGCCAATACGGTCATCGCCAACAACGAGAAGCTGTTCGACAAGCGGCTTTGGTCGGAGCACGGCACGGGCGACCAGATCGTCGTGACCAACTGCCGCGACGCCGAGCACGAGGCCGAGTGGGTGGCCACCAAGATCGCCGCGCACAAGTTCGAGCACCGCACGCGCTTCAAGGACTACGCCATCCTGTACCGCGGCAACCACCAGGCGCGCATCATCGAGCAGCAGCTGCGCAACAACCGCATCCCCTACGTGATGTCGGGCGGGCAGAGCTTCTTCGACAAGGCCGAGATCCGCGACCTGATCGCCTACCTGCGCCTGCTGGTGAATGAAGACGACGACCTCGCCTTCATCCGCGCCATCACCACGCCGCGCCGCGGCGTCGGGCCGACCACGCTCGAGGCGCTGGGCGCCTACGCCGGCCGTCGTCACATCAGTCTGTTCGCGGCGGTGTTCGAGGAGGGCCTGACCCAGCACCTGAACGCCAAGCAGCTGCACGGCGTGCAGGAGTTCGCCGGCTTCATCAACCGCCTGCAGTACCGGGCCCCGCGCGAGCCGGCGGCGCAGTTGCTGGAAGACCTGCTGGCCGCCGTCCAGTATGAGGCCTGGCTGTTCGAGCACTGCGACACGCGCGAGGCCGAATCCAAGTGGAACAACGTGCGCGACTTTGTCGGCTGGCTGGGGCGCAAGGGCGAGGAGGATGGCAAGAACCTGATCGAACTCACCCAGACCATCGCCCTGATGTCGATGCTGGACAAGGAAGACCCGGATTTCGACGGCGTGCAGATGGCGACGCTGCACGCCTCGAAGGGGCTGGAGTTCCCGCACGTGTTCCTGGTCGGCGTGGAGGAAGGCCTGCTGCCGCACCAGAGCAGCATCGACGAGGACAAGGTCGAGGAAGAGCGCCGGCTGATGTACGTCGGCATCACGCGCGCGCAGCGCAGCCTCAACATCACGTGGTGCGAGCGCCGCAAGTCGGGTCGCGAGTTCCGCCCCTGTGAACCGAGCCGCTTCATCGCCGAGATGGGCGACGACATCAAGATGAACGACCGCAAGACCGCCGCGCCGGTGTCGAAGGAAGAAGGCAAGGCGCGCCTGGCGAACCTGATGGCGATGTTCGAGTCGCGAGAGAAGGGCGGCTGACGATTTGGTGAAGCACCCGCGTGCGTCGCGGAGCGGACAAAGAAAAAGGCAGCCGAGGCTGCCTTTCTGCTGCGAGCGTCCCCGCAGGCGGGGCGATCGATTACTGCTCGACCGGCGGCTCGGTGTAGTTGGCGCCAGCGGTGTTGGCCAGGTAGGCCACCGCGCGCTTCACTTCGGTGTCGGTCAGGTCAGAGCCGCCGCCACGCGGGGGCATCGCGCCCTTGCCGGCGATGGCCGACTTGGTCAGGCCGTCGTGACCCAGAGCGAGGCGGGGCGCCCAGGCACCCGAATCACCGGTCTTCGGAGCGCCGACGGCGCCGGAGTCGTGGCAGGCTGCGCAGATGGCCTTGTAGATCTGCTCGCCGGTGCGGGCGCCCGGCGTGACCTTGACGGCCTGGATCTCGACGCGTGCGACGGGCTGGATCAGGGTTGCGGTCAGCTCGGGATCGACCGAGCTCTGCTTGCCACAGCCGGTCAGCGCTGCGGCTGCGACCATGGCGACAACAGGCATTGCGAAGCGGGTGAGAGCGCGATGGTTCGACATGCTCGAGTCCTTTGACTTGTGTTATGGCGCAAGGCGAAAGTCGCGATTATAGCGGGCGAAAAACCATTGTGGCAGCGCGGCATGGACTTTGTATGCGCCGCGCTATATCCTTACGCGCCTCACGTGGCGCCCTTCGCGCCACGCACCGCGCGCCCGTAGCTCAGCTGGATAGAGTACTGCCCTCCGAAGGCAGGGGTCGGACGTTCGAATCGTCTCGGGCGCGCCAAGGAATTCGATGGGCCAGGTCTTCGCGGACCTGGCCCATTTTCTTTCCAGCGTCTCCCCGTCGTAACGGATTACCACCCTTCCCGGCTCCGGTGCGCGCACAGTCGCCTCGGCGGCAGGGTTGGTCTGCCATGGGCCGGCGCTCAGCCGCCAGCTTCCATAACAAGGAGGAGACGATGGGCAAGAAGATTCTGATGATCTGCGGCGATTTCTGCGAAGACTACGAGACGATGGTGCCTTTCCAGGCGCTGCAGGCGGTGGGGCATACCGTGCATGCGGTGTGCCCCGACAAGAAGGCCGGCGACGTCATCGCTACTGCGATCCACGATTTCGAAGGTCAGCAGACCTACAGTGAGAAGCGCGGGCACAACTTCGCGCTCAATGCCAGCTTCGCCGACGTGCGCGCCGCAGACTACGATGCGCTCGTGATCCCCGGCGGGCGCGGCCCCGAATATCTGCGCATGAATGATGCGGTCGTCGCGATGGTCCGGCACTTCTTCGACGCCGACAAGCCGGTAGCCGCGATCTGCCACGGCGCGCAGTTGCTGGCCGGCGCCCGAGTACTGGAGGGGCGTCTGTGCTCCGCCTATCCTGCCTGCCGGGCCGAAGTCGAACTGGCCGGGGGACGTTACGCAGACATCGCGATCGACGCCGCGGTCACCGACCGCAATCTCGTCTCCGCGCCGGCGTGGCCCGCGCATCCGGCCTGGATCGCGCAGTTCCTGGTCGTTCTCGGTACGCGGATCACGCACTGATCCGCTTTCGCCCGCGGCGGCTTGGGCAGAATCCCGCTAGGATTCAATAACCCGACCCGTCGCGGAGCGAGCCATGTGCCAGATCTTCACCACCGCCGACCCCGAGCTCTACGCTTGCCGCTCACGCTCGATCCGCCTGCGCGGCGTCGCCACCAGCGTGCGGCTCGAGAACATCTACTGGAACACGCTCGAGGAGATCGGCGCACGCGATGGCTTGAGCGTGCCCCAGCTTGTCAGTCGGCTGCATGACGAACTCGACCACGCGGGAGCGCTCGGCGACCGCGCCAACTTCACTTCCTTCTTGCGCGTCACGTGTACGCGCTACCTGCAGCTTCAACTTGCAGGCCTGATACCCACCGACACCTCGGTCGCCATCCGCTCGCTCGACGCCGGCAAGGTGCTCGCGGGCGAGCGTTCCAGATTCTTTTCATCTGCCGCTTGACGCCGCGTTCTGGCCCCCTATAATGCGCACCTCTTTCAGCGCTGGCGCAGTTTCTTCGGAGGCGGTGATGGTGCTGGAGGGGCGAAGCGAGGGCTTCGTCGGGGCTTTGTGGGTGT
>NZ_NOIH01000043.1 GCF_002245655.1 Thauera propionica | reverse complement strand
GAGGCCGAAGGGCTTGCATAATCGACGACCGCGCATAATTGCGCCCGAGCGCAATCGGCCGGATCTGGTTCTCGATCCAGTTGTTGTCGATGGGCACACGACCGTCGTCGACGTAGTGCGTGAGCGCGGCCCAGCGCTTGAGGCTGTAATCGATAGCGCGGGCAATGCCCGAGCCGTTGGGCACTTGGGTGCGTCGCGCGAGCAACCATGCATGCAGGCGTTCAAGGATGGGTCGGGCCTTCACCTCCCGTAGGCGCCGCCGGGCATCGATGTCCAGTTCGGCCGCCTCACGCTCGATTCCGTAAAGCTCACCGATGACTTCGAGCGCCTCGCTGGCGATCTGGCTCTGCCCTTGGGCGGTGAGATCGAAGAACTTGCGCCGCGCGTGCGCCATGCAGCCGGCTTCCTTCACGCCTTGGGCGATCAGCGCCTTGTAGCCGGCGTAGTCGTCGCAGATCAGCGTGCCGCGCCACTCACCCAGGAACGCCTGGGCGTGACGGCCCGCGCGACTGTCGGCGAAGTCATAGACCACTGCCTTCATGGGGTCGAAAGCGCCGACGCTGTAGGACCACAGGTAGGCACGGTGCGTCTTGCCCGCACCCGGATCGAGCATCGCCACCGGCGTCTCGTCCGCATGCAGCACCGGGTGCGCCAGCAACTCGGCCTTGAGCGCATCGACCAGCGGCTGCAGGTGCACGCCGCTCTGGCCCACCCACTGAGCCAGCGTCGATTGCGGGATCGCCAGCCCGGCTCGACCGAAGATGCCTTCCTGACGGTAGAGCGGCAAATGGTCCTGATACTTGGCCACCAGCACTTGGGCGAGCAGCCCGGCAGTCGGGATGCCCTTGTCGATGATGTGCGCCGGCACCGGCGCCTGCACCAGGGTTTCGCACGCCGCACACGCCCACTTGCCCCGGATGTGGCGCTCGACGGTGAAGCGGCCCGGGGTGTAGTCGAGCTTCTCGGCGATGTCCTCGCCGATGCGGCGCATCGGGCAGCCGCAGGCGCAGGTGGTCGAGTCGGGTTCGTGACGGATCTCGGTGCGCGGCAGCTCGGGCGGCAGCGGCTTGCGTCGGGCCTGGCCCTTGGGCGTCGACGTGTCGGCACTGGGTTGGAGCTGCTCGAGCTCTTCGCTCATCGCCGCAAGATCGGCCTCGGCGGTCTCCTCGAAGGTAACCGTCCGAGCAACCCCGTCCCCCGGCGGAGCCGGGGGCTT
>NZ_NOIH01000042.1 GCF_002245655.1 Thauera propionica | reverse complement strand
AAAAAGGTTCTTCGCGCGATCTGGGGGAAGTAGTGGTTGACGGTTCGGAGGTTGGTAGATTGGCAGTCGCCAAACAAACCGATCCCCTTCCTCTTCCCCGTCATGTGCGATGCTATGTTGGGCGTGGTCTTCTGGGAAGGCCGCCTCGTCGATTCATGCCAGGAGCGAGCCGACGGTTCGCTGCTTCTCACCCTCTCTGAAGACCCCTCACACCGCCCGCGATGTGGGCGCTGCGGTAGCGACTGTGTTCTGCTCCACGAGCGCCGGCGACGCCGGGTGCGCGATCGAGACTGGTTCGATCGACGCGTCTGGCTGGATGTGCCGATTCGCCGCCTCGACTGTTACCAGTGTGGCGCACGGGCGGCCGAGCGCCTGAGCTGGCTCGACACGGGTGAGCGCATCACACACCGATTACGCGCCTGGATCGAGGCGCTGGTGCAGATCCTGCCGATCGCCCACGTCGCCCAACTCACGGGCTTGCACTGGCACACCATCAAGCGCATCGACCATCGGCGTCTGCAGACCCGGTATGGCGCTTTCGATGCGCAGGGCGTGCGTCGGTTGGTGATGGACGAGTTCGCGCTGCACAAGGGGCACCGCTACGCGACGGTGATCATGGATGCCGAACGTATGCGCGTGTTGTGGGTCGGCGAAGGCAACAGCCGCGAGGCGATCCGGCCCTTCTTCGAATTGCTGGGCAAAGAGGGCTGTCAGCACATCGAGGCGGTCGCAATGGACATGAACACCGCCTTCGATCTGGAGGTGCGCGCCCATTGCCCGAACGCCGAAGTCGTCTATGACTTGTTCCATGTCGTCGCCCGCTTTGGTCGGGAGGTCGTCGACCGGGTGCGCGTCGATCAGGCCAATGCCTTGCGCAGTGCGCCCGCACAAAGTCAGGTCATCAAGCGCTCGCGCTGGTTGCTGCTGCGCAACCGCGACAACCTGGGCAACGAGCAGGCGGTCAAGCTCGAGGAACTGCTGGCGGCCAACGCACCGCTGGCTACCGTCTATCTGCTGAAGACCGCCATCAAGGAAATCTGGTTTGCGCCATCGATCAGAGACGGCGCCCGAAGATGGAAAGACTGGTACCGCCTGGCGATCGAAAGCGGCATCGCGCCGGCGATCGCCTTTGCAAAGCGACTCCGAAAGTACCTGCGTGGCATCCTCGCCTCAGCCATCTTTCCCTTGAACACCAGCATTCTCGAGGGCGTCAACAACCGCATTAAGGTCATCAAGCGTATGGCCTACGGGTTCCGGGATTCAGCCTATTTCTTCCTGAAGATCAAGGCCGCCTTCCCCGGAAAGGCGCGATGAACC
>NZ_NOIH01000041.1 GCF_002245655.1 Thauera propionica | reverse complement strand
GGTCGGCGCGATCTACGTGGGAATCGCGCAGAGGCTGATCGCCACCTGTCGCCTGCATGACAGCGACCCCCATGTCTATCTGAGCGATGTGCTCCAACGCGTCGGCCAGCACCCTGCCGCCGATGTCGCACAACTCTCCCCAGGGCTGTGGAAGCAACACTTCGCGGCCAATCCGCTTCGATCCGCTCTCCACCCGCGCTCGAAGTAGTCAAGAACGCCGCCCGGTTACCGCTTACGAAGGTTTTCCCGGTACCGCAGGCCATGATGAGCTTGCCGCGATCGACTTCCTTGAAGCCCTCGAGGATGTTGCCTACCGCTTCTTCCTGGTGGGGCATGAGCGTCTTCTTCTCGCGCAGCCGAATGTCCTGGATGCGCTCGAGGCTGAACTGACTCCAGTCGATCGGGCTCTCGGCCAGATCCTTGAACCACAGGCGCGAGACCGGAATGGTCTGGTTCTCGAGCGCTTTCTCGGCGTTGCTGCTCCACTTGTCGGTCGTGGAGACGATCACCCGGTGTGCAAAAGAGCGCTCGCCCTGGCTGGTCGCAAAGCGCTTCCCCGAGGCCGTGAAGAAGGAGTCGATGTCTGCCTTCTGCAGGGCGTAGTCCGGATCGTAGAACTTGCACTGGATCGCCCAGTAATCGCCTGTCCCTCGCTCACGGGCGACCAGGTCGATCCCGACATCCATGCCGCTACGGTCCGGCCACTCCGACCACAGCCAGACCTCGGCGAGTCGGTCAGCGTACTGCGGGTCAGCCAGCAGATAATTGGCTATGAGTCGCTCGAACTTGTCGCCCATCTCGCGGTTGGACCGTGCCGCTTCCCGAAACTCGGAGAGAATGTCATTCAGGGTTGTCATTCTTTTTCAGCTTTATGTTGGTAGCGAAATACTTATCGCATACCGTCCTGTGGACGACGACATAACTAGAACTGCAAGGGGATACCGCTCTAAGGATATCAGCACATCAGCCATTACCTGTCCTGCCTTGGGGCGATAGCCAGGCTCTGAGAGACTTTTGCTCGTGCTTCACAAGAAAATGGGGGCACCGCGGTGCCCCCATTCATTGTCACACTGCAATCTTACCGTGTGCCGGTCTTGAGCTTGATGACGCCGCGGGCATCTTCGTGAGCATCCTGTTCAAGCTTCTGCTTCGTCGGGGACTGAATCGTTTCTATCGAACCCGAGATGCTGGCCCCGTCATAGACGACGAACTTGCCGCAACGGATCTTGCCGACGACGACGGCGCTAGGGGCAAGAACAAGCGTACCCTGGACTTCGATATCCCCCTCCACCTCGCCAAGAATGAAGGCGCGAGGACCGATGAGCGAACCTTCGATGCGCGCCCCCTTCGAGAGGATGCACAGTCCGTCCTCGGTACCGAAGGTCACGTTGCCGGCAATCACGCCGTCGATCTTCAGTCCGTCCGCGAAGGACAAATTCCCCTCGAGTCTCGAGTTCGCACTAATCACCGAGCTGACCTTCTCGTCGATGGGGTTGATGCTGATCCGCTTGGGAGCATTGTCCTGACGGATCATCGAGAAGTTGGTGCGCTGGTTGCGTTGAGCAAGCTGCATGGTCGACTCCATTCGTCTCTCCAAATCAGGGCTTCACGCGGATGACGCTGCGATCCGTGATGACTGTCATCGCCACCGGATCGATGCGCTCGATGCGTTCACCCGAGGGCAGAAGGTCATGCACGCGATACGCGGCACCCCGGCCACCGGTGCTCACCACCAGTTGGCCGTCAGTGAATGCACGCAAACCGATCTGGGATGCGGTCACGACCATCACGTCACGTACCGTCTCGGGCTCTTTGCTCGACGGCTCTGCAGGCTTGGTGCGTTGAGCGGTCTCGGTCTTTCGGGGCGCCGGCGCCGCAGCCTTCTTCGGCTCAGCAGGCGGCGCCTTCTTGGTTTCGATGGCAGGCTTGACCGCTGCCGCCTCAGCCGGCTTCGCCACCTTGGCAACGGGCGCAACAGTTGCTGGCGCCGGTTGGGCGCGGACCGGCGCCGGCGTAGCGACCGGTGCCGGAGCGGGTGCAGGTGCGGGGGCGGGCGTGGGAACTGCAGCTTGAACCGGGGCGGCGACCGGAGCCTCGGTCACGGCTTGAGGTGCAGGCTGGGGCTGTGGGACCTGCTGAACAGGCGCTGCTGCAATCGCCTCGGCTGTGGCCGGCTCGCCTCCTGCTGCAGCGGCCAGAAGTTCGGCTTCAGCGGCGGTCTCAGCGATGACTTGCGCGGGCTGGGGCGCTGCGGGCGCGGCTTCGGCAACGGCTGTTTGCTGCGGAGCCGAGTCGGGCATGACTGCCGCCGGCGCCGGGGCGACCGGAAGCTGATCAGCCACATCAGCTTGCTGCGGAGCCGCCGCTTCAGGCATGGCGAAGGGATTGCCCCCCGTTGTCGGGCCGGCTTCCACACCCGAGAGGGCTGCGAGATCCAGCTTCTGGTTGTTCCCTTCGAGAAGCGCATGGACTTGCGGGAACTGCAGCGCGGCAGCACAGCCGATCACCACCCCTGCGATCGACAAAGCGAGAATGAGTTTCTTGCGGCTTTTCTTCGGGGGCACCTGCTCGACGAACTCGGTGTCGATGACGTCCTGGGGTTCCAGATCCAGTTCGATATTGGGCGCGCTGCCTCCACCCATGTTGTTCATGATGATGGAGTCGTTAAAGCTGTCTCGCGACATACATTCCTCTTAGGTTTCGAGTCCAGGTTCTCCGCGGCACAGGGTGCACAGCACCAGTTGCGGACCACAACCCAGCCTCTCACGAGTCATTTCGATTGCAAGGCCTGGGCATGGCGCCTGCTGCTAACTCGAGGAAGTGTATGTCGCCGAAAGAATCAGCATCCCTTCACAAAACAGCCAAAACCAAGGGTTTTATGGGGCATCCCCTTTGGTCACTCGCATCGTGCCATCCGGGTTCCGACCCGTCTGGAAGCCACGCTTGGCGAACAGCATGTCCAGATGCAGCCTGAGCGCCTCCATCACGATCGAGGTCTGGCTCGCTCCGTAGGTCGTCTGCGCCATCCACTTGAGCATGAGGTACTCGTGCTCAGGCATCTTGATCATGACCGTTTGCTTGTAGCGCGGGTCGCCGCTGATCCATGGCATCTCGGCCCCCTCCCCTGCCCCGCTGGAAGCAGGCACAACAGGCACGGGCGTCTCAACTGGCGCTTTCGGTTTGGCGGCGGCATCACCTCGCTCGATGAAAGCCTGCGCTGCAGCCGACTCGATCAGCGCTTCCTTTGGCTTACTCAGGGGCGGCGGAACGATACGCTTCATGTCCGGTTTCACGGTTGCACTCCTTCAATCAAGCTCGATGCCTCGGGCCGCTCGCCAGCGAGCACCTTCATCAACTCGGTATGCACGGATTCCATTTCCATCTGCGCGCGTGCCAGTGAATCCGCCTTGCCGGGCAGCTCATGCACCGCCCTTCCCTCACGCGCTGCGGCGATGAAAGAACTGCGCTGGCACACGAAGTGCGGGCTTACATAGAGACCCGAGTAGGCGGAGAGGAACTCACGCAGCGCCAACACCTCCTGGCCACGGGCGGCGGGCGACGGGCTCAGGCCGTTCATCACCACCATTACCTTGAGTCCCTCGTTGATCGAGCGCACGTTCGAGATCAGATCCTCGAAGTCCTGGTGAAACACCCACGCATCGAAGTTGCTGGGCTTGACCGGGTACAGCAGCACGTCGGCGACCACCAGCGACGCACGAAGCTCAGGCGAGTTGTGGCCTGGCGCGTCGATGAACACGTGCTCGTAGTGCTTTGCCATCTCGACGGCCGAGCGCTTCAGATCGCCGCCCGTCTTTTCGATTGCCACGACCTCGGGGGTCAGACCCCGCGACGCTCGCAACGCGACCCAGTTCGACGATGACCGCTGTGAGTCCGCGTCGATCAGCAACGACCCCAGGCCCTTCGCCTGGTGCATGGTGATCAAGTTCGTCGTGATGGTGCTCTTCCCACACCCGCCCTTGGATGAGCCGACAACGATGATTGGCACAGGGAATACCTCCTAGTGTGGTGAGCGCATGCTCGACCTTGCAGAACTGATGATGTGCAGCATTCTAGTCGAGCAAGCATCAATTTGCCGGCCAACATTACCTAGCCTGCTATATCTAGCCTAGACAGTATAGATTACTAATGCTAGAGTTTAGTGCATAGGCCATACTGTCTGTTCAGGAGTAGTTCAAGATGACTAGCCCGCTCGTGCTGCCCAAGACTGCGAAAGAAGCGCAAGAAATGCTGCGCGCTGCAGGTCTTCCGGAACTGACGCCGGCCTTGATCGCTGAGATCGTCAGCAAAGAGGGCGAGGACTTCAAGCAGGCTCTCGCCACGGTCGCTAAGGGCAACGTCGACCGCGAGAATCCCAGCCTGCGCTATTTGCTGCAGATCATCGGCGCCTGCGTGCCGGCCACTCGCGCCGTACTCGAACGGCTGGGTTTGTGCGGCGTCGCCCTGAGCGCGCTCATTGAGATCAGCAAGGCCGAGGGCCGAACCTTCGTGCAGGCGATCCGGGCGATCAACGGCAATGAGATGTCGGCCGAGCACGCACACGTCAGGCAGTACCTGACCCGAGTGGTGAGCCCCCACGCCACCGCGACCCCCGAGGATCATGCCCCGACCACAGCGACTCAGTCGCAGCGCGCACCTCATCCGAACGCGCCGCAATCCCAAGCGCGCACGGAGGCACCCACACATCAGTCGCAACCGCAAAGCCGCCAACAGGCTCAAGGGCAAGGCTCGGTGACGCCATTTCCGGCTCGAGAACGTCACGAACGCGGCAACTCGAGCAGCGGACAGCCCACGACTAGCCGGACCTCCCAGGCAAGCGGCGAAGCCCCTGATCGCAAATTCACCTCCGTGCATCTGTATGCCGGCAAGGCTGCGCTGTGCTTCAGCCCAGACGAGACCCGCAAGGACACCAGCCCAACCGTGCGCGTCGAAGCTGCGAAGGCATCGGGTCCGCGGCAGTACGACTGGGGCACGAAAGTGAGCTTCCAGATGACGGTGAGCGAATTGCCGCTCGTCTTCGGGGTGCTCTACGGTCTGATTCCGAAGGTCGAGCTCACCGGTCACGGCGTCGAGAACGAGAAGAGCATGAGCATCGAGGAGCAAGGCGGGAAGTTCTTCTTCTCGATGCGCGTTCGCGGCGGCACCATTTATCCGGTCCCCGTGCCGGCCAAGGATGCCTACCCGATCATGACCATGCTCCTCGAGCAGATGCAGAAGAACGCGCCGGGCCTGCCCACCGCGCAAATCATTCAGATCGCCAAGCGGGTCTGCGATATGTACCGGAGCGGCCTGAACGAGCAGCAGCCGCGCGTCGCCAATGGCTAAGCTGCTTCGATACTGGCCGGCACTGGCCGGCGCGCTGGTTGGTTGGGCGGCATGGGGCTATGGATTCACCCCCCTTGCCGCCCTCTTCTTTCTGCTTTGGGGCACCGCCCGCAACAGAAAGGTTGCGTACCTCACGGCGCTGGCCTACTACCTCGCGGGGTCGCGCGTCATCCCCGGCGCTGCGGCTGTGTTCTTCAGAGAGGACACCAGCCTTCTCCTGGGCATTGGCTTGTGGCTCGTCGCTGCGGCCCTCCTTGCGCTTCCGTGGGGACTACTCCATTGCGCGCAGGGCGGATTGCGCAACGCCTGGCGCCCATTTGCTGCCCTCTTTCTGGTAACGGTCCCGCCGCTCGGCTTTGTCGGTTGGCTCAACCCCCTGCTGGGCACCTCCCTGATCCTGCCCGGACTGGGTTTCGTATCCCTGGTCGTAGGCCTAGTTCTGGCCATCTGGCTCTCGCTGCTGCCAGCTCGCCACTGCTCCAGCTGGAAGTCAGGGTTGATCGCCGCGTTGATCAGTCTGATTGGTATCGCCGGCCAGCCCAGTCCGGCCTCAATGCCAGGTTGGGTCGGACTCACGACACATGAGGGCAAGACGCCCGAAGAGATGAACGACCGGATGATCCGGTACAGCCGAACGCAGGAGCTGATTGGGGCCGCGGTTCGAGAGGAAGGCACCAAAGTCGTCGTACTGCCGGAGCAGTTCCTTGGCCGATTCAATCTCGATACGGAACGGGCGCTTCAGTATCTGCTTGGCCCCATGCTCATCGAACGATCCGCCCATGCGCTCATCGGGGCAGCGCTCCCTACTGGCGAGGGCAAACGCACAGCGAACGTGCTGATGCACTTCGATGGGAATCAGTGGTCGCCGATCAAGGCACGTTTTGCCGTGCCCGTGAGCATGTGGAAGCCGTGGGCCGACGACTCGACGGTGATCAACCCGCTCGATCTGCGCCTCTTCGAAGTGGCCGGCAACACGGCCCATGTGTCCCTGTGCTTCGAGGACTACATGCTCTGGCTACATCTTGGCGTGTTCCTCACCAACGAGCGGCCCGACCTGATCATCGCCGCGGCTAACGGCTGGTGGGTCAGGGAAGGAAAGGCTCAAGCCATTCAGGACGAGCACATCAACGCCTGGGCACGGATCTTCAACCTGCCGCTCGTTCGGGCACTCAACGCCTCTTGAAGTTCGGGCCATCCGTGTAACGATCATTGCATGACCAGCAATCCCGCCACCTCCGATCCGGTTCATGCCTTGCGCGCGGCGCGGCAGAAGTACGGACTCGCCCGCCTGCACATGGGCGTGCTCCTCGAACACATCCGAAACTCCAAAGGATGGGAAGGGCACGCCGAGTCCTTCACGGGCTTCCTCGAGGAGTTGCGCATCAACCAAAGCGCCGCCTACCAGTACATGCGGGTGGCTCGCCGCTTCTTCTTCGAGATGCCGCTCCCCGATGCGGCGCTGACCCGGTGCGCGACAGGCCCCGCCGTTCAGGGCGGGGAAGGATAGCGCGGACGGCGTAGCCGTCCTTGCCTTTGCCTCTCAGTGCGGTGTCTGCTGCTGCTCGATGTACTGGCGCACGATGGAAATCGGCGCACCGCCGCAGCTAGAGGCGAAGTAGGACGGCGACCAGAGCACGCCCTTCCAGTAGTGCTTCTGGATGTCGGGCCGTTCCCTGCGCAGCAGGCGGCTGGATACGCCCTTGAGGCTGTTTACCAGATTCGACACCGCCACCTTCGGCGGATACTCAACCAGAAGATGAACATGATCGTCCTCGCCGTCCATCTCGATCAGGCTAGCCTCGAAGTCGGCGCAGACCTTGGCGAAGATGCCGCGCAGGGTATCAATGGCCGGGCCATCGAACACTCTGCGGCGATATTTCGCCACAAAGACCAAGTGGGCATGCATCTTGAAAACGCAATGCCGTCCGCGTCGAATATCATTGTCATCGCTCATAGACCAAAAGTATGATTGAGCCATGCAACGACTTCAAGCCTACAAGTACGAACTGATGCCAGACGGGCAGCAAGAGCGGCAAATGCGCCGCTTCGCTGGCTCGTGCCGGTTCGTGTTCAACAAGGCTCTGGCGTTGCAGAAGGAGCGCTACGAGCAAGGCGAAAAGAAGCTCGGCTACGCCGGGCTGTGCAAGCTGCTCACCGAATGGCGTAACGGTGCGGATACGACGTGGCTCTCTGATGCGCCGGCGCACCCGCTGCAACAGACGCTCAAGGACTTGGAGCGGGCCTACA
>NZ_NOIH01000040.1 GCF_002245655.1 Thauera propionica | reverse complement strand
GCCTAGATCATAGCCAATGGGGCGTTTTTACACAGCCTCGGCCGCATGCCGCCGACCGCGGTCTGGCTCGAAAGCAGTCTGTCAACGCGTCGTTTCATTGTTGCCATGATCACCTCTTAATCGCGCACAGGCGGCCACAGGCGGGCCGTATGCACCAGCGTCAGTATCCACACCGTTTCGCCGTCGATCTGGTACACCAGGCGATAGCTTTCGTGCGGGATCAACTCGCGGGTCCCGGGAATCTTTCCCGGCTTGCCCAGCATGGGGTGCTGGATCAACCGGGCGGCCGCGTCACTGAAAATCTCATCCATCCGGGCCGCCGCGCGCGGATTGTCGGCTGCGATGTAGTCCCACACATCGGCCCGGTCTTGCTGCGCTTCGGGCGTCCAGACAACCCTCACGCCTGGCCCGCCACACTGGCACGCCGTGCGGCGAATTCGGCCTCAACTTCATCGTTCGATCGCCCCAATCCAGCGCGCATCGAAGCCCGGCCGGCTTCGACCTTGCGGCGCAGGAACTCGTCGTACTCGCGCGACTCGCGCTGGCGCTGAACGAACTCGCGCATCAGTTCGCGCAGCACTTGCGACGCCGGGCGATGGGCCGCCTCGGCTTCGGCCATAAACTCGGCGCGCAACTCAGGCTCCAGCTTCATCGTGAAAACGGCTTGTTTTGACATGATCGGGGCCTCCTGCCACTTAATACTAACAAAGTATATACATCGTCATGACTAAGCGCTACGCACAGAACGCTGCAAGACGAGCCTGCGCTATGCCAAGGCCTGTCGGAAAACATTTGTTTTGCGACAGTCCTTCAACAGTCCTCTGCACCAACCTCCGAGTGGCCGCAAAATTGTGCGGAAAACTCTGTCGCCAGACGCTACCATGCGGAAACCCCTTCTTGATGGTTTTCCGCTTATGTTGGTAGGTTACATGCGCGTGTCGTCGGATTCCGACCGCCAGAGCACGAACTTGCAGCGCGATGCGCTGCTCGCCGTCGGCGTCGATGCGCGGCATCTGTTCGAGGATCATGCTTCCGGCGCGAAGGACGACCGCGCGGGCCTGGCGCGGGCGCTCGAATTCGTTCGCCCTGGCGACGTGTTGGTCGTGTGGAAGCTCGACCGGCTCGGCCGTTCGTTGTCGCACCTGCTCGCCATCGTGACCTCGCTCAAGGAAAAGCAGGTGGCGTTCCGCTCGCTGACGGAGAACCTGGATACCACGACGCCCTCGGGCGAGTTTCTGTTCCAGGTGTTCGGCGCGCTCGCGCAGTACGAACGCGCCTTGATCCAGGAACGTGTCGTCGCCGGTCTGGCTGCCGCCCGCAAACGCGGCCGGATCGGCGGCCGGCCGCAGGCGATCACCGGCGAGAAGCTGGAGGCCATCGTCGCTGCGCTCGATGGCGGCATGTCCAAGGCGGCGGTGTGCCGCAACTTCGGCGTCAAGCGAACCACGCTGATCGAGACCCTGGCACGGGTTGGTTGGACGGGCTCTCGTGGAGCGTCATCGCGATGACGACCAAGAGCGAACGATTGACCGTCCTGTCGGACGCCGAGCAGGAAGCCCTGTACGGCCTGCCGGACTTCGACGACGCCCAGCGGCTGGAATACTTGGCGTTGACTGAAACCGAACTGGCGCTCGCCAGCAGCCGGCCTGGTCTCCATGCCCAGGTCTATTGCATCTTGCAGATCGGTTACTTCAAGGCCAAGCATGCCTTCTTCCGCTTCGACTGGAGTGAGGTCGAGCACGATTGCGCCTTCGTGCTGAGCCGCTACTTCCACGGCGAGTCCTTCGAGCACAAGCCAATCTCCAAGCACGAGCACTACACCCAGCGCGAGTGGATTGCCGATCTGTTCGGCTACCGGCCGTGGGCGGCCGAGTTCCTGCCGCAGCTCGCGCAGCAGGCCGCGCAGACCGTGCGGCGCGACGTGATGCCGGGGTTCATCGCCGCCGAGCTGATCGTCTGGCTAAACGAGCACAAGATCATCCGGCCCGGCTATACCACCCTGCAAGAGCTGGTGAGCGAAGCCCTGTCCGCCGAGCGTCGGCGGCTGGCTGGCCTGCTGTCGGAAGTGTTGGACGAATCGGCCAAGGCCGCGCTGGGTCGGCTTCTAGTGCGTGACGACACCCTGTCGCAATTGGCGGCGCTCAAGCAGGACGCCAAGGACTTTGGCTGGCGTCAGATGGCCCGCGAACGCGAAAAGCGCGCCACGCTGGAGCCGCTGCACCGGATCGCCAAGGCGCTGCTGCCCAAGCTCGGCGTCTCGCAGCAGAATCTGCTGTACTACGCCAGCCTGGCGAACTTCTACACCGTCCACGATCTACGCAACCTGAAGGCCGATCAGACCTACCTCTACCTGCTTTGCTATGCCTGGGTGCGCTACCGGCAGCTTTCCGACAACCTGGTCGATGCGATGGCCTACCACATGAAGCAGTTGGAGGACGAAAGCAGTGCGGGCGCAAAGCAATCCTTTGTCGCCGAGCAGGTGCGCCGTCAGCAAGACACACCGCAGGTCGGCCGCCTGCTGTCGCTTTACATCGACGACAGCGTGCCCGATCCCACGCCGTTCGGCGATGTGCGCCAGCGCGCCTACTGTCACTGACCGCCACAATAGAGCCACCGATGATCGGCATATAGAAGCCACTCGAACCGGGCTCTGACGGACGTCGTTGGGGGGTCAAGAATCGATGTTTTTCGGGGTGCTGGCAAGGGCGTTTTTCGCCCGATTCGGCCCCTGTCGCGGGGCGCGGTAAGAGGCCCCGTCGAGGGTGAGGCAATAGGCGTTGTGGCGCAGCCGGTCGACGGTGGCCGAGGCGAGCAGCCGGTTGCCGGGGAAGGCCTGGTCCCACTCGGTGAAGTCGAGGTTGCTGGTGACGATGGTGGCAGCACGCTCGTAGCGCTCGGCGATGAGGTCGTGCAGATCCTCGTCGGCGGGCGCGCGAAGCGGTTTGAGGCCGAAGTCGTCAATGATGAGCACCGGCACGCGCGCCAGTTGCTGCAGCTTGCGCTCAAAGGTGCCGACCGCGCGCGCTGCGTTCAGGCTGGCGAGCAGTTGCGCGCACGAGGCGAAGATGACGTCGTGCCCCTGACGCACGGCGCAGTGCCCGAGCGCCTGCGCCAGATGGCTTTTCCCGGTGCCGCAGGGGCCGACGATCAGCACCGGGGCGCGCTCGTCGATGTAGCGCCCGGTCGCGAGGTCATGGACCAGGGCGCGGTTGGTCGAGGGCAGGCGGTCGAACTCGAAGCCTTCGAGCGTCTTGGTGGCGCGGAAGGCCGCACGGCGCAGCCGGGTGCCGAACTTCTTCTGCTCGCGCCGGGCGATCTCGTCCTGGATCAGCAGGGCGAGAAACTCCGTATAGGCGAGCTTGGCATCGATGGCCTGGCGGTTGCGGGCGTCGAGCGAATCGAGGATGCCGGAGAGGCGCAACTGCTTGAGCTGTGGCGCCAGTTCGGTGGCAGGGTTCATGGTGGGTGGCTCCTTGGATGAAGTGGGCGCGGGCTGCGCCCGGGTCAGTGAAACGTGGGGCCGTCGTCTTCGAACAGCGACGCGGTGGCGCGCGCGAAGCGCGCACGGCCGGCATAGGGCTCGGGGGTGATCGTGCTCACCGGGGCGAGGTCGTGACCGCCGGCGAGGATGGTCTTGACGGTGCGGTAGTGCGGGCTGTCGTGGGCGATGGCCCGCTCGCACGCGGCCTCGAGGCGTGCGGCGCCGTACTGGCCCTTGAGCGCGAGGACGCCTTGGGCGGCGCGCAGGCGCTCGCTGACGCGGTCTCCGAGCAGTTGCCCGATCAGCTGCGCGCAGGCGTCTCCGATCTCGCGGGCCTGCTGCAGACACCAGCTGCGGTCGTGCGCGAAGAAGCGCTGGGCGGCCAGTGGCAGATGATCGGAGACGGTGCGACGCTCACCGGGGCGGCGCGCGCGGGCATGCGTGGCGACCGGCTTGAAGTCGTGATAGACGGTGACTACGGCATCGGTGGCCCGCAGCCACAACGCCTTGCCCACCAGCGCGAACGGCACCGAGTACAGCGCGCGCTCGAAGCTGACGTGACAGTCGCGATGCACCGTCACCGCGTGCCAGGTGCCCAGATCCGGCGGCACCTCGGGCAGCGGCAGCAAGGTGCTGCGCTCGACCGCGAAGGTGTCGAGCGGGCGCACGCGGGTGGTGCCGTGAATGCGCAGCCCGGCTTCCTTCAACACCCACTCGCGCACCTGCGCGTTCAGATCGGCCAGATCGCGGAAGCTGCGCGTGGGCAGGAAATTGCCCTTCACGTATTTGACGCCGGCCTCGACGATGCCCTTCTTCTGCGGGTCGTGCGGCGGGCAGGCGTCGATCCGGAAGCCGTAGCCTTCGGCACACTCGGCGTAGGCGCGCTGCACCTGCGGATCGTGCAGGCACGCGCGGGTGATCGCGCACTTCGCGTTATCGATGATGAGCCGCGCGGGCACGGCGCCGAACCACTCGAAGGCGCGACGGTGGCAGCCGAGCCAGGTGCGCACGCTCTGGTCCCAGACGAACTCCACGTACTGGTGCCGCGAGAAACACAGCGTCATCACGAACGCCCAGGTACGGCGCAGCTCCCCCGTGGCCGGATCGACCAGTTGGGGGCCGGCGCCGAAGTCCACCTGCGCGGCCTCGCCCGGGGCAAAGGTGAGGCGCACCGTGGCCTCAGGGGGCTGCTCGCGCCTGATCTGGGCGATCAGCCGGCGCACGCTGGAGTAGTGCCCGATAAAACCGTGCTCGCGCTTGAGCGTGGTGTGGATCACCACGCCGGAGACGCCCTGCGCGAGCCACTGCTCCACCAGCGGCCGGTACGCGGCAATCGAGGACTGGGCCGTCACCGGCAACTTCGGCTGCCCAAGCGCGGCAGCGATCTCGGCGTCCTCGGGCAAGGGCCGCTCGGGATCGAGCCAACCCTGGGCGCGAGCCAGCTCGCGGAAGCGGGCCGCCTTGCTGCGCCCCATCAGTTTCGAGCGCGCGATCTCGCGCTCGGAATCGCCCTGGCGCATGCGCATCAGGGCCTGGCGGTACTCGTACATCTCGATGCTCCTGCGGGCCACCGCCTACCTCCTGCCGAACAAAAAGGCAGCAGGGTAGCGATGGACCGGTCAAGGTCGAGACGTCTGTCAGAGTGGAAGTGGCTCCATTACGCCGATCCGGCGCTGGCCTCTATGTGCCGATCCGCGACTGGCTCCAATATGCCGATCACGGACTGGCCTCAATGCGCCGATCACGCGGTGGCTCCATTGTGCCGATCATCAACTGGCTCCAATGTGCCGGTCGGTGACACTTGGCACATTGCCAACGAACTTTCTCCTGACGCCGAGGGAGGTGGGGATGCACGCATACACCCCCACGACTCTCCGCGACCTTGACGTAGTCTTCCCACTGCAACCGTTTTGGCATGCTTGCCCCCATATCACTGATGATTGTCCTAAAAGCGGGGGCGAAGCCCCCGCTTGCCTGTCCTGCGCTATGTATAGCGAGCGGATGCGGATTCAGTTTTTCTTCAACTGCACAAAGAGGGCATCAACGTTGCTGTTGTGGCTCGTCAGGGAGTCATCGCGCTTGAGGTGTGCATAAGCCTGCATGACGGTGGACAGCCGGTCGTTAAGCAGTTCAGCAACCTGCAGGAAGCCGTTAGGATTCTTCTTCAGGAACGCTGTCGCGACTAGGTGCCGGAATCCATGAGGAGAAATACCACTGCAACCTCGGATGTAGCGCTTGGTGAGCTTAAGAACCTGTCTTCCCATCTCGGTCCAGAGTCCTGTTGAGCGAGAGCTAAGGAGGAGATAGGTGTCATTCGGGTCCATGGCGAGTACTGGACGATACTCCTCAATATATTCGTCCAGCATTGCGGTGACCCAAGGTGCAATCGCAACGTCGTAGCGCTTCCCTGCGCCACTCTCACCGTTTTTCAGCTGTGATGACGTCAGCCGCAGTCGATATCCCTTATCCGTGCGATAGACGCTGCCAGCACCGGATGAGCTGATAGTTAGCGACTGCATCGACCGCAGCCGCAGCGGGTTCGAGAGAAGCAAGGCTAGGAGGAGGGCATCACGCTTCAAGATAGCCTGCTGTTTCGAGCCTGGTGCAGCTGACGCGGCGTCTCTTTCAATCCGCTTGATGCCCTCGAGCACCGGAAGGAGAGGTTCGTCAAGATCCAACAGAAACGCGATTGGATCCTGGGGTGCGCGACGAATCCCGGTCGAGCACTTGCGCCAGGCCTTGACGACTTTTTGCGTCTGCTCGCACATCAGCTTCCACGCAGTGTCATCGAGCGGACGATAATCCTCCGGGAGACTGTGTCGAAGCTCGCATCGCTGTCGCAAATAGCCTGTGCCGTCCCTCAAAAGAGAAGCGACGTACTGGCAAAAAACCGCATGGCCTGTGTGTTTAACGCCCTTGGCACGTTCGGTCTTGAATTCCAGGAAGGCGTTGATAGCCTCTGGATGTGCGAGCCACGAGAGCGTTTGTGCCTGGTCGGAGGGCAGCCCCCATCCTCCGGCTTCAACCGGGCGGATTAGAAAACCGAGGAAGGATCTTAGCTGGATAAGAAACACATCGGCGGAGGGACAAACCTGAGAGCCCTTACAGACCAATGCGGACCTGCTTGCCGAGTCCTTCTTCGGGATAAGACGCCAAACGCCTCTCGCACTCCGCTCGAATTGAGGTGCGATGGAGGTCTTGTAGTCAAAGAGGGACTTCCACTCACGAGTCAGATTCGCGTTGAAGTCGGATTCGTGAATAGCATAGCGGTCTTCGATGAGAAGTCGCAGATCTTGCCGGAAGCCGATTGTCGTGGCGTTGCTATTGTCGACACGCGGTTCTTCATCTTTGACGAGTCGGGTGAGTGAGTCGCGTCCAAGACCGAGCTTGAACTCCAGGCGTCGTAGTGGAGCGAGGCCGCGAGCGTTTGGTGTCGCGCCAGCCAGCCATCTTTGAAGTGCAGAGGGGCTTATCCCTGCCTGCTTGGCAAGGGTTTTCGGCGCCAGCCCGGAGCCTGCGACTGCGCGTCGAAGCTCCTGGCTAAGACTCGTCTCCTTCGGGCTTCGTCCAAGCGATGCGGCTTTGAGCTTCTCGAAGTGGCCGCGAATCACCTTGAGGTGATAGCGACGGTCGCGTTTTGTGCTCGTCGCGACCTCAAGGGCATTGAGGTAATCTGCAGCCGAAGCGTCGAAATTGTTGGTGAGTTCGAGGCCCACGCGGCTATCGATGGTTTTGCCGTGATACGCGAGGAAGGAGTGCAGCGTCGAAGCGATGTTACGCACCTGCTGCGGTAGCGGGGCGGCAGTGGAACCTCCTTCCGGGCCTTGAGGACTGCTGAAACTGGCGGCGATGTCCGCCAGGAGTTGCTGATATGTGATGATCAAGATGGACTCCCAAGTGGAGCCCGCAACAACGTTTTGCTCTACATAAATGTCCTTTGGGGTGACGTTATACGACGTCGTTAAAACGTAACGACGATTCTGCAAGTCACTGAAACTGCAATTAATTCCGTTCATCGCTAGACCTCCTGCTTAACAGTCCGGAGGTCTGGGAGTCGTTATTGTCCTTTTGGTGATAACGTGCGTTGCGAGCGGTTAGTCTTACGTATAGCGACGAGACCGTGTTTACTTTGTCCAGTGGTCAAGTTTTCGAAACGCTCCGGATGCACCACGTCGGTTTGTGGTGAGAGGCGAGGCAGAGGGCGCTCTACGGAGTGATACCGAGTCGCCTCGAAGACGCGTTTTAGCGCCTCGGATTTTGAATTGAGAATTGAACGCTAAGGCTGCGGACCATGAGCGCTGAATCAAGCTGCGCCAGATTCCGCGGCTCAAAGACGTACCGATCTGACGGGTATGCCAAACTCTCTAGGCGGATAACAGCCGACCTCCGCTTGACGAGTCCCTCGCCGAATGGTGCGTTAACGAATCTTTCCTCGCGGAAAGGTCATCGGGTGGCACTTGAGCCTGCTTCGCGCTCTCAAACCACACTTGTTCAACCAGGTGCTCGAGCCAGTTTCCGCGCGGAAACTCAGGGGGGCGGGGCTGTGTCACAGGCGCGGCCGGAGAGCCTGACGTCCGCGGCGAAACCTCGAAACTCATCTGCTCAGCCAGGCGCTCGAGCCAAGTTTCCGCGCGGAAACTTCAGGGGAGCAGAGGCTGCGTCTCAGGTCCGACCGATGGCCTAAAGCCGTTTCGCGTTCTCGAAACTCACCCGCTCGACCAGGCGCTCAAGCCAAGTTTCCGCGCGGAAACTTCAGGCGCGGGGCTGCTTCACAGGCTGACTGGTGGGCCTGGCGTTCGCAGCGAAGCCTCGGAGTTTTACCGGCGCGACTAGGTGCTCGAGCGAAGTTTCCGCGCGGAAACTTCAGGCGCGGGGCTGCTTCACAGGCTGACTGGTGGGCTTGGCGTTCGCAGCGAAGCCTCGGAGTTTTACCGGCGCAGCCAGGTGCTCGAGCCAGTTTCCGCGCGGAAACTCAGGGGGGCGGGGCTGTGTCACAGGCGCGGCCGGAGGGCCTGACGTCCGCGGCGAAACCTCGAAACTCGTCTGCTCAGCCAGGCGCTCGAGCCAAGTTTCCGCGTGGAAACTAGGCGGCCTGAGCCTAGCAAGCCCCTTACCTAATGGTGTGCTAATGCTTGAATCTTTCCGCGCGGAAAATCGACCTTTGTAGCCGGGCATCGATGGGCCGCATTCGCCCTGTGAATGAGCTTTAGGTGACGGTCGGGACTGAGCTTCAAAGGCCCACATAGTCCTTCGATTTCAGAGGTGTAGTCGCGAGAAAGACGTTGTCTAGCCAGTTGCGTATTCCGATCGTTCGTGACCGGTCAGTCCAGTTCGACGTGATCACCAGTTCCGATTCGTACTGATCAGTCGTCCCGGTGCTCGTGAGCACCAGGACGGCACCGTGACCGCTAAGCTGACGTCACGCTCATCGTTCCAGCGACATGATCACGCTGGGGGCATCTTCCGCTTTGCCTGAAGCTTGCGCATGGATTCACCCTTGAGCGTAATCCGGTGCGCCTGATGCACCACGCGGTCAAGGATTGCGTCTGCCAAGGTCGGATCGGGGAAGAACCCATGCCACTGGTCTGTTGGGAACTGGCTTGTGATCAGCAAGGATCCGGTACGCATCCGCCGATCCACCACATCCAGCAACACCTGCGCAGCTTGCGAAGAAATCTCGCTCAGACCGAAGTCGTCGATGATAAGCAAACTCGGTTTAATCAGACCGGCCTTGAGCTTAGGCAACGAACCGTCATGGCTGGCAACTGCGATCTCTTGATAAAGATCGCTCGCCCGGAAGAACGTAGCGGGTAAACGCTGTCGGCAAGCCTGAGAACCGAAGGCACATGCAAGCCATGTCTTTCCGACCCCCGTTGCGCCAAGGACGATCAAGTTAAGCTGCTGTCGAATCCATTCGCAACTGGCCAGCGAGGCGATGAACCCTTTGTCGATATCTCGCGAAGCTCGGTAATCGGCGTCTTCGAGCGATGCGGATTCAGGGAATCCTGCACTCCGCACGAGCCGCTTCAATTTCTTCGAGTCACGTTCAGAGGCTTCATGCTCGACGAGCAACCCGAATCGGTCATCGAAAGAGAGTTGGTGAAGCTTCGGCTGCTGCAACTGGACCGAATACGCTTCGGCCATCGACGTCAATCGCAATTCACGTAGGCGGGAGATGGTTTGATGGACGCCGCTCATGTGTTTTCTCCAAAGTAGCTCGCACCCCGCACATTGTCGTGGGCTGGCCTCGGCGCCGTGCCGCTGACAGAGTGGGTGCGTTTGTCGGGTGCCTGCTTGAGAATGGAATCGAGGCTGCGCAATGCCGTAATGTTGAGCGATAGCGCATATGCACACGCCTCTTCGAAGCGTTGGTCGCCGTGGATACGAGCCAGATCGCGCATCCGCCGGGCTGCTTTCAGACCATTGACGGCATCGGATCGGTTTTCCAGGTGATGGCGAATCATTGCCGCCGAGCCTTCCCCTACCGACTCGGCCCATAGCATGAGTGCCCTCGGTTCGCCCTCAAGCACGCGGACATGCGCTATCGGACGATGCTCAGGCAACGTCTGGACTGTGCCTTCGCATTGTGCCAATGCGTGCAAGGCAACGCGCTGGCCGCGATGCATGACCTCGAGCATCGATCCGGTGTAACGCAGATCGACACGCTGTCCGCGCAACTCCGACGGCACGGAGTAGAAGCTCCGCGCATGTTCGACATGGTAATCGTCGCCAGCCCGCACCCCATATCGCCAATCGCATAACTCGAAGGGAATGGGCGGCAGGCGCTTCAAAGTCGAACGCTCGGTTTTCTCAAATCGTTCGATGCGGGAGCCTGACATCTTCTTGAAGGGATGAGCGTTCAGCGTTACCACGAGCCTCCTGAGGGCGTCATTCAGTTCATCGAGGCTAAAGAATGTTCGGTCGCGAAGTGCGAACAACACCCAACGCTGTGCGATCTGCACACCGACCTCGGCCTTCGCCTTGTCTTTCGCCTTCCTGACACGAGCTGGTAGTGCAGCGGTGTTGTAGTGCTGCAGGCACTCCCGGTAGGCCGGGTTGATAACGACGCGATCCTTCTCACGCCGCCAGACAGCCGCCTTCAGGTTGTCCGGCACAACCCAGGCCGGCACGCCCCCCATTGCCGCAAAGCAATCGACATGGCATCTCACCCAATCAGGGGTTTTCTGCGAGGCGACTGCCTGCAGGTAGGTCAGGTTCGAGTAGCCAAGCACGGCAACGAAGATTTGCGCATAGATCGAGGGACCGCCGCTTCGATCCCTGATCTCGACTGTACGGCCGGCGAAATCGACGAACAACTTCTCACCCGGGCGATGGGCCTGACGCATCACGATATGTTGTCGCTTCGCCCACGCCCGGTAACCGGCAGTGAATTGCGAGTAGGCGATTCCCTCCGGGCACTGACTGCGCCACTCCCGCCACAGCTGCTCGAGTGTGGCGTCGGGGCGCTGCATCTCGGCGTGCACCCAATCCCAATATGGCGCTCTCTTGCGTTGCGCGATGCTCTTGTTGCCAGTACCCAGAACCGCGTACCAGGCGTCGTCATCCAATGAATGAAGATCGGCACCAAAGGTGTCGCTTTTTCTGAGAATTCGGCGCATTTCGCGCACGGTGTTTGCGGAAACACCAACTGACCGTGCGATGGCTCGGTTGGACTGTGAGGTATCGTAGAAGTGCAAACGCGCGATCTCGCGCTGTAGGTGGATAGGCAGACGCAAGGGGGTAACTCCTCATGGGATGGCACCGGCGGTGCTGACCGGGCCAGACAAAATCACCCCGTCCGCGCAAGTTCGTCGCATGATTGACGAACGTGAACGCGCAGCTCATACTGATCGGACAAGATCCCACTTGTACCGGCAGCGATGCTGGCGCGACGCCCGAGGCAGCCCCCTCGGGCGTTCGCGTCTACGAGGTGGAGAATCGAGTTAACTGGGAGAGATTCGTCCTCCTGCGGATGCGCCCATTCGGGTCGCAGAAAGCCAATCCGCGACATCCAGCGTCAAGGCAAACCACCCTCGGCGATTGGGTACAGTGAAGAGCGGCACCATTACTTGACCACGTCGCCGTGCCTGTCTAAGTGATGCAACGCTTCGATGTCCTAGTGCCGCCGCGAGGGGCTCGCCGCCCAGCAGAGGACCGTGAAGGCGCAGGAGTGTCTCGCGCAATTCCTTGCGCAAGTGGGCCAGTGCTTCGGTCTGTTCAGGCAGCGAGTTCATCGAATACCTCAATGCGTTTGTCACGCAGTGTTCGTGACTGTCCACATTTTCTCCACCCGAACCGATAATTCGATTTTCTGTACTCCAGATAAGCCTTGTGCACACAATCATCAGACCAAAGGGGCGCGGTCGCCCGACCACCCAGCCTGTCGATCGCCTTCGGACACGACTTTGGTTTCGCGCGCTGCGGGACATATCTGGCCTGTCGTCCGCATACGCCATTGAGATGGCGCTCGACGGGGACCGCGTCCGCAAACGCGACACAGACGTCGCTCGCCCCAGGAAGTGGGACGCTTACGAGAAAGGGACACGGGTCCCCAATGACCGGCCCGGACCGCGCAACGCTGTCGAGCAGGCGCAAGCCCGATTCCCGGGCACGTCGCGCTGGTTCCGTAGCCCGTTGTGGCGCTACCTGAAGAAGGAGCCGCTCGATGCAATGCAGTTTGAGGAGGCGCTACGCACCCTCGAACCGCCGGTTACGGCATTACTGTTTGAGGCGGAGCCGCGCGAACACGAGCAAGTGCCCCGTCAGCGTCCCTTTGACGATGAAAGTGCTCGACAACTCATCGCGCTCGGTAGCTTCGATGCGCTAGTTGCAGCTGTGCTGATGGCAGGTCTGTCGGAAGTCATCGCCTCGCCCGATCTTCGAGAACGGGCGTTGCACGTTTACGTTGGGATTCAGGCGAAGCTGCGAGAAACGCCCCTCTTGGAAGGCATCTATCCTGAGCTGTTCTCGCTGATCGACTCGCGTTGCAAGCACTGGATCTACTTAGCGCCCAATCAGCGAATGGATGTCGTGATCTTCTGGCAGGGAGTCGAGGCGGAGGATGAACAGAGGATCTTTGGCGACGTCGGTGAGGATGGGATTGACTATTAAAACGGCTATCAGTCCTGACTAGCTGTTCGCGCCACTAAAAGTTCAACGGCAGCTTGCCGATTTGGCGAATTCACACTTCCGACCCGTTGTTGTCATTGGGCGCGTCGATCGCCCAGCGGCAGGTATCGGAGTCGAACTGTCATGCGGCCAACCGACTTCCCGGCTGCGGCCCGGAACCACCGCTGTGGCGGCGCCACATTGCAATGCCCAGATGCAGCCCCGCTCCAAGCAGGAGCAGCAGCGCACTGCCAAGACCCCAGATTACCCAGGCCACCACGGTCAGGCCGCCGGCCAGCGCCGGCATGGTCTGCAACAGACTTTCGACGACCGGCGCAAAATCTGCCAGCAGCGAGGTCATCGCCTGTGTGATCTCCGGCGGCACCCAGGCCTGCAGCCATTGCGGTAGAAGAAAGCCCTCGACATCCGATGCGACACCGGTCAGCGCGCTGGCATTCGAAACCGACCAAACGGCAACTGAATGGAGCGCCCAGGCTGATAGCGACCAGAGCGCGAGTAGGCCAACCACCGAAAACCAACTGAGTGCGTAGAACACGATCATCTCCTCGCCGTATTGCAGTGACGGAGACTATTCTTACACTGTTCAACATTCGAATTAATCGTTTGTGAAGATTGTGTACATCCGTTTTTTCGATGTAATTTCGATCGCATCGCACTAATCAGCGACTCGGACTGGGAACGACGGGTACCTTGGCCAGAGCGGCCACAGGAATCGCAGATCCGCCGTGAGAGTGCCCGACCGCTCCTGGCCGGGCTGAGACCTTCGCCAGTGATGCGGCAAGCCGACGGCCCCCGTCCGTCTCGACCCGACCCGTTGCAGCCGTTCAGCTATGAGGGAAGCTGCCGTTAACGTGAAGGTCACCGGCGCTGCGCGGCTTTATCGCGCAGCGTCCGGTGGACCGCAGGGTTGGGCATCACTGTCACAACGGTACTGCGTCAAGCTACCGGATTGTCTTGCAAGAACTGGATCAAGGCTTGGAATTGAGATTGGGCCTTGCCAGTTGGATCGACGATGCTGTGGCTGAAATATTTTTCGATATTGGCGGCCGTTATTTCGGTAGTGCGCGAGTTGTACGTCGTTCCATTGGCACCGCCTGCCATTTCTCCACCCTGGCGAATGAGCGCGATCATGTTGATCCCCGCAGCGGCCTCGGTGTTGCCGCTGGCGACGGCTTTGTCATATAGCGCCTTTTCCGCCGGGCTGAGATACGCAAAGGTGTTCACAAACCCCGCCGCCTTTTGCACGTAATCGAGTTCATCGGCGGTGAGTTTCTCTGGGGGCTTGCCTTGTGCTGTGATTTCAGCAAGCCGTTTGTCGTTGGCACGCACGTAATCTTGCTCTTCCTGCGTTCTACTCGGACCATCTTTGGCTTTGATCGCAGCAAGCCTTGCTTCAATCGATTTGTCGCTGTTCGAGGCAGATGAAGAAGAGGCGTTCGAGGAGGCGAGCGCCTCTCGTGCCGCCTGTGAAATTCGGACGGTATCGGCAATATTTGCCGGCGATGCGGTCGGGGTTTGCCGGGCCGCTGGCAAACGTGCCATTGAGTTGGCGAAGTGAAGAGCAGGAGTGGATTGGACGATCATGGCATGCCTCCGTTTTTAGATGCCACTAGCCAATGCAATTCGCATGCCAACGAGAGATCGGAAAGCCGCGATTGTGATGCCCAACTTTGTTTTAGGGCGACTGCCCAGCTGCGTAACATCGTTACTGCTCCATAACATCACACATCGACCCACGGCGTAACGCGCTTGCTGCTTGGATGCCCGAGGCATAGACTGTACAAAAAAACAGTCATAACAAGCCATGAAAACCAGCACTGCACCGTTACCACCGCTGCGTTCGGTCAAGGTTCTGGACCAACTGCGCGAGCGCATACGCTACTTGCATTACAGCTTACGAACCGAACAGGCGTATGTCCACTGGGTTCGTGCCTTCATCCGTTTCCACGGAGTGCGTCACCCGGCAACCTTGGGCAGCAGCGAAGTCGAGGCATTTCTGTCCTGGCTGGCAAACGAGCGTAAGGTTTCGGCATCCACGCATCGGCAGGCATTGGCGGCCTTGCTGTTCTTCTACGGCAAGGTGCTGTGTGTGGATCTGCCTTGGCTTCAGGAGATCGGAAGACCTCGGCCGTCGCGGCGCTTGCCGGTCGTGCTGACCCCGGATGAGGTGGTTCGCATCCTCGGTTTTCTGGAAGGGGAGCATCGTTTGTTCGCCCAGCTTCTGTATGGAACGGGCATGCGGATCAGCGAGGGATTGCAACTGCGGGTCAAGGATCTGGATTTCGATCACGGCACGATCATCGTTCGAGAGGGCAAGGGCTCCAAGGATCGGGCATTGATGTTGCCCGAGAGCTTGGCGCCCGGCCTGCGCGAGCAGCTGGCGCGTGCCCGGGCATGGTGGCTGAAGGACCAGGCCGAGGGCCGCAGCGGCGTTGCGCTTCCCGACGCCCTTGAGCGGAAGTATCCGCGCGCCGGGCATTCTTGGCCGTGGTTCTGGGTCTTTGCGCAGCACACGCATTCGACCGACCCACGGAGCGGTGTCGTGCGTCGCCATCATATGTATGACCAGACCTTTCAGCGCGCCTTCAAACGTGCCGTGGAAGAAGCAGGTGTCGCGAAGCCTGCTACACCGCATACCCTGCGCCACTCGTTCGCGACGGCCTTGCTCCGTAGTGGTTACGACATTCGAACGGTGCAGGATCTACTCGGCCACTCCGACGTTTCCACGACGATGATTTATACGCATGTGTTGAAGGTAGGCGGCGCTGGAGTGCGCTCACCGCTTGATGCGCTACCGCCCGTCTAGCGAAAGGTAGGGACCCACGTCAATCCTGCCGGATTCACCACCCTTGCCCGAAGAACATTGGTGTCGCATCGAACGGCCGGTTCCGGAAACTCCTCCCTATGTCCGTTGATGGCCGGACTGAGACTTCCAGCTCACACCTGCGCGGGAGCGCGGCAAGCCGACTGCGGCTGTCTCGACCCGACCCTCACCCGACGGTCACTGAGGCAAAGACTGAGCGGCGCTTTTCCGAGCGAAGCTGTCGTTCCAGCAACAAGCCTCTACAACCTCGCAATAAAGACGAGCTGACGACCAAGCTGCACTTTGCTGTCGATGCCTTGGGCAAACCGCTGCGCATGATTCTGAGCGCAGGACAGGTCGCCGACATCGAGTGTGCGCACGATTTGATTGCCGATATGCCGTGCGCCAGTCTGGTTGCCGACAAGGGATACGATGCCAACGCCTTGGTCATGAGTATCGAGGCATCCGGCGCGCAAGCAGTCATCCCGCCTCGCTCCAACCGTATCGCGCCCAGGCAGTACGACCGCTGCGCGTACCGCGCGCGAAATCTGATCGAGCGCTTCTTCAACCGCATCAAGCATTACCGTCGGATCGCCACACGCTACGACAAGCTCGCTTGCAGCTACATGGCATTCGTGCGGATCGTTTGTGCGGTGATTTCATATCGTTATATGTGAACAGGACCTAGTAGTTGATATTCCCTGGACAACCGCTCCCGCCTGCCGACCCAACGTTTTCTCGAGACTGAGTTCCGTCTTTTCACTCATGCCCGGGTTGCCTCCAGCAACACAACGCCCTTACACCGTGATCGTTGGTGACAGCTGCATGCTTGATACCTCTCACCGCACAATCTATATATACTGTTTATATCGTTAAACGATCCAGGAGAGCATGCAATGTCAGACGATGTGAAAGCTAAACAAGTGCAGGCAGATACGACCCAGGGTGAGTCCGTAGGCAACAGCGCAGGGGGTGTGACTGGGGCCGCAAAGCCCGCTCGGGAGCGAAAAGCCGCCGCGCAAACTCAGGATGTCGTCGCTGAGCTCGTTTTACAGGCTGAGAAGAAGACGAAGGCCGACAAGCCTGTACCCTCGAAGTCGAAAGCAGCCACGAAGACGCCCACCACGTCTGCGTCTGCGCCCCAGGCTAAACCGGAACCGATCGTGGTGGCAGACAAAGGGAGCAAGACGAAGAAGCCCGCTCAACCGAAGGTCAAGGTCGTGCGCGATAGCTTCACCATTCCCGAGGCCGACTACGCACTCTTTGCGGCGCTCAAGCAACGTGCGCTTTCTGCCGGGATCGACACCAAGAAGAGTGAACTCTTGAGGGCTGGATTGGCATTGCTGGCAGCGACTGACGACAGTCAGTTTGCCAAGGCATTGAACAGTGTCGAGCGGGTCCGGATTGGACGTCCCAAAAAGTAACTGACGAGCCCCCGGCGCCTTTTGCGCTAGCGGGCCAGTCATCCCGGTCCGGCCGAGGGCAACCCTCGTCGGCCGGGCATATTGAACACTTTCAAGCTTCTGTCTGGCGGCTGGGAGACCAAGCGCTCAGGGCCCTCAACAAGGCGCGCTTCTTGGTCTGGTGAGACTGCATGCGCTTGAGGATGTCATCGAGACTGCGGATCGCCTCGAGAATGTAGGGCCCCTTGTTGAGCATGACGCACTCCGCTCGCTCACCCATGGCCGCGTCGGTTATTTCGGCACGCGAAGGGCGTCCTGTTTTGGCAAGCGTTTCCAGGACCTGCGTCGCCCAGATGACGGGCATGTGCGCCGCTTCGGCAGCCCACAGAATTTCTTCCTGAACTTCGGCAAGACGCTCATAGCCACATTCGACGGCGAGGTCACCCCGCGCAATCATCACGCCAGCGCTATGGCAATGCATGGCGGCCAACATGAGTTCCGGTAAGTGCTCGAAGGCTCTTCGTGTCTCGATTTTCAACACAACGCCGAGATGTTCAGCATCGAGCGCTTTGAGGTGACTCCGCAGGGCGTCGATATCGCCGGGGCGTTGAACGAACGACAAACCTACGAGATCGGCGTAGCGTGCAACGGTCCTGAGATCCTCGATGTCTTGAGCAGTCAGCGCAGGTAGATCGAGTTTGCTGTCCGGAAGATTGATGCCCTTGTCACCTGCCAGCCGGCTACCGTTGGGATTTGCGTCAACAATCTGAACGACGAGGTGATCGTTGCTTGCTTCGCGGACCAGCCCGCCGATGTGACCGTCATCAAAGAAGACCCGCTCGCCTGCTTGGACCTGACCAAAAACCTGGGGCAAGGTACAGGCGATAGACGGTATTTGTCGGCTATCTGCGTTGAGATCTTCACCGTACGGTTGCGCAATACCGGAAGACGTGAGTTTGAGCAGGTCGCCGACCCGCAATAACAGCGTACCCGGATTCACCGGGAGCCTCTGGACGAGCACGTTGCGCTGTCCATCTCCTTTCCGGATACGCCGCAGGTACGTGCCGTGCGTGATGTAGATCGTGCGGTCGGTCGCTGCGAGCGCTGTTTCCTCAGCCACATCGACGATATGCAAGGTTCGCTTGGCTCCTCTCGCATCCACAAGTGCAAGGGTGTCGCCAGGGCGTAGATGCCGCAAGCACGCATAATCAATGGCGATTGCAGGGATAGCGTCCGTATGCACAGACATCCGCTCTTGGGCGTAGAACCTGACTTTAGCCGATTCAACGACAACACCCAGCGCATCCCGCCGCGGCTTGATTTTCAAAACATCGGGGCTTGGCGCGATCTCACCAGTGCGTAGTTTCGGCCCGCCAAGATCCATCAGTACGCGAACATCGCGTCCATGGAAGCGCGCCGCCCTGCGTACCTGCTCTGCCATCAGGCACCATGCCTGGTCGTCATCATGGGCACAGTTGATTCGGGCGACATTCATCCCCGAAGCGACAAGCTGATCAATCAGATCGCCGTTGGTTGCCGCTTCAGAGGGCAGTGTCACCATGATGCGAACGGCCCGGTTCGCGGGTGTCGGACCCAACAGGGCGACGGTGTTTTGGTCCAGCAGCCGGCGGCTGCTTCGGATGCCAACGGGCTCCTCGTCTGAGCGTTCGGACCACGGCTGGTTGGTGAGGTGGTGCAGGATGCCGATCACTTTGTCCACGTTAGCCAAGACGTGTGATTCGGAGTGTCCGAGCGAAGACAGCCCAAGGCGCGCCAAGCTGTCTTGAAGCTGGCGTCGATCCTTCCGGCGCAACGCAATGTAGTGCGCCAGATTCCGAGCGCTGGCCTTGAATTCATCCGAGATACCGACAAGCTTGCGTTCAAAGTCGAGCAGTTCCGCACGCAAGCTCCACAGCTCTTCAATCAGTGTTCGGCACGCATCCTGATCCCAGCCAGGCTCAGTTGAAAGGGCGGAAAGTTCAGGCTGCACGGATTACCCCCTCGAGGCCATCGGTGTGTCGGAGGCGGACATCAAATGAACTCCGTCGCAGCAAAGCATGGATGTCGTGATTCAGCGGCCTGCGAGTGCGGCGCAATGGGCACAGTAGTACCCGTACCTCGACGTTCCGCGCACGACCTGCCTTCGACCGCTCACCCCTTGGTCTTTCCTGCACCTCTGGCATCGAAACGAGGGGCGTGTAATGCCGGCAAGCTTGGCGTGGCGGAGCGTTGCATCGCGATACTGCGCAATCAAATCTTGCTGTCCCTGTCTGCTGACGCTGGGCATTCAGGCTCCTCGGTCATGAGTGTGCGAGTTCAGATCTGGATATGGCGGGCGCTGGGCGACAGTCTCCCCAAGAGATGTTGCAGTGCAGTGACAGAGACGCTCACCTGTCACTGCACCGTAATACCCGCGTAAGACGATGCCGAGTATCAAACGTAGCCCTCGACCGAGGGTGTAAGGACCTCATGGATCACAAGGAAGTTGGCGAACTTCATCGCCGTCTCGAGCGGGAGTTGTTGGACAGTTACGACGAGGAGCTTGAGCTCGAACTCGACGATCAACGCTTCGACGAGATTGCTGCTGGGACATCACAGCCATCGACTGCGGATGAGCGCTCAAAGCGTCGTCGATACTTCACCGAGCTGCTGCGCTTGCAGGGCGAGCTGGTGAAGCTGCAGGACTGGGTTGCCACCACCAAGCACCGCGTCGTGATTCTCTTCGAAGGTCGCGACGCGGCAGGCAAAGGCGGCGTCATCAAGCGCATCACGCAGCGGCTCAATCCTCGCGTCTGCCGGGTCGTCGCGCTTCCTGCACCGAACGACCGTGAGCGCACGCAGTGGTACTTCCAGCGCTACGTTCCCCACCTTCCTGCCGCCGGTGAAATGGTGTTGTTCGATCGGAGTTGGTACAACCGTGCAGGGGTCGAGCGCGTGATGGGGTTCTGTACGGATGAGGAGTACGAGGAGTTCTTCCGTTCAGTGCCCGAGTTCGAACGCATGCTGGTCCGCTCCGGCATTCAGCTCATCAAGTATTGGTTCTCGATTACCGATGAGGAACAGCACTTCCGCTTCCTCTCCCGCATCCATGATCCACTCAAGCAGTGGAAACTGAGCCCAATGGATCTCGAGTCGCGGGCGCGCTGGGAGAGCTACACGGTCGCCAAGGAAACGATGCTCGAACGCACACACATCCCTGAAGCCCCCTGGTGGATCGTGGAAGCGGACGACAAGAAGGCTGCGCGCTTGAATTGCATTCACCATCTCCTCGGCGAAATGCCCTACGCGGAAGTTCAGCGCCCCACCGTGGCCTTGCCTGCACGCGTTAGGCACCCCGACTACACCCGCCATCCGGTCCCGCCCGAGATGTTCGTCCCGGCGTGGTTCCGCTAACGGGAACCCGACGACTGACATTCCCTGTCAATGAGCGCCGGAGGTTTTCGCGGTCGGTAGGCGAGACACGGAAACGGCGGGCAGGTTTTGAAACCCCGAGCCGGTCAGGCCGCTTTCGATCATCGCCAGCGTGAAATTGGAATAACGACTGTCTTGGGTAATTTCGAGACCAATCCAATCCGGCAGATTCAGTGCGGTGTGCTCGTGCGGCAACTCGACCTCGGCAACGATCAGACCCGTATGGCGGCCTTCGAACACATCGACTTCGAAGACATGCGGTGCATGATCAACCAGATAACGCGTCTTGCGCACGACCCGTCCCGCGCAGTGATACTCGATCATCTGGGTCGCATCGGCCAACGGAATCGCATATTCGAACTCGTCACGACTGAAGCCGACCTTGGGGGACTTCAATGTGAGGAAGGCGCGTTCGCCGCGGATGCGCACGCGCGTCGACATCGAACCGGGCTCCTTAGCGATATACCCCTGGATGATGCGATCGCCTGTGCGACCGTCCAGTATCCGTGCGTCGCGGACCAGGAACCTACGTTCGATTTCGCGCGCCATGTCGCCCTACATTGTTTTACAAAAATGTAATTTTAGCAGCCCCGCCAATCTACGCAACGCCTGATTTAGACTGCAATTCACCGGCCGGCAAACACCTTGGCGCGTGAGTTCATGTAGATCGAACCGTCAAGAGAGTCCCTTCTTGAGCAATCCATTCTTGATTGCAACGTCGGTCGGGAGATTGAGCCTCGACGGCAACTCGCGACGTTTGAACCAGCCGTACCGAGAGTGCTCGCGATTAAGGCGGGGGGAAAGCTCCCGCTCGACTTCCAGAAGGAAGTAGTGCAATTCACGATCCGCCGCATCGCGATGCCTGACCGTAGAGATTCGCCTCAAGGCCTTCGGCTTGATGCGGAGGCCCGTTTCTTCTGCAAGCTCTCGCATCAAGGCTCTGGCCGGCGCCTCGCCACGGTCAATCCGACCGCCGAACAGGTTCCAGGCTCCAGCGTTATTGACGGCCCTGGAGCGCTTGCCGAGGAGATAGGTATCCGTCTTGGTGCAATGGATGACTGCCCAGGCCCCAGGGGGCGGAGCAGAAGAAAGGCGTTCCTTGGCCATGGTCGCGAGGAGGGGGTGTTCGGGTCAAGCAGACTAAAAAAGACTCATCAATATAAACAATTTATATACTTTAATTGTGGCAATTTTATTGCAGATTGATCTGCCCACAAAAGGCCGAGTCTCAGTACATCGGTGCGTCGCGCGTTGCTCATGGCGGGGTTCAGCACGAACCGGTGCCGCGATGCTCTTGAGAGTCATCAGGCGCAGCGCGTTTTTTTTTTTGGCCTGCTTCCTGCCTTGGCGACCACGCGGCTGCAACCGGTACAGGTTGCAGCCGCGATGCCAAATCCGCCCGCCAACACGAGGCCCTATGCCTTTGCCTCATCGTGCTTATATACGCTGACCAATAATTCGATAGCTTCCAAGCATAATCGCCATATCATCGATCTTCGAGAGATCTTCATTCCTAATCTGCGCGCTCGCATAAAATTTACTAAGCATGTCTTTATCATTATCGCTTAGCAAGTCCAGAAGCCTGGTTATATGCTCATTGCCGGATAACATACCCAGAGCATCAATAGTGCCTGCAAGGTCTTTCTCCAATAGCCGGGACAGCATTATCTTGCTGCCTGAGTCTACAGTCTGATCATCCAGGTTGAGAGGTGGAAAATCCTCTGCTCTGTATCGGACTACCGGTTTGGCATCAGGGTTCGTAGCGCCATCAGAGCCTGATGCCGAGAAGGCGTAGACGACGTCTTCCAGAAATGAGAAATCCGATGCGTGTACAGACATCCGGGTTGGCGTGAATACAGCTTCCAAAAAGCCACGGTCAATCAAGGTATCGCCCATTGCCTTGCTGGTCAGTATTCTCTGCGCAACGGCCTCATCCTCTGCATTGAACTCAGCAATGAAGGGGTTGCCCTGAAGATCATATGCCTTTCCCACATTGTCCAGCGGCCCTCCAGGGCCAGCCCTTCGGTAGACCCCCAAGTCAAAAGCTAAGCCATCGACCTTGAGCGGATCTAGTCCGTTAGCACTTGCATATTCATAAACGGTTGCCAACATTTCTCTATCGCTTTTCGTAAGAAAGCTATAGACACTGGCTGAAGTGTTGCTTGTGGTCGTCGTGGTTTCAACTCTTGGCTCCACAGAGCCATCCGAATTAAAAAGGCGAGAAAGCAGTATTGCCGTCCCACTTACATTATCTTTCTTGAAAAAAGCATCCAGGACGTAGCGATTCTGCTCCTGGCCAGTTGAAGCAGTAGCCATGCGCCCAGACTTGCCGATCACGTCGTCCAGTGTGATACCCGCCGCAGCCCCCTTCTCGGTTACCGTCCAGACGCCGTTGACATTGGTAATATCCGGCTCGAAGGGCTTGAGCTTCACGTCCTCGGAGGCGTTCAGGACGATGTTGTCCTTGATGCTGATGACCGGGTTATAGGTAGCGTATTGGCTACCTAGCGAAGAGTGCGCCCCGCCTTCGGCGGAAAACTTCGTCACCATCTGTTCGAGGAAACCGAGGTCGCTGGTATTGCTCAACGCGCCATACCCAGGATCGAGAATATGGCGCAAGAAGCCTTGGTCAATACGAGTACTGCCGATCGCCGATCCATTCAGGATGCGTGAAGCGGTGGCAGCGTCCTTATCGTTGAAGCTGACCGTGAGTTGGTGCCCTTGGGCGTCGTAGTTGTGACCATTATTGAAGTTCGAGCGCAACCGCCCATTGTCGTGCTGACGGTAGTCGCCAAGCTCTTCGGCCAGGCGATCCACATAGGTCAGGTCGGCACCTTCGTCCTGCGCATAAGCGTACATGTCAGACAGCAAGGCACGATCTTCGTAGGTGAGGAAGTCGTAGGCGCTGCGACCAATGTTGTTGGCACTCATGCCTTGGGCGCCGTTGGCTACCGCAGGCTCTTTGCCGCCGAACAGGCGGGAGACCATGAGATCGTAGCCATTACTGGCGGGGCCGACTGTCGATGCAGTGGTGTTGGCCGCGCTGGCGGACTGTGCAGCGGAGATGGATTGCGATGCCGTGGATGAAGAAGCGCTAACCGCCTCTTTGCCAGCGTGAGGCGCTGACGCGAACAACCGGTCGATCACGCTGGCAGGATCACCGCCCTTGCCCTCGGCCCGATGAGTCATGTAGTTGAAGTCGAGGTCGATCAGCTCTTGCAGACGAGAAGCATAGTCGTCCGGGTACTGCGCCTGCTCGATGGCGGGCAGCTCATTGTAGTAGGCAAGCACTTCTTTGAAGAAATTGGTCATCTTGCCGGTGCGGTTGTACTCGTCCATAGCCTGGGCTACAACCTTCTGACGCCATGCCTCCTCTTGGTCGTATGCTTCTTGCCATGCGGCTCGCTGCTCATTAACGGTGAAGGTGCCGCTGTCATCATAGGCAATCAGTGCCAATTGATCGCGGGACATGCCCTTGAAGGGATTGCTGCCTGAGCCGTTGACGAAGCTGGTAGCTTGCTTGGCGCGGGCCAGCAATTCCAGGTCGTCGGTATTGGGTACCTCAGCATCGTGCCGCTCCTGATTCAGGTAGTAATCGTAGCCAGTGATCCGATCAAGCTGTGCCGTGGCCTTTTGGCCCAGCTCCTTGCGGCTGAGACTGGCATCGCGGGCCTCAGCACGTGCAGCCGCCTCGCCCAATTGGCGGGCCAGGTTGGAGAGCGTGCTGGTGCTGCCGGTGCTGCCTACGGGGGGCGTGGCGCTGATCTTGCCGTCGGCGGAAACGTCCTGGGCTTGGCCCGCAGCACCAGTGGCACTGCCAGCCAGGCGGCTACTGGATAGAGATGTGTAGGTAGTGATACCGACCATGACTGTTTCTCCACGCGCATGAAGCCACGGCTTGGCTCCACACAGATTCATAAGCTACAAAGTTAACGGCTGCATAGCGAAAAACTTTATAGACACTGCATGCTGTGCAAAACTTTTTATTCAGTCTGTCCCTGACGTAACCGGGCAATGTTTCTGCGCCACATTTCAAGGGCTTCCGGGTCGTTGATGAGATCCTCAGCGCGCTTTGTCCTGGGCTGGGATGAGACGGGATAGCGCACATTCAGGTGCGCCCCCGGCATGCCTTCTGATTGAGTGGTGAGATTTCCGCTTGTGGCGCTCTGTCCGGTCAATGGTGTTTGCGAGTGCATGCAACGTGCCTCTCATAAAGCGTGAAGGGTTTGTGGGCGACGGCCGAAGCCGAATCGAGTAACCCACGAATGCTCAATCCTCTCGATCGGTTCTCGGGGAGAACACGCGAAGTACCCGATACTCATGAATACGACGCTTACGACCGAGGTTTGCACGATTTTTGCCCTCAAATGTGACAGTCATGCCAGTTTTGTCGCGACGCAACATTTCTGGTTAATCTGTCCTGCAATATTCAATGCCCCACGGAGCGACGGCCGGCTCTATGGGTCGGGTTGTTACGGCGAAAACCTTGAACGCGGTGCCGTGCGGGTGTATCGGTCATTCCCGCTAGGAGGTCTCACGCGGCGATGCAACCGCAGGCATGGTCACCGCCTCCCGGGGCAGACTGCACGGGGACGTGTCGAGAATCTGCTGCAGAATGCCAGGCACCTCGAAGAGCGCTCTGTTTTCGATACGCGCGACGTTCGCGCGGAAATCCTCGAATCGGCTCAGGAGTTGCCCGACGGCAGCGTCGATGTCACGAAAGCGCGTGTGCACGACACCCAGTCCGTTCGAGCAGATCCACTCAGCGTTGTAGCGCTCCTGGGGCATGGTCCAGGCGTTATCGACCACGATCACGGGCAGGCCCTGCTGCACGGCCTCGCTGGGGCTGCCGGGCCCGGGCTTACCGATGAAGAAGTCGGCCAGCTTCATATTGGTGCGATGTTGCCACTCAATGCGATATGTCGCTACGTGGCAGTTTACCGGCTCATTGCTGACTGAGAAGTGCGGACAGGCGAACGACGGCAATAGCCGACCAGCCGAAGGAGATCCGCTGACAGGTTTCGGAGTGGACCTGACGCTCGAATGACCATGGTTTCTATAGATTGAACGGCCGCAGTTGGCCGATACGACCCTTCCAGCATCCCGCCGGAAAGCAGCCGCCCGTCGCGTCGAAGGCTTTCTTCGGGCAGCCGCCGGGACACGATCAGATTTCGATCTGCTCAGAGATCTCCAAGGCATCGTCGACCTCGATACCGAGGTACCGGACTGTCGATTCCAACCTATGCCCGAGAAGAGTTCCCACGATTCCCCGGAGCAGTCGCCGAGCAAGTCACATCAAGGGGGGTGCGATGTGGTAACGCTGCTTCGGGCTACGCCCTTCGCAGCGTTACCACATCGCACATCAGGGATCAGACTATTTTGCCAAGAACTCAGCGAACCCAAGCGCACCCCTCAAAGCCGCTGATCATGACCATCAATCAGCGAGATCATGTCGTTGGACTGCTTGATCATGAAGAATGGAATCTGCACCAGTACCGCACGTTCTATCTGCGGGTCGCTGCTCGGTAGAAAGGCTGCGGGCAAGTAGGCCCCCGACACTCGGGGGCCCAAAACGGTCTATAGATCAATGAAGCCGATTCAACGGCGTGCATACCTTGTGGCTGCAAGGCTCTCGAGCTGCCTGGGTACGTAGCTCGCCTTGTAGCGTTTGTACAACCTCGTCCAGCATTTCTGAAATCTGCTGAAACTCTGTGCCACCAGCTCGAACTCGCTGTGCCCGTCTAGAAAGTTCAGTCAGTTGCCGCTGAAGCCGTCTGACGCGCTCCTCGTACTCCTCGTGGTCATCGCTGGTATGGGGTGCCTCTCGTTGCATCCAAGTGTCCTCGGTCTCGAGCGGATTGCTCACACGGTATAGCGACGATCTGACGACTTTTGGGGGAGGTTGGTCGGGTGGCGATGCAAGGGTAGTGTGCAGGCTGGAAAAGGTTGGTAATGGCCTGAGGGGGGCTCTCGGGACACGTTCTGCGACCCCCGTGCTTCAGATGATCGAGCGCGGAGCTCGGGCGGTTTCGCCATTTTTCAACCAGGCAACTTCTTGCCGGGCTCAAGGGGACGGTTTGGCCAAGCGTGCCCTCGGTGGTTGAGAGAGCGAACAAAACGATTGCGGCTTGCGGAGCGCCGGTCTGTTGAGTATGTGGTTGGCCTGGTTGGGGGAGGGGTGTCGTTCAGGCCGCCCGAGTTGGATCGTGGGGCTGAGCGGCTTGGATCGGCCAGGAGCGGCCGGTCATCAAGCGCTCCGGATAGCGGCCACCCCGGCGGGAGGATATGCTATACGCCTGTGCCCGGAATCGATCAGACCACACACCATGCCAGCTGCTGCTTTACCTGCGTTGTTATCTTGCCTTGCGCGATATTTCTTATTCTAAACAGAAGGTTGCAGAACATGTTATCCGACATCCCGATGTTATGCGGCAGAACTGTCGCCCTAAAACAAAGTTAGGCATTCAGAATGGGTAAGCCCGTCACGCCTGAAATCATCGTTGAAATCACACTCTATCCATCGGAAGTTGGCGGACGGAAGGGCGCAATTCTTCAAGGCGAGTATCGAGGAGTGCTTGGTGTTGGCTCGGAGAACTTCTCCGTTCGATTCTTTGTTCCGTTTGAAGATGGCTTCTCCCCAAGTCGAACGCAACGGTTTGGCGTTCAGTTTCTTGTTCCCGAAGCAGCGTTACCGCACTTTCCAGCCGGGGCAGAGTTCTCCGTTTGGGAAGGGCGCGTCATTGGCAGCGGCAGGGTTCTTGAGGTGCTGCGCCATGCCTAACATTTCGGTCAAGACGCGTCCTTCGGCCGCTGGGACGTCCCGCAAGCGGGCCGCCCCTTACCTACTACGTTATGCGTTATGCGCCAACTTCTAATCGCAGTGCAAAGTTCCCATTAAAAGTGTAAGAAGAGCAAAATTGACTCGCAGAGAAAAGATTTAATGAAACAATATTTCGCATTGACGTTTCTTGTGCTGTTTTCGCTAAATTCGTACGCCGACATTGAGGAATGTACGACAAAAATCGACGGTGAGCTCAAAACGTTGAGCTTCGATAATGATGAGAGTGAGTTGTATGACAACTATTCATTCCGTGAGATTTTCTTCGCTGGATGGGGCGAAAACACATGCCCAGCATTCATTACCCTAAGGCATCTTACTCCGGACCTCACTGATGAAGAGAGGTCAGTATTCTGCTTGCAGTTCGATGAAGCCAGCGATTCATATACAGGGTATGTAAATGGAACCAGGGATGCGTATCTAAACTGTAGTGTTCCCAGCAAGACATTTTGCGAAAGAGTAAATGACTCGAAAGATGCAGCCTTGGCAATAGTAGGTTTTGGTGCAGGGGCAAGCGGAGGTGCAACACTGGTTAGTAGCGCCGCAGGTGTTACTGCGGTCACTCATAGTTCAGGAGCAGTGATTCTTACTGGAGCCGGAGGCTATATAGCTGGAACACTTAGCACCATTGGAGCTGGAGCTCTTGCAGTTCTAACTGCCCCTGCCACCCTAACGACTGCAGCCGTATCGGTTGTGGCGGTTGGTGGTTCCGTGTATTACTGCAAAGAATAGAATTGTGAACCTGCAAGAATATTTACAACTAGCGAAGGTCACGCATAACAATCCGCTGCAGAGCGACCAAAGCATGTCGCCATGCCTTTTGCTTGCGCAAAAGCCACGCCAACATACTTTGGCGCCTGAGCAGGGGCGTTAGGCCATCAATATCAATCGACTCCGCCATGCCAACGGTCTTCCTTGCCATATCACCTCAGGGGCTCAAAGAAGCAGTTCAGTTAGCGTCACCTACTGGCAGCCCCATCTGGTGCGGGTCAGACGCTGTCTCTGAGAGTGAGTTTCAATCACTGGCAGGTCAGTCTGTGACTCGCTTTATCTACCCCCTGAAGGACGAGCCAGCAGACGTAATCGATGACGCGCTTGCCACAATTGAAGAGCATCACCCCGGCGCGACCATCTGGGTTGAAAGTCACAGGACCAAAGCATGAGCACATTGAACAATCTCGAGCCCATCCCCAACGCGGCTTCAATGTGCCAGTGCAACATTGTGCCTTCGCTCCCCTGCCTAAAACAAAGTTAGACGCCATGAACTCCCACGTTGGGGCCATTCGCGCATGCAAATACCTCTACCTCCACTCCGTCTCGGAGCCTGAGGAGAATTCGCTGCGCGTCGTCTTGCACGAGGCTAAGGTCGGCGGCCCGCCAACAGCCGAACAACTTGCGCAGGAAGCGCTGCCTTCAGTGCGCGAACTGCTGGCGGGCTCGAACGCCATAGTCCACGGACCAGGGTGTCAGGTGTTTGAGCTAGTTTGGCCAAGCTACATCGGCTATTCGGTCGAGAACGAGAGCTACGCCTTGCCAGAGCCAGAAGAATCGGTGGGCGAAGGTCGCCTCATAGTCGTATATACGGAGTCTGTGTACTTGCGCTATTTGTCGAAGGCAACTCTGGCATCGGCTGACTATCCAGGTCCCTTCAAGCATTGGGCGCTCTGCTGCCTCAATCACATCGTCAACGTGGCCTCGGTGGAAGAGCCTGCCATCATGGTGTCACATGGCGTCTAACCCTTCGCTGCAGCCGACGGCCTACGGCCGCGGCTGAGCTCGAACGCTAGACGGCAATGAAAGTTCATCTCACGGACCCGGTCGAACTTGCGAAGGTTTTCCCAATCGTCGACCGGCTGCCTGGCTGGTACTTTAGGGTCACTGAGCGTTCCGCTGGAGTGTATGAAGGTGAAGGCATGGATCTACGGCGCCGTACCGTCAGAAGCGAAGGGACTGACCCCGACAAGGTTCTGAGCGATTGTGTGTCTATGGCGAGCGGAATCGCCAAAGCGAATCGGTGAACAGGCCTCACCGCAAGTGTTGCCGTCTAACACCTCGTTGGAGCGCACGCGTGATGGACAAAGTGCCAAGCTCATGCATCGGCGTGCGCGCCGCTCAACTCAACCGTTGAACGACAGCTTCCGTCAAAGCTGGACGGCTGCATCGGGTCGGGTCGAGACGCTGGGGGGGGGGGAGGTCGGTTTGCCGCATCACAGGTGAAGGCCTCAGTCCGGCCACAAGCAGCCACTGGGCACCCAATCCGGATAGCGTGCATCGGGCTAAGGAGGTATGCTGATGGCCTGTTTGTCAGATTTGCCGCATCGTCCCTAATGTCGGCTGCCGCTGTCTTTCTTCCTTTTGATTCTGTGATTCACGTAGTTTCTGCTTCTGGACAGTAAGTTGCTCAACTAGTTATAAGGCATTCCGATGCTATCAACCGCGCAATTAAATAGCTTTTATATACCAGCTTTTCAATAAGCAGTTTCTTGGCTCAATCCGAAGTTAAACAATTGTTTATATTGTGCCAAGAGAACCTTAATTACATGAAATTGCAAAAAGAAAGTTTAGTAAATTATATTTCAATAATAAATAAAGGGATTTTGGCATGTCGATTAATCGCATTGCATTAATTTGTGCTGCGCTTTCATTGGCCGGATGTGCAGGTTTTGGACAGGTTAGTACATCAGGACTGGAAAGCGTTGGCCCCTATCCTGACAACTGGGAATCTCTTGTAAGGGATTATATAAAAACGCGATTTGTGGAGGCTCTATGCCGTTTCCAGTGGAAATTGACTTCTCAACAAAC
>NZ_NOIH01000004.1 GCF_002245655.1 Thauera propionica | reverse complement strand
AATCAGCCGCTGAAAGCGGGAAATTGAATATTTCAGGGCCGACTTGATACCCTGCGCGGCATCTTCGCCAAGGTCTGCGCCGACTTCGAGGCTAGCCTGATCGAGATGGACGGCGAGGACGATCATGTTCATCTTCTGGTTGAGTATCCGCCGAAGGTGGCGGTGTCGAATCTGGTAAACAGCCTCAAGGGCGTATCCAGCCGCCTGCTGCGCAGGGAACGGCCCGACATCCAGAAGCGCTACTGGAAGGGCGTGCTCTGGTCGCCGTCCTACTTCGCCTCTAGCTGCGGCGGTGCGCCGATTTCCATCGTGCGCCAGTACATCGAGCAGCAGCAGACACCGCACTGAGAGGCAAAGGCAAGGACGGCTACGCCGTCCGCGCTATCCTTCCCCGCCCTGAACGGCGGGGCTTGTCGCGCACCGGGTCAGACGCGTAACCTGCCTGTCTGTGTCATGCCGGCGGCCACATAGCCTCCGTCCACGGTGAGCGTCTCCCCGTTAACGTAAGAGGCGGCTGGGGACGCAATGTAGACGATCGCCTCAGCGATATCCTGGGGAGTGCCACGGCGTTTCGCGGGGACCATAGCAAGAATGTTTTCCCAGGTCTCATCACTGTAGGTACCCAGTGTCATCGGGGTCTCGATTGCTCCCGGAGCAATCGCGTTCGCGGTCACTCCGAGAGGGCCGAGTTCCAGCGCAAACTGCCGGGTGAGGCCAATGATGGCAGCCTTTGATGTCCCGTAGGCCGTGCGCCCCACCCCTGCTCGTAGCCCCGAGACAGAGGTGATGTTAACAATACGTCCATAGCCTCGTTCGGCCATGCCCTGTGCAGCGCGCTGGCTTGCCAGAAAGGTTCCGGTGACATTGACGCGCATCACCCTCTCCCAACTCTCCGGAGAAAAGCTGAGGAGTGGCTCGACCAAGAGCAGTCCAGCGCTGTTTACAAGGACATCCACATTCCCGAACTCTGCCTCCGTTCGATCGAACGCCGACAGTATCGACGCCGCATCGCCAACATCGAGCGCGATACCGATTGCCTCACCGCCCGCCGTCGTGATCTCCCGAGCAACTTCGATGGCACTCTCGAGCCTCAAGTCAGTGACGACGACGCGTGCGCCTCGTTGAGCGAGTGCAAGCGCAGCGGCCCGCCCGATCCCCGACCCACCCCCCGTGATGAGTGCCGTGCCATAGTTCTCGCGCATGAGCTTCTCCCTTTCCTCAGCGTCCCATCATCGTTTCGGGCAACCAGGTCGTGATCGCGGGAAATGCGAACAGGATGGCCACGGTGAACATCTCCATTGCTACGAACCACTGCGCACCACGGAACACATCTGCCAAGGATGTGCTTCGGTCGATCCCCGCGATCACAAAACAGTTCAAGCCTACCGGGGGTGTCATCAGCCCGATCTCGCACATCTTGACGCATAAGATTCCGAACCAAATCGGGTCAAAGCCAAGACCTGAAACCGTGGGAAACACGATCGGCAGGGTGATTACCATCATCGAGAACGCATCGAGAAACATCCCCAGTGGCACATAGGCCAGCAGCAGAACCGCGACTATCAAGGAAGGAGAGATGCCGCTTTCAACAATCACCTCTGCAATCGCCTGCGGTATCTGAACTAGGGTCAGGAAATAGCTGAATATCCCGGCGCCGATCATCGTGAAGAGGATCATCACCGTGGTGGTCGCGGTACTGCGGAAGCTATCCAAGAGCCTCGTACCCAGCGTTGCGCGGGCGACGCGTGAGAACAGCAGCATCATCAGAGCGGCGAGTGCCCCGATTGCACCGGCTTCGGTTGGTGTGATGAGGCCGACATAGATTCCGCCAAGTACGAGCACGAAAAGTACGACTACCTGCCAGGCTTGTCCCGTTGCACGAATCCGCTCGCCCCACGGCGAACGCGGGCTGCGCGCCTCCTGGTTCATGCCACGGCGGCCGATCACCGCAATGCCGGCCATGAAAACGAGCGTGGTCAGAATCCCCGGTACAAAACCGGCGATCAACATCTTGCCTGCGGACACTTCCGTAAGCGCGGCATAGAAAATCAGAAGAACCGAAGGCGGAATCAGTACGCCTAGGACTCCGCCCGCTGCGACCGAGCCTGCGGCGAGGCGAGGGTCGTAACCCGCCTTCTTCATCTCAGGGATCGCGACCGCGCCAACCGTGGCGGCCGTGGCGACCGATGATCCCGATGTGGCTGCAAAGCCCGCCGAAGTCAGGATTCCGGCCATGGCAAGACCGCCCGGCAGATGCCCAACCCACTTGCGTGCGACATTGAACAGCCGCTTACCGACTTGCGCATGATGAGCAAAGGCCCCCATCAGGATGAAGAGGGGAATGACCGTGAGTGAATAGCTTGCGGTGGTGGAGAAGGGCAGCGATTTGAGGCGGTTGAGAAGGAAATCGAGGTTCTCAACCATGACGATACCGAAGGCGCCCGATAGAGCGAGGGCCGCAAATACCGGGGTGCCGAGTGCAAGGAGCGCAAAGATCAGCCCTACGGCGATACATGTGATGAGGGTAACGTCCATGACATTTCCTGGATTCTTTGATGCTGCCGAGATCTGATGCGGCAGATGCCGGGCCGTTCTGGCCCGGCATCTGCCGTTCAGTGCGCAGCGTTGGCGTTCACGCGCCGTTGCTCCGGCAGTCGATCGCGTGCAACGAGGGCGGCGTGGACAAATGCCTGAAGTACGGCAAACCAAAGACCTACGGCCACCATCACCTTGGCCCACCAGACGGGCACCTGCAATGCACCCCAGCGGAACTCAAGGATGGAGACCGAGTAGACCGCCTCCTTAGTTGCAGGCCAGGCGAGCAAGGCGAAGGTCAGTCCGGCAAAGACCCAGCCGACGGCAGTACATTGACGCCCAATGACCTTTGGCAACCGGTCAGTTACCAGGGTCACGCGGATGTGACCGTCGTCAAGCAGTGTTACGCCCAGCCCCATGAAGACGACCATCGCCATCGACATTTCCGACATCTCGAAGAGACCCGGAACCGCGCGTCCGCTAAGGGCACGCGCTACGACATCGATGGTGATCGCGAACATCATGAAGGCGAGGAAGACCAACGCCACCCAGGACATCACATGAGAGGTCCGCGTCAGCAGACGATCGAACGTGAGCATCGTTAGAGGCTCGCTGCAATCTCGATCGGCCGCTTGAGTTTGCCCTCGGACGCGTGCTTCGCGATTGCCTTCTCGATCACATCCTGCATCGCCTTCCCGTCAATCCCGTTCGGTTGGGCGACTTTGTTGATCCAGCTCTCGACTTGGGCCGGCTGGATCGTTGCCTTGGCTCGGGCCTTTTCGCTTTCGGGGAGGTCGATGAACTTGACACCCTCGGCGACGGCCTTCTTCACATAATTGGTCAGAACGCCCTCATAGATCTCGGCGAATTTCCCGTTGTAAAGCTCATTGGCGAGGTCGTTGCAGATCTTCTGATTCGCCGGCGATAGCCCTTCCCAGACCTGCCGGTTCATTACGGTTAGCGCGGGAGCGTGTGCGCCGTCGCCAATGTCGTAAAAGTTCGGCGCGATTTCGTGCAGCTTATATGCGACTGCCGTAACGAAATCGAACCCATAGACCCCGTCGAGCACTCCGCGCTCGAGAGACTGATATACCTCACCTGCAACCATTGGCACGGCAATGCCGCCAAGGCGTTCGATGACGTCGGTACCCACGCCATAGGCACGAATCTTCTTGCCCTTGAGGTCTGCAAGCGAAGATATGGGCTTACGCATCACGAGCGGAGCGTAGTTCCAGTTCGTCCAGTAGAGGACCTTTGAGCGGTGGCGCTGCTCCCACTCCTGACGCAGCGGCGCGAAGTTTTCGTATACATCCTGGCAGACCCGCTGCAGCGAATCGGCACGATCTACTCGGAAGTACCATTCGAGCCCTCGCGTTACCGGCATTTCAGCTTGGTAATATCCCGGAGAAATGATGGTGATCTCGGAGGTGCCGTCACGGACTGCACCAAGGTGCTCGCCAACCTTGTTCAGACTGCCAGCCCAGTAATACCGGACGGAAATGTCGCCATTGGAACGTTTTTGCAGTTCATCGAGGAACCAGCGGTCGATCCACGAGGGGCCAGCGCTCTCGGTGACATAGCTATCGAACTTCATCGAAGCGCGAGCCTGTGCAAAGCTTGGCATACCGAGCATTCCGACGCCGGCAAGTGCGCCCGTGGTCTTCAAAAAGTCACGTCTTTTCATAATCTCCTCCTTGGCTTATGGATGCGGGTTCAAATTGCCCGCGTGCTCACTGCATTGCCGAAAAAACGGCACGTCTCAATTCAGTCTTCAAGATCTTTCCGTAGCTGTTCTTCGGCAGATCTGATACGAAAACATAACGCTTTGGCCTCTTGAACGAGGCAATGTGCTGTCTGCACCAACTATCCAACTCTGCCTCCGTTGCACTCTTGTCGGCTTGAAAAACGACATAAGCGACAACTTGCTCGCCCCATTCTGGTTCCGGTTCACCGATAACGGCGACCTCGAAAATCGCTGGATGGCGTAACAGCGCCTCCTCGACCTCTCGTGGATAGATATTGGTTCCGCCGGAGATGATCAGGTCCTTGGAACGATCCGTCAGGTAAAGGAAGCCATCCTCGTCGAGATGCCCAAGATCCCCGGTGTGCAGCCAACCATTGCGTAGCGTTTCGGTACTGGCTTCTGGATTCCGCCAATAGCCGAGCATTACCGTCGGTCCCTGCACGCAGATCTCGCCGGTATGGCCGGTGGGGAGTTCGGTTCCTTCCGGGTCAAGGATGGCGAGCGTTACGCAGCCAGCCGCGTAGCCCACGGAGTTGCGACGGGCACGCCAGCGCGAATGGCTCTGATCAGCAACGAGGGCGCGGGGAAGGACTGTGATCGTCATCGGACTTTCACCTTGTCCGTAGATCTGTACGAAACGCGGCCCCAACACTTCCAGTGCGTGGTCGATGTCATTCGCGTACATCGGCCCGCCTCCGTACATGATCGTGCGGATGCCGGCACCGTCATAGCCCTCGACTTGGGCGGCTGCCACGAGACGCTTCACCATCGTCGGAGCAGCAAAGAAAACGAGGTTCCCCCGGCTCTTGGCGAGTGCAATGATCTCCGTGCTGTCGAACCCGCGAGACGCCGGGACCAGGTGAGCGCCCGCTACCCGAATCTGCGAGAACATATAGAGTCCGGCCCCATGGGACATGGGGGCGGCATACAGCATATGATCGTCGGGGCGGGGCGTATCGACGTCCAGGCTGTAACAGAGAGCCATGTTCCTTAGGTTTTCATGGCTGAGCATGACGCCCTTGGGCTTACCTGTTGTGCCTGACGTGTAGAACAACCAAGCAACATCGGTGTCTCTCGCCGGATGCGGGGCAGTTACCGGAGTGCCTTGGGCAACCGCTTTCGTGAGTTTCTCCTCGACGAATTCGACATGAGCGGAGAAGACGTTGCCTTTCTCCGTCAGTACGAGGCGCGCTTCCGAGTTTGTGATGATCCACTCGGCTTCTGTCGGATGCAGTTTGTAGTTGACCGGAACGACGACAGCACCGATCCACCAGCACGCGTGCAGTACCTCGAGATACTCGGGCACATTCTTCGAGTAAACGGCGACGCGATCTCCCGGGTTGATGCCGTGCACATTCGCAAAATGGTGTGCGCGGTCACACACAGCCCTCAACAGGCCGGAATAGTCATGGACCAGTTTTTCGCCGTCGAGGATGGCGGGGTTTTGTGGCCAAGCATGAGCTGCTTGGTAGAGCCAGTTGGCGATGTTCATGCTTGCCTCACGCGCGATCAGCGTTCAGGACTGAGGCATAGTTCGCGACGGCTGTTCCACCCATGTTGAAGGTCAGCCCCCATTCGGCGCCCTTACGCTGCATTGCGCCCGCTTGCCCGGTGAGTTGCCGGAAGGCCAGCGCGTGCATGGAGACCCCTGTGGCACCGACCGGGTGTCCTTTGGCTTTGAGACCACCGGAGAGATTCACTGGGGTGCGGCCGTCTGCGAAGACCGTTCCCTCTTCGAGGGCACGTGCGCCCTGCCCCTTTGGCGCGAGTCCCATCGCTTCGTAAATGAGCAGCTCGGCTGGGGTGAAACAGTCGTGCACCTCCGCGAAATCGAGGTCACCTGCGCTGATTCCCGCTGCGGCATAGGCTTGAGCGATTGCCCGCGCAGGCCCTTCGAACGCGAGGAAATCACGTCGCGACATGGGCAGGAAATCCGAGACATGCTCGGCTGCGGCAATACGCACGCGCCGCTTGGCGCTCGCTGCCGCATCGGCTGAAGACAGAACAATCGCGGCAGCGCCATCGGAAATGAGCGAACAGTCGGAGAGCCTGAGCGGCGGTGCGATGAGGGGGTTCTGGTCGCTAACCTCGCGGCAGAACTCGTACGGCACCGGCTTGTGCATCTGCGCGAGGGGATTATTCATTGCATTCGCGTGGTTCTTTGCCGAGATGCGGGCCATGGCGTCCAGCGGATCGCCGTAACGTTCGGCATAGGCCTGAGCCACGATGGCAAAGACCTGGGGAAAGCTGAGCCCCCTTTCCACCGGGTCGTTTTGATAGCCGGCGCCCGCCAAGGCAGTCGTCACGTCACCAGTCGACCGATGGGTCATTTTCTCGGCGCCGACAACGAGCACGTTCCTCGCACGACCCGATCGAATCGCATCCAGTCCGGAGTAGATTGCTGCGGAGCCTGAGGCGCAAGCGTTTTCACAGCGCACAGCAGGCTTGAACCGGAACGCGGGGTCGGCCTGGTGGATCAGGGATGATGCGAAGCCATCGGGTACGAGCCCCGAGTTGAAGTGCCCAAGAAACACGGCGTCGATTTCCGACGGCGCGATCCCTGCTTCCGAGATTGCGTCGCGCGCAGCTTCGACGACGAGCTCTTCCAGCGTTTGTTGGAGTCGGCCAAAGCGGGTGTGACCGGATCCGATGATGTAGACGTCATGTGTCATGTCTGCTCCTCCTGCGAAACAGTGTGGCTTTTGCAGGGGGCTGGCGGATATGCATGAAACTACGTAGATTTATACGTAGAAAGTACGTAGAAACTACTTATAGGCGCATAAAGAACAAGATGAGCTACCACGATCTTCCTGATGAGGCTCTCAATCTGACCGGTTTCATGGACGCGCCGACCGCGATCATGGTGACGTCGAACCGAACCATCCTGAGGGTGAACACCGAGATCGAACTGCTGTTCGGCTGGAACCGGGTAGACCTAGAAGGGCAGACGACGCGCCTGCTGTACCCGTCGAGTATCGACTTCGAGAAGATCGGGTCACGCTGGAGCCGGTGGCTGCAGAACCGTCCCCGCTACGAAGATGAGCGCTTCATGCAGCGCAAGAATGGCGAGATCATCTGGGTTCGTGCCCGCGCGCGAACCTTGTCACCGGGAGATCCGTTCCAGTTAATGGTGTGGACCTTCGAGCACTTGAAGGACCGAGTTCCGAGCTCTTCCGCTTTGACGCCGAAGGAGCGTGAGGTTGCGCGCCATATCGTCAACGGCCACACCAGCAAGGAGATAGGACAGACGATGGGGATCTCGCCGCGAACGGTAGACGTTCACCGTGCGTCAATCATGCGCAAGCTCGGTGTCCATAACGCTGCGGAGCTTGTGACTCGGATGATCATTGCCAGCTAACAGGCTGATGCAAGAACTGGTGATCCCGCGCCCTCACTGAGGTTCAGGTCGAATTTCATCGTGACATCATTTTCCGGAATCGCCTTCGCACCGCGTTCGAATTGTCTTCGTGGCCGCAACGGCGACCACGAAGGTCCGTTTGCGCGCCTGTGCTCATGCCTTCACCTCCGAAACGCTCAATTTCGCGATTCGGAGCAGGTTGTATGCAGCACCGGAAATTAAGGCCGCCATCTGGGTCTTCGCCTGGCCGATGAAACGGGTCTTTCGCAATCCGCCGACCGTTTTCAACCAACCGAAGATCTCCTCGACGCGCTTTCGCTTTCGCTGGCTGACCCGGTAGCCCTCGGTTCGGGTGGTTTGCCCATACAGGCCGGGCGTCTTCCGATCCTTGATGCGCGCGATGTGCGGTCGCACCGCGTGCTCGCGCAGGTGCCCGACAAATTCCTTCACGTGATAGCCCTTGTCGGCGCCGAGCGTCTTGGGGTGAATGTGCCGTCGACGTGCGCGAGTGAGCAGCTGCCGCGCGGCACGGTGCTCGGCCTGGGTCGATTCGGTGATGAGGATGTCGACGCACAGCCCATTGCGGTTCTTCATGAGCACATGCCCGCCATAGCTGAGCTTGGCCGGCTGGCCGTTGCCCTTGCGCATGAGTCGAGACTCAGGATCGGTCGTGCTTTGATGTGTGGCGTTCGAGCGCTTCTCGCCCTTGAAGTCGACCATCCCGGTGCCGTCATCACCGTCCTTGGGCTTAAAACTCTTGAACGAAGCCCAGGCATCGATCAGCGTGCCGTCGACCGTGAAGTGCTCCGAGGACAGCAGCTTCTGCTTGCGGGCCAGATTGACGACCTCATCGAAGAAGCGTCGGGCCACGTCGGTGGCGACAAGGCGTTCGCGCAGGCGGCTGAAGTTCGACTGGTCCAGCGTCGGGCTCTCAAGATCCATGTCGAGAAACCAGCGGAACAGGATGTTGTAGTCGAGTTGTTCGCAGAACTGCCGGTCCGAGCGAACCGAATACAGCGCAATCAGCAATTGCGCCTTGAGCAGTCGCTCTGGCGGAATCGATGGGCGACCGACCGAGGAGTACAGCGCGTCCAACTCCCCAGAAATTGCGCCCAGGGCACGGTCGGCCAAACGCTTCACCCGTCGCAGCGGATGATCCGCCGGCACACGCGAGTCCGGCGAGAAGTAGTGGAACATCGAGGACTGGGGGTCGAGTTGGCCGCGCATCGTTGCCGGACAAGGAGTCTGGAGATACGTCTATGACATGCAGCTTTTCAGATCGTTCACAGCCTTTTACATCACGCTGTTAGTACTTCAGGTCGGGGAAGGATAGCGTGTTCGCAATAGGCGAACTGGGGGCTTGAAATCCGGATCGGATGTGAGAGCCTGATCGCATGAGTGAGGGATCGGTCTTCCATCGTGCGTACCGGTATCGGCTGCGGAGTAACCGCAAGGCCGATGCGGTACGGCGGCGCTGGGCAGGGTGCAGCCGCAAGGTGTGGAACCTCGCCCTGGCCGAGCAGCAGGCCCGGCGGGAGCGGGGTGAGAAGTATACCGGCTTCGCGGGCACGTGCCAGTGGGTCACCGCCTGGCGCAAGGCCACTGAGACGGTCTATCTTGCCGAGGTGCCTGTGTGCACATGCTGCAGAACGTCGTGCCCTTGGCGTCGTGGGTGAGCGTGGCGCCGGCCGCAGTGGTGGTGACGTAGAAGGGTTCAGCTCACGAAACGAAAAAACAGTATGGTAGTGGCGTGGCTATGTACGGCAATCTGCCGTATCATTTCGGCAGGAGGACAAGACGATGCCCACAGCCACTTCTACCGCCCGCCTCGAAGCGCGGATCAGCACCGATCTGCATTCGATGCTCAAGCGCGCCGCTGAACTTCAGGGGCGCACCATGACCGATTTCGTGGTCGCTGCCGTCCAGGACGCCGCGCAACGCGCCATTGAGCAAGCCGAGGTCATCCGCCTGTCGCTGGCCGATCAGGAGTGCTTTGCACAGGCGTTGCTGTCGCCACCACCACCGGCCCCGGCCTTGGAACGCGCTTTCGCCCGTCGCCGCAAGCTCTTGCGTACTGAATGAGCAGCGCACCGTTCCGGCTCACGCCGCTCGATGCAGCGCACGTTCGCGCAGCGTTCAACTGCGGTTCCGAACCCCTTGAGCGTTACCTGCGGGAACAAGTCACCCAAGATGTTCGCCGCCGTGTGGCTGCCTGCTTCGTGGCGTTGGCGGAAGGGCAGCGCATCGCGGGCTACTACACGCTGGCGTCGGCAAGCCTGCTGCTGGCCGATCTTCCGGCCAGCGTCGGCAAGAAGTTGCCGCGCTATCCGACCGTCCCGGCGGTTCGCATGGGCCGCTTGGCCGTCGATCAGGCTTTCAAAGGGCAAGGGCTGGGCGGCGCACTGGTGGCCGATGCGCTTGACCGTGCTGTCCGCTCCGAGATTGCCGCCTATGCCTTGATGGTGGACGCCAAGGACGAGGCGGCAGCGGCCTTCTACCGACATCATGGCTTCATCGCTTTGCCCGACTCACCGTTCACGCTCTTCCTGCCGCTGGCAACGCTGAAGGCGTCTCGGAAAACGGAAAATCGAGCGCGCTAAGCCGGTGGCATTCGTGCGAGTCAGGTTGGGCTATACCCTAACCTGGCGTCAGACCATCCGACACGAAAGCGTCAGGATAGAATCGTTTCCAAAATTGTTTGACATTCACCTCCAAGGGTCATGGATTTCTTCCTGAAACATTGCCCTCAGGAGGACACCTTGCACGGTCAGCGCATCGGCTACGTTCGCGTCAGCAGCTACGACCAGAACCCGGAACGTCAGCTCGAGCAGGTTACGGTGTCGAGCGTCGACTGCGTCCCTTCGATCTGGGATGACCGAAATGCGCGGCAAGCCCCGGCACTTCAGGCCGGGGAAGGATAGCGCGTTCGCCGCAGGCGAACTGGGGGCTTGAAATCCGGATCGGTTGTGTGAGCCTGATCGCATGAGTGAGGGAACGGGCTTCCATCGTGCGTATCGGTATCGGCTGCGGAGCAACCGCAAGGCCGAGGCGGTGCTACGACGCTGGGCAGGGTGCAGCCGCAAGGTGTGGAACCTCGCCCTGGCCGAGCAGCAGGCTCGACGCGAGCGTGGCGAGAAGTATGCCGGCTTCGCGGGCATGTGCCAGTGGGTCACCACCTGGCGCAAGGCCCCGGAGACGGCCTATCTTGCCGAGGTGCCGGTGCACGTGCTGCAGAACGTGGTGCGTGCGCTCGATGGCGCCTTCCAGCGCTTTTTCAGGAAGGAAGGCGGCTACCCGAAGTTCAAACGCCGCGGCGACCCGATCGGTCTGCGCGAGACCGATGTGAAGTGCTTCTCGGTGGACGCGGCCAACGGGCGCATCCGCTTTCCCAAGGTGGGCTGGTTGCGCTACCGGGCGAGCCGCCCGATCGAGGGGCGCGCGATCACGGTCACGCTGCGCGCCGAGGCCGATGGCTGGTACGTGTCGATCGCCTGCGCGTTCGAACCCAAGGCGCTCGAGCGCGGCCCGAAGGCCTGCGGCATCGATCGTGGGGTGGCAAACTTCGCCGCCTTCGACACCGGGCAGCGGATCGCACCGCTCGATGCGCACAAACGATCACTACAACGGCTGCGTCGCTACCAGCGGGCCGTCACCCGCAAGATCGAAGCTGCGAAAGTCGCCGCCGGCATTCCCAAAGGGAAACCCTTCCCGAAGGGGTTCCGACTGCAGCCCTCGAACCGGCTTCGCAAGGCACAAGCCCGGGTGGCGAAGATCCACCAGGGGATCGCCCGGCAGCGGGCGGACTTCCTGCATAAGCTCTCGACGCAGATCGCCCGCGAACACGCGCTCGTGTGCCTGGAGGATCTGAAGGTTCGATCGATGAGCGCGTCGGCCGCAGGCACGCAAGAGGCGCCCGGCAAGCGGGTGCGTCAGAAGGCGGGCCTGAACCGCTCGATCCTCGATCAGGGCTGGACGATGTTCAAGGACCAGCTCGCGTACAAGCTCGAATGGCGCGATGGAGTGCTCGTGCTCGTCCACCCCGCTTACACCTCGCAGCGCTGCCACGCCTGCGCTCACACCCATGCGGACAACCGTAAGGGCGAAGTTTTCCGGTGCCGGTCCTGTGGCCACACCGACCACGCGGACGTCAATGCCGCGAAGAACATTCTGGCCGCGGGACACGCGGTTCTGGCCGGCGACGGCCACGCGCTCGTGGAGGGACAGGTGCAGTCAGGCCGCCCGGTGAAGCGAGAACCCACCGAAGGGCTACGCCATGCGGCCTAGCCCAGCAGGAATCCCCGCCCTTCCCGCTGCGCGGCGAGCGAAGCGAGAGGGCGGGGAGGATGTCAAGAGACCCGCCAAGCCGTTCTGCCTGATGGCAGCGAAGCCGCTGAGATGAACAGCCTTAAGGCCATCGCGCTGATGGCACATCTGTTGGCCAAGTCCGCCAGCAAATACCAAGTGGGCAACCGCCCAAACGCCTCTGCCATCAGCGATGGCCGTCATACAGGCGGCCGAAGAACTGATGCCCAGTGCCTGCTGTCCTTCAACAAGAAGCTGAGCGAAGCGCTCAAGCTGTTCGGGCCGGAGATCAATCGGCACCGGACCTGACGATGGCCGGTCCAGCGGCCGGTGGCGAGATCACGGATCTGCCCCGGGCCTATCGAGGGCTTCGCCTCGAAGTCGAAGTGTTCGGGCGTGCGCAGGCATGGGAAACGGGCGAGTCTCATGCCGGTCTGTATGTCCCGGGTGTAGCGCTGACCGACCTCACGTTCGGCCAGGAACAGCACCGCTTCGCGCACCGCCCTCTGCCCCTGGCTAGCTTCGTCGAGCAGGCTGTCGAGTTGATCGTGGATCGCCGTGTGCCGCAGCTGGGCGAGCAGTTGCTCCTCACCGGGAAAGGGAGAGCCCTCTTACGCTCCAGAGCCCGCTAAACCTGAGCGCCGAATGATAGACTGTGTTCCCCAACACACAACTAACGGTCATGTATTTATGAACAACTACAGCCCCGCCCTAGACGGGCGGGGAAAACCAACTCTCCCACCAAGCGCTAAAAAATACGGACAAGCAATCCTCTCGACACTGCCCATGTCTCCAGCAAGCCTGAGAATCACTTTTTTCATCTGGAACAAGGCCTGCGTAAAACTAGAGGAAAACCGTTTGACGCTTCAAACAGCGCCGGCTTCATTCTGGCGAGACTGTGCACTGTCGATGTCGAAGAAGGAACACGCGCTCCGCCTACTCGGCCTCGCCTCCTCCGTCTACTCAGCGCTCGCCGCAGACGGCTACGTCGATCGAGACTACGCCCAGGCAGCGCGAGCCCTTCTAGATGAGCCCTTGTCGAACGCCCCGCCAGCGTTCTTGAGCGAAGAGCAAGCAGTAAAACTCGATGCTCTCCTTCGCTCTACCGCTGAAGACGACTTGCGCCGGCGCGACAAGGCTATGGTCGCGCTGTGCCTCTACGCCGGCGCCTCACCGGCAGAACTAATTCGAATGACCGTTAGTTGTGTTTCTGCCGCAGCACATCACCACCTAGTCACGTTCACTGTTCCAACGACGTTTTGCGGAAAAGCAGCGATGCACCGGCGGACAACGCCAATCGATGATCGGGCGCAGGTAGCACTGGTAGCCTTTACGACTCAACTCGCTGGCCGCGCCCCTCAAGATCCAGCCTTTGCGGGACTCGATCGCAGCAGGTTGAAGCCGATAGATCGCACCCGTCTCTACGTCGTCGTCAGGAAATTGCTACTTGAAGCACTTGGGGATAGTGCCGAGGAACGCCGCCAAGGACCTCAGACGCTCCGTAACACTTGGTGCGCGCGTATGCTGCGCGCTGGAATTCCCGTCGACACGATCATGCAGCGCATGGGGTGGGCCGATATCGCAACCTTCTATCGGTTCCGCGCAGCCTGGGCAAAGTTCGAGGCTAGATGCGGCTAGGGAGTCCGCTCAATAGTCATGGAGGAACGAACGTCGTCTGATCGGTGATACTGAGACGGCTCGCCACCACACAGAGCGGCCTTGTAGCCACGCAAGCCTCTCGATCGCCAGCCTTCGGAAGAAGCACCGCGTCCTCACGTAACGCCGAGAGTGCTGCTCAGTCTGTGGCCAGCGCAGTGCCGCCAACTATCACTCAAACGACGTCGTTGCCGTCACATGCTGAGAAGCACGGGAGGCTTGGGAGCACGGCGGACCATCAGTACGTCGGTAGCAGGATCAATGTGATAGGACAACAAAAAACCCACCTCGATCAGGCTATCGAGGGCCTCACGGAGCTTGTAGCGAAACTTGGCAAGCACGGCTATGCGTGACCCGCAAAGCATCTTGATCGTCTCGACCTTGTACCCCATCGGCTCACGATGCGAGAAGTAGAACTGGTGCAGCCACTTGGCGAGCGGCGGCAACTTCAAGCGCTGCTTCCAATCGATCTTGGTGTAGGTATTCTCGTGGAAGAGATAGATGATCTCGGGCTCAAGCCAGACTCGCCACCGCTGAGACGTACCGCGTGCAGCGCTTTCGTCCCACTCGAACTTTCGAATCAATGAGCTACCGAACCCCTTCTCCCGTTCGGAGCTTGTACCAGGAAAGCTCATTTTGACCTTCACGGTAGTCGTGGACAGGCGGTTGATGCACTCCCGTAACCGGTCATAGCTACCCTTGGCCGTGGTCCAACCAAGTTCCTTCAGGAGGCCATAGCCAGAAAACTCGACGATCTCACCGAGCGGCTGCTGTCGCGCCAAGTGCACGATTTGCAGAAAAACGTCACCATCCTCCTGCCGCAACTCTTCGCCGGTATAGACAATCTCGATTCCCTTGACGGCGGCGATCTTGCGATTCCGGAAGTTCTCTCGTGCAACGCTGCGGTTTGCTGCCGTAAAAAGCGCCGAGCGCGCGAGGGCGTTTGGTAAGCCTCGAACGCTCTCTTCCCACAACGGGAGCTGCTGTATGATCGCTTCTGCGACCAGCGCATCGCGCTCCTTGCTCATGCGACGGATTTTCTCGACCTGGTCGATGAGTTCCGCGGCACCGGACTTGCTTTCCATGTCGCGTTCCCTAATCCATGACGACCGTTGAATTTTAACGAGTTTCCGGAGGGACGAAAGGGGGCAATCATCGTCTTATGAGAGACAAAGCACGTCGTATGAGAGGCAAAGCACGTTGTATGAGTGACACGGGATCTCGTTGCGACCACTAGAGCGCCATCTACAGGGTGGCGTAACGTCGTTGTTTGGGTGACCGAAACAACGTCTCCTGAGGGACAAAGCACGTCGTTTGGGTGACTAGCCCACGTCTTTAGAGTGAACAAAGGACGTTCTAACGGTGAAATAACGACGTCGATACGGTGAACACACTAGTGCCTGAACCCCAGACGTCACTTGGCAGTGGGCGAGTTATCCACAGACCCCTAATACGTCTTTAATGCATCTTTAATCGTTGCAGAACCTATCACTGAAAAGACGTGCTTTACGCACATCGACGGCGAGACGGCGCAAAAACACTGCCCGGAAGAGGGTCACAACACCCTCGAGCATCCATCTTTGGCCACTTGCACGTCTCTAACCGCAGAACTTGCACGCGAACATCAGGAAAAGACATGGACCATATCTCCAAACGACGTTTTTTCGGTGATAGTCAGCCTTGCCAGTATCACCGTTAACACGACGTTCAAGCCCCGCTACACAGCTACCACGAGCTGAGGTATCACCGAAAAAACGAGGTTCTAAAAGTTGACCCTCGACGGTTTGAGCTCACACTGAACGGGTGCTTGCTGCTGCACAACTTTCTGTTTTGCAAAAGAAATACTGTCCTACTGAAGCTCTCTACAGGCTGCAGTCCTACCGGTAACGTACAGAGCCTGGAGTTCATTGGGGACAAGAGCATGCGAACCTAGCTCGTCTTCTACAGTCGCACTTTTTTGAATGCTTCAACGTCAGGTCTACGTCGTTCATTATCGACAAGGCCAGGGGCTATATCACCAGCCCCGGCATGAACGATGCACAGGTGGAACGCGCCTATTAGCAGAGGGCGACGGCTTCCTGTCGAACAACCCGCAGAAGACGAGCATCGTCGAAGCCGACTTGACATCCTCGCCACCCTCTCGCATCGCTCGCCACATTTCGGAAAGGACTGGGATTCCGAACGGGCTAAGCCACGTGGCATAGCGCATCGGTGGGTTGTCGTTTCACCCGACAGAATCGCGTGTCCCTCGGCCAGAATGTTTTTCGCGGGATTCATTAGTGTGGCCACAGGCCCGGCAACGGATGACTTCGCCCTTGCATGTGACCGCAGGCGTGACAGCGCTGCGAGGTGTAAGCGGTGTCACCGACCAGCACGTTGGAGCCAGTCGCGGATCGGCCCAAAGGAGCCACTTCCACTCTGACAGGCGTATCGACCTTGATTAGTTCATCGCTACCCTGCTGCCTTTTTGTTCGGCCAGAGGCAGGCGGTGGCCCGCAGGCGCATCGAGATGTACGAATACGCAAGGCCCTGATGAGCATGCTCCAAGGCGACTCCGAGCGCGAGATCGCGCGCTCGAAACTGATGGGGCGCAGCAAGGTGTCAGTAGGAACTCAATAATCCCCAGTTGTGGGAATTGAATTTTCCCCACCCATTTTTGAAGAGGAGTTCAGAAATGGAAGGGAAGGAAGTGTTCGACGATGTCGCCCCGAGGGGCGACATCGTCGGCTGCACCTCGGCTACTGTGACCGTGTCGGGTCAGTCCGAGGAGGCACGTATGCTCACCAGGGAACGCTGGGAGGAGATCCATCGGTTGCATGCGGGCGGACAGAGTGTGTCGGCCATCGCGCGCGGGCTGGATCTCGATCGCAAGACGGTTCGACGCTGCCTGCGTCAGCCGGGGTGGTCGCCGTACCGACGTCAGGCGTCGGCGTCGTGCCTGCTCGATGCACATCGCCCGTGGCTGCTCGAGCGGGCGCCGCAGGTCGGCTACTCGGCACGGATCCTGTATCAGGAGTTACGGGCGCGGCACGGCTACGGGGGCGGCTACGACACGGTCAAGAACGCAGTGCGACCGCTGCGCAAGGAGGCGGCACTCGCGGCGCTGACGCAGCGGCGCTTTGAGACCGGGCCCGGCGAACAGGCGCAGGTCGACTGGGGCCAGGTGAAGGTGCGCTTTGGGGAGGCGGTGGCGACCGTGCATGTGTTCGTGATGACCCTGGGGTACTCGCGGCGGTGCTGGGTCGAGGGCTTCGAGAACGAACGGCTGGCCAGCCTGCTGGCGGCGCACGAACATGGCTTCGCCCACTTCGGCGGGCGCACGGCGCAACTGCTCTACGATCGCATGCGCACCGTGGTGCTCGGCAGCGAGGCGGGTCGCATCCGCTGGAACCCGACCTTCGAGGCCTTTGCGCGTCATTGGGGCTTCGAGCCCCGGCTGTGCAAGCCCTATCGGGCGCAGACCAAGGGCAAGGTCGAGTCTGGCGTGAAGTACGTCAAGCGCAACTTCGTGCCGGGGCGCAGTTTCCATGACCTGGACGACTTCAACGCACAACTGCTGCAGTGGGTTCAGGAGGTGGCCGACGTGCGCGTGCATGGCACCACCCACCAGCGCCCGATCGAGCGCTTTGCCGAGGAGGCGGCGGCCCTGGTGCCGATCGCCAGCCAGGCGAGCTTCCTGCAGGCGATGGTCCGTGACCGGGTGGTGGCCGATGACTGGCTGGTGTCGATCGATGCCAATCGCTATTCGGTGCCGTGCCGGCTGATCGGCAAGACCGTGCAAGTGGTGCGCGCCGGCGGCGTGTGGCAGATCCGCTATCGCGGTGAGCTGGTCGCCGAGCACGCGGTTCTGGCCGGCCGCCATCAACTGAGTGTCCAGCCTGAGCATGGCCCCGGTGCTGCGGCCCGCAACGCCCGCCAGCGCTACGGCACGGCGAGCGCCCCGGCGCCACCGACCGGACTGCAGGATGAAGCGGTCGAGGTGCGCGATCTCTCGATTTACGAGCAGATGCTGGAGGCCGCATGAATCCCGCCCAACTCGAACGCCTGGCCGATCATCTGACCAAGCTGCGCCTGTTCAAGAGCCGCGAGCGGCTCGAAGCCCTGCTGCAACAGGCGGCCGCCGAGGACATGGCCTATGCCGATTTCCTCGAGCAGGTGCTCGCCGAGGAAGTCGCCGCCAAGACCAGCAAGAACGTGACCATGCGCACGGCGATGGCACGCTTCCCCTTCGTCAAGCCGCTGGAGACCTTCGACTTCGCCTACCAGCCCTCGATCGACAGGAAGCAGGTGCAGACGCTGGCCACGTGCCACTTCATCGAGCACGGCGACAACGTGCTCGTGCTCGGACCGCCGGGCGTGGGCAAGACGCATCTGGCCGTCGCGCTCGGCCTCAAGGCGATCGAGGCCGGCTACCGCGTGCTCTTCACCACCGCTGCCAGCCTGATCGCGGCACTGACCAAGGCGCATGCCGAGGGGCGGCTCGACGAGAAGCTCAAGATCTACACCACGCCACGTCTGCTGATCATCGACGAGATCGGCTACCTGCCGATCGAGCGTCAGGGCGCAAACCTGTTCTTCCAGCTGATCAGCCGCCGCTACGAGCGCGGACCGATGATCCTGACCAGCAACCAGAGCTTCGGCGCCTGGGGCGAGGTGTTCGGTGACCGCGTCATCGCCACCGCCATCCTCGACCGGCTACTGCATCACGCCGTCACGCTGAACATTCGTGGCAACTCGTACAGGTTGAAAGAGAAGTTGAAAGCCGGCCTCGTCCGTCCGCAAGAGGCCGAGGCCTGAACGGGGTGGGGAACTTTCGATTCCCATGGGTGGGGAAAATTGGGTTCCCCTTGACAAGCAAGGCGGCCCGCTTCCGTGCGTTGGCGCGCGCCCAGGGTTGGCTCGATCCTGAGCGCCCCTGCCTGAAGACGCCGAGATCACCGCCGCGCTCGGGCCACCCAAGCTGCCGGTGACGGCCCAGTCCTCGATTGCCGCGTACCGGCCGCTAGTGGAGCAATGGCTCGCGCAGATCATCTCCGGCGTGGTGATCCACACCACGCTCAAACGCGAGCATGGGTTCAACGGTCACTACTCCACCGTGTGCCGACAGATCGCGCAGATTGGCCGCGAGCAGCCGCCCGGCGCGAGGGTGCGCCTCATCCTCGCGCCGGGCGAGGCCGCGCAGGCGAATTTCAGCGCCGGTCCCCATCTGGTCGATCCCGCCACTGACGAGATCCGCCGCACGTGGGCGTTCGTGATGACGATCTGTTTCTCGCGTCACCAGTACGTGGAGTTCGTCTGGGACCAAAGCATGCGCACCTGGCTCGGTTGCTACCGTCGCGCCTTCGAATGGTTCGGTGCCGTGCCCTCGCGGCTCATCATCGATAACGCCGAGTGCGCCGAGGGCTAAGGCTTTCGGGTCGACGCCTGCCCGCCGCAAGACCCGCAGAAGAAGGGCATCGTTGATACCGGCGTCAAATACGTGAAGGGCGACTTCCTGCCCACACTTAGCTTCCGTGATCTGATCGATCTGAACGTGCATGCGCGCAAGTGGGTGTTGAAGGAGGCCGGGCTGCGCATCCACGGCACTAATCGCGTGCTGCCGCTCTTAGAGGTGCCGCCGGATCTGGGCATCTGGCATGCGGTGACGGTGCATCGCGACTGTCATGTCAGCTTCGAGTCTGCGCTGTACTCGGTGCCGTTCGCGCTGGTGGGCAAGACGCTGTGGCTGCGGGCCGCCCCGGGCGTTCTCGCGTTCAAGGGCCAGTACGGCGCCGCACGCCTCGCGGCCGCATGTGAGTGGGCCATCGCGTCGCTGTTCGAAGACGACCGCCCTACGTTTCACTGACCCGGGCACAGCGGGGGCCCACTTCTCCCAAGGAGCCACCCACCATGTCCCTGCCACCGAAACTCATGGGGCCACTCAGGTCAGGACTCCTGCAAACCAAATCGCCGTCGAAGCTCACTGACCAATGCCGTGCGCTCCTTAGGATCGGAGATAGAGACCTCGAGTGAGACCTTCCCGGAATCCCACTCTTTGAGGAGACCCGACCACGAGCCCTCACGCTGGATCTTGTAATGCCTCGATGTTTCCTTTCGCTTTCGAGGTTTGGGTGCCTGCAGTCGCTGGCGAGCCTCTTGGATCTCTCTTCGGCCTGCGTCCCCATCGGCTATACGCGTTACCCACTCGAACGTAGCCGATTGACCGCCAACTTCTTCAAATAGGACCAACTCGTAGAGGACCGACAAGGCGAACGCCTCGGGCGCTGCCTCGATCGCATCGAGCACACCGCTTGAAAGTCGCAAAATCGAGAGCGTTTTATTCACATTCGGCAACGACATGCCAGTCACTTCAGCCAGCTCTGTTTCAGAGCTGTATACCTTCTCGTCTAGTAACTGACGCCATGCTAGTGCGTTGTCCAGCGCAGACTGCGGTTCTCGATCCGCGTTTTCGCGATAACTGAGTTCGTATAGATCTCGGTCGCTGAGCTCTTCGCGCAAGACCACCTTTAGGGTCTTCAGGCCGGCTACCTTGGCTGCTCGCAGACGATAATGCCCCGCTGCGAGGACGTAACGATCACCTCGGCGAGTCGCCAGCCCCGGAATCATCTGCCCGTGTGCAGAAAGTGATGCAGCGAGCTCATTGACTCGCTCCGGTTTATAGATTTTTCTTGCGTTGAACGGATTTGGATCGATGTTTTCCAGTGGAATATCGATCATATCGCCGGGCCGCCCCTCCACCGACTTGTCGAGCGTCTCCTGTACAACGGCAACGTCAGAAGTTCGTGCGCCAATCGCGGCATTCAAGGGATTCCCGCTGAGCTTTAGGCGATCCGCCAGCGAAGGTGCCACAAGCGGCTCCTCGATGTCTTCACGTCGGCTTTTACGTGAGGATGTGGTCATTTCTTTGCTCCCTTCGTTCTCTTTTTCGGTAGCCCAATCAGCGCGGCAACCTCATTGGCGAGGGCCTCTATCTCTTGGGAGGCCGACGAGCGCGAATCAATCCATTGCACCGTACAGTTCCGCGCTTGGGATTCAGGAAACGCCGCTCGCAATCCGATCTTGCTTTTAAGAACAGGCTCTTGTGCCAGGCGCCGCAAATCCTCTTCAGCCTTCCCGTGGAAGACGCCTCGCCGCATCATGTTTACAACATAGGCGATTCGCATTGATGGGTTGTCTTTATCCCTAACTTTTGCAGCAAACTCACCGGCCTGCAAGGAAGACATGACATCACCTCGTGACGGAGGCACAGGAATCAGAACTAAGTCTGCTGCTAGCAATGAGGTGTGTACGGGCTCTGACTCGAGGATCGGGGGGCAATCGAGCAAGATGAGCTCCTGCGTTGCAGACAACTCAAGCAAGTGATCGGGGAGTTGCGTTCCAGCAAACGCCATCGGCGTCACAGTCGCTGGCAGACGTTCGCGCGCCTTCGTATGTGTGCCCCACAAGAATGTTGCGGTGGCTTGATTGTCGAGGTCAGCTACGAAGACCTTAAAGCCCCGAAGACCAAACGTACCGGCAAGTTGGGCGGCGATCATCGTCTTTCCGGACCCACCCTTTTGATTGAAAACGGCGATGATTTTGGCTGTCACATTCGTGTCCCAAGTGGTGTGCTTTCACGCGTGAAAGTTGGGTTGCGGACGGTCGCTACGTCGGCAGTATAGCGTCTATATTTTAAGATGCGTTAATACTTGGAACGACAAAGATATATAGATATAAATACGAAGACATGAAGATTTCGTTCTCTTAGCGTGTCGAGTTGGCTTACGATTTCTCAACTGAGTGCGAGCACGTTCGCCTTGGAGGCGTCTCCCGGACGAGGTGTTTCGAGAGCAGGGCATAAACGACTTTCACGCGTGAAAGCACTTGCTGTTCGCAGCCCACGCATGAAGTCGTTTCAGGGCGCCCCTTGCGAGCTAAAGGCACTCGCACCTCAGCCGCCAGTGGTGAGAGCTCATCGAAGAAACGTGGCGAAGGCCTCTGAACCTCTCCAGCCAAGCCCTTAGCCGGCTATGGGTGGAGTTTCTGGCGGCACCCGGCCATGAACGCTGAGCGCGGCTAGGGAAAAGTGCTGAACAAATCATGTTCAAGTACCTGCGGACCGATTTTGAGGACGTATCCGTGACGGCCTCTCGAGTTCGACGGCATTTGATGCTGCCGATCGGGTCGGCCATGGGCAGTTTCCCTCCGCTTTCGCGCCTTGGTGCCCCATCAGGACGCCCGTCGGGCATGAAGCGCCAACTACTGTCGGCGCGCCAGGAACAGATTGGCCAAACCGAAAAGCGAGAGCAGTTGCGCTTCGTTTTTCGCCAGCCCACGGTAGCGGGTCTTCTTGTGCTTGAAGATGCTCTTGATCACATGGAACGGGTGCGCGACCTTGACCCGAATGCTCGCATTGGCGCGCACGAGCTGCTCGAGCAGCTTCCCCAGCCGGTTGGCTGGCAGCGCCTTGCGCTTGCTGCGCTTCAGTGCGATGTGCCAGCTCACCGGGGTGTTCCGGTTCTCGTCGCGTTTGTCGGCACACTGGTAGCCCGCATCACCGAGCACCTCCGTCTCCTCGCCGTGCAGCAGCTTGTGTGTCTGGCTCACGTCGCTTACGTTGGCCGCCGTCGCCACCACCGCATGCACCAACCCGGACTCGGCATCGACGCCGATGTGCGCCTTCATCCCGAAGTACCACTGGTTGCCCTTCTTCGCTTGGTGAATCTCAGGGTCGCGCGCCTTGGCGCGGTCCTTGGTCGAAGGCGCTGCGGCGACGATCGTCGCGTCAACGATGGTGCCTTCGCCCATCATCAGCCCCTTGTCTGCCAGATGCGACTTGATCGCCTCGAAGATCTTCTGGGTGAGCCCGTGCGTCTCCAGCAGGCGACGGAACTTCAACAGCGTGGTCGCGTCGGGCGCCGCCTCGCGGGCCAGGTCGATGCCGACGAAGGCGCGGATCGCCTGACTGTCGTAGATGGCGTCCTCGATCCCTTCATCGGACAGGCCGAAGCACTGCTGAGCGACATACATCCTCAGCATCCGTCCCGCCCCGATCGGCGGACGGCCGCGACCGCCACCCTTCGGATAGAGCGGTTCGATCTCTGCCAGGAAACGGTCGCGCCGCGTCTGCTTCCTCTTTCCGCGCACTCCAGCTCGGAAAAGCTCGATTGCATCGATTGAGGTCTCATCGTGGCTCAGCGGCCACTATTGTCTCGAAGGCATGGCAACTGACGGGTGGTGCTGGACGAATAAATCAGCGTTGCCCTAGTTCACCCGTGTCAAGCGACACGAAGATTTGCCCCCTGATGACATCTGGCATTGACCGGAATGCGCGGCAAGCTCCGGTACTCCAGGCAGGGGAAGAATAGCGCGTTCGCCACAGGCGAACTGGGGGCTTGAAATCCGGACCGGACGTGAGCGCTTGATCGCATGAGTGAGGGGTCGGTCTTCCATCGTGCGTACCGGTATCGGCTGCGGAGCAACCGCAAGGCCGAGGCGGTGCTGCGGCGCTGGGCGGGGTGCAGCCGTAAGGTGTGGAACCTCGCCCTGGCCGAGCAGCAGGCCCGGCGTGAGCGGGGTGAGAAGTATGCCGGCTTCGCGGGCATGTGCCAGTGGGTTACCACCTGGCGCAAGGCCCCGGAGACGGCCTATCTTGCCGAGGTGCCGGTGCACGTGCTGCAGAACGTCGTGTGCGCGCTCGATGGCGCCGTCCAGCGCTTGCGCCGCCACTAGCGGGCCGTCGCCCGCAAGCTCGAAGCCGCGAAAGTCGCCGCCGGCATTCCCGAAGGGAAACCCTTCCCGAAGGGGTTCCGGCTGCGGCCCTCGAACCGGCTTCGCAAGGCACAAGCCCGGGTGGCGAAAATCCACCAGGGGATCGCCCGCCAGCGGGCGGATTTCCTTCACAAGCTCTCGACGCAGATCGCCCGCGAACACGCGTTCGTGTGCCTGGAGGCTCTGAGGGTTCGATCGATGAGCGCGTCGGCCGCAGCCACGCAGGAGGCGCCCGGCAAGCGGGTGCGCCAGAAGGCGGGCCTGAACCGCGCGATCCTCGATCAGGGCTGGTCGCTGTTCACGGAGCCGCTCGCCTACAAGCTCGAATGGCGCGGCGGCGAGCTCGTACTCGTCCATCCCGCTTGTACCTCGCAGCGCTGTCACGCCTGCGCTCACACCCATGCGGACAACCGCAAGGGCGAAGTTTTTCGGTGTCGGTCCTTTGGCTACACCGACCATGCGAACCTCAATGCCGCGAAGAACACACTGGCCGCGGGACACGCGGTTCTGGCCGGCGACGGCCAAGCGCTCGTGGAGGGACAGCTGCAGTCAGGCCGCCCGGTGAAGCGAGAACCCACCGAGGGGCTACGCCATGCGGCCTAGCTCAGCAGGAATCGCCGCCCTTCCCGAAACGCGGCGAGCGAAGCGAGAGGGCGGGGAGAATGTCAAAGCGCCGCTGAGCACGAGCTGTCCTTCCTTGCCCTTGAAGTACCGGGGGGCTTGTCGCGCATTTTGATCAGATGCGCGTCGACTGTAATCTGCCAGCAAAAAGTTGGACTCGATCTTAGATGCAAGGATAAAGTCGATAAAAACGGATTAGTCCTTGCAGCAAGAAACGAGGCTCTATAAGATTGCGTGCGATTACAGCCTACGAGAGCCTACATGCAGCCCCACTACAAGGTGCAAGCGGTCGCGAAGATGCTTGGAACGACCGTAGATTCAGTGCGGCGTTATGTTGATGAGTCTGGCGTGAATGTGTCTCGGCAGGCGTCTGGCCCAAAGGTGAGGCAGTTCACGATTGAAAACGTATTCGATCTCGCCGCATGGCGTCGTGCAAACAGACCGAAGATTTCGATCCGACGGAAGACGATCGCAACCGTTTATGCGCCCAAGGGGGGAGTCGGCAAAACGACGCTGACTGCTAATCTTGGGTCGATCTTTGCCCTGATGGGCCTTAGAACGCTGGTGATCGATCTTGATTTCCAGGCGAACTTAACTCTCGCGTTTGGGTATGACTCGGAACTAACGCTCGAGGAGGCACGTGAGTCAGGCGTGCCCGAGGAGCGTGTGGTGCAGTACCACTTGGGGCATCTTGTGCCTGGCTGGCCAGGCGGACGCGGGGCTCTCTCGGATGTGATCAAAAAACCGTTCGGTGAGAATGGGCCTCACCTCATTCCGTCCGACCTGACACTTGATCGGCTGGACACGATCCTCACCTATGATGCGATTGAGGGGAAGAAATCCGACCTAAAGATTGCAGCGCTAGTTGCAGAAGGGCTTGAAGGTACCAACCCAAGCTTTGACCTCTCGACTTACGACGTAATTTTGTTCGATGCGGCACCGGCAAAGAACAGAATGACGCGAGGCGCACTTCTGGCGTCAGACTTTGTAATCGCGCCTGTGTCGCTGGAGCGATATTCCACCAAGGCTGTGTCCTACCTCTCTGCAGTGCTGCAAGATATGCACAGCGATGTTGGGCGATCGCCTCAGCTGGTCATGATCGGTAACTTCCATGTTCCGAACAGACTTCGCGTCTATGGCCAGGTGGGCAAGCTCTCGGCTGAGTACCCTGGAGCGCTTTTGAATGTGATGGTGCATCGAAGCGAAGAATTTCCGAAGACTCTTTCGGAAGATGAGGAGCAACCGCCACTTGTACTTGCCAGGCCCACTGGCGGTGCAGCAGAACAGCTTCATGACGTTGCACGGGAGCTTTTGCGGAAGATGGGGGTAGTCTGAGATGGTCGACAAACTTTTTGCTTCGAAAGCCATGTCCGAGGAAGAGTTCAACGCTCAGCTGCGATCAGAACGAGCGCAGAAAGCTGCGCCGCACGGTATGGTAATGACCCATCCGCCCTCGGGACCGAGTCGGTCGCTTCAAGAAGTACTTCGTGAGCATCAGCAAGATTTTGCTGCGGAGAACGCGTCCGACCGCGCTGCTCCCGAGCCGAAGGAAATCAATCGAAAGTACCAGAACATCGCTGTGTCGCTCATCGACGCCAACCCGCTTGCGCCGCGTGAGATTTATACGCCGCAGATGATCAGGGAGCGCGCTGAGGCTCTTCGAACCCAAGGTCAGCACGACCCGATTCACGTCATCCCGAATCCCGATGAGCCGAAGCGCTTCATTATCTGTGACGGCTGGACTCGCGTGCAGGCGTGCCGAGACCACCAAGTCATGCATGAGTTGCTGGCTGAGGTCCATGAGGGCATGTCTCTTGAAGAGTCGGCTTGGTTCGGTTACCAGCAGAACGAAGAGCGACAACAGCATTGCGACCTCGACCGTGCAATGTTTTACGAACGCTTGATTGCGACCGGGGAGTCAGCTGCTGAAGTGTCTCGCAGAGCCGGTATTTCTAAGTCGCAGATGACGTTCTACCGGTCGTATTCACGGTTGCCTTCCGAGGTGATGGATATCATCCGGGAGTCGCCAGATCGTTTCGGTGCAACAGTGGCGTATCACCTCGAGCGTCTCTGCCAGAATGCGGGGAAGCGCAAGGCGGTGGCGCTCGCTGCCCGCTACGCCGAGGAGAATCGCCCTCGGTCGTGGTTGATTGCCCAAGTGCAAGGACTGATCGAGGCGCCAGCTCCTCGCAGGCCATCCTCAGCCAAACAGATCCGTTTTGCGAATGGTTTTTACAAGCAGCGGGACGATTCGTTCGAAGTGAATATCAAAGTTGATCCTGCGAAGCGTGATGCATTCGCGCAAGCGCTTGAGGCGCTGCTTGCAACGGTCGGTGAAGCGGTCGCGGATTAGGCGGGCTACTTTGGCGACTGTTGAGACGGTTTAGCGGCTAAACGACCATCGTCCGGGTGCAAGTTTAGCCGCTAAACGCTATCAGCCAGTGTGCCGTAAACCCTCGTTCCAATCGGGCCTGGACGCGCTGTCACCGACCGGCACATTGGAGCCAGTTGATGATCGGCACATTGAGGCCAGTCCGTGATCGGCATATAGGAGCCAGTCGCGGATCGGCACATTGATGCCAGCGCCGGATCGGCGTAATGGAGCCACTTCCACTCTGACGGACGTCTCGACCTTGAACGGTCCCTTGCTACCCTGCTGCCTTTTTGTTTGGCAGGAGGTAGGCGGTGACCTGCGCGTATGCGCACGACCCAATCGTCAACGGTTGAGAGGGATTCGGAGAACAAGATCGATCCTGCAACCCGACTTCCGATCGACGTTCTACCGTTGGTGAAGGAGCTTGGCGTCAGCAAAGGACTCGTCTGCGCCCTGATGTCCTTCGCAAGGGAGCAAGGCCAGCAGGGGGTATTGGGGTCGATCGTGAAGCTCTTCTGGCACAACATCTCGTCACTTCGAGGTCGTGCCGTCTTCGCCTATTTGCGGAAGATCCTGAGCCACAAGCGCGACTTCAAGCGCATGGTCGCGCTCCAGATCGAAGCGAGGGGGAGCGGTGATGTGCCAGCGACCGAAGCTTCAAGACTGACGGTGAAGCTGTCTGCGTTGCTTGAGCGGTGCGCTGACTGGGTGGTCCGAAACGCCCAGGGCCAAACGGTCGGAACCCTCAAGGTGCGCGGTGAAAGCGGCTACGTCGAGCGGCTAGACCCGGTGCGGCGGTGTCCCGGGAAGTGGTGTAACAGCGTGAGGGAGTGAGGTGTTCGCCGTGGTGGCCCTGCAGGGCCACCACGGCGGGCGCGAAGTCGGCGGGTCATCGGAGATCTTCGGTAAGGTAGGAGTCGCGACACTTCAACCGAACCATGAGGAAGACCCCGATGACCCAAGACAGGATGCAGCTTTCCGAGCTGCTTGAGAAGGCCGGCGCCGACGACATCGTGCGTGACATGATCGGCTTCGTGGCCCAGCGCCTGATGGAGCTGGACGTGGCCAATCGCTGTGGCGCAGCGCACGGCGAACGCAGCGACGAGCGGACCAACTCGCGCAATGGCTACCGCGACCGCAACTGGGACACACGTGCCGGCACGGTTGCGCTGCGCATCCCGAAGCTGCGTGCGGGCAGCTACTTCCCGCCCTTCCTGGAGCCGCGCCGTACGGCCGAGAAGGCGCTCGCGGCGGTGATCCAGGAGGCCTACGTCCAAGGCATCTCGACGCGCTCGGTCGATGATCTGGTGCAGGCCATGGGCATGAGCGGCATCTCCAGGAGCCAGGTCTCGCGCCTGTGCGCCGAGATCGACGAGCGGGTGCAGACCTTCCTGCAACGCCCCATCGAGGGCGACTGGCCCTACCTGTGGATCGACGCCACCTACCTGAAGGTGCGCGAAGCCGGCCGGATCGTCTCGGTGGCCGCCATAATCGCCATCGGTGCGAACACCGATGGGCGACGCGAGGTGCTGGGCATGCAGGTCGGCGCCTCCGAGGCCGAACCGTTCTGGACGGAGTTCCTGCGCAGCCTCACGCGGCGCGGAGTGCGCGGCGTCAAGCTGGTGATCTCCGATGCCCACGAGGGGCTCAAGGCCGCCGTGCGCAAGGTGATCTCGGCCAGCTGGCAGCGCTGCCGGGTGCACTTCATGCGCAACGTGCTCGTGCACGCGCCGGCCGGGCAACGCCGTGTCGTCTCCGCCCTGGTCGCGACGATCTTTGCCCAGACCACCGAGCGCGCAGCCCGCGACCAATGGCGCACGGTCGCCGACCAGTTGCGCGAGCGCTTCCCGAAGATCGCAAAGCTGATGGACGAGGCCGAGGACGACGTGCTGGCGCACATGAGCTTCCCGAAGGAGCACCGCACGAAGATCCACAGCACCAACCCGCTCGAGCGCCTCAACGGCGAGATCAAGCGCCGCACCGACGTCGTGGGCATCTTCCCGAACGAGGCCTCGATCTACCGCCTCGTGGGCGCCTTGCTGCTCGAGCAAAACGACGAATGGGCACTGCAGCGGCGTTACATGACGCTGGAAACGCTCGCCGAAGTTGGTGACAATTCCAACGTCAGCCTGCCTGCGGTCGCAGCCTGACACGTGCTCCTGCTAAACCGGAGATGCGATGACCCGCTGACCGCTTCTGCTGACGCTTCTTACACCACGTCCCGGGACACGATCCCCGGTGCGCGGGAGATCAGCCATGCCAGCGAATCTGCACTTCATGCTTGCCCTGGAGGATGGCCGGCTGCATCTGAGGCCGCCGGCGCAATGAACGCTGAGCTGCTGCGACTTAAAGACGAACTTGCCACGCCTGTACGCGGAACGTTGTCTCGCTCGGGTCGGTGGGCTCCATGCCGCTGATGCGCACGCCGCCGGCTTCAATCCAGTCGATTCGGGCGTTGTGCAGCTTGGCAACCAAGCGGCCGCTGGCATCGAACGCCTGGGCGACACCGTCCTGTGCCGACCAGGAAACGGTGGCCTCGATTACCTTTGGGGACTGGGCGGCACGCCCCTGTTTGCTGAAGAGCACAGCAACCGTCCGAGGACTCGCAGCCGAGGATTCGATCAGCGCTGCCTGGCGGCGCAGCGCGGAAGCCGCCTGGATCATCGCCGAAGGGATGTCGCCCGCAAATTCGCCCACCTTGCGGCTCAGACGTTCGAGTTTTTCCGCAAGCTCGTGTGAGCTGAGGTTCTCAGGCATGGGATGTCTCCTTCGACGTGAAAAACGGGACGAGGCCCGGTTGCTTTACAGCCGCTTTGGCGAGGATTTCGCATGCCTGCTTCGCGCTTTTGCAGGGCACACTGGGCCGACTGCCAAAGAACTCGGCGAGCCACTTGCGGCCGGCACCGGTGAGGTAGCCGATCCGGACATTGGCGAGCCTTCCAGCGCACGACATACGCACCATGTACCGGCTATCGCCATCCTGTTCTGCATGGACCTCGATGTTGTGCGATGCAATCGTGTAGTTGAACTTCTTGCTCATGCCGTCATTCTCCCAGATGTGAGAATGACGGTAATTGAGAATCCTGCCGGCGCAAGGGCTACCCCAGCCATCCGGAAGGTCCATCTGCACACAACACTTGGGCTGCGATCTGGCCCGCAATGAATTCGATGACGATAAACCTGAAAGACAAGACCATTCCGGAACTCAAGGCGCTGCTGCTCGACGTGGAGCGCGCGATCAAGCTCATCGAACGCGAGAAGCGACAACGGGATGCGGCAGCTCGACGGAAGGTGGTCCGTGCCGACGAGAAGATGTGCAAGCAGAAGAAGGTGGATTCCTCGCCTAGCATTGTGGCAACGTCGCCTTCCGCAAGCGAACGATCCGAAGACCTACAGCTAGCGACGCAGCCAGGCCCGAAGTTCATGCACCCCGCTAGTCGCCAGATGGTGTGGGATGGCGAAGGCGAGCAGCCCGACTGGCTCAAGGCCTATCTCGAGCGTAACCGTCCGAGCAACCCCGTAGTTCCCAGGCAGCGCTGAATCGTCGATGGTTGCGGCTGCGAAACTCATTTCTGGAGAACGACGATGGAGCAGGAGAGGCTGATGGCGGTGGT
>NZ_NOIH01000039.1 GCF_002245655.1 Thauera propionica | reverse complement strand
GTCAACCACTACTTCCCCCAGATCGCGCGAAGAACCTTTTTTTTGCCTGTACGCCAAGTTTGCGTCTTAATGATTGACACGCAAGTGGTGATCTCATTAAGATTGCGAGCTTTCCGTTTGACGGCCTGCTTACCCGGCCTGACAAAAATCGAGGTTTTAAATGAAGACGTTTTCTGCCAAGCCGCACGAGGTCAAGCGCGACTGGTTCGTTGTCGACGGCACGGACAAGGTGCTTGGCCGTCTTGCCGCCGAAGTGGCTCGCCGTTTGCGCGGCAAGCACAAGGCCATCTACACCCCGCACGTTGACACGGGCGACTTCATCGTCGTCGTCAACGTCGAGAAGCTGCGCGTGACCGGCAACAAGGCGCAGGACAAGAAGTACTACCGTCACTCGGGTTACCCGGGCGGTATCTACGAAACCAACTTCACCAAGCTCCAGCAGCGTTTCCCCGAGCGCGTGCTCGAGAAAGCGGTGAAGGGCATGCTGCCGAAGGGCCCCCTGGGCTACGCCATGCTGAAGAAGCTGAAGTGCTACGCGGGTCCGTCGCATCCGCACACCGCTCAGCAGCCGCAAGTTCTCGAGATCTGAAGGAGCCGATAGATGGCTGTCACTTACAACTACGGTACCGGTCGCCGCAAGACTGCGGTCGCTCGCGTGTTCATCAAGCCGGGCACCGGCAACATCGTCGTCAACGGCAAGCCGGTTGACGAGTTCTTCTCGCGTGAAACTGGCCGCATGATCGTGCGCCAGCCGCTGGTCCTGACCGGCAGCGAAGGCAAGTTCGACATCATGGTCAACGTCACCGGTGGTGGCGAGTCCGGTCAGGCCGGCGCCGTGCGTCATGGCATCACCCGCGCTCTGGTCGACTACAACGCCGAGCTCAAGGGCGACCTGCGCGCTGCAGGCTTCGTTACCCGCGATGCGCGTGAAGTCGAGCGTAAGAAAGTCGGTCTGCGCAAGGCGCGCCGCGCGAAGCAATTCTCCAAGCGTTAATCGCTGGTGTCTGCAAAAAGAGCCGTCCTTCGGGGCGGCTTTTTGCATTTCGGCGTCGGGGAACGGCTGGTGTCTGATCGTCATCCGATCTTCACTGCATCGTGGTGGCGACAGTGCGATAATCGCGACCGTGTCCTGTCTGCATTCAAGGAAGCGAGATGATCAAGGTTGGTGTTGTCGGCGGTACCGGTTACACGGGCGTGGAGTTGCTGCGTCTGCTTTCGCGCCACCCGGAGGTGACGCTCACGGCCATCACCTCGCGCGGCGAGGCCGGCATGCCGGTGGCCGAGATGTTCCCGAGCCTGCGTCGCCGCGTCGACCTGAAGTTCGTGACGCCGCAGGATGCGCAGCTCGAGCAGTGCGACGCGGTGTTCTTCGCCACGCCCAACGGCATCGCGATGAAGCAGGCGGCCGAGCTCGTCGCGGCAGGTGTGCGCGTGATCGACCTGGCGGCGGACTTCCGCATCCGCGATGTCGCCGAGTGGCAGAAGTGGTACGGCATGGAGCATGCCGCGCCCGAACTGGTGGCCGAGGCCGTATATGGGCTGCCGGAGGTCAATCGCGAACAGATCCGCAAGGCGCGTGTGCTGGCGAACCCGGGCTGCTATCCGACTGCGGTTCAGCTGGGTTTCCTGCCGCTGGTCGAAGCCGGGCTAGTCGATACCGATCACCTCATCGCCGATGCCAAGTCGGGTGTGTCGGGCGCCGGCCGCAAGGCTGAGGTGCATACCTTGTTGCCCGAGGCGGCAGACAGCTTCAAGGCCTACGGTGTGCCTGGCCACCGCCACCTGCCCGAGATCCGCCAGGGCCTCTCGCTCGCGGCAGGAAATCCGGTCGGATTGACCTTCGTCCCGCATCTGACGCCGATGATCCGCGGTATCCATGCGACGCTGTACGGCCGTATCAAGTCGGGTGTGGAGGTTCCGGATCTGCAGGCGTTGTTCGAGAAGCGCTATGCGCATGAAGCCTTCGTGGATGTGATGCCGGCCGGCAGTCATCCGGAGACGCGTTCGGTGCGCGCCTCCAACCTGTGCCGTATTGCCGTGCATCGTCCCCAGGGTGGTGACACCATCGTCGTCCTGTCGGTGATCGACAACCTCGTGAAGGGGGCGGCGGGCCAGGCGGTGCAGAACCTCAACATCATGTTCGGCTTCGATGAAGAGGCCGGGCTGGACATCGTGCCGGTAAGCCCCTGACGGGAACCTCGCACACGGAATACGATCCGAGACTTTGACGATTGCAGAGCGGATGGCGCATCATCCGCCGCATACCCCACAGAGGAGAAAACATGAGCGCAGAAGTCGCAACCCCCGACATCCTGGTCTTCACCGATAGCGCCGCGAACAAGGTTCGCGAACTGATCGAGGAGGAAGGCAATCCCGCGCTGAAACTGCGCGTGTTCGTCAGCGGCGGTGGCTGCTCAGGCTTCCAGTATGGCTTCACCTTCGACGAGGAGGTGAACGAGGACGACACCACTTACGAGAAGAACGGCGTGATGCTGTTGATCGATCCGATGAGCTACCAGTATCTGGTTGGCGCCGAGATCGATTACACCGAGGGGCTTGAGGGCTCGCAGTTCGTCATTCGCAACCCGAATGCGACCAGCACCTGCGGCTGCGGCTCATCGTTCTCTGCGTGAGTCTTGGTCGCTGAAAGGAAAATGGGGCGCCGCGGCGCCCCATTTTCTTGATGCCGGCCGCTGGCTGGCGGCCTTTCAGTTCGCGCTCGCCAGTTCGTAATTGAGCAGGGCAAAGCGCTCGCGCAGCGGAGCGGTGTCGCGCTGGAAGGCGGCAAGTTCCTTCGGGCTAAGTGCATCGGCCATCGGCAGTGCGATGGACATCGGATCCTTGGGAACCTTGTTGATGTGCACCTCGTAATGCAGGTGCGGGCCGGTGCACCAGCCGGTGCAACCCACGTAACCGATCATATCTCCCTGGCTGACAGCCTGGCCCTTGCCAAGGCCTTTGGCAAAACCGTTGAGATGAGCGTAATGGGTCGTGATGCCGTTGCGGTGCCTGAGCACGATCAGGTTGCCGAAACCGTTCTGCGTGCCGATGAATTCGACGGTGCCGTCGGAGGTGGCCTTGATTGGTGTGCCGGTCGGTGCAGCGAAATCCGTACCGTTATGGTTGCGCCAACTCTTGTGGATCGGGTGCAGGCGGCGGCCGAAGCTGGAACTGACGCGCGAGAACTCGAGCGGTGAGCGCAGGAAGCCCTGACGCAGGCTGCGACCGTCGTCGGAGTAATACTGTTCCTTGCCGCTCGGCCCGCGGTAGAGCACCACAGCGTGGCGCTTGCCCTGATTGATGAACTCGGCTGCAAGGATCCGGCCGGCACGAACCGGGTTGCCTTCCTCGTAGATCGCTTCGTAAATCACGTTGAAGCGGTCGTCCTTGCGCAGGTCGGTATGGAAGTCGATCCAGGTGCCGAAGATCTCGGCCATCTGCGTTGCGACGTTGTCGGGCACGCCGGCAGCATCAGTCGCACCGAAAAGCGAACTGCGGATCACGCCCGAGCGCATTTCGACCAGCGTGCTCTGGGCAATGCTTTCGGATTCCCGCAGCTTGAGCGTACCGCTGTCGTCGCGTTCGACAATCACGCGGCGCTCGCCGTTGCCGAGGGGCAGGCTGAACGAGCGCAGGCGGCCGTCCTGCTGAACCATTGCCATGACGGTGCGGCCCGCACGAAGCTGGCGGACGGCCTGCTTGCCTTCGTCCGAAGCGGATAGGAAGGCCAGTGCGTCGGCGTCGGCGATGCTGAGGCGGCGGAACAGGGCTTGCAGCGTATCGCCGGCCTGAATCCGCTCGCTATGGACGAAGGGCAGGTCGGTCTCGGTTTCGAGCGCAATCTTGGGCGCTGGCAGAGTCTCGATCACGGCCTGCACGGAAATCCCGGCGAGATCGTCGCCCGGTGCGACGGCGGTTGCCGCGACGACGCCCATCAGCGAGGCGCTGACGACGCCGCCAAGGATCCAAGGCCGTGCGCGCGTAAGGAGTTGTGCCGGCAGTTCGGCTAGAATTCGGGTCTTTCTCGCCTGCATGAGCTCACTGGGCCTGGATGGGCAAAAAATTTCCGGAAGTTTATCAAAGTTATCCCTGCATCCGGAAAGGTATTTTTGGAGAAATTGAATGACTGATGTTCAGGCGGCCATCGAGCTGATCAAACGCGGCAGCGATGCCCTTCTGCTCGAGGTCGAGCTGGTCGAGCGCCTCAAGACCGGACGGCCGCTTCGGGTCAAGGCGGGCTTCGATCCAACGGCGCCGGATCTTCATCTGGGGCACACGGTGCTGATCAACAAGATGCGCCATTTCCAGGAGCTGGGGCACCAAATCCTGTTCCTGATCGGCGACTTCACCGGCATGATCGGCGATCCCAGCGGCAAGAACGCGACGCGACCGCCGTTGTCTCGCGAGCAGATCATGGAGAACGCCAAGACCTACCAGGAGCAGGTGTTCAAGATCCTCGACCCGGAAAAGACCGAGATCTGCTTCAACTCGGCCTGGATGGAGGGGCTAGGCTCGGCCGGCATGATCCGGCTGGCCTCGCAGCAGACCGTGGCGCGCATGCTCGAGCGCGACGACTTCGCCAAGCGTTACGGCAGCAACCAGCCGATCGCGATCCACGAGTTCCTTTATCCGCTGTGTCAGGGCTACGACTCGGTGGCGATGAAGGCTGACGTCGAGCTGGGCGGCACCGATCAGCGCTTCAACCTGCTGATGGGGCGCGAGCTGCAGAAGCACTATGGCCAGCATCCGCAGTGCGTGCTCATGATGCCACTGCTCGAGGGCCTGGACGGCGTCAACAAGATGTCGAAGTCGCTCGGCAACTACATCGGCATCTCCGAGGCGCCGAAGGAGATCTTCGGCAAGACGATGTCGGTGTCCGATACGCTGATGTGGCGCTACTACGACCTGCTGTCGTTCCGCTCGACGGCCGAGATCGAGGGGCTCAAGCGCGACGTCGAGGGCGGGCGCAACCCGCGCGACGTCAAGGTGATGCTGGCGCAGGAGCTGGTCGCGCGCTTCCACGGCGCGCGTGCGGCGCAGGAGGCGCTGGCGGATTTCGAGGCCCTCTTCCAGCGCAACGCCATTCCGGATGACATCCCGCAGGTCAATGTCGTGGCCGGCAGGGAGGGCATGCCCCTGTTCCAGGTGCTGAAGCAGGCCGGCCTGACGGGCAGCACGTCCGAAGCCATGCGCATGATCGAGCAGGGTGCGGTGAAGCTCAACGGCGAGCGCGCGGACGACAAAGGCTTGCTGCTGAAGGCTGGCGAGACGGTCGTGATGCAGGTGGGCAAGCGCAAGTTCGCGTCGGTGGTGCTGGCTTGACCGGCGTCCGCGCGAGGGGCATGAAGTGAGTCCTGCCGAAGCTTCGCGCCCCATCGGCGTGTTCGATTCGGGCGTCGGCGGTCTGACCGTCGTTCGTGCGCTGATGGAGCGCCTGCCGCTGGAGAGCATCGTGTATTTCGGCGACACGGCGCGCGTGCCCTACGGCGTGAAGTCGGTGGCGACGATAGAGCACTTCACCGCCCAGATCACCGACTTCTTGCTACAGCGCGACGTCAAGATGCTGATCATCGCCTGCAACACCATGGCGGCGGTCGCGGCCGAGGTGGTGCACCGGCTGGCGCGAGGCATTCCGGTGCTCGACGTCATCGAGGCTGGCGCCCGCGCGGCGGTGTCGACTTCGACAGGGCGGCGCATCGGCGTGATCGGCACGCCGACAACGATCAACAGCAATGCCTACGCGCGGCGCATGCACGAGCTCGATCCGTCGGTGCGCGTGTATTCGCAGGCCTGCCCCCTGTTCGTGCCGCTGGTGGAGGAGGGTTGGCTCGACCATCCTGTGACCCGCCTTACGGCACAGGAGTATCTCCGCCCGGTGCTGGCCGAGGAAGTCGACAGCCTGGTGCTGGGCTGCACGCATTACCCGTTGCTGAAGCCCTTGCTGCGAGATGTGGCGGGGGCCGGTGTGCGGTTGATCGACTCCGCCGTAACGACCGCCGAACTTGCCGCGCAGCGCCTGCAGCAGGAAGGTCTGACGCGGCAGGGCGGCGCGGCGGCGGACTATCGCTTCGTTGTCAGCGACGTTCCGCTCCGCTTCCAGACGATCGGCGAGCGTTTCCTCGGACGGTCCCTCGGACAGGTGGAAAAAGTCGACTGGTAGGTCACCAGGCGGATGCCGGCGCTGGCAATCGGCGCGCGATCAAGCCGGGCCAGTCGCGACCGGTCGGCGAGGATCCGCGCACCACTCGCTCCACGATCCGGCATAGAGGCGCGATCCGGTCAGGCCGGCCGACTCCATCGCCAGCACATTCATGCAGGCGGTGACGCCCGAACCACATTGATGGACGACCTGAGCGGGAGGATGTCCTTTCAGCAGGGTGCCAAATTCCTCGCGTAGCACCGAAGCCTGCTTGAAGCAGCCATCCGCCGTCAGGTTGTCGCGAAAGAAGCGGTTGATTGCGCCGGGAATATGACCGCCGACCGGGTCGAGGATCTCGTTCTCACCCCGAAACCGGTCGGGGCTGCGTGCATCGATCAGAAGCATGTCGGGTTTGCCGAGATGGGACGCAACGAAATCGGCATCGACGCGGGCGGCACGCAGAGAAAGCGTGTAGGTACTGGTGCGGGGAGGTGGAAGCTCCGTGTCGAGAGGGAAACCCGCACGGCACCACGCCTGCAGGCCGCCATCCAGCACGGCGGTGCGGTCGTGTCCGAGCCAGCGCAACAGCCACCACAGGCGCGCCGCGAACATGCCACTGGCGTCGTCGTAGGCGACGACCTGGGTGTGATTGGAGACACCGCAGCGTTCGAGTTGCGCGGCAAGCTGCGCGGGGTCGGGCAGGGGGTGGCGTCCATTGCGCCCCGTCTTCGGTGCAGACAGGTCGGTCTCGAGGTCGATGAAGTAAGCCCCCGGAAGATGGCCTTCTCCATAGACGCGGCGCCCGAACCCGCTGTCGTTCAGGTCGAAGCGGCAGTCGAAGACGATCCAGTCGGGGTCACGAAGCCTTTGTGCAAGCTCGCCGGCCCCGATCAGGGTCGTGTACGAGGCGTTCACTCGACGGTCTCGGCTGCGCTTCCGAGCCAGTCGCGGGCCTCCGCCTCGTCGTCGAAGACCTGTACCTCAGCATCGACGAACAACTGAGACACCCACGCGCTCCAGGTCAACCACTGGTCGTCGGTGAGCACGGCGATGCGACGGAAGTCATGCGAATGCTGGCGCGAGAACTTGACTTCTTCCCAGGCGACATCGAGCGTGAAGCCCACCATTTCGCGCAGGTCGAACAGCAGATCGATTGGGCCACTGAACTGGATCTTGTAGTTCACCAGTTCCTCGAACTCCTTGTAGTCGGCCAGTGCGAACTCGCCGAACACGGTAACGGCGACGAGCCTGTCGCGATGCTCGATGTTGATCATGATGCCCTCCGCCTTGCCAGAAAGGATGCCCCTACTATAGCCCTCGACGGGTTCGCGCTCAATCGTGCAGGGCCCGCGCCAGGCGGGGCTTGCGCGCGGGCAGGGAGATCAGGATTGCGCTTGCGACGATCAGTGCGATCCCAACCCAGCTCGACCAAGGCATGATCTCGTTCCAGAACAGGGCACCGAACAGGCTGGCGAAAACGACGGTTGCGTAGCTGAGGTTGGCGGACACCAGCGTCCGCCCATAGCGGTAGGAGCGGGTCATCGCCAGTTGCGCGAGTCCGCCGAAGACGCCCACGCCGAGCAGGGTGAAGAGCTCCCTGGCGTCCGGTGCATGCGGTCCGGCATACAGGGCGCCGACCAGACCGAACAGACTGGTGACGAGCGAGAACCAGAATACGGTACGCACCTCCGGCTCGCCCGCCCGGCCCAGCTCGCGCACGCTGACATAGGCGATGCTCGCCACTGCACCCGAGCCGAGGCCGGCCAAGGCCCCGAGCCATTGGTCGGCGGACAGGGTGGGGCGCAACAGCAGCACCACCCCAGCGAAACCGACCAGGATCGCCACCAGTGCGGACCGGCGCAGGCGCTCGCCGAAGACCGCTGCCAGCAGCAGGGCGACGAAGATCGGCGAGGTGTAATTGAGCGTAACCGCGGTCGCCAATGGCAGGATGCCGATGGCGAAGAAATAGCAGCTCAGCGCGACTGAGCCGGACACGCTGCGCGACACATGCATGCGCCAGTGCGGTGTCCGCAGGGAGACGCCCTGAAGCCGGGCGAGACCGATCATCATCAACATGCTGACGAAGCCGCGATAGAACACGACTTCGCCGGTGGAAAACGTTTCCGCCCCGAACTTGACGCACACCCCCATGGCGGCGAACAGCAGGCAGGAAACGAGCATCCAGAGGGAGGGCATGGCGGTGACGTTGCAGTGCAGCGATACGGCAGCGCATTGAAGCACACTGCCTGCCGCCGTGGGGGAAAAGCTGCCGCTACGCGGCGCTCGCCAACGTGCGCGGGAGGCGAACCGTCGCCAACAGACCGCCGTCGGGGTGGTTCTGCAGGCTGACCTCGCCACGCTGGCGCCGCAGCAGATTTCGGGTGATCGCCAGCCCTAGGCCGGTGCCGCCGGTCTCGCGGTTGCGCGACGTCTCGACCCGGTAGAAGGGCTCGAAGACCTTCTCCAGCTCGTCCTCGGGCAGGCCCGGGCCGTGGTCCCGGATGCAGATCTCGAAGGCGTCGCTTTCCGGCGTAACCGTGATCGCAACCGCATTGCCAAACTTCACCCCGTTCTCGATCAGATTCCACAGGGCTCGCCGCACTGCGCCGGGCTGGGCGTGCAGTGGCGCGCCGGCGTGGCCATTCAGGCTGACCTGCCAGCCCATGTCTTCGGCGTCGTCGCGCAAGGCTTCGAGCAGGCGATCCAGGTCGATTGCCTGCGCAGGTGCGGCGTCGTCGAGACTGCGTGCGTATGCGAGCCCTTCCTTGACCAGCACCTGCATGCTGTCCAGATCGGCCTGGATGCGCGCGCGCAGGGCCTCATCGTCGACCAGCTCGGCCCTGAGGCGCAGCCGCGTGATCGGTGTCTGCAGATCGTGCGAGATGGCGGCGAGGATGCGGGTCCGCTCGCTCACATGCTCGCGGATCCGTTTCTGCATCTGGTTGAAGGCGTCGGCGGCGCGCACCACCTCGGTTGGGCCACGGGTCGGCAGTGGAGGACTGTTTGGGTCTTCGCCCAGTGCGCGTGCCGCGTCGGCCATGCGTGACAGGGGGCGGGTGGCGAGCCTGACCGCAATCCAGGTCAGCAGTCCCACGCCGCCGATCAGCGCGGTCAGTGCCGCCAGCAGGCGCCCCGGTTCTGGCGGGCGGATGCTGGGCGTGGGCGGGATGCCTGGCAGGCGGATCAGCAACGGCTGGCCATCGGCGAGAGTGACGGAGACGATCAGCGCCGCGTGTGGCGCGCCGTTGCGGTGATGAAGATGGATTCTGGTTTCGCGCTCGGGCATCGCGGTGCGCAGTGCCGACCCGAGCGGGTGGCCGTCAGGGGCGGGGCGAAGGTGTTCAGGAATGGGGCGCAGCGAAAGGCGCAGTCGACGGCGACCGAGTTCGTCGATCCAGCGTTCGCGCTCGGCTGGGCTCAGTCGGTCGAGCACGTCGGCGGTTGCCGCGATTTCCTGCGCCACGCCTTCGAACAGCGCGGCGCGACCGACACGCTCGCGCTCACCGACGAAAAGCGTGAAGCTCACCGCCAGCACGATGGCAATGCCGACGAGCCAGATCAGCATCAGGCGCGAGAACAGGCTGCGCGGCCAAAGCATCCTCATGGGGCCTCCGGTCCGCCATCGGCCGCCGCGCTGACCTCGGCGGCCAGCACGTAACCCTCGTTGCGCACCGTCTTGATGATGGCGGGTTCGCGGGCGTTGTCGCCGAGCCGCTGGCGCAGGCGGCTGACCTGGAGGTCGATGGAGCGATCGAAGACGTCCGCCTCGCGCCCCTGCGTGAGTTCCATCAGCTGATCGCGGGACAGGATCTTCTGCGGGTGCGACAGAAACACCGAGAGCATGCGGTACTCGGCGCCCGACAGGGCAACGACCGTATCGTTGGTGTCGATCAGGTGCCGATTGACGGTATCGAGACGCCAGTTGGCGAAATGCAGTTCGCGCGCGTTGGCGGGTGGCACCGCGTCCAGGTTGGGCGGCAGGGCGCGGGTCCGGCGCAGCACCGCGCGGATGCGCGCATAGAGCTCGCGCGGCACGAAAGGCTTGGTCAGGTAGTCGTCGGCGCCCATCTCCAGGCCGAGGATGCGGTCCATGTCCTCGCCGCGCGCGGTGAGCATCAGAATGGGCGTGTTCGCCTGGGGGCCACCTGCAGCGCGCAGATTGCGGCATAGAGTCAGGCCGTCGTCGCCGGGCATCATGATGTCGAGCACGATCAGGTCGATGCGGTGTTGCTCGAGCACCGCCTTCATTTCGCGCCCATCGGCCGCCGTGCTGCAGCGCAGGCCCTGCTTCTCGAGGTAATCCGCAAGCAGGCCGCGGATGTCGCGGTCGTCGTCGACGATAAGGATGTGGTCTTGATGGTTCATCGCGCGTTCTCCATGGCGCGCATCTTACGGCCCGCGGCTGTCGTGTTTGTATCCCAGCGTATCAAACCCGGCCGATGTGACACGAAGCTGCAATACGGCGTGCCTGGGACAAATGGCGCTTACATCGCGGTGCTGTAATGGCTTCGTCGCCCGAACGTTCGGGTGCCGGAAACAGCAGACCCAATAGGAGAGCATCATGAAAACCTGGATCAAGTCTTCGATCGCCGCCGCCGTCATCGCCACCGGCGCCCTTGGAACAACCGCCGCACTTGCATGGGGCGGCCAGTGCGACGGTCCGCGGGGTGGCAAGGCCGGCTGGTCGAAGATGGAGCCGGAACAGATGAAGGCGAAAATGGCCGAGCGTGCCGACTTGCACCTCGCACGCCTGGAGCTGGCGCTGGCCCTGACGCCCGAGCAGAAGCCCGCGTTCGAGACCTTCAAGGCCGACATGAAGGCGCGTGGCGAGCGCATGGCCGCCGCGATGACCGAGCGGCGCGAGGCCGCCCAGCCGAAGACGGCAGTCGAGCGCATGGCAGCGATGGAGGAGATGACCAAGCTGCGCGCGACCGAGTTGGCCGATAGCCGTAAGTCGATCGAGCGCTTCTATGCGACGCTGAGCGATCCGCAGAAGACCGTGTTCGACGCCGAATTCCGCGCCTTCGGCGGCAAGGGCATGCGTGACGGCATGCGCGGTGGTCCGCGCGATGGCGGCGGGCCGCGCATGGGGCAGGACCGCGGCTGAGCAATCAGCGCTACCCACGACACAGCACAATGAAAAAGCCACCCCCGCGGGGGTGGCTTTTTCATCAGAGAGGCCGGGCGACGTGCGTCGCCCGCGACGCTTCTTAGTGGAACTGCTCTTCTTCGGTCGAGCCGGTCAGGGCCTTGACCGAGGACGAGCCGCCCTGGATCACGGTGGTGACTTCGTCGAAGTAACCGGTGCCGACTTCCTGCTGGTGGGACACGAAGGTGTAGCCCTGTTCGCGAGCGGCGAATTCCGGTTCCTGAACCATTTCGACGTAGTGCTTCATGCCTTCGCCGCGAGCGTAAGCGTGGGCGAACTTGAAGGTGTTGTACCAGTTGACGTGGATACCAGCCAGGGTGATGAACTGGTACTTGTAGCCCAGCGCCGACAGTTCTTCCTGGAAGGAGGCGATCTGCGAGTCGTTGAGGTTCTTCTTCCAGTTGAAGGACGGCGAGCAGTTGTAGGACAGCAGCTTGCCCGGGCAGGCGGCCAGCACGGCCTGGGCAAATTCGCGGGCGAAGCCGATGTCGGGCACGCCGGTTTCGCACCACACCAGGTCGGCGTAGGGGGCGTAAGCGACGCCGCGGGAGATGGACTGCTCCAGGCCGTTCTTGACGCGGTAGAAGCCTTCCTGGGTGCGCTCACCGGTGAGGAAGGGCTTGTCGTTGGCGTCGTAGTCGGAGGTGATCAGGTTGGCGGCCTCGGCATCGGTACGGGCCAGGATCAGCGTCGGGACACCCATGACGTCGGCGGCGAAACGGGCCGAGATCAGCTTCTCGATGGCTTCACGGGTCGGCACCAGCACCTTGCCACCCATGTGACCGCACTTCTTGGCAGCGGCCAGCTGGTCTTCGAAGTGCACACCGGCGGCACCGGCGGCGATCATGTTCTTCATCAGTTCGAAGGCGTTCAGCACGCCGCCGAAACCGGCTTCAGCGTCAGCGACGATCGGCAGGAAGTAGTCGATGAATTCCTTGTCGCCCGGGTTGATGCCACGCGACCACTGGATCTCGTCAGCACGCTTGAAGGTGTTGTTGATGCGGCGAACCATGGTCGGCACCGAGTCGTAGGCGTACAGCGACTGGTCCGGGTACATGGTTTCGGAGGTGTTGCCGTCGGCGGCGACCTGCCAGCCGGACAGATACACGGCTTCCAGACCGGCCTTGGCTTGTTGCATGGCCTGACCGGCGGTGATCGCGCCGAAGGCGTTCACATAACCCTTCTTGGCGCCGCCGTTGACCTTCTCCCACAGCACCTTGGCGCCACGCTGGGCGAGGGTGTACTCGGGCTGGAGGCTGCCACGCAGGCGGACCACGTCGGCTGCGGTGTAACCGCGCTTGACGCCCTTCCAGCGGGGGTTTTCAGCCCAGTCTTTTTCCAGGGCGGCGATTTGCTGTTCGCGGGTCAGAGTCATGATGCTTCCTTTTCAGTGCAGAAGGGTGTCAACCATCGCGGTCGGTTCAGGCGCCCGTCGCGGTGTTCCTGCCGCAACGTTTCCGAGGGAGAAAAGCGTTGCAGATGGGGTGCAGTATAGGAGGCATCCTGCGCAGCAGCAATAGGTCTTATATAAGATATAAGAAAAAATCTTGTTCAAAAAAAACAAAAGGTTGAGATTGATGTTTTGCTATACGAAACGGCAATGAGCTTTGTGAAATGGATCGGGTGCGGTGTGTTGCTGCGCTGCGGCGCGTCGGTGCGCTCGGCGCCCGAACGGCCTGCTTTGGCCGCCGGGCAGCATGCCGTCACGACAATTCAGACGAGCGCCTGTTCGGCGACGATGACGCCGTCCTCGTCCGCATACACATAGTGTCCGGGTTGGAAGGTCACGCCGCCGAAGGTGACGGGAACATCGACCTCGCCCACGTTGCGTTTGACCGTCTTGCGCGGGTGAGTGCCGAGGGCGAACACACCAAGGTCCATCTCGCCGATGGCCTTCGAGTCACGGATGCAGCCATACACGATGATGCCTGCCCAGCCGTTCTTGACCGCCAGCTCCGCGAGCTGGTCACCGACCAGGGCGCAGCGCATCGACGCGCCGCCGTCGATCACCAGCACGCGGCCGTTACCGGCGGATTCGACTGCCTTGCGCACGAAGGAGTTGTCTTCGAAGATCTTCAGTGTGCTGATCGGGCCGCCAACGGCGCTGCGACCGCCGTAGCTGCCGAACATGGGGCTGACGACGTTGATCTTGTCCTCGTGGGCGTCGCACAGATCGGCTGTCTGGATGTTCATGTCTGTTCCTCGTCTCGGGATGGATTGCGGGCCGGCAAGTCCGGTCTGCGCGCATGATAGTCGAGCGATGCAGGCCTCGTGGCGGGAGTCGGGCGCAAAAAAAGCGCACCCCGCAGGGTGCGCCCTCTTGATCGGCCTGCCTGCTCAGACGGCTTCGGCAGCAGCTTCCTCGAACACCAGCTTGACCTTGTCGTCCTCGTCGAGATCGATCGTCACCCTGCCACCATTGACCAGGCGCCCGAACAGCAACTCGTCCGCCAGGGCGGCGCGGATGGTGTCCTGGATGAGGCGGGCCATGGGCCGGGCGCCCATCAGCGGATCGAAGCCCTTCTCGGCCAGCCAGGCTTTCAGCTCGTCGGTGAAGTGCGCTTCCACCTTCTTCTCGTGCAACTGGGCCTCGAGCTGCATCAGGAACTTGTCGACCACGCGCAGGATGACTTCGTTGTCGAGCGCCTTGAACGAGATCGTCGCATCCAGGCGGTTGCGGAACTCCGGCGTGAACATGCGCTTGATGTCGGCCATCTCGTCGCCGGTCTCGCGCTTGGCGGAGAAGCCCATGACGGACTTCTGCATCGTTTCGGCGCCCGCGTTGGTGGTCATGATGATGATCACGTTGCGGAAGTCCGCCTGGCGGCCGTTGTTGTCGGTCAGCGTCCCGTGGTCCATCACCTGCAGCAGGATGTTGTAGATGTCCGGGTGGGCCTTCTCGATCTCGTCGAGCAGCAGCACGCAATGCGGCTTCTTGGTGATCTGCTCGGTCAGCAGGCCGCCCTGGTCGAAGCCGACGTAGCCCGGCGGCGCACCGATCAGCCGGCTCACCGCGTGGCGCTCCATGTATTCGGACATGTCGAAGCGCACCAGTTCGATACCCAGCGTGTAGGCGAGCTGGCGGGCGACTTCGGTCTTGCCGACGCCTGTCGGCCCCGAGAACAGGAAGGAGCCGATCGGTTTCTGCGGGTTGCCGAGGCCCGAACGCGACATCTTGATTGCCTTGGCCAGCGCCTCGATCGCGGCGTTCTGGCCGAACACCACGTTCTTGAGGTCGCGCTCCAGCGTCTTCAACGCAGCCTTGTCGTCGTTCGACACGGTGCGCGGCGGAATGCGGGCGATCTTGGCGACGATCTCCTCGATCTCGTTGCGACCGATGGTCTTCTTCTGTCTGGACTTCGGCAGGATGCGCTGGGCCGCACCGGCCTCGTCGATGACGTCGATCGCCTTGTCCGGCAGGTGGCGGTCGTTGATGTACTTGGCCGACAACTCCGCCGCGCTCGACAGCGCAGAGCTCGAGTACTTGATGCCGTGATGCTCCTCGAAGCGGCTCTTGAGGCCCTTCAGGATCTCGACCGTCTCGGCCACCGATGGCTCCACCACGTCGATCTTCTGGAAGCGCCGCGACAGCGCGTGGTCCTTCTCGAAGATCTGGCGGAACTCGTTGTAGGTGGTCGCGCCGATGCACTTGAGCTGGCCCGAGGACAGTGCGGGCTTGAGCAGGTTCGATGCGTCCAGTGTTCCGCCCGACGCCGCGCCCGCACCGATCAGGGTGTGGATCTCGTCGATGAAGAGGATGGCGTTCGGGTTCTCGGTGAGCTGCTTCAGTACCGCCTTCAGGCGTTGCTCGAAGTCGCCGCGATACTTGGTGCCGGCGAGCAGGGCGCCCATGTCGAGCGCGAACACCTGCGCGTTCTCGAGAATCTCGGGTACCCGGCCCTCGATGATGCGGCGCGCGAGGCCTTCCGCGATCGCGGTCTTGCCGACGCCGGCCTCGCCGACGAGCAGGGGATTGTTCTTGCGCCGGCGGCACAGGGTCTGGATGACGCGCTCGACTTCCTTCTCGCGCCCGATCAGCGGGTCGATCTTGCCGACCAGGGCCTGCTGGTTGAGGTTCTGCGTGTAGCTCTCGAGCGCGCCGCCTGCCTGCTTCTCGTCCGATTCCTGTTCGCCCTGTTCGGACTCGCCCCGGGTTTGCGATGCGCCACCCTGCGGAGGCGCCTTGGCAATGCCATGCGAGATGAAATTGACGACGTCGAGTCGGGAGATGTTCTGCCGCTGCAGATAATAAACGGCGTGCGAATCCTTTTCGCCGAAGATCGCAACGAGGACGTTGGCGCCGGTCACCTCTTTCTTGCCCGAGGACTGCACGTGCAGGATCGCGCGCTGGATCACCCGCTGGAAGCCGAGCGTCGGCTGCGTGTCGATCTCTTCGCTGCCTTCGATACGCGGCGTGTGTTCGTTGATGAAGTTGGTCAGCTCGCGACGCAACTCGTCGATATCGGCGGCGCAGGCGCGCAACACCTCGGCAGCCGACGGGTTGTCCAGCAGCGCGAGCAACAGATGCTCCACGGTGATGAACTCGTGTCGTTTCTGACGTGCCTCCACGAAAGCCATGTGCAGGCTCACTTCAAGCTCTTGCGCGATCATTCAGTTTTCCTCCATCACGCATGCCAGCGGATGTTGATGCTGACGAGCAAACGAGGCGACCTGCTCCACCTTGGTCGATGCGATGTCTCGGGGAAAGACACCGCAGATCCCCATGCCCTCTCTGTGAACTTGGAGCATGACTCGCGTGGCACGTTCGCGATCCATGCCGAAATATTTCTGTAGAACTTCGACCACGAAATCCATCGGGGTGTAGTCATCGTTCAGCAGAAGCACCTTGTACAGGGGCGGCGGACGGGTGCGCGTCCTTTTCGCCTCGAGGACGAATTCGTTCTGTTTCCGGGTACCCATGAAATTCATTCTAATGAAGTCGGAGCCGAGTGCAACACGCTAAGAAATCACGCTTGCCACGCAATGTCCTCGCCTGCCGGTGACGATGATCGCGTACTGGGAGCGCAACATCGATCGTGCACTGCGGCAAAAGAGATAAATGCGCGAACGACATGAAAAAGCCCTGGAAAGCATGGCAGAGTCCGCGGCTTTTGTTGTTGCGATGCGGAAAAAATAGCTGGATGTAAACCGTTGACGGTGCCGGAGCAACTGCGTAAAAGCTAGGCCGTGCGCAGGCTTGAGCTTAATTCGTGGGGCTTTGTTGCTTCTCAAGTAGCTGGCGGCGCCGATGTACCAGCCGGAGCTCCGGCTGTATCAAGCAACCTTGAAGGAACGAAGCAATATGGCAACTGGCACCGTGAAGTGGTTCAACGATTCCAAGGGTTTTGGTTTCATCACGCCCGATGATGGCAGTGAAGACCTGTTTGCGCATTTCTCCGCCATCAACATGAGCGGTTTCAAGAGCCTGAAAGAGGGTGAGAAGGTTTCCTTCGAGGTCACCCAGGGCCCCAAGGGTAAGCAGGCTTCGAACATCCAGCGCGCCTGATCCGGGTGTTGCGGGGTGGCGCGTCCGACGCGTCAGCGCCGGACGCAAAAGCAGAAGGGCCATCGATATCGATGGCCCTTCTGCTTTCTGGAGTCAGTACGTCCCGGTCGGCTGCCGTCAAAAGCAGCCGAAGGCACTTACTTCAGCTTGACTTCCTTGTACGGCACGTGCTTGCGGGCGACGGGGTCGTACTTGTTGAACTCGAGCTTTTCCGGGGTGGTGCGCTTGTTCTTCGACGTGGTGTAGAAGTGACCCGTACCAGCGGTCGACTCCAGCTTGATCTTTTCGCGGATGCCCTTGGCCATGGCGTTCTCCGTTCAGTGCGGTTGCTTACAGCTTCTCGCCGCGGGCGCGAAGCTCGGCAACGACGACGTCGATGCCTTTCTTGTCGATGGTGCGCAGACCGGCGTTGGAAACGCGCAGGCTGATCCAGCGGTTCTCGCCTTCGCTCCAGAACCGGCGGTTTTGCAGGTTCGGCAGGAAACGGCGCTTGGTTTTGTTGTTGGCGTGGGAAACGTTATTTCCCACCATCGGTGCTTTACCGGTCACTTGGCAGACGCGAGCCATACGATGCTCCAGGGAATTCTGATTGCGGAAAACGCACGAGGATAATGCATCCTCGGTCGGGAAGGCAAGTGTTGCGTGCGGATCTTGCTCGTCGGGGGCGGATTAAATCGCTTTTCGGGCGTTACAGCAAGCCGCGTTCGGCAAATGACACAGGTGCACCGTGCGACGGGACGACAAAATGGTCCAGCACCCTTACATCCACAAGGGCCAGTGCGTCCTTGAGCGCGCGGGTCAGCATCTCGTCGGCGGTGCTGGGCTCGGCGGCACCAGAGGGATGGTTGTGGGCGAGGATCACGGCTGCAGCGTTGTGCGCCAGTGCCAGCTTGACGACCTCGCGCGGGTAGACGCTGGTCTGGGTGAGTGCATACTAACTGCGGATTTGCTATCCTGCCCGTAGTCTGCAAAAGCGACGGGGGAGGTGCTTGATATGAGCGGCAATGCCGGGGTGAGCCATCGCGGGGTCAGTGCCCGCCTGAGCGGCTATGGCTGCGCCGTGGAGGTGCTATGTCGCGCGTAATCTCGTACACCCGCTTCAGCACGCGGCGGCAAGCGGCGGGTGACTCGTATCGGCGACAAACCGAGGCTGCTCTGAAATGGTGCAAGCAGCACGGTCACGAGCTTGACACGACGCTGCGGCTTGAAGATCTTGGTGTCAGCGGCTACTCCGGCGCGAATGCTAAGCGCGGTGCGCTCGGGGTACTGCAGCTGATGACGCTCGAAGGCAAGCTTGAGCCCGGCACGATATTACTGATTGAAGCGTTCGACCGGCTCACCCGTCTGCCTTTGCCTGACGCGTACGAGTTGCTGCTGTCGCTCGTGAATAACGGCTTGACGATTGTCACGCTGACCGACGGCAAGGTGTGGTCGAAGCGCACAATGTCGTCGCTTGAGTCGTTCTTGCTGTCGCTCGTTACGCTCTACCGCGGGCACCAGGAAAGCGAATACAAGTCGCAGCGCCTGCGTGAAACGTTCGCCACGCATCGCAAGCGCGGATCGCGTGAAGCGTTCGGCAGCGCGCCGGGGTGGCTCACGCGAAGCGACAAGACGGCGCCCTGGCAGATTATCGAAGAGCGCGCAGAGAGTGTACGCAAAGTGTTCGAACTTGCTGCGAAGGGGCTTGGCGGCAAGGCGATAGCGAAGATCGCGAACGAGGAAAGCTGGCCCGTACCAACGCGGCTCAACTTGACGGGCAAGCGCTGGCATGCGCAGATGCCCGGACAGCTGCTTCGCAACAGGGCTGTGCTCGGCGAGCATGAGCACCGGATCCAAACGCACGAAGCACGGGCTGAACATTGGCGAGGCCGCGGGACCGGCATTGCCCGGGTTGACTATTATCCGCGCATCATATCCGATGAGCTGTGGCATCGTGCGCGCGCTGCGATTGAGTCGCGAAAAATTGCGCCGCGCCGGGATCGACATTACTTCAATATTTTCAGTGGCTTGCTTTTCTGCGGGCACTGCGGGGCTCCGATGCAGCGCAAGATCGAGCGACGCGGCTGGAGCCGTGCGCAGCTTGTGTGCGCAGATAAAGTCGCCGGCGCGACGAAGTGCCCGACTGGCGCGGCGCTGCAGACCGATGAGCACTTGCTGCTCGCGATTTTTGCCGAAGCAACTGACATGCTCGGCAGCGACGCAACGCGCAAGATTGAAGAGCGCATCGCTGTGCTGGACTCGCAGTTCAAGCGCTTGCGTGATGAGAGCGAGCGCATCGCTGATGCAATCGCAACGACCGGCGGGAGGGTGACGGCGCTCATCAGCAAGGCTGAGCAGCTGCAAGAAGAGCTTCTCAACTGTGCGTTGCAACGCGAAACGCTTGCCGTTGAGCTTGCGCTGACCGACGGCAGTAGCGCAGAGCTTGATGTTGACTGGATCAGCGATGCGCGCGACATGCTGTACGAGATTAGCGATGCAGCGCGTGAGGCCCGGGCGTCGCTGCATCTGCGCATTGCGCGGCTCGTCGAGACGGTGTGGCTGTATCCATACGAGGTTGCGATGATCCGCTTCAAGAATGGCCTGATGAAGCCTGTGCCGCTGCCGCCGAAGCAGTTGCCGTCGCGCGCGAAACCGGAGGCGAAATATCACAAGCCGCCGGCGCGCAAGATCAAGCCGCAGCCGCTGCAAATGATGGCACTACGTGGGCAGCTTGAGCTGCCGGAGCCCCGGCGGCCGGCACCCGCGCTACAGCATCAGGCGGCGCCGCTGCTGTATGAGCCTGATGCCCCGGGGGCTGCGCAGGAGGGCTCAGGTGGGGCGCAATAGCCGCGGGCTGTGGGGTGGTCGGCAAGGGGTCACGATGGGGCTGTGTTGGCGCTATGCGACTAGCCAGCGCAGCTGGCGGCCTGGCTATTTGAGGGTGGGCGCTGAGCCGCCGCGGCATGGGGTTGCTGTTCGCCGCGCGGGTGGCTTCCTTATGGCCAGGGCCGGCTGCTCGCCGGCCGCGCTGTTCAGTGTCCGCGCGTGCCTGCGTTGGCTCCGCGCTGAGCCCGCTCTGCGGGCCTGGCGATTCGAGCGGGGTGTCGGGCTGACGTGGCTTACTCAAAAGAGAAGCCCCGCGCTGAAGAGGCTGCAGCGTTAGCGCTTCGCTGTCTATGTTTGCAGCGTAGCGCTACGTCTTAGTCTTAGTATGCGCATCCCCCTTCGAAGGGGCTTCGATCCCCCTTCGGTCCCCCTTCGAAGCCCCTTGCTACGAGGTCGGGCGAATGAACGCGGGATCTGTTTCAGCATGCGAAATAAAGCGGCGAGCGTTGTCGGCCCGCCGCTTCGCGATTCATTCCCGCAGGGGTCAGCGCCGGGGCAGGCTGCGCAGGAACGCTTGCGTGATGTTCTCGCTCAGCCATCGATCAGCGACGCCGCGCCCGGTGCTCAGCCAGCCGAGCTTGCGCGGCAGTGTCTGCTTTCTCGCGTACGCGTAGAGCAGCTCAACGTCGCGCGCTTTCTTGCCCGTGCGCAAGAAGACGCCGACCCCCTCAATCGTGAAGGTGCCCGCCCGCCCCTTGAACTGCTTGCCGCCGGCGGTCTGCTGCGCTTTCAGTCGCATGGCGGTGAATGTGAATTGCTTCGCGACTTGCGCGCCGAAGCTGGGCCTGGCGGCGTTGCCGGTGACAGGCTGCGCGATCAGCTTGCCGCGCACGGGCTCCCGCTCGTCCCCGCGCTCGAATCCGCTCAGCAGAAGGTTCTGGCGCTGCCCCACGGCCACCTCAGCATAGAGCCGCCCCTGCGGCACAGAGGCCCATGGCTTGATCACCGCCGCTTGTCGTTCGAGGAACTGCTTCGTGCGCCCGGTCCGCAATGTGAAGCGCTTGTTGAGCTGTTCGCGCTGTGCGTCTTGTATCTGCTTGGCGGTCGCGTTGATGCCTTGCACCGCGCTGTACGCGAGGTTGCGCTGTGCTTTCGTCGTCTGCTCGACGAGCGGCAGTATGTCTAGTTGTGCGTTGAGCTGCATGTGCCCGCCTGTGTTGTTGTTGTTCTTTAGACTCGGCCGGATGCGCCAACGCCCCGCCGGGCGCGGGGCTGCTGGCGTGGGCGTTCGAGGGTTAAATGTCGTTGAAGATCGGCTCGGGCAGGTGCTCAAGGTCGTAGTCTTGCGACTCGTATGCGCGCCGCAGTGCGTTGATCGTGAAGCGGTAGCCCGCGGACTCTTGCAACTGCAGCACGCGTTCGACAACTTGCTCATCGCTCACGTACAGACGCTTGTCTTCTTGCGCGTTGCGAAGCTCGATGAAGGCGTCGAGCCCCGTCGGCACATCTGCGCTGACCCAGAAGCTATCGGCCGGGGTCCACGCGGGCTCTTCTATCGCGGCTTGCTGCGCGGGGGCTTCGACCGGGGCCGGTGTCTCGACCTTGGCCGTTGCCGGGCGCTTCGCCGGGGCGGCTGCCTTTTCTTCTTCGCGCAGGTGGTATGCGTCGGCGTAGCGCTCGATGAACTGCGCAGTCAGCACGCACTTCTTGGGCAGCTCGCTCAGCTCACGCTGGATCGCTTTCACCATTTTGTCGGCTGGCTTCAGGGTCTCGCCGATCTGCTCGCGCGCCGCATCGATGACCCAGATTGTCTCGGTGCTCTCATCGTAGCGCGCGTAGTTCATCTCTTCGAGCGTGCGCAGCATCGCGTCGACGCTGTTCATGTCGATGCCTAAATCAGCAGCGATGTACATCTTCGGCAGTATGTAGATGCCGGTGTAGTTCGAGTGCTTGTTGCTAAAGAGATAGATTGCGAGCAGTTGAAGCTGCGGTCCACGCGGGCGAAGTTCCCGACCTAAGTCATCGGTCCAGAAGCTCGTGGCGAGCTTGCTAAAAGTTCTCATGTTGTTCCTGTCGGTTGTGTTGGCGAGTCGTGCCGCGTGATGCGGCTTTCACCTCCGTATAGCGTCGACCATGAGTCGTTAGCTCGACAGCAGAAAAGCCCTGCTAGCGAGGGAAATCATCTGCGAGCGTCGCCGTCACTTGCCCTCGCCGCCGACAACGAACATGGGTTCCGCTTTCGACAGGTTCGCGTCTTCGGTGAGTTTCCTCCGGTTACGCTTGAGTTTTGATGACTCAGTTGGGTTTCCAATACGAGGCGCGACAGCGGTTTTCCGAGGGAGCACTGCGCAAGATCCGCAGCACCAACTCGCTCGAGCTCTTGAATGGGGAGATCAAGCGTCGTTCCGACGTCGTGGGCATCTTGCCGGATGAGGCCTCGATCTACCGCCTCGTAGGCGTCTTGCTGCTTGAGTAGTGCGAAGAGTGGGCAATGCAGCGGCGTTAATTTCCGATGGAAACGCTCGCCGAAGTTGGTGGTAATTCCATCGTTATAATGCGTGCGGTCGCAGTCTGACTCGCGCTCCTGCCCAACTGGAGACGGTCGCCCGCCGATCCCCCCTTATGCTGACGCTTCTCTTACACCCCGCCACGGGATGCGACCGCCCACGAACGATAAGGCATCTCTTGCGGCCCGTTTCCGGCCGCGCTTGCGCGCGACCGGATCTTTTGGCCTGAGCTCTCTTGGCAAAGACGAGAAGCTCAAGCAACGCGCCGCTCAAGTTGCTGCAACCGTGCCCTCAACTCTGCAATTTCCCGGTTGATGACTTTGCGGTTGTCCTCAGCGAGGGGTGCTAGAGCATCATCATCCTCGAGATCGAACCAGCCTGCGCTCTCGTCCGGGCACTCGACGGGCACGGTAATGCCAAGCTGGCGAGCCTTTGCTTCAAGTGCGTCCTTCAGTGCGCCGCGCTCCCTGTCTTCGCCATGGTTCAAGAAGATCCCGCTCCTGGGGTGCCCGCCGCCCTTTGTCGAAGCATGTTCGTCGAAGATCCAGCGGACAAGTTCGGTCTGATCCCCGTGGGCGGAATAGCCCGTGAGCTGGGTAATGTTCGCTTTGATGTCTCGCGCCTGCAGCGCATGAAGGGTGCTGCCCTCATGGTCGCGCCAAGTCACTTCGGTGGTATGCAATTCCCGATCCGCGTCACGCAGTCCGCCGAGCTGCAGGAGGCTGCCGCCAACGGTTTTCGGGCTGCAGTAGCCACTGAGGGCAACAGTGTTCTCGGGTGAGCTCAGCAGGCGGGGGAGCCAAGTGGCGGCCGGTCCGCCGTCACATGTGCCCGATCCCATCAGAATCACGCGCGGACCGGGCGCATCGAGCATCTGCTCGCGGTCCGTTACCGTCGAGAAGATTGGTCGCCACTGTTGGGCAATCTGGTTGCCAAGGGTGTTGCGGTCGCCTCCATGTGCTTGGCCCTCGAGCGTCATCTGGCAGATCTTCAGTGCTGCATCGAAGTCTTGACGGCAATTGGTCTGCAGTCCGAGGTCACGCAGAAGTTGCTTTCCAAGCCACATCGGTCTGATCTTCCCGCCTCCGTTTGCTTCGACCGTTTCGCTGAGCATTTCGAGGGTGATCTTGCTGATCTTGCTGGCAGTTGGGGAGTCGAGCAGGTACTCGATCTGACCGTACTGCTCGGGATGTGCCGCGACCAGGTAGGAGAGATCGAACATGATGTCCTGCGCGCGACCGACGGAAAACGAGGGGATGGCCAACGTCCCTTTGGTGGCGACAATGCGGTCAAGCAATGCGGCCAGTTGCGCCCTGCGGTGGCCCGGGTCGCGTTCTTGTGCTGTGCGGACGGTGCTTCCGTACGTGGACTCCAGAACAGCGAAGTTGCTCTTCTGGGCGTTCAGCGGAAATCTCAAAAACGGCAGGACCTCGTTGTCCTCGCTCCCGGGGCCGACGTCTCCCGAGAACAGAATCGAGCGCTGCGTCGGATCCTTGGGCTTGCCCCACAGGACGCTTGCACTCACGGACCCCAGGATGTGCCCGTTGCGCAGGATCTGCACGAATAGGTCCGTATCCAGTGGCGTTGGGTGCCCGTGCTTGAGCTTTCTGTCGTTCCAGCGAATGCGTTCGACGTCTGCTTCGTCATAGGGGGCGGCGCTGAAGCGTGCCGCGTCGCGCAGAAGGACCTCTGCAATCTTGCGAGTGGCCCGGGTGCAGAACACTTGTCCCTTGAAGCCCTGCCGATAGAGTTCGGGAAGCAGTCCGCTGTGGTCGATATGGGCGTGGGTAAGGATGACGAACTGAATGTCGCTTGGCTTGAAGGGCCACAGTTCCCCCCGGTTCCAGCGCTGGGCATCGTACTCGCCTTGCTGCATCCCGCAGTCCACCAAAAAGCTCCACTTCCTGCCTTCATCGCGAAGCCATGCGCATGAACCGGTCACTTTTCCGAGGGGACCGACGAATTGAATTTCCATGATGGGTACTCGCGTTGTGTTTTGGAGTGCGCATCATCGGGGGGTGTCACCTGTGCCTGCAATGAGAAATGCACTGCATTGCAACGTAATGCAACGATGCAAAAAAAGATGCAGAAGTAGAGGCGCCTGCCGTACGCTTGAGTCCTCAACAGGAGATCGTATGGCTGCCCCGCTGATTGCCGTGATGACGGAACAAGGTATCAAGTCGCTCGACGAGCTTGCGCGCCGTTTGTGTGAGGTGAGAACCGCAGAGAAGTGGCCCGCCGCGCGCTCAGTGAGCGCGAAGCTGGGTCTGCTGAGCAGGGGCGAGTCCGACTGGTGGCTCAAGCGGCCGGCGTTCGCAGATGCCCTCGTAACCTTGCTCAAATGCCGCCGCGAGGATCTGAGGCTGGGGACCCCGGGCAAGCAGAGAAGGCTGCTGGAGTTCGATAATTTTCCGGAGCTCCCGGGGCTGGATCTGGCGCGTGAGGCTGCCTGCTCGTTAGGCGAGTTCGATGCTGACGATTTGGCGCTGCGGCCGTGGTTTGGCGACCAGTCGGGACTATCGAGCGCGCTTGAAGGCGTCTTCTGGTTGCACTTTCCGCCGGGCACGGGGCGAGACACTTATTGGGCTGAACTGAAGCGGCAAACGCCCTACAGAACGTTGGAAGTTAGATGTCTTGCGGATGCAGAACTCTTGCATCAGGCGCGAGAATCCATTTGCATCAAGATCGATGAGAGTCAGGGGGGCAGGGACGTTTCTGCGTTGCTCAAGCGGGCATCTGCGGCAGTACTCGTTTGCGCCCCTTTTCGCATGCCGCCTAGCGGCCGAGGTGACCTGTGCTGGCGCCCAGAAGATAGGCCCTTGTCCGAGAACGAGTCGGATGACGTTTGGACCGAGTACTCGTGGCAGTTGCGCCGAGGCTGGAGGGCGCGACTGCTGAAATGGGTTGGAGCGCGGCTATCGCGGGCCTCCAGCACCTTGTTCGATGCGTCGGAACTGGAGAATTGGCTTGGAGCATTCGGCGATGATTCGCTGTTTGACACGCCCCGAAGCCTGATGGGGCTGTGCCGCGTTGTTCACCACGTGGGGGTTGGGGGGCTGCCTGATCTTGAGGCGGCAGAGGCCGGCGAGAAGTTGCTTGGGCAGATCGCGCAAGATGACGCCGAGAGCTGTCTCGCCTGTGCAGACGTTGCGTGGGATTGGTTCAACGATCCAGGCCTGCCCTGGGCGGGGCGTATCGGCCCGGATGACTGGAAGAGGTTGATTTCCACCCCGTCGAGAATAATCAGGCAGCTCTGCTCGGAGAGTGAAGAGGATGAGCGCCTACGTCTGTTGCGGACACTCGAAGAGCGCGCGACCGAGCAGGCGCGATTGGACCTTGTGGACACAGCCTTTGTGACGCATGACGAGCAGGGGCGGGCTGCCTTGGCGCCGCGGTTTGTCGTGGAGCTCGTGGCTCGTGAACGCCTGCAGCGCCTGATCACCCGGGAGTCACGCCCGCACTGGGGGGCACTGTGTTTCGATACGGACAGATTTCTAACGATACAACGCGCATTGGCTCTGCTGTCAATCGAGGAGCTTGCCGCTTGCGCGACGCAGGTCCTGGCTCGGTACCAAGACGACGCAGTCGGCGTCGGCGCCAGTGAAGCGATTTTCTGTGCGTTGGGTACTCGCGACCTAAGTCGTCAAGTGGTGCCAGAGAGCCTTCGCTCCATTGTGGAGATCGTGTTGAACCGGATGGTTCAGGTTGCGCCGGATAGCCTCAGTCCGATGACCGTGGGTTGGGAGCTTCCTGACTTGTGGGTTGGCGCCTGTTGGTCGCTGAGTCTGGGGATGGAGCGTCCCTCGGGCGCGTTTCCGAATGAGTGGGCTCCGTTGTTCCCTGGGTGGTTCGATCTGCACGAAGCGGACTTCTACAACGTCTTGTGGATGCTTGATCGGCAAAGCTTGGTAAGGTGCCCTAGGCGACAGAGCGTCAAGACGATCCTGCGGTGCGCGAAAGCGGTCGTGGAACGCTTCGTTGTGACTCCAGGCAATCCGCCCGGTGTGTTCATCCCCTACCTGCTCGCACGTTTTGCCGGAACTCAGCCGGCAGAGACTGAGGCGAGGTGGTGGAAGGAGATTCTTGAGCGTCCAGACGTCTTTTTTTGGTTGGACGTCCTTGTCGAGGCCGCAAGGGAGTCTGGTCGGAACACTGCGCCGATACTCGCGTCGATCTTTAACTGTTACGACGTCCTGCCACTTGGGTCGCGGACGACTCTGCCGTTGATTCGGGACTGGCTGACGGCAAAGTTCCTTGAATCGTTTACTCCAGAGCAACTGCTTCCATGTTTGAGTCCGGTGGGCAAGAAGGTGCTGATGGCATACTTCAACGAGCTCCCGTCCGGTCTTCAGATCGCGCTCTGCAAAGATTTCGCTGCTGGCGCATCCCTGGAGGAAAAGACCTCGTTCTGGAATCGAGTCAGGCCAAATCCGTCAAAGATCCTGTTTGACGCAGTACTGCCGTTGGTAAATGCCACAATGGGTTTCGGCGAATCATGGTTGTGGCAAGCCGATCCGGAGCGAACGCTGTGGCTCCTGAGCACCAATGGCGATCCGGAACTGAAATTCGCCCTGATCGATAACTTTGAAGGAGACGCTCGCCACTTTTCGGAGCTCATGGACATGGTGAAGCATGATCCCTCCCTTTTCCCGTCAGCCGAGCAGCGTCGAGCCTGGGCACTCAGGAAGCTACCCAACTCGGGAAAGTGGGCCTCAGATCTGATGGCGTTGGTTGTGTGCTGATCGCGTTCGCTCGACGACGATTGCCTTTCACCCCAAAGCCTTCACTGCGCCTGTCGCCAGGCGAATCGCCTCGTCGCGCGCAGGCTGAGCGGCTTCGGCGGCATCGACTGGACCAGTCTCATTGCCGACAAGGGCTACGATATCCATGCGTTTGTCGTCAGAGTTACTTTGTTATTCTCCCCCGCAATTACTCTATTTTTCCTGACTGTTAGGAGAAAATTGCCTTTATTTTTAATGGTTTATTGAGTCGTCTCGGGCTTCCTAAACTGTCCCATTCCTTAAAAAACGGGCGATGTCGGTCACCCTCCCAGCTCTTGTTCGGCACTGTCGGGGCAAACTGGCGCTGACGCAGGTTTGGTGCCACCACCGCTGGCCGCCCACCGTAGCGACCGGGGCGGCGCCCATAGCGAGTGTGCGAGCGCAGGCCCGCGAAGCGTATCAGCCGCGCCATGCGATGTTTGTCACACGCCTCGTCCATGTCGTGGGGATCGTTATGGATCCTGCGATAGCCATAGATACGCCCGGTGGTTGTAAGCACCCGGTGAACCCACCTTCCCCCATCCGCCTAGCCCATTGAAGATCGTGTCCACTAGTTCTGATGGTGGGCACTATGGATGTCGTCATCTCGCGCCGGACTCGGCGCACGCACAGCGAAGCCTCCAAGCAATCGGTGATCTCGGCCTGCCGTGAGCCGGGCGTCTCGGTGGGAGGCGTTGCGTTGGCAAGTGGTCTGAACGCCAATCAGGTGCATCGCTGGATGCGCGAGCGCGGCATCGAGCCGCCGAGCCGGCGCAAACCGGTGGGCGTCGGACTCACTGCGTTGGCCGAGCCGGGCTTTATGCCGGTGCAGGTCGCCCCCGCAGTCGAGACACCGGTAATCCGCCTCGAGGCACAGCGTGGCAACGCCCGCGTCAAGCTCGAGTGGCCGCTCCAGGCCGCCGATGCATGTGGTGCATCGCTGCGCGAGTGGCTCGCATGATCCGCATCGAGGCGCTGTGGCTGTCAGCCGCGCCCTTGGACATGCGCGCCGGCATGGACACGCTGCTCGCGCAGGTGGTGCGCGTGTTCGGCGAGGCGCAGCCGCATCACGCCTATCTCTTCAGCAACCGGCGCGGCACCCGCTTGAAGGTACTGGTCCATGACGGCTTCGGAGTGTGGCTCGCGTGCAGGCGCCTGAACCAAGGGCGGTTTCACTGGACCGAGGGCCAGGGCGGTGTCGCACTCACCCGGGCGCAGTTGGATGCGCTGGTGCTCGGGCTGCCGTGGCAACGGCTGGGCGATGGCGGTGTGATCCGAACGCTCTAAGTACGCGCTATCGGCGGATGCCCCGATGGCGGCGGATGCGTGCATCGGACATGATCGATCCATGCCGCTGCCCGCCGACCTCGATCAACTGGATGCCGACACCTTGCGCCGCCTGCTCATCGAGCAGGAGCGCGAGCTCGTGTGGCGCCAGACCAAGATCGAGCGACTCACGCATGAGCTGGCGCACCGACAACCTATCTGAAAGATGCTGTCGAACGGCTGCCGACGCAGCCCTACAACAGGATTGGGGAGTTGCTCCCGCATTGCTGGCAGCCGGCCGTCTGCGTCTGAGTGAAACGGCAAGACGGGGTCGCCGAGTGCTTACCCTGCGCAGGCACGCGGTAATCATCCATACGCCCACCGGCGTGCCCGCCGGCTATCCAACGTGGTTTGACTTCGCCGTCGCGAACATGGAGTTGCCGGCGTCATGTGCCGGTGCGCGTACGGATGAAGATTTGGCCGCCCAGAGGCTCGCCATACGGGACGCAGCACGCACCGAGCTGAACATCCTGCGGCGCCAGTAAGTCGCGTGCCGCGGTGACCTCTCCCGGCAACTTACGCGACAACTCACTGACGGTACCCGATATCGACATCGGTTGCGTGCGGAAGGGCGGCCATCTATTGATCTACAGCCCCTGCAAACGGTAGCGCCGCACGGCACCTGCCTGACGACAAGTGCCCTATTGACCGCAACGCCATCCTGCTGGGCGGTTGAACGCGGGACACGTGTTAGCACGGACAAATACAGAGGTGACCCCATAAGGCCCGCTGCTTCGTGTCCACTTAGCGTAGGGCCATCGGTGTTGGCTACCGCAGATTCACTCCTTGCTACGCTTCTTCTTTTGAGCCGCTTCCTCACGCGCGGCTGCATCAAGATCTTCCAGGAACTGATCGATCCGATCCTCGAGCTCGCGCATATCCGCTGTGGGCAACATTTCCCGAGATGCAGCCCCGGCGTTCGAAATGTAAGCATCTAGTGCGCCGGAACGTAGAAGCTTGTTCCACGCTACTTCCTCGTCGTAGCTCAGCAGTTCCGGATGCTTGAATACCATCTTGAGTAGACGTTCGCCTCGATGAGGAGACCACAGCTCCTCAATGACAGCATGAGCGTAGTCACTTCCTTCGAGCGGCGCTCTCTGCCGATGAGGTTCGTCGAGTAGTCGTTGGATCGCGAACTCCACGGTCTGCGCCACGGATCGGTTACACATCCGAGCCATAAGTTCAAGGCCGAACTTCGCCTTGGGCGTGATCCGGATCGTGATCACTTCAGACTTATTGCGGGACCCCAAGTCCACCCTACCCGCGCCACCACGTGCCTCCTGCATGCCCAACTCCAAAGTGAACGTGCCCTCATTCTACGTGGTGTAATCAATAGTTGACAAATGGCGTTACATGTCATACCATGATTACATTGTCGCGAAAGCACGATGTGGTGGGGAAAGCGTTGAGTAAGTAGCTTCGATGAGCGCTACATCAGAGTCTCCGAGCTCTTGAACTGATTGAATCCGACCGCGTAAGGGGTGTAATTCTTGGTCGAGACATAACGCCACTGGTCGAGATCGGCTCGGGTTCTTTGGCGGGAGATTGGCTTCATGTGAAGACGAATTACCTCCGCGGATCGACTGCAAGTCATCAACTCGTGAATGAAGGCTGCACTGCATCCGACATCGAGTGTGCGGTGGTAGAAAAGTCGTCATCACTCCTAGGGTGCTCCATCAGGGCTGCCGCAGCTATCCCTTCCGCATGAGTCAATCGTCGTCGTCGCTGGTCACGGAAGTCATCTTTCACGCGAAAGCGGCCTCAAGTTGCACAAGCATCGGGCAAACCGCTGTTGCCACGGGAAGGCCACAAACCAGCCCTGGATGCAATATGCGTAGCTGCGGCAGCCCTGGGTGCTCCATCGATCATCTGGCCCTGCTCAAGGGGAAATTGACGCATGAAAAAAATCAACTCAGACACTGAGTCGAACGCTATACCTATTAACTGCACCGAATCGGCATTGCCCGGTCCCGTGCGGGACTTGGCGGAGTTGCTCGCTGAGATTGCAGCGAGACAGGTTCGCGTAAAGCAACCGACAAAAGAAGTAGGGGCAGTGAAAAAATGAATCAACGCTGTGCAATTTATGTGCGCTACTCTGATGATCAGCAGCGCGCTACGTCGTTAGACGATCAAGTGCGCCGCTGCAAAGAAATCGCGCTGAAGAACGGAATTTCACTTGAGCATGTGAAGATCTATCAAGATGTCGCAATCACCGGAAAATTCGAGGGTGAAGCGAAGCGAAAGGGACTCCGACGGCTCTTGGAAGATTGGGATCGCCAGGCTTTCGACGTGCTGCTTGTTGACGAGTTCTCACGGCTCTCGCGTGATGCGCTCACTCAGGCGCAGATTATCCGTCGACTTGAGACGAGTGCGCGCGTCCGGATGGTGACGGCGAATGGTGTCGATACCACAAGACCGAACTGGCAACTGCAGCTCGGGTTGGAAGGTATCGTGAGTCAGCAGTCGGGGCGAGATACCCGCCATCGCGTTATTCGCGGCATGTTTGGACAGCTTGAGCGGGGCTACATGATCGGTACACCAGCGTATGGCTACACGCTGCAGCGCGAACTCGATGCTGCCGGTAATCGCATCGGCTCCCGCTGGCTGATCAATGAATCTGAAGCCGATATGGTTCGTGACGTTTTTGAGCGCCGTGCGCGCGGAGAGTCTATGCATCAGATCGCGCGAAGCCTGAATGAGCGCGGTATTCCGACGCGGCGGGCAGCCCGCGAGGCAAGTGGCGGATATTGGCGGCCCTCGAGCGTTCGGAATCTTCTGGGTAACACAATCTATAAAGGGGTTTTTATCTGGAACGGGTCAACGACGGTTTGCGCGCGTGCGAAGAAGCACGGTCACGTCGTCGAGCCCGTGCCATTCTTACGCCCCGAACTGCGGATCGTTAGCGAGGAGCTCTGGGAGCGATGCAATCAGAAGACGATAAGCCGTTCGGGCTACGGCGGGGGGCGACACGCGCTGGCTGGTCTAGTAACCTGTGGCTGTTGTGAAAGCATACTTGCGGTGACGAGCAAGAGTCGCTGTCGGTCGCTTTACTGTCCACGATGCACTGTTGCGAAGAGCGTCATCAGTGCAGATGAACGTTTGACGGGCACCGTCGCGACAGAGGGGGTTCAGCATCTTCTCATTCACGCAGCGCGTCACTTTCTCAGCGAGCCGTTCATTGAAGAGTTCAGGGCGAAGTTGCGCGCGAAGTTGGTTGGTGATGTGGACGAGCAACTCCGCGCGGCTAGGGTTGAGCTCGCTCGTTTGGAAGGTGCGCAAGAACGTATTTCGCGACTGATTGCGGCTGACGAAAGTGAGGATCCCGTTCTACTTGCACGGTACAGCGAAGCGCGTGAGCGCGCGCAAACTCAGCGAATTCATGTGAATGAGTTGGTGGCGGGGGCTGAAGCCGTCGATAGAGAGGCCATCGCAGCGCAGATCGATGTCGTGGATCCGCTGCGCGTGCTCGATGACCTCTTTGATGCTGACATTCCGGCTGCACAAGTCCGCGCTGTACTGTCCCGACTCTTTCCTTCTGTCGTGCTCGAAAGAAAGCTCAGTACATATCAGTCTGTTTTCTCGGTCCGCTTTTCTCCCGGCGTTGCACTTGCGATGTTGAGTGACACGAAGACGATTGAAGAGCAGGAGATCGAGCTGCGATTCTTGTTGCGCTACTGGCCGGTCCACAATTTCGGTGAGGCGAGATGGACTGTGGAGCTTCTGACGCCGGAAAGGCCAGAGGTGTGCCCGGCGGTGGCAAACTCGGGTGTGGCTGTGTAGGTCAGTCTACAAAAGCAAGAGCAGTCGCCGATTCTGGGTAGGATCGGCGTTTGCTCGAGGCCTACGGGCTATCTGTTCTCGTAGGCCAGGGCTTGCCTTGCATGTCGTTATCAATTGATGGCTGGCGAGATAATCAAGTTAGAACGACGGAGTAATTTTTTTGATTGTAGCGCGCTAATTCAGCGAGAGTCGAAGCTATACAACTATGTGAAGCCATGATCGATTTGGCCTAGCACTCGGGTGTCATCGGTGCGCGTATGCATGGGTGGCACGTGTATAGACGACGCCGCGACGCGATACCGAGGTATGTGATATGGGGAGATTGAGGTCAGCTATTTGAAATAGCTTCGCGGCACACCAATAAGGGTGTGCCTTGTTACAACCACAACCGGAACATCAACTCTTCACGGCTGAACGCTTGCCGAGAAAGCCTTACTGCTCTGACGACAAAACGGCGTCTCGCTTCAGGTCGCTTGAGATCGCACTGAACTACACGCACATACAGTTCAATCCGCCAAGCTTAAGATATTGGCTCGTTTTTGATCTTGATTTCGACGGCAGACCGGTGCCGCTGACTGTGGCGCAGTGGCACTACGACGAAGTCCTTGCTCCGCCTCCGAATATTATCGTTATCAATCCGGAGAACGGGCATGCGCATTACTACTATGCGCTCAAGACGCCGGTCGTTCGAAGCGAGAACGGGCGGCGGGGTCCCCAAGCTTTCGCTAATGCGGTCTACAGAGGCTTGGGCGCAAAGCTCGGTGCAGATCCGCGGTTCACCCAGTTGATGGGGCGAAATCCGTTGCATCCGCATCATATTACGCATTATCCGCGTTCCGAGCCCTATGAGCTTGCTGAACTTGATGAGTACGTGTGGGACCGACTTGCAGGCACCGAGTGGATTAGAAAGGCTCGAGACATTTCTTATGTCGTGGATCCGCGCGGTCGAAATTGTACGCTTTTCGAGAAGCTGAGGCGTTGGGCGTACCTTCATGTTGATGATTATCTAGACGACGGAAAAAACTGGTCCGGCGACTTCGAGTCTGAATGTCTCGAGAAGGCGCTGGAGTTCAACGACTTTCGAGAATATGAGTCGGGTGCGCTTTCCTTCAATGAAGTACGCAGTATTGCGCGATCAGTTTCCCGCTGGGTGTTAAAGAACTACTCGAGTGAGTATTCAGGTCAAAGTGAGGACTTCTTGGATTTACAGGCCGCTCGCGGACGGAAGAAAGGGGCCGTAAAGCGTGCTGAGCTGCTTCCAAGAGTTCTCGAGCTTGCCGAGTCCGGGGTTTCTCATCGTCAGATCGCAGCACAGCTCGGTATCGATCATAAGACCGTAGGCAATTGGCTTCGTAGGGCGGAAAAAGAAGGGTGGGGAAAAGCCTATCAGATACCAGCCACAGCGGGCGGAGGCCTTGCAGGCAAATCAGAAGGCTTGGACTCAAGCAGCGGGGGAGGCTCGCGCGATTACAGTGAAGGCTTGTCGCTGTGCCTGCGCGAGGGGGCGAAGCCCCACCATCAAGAAGGATGCAATCAGGCTCTTGAAGTTGGCAGTGTCAACCGGTGGCTACATTGATCAGCCATCTGTTAGTCGATTGCTGAGCGCGACTACTCACTGCGAGCCTGTATGCATCGCATGCGTGCTGCTAGAGGAGGTAGGGCTACATGCTGAAAGGGTAGCGTAGATGTTCAGGAGTATCGTGCTCGGTGTGCGGTCATGATGTATTCTCTTGTACTTTGTCGACACATACGGGGACTGGCGTGGCTGATCTGCCCAACGATGATGTGCTGACCGTTTCTGAGGTGGCAGCCTACCTCAAGGTTAACGAGCGGACAGTCTACCGGTTGGCCTCGGCGAAGCGGCTGCCGGGGTTCAAGGTGGGTACGTCTTGGCGCTTCAGGCGAACAGAGCTTGAGGCTTGGATTCGTGCTCAGAGCGGAGAGGGGAACCGATGATCTCCGCCTACCATGCCAAGTACTACGCCCACGAGCTGACGCGACGACACGCTGCAGACGGCGTAGATCGCCTCTCCCAATCGCTGTTTGATGCCAGCGTAGATCTGAACCCGCATCAGATCGAGGCGGCGCTGTTCGCACTTCGAAACCCGTTGCAGGAAGGCGTGCTGCTGGCTGACGAGGTGGGGTTGGGCAAAACCATTGAAGCCGCGCTGGTCGTTTGCCAGTACTGGGCCGAGCGCCGTCGTCGGCTGCTGGTCATATGCCCGGCTAGCCTGCGCAAGCAATGGGCGCAGGAGCTGCATGACAAGTTCGCCGTGCCCACCACCGTGGTGGATGCAGTCTCACTGCGCAAACAGTCGGCCGGAGACATCCTCGCCACCCTGCAGCGGCAGGTTGGCAAGGCGGTCGTCATCATGTCCTACCAGTTTGCCGCCAAGCTGGAAGCCGAGCTGCGAGCCGTGCCTTGGGATGTGGTGGTCATCGACGAAGCGCACAAGCTGCGCAACGCACACCGCGCCAGCAACCGCACCGGCCAGGCGCTCAAGCGTGCGCTGCAAGGCCGCAAGAAGCTGCTGCTCACCGCCACGCCGCTGCAGAACTCGCTGATGGAGCTGTACGGCCTGTCCACACTCATCGACGAGCACCTGTTCGGCGACGAAGCCGCCTTCCGCAAGCAGTTCATGAACAGCGGGACGGGGTTGGACGAATTGCGCGAGCGCCTCGCCAGCTTCGCCAAACGCACACTGCGCCGTGACGTACTTGAGTACATCAAGTACACCGAACGCAAGGCGCTCACCCAGCCGTTCAACCCCACCGACGACGAGCAGGCGCTGTACGAGCGCATCTCGGCCTTTCTGCAGAAGGAAGACTCCTACGCCCTTCCCAAGCGGCAGCGCCACCTCACAGCACTGATCTTACGCAAACTGCTCGCCTCCAGTTCGCACGCCGTTGCTGCCACCTTGATCACCATCCGCGAGCGCCTGCGGGGCTTGCTCACAGCAGACAAAGCGGAAGACGACGGCAGCCAACTGGTCGAACAGCTCATCGCCGAAGACGATCTGGAGCAGGACTACCTGGAAGAGGAGGTCAGCGAGGCAGAGGAAGGCGCCGAAGTCCTCACGCCTGTGCCAGCAGAAGGCAGTAAACCGGACGTTTCAAAAGACTTCCAGGCCGTCCGGGCCGCGATCACCGCCGAGATCGAGGAACTGACCGCATTCGTCGATGCCGCCCAAGCGCTGCAAACCGACACCAAAGCGCAGGCGCTATTGAAGGCGCTCGCACTGGGCTTCGGCAAGATGGCCGAGTTGAACGCGCCACGTAAGGCCATCATCTTCACAGAGTCCAAGCGCACGCAGGAGTACCTGCACCGCTTCCTCTCAGCTAACGGGCACGCGGGCAAGTTGGTGTTGTTCAGTGGCACCAACACCCACGAGGAATCCACCGCTATCTACCAGCGCTGGTTGGAAGAGTACAAAGGCACGGATCGCGTCACCGGCTCGCCGCAGGTAGATCGCCGCACGGCGCTGATCGACCACTTCCGCAAGGACGACGGCACCGGCGCGGAAATCATGATCGCCACCGAAGCGGCTGCCGAAGGCGTCAACCTGCAGTTCTGCGCGCTGATCATCAACTACGACCTGCCGTGGAACCCGCAGCGCGTTGAGCAACGCATTGGCCGCTGCCACCGCTACGGTCAGCGTTTCGATGTGGTGGTCATCAACTTCCTAAACACCCGCAACCAGGCAGACCAGCGCGTGCTGGAACTGCTCACCGAGAAATTCAACCTGTTCTCCGGCGTGTTTGGCGCAAGCGATGAAGTGCTGGGCCGCATCGAGGGTGGCCTCGATTTTGAAAAACGCATCCTCCAGATCTACGACACCTGCCGTCAACCCGAGCAGATCGAAGCAGCCTTCAATGCCCTCCAAACAGAGCTGGAAGAAGTCATTGCCGACCGGATCAAAGACACCCAGTCACAGCTGCTGGAAAATTTTGACGAGGATGTCCACGACCGGCTCAAGCTGCGTCTTCAGGACGCCGAAGCGCGCCTCGACAAACTGGGGCGCTGGTTCTGGGGTGTTACCCGCTATGCGCTCAATGACCGAGCACGCTTCGACGAGCAGTCCTATGCGTTCTCTCTGAGCACGCCGCCAACTGGAATCGCCACTGGCCGCTACCAGCTCATTCGTGGTGCGGCGCAGCCGGACATGCTGGCGCACGCTTATCGCCTCAGCCACCCGCTGGGGGAGTGGAGCATTGAAGCCAGCCTGAATGCGGCCACGCCTGTCGCCACATTGAAGCTCGACTACGACAAACACGGCGCGCGCGTCTCCGTGATCGAGAGACTGCGAGGTATGTCCGGCTGGCTGACGCTGGCCCGGCTGGAAGTCACCGCCTTCGAGACCACCGAGGCGCTGCTGTTCTCCGGCCTCACCGACGATGGTCAGGTGCTGGATCAGGAAACCTGCGAAAGGCTGATGGCCATTCCAGCAGCAGGCAAACCCACTCCCTTGAGCACCACCGTGCCCGAGGCTCTTCTGGCAAACAGCCAGCGCGCGGTCGCCGCCACCATTGCCCAGGTACTGGAAGCCAACCAGCGCCTCTTCAATGAAGAACGGGACAAACTGGAACGTTGGGCAGACGACAAGCTGCTGGCCGCAGAGGAAGCCTTGAAGAACACCAAGGCGCGCATCGCACAGTTGAAGCGTGACGCCCGCAAGGCTGTCACCTTGCAGGAGCAGGACGGCATCCAGCGCGAGCTATCTGAGCTGGAGCGCAAGCAACGCCGCCTGCGGCAAGAAATCTTCGCTGTCGAGGACGAGATCATCGCCAAGCGCGATGAGCTAATTGCCTCGCTCCAGCAGCGCCTGCAAGAAAAAACAAGCAACGAGACCCTGTTCAGCATCCGCTGGCAGGTCACGTAACCGAAGAATCAGATATCCCGAGATCAGGGCAACCTATGACCACCAAACAGAATCCCAAATTCCAGGAGCTCGTCGCCAAGCTGCGCGAGATCTTCCAGATCGACCGCCCGGAACTGGACTTCGGTATCTACCGCATCCTCAACGCCCGCGCGGGCGAGATCAACGACTACCTGAAAAACCGGCTGGCTGAGAAGGTTCAGGCAGCCCTCTCCGCAGGGAGCACCGCCAGCGCCGTGCAATTGCAAGCTGAGTTGCAAGAGGCAGAGAAGAACGCCCAAGCCTTGGGTGTCAGCCCCGATGCCGTACCCAAGGTACAGGAACTACGCGCCAAGCTGAAAGAGACAGCAGCAGGCAGCAGCGAACACGAGAACGCAGTGTTCTCGCACCTGCTGGCCTTTTTCTCCCGCTACTACGAGCAAGGCGACTTCATCAGCCAGCGCCGTTACAAGGGCGACACCTACGCCATCCCCTACGCGGGCGAAGAGGTGATGCTGCACTGGGCCAACAAGGATCAGTACTACACCAAGAGCGGCGAGAACTTCAGCAATTACAGCTTCAAGCTGGAAGACGGTCGCACGGTGCATTTCCGCCTCGCCGCTGCCGACACCGCCAAAGACAACCGCAAGGACAACGACAAGGAACGTCGATTTGCCCTGGTAGCGGCCAAGACCGTTACCCGCGTGGATGAAAACGGCGACGAGGCCGAAGAAGAACTGGTGCCCGTGGAGGAAGTTTCGGGCACTGATGGCAATCAGGAGCTGATCATCCGCTTCGAGTACGTCGCCCAGCCCAAAGGCACCAAGCAAGAGGCGCTGGTCACCAAGGCCGTAGAAACAGTGCTGGCGGACGCCGCCGTCAAGGCCCGCTGGCAGGTCCTGGGCAGCCGCGCGCCCACCGAGAAGAGCCCGCAGCGCACCCTGCTTGAAAAGCACCTGAGCGACTACACCACCAAGAACACGGCGGACTACTTCATCCACAAGGATCTGGGTGGTTTCCTGCGGCGCGAGCTGGACTTCTACATCAAGAACGAAGTCATGCATCTGGATGACGTGCAGAACGCGGGCGCGTTCGCCGACATCGAAAAGAACCTGCGCATGATCCAGTGCCTGCGCAGCATCGCGCTGGAGCTGATCACTTTCTTGGCTCAGTTGGAAGACTTCCAGAAGAAGCTGTGGCTGAAAAAGAAGTTTGTTGTCTCCAGTCACTACTGCATCACGTTGGATCGGGTACCGGAAGCGCTGTGGCCGGAAGTAGTAGCGAACGCGCAGCAATGGGCGCGGTGGAAACAGCTGGGCGTGTGGGATGGCGATGCTCCAGGGACGATGACGGACTTGAAGGCTAGTCCTTATCGAATGGTGGATACGAGTCTGTTTACTGCAGAGTTTAAGGCCAAGCTACTGCAACAAGTTTCGTCTCTTGACGGCGGCATTAATGGTCTGCTGATTCATAGTGACAATTTCCAAGCACTAAATATCCTTCAGGCGAGGTATCGGGAGCAGGTCAAGTACATCTATATCGACCCTCCCTACAATACAAACTCAACGCCTATTCTCTACAAGAACGAGTACAAGCATTCGTCTTGGATGAGTCTGATGCAAGATCGCCTACTTAAAGGAATGAACTTGCTCAAGTTCGACGGAGTAAAGACTGTTGCTATCGACGACTCTGAAATGGTTAATTTATGCAAAGTCATGGAATCTGTGGCTCCTGAGCACACGCTTTCTAAAGTCACCGTGGTGCATAACCCGAAGGGGTCGATCACTAAAAACTTCAATCGCACCCACGAATACGCATTGTTTCTAACTCGTGACGGGCTATCCAGTGTCGCCAGAACGCTGGAAGAAAATGAAACACCTCGCAAGATGCGCCGATGGGGCGAAAATTCCCGCCGGATCGACCGTCGGCTGTCGTTTTATCCGATCTATGTCACTAACGGTCAGGTTGTCGATATTGGCACAGTTCCGGACGAGGATTTCCATCCTTCGGGCAAGAACGTTCATTTGCCTGATGGACGCACTGAAGTCTGGCCGATTGACCAAGATGGAGTCGAACGACGCTGGAATTTCGGTCTTGATTCAATCCGCCAGAACCTTGATCGCATCGCTGCACTCAAGGTTGGAGACGACTGGGATCTCTTCGTTACTCATGAACAGACCGTGCCCAAGACCGTTTGGAGCGGCGGGGAGTTCGATGCTGGAAACTACGGCAACAGCCTTCTGATCAACATGCTCGGCGAGAAACGCTTTGATTTTCCGAAATCAATCAACTTGGTAAAGAAATGTATTTCCTTGGCGACTAAAGCGGAGGAAGAGGAGGTAGTGCTGGACTACTTCGGTGGCAGCGGTACTACGGCTCATGCAGTGATCGAAATGCGACGCGAGGCACAGGCCGCAGGTGCTAGCCCGAAGCTCGGGTTCATTCTTGTCGAACAAGGAGAGTATTTCGAGACCGTAACCAAGCCGAGAACTATTAAGGCCGTCTACGCCGCTCAGTGGAAGGATGGCAAGCCAATTACTCCCGAAACCGGCATTTCTTACTGCTTGAAAGTCATCAAGCTCGAAAGCTACGAAGACACCCTAAACAACCTACAACTGGGCCGCACGACCGCGCAAGGCGATTTACTGAACACGCTGCCGCAGCAGGCCAAGGACGACTACCTGCTCAACTACCTGCTGGACGTGGAAAGCCGTGGCTCGCTGCTGTCGGTGGATGACTTCAAGAAGCCCTTTGACTACACCCTCAACGTGGCCGTGGATTCGGCGGGCGCTTTCGAGCCGCGCAAGATCGATCTGGTCGAGACCTTCAATTTCCTGATCGGCCTGCGGGTCAAGCACATCGACGCCCAGCCGCACCGCGGCTTTGTCACCGTCTCCGGCACGCTACCCAGCGGTGAAAGCTGTCTGGTGCTATGGCGCGACTGTGATTTGCTGGATTACGAAGGTGTAGCCAGGCTCTGCGACAAACTGGCCATCAACCCGGCAGACAACGAGTTCGACGTGGTCTACATCAACGGCGACCACAACATCCCCACTGTGCTGACACAGACGGCGGAGGAAGGTGGTGCCACACGCGTGCTCAAGCTGCGCCAGATTGAGCCGGAGTTTCTGGAGCGCATGTTCTCGGTGGAGGACATCTGATGGCACGATCACGCAAGACCCCTGCCGTCGGTTCCGGCACTGGCGGTGCAGCCTCGAGAGTCGGCGGCAAGAAGCGCAGCTTCCATCAGGAATTGGTGCTCAACCGCTGGGTGCTGGGTTTCTTTCAGGGCGGCACGCTGGCGGCACTCAAGATGCGTTTGGGCGATGACCGTTTTGAGGGCATCGACGAGGACGGCCAGACCAAGTTCTTCCACGAACTGATCCGAGGCTTGTTCGATCCCAACAAGGTGCCCGAGGCCGACCTGCGGCGCTACGACTTGAACGTCGTAGCCCACTGGCAGGCCATCACCGCCCAGCGCAACAAGCTGGAAGGCCACGAACTGCAGATGAAGTACTTCCAGTATCTCTCTCTGCTGTTCACCGAGCTGTATCTGGACTGGTACTTCAACCACCGTCAGGACTTGCTCGATGGCCTGAACGAGGAAATGGTTCGCTACCGCGCAGAGACGGGCGCGGAGCCGTTCCGCGATTTCGAGGCGGACGACCTAAACAAGATCGCCTTCTGGAATGCCACCGGCAGCGGCAAGACCCTGCTGCTGCACGTCAACATCCGCCAGTACCTGCACTACTTCCAGGCGGGGCGCAGCGATCACTACCCGAGCAAGATCATCCTGCTCACGCCCAACGAAGGGTTGAGCCGTCAGCATCTGGATGAGTTGCACCTGTCCGGCTTCGGGTTCTCGCAGTTCTTCAACAAGGCCCAGTCACCCGCGCGCGGCACTATCGAAATCATCGACATCAACAAGCTGGGCGATGAGATGGGGGACAAGACCGTCGCCGTGGATGCCTTCGAGGGCAACAACCTGGTGCTGGTGGACGAAGGCCACCGTGGTACGGGCACGGCGGCGGGTGCGTGGATGGCGCGGCGCGATGCGCTGGTGCGAGGCGGTTTTGCCTTCGAGTACTCGGCCACCTTCGGGCAGGCAGTGGCCAAGGGCATGACCGTGGCGGCGGCGGAAGAAGACATCCAGAAAAAGCGCGCCAAGATGCTGTTCAACACCACCAGTCTGCGCAGCCTGGACGACGGACAAAAGGCGCAACTCGCGCTGACCGCCGAGGACAAGCGCCGCGCGCGCATCACCGCTACGCGCGAGATTTACGCCAAGTGCATCCTGTTCGATTACTCGTACAAATTCTTCTATGAGGACGGCTACGGCAAAGAGTCGCTGATCCTCAACATGAATGGCGAGGCCTACGAGCAGGCGGACAACGCGCGCAAGTATTTCACCGCCTGCCTGCTGGCCTACTACCAGCAGCTTTGGCTGTGGAGCACCCACCGTTCGGCGCTTGCCGACTTCAACATCGAGAAGCCGCTGTGGGTGTTCGTGGGCCACTCGGTAACTGGTTCAGACGATAAAAAGAAACAGAAGCTCACCGAAGATGATTTGGCCAGCCTCTCCGACGTATTGGCAGTTGTTCAGTTTCTTGCTTGGTTCCTGAACAACGAGGCTCAGATCAAGATTTGGCTGGCCGAGCTGATTGCGGACAAGGCGCAGATTTTGGACGCCAAGGGCAACAACATCTTCAGCGGGCGTTTCACGCCCCTGATGGACTTCGGCGGTCGCGTGGATGATCTGTACGCCGACATCCTGCTGCGAGTGTTCAATGCCTCGGCCCGCCAGCGATTGAAACTGGTCAACATCAAGAGCAGCAAGGGTGAGCTGGCGTTGCGCGTGGGCGATGCAGAGCCCTTCGGCCTCATCAACATCGGCGACGATGCGGGCTTCTTCGGGATGGCGGAGGACGTGGAGGCCTTCGATAGCGAACGCGACGACTTCGGCGGCGCGCTGTTCGGCACGCTGAACAACAAGGACAGCCGCCTCAACGTGCTGATCGGCTCGCGCAAATTCACGGAAGGCTGGAGCAGTTGGCGCGTGTCCACGATGGGTCTGCTGAACATGGGCCAGGGTGAAGGCTCGCAGATCATCCAGTTGTTCGGACGCGGGGTGCGCCTCAAGGGCAAGGGCTTCTCGCTCAAGCGCACCTTGCCGCAGGACCGACCCAAGGGCGTGCATCTGGACAAGCTGGAGGCCTTGAACATCTTCGGCGTGCGCGCCAGCTACATGGCCGCGTTCAAAGACTACCTTCGCGAGGAAGGCATCACGCCCAGTGACGAAGTGCTGGAGCTGGACTTCCCAACACGGGCCAACCTACCCAAAGGCAAACTCAAGACCTTGGCGCTGAAGGATGGCTACAAGGACAACCAGAAACTCGGGTTCAAGCGCACGCACTTCCCGTGGCTGTACGAGATTCCCGCGCAGTTCCAGGGCAAGATCAAGCCGCCCCACGTGGTGCTTGACCTGTACCCGCGTGTCGAAGCGCTTTCCAGCAAGGACAAGGGCACAACAGCACCTACGGCGGAAGCCCGCAACAAGGGCAAGCTGAATCAGACGCTATTCACGGCTTTCAATTGGGATCGCATCTATCTGGCGTTGCAGGATTACAAGTTGCAGCGCAGCTGGAGCAACCTTCGGTTGGAACGGCAGAAGCTGATCGACTTCTGCGCGGGCGCGCAGGATTGGTACACGCTGTTCATCCCGGCGGCGGAACTGAACGTGACGACCTTCGCCGACATCCGCAAGCAGGAAGACATCCTGCTTCGATTGCTGACGGACTACACCGACCGCTTCTACAAGGCCCTGAAGACGGGCTACGAAGGCCAGTTCTACGACATCACCCACATCGATGAAGATCACGGGTCGATGCTCAAGCTATACCAGTTCGAGATCGAGAACAGCGACGACGGCCTCGAGTATCAGGCGAAGCTAGAAGTTCTGAAGAAGCTCGTGGCGGAAGGCAAGATCGGTGATGCGAGCAAATGGAACGCACCACACATGGTGGCCATCAGCTTCGACCGGCACTTGTTTTACCCGTTGTTCAGCTTCGAGCAGGATGGGGACAAAGATCTCGTTCCTTTGAAGCTAAAGCCTTTGGGCCTTGGCGCGCCGAGCGAAGTGACCTTTGTCCGTGACCTCGAAGCGTTCTACCACTCCAGCGAAGGCAAGGAAGTCATTGGCCCGCGCAGTCTGTACCTGCTGCGCAATGCGGATCGGGAAGAGAAAGGCCTGGGCTTCGCGTTGGCGGGCAGCTTCTATCCGGACTTCCTGCTGTGGCTGGTGGACGATGCCAGCGGTAAGCAGTGGCTGACCTTTGTCGACCCTAAGGGGTTGCGCAATCTCGACCTGTCGCACCCCAAGCTGGGGCTATACAAGGAAGTGAAGACTCTGGAAACGACGCTGGCGGGGCAGGCCAAGGCGGGCGAAGCGCCGCTGGTCTTGAATGCCTTCGTGCTCTCGCCGACGAAGTTCGCCGACCTGCTCAACGTGGGCGATCCGGCAAAGAAGGCCGAGTTGGAAAGCCGCAACGTGTTGTTCATGGAAGACGGTCCCAGCGCCTACCTGAAGAAACTGTTCGCAGTGCTGGTCTGAGCCTTTTGCAGGCGCTCAAAGCCAATGGAGATCTCGTGGGGCGACGCGCTGGAGACTTTTGCTGGTCGAGTAAATCGTGGCAGCGGTATTTTAAAGTCTTAGCCGTGCTAATCGCATCGCCGACCTTGTCTTGGAATCAAAAAGTGCTTGAGCGCATTCAAGGGAGCCTCTAATCGTAGCCGTGACGTAGATAGATTCTTTTGTTGCGGAGCACTGAACTTCGTCGTCGATCATCTCCTCCTTGAGTGCTTTGAGAAAAATTTCAGGGTTTATTCCGTCTGGAACTTCGATGTCGGTTTCGAGCGTGTGGCAGCACTCGTCGAACTGCTGTAGATGCGCCAGCATCATCTTTACGAGGCCAAGTGTCCTTTCTGATTCTGTGTTGGCCTGCGCTAGAAGCAGTGCTCCCTTGAGAGGGGTGTGCCAGTCGTCGTTGTTGGACAAGGTGGCGAAAGATTTTCTTAACGTTCGGTGGATTTTTTCTGAGGACATGATCGCGTCAGCAAGAACAGGCAGTTTCACAGGTGGCTAAGGTGTGTCGCGCACTCTAGCTGAAAACAAGTGCACTTGAAAAAGCATTGCTAGTGAGTGGCGATTATTGCTCCCGGCAATAGGTTTCATCCGACTTGAGTCTTTTGGCTATACGAGTAAGGGCATGTGCCCTGAACGTGGAAGGCCAAAATGAAAAGGAATACGCTTAAAAGTAGCGGACTTACTACCCGCATCAAGGAACGGATGAGTAGCGAAGGGGTCTCCGTGACTGAACTGGCGGAACGGTTGCGTGTCAGCCAACCGTACCTGTCGCAGCTACTCGGTGGTGACAAGTCATTTACTCAAGCGAGCGATGATTTGATTCGACGTGTCGCTGGTTTCTTGTATCTGCCGCCGGTTGTCTGTTTCGTACTTGCAGAAAGGCTGATGCCCGCGGATTTCGAGACGTGTAGTTACGACGATGAGTTTTTGTCGTTGGAGCGTCGAGCGGCATTCATCGCAGAATCGACGTTTGCGCTTGAAGCGGGGGTTACGAAGGAGTTGTTGATGGCGGCAGATGCGCGGATGCTGTCGCTCGTGTTAGGCATGTATGAGGCAATGGTCGGCCCCGGCGAACTCGTGTCAAGAAGGGAGCGCTGGAGTTGGCTGGCATCACGCGATACGTGAGAGTGCTAACGTGATCTCTGCTCCCCCGGTATCGGGGGAGCTTTTCGCAGCCGCGTGATCTTTATCTTTTTTGTGCCTTTCTGGGACCAGAACAGCACAAAATAGTCACTGAAGTCCAACTTTATGACGGGGCGGCCGGCGAATACATACGGACGGCTGTATTGTGCTGACGAATGAAGCGAAGCATGCCTATTACGGCTGCCTGCCGACCGCGAATTATCACCCCGACGCCACGTGATAGGTCGAGGTATGGACCGAGAACTGCTCTGCCTGTCAGGACTTCGCAGTTCGCGGTCAGGGACGGGGCTTAAAAGATTGGAGAATTTTCCTAGCAGAATAGGGAGGTATTCACGGCGAGCCACGCGGTTCAGGAGTCGGCCTTCCCCTGAAATAGCGCTGCCAACTCAGCATTTCTGGCGTTGAGGTCCTCGGGCACCGTGAAGACTCCCTTGGCGATACCCAGCCGTGGTTCTGCTGAAGGCGCTTCGAAAGGCACGAGCCGCGCTACAGGACGGCCGTTACGCGTGATGATGATTTCGCGTTCGCTTCCTTCCTCCACTGCTCGTACTAGCCGAGACAGTATGGATTTCGCTTGAAGCACAGTGACGGGTGGCATCGGTCCTCTCCGAGGCAATCAAGTTGCGCCAGATTAGGTGTCCCTTGACGGTCAGGCAAGGCTTTGGCGTTTCTCCTCGCCTTGCATGCTTGCCTGCACCGTCTGCCATGCCCACGACCCGGCCGCTAGTGATGGCCACGCAGCGGGCGCCCGGCGCCCGGTGGTGGCCTTGCAGTACAAACCGGCGCGGCTCCTGTATGAGCCTATGGGAGCAGGACGCTGCAGTTCGCTGCCGAGGGGATCGCGCGGCCGCGGCAGATGCGTCGGAACAGGTTGTCGCCGAATTATACGACCAAGTGGAGCGAACTTCCGGCGGTCTTGGCTAGATGGCAGTGCGAACTTCCTCGTGTTCGGGACGGTGCATTGCCGCGCGCTAGCCCGCACCACCTCGTGGTTGGAGCAAGATGCCTCGATCAGCCTTTGGGCATAGAGTATGCATTTTGAGAATTGGGGAAATGCGGTGAAGCTGAAAATCTATACCGGCGAGGAAGTTCGTGCGCTTCGCCGCACGCTCGGGTTGAACCAGACCGAGTTCTGGGCGCACTTCCAGACGACCCAGAGCGGCGGGAGTCGTTACGAGTCGGGGCGCGAGATCCCTGACCCCGTCCAGGTCCTACTGAATATCGCGCTTGCTACGGATGCTAAGGCTGCAGCGATCTTTGACGAGTTCCGCCAGTTCGGCCATCCGAAGAAGAGGACAAAGACCGCCGCCGGCGAGGCAGCGTAGTGGCGGGGGTCGCAGCATTCCTCGTTGGCCTCGTAGTGGCGGTCGCTGATGGTGATACGTTGACTGTTCTGAACGAGGACTTCCAGCAGGTCAAGGTTCGACTGGCGGAGATCGACGCCCCGGAGAAGCGTCAACCCTTCGGTACCCGTTCCCGGCAGTCGCTCGGTGAGCTTTGCCACGAGAAGCGTGCGGAGGTGCGGGTCATCGACGTGGATCGGTACAAGCGTATCGTTGGTCGCGTCACCTGCGCTGGCGTAGATGCGAACGCCGCACAAGTGCGCCGCGGCCTGGCCTGGGTCTACGACCGCTACGCAACGGACGAGACGCTGTACCGTCTGCAGGACGAGGCCCGAAGCGCCGGACGCGGGCTCTGGGTAGAGAGAGCCCCTGTAGCGCCATGGGACTGGCGAAGGGGCTCATGACATCGGTTTTCTTCGGCAAGGTCCTTGCCTGATCTTAGGCTACAGTGGCAGACAGCATTCGGCCGAGACTGTGTAAAAACGCGCGCACGGCTTGCCGTAGTGGGGAGAAATGGTCGCAAAGGCGAAAAGTGGTTGGCTGCAGTGGGGCATCCTCGTCTTTCATGCGAGAAAAAGAGGCCCTTAGTGGGAAATCTCTCAACTGACTTGCCGGCTTCTCACGTTTTTACACAGCCTCGGCCAACTGCTGCCATACCTTGTGTCAGCAGGGCCGTCATGCGAGCGACCGGTGAGCTCCGAAAGCTTCCTGGTGTGCGAACGACGCGGCCCGTGCCTTCGCGAAGTTCATGTCGCGTACGAAGCTGGAACGGCCTCGATCAAAGGCTGCTCAGCGTCGAAGAGCTTCGTAATGGAATTCAGTCTGCTGCACGCGTTGCCAGAATCCCGAAGTGATACGGTGCAGCGGCTGCGAGCTCCACTTGAACGACTGGACCGAATCCAGACCAAGTCAACCAGCTTGCACATTGTTCCGGTCGGGGTCGGATAGCCAGTGGCGGCCCACGTGGTGTTTCGATGTCGCTGCGCCAGTGAATCACCGACAGCGTGCCGCCGGGTTGAAGGGTGCGGTGGGTTTCGCGCAGCAGGGCCAGCGGGTCTTCGATGTGCAGCAGGTTGAAGACCATGACGTGCCCCTGCGAACCAGCTGACACACCCGTACCGTGCTCGACGAAGTCGCGCACCTCGGCATGGACATTCACCAGTCCTGCGGCTTGTGCTCGTTGCGCGACAAGGCTGACCATCTCCGGCTCGATATCGAGCGCAGTCACCCTGCCACGCGTGCGGCTTGCCGCTGGCAAGGTGAACGTGCCGTAGCCGCAGCCAAACTCGAGCACATTACAGCTGCTGTTTTGCGGCAACCGGAGCCGATCCAGCACAGTGTGAGGATCAAAGAACGAGGCCCAATAGGCCTCGTCCGGCATGCCGCTCTCGCGCCCTTTCATGAACGCCTCAGTGCTTGGCCTGGCCCGTCGCCTTGCTCGCCGCGTCGAAACCGCCTTTGGCCTTCCACTCCTCGAATCCGCCCTGCAGAATGCGCACGTTCTCGTAGCCGGCGACGCGCAACGCGAAGCCGGCCTGGGCCGACAGGCTGCCGGTGTTGCAGTAGATCAGCACCGGCTTGTCGCGCGGGATGCTGTCGCGCTCGGCAAGCACGCGGCGCCATTCCAGATTGACTGCGCCGGGGAGGTGCTCCCTGGCGAACTGGCCCGCATCGCGCGCATCGATCACGTGAAAACGCGGCCAGTCCTCAGGCGGAATCTGCTCGGCGAAGATGACGCCGCCGCCGTACTCGACGAAATCCAGGTAGCCGGCCATCTCGTCGACGGCCTGCGCGTTAGCGATAGCGGGTGAGGCGATGATGGCCAGGGCTACGGCGGTCGCGCCGATCAGCTTGAAGGGCATGTGGTTTGTCTCCGTGTGTTCGTCTGCTTGTCATGTGTGGGAACGATCAGAACACCAGCACCTTGTCGGCGGCGGCCGTCCATTCCGCCAGTTCCTTCAGTGTGCTGCGGCGGGCGTTGTCGACCAGCTCACCGTCACCGAGGCCGCGCGCGTCCATGCAGGTGCCGCACAGGGCCACCTCGCCCCCGACCATGCCCACCATGTCGCCGGCGTTGTAGTAGCCCTCGGGCACCTTCTGCCCGACCTTGGCACAGGCCACCGCATCCCCCATCAGGAAAACGCGCACGGTCTCGCCGTGAAGTTTGCCCAGTGCACGTGCCAGACGCAGGCCGTTGTAGCTGCGCACGGTACCGTAGGGGCCGTCGTTGAGGATGAAAAGCGTGTTCATGATTGACTCCCGCCAATCGATGGGATTACTTGCCGCCCGACTTGATGGTGGCCTTCAGGGCGTCGAAGTCACTGCGCACGGTGTCCTGGAACAGCAGGCCGGACTTGTCCTGCTTCGCGACGCCTTCCAGATCGAGCACGTCGGCGACGATCTGGTAGCTGGCCGCGCCGTTGTGTTCCTTGCCGTCGGCGACGATCAGCTGGTTGCCGTAGAACACGGCCGGCGCGGGCAGTCCCTGCGCCAGGCTGGAGGGCAGCAACTGGATGGGCACGCGGTAGGTGTTGGCGATCTCGGCCGCCACCTGCAGGTTGCCGTTGCAGCGCTGCCCGGGCGGATCCTTGGCGATGAAGGTCAGCACCTTCTGGCCGGCGGCGGTCTGGGCGCCGGATACGGCCATCGATACGTCGGCCGCGACTGCCGACAGGCTGAACAGGGCGCCCAGCAGGGTGAATCCGATACTTCTCATGCGATGTCTCCTCGCTTGTGTCGTTTGTTGTGGTGGAGGTTGAATGGATCAGCGCTCGACAGGCAGCCCGCCCGCCTGCCATTCGATGACGCCGTCGGTGATCTTGTGGGCGTTGAAGCCGCGCTTGCGCAGCAAGGCGACTGCCTCGTCGGACATCAGGCAGAAGGGCCCGCGACAATAGGCGACCACTTCCTTGCTGGCCGGCAGCTCGGCCAGGCGCTTTTCCAGTTCGCCGAGCGGTATCGAGCGCGCGAAGGGCAGGTGACCCGCCGCGTACTCGGATTCGGGCCGTACGTCGATGACCACGATGTCACCGCTGCGCGCTTTCGCGAGCAGGGAATCGCGACTCTCCGCGCTGAGCAGGTCGGGTGCAGCGCTCATCTGTTCGAGCGCGAGGCGCAGTTCCAGCAGATGCGCCTCGGCCACGTCGCGGACGTTGAGCCACAACTCGGCGACGTCCTGTCCGCTCAGGCGGTAATGGATGAATTTGCCCTCGCGGCGGTTCTCCACCAGGCGCGCCTCACGCAGCGCCTTTAGGTGGGCGCTCGCCAGCCGCATGTCGATGCGTGCCTGCTGGGCGAGCGTCTCCACCGTCTTCTCGCCCTGGGCGAGCAGTTCGATCAGCTCGAGCCGCTTCGGGCTGGACAGCGCCTTGCCGATGCGGGCGACGTGTTCGTAAAGGGAGGATTTGGTGATGTTGTTCTTCATACGCACACTCTAACAAGCGTGCGTATGTTTGCAAATAGTGCGCTTGGTCTTAGGGGTGAACCTGTTCCGAATCGGCCATGTCGCGTCGGGCGTGGGCGATGATGAGCAATCCCGACCACAGCGCGAGTCCCGACATCACCAGTGCGACGATGAGGTCCGGCACGGCGCTGCCGGTACCGAAGACGCCTGCCGCCGCGAGGATGACCGCGAGATTGCCGATGGCATCATTGCGGCTGCATAGCCACACCGACCGCATGTTCGCGTCACCCGCGCGGAAGCGATAGAGCATCAGCGCCACCCCCGCATTGGCGAGCAGCGCGAGCACCCCGACGGCGCCCATGGTCAGCGGCTCCGGCGAAACGCCGTGCTGGAACGCCCACAGGGCGCGCGCCATCACGACGGCGCCGAACAGCGCCATCGCCACACCCTTGAGCAGGGCCGCGCGCGCCCGCCACATCAACCCCCACGACAGCACGGTCAGCGACAGCGCGTAGTTGGCGGCGTCGCCGGCGAAATCGAGGGCGTCGGCCCATAGGGCGACCGAGCCGGCAGCGAGGCCGGCGACGAATTCGACCACGAACATCGCCGCGTTGACGATCAAGGCGATCCACAATGCCTGGCGGAAACGTGGGCTCGCCGCGCTGGCATCGCAGGCGGAATGGGAACAACAACCAGACATGGCATTCTCCTGTTGGCGGGAAGAGGGTCAGGCGTGCATGACACACCCTGTAGCCGCTACAGGGTCAACGGGCTATGCTGACGACACGCCGCAATGCGGAGAAGCCGTGATGAAGATCGGTGAATTGGCCAAAGCGGCCCACGTCGAGGTCGAGACCATCCGCTACTACGAGCGGATCGGGCTGCTGCCCGCGCCTGCCCGCAGCCACAACGGCTATCGGGCCTACGCGGGGATGCATCTCGAGCGCCTGGCCTTCATTCGTCACTGCCGGGCGCTGGACATTGCCCTGGCCGACGTCGCGCGGCTGCTGCGCTTTGTGGACGATCCGTCTGCCGAGTGCGCAGAGGTGAACACGCTCATCGACACTCAACTCGCCCGGGTCCGCGCACGCCTCGACAGCCTGCGCACGCTCGAAGACCAACTCGTTGCCCTGCGCAGCCAGTGCGGCGCCCCGGATCGTGCTGCACAATGCGGCATCCTGCATGAGCTCGAAGCACCGACGCTGGGCGGTGCCTGCGTGTGCCACGCAGAGCGTCCGCAGTGATGTACAGGCCTGAGCAGGTTCGTTCATGGTTGCGATGGCGGCGTCTGTCTCCTTCCTGCGGTTAGAATCGCCGTCCATGCGCCATTGGTTTGCCATCCTGCTCCTGCTGCTCGTACCGCTCCAGTTCGCCTCGGCGGGCGTGGAGGCGTATTGCCTTCAGTCGAGTGGACTCGCGACCAGCCATGGCGACCACCCTCCGCATGCCTGCCAGATGGATGAAGGCGATATCGGCAAGGAGGGCAGGCTTCACACCGACTGCGCCTTCTGCCAGGTCCTGGCGGGCGCGGTGCTGCTGGATGCAGGCCGCCTGCCGCTGACAGGAGCGGGCCAGGTTCTCGTCGACACCGTGCAGGATAGCCTCGCTTCGGCACCGGTGGCCGAGCCTGAACGCCCCAAGTGGCGCCGCGCTGCCTGAGCGGCAGCCCCCCTTTGCTTCTCTCGTCGAGCACGCACCGCGCTGTCGCGGCGGCGTGCTCCATTGCGGACTTCTCTGCACGCCTGGGGATGCCGCACCTCCCGTAGCCCGGGAGCCAAACCTTGAGACCGACTCGATGCAAGACAAACGAACCCAATGGTGGTGGCTGATGGTCGCCTGGGCGGTGGCCCTGATATCCACGCTCGGCGCGCTCTTCATCGGTGAGGTGATGGGTATGACGCCCTGCGTGCTGTGCTGGTACCAGCGCATCGCAATGTTCCCGCTTGCCATCATCCTGGGCATGGCCGTGTTCACCGAGGACCGGCGCGGCGCGGTGTATGCGATGCCGTTCGCGCTGGCTGGCCTCGCCCTCGCGGCCTATCACAGCGCGCTGATTGCCGGCTGGGTGCCGCAGTGGTGGGTGCCTTGTGGCACCGGCCCCTCGTGCAGCCAGCAGGCCCTGGTCATCCTTGGCGACATCCAGATTCCATGGCTGTCGCTGGCGGCCTTCTTCGCCATCGCCGCCGCCCTGACGATCTATCTGATAAGGCCCCGTACATGAACACACGAAAACTGCTGACACTCGCCGTGCTGCTGATCCTCGGACTGGCCTTCTACTTCGGCATGGATGCCTACCGTGATCGCACGCAGGCCGAGCTGGACACGCGCGTCGCCGTGGAAGCAAGCCGCCTCGTGCGGATGCACACCCCGATCATCGGGCCGCAGAACGCGCCGGTCACCATCGTCGAGTTCTTCGACCCCGCCTGCGAGACGTGCCGCGCCTTCTATCCGCTCGTCAAGCAGATCATGGCCCAGCATCCGGGCAAGGTCCGCCTCGCGCTGCGCTATGCGCCCTTCCACCACGGCTCGGACCAAGTGGTGAAGCTGATGGAGGCGGCACGCAAGCAAGGGCTCTACACCCCGGTGCTCGAGGCGCTGCTGGCCGCGCAGCCGCAGTGGGCGGACCATGCGGCTCCCAATCTCGATCTCGCCTTCGAAGCGGCCGCGCGCGTCGGCCTGGATATGGGGCGCGCCCGGCAGGACATGGAGACGCCCGAGATCCAGGCAGTGATCGCGCAGGACGTCGAGGACCTGACCGCCCTGCAGGTGAGCAAGACCCCCACCTTCTTGGTCAATGGACGCAGCCTGCCGAGCTTCGGTCCTGAGCAACTGGCACGCCTGGTGGCCGAGGAGGTCGCCACGTCGCGCCCGTAACTGGCTGCTGGCACAGCGCTGGGGGCACAATGGATGCGACCGCGTTCAGCGTGCCCCGTTATTTGGGAGGCCTGCCGGATCTGGCGAGGTCATGAACAACATCTACGTCATTCACGCTCTGCTCGCGGCAGCCTTGTTCGGTGCGAGTACCCCGTTCGCCAAACTGCTCGTCGGCGAGATGTCGCCGTGGTTGTTGGCGGGATTGCTGTATCTCGGGAGTGGAATCGGGCTGGCTGTGGCACGGCTGATCCGCGACCGCTCCTGGCGCCCCTCGGGACTCGGCGAGGGCGAATGGCCCTGGTTGCTTGGCGCGATCTTCTTCGGTGGCGTACTCGGGCCGCTCGCATTGATGTTCGGCCTGATGCGCACCAGCGGCTCGACGGCTTCACTGCTGCTCAACCTCGAAGCGGTGCTGACCGCCGTGATCGCCTGGGTTGTCTTCAAGGAAAACGCCGACCGCCGCATCGTGATCGGCATGCTCGCCATCGTGGCGGGCGGGGTGGTGCTCTCCTGGTCGGGCCGTCATGCGGGGACGAGCGATTGGTACGGGCCCTTCGCCATCGTTGCTGCCTGCCTGTGCTGGGCCATCGACAACAACCTGACGCGGAGAGTCGCCGCCTCGGATGCGCTGTTCATCGCCGGTGCGAAAGGTGCGGTGGCGGGCTCGGTCAATGCAGGGCTGGCGTTCGCACTTGGCGCCAGTCTGCCCACTGGCCCGATCCTGCTCGTGACCCTGGCCGTCGGCCTGCTGGGCTACGGCATCAGCCTGGTGCTCTTCGTGCTGGCGTTGCGCGGACTGGGCACGGCGCGCACCGGCGCCTATTTTTCCACGGCACCCTTCATCGGCGCGGCCGTTTCCCTTGTGCTGCTCGGTGAATCGACCTCACCGGCATTCTGGCTCGCTTCCGCCCTGATGGTCTGGGGCGTGTGGCTGCACCTCACCGAGCACCACGAGCACGAGCATGTGCACGAGCCTATGGAACACAGTCATCGGCATGTCCACGACGATCACCACCAGCACGAGCATGCCTTCGGATGGACCGGCGAGGAGCCCCACGAACATTGGCACCGGCATGAGGCGATGGTGCACAAACATCCACACTTTCCGGACATTCATCACCGGCATTCACATTGAGTCACTGCAACGCCAAAGTGCCACTCTCGACTTCTGCGTGTCGGGTGGCAGCTTGACTCAGGGATCTGACGCTAAAGCGGTAGCACTAAGAATCTCTCTTCCGGCTCGGGTTGAGACGGTCGCAGTCGGTTGGCAGCGTTCCCGCGCAGGAGGCGCAGAAAGTCTCAGTCCGGCCACAAGCGGACGCAGGGAGGACTTTCCGCAACCGGCCGTTCGATGCGGCACCGATGGCCTTCGCGCAGGGGTAGTGAATCCGCCAGTATTGACTTGCGCTGCCCTACCTCTCACTAGAGAGGGGCGGCAGCGCATCAAGCGGTGAGCGCACTCCGGCACCGCCAACTTTCAGCACATGCGTGTAAATCATCGTCGTGGAGACGTCGGAATGGCCGAGCAGATCCTGCACGGTTCGAATGTCGAAACCGCTACGGAGCAAGGCCGTCGCGAACGAGTGGCGCAGGGTATGCGGTGTAGCACAGGCTTCGCGACACCTGCTTCTTCCACGGCACGTTTGAAGGCGCGCTGAAAGGTCAGGTCATACATATGATGGCGACGCACGACACCGCTCCGTGGGTCGGTCGAATGCGTGTGCTGCGCAAAGACCCAGAACCACGGCCAAGAATGCCCGGCGCGCGGATACTTCCGCTCAAGGGCGTCGGGAAGCGCAACGCCGCTGCGGCCCTCGGCCTGGTCCTTCAGCCACCATGCCCGGGCACGCGCCAGCTGCTCGCGCAGGCCGGGCGCCAAGCTATCGGGCAACATCAATGCCCGATCCTTGGAGCCCTTGCCCTCCCGCACGATGATCGTGCCGTGATCGAAATCCAGATCCTTGACCTGCAGTTGCAAACCCTCGCTGATCCGCATGCCCGTTCCATACAGAAGCTGGGCGAACAAACGATGCTCCGCTTGCAGAAAACCGAGGATGCGAACCACCTCATCCGGGGTCAGCACGACCGGCAAGCGCCGCGACGGCCGAGGTCTTCCGATCTCCTGAAGCCAAGGCAGATCCGCGCACAGCACCTTGCCGTAGAAGAACAGCAAGGCTGCGAATGCCTGCCGATGTGTGGATGCCGAAACCTTACACTCGTTCGCCAGCCAGGACAGGAATGCCTCGACTTCGCTGCTGCCCAAGGTTGCCGGGTGACGCACACCGTGGAAACGGATGAAGGCACGAACCCAGTGGACATAAGCCTGTTCGGTTCGTAAGCTGTAATGCAAGTAGCGTATTCGCTCACGCAACTGGTCCAGAACCTTGAGCGAACGCAGCGGTGGTAACGGTGCAGTGCTGGTTTTCATGGCCCGTTATGACTGTTGTTTTGTACAGTCTATGCCTCGGGCATTCAAGCGGCAAGCGCGTTACGCCGTGGGTCGATGTGTGATGTTATGGAACAGCAACGATGTTACGCAGCAGGGCAGTCGCCCTAAAACAAAGTTAGAGATCATGATCGTGCTCACCTGGATTGCCTTCGCATGGGGGGTATTTGCAGTTGGGGTAACTGGCTACTTCACGACCCGATGGTTAGTTGAGCCACCAGACCCATTGCATCACGAATTATTGATGGGGTCTGCGATGGGTCTGATTATGGGTTTCCCCGCATGGTTAGCACTCGTGCTAATGGTTTACTTCATGCGCCATAGATTCAGCATCGTTAAAAAGCGGGTACTGCTTTCCCCGGTGGCAGCTGCTGTTTTGACGTTCGTTCTCATTGCAGTTAGCGGGGGCTTGTGATCTCTAACATCCCAGTCAAACCGCGCCTTGCAGGCGCTTGGACGTGCCGCAAGCGGCACGCCATTTACTTTGCACGTTAGAGGTTATCAATGACGTCGTGCGCCGCCACTGTCGTTGCCTCACTTATCACGGCATATCAACGCTTCATTTCTCCTCACAAGGGCTTCGTGTGTGCTTTCCGGGTACACCACGGTGGCCAATCATGTTCAGCTCATGCCAAGGTCGCCTTCCAACAACATGGGCTCGTTGTTGGTTGGCGGCAAATGCGACGTCGTTTCGTCTTGTGTGCCCAGGCCGCAGAAGAGATTCGCCAGTCTAAGTCTGGGAAGGACGCATCCGGAAGAAAGGCCGATTACTGCGCGGAGGGGGCGTGTCTTGGATGCTCTCTATTCTCATGGTTGTCGTGAACGAAACCTCTAACCTTCCGGTCGACCTCGCTCCCTTCGGTCGCTGGACCTCGCGCGACAAGGCCGCGCGAGGCCGGTCACCTACACGTTATTAACCTGGCAATCAAATAGCTAAATTACTGAGCATAGCGAACGTACTCATGGCTGAAATACGACCGCACACGATCCGGCATCGCGGCAATGCGCTCCATGCACGTACGCGCCTTCTCGAGAAGTGCGGCGGCGGTCCTGGCAATCGGCCCGGAGCGTATCGTCGTTTTCAGATCCCGGTTCAGATACTCGTCGGGATTGAGTTCCGGCGCGTACGGCGGCAGGTAAAACAGCTCGATCTTCTCGGTGTTTTCGGCAACCCACTCGCGGACAAGGTTGGCGCGGTGCACGCGCAAGTTGTCGACGATCAGGAACACTTTACGCTGCGCATCCTGAATCAGGCCCTTCAAGAACACGATGAAGCGCTCGGCATCGATGGCGCCCTCGAAGAACGAGAAACGCACCAAGCCCTGGTTGGTGATCGCCGAGATCATCGATGTCGATCCATGGCGACCGGCCGGCAGTCGAAGCTCAGGCGTCAGCCCCGCCATCGAGTAGCCGCGCACCCAGTGCGAGTCCTGGCGAATGGCGGTCTCGTCACCCCAGTAGATCTCGGCATCCTCAGTCTTGGCGCGCGCAACGATCTTCGGATACTCGTCCTCAAGCCACGCCTTGAGCCGGGCCGGATCCTGCTCAAGCGCACGCTTGACCGGCCGCTGCGGCGTGAAACCCCACCGCCGAAGGTACTCACCGACGGTGCGAATGGGCATGTCGATGCCAAAGAGCTGCTTGATGGCGAGCATCACTGCGCGACGATTCCACAGCGCAAACTCAAGCTGAAGCTGGGCGGGATTCGAGCCGATGATCTTCAAGCGCAGCTGCTCCTCTTGAACCAGCGTCAGAGTTCGTCCCGAGCCATGGCGCCGACCACGTTGCCCGCCCTTGATCACGGCGTCGAGGTCGTCGGCCTGCGCGCGGCGTGCCCATTTCAAAACGGTCCCGACATGAACCCCACACACTTCAGCGATGTGCGTCCAGGTGTAGCCTTGCTTGCGCAGCACAAATGCTTGGCGACGAATGTGTTCCAGGGCTTCGGGCGGGAGCTTGCGGGCATCGATCTTTTTCATGCCCGAATTATATCAAAATCTATTTGATTGCCGGGTTAATAGCCATTTGATAAAGATCTCATGGGAACTTCCAAATTAACCTTTGGCGTCACCGCATTCATCGATATTCTCGGCTTCGGTGACCGGGTTCTATCGGCAGCCTCAACGAAAGATATTCGCAGCGTCGCTGCATCGGTGAAGCTGATTAGAAAGCGGTTCGATCACAAGACGAATGAGGACTACATTAAAGAGAGCCACAAGCTTTCGAGCACGACTGTGTTGGCGTTTTCAGATTCGGTGATTGTTAACGTTCCTCTGCAGTCCGATATCACAAAAATCGAAGGGACGTTCGACCCGATTATGAGCGAGATATCGAGCATGGCTCTAGCCCAAGGGCAATGTGCTGCAGAAGGTCTCTTCATACGAGGCGGACTTGATCTGGGCTGGTGGTACAAAGATGGGGCTACTTTAGTCAGTGAGAGCCTTACGAGGGCATACAAAGCCGAGGGCTCCGCAAATGTTCCAGTTATTGCACTAACTCCTGACCTCTACAAATTCCTTTCAGAGCACAAGAACCGAAGCTGGTACAGCAGCGATTCTGACCCCGTTAAGAGGACGTTCTTACGGTATAGCGCTGCTGTCAAAGGAAAGCGCGTATCTTTTTGGTATCTTGATTACATCAGAATTTTCACCGAGTCCATCGGTTGGCAGACAAGCAGAGAGCAGTTGGAGACGTTTCGCACCGCCAGCTCAGAACAGAAGGCAATCATTCAAGAGGCAGGTTACAGAGAAAACGTCGATAGATGGTTCTGTGAGCATGCGCGTCACATCGAGCGAGCGCATGCCAGTGCAACGTCCGATCACGTTCGGGATAAATACATCTGGTTGGCGCAGTATCACAACAAATCGATTCGTCGCTACACGAGAAACAAATCGTGCAAATGTGTGGTGTGAGCATGGCTAACAGGCCGCTCCAGCCGACCGCCAAAAAGCTACGCTTTTCGGCGTCGGCTGAGCTTTCACGTTGGGTGTCACCAAACACATGCACACAAGCATGATCGAGTTCTTGTCTGCCGACTTTTTGAAGTTCTTCATTCCGCTAGTCGGTGCGGTTGCCGCTTGGTTTCTCAATGAACGAAGACGTCGCGCTTGGGAGGAGTACCTACGGAAGGAGGAACGTTACAGAGAGCTACTTCGGACACTCACCGGGTTCTACGGCCACGCTAGTGATCCGGAGGTTCGTAGGCAGTTCTTGGAGGAGTACAAGCGGTGCTTCTTGTACTGTGGGGATGAGGTCATTCGCGCAGCCAACCTTGCAATGGAAGGCATGGTTGAAGGAACCCAGCTTCCGAATGAAGAGCGCCTTGAGCGGATCGGAGATCTTGTGCTTGCAATTCGACGCGACCTCTTGCGTCGGACGCTAACGAGAAGCACTGCTCTCACGCACAAAGACTTTCGGCACGTCCATCCGGGAACGAAATGACGCCCAACCCCTCAATCGAGCGGATCTCGCGCAATATGCGGCGCGAGTCCGCTCCTTTCGAACGTTAACGAAAGCTTCCCTCAAAGCTGAACGGCTGCATCGGGTCGGGTTGGGACGGTCGCAGTCCGTTCGCAGCGTCCCCGCGCAGAAGGGGCCGAAAGTCTCAGGCCGGCCAAGAGCTGTCCTTCAGCCTAGAGATCCAAACATAGACGCTCACATGGAGTACGCTATGCAGCTAGATTGCGGGTAGTCGTTATGCCCTGTCAGGGGCAGTTCCATAGTCACACCCTCTGGAGCCCCGTGGTCCTGCTTGGATTGAATCCTCACTCATCCGAATTTGTATATGAAAGCACTCGCTCTTAGTCTTATTTTTGTTTGTACGAGCGCACTCGGCGCAGACATCTTTTTCTTCAGAGGGGCGCCCGAGCGAATTGCCGGATATGAGGGGATAATTCCTGACAGCTGGCTGCCTCGAATCATACTCGAAGGGCCTATAACGCCAGGCGACGAAGTGCGATTCAAGAACGCGTTAGATAAAGCAGCGAAGTCGGATACTGATTGGGAAAAACATCGAACTCTTCTCCTGAATTCTGAAGGGGGTGACGTTTCAACTGCGATGACCATCGGAAAGCTAGCTCGCCAAGCGCAAGTGGTTACTGCTGTCCATGAGCGCAGCGTCTGCGCGTCGGCATGCATTTTAGTGCTGGCCGGCGGTGTATGGCGATATGCGCGAGAAGACGCGAAATTGGGTCTTCACCGGCCGTATTTTGCGGACCCACGGCAGGCCATCGCAGGCGGTTACTCGAACTTTCAGAAAACGTACGATGCAGTTATCGAAGCCCATCGTAGGTACTTCGTCGAGATGAAAATAGGTGCGGGGCTCCTTGAGCGTATGATTCAGATACCTTCGAGCGAAGTGCAATGGATTGGTCATGCAGAAGCTTCACGCTTAAACTTGCTTGGTGAAGATGCCTCGTATGCGGAGTGGAAGCGTGCAAAACGTATTGCAAGAGATGGCGCTGCGTGTGTTGACTGGGAGGATAATCGCTACTTCCCCTGTGTTTTACGCTCTGGCTTTAATGATCATGAGCGCTGCGCAGCTACGACAAATAAGCCGTCACAATGTAAGTAGTTCCTTTTGATGCTATCAGGCCTGAATAAATTGCATTTTTTGCATGTAAAAGATGGGTTGCAGAGAGTTATCGCCCGATGCACTTGGAAATGCCTGCAGCACGGCGTTCGTTCTTAGCTGCTAAATTTGGATTCATAGTGGATAGGCTGAGGCTGCGGGTGTGATGTCGGTACTGTTGCAGAGTGGGGCGAGGCGAGCCTTTATGGATAGCGACGACACCATAAATACGGACTCACAATGAAATGGGCAATTGAAGTAATAAGAACGAGTTTGGATGGTAGGAATCTAGCTGATCTTCTTAATGGGCTGGGATTCGACCTGATACGGGGAGTCGAATACCCAGCATTTTCGTCTCCGGGCATAGATGCCTGCGCGACGGCAGCGGATGCATTTGAGATGGCCAAGGATGTAGAAGCAGCGTTCAAAGGGCCCGCAAGGATTGATCTGGAATTCACGCTTGGATCGGTGATTGACTACGGCACAACACCACCGCGACGCCATGCCTTTGCAGAGGGGGCGTTGCGTGCGATGCGTATTACTAGCGGTACCGCAACTATGACCATCTGTCCGCCAAAAGGACTCTCTCCCAACGAGTTAGCCAAGTGGCACGAAGACCAGAACGAGCGCCAATATCAATCGCTACTCGAGCGCCAACGTGCACTTCTTGAGCCTGCTTTTCTTGACCCAAGAGCTGCGAAGATCATTGAATTGCTATGCGTTGAGGATCCATCTGGTGAAAATTTGTACAAGATCTACGAACTAGCCGAAGGGCATCCAAGCAACAGGCAAAAATTTCATGCTGATTTTGCTATTGATAAGGAGCAGTTCAATCGCTTCAAGGATGCTGTTCACAATCCGGCGGTTACCGGCGACTGGGCAAGGCATGCTTATCCCCAGAAGATGAATAGCACGAACCCAATGACCAGGGCGGAGGCGGAGCGGTTTGTGCGGCGAGTCGCCGATAGGTGGCTTCAGTCAATTCGGCAAGGCCGATGGTAGGTTCTTGACGTTCAACATCAACTGGGCTTTGGGCAAGCTGCGCTTGCTTGGACCAGTGATTTACAACGTTCCCGACCGTCCGCTTCCCATCTTTGGCTATTTCCGCTTAGGGTCGGTAGCACCAGTTGGCAGAACGGAGAAGCCGCCGTTCGCCGTCTCCCGACGCTCGAACGGCAGGTGACCAGCACATTGCTGCCTGGTTACGCCATCAAGCCACCGGCAGCTCCGGCCGAGGAGTTCGCGTTCAGCCAAGGCCGTGAACGGCAGCAGCAATCAGAAATCTGCCGATGAAGCCCCGAAGCAGTGAAGGTCCAGATTGGGTCGAACCCAGTCAGCGATAGATAGCAAAATGCAAGTCTAGCCCCACAACCACAATTTGGAGACCGCTCGTGTGCAGACCTCCATTTAGAAGCTTAAAACAGATAGGCGTCGCAACGCCCCGCTGGATTGCAAGGCGCTAGGTTCTGTTCACATATAACGATATGAGATCACCGCGCAAACGATCCGCACGAATGCCATGTAGCTGCATGCGAGCTTGTCGTAGCGTGTGGCGATCCGACGGTAATGCTTGATACGGTTGAAGAAGCGCTCGATCAGATTTCGCGCGCGGTACGCGCAGCGGTCGTAGTGCCTGGGGGCAATGCGGTTGGATCGAGGCGGGATGACTGCTTGGGTACCGGATGCTTCGATACTCATGACCAAGGCGTTGGCATCGTATCCTTTGTCGGCAACCAAGCTGGCGCACGGCATATCGGCTATCAGATCGTGCGCACACTCGATGTCGGCGACCTGTTCTGCGCTCAGAATCATGCGCAGCGGTTTGCCCAAGGCATCGACGGCAAAGTGCAACTTGGTCGTCAGGCCTCCGCGCGAGCGTCCCAACGCCTGCGGTCCTACTTTTTTTGGGCGCCTGAGGCGTGC
>NZ_NOIH01000038.1 GCF_002245655.1 Thauera propionica | reverse complement strand
TTTGTGGGTGTTCGATGATTCGGGCGCTGCGGTTAAAAAAGTTTCGGCGGGTGCTTGACGAGGTTGGTGGTTTTGTTCATAATCTCGCTTCTTCGTTGCCGGGTGGCAGCGGTTCTTTAAAAAGTTGAACAACCGATAAGTGTGGGTGCTTGGTTGTTGTGGTCGGCAGCTTAGGCTGCTTGGTTTCGCAATGATTAGGTGCTCATGCTGATTAGTGTCAGTATTTTGAGTACTTTGCTGGATTGAACTTAAGAGTTTGATCCTGGCTCAGATTGAACGCTGGCGGCATGCTTTACACATGCAAGTCGAACGGCAGCACGGGCTTCGGCCTGGTGGCGAGTGGCGAACGGGTGAGTAATGCATCGGAACGTGCCCATGTCGTGGGGGATAACGTAGCGAAAGCTACGCTAATACCGCATACGCCCTGAGGGGGAAAGCGGGGGATTCTTCGGAACCTCGCGCGATTGGAGCGGCCGATGTCGGATTAGCTAGTAGGTGAGGTAAAGGCTCACCTAGGCGACGATCCGTAGCGGGTCTGAGAGGATGATCCGCCACACTGGGACTGAGACACGGCCCAGACTCCTACGGGAGGCAGCAGTGGGGAATTTTGGACAATGGGGGCAACCCTGATCCAGCCATGCCGCGTGAGTGAAGAAGGCCTTCGGGTTGTAAAGCTCTTTCGGCCGGGAAGAAATCGGCGACTCTAACATAGTCGCTGGATGACGGTACCGGACTAAGAAGCACCGGCTAACTACGTGCCAGCAGCCGCGGTAATACGTAGGGTGCGAGCGTTAATCGGAATTACTGGGCGTAAAGCGTGCGCAGGCGGTTTTGTAAGACAGATGTGAAATCCCCGGGCTTAACCTGGGAACTGCGTTTGTGACTGCAAGGCTAGAGTACGGCAGAGGGGGGTGGAATTCCACGTGTAGCAGTGAAATGCGTAGAGATGTGGAGGAACACCGATGGCGAAGGCAGCCCCCTGGGCCTGTACTGACGCTCATGCACGAAAGCGTGGGGAGCAAACAGGATTAGATACCCTGGTAGTCCACGCCCTAAACGATGTCGACTAGTCGTTCGGAGCAGCAATGCACTGAGTGACGCAGCTAACGCGTGAAGTCGACCGCCTGGGGAGTACGGCCGCAAGGTTAAAACTCAAAGGAATTGACGGGGACCCGCACAAGCGGTGGATGATGTGGATTAATTCGATGCAACGCGAAAAACCTTACCTACCCTTGACATGTCTGGAACCTTGGTGAGAGCCGAGGGTGCCTTCGGGAGCCAGAACACAGGTGCTGCATGGCTGTCGTCAGCTCGTGTCGTGAGATGTTGGGTTAAGTCCCGCAACGAGCGCAACCCTTGTCACTAGTTGCCATCATTTAGTTGGGCACTCTAGTGAGACTGCCGGTGACAAACCGGAGGAAGGTGGGGATGACGTCAAGTCCTCATGGCCCTTATGGGTAGGGCTTCACACGTCATACAATGGTCGGTACAGAGGGTTGCCAAGCCGCGAGGTGGAGCCAATCCCTTAAAGCCGATCGTAGTCCGGATCGTAGTCTGCAACTCGACTACGTGAAGTCGGAATCGCTAGTAATCGCAGATCAGCATGCTGCGGTGAATACGTTCCCGGGTCTTGTACACACCGCCCGTCACACCATGGGAGTGGGTTTCACCAGAAGTAGGTAGCTTAACCTTCGGGAGGGCGCTTACCACGGTGAGATTCATGACTGGGGTGAAGTCGTAACAAGGTAGCCGTATCGGAAGGTGCGGCTGGATCACCTCCTTTCAAGAGAAAAGGCCGCGTACGGCCAAGTATCCACAACTTATCGGTTGTTCAGACCAAGAGCCTCGAAGGCGTGAGGGTCTGTAGCTCAGTCGGTTAGAGCACCGTCTTGATAAGGCGGGGGTCGTTGGTTCGAATCCAACCAGACCCACCAAGCTTTTTTGGGTTGCTCGAGAAGGACGGGGCTGTAGCTCAGCTGGGAGAGCGGCGGCTTTGCAAGCCGTAGGTCGTCGGTTCGATCCCGACCAGCTCCACCAGGACTCGCGCACAGGTGTTCGAGCAGTCAGAGATGACGATGTAAGTGTCTTCATCTCTGACTTCTTGAAACGGCAGCTTCGGTTGCCGGTTGTTTGAGGTTTGCTCTTTAACAAAGTGGAAGAAGTGTAGTACGTACCGAGCCGGTGCGTACTGCAAGTTGTGTGATTGCATTGATCACATCACCGTTGTCAGCAGTGGTGTGATCGCACAAACGAGTTCGTCTTATGACCGGTGCTTCGGATAGAGGCGCTAAGGTTATAGGATCAAGCGACTAAGTGCATGTGGTGGATGCCTTGGCGATCACAGGCGATGAAGGACGTGTAAGCCTGCGAAAAGCGTGGGGGAGCTGGCAATAGAGCTTTGATCCCACGATGTCCGAATGGGGAAACCCACCCCGCAAGGGGTATCCCAGACTGAATACATAGGTCTGAGGAGGCGAACGCGGCGAACTGAAACATCTAAGTAGCCGCAGGAACAGAAATCAACCGAGATTCCGCAAGTAGTGGCGAGCGAACGCGGAGCAGCCTGCACGACTAAACCATCAGCTTAGCAAAACGGTCTGGAAAGTCCGACGATACAGGGTGATAGTCCCGTATGCGAAAAGCCGGTGGCGGGTCTGAGCGTGCGACAAGTAGGGCGGGACACGAGAAATCCTGTCTGAAGATGGGGGGACCATCCTCCAAGGCTAAATACTCGTGATCGACCGATAGTGAACCAGTACCGTGAGGGAAAGGCGAAAAGAACCCCGGGAGGGGAGTGAAATAGATCCTGAAACCGCATGCATACAAACAGTGGGAGCCTCGAAAGGGGTGACTGCGTACCTTTTGTATAATGGGTCAGCGACTTACGTTCAGTAGCGAGCTTAACCGAGTAGGGGAGGCGTAGCGAAAGCGAGTCTGATAAGGGCGTCAGAGTTGCTGGGCGTAGACCCGAAACCGGATGATCTATCCATGGCCAGGATGAAGGTGCCGTAACAGGTACTGGAGGTCCGAACCCACTAACGTTGAAAAGTTAGGGGATGAGCTGTGGATAGGGGTGAAAGGCTAAACAAATCCGGAAATAGCTGGTTCTCCCCGAAAACTATTTAGGTAGTGCGTCGTACGGACACTTGCGGGGGTAGAGCACTGTAATCGTTGGGGGGGTCACTGCGATCTACCCCGCGATAGCAAACTCCGAATACCGCAAAGTGATATACGGCAGACAGACATCGGGTGCTAACGTCCGGTGTCAAGAGGGAAACAACCCAGACCGCCAGCTAAGGTCCCAAATGCATGGCTAAGTGGCAAACGAGGTGGGAAGGCATAGACAGCTAGGAGGTTGGCTTAGAAGCAGCCACCCTTTAAAGAAAGCGTAATAGCTCACTAGTCGAGTCGTCCTGCGCGGAAGATGTAACGGGGCTCAAGCCATGAACCGAAGCTGCGGATGTGTCTTTGACACGTGGTAGGGGAGCGTTCCGTAAGCCTGCGAAGGTGTCTCGTAAGGGATGCTGGAGGTATCGGAAGTGCGAATGCTGACATGAGTAGCGATAAAGGGTGTGAAAAGCACCCTCGCCGTAAGCCCAAGGTTTCCTGCGCAACGTTCATCGGCGCAGGGTGAGTCGGCCCCTAAGGCGAGGCAGAAATGCGTAGTCGATGGGAAACAGGTCAATATTCCTGTACCGCTCTATGATGCGATGGGGGGACGGAGAAGGTTAGCTCGGCCATCTGTTGGAATAGGTGGTTCAAGTGTGTAGGCGTGCTGCGTAGGCAAATCCGCGCGGCTGAGCTGAGGCATGATAACGAGGACCCTCGGGTCCGAAGCGAGTGATACCCGGCTTCCAGGAAAAGCCTCTAAGCTTCAGTCATAGAGTGACCGTACCGCAAACCGACACAGGTGGGCTGGTAGAGAATACCAAGGCGCTTGAGAGAACTCAGGAGAAGGAACTCGGCAAATTGATACCGTAACTTCGGGAGAAGGTATGCCCCGTTAGCTTGTAGGAGTACATCCGAAGGGCGAAGGGGCCGCAGAGAATCGGTGGCTGCGACTGTTTATTAAAAACACAGCACTCTGCAAACACGAAAGTGGACGTATAGGGTGTGACGCCTGCCCGGTGCCGGAAGGTTAAGTGATGGGGTGCAAGCTCTTGATCGAAGCCCCGGTAAACGGCGGCCGTAACTATAACGGTCCTAAGGTAGCGAAATTCCTTGTCGGGTAAGTTCCGACCTGCACGAATGGCGTAACGATGGCCACACTGTCTCCTCCTGAGACTCAGCGAAGTTGAAATGTTTGTGAAGATGCAATCTCCCCGCGGCTAGACGGAAAGACCCCATGAACCTTTACTGTAGCTTTGCATTGGACTTTGACGGGACTTGTGTAGGATAGGTGGGAGGCTATGAAGCCAGGACGCTAGTTCTGGTGGAGCCATCCTTGAAATACCACCCTGGTGTCGTCGAGGTTCTAACCCAGGCCTGTGAATCCAGGTCGGGGACCGTGCATGGTGGGCAGTTTGACTGGGGCGGTCTCCTCCCAAAAGGTAACGGAGGAGTACGAAGGTCACCTAGGTACGGTCGGACATCGTACTGATAGTGCAATGGCAAAAGGTGGCTTGACTGCGAGACCCACAAGTCGAGCAGGTGCGAAAGCAGGTCATAGTGATCCGGTGGTTCTGTATGGAAGGGCCATCGCTCAACGGATAAAAGGTACTCTGGGGATAACAGGCTGATTCCGCCCAAGAGTTCACATCGACGGCGGAGTTTGGCACCTCGATGTCGGCTCATCACATCCTGGGGCTGTAGCCGGTCCCAAGGGTATGGCTGTTCGCCATTTAAAGTGGTACGTGAGCTGGGTTTAAAACGTCGTGAGACAGTTTGGTCCCTATCTGCCGTGGGCGCTGGAAGTTTGAGAGGGCCTGCTCCTAGTACGAGAGGACCGGAGTGGACGCACCCCTGGTGTACCGGTTGTGACGCCAGTCGCATCGCCGGGTAGCTATGTGCGGAAGAGATAACCGCTGAAAGCATCTAAGCGGGAAACTCGCCTCAAGATGAGACTTCCCCGGGGCCTCGAGCCCCCTGAAGGGTCGTTGAAGACCACAACGTTGATAGGTCGGGTGTGGAAGCGTGGCAACACGTTAAGCTAACCGATACTAATTGCCCGTGTGGCTTGATCCTATAACCTTATTCAAGACAAACTCGTAACTCGGTGTCCTACGACACCCAATCACACAACTCTTCTTCCCGCTTTGGCCTGGCATCAACACCCAGGCAACAAGTCAAAGTCTGACGACCATAGCTTTGTGGTACCACCCCTTCCCATCCCGAACAGGACCGTGAAACACAAACGCGCCGATGATAGTGAG
>NZ_NOIH01000037.1 GCF_002245655.1 Thauera propionica | reverse complement strand
GTAACCGGTCACTGAGCGGCGTTCTTTGCCCGCCCGCGCCCACGCGGAACAATCCCTCCCGCATTCATCAGGGAGGAGCCGCAGTGACCAGGGCGACAGCGACCAACAACAAGTGGCGGCGGCGTAGCCGCCAGGAGTGGGAAACCGTCTTTGCGCGGTTTGCCGCGAGCGGCCTGGGGATCGAGCCGTTCTGCGCCCGCGAGGGGCTCAGCGAGTCGAGCTTCCGGCGCTGGCGTAGCCTGCTGGGCGAGCCGAGTACGCAGCCTGCCGCGCCGGCGATGGAGGCCACTGGCTTCGTCGACGCCGGCACGCTCAAACTCGGCGGCACCGGTCGCCTCGAACTGCGGCTCGATCTGGGCGACGGCGTGATCCTTCACCTGTCGCGCGGCTGATGTTCTTCCCCGAAGGCGCGGTCCGGGTCCATGTCTATGGCCGCCCGGTCGACATGCGCAAATCCTTCGACGGCCTGTACGCGCTCACACGCCAGGCGCTCGGCTGCGATCCGCTGTCGGGCGAGCTGTTCGTGTTCATCAACCGACGCGGCACGCAGATGAAGGTGCTGTACTGGGATCGCACCGGATTCTGCGTGTGGGCCAAGCGTCTCGAGCAGGGGCGCTTCGTGTCGAACTGGGCGCAGGTTCGCACGCGCCAGATGGACTGGACCGGGCTCAAGCTCTTGCTCGAAGGCATCGAGCCGGCCCGCACCAAGCGCCGTTTCCAACTGCCCGCAAACGCCGTGCAACCCGCATGAATGCTGGGTTCTACGGTAAAATATGCGCCATGCCCGCGCCGCACTCCACCCCCGTTCCGACCCTTGCCGAGGCCGCCCAGTGGGCGCCCGAGCAGATCGTCGGACTGGCGCAGGCGAACGTCGCCTTGCAGCGCGACATGGATGCGATGCGGCTCGAGTTTGCGGCACTCAAGCATCAGCTCGAGTGGTTCCGCCGCCAGCTCTTTGGCCAGAAGAGCGAGAAGCGCGTGGTGTCACCCGACACCACGCAGATGTATTTGGGCGAGTTGCCGATCCCCGACACACAGCCCGATGTCCCCGGCAAGACCGTGGCGGGACACACCCGTCGTGCGTCGCGCACCGACTTCGCCCAGAGCAAGGACGAATCGGCGCTATTCTTCGACGAGACGCGCGTCCCGGTCGAGACGATCACGCTCGCCAACCCCGAGACCGAGGGCCTCACCGCCGAACAGTTCGAGGTGATCGGCGAGAAGGTGAGCCATCGCCTGGCGCAGCGCCCGGGCAGCTACGTGATCCTCAAGTACGTGCGCCCGGTCATCAAGCGCCGCGACACGCAGACGATCCACTGCCCGGCGGCCCCCGCCGGGGTGATCGACGGTAGCCGCGCCGACGTGAGCTTCATCGCCGGGCTCATCACCGACAAGTTCTGCTACCACCAGCCGCTGTACCGCCAGCATCAGCGGCTCGGGGACAACGGCATCCGGGTCTCGCGCCCGTGGCTCACGCAGCTCACCCACGCGGCGCTCGCGCTGCTCGAGCCGATCTTTACGGCCCAGCTCGACTCGATCCGCGCAAGTCGCATCAAGGCGATGGACGAGACCCCGATCAAGGCCGGGCGCGCCGGCCCGGGGAAGATGAAGGGCGGCTACTTCTGGCCGGTGTATGGCGAGCGCGACGAAATCTGCTTCGCCTATCACGAGGGGCGTAGTGGCAAACACATTGCGCAGACCCTGGGGACCGATCCACCGCCCGAGGGGGCGGTGCTGCTCACCGACGGCTACGCGGCCTACGAGCGTTACGCACAAAAATGCGGGCTCACGCGCGCGCAATGCTGGGCGCACTCGAGAAGAAAGTTCTTCGAGGCGCAGTCGATCGAGCCCGAACGGGCGACGCAGGCACTGGAGATGATCGGCCAGCTCTACGCGGTCGAGCAGCACATCCGTGAGGCACAACTCATCGGCGAGGCACGCCGCGCATACCGGCTCGCCCAGGCCAAGCCGAGGGTCGATCGGTTCTTCGACTGGGTCGACGCCCAATTCGAATCCCACGGTCTGCTGCCGAGCTCACCGCTCACCACTGCCCTGGCCTACGTGCGTGAGCGCCGGGCCGCCCTCGAGGTCTACCTCGCCGACCCCGAGGTGCCGATCGACACCAATCATCTCGAGCGCGCCTTGCGCGTAGTGCCGATGGGCCGCCGCAACTGGCTCTTCTGCTGGACCGAGGTCGGCGCGAAATACGTGGGGATCGCGCAGAGCCTGATCGCCACCTGTCGCCTGCATGACATCGACCCCTATGTCTATCTGGTCGATGTGCTCCAACGCGTCGGCCAGCACCCTGCCGCCGATGTCGCACAACTCACCCCAAGGCTGTGGAAGCAACACTTCGCGGCCAATCCGCTTCGATCCGATCTCCACCCGCGCTCGAAGTAGGCAAGAACGCCGCCCGGTTACCGCTTAC
>NZ_NOIH01000036.1 GCF_002245655.1 Thauera propionica | reverse complement strand
ATCAAGGCCGCCTTCCCCGGAAAGGCGCGATGAACCAAAAAAAAGGGTGCGAATGAACGCACCCCCAACCCCAACAGAGAGACAAAAAACCGGCGGCACGAGCACCTTCGCTCAGGACTGCTCAATACCAATGCCGTCAGTATGCCTATTCGCCAAAGCCCGGAGTTGACTTAAGTCAACATCGGGCCGCCCCCAGACGGGCGGCGCAACCTCGATCAGTCGCGCTTCTTCGCGTCGGCACCTCGTCCCACCTGTGGCGTTGCCGCCTCGTCCGCCCCCGGCCGCCCTTCGTCACGGTCGTCCATCAGCATCCTGTACGCCGGCCCCTCCATGTCGTCGTATTGCCCGTTGCGCAGCGACCACCAGAACAGCACGCCGATGATGAAAACCAGCACGACCGAGATGGGGATCAGAATGTAGAGGCTTTCCATATCGTCTCCGCGATCCAGGCTTACTCGCCACGCGGCACGCGCTGCAGGCGCATCGCGTTGAGCACCACCAGCAGCGAGCTGGCTGCCATGCCGATGCCGGCCATCCACGGCGTGACCAGCCCAGCCATCGCGAGCGGCACCGAAGTGAAGTTGTAGGTAAAGGACCACCACAGGTTCTGGCGGATGATTCGCAGCGTCTTGCGCGAGAGGTCGATCGCACGGCCGAGGCTGGCGAGATTCTCGCTCAGAAGCACGATGTCAGCCTGATTGCGCGCGAGATCCGTGCCACCGCCCATTGCCACCGACACATGGGCCTGCGCGAGCACCGGCGCGTCATTGACACCATCGCCGACCATCGCCACGATCGCCCGGGCATCCTGCTGCCGCTCGGCAATCCAGGCCTGCTTGCCTTGCGGCGTCATGCCGCCGTGCGCGTCGCCAACGCCGAGCGAAGCCGCGACCGAGGCCACGACGGCCGGCGAGTCACCCGACAGCACCGAGACCGCCGTGCCCTCGTTGGCAAGGCGCCGCGCCAGCGCCGGTGCCTCCTCGCGCAGGGTATCGGCAAGGCGGAAGGCGCCGAGCCAGCCGTCTTCCGTCGCCAGCGCCACCACCGTTCCGCCCGCGGCAGAAAAGACGTCGAGCGCCTTCGACTGCGGGAGTCCTGCCGCATCGGCCACGTATTGGGGGCGGCCGATCCACACCCGTCCGCCGTCGATCAACCCCTGCATGCCCTGGCCCGTCTCGGCTCGGAGTCCCGCGACCTCGGGCAAGGCCAATCCGGCCGCAGCCTCCCGCAAGCCCGCCGCGACGGGATGCTCCGAACCCTGTTCGATTGCGGCCGCGATCGCCACCAGCTCGTTGGCGTCGCGACTGCCGAGCGGCAGTACCTCCTCGAGCCGCATCCGGCCATGGGTCAGCGTCCCTGTCTTGTCGAACACGAAATGGCTGGCGTGGGCGAGCGTCTCGATGGCGTGGCCGCGCGTGACCAGCACGCCCATGCGCGCCATGGCGTCCGTCGCCACCGTGAGCGCCGTCGGTGTTGCCAGCGACAGTGCGCAGGGACAGGCCACCACCAGCACCGACACGAACACCCACAGCGCACGATCGCTGTCGATGAAATACCAGGCCACGCCGGTGATGGACGCCAGCACCAGCAGCGTGACGATGAACCACGCCGCCACCTTGTCCGACTGCGTGGCGACGCGAGGCTTCTCGGTCGCCGCGCGCTCCATCAGACGACGGATCGCGGCGAGCCGAGTCCCGTCGCCCACCTGTTCCACCCGGAGCAGCAAGGGCGAGGACACGTTGATGCTGCCGCCCGTCAGGCTGTCGCCCGCGCGTTTTGGAATCGGCACGCTCTCGCCGGTCAGCAGCGCTTCATTGACCTCGCCGACGCCATCGACGACGACACCGTCCGCCGGAATGACCTCGCCCGGGCGCACCCGAAGGATGTCACCCGCCTCGAGCTGCGCCGTCGGCACCCGGTCGCCCGCGGTCTGCGCCGGCCACCCGGCGATGCGCTCGGCGAAGGACGGCAGCACCTTGCCCAGTTCCTCGACGCCGCGCACCGCCTTCTGGCGCGCGATCATTTCCAGATAGCGGCCACCGAGCAGGAAGAAGACGAACATCGTGACCGAGTCGAAATACACCTCGGGCCCGTCGGTCAGCGTCGCCCACAGGCTGGCGAGGAAGGCACTGCCCACCCCAACCGCCACCGGCACGTCCATGCCCAGCCGGCGCAGGCGTACGTCGCGCCAGGCACGCTGGAAGAAGGGCGCGGCCGAATACAGCACGACGGGCAGGGTGAGCAGCAGGCTGGCCCAGCGCAGCAGTTGCTCGATGTCCCAGGTCATGTCGCCCTCGCCCGCCACGTAGACGGGGAACGCGTACATCATCACCTGCATCATGCCGAAGCCGGCGACGAACACTCGCCACAGCATCGAGCGCCGCTCGCGATCGGCGATCTGCTCGGAACGCTCGGCATCGTAGGGATAGGCGCGGTAGCCGATCGCCTGGATGGCCCCAAGGATGTCGGAGAGCTTGATCCTGCGCTCGTCCCAGCGCACCCGAGCGCGCCGCGTCGCGTAGTTGATCTCGACCGCGGACACACCGTCCTGGCGGGCGACGTGCTTCTCGTTCAGCCACACGCAGGCCGCACAGGTGATGCCTTCGAGGATCAGCGAGGCCTCGCGTTCGTGCTCACCCACCGGGCGGACAAAGCTCTTCTGGAAATCGGGATGGTCGAAAAGACCGAGCTCCTGCAGTTCGACCGGCATCGCCTCGCGCCGGGTCTCGGGCATCGCGTCGCGGTGACGGTAGTAGTCAACAAGGCCGTTATCGACGATGGACTGCGCCACCGCCTCGCAGCCGACACAGCACATCCTTCGCTCGCGCCCATCGATGCGAACGTAGTGGCGCGTCTCGGGCGGAATCGGAAGACCGCAGTGATAACAATCGGTGTCGACCGCGTCTTGGGTCGTGGCAGCGCTCAGGTCGGCAGCAGTCATCGGCAGCAATGCAAAGCCGCCCCGCAAGGACAATCCTTGCGGGGCGGTCGAATCGGGAGAGCCGTTTTTAGCACATTTCCCCCGCCCCGGCCATTGCGCCGCAACATGCTGCGGCATGCGGACGCAACCTCGGGTCGCGGCGATGCGGCGATTACTTCGCCGCCATGCGGATCGCGCCGTCGAGGCGGATCACCTCGCCGTTGAGATAGGCATTCTCGATGATGTGGCGCACCAGTCCGGCGAACTCGGCGGGCTTGCCCAGGCGCGACGGGAACGGAACCATCTTGCCCAGCGAGTCCTGCACTTCCTGCGGCATGCCCATCAGCATCGGCGTTTCCATGATGCCCGGCGCGATCGTCATGACGCGGATGCCGAAGCGCGACAGCTCGCGCGCCACCGGCAGGGTCAGGCCAACCACCCCGGCCTTCGACGAGGCGTAGGCCGCCTGGCCGATCTGGCCGTCGAAGGCCGCAACCGATGCGGTGCTGACGATCACGCCGCGCTCGCCGCCATCGTTCGGCGCAGCCTTGCTCATCACGTCGGCCGCAAGGCGGATCATGTTGAAGGTGCCGATCAGATTGATCGACACCGTGCGCGCGAAGGACTCGAGCCGGTGCGGCGCCTCGCGCCCCACCACCTTCTCGGCCGGCGCCACGCCAGCGCAGTTGATGAGCCCGTTCAGCCCGCCGAAGCCCGACACCGCACGGTCGATCGCTCCCTTGGCGCTCGCCTCGTCCGTCACGTCGGTCATCACGAAAGCCGCCGCCGCGCCGAGTTCGGCCGCGACCGCCTCGCCCGCCTCACGATTGACGTCGGCCAGCACAACGCGGCCGCCGCCTTCGACCAGCATGCGTGCCGTTGCCGCGCCCAGGCCCGAACCGCCACCGGTCACCACGAATACGCCGTTCTCGATCTGCATCGCTAAACCCCTCGCTCTATCGATTGATTGAAACCTAGCCCGCGAAAATAGTTCACGTTAACGTTAACGTCAATACAAACCCGCGGTGCATGCAGCCCCGCAGCCCGGCCAGTGAGGTCGGGCTGCGCCCGGATTCAGACGCGCCGGACCACTTCGTCGCGCAACCGGCCGCGAACGCGAAGCGTCCAGATCACGAACACTGCGAGCACGACGCCCTCGAGCAGCATCGCGCGCTGCACGCCAATCTGCGCCGCCAGCAGACCCGCCAGCAACCCGCCAATCGCATCGAACCCGAAACGTGTCGAGCTGAAGAAGGATACGACCCGCCCGCGCAGGCGGTCTGGCGCCAACGTCTGCAGCAGCATGTTGGTGGCGACGTTGCCGATGGAGATGCCCAATCCCACCATACCCATCGCGAACATCGAGACAGGCAGGATCCGGTTGTAGGAGAACAGCAGCAGACCCAACGCACTGATCGCGGCCCCGCTGACGACCACGCTGACCAGTCCGGGCAGGTGCTTGCGCGTGGCGAGGAAGACCGTCCCGAGGAAGGCGCCACCGCCGGCTGCACCCCAAAGCATGCCGAGCGTGCGCGCATCGCCGGCAAACACATCCTTCGCGAACACTGGCAACAGCACGGCGTAGCTCGATGCAGTGAGGTTGGCGGTCGCCAGGATCAGAATCAGCGTGCGGATCGGATACTCGGCCCACACGTAGCCCAGGCCTTCGCGAAACACCGAGGCCGTGCTGCCGGTGGCGCGGGGCGACGCCGCCACGCGGATCCGCCACACGCCGAAGGCCAGCGCCGAGAACGACAACGCGTTGAGCACGAAGCAGAAGGCCTCGGATGTCAGCCCCAGCAGCAGGCCAGCCAGCGGCGGACCCAAGAAACGCCCGACGTTGAACGCCATGGCGTTGAGCGCCAGTGCGTTCGGCAGATCGGCACGGTCGTCGACGAAACTGTTGATCTGCGACTGGCGCAGCGGCGTGTCGAAGGCATTGAGCACGCCGAGCAGCACCGACATCCCCACCAGCAGCGCGGGGCCGACCAGGTCGAGCATGGTCAGCGCCGCCAGAACGAGCGCCTGCAGCGCCAGCAGGCCCTGCACGATGATCAGCAAGCGGCGCTTGTCGTGGCGGTCGATCCACGCGCCGGCGAGCGGCCCCACCACCAGCATCGGCACCAGCGCCGCGAAGGTCGTGATGCCCAGCAAGGCCACCGAACCGGTCAGGCGATAAACCAGCCAGGACATCGCCACCTGCTGGATCCAGCTGCCAAGGATCGACACCACCTGGCCGGTGAAGTAATAGCGGAAGTTGCGGTGCCCCAAAGCCCGGACGGGGTCGGGCAGGCGCCGTCTCGGCGCGCCCGGTTCAGCCTGCACTCGCGCTGCCGCCCTCGTCGTTGAGATCGAGGTCCACCATCAGCTCGTTGGCCAGCGCCTCGAGATCGTCACGCACTGCATCGAGCGCAACGCCGTGCGGGAACTCGAGCTCGGCCAAGGCACGGAACAGCGGTTCGCCCGACATCGACGCACTCTCGCACGATGTCTCGAGCGAATCGATGCTGACCCCGTGCCGCGCAAGCACGATCGAGATGTCGCGCACGATGCCCGGACGGTCATGCCCCACGAGTTCAAGCCGGGCGCGACGCAAGGCAGCTGCCGGACGGCTGCTCCCCTGCTCGACTGCCACGCGCAGGCCTTCGGTCTCCAGGCCGCGCAGCAAGGCTTCAAGTTCGGCGGCGCGCGCCGCGTCGACTTCAAGACGCACGACCCCGGCGAACCTGCCGGCAAGCTGTGCCAGGCGGCTTTCCATCCAGTTCGCCCCCGCCGCACTCGCCCGCGCCGCCACCGCACTCACGAGGCCGGGCCGGTCGGGCCCGATCAAGGTCAGGACCACGGAAGTCTTCATGTTCTCTCCTCGCCAACGCCCAAGTGGAAATGGAAGCCTATGGTACGCCTGCGGACAATCGCCGCACACGACGCCCGCAAAGCAGAAAGGCCAGTCCCGAGAGACTGGCCTTTCTGCTTGAAGCTGGTGCCGGCAAGAGGAGTCGAACCCCCGACCTTCGCATTACGAATGCGCTGCTCTACCAACTGAGCTATGCCGGCTGAGGGCGCGCACTATAACCCATCGCTGCTGCGTGTTCAACCACTGCCAACGCCGTTGTGCACGCGCAGGCACCCGCGCGGCCCGGCACTGCCGGCGCATCGACTCATACGCCCACAGCGCGCGCAAGCCGCCTGCTCCAAACACAAAAAAAACTTTTCCAGCCATATTCATTTTCTGGGAACGCTGCACTACACTCTGCACCAATTCGGGGCGGAGGAGACAGGCTCCAATCAGAACGCGACGCCGGGGGATTACCCCCGGCAGCCGCGCCATACCCGGCACCGACGCGCTGCGTCGACCACCCCCCGAACTTCCCAGCCCCTTCCCACGTTCGCCCCCATGGCAGGCCTCGATCTATTTTCCATCGCCCTCATCGGCGTCGCTGCCTTTGCAGCCGGCGCGGTCAATTCGGTGGCTGGCGGCGGCACATTCTTCTCCTTTCCCGCCCTGCTCGCGGTCGGCGTACCGCCGGTCGTCGCCAATGCCAGCAACTCGGTCGCCTTGTGGCCGGGCAGCCTGGCCGGTGCCTGGGCCTTCCGCCGCGAACTCAAGCGTTTCTCGAAAAGCCTGCCGATGCTGTCGATCGTCGCCTTCATCGGCGGCATCGCCGGCGGCCTGCTGCTGCTGGCGACTTCGAACGCCGCGTTTTCGAAGCTGATCCCCTGGCTGCTGCTCGTCGCCACCGTGCTGTTCGCCTTCAGTGCCCAGATCTCCGCGCTGGTAAGGCGCTGGAAGCCCACCCCCTCCGGTGCGGATGAACGCCACATCGGCCCGGGCGGCTTCATTTTCCAGCTCGTGGTCTCGATCTACGGAGGCTTCTTCGGCGCCGGCATGGGCATCCTGATGATCGCCGCGCTCGCGATCCAGGGCTTCAAGGACGTCCACGAGATCAACGCGCTGAAGAACTGGCTGTCGGCCATCATCTACAGCGTTGCAGTGGCCACCTTCGTGGTCGCCAACGCGGTGTCGTGGCCGCACACGCTGGTGATGATCGTGACCGCGACCATCGGCGGCTACTGGGGCGCAGCGGTGGCGCGCAAGGTGCCGGCGATCTGGCTGCGCCGCTTCATCATCGGCGTCGGTGGCGTGCTGACGATCTACTACTTCGGCAAGACGCTCTGAGGCCATGCTGGCCGGTCTCGTCGCGGCGCTCGGCGCCGGCCTGCTATGGGGCCTGGTCTTCCTTACCCCACTGTTGCTTGGCGATTACCCCGGCTTCATGCTGGCGGTGGGGCGCTACCTCGCGTTCGGCGTGCTTGCACTCGGCCTCGCCTGGTTCGACCGCCGCGCGCTCGCCCAACTCGACCGCGCCGACTGGATCGAGGCCGCCAAGCTCGCCCTGATCGGTAACCTGCTCTATTACGCCACGCTGGCCAGCGCGATCCAGCTCGCCGGCGCCCCGCTGCCGACGCTGATCATCGGCACCCTGCCGGTGGTGATCGCCGTCTGCGCCAACCTCATCGACCGTCGCAGCGGCGGTGAGGACGCGGTGCGCTGGTCGCGCCTGGCCCTGCCGCTGGTGCTGATCCTGGCCGGCCTGCTGGTCGTGCATGGCGACAGCGGCAAGCAGCCCGGCGCCGCGCTGCCCGGCGGCCAGTCTTTGGGGCTGGTGTTCGCCGTGCTCGCACTCGCCTGCTGGACCTGGTACCCGATCCGGAACAGCCGCTGGCTGCGCGCGCGCGGCCCCGGCCTGTCGCGCGCCTGGGCGACGGCACAGGGCCTGGCCACCCTGCCGGTCGCCGTGCTCGCGGGCATCGGCTACGCAGCCTGGGACGCGATCACGCCTGGCCACGCCTTCGCCTGGCCGCTCGGCCCGCAGCCATGGCTGTTCGTCGGCATGTGCGTGCTGCTAGGCCTTGCGGCGTCCTGGCTGGGCACCCTGCTGTGGAACAAGGCCAGCCACCTGCTGCCCGCCGCGCTGGTCGGGCAGTTGATCGTGTTCGAGACGCTGGCCGCCCTGCTCTATGCCTTCATCTGGTATCAGCGCTGGCCGACGCCAGCCGAGGCCGCGGGCATCGTGCTGCTGGTGGCCGGGGTCAGCTTCGGCGTGCACGTGTTCCGAGGCAACGAGGGCTGAGCCCGAAGCGCGGACCGCCTCACCAGGCCACATCGACCACGACGCCCGCAGCCCTTATCATCGAACGCCCGATACTGCAGCGCAGCACGACGCGCACCTCCCCCGCACCATGGACCTCCTGACCCAGATCATCCTCCAGGCCGGCCGCTCCGCCGTCGAATTGTCGCTGTTCGTCCTGCTGCCCATCATGGTGGTCATGCTGTCGCTGATGCGCATGCTCGAGGCACGCGGCGTGCTCGACTGGGTCGTCGCCCGTCTGGCCCCGCTGCTGCGCCCGGCGGGCCTGACCGGGCTGGGCGTGTTTGCCGCGCTGCAGATCAACTTCGTCAGCTTCGCCGCGCCGATGGCGACGCTGACGATGATGGAGAGCCGCGGCGCCTCCGACCGCCACCTCGCCGCGACGCTGGCGATGGTGATGGCGATGGCGCAGGCCAACGTCACCTTCCCGATGGCGGCGATGGGCCTGTCCTTCGGCCCGGCGCTGCTGCTGTCGCTGGTCGGCGGCATCGCCGCAGCGGCAGTGACCTACCACGGTTTCGGCCGCCACCTCTCGGCCGTCGAGGCCCGGCTCGACGAAACCCTGCACCACCGCGTGGCCGACGACGCCAAGGGCGTGCTCGACGTGATCAACCGTGCCGGCGCCGAGGCCTTCAAGATCTCCGTCGGTGCGATCCCGATGCTGGTGCTCGCGCTGGTGGCGGTGATGACGCTGCGCGCGACCGGCAGCATCGACGCCCTGACCGGCGCGCTGACGCCGCTGCTGAGCTACCTCGGCATCGACCCGGCGCTGATCCTGCTGACGCTGACGAAGTACATCGCCGGCGGCACCGCGATGATGGGCGTGATGGACGAGATGCTGAAGTCAGGCGCGACCACGATCGCCACACTCAATGGCAGCGCCGGTTTCCTGATCCACCCGTTGGATGTCGCCGGCGTCGCCGTACTCATCTCCGCCGGACCTCGGGTGGCGAACGTGTGGAAGCCCGCCGCGCTCGGCGCCGTCGTCGGCATTGCGTTGCGCACCGCCGGCCACGCGCTGCTGCCCGCCTGAGCCCTGTTAAGCTTCGGCCCTCTCCGACTCCTGCGCTGATGCCATGATCGCTGCCCTGACCCTGCTGCTCGTGTTCCAGCTCGCTGGCGAAGTCATCGCGCGCGGGCTCGGCCTGCCGGTGCCCGGTCCGGTGATCGGCATGGCGCTGCTGTTCCTTGCCCTCCTGCTGCGCGGCGGCCCCTCCGACAACCTGCGCCAGACCGCCGGCAACCTGCTGCAGCACCTGTCCCTGCTGTTCATCCCCGCCGGCACCGGCATCGTGCTGTATGGCGAACTGATCGCCGCCGAATGGCTGCCGCTGGCCGCCGCGCTGGTCGGCAGCACCTTCCTCGCCATCGTCGTCACCGCGCTGGTGCTCAACGCCCTGGTCAAGCGGCGCAAGGCCGACGAGGGAGCCCAGCCATGACGCCGCGCCTGACCGAACTCTGGGTTTACCTGTCGGCCTCGCCGCTGCTGGGCCTGACACTGACGCTGGTGGCCTACCAGGCCGCGTTCTGGCTGTACAAGCGCGCCGGCTTCCACCCGCTCGCCAATCCGGTGATGCTCGCCATCGCGATGGTGGCGACGGTGCTGGCGCTGAGCGACATGGACTACCGGACCTACTTCGATGGCGCGCAGTTCGTGCATTTCCTGCTTGGCCCGGCGACGGTGGCCCTGGCGATCCCGCTCTATGCGCAGTGGCCCAAACTGAAGGCGATGGCCGGCCCGCTGATGATCGCGCTGGTGATCGGCTCCCTGACTGCCGCCCTGTCGGCCTACGGCATCGGCGCGCTGCTCGGCGCCAGCCAGCCCTCGCTGATGTCGCTCGCGCCCAAGAGCGTCACCATGCCGATCGCAATGGCGGTGGCCGAGCCGCTCGGCGGCCTGCCGGCGCTTGCGGCCGCCATGGTGATGCTGACCGGCGTGCTCGGCGCCATCGGCGCACCCTACCTGTACCGCTGGCTGCGCATCGGCGACCACGCCATCCGCGGCTTCGCCATCGGCCTCGCCTCGCACGGCATCGGCACTGCACGCGCCTTCCAGGTCAGCGAGCAGGCCGGGGCCTTCGCCGCGCTCGCGATGGGGCTGAACGGACTGCTGACGGCGCTGTCCCTGCCTTGGATCATGCCTTGGCTGGAACGGCTGTTCGGTCGCTGAGCGCTCACCCGGCCGCAGCAGCCACCCGGGTCCGCAACCCAACGATGCAGAGGAATCACGCGTGCTGACTGCCCTTCACCGCTGGATCGACCGCAACATCCTGGAACTCGGCCGCGAGATGCGGCTCTCCTACCTGCCGCCGCTGATGGTGTATTGCGCGGCCGGCGTCTCGGGCCTGACGGGTATCGTCGGCACCTTCTTCGTCAAGGACTATCTCGGCCTGTCCGCGGCCTTTCTCGCCGCGCTCGGCTTCTGGGCGGGTATCCCGTGGGCGCTGAAGATGCCGATCGGCCACCTGGTCGACCTGATGTGGCGGCACAAGGCCGGGCTGGTCTATCTGGGTGCGTCGCTGATCGCCGCCAGCCTGCTGATCATGATCGGCCTCATCGGCAGCCCGGACGCGATGCGCGCGGTGATGCCGATCGAGGCCTGGTTCGTGCTGTCGGTGCTGCTGTCGCCGGTGGGCTACGTGATGCAGGACGCGGTGGCCGACGCCATGACGGTGGAGGCGGTGCCACGGTTCGACGCGCGCGGCGAACCGATCCCGCCCGAGACCATCCGCCTGATGCACACCACCATGCAGATGCTCGGTCGCGTCGCCATCATCGGCGGCACGGTGCTGGTCTCGCTGGCCAACGTGGCCATGTTCCAGGGCTCGGAGACCCTGCCCGAGGCAGACAAGGTCGCGATCTACCTGCGCATCTACGAACTAGCGCTGGTCATCCCGCTGCTGTCGGTTAGCGGCGTGCTGCTCGCCGGCTTGCTCAAGCGACGCGAGGCGAAGCGGCTCGCTGCGCTCGGCCGAAGCCGCGCCGAGATCGATCGCCTGCTGCACGATCCGGAAGAGAGGACGCCGCCGAACTGGTGGATTCTCGGCGGCAGCGCGGTGTTCGTGGCGCTCACCATCGGCATCGGCCTCTCGGGTTTCAGGTACGGCCAGGAAGTCATCTTCGCCACCTCATTCGCGATCATCGGTTTCATGATCACGCGCCTGCTGCGCGAACTCTCGCCCGAGGCTGCGCGCACCCTGCTCGGCACCGTCATCATTATCTTCGCCTTCCGCGCCCTGCCCGGCCCGGGCGCCGGTGCGAGCTGGTGGATGATCGACGAACTCGGCTTCGACCAGAGCTTCCTGTCGCGGCTGGACCTCATCACCAGCACGCTGACGCTGGCCGGCCTGTTCCTGTTCCGGCGCTTCATGGCCGAGAAGTCGATCGTCGACATCGTGATCTTCCTCACCATCGCCTCGACGCTGCTGTCGCTGCCGATCATCGGCATGTTCCACGGCCTGCACGAATGGACGGCCGCGCACACCGGCGGCGTGGTGGACGCACGCTTCATCGCCATCGCCAACACCGCGCTCGAATCCCCCCTCGGCCAGGTATCGATGGTGCCGATGCTGGCCTGGATCGCAAATTCCGCGCCGCCCCACCTCAAGGCGACCTTCTTCGCGGTGATGGCCTCCTTCACCAACCTCGCGCTATCGGCCTCGCAGCTCGGCACCAAGTACCTGAACCAGCTCTACACGATCGCACGCGAGATCAAGGACGCCGCCACCGGTGTGGTCACCACGCCCGCCGACTACAGCGAACTCGGTGCGCTGCTGATCACGGTGACGCTGCTCGGGCTGCTGCTGCCACTGAGCGCGATCCTGCTGACCCGCATGGCCCGCCTGCGCAGCGCATGAGCGTTCTCGCGGCGGCACAGCCGAGTTGACCTGCCGCATTGCCTTGCGCGCGCGGCAGGCGGAAACTTGAGCCCATTCCATAAGACGGGAGGCGCAAGATGACACCCAGCTCGGTTCACGACATCCGCAACCTGGCGCTGTTCGGCCACGCCGGCAGCGGCAAGACCACCCTCGTCGAATCCCTGCTCGCGGCCGCTGGCGAGATCGGCGCCGCAGGCAGCGTCGAACGCGGCGATACGGTCTCGGACTTCGACCCCCAGGAAAAGGCGATGGGCCACTCGCTGCACGCTTCGCTGGTGCACCTGGAGTGGGCGGGCCACTGGATCAACCTGCTCGACACCCCGGGCCTGCCTGACCTGGCCGGCCGTGCGCTGGTCGCGTTGCCGGCCGTCGACACCGCGGCCGTGGTGATCAACGCTGCAGCCGGCGTCGAGAGCCTGGCCCGCCGCATGATGGGCGCCGCACAGGGCAAGTGCCGCATGATCGTGGTCAACAAGATCGACGCCAACGGCATCGACTTCGGCGCGCTGATGGACACGATCGTTGCCGAGTTCGGCCGCGAGTGCCTGCCGATCAACCTGCCCTCGGCAGACGGCAGCCGAGTCATCGACTGCTTCTTTGCGCCTCGGAACGACGCTGCCACTGCCTTCTCGAGCGTCGGCGCGGCGCACGATGCGATCGTCGACCAGATCGTCGAGCTCGATGAGGACCTGATGGCGAAGTACCTCGAGCAGGGCGAATCGCTGGACCCCGAGCAGTTGCACGCACCGTTCGAGCAGGCCCTGCGCGAGGGCCACCTGGTGCCTGTGTGTTTCGTCTCCGCGCGCAGCGGCGCCGGCATCCGCGAACTGCTCGACATCCTCGGCAAGCTCGCACCCGACCCCACTGAAGGCAACCCGCCGGTATTCCTCAAGGGCGAAGGCGCCGCGGCCAAGCCGGTCGCCGTCGAACTTGCCTCGGATCGCCACGTCGTGGCTCACGTGTTCCAGATCGCCAACGATCCCTATCGCGGCAAGCTGGGCCTGTTCCGCATCCACCAGGGCAGCGTCACGCCGAACTCGCAGCTCTTCATCGGCGACGGTCGCAAGGCCTTCAAGGTCGCGCACCTGCTGCGCATGCAGGGCAAGACCGCGGTCGAGACCGCGCTGGCCGTACCCGGCGACCTGTGCGCAATCGCACGCGTGGACGACCTTGCACGCGACGCCGTGCTGCACGATTCGCACGACGAAGACTTCTTCCACCTCGCGCCCACCCCGTACCCGCAGCCGGTATTCGGCTTGGCGCTGATGACGCGTAAACCGGCCGACGAGCAGAAGCTGTCCGAGGCGCTGGCGCGCCTCACCGACGAGGACCCCTGCCTTGAAGTGACGTTCGACCATCGCAACCGCCGCACCGTGGTGCGCGGCCTGGGCGAACAGCACCTCAAGATCGTGCTCGACGAGCTGTCGGCGCGCTGGAACCTGCAACTCGACACCGCGCCGCCGAGCATTCCCTACCGCGAGACCATCACCGTGGTCGCCGAGGCACGCTACCGCCACAAGAAGCAGAGCGGTGGCGCTGGCCAGTTCGGCGAGGTGGCACTACGGGTCGAACCGCTCGAGCGTGGCGCGGGCGTCGTACTGGCAGACGAGGTCAAGGGCGGTGCGATTCCGACCAACTTCATGCCTGCGGTGGAAAAGGGCGTGCGCCAGGCGCTGGCCGAAGGCGCGTTCGCCGGCTTCCCGCTGCAGGATCTGCGTGTGGTCGTCACCGACGGCAAGCATCACGCCGTCGACTCGAACGAGGTATCCTTCGTGACCGCCGCACGCCACGCCCTGATCGAAGCCGTGCTGGCGGCCCGTCCGCAGGTACTTGAGCCTCTGCTCGACGTGCAGGTGAAGGTGGCCGACGCCCTGTTCGGCGACGTCAGCGCCGAACTTGCCGGGCGTCGCGGCCGCCTGACCAGCACCGACAGCCCGACGGCGGGCTGGACGCTGATCTCGGCGCGAGTGCCCATGGCAAGCCTGGATGGTTTCGAGAGCCGGCTGAAGGCGATCTGCGCGGGCGAGAGCGAGTTCATGCTCAGCGCCGGCGGCTATGAACCCGCCCCGGCCGACACCCAGACGCAGCTCGCGCGGGCCCATGGTGAAACAGGCAACGGAAGCGCTTGAACCTCTGAAGGTCCCGCCGGCAGTTCCGGCGGGACAGCCACGGACATGTCGACACCACTGACCGCTGCACAACGCGCCTACTGGCGCCGTACTCTGCTGCTGACCCTCGGGCTACTGGCCGTGTGGTTCAGCGTCACGTTCGTTGCCGGCTACTTCGCGGACGAACTCAATGACGTCACGTTCCTGGGTTTTCCGCTCGGTTTCTACATCTTCGCCCAGGGAGCGCTGGTGGTTTACCTCATGATCATCGTTGTCTACGTGATCGCGATGAACCGCCTGGACAAACGCTACGGCTTGGGCGAGCGCCACTGACCGGCCTCGCGCCGGCACAGCTCGCGCTGCCGTTTACTTGCCCGCATCCCCTGCGGGCTTTTCCTGCTTACCGCGCTTTTTCAGCACCATCGGATGCGCCTGGCGACTGAGTGCAAAGTCGAGGATGAACTTCATCCAGATCGTCGACCCGGCGATCGCACTCCAGGTATCGAAGTCGAAGCGGGCGGTCAGGATGCCGAAGATCACGAAAGCGATGATGCCGCCCCCGATCAGGTTGATCGCCGCCGCGAAAGGTGCATAGCGGGCCGGATTCGGCGGCGATTCGCCGCGCTTGAGCGCCACCTCCGAGAAATCGCGCTTGACCATGATGCGCCAAGCCCTTCTCAGCCAGAAAAAGGTGATCGGAAACAGGGCGAGGAAGAGGATCCAATTGAGGGCAACGCTGACATCGAAAACCATGAGCTACTCCATCGGTGCGCGACACGCCGCTTGAGCGGCAGGCGCGCAAGGTGCCACAAAACAAAAGACCCCGCCAGCGAAGCGAGCGGGGTCCTTCTTCGGCACGGCGCCGGAGCGCCATGCCGTGCTTACTGCAAGCCCGGATTAGTGGGCGCCATCCACAGCCTTGGAACCACGCGGGATACGCACGGCTTCGACCATGTGCTGGATGTGCTCCGGCGGTTCCTTCGTGACCTTATCGACGGCGAAGGCGACGATGAAGTTCACCAGCGCGCCGATCGCACCGAAGGCTTCCGGCGTGATGCCGAAGAAGCTGTTCGGGCCGCCAATCAGATTGACGAAGTCGGTGCCCTTGATGAAGAAGATGCCCTTGTGTGCGAACACGTAGAACAGGGTGACAAACAGGCCGGCCAGCATGCCCGCGATCGCACCTTCCTTGTTCATCTTCTTGGAGAAGATGCCCATCATGATCGCCGGGAACAGCGAGGAGGCCGCGATACCGAAGGCCAGCGCAACCGTACCGGCCGCGAAGCCCGGGGGGTTCAGACCCAGCCAGCCTGCGATCACGATGGCGACCGCCATCGAGACCTTGCCGGCCATCAGCTCGTTCTTCTCGCTGATGTTCGGGTTGAACACGCCCTTCACCAGGTCATGCGACACCGCGGACGAGATCGCCATCAGCAGACCGGCAGCGGTCGACAGTGCGGCAGCCAGACCACCCGCGGCAACCAGCGCGATCACCCAGTTCGGCAGCAGCGCGATTTCCGGGTTCGCCATCACCATGATGTCGGCGTTCACCGTCAGCTCGTTGCCCTTCCAGCCAGCCGCTTCGGCCTTGGCCTTGGCATCGGCGTTCTTGGTCGCGTCGTTGTAGTACTGGATGCGACCGTCGCCGTTCTTGTCCTCGAACTTCAGCAAGCCGGTCTTTTCCCAGCGCTTCATCCATTCCGGACGCTGCTCGTAGACCAGGCTGGCATCGGCGGCGTACACATCGGCATTGGCCTTGACACGCTCCGGATTGACGACCAGGTTGCCGGCGGCAGTGGTCTCGAGACCGACCGCGTTGTTGACCGTGGCGTGCAGGTTCAGCTTGGCCATGGCAGCAACAGCCGGGGCGGTGGTGTACAGCAGGGCGATGAAGACCAGCGCCCAACCCGCCGAGCTACGCGCATCCTTCACCGTCGGGACGGTGAAGAATCGCATGATGACGTGCGGCAGACCCGCGGTACCGATCATCAGCGACATGGTGTAGACGAAGTAGTTGAGGGTGCTGCCCGGCAGTGCGGTGGTGTACTCGCTGAAGCCGAGATCCGTGACGATCATGTCGAGCTTGCTCAGCAGCGAGGTATCGGTGCCAGCGATGTTCGAACCGAGGCCCAACTGCGGGAGCGGGTTACCGGTGAGCTGCAGCGAGATGAAGATCGCCGGCACGATGTACGCCGAGATCAGCACGATGTACTGCGCCACCTGGGTGTAGGTGATGCCCTTCATGCCGCCGAACACCGCGTACATGAACACGATCGCCATACCGATGTAGATGCCCGCCTCGCTCGAGACACCGAGGAAGCGCGAGAACGCCACACCAACGCCGGTCATCTGGCCGATGATGTAGGTCAGCGACGCGACCAGCAGGCAGATCACCGCCACGGTGGAGGCCGTCTTCGAGTAGAAGCGGTCACCGATGAACTGCGGCACGGTGAACTTGCCGAACTTGCGCAGGTACGGCGCCAGCAGCATCGCCAGCAGAACGTAGCCACCGGTCCAGCCCATCAGGAACAGGCCGCCACCGTAACCCATGTTGGCGATGAGGCCGGCCATGGAGATGAAGGACGCAGCCGACATCCAGTCAGCGGCGGTTGCCATGCCGTTGGTCACCGGGTGGACGCTGCCGCCCGCGGCGTAGAACTCGCTGGTGCTGCCGGCACGCGCCCAGATGGCGATACCGATGTACAGCGCGAAGGATGCGCCGACCACCAGGTAGGTGATTGTTTGAAGATCCATGTGTCTCCCCTGATTATTCTTCGTGAACGTCGAACTGACGGTCGATGTCACCCATCTTCTTCGCGTAGTAGAAGATCAGTGCGATGAAGATGTAGATCGATCCCTGGTGAGCGAACCAGAAACCGAGCGGGTAGCCACCCAACGAGATGCTGTTGAGTGCCGGGGCGAACAGAATGCCTGCGCCGAACGAGACCAGGAACCAGATGATCAGGATCTTGGTCAGCAGGCTCAGTACGGTTCCCCAGTACGTCTTGCCGTTATGTTCCATCACGTCTCCTCTTTAAAAGTTTTGCTTGCTTCACTGCGAAACCGGCCGGGAGCAGCCGACTCCTATTACTGCAGGCGGATTATAGGTAGATCGAACTTACTTATTGCTTACAGCACGTAACGTTCCCTGAATGCCATGCGGTAAACGCCAGCGCCCCGCCGGCACGAGGCCTGGCGGGGCGCTGGCGGGGAACTGACGGGCGCCTGGTGCCGCGTCAGACAGCGACACCCGGATTGCCGTCCATACCCTTCAGGGTCGGCAGGTTCAGTGCGCGCTGGGTGATCACCTTCTGCCCGCGCAGGTAGTTGGCGACGACGTCCCACACGGCGGGGCCCGAATCCTTCGCCTCCTCCGACACCGGCGCCCAGCCGGCAACCTTGTAGGTCTTGCTCGGCTCGATGCGCTTGCCCTTGAGCATCATGTTGTCGATGCGCTTGCCCATCGCGGCGTTGGGGTCGCAGGTGTACTGCAGGCCGCCCACGCGCACCATGTCGCCGCCCTGCTGATAGTAGGGGTCGGGATTGAACAGGTTGTCGGCCACGTCCTCGAGCACGGTCTTGATCATCTCGCCGCTCATCTCGGTGAGCGTGGTCCAGGGGTAGGTGATCGCCGTCTGGTCGAGCAGGTGCTCCATGGTGATCGTGTCGCCCGGCAACAGCGAGGTACCCCAGCGGAAGCCGGGCGAGAACGCCAGTTCGGCGTCTTTCTCTGCGATCAGTGCATCGACGATGAGCTGGTCCCACGAGCCGTTGAAGTTGCCACGGCGGTACAGCATGCCTTCGGTGACGGCGAGCTTCTCGGTAAGCTTCTCGAGGAAGGGCGCGCGCGTCTTGTCGATGAAGGCGGCCATCTCGGGGTCGGCCGGCAGCAGGTTGGCGAACACCGGCAGCAGCTTGTAGCGGAAATCGACGACCTTGCCGTTCTTGACGTCGAAGTCCATGACGCCGAGGAACTTGCCGTTGGAGCCGGCGTTGGTCACCAGCGTCTTGCCGCCGGCGTTCTCGACCACGGTCGGCGCGGGCATTCCGTCGTGCGTGTGGCCGCCGAAGATCGCGTCGATGCCGGTGACGCGGCTGGCGAGCTTGAGGTCGACGTCCATGCCGTTGTGCGACAGCACGACCACGACCTGCGCGCCCTCGGCACGGGCGGCGTCCACCGCCTCCTGCATGCCCTGCTCCTGGATGCCGAAGCTCCAGTCCGGTGTCTGCCAGCGCGGGTTGGCGATCGGCGTGTAGGGGAAAGCCTGGCCAACGATGGCCACCGGCACGCCATTGATGTTCTTGATGACGTAGGGCTTGAAAACCGGGTCCTCGAAGTCGGTGGTCTTCACGTTCTGGGCGACGATGTCGATCTTGCCCGCAAAGTCCTTCTCCTCGATCTCCTTGACGCGATCGGCACCATAGGTCGACTCCCAGTGCAGGGTCATCACGTCCACACCGAGCAGCTTGCAGGCATCGACCATATCCTGGGCGTTGGTCCACAGCGCGGTGCCCGAGCCCTGCCAGGTGTCGCCGCCGTCGAGCAGCAGCGCACCGGGGCGGTTGGCCTTCATCTTCTTGACCAGCGTGGACAGGTGGGCGAAGCCGCCGACCTTGCCGTAGGTGCGCGCCGCCTCGACGAAATCGAGATAAGTGAAGGCATGCGCCTCGATGCTGCCGGGCTTGATGCCGAAGTGCTTCAGGAAGCGTTCGCCGACGATGTGCGGTGCATTCCCCACCATGCCGCCGACGCCGAGATTGACGTTGGGTTCGCGGAAATAGATCGGCAGCAGCTGCGCATGGCAGTCGGTCATGTGCAGCAGACTGACGTTGCCGAACTTCGGCATGTCGTACAACGCCTCAGCCGCCTTCTCGGCGCGCGCGAAGCTCGAGTGCAGCGTCATGCCGCCGGCTGCGGCGACCGCAAGCATCTGCATGAATTCACGACGATTCATCGACATGGATGATTCCTTTTGGAGTTAGCGAGCCAACCGCGCATGCCTTGTCGCGCGCCTTGCTCGAGGCAAAAAAAGGGCCCGGGGCCGAGGCCGCGGGCCCTGCTCCGTACCGCTCGCGAACGGCGCTTACTGGTTGACCGGCGAAGCCGGGTCGAACAGGTAGGCCATCACGTGGCGAATCTGGGCTTCGGTGAGGATGCCGCCGTAGCCGTTGCGCGGCATGTCGCTGCACGCGTTGTAGGCCTTGGAGTTCCACAGCTTGCCCCAGGTGTACTTCACGACCTCTTCCGAGTTGCCGCGCAGCTTGGCGTAGCCTTCCAGGCTCGGGCCGATGGTGCCTTCGGAGACTTCCTTCGGGTCCATCGCGTGGCAGTTGTAGCAGCCGCCACCATTGTTGTCGGGCGTCTTGTCGGTCCAGGTCAGACCGCGACCGCTGGCCGCGATCTTCTGCCCTTCCTTCCAGTCGCCACCGGTGTAGTTGCCGTCGCTCGGCCACTGGATCGTGGCTAGTTCGGCAGCCTCGAGGCGCTTCATGGTGTCGGCATCGGGCTGCGTCGCGCTCGAGCAGGCCTTCTGCACGGCATCCTGCTTCTGGCGATCGAGGCTGGCGATACCGTTGGCCTGGAACGACTTCAGCATCATGTCCTCGACCTTCGCCTGAAGGTCGTCGGCGATGGCGACCGATGCACACAGCGCCAGCGGCGCAGCAATGAACAGTTTCTTCATGTTGTCCGCTCCCTTAGCGCTTCACGCCCGGCCACTGGGCCTCGGCACCGTTGCCCTTGCCTGCCATGAACACCGACAACGCGATGGTCACATCCGAGGCGAAAATCGGCTCGGCCGTGCGTTGCTGGCGGAAGCAGTCCCACAGGCGATGCTGCATGGTCCAGAACTGCGAGTTCGAGACGCGATAGGCCGGCCACGAACCCCAGCCTGCCGCTGCACCTTCCGGCTTGGTGATGTTGGGCAGTTGCGTGGCACGGATGCGCTTGTCGTCCTGGCTGTGGCACGACGCGCAGGAGAAATCCATGGCGCCGGTGCGGTAATAGAACGCCCGCTCGCCCAACTCGTACATTTCCTTCATCTTGGGATGCGAGAGGTCGACGGCAATCTTCTCGCCCTTCGAGTGCGTGACCACGTAGGCCACCAGTGCCGCCATCTTCGCGCGCTCTCCCTGGCGGAACTTGCCCTTGACGATTTCCTCGGACGGGATGCCCTGCAGCGTTTCCATACAGTGCATCAGGCGCGACTCGAGATCCTGCACCTTGCCCGTATCCTTGAAGAAGCGCGGCAGTTGCGCCGCAGCGCCCGCAACCACCCCCGCCCCCAGGCCGAGGTCGCACTGCTCGAGCGTGGCGTTCCTGGGACCGCGCGCGGTCCGCCACAGCTCTTCCCCTTCCATCTCGTAGAGCTCTGCCGGGTTACCGTCCGCCAGCATCTCGCGGTAGGCGTCGAAATTCAGTTCTTCCTGCGCGAACACCGGGGCTGCAAGAGCAACACCGACGCTCACGGCAATCGCCTTGAGCTGCTTTCTCATTGTCTCTCCTCCGGGGCTCGGGACCCCGTTGCCAGGTTTGTAATGCCTGCCGGCACGTGACTCCCTGTCCTGTGGTGCCGGCCCGCGATCGTCATATCGCGGGCCGCAAGGATATCAGGCGACCTGTACTTCGTCGGTACGCGTCTCGCCCTTGTTGTCGACCCAGGTCACGGCGACCTTGTCACCCTTGGCCCCGCCGTTGAACTTGAAAGCGAGGTAGGGGTTGGTGGACACGGACGGACCGAACTCGGCGCTCAGCACGACCTTGTCGTTGTGCTTGGCGGTCAGCTCGGTGATGAAGTGGGCCGGGATCACGGCGCCGGACGAATCCTTGCGCTGGCCGGTTTCCATGACGTGCGACATCAGCACGCGAACTTCGGTGACGCCATCCTTGGCGGCGGCGCGAATACGCATCGGGCTTGCCATATCGTTCTCTCTCCTGAACCTGTTCGTTGATCAGCCGCCGCAGCCGCCGAGGGTGACCTTGACTTCCTTCTTCGACATGTAGAACTTGCCGTCGGCCTTGACCACGGCATACACGTCGGACGTCTGGCCCATCTTCACGCGCGTCTGCACGTCGGCGACGGTGCCTTCCGGGATGGTGAAGCTCGCGGCGAGCATGTTCGGGTTCTTCTCGATCATGATCGCGACGTATTCGGTCTTGGGAATGTTGCTGACCACGCCAACCGGCACGACCGCGCCGTTCTCGGCGATGTCGGGCGCGGTGATGACCACGTCGCCGCTCTCGGCCGGCTTGCCGGCGCCGATGACGCCGAAGGCCGCGTCCAGCGTCTTGGCCTCGAAGGCTTCCTTGTTCCAGGCCGCCTGTGCCAGTTCCGGCTTGATCATGCCGGCCGCGACCAGCAGCCCGAACACGCCCAGACCGCTACCCGCTTTCAGGGTATCCCTGCGTTGATGATTCATCCCGTCTCTCCTTGTAGAGGTGTTACTGCGCTTTCGCGCCTTCCAGAATCCACTCGACGAGTCGCTTGATGTCCTCGTCCGCGACATGCCCCTGAGGCGGCATCGGAATGGCGCCCCACGTGCCCTGGCCGCCGTTCTTGACCTTGGCGATCAATTTCGCTTCGGCATCTGCCTGGCCTTGATACTTTTGAGCAATCTCATTGTACCCGGGGCCGATTATCTTGTTCGCCACGCCATGGCAGGCCATGCAGCCCTTCTCGTTGGCCAGCGCCAGCGTCGCCGCGGCGGCCGACTGCTTGCCGTCACCGGCCGGCTCGCTCGGCGCACCGGTCTGCTTGCCGCGCGTCTGACCCACCGGGCGGTTCTGCTCGGCGAGGTTGCCGTGGGCGTCCTGGGCGTAATCGGGCAGCGCGGAAACGATCTCGACTTCCTTCTTGCAGTCCTTCATGCACGCGACGTTCTTGACGTCCGGTTTGCCACCGTTGCCGATGCCGCCCTTCGCGGCCGACGCACCGGGCCACATACCGTGGTCGGTCGTCATGCCGTTGCGGTTGGGCATGCGCTCCTGCACTTCGCGGATGTTCTCGTCGCTCAGCACGTAGTCGGCCGGCACGATTTCACCCAGGTTGAGCAGGTAGGCGAGGATCGCGTAGACATCGTCCGGCGACAGCGACTTCGGCGCGGTCCAGGGCATCGCGCGCTGGATATAGTCGAACAGCGTCGACACGGTCGGCACCTTCATCAGCGTAGTGCGCTGCGGCGACGAACCGGTCACCAGCGCCTCGACACGGCCGGTTTCGATGTCCTTCAGCGTCGTGCCGCCGACGATGGGCGTGAACACCTCGTTGGACTCGCCGAACACGCCGTGACAGCTGGCGCAGTGGGTTTCCCACAGCTCGATGCCGCGGTCGACATTGCCCGACCCCTTGGGCAGTCCGACGAAATCGGGGCGCACATCGATGTCCCACGCCTTCACTTCGGCCGTGGTGGCCGGACGACCGATGCCCTGGTAGCGATCGAAGGCCATCGCCGAGGTCGCCGCGCCGGCGACGAGCAGCGCAATCAGCGTCTTAGAGAACCTGGACATTGCTCACCTCCCCGGACTCGACCACCTTCCAGGACTGGATGGCGTTGTTGTGATAGATGGACTTGGTGCCGCGCACCTTGCGCAGCTGGCCATAGCTCGGCTGGACGTAGCCGGTTTCGTCGGCCGCACGCGACTGCAGGATCGCGGGCTTGCCGTCCCACACCCAGTCGATGTTGAAGCGGGTGACCGCCTTCGACAGCACCGGCGTCTCCAGGCGCGCCTGGCGCCAGTTGATGCCGCCGTCGGTGGACACATCGACGCGGGTGACCTTGCCGCGGCCCGACCACGCCATGCCCGAGATGTTGTAGAAGCCCTTGTCGAGCAGCAGCTGGCCGCCCGACGGGGTGGTGATGACCGACTTGCACTCCTGGATCGAGGTGTACTGGCGGTGCAGGCCATCGGGCATGAGGTCGACGTAATGCACCGCCTCGTCCTTGGTCGCCCAGGGCTTATCGCCGACCTCGATGCGGCGCAGCCACTTCACCCAGCTCACGCCCTGCACGCCCGGCACCACCAGGCGCAGCGGGTAGCCGTTCTCGGGACGCAGCATCTCGCCGTTCATGCCGTAGGCCACCAGCACCTCGCCCGACTCGATCAGTTCCATCGGGATGGTGCGGGTCATCGACGAGCCGTCGGCGCCTTCGGCCAGCACGAAGCGGCCCTTCTTGTAGTCGGCCCCGCACATGTCGAGGATTTCCTTCAGGGGCACGCCGGTGAACTCGGAACAGGAGATCATGCCGTGCGAGTACTGCACGGTCGGCACCGCGACGTTGCCCCACTCCATGCCGGTGTTGGCACCGCATTCGATGAAGTGGATGCGCGACACCGAAGGCAGTCGCATGATGTCGTCCATCGTGAAGACCGCATTGGTCTTGACCAGGCCGTTGATCATCAGGCGGTGCTTCGACGGGTCGACGTCGTGCCAGCCCTGGTGATGGCGCTCGAAGTGCAGGCCCGACGGCGTGATGATGCCGAACAGGCCTTGCAGCGGCGTGAAGGCCACGGACGAACCGCCGACGCGGGTCAGGCCCGGGCTTTCACGGCGCTGCAAGCCGCGCTCGTACTTCGACGGCATGCCATACGGGTTGGCGGCAACGGGCTGACCCAGCGACGTGCTCCACGGCGGCAGATTCAGGATGGCGGGATCGCCTTCGCCGGCAGCGCGCGCCACGGCGGGCACCGCCATCGCGGCCGACGCCGTCACGAATGCCTTTCGCAGGAAGTCGCGCCGACCATCCTTGACCGCGGCGATCTGCTCATCGGTCAGGAAATTTTCCGGCGCAGGCCTGACCCGGCCAGGCCGGGTATCGATGTTTGCCATGCGTACACTCCCCTCGTTTCTGGTTGTGTGTGTAAGTTGAGACGAATACTTGGTACTCAGCGCTCGAGCTTCAGGTCGTGCTCGAGTTGCAGCAGGGTTTCGCGTCGCGGTGCGTTGGGCTGCACCTCGCCGCGCGATGCGATGCCGACGCACACCGTGCGGCACAGGTCGGTGAAATTCGGGTCGATCAGGCGGTAGAAGACCTGGCTGCCCTCACGGCGGCGCCCGACCACGCCGGACCGGTACAGCAGGTTCAGGTGGCGCGAGGCGTTCGCCTGCGTCAGCCCCGCAGCTTCCACCACCTCATTGACCGAACGCTCGCCGTTGCACAGGCAATGCATGATCTTCAGTCGCGAGGGTTCGGACAGCAGGCTGAAGTATTCGGCGACGCTCTCGAACACCTTATCCAGCTCTTCCACATCAGCCTCGCTTATGGGTGCATTTTTGATCTGCGTCAAATCTATAACCATATGCTCATATCGTCAACAACTAATATTCTTGCGCTGCAGCATCCCGCGATCCGACACGAACACCGTTAAAAAGGGCTGGCGTACCCCGCCATCCATGCCGCTATACTTCGATCCGCCGGCCAGAATCAGCGCCGGAGACAGCGCCGGACGGCCCTCGCCACCCCGACGCTCATCGGATCCACACAAGAATCGGAGGGACGACGACGTGAATCTCAAGCACGCCCTGGCCATGCTCGGCCTCGCCGGGCTCAGCGCACTCGCGCATGCACAGGACCCGAACCTGGCCCGCAACCTGGCAGCAACCTGCTCCAACTGTCATGGCACCAATGGTCACAGCGTTGGCGGCATGGACTCGCTGGCCGGTGAAACCCAAGAAAAACTGATGCAGAAGCTGATGGACTTCAAGTCGGGCGACAAGCCGGCGACGATCATGCATCAGATCGTCAAGGGCTATTCCGACGATCAGCTCAAGCTCATCACCGCCTGGTTCGCGGCGCAGAAATAAGGGGGAGACCGAACGATGTTCACCAGACGCGATTTTCTGAAGACCGCCGGTGTCGCGGCGGCAGGCAGCACCACGCTCGCCGGGCTTTCCGCCTGCGCGACGGTCGGCGGCAAGGCCCGGGGCCATGTCGTCATCGTCGGCGGCGGCTACGGTGGCGCAACGACGGCCAAGTATCTGCGCATGTGGAGCAAGGGCGCCGTCGACGTCACGCTCATCGAGCGCAACCCCACCTTCATCTCGTGCCCGATCTCCAACCTGGTGATCGGCGGCATCAAGCAGATGGAGGACATCACCGTCAGCTACGACAACCTGAAGTCGAAGTGGGGCGTCAAGCTGATCACCGACGAAGTCACCGCCGTCGACTCGGCGAAGCGCACCGTGACCACGGCGAAGCACGGCACCGTCGGCTATGACCGTCTCGTGCTGTCGCCCGGTATCGATTTCATCCCGAACGCCGTCGCCGGACTGGATGGCAACGAGGAACGTGTACCCCACGCCTGGAAGGCCGGCCCGCAGACCGTGCTGTTGCGCAAGCAGTTGCAGGACATGACCGATGGTGGCGTGTTCGCCCTGCACATTCCCAAGGTGCCCTACCGCTGCCCGCCGGGACCGTACGAGCGCGCCTGCGTCGTCGCCAACTACCTGCGCCAGGCGAAGCCGAAGTCCAAGGTGCTGGTGCTCGACGCCAACGGCGAAATCCAGTCGAAGAAGGCGCTGTTTACCAAGGCCTTCGAGAGCTACAAGGGCATGATCGAGTACGTCCCCAACAGCGAACTGCGCGGCGTGGATGCAGCGTCGCGCACCGCCGAACTGGAGTTCGACAAGATCAAGGCTGACGTGCTCAACGTCATCCCGCCAATGCGCGCCGGCAACATCGCGATGAAGGCAGGCCTGCCGTTGATCAACGACCGTTGGGTGGATGTCGACTGGCTGACGCTGGAAGCCAAGGGCGTGCCGGGCGTGCACGTGATCGGCGACGCGCTGTTCCCGGCTCCGACAATGCCCAAGTCCGGTCACATGGCCAACCAGCACGGCAAGGTGGCCGCCGCGGCCATCCTGAACCTGTTCGAGGGCCTGGCCCCGAACCCGACGCCGGTGGTAATGAACACCTGCTACAGCTTCGTCGACAGCAAGAACGTCATCCACGTGGCTTCAGTGCACCAGTACGACGCCGAGAAGAAGCAGCCGATGCCGGTGCAGGGCGCGGGCGGCGTGTCGATGGCCGCCAACGAGCTCGAGGGCAAGGCAGCCCTGGCCTGGGCGAAGAACATCTGGGCCGACATGCTGGCCTGAGCACTTCGCGCAACATCAACGAAAACGGGGCCGAACGGCCCCGTTTTCGTTGACTGCGGCAGGCGCGCTGACGCCTCGCAACGCTCAATCAAGCGTGCTGATGTAGGCCGCCACCGCCTTCACCTCAAGCTCGGTCAGCTTCGACGCAATCGAATGCATGATGGCGTTGTCGTTGGTGCGCTCTCGCTGCTCGAAGGACTTCAGCTGCACCTCGATGTACTTCGGCACCTGGCCCGCGAGTCGCGGCAGCTGCTCGGTCCCGAGCCCGCGTTCGCCATGACAGGAGGAACAGGCCGCGACACCCGAGAACTCGTTGCCCCGATGGAACACGAAGCGACCGACGGCCACCAGATCGGCGTCACGCGCGTCACGCGCCTTGGTCGGCTTCTTCTCGAAGAACACGCCCAGCGCCAGCATCTCCTCGGGCTTGAGGTCGGCAGCCATGCTGCCCATCGTGTCGCTCTTGCGTCGCCCCGACTGGAAGTCGGCGAGCTGCTTCGCAATGTACTGGTGATGCTGGCCCGCCAGACGCGGATACAGGGCCGAGGCGCTGTCGCCCTCCGGCCCGTGGCACAGCGAACAGCGCCCCGCGCTGATTTCCTCGGCGCGGGTCAGGTCGACGTTCGGCGGATCCACCGCGTGCGCCGCTGCCGGCACAAGCAGGCCGAGCATCACGCCAAGCGCGGTCTTCTTCCAGGTTCTCATCATTCCCTCCATCTCCTCATCTCCACGGACTGCATGCCGGGTTAGGCGCAAAGATTATCAGAATGCGTTAATACGCTGAATATGTCGCACGCCCGACGAGCCACTCAGGCCCAGCCCAGCTCCAGCATCCAGGGCACTACGCTCTGGTTCAGCGCGCGCTCGACATAGCCGACCATCGGTCGCGGCAAGTCCTCACGGCCATGCCACCCGAGGCGATCGCACTTTCCGGGCTCGAGGATCGCGGGTTTGCCCTCCCAGCGCACCGCGCGAAAGAAGAAGTCGATACGGTTGGTGTCGGACAAGCGGTGCACAACCCCGAGCCACGCCAGGTCACCTTCCTCGACCACCAGCCCCGTCTCTTCGCGCAACTCGCGTATCGCTGCGGCACGCACCGACTCGCCCGGCTCCACATGGCCACCCGGAAGACTGTAAAGCCCATCGAAGAACCCCGTCCCTGCCCGTCGCATAAGCAACACCTGCCCATCGCCCTCGCAAACCACATGCACGCCGGTCGGGATTCCCGGATGCCGCATCAATGCTTGCCCGTGCTGCCGAAACCGCCTGCGCCCCGCTCGCTCGCCTCGAACTCGTCGACCACATTGAAGCCCACCTGCAGCACCGGCACCACGACCAGTTGCGCGATCCGCTCCATCGGCTGGATGGTGAAGGTGGCGCGCCCCCGGTTCCATACCGACACGAAGATCTGGCCCTGGTAGTCGGAATCGATCAACCCGACCAGATTGCCCAGCACGATGCCGTGCTTGTGCCCCAGGCCAGAGCGCGGCAGCACCATGGCGGCAAGGCCCGGATCGGACAGATGAATGGCGAGGCCGCTCGGCACCAGGGTCGTTTCCCCCGGATGCAGCGTGATCGGCCCCGGCAGGCAGGCCCGCAGATCCAGCCCGGCCGCGCCGTCCGTTGCGTATCCGGGTGGATGGGCCTTGAGGCGCTCATCAAGCAGCTTCACGTCGATACGATGCATGTTCCACCTCACTTTCAGCCGGCCCTGCGTGCCCGCAGCTGCCTCGTAAATAAGAGATAAGGACGAGCGCTAGCGCCCCGCCGCAGCGAGCAGCGTCGCCAGGTGCGCCACGATACCGCCCGCCACCTCGGCCTTGGGCGCGCGCGGCAGCGGATGGCGGCCCGCATCGTCATACAACACAACCACGTTATCGTCCGCCCCCATGCCGTCCTGCACGAGGTTGCCGACCAGCATCGGCAAGCCCTTCTTTTGCCGCTTGCCCTCAGCATAGGCGTCGAGATCCTGGCTCTCCGCCGCGAAACCGACACAGAACGGCGCATCCGGCAATGCGGCCACATCGGCCAGGATGTCCGGATTCTGGGTCAGCGACAGCGTCAGGATGCCGTCCTTCTTTTTCATCTTGTGCTCGGCGACTTCGAGCGGCCGATAGTCGGCCACTGCCGCGACGCCGATGAAGACGTCCGCACCCGGCAGGGCTGCAAAAACCGCTTCGCGCATGTCGCGCGCCCCGCTCACGGACACGCGACGGACACCGGCAGGAACGGGCAAGCTCACAGGGCCGCTGACCAGCACCACCTCGGCGCCCGCCTGAACGCACGCCCGCGCCAGCGCATAGCCCATCTTGCCCGAGCTGATGTTGGTGATGCCTCGGACCGGGTCGATCGCTTCAAAGGTGGGCCCCGCGGTGATCACGACCTTACGCCCTGTCAGGCGCTTGGGCACGAAGAAGCCCTCGAGGCGCTCGAACAGTTCCTCCGGCTCCAGCATGCGCCCCATGCCGACCTCACCGCAGGCCTGCTCGCCCGCGGCCGGGCCGAACACGGTGACGCCATCCTCGAGCACCTGCGCCACGTTGCGCCGGGTGGCCGGCGCCTCCCACATCTGCCGGTTCATCGCCGGCGCGACGATCAGCGGCACGTCCCGCGCCAGGCAAAGCGTAGTGAGCAGATCGTCCGCACGACCCTGCGCTAGACGGGCGATGAAATCGGCCGTGGCCGGCGCAACCAGGATGGCATCCGCCTCGCGCCCGAGGTCGATATGCGCCATGTTGTTCGGCACGCGCGCATCCCACAGGTCCGTCCAGACCGGATTGCCGGACAGCGCCTGGAAGGTCACCGCCGTAACGAAGCGTGCGCCCGCCTCCGTAAGCACGACATGAACCTCGGCTCCGGCCTTGACCAGCAGACGCACCAGTTCCGCCGACTTGTATGCGGCCACGCCGCCCGTGACGCCAATCACGATCTTGCGGTGCTGCAGAGTACTCATGACATTCGCTTATAATCGCGACACTCGATGTCGCATTCGCCAACCAACCGGGCCGATCCGTCACGAACCACCCACCACCCCATCGATAGGTCCACGCATGGCAATCACCGACTGGCCCGCCGACGAGCGCCCACGCGAAAAACTGCTTGCCCGCGGCGCGGCTGCGCTGTCGGACGCCGAACTGCTTGCACTGTTCCTGCGCGTAGGCATCCCTGGCCAGACCGCGGTCGACCTTGCCCGCCAACTGATCGCCCACTTCGGCAGCCTGACGCGCCTGTGTGCGGCCAGCGCCGCCGATTTCTCCGCCCTGCCGGGCATGGGGCTCGCGAAGTATGCCCAACTGCAGGCGGTCATGGAACTGGCACGGCGGGCGCTCGGCGAGACCCTGGCGGAGAAGACCCTGTTCGATTCGCCCCAGGTGGTGCGCGACTGGCTGCGCCTGCGCCTGGGTCACCTGCCCCACGAAACCTTCTGCGTGCTGCTGCTCGACGCACGCCACTGCCTGATCGAGGCCACCGATCTGTTCCGGGGCACGCTTACCCAGCTTATCGAAGACCAATTGCGGAATAACTTTTCAGCCACCTTAAAGGAGCATAACTGCGGAACAGCGCTGCGCCCAGCTGGATCCGGCTATGCCTATTTAGCATGGCCGTGGTGCTGCCAGTTGTAAGGTATCCGCGGTCAGCATCGCACAAGGGAGCGAGCCCAGGCCACCTGCATTCGACACCGCGATACCAAGCGCGCGGTCTTGCACCACAGCCATCGGCGCCTGAATGATGGGCAGTTCGATAACGAGCATTCGCTGTAACGTGGCCATCTGCGTTCTCCTGATCGTCTTGACTGTCTGCAGCCTACATCAACGGCACCGCAAACCCCCGTAAGGACTTATCTCCAGCTCAGCCAAGACCACTGAGCGTCGGACATGAATGCAAAGCGTCAGTGCAGCGTTCCGCCCGCCTTCTTGGGAAGTACGTCTGCGAAGCGCCCTTGCGCCTCATCAAGCCGCTGGAACATCACTTCGCCAATTGTTCGCCTCTTCTTGCTCAGCCCCTTCGCCTTGATTATCGGCTGTGCCACCCACAGGCCGTAAGGCGTCTCGAGCAGGAAGCTCACCACCCCAATCCTCGTCATTGAGTGCCGCAACATGGCATCATCCATCGGTGCCATATTCGCTTAACCGAGACCCTGAATGACCGACCTGACTGATTACACCCTGGCGCAGCTGAAGCAGCTGCAGGCCCGAATTTCGAAAGAAGTCACCAAGCGCGAAATCGACAAGAAGGCCGCACTGCTCAAGCGGCTGCGCAAGCTCGCCCGCGAAGAGGGCATGGAGTTAGAGGAACTACTTGGCACCGAGGCGAAAGTTACTGCACAAGCCAGGAGCTCAAAGGCCACCAAGAAGTCGCAGACCTCTACTGCGAAGAATGCGCCACTTCCAGTCAAGTACAGAAATCCGAACAATCTTGAGCAAGGCTGGTCTGGCCGCGGTCGCAAACCAGCTTGGTTTGACGCATGGATGAACAATGGCGGCAGCCTAGACGCCCTCGAGAATGCGGCGCAAAGCAAGGGCCGCAAGAAGCCCATTACCGCCTCCCCTGCATCAGCGGCGCCTGCCAACGACAACACCGCAGCTTTGGAAGCCTCCTCCCCGGACGTGACGTCGGAAGCGACTCCCAATCAGTGAGGTGAGCGAATGAGCGATAGCAAGGCAACAGCCGGCAAGACTAAGAAGCAACCCGCTCTGCGCTTCAAGACAGGTTCTGAAGTTCAAGAGCATCGCAAGAAACTCGGACTGAACCAATCGGAATTCTGGAGCCGCATTAGCGTGACGCAGTCAGGTGGGTCCCGTTATGAATCCGGACGGAACATTCCAAAGCCTGTGCAGCTCCTGCTTCACCTCACGTATGGCTCAGAGAAGCAGGCGCAAGACCTGCTCGCCTGGCTGCGGCCCGAGAAAACCTAACCGCGAAAGCAACAGGTCATGTGCGGCAGATACGCACTCTACAGCCCGCCACGCGCGACCGGCGTCCGAAGCGCTTAGTAGTAGTGTGTAGTAGTGTGCGTGCCCGTTCCCGACGTTGATGACGATGTTTTCGGCGCTGGCGCTCCGACATCTTCTTAGTGGTACGCCGCCCGGTCTAGCAGAACTGCGCGACCATCGAAATCCAGGTCAAACACAAGCCATCACAGCAAGTGACCCGGGCGAGGACAAGACGCACCGCGCCTACCTGTGGTCCTACAGCATCGGCGCGTTTGATCCGATCAAGGCGGTCGTCTACGACTTCGCCGACAGCCGCGCGGGCCGTCATGCCCAAGCGTTTCAGGGCGAGTGGCGCGGCACGCTGACACAGCAACGACTACGCTGGCTACAAGGCGCTGATCGCCCAAGGGGTGACGGACGCCGGCTGCGTGGCGCACGCGCGGCGCAAGTTCTTCGATCTCGCGGCCCAGAGCCAGATCGCCAGCGAGGCGCTCGAGGCCATTGGCGAACTCTACGGTGTCAAACGCGAGCTGAGCTGAGCTCGACATCGATGCCCGGCAGCGGCCCGCCCCATCCTCGAACGCCTGCACGCTTGGCTGCTCGCGCGGCGCACCCAAGTCCCCAACGGCTCGGGCATCGCCCGCGCCATCCACTACAGCCTCAAGCGCTGGGCCGCGCTCACGCACTACGTCGGTAACGGTCGCGTGCCCATCGACAACAACTGGATCGAGAACCAGATCCCGCCAGCCGACTGCGCTCGGGAGCAATTATGCGCGGCCCTCGATTATGCAAGGTTCGGTTGTAGAT
>NZ_NOIH01000035.1 GCF_002245655.1 Thauera propionica | reverse complement strand
CAGCCGCTGAAAGCGGGAAATTGAATATTTCAGGGCCGACTATTTACAACAAGCTTGCAAGCAAGAGTGATGCCACTTAACGGAAGTCTTTTCGAAACAAGACTTTTCCGGATCAGCCGAGTTTATGGAGTTGTCGGACTGTCAGATTTTCCGACACGGCCTTGGGTGCCGAAAATCCGTCGGCCGTTGGTGGCGTCAGCTTGGATCTGATGCGCGCCGCGCCGCATCGACGCCGCGGGCCTCGTCGATGCCTGCGAGCGGCACGAGTGCGGCGGCGAACAGGACGATGCAGAACAGCACTGCGCCCTGCAGCCCGAGTGCCCACTGCAGCAGGCCGACGCCGAGGATGCCGAAGATGGCGGCCAGCTTGCTCATCAGGCCCCAGTAGCCAAACAGTTCGGCTGCGCGGGCCTCGGGCGAGAACATGCCTACCAGCGCCCGCCCCACGGACTGGCTTGACCCCAGGCTGAGGCCGGACAGCAGCCCAGCGAAGAGGAACACCTGCTCCTCGCGCAGCGAGAGGGCCAGTGCATGGTTGAGCAGTGTCGTCAGTTCGCCCACGAAGTAGATTGCCAGGATGGCTGCGATCCACAGTCCCAGCGTCAGCGCGTAGGTGAGCCGCCCGCCGAGGCGGGACTGCAGCGCACCGAACGCCAGGGCGCCGATCAGGGCGGTGATCTGCACCACGACGAACATCAGCGCCCGCGTATCCTCGCTCCAGCCGATGACCTGCGCGCCGTAAATGAACGAGAAGGCGACGATGACGTAGACCCCCGCCATCGCAAACAGAATCGAGATGAACAGGCGGCGCAGGTCCGGGAATTCCGGAAGGCTGCGAAGCGTGGTCGCAACGCGCTTGTAGGCGATGCGAACCAGTTCGGCGTTGAAGCGACGGCGGTCCCCGATGGCGGGCTCGCGCACCCAGATGAAGGTCGGGATCGCTGCGAGCAGGAAGAAGGCCGCGGCGAAGGGGCCGACCCAGCGGATGCGTTCGAAGTTGTCCGCGGCGACCTCGCCGAGGACTAGCAGCACGAAGCCGGCGGAGACCAGTCCGCCGGCATAGCCCAGGGCCCAGCCCAGTCCCGAGATCCGTCCCAGCTCGTCGGTGTCGCCGAGAAATGGCAGGAAGCTGGCAATGAAGGACTCGCCCGCGGAGTAGGCCGCATTCGAAATCACGATCAGGATGAAGCCGAGCCAGACGTGGCCCGGGTCGACAAAGTAGAGCAGCGCGGTACTTGCCACGGTGAGGGCGTAGCTGGCGAAGAGCATGCGCTTCTTCGCCCGCCCGCCATCCATTGCTGCGCCCAGCAGCGGCGCGGTAAGCACCACCAGTGCGTAGCTGAGGCACAGCGCCGTGCTCCAGAGGAGATTGCCCACGCGGTAATCCGGCGCATCGCCGACGATGAGCCGCGTGTAGACGTCGCCGAACACGACGGTCACGATCAGCAGGGTGTAGGCCTGGTTCGCGAAGTCGAACATGCTCCAGCCGAGGATCTCCCGGCGCGTGGCCTTGCGTGTCTTGATCATGCCTTGTCAATAAGCGTCGTGGGCGCCCCCCAAGCCTCCCGCGGAACAGTCCGAGGGGCCTCGTCCGGCGCTCTTCCGGTTGGCGACTTGTATAAGATACACGACGGCTATGGGGGTCATTGTTGCAATGCAACTGAAGTTTGACTTTGTTGTGGATAACCCCTAGTATTCGCGGGATTTTTGGGCGGTCGCCGGCTGCAGCAACAGGCTGGCGCGACAACCGATGCTAAAAGCCGTTCTACTGCAGTTGGGCGCAACGATCCTGGCGGTGGTGATTTCCGCCGCGCTGTTCGGGATGCGGGGTGCAATCTCTGCTGCAGGGGGCGGCTTGGCATGCGTGTTGCCAAGCTGGATGTTCGCTGTTCGTCTTGCTGCGATCACGCGCAAGGCCGGGACGGCGAGCGTGGCCGCTTTCGTCGCAGGCGAGCTCTTCAAGGTCGCCTCGATCGTGGGATTGTTGGTGCTGGTTTGGGCCCTCTATCCGCAGCTCCACTGGGGCGCGATGCTGATTGGCCTGATCCTGGCGCTTAAGGCGAATTTGTTTGCATTTTTGGTGAAGACCTGATCATGGCTGGAAACGCTCCCACCGCATCCGAGTACGTAATTCACCACCTCGGACACTTCAACAACTCCGGGCACCCCCAGGAGAACATCGTCGATTGGAGCATCATCAATATCGACTCGATGTTCTTTTCGATTGCCTTGGGTCTTTTTACCGTCTTCATTCTGTGGCTGGCCGCCCGCAAGGCGACCTCCGGCGTGCCGGGGCGCTTCCAGGGTTTCGTCGAACTGCTGGTCGAGATGGTGGCCGATCAGGCCAAGGGCATCGTCCACAGCGCCGAATCGCGTCGCTTCGTCGCGCCGCTCGCACTCACGGTCTTCGTCTGGATTTTCCTGATGAACGCGATGGACCTGGTGCCGGTCGATCTGATTCCGATGATCTGGACCGGTGTCTATTCCGCCGCCGGTGGCGATCCCGCCCACGCCTACATGCGCGTCGTGGCCACCGCCGACCTCTCTGCCGCGCTCGGTCTGTCGATCGGCGTGCTGCTGCTGTGCCTGTACTACAACGTCAAGATCAAGGGCGTTTCGGGCTGGGTGCATGAACTCTTCACCGCCCCGTTTGGCAGCCATCCGCTGCTGTACCCGGTGAACTTCGCGATGCAGATCATCGAGTTCCTCGCCAAGACCGTGTCCCACGGCATGCGACTGTTCGGCAACATGTATGCTGGCGAGCTCGTGTTCATCCTGATCGCGCTGCTGGGCGGTACCGCCACCGTGTTCGGCTTCGTCGGTCATGTGGTCGCCGGTACCATCTGGGCGATCTTCCACATCCTGATCATTACGCTGCAGGCCTTCATCTTCATGATGCTGACTCTGGTGTACGTCGGTCAGGCGCACGAAAGCCACTAAGTTTCAGTTTCACTTTAAAGCAGTACTGGTTTTTTAAACTCACCTTCCCCACTAAGGAGTTGTCATGGAAAACGTTCTGGGTTTTGTTGCTCTGGCTGCTGGTCTGATCATCGGTCTGGGTGCTATCGGCGCTTGTATCGGTATCGGCATCATGGGTTCCAAGTACCTCGAAGCTTCCGCTCGTCAGCCTGAACTGATGAACGCCCTGCAGACCAAGATGTTCCTGCTGGCCGGTCTGATCGACGCCGCGTTCCTGATCGGTGTCGGTATCGCCATGATGTTCGCCTTCGCCAACCCGTTCCAGCTCTGATCGGTTCGAGTTCATCCTTTTTTGAACCAACCTGAGGGCCAAGAACCGTGAATTTGAACGCAACCCTGATAGCCCAGCTCGTTGTGTTCTTCATTCTGGCGTGGTTCACGATGAAATTCGTGTGGCCGCCCATCGTGAAGGCACTGGACGAGCGTGCGAACAAAATCGCCGACGGGCTGGCAGCTGCGGACAAGGCCAAGGCCGATCTGGCACTCGCCGAGAAGAAGGTCGTCGAGGAACTGCGCAAGGCCCGCGAATCTGCGGGTGATGTGCGTGCCTCCGCTGAAAAGCAGGCGAGCCAACTTGTCGACGAGGCCCGTGCCGAAGCCGCCCGCATCATTGCGGCCGCCCGTGAAGCCGCCGAGGCGGAAGCCGGTGTGGCTGCCCAGCGCGCCAAGGAAGCCCTGCGCGACCAGGTCGCGAATCTGGCCGTTGCCGGCGCCGAGAAGATCCTGCGCCGCGAAATCAACGCCCAGGTGCACGGCGAACTGCTTGCCAACCTGAAACAGGAACTGCAATAAGTCATGGCCGAGAACGTCACCATCGCGCGCCCCTATGCGGATGCCGCCTTCGAGCTGGCTCGCGGGGCAGGTGCGCTGGGGCCTTGGTCGGAAGCACTGGATCGGCTCGCCGTCGTGGCGGCCGATTCCACCATGCGGGCCTGCATTTCCGATCCCAAGCTCACCGCCGGCCAGCTCATGCAGCTGGTGCTGGATGTGGCCGGGACCCTGTCCGCAGAACAGCAGAATTTCGTCCGTGTCCTCGTGGATAACGAACGCCTGCAGGTGCTTCCCGAGATCCGTGACCTGTTCGTTGCACTGAAGAACGAACACGAAGGTGTCCTCGAGGCGGATATCGCCTCTGCCTTCCCCCTCGACGATGCAACGCTGACCTCACTGAAGGCTGACCTCGAAGCGCGCTTCAAGGCCAAACTGAATGTCCAGGTCCACATCGACCCTGCCCTCATCGGCGGGGTTCGCATCGCCGTCGGCGACGAAGTCATCGACGCCTCGGTCCGCGGCAAGCTCGCGAACATGGCCGCTGCGCTAAAGAACTAGGAGCATAAAAGCTATGCAACTCAACCCCTCTGAAATCAGTGATCTGATTAAGAGCCGGATCCAGAACCTGCAGCTCGCCGCCACGTCGCGTAACGAGGGCACGGTGGTTTCCGTCACCGACGGCATCACCCGCATCCACGGCCTCACCGACGTGATGCAGGGCGAAATGCTGGAATTCCCCGGCAACACCTTCGGTATGGCGCTCAACCTCGAGCGTGATTCCGTCGGCGCCGTGGTGCTCGGCGAGTACGAGCACATCACCGAAGGCGACACCGTCAAGGCCACCGGCCGCATTCTCGAAGTGCCCGTCGGCCCCGAGCTGATCGGTCGCGTCGTGAACGCGCTGGGTCAGCCGATCGACGGCAAGGGCCCGATCAACGCCAAGCTCACTGACAAGATCGAGAAGGTCGCGCCGGGTGTCATCGCCCGTCAGTCCGTTTCGCAGCCGGTGCAGACCGGCCTGAAATCGGTCGACTCGATGGTGCCGATTGGCCGTGGCCAGCGCGAGCTGATCATTGGCGACCGCCAGACCGGCAAGACTGCCGTCGCGGTCGACGCGATCATCAACCAGAAGGGCCAGGACATGTACTGCGTGTACGTGGCCATCGGCCAGAAGGCCTCGACCGTTGCCAACGTCGTGCGCAAGCTGGAAGAGAACGGCGCGATGGAATACACCATCGTCGTCGCCGCCACCGCGTCGGAATCTGCCGCCATGCAGTACCTGGCTGCCTACGCCGGCTGCACGATGGGCGAGTACTTCCGCGACCGCGGCATGGACGCCCTGATCGTTTATGACGATCTGACCAAGCAGGCCTGGGCCTATCGCCAGGTTTCGCTGCTGCTGCGCCGTCCGCCGGGCCGTGAAGCCTACCCGGGCGACGTGTTCTACCTGCACTCCCGTCTGCTCGAGCGCGCCGCGCGCGTGAACGCCGATTACGTCGAGAAGTTCACCAACGGCGAAGTCAAGGGCAAGACCGGTTCGCTGACCGCACTGCCGGTCATCGAGACCCAGGCCGGCGACGTGTCCGCGTTCGTTCCGACCAACGTGATCTCGATTACCGACGGCCAGATCTTCCTGGAAACCGACCTCTTCAACGCCGGTATCCGTCCCGCGATCAACGCCGGTATCTCGGTGTCCCGCGTCGGTGGTGCTGCGCAGACCAAGGTCGTCAAGAAGCTGTCCGGCGGTATCCGTACCGACCTCGCGCAGTACCGCGAACTCGCTGCGTTCGCCCAGTTCGCTTCTGACCTGGACGATGCGACCCGCAAGCAGCTCGAGCGTGGCCGCCGCGTTACCGAACTGATGAAGCAGGCTCAGTACTCGCCGATGTCGATCGCCGACATGGCCATCGTGCTGTACGCGGTGAACAACGGCTACTTCGACGACGTCGACGTGGGTCGCGTGCTGGCCTTCGAAGCCGCGCTGCTGCAATTCGTCAAGACCAAGCAGGCCGATCTGGTCTCCTCGATCCTGAGCAAGAAGGAACTGGACGCCGACGGCGAAAAGACCCTGGCTGCCGCGATCGCCGAGTTCAAGAAGAGCTGGGCTTAAGGCCGGCGAGGGAGACGGAATATGGCTAGCGGTAAGGAAATCCGTACCAAGATCAAGAGCGTGCAAAACACGCGCAAGATCACGAAGGCCATGGAGATGGTGGCTGCATCCAAGATGCGCAAGGCGCAGGACCGGATGCGTGCCGCCCGCCCCTTTGCCGAGAAGATCCGCCGACTCGCCGCGAACCTGTCCCAGGCCAATGTGACCGACTACAAGCACCCGTTCCTGGTCCGCAAGGACCAGGTCAAGCGGGTGGGGCTGATCCTGGTGACCACCGACAAGGGTTTGTGCGGTGGCCTCAACACCAACGTCCAGCGTATCGCGCTCAACGCGATGAAGGACTGGGAGTCCTCGGGCGTGACCGAGATCCGTGCCTGCGCCATCGGCAACAAGGGTCTGGGCTTCATGCAGCGCATGGGCGCCAAGGTGGTGTCGAACGTTACCCAGCTGGGTGACACGCCGCACCTGGAAAAGCTGATCGGTCCGGTCAAGGTCATGCTCGACGCGTTCCAGAACGACGAGCTCGACGCGGTTTACCTGGCCTATACCCGCTTCGTGAACACCATGAAGCAGGAACCGGTGCTCGAGCAGCTGCTGCCGCTCACCGGCGAGAAGCTGGGCACGCCGGACAGCTCGTGGGATTACCTCTACGAGCCGGATCCGCAGGTCGTCATCGACGAACTGCTGGTCCGCTACGTCGAGGCGCTGGTCTACCAGGCCGTGGCCGAGAACATGGCATCCGAACAGAGCGCGCGCATGGTGGCAATGAAGGCCGCTTCCGACAATGCCAAGAACGTGATTGGCGAACTGCAGCTGGTCTACAACAAGACCCGCCAGGCCGCGATCACGAAGGAGCTGTCGGAAATCGTCGGCGGCGCCGCCGCGGTGTAACGGATTATTGATTTAAGGATATGACGATGAGTCAAGGTACGATCGTTCAGTGCATCGGCGCGGTGGTGGACATCCAGTTCCCGCGTGAAGCGATGCCCAAGGTGTATGACGCCCTGAAGCTCGAGGACGCTGCCGACTCCTTCGCCGAAGCTGGCCTGACCTTCGAGGTTCAGCAGCAGCTCGGCGACGGCGTGGTGCGTACCATTGCGCTGGGTTCTTCCGACGGCCTGCGCCGTGGCATGAAGGTTTCGAGCACCGGCAAGCCGATCTCGGTCCCGGTCGGCCACGGCACGCTGGGTCGCATCATGGACGTGCTGGGTCGCCCGATCGACGAAGCCGGCCCGATCGAAACCGACGAGCTGCGCGCCATTCACCAGAAGGCGCCGAAGTTCGACGAGCTGTCCCCGTCCGTGGAACTGCTCGAAACCGGCATCAAGGTTATCGACTTGATCTGCCCGTTCGCCAAGGGCGGCAAGGTGGGTCTGTTCGGTGGCGCCGGCGTCGGCAAGACCGTGAACATGATGGAGCTGATCAACAACATCGCGAAGCAGCACTCGGGTCTCTCGGTGTTCGCTGGCGTGGGTGAGCGTACTCGTGAGGGTAACGACTTCTACCACGAGATGAAGGACTCCAACGTTCTGGACAAGGTTGCGATGGTGTTCGGTCAGATGAACGAACCCCCGGGCAACCGTCTGCGCGTGGCGCTGACCGGCCTGACCATGGCCGAGCGTTTCCGTGACGAAGGCCGTGACATCCTGTTCTTCGTGGATAACATCTACCGCTACACCCTGGCCGGTACCGAAGTGTCCGCGCTGCTGGGCCGTATGCCTTCCGCGGTGGGTTACCAGCCGACGCTGGCCGAAGAAATGGGCCGTCTGCAGGAGCGCATCACCTCCACCAAGGTTGGCTCGATCACCTCGATCCAGGCTGTGTATGTGCCGGCGGATGACTTGACCGACCCGTCGCCTGCCACGACCTTCCTGCACCTCGACTCCACCGTCGTGCTGTCGCGTGACATCGCCGCGCTGGGTATCTACCCGGCCGTCGATCCGCTCGACTCCACCTCGCGCCAGCTCGACCCGCTGGTCGTGGGCGAAGAGCACTACGGCGTGGCCCGTCAGGTTCAGCAGACCCTGCAGAAGTACAAGGAACTGCGCGACATCATCGCGATTCTGGGTATGGACGAGCTGTCGCCGGAAGACAAGCTCTCCGTGGCTCGTGCGCGTAAGATCCAGCGTTTCCTGTCGCAGCCCTTCCACGTTGCGGAAGTGTTCACCGGCTCGCCGGGCAAGTACGTCTCGCTGAAGGACACGATCAAGGGCTTCAAGATGATCGTCAGCGGCGAACTGGACAGCCTGCCGGAACAGGCCTTCTACATGGTCGGCAACATCGACGAGGCCATCGAGAAGGCGAAGAAGCTGCAGTAATTCGTCCGCCCGCGCGGTACCTCGGTGCCGCGCGGATTTGAAAAGGAAACAACATGGCTATGACGGTTCATGTCGACATCGTCAGCGCGGAAGAGCAGATCTTCTCCGGGCTGGCAGAGTTTGTCGCGCTGCCTGGCGAGGCGGGTGAACTCGGCATTCTGCCCGGCCACATGCCGCTGATGACCCGGATCAAACCGGGTGCGGTGCGGGTCAAGGTTCCGAATCAGGCGGAAGAAGAGCTTGTTTTCGTTGCCGGTGGTTTGCTCGAGGTTCAGCCGGGTCTGGTGACGGTGCTTGCCGACACCGCGATCCGCGGCAAGGATCTGGACGAAGCGAAGGCGCTGGAAGCCAAGAAGAAGGCCGAAGAGGCAATGGCCAATCAGACCGCGCGTCTGGATTACGCCAAGGCCCAGGCCGAGCTCATGGAAGCAGTGGCACAACTCGCCGCGATCGAGCGCCTGCGCAAGCGCGGCCACTGATCGCTTCTCCGCTCCGTCGATGGATGGGGCGGGAAGAAAAAAGCAGCTCTCCGGAGCTGCTTTTTTTTGGTTCCGCGCTCGGGCTGTCCGTTCGGGATGGCGTGTTGTTCAGCGCCGCCCTTCGAGGCGGGAAACCCGCTTGTCTAGCCGGCCGAGCGCGTCGCGCAGTGCGATGACGTCGTGCGATAGCTCGGCGAGCGCGCTGCGCGGGACGAGCAGCGGAGACTCTTCGGTGAGGTACTCGGCCAGGTTGCCGCCCACGCGCACGAGCGACCGCCGTCCCTCACCGACCAATTGCTTGCCGCCTTCGACCATGCGATGGGCGGCAATGTCGCCGAATACGCGCGACAGATCCTCTTCCGCGTCCCAGCGCAGGTGGCGGAACACGAAGCCCAGGGCGTCGGCGAATTCGGCATTGCCTTCGATGCGCACGTGGCGCATCGCGGTCTCCAGGCCATCGACCAGGAGCTTCGGCAGATCGACCGCCGCGAGCCGCAACAGCACTTCGGGCGCGTCCTCGCCCGACCAGGCGGCGAAGTAACCCTCCACGGAAACCGAGAAGTCGAGATCCGCGAGCGGCGCAATCGCCAGCCGCGCGGTGCGTCCGGCATGTGGCTGGAGGCGGGTGCGCGCCCAGCCCGATTGCGATAGCAGGTGATTGGTGGCGGAGAGAAAAACGCTGGACAGCATGGTGTCTGAGCCGGAGCAGGGTACGAAAGGGCGGACCTGAAAGCAAAACGGGGAGGCCCTTGGGCCTCCCCGTCGATGATACGACGATCAGCTGATCTGCTGGATGCCGGCGATCAGCCAGCCACCGCTGCCGCTGACGGGTTTGGTCAGGTGCCAGATCTCGTCGAAGCTTGCCGGCGCAGCCCCTTCTTCCTCGCGCAGCAGTCCGTTGAAGCGGACGCTGACGACGTAGCGGCCGTTCTCTTCCTCGACATCGACCACGTCAGCGTTCAACTCAACCACATCGGTACGCTGTTCGGCGGTGCCGCGCTCGGTGAGCTGCATGCGGATTTCGGCGAAGACTTCGGGCGTGGTGAATTCACGCAGGTCGTCGAGGTTGCCGGTATCGTTGGCGGCCTGGAGGCGGATGAAGTTCAGCTTGGCCTGGCGGGCGAAACCCTGCACGTCGAAACCTTCGGCAATCGCCTTGTCGAGGCCCGAGGCAGAGGTACCAGCACCCGACATCGGGGCAGCAGCCGGGGCAGGACGCAGCGGCGTGGCGGCGCCCGACGCGGCGCTGGCACCGGCGTATTGCAGGTTCTGGCCTTGCTGGGTGTTGCCGCCGCGGCGGAACAGCAGGCGGAAGATGAAGAAGGCTGCAACGGCCAGCAGCAGGATCATCATGAACGACGCCATTTCCTCACCGAGGCCAAGGTGCGAGAACAGGGCGGCGAGACCCAGGCCAGCGGCAAGGCCGGCGACCGGACCCATCCACGAACGCTTGGGTGCGGCGGCGGGCGTTGCGGCGGAGGCCGGTGTCTGCGTGGCGGCAGGCTGGCGCGGGGCCTGCTGGGGCGTGGCCTGGCGCTGCATGCCGAAGCTGCTGCCGCCGCCAAGGCGCTTGGCTTCGGCTTCGGGCGCGCCGAAGCCGAACGACAGCACGGCCACGATCAGGGTGAGGAAGAGGTTTTTCATCTTTGGTCAGTCTCCAGGTTCAGATCTTGTAGCCACGGTGCAGGGCGACGACGCCCGCGCTGAGGTTGAAGTAATCGACACGCGCGAGGCCGACTTGTTCCATCATCGACTTCAGTTCTTCCTGCCCAGGGTGCATGCGGATCGATTCGGCGAGGTAGCGGTAGCTTTCCGCGTCGTTCGCCACCTTCTCGCCCATCCAGGGCAGCAGCTTGAACGAGTAGAGGTCGTACAGCGGCGACAGCGGCTTCCACACGCGCGAGAACTCGAGCACCAGCAGGCGGCCGCCGGGGCGCAGCACGCGGCGCATCTCGGCCAGCGCGACATCCTTGTGCGTCATGTTGCGCAGGCCGAAGGCGACCGTGACGCAATCGAACCAGTCGTCCGGGAAGGGCAGCTTCTCGGCGTTGCACTGCGCGGTCGGCATGGTGAAGCCATGGTCGACCATGCGGTCGCGGCCCCGGGACAACATCGCGTGGTTGATGTCGGTCAGCCACACCTGGCCCTTGGTGCCGACCTTGCGGGCGAAGGCGAGCGACAGGTCGGCCGTGCCACCGGCGACGTCCAGCACACGGTCGCCTTCACGCACGCCCGAGATCTGGATCGTGAAGTGCTTCCAGATCCGGTGCAGGCCGAACGACATCAGGTCGTTCATCACGTCGTACTTTTGTGCGACCGAGGAAAACACCTCGGCCACCTTCTTTTCCTTGGCCTCTTCGGCAACCGTCTGGAAACCGAAGTGCGTGGTCTTGTCGCTCATGATCGTCTCAGTGATGGTGTCCGCAGCCGCCCTTGGGCGCCGGCGGGGGCGCCTTGGCGGGATCGCGCGTGCCGCCCGCCTGCTCGAGGCGGTCGAGATAGTTCTGCCACAGCGCGTCCTGCTGCTGGCCGAGCATGTAGAGGTAGTCCCAGGAATACAGCCCGCTGTCGTGGCCGTCGGAGAACACCGGGCGGATCGCGTAGTTGCCCACCGGCTGAAGGTCGACCACGTCGACGTCGCGCTTGCCCTGCTGCAGGGTTTCCTGGCCGGGGCCGTGGCCGCGCACTTCGGCCGAAGGCGAATGCACGCGCAGGAACTCGAAGGGCAGGGTGAAGCGGCTGCCGTCGTCGAAGGCGATCTCGAGCCGCTTCGACTGGCTGTGCAGTGTGATCTCAGTGGGTAGCGGCGTGTTCTGATCCAGTCCGGCCATGGCGAAAGCCTCGCGTTCGGGGGCCACAATAATACCCGAATCACCCTTGCCCGACCCCGGCGCGGCAGAGCCGCAACCGTGTTTCAGGTGCATGACGCGTCATCAAAATGTCAAACACCTGAAATACACTGCGCAGGCCAACCGGAGTCAACAGCATGCCAGCGAACATTCTGCTCGTGGAAGACGAACCGGCGATCCAGGAACTGATCGCCGCCAACCTCAATCGCGCCGGCCACCACGTGGTGCGCGCATCGGATGCCGAGTCCGCCCAGCGCATCGTGCGCGAGGCCTTGCCCGACCTGATCCTGCTCGACTGGATGCTGCCGGGCGCATCGGGCATCGAGTTCGCCCGCCGCCTGCGCGCAGACGAGCGCACCCGCGCGATTCCGATCATCATGCTCACCGCCCGTGGCGAGGAGCAGGACAAGGTGATGGGGCTCGAGACCGGGGCCGATGACTACATCACCAAGCCCTTCAGCCCGCGCGAACTGGTGGCGCGCATCAAGGCGGTGCTGCGCCGCCGGGCGCCGCAGGCGACGGAAGACGCCGTGGAGCTCGGCGGCCTGCGTCTGGACCCGACCACCCACCGCGTCACCACGGGTGACGAGGCACTGGCGCTCGGACCGACCGAATTCCGTCTGCTGCATTTCCTGATGACCCACCCCGAGCGGGTGCATTCGCGCGCACAGCTCCTCGATCAGGTGTGGGGCGACCACGTCTTCGTCGAAGAGCGCACGGTCGATGTGCACATCCGCCGCCTGCGCTGCGCGCTCGAACCTTCCGGGCACGATGCCTTGATCCAGACGGTGCGCGGCAGTGGCTACCGATTCTCGACCCAGGCACCGCAGCTTTCCGCCGCGCGATAATCGGTACTTGCCGATTGACGGAGCGCGCGTGATCCATCGTCCCCTTCGCTACATCGCCACCGGTGTGGGATTGCCCGTGGCGGCCATACTGGGCCTTGCCCTGCTGGCCGGCCATTACCGCGGTGCAGATGCCGCGCTCGCGCTCGTGGTGCTGGGTTTCCTGGCCGCCGCCATCCTGCTTGCTCGCCACATGCGCCAGCTGGTCGAATGGACCCGCCAGCCCGCGGGCAACATGCCGCCGCAGGTCGACGGCCTGTGGGGCAGCGTGTTCGCCGAGCTCGGAGACCGCTTCCAGCGCGAGCTTGCGGTGCGTGACAAGCTGTCGGCCGAGCTGGGCCGGTTCCAGCAGGCGGCGCAGGCGATGCCCGACGGCCTCGTCTACCTGGCAGACGACGACAGCATCGAGTGGCTCAACGTCATGGCCGAGCAGCATTTCGAACTCGATCGCCGGCGCGACCTGCGTACCCCCATTACCAACCTGGTGCGCCAGCCCGAGTTCGTCGCCTACCTGCAGGCCGGGCAGTATGCCGAGCCGCTGGTCATGCATTCGCTGCGCCGTCGCGATCGCACCTTGCAGGTGCAGGTCATCCGCTTTGCCGGTAGCCGGCGCATGGTGGTCTCACGCGACATCTCGCAGCTCGAGCGCCTCGAGAACATGCGCCGGGACTTCGTCGCCAACGTGTCGCACGAGATGCGCACGCCGCTGACCGTGGTCGGCGGCTTCCTCGAGACCCTGACCGACGGCCTCGACGATTTCAGTCGCGAGGACGTGCTGCACTTCCTGAAGCTGGCCAGCGAACAATCCACCCGCATGCAGCGCCTGATCGAGGACCTGCTGGCCCTGTCCGCACTCGAGACCGGGGCGCCGGCCGCGCTGGAGGAAGAGGTGGATGTGCAGGAACTGATGCGCGCGGTCACGCGCGAAACCGAGATCCTGTCGGGAGGCCGCCACAGCGTGAATCTCGTGCTTGAAGGGGGCGGCGCCCTGCTGGGCAGTCGCAAGGAACTGCACAGCGCCTTCTCCAACCTCGCCAGCAACGCGGTGCGCTACACACCTGCCGGCGGCCACATCGAACTCGGCTGGCGGATTGACGGCGAAGGCGGCGAGTACTGGGTCAAGGACGACGGCATCGGCGTCGACCCCGAGCACATCCCGCGTCTGACCGAGCGCTTCTATCGCGTCGACCGCGGGCGCTCGCGCGAGACCGGTGGCACCGGCCTGGGGCTGGCCATCGTCAAGCACATCCTCACCCGCCACCAGGGCGAGCTCGCCGTCAGCAGCGAGCCGGGCAAGGGCAGCCGGTTCGCGATGCGCTTCCCGGCGGCCCGTCTCAGGCGGGACTCGGCTCGGCCGCCTCGTAGGAGCACAGGTCGAAGTTCGCCCCGCGCCTCAGCATCCGGCTGAGGCGGACCTGGCGGCGCTGGTCGCGATGGCGGACCTCGACGAGCTGTCCGGCCTGGAACCAGAGCACGGGCAGCACCAGCGCCGCAGGAGACTTCATCGAGGGTGATTCGGGCAGCAGGAAGCCCTGCTGGTAGGGCTTGCGGCCGTCCTTGGGGCCTGCCTGGCGGACGGCCACCATGTGCGGTACGCCGGGCAGGACTTCGACGCCTGCTTCCAGCACTCCGTCTTCCCGATACATCAGCCAGCTCAGGTCGCCCAGCACGAAGCGGTCGCCGTCGAGCGGCCGCACGCCGACCAACTGGTGGTGGGCAAGGCGTTCGCCGGCCTCGCCGCGCCGCAACCGGAAGCCCCCGACCGAGTGGTCGATGAGCTCCCATTGTTCGTAGTCCAGGCCGAGCCGTTCGGCATCGCGCAGATTGCGTTCCCGTGCCTGCTGGCTGTCCGTGACTGCCATCGCGCGCTCGCCGAAGGTGAACAGCGAGATGTCGTCGCGCAGCAGGTGCAGCGGGCTCTCAAGCTTGGGCTGGCGGAAGATCTCGCCGTCTACCGCGAAGCCGATCGTGAGCCAGTCGCCGGTCAGCTCCACGCTGCCCTGCTTGTGACGCCGCGGAAAGCGACGACCGGCCGTGCCTCGTCCCCACGGGCGGTAAAGCGACAGCAGGAGCCGCGCGCTGGCGTCGGTCGGGCAGTCCTCGCCCAGGCCGAGCGAGGCCGGCTTGACGCCGCGCTTGAACTGCTCGAGCACCGCCTGGATCTGGCTCGCAAGGCCGCTGCCGTCGAAGCGCTGCAAGGTGTCGGCGGCGGCCTGCACCCCGAGCGGACGCAGGCCGAGATCGCCCGCCAGGTCCACGCCGTACTCGGTGGGCTTGAACTGCTGCGTGTCCTGCGACAGGCTGCAATAGGGCGCGAAGCGCTGCGCCCAGCGCATGATCCAGTTCAGCTCGCGCTCGCTGCGGCCGTAGGGATTGGCCAGGTCCAGCAGCAGGATCGAGACGTAGGCTTCCAGTGGACTCTGGGCACGCCACACCTCGTTGAGCGGATCGGCCACGCGCGTGCGATGCACGCCGGTCTCGATGGCATCACGGTAGCTGGTGTGGATCTCGGTCCAGAATCCGGCAGGCACGGCGCGGTGGGCGCGGAAGTACTCGAACAGCGCGAGGCCGGCGTAGTGCGTGCGGCGCTGGGCCAGCAGCGCGCGCTGGTCGAACAGCGTGCCTCCGGCGGCGTCGACGCGGGCGATCTGGGCGTAGGAGTGCGACAGCTTGCGCCACAGCTTAACGACTTCGAGCAGGGTGCGGTTCTCCTCGCTGTCGGGCGGCAGTGGTTGGGCTGCATAGCGACGGGCCGTTTCGTGCTGGGCGTAGGCGATGACTTCGCGCGCGGCCTCCAGCACCTCGAGATGCTGGTTGGGCGCCGGCTTCGCGTCGAGCAGTCCCTCGACGATGCGCGTCAGCGTCGCGTGGGTCGCCGGGATGTCGATCGGGTGCAGGCGTTGCAGCTGGTCAAGGCAGGCTGCGGGGCTGGAGAAGTCCATCGTCGAAGGGCCTCGGTCGTAAGCGGCGGGGTCATTGACCCGCGGCAAGTGCGCTGTCGATCGCACGCGCCAGGGCGACAGGGTCGGCTGCAGCATGCGCCACGCCGGGACGCTGGGGCGTGCCCCACACCGACTCCGGGAAGTGGCTGTCATCGCGATAGCGCGGGATCACGTGCCAATGCATGTGCGGCACCATGTTGCCGAAGCTGGCGAGGTTGATCTTGTCCGGATGCAGCAGGTCGCGCAGCGCGCGTTCGGTCGCCATCACCACCGCGAACAGGTGGCGCCGGTCGGCGGTGAGCAGGTCCGTCATCTCCGCCACGTGCTCGCGCCAGATCACCCGGCAAAAACCCGGATGGGCGGGATCGTCGACGCGGATCACGCGGCAGCGATCATCCTCCCAGACGACCTGCTCGGCGGAAGGCGTGCACAACGGACAATCCATGATCAAACCTCGACGACTCGAAACCCCGGGCGGATACGAACTCTAACCCGTCTTGCTGCCGCCCGCGAGGAACTGCTACGCATTTGTCACTGTGCCACGAGGATAGTCCTGCGCAACGGTTGTCGTGTCGCGCAGCGCGACCGGTTCACCGTCGCGGAAGGCGAGCAGGTTGCCCGGCGCGATCTGCGTCCAGCATTCGTTGTCGGTCAGCGGCGTGGTGGCGATCACGGCGACGCGGTCGAGCGGGGTGGTGACTTCGTTGAAGTCGACGGTCAGGTCTTCATCGGCCAGATGGGCCACCGGGAAGGGCGCCTTGCGCACGATATAGCACAGGCGTGACGAACAGTGCGCGAACAGCTGGTTGCCGTCCGACAGCAGGAAGTTGAACTCGCCGTGGCTGCCGATCTCGATGGCGAGCGCGCGCAGTTCGGCATGCAGTTCGGCATGCAGTTCGGCGATGTCGCGGGTGCCTTGCGGAAAGCGCTGTGCGAGGCGATCGAGCAGGTAGCAGAAGGCGAGTTCGGAGTCGGTCGTGCCGACCGGCTGGAAGCGGCCCGTCAGCGTCGGCGCGAAGTTCTTCAGGTTGCCGTTGTGGGCGAAGATCCAGTAGCGCCCCCACAGTTCACGCTGGAAAGGGTGGGTGTTCTCCAGTCTCACCTCGCCCTGCGTGGCCTTGCGGATGTGGGCGATGACGTTGAGCGAGCGGATCGGGTAGTGCTTGACCAGCTCGGCGACCGGCGAATCGGCGCTGGGACTGGGGTCGAGGAAGACCCGCGCGCCAGCGCCCTCGAAGAAGGCGATGCCCCAGCCGTCGCGGTGATGGTCGGTCAGGCCGCCACGGGCACGAAAACCCGCGAAGGAGAAACAGATATCGGTCGGCACATTGCAGTTCATGCCGAGCAGCTGGCACATCGGAGACTCCGCGCGGTCGGTGGGGGAATCCGAAGTATAGCGAAGCGATGACGCCCGGCTGGCGCCGCGTGTCATGGCTGGCTGGGTGCGGATACCGTCCCGCTGGCGCCGACAGCCGCGGTGGCGCCCGGGCGGTCGACCAGCCAGTCGGTCAGGGTTGCGCCGGCCCACATCGCGGCCAGCGTCACCCATGCCGTTACCGCAAACACCGCGGCGCCCGACACGCCGGCGCCCACGGCGCAGCCGCCCGCCAGCATGCCGCCGAAACCCATCAGCACTGCGCCGGCGATGTAGCGCCGCATCGCGTGTCCGCCCTGGAAGCCCTCGAGCTTCAGTTCGCGGGCGAACAGGCCGGCAATGAACGAACCGAGGAACACGCCCGGCACCATGCCGAGGTCGAAGTTGAGCGGCTGGCCCGGTGGCGACAGCACCAGCATCAGCACGTCGGCCGACGGGCCGGTGAAGGACATGCTCTGTACCGGCGTCGGTTCGAACAGCAGACCGGCCATGCGGTAGGTGAACCACCAGGCGCAACCCACCATCAGGCCCGCCGCGATGCCGCCCACCCAGCCCCAGCCGTCGATGCGGTGCCGGCGCGCGAACCAGGCACCGGCCGCCAACCAGAGCAGCCCGAACAGCAGGCCGCCACTGTTGCCGATGCCGGCCCAGGCCAGCAGGTCGCGCGCGTTGCCGCCCTCGATGGTCCACAACTTGCCGAGGGCCTCGCGCCACGGCGACAGGATGCCGTTCATCGATGCCTGCGCGGTGACGGCGAAGATCAGGCCCGACAGCAGTGCGCGCAGGTTGCCGTTGGCCGCCAGCACCAGCAGGCGGCTGGAGCAGCCGCGCGCAAGCACCATGCCGATGCCGAACAGCAGGCCGCCGATCAGCGAACCCGACAGGCTGCCCTGGCTCGACAGCTGGCGCACGTTGGCGGTGTCGAACAGGCCGAGCAGGATCAGCGTCTGGGTCAGGATCAGCGCCGAGGAGAACGCGAGCAGCCAGATGGACAGCTTGGCACCCGCCTGGGCGCGCGCCACCTCGACGACGGCCGCACGCAGGCAGAAGCGGGAACGCTGCGCGAAGAAGCCGAACAGCGCGCCGATGACCAGGCCGCCGAGCGCGAGGCTCAGGTCTTCACCCAGCCAGTCGATCAGGTCGACCGATGCATCCATCTCTCCTCCTGCGCCGGCGACTTGTGTCCGCGATTCGAGGCCGGCTTCGTCAGTATCGAAGAATATAAGAATGTGACGAAGTGCTGGAGATGTTATTGATGCAGGGCAAGTGTGGTGCAGGCCGTAAACGGCACCGACCCCGCGGCCGGGCCGCCGAAGCGGTCGAACGCGGGGTCGGTCGCAGTGCCCGAATCGGGCGCTGCGCGATCAGGCGCCGAGCTTCTTCTTCAGCAGCTCGTTGACCTGCGCCGGGCTGGCCTTGCCCTTGCTCGCCTTCATGACCTGGCCGACCAGGGCATTGAAGGCCTTCTCCTTGCCGGCGCGGAACTCGTCGACCGACTTCTGGTTGGCGGCGAGCACCTCGTCGATCATGGCCTCGATGGCGCCCGTGTCGGTGACCTGCTTGAGCCCCTGCTTGTCGATGACCTCGTCCGCCGTGGTGCCTTCACCGTTCCACAGCGCCTCGAACACCTTCTTGGCGATGGCGTTGGAGATGGTGTTGTCGGCGATGCGCGCGACCAGTCCGGCGAGCTGCGCGGGCGACACCGGCGATGCGCCGATGTCGAGTTCGGCCTTGTTCAGGCGTGCGGCGAGATCACCCATCACCCAGTTGGCGCAAGGCTTGGCGAGCGCAGCGCCGGCGGCCGACACCGTGGCCTGGTAGAAGTCGGCGACTTCCTTGGACGCGGTGAGCGTGGTCGCGTCGTAGGCGGACAGGCCCCATGCGTCCATGAAGCGCGCCTTCATCGCCCCCGGCAGTTCGGGCATCGCCGCCTGCACGCGCGCCTTCCACTCGTCCGAGATCATCAGCGGCAGCAGGTCGGGGTCGGGGAAGTAGCGGTAGTCATGCGCGTCTTCCTTGCTGCGCATCATGCGCGTCTCGCCCGTGTCGGGGTCGAACAGCACCGTGGCCTGCTGGATGCGCCCGCCGTCCTCGATGGTGTCGATCTGCCACTGCACCTCGTAGTCGATCGCCTGCTGCAGGAAGCGGAAGGAGTTGAGGTTCTTGATCTCGCGCCGGGTGCCGAACTCGGTCGCGCCCTTCTTGCGCACCGACACGTTGGCATCGCAGCGGAACGAACCTTCCTGCATGTTGCCGTCGCAGATGTCGATCCAGCGCACCAGCGCGTGCAGCGCGCGGGCGTAGGCCACGGCTTCGGCCGACGAGCGCATGTCGGGCTCGGAGACGATTTCGAGCAGCGGCGTGCCGGCGCGGTTGAGGTCGATGCCGGTCATGCCGTGGAAGTCCTCGTGCAGGCTCTTGCCGGCGTCTTCCTCGAGGTGGGCGCGGGTCAGGCGCACGGTCTTTTCGTAGGCCTGCTCGCCCTCGCCGACGCGGATCGTGATCGCGCCGCCGACCACCACCGGCAGGTCCATCTGGCTGATCTGGTAGCCCTTGGGGAGGTCGGGGTAGAAGTAGTTCTTGCGCGCGAACACGCTCTTGTCGGCGACGTGGGCGCCGATCGCCAGACCGAAGCGGATCGCGCGCTCGACCGCGCCGCGGTTCAGCACCGGCAGCACGCCGGGCAGGGCGATGTCCACCGCGCTCGCCTGCACGTTGGGCTCGGCGCCAAAGGCAGTGCTGGCGCCGGAAAAGATCTTGCTGGCGGTGTTGAGCTGGGCATGCACTTCCAGCCCGATCACGACTTCCCAATCCGTTCTGCTCATGGTCGTTTCTCTTGTTGCGGTTCGCGGCAAATGCTCAGTGGCATTCGCCGCTGGTCCGATCGACGATGATCGGCCATACGTAGTCGAAAGTGCCGCGGCTGCAGCGCCGCGCGCAGTTGGAGAAGCCCACTGTCACCTGCTGGCCCTGTTCCCAGATGTTGACGGTGCAGCCGTCCTGCGCGCGCAACTCCACGCTTGGCAGGCGGCGGGTCTGGGTGAAGGGGCCGTCGAAGCGGCAGCTGCCGCGGCGCGGTATGTCCACCGTGGCGCTGAACGCCTTCACCTCGGCGTGGCTGATGTCGAGGACGGCCGTCGCTGCGTAGCCGGCTTCGTCGCGGAAGCGGCAGTTGGCCTTCACGTCCAGCGGGCGCACCGGCATCGGCTTCAGGCGGCCGGGCGCCTCGCTCGGGCGTGCGACGTCCGGCTGCGCCGAAGGCGGTGCCGGCGGCAGCACGCCGCAGGACGCCAGCAGCCCGCCGGCGAGCACGAACAGCCCGTGACGGAGCGTGTGGCGCAGCGCTGCCCGCATCGCGGTCTGTCTCAGGCGGCGGCCGGCCGGCAGGCGTGCCAGTCGGTGACCTGCTGGAAGCGGTGTGCGGCGTTCAGCAGCCGTGCCTCGGCGAAGTAGTCGCCAATCAGCTGCAGCCCCACAGGCAGGCCGTCGGTACCGAAGCCGACCGGGTGCGACAGGCCGGGCAGGCCGGCGAGGTTCACCGCGATGGTGTAGATGTCCGACAGGTACATCTGCACCGGGTCGTCCGCCATCTGGCCCAGCGCCCAGGCGGTGGTCGGCGTGGTCGGGCCGGCGATCACGTCGCACTGCTGCAGCGCGGCCTGGAAGTCCTGCGCGATCAGTCGGCGCAGGCGCTGCGCCTGCAGGTAATAGGCATCGTAGTAGCCGTGCGACAGCACATAGGTGCCGACGAGGATGCGGCGCTTGACCTCGGCGCCGAAGCCCTCGGCGCGGCTCTTGCTGTACATGTCGGCCAGGTCGCCGTAGTCCGCGGCGCGATGGCCGTAGCGCACGCCGTCGAAGCGGGACAGGTTGCTCGAACACTCGGCCGGCGCGATCACGTAGTAGGCCGGGATCGCCAGCTTCGCGTTGGGCAGCGATACCTCGACCGTGGTGGCGCCGAGCGCGCGGTAGTGGTCGAGTGCGGCCTCGACAGCGGCACGCACGTCGTCGGCCATGCCTTCGGCGAAGAACTCGCGCGGCAGGCCGATGCGCAGACCTTCGAGCGGCTTTGCCGAAGCCGGCGCAGCGAGTGCGGCGGTGTAGTCTTCGGTCGGACGCTCGAGGCTGGTGGAGTCGCGTTCGTCGAAACCGGTCATCGCCGACAGCAGCAGCGCGCAATCCTCGGCGCTGGCGCCGAAGGCGCCGCCCTGGTCCAGCGAGGACGCGTAGGCGATCATGCCGTAGCGGCTCACCAGGCCGTAGGTCGGCTTGATGCCGGTGATGCCGCAGAAGGCGGCCGGTTGGCGCACCGAACCGCCGGTGTCGGTGCCGGTGGCGATCGGCGCCAGGCGCGCCGCAACCGCGGCGGCCGAGCCGCCGGACGAGCCGCCGGGCACTCGGGCGGTGTTCCACGGGTTCTTCACCGCCCCGTAGTACGAGCTTTCGTTGGACGAGCCCATCGCGAACTCGTCCATGTTGGCCTTGCCCAGGCTCACCACGCCGGCGGCCTTGAGCAGGCTGACGACGTGGGCGTCGTAGGGACTGACGAAGTTCGACAGCATCTTCGAGCCACAGGTGGTCAGCACGCCTTCGGTGCAGAACACGTCCTTGTGCGCGAGCGGGATGCCGGTGAGCGCGCCGGCCGTACCGGCTGCGATGCGCTCGTCGGCGGCACGGGCCGCGGCGAGTGCACCGTCGCGATCAACGGTGATGAAGGCGTTGAGCTCGGGATTCAGCGCGTCGATGCGGTCGAGGAACAGGCTCGCGAGTTCGACGCTGGAGATCTGCCGCGCATCGAGCGCGCGGCGCAGTTCCGGGAGGGAAGCGTTGATCATGGGTTCGGCAAGAAAGTGGGCATCGCGGCGAGGCCGGCCGCGAGGCGGATCATTCAATGACCTTCGGCACCAGGTAGAGGCCGGCTTCGGTCTGCGGGGCGACCTTCTGGAAGGCTTCGCAGCGGTTGGTCTCGGTGACGACGTCCTCGCGCAGGCGCGTGGCGAGCTCCTGCGGGTGGCTCATCGGTTCGACGCCGGTGGTGTCCACCGCCTGCATCTGTTCGATGAGGTCGAAAATGCCATTGAGCTTTGCGCGCGTGGCATCCACTTCGGCGTCGGAAAGCGCGATCCGCGCGAGGCGGGCGATGTGCCCGACTTGTTCATTGGATAGCGACATGAGGTAACAAAACCTGCTGAATCCACAAAGGTTTGTAGGTTATCATAATCGTCTTTGCCCCGCCCGGGGCTGCACCGCTTGGCGGTAGCGGGCGAGGCGCTGGCGTTGCGGCTCGCGAGACATTGTCTGCGGCACACGGCACAACCACTCCACCGGTTTCGGAAGGCTTCATGTTCGGTTTCCTGCGCTCCTACTTTTCCAACGATCTCGCGATCGACCTCGGCACCGCCAACACGCTGATCTATGTGCGCGGCAAGGGCATCGTCCTCGACGAACCCTCGGTGGTGGCAATCCGCACCGAAGGCGGACCCAATGCCAAGCGCTCGATCCAGGCGGTCGGTCACCAGGCCAAGCAGATGCTCGGCAAGACGCCCGGCAACATCACCGCCATCCGCCCGATGAAGGACGGCGTCATCGCCGACTTCGTCGTCACCGAGCAGATGATCAAGCAGTTCATCAAGAAGGTGCATGACTCGCGCCTGCTGTCGCCCAGCCCGCGCATCATCATCTGCGTGCCCTGCGGCTCCACCCAGGTCGAGCGCCGCGCGATCCGCGACGCGGCTCTGGCGGCGGGCGCCTCGCAGGTGTTCCTGATCGAGGAGCCGATGGCGGCGGCGATCGGCGCCGGCCTGCCGGTGTCGGACGCGACCGGTTCGATGGTGGTCGACATCGGCGGCGGCACCACCGAGGTCGGCGTGATCTCGCTCGGCGGCATGGTCTATGCCGGCAGCGTGCGCGTCGGCGGCGACAAGTTCGACGAGGCCATCGTCAATTACATCCGCCGCAACTACGGCATGCTCATCGGCGAGACCACCGCCGAGAACATCAAGAAGGAAATTGGCTCGGCCTTCCCCGGTTCCGAAGTGCGCGAGATGGAAGTCAAGGGCCGCAACCTGGCCGAGGGCATCCCGCGCAGCTTCACGATCTCGTCCAACGAGATCCTCGAGGCGCTGACCGAGCCGCTCAACCAGATCGTGTCCGCGGTCAAGATCGGCCTCGAGCAGACCCCGCCCGAGCTGGGCGCCGACATCGCCGAGCGCGGCATGATGCTGACCGGCGGCGGCGCGCTGGTGCGCGACCTCGATCGCCTGCTGATGGAAGAGACCGGCCTGCCGGTGGTCGTGGCCGAAGAGCCGCTGACCTGCGTCGCGCGCGGTTGCGGCATGGCGCTCGACAAGATGGACAAGCTCGCTTCCATCTTCACCTCCGAGTGATGACCGGCCCCGGCGTGCAAGCCCGGGGCCGCTCACTTTCCTTCACCTGACGGCCCCGGGTCTTGCGGATGTCTTTCGTCGGCCATCAGCCTCCTCCGATTTTCAAGCGCGGACCGGCGCCGGTTGCGCGCCTGTTTGCCTTCGTCGCCATCTGCCTGGTGCTGCTGGTGGCCGACTTGCGCTTTCGCTACCTCGAAGTCATGCGCAACGCGCTGTCGGTGGTCACCTATCCGCTGCAGATGGCGGCCGCGACACCGGCCGACTTCGTGCGCAATGCCTCGCGCTACTTCGCCACGCTGATCGAGGTGCAGATCGAGAACGCCGACCTGCGGCGCCAGCAGCTCGCCTCGGGCGAGCGCCTGCTGCGCTTCGAGCTGCTCGAGCAAGAGAACGCCCAGTTGCGCGCGCTGCTCGACATGTCGCGCCGCGTCGAGGTCAAGAGCATCGCTGCCGACATCCTGTACAACGCCCCCGACCCCTTCGCGCGCAAGGTCATCCTCGACCGCGGCACCCAGCAGGGCGTCGAGCCGGGGCTGGCGGTTGTCGACGCAAAGGGCGTGGTGGGCCAGGTTACGCGCGTGCATCCGGTGCAGTCCGAGGTCACGCTGCTGACCGACCGCACGCAGTCGATTCCCGTCAGCGTGGTGCGCAACGGCGTGCGCGGCGTGCTGTTCGGCACCGGCCGCGGCCGGCTGGAGATGCGGTTCGTGCTGGCCGATGCGGACATCCGCGAAGGCGACCAGCTCGTCACCTCCGGCCTGGACGGCGTGTTCGTGCCCGGCCTGCCGGTCGCCGTCATCATGGCGGTCGACCGCGAGACGGACGCCTTCGCCCGCATCGAGGCCCAACCCCTGGCGGCCGTCGAGACCAGCGTCCAGGTGCTGGTGATCGGGCGCACCGCCTACCCGCCGCCGCCGCCGGAGCCGGCGGCCCGGGAGCGCTGAAGCATGCAGCCGACCAACCGTTCCAGCCGCATCCTGCTGCCGGTCAAGCTGTGGTTCGTTTACCTCAGCCTGATCGCCGCGCTCGGCCTCGAGTACATCCCCTCCGGCCGCGTGCCGGGCATTCCCGATTGGGTCGCCTTGGTGCTGGCGATCTGGTGCGTGCGCGAGCCGCTGCGCATCGGCATGGGCGTGGGCTTCGTCTTCGGCCTGCTGGTCGACGTCGGCCAGGGCGCGGCGATGGGGCAGCATGCGCTGGCCTACGTGGTGCTGGCCTACGTCGCCAACGGTGCCGCCCGTCGTGTGCTGTGGTTCCCGCTGCTGCAGCAGGCGATCCACATGCTGCCGCTGTTTCTGCTCACCCAGGTGCTGATGCTGGTCGTGCGCGTACTGGCAGGCGCGGAGTTCCCGGGGTGGTCCTATTTCCTGTCCAGTCTGAGCAGTGCCCTGCTGTGGGCGCCGCTGTCCATCCTGCTGATGCTGCCGCAGTACCGGCCGGTGGATCGCGATGACAACCGGCCGATCTGAGGGCCGCGGGCGATGACCGAGTTACGCGCGCCCGCCCAGGAGCTCGCACGCTTCCGCCTGCGCGTGGTCGTTGCCGCGCTGTTCGTGTGCGTCTGCCTCGGGCTGCTGGCCGCACGCTTCTACTACCTGCAGGTCGTGCGCCACGACTACTACCTGACGCGCGCCGAGGACAACCGCATCGCCCTGCTGCCCACGGTGCCCAACCGCGGCACCATCGTCGACCGCAACGGCGTGGTGCTCGCGCGCAACTACGCCACCTACACGCTGGAGATCACCCCCTCGCAGGTCGGCGATGTCGAGGCCACGCTGGACGAACTGGCGATGCTGGTGGCGATCGAGCCGCGCGACCGGCGCCGCTTCGCCAAGCTGCTCGAGGAGAGCCGCAACTTCGAAAGCGTGCCGGTGCGCAGCCGCCTGAGCGACGAGGAAGTCGCCCGCATCACCGCGCATCGTTACCGCTTCCCCGGCGTCGAGGTGAAGGCGCGACTGCTGCGTGACTATCCGCAGGGCGCCGTGGGTTCTCACGTCGTCGGCTACATCGGTCGCATCAACCAGCGCGACGTCGAGCGCATCGAGGAGGCGGGCAATGCCGCCAACTACCGCGGCACGCAGCATATCGGCAAGGCCGGGCTGGAGCAGTTCTACGAGCATGAACTGCACGGCACCACGGGCGTCGAGCAGGTCGAGGTCAATGCCGGCGGCCGCGCGGTGCGCGCCCTGTCGCGCACGCCGCCCGCGCCGGGCAACGATCTGGAACTGACGCTCGACATCGAGCTGCAGCGCATCGCCGAGAACGCCTTCGGCGACCGCCGTGGCGCCCTGGTCGCGATCGAGCCGGCCACGGGCGGCGTGCTGGCGCTGGTGTCGACGCCCACCTTCGACCCCAACCTGTTCGTCGATGGCATTTCCACCCAGGACTGGAAGGCGCTCAACGAATCGCCCGACCATCCGCTGCTGAACCGCGCGATCTATTCGGCCTATCCGCCCGGCTCGACCTTCAAGCCCTTCATGGCGCTCGCCGGGCTGGAAACGGGCAAGCGCACGGCCAAGCAGGCGATCTCCGACCTCGGCTACTTCAACCTCGGCAACCACCGCTTCATGGACGACAAGATCGGCGGCCACGGCATGGTCGACCTGCACAAGTCCATCGTGGTGTCGTGCAACACCTACTACTACCAGCTCGCGCACGAGCTGGGCATCGACAACATTGCCAACTTCATGGCGCCGTTCGGTTTCGGTTCGCGCACCGGTATCGACCTGCCCGGCGAGGCCACTGGCGTGCTGCCCTCACCCGAGTGGAAGCGCCAGCGTTTCCGCCGGCCCGAGCAGCAGCAGTGGTTTCCCGGCGAGACGATCTCGGTCGGTATCGGCCAGGGCTACAACGCCTACACACCGCTGCAGCTCGCCAATGCGCTGGCGGCGTTGGTCAATGACGGAAAGCTGTACCGGCCGCACATCGTGCGCCACGTGATCGATTCGCGCAGCGGAGAGCGGCGCGTGGTGGAGCCCGAGCCGCTGCGCGAGATCCCGCTCAGGCCGGCCAACGTCAAGGCGGTGCTCGACGGCATGGTGGATGTGAACATCAGCGGCACCGGCCGGCGCGCCTTCCAGGGCGCGGAGTACACCTCGGGCGGCAAGACCGGCACCGCGCAGGTGTTCTCGCTGCGCGGCCAGCGCTACGTCGAGGGCAAGGTCCGCGAGCGCCTGCGCGACCACTCCTGGTTCGTCGCCTATGCGCCGGCTGAAGCGCCGAAGATTGCGCTGGCGGTGCTGGTCGAGAACGGCGGCTTCGGGGCGCAGTCGGCCGCGCCCATCGCACGCCAGGTGATGGACTACTACCTGCTGCACCAACGCGCGGGCCAGCCAGCGGCAGAGGATGTCGAAGCGGATGAGAGTCTCGGCGAGGAAGGCGTGAATGGCGCAGGCGGCGGGCCGCTCGTGCCGGCCTTGCCGCCGGTCCCGGCGGGAGCTCCGGAGACGGCGCGATGAGTGGCTGGCGTTTCAATCCGATCGCGCTGGTGCGCGCCTTCCTGCGGCCGATCGACCCGATGCTGACGCTGCTGCTCGGCGTGCTGCTCGGCTACGCCTGGGTGCTGATGCAGAGCGCATCGCCCGAGCGGCTGGACAACCAGCTCGCCCACTTTGGTGTCGCGCTCGGCGCCATGTGGGTCGTCGCCTGGCTGACGCCCACCCGCCTGCTGAGCCTGGCATTGCCGCTGTATGCGGCGGGTGTCGTCTTGCTGATCGGCGTGGAGCTCTTCGGCGAGGTGTCGAAGGGCGCACAACGCTGGCTCGACATCGGTGTTACCCGCATCCAGCCGTCCGAGATCATGAAGATTGCGATGCCGCTGATGCTGGCCTGGTACTTCCAGCAACGCGAAGGGCAGACGCGCTTTGTCGACTTCATCGTCGCCGGTCTGCTGCTCGTGGTGCCGGTCGGCCTCATCGTCATCCAGCCCGACCTCGGCACCAGCCTGCTGGTCGCGGCGTCCGGCCTGTACGTGATCTACTTCGCCGGCCTGTCGTGGAAGCTGATCGTGCCGCTGGTGCTGGCGGCGGTGATCGGCATCGGCTCCATCGTCGCCTTCGGTGACACCCTGTGCCAGCCGGACGTCGACTGGCAGGTGCTGCGCGAATACCAGAAGCAGCGTGTGTGCACCCTGCTCGACCCCACGCGCGACCCGCTCGGCAAGGGCTTCCACATCATCCAGTCCACCATCGCCATCGGTTCGGGCGGCCTGTCGGGCAAGGGCTGGATGGAGGGCACGCAGACCCACCTCGCTTTCCTGCCGGAGCGCCATACCGACTTTATCTTCGCCGTGCTGGCCGAAGAGTTCGGCCTGGTCGGCGCCGTCGTGCTGCTGGCGGTCTACCTGTTGCTGCTCATCCGCGGCTTCACCATCGCCGCGTTCGCGCCAACCCACGCTTCGCGCCTGCTCGCCGGTGCGGTGACGATGATCTTCTTCACCTACGCCTTCGTGAACATGGGCATGGTCAGCGGCATCCTGCCCGTCGTGGGCGTGCCGCTGCCCTTTGTCAGCTACGGGGGAACTGCGCTCGTCACGCTATGTCTGGGCATCGGTATCCTGATGAGCATCCAGCGCAGCCGCCTCGTGGCGCGCAGCAGCTGAAGTCCCGGAGTGCCGATGAAGTCTGATCCTGCCCTCGTCGTACCGATTCGTGCCGAGCGTGCCCCACGCGGGCGCTCGCTGGCCGCCTTCGCGATCGTGGCCGCCGCCGCGATGCTGCTGTCGGCCTGCGGCTCGGCGCCCAAGCGCAGCGACGACACCGCGGCGTCCAAGCCCTCCGCGCCTGCCGCCCAGTCTGCCCGCGGTGGCGGCTACTACAAGGATGACGGCCCCGACGACGTGCCGCCGGAGAACCTCGACGCCATTCCCGACGCCGAACCGCGGCTCGAGCCGCTGCACCGCTTCGCCAACCGGCCCTACAACGTTTTCGGCCAGGGCTATGTGCCGGCCACCGAGCTGCGCCCCTTCCGCGAGCGCGGCCGCGCGAGCTGGTACGGCCGCCGCTTCCATGGCAAGCCGACTTCCAGCGGCGAGCCCTACGACATGTACGCGATGACCGCGGCCCACCCCACGCTGCCCATCCCGAGCTACGTCCGCGTGACGCACGCCGGCAACGGCCGCTCGGTGGTGGTGCGGGTGAATGACCGCGGCCCCTTCCACAAGGGCCGCATCATCGACCTGTCCTACACCGCCGCGCACAAGCTCGGCTACATCAACGCCGGCAGCGCCGAGGTCGAGATTGAGCAGATCCTGCCCGACGAGGTGCCGATGATGGCGGCCGCCAAGCCCGTGCCGCCCTTGCCCGGGCGCACGCCGGTGGCCGTCGCCGAGTCGCCCGCGCCGGCCAGCCCGCCGCCCGCGGCGGTCGAATCCCGCGCCCTGCCGCCGCTCGCGCCGCCGCAGGCCGCCTCGTCCATGCCCGCTGCCGCCGCGGTCGTTGCTGCGGTCGCAGCCACCTCCGGTGCCGACGGCGACGGTCTGGTGCCGCACATCGCCTCGGCCAGTGCGGGCATCTTCCTGCAGCTCGGCGCCTTCGCCTCGCGCGCCAATGCCGAGGGCTTCCGCGCCACCGTCGAGCGCGAGGTGGCCGAGCATGCCGAGCGCCTCGAGCTGTTCGCCGACGGTGAACGCTTCCGCCTGCATGCCGGCCCCTACGACACGGTGGACGAGGCCCGCGCCGCGGCCGAGCGCATGGGCTCGACGCTGCGGCTCAAGCCCTTCGTCGTCGTGCGCTGACGCGCCGGCTTGCGCAACGCAACATTGGGTTGAAACAAAGGCTTTCGCTTTTGGTCTGCCCTCGGACGGGCGCCTATAATTCGGCGTTCCCGCCTGTCTCCCTCCTCATTTCCCGGGTTCTCCTCATGCGTTTCTTCCTTGCTGTCCTGATTTCGTTGTTTTCCGTCGCTGCGCTCGCGCAGTCCGTGCCGCCGCCGGCGCTCGCCGCCAAGGCCTGGGTGCTGGTCGACCACGCGACCGGCCAGACGCTGGCCGACAAGGATGCCGACGCCCGTATCGAGCCGGCCTCGCTGACCAAGCTGATGACCGCCTACCTGACCTTCGCCGCGCTCAAGGCCGGCACGCTCACGCCGGACCAAGTGGTGCCGGTGTCGGAAAAGGCGTGGCGCATGGAAGGCTCGCGCATGTTCATCGAGCCGAACAAGCCGGTCACGGTCGACGAGCTGATCCGTGGCGTGATCGTGCAGTCGGGTAACGACGCCTGCGTCGCGCTGGCCGAGACCATCGCCGGCAGCGAGGAAGCCTTCACCGCGCTGATGAACCGCGAAGCCCAGCGCCTGGGCATGACCAACACCCACTTCACCAACTCCACTGGCCTGCCCGACCCGCAGCTCTACACCACGGCGCGCGATCTGTCGCTGCTGGCCAGCGCCATCGTGCGCGACTTCCCCGAGTACTACAGCCTGTACTCGATGAAGGAGTACACCTACAACAACATCAAGCAGCCCAACCGCAACCGCCTGCTGTACATGGATGCCACCGTCGACGGCATGAAGACCGGCCACACCAGCACGGCCGGCTATTGCCTGGTGTCGACCGCCCAGCGCGGCTCGCGCCGGCTGATCTCGGTCGTGCTCGGCGCGTCGTCGGACACGGTGCGCGCGCAGGAATCGCTCAAGCTGCTCAACTTCGGCTTCCAGTTCTACGACACGGTCAAGCTCTATTCCGCCGACGAGGTGCTGTCGCAGTTCCGCGTGTGGAAGGGCAAGGAAAACGAGGTGGCCGTGGGCTTCACGCGTGACTTCGTGATGTCGCTGCCCAAGGAAGCCGCGCAGAAGGTGCAGGTCACCCTCGAGAGCCGCCAGCCGCTGGTGGCGCCGCTGGAGAAGGGCCAGGAAGTCGGCACGCTCAAGCTCAGCGTCGACGGCAAGGCGATCGGCGACTACCCGGTCGTGGCCCTCAAGGACGTGCCGGTGGCGGGCTTCTTCGGCCGCCTGTGGGACGCCATCGTGATGTTCTTCAAGAACCTCTGAGCCATCGGGAGTCCAGCGTGATCACCGCCTATGTCAACGGACAGTACGTCCCGCTCGCCGAAGCCCGGGTGTCGCCGATGGACCGCGGCTTCCTGTTCGGCGACGGCGCCTACGAAGTCATCCCGGTCTATTCGCGCCGCGCCTTCCGCATCGACGAGCACGTCGCGCGGCTGGCCAACACGCTGGCGGCGATGCGGCTTGCCAATCCGCACGGCGCCGAGGAATGGAAGGCCATCATCGGCGAGATCGTCGCCCGCAACCCGTGGGACGACCAGTCGGTGTACCTGCAGGTCACGCGCGGCGCCGACACCAGGCGCAACCACGCCTTCCCCGGCCCCGAGGTCGCGCCCACGGTGTTCCTGATGAGCGAGCCGCTGGTCACGCCGACGGCCGAGCAGCTGGCGACCGGCGTGTCCGCCGCCAGCGCTGCCGACATCCGCTGGCTGCGTTGCGACCTCAAGACGGTGTCGATGCTGGCCAACTGCCTGCTGCGCCAGCACGCCATCGACAAGGGCTGCGCCGAGACCGTGCTGTTCCGCGACAGCTTCCTCACCGAAGGCGCGGCCTCCAGCATCTTCGTGTGCAAGGACGGCGTGCTGCTGGTGCCGCCCAAGAGCCATCTGATGCTGCCCGGCATCACCTACGACGTGGTGCTGGAACTGGCCCGCACGCACGGCATGGCGCACGAGGTACGCGAGGTGCTCGAAGCCGAGGTGCGCAGCGCCGACGAGCTGTGGATGACCTCGTCCACCAAGGAAGTGCTGCCCATCACCTCGCTCGACGGCCAGCCGGTGGGCACCGGCCAGCCCGGTCCGATGGGGCGGCAGATGTATGCCTGGTATCAGGAATTCAAACAGACGGTGATGCGTAATGGTGGATAACGAGGGCGCCCAGTCGCGCCAGAGCCTGCTGGAGTTTCCCTGCGATTTCCCGATCAAGATCATGGGCGCGCGGGTGGATGGTTTCGCCCAGGCGGTGATCGAGGTCGTGCTGCGCCACGCGCCGGACTTCGACCCGGCGGGGGCCGAGATGCGGCCGTCGAGCAAGGGCAACTACCTGGCCGTCACCTGTACCTTCCGCGCGGTGTCGCAGTTGCAGGTCGACACGATGTACCGCGAGCTGACCTCGCACCCGATGGTCAAGGTGGTGCTTTGATCGTCAAGCGCCTCGGCCTGGTGGAGTACGCGCCGGCGCTCGAGGCGATGCGCGCGTTCACTGCCGGACGCACGGACGACACGCCCGACGAGATCTGGCTGCTGCAGCACCCGCCGGTCTACACCCTGGGCCAGGCCGGCAAGCCCGAACACCTGCTGCAGAACCCGGCCGGCATCCCGCTGGTGCACATCGACCGCGGCGGCCAGATCACCTACCACGGCCCCGGCCAGCTGGTGGCTTACCTGCTGCTGGACCTGCCACGGCGCCGCCTCAAGGTGCGCGAACTGGTGAACCTTATGGAGCAGGCGATCATCGACACGCTGGCCGACTACGGCCTCGCGGCCGAACGCAAGAACGGCGCACCCGGTGTCTACATCGCCGGTGACAAGATCGCCGCGCTCGGCCTGCGCGTGAAGAACGGCTGCAGCTACCACGGGCTGGCGATCAACGTCGACGCCGACCTCGCGCCCTTCGGCTGGATCAATCCCTGCGGCTACGAAGGCCTGAAGACGATCCGCATGAAGGACTTCGGCGTCAGCGACGGCGTCGAGCAGGTCGGCGAGCGCCTGCTGGCCCACCTGCAGCGCCTGTTGCCACCCGTGGGTGGCGACGCCGGTCACGACAATCCGTCGCGCGGGACTGCCCAAGCCCTGCCGGCAGGCTCATAATCCCGGTCTGCGCCACGAGCGCGATTCCTGAACCCCAGAGAACAGCCACTATGGAAAAGCCGGTGGAAACCCCAGCCCGCAAACAGCGCGGCGCAGAAAAGACCGCGCGCATCCCCATCAAGATCGTCCCCGCCGAACGCCTCAAGAAGCCCGACTGGATCCGCATCAAGCTCGGCGCCGGCCAGGAAGCCGAACGCTTCAACGAGATCAAGGAAACGCTGCGCGAGCACAAGCTGCACACCGTGTGCGAGGAAGCCTCCTGCCCGAACATCCACGAATGCTTCGGCAAGGGCACGGCCACCTTCATGATCATGGGCGACATCTGTACCCGTCGCTGCCCGTTCTGCGACGTCGGCCACGGCCGCCCCGAGCCGCTGAACCCCAACGAGCCGCGCGACCTGGCCAAGACCATCGCCGCGATGCGCCTCAACTACGTGGTGATCACGTCGGTCGACCGTGACGACCTGCGCGACGGCGGTGCCCAGCACTTCGTCGACTGCATCCGCGAGACGCGCGCGGCGTCGCCGAAGACCACCATTGAGGTGCTGGTGCCGGACTTCCGCGGTCGCATGGAGATTGCGCTCGACATCTTCGACGCCGCCCCGCCCGACGTCATGAACCACAACCTCGAGACCGTGCCGCGCCTCTACAAGCAGGCCCGTCCGGGTTCGGACTATGCCTACTCGCTCGAACTGCTCAGGCAGTTCAAGGCCCGCCACCCCGAAGTTTCCACCAAGTCCGGCCTGATGGTCGGCCTGGGCGAGACAGACGAGGAAATCCTCGAGGTCATGCGCGACATGCGCGCGCACGACGTCGACATGCTCACCATCGGACAGTACCTGCAGCCCTCCGGCGGCCATCTGCCGGTGCTGCGCTACGTGCATCCGGACACCTTCAAGATGTTCGAGACCGAAGCGCTGAAGATGGGCTTCAAGAACGCGGCCTGCGGGCCGATGGTGCGGTCGAGCTACTGGGCCGACCAGCAGGCGCACGGCGCCGGCGTGGTCTGAGGCCTGCGCGCCCGTGCGGGTGCGAATGCGGTACGGTGCAAGAGGCGGGGTGCGAGAGCATGCCGCCTCTTGCCGTTTACAGCCCCGCGCCCGGCGGCGTGGCACCTTGCCGCAGACGTCCGACACCATTCGTTTGAGTATGGAAATGAACGCCGGACAGGCGTAATGTCGGCGCCTTGCGTGACATGCCGGCGGTCTGGCTGGCGTGTCAGTGTCCACGCGCGTTCCCCTGACGAGAATCCCATGCGCCTCGCGATGTTCCCGCTCTTCCTCGGTGTGCTCCTCCTGGCCGGCTGTGGCGATGCCACGCAGCCCCCGCCGGCCAAGGCGCCGCCCTTCGTGCGTACGGTGGCGGTGGCCGCCGCGGGCGACACCGCCTTCGGCCTGTCGGGCACGGTGCGGGCGCGGGTGGAATCGCCGCTGGCCTTCCAGGTGGGCGGGCGCATCGCGCGCCGCGCGGTGGATGCCGGTCAGCATGTCGCCGCCGGGCAGGTGCTGTTCGAACTGGATACCCGCGATCTGGAGCAGGCGGTGCGCGCGGCCGAGGCCGACCTCGCCGCTGCCGAGGCCGCACTGGCCACCGCCAGCGCCGATCTGGTGCGCAACCGCCAGCTGCAGCAGCGCAACTACACCAGCGAACAGGCGCTGCAGCGCTTCGAGTTGTCGGCGCGCGAAGCCCGCACCCGGCGCGATGCCGCCGCCGCGCGCCTCACCCAGGCACGCAACGCCCTTGGCTACGGCCGCCTGCAGGCCCCGGCGGCCGGCGTGCTGATCGACGTCGTCGGCGAAGCCGGCCAGGTCGTCGGCGCCGGGCAGCAGGTCGCGCTGCTGGCGCAGGCCGGCGAGCGCGAGATCGAGGTGCATTTCCCCGCCGGCGCGACGCCGCCCGCCGAAGGCGAGGCCACGCTGGCCGACGGCGCCAGCCTGCCGCTGGCACTGCGCGAGACCGCCGGCGCCGTCGAGCGCCAGGGCCGCACGCTGCGTGCGCGCTACACGGTGCGCGGCGCGCAGGACGCGCTGGTGCTGGGCGCCGTGGTGCGCGCCCGCTTCCACGGCGCGGCCGCGGCCGACGGCGAGTTCGTGCTGCCGCTGGGCGCTCTCAACGAGCGCGGCGAGGGGCCGCGCGTTTGGCGCGTGAAGGACGGCGCCGTCAGCCAGGTTCCGGTCACGCTGCTGGCGACCGACGGCGACACCGTGCGCGTACGCGGCGCGCTGGCCGCGGATGACCGCGTGGTCGCCCTCGGCACCCACCTGCTGGTCGACAACATGGCGGTGCGGGAGCTGCCGCGATGAGCTTCCCCAACCTGTCGGCGCTCGCGGTGCGCGAGCGCTCGGTCACGTTCTTCTTCCTCATCCTGTCGATACTGGCCGGCGTCTACGCCTTCCTGTCGCTCGGCCGCGCGGAAGACCCGTCGTTCACGATGCGCGTCATGGTCGTCAATGCGGTGTGGCCCGGCGCCACGCCGCAGGAGATGCAGGAGCAGGTCGTCGACCGGCTGGAAAAGCGCATCCAGGACGTCGAGAACATCTACCGCATCATCACCACGGTGCGCCCCGGCTCGGCCAACCTGCAGGTGGAGTTCCACGACCATACGCCGCCGGCGCAGGTGCCGGCGCTGAAGTACGACGTGCGCAAGCGCATGCAGGACGAGGCCGCCAGCCTGCCGGCGGGTGTCATCGGCCCGATCGTCAACGAAGACTTCGCCGATACCTACTTCAGCCTCATCGCGCTCACCGCGCACGGCATGCCGATGCGCGAGCTGGTGCGCGAGGCCGAGGCGATCCGCGACCGTCTGCAGCACGTGCCCGGCGTGCACAAGGCGCAGGTGCTGGGCGAGCGCCCGGAGCGGGTGTATGTGTCCTTCGACAACGCCACGCTGGTCAACCTGGGCCTGTCGCCGCAGGCGGTGTTCGACGCCATCGCCGCGCACAACCGCCTGCTGCCGGCCGGCAGCATCGAGACCGACGGCCCGCGCCTGTACCTGCGGCTCGACGCCGACCTGTCCGACCCGGCGCAGCTCGCCGCCGTACCCATCCGCGTGGCTGACCGCGTGCTGCGCCTCGGCGACATCGCCACCATCCAGCGCGGCTACGAAGACCCGCCGGGCTATCTGGTGCGCTCGCGCGGCGAGGATGCGGTGCTGCTCGGCATGGTCATGGCCAAGGGCGAGAACGGCCTGGAGCTGGGTAAACGGCTGGCGGCCTTCATCGAGTCCGAACGCGAACGCCTGCCGCTGGGCATCTCGCTCGAGGTGCTGACCAACCAGGCCGAGGCCATCGCCGGCGCGGTCAATCTCTTCCAGATCAAGTTCCTCGTCGCCGTGGCGGTGGTGGTCGCTGTCAGCATGCTGGCCATCGGCTGGCGCGCGGGGCTGGTGGTGGGCATCGCGGTACCGCTGACGCTGGGTATCACCTTCCTGGTGATGAAGCTGATGGGGATCAACCTCGACCGCATCTCGCTCGGCGCGCTCATCATCGGCCTGGGCCTGCTGGTGGACGACGCTATCATCGCCGTCGAGATGATGCTGGTGAAGATGGAGGAAGGATGGGACCGCGTGCGCGCGGCCGCCCATGCGTGGAACGTCACCGCCGCGCCCATGCTGTGCGGCACGCTGGTCACGGTGGCGGGCTTCCTGCCGATCGGCTTCGCGCGCTCGTCGGTGGGCGAGTACGCCGGCAACATCTTCTGGGTTCTGGCGCTGTCGCTGCTGGTGTCGTGGCTGGTGGCGGTGGTGTTCGCCCCCTACCTGGGGGTGAAGATGCTGCCCGAAGTGGCGCGCGAGAACGTGCATGACCACGCCAGCGTGTACCAGACGCCCATGTTCCGCCGCCTGCGTCGGCTCATCACCTGGTGCGTCACCTGGCGCAAGTCGGTGGTGTTCGGCACGCTGGGCCTGCTCGTGGTGGCGGTGGTCGGCATGGTCACGCTGGTGCAGAAGCAGTTCTTCCCCAGCTCCGACCGCCCCGAGGTGCTCATCAGCGTCTATCTGCCGCAAGGCAGCAGCATCGGCGCCACCGACGCCACCGTGCGCAAGATCGAAGCCATCCTCGCGCCCATGTCGGACGTGCGCACGCTGTCGAGCTACGTCGGCGGCGGCGCGCCCCGCTTCTTCCTCGCCGCCAACCCCGAACCGCCCGATCCGGCCTTCGCCAAGATCATCGCCGTCAGCCAGGACGTGCCCGCCCGCACCCGCATCATGGCCGAGCTGCAGCGCCACATCGACGAAGGCGAGTTCCCCGAGGCGCGGGTGCGCGTGTCGCGCCTGCTGTACGGCCCGCCGGTGATCTGGCCGGTGGCCTTCCGCGTGGTCGGCGCCGACGCGCTGGAAGTGCGCCGCATCGCGCATCGGGTGCGCGAGATCATGGCCGCCAACCCGCACGTGGTCGATCCGCACCTGGAATGGGACGAGCGCGCCCCCGTGCTGCACCTGGAGATGGACACCGAACGCCTGCGCCTGCTCGGCCTCACCCCGCAGGACGTGGCGCAGCAACTGCAGTTCCAGTTCAGCGGCGTGCGCGTCACCCAGGTGCGGCAGGACGTGCGCACCGTGGACGTCATCGCCCGCGGCGCCAACGGCGGCCAGCGGCTCGACGCCGAAAGCCTGTCGACGCTCGAGATCCTGACCCCCGACGGCCGCAAGCTGCCCGCCAGCCAGCTCGGCCGCCTCGCGCTGCGCTTCGAGGAGCCGGTCATCAAGCGCTACAACCGCGAGCTGTCGCTATCGGTGCAGGGCGACGTCGAAGGCGCCCAGCCCAACGACGTCACCGCGGATGTCTGGAACGCGCTGGCCGAACTGCGCAGCCAGTTGCCGCCCGGTTATCACCTGGAGATCTCCGGCGCGGTCGAGCAGTCGGGCAAGGCCAACGCCTCCATCCAGAAGCTGCAGCCGGTCATGGTCGCGTTCATGCTCATCTTCATCATGCTGCAGATGCGCACCTTCTCCGGCACCTTCATCGTCGTCGCCACCGCCCCGCTGGGGCTCATCGGCGCAGTGCTGGCGCTGCTGCTGTTCAACCAGCCCTTCGGCTTCGTCGCGCTGCTGGGCCTCACCGGCCTCGCCGGCATCCTCATGCGCAACACGCTCATCCTCACCCAGCAGGTCGCCGACAACTTCGAGGAAGGCATGAACGCCTTCGAAGGCGTCGTCGAGGCCGCCGTGCAGCGCGCGCGCCCGGTCATCCTCACCGCGCTCGCCGCCGCCTTCGCCTTCATCCCGCTCACGCTCGACACCTTCTGGGGGCCGCTGGCCTACGTGCTGATCGGCGGCGTCGCGGTGGGCACGGCGATCACGCTGCTGTTCGTGCCGGCGCTGTACGCGCTGTGGTTCAGGTTGGGGCGGGCGTAGCGACCCGCGTACCGGCGGCATCGCATCCGGTTGGCTGTACTAGTGCAACAATGTAGCATTAGTGCCAGCCAACCGGATGAGATGCCCATGAACGCCCCACTGCCGCTACACGCCACCTCCTGTCACGCCTTGGCTGATGCGCCGTTCGGCCTCACCCGCATCTTCGAGCCCGACATCCAGCTTGCCCAGTGGGCGCGCCCGCGTAATCCCCTGATCGCCGACTGGCTGGATGAGAACCGCCATGCCCTCGGTACCGGCTTTCGCCAGACCCTGGCCCGGGGCGAGGCGCCCGACCTGCGGGCCTTGCCACCCGGGCCCGGCCGCGATGCGCTGGCCGATGACCTGGTGCTGCTCGCCGACATGCTGGGCGACCTGCTCGACGCCCAAACCATCGGCGTGCGCCTCGAGGTCGTCCAGCGCGCCATGTGCCCGCGATTCCACGTCGACCGTGTCGGCATCCGCATGCTGTGCACCTATCGCGGCCCGGGCACCGAATGGATCGAAGAGCACGCGGTGGACCGCCGCTTCCTCGGCGCAGGCGCCAACGGGCTGCCGGACGAATCGTCGGGACTGCTTCGCCCCGGCCACCGCATTCACGCAATCGACCCCTTCGACGTCGCCCTGCTCAAGGGCAGCCTCTGGCAGGGCAATCAATACCGGGGCATCGTCCATCGTTCACCCGCCGTCGCGGACGCGCCGCGCGTGCTGGTGGCGCTGGATGCGGGGTGGTGAGAAGGGCCGGCCCGGGCCCGAAGCATCAGCGCGCCTTCGTGCGTGACGCTACCGAAAGCCCGCCCGCCGGGCCGCCGCGCTATGTTCTCTCTCAGGCTTTCAGATGAGCCCGATCACCGCCTCGAGCGTCTGCGCGCCATAAGGCGATAGCAGCCAGCCGAGCGCCGCGCAGTTCAGCACCACGGTGATCCAGTACACCGCCTGGAACGACGACTTGGAGGTCTTGTGCCGGAACACCCGTTGCGCCGCCAGCGCGCCCGGCCAGCCGCCGAGCAGCGCGAACAGGTGCAAGGTGCTTTCCTGCGTCCGCCACTGGTTGCGTTTCGCCGCCGACTTATCGGACCAATAGGCGATGAAGGCGACGACACTCGCCGCCCCGTATAGCCCGAGGATCGCCACCGGAAGCCGACCGTAGAAGACGGCCGCGCCGATGAAGAGCAGGAATGCCGCGGCAAAGAGCAATGGCAGCACGCTGCGTCCGGGAGCTACCTCGACCCGCTCGCCCACATAGGCCACCCTCTTTGCCTGCGTGCGTCCCTTGTCGTCGGTGACGCGCTCGTAGGTCACCAGTTCGTCGCCTTCCGGCCGACGAGACTGGCCCGAGAAGCTGCTGATGTGGAGAAAGACCGGCTCACCCCCGCCATTGGGCGTGATGAAGCCAAAGCCTTTGTCGTCTTTCCAGGTGGTGATACGGCCTTGGTAGCGCATGGTTTTTGGGCTGGGGGCAGAACTGGGCATAGGTCGGTCAGTTTGTCCGCTGTCGACCCGCTCCTGACGTTGAGCTTTGAGGAAAGCTGTCGCTCGACGTCAGAGTTCAGCGGCCGCCGAAGGCGGTCCGCTGGAACGTTCACCATAACCGGCGTGTAAAAGCAGAGCGAAGCGGCGCTTTTGCACGTCCGAGTTGATAGTGTTGTTAGGTTGCATTTCGGCGGATTTCCCGTACTGACCTATGGCCGTGCTTGTATAAGCCATTCGTGTTTCCATCCAAAGATCTGCAGCGAACAGCGTAGCCCTCTTCGAGCACTTTCCGCACCATCGTTTCTTCATCCACTTCTTCACTGGCTTCAAGGGTGTTACCACCCGTACCGCCAGGAGAAACTCTGAATGCAATCGTCCCCGTATCACGCCTCTTCATCTGTACCGGAAAAACTTCTGTTCCATTGTTGAGAATGAAGCTAAATCTTCTCGATATTCGTTCTTGCGCAGTGGGCATGTTATTTCCGCTGTTGGGTTTCTTAACTGGATTCGTATTGCCTGTTCGTGCGCGACCAAGCGCACCGGCATTCTTGCGAAAATTGCATTCGTAGCACTCAACCTGGATATTTGAAATGTCGTCTGATCCACCGTGATAAATCGGTATTTTGTGGCCCTTCGTCCAAGGGTGTTTGTAACGTGGGTCAGGTCGAGGAGGTATCTCCGCCCAAGGCCGAACGCATTCGGCACAGTTTGGGCTGTTTGCCAAGAGCGACTTCCATTCTGTGCTGGTATGAGAGCCGCCATTCTTCTTTACTCTTTCTGCCCGCACTTTTGCTCGCTGATTGCGGCAGTCCATGCAACGATTCCAACTGTTGAATCTGGTTCCCCCGCACTTTGTGCAAATCATGGTCTGCAACCTAACGTAGAGCTAACCGGCGCTGCGCGGCTTTATCGCGCAGCGTCCAGCGACCGAAGGGAGCGAGGTTGAGCGCCATGTTATGCGTGAAACGCTATTGGCTTTGCTGTGCTTGGCTGATACAGCGGGTGTGCCGGCTCACCTGACTTGTTAACTTTCAAACATTGAAGATTTGGTATGAGTGCTGAAACTATTTTTGAGCGACCAAGGTGCCCGCCGTGATTTCCCCAAGCTGCCACGACGATACCAGCATCTTTTGCGAGCCTCTCAAGCCAAACATCGTTTTGTGGCCCGATAGGATCTTGGGCTGAAAACATATTGCTTGGGTCGGTAGCGCGATAAGCGAATAAATTGGCCATGCACAGACCGCCGTACCCCCAATCTTTGGCGAAACCAATGCAACGTCTTATGGTTGGGTCATCGTCTGTTTCGTCAGCAGTAGACGGATTCAGGCCAACAAACATTGCATAAGGTTTCGAGTCGTCCCACGTGCGCCAGAGTGCGTAACGGTATTGCCTGCACTCCGAAAGTTTTGCATCAGTCTTCATAGGTATCTCGTGCGGTGCTCTTGCGGATATAACTTTGTTTTAGGGCGACAGTTATGCCGCATAACATCGGAATGCCGGATAACGTGTTCGACAAGTTACTGTTTAGAAGCAGAAACTACGCGAAGCACTGAATAAAAAGGCAGAGAAAGCAGCAGCCGACGACCTTGCGGGTCGATGCGTCCGATCTGGCACACACGCCGGTAGCATACTGCCATCGCTCGGATGGCTGCTATCGGGATTGGGTGACCAGTGGCGGTTTCTGGCCGTTATGGATAGCTGATCATAACGGCCATTATGCCCAGCGCCCAGTTATGAACAGTCGGCTCACGG
>NZ_NOIH01000034.1 GCF_002245655.1 Thauera propionica | reverse complement strand
CGCCAATCCGCAATCATCGAATGACTTGCATTGCATGAGGCGACGAGAAGCCACCGCCGGTGCTAGCAGCCGTAACCGTTTTTACACGCCCTCGGCCATCTGCGGACGCAGGGAGGACTTTCCGCAACCGGCCGTTCGATGCGGCACCGATGGCCTTCGCGCAGGGGTAGTGAATCCGCCAGGATTGACTTGCGCTGCCCTACCTCTCACTAGTGAGGGGCGGCAGCGCATCAAGCGGTGAGCGCACTCCGGCACCGCCAACTTTCAGCACATGCGTGTAAATCATCGTCGTAGAGACGTCGGAATGGCCGAGCAGATCCTGCACGGTTCGAATGTCGTAACCGCTGCGGAGCAAGGCCGTCGCGAACGAGTGGCGGAGGGTGTGCGGTGTGGCGGGCTTCGTGATGCCTGCTTGTTCTACGGCACGTTTGAAGGCGCGCTGAAAGGTCTGGTCATACATGTGATGGCGACGCACGACACCGCTCCGTGGATCGGTCGAATGCGTGTGCTGCGCAAAAACCCAGAACCACGGCCAGGAATGCCCGGCGCGCGGATACTTCCGCTCAAGGGCGTCGGGAAGCGCAACGCCGCTGCGGCCCTCGGCCTGGTCCTTCAGCCACCATGCCCGTGCACGCGACAGCTGCTCGCGCAGGCTGGGTGCCAAGCTCTCGGGTAACATCAAGGCCCGATCCTTGGAGCCCTTGCCCTCCCGCACGATGATCGTGCCGTGATCGAAATCCAGATCCTTGACCCGCAGTTGCAAACCCTCACTGATCCGCATGCCCGTTCCATACAGAAGCTGGGCGAACAAACGATGCTCGCCTTCCAGAAAACCGAGGATGCGAACCACTTCATCCGGGGTCAGCACCACCGGCAAGCGCCGCGACGGCCGAGGTCTTCCGATCTCCTGAAGCCAGGGCAGATCCGTGCACAGCACCTTGCCGTAGAAGAACAGCAAGGCCGCCAATGCCTGACGATGCGTGGAGACCGAAACCTTGCGCTCGTTCGCCAGCCAGGACAGAAATGCCTCGACTTCGCTGCTGCCCAAGGTTGCCGGGTGACGCACACCGTGGAAACGGATGAAGGCACGAACCCAGTGGACATAAGCCTGTTCGGTTGGTAAGCTGTAATGCAAGTAGCGTATGCGCTCACGCAACTGGTCCAGAACCTTGACCGAACGCAGCGGTGGTAACGGCGCAGTGGCGGTTTTCATGGCTTGTTATGACTGTTTTTTTGTACAGTCTATGCCTCGGGCATCCAAGCAGCAAGCGCGTTACGCCGTGGGTCGATGTTTGATGTTATGGAGCAGCAACGATGTTACGCAGCAGGGCAGTCGCCCTAAAACAAAGTTGAACTAAACCGCTGACGCGGTGGCCGCGAACCCAAGCGCCACCGCGTTTTTCATGACGTCTGCGACGACGACCTACCTTGAAACCGGGGATGTCCCCGCGTTCAAGGAGAAGTGTCATGAGCCCCTTACGTCAGCAGATGATCGACGCGATGGTGCTGCGCGGATTGGCACGGCGCACGCAGCAGGCCTACCTGTCGGTGGTGGCGCAGTTGGCCGCGCACTACCACTGCAGTCCCGACCGCCTCGATGCCGCACAGGTGAAGGCCTGGCTGCTGCACCGGATCACCGAGCGGCACCTGGCCTACACCACCGTGAACCAAGCCGTGTGCGCCCTGAAGTTCTTCTTCGACATCGTGCTGGGCCGCACGGCCGAGGCCATCACGATTCCCTACGCGCACACGCCGCAGCGTCAGCCGGAGATCCTCTCGCGCGAGGAACTGGCGCGCCTGTTCGAGGCGGCCGCCAATCTGCGCACGCGCACGCTGTTGATGACGGCTTACGCGGCCGGACTGCGGGTGTCCGAGGTGTGCGCGCTGCGCGTCGCCGACATCGACAGCGCGCCGGATCGCATGTGCATCAGGGTGGTGGCGGGCAAGGGTGGCAAGGATCGCTACACGCTGCTCAGTCCGAGCCTGCTCGAAGCGCTGCGCGTCTATTGGCGCATCTGCAAACCCCGCGACTGGCTGTTCCCTCGCACCACCGACGCCGCCCGGCCATTCGACGTCAGCAGTGCGCAACGTGCGTACTACCGTGCCCGCGATCGGGCCGGCATCACCAAGACGGGCGGCATCCACACGCTACGCCACGCCTTCGCCACCCATCTGCTGGAGGCCGGCGTCGATCTTGCCACGCTCGCGAAGCTCCTGGGCCACGGCCACCTGTCGACCACGCAGCGCTACCTGCATCTGGCGCGTCCGGGTTCAATCCCCCACGACAGCCCGCTCGATCTGCTGCGCCGGCTCTGAGGCCGAGCGGCCATGGACCGGCCCACGCTGGCCGGCATCCTGCGCACGCACGGCAGCAGCTACCGCAGCAGCCATGCGCTGTCGCCCACCCAGGCGCGGGCCTGGCGTGCCATCGTCGACTGCCGCACCGCCGCGCTCGGCGGCGTACGCGAGCGTTGCGCAAACTGCGGCGCCGAGCGCCATGTCTGGCGCTCGTGTCGCAACCGCCATTGCCCGCAGTGCCAGACGCGGGCCAAGGAGGCCTGGCGTGCGGCGCGCCTGCGCGAGGTGCTGCCGGTGCCCTACGCACACTGGGTGTTCACGCTGCCCCACGCGCTCAATCCACTGGCGATCCGGCACCCGCGCTGGCTCTACGGTGCGTTGTTCGATAGTGCGGCGGCCACCTTGCTCGAGCTCGCCGCCAACCCGCGCTGGCTGGGCGCCGTGCCCGGTTTCAGCCTCGTGCTCCACACCTGGAGCCAGGACCTGCGCATGCACCTGCATGTGCACGCCCTGATCACCTGTGGCGGGCTCGACGCCGAGGGCAGATGGCGCACACCGGCGCGCGGTACGCGCTTCCTGTTTCCCGTCCAGGCCGCCTCGAAGGTGTTTCGCGGCAAGCTCCTCACGCGGCTCGACGCGGCCCACCGCAGCGGCGAGCTGGCCGACGATCCGAGCGCTGCGCCGGGTGCATGGCAAGCCCGACGTCGTGCGCTGCTCGCGCACGACTGGGTGGTCTACGCCAAGCCGCCGCCCGGCGGACCCGCCCAGGTGCTCGACTACCTTGCCCGCTACACGCACCGCGTGGCGCTCTCGAACGACCGCCTGCTTGGCTGCGATGCGGGCCAGGTGCGCCTTCGGGTGCGCGACAACCAGACCGGTGGCAAACGTACGGTCAGCCTGCCGACCGACACCTTCATCGGACGCTTCCTGCGCCACGTGCTGCCGGCCGGCTTCAAGCGCCTGCGCCACTACGGGCTGCTCGCCTGCGGCCACAAGCGGGCCCGGCTCGCCGCCGCCCGTGTGGCACTCCAGACGCCGGCACCGCAGCCGGCGGTGATCGAAGCGGCCGCAGACTTCCTCGCCCGCGTGAGCGGTGAGGACCCGCGATGCTGCCCGCACTGTGGGGTCGGGCGTTGGCACACGGTCGAGATCGTCATGGCTCGCCGGTACGATCCGCCCGCGCCTGCACCGCGCTGTCGGGATGGGCCGCCATGAACACTCACGCTCCCCCGTCTCGGCCCTTGCCGATGCAACGTCCGCACCGGCAGGCCGTGGCACGTCCCCCGTCTGCTGAACGCGACCGACACCGCACGCCGGATGCACGGCCGGCACCCGATCGCGGCCCATTACGGCGATGGTCGCGAGCGGCTCAGCGGCGTCGGATACTCGTTGCTGACCCGACCCTGCCGCGCGCTATCCGATGTGGATGACCCGCGCGTAGAATCCCCAGTATCACCGCCTGAGCGGCGGTTCAGTTCAACAAGGCTTATCCCTCGCGGCAGGCGCCTGCGCACCGAACGGCGCTTGCGGCGCGAGGGATAAACCCTATTCGTTA
>NZ_NOIH01000033.1 GCF_002245655.1 Thauera propionica | reverse complement strand
AGCCCGCGTGAGGAAAGAAGGTGGGGGATTATTCAGGGGCGACTCAATATGCGCGATTCCCAACCGACCGGTGAGCAACTTGGCCACCCGCATGTCCTCGTCGGTCGACGGCGGGCGAAACCTCACCGTTGCGCAAGCCGGCGGACGCACCCCCTGCTTGACGAGTTCAAGGAGGATGTGCCGCGAATCCCTCCCACCGCTCAAGGGCACCATGAAGCGCTCATCGCCGGGCAACCTGCGTGCGATCGCCCGGGAAAAAAGCGCGCCATAGTTATCCACCGCCTCGTCGAAAGTGGGCGCCAGCACGGACGAGGGCAAGGCGCCCTCTTTATGCTGCTGGATATCCAGGCGCCCGTTCTCCCAGGTCAAGGTGCTGTTCGGCGGCATGAAACGCACGTCGTCGAATGGCGTATCGCTCCCGACGAAATGCCCCATGCGAAAGAAGATGGCGAGCGCCGGATAATCCAGTTGGCGATCCGAATTGCCCCTCACCACCTGCTCAAGCGAAGGAGAAATGCAGATCGACTTCGATTTTGCGCAGTAGAACAGGGGATAGAGCCCGTAGCGATCATTAGTCACCACGAGCCGACGTCCATCCCATGCCCACTCAAGGAACGCGCCGTCGTCGAGTTGCCCCACATCCCGGAGCACGCGCCGACCAAGCAGACATTTCATCACTCCATCGACGCGAACTAAGTCACTCTCTAGAGAAACGTAGAAAAATGGCTTCCCAGCATGGTCAACATTATCAAGACTCATTTTTCCGCCGAACACGAGTATTCCCGATCTTTAGCAACCTTTACAACAAGCTCCACGATATCGCCTGAACTCGAAAACTATCGAGCGCCAAATACAAACTTGCCGGAAATATTAAAAAGCTCCAGCATCGACCTCGGATCCCTCCGCAAAGTTCTAAAAACGAGTTTCCAGTCAAATGGCTTTCGCCTCCGCAAAAGGTGAATGACCCCACCCACAAACTCCTTACGCGCAGCACCCAACTGGCTTTCAACGTATAGCCTTTGCTGCGCACTCAAAGGAACCTCACCACAAATAGCTTTCGCAAGATCAATATAGCTCGAAGCCCGCAAGAGGGAATCACGAGTCCCCCACGATGCACTATCGAATATATTCACGCCCTCTCCTTCAGTGCTCAATATCCTTGTGGAAAAAGCGACCTTATTTACGGCACAACAAAGATGCAGCTTAAATAGCCTATCCTGCCCGTTCCTCAGCTTGTCACTGAAACGCAAATCGGGCGCGATACTTCGCCGGTAAACCATGGCTGACGGCCCCATGATGTTGCTTCGGCGTACGGCATAGTCGAAGAAGTTGCCCTGATACTCATACAGGTTGGAATCAGCATCAATAAGCAGGTGATCTTTGGGCTGTAGATTCAGTCTCGGATCATTTTCCCAATTGAACCGTGACGCTTCCTCAGAATATCTCTTGCTATCACTAAAGAACAGATCATAGCCCTTCTCAAGCGCTTGAATCGCACAAGCAAGAAAGGACTCCATCCATTCATCGTCCGAGTCCATGAGGGCAATGTAATCGCTTTCTGGGCAGACATTATCCAGACACTTGTTTCGCGCAGCACCAGCGCCAGCATTCGCCTGACGAACGATATGAACCCGCGGATCCAAGCAGCTTTCCTTAGAAAGATCCTCTTCTGCAGGAACTGGCGAGCTGTCATCTGTTATGACAACCCTTAGATCGAAAGGCCCCTCTTGGGCAAGAATGGATTTGACACACTTCGCGAGTACGCCATGCTTTCTCTGGTAGTACGGAATAATGACTGAGACGAGAGGACGTCTATTTATTTTAGAGGCTGAATCGGTCACTTCTTACCCTCCACAATGCCACATAGCCAACAAACGGTAGCGAAGATCCACGACTTAAGATGGGAAGGCTTTTCCCGGCAACTTGCAATGAACTCTGGCATTGCTTTCCCGTAGTGTCCCTTGCTGTAATGCCGGTAACCGCAAGAAAAGTGGATGTGCTGCAGGCGCTCAGAAAGTTGTTGCGGCGTTATCGATTCGCCGTTAGGGCTGGAGAGACCCCATCTGCCCGTCGCCCGCCGGATGATGTGCGCCGCATAGTTGAAGTCGGCACCTCGCGCAATCGCGCTCCCCGGGTGCTGCCGGTAAACGGCAAAGACGCGCTTGAGCACGTGGATCTCAGTCTCCCGTGACGCCCGGAGGAAAAAATCGTAGTCCTGCCCCAGACGTAGCGTCTCGTCGAACAGCCCGATCCTCTCCACCAGAGCCCTGCGCATCATGACCGTGGTGGTCCAGACGTAGTTATCCAGCAGCATCTTGTGGTACCCCCAGCCCGACGCATCGGGGTCGACCGCAGCGGGGTCAATGGCCGCGTTGCCAGCAGCGAGTGCGGCCGGGTCGCCGAATCTACCATCGGCATCGGCCACCCAGGGCGCGAAACCGGTGCCAAGCATCGCGATGTCGGGGTGGGCCTCGAAGTAGTCGAGCTGGGCCTTCAGCTTGCCCGGCAGCCAGACGTCATCTGCATCGAGAAAGGCGATGTACTCTCCCCTCGCCTCACGCAGACCCACGTTGCGGGCAGTGGCCGAGCCGCCGTTGTCCTTGCGGAACAGTCTCACCACCGGGAAGTTCTGCTCGACAAAGTCCGCCGTTCCGTCACGCGACCCGTCGTCGATGACCAGAATCTCCACCCCGGGCACGTCCTGCAGAAACACACTGTTGATCGCCTCTGCGATGAACGCCTTCACATTGAAGGCCGGCATGATTACGGACACCTTAGGCACGACCTGACTCATTTCTTCTCCCGAGGACGGCTGCGCAGCATGACACAGCGACGTTTAGTTCATGCGGTTATTATAGGGGTCGTGCGTTTGACAAGCCGTCACTTGCCCGCCATCCACCAGCCCACAGTCCGGACCAGAACCTCGATGGGAACACGCAGGGCCCTTGGCGTAACATCCGCGTCACAACTCATCTCGTTTGCACTGAACCTGCTCAATGTCATCGTCGTGGCACGACTGCTTACGCCGTCCGAGATCGGCGTGTTTTCCGTCGCTGTCTCGTTCCAGGCAATCGTCCATGTGTTCAGGGAGTTCGGCGTCAACCAGTATCTCGTACAGGCCACGTCTGTTGCCGAGGATGACTTCCGGGCTGCCTTTACGCTGACGCTGATGTTCTCGTGGACAGTCGCGCTGTTCTTGTTCGTAGGCTCCGGTCCTCTTTCCGTGTTCTACAACCACGACGGCGTGGCAACAGTACTTGCACTGCTTGCCGTCAACTTCTTGCTCATGCCTTTTGGCACGCCTTCGCTAGGAATGTTGGTCCGGGAGTTGCGTTTCGAACGCCTTGCAGCAATCCGCATCGCCAATCTCTCCACGGCCACGATCGTGACAATCACTGCAGCATGGCTTGGCCAGAGCTATCTGAGCATGGTTTGGGGTGCAATCGCCGGGCAAATTGCCAACCTCGTGGCCGTATCGATCGCCCGCCCCCAAGGGATCCTGATGTTGCCGACGCTCAACGGCGTGCGCTCCATCTTCCGCTTCGGCTCAATTTCGAGTGCGGCGACACTGATTCAGGAACTCGGGCGTAGCGCCCCCGACTTGATCCTGGGGCGGACGCTAGGCTTTTCAGCGGTGGCCTACTACAGCCGGGCGGCCGGTTTGCGTGACATGCTGCTTGGGCAACTCGTTGCCGTGGTGAACGGGGTGCATTTTCCCACCTTTGCCCAGGCAATCCGAGATGGCGCCGATCCCGCAGAACTTTACGCACGGGCAACGACCTATCTGATCGGGGTCACAATCCCATTTCTGGCTCTGCTTGCGCTTCTGGCGGAACCGCTGATCCTCTTTTTCTTCGGCGATCAGTGGCTGGTATCCGCACCGCTGGCAACGCTACTATGCCTCTTCGCGATATTCACGGCGCCCTACGCGCTTGCAAGGCTTTCCCTTATCGCAAGCGGCCAGGTATCCAGTGTCCTGTACCTAGAGTGTGTCGTGCAGGCAATCCGCATTGCTGTCCTGCTCACCTCGATCTGGCTGCCGCTCGAACGCGTGGTCCCGCTTCTCGGGATCGTCGCTGCGATCGAAGCTGCGGCCTACCAGTACGGGTTGCGACGATACCTCGGCGTCGGCTTCGCACAGTTGTGGAAGAGCATCGCCACCGCATCCGTGCTCTCTCTTCTCACGCTCCTGGGTCCAGGCCTGCTGTGGCTGTCGCCGATTGCAGATGCCGACTCAATGTCCATGAGGTTCTCCCTTCTTGCCCTGTCGGGCCTGACAGCCCTTGGAGCTTGGGTTGCCGGACTATTCCTGCTGAAACACCCGTTGCGCGAGGAACTCGTCAACGTGATCAGCACGGCTGTTCGTTTCGTGAGGCGCTAAGCATCAAGAGTCGTCTGCTGCAGTCATGCTCCGGGGTATCGACGCCGCAGGTTTGAAGCAAGGCGCAGGCCGAATCGGCCGGCATCCTTATCCCATGGCGTAAAACGCGGCAACTGAAATAAATCACAACCAGCGCCGGCCGCTCCCCAGTTTGTGGATACGGCCGCCTCGAAACCGAGAGATTTCACAAGCTCGACATGCTCACCGCAGTAATCTGCGTCGAGCTTTCCGTTGGGATAGGCAAACAAGCCTAGCTTTTCGCCCAACAGCGCCTCGAGGACATGCTTGCTGGTTGCGACCTCATCCTGCGCACGTACGAATTCCAGCCGGGCCAGAATCGGGTGGCTGACGGTGTGGGCGCCCACCACCATGCCAGCGTCTCGCAGTTCACGCACCTGGGCAGAACTCATCATCAAATCGTTTGGCAGCATTGCAGCAGAGGACTCTGCCACTTCAGCAACAGCCTCTGCCCGCTGGGCGGAGGGGAGATGCTTGATCCCGGAGATCAGCGTAGCGACGGCAGCTCTTTTCTGCTCCAGGGTTCCCAAGGCAAGCGGAGGGATACCTGCAGCCTTGCAGGCCAGACTATCCCGCGCCGCGCCGCGCACCGACTCGATGATCGTGTCGTTCCACATGCGGCCCCCATCAAGGAAGCCAGTGGCAACGAAGAACGCCGCTGACAGCTTGTGCTTCTGCAGCAAGGGCATGGCAATCGTTCTGTTATCGGCGTAACCATCATCAAAGGTGATCGCCGCAGCCCTGGGCGGCAAACTGCCCGCCTTGAGCCGCCGCACCGCCTCGTCCAGTGGCAAGACGTTCATCCAGTGACCCAGCCAGGTCAGGAGTTCGTCAAAGCGCGCGGCGTCGACCTCGTCCGGGAACAAGGGGTCCGGCACGGGCAGCACGCGATGGAAGATCAGGATCGACAGCCGGCCACGCTGCCCACCCGGCGAAAGCGCGGACAGCCCCAGTTTCGGGACACACAAACCAAGGAGACCGATCACGGTTTCACCGACCTTGTTCGATTGCTCGCCTGAGGAGCCGGCGCAGCGGAAGACCCGCTCTGCTGGTGTTTGGAACGTCGCAGGCCGGCGTACTCGAGGAAAGACACCGGCGCCTCCCGCTCCCAGGCGCGGGTGACGACCCAACGCTTGGCGAGCACCACCATCACCATCACGTTATAGGGCAGGTCGAAGTATGAAAGACTCAGGAATGCCCCACCCACGGCGAAGCCGACAAAACAGACCTGCGCCATCGCGCCCAGGTCGGCCGCCCAGCGTGTCTCCGGGTTGCCGCGGGCATTTCTGTTGAGCCAGCCAGCCATGCGGTAGGCTGACACCCACATCGCCAGGTACAGGAACAGCCCGAGAAAGCCGTGGTTGCCGAGGATCTGGAAGTAGATGCTGTGTGCAGCAAGCGTTTTCTGATCGTAAACCCCGTACAGCATGAAAAGGATCTCATGCTGGTAGCTCATGCCGGCACCGAACAAATGATGCTTGGCTACCTGGAAGGCCACGATCCAGGCATTGATGCGCCCCATGGCTGACGCGTCTTCCTCGTAAGTCCTGATCGTGTCCATCCGACTCCACCAGTGCTCGGGCATCATCGGCAGCAGTGCCAGTACCACGACGCCAATCATCAGTGCGATCGGGCCCTTCTTCTTGCTGCGCCACCAGAACATGGCGCCCATGGCGGCAATGGCCAACAACGCGCCACGGGAGTGGGAACCCAACGCCGACGCGGCGCAAAGCAGCATGGCGGCGGATATGCCATGGCGGATCCAAGCCTTGCTGACCTGAAGTTGCAGGAAGTGCAGCAGCGGGATGGCCATGATCAGGGCAAGCGCAAACTCATTGTTGTCCTGGATGAAGGACCCGGTCGGGCCCCAGGTCCGATAATTGCCCCCGGTCAGGATCGTGAAGACCCCGCCCTTGACCCCAAGCACAGCCAGGGAGCCCGCCGAGACCCAGGCAAACGCAATGATGTGGTGCTTGGAGAACAGCAGTGCAGCCGCCACAAAGGTCATGAAGTAGATCTTCATCACCTTGTTCCACTGCTCGTAGTCGCCAGCCGTATCCATGCCCAAAAGCCAGGAAAACGTTATGGCCAATGTGAGCAGCAGGAACCACACCATGGGTGGCCCCTGGAAGGGACTTTGCCGTTCCCGCGTAAGGAACAGACCAAGCAGTGTTGCTGCGGCCGCAACCGCTGCGAGCGGCGCCGAATAGGCGAAGCCCCATGCATAACGGTGCGGACTCATAATGCTTAGCCAGGTCCAGAGCATTACGCCGATCCAGGGGCGCTTGAGCGCCATCGCCGCCATCACGCCCACGATCGAGACAATCAGCAAGTCACGCATCTGGCTTTGCTTCCTTACCGGACGGCCACGTGGCTGACCACGTAGCGGAACTTCCCGGACTTCTCGGCCGGGATGGACTCAACAAACTCCACCGACACCTGCACACCTGCCCCAAGCCTGCGGCGGAAGCCGTCAATCACGGCGCAGTCCAGCCCATCGGTGCTCGCCCCCAGCTCCGGCACGATCAACGCCCGCGTGTGGCTGCGAGTTTCCTGCACGATCTTGAAGGCACGCACCGCGGGGATGTCGCGCAGTATGTAGATCAGCGAAAGCCCGTGCAGCACCGTACCGTCTTCGGCAACCACGAAGTCGGTGCTCCGCCCCTGGATGTCCCTTAGGATGGGCAGCCCGCGCCCGCAGGGGCAGGCTTCGTCACCCAGCGTACCGATGTCGCCAGTGCGGTAGCGGATGAAGGGGTAGTCGCGCGTGGCCAGGTGGGTAACGACGATCTCTCCCGACTGGCCTGCCGGCAGCACCCTGCCCGCCTCGTCGATGATCTCGACGACGATGTCCTCGGCGGTGATGTGCATGTTGCCGCTGGGGCATTCGTGGGCAATGAAGCCGGCGTCGCGCCCGCCGTAGCCATTGGCAACCGGGCAGCGGAAGAGCCGGCTGATGGTCTCACGCTGGTGGTCGTAGAGTCGTTCAGACGTGCAGAACACCACCTTGATGCCCAGGTCGTCGAGTCGGACACCACGTTGCTCGGCGCGCAGGGCAATGTGGCTGATGGCCGAGGGGTAGCCGAACAGCATCTTCGGCCGGCGTTCGCGGATGCGGGCGATGAAACCATCAACCTTGTCGTCGGACATCTCGAACGCACGCAGCAGCTCGGTACGCATCAGCGCGTCGCGCACCAGGCGCACACGGTCTTGCGTGCCGAGTTCGATCGGCGAGCCCCACACCACGATCTCGCGATCGCCAATGTCGACGTCCCACCAGCGCGTAGCGCGCCATTTGGCGGCGACGTCGTGGGTGACGCGCTCGGTGCCGATGAAGAAGATCAGCGGCTCGCCGCTGCTGCCACCGGTGTTGAAGCGGGCCAGACCCACCGCGTTATCGGCGCGCAAGGCGTCGCTATGCGCGCGGATCTCGGCCTTGGTGAGGAAGGGTAGCGCCTGCAGGTCGGCCACGCTGCGCACGGAGGCGGGGTCGAAGCCGATGCGGGCGAAGAGCGCGCGGTAGTAGGGCACATGCACGGCCACATCGTTCAGCAGCGCCTTGAGACGCTGGAGCTGCAAGTCCTGGATACGCTCGCGCGGCCACCACTGAGCGGCGTCCATCTCGCGATGAACGCGCACGGTGTCGTGCTTCTTGAGGCGTTCCTGCAGCGGGAAGAGCACGCCGGAGACGAAGCGGGTGTAGAGGTCGCTCATGGTGTTTTCTCTCGGGCTGCAGGCCGCATGGTTTCGGCAGGCAGGTGCATGGCGTCTTGGTAAGCGGCGAGCAGGGTGTCGCGTACGGCCTCCCAGCGGTAGCGCTGCACGGCTTGCAGGCCGGTGGCGCGCAGCGCACTGGCACAGACCGGATCGGTCAGGACCTGCAAGGCGGCAGCGCCCATGGATTCCGCATCGCTAGCCGGCACCAGCAGCGCGGTGCGACCGTGCTCGACGATGAAGGGCACGCCGCCGACATCGGTACTGACGACGGGCACCCCGCTGGCCAGGGATTCGAGCACCGAATTGGGCATGTTGTCGACGTGGCTGGGGTTGAGGCTGAGGTCCGCCTCGCGGTACAGCGCGGCCATCTGCTCGCGGTCAAGACGGCCAGTAAAACGAACCCGGTCGGCCACACCGAGCGCGGCGGCGAGTTGTTCGAGCGATTCGCGCAGCGGCCCGCTGCCGGCAATCGATAAGCGCGCCGCCGGCAGCTTTGAGGCGACGACGGCAAAAGCCCGCAGCGCAACGTCTATGCCGTAGATGGGTTCGAGGTTGCGCGCCACAACGATGTGCGGCGCCTGCGGGTTGGGCGGGTAGTGCTGCGCCGGATGGAAGCGGACCAGGTCGATGATGTTCGGCACCACCCTGCCCTGCATGCCGTGGCGCGCGAACACTTCAAGCAGGAAACCCGAGGGCAGCAGCAGACTGGCGCTGTGGCGCAATGTCCGGCGTACGGAATCCGCCGCCTTGGCAAGGAAAGGACCCGCTTCGCCACCTCGGTAATTGACCACCACCGGCGTGCCCCGCAGCGCAGCAAGGCGGATCGCCGGCATCGCAAACAGGTGCCACGACCAGCCCGAGTTGGCCATCAGATGCACGATGTCGGCGCGGCCGCTGGCCTGCCAGAGCTGCACCAGATACGGCAACAGACGGAATATGGCGCGCACGCCCTTGAGGCGGCCCGCCCAGGCAGGTCTATAGGGAGCATTCACCTGAACCAGTTCGACGCTCGCCCCCTCCCCGCGCAGCAACTCGGCGAGCTGACGGGTCTGGTTGGCCATGCCGCCCGCCGGCGGGGGCAGCGGGCCGACAAGCAGGATGCGCAGGTCGCGAAAATCCTTGGCCATCTCAGGCCACACGCTTGGCCGCCAGGCGGTCATAGACCGGGACATAGTTCGCCACACTGTTCTTCCAGTTGCGCACCTTCTCGACGAACTCCCGCCCGGCCGCACGCATCTCCGGCCACCGCTCGCGGTGGTCGAGCATGTCGCCGATGGCGGCAGCGAGCGCATCCGGATCGCCCGCGCGGAAGAGCCGACCGGTTTCGCCGTCGCGGATCAGCTCCTTGTGGCCACCGACGTCGGACGCGACGAACAGCCGCCCCTGCGCCATGGCCTCGAGCGGCTTGAGCGGGGTTACGAGCTCGGTGAGGCGCATCGAGTGGCGCGGATAGGCGAGCAAGTCGATCTGGTCGTAGTAACGGCTGACCTCGCTGTGCGGCACGCGACCGGTAAAGACGATCTTGTCGACAACGCCCAGTTGCTGCGCCTGCGCCTTGAGGTTGGCCTCCTGCGGGCCGCCACCCACCAGCAGCAGGCGCAGGTCGGGACGCTTCTGCAACAGCGCAGGGAAGGCGTCGAGCAGCAGGTCGAGACCTTCGTAGGCATAGAAAGACCCGACGAAACCGACGGTGGTGGTGCCCGCCAGCCCGAGCTGATGGCGCAGCACTGGGTCCGCATCGCCCGAGAGCTGGAATCCTTCGATGTCGACCGCGTTGGGGATCACGCTGACCTTGGCGGACGGAATGCCACGGGCGACGATGTCCGCGCGCAGCCCTTCGCAGATGGTGAACGCGTGATCGACGCGCTTGAGCGCCCAGGTTTCCATGGCGCGCGTGGCGCGATAACGCAGGCTGCCCTCGGCCGTGGTGCCGTGGTCGACTGCGGCGTCCTCCCAGAAGGCGCGGATCTCGTAGACCACCGGAATCCCGAGCCGCTTGCCGACGCGGATGGCCGGGATGGCGTTGAGGACGGGCGAATGCGCGTGCAGCACATCGGGCTTCAGCTCGCGCGCGAGCTGCTCCAGCCGCGTCTTGGTGGCACGCATCAGGCGCAGCTCGTTGATGCCGGCGGGCCCCGCTTCGGGCACCGGGCTGCGGTAGAAGCGCAAGCCATCGACGTCCTCGACGTCAGCCGCTACCTTGCCCTGCTTGGGCGAGGTCAGGTGAAACGTCTCCCAGCCCAGCGCACGCTGCTCACGCAGGATGGCCGCAGTGCGGAAGGTGTAGCCGCTGTGCAGCGGAATGGAGTGATCGAGGATGTGGAGGATGCGCATGGTTAGCGGGGCAGCAGTGGGCGGATCAGCGCTTTCAGTTTCGGCAGCTCACGCTCTACCGTAGCCCAGACAATCTCGTGGTCGACCTGAAAATAGCCGTGGGCGAGTGCATTGCGCATTTCGTACGCAAAGCTCAAGGGCAGTTCAGGGTGTTGGGCTGCGAATTCCGGGTGATCACGCTGGATGTTTCGACTTGCTTCCCCAATGACCTCGATGTTTCGAATGACCGCATCCTGGACCAACTCGTCACGGAGATATCGGGACTGATCAAGCTCGGTCGTGTAGCGTTCGATTCGTTCGATCGCTTCGATGATGTGCCCAAGGTAATCAGCCAGACGCTGCTTGTTACGAGTCATAGCGGCGCTGCCTCGGAGAGCACCTGGGCACGAAACTTCTCTGGCAGGCCGCGCGGCGTCAGCACGTCCACATCGACCTTCAACAGCGTACGAAGCTCATGCCGTATCGCACCGATGTCCATCAGAGTCGTCTCTGGCGTCGGGTCGACGAGGATGTCGAGATCGCTACCTTCCTCGTCGTCGCCTCGAAGCACGGAGCCGAAGACGCGAGCATTGCGAACATGATGCGCGGCGACGATGCGTCGCACCTGCTCACGATGGAGACGAAGGGCTTCAGAGGGTTTCATTTCTCGCTCCGACGGATCAACTCAGGCATAAACGTGGTGCTCAACCGGGTCAGTCACCATTGATCCGTTGTTCCGCACGAAGGCCTCGAACATCAGCAAGGTCCACAGCGGCGCGCTGTAATCGCGGGCGCCGGACTGGTGGGCGTCGACCAGGTGCTGCAGGTAGTCACGATTGAAGATACCCGTCGCCGCCAGCGTATCGCCCAGCACTGCATCACGGACGCGCTGCTTGAGCGGACCACGGAACCAGCGCGCCAGCGGAACGGCAAAGCCCATCTTCGGCCGATAGAGCACGTCGCTGGGCAGGAAGGGCTCCATCGCCTTCTTGAACAGGTACTTGCCTTCGTTGCCCTGGATCTTGAGGCCGGAGGGCAGTGTGGCCAGCCATTCGACCAGCTTGTGGTCCATCAGCGGTTCGCGCACTTCGAGAGAGTGCGCCATGCTGGCGCGGTCGACCTTGGTGTTGATGTCGCCGACCAGATAGGTCTTGAGATCGAGGTACTGGATCAGCGCCAGCGGATCGTCGGTACCGGCGTTCGCGGCATGGCGGCGGAAGACGTCGAGCGCGTCGTAGCCACCCAGCTTGCCGCGGAAATCCGCACTGAACAGCTTGGCGCGCATGTCGCCACGCAGGATGGAGACGCTGTGGAAGTAGGCCTCGGTGGCGTCGCGCGCCATGGCCTGGAAGGTGGTCTTGGCGCGGAACACACGCGGCGCCCAGTCGGCCTTGGGATAGACCCGCCCGAGCAGGCCGAACACCGGCTGACGCAGCCCCAGCGGCAGCGCCGAACGCATCTTCTCTTCCATCAGGTGCATGCGGTAGCGGCGATAGCCGCCAAAGCTCTCGTCGCCGCCGTCACCGGACAGCGCAACGGTGACCTTCTTGCGCGCGAGCTGGCACACCCGGTAGGTGGGGATGGCGGAGCTGTCGGCGTAGGGCTCGTCGTAGAGCGCAGCCAGGGTGTCGATGAGGTCGAAGTCGTCGGACTTGACCGTCTCTACGAAGTGGTTGGTCCGGTAGCGGTCCGCGACCATCTGCGCGAACTCGGACTCGTTGAACTTGGGGTCGTCGAAGGCGATGGAGCAGGTGTTGACCGGCTCGTCGGACAGCCCCGCCATGGTGGCGACGACTGCGCTGGAATCGACCCCGCCGGACAGGAAGGCGCCCAGCGGCACCTCGGAAATCATGCGCAGGCGGACGGATTCGCGCAGGCGCTCGGTAAGTTCGGCGGTGGCCTCGGTCAGGCTGATGTCGTTGTCGAGGGTGAAGCGCACGTCCCAATACTGCTTGGGCTCGGGGATGGGCTGGCCGCGGCGGATGCACAGCGATTCGCCCGGGCCGAGCTTCCTGGCGCCGAGGAAGATGGTGCGAGGTTCGGCAACGTATCCGAGTGCGAAGTATTCCTCGACGGCCAGCGGGTCGATGCGGCGGTCGAGGTCGGGGTGCTGCATGAGCACCTTGAGCTCGGAACCGAAGGCGAGCGTGCCGTCGGGCAGCAGCGCGTAGAACATCGGTTTGACCGCCAGGCGGTCGCGTGCCATGAAGAAGGTGTCGCGGTTGCGGTCGTGCAGCGCGAACGCGAACATGCCGCGGAAGCGCTGCACGCAGTCCTCGCCCCAGGCTTCCCAGGCGTGGACGATGACTTCGGTGTCGCTGCGGGTGTGGAAGACGTGGCCCAGGGCCTCGAGCTCGGGGACGAGTTCCTGGAAGTTGTAGATCTCGCCGTTGAACACCACGGCCACCGAGCCGTCCTCGTTGAACAGCGGCTGCTGGCCGGTGGCGAGGTCGATGATGGACAGCCGCCGGTGGGCGAGCGCGACACCTGGCTCGAAGTGGTAGCCGCCTTCGTCCGGACCGCGGTGGTGCTGGACGTCGTTCATGCGCTGCATCAGCGCGCGGTCGAAGTCGCGTTTGCCGCGGGTGTCGAAAAGGCCGGCGATGCCGCACATAAGCGAGAGTCCTTGTTATCGGGCGCCCGTCGGGCGCAGCAGGGATTCGTAGAGTTGCGTGTAGCGCGTGACCATATTGTCGATGCTGAAATTTTGCTCGACGCGCTGCCGTCCGCTGGCGCCGTGTTCTTGTCGCAATGCAGCATCGGAAGTGTAGCGCAGTAAGGCCTGTGCCATGGCATCGGGATTTTCTGCGGGTACGAGCGCCCCGGTTTGCCCCGCAACGACGAGCTCGGCATTGCCGCCAACGTCGGTGGCGACCACCGGCAGGCCGCTGGCCATGGCCTCGAGGATGGTGTTGGAGATACCCTCGGCGCGCGAAGGCAATGCAAACACATCGATGGCGCGCATGACCTCGGGCACGTCGCTGCGCTCACCGGCGAGCCAAGTGATGTCGGCGATGCCGGTAGCGCGGATTTCGGACTCGACCTCGGCGCGCTGCGGGCCGTCACCGGCGATGAGTAGCCGCAACGCTGGCCCGTCCACGCCCTGCTTGCGCGCGATGGCGACTGCACGCACGAGGCTCACCTGGTCCTTGACCGTCTGCAACCGGCCAACGGTGCCGACGATGACCGCCGAAGGGTCCGCGAACGGGCTGCCCGCGAGGGTCTCGCGCACCAGCGCGGGCTGGAAGCGCTGGGTATCCACGCCGTTGCAGATGCGCTCGACGCGCTGCGCGGCAATGCCGACGCGATCGGTGAGGTAGGACTCGATCTGGCCAGACAGCGCGACGTAGCGATTGACAAAGGGGCTGTAGGCGCTGCGCAGAAGTTGGTATTTGCGCAGCAGACCGCCGGGGTCGGACGCGTCCCAGCCATGCTCGCCATGCACGCGTGCGGGTACGCCGGCAACGAATGCAGGCACGGCAAACTCCAGCGCTGCCAAGTTGCGCGTATGCACGATGGCCGGGTGCAACTGGCGGAACAGCCGGTACAGGCGGGGATAGAGCTTGATGCCATGACCGGGGGGCTTGTGCAGCGAGATGAACTCGACATCCATTCGCTTGACCCGCTGGCAAAAGACCGGAGCACACTGCGCCAACGCCACCACTGCATGGCGAAAGCGCTCGGCCGGCATGTGGTTGATGAGATTGACGACGCCGTTCTCCAGCCCGCCCACGTCGAAGCTGTAAAGCAGATGCATGACCAGCGGGCGATCGTCGGCCTCGCGGACGGAGCCCTGGACGATCATTGCAGAATGCTCCGTGCTGGCACCTCCACGGCCTGCCCGATCGCTGCGGCGTGACTCGCAAGGAAAGCCTGCAGGCGCGCGCGCGCGGCGTCTTCATCCAGCCCCTCGGGCGTGGCCAGCACCACCACCGCTGACTCGTCAGCCAAGCCGAGCAGCCGGTCGAGCACCAGCCGCAACTTGGCTTCGGCATCGCCCACCACGCTGCGACCGTTGATGCGGTACCAGTGCCAGGTGAGCACACGCCCCTGAGGGGTTGAGATGAGGCTCTCGCGCACCGGTTGGCCTGCGAAGGTGAGCGTACGCGAGGTCCGCAGCAGGCTGACGTTCTGCATTGACGGCGACGCTGGACCATTGCCCCAGGCCACCATTTCACTGTTCTCGCGCTGGCCGAAGTACCAGGCGGCATGGAGCAGCACCGGCGCGGCGCTCTCATGAGTTGCATAGTTCCGCGAGATCTCGGCACGAGCGCCCGCATAGACGGGACGGTAGTCGAAGGATGTACCGGGAGATTCGACCCACCCTTTGGCCGGGGCGGGCGCGGACAGGGCGACCGGAAACTCGGGGACGGGGGCATCGAGCAGCTTGAGCACGGGTGGGAACAAGGCGACGGCCACCAACAAGGGCAGGACCGCGAGCCCGCGCACCACGCGCGGCTTATCGCCCTGTGCCGCCTCGCCTTGCGGCGCCACGGCAGCCGGCGCCTCCTGCCATCTGCCGCCGATCCAGAACATCAGGAAGATGACCACGCCGAAGAATACCCAGCCATAGAGGATGTGATCCACGCCGACCGCGATCTTGTTGTCTGAAAGATAGCCAAGCATGACGATGAAGTACGCCCGCACCCAGTTGGCGAGGATGGGCACTGCAACGGCGACGAGCATGAACAGCAGGCGGCGCTTGAAGCTGGTGTAATGCAGATAGGCATAGAGAGCCCCCACGAAAAGCGAGGCAATGAGGTAACGCACGCCGCTGCAGGCTTCGACCACGGACCAGCGTCCGTTGGGCACGATGAAGTGCAGCCCTTCCTGATACACCGGCACGCCGGACAGGCGCAATGCCCATACGGTGAACTCGGCGGTGTAATGCATGAGCGTGGGCAGCATGAACTCGCCGATCGGCACGCCGAAGAAGAGGAATAACAGCGGAAACAGCAGCACCCGACTCAGCCGCCAGCCGAGCACACCGACGAAGGCCGAAACCAGCAACGCGAACAGCGCAAAGTGCTGTGCCGCTGCCACGCTGACCATGCCGCCGAGCAGCCAGAGTAATCCGGCCACAAGGATGGGCAGCGTCATCCAGGCAGTGGGCTGTAGCTGCAAGCCGCCGACGCGATCCCGCGCACGCCACACCAGCCAACCGAAGGCGGGCAAGACTGCCAGCCCGTGGGCAAAGGTTTCTGAGTTCCACCAGATACCGGCGACTTCGCGTGCGGTGTGCCAATACCACCCCGCTACCCACAGGAACGTGAGCAGCAGCACTGTAACGACCGACATGAAACTACCGCGAGCGGTGCTCATGCGAACTCCAGGAGGGTCTTGTCGAACAGGCGCAGGTGGGCCCGCCAACTGTAGCGTTCGACCACGCAGACGCGCGCGGCGCGGCCCATCAGGTTCCTGCGGTCGGGATCGGCAAGCAGCCCGACCGTGCATTTCACCATCTCGTCCGCCCCGCGGGCGATCTCGCAATGTTCACTGGCGCGGGCGGCGAGCCCAACGGCTGCCTCCGCCGACACCACCACCGGCCGCGCCATCGCCATGGCCTCCAGCACCTTGTTCTGGATGCCGCGCGCGATGCGCAAGGGCGCGACGACGACATCAGCATGTGCGATATAGGGGCGCACGTCCGGCACCGTGCCGGTGACGGTGACGCCTTCGCCCGCCAGGGCCTGGACGGCAGGAGCGGGATTCATGCCGACGATCCAGAAGCGCGCATCGGGCACGTCGCGGCGGATTTGCGGCAGTAGTTCGGTGGCGAACCAGGTGACGGCGTCGATGTTGGGCCAGTAGTCCATGGCGCCACTGAACACGATCACCGGGCCACCCGCGGGATAGGGTGATTCGCCGCCGTTGGCCGGCGAGAAGAAGTCTGCATCCACGCCGTTCTGCATGACCTGCGTGCGCTCGCGCGCCTCGGGTGCCGAGCGGATGAACAGGGCCGCTTCGGCTTCGGTGACGAAAAGGCTCGCATCGCTGTCCATAGCCGCCTTGCGCTCGAAGGCCAGCAGGTGTTCGCCTTCGCGGCGATACAGCCAGGACATCGGCCACGGCCGGTCGGCGGCGTACTGCGTCCACTTGGCCGAATCGACGTCGCAGAAATCGACGATGCGCCGCTGCAGGCCCGGCGCGTCGAGGTACTGTGCCATGGGCCCCGAGAAGGCCACCGCCTGAGTGATGCCATGCTGCGCGACTGTGGCGCGCACCCATTGCGCCAGGCGCGCGCTGCGGTAGTACGGCAGGCTCAGCGCCTCGCCGGTCAGCAGGCCGCGCAGGCTCTTGATGCGGCCGAATCGCGGATCGAGTTCGACCGCGCAGACGTCCTCGCACCATTCGCCAAGCCGGGCGACATGCTGGCGGTCGTCGGGATGGTCGACGAAGGTGCCGAGGAAGACGCGCCGGGTGCGCGCCAGCTGGCGCAGGATGTTGAACGAGCGCACCTTGTCGCCCTTGTTGGGCGGGTACGGGATGCGGTGCACCAGATACAGGACCGGAGGAAGGGAAGCGCGCGGATCAGCCAAAGCCCTACCCCAGGTTGCGCACGATGTGCGGCCCGATCGCGTTGGCCACGCCCAGCGGCAGCCGTTTCCACAGCGCGATGAAGGCGCGGTACTTCGGGTTCATCGGGTTGTTCTGCGGCACGCTGTCGCGCTTGTACAGGCGGTATTCGTAGGACAGCGGCTGCGGCTCGAAGCCCCAGTTCTTCTTGAAGCTGTAGGGACCGGTGCCGACCTTGCTGCGGCCGTAGTCGAAGACCTTGCAGCCACGCTCACAGGCGCGGCGCATCAGCTCCCAGTATTTGAAGTCATTGGCGGCCAGGTCGCGCGCGGCCAGGTCGTCGCCGGCGTAGTACGGCAACACCTCGTCGCGGAAATAGAAGCTGAGCACGCTGGACAGCGGCTTGCCCGCGGGGTCGGTGACCGTGAGCACCTCGCAGGCCTCGCCGAAGCTGTCCTTGAGGCGCTGGAAGAACTTCTTCGACAGCGCGGGCGTGCCGTGGCGCCGCACGTTGTCGGCGTAGAGCGCGAAGAAGCGGTCCACGTTGCCGTCGGTCTCGCTGACGAGCCCATTCTTGATGCCCTTGCGCACCATCGCGCGCTGCTTGCGCGGGATGGCGAGCATGTTGTCCTCCACCTCGGGCAGGATGGCCTTGCGGAAGGTGACGTAGAGATCCTGCCGCGGCCAGTCTTCGTGGCGGACCTGAAGGTTGCGGTACTCGAGGTGCTGCACGCCCAGCTTGCGGGCGAGCGCGTCGGCCTCGGCCTCCAGCGCGGACAACGCCTCGGGCCCGGCATCGTCCGCCGCGGCAATGCCGCCATAGACGCAGAACGGCAGGGAGGTCAGCGCATGGCCGAAGAGCCGGCTTCTGACCTCGGCCAGCGGCAGCACGGCGATGATCTCGCCCGCGCGCTCGGCAAACAGGAAGAAGCAGCGGTGGCGCAGCACGTCCTCGACGATGCCCTGCCAGGCCGACAGGTGGAAGAAGGTCGCCTGCGGGCAGGCGCGCACGAAGGCGTCCCAGCGCGCGGCATCGGCGGGCGTGAGTGTCCTGACCGTGATCGGCAGTCTGTCCATGGCGTCCTCGGCAGGTGTTCAGGCCGCGTCGCGGAAGACTTCGTCCGCGCGTCCCCAGGCAAAGTCGGACAGCAGGCGGTCGAGGCGCGATTCGGTACGCTCGAGATTGATGTAGTGGCGGAAGCGGGTCTTGGCCGTGGCCTCGCGCACGCGGGGCTGCTCGGGGTCGATCTCCCACGGGTGGAAATAGAAGATCGCGGGTCGCTTGTCGGCCGCATTCACACGGGCGATCTGCCAGCGCGACACCGGGTAGGGCAGCAGGCGGAAGAAGCCGCCACCGCCGGCCGGCCAGTTGCGGCCAAAGGCGCGCAGCGTAGTGACGGGCACTTCCATCAGCCCGTTCTCGAGCCGCCACGGGAAGCGCGGCGCATCGGGAATGCCGTAGTGGTCGTGCTTGACCGGATAGACGCTCGAACTGTAGGCGTAGCCGGCCTGCGCGATGCAGTCGTGCGCCCACAGGTTGTTGGTGCCGATGGAAAAGCTCGGCGCGCGATAGCCGCTGACGCCCTGCCCGGTGATGTCCTCCAGCACGGCCTTCGCCAGGCGGATGTCGGCGGTGAAGGCCTCGGGCGTCATCGCGCTGGCGCGCTCGTGACCGTAGCCGTGACTGGCGACCTCGTGGCCGTTGTCGGCGATGCGGCGGATGAGTTGCGGAAAGCGCTCTGCGATCCAGCCCAGCGTGAAGAAGGTGCCACGGGCACCATGGCCATCGAGCAGTTCCAGGATGCGGTCGACGTTGCGCTCGACCCGGCAGGGCACGGCATCCCAGCCTTCACGCGGGAAGTGCGGTGCCAATGCGGAGACCTGGAAGTAGTCCTCGACGTCGCAGGTGAAGGCGTTGGTGATGCGGCTGCTCATGGTCACACCTTTGCGGCCTGGGGTTCGGCGGCGGCCCGCTCGGCAAGCCAGCCATGCAGATGGGCAGCGATGCGCGCGGCGGTGCAGCCGTCCCAGTATTCGGGGATGCGGCCAGCCTTGCCGCCAGTAGCCAGGATGGTGCGCGCGGCGGCCACGATGGCCTCGGGCGCGATGCCGACCAAGGTATTGGTGCCCTGCTCCACCGTGATCGGGCGCTCGGTGTTCTCGCGGATCGTGACACAGGGCACGCCCAGCGCCGTGGTCTCTTCCTGGATACCGCCCGAGTCGGTAAGCACCAGGCGCGCACCCGACATCAGGCCGAGCATTTCGAGGTAACCCTGCGGCGGCAGGATCAGGAAGCCATCGCCGCCGAGTCGGTCGAGCATACCGAAGCGCTCTAGGTTGTTGCGGGTGCGCGGATGCAGCGCGACGATCAGCGGCAGCGACTGGCTGACGTCGTGCAGGGCGTCGATGATCGGGCCGAGGGTATCGGCGTTGTCGACGTTGGACGGCCGATGCAGCGTTACGACCCCATAGCCGTTGGCGATTCGCCCGGCGTCGAGCCCGGCGGCAGCGAGCAGCTCAGTCGCCGGCACGGCCTTGGGCAGGCTGGCTCGCAGGCTGTCGATCATGACGTTGCCGACGAAGACCGCACGCTCGTCAGGAATGCCCTCGCGCGCGAGATTGTCGTGCGCGCTGCGCTCGGTGGTGTACAGCACGTCCGACAGCTGGTCGGTGAGGATGCGGTTGATTTCCTCGGGCATGCGGCGGTCGTAGCTGCGCAGGCCGGATTCGACATGCACCACCGGGATGTGGCGCTTGCTGGCCACCAGCGCGCAGGCCAGCGTCGAATTCACGTCGCCCACCACCAGCACCGCGCGGGCGCCATGCTGGTCGATGACGGGCTCGAAACGCTTCATGACCTCGGCAGTCTGCACCGCATGCGAACCGGAGCCGACGGCCAGGTTGACGTCGGGCTCGGGCAGGTCGAGGTCGGCGAACAGCCGGTCCTTCATCGCCGGGTCGTAATGCTGGCCGGTATGCACCAGCAGCGTCGGAATCGGCGGATTGTGGGCGGCGAAGGCCTTGATGATCGGCGCCACCTTCATGTAGTTGGGGCGCGCGCCGACGATGCAGATGACCGGTGCGGTGGACGGCGTTGGCGTGCTCATGGCGTCTTCTCGCTGGCAGGCGCATCGCGGCGCACCGCCTGCAGCAACTGGTTGAGGACGTTCAGCGTGGCCGAGACCGAATGTTCAAGGCCGGCCAGGCGGGCCTCGATGCGCTGCATGTCGAAACCGGCCGCCATGCCTGAGACCTGATCGGCCAGTTCGGGCGAGACCTGCAGGCGCTCCAGCGCCAGCTGATCGAACGCCAGGCCTTGCGGATGGTGTGGCGCGCCCGCGGTATGCACTGCACGGGCGCCCGCCGCGGCGAACTCTTCCTTGAGCTCGTCGATGACCTCGCGCACATCGGCTTCGCCGATCGTGTGCCGTTCCGACAGGTAGGCGCCCAGCAGCAGACGGTCGCACAGCGTGTTGATCTTGCGCGGGATGCCGCCCGTGTAGCCGTAGATGGCGGTGTAGGCGCCGGGCTCGAAGGCAGGATCGCTGTTCCAGCCAACATGACCGAGTCGGTGCTCGATGTAGCCGCGCGTTTCCTGCGAATCGAGCGGCCCGAGGTGGTAGGACGCGATAACCCGCTGGCGCAACTGCTGCATCTCGCCGCTCTGCATGATGTCGCGGAACTCCGGCTGCCCGACCAGGAAACTCTGCAGCAGCGCGTGGTCCTCGAGCTGGAAGTTCGACAGCATGCGCAACTCCTCGACCGCGGCCGGGGTGAGGTTCTGCGCCTCATCGACGATCAGCAGCGCCCGCTTGCCCGACGCGGCGACGGACACCAGGAAGGTCTCGAGCGCCAGCAGCAGGCCGGCCTTGTCGAGCGTCCGGCTGGGCACGCCGAAGGCGGCCGCCACCATGCGCAGCATGTCATTGGCGTCGATCTGCGTGCTGACCAGGTTGGCCGCCACGACCTTGTCGGGGTCGAGCTGCTCGAGCAGGCTGCGCACGATCGTGGTCTTGCCCGCACCGATTTCGCCGGTGATGACGATGAAGCCCTCGCTCTGGTGCAGGCCGTACTCCAGATAGGCCATCGCGCGCTTGTGCCCGCGGCTGCCGTAGAAGAAGGACGGATCGGGGTTGAGCTGAAAGGGCTTGCCGTTGAACTTGAAGAAGGATTCGTACATCGGGTTTCCGGTCAGAAACGCATGCCCAGCGTGGCGGTGACGGCGTTCTCGGTGTAGTCGTCGGTTCCTTCGGCCTTCTGGTATCGGTAGTTGAGACCACCAGTGGTGTCCGACCCGAGCTTGCGCGTGACCCCCACGGTAAAGATGGAACGGTCGACCTCGCGGCGACTGCTACCTTGGCCTTCGGACTTGGAGCGCGTAAGCGCACCGTTCAGGGTTGCAAGGCCCGAGAGCTTGTGTGACAGCGAGACAGAGGCAGAGCGTGTCTTGATGTAGTCGAACTCGGTGAAATCGTCGGTGAGCAAGAAGCCCGAGAACGTATTCAAGCGTTCGCGCTCGGTCTGATTGAGGGAAACCGACAGGGTGTTGCGGGCCCCGGTAAACGTTACGCCAGCCCGCGCCGTGCGCTGGAGGTAATAGGCGTTGGTGCGAATACCCACACCTCCGGCCCGCTCGTAGGCCGAGCGTGCGATGCGAACCCTCTCGGCTTCCGGCAACGCCGGGTCGGTCAGCTGATAGAAAAGCTGGAAAACCGGGTCAAGGACGAACCCACCCGCCAGTTCATCAAGCGAAGACGTAATGTCGCGGCTAACGGAAACATTCCAGACGGAGCGCGCCATACGATGGCGCACCTGGACGTCGTATCCGGTGCCGAAGATACGATCCTCGCCCGTGACCGAGATGTTGGTACGCTCGGTGGGGTACCAGTCGAACCCCATCCCCCAGATCGCACCCTCTTCGCCGTCGGCAACCGCGTAATCATTCGACTCATATCCCCCGATCGCGCGCACTCGGAACTGGGGATCGACATTGACGAACAAGGTGGCACGACCGACCTCCTGCGTCACGTTACGACCCTGATCTTCCTCATAGCTGTTGTCGGTGCGGACGTAATCGACACCCCAGCCGAAGAGCCTGAATGCCCCCGGATCGGAAACGCCAAGCGTCCACCGCTTCTGGTGCTGGTCACCGTAGCTCGCACTTCCGCCCTGCAGCCAGCGCGATTCATAGCCGAGCCGACCTGAACCCGCATCACCGAATCTGAACTCGTAGCGCGGCGCAATGGACCAGACGCGCGTCTCATTGTCTTCGCTGGCGCTCAGCTCATCGCCACTGTAGCGACGACCGAAAGACGAGGTTTCGTTGCGGCTAATCGAGCCCGAAGCTGCGATGAACACCGCGTCCTCGATGGCCTCGAACTCGCCGTTGCCCCGAAACGCAAGAAAGGTTTCATTCTGGTCGGTTTCCCGAGCATGAACGAGGTTACGCAGGCTCGCATCCAGGTAGCCGCGAAACCGGCCGGAAGCGCGCGACACCGATATGCCGGGGGAGACTTCCGCAATCCAGTCCTGTGTGGGATCTTCGCCAGTGGTGTCGACATTGTCGGTCCACGTTAGCCGCGTATTGAGCGTCGGCGTCACCGTCACCGTCTGTGCGAACGCCGGCGCTGCGGTCACGACAGCGAGCGTCAGCACCGACAGCAACGGCGACATGGCCTGCATGCGTGCGCGCACCTCAGGCCGCCTGTTCGCGCGGGGTATCGCCATAAGAATAACCATAGCCATAGTAGGAGCCGGGACTGCGCTCGCGCGACTTGTTGAGCACCATCAGCTTGATCGGGCAACTCTCGATCGTTGCCAGCGCCTGCCTGATCGTTGCGTGCGTGGTGCGCTCGGCTTCCACGACCATCACGATCTGCCCCATGTGGGTGGCAAGGACACGGGACTCGGTCGTGACCAGCAGCGGCGGCGAGTCGAAGACGATGATGCGGTCGGGATAACGCGTCGCCATCTGCTCAAGCAGGCGCGTCATCGCCTCGGAGGCGAGCAGTTCGGTCGCACGCTGGTGCGGCATGCCGGCAGGCAGGATCGAGAGCTTCTCGATGTTGGTCCGAAGCAGGACATCGCTGAGGTCGGTGACGTCGCCGGTAAGCACATCCATCAGCCCCTTCTCGGGCGGCAGGCCGAGTTGCCGGAGGACGGAAGGACGCGAGACGTCCGCATCCACCAGGAGGACGGTGTAGTCCAGCTCCATGGCCATGCTGATGGCGAGGTTCACCGAGTTGAAGGTCTTGCCCTCGCCCGGGAGGGCGCTGGTCACCATGATCAGGTTGCCGTCGTCAATCTTTGCGGCCCCCGTGGCCGTGGCGTTCCGCAGCAGCGGGCGCTTGATGACCCGGTATTCTTCGGCAGTGGTGCTGCGCGGCCGGTCAGGCGTCACCATCCCGAGCGAGTGGAGCCGTGCGAGATCGATCTGCGCGACGCGGGATACGACGCGGCTGAATGTGTGGCTGTCGGCCTTCGGCACCTCCGATGACTGCACACCGTCAGCCTCCGTCACGGGCGCCTGCGGTACCGGCGTGGCGGCAGGCACAGTCGCGACGGGCTTGACGGGCAGTTCGTCCTCGGGCTCGGCCGAGGCCTGCTTCAGCTGGTCTAGCCGCTGTGCGGCTTTTTCGATAAGGCTCATCGTAGCGTTTCCCTTCAGCCCTGGATCAGTTTGAGTGCGACGACGGCAACGGCAAAGCTCGCTGCATACGCGAGCACCCCCCCGCCGAACGCAAGCAGCCCCCTCCGCCGCTTGCGCCTGCGCTCATCGGTCTGAAGCATCGACACGACCCCCAGCACCGGAAGGCCGGTGACCTCACGCAACATGCGCCCGTCGGCAAACGCCGGACGAAGCTGGCTGATCAGGAAAGTCAGCGCAAAGCCTGCTCCCAGGCCAGCTAGGGCCGCGAGCGGCAGCAACAGGATGCGATTAGGAGCGGACGGCGTTGTCGGCAGCGTCGGCGGATCGATCACGCGGAAATCGGCAATCCCGCCCTGCGTGTTCATTTCGACCGAAATCGCCGCCGACTCGCGCCGGGACACGAGGCTGTCGTAGTTCGCCTTGTTCACGCTGTAGTCGCGGTTGAGTTGCGCCATCTCGGCCTCGATTTCGGGCACGCGCTTGGCGAGCTCCTGCAGTTGACCGAGGCGACTCTGGTACTCCGCCACGCGCGCGCGCATCGACGCCACCCGCGATTCCGACTCGGCCAGTGCGAGCTTCATCTGCTGGAACACCGGGTTGGAGTTCAGCGCCCCGAACTGCGAACCCCCGCCTGCAGCCCGCATCATCTCGATCTGTTCGCGCTTCTGCGCCTCGAGATCCTCGATCACGCGGCGGGCGCCGGTCACGTCCGGATGCTGCTCCGTGTAGCGCTGCAGCAAGGCGTCGAGATTGCGCTTGAGCGCTTCGATGCGCCCATCGATCTCGGGAATGGACACCGCCGAATTCGGCGGCGTCTGCGGCAGCAGGACCGGCTCCTCGCCGACGAGCTGGCGCTGCATGGCGTCGCGCGCGTTCTCCGCCTCGCGCAGCTCGAGTTGCGCCTGCTGGAGCTGTGCATTGAGTTGGGCAATCTGGGTGATGTAGTCACGTCCACCGTCGCCGAGCAGCCCCATGTTTCGCAGCCGGAATTCCTTGACCCTGTTTTCGGCTTCGACCAGCTTCTGCTCGTAGTTGCGGATCTGCTCCTCGATGAAGCGGCGGGCAGCATCCGAGTCCTGACGCTTGCTGCCCAGCCCGGACTCGACGAACAGCGAAACCAGCGACTGCACGACACGCTGCGCCCGCTCGGGTTTGGTATCGGAGTATGCGAGCGCGAACAGGTTGGTGCGATCCGCCGAACGGATCTGAAGATCCCTCGCGAGACGGGTGATCAAGGCCTCGCGCTGCTCGGGCGTACGCACGTCGAGATCGAGATCCGCCATGGTGATCAGCTTTTCGACGTTGGGCCGGCTGATCAGCGTTCGGCTCAACATGGCGATCTGCTGGTCGATGTTGGGCTGGACGGCCAGCCCGGACATCAGCGGGCGAAGGACCGACTGTGTGTCGACATGAATGCGGGCGGTGGATTCGTAGCGGTCAGGCATCATGTAGATGGCCACGCCCGCGGCAAGCCCGATCACCCAGGCGAACGCAAGCCCCCACCACCGGAAGCGCCACATGCCGCGCAGGTAACCGACGATCTGTGTTACGAGTTCTTCCATCGAGCTTCTTCAATCGACGCGGAACCCGTTGTCGTGCAGGAATGCAGGACGAACAGGCTCCGGAGGTTGGCGGACTGGCGAATCAGAACCAGCTTTGCGGGATGATCAGGACGTCGCCCGGACGCATCTCGACGTTGGCCGAAACGTCGCCACGCTTAACGAGATCCTTGATACGGACGCTGTACTGCTTGTTGCCCTCTGCGGTCCGCAGGATGGTGGCGTTGTTGCCGTCGGCGAACTCGGTCATGCCGCCCACGGCGATCATGACGTCGAGCAGGGTCATCTTCTGGTTGTAAGGGAGGATGCGCGGTTGGGCGGCTTCGCCGACCACGCGGATCTGCTCGCTGTACGGACCGACAAAACCGGTGACGATGACCGTGACGACCGGGTCGCGGATGAACTTCGCCAGTTCCTTCTCGATGTCGCGCGCCAGCGTGGTCGCATCCTTGCCCATGGCCGGCAGATCCTCCACCAGCGGCGTGGTGATCTTGCCGTCCGGGCGCACGGGCACGGACATCGAAAGTTCGGGGTTGCGCCAGACGACGATATTGACGTTGTCGCCAGGACCGATCACGTAGTTGTATTCCGAGTCGGCTGCCGACGCCGGAGCGGGCGGAAAGGACGTCGCGCATGCCGACAGCAGCAGCCCGGCCAGCGCCACCGCAACAACCTGCCAGACACGGCCACACACGGACGAAACACACATCTTCATGATCGGGGCTCCCTGTTTTGAATGCGCCATATGATACGTCGACATGCTGTGATTACATGCTACGAAGTCGCCAAATGCAGCCCGCAGGAACAATTGCACACCGACGTGACAACGGTTCGAGCGAAATACCCGGGAACGGGCGCAAGTGACGGAGCTTTCAGCGTATTTGCCGTTTGAAAAACAATACAAGCAAATAATGGCTTTTGCACAGCAAATCGTTGCAAGAATCCGCAGACCTCGCACGAATTTTCACATGACATATAGAATGATGTCATGAACCCGACCATTCTTCACCATGGCGCCCGTCACGGCGTCACCGGCTCGTGCCACCAGTTGTTCATCGAAGGCGAAAACAGCCTGCTCGTCGACTGCGGCCTGTTCTAGGGAGCGGAAACGGCACCCGATGGCCAGTCGAGTGCCGACCGGCTGGAGATTCCCTTCCCGGTAGACCGCATCGGGGCACTGGTGCTGACCCATGTCCACATCGACCACTGCGGGCGCCTGCCGTGGCTGCTGGCCGCCGGCTTCAAGGGGCCGATCCTGTGCAGCGAACCGTCGGCGCGCCTGCTGCCAACCGTGCTCGCCGACGCGTTCGAGGTCGGCGTGACACGCGACAAGCGACTGGTGGCGCGCTACCTGCAGATGATCGAGGCGCGTCTGCGCCCGTTGCCCTACCGCCAGTGGCACACGCTCTACCGCAGCGCCACGGCCACCTGCAGGATCCGCCTGCAACGCGCCGGACACATTCTGGGTTCGGCCTACGTCGAAGTCGAACTGTCGGGCAGCGTCTGGCCGACACGCCGCCGCGTGCTGTTCTCGGGCGATCTGGGCGCGCCGCATGCGCCCTTGCTGCCGGCCCCGCAACCGCCATGGCAGGCCGACATTGTCGTGCTCGAGAGCACCTACGGCGATCGCGTGCATGAAGACCGCAAGTCGCGCCGCGAGCGCCTGCGCGCCGTGGTCGAGCGCGCGCTGGAAGACGGCGGCACGGTCATCATCCCCGCCTTCAGCATCGGCCGCACGCAGGAACTGCTATATGAATTCGAGGACATCCTGCACCGCCAGCGCCAGAAGCCCGGCCGCAACGCGGCGCGCTGGGCCGCGCTTCCGATCTATCTCGACTCACCGCTTGCCAGTCGCTTCACCACGCTTTACCGCGAGCTTCAGCCGTTCTGGGATGCGGAGGCGAAGGCCCGGGTGCGCGCCGGGCGCGAACCGCTGAGCTACGAGCAACTGGTGGCGATCGACACCCACGAGGCGCACCTCGCCAACGTGCGCCGGTTGGCGCGCAGCGGCGAGCCGGCGATCGTGATCGCCGCCAGCGGCATGTGCGCAGGCGGGCGCGTCGTCAATTACCTGAAGGCGATGCTGGGCGATGCGCGCCACAACGTGCTGTTTGTCGGCTATCAGGCCCGGGGCACGCCGGGCAACGCGATCCAGAACTATGGCCCGCGCGGCGGCCATGTCGACCTCGACGGCGAGCGCATCCCGATCCGCGTCGGCATCCACACGCTGTCGGGCTACTCCGCCCACGCCGACCGTGACGACCTGACCCGCTTCGTCACCCGCATGCGCCACCTGCCGTCGGAAGTGCGGCTGGTGCATGGCGAGGACGCGGTACGCGAGGCATTCGCCGCACACCTGCGGCAAGCGACCGGCAACCGGGTGCGCGTGCTGGCCTGACTACTCCATACCCCACTTCTGCAGGCGATAGCGCAGCTGGCGCAGGGTCATGCCCAGGTTGCGCGCCGCCGCGGAACGGTTCCAGCGCGTGTCCTCGAGCGCCTTGAGCACCCGCATGCGCTCGACCTCGGTGTCGTCCGCATCGTGCTCGAGCGGATCCGTGCCCGCAGCGGGGGGCCCATCCGCGCTGACCGTTTCCGGCCTGGCCGGCGCAGGCGCAAAACACGCCGGCTGGAGGTCAACGTCGGTCGGCCCGATCTCGTCGCCGTCGCACAACGCACAGGCGCGCTCGAGCAGGTTCTCGAGTTCGCGCACATTGCCCGGAAAGTCATGGCGCTGCAGCGCAGCCATGGCGGCCACCGACAGCCGGCGCGGCGAGCCGCCCTCGCGCTCGGCGACCCGGGCGAGGATGTGCTCCGCCAGCGCGGGGATGTCCTCGGCGCGCTCGCGCAGCGGCGGGATGCGCAGCGTGATGACGTTGATGCGAAAGAAAAGGTCCTGACGGAACTTGCCGTCGGCCACGAGCCGCGACAGATCCTGATGCGAGGCGGACAAGATGCGCACATCAACCGGCTCTTCCGCATGCGCGCCCACCGGCCTCACGGCGCGTTCCTGGATCGCCCGCAGCAGCTTGACCTGCATCGCCAGCGGCAGCTCGCCAATCTCGTCGAGGAACAGGGTGCCACCGCTGGCGGCCTGGAACAGCCCTTCCTTGTCGGTGGCGGCACCGGTGAAGCTGCCCTTGCGATGGCCGAAGAACTCGCTTTCCATCAGCTCAGGCGAGATCGCGCCGCAGTTCACGGGCACGAAGGGGCCATTCGCGCGTGCCCCGAGCCCATGGATGAGGCGCGCGATCACTTCCTTGCCGGTGCCGGATTCACCGTGGATGAAGACCGGCGCCTGGTTGCGCGCGAGCTTCTCGGCCTGCGCGCGCAACTGCAGGAAGGCGGGCGAACTGCCGATCAGCGTGCGGCCGCCGGGCGCAACGGCTGCGGCCGAAGGCTCGAGCTTGAGCGCATGGGTGACGAGCTCCCGCAGGCGCTTGAGTTCGACCGGCTTGGTCACGAAGTCGAACGCACCCAGCTTGAGCGCACGGATGGCGGTCTCGATGCTGCCAAAGGCAGTGATGACCGCCACCGGCGTACCTGGCTGGCGCGCCTGGATGAGCTCGACCAGTTCGAGCCCGTCGCCATCCGGCAGGCGCATGTCGGTCAGGCACAGGCGATAGCGCCGGCTCTCGATCAGCGCGCGCGCCTCCTGCACCGAGCCGGCGGTGTCGCAGCCCAGCCCCATGCGCATCAGGGAAAGCTCGATCAGTTCGCGGATATCGTCCTCGTCGTCCACGACGAGGACGTCGATCGAATCGGGACGGTTGCGGCGTTCGGTGACGGTCATGGTCTTTGGCGCCCGCTGAGCACGAAGTTCGCACCCGGCCCGGCTGCCGCGAGTTCCAGCGTGGCGTCGTTGGCCTCGGCCAGTTCGCGCGCGATGTAGAGCCCGAGCCCGGTGCCCTTGGGGTGCGTCGTGAAGAAAGGTTCGAAAAGATGTCGTTGCGTTGCTTCGTCCAGCCCCGGCCCGTCATCCCGCACGTGCAGCACGATCCGCTCGCACGGTTGCGGCAAGGCCTGCAACTGAACCGCACCGGACTTGCCGGAACAATAGCGGCAGGCATTGGCCAGCAGGTTGTCGAGAATCTGGTGCAGGTGGGCGCGGTCGATGGCGAAGGTCAGCGCCGGATCGATATCGACGTCGAAGACATTGTGCTCCTCCGGGTGGCGGAACAGGCGCTCCTCGATCACGCCCGCCACAAACTCCGCCAGCGGCAGCGCTTCGGGCAAGGCCTGTTCGCGCCGGCCGAGCGCCAGCACATCGCGGATCATGCGCTCGATGCGCAAAGCGTTGTCGTTGATGATGCGCGCCAGGCGGCCCTGCATCTCGGCACGCTTCTCGTCGGCCAGCAGTTCGGCCGCCTGGGTGACAGCCGACAGCGGATTGCGGATCTCGTGCGCCATGCTGGCGGTGAGCCGGCCCAGCGCGGCGAGCTTGATCTGCTGCAACTGGCGCTGAATCTCCTCGAAATCGGTCAGATAGATCAGCGTATCGCCGGCCGCGGCGCTGCCCGGCTCGCCGCACACCGCGCGACAGCGCAGCAGGCGCCCGCCCGGCCCGATGCGCAGAAGACGCCCCTCGTCCGCATCGCAGCGCAGCAACACCTCGTCGAAGGCGGCGTCGATGTCGGTCAGGCGGCGCCCCTCGATCATGCCTGGCCCCGCCTCGCGCAGCCCCAGCAGCACCGCGGCCTGCGGGTTGGCCTGCAGCGCGCGGCCGTCCTGGCTGGCGACGATCACGCCGTCCTGCATGTCGCGGATGATGCGTTCATTCACCGCCTGCTGCTTGGCCAGCAGCGCGCCGCGCTCGGCCGCCAGCGAGGCGTTGCTCTGCGCGCGCAGGGCAAGCAGGCGCGCGACCAGGGCGATGCCGAAGAAACCGGTGCAGAAGATGCCGACCTGCAGGAAATCGACCGAGTGACCGCCCACCGCCAGACGCCATGCGTTCTCGACCAGCACCGCGAGCGTGGCGATCGAGGCGAAGAACAGCACCATGCGCCCTTCGGCGACCAGCCCGGCCCCGGCCAGGATCACCATCATCAGCACCGGCATGCCGCTGCGGTAGCCACCGCTCGCCCACATGATCACCGACAGCGCGAGGATGTCGATGATGGCCTGCAGCGCGATGACGCGATCGACGCCGAAGCGGCGCTGAGCGTCGGGGAAGCCGAGCGCGAGCACCGCGGCCAGATAGCCGATGGAGATGACGTTGAAGACGAGCGGCGCCTCATTGCCGAGGCCGAATTCGCGCCCGGCAACGACGAAAAGACCTGCGAGAAGCAGCCGGAAAAGATTGAAGTAGCGCAGCGAAAGCCGCCGCGAACGCTCCGTGGCCTCGCGCACGTCAGTCGGCACGCGGTCCGGCGATACGGTGCGCATCGGAGCAGTAGAAGCGATCGCCGTCGCGCACGCCCTCGGATTCGGGAACGTTGAGACCGCAGTGCGCGCATTCGATGATGCGCTCAGGCGACGCGACGGCACGCCCGCCTTTCTTGCGCCCGGTCCGGCCGGCTTCGGCGGCCCGCTCCTTGGCACGGGCGATCGCGCGCTGCACCCACCAGATACCGGCGACGACAAGGATGAGGATGAGCAGATTGCGCACGATTCGGAGGGGCGAGAACGCACTCGCGGACAGGATTTCGACGGCCGGATTCTATCATGCGCCCGGGTTACACCTTCGGCACCCGCCCGGGTACGGGCGCGTCGTCGGCTGCCATCGTCGCGCCGTCTTTGCGACAATGCGGGCTCCTTTCGTAATGCCGTACCCCCATGCCCCACTTTCCCGCCCCGCTCGAATCCCGCCTGCCCGGCGTCGGCACCACCATCTTCACCGTGATGTCGCGCCTTGCGCAGGAATGCGGCGCGATCAACCTGTCGCAGGGCTTCCCCGACTTCAACGCCGAGGACCTGCTGTTCGAGCGCGTCGCACACTGGATGCGCGCCGGCCACAACCAGTACGCGCCGATGGCGGGCTGCCTGCCGCTGCGCGAGGCGGTGGCGGCCAAGGTGGAGACGCTGTACGGCACGCGCTACGACGTCGAGTCCGAGATCACGATCACCGCAGGCGCCACCCAGGCACTGTTCACCGCGGTGACGGCCTGCGTGCGGCCGGGCGACGAGGTCATCGTGTTCGAGCCGGTCTACGATTCCTACATACCGGCGATCGAACTGGCGGGCGGCACGCCGGTGCGCCTGCAACTGGCCGCGCCTGACTACCGGCCCGACTGGGCGGCGGTGGCCGCCGCGATCACGCCACGCACGCGCATGATCATGATCAACACGCCGCACAACCCCACGGCCACGATATGGACACGGGCAGACCTCGACCGCCTGGCCGCGCTAACGCGCAATACCGGCATCGTCGTCGTGGCGGACGAGGTGTATGAACACATCGTCTTCGACGGCGCCACGCATGCCAGCTGCGCCGCCCACCCCGAACTGGCGGACCGCAGCTTCGTGGTGTCGAGTTTCGGCAAGACCTACCACATCACCGGCTGGAAGGTCGGCACCATCGTCGCGCCGCGCGAGCTGATGACCGAGTTCCGCAAGGTGCACCAGTTCAACGTCTTCACCGTGAACACCCCGGTGCAGCTCGCGCTGGCGGACTACATGGCCGACGCCTCGCGCCACCTCGGACTGGCGGCCTTCTACCAGGCCAAGCGCGACTTCTTTCGCGACGCCCTGGCCGGCTCGCGCTTCGAACTGCTGCCCTCGCGCGGCACCTACTTCCAGCTCGCGCGCTACACCGCGATCTCCGACCTCGGCGATGTCGCCTTCTGCCAGTACCTGACGCGCGAAGTGGGCGTCGCCGCGATCCCGGTGTCGGCCTTCTTCGCCGACAGCCGCGACGACCGCATCGTGCGCTTCTGCTTCGCCAAGAACGAGGCCACGCTGGCTGCCGCCTGCGAGCGCCTGCTGCGCGTGTGAGCGCCCCCCTGCCCCACGCCAACCGCCTGAACTGCCGCCCATGACCGCCCAGCCCGCCCTCACGCACCACACCTTCATCCAGCCGATCCCCACCCTGCGCCGCGAAGGCGACAGCGTCCTCGTCCTCGACCAGACGCTGCTGCCCTTCCGCACCGAGACCCGCACGCTGCACACCCTGGCCGATGCCGCCCATGCCATCCGCAGCATGCAGGTGCGCGGTGCGCCGCTGATCGGCGCCACCGCGGCCTACGGCGTGGCGCTGGCGCTGCTGCACGAAGGCAGCGAGGACGCCGCGCTGGCACGCGCACTGCAGGTGCTGGGCGCCACCCGGCCGACAGCGGTAAACCTGCACTGGGCGCTGGCACGCATGGAGCGCCGCCTGCGGCCATTGCCGCGCGCAGAACGCCTCGACGCCGCCTGGACCGAGGCCGAGGCCATCCGCACCGACGACGCCGCGACCTGCGACGCCATCGGCCGCCACGGCCTGGCGATCATCGAGGCCATTGCCGCGCGCCGCCCCGGCCCGGTGCGCCTGATGACCCACTGCAACGCCGGCTGGCTGGCCACCTGTGGCGCCGGCACGGCGCTGGCACCGATCTACGCCGCGCAGGCGGCCGGCATCGCGGTGGAGGTCTTCGTCAGCGAGACCCGCCCGCGCAACCAGGGCCTGCTCACCGAATGGGAGCTGCGCGCGGCCGACGTGCCGCACACGCTGATCGCCGACAACGCCGCCGGGCTGCTGCTGATGCAGGGCGAGGTGGACATGGTGATCACCGGTGCCGACCGCATCGCCGCCAATGGCGACACCGCGAACAAGGTCGGCACCTACCTGAAGGCCCTCGCCGCGCAGGCGGCCGGGGTGCCGTTCTACATCGCCGCACCGCACTCCACGCTCGACTTCGCCTGCCCTGACGGCAGGGCGATCCCGATCGAGGACCGCGGCGCGGACGAAGTCTGTCTGCTGCGCGGCCTGGCCGACAACGGCACGCTGGCCGAGGTCCGGCTGGCGCCGACCGGCACGCGCGTGGCCAATCCGGCCTTCGACATCACGCCCGCGGCGCTGATCAGCGGCATCATCACCGAGCGCGGCATCACTGCCGCAGGCGAGCTGGCGACCCTGTATCCGGAGGCGGCACGATGAATGCGAGCAACGTCAGCGACCAGGTGGATCCCGGACTGCGCAGCGCGCTGCTCGACACGATGCGCGCGATGGGCGATGCGCGCCTGAACGTCGGCACGGCTGGCAACGCCAGCGTGCGCCTGCCCGCCGACGCCGACGCCGACGCTGCGCACGCGACCGCACGCATGCTGATCACGCCCAGCGGCGTGCCGGCCGAGCGCTGCCGGCCGGAGGACATGGCGGTGGCCGAGGCCGATGGCAGCTACCACGGCCCGCTCGCCCCCTCGTCCGAATGGCAGCTGCACCGTGACATCTACGCGGCCTTCCCGGCCGCGGGCGCGGTGCTGCACGCGCATTCGCCCTTCGCCACCGCGCTCGCCTGCCAGCGCGTCGAGATTCCGCCCTTCCACTACATGATCGCCCGCTTCGGCGGCAGCACCATCCGCTGCGCCGCCTACGCCACCTTCGGCACCCAGGCGCTGTCGGACGCCACCGTCGCCGCACTGCAGGATCGCAGCGCCTGCCTGCTCGCCAACCACGGCATGGTGGTCTACGGCCGCGACCTCGCGCACGCGCTGGCACTGGCGATCGAGTTCGAGACCCTGTGCGAGCAGTACTGGCGCACGCTGCAGCTCGGCGTGCCGGTGCTGCTGACGGAGGCGGAGATGGCCGAGGTCATCGAGCGCTTCCGCTGGTACGGCCGGGCGCGCAGCTGAGCACCGCAGCCGCGAACAAGCGGCCCGCTCAGCCCGCGCCGTGCGGCGCGGAAGCCTCCAGCACGCGCAACAGGCTGGACGTATCCTCCCGTCCCCAGCCCGCGCCCATCAGCGCGTTGAGCTGTTGCCACACCTGCGCGGCAACCGGTAAGGGCGCGCCGAGCTTGCCCGCCTCGTCCATCAGGAGGGCGAAGTCCTTGTGGTGCAGGCGCGCCTCGATACCGGCAGCGAAGTCGCGCTCGACCATTCTGCCGCCCATCACTTCCAGCACGCGCGAAACGGCCGAACCGCCCATCAGCGCGGTGCGCACCGCGGCGACATCGACCCCATGCGCGTTGGCCAACCGCACGGCCTCCGCGCAGGCCTGGATGGCGGAGACCATGATCATCTGGTTGCAGGCCTTGGCTACCTGGCCGGCCCCCGGCGGGCCGATGTGGACGATGCGCTTGCCCATCGCCGCGAGCAGCGGCCGCACCCGTTCGAGCGCCTCCGCCTCGGCGCCCGCCATGATCGCCAGCGTCGCATCGCGTGCGCCCTGGCCGCCACCGGACACCGGCGCATCGACGAAACCGATGCCGCGCGCGGCGTAGCGCTCGGCCAGCGAACGCGCCATCGCCGGCGCGATCGTGCTCATGTCGACATGGATGGTGCCGGGAGCGAAGCCTGCGGCCAGTCCGTCCGCGCCGAAGGCCAGCGCGTCGACGTCGGCGCTGCCGGTGACGATGGTGATCACCACCTCGCTGCGCGCCGCCAGTTCGGCGGGCGTCGCGCACAGCGGGACACCTTCGGCAACCAGCGCCGCAGCCGACGCCGGGCGCCGCGCCCACACCGCCAGGTCGTGCCCCGCGGCACGCAGGTGGCGCGCCATCGGCTCGCCCATCACGCCCAGCCCGATGAATCCGACTTTCATCCCGCCCTCCTTCATTCGCCCGCGCCGCCGCTCATGCGCTCGAGCAGCTTCAGCATCGCAATCGAATCGTCCTCGCCCAGGCCGCAGCCCACCATGGCATTGAACATCTGCGCGGTCGCCGCCGCCGAGGGCAGCGCCAGCCCGAGGCGGTGGGCCTCGTCCATGACGATGCGCAGGTCCTTCTGATGCATCCAGGCCTTGAAGCCGGGCTTGAAGTTGCGGTCGAGCATGCGCTGGCCGTGGTTCTCGAGGATGCGCGACCAGGCGAAGCCGCCCAGCAGCGCCTCGCGCACCTTGGTCGCATCGACGCCGCTCTTGTGGGCAAAGTTGAGCGCCTCGGCTACCGAGGCCACGCCCACGCCGGTGATGATCTGGTTGCAGGCCTTCGCGACCTGGCCCGCGCCGGCCTCGCCGATGCGGGTGACGGACTGGCCCATGGCCTCGAACAGGGGCCGGACACGCTCGAAGGCCGCCGCATCGCCGCCGATCATGATCGTCAGCGTGCCGCCGATGGCGCCGCCCTCGCCGCCCGACACCGGCGCATCGAGCGCGGTCACCCCGCGAGCGGCAAGACGCGCGGCGATGGACTGCGCGGCGGCTGGAGCGATCGTGCTCATGTCGATGTGGATGTGGCCGGCCGCTGCGCCGTCGGCGATGCCGTCCGCGCCCAGCGTTACCTGCTCGACGTCGGGCGCGTCAGCCACCATGCTGATCGTCACCGGGGCACGGCGCGCCACCTCGGCCGCGCTCGCGCAGTCACCGGCGCCGGCCTCGAGCAGCGGCTGCATCGACGCACGCCGCCGGCTCCACACATGGACCGTGTGGCCGGCCTTGATCAGGTTGAGCGCCATGGGCCGGCCCATGAGGCCGAGGCCGATGAATCCGACATCCATCGTGTGGAATCTCCTTGTCTGGGGTTCGATGCGCGACGCGCGCGGCGGGCTGGCAGGGCCGTGCAAACCTGCCCATAATCGCGGCCATGAACTATGGCCCAATCATCAAGGAAATCGGACGGGGCGCCAAGGGCGCGCGTTCGCTCGACACCGCCACTGCCACCGCGCTGTTCGGCGACATCCTCGACGGCAAGGTGCCGGACATCGAGCTCGGCGCCATCCTGATTGCCTTCCGCATCAAGAGCGAATCGCTCGACGAACTGGTTGGCTTCAAGCAGGCGATGGATGCACGCACCGTGCAGATCGCCGTGCCCGACGGCCCGCGCTGCGTGGTGTTGCCCACCTACAACGGCGCCCGCCGCCAGGCCAACCTGATGCCACTGGTGGCGATGGTGCTGGCGCGCGAGGGCGTGCCGGTGCTGATCCAGGGCCGCCACGACTTCGAGACCCGCGTCAGCCCCTTCGAGCTGCTCGCAGCCCTCGGCCTGCAGCCGGCGGCCGACGCGGACGCGGCATCGCGCCAGCTGGCGGCGGGCCGGCTGGCCTGTATCGGCGCCGACAGGCTGCTCCCCGGACTCGATCCGCTGCTGGCGCTGCGCACGCGCATGGGCGTGCGCGCCAGCGGCCACATCGTCGCCAAGCTGCTCGACCCCTGTCGCGGACGTTCGCTGCGCGTGGTGGCGGTGACGCACCCGGAATACCTCGAGCGTATGGATGCCTTCCTGCGCGTCGATGGCGGCCGCGCGATGCTGCTGCGCGGCACCGAAGGCGAGATCTACGCCAACCCTCGGCGTTGCCCGGAGATGAAGGTGTATGTGGACGGCGCGGCCTCGATCGGCGTGGCCGGCGAGGAAGGTGGCGCGCCGCCGCTCGACACCCTGCCCGACGCGCCCTCGGTGGCGGACAACGCGGCGCTGATCCGCGCCATGCTCACCGGCGAAATACCCATCCCGACGCCGATCACGGCTCAGGTGGCCGCACTGAAGGCGCTCGCAGCCGGCTAGACGGCCAGCGTGCCGGCGCGGTAGTCGGCCACCGCCTGGTAGATTTCCTGCTCGGTGTTCATGACGAAAGGCCCGTACTGTGCGATCGGCTCGTTCAGCGGGCGGCCGGCGATCAGCAGGGCACGGGTGTCGGCGCCGGCCACCATGCGCACGCCATCGCTGTCCGCGTCGTTGGCGAGGATGGCCATGCGTTTGGGCGGCACCGGCGTGTCGCCCAGCGTCAATTCGCCGCGATAGACATACACGAAGGCGTTGTGCCCGGCAGGCAATGCCTGCGTGAAGCTCGCGCCGGCCGGCAGCTGCAGGTCGAGATACAGCGGCGCGGTCGATTCGCGCGTGACGGCACCGACGACACCGTGGCTCTCGCCGGCGATCACCGTGACCTCGACGCCTTCTTCGGTCACGAAGCGCGGCAGCTCGTCAGCGGTGAAATCGCGGTACCAGGGGGCGCACAGCTTGTCCCTGGCGGGCAGGTTCAGCCACAGCTGGAAGCCCTCCATCAGGCCCTCCTCCTGCTGCGGAATCTCGGAATGGATCACCCCGCGGCCGGCGGTCATCCACTGCACGCCGCCATTCTCCAGCAGGCCCTCGTGGCCGGCACTGTCACGATGCCGCATGCGGCCCGCGATCATGTAGGTGACGGTCTCGAAGCCACGGTGCGGATGATCGGGAAAGCCAGCGATGTAGTCGTCGGCCCTGTCACTGCCGAAGGCGTCCAGCATCAGGAAAGGGTCGAGCCGGCGCTGTAGCGGCTGCGTCAGCACACGGGTGAGCTTGACCCCTGCACCATCCGACGTAGCCTGGCCGGTGACGAGGCGTTCGACGCTGCGCGCGCGGGTGATGGATTCGGCGGGACGGACGGACATGGCAGCGCTCCTCGGATCGGGTTGGAGATGGAGAGTGCGCCAGGCGCCACAGCGCCCGGCGTCACCCTGGAGGCAACGGCCGACGAATCAGGCCAGCGCCGTGGCCATGTCGGCCTCGGCTTCGGCAAAGCCCTGCCTGGCCGCCTCCTCGCCCATGTTCAGGCCTTCAGCATAGACAGAGCGCACGTCGGTCATGCCGAGGAAGCCGAGCACGGTTTGCAGGAAGGGCGTCTGGGTGTCGGCCGGCGTGCCGCGATAGCGGCCGCCGCGAGCGAAGGCGAGGATGACCCTCTTGCCCTTGACCAGGCCTTCGGGACCGTTCTCGGTATAGCGGAAGGTGACGCCGGCGCGGGCGATGGCATCGATCCAGTTCTTGAGCTGGGCTGAAATGCTGAAGTTGTACATCGGCACGCCGATCACGATGACGTCGGCGGCCTGCACCTCGGCAATCAGCGCATCGCTGACTGCCACGCGGGCGGCCTGTTCCGGCGTACGCTGCTCGGCCGGGGTGAACAGGGCGCCGAGCGCGGCTTCGTCGACCACCGGGGCGGGATTACGGGCCAGGTCGCGCAGCACGACATTCGCCTGCGGGTTCGCCGCCTTCAGGCGGGCGACGATGTCGTTGGCGACGCGGGTAGAGTTGGCGCCTTCGCTGCGGGCGCTGCCGTTGATCTGCAGGATGTTCATGCTTGCTCTCCAGGGGCTGTTGGAGTCCGGGGCTTGTTCCAGGACGGTGACGAGAGTCTAATCGTACCGAAAAGAATCATTAACCCACCAATACGAGCAACTTTGTCCTTCAAATGGAACAATACGACCCCAACGACCTGCTGATCTTCGCCCGCGTGGCCGAGGGGGGCAGCTTCACCGCCGCCGCTGAGCGTCTAGGCCTGCCCAAATCGACGGTATCGCGGCGCATCTCGCAGCTTGAGGAACGCCTGGGCGAGCGGTTGATGCTGCGCACGACGCGCCGCCTGACGCTGACCGAGTTCGGTGAGGCACTGTTGGAACACGCACGCCAGGTTGCGAGCGAGATCGACGCGGTGAAGGCGCTGGCCGAAAGCCGCCAGGCGCGCCCGAGCGGCCGGCTGCGGGTGTCGATGCCGAGTGACTTCGCCAACCTGCTGCTGACCGACACGCTCGCGGCCTTCTCCGCGCTGCATCCCGCGGTGTCGCTGGAACTGGACCTGTCCCCGCGCCGGGTGGACCTGCTGGGCGAGAACTTCGACGTCGCCATCCGCATGGGCGAACTGCCCGACGATGCCCTGCTCGCCGCGCGCCGCCTGGCGGTGTTCCCCAACGGCCTGTATGCCTCCTCCGCCTATCTCGCCGAACATGGCGAACCCGACCGGCCCGAGGCGCTCAACACACACCGCGCGCTACGGCTGCTGGCACGGACCGGCGAGCCGATCGGCTGGACGCTGATGCGCGGCGCGGACCGCTGGCAGGGCACGCCGCCGGGCAGCATCACGGCGAACTCACCCGAGTTGCTGATCCGGCTGGCGCGTGGCGGCGCCGGCATCACCGCGGTGCCGGACTACTTCGCGGCATCCTACGTGCGTCGCGGCGAACTGCGCCGCGTACTGCCGGACTGGTGCCTGCCACCGAACAGCGCCTGGGCGGTGTTCCCGGGCCGCCGGCTGATGCCGGCCAAGACACGCGCCTTCCTCGACATGCTGCAGACCGCGCTGGGAACCTCTGCCGACACGCCGCGCTCCGAGGGAGCATGACCTACAATGGGCGCCCGCCCAGGACTGCGATATACGATGCCCCTGCTCCACACCCTGCTGCGCCTGCCGGCGCGCGTGCTCTACCTCGCCCTGTTTGCCACGGCCATCGGCCTGCTCGGCTTCGGTCTCTATCTCCAGCATGTGAAGGGCCTCGAGCCCTGCCCGATGTGCATCATGCAGCGCTACGCCTTCCTCGGTGTCGCGTTGATCGCGCTGGTGGGCGGCGTGCACGGTCCCGCGCGGACCGGCAGCCGCGTCTATGCGGCGCTGATCGGCCTGGGTGCGCTGACCGGCGGCAGTATCGCCGCTCGCCAGACCTGGATGCAGCTGTACCCGCCGGAGATCCCCGAGTGCGGGCCGGGGCTGGAGTTCATGCTTGAGAGTTTTCCGCTCGGCGAGGCCTTGCCGATGATTTTCCGCGGCGCGGGCGATTGCGCCGCGGTGGACTGGACCTTCCTGGGCCTGTCGATCGCCAACTGGTCGCTGGTGACTTTTTCGGCGACCGTGGCCTTCGCGCTGTGGATGCTGGTCCGGCGCGAGCCTTAATCGACCACGCGCACGATCCGCCCGCCGATCTCGTATCGGCCGTCACCGAGGGCGTTGCAGCGCAGCACCTCGAGCTTGGTAATGAGCGGCGGGCGGTCGGGCGTCGGTGAGCCCTGCGGCCCGAGCACCGCGACGTCGATGATTTCGTTGCGTGCCGGCACATAAGCCGCATGCAGCGTCATCCCGCCGACTCCGATCTCGATGCAGGTCGCGTCGACCCGTTCGCCGCTACGCAGCGCGATGAAGGCGGGGCAACCCAGCGGCAGCCGCCGGTCGAGACGTCGATCCTGATGCGGCGGGATGTCCTTCATATTCATGTGCGTACGGAGCAGATGAGAGTTCCGCGATTCTAGCGCTACCTGCCACCGTCGGCGGTGCCGCGCACAGGGCTTCGCACGCCCGGCGTGCACAACATCACGCCGGGCAGGCAGATCCGGCCCGACTCAGTTCGAGCAGCTCGCCTTCTCGTCCTTGACGCCAAGCTTGTGCAGGATGTTCACCAGCGGGCACAGGCCGGTGAAGGCGCTCTGGAACAGGTTGGCGCCGACGAAGGCGGTTAACCACAGGAAATGCTTGCTGACGAAAAGCGGCGAGGCCTCGACGCCGAGCGCGAGAGAGATCAGGACGAAGCCGCCGGCAAAGGCGCGGACGTATTCATTGGTGGTCATGCGGAGTTCTCCTCGGGGTTTTGCAGACGGGCGATGCGGCCACGCATGGCCGCGTAGTAGAGCACCGGGATCACCACCAGGGTGAGCACGGTGGATACGAAGATGCCGAAGATCAGGCTGAGCGCCAGCCCGTTGAAGATCGGATCGTCGAGGATGAAGATGGCGCCGATCATGGCCGCCAGCGCGGTGAGGCCGATCGGCTTGGCGCGCACGGCCGCGGCGCGGATCAGCGCCTCACCGAACGCCATGCCTTCGGCGACCTGCTGATTGACGAAATCCACCAGCAGGATCGAGTTGCGCACGATGATGCCGGCCAGCGCGATCATGCCGATCATCGAAGTGGCGGTGAATTGAGCGCCGAACAGCGCATGGCCGGGCATCACGCCGATGATGGTGAGCGGAATCGGCGCCATGATGATCAGCGGCACCAGGTAGCTCCTGAACTGCGCCACCACCAGCAGGTAGATCAGTACCAGGCCGACTGCGTAGGCGGCGCCCATGTCGCGGAAGGTCTCGTAGGTGATCTGCCACTCGCCGTCCCACTTGAGCTGGTAGCCGGCGTAGGGATCGTCCGGCTGGCTGATGAACCATTCGCCGAGCGTACCGTACAGCCCCGGTGCCCCGTCGAGCGCCATGCCATTGACCTTGTCGCGGATGTCGAACATGCCGTACAGCGGCGAATCGAGCTTGCCGCCCATGTCGCCGGTGACATAGACGACTGGCAGCAGGTCCTTGCGGTAGAGGATCTGTTCGCGCCTTGTTTCGGCGACCTGCACCAGTTCGGAGATCGCGATCAGCTTTCCATCGCGGGCGCGCACCTGCATCGCCAGCAGGTTGCCGACCTCGGACTGGCGCACCGCCGGCAGCTGGATGCGGACCGGAATCTCGTACTTGTTGTCGCCGCCATGCACCGGGGTGACGTTCTCGCCCGACAGGCCGAGGCGAACGACCTCGACGATGTCGGCCTGCGCCACGCCCATGCGGGCCGCCTTGGGCTGATCGACGCGCAGCACCAGCTTGGGCGCCGCCTCGTCCACCGTGTCGTCCACGCCGACGATGTCGGCGGTCGACTCGAAAGCCTCGCGCACGCGCTTCGCCACCTCGACCTGGCCGTCGTAGTCCGGGCCGTAGATCTCGGCCACGATGGGCGACATCACCGGCGGACCGGGCGGCACCTCCACCACCTTGGCGTTGCCGCCGTTGCGGCGCGCGATCTCGGTGACGGCCTCGCGCACCGATACCGCGATCTCGTGGCTCTGCCGGCTGCGCGCGGTCTTGTCGACCAGGTTGACCTGGATGTCGCCCTGCTCCGGCGCGCTGCGCAGGTAGTACTGGCGCACCAGGCCGTTGAAGTTGATCGGCGCGGCGGTGCCGGCGTAGGACTGCCAGTCGGTGACCTCGGGCACGGTCGCCAGGTGCGCGCCGATCTCGTTGAGCACGCGCGCCGTGTCCTCGACCGGCGTGCCCACCGGCATGTCGAGCACGACCTGGAACTCGCTCTTGTTGTCGAAGGGCAGCATCTTCATGACGACGAGCTGCACCACCGGCAGCGCCACCGAGGCGCCGATCAGTGCCAGCACCCCGAGCCACAGCATCAGCCGGTTGCGGGCGCCGCGCTGCGCGTGGAGCATCGGCGTCATGATGCGGCGGAAGAAGCCGTCGAGCCGCCGGGTCATCTTGTCCTCGCCCTCGTGGTGATGGGCGTCGACATTCTTCAGCATCTTCTGCGCCAGCCAGGGCGTCACGACGAAGGCCACCACCAGCGAGATGAACATGCCCATCGAGGCATTGATCGGGATCGGGCTCATGTAGGGCCCCATCAGGCCGGTCACGAAGGCCATCGGCAGCAGCGCCGCGATCACGGTGAAGGTGGCAAGGATGGTCGGGCCGCCGACTTCGTCGACCGCCTTCGGGATCAGTTGCCACAGTGGCGTATCGGGCTCGAGCGTGTGCCAGCGGTGGATGTTCTCCACCACCACGATGGCGTCGTCGACCAGGATGCCGATCGAGAAGATCAGCGCGAACAGCGACACCCGGTTGAGCGTGAAGCCCCAGGCCCAGGACGCGAACAGCGTGGCGGCGAGCGTCAGCGACACCGCGATGCCGACGATGATCGCCTCACGCCGGCCCAGCGCGAAGAACACCAGCGCCACGACCGCGGCGGTGGCAAAGGCGAGCTTGCCGATGAGCTGGTTGGCCTTGTCGTTGGCGGTCTTGCCATAGTTGCGCGTGACGGTGACCTCCACGCCCTCGGGGATGACGCTGCCGCGCAGGTTGTCCAGCCGCTGCATCGCCGCCCGGGCGACGTCGGCAGCGTTGGCGCCGGGCTTCTTCGACAGCGCGAGCGTGACCGCCGGGAACAGGCCCTGCTGCGCGATGCCACTCTGCTCCGCCGCGGCGCCGGTGCCGAACCAGACGTACTGCGAGGGCTGGTCCGGCCCGTCGCTTACCTCGGCCACGTCCCGCAGGAACACCGGCTTGCGGTCCTCCACGCCCACCACGAGCTTGCGCACGTCCTCTGCCGACTCGAGGTAGGTGCCGGTCTGCACGAGCACCTCACGGCTACCGGACACCAGGCTGCCCGCCGGTTGCGAGGCGTTGGAAAGTTGCAGCGCAGCGCGCAGGTCCTGCGCGGTGATGCCGTGCGCGTTCATGCGCTCGGTGTCCATGTTCACCCGGATCACATGGCCGGGGCCGCCAATGGTGGCGACGTCACGCGTGCCGGGGATGCGCTTGAGCTCGGTCTCGGTGGCGCGCGCGACCTGCTGCAGTTCGAAGCCGGCGCGCTCGATGTCGGCCGTCCAGAACGTGAAGCTGACGATGGGCACGTCGTCGATGCCCTTGGGCTTGATCAGCGGCGTTCCCACGCCCAGCTGCGGCGACAACCAGTCGGCATGCGAATGCACGGTGTCGTAGAGGCGGACCAGCGCGGTCTGGTTGGGCACGCCCACTTCGAACTGCACCGTGATCACCGCCATGCCGGGGCGCGACACGGTATAGACATGCTCGACGCCGGCGATGCGCGACAGCACCTGCTCCGCCGGCCGCGCGACGAGCGCCTCTACGTCACGCGCCGAGGCGCCCGGGAAGGGCACCAGTACGTTGGCCATGGTGACGTCGATCTGCGGCTCTTCTTCCTTGGGCGTGATCAGCGTTGCGAAGATGCCGGCCAGCAGCAGGACCAGGGCCAGCAGCGGCGTGATCGCGTTGCGCTGGAATCCGGCCGCGATGCGGCCGGAGATGCCGAGGCGGTTTTCCATAGTCGCCTCCCGGCTCAGCGTGCGGCCGTGGCCGAACGGGCCCGGATGCCGGCCTGCACCGGATCAAGCGCCAGCGTCTCGTCACCCTTGAGGCCGGACAACACCTCCACCGTCTCGCCGCCCTGCAAGGCGCGGCCAAGGCGAATCTGGCGCAGCCCGAAACCACCCTGGCCGTCGGCGACATACACCGCGGTGAGTTCGCCGCGACGCAGCACGGCCTTGGCCGGAATCACGATAGCCTGGGCTGCGACCGGCACGGCCGCAGCGGCCTGGAAGTGAACGCGGGCGAAGCTGCCCGGCAGCACGTTGCCGGTACTGTCCGGCAGATCGACGCGAACCCTGACCGTATGCGTGCGTGCATCGGCCGCCGGCAGCACGGTGACGGCGACGGCTTCGATCAGGCGGCCGTCCGAAAGCTCCACGCTCGCCTTGAGCGGTCCGTCGCCCAGCAGCGCCAGGCGCTGGGGCGCGAGATCGGCCACCGCGCGCATCTGTGCGGGATCGTAGACCGTGAGCAGGGTCCGGCCGGGCTGGGCCATTTCGCCGGCCTCGATTTGGCGCTCGGCGACCAGTCCGTCGAGTGGCGAGTCGATCGTGGCATAGCCCTGCACGGTCGACGCCTGCACGCGTGCCGCGCGCGCGGCACGCACCTGGGCCTCGGCGGCTTCGAACTGGGTGCGGGCGGCATCGAGCGCCGACTGACTCAAGAACTTGCGCTCGACCAGGCTGCGGGCGCGGTCGTACTCGGCACGCGCGTTGATCAGTGCAGTCTGCGCCTGGGCGACATTGGCATCGGCCGCCGCCACCGCCGCACTGGCCTCGGCCGGGTCGATGCGCAGCAGCACCTGCCCCTTGCGGACGCGGTCACCGGCATCGACCGCGAGCTCGACGATACGGCCCGGCATCTGCGCGGCCAGCGTCGACTGGCGTACGGCCTCGATGCTGGCTTCGGCGGCCAGGCTGGTCGCCTGCACCCGGGATTCGATACGAACGGTCGGCACTTCGGCGTGCGCCGACGCGACACCGAGCACGCCTGCGAGCGCGAAGCCCGCACGCGCAAGCATGGGAATGATGGAGATCTTCATGCGCATAAGTATATGCTTATATTTATGAAGATCAAGCACGTAGCACGGCTACGCGCACCCGGCGCGGTCAGGAAACGCAGCTGCGCGCGTACTCGGCCATCGCGGCAACGACCGGATCCGCCTCGCCGGCCGCGGTGGCAAGGTCAATCGTGCATTGGGGATGGGCCTGCCGCACCTCGTCCAGCAGCAGCGGCAAGTCGCGCTTGAGGTGGCCGCCCTGCGCCAGGAAGATCGGCACGACCGCGATGTGACGGGCGCCTGCGGCCGCCAGCGTCGCGATGGCCTCGGGCAGCGTGGGTTGCATGAACTCGAGGAAGGCGAGTTCGACCTGCGGCGCGTCAGGCTGGGCGAGAAGGCGCTCGCGGATGCGACGCATCGGCCCGGCCCATTCGGGATCGCGCGCACCATGGCCGAACAGCACCACGGCAGAAGATTCGGTAGGCGAGGTCTGGCTCATGCTTCAACTCCGGTCAAAGTGAGCTCCGACCCGCGGAACCCGTGATCGTTCGCGTCGCTCAGCCGGCCAGCCGGGCCCGCCCGGCGCGCAGCAGGTGCTCGATGGCACGCGACACGCAGAACAGGCCGACGCTGGCCGTCATGGCCATGCTCGAGCCGTAGCCGGCACAGGCCAGCCCGTGCAGGCCGCGCCGCGCCGCAGGCATATCCGCCGCCGCAAATTCGCCGACATCGCAGGCGGTCGCTGCGGGATAGCGCAGCGCTTCGGTGGAAAACACCGCCTCGATGCCGAACTTCTTCTTCGGGTCACGCGAGAAGCCGTGCTCCTTGCGCAGACGCGCACGCACCTTCGACAGCAGCGGATCCTGCAGCGTGCGTGCAAGGTCGTCCACCCGGATCTGCGCCGGATCGAGCTTGCCGCCAGCGCCACCCGCCATCACCAGCGGCAGCGCACGCGCACGACAGGTGGCGGCGATCGCCACCTTGGCGCGGACATTGTCGATGGCATCGACGACGACGTCGAAACCTTGCAGCAGGGCCTCGGCGTTCTCGGCCGTGAGGAAGTCCTCGACCGTGTCGACGCGGCAGTGTGGGCTGAAGGCCGCGATGCGCTCGGCCATCGCCTGCACCTTTGCCTGCCCCAGCGTGGCGTCGAGCGCATGCACCTGACGGTTGATGTTGGACTCGGCCACATGGTCCAGGTCGATCAGCGTGAGGCGCCCCACCCCGCTGCGCGCAAGCCCCTCCGCGACCCAGGAGCCGACGCCGCCGATCCCGATCACGCAGGCATGCGAAGCGGCCAGCGCGTGCGCTGCCCCTTGTCCGTAGAGGCGATCGATGCCGCCGAAGCGGCGCTCGGCATCGACCTCGGGCTGATCGGAAACGGTGGCAGGCAACGCGGCGCTGGACGACATCAGGCGACGGTCCTTCTCAGACCAACTGGGCCTCGACGGCGCGCTGGCTGTCGAGCCACACACCCAGCCCCTGGGCGTTGAGTTCGAGGTCCATGCGTAACAGTTCCAGCGTCTGCTCCTCGTCGAGCGCCCATTTCTGGCGATCCGCCTCCTCGCGCATCACCTGTTCCAGTCCGGCAAGGATCTCGACGTGGCGCGCGACGCCGTCGCCACGCGCGGCCTGTGCCACGGCGACCATGGCATCGATGAGGCGGTGGAGGTCGGCCGCAAGGCGCGGCACGTCGGTGACGCGGCTGTAGTGGGTCAGGTACATGGCCTGGGGCTGCATGGCCATCATGCGGTCGATCGAATCGTGCATCGCCTGCGGCTCGAACTGCGTCGGCGTGGTGGTCGGCACGACGAAGGCGCGACCATCCACATCGAGTTCGCGATAGGACAGGCCAAAGGTGTCGCCCGTGAAGAAGGCACGGGCCGTGTTGTCCCAGATGCAGATGTGGTGGCGCGCATGCCCCGGGGTGTCGAAGACGCGGAAGCGACGGTCAGCCAGGCGCAGCTCAAGCCCGTCGGTCGCGGGCACGATGCGCTCGGCCGGCACCGGCACGAGCCGGCCATACAACTGGTAGGCGCGCTCGGCGCCGTAGACGGCCGAGGTTCCCTCCCAGAGCTTGCTCGGATCGACCATGTGGCGCACGCCGCGCGGATGCACCAGCAGTTTCGCGTTGGGTAGCGCGCACATCAGGCTGCCCGCACCACCCGCATGATCGAGGTGAATGTGGGTCAGCATGACCCAGTCGACGTTCTCCGGCGGAATGCCCAAGGAAGCGAGTGCAGTGAGCACCCGCGGCACGGAATCGTTGCTGCCCGTATCGACGATCGCCGCCCGCCCCTCCTCGACCACGATATGGATGGCGGCAAGCAACGGCCGGCCATAACCGGATTCGAGGGCCTGAATGCCGTCCGGCTGGCTGATGAGTTCGTTCATTATGGTCTCCCTCCTCCTACCGCAACTTTGGGTTCGAATGCCCAAATTCAATCCTAGGCGTGACGTGCGTCCGCAGCCCGGACGCACGTCACGTTGTGCGATGCGTTCGTCGCGATTCAGAACGGGATGTCGTCGTCGAAATCACCGAAACCCGACGAGGACTGCGCAGGCTGCGACTGCGGGCGCGGCGCCGCCGCCGGGGCCTGGCGCGGGGCCGGCGCGGGGGCATCGTAGCCGCCCTCGGAGCCGCGCATCGGCGCGTCGCCGCCTTCACGGCGGCCAAGCATCTTCATCTCGTCGGCACGGATCTCGGTGGTGTAGCGGTCCTGACCACTCTGGTCCTGCCACTTGCGCGTGCGCAGGCTGCCCTCGATGTAGACCTGGCTGCCCTTGCGCAGGTACTGACCAGCGATCTCGGCGAGCTTGCCGTAGAACGTGACGCGATGCCATTCGGTGGCTTCACGGCGTTCGCCGGTGTTCTTGTCGCGCCAGTTCTCGGTGGTCGCCAGGCGGATGTTGCAGATGGCGTCGCCGGACGGCGCGAAGCGGCTTTCGGGATCGGCGCCGAGGTTGCCGATCAGGATGACTTTGTTGACGGATGCCATCGGGTTTCTCCTAGGTGTGCAAGTGGCTGCGCGACGCGCAGCGAAAAATTCAGTCCCGCGCCGGTGCGGGTGCGACACGAACCGGCGGCGGGTTCATGCTGGTCGACAACACCAGCCAGGCCAGCGCCAGCACGCCGCAGAAAAGGCTGACGGCACCCGCGCCAAAACGCTGCCCCAGCCAGCCACCGAGCAGGCCGCCGAGGAACAGGCCGATGGACTGCAGGGTGTTGTAGACCCCGAGCGCGGTCCCCTTTGCATGCGCCGGCGCGATGCGCGAGATCCACGACGGCTGCGTCGCCTCGAGCACGTTGAAGGCGACGAAGAACAGCGTCAGCAGCAATGCCAATGGTATCAGCCCGTCACCCACCAGCCACAGCCCGAACTGCACCAGCGCCAGCAATCCGACCGCGGCATTGAACACCGGTTTCATCAGGTTGCGGCGCTCGGCGACGATGACGGCCGGCACCATGACGACGAAGGACAGCAGCACCGCCGGCAGATAGACCTTCCAGTGCTCGGGCACCGGCAGGCCGCCGCTCGACACCAGCGCGGCCGGCACCATCACCCACATCGTGGTCTGGATCAGGTGCAGCGCGAACACGCCGAAGTTCAGCCGCATCAGCTGGCCGTCGCGCAGCACGTCGATGAAGCGCCCACCGTTCGCGCGTGGCACCGGCGGCGCCTCGGGCACGACCCACAGCAGGACGCCGATCGCGCCAAACGCGAGCACGGCAGTCAGCCAGAAGATCCCGTCCATGCCGATGGCGGCATACAGCAACGGCGCTGCCACCATCGACAGCGCGAACACCAGGCCGATCGACGACCCGATCATCGCCATGACCTTGGTGCGGTGCTGGTCGCGCGTGAGGTCGGCAGCCAGCGCGGTGACGGCAGCCGAGATGGCGCCCGCGCCCTGCAGCACACGGCCAGCGATGATCATGTGGATGCTGTCGGCGAGGGCGGCGACGATGCTGCCCACGACGAACAGCACCAGGCCGAAGACGATGACCGGCTTGCGGCCAAAACGGTCGGACGCGGCGCCATAGGCAATCTGCAGGCAGGCCTGGGTCAGCCCGTAGGCGCCGATCGCGAGGCCGACGAGCGTCAGGTTGTCGCCCCCGGGGATGCCCGCCGCGTGCACCGCGAAGACCGGCAGAATCAGGAACAGGCCGAGCATGCGCAGCGCGAAGATCGCGGCCAGGCTCATGCCTGCGCGACGTTCAGCGGAAGTCATGGGATCTCGCGACGGGACGGACATGCGAAAGGCCGGTTGCGGTAAAGCCGCGAATTCTAACATTGCCCCACCCCTGGCTGACGGATTGCGTTGGCCCGCGCAGGCGTTCTCTCTTATAGTTTCGGGTTCCCTACCGCCAGGCCTGCCGCCATGGACGAGATCCGCATCCGCGGTGCACGAACCCACAACCTGAAGAACATCAACATCGATCTGCCGCGCAACCGGCTGACGGTGATCACCGGGCTGTCGGGCTCGGGTAAGTCTTCGCTGGCGTTCGATACGCTCTACGCCGAAGGGCAGCGTCGCTACGTGGAGTCGCTGTCGGCTTACGCGCGCCAGTTCCTGCAGTTGATGGAGAAGCCGGACGTGGACCTGATCGAGGGTCTGTCGCCGGCGATCTCCATCGAGCAGAAGGCAACCAGCCACAACCCGCGCTCCACGGTCGGCACGGTCACCGAGATCCACGACTACCTCCGACTGCTTTACGCGCGCGCCGGCACGCCGCACTGCCCCGATCACCCCGAGCACGCCCTCGAAGCGCAGAGCGTGGCGCAGATGGTGGACCACGTGCTGGCACTGCCCGCCGAGACAAGGCTGATGATCCTGGCGCCGGTCGTCGCGGGCCGCAAGGGCGAGCAGCACGACCTCTTCGCCGACCTGCGCGCTCAGGGCTTCGTGCGCGTGCGCGTCGACGGCGAGGTGATGGAGCTCGATGCGATGCCGCCGCTGGAGAAGGGCCGGCGCCACAACGTCGAGGTCGTCATCGACCGCCTGAAGGTGCGCGACGACGTGCGCGGACGCATCGCCGAGTCCTTCGAGACTGCGCTGACACATGCCGACGGACGCGCAATCGCGGTCGAGATGGACTCCGGGCGTGAGCACCTGTTCTCGGCCCGCTTCGCCTGCCCTGTGTGCAGCTTCGCGCTCGCCGAACTGGAGCCGCGGCTGTTCTCGTTCAACAACCCGGCCGGCGCCTGCCCCAAGTGCGATGGCTTGGGCCAGGTGGACTTCTTCGACCCGGCGCGCGTGGTCGCCCACCCGGAACTGTCGCTGGCGGCCGGCGCGATCCGCGGCTGGGACCGGCGCAACCAGTTCTACTTCCAGATGCTGGCGAGCCTGGCGGCGCACTACGCTTTTGACATCGAAGCCGCATTCGAGACCCTGCCCGAGCGCGTACGCGACGTCGTGCTGCACGGTTCGGGCAAGGAGAAAATCGCCTTCCGCTACATGGCGGACAACGGCCGCATGGTGTTCAAGGAGCACCCCTTCGAAGGCATCATTCCGAACCTCGAGCGGCGCTTCCGCGAGACCGACTCGATCGCGGTGCGCGAGGAGCTGACCAAATACCGCGCAACCCAGCCCTGCACCAGCTGTCACGGCAGCCGGCTGCGCAGCGAGGCCCGCCACGTGCTGATTGGCGGACGCGCATTGCATGAGGTGGGCCATCTGCCGCTGGGCGAATGCCGCGACTTCTTCGCAGGCCTGAACCTGAGTGGCGCGCGCGCCCAGGTCGCCGACAAGATCGTCAAGGAGATTGCCGACCGCCTGAGCTTCCTGATCAACGTCGGTCTCGACTATCTGTCGCTCGACCGCTCCGCCGACACCCTGTCGGGCGGCGAGGCCCAGCGCATCCGCCTCGCGAGCCAGATCGGCTCAGGTCTGACCGGCGTCATGTACGTGCTCGACGAGCCCTCGATCGGCCTGCACCAGCGCGACAACGACCGCCTGCTGGCAACCCTGGCGCAGCTGCGCGATCTCGGCAACACCGTGATCGTCGTCGAACACGACGAGGATGCGATCCGCAGCGCCGACTACCTGGTGGACATGGGACCGGGCGCCGGCGAGCACGGCGGCCACGTTGTCGCCCACGGCACGCCGGCGGAGGTCATCGCCGATCCGGCCTCGGTCACCGGCGACTATCTGTCCGGCCGCCGCGCCATCGCAGTACCGTCCCGCCGCGCCGTACCGGACGAGGCACGCCAGCTGCGCATCGTCGGTGCGCGCGGCAACAACCTGAAGAACGTGGACGTGTCCCTGCCCCTGGGCTTGCTGACCTGCGTCACCGGCGTCTCCGGTTCGGGGAAGTCGACGCTCATCAACGACACGCTGGCCGCCGCCGCTTCACGCCAGCTGTACAAGTCCGCCACCGAACCGGCGCCGCACGAAACCATTGAGGGCCTGGACGCTTTTGACAAGGTGATCAACGTCGACCAGTCGCCGATCGGCCGCACCCCGCGCTCCAATCCGGCGACCTACACCGGCCTGCTGACACCGATCCGCGAACTGTTCGCCGGCGTACCCGAAGCGCGTGCGCGCGGCTACGGGCCGGGGCGGTTCTCTTTCAACGTCCGCGGCGGCCGCTGCGAGGCCTGCCAGGGCGACGGCCTGATCAAGGTCGAGATGCATTTCCTGCCGGACATGTACGTGCCCTGCGACGTCTGCCACGGCAAGCGCTACAACCGCGAGACCCTCGAGATCCGCTACAAGGGACGCAGCATCCAGGAAGTGCTGGAGATGACGGTCGAACAGGCGCTGGCGTTCTTCGCCGCCGTCCCGACCGTCGCACGCAAGCTCGAAACCCTGATGGACGTCGGCCTCGGCTACATTCGCCTTGGCCAGAGCGCGACGACCCTGTCGGGCGGCGAAGCGCAGCGCGTGAAGCTCGCGCTCGAACTCTCCAAGCGCGACACCGGCCGCACGCTCTACATCCTCGACGAACCGACCACCGGCCTGCACTTCCAGGACATCGAGTTGCTGCTGAAGGTCCTGCACCGCCTGCGTGACCACGGCAACACCATCGTCGTCATCGAGCACAACCTTGACGTGATCAAGACTGCCGACTGGATCATCGACATGGGCCCCGAAGGCGGCGCCGGCGGTGGCACCGTGGTCGCCTGCGGCACCCCGGAAAGTGTCGCCGCGAATCCGCAGAGCCACACCGGCCGCTACCTCGGCAAGGCGCTAGCGGCCAGCGTCGCGCGCGCATGACCCGCGCGCAGGCTCGGCACTCCGCACTTCATGCGTCGCGGTAACCGAGCGGATTCATGCTCTGCCAACGCCACGCATCCACGCACATCGCATCCAGGTCACGCTCGGCGCGCCAGCCGAGCACCGACTGCGCCCGCGACGGATCGGCCCAGCATGCGGCGACATCCCCGGGGCGGCGCGCGACGATATCGAACGGCACCAGCCGGCCCGACGCCTTCTCGAAGGCGCGCACCATCTCCAGTACGCTGTAGCCGCGTCCGGTGCCGAGGTTGAGCGTCGTCACGCCGGACAAGGCGTCGATCCGCTCGAGCGCACGCAAGTGCCCGACCGCGAGATCGACGACGTGGATGTAGTCGCGCACACCGGTACCGTCTGGCGTCGGGTAGTCGCTGCCGAACACCCGCAGGCGCGGCAGGCGTCCCACTGCGACCTGGCTGACGTAGGGCATCAGGTTGTTCGGCAGGCCGTCAGGATCCTCTCCGATTCGCCCGCTGGCGTGTGCGCCCACCGGATTGAAGTAGCGCAGCAGCACGATGTGCCAACGCTGGTCCGCAGCTCCGAGGTCGCGCAGGATCTGCTCCCCCATGAGCTTGGTCCAGCCGTACGGATTCGTCGCCGTCGTCGGGAAACTCTCGTCGATCGGCACGCGCGCCGGGTCGCCGTACACGGTCGCCGAGGAGCTGAACACCAGCTTCCGGCAGCCTGCGTTCTCCATCGCCTGCAGTACCGACAGCAGTCCCTGCAGATTGTTGTCGTAGTACGCGAGCGGCTGCGCCACCGACTCGCCGACCGCCTTCTTCGCCGCGAAGTGGACCACCGCTTCGATGTCGTGCGTGGCGAACACCTCGGCCAGCAGCCGACGGTCCCGGACGTCACCCCGGACAAAGGCGCGCAGCGGACGTCCTGCCAGCTCCACGATCCTTCGCACCGCCTCCGGCGACGCATTGGACAGATCGTCGACGATGACAACCTCCCGTCCCGCGTCGAGCAACTCCACACACGTGTGCGAGCCGATATAGCCCGCCCCGCCAGTCACCAACGTCACAGCCATCTGAAACCTCCGGGCACGCCCGACGCCAGGCGAAAAAAAACCGGGCAATAGCCCGGTTTCCTCGACTTCACGACCCGATTCAGGCCGCTTCGCCTTCCACTTCGACCGCTTCCCCTTCCTGGCGATCCAGCAGTTCGACAAACGCCATCGGCGCGTTGTCGCCATCGCGGAAACCGCACTTCAGGATGCGCAGGTAGCCGCCGTTGCGGGTGGCGTAGCGCGGGCCCAGCTCGTCGAACAGCTTCACGACCATGTCGCGGTCGCGCAGACGGTTGAAAGCCAGACGGCGATTGGACAGGCTGGGCTTCTTGCCCAGGGTGATCATCGGCTCCACCACGCGGCGAAGTTCCTTCGCCTTCGGCAGGGTCGTCTTGATCACTTCGTGACGCAGCAGCGAGTTAGCCATGTTGCGGAACATCGCCTGGCGGTGGCTGCTGGTACGATTCAGCTTGCGAAGACCGTTACGGTGACGCATTTCAATTCCTCACTTGCCCGGCGTCTCAACCGAGCTTCTCAAGCCCGGCCGGCGGCCAGTTTTCCAGTTTCATGCCAAGGGTGAGACCGCGCGAGGCCAACACTTCCTTGATCTCGTTCAGCGACTTGCGACCCAGGTTCGGGGTCTTCAGCAGTTCCGTCTCGGTACGCTGAATCAGATCGCCGATGTAGTAGATGTTCTCGGCCTTCAGGCAATTGGCCGAACGCACCGTCAGCTCCAGATCGTCGACCGGGCGCAGCAGCACCGGATCGATTGTGACCTCGGGCTTCGTCACCTGCGGCGCGGCCGTGCCTTCCAGCTCGGCGAACACCGACAACTGGTCCATCAGCACGCGCGCAGCGTAGCGAATGGCCTGCTCCGGATCCACGGCACCGTTGGTCTCGATGTCGATGACCAGGCGATCCAGGTCGGTCCGCTGCTCGACGCGCGCGCTCTCGACCAGGTAGCTGACGCGGCGCACCGGGCCGAACGAGGCGTCAAGGACAATTCGCCCGATCGCCTTGCTCTCGGCATTGACCGGACGCACGTTGCCAGGCACGTAGCCGCGACCTTCCTCGACCTTGATCTGCATGTCCAGCTTGCCGCCAGGCGCGATGTGCGCGATGACGTGGTCGGGGTTGATGATCTCGACGTCGTGACCCAGTTCGATGTCCGCCGCCGTGACCACGCCCTCACCCGACTTCGCCAGGCGAAGGGTGACTTCACTGCGGTTGTGCAGCTTGAACACCACACCCTTCAGATTCAACAGCAGATCGACGATGTCTTCGCGGACGCCATCCAGCGTGGAGTACTCATGGAGCACTCCCTCGATCGTCACTTCGGTCGGTGCGTGACCCGGCAGCGACGACAGGAGGATGCGCCGCAGCGCATTCCCCAGCGTGTGGCCGAAACCGCGCTCGAACGGCTCCATAGTCACCCGCGCCTGGACCGGCGAGGTGCTCTGGACGTCGATGATGCGCGGTTTCAGCAGTGCATTGCTTTGCATCAGCATTCCCTCGGAACTAGAAGAGGATCAGCCTCCCGATCAGCGGGAGTACAGTTCCACCACCAGGCCTTCATTGATCGTGGGGGGCAGCTCGGAACGAACCGGATACGCCTTGAACACGCCCTTGCCGGCCTTCGTATCCACATCCAGCCACTCGGGGAAACCACGCGAGGCGGCCGCTTCCAGCGCAGCCTTGACACGCAGGTGACCACGAGCACGCTCGGTCAGCTCGACGACGTCACCCGGACGCACGACGTACGACGGGATGTTCACGCGCTTGCCATTGACCAGCACACCGTTGTGGCGCACCACCTGACGAGCCTCGGCACGCGAAGCGCCGAACCCCATGCGGTAAGCCACGGAGTCCAGACGGCCTTCGAGCAGTTGCAGCAGGTTCTCGCCGGTCTGACCGCGACGACGGTCAGCTTCGGCGTACACCTTGCGGAACTGGCGCTCGAGCACGCCGTAGAGACGGCGGATCTTCTGCTTTTCACGCAGCTGAACACCATAACCCGACAGACGCTGACCCGAGCGCTGACCATGCTGGCCAGGCGCGTAAGCGCGGCGCTCGATGGCGCACTTGTCGGTGAAACACTTTTCGCCCTTCAGAAACAGCTTTTCGCCTTCGCGACGGCACTGACGGCACTTGGGATCGAGATTACGAGCCACTTATCAACTCCTTGTCAGATACGGCGCTTTTTCGGCGGACGGCAGCCGTTATGCGGGATGGGGGTGATGTCCGTAATGCTGGAAATCTTGATCCCCAGCGCGTTCAGCGCGCGAACGGAAGACTCGCGACCCGGGCCGGGGCCCTTGATGCGCACTTCCAGATTCTTGATGCCGCATTCCTGGGCGACCTTGCCAGCCGCTTCAGCGGCGACCTGCGCCGCGAACGGCGTGCTCTTGCGCGAGCCCTTGAAGCCGGCGCCGCCAGACGTTGCCCACGACAGCGCGTTGCCCTGACGGTCGGTGATGGTGATGATCGTATTGTTGAAGCTCGCGTGAATGTGGGCGATACCCTCGGCCACATTCTTCTTGACCTTCTTACGAACCTTCGTTCCAGTCTTAGCCATTATCGGTTCCTATTACTTCTTGCCGGCGATCGCCTTGCGGGGACCTTTGCGGGTACGCGCATTCGTACGAGTGCGCTGACCCCGCAGCGGCAGGCCGCGACGATGACGCACGCCGCGATAGCAGCCCAGGTCCATCAGTCGCTTGATGTTCATCGTCACTTCACGACGCAGATCGCCCTCAACAACGAAACGACCGACTTCGTCACGCAGCTTCTCCATGTCCGACTCGGTCAGATCCTTGATCTTCGTCGAGCGAACAACGCCTGCGGCGTCGCAAATCTTCTGAGCACGCGTACGGCCGATCCCAAAGATTGCGGTCAACGCGATCTCGGCGTGCTTGTGATTGGGAATGTTTACCCCAGCAATACGGGCCATCCGTCTACCCCAAAACGCGAAACATTAAATTTTAATAGCAAGAGTTGACTTAATCAACCCTGGCGCTGCTTGTGCCGCGGATCGGTGCAGATGACGCGAACGACACCTTTGCGGCGAATGATTTTGCAATTGCGGCAAAGCCGCTTGACTGAAGCCTGGACTCGCATGTTCTTGCTCCTGTTTCTCTATTCTCACTTGGTCCGGAACACGATCCGGCCCTTGGTCAGGTCGTAGGGGGTGAGCTGCACCGTCACCTTGTCACCGGGAAGGATGCGGATGTAATGCATGCGCATCTTGCCGGAGATGTGGCCGAGGACCATGTGTCCGTTCTCGAGCCTGACGCGGAACGTTGCGTTGGGGAGGTTCTCCGTCACCTCGCCCTGCATCTCGATGACATCTTCCTTCGCCATGTCTTACCTGGTCGGGAGACCGGCCCCCTTGAAGTTCGCCTTCTTCAGCAGACTCTCGTACTGGTGCGACATCACGAACGCCTGAACCTGAGCCATGAAATCCATCGTGACGACGACGATGATCAACAGCGAGGTGCCACCGAAATAGAACGGAACGTTCCACTTCAGAATCAGGAACTCGGGCAGCAGGCAGACCAGGGTGATATACACCGCGCCAGCCAGCGTCAGCCGCATGAGAATCTTGTCAATGTAGCGTGCGGTCTGATCGCCCGGCCGGATACCCGGAACGAAGGCCCCACTCTTCTTCAGGTTGTCAGCCGTCTCGCGGGCGTTGAACACCAGCGCCGTGTAGAAGAAGCAGAAGAACACGATCGCCAGCGCGTACAGCATCACGTAGATCGGCTGCCCGGGCGACAGCGTGGACGAGATGTCACGCAGCCAGTACATCCCCTCGGAGGAGCCGAACCACTGACCCAGCGTCGCCGGGAACAGAATGATGCTCGACGCGAAGATCGGCGGGATCACGCCCGACATGTTCAGCTTCAGGGGCAGGTGGGAACTCTGACCACCGTACACCTTGTTGCCGACCTGCCGCTTGGCGTAATTCACCAGGATCTTCCGCTGCCCCCGCTCCACGAACACCACGAACCCGGTCACCAGCACCACCAGCGTGCAGATGAACAGCGCCGTGAAGGGATGCATGGAACCCGTCCGCACCAGCTCGAACAACCCACCGATTGCGCTCGGCAGCCCCGCCACGATACCCGCGAAGATGATGATCGAGATCCCGTTGCCGATACCGCGCTCCGTGATCTGCTCACCCAACCACATCAGGAACATCGTGCCCGTGACGAGCGTCGCGACCGTGACGAAGCGGAACATCAGCCCCGGATCGAGCACCAGGCCCGGCTGCCCCTCGAGCGCGATCGCAATACCCAGCGACTGTGCAAAGGCCAAGACGAGCGTGCCGTAACGCGTGTACTGAGTGATCTTCCGACGCCCTGCCTCGCCCTCTTTCTTGAGTGCCTCCAGTGTAGGCACCGCCACCGTCATCAACTGCATGATGATGGAGGCCGAGATGTAGGGCATGATGCCCAGCGCGAAGATCGTGAAGCGCGAGAGCGCACCACCCGAGAACAGATTGAAGACGCCGAGAATGCCGCCCGCCTGCGACTGGAACAGCTCAGCCAGCCGCTCGGGATCGATGCCCGGGACGGGGATGTGCGCGCCCAACCGATAGACGATCAGTGCGCCCACCAGGAACAGCAGGCGACGTTTGAGGTCGCCGAACCGCCCCGGATTGCCCAGCGTGGCAGAAGGAGTAGCCACAGCCTGTCCCTTTTTTACTCAGCCGACACGGAGCCGCCGGCAGCTTCGATCGCTGCCTTGGCACCCTTGGTCGCACCGACGCCGCGAAGCACGACCTTGCGGTCGATCGCGCCCGACAGCACAACCTTCGCGGACAGCGCGTCGGCAGGAACCACGCCCGCCTGCATCAGCGTCAGCAGGTCGATCTCTTCGACCGGCACAGCAGCAAGCTCGGACAGGCGCACTTCCACGTTGCGGGCGCGCGTCAGCGACACAAAGCCACGCTTCGGCAGGCGACGCTGCAGCGGCATCTGACCGCCTTCGAAGCCCGTCTTGTGGAAACCGCCCGCGCGGGATTTCTGACCCTTGTGGCCGCGGCCGCAGGTTTTGCCCAGGCCGCTGCCGATGCCACGCCCGACGCGCTTGGCGACAGACTTGGAGCCGGCGGCCGGCTTAATGGTATTCAGGCGCATATCAACCCTCACACTTGACCAGGTAGGACACCTTGTTGATCATGCCGCGCACCTCGGGCGTGTCCGCCAGCTCAACCGTGTGGTTGAGGCGGCGCAGGCCGAGCCCGCGCACGGTAGCGCGGTGCGACTGCTTGGTGCCGATCACGCTCTTGACGAGCGTCACCTTGATTTTCTTGTCCGACATCGCTTACCCCAGGATCTCTTCGACAGTCTTGCCGCGCTTGGCAGCAATCTCAGCCGGAGTGTTGATCGCCATCAGGCCGTTGATGGTGGCACGCACGACGTTGTAAGGATTGGCCGAGCCAATGCACTTGCAGATAACGTCGGTCACGCCCATCACTTCGAACACGGCGCGCATCGGGCCGCCGGCGATGATGCCGGTACCGGCCGGAGCGGGCTGCATCAGCACGGACGATGCGCCATGTTTGCCGATCACGGTGTGCTGGAGCGTGCCGTTCTTGAGCGAGACCTTGCGCATTTTGCGACGCGCTTCGTCCATCGCCTTCTGAACCGCCACCGGCACTTCGCGGGACTTGCCCTTGCCCATGCCGATCGCACCGTCGCCGTCACCGACCACGGTCAGCGCCGCGAAGCCGAGAATCCGACCGCCCTTGACGACCTTGGTCACGCGATTGATCGCGACCATCTTCTCCCGCAGGCCGTCATCGCGCTCGTCGGAGGCTTGCGCACGTTTGGTTTGCTGCTTAGCCATTCGATTCCTCGCTTAGAACTTGAGGCCGCCTTCGCGGGCAGCCTCGGCCAGCGCCTTCACGCGGCCGTGATACAGGAAGCCGGAGCGGTCGAACGCAACCTGCTCGATCCCAGCAGCCTTGGCGCGCTCGGCGATCAGCTTGCCGACGAGTTCCGCAGCAGCCTTGTTGCCACCGTTCGGCACCTGGGCGCGAACGCCCGCCTCGACGGTGGACGCAGCCGCGAGAACCTTCGAGCCGCAACCCGAGATGACTTGCGCGTAGATATGGCAGTTGGACCGGAACACCGCGAGGCGAACCGCCTTGAGCTCCGCCAGCTTGGCGCGAGTTTTGCGCGCACGGCGAAGACGAGTTTCTTTCTTGTTCATGACGAACCGCCTTACTTCTTCTTGGTTTCCTTGAGCACCACCACCTCGTCCGCATAGCGAACGCCCTTGCCCTTGTAGGGCTCGGGAGAGCGGTAGGCCCTCACCTCGGCCGCGACCTGGCCAACCTGCTGCTTGTCGACACCCTTGATCAGGATCTCGGTCTGCGTCGGCGTCTCGACCTTGACGCCTGCCGGCATCTGATGGACAACCGGGTGCGAGAAGCCGAGCGACAGGTTGAGCTTGTCACCCTGAGCCTGCGCACGGTAACCGACGCCAACCAGGGTCAGCTTGCGCTCGAAGCCCTTGGTCACGCCCGTCACCATGTTGTTCACCAGAGCGCGCACGGTACCCGACATTGCACGAGCGTTTGGCACGCCATCGCGCGCCCTGCACACGATCGCGTCACCCTCGCGCTCGACGCTCACCTGGCCGGTCAGCGGCTGGCGAAGTGTACCCAGCGGGCCCTTCACGGCGATTTCGGCGTCGGAAATCATGACTTCGACACCACTCGGAATCGCCACCGGATTCTTAGCTACACGAGACATGGCATCTCCCCTTAGGCAACCAGGCAGATGACTTCGCCGCCGACGCGATTCGCACGCGCGCTACGGTCAGTCATCACACCACGCGGGGTGGACACGATTGCAACGCCGAGGCCGTTCATCACGCGCGGCAGCTCGTCGCTTCCCTTGTAGATACGCAGACCAGGGCGGCTCACACGCTCGATGCGCTCGATGACCGGACGACCCGCGTAGTACTTCAGCGTCACGTCCAGAGTGGCCTTGCCGGCTTCGTCGTTGACGGCGAAGCCGTCGATGTAACCTTCGTCCTGCAGAACCTTCGCGATCGCGACCTTCAGCTTCGACGAGGGCATCGAGACCGATGCCTTCTGCGCCTGTTGGCCATTGCGGATGCGCGTCAGCATGTCGGCGATGGGATCGGACATACTCATCTTCGAATTCTCCTTACCAGCTCGCCTTGGTCATGCCAGGCACTTCGCCGCGGAAAGCGATCTCGCGCAGCTTGTTGCGGCACAGACCGAACTTGCGGAACACACCACGCGGACGACCGGTCAGCGCGCAACGATTGCGCTGACGCGTCGGGTTGGCGTTGCGCGGCAGCTGCTGCAGCGCAAGGCGAGCCGTCATGCGTTCTTCTTCGGACAGCTTGGTGTCCTGGACCTGCGCAACCAGTGCGGCGCGCTTTGCGGCAAACTTGGCCACCAGCTTCGCGCGCTTGGCTTCGCGATTGATCAGAGCGAGTTTCGCCATATCACCCTCAATTCTTGAACGGGAACTTGAACGCACCCAGAAGCGCACGCGCCTCTTCGTCCGTCTTCGCCGTCGTCGTGATGCTGATGTTCATCCCGCGCAGAGCATCGATCTTGTCGTACTCGATTTCCGGGAAGATGATCTGTTCCTTGACGCCGAGGTTGTAGTTGCCACGACCATCGAAACCCTTGGCACCAATACCACGGAAGTCGCGAACACGAGGCAGCGCGATCGTGACCAGGCGATCCAGGAACTCGAACATGCGCGGACCACGCAGCGTGACCATGCAGCCGATCGGGTAGCCATCACGAATCTTGAAGCCAGCGATCGACTTGCGCGCCTTGGTGGCAACGGGCTTCTGACCGGCAATCTTGGTCATGTCGCCAATGGCGTGCTCGAGAATCTTCTTGTCGCCAACTGCCTCACCGACACCCATGTTCAGGGTGATCTTGGTGATGCGCGGCACTTCCATCACGGACTTGTAGCCGAACTGCTGTTGCAGCGCCGGCGCCACTTCGTCCTTGTAAACCTGTTGCAAGCGAGCCATCGTCACTCCTTAGGCGTTCACCAGCTCGCCGTTCGACTTGAAGAAGCGGACCTTGCGGCCGTCCTCAAGCGTCTTGATCCCGACGCGATCACCCTTTTGGGTGGCGGGATTGAACAGCGCGACGTTCGAAACATGGATCGGCATCTCTTTCTCGACGATGCCACCCACTTCACCCTTCAGCGGATTCGGGCGCACATGCTTCTTGACCCGATTCACACCCTCGACCACGACGCGCTCGTCATCGACGCGGCGCAGCACGGCGCCGCGACGGCCACGATCCTTGCCCGTCAGCACCACCACTTCGTCACCCTTGCGGATCTTGTTCATCTAGCGACTCCTCAGAGCACTTCAGGCGCCAGCGAGACGATCTTCATGAACCGCTCGGAGCGCAGCTCGCGCGTCACCGGCCCGAAGATACGGGTGCCGATCGGCTCGAGTTTGTTGTTCAGGAGGACGGCCGCGTTGTTGTCGAACTTGACCAGCGAGCCGTCAGGACGACGAACACCCTTGGCGGTACGAACCACCACGGCGTTGTAGACGTCACCCTTCTTCACACGACCGCGCGGCGCGGCATCTTTCACGGTGACCTTGATGATGTCGCCAATGCCGGCATAGCGGCGCTTGGAACCACCCAGGACCTTGATGCACATCACCGAGCGCGCGCCGGTGTTGTCGGCCACGTCCAGTCTGGACTGCATTTGAATCATGAAAATATCTCCAACTTATCCCGCATGTGCGGACAGTCTTGGAACCCGTCAGGGTAGGATGCCCCGAGCGAGCCCCGGAGCAAAGAGGCAAAAGTATAACAGCCTGACACCGGGGTGCCAAGCTGTTTTTTCGTTTGCTACTTACTCGCTACTCAGATGACACGTGCCTTCTCGAGCACCTTGGCAACACGCCAGGTCTTGGTGCGCGAGATCGGACGGCACTCCTCGATTTCCACGAGGTCGCCAGCCGCCGCCACGCCGTCTTCGACGTGGGCGTGGTACTTCGCCGAACGCGTGATGATCTTGCCGTAGAGCGGATGCTTCACCCGGCTCTCGACGAGGACCGTCACGGTCTTCTGCATCTTGTCGCTCACCACACGCCCAACCAGCGCGCGGCGAACCTTTTGAACTTGCTCGCTCATTGCTGACCCGCCTTTTCGCGCAGGATGGTACGGACGCGCGCGATGTCGCGACGAACCTTCCCGATCTGACTCGTATTGCCCAACTGCTGCGTCGCATGCTGCATGCGCAGCGAGAACTGCGCCTTCAGCAGGTCGAGCAGCTCCGTGTTCAACTCATCAGCGCTCTTGGCGCGGAGTTCACTCGCTTTCATGCTCAAGCTCCCACCATGCGAGTGACGAACACCGTCTCGATCGGAAGCTTCGCGGCAGCAAGCCGGAATGCTTCACGAGCGAGGGCCTCGTCCACGCCGTCCATTTCATACAGCACCTTGCCGGGCTGGATCTCGGCAACCCAGTACTCCGGATTACCCTTGCCGTTACCCATACGGACTTCGGCGGGCTTCTTCGAGATCGGCTTGTCCGGGAAAATACGGATCCAGATGCGACCACCGCGCTTGATGTGGCGGGTCATCGCGCGACGCGCGGACTCGATCTGGCGCGCCGTCAGACGGCCACGACCGACCGCCTTCAGACCGTACTCGCCGAAGGACACCTTAGCACCACGGGTAGCGATACCCGTGTTGCGGCCCTTCTGCTCCTTGCGATACTTCCTTCTAGTCGGCTGCAGCATCATTCACCCCTGCTTTCTTCTTGCCGGCCTTCGCCACGACGGGCGGGACGACGACCCGGACGGCCTTCGCCATCACGCGGGGCGCCACGGCGGCCACGGCGGTTGTCGGCTTCCGGCTCGGCGGCAACCGGCTGTTCATTGCGACCCAGCATCTCGCCCTTGAACACCCAAACCTTGATGCCGATGATGCCGTAGGTCGTCTTGGCTTCCGAAACACCGTAGTCGATGTTGGCGCGCAGGGTGTGCAGCGGAACACGACCTTCGCGATACCACTCGGTACGGGCGATTTCGGCACCGTTCAGACGGCCGGAGCTCATGATCTTGATGCCTTGGGCACCCAGACGCATCGCGTTCTGCATCGCGCGCTTCATCGCACGGCGGAACATGATGCGCTTCTCGAGCTGCTGCGCGATCGAGTCGGCGATCAGCTTGGCATCGACTTCGGGCTTGCGCACTTCCTCGATGTTGACGTGAACCGGCACGCCAACGATCTTCTGCAGGTCGCGCTTCAGCGCCTCGATGTCTTCACCCTTCTTGCCGATGACCACACCAGGCCGCGCACTGTACAGCGTGACGCGGGCATTCTTGGCCGGACGCTCGATGATGACACGACCCACCGATGCGTGCGCCAGTCGCTTCTTGAGATACTCACGGACCTTCAGGTCCTCGTGCAGCATACCGGCGTAGTCGCGGCTGGAAGCGAACCAGCGCGAACCCCAGTCACGCGTGACGGCGAGGCGGAAGCCAGTGGGATTGATTTTCTGACCCATGTTTACTCCTTACTCGCCGACAGTCACGTAGACGTGGCAGGTGGGCTTGAGGATGCGGTTGCCGCGACCCTTCGCACGCGCGGTGAAGCGCTTGAGCGTCATGCCCTCTTCCACGTGAATGGTCTTGACCTTCAGCGCGTCGATATCGGCACCGTCGTTATGCTCGGCATTCGCGATTGCGGACTCGACCACCTTGCGGATGATCTTTGCGCCCTTCTTCGGCGAGAAAGCAAGGATGTTGAGCGCCTGCTCGACGGACTTGCCGCGCACCAGATCGGCGACCAGACGGCCCTTCTGGGCCGAAAGGCGTACGCCACGGAGAATTGCTTTGGTTTCCATGTCGTCCTCTTAACGCTTGGCCTTCTTGCTGGCAGCGTGACCCTTGAAGGTACGCGTCAGCGCGAACTCACCCAGCTTGTGGCCGACCATGTTTTCGGTCACGAACACGGGGATGTGCTGCTTGCCGTTGTGAACGGCAATCGTCAGACCGATGAAGTCGGGCAGGATCGTGGAGCGACGCGACCAGGTCTTGATCGGGCGCTTGTCGTTGCTCGTCCGAGCCGCGTCGACCTTCTTCAGGAGGTGCGCGTCGATGAACGGGCCTTTCTTGATAGAACGTGCCATCTTTTACCCCTTAACGCTTATGACGACGCTGCACGATCATGTTGTCGGTGCGCTTGTTGCTGCGGGTGCGATAACCCTTGGCAGGCGTACCCCACGGGCTGACCGGCTCGCGAGCCTCACCGGTGCGGCCTTCGCCACCACCGTGCGGGTGATCGACCGGGTTCATCGCCACACCGCGAACGGTCGGGCGGATGCCACGCCAGCGATTCGCACCAGCCTTGCCGATCTTGCGCAGGCCATGCTCTTCGTTGCCGACTTCACCGATGGTCGCGCGGCACTCGACATGCACGCGGCGAATTTCGCCCGAGCGCAGACGGAGCTGAGCATAGGTACCTTCGCGCGCCAGCAGCTGAACCGAAGTACCGGCAGCGCGCGCAATCTGGGCACCCTTGCCCGGCGTCATCTCGATGCAGTGGATCGTCGAACCGACCGGGATGTTGCGGATCGGCAGGGCATTGCCCGGCTTGATCGGCGCCTCTGCGCCGCTCAGCAGCTGCTGACCGACCTCAACGCCACGCGGAGCGATGATGTAACGACGCTCGCCATCGGCGTAGCACAGCAGTGCGATGTGCGCCGAACGGTTCGGGTCGTACTCGATACGCTCGACTTTCGCCGGAATGCCGTCCTTGTTGCGACGGAAGTCAACCAGACGATAGTGCTGCTTGTGGCCACCGCCCTGATGGCGAACGGTGATGCGGCCGTTGTTGTTACGGCCAGCGTTCTTGCTCTGCTTCTCGACCAGGGACGCAACCGGACGACCCTTGTACAGGTCCGGATTGACCACCTTGACCTGGGCGCGACGGCCGGCAGAGGTAGGCTTGAGTTTTACGATTGCCATGATCTATCACTCCCCAGCCGCAAAGTTGATTTCCTGGCCGGGCTTCAGGCAGACGAAGGCCTTCTTCCAGTCCTTGCGACGACCCATGGTCTTGCCAAAGCGCTTGGTCTTGCCCTTGACGTTCAAGACCTGCACCGACTTGACCTCAACCTTGAAGAGCGCCTCGACGGCCGCCTTCACTTCAGGCTTGGTTGCATCGGCGGCGACCTTGAATACCACCTGCTCGTTCTTGTCGGCGACGAACGTCGCCTTCTCGGAGATCTGCGGGGCGAGCAGCACCTGCAGCAGACGTTCCTGACTGATCGCGCTCATTGCCACGCTTCCTCCATCTTCGCCAGCGCACCCTTGGTGACCAGCACCTTCGGGAAACGCACCAGCGACACCGGATCCGCCTCGTTGACTTCCAGCACCAGAACCTGGTGCAGGTTGCGCGAAGACAGGAACAGGTTCTCGTCGATTTCGTCGGTGATGACCAGGACGGAATCCAGGCCCATACCCTTAAGCTTCTGCGACAGCAGACGGGTCTTCGGCGCCTCGACGCTGAAGTTGTCCACGATCGCGAGACGATCTTCGCGCGCCAGCTGCGAGAGGATCGCCGCCACACCGGCGCGATACATCTTGCGGTTGACCTTCTGGCTGAAGTTCTCGTCCGGGGTATTCGGGAAGATCTTGCCGCCCCCGCGCCACAGCGGGCTCGAGGCCATACCGGCACGCGCATTGCCCGTACCCTTCTGGCGGAACGGCTTGCGGGTCGACTTGGCGATCTCCGAACGGCCCTTCTGCTTGCGGTTGCCCGAGCGCGCGTTCGCCATGTAGGCGGTCACGACCTGATGCACCAGCGCTTCGTTGTAGTCACGACCGAACAGCACATCCGACGCCTGCAGCGTCGACGCGGCCTGACCCTGATCATTCAAGAGTTTCAGTTCCATTCCGCGCTCCTTAGGCCTTGACCGCCGGGCAGACGACCACGTCGCCACCCTTCGAACCCGGCACTGCACCCTTCACCAGCAGCAACTGACGCTCGACATCCACGCGAACGATCTCCAGACCCTGGGTCGTGCGCTGCACATTGCCGTACTGACCAGCCATGCGCTTACCCGGGAAGACGCGACCCGGATCCTGCGCCATACCGATCGAGCCCGGCGAATTGTGCGAGATGGAGTTACCGTGGGAAGCACGGTTCGACGAGAAGTTGTGACGCTTGATCGGACCCGAAAAGCCCTTACCGATCGTCACACCCGTCACATCGACCTTCTGGCCAACCTGGAACAGGTCCGCCTCGATCACATCACCGGCATTGAAGCCTGCAACCTGATCCTCAGCGATGCGGAATTCCTTCATGCCGCGGCAGGGCTCAACGCCCGCCTTGGCCAGATGGCCTGCAACCGGCTTGGTGATGCGGCTGGCGCGACGCTTGCCATAAGCGACCTGCACCGCGGCATAACCGTCGGTCTCAACCGTCTTGATCTGGGACACACGATTGTCCGACACGTCAAGCACCGTCACCGGGATGGTACGACCATCCTCGGCGAAGATGCGAGTCATGCCGACCTTGCGTCCAACAAGGCCTAGACTCATTTTTTTCTCCTGAATCCCGGTTGCGATTGACCGGGGGTCACAATTAATGCGCCAAAAGGCACAAAGGCCGGATTATACCGGCCTATTCGAAACTTCTGCAAGCAGGGATTGCTTACTGAAGCTTGATCTCGACATCCACACCCGCCGGAAGGTCCAGCTTCATCAGCGCGTCGACCGTCTTGTCGGTCGGATCGATGATGTCCATCAGGCGCTGGTGAGTACGAATCTCCATCTGGTCACGCGACGACTTGTTGACGTGCGGCGAACGCAGCAGATCGAAACGCTCGATACGGGTCGGCAGCGGCACGGGACCACGAACCACGGCGCCGGTGCGCTTGGCGGTTTCGACGATCTCGAGCGCCGATTGGTCGATCAGGCGGTAATCGAAGGCTTTCAGACGAATGCGGATTTTCTGGTTCTGCATGGTTTTTCCTAAAGAGCGAAAAGAGCATGGAGCGGAGTCGGACGACTCCGCTCCATCGAGACTTACTCGATGATCTTGGCGACGACGCCGGCGCCGACGGTACGGCCACCTTCGCGGATCGCGAAGCGCAGACCTTCTTCCATGGCGATCGGGGCGATCAGCTTGACGGTGATCGACACGTTGTCGCCCGGCATGACCATCTCGGTACCCTCAGGCAGCGAGATCGAACCGGTCACGTCCGTGGTACGGAAGTAGAACTGCGGACGGTAGTTGTTGAAGAACGGAGTGTGACGGCCGCCCTCTTCCTTCGACAGAACGTAGATCTCGCCCGTGAAGTGGGTGTGCGGGGTGATCGAACCCGGCTTGCACAGCACCTGGCCGCGCTCGACGTCTTCACGCTTGGTGCCGCGCAGCAGCACGCCGACGTTGTCACCGGCCTGACCCTGGTCCAGCAGCTTGCGGAACATTTCCACGCCGGTGCAGGTGGTCTTGACGGTGGGCTTGATGCCGACGATCTC
>NZ_NOIH01000032.1 GCF_002245655.1 Thauera propionica | reverse complement strand
TTATGCCAACCTTTGCATAAGCGCAAGAACTGGCTGTTCGCGGGTAGCCTGCGGGCGGGCCAGCGTGCCGCTGCGATCATGAGCCTGATTCAGTCCGCGCGGCTCAACGGCCATGAGCCCTTCGCGTATCTGAAGGATGTGCTCGAACGCCTGCCAACCCAGCCCTATAGCCGGATTGGGGAACTGCTGCCGCATCGCTGGCAGCCGGCCGCCTGCGCCTGAGCGAAACGGCAAGACGGGTTCACCGGGTGCTTACCGAGAATGCCCGCCTACGTCGCTAAAGGCATCATGCGCGGGCGGGGATCATGATCTCCGCTTCGCCGTCGAGGACCACGATATCTCCGCAGGTGCATACGGTTGCGAACACGGCGCGGCGCTTCTCCGCCTTCAGTTCCTTCACGGTGACCTTGGCTACGACGGTCTGTCCGATCTTGACCGGTGCCTTGAATTTCAGGCTCTGCGACAGATAGATGCATCCCGGTCCGGGTAGTCGAGTGCCGAAAACGGCGGAGATCAATCCGGCGGAGAACATACCGTGGGCGATGCGTCCGCCAAACATTGTGCTCGCCGCGAACTCGGCGTCGAGATGCACCGGGTTGGTGTCACCGGACACGCCGGCGAACATCAGGATGTCAGCCTCGGAAACGGTGCGCGAAAGCGATGCAGACATCCCGATCTGCAGGTCCTCGAAAGAATATCCATACAGTTCGGTGAAGTCACGTTTGGTCTCATTCATAATACATACCTCGAAAAATGCTGATGGAGTCCGGTGGCGCGACCACTATAGCGGATTCAAGCGTCGGTAATGCGTCGCTGCTAAGTTGGTAAGAACGTTCCGTTGCACCGGGTGCTGTTTTCCCGACGGCGGACGGGCGCGCCGACTGGGTGCGTAGGAGCATTGTGGACGGTCGCGCTGGGCGTGTAAATGGTGTTTAGAATGAAAATGGCAAATATGGATGGCATCTGCTAAAGCGCTGAATAGACGTGAATTTTGGGGTTCGCGGGCGCCGTTTGCCCGTGATCGGCTTAACGGGCGTAAAGTCCGTTCTCGGATAAGGTAAGGTCCTTAAGAGCCTCCGCGCTGCGCACAGTCTGCGTTTCGTCCTGACGAGGCAACAGGGGTAAAACATGCTGAAGGTCTTCAGCCACTATTTTCCGTCGCATACCCTGCAGCAGGTCGTGTTTGATGCCTTGCTGCTCTTTGTCGTGGTGTTGGTTGCGGTTGGTCTGCTGGCTGCGCCGGGGACCCCTGAGTGGGCGGTGTTTACGCCTTCCGCGCTCACTTTCGCATTGTCGATGGTGGCACTGAATACCGCGATGGGGCTGTATCGTCCCGTACTGCAGCGCAGCCCCCGGCAGGCGTTCGCACGCGTAGCGCTGTCTCTCGTGGTGAGCGTGCCTGTTGCCTATGCAGTGTTCGGTATCCTGCCGTGGGCGGACCTCGCGCCGCATTCGCTGCAGTGGAGCGTCGTGCTGCTGCTGAGCTCGACGCTGCTGATGCGAGGGGTCGTCAATCAGCGCCAGGCTTCGGGGCTGTTTTCGCCAAGGGTGCTCATCATCGGCACAGGCAAGGATGCGGCGACGGTTTACCGGGATCTCACGCGGCCGCTGCAGAAGAGCGTCGAGGTCGTCGGTTTCCTTCGCGGCGGCAGCGACGAGGTGCAGGAAGTCGATCCACGTCAGGTTCTCGCGCCCCGTGGGCTCTTGGATATCGTGCGCGAACTGCGGGTAAACGAGATCGTCGTCGCTGTCCGCGAGCGCAGGGGCGGCGTGCTGCCTATCAGGGAGTTGCTCGACTGCAAACTCGCTGGGGTGCGTATCGTTGACCTGTCGTCGTTTTTTGAGCGGGTGCAAGGCCAGGTGCGTCTCGAGTCGCTGCGGGCGAGCTGGCTGATCTACGGGGACGGCTTCCGGCAGGGGCTCGCACGCACCTGCATCAAGCGCTTGTTCGACATCGTAGTGGCTGTGATCCTGCTGCTGATTTCGCTGCCGCTGATGCTCGTTACGGCGCTCTTGATCGTGATCGAGGACGGGGCGCCTATCTTCTATCGCCAGGAGAGGGTGGGTCTCGGGGGGCGTGTGTTCCGAGTCACCAAGTTCCGCAGCATGAGGCGCGACGCGGAGAAAGACGGCAAGCCGCGGTGGGCGACGTCGAACGACGACCGTGTGACGCGGGTGGGGCGGATCATCCGCAAGCTGCGTATCGATGAGCTGCCACAGTTGTTCAATGTGCTGGTGGGCGACATGAGCCTGGTCGGACCGCGGCCCGAGCGTCCGTTCTTCGTGGATCAGTTGGCCCGCGAGATCCCTTTCTACGGCGTCCGCCACTGCGTCAAGCCTGGCGTGACGGGTTGGGCGCAGGTCAGGTATCAGTACGGGGCATCGGTCGATGATGCGATCGAAAAGCTGCAGTACGACTTGTACTACGTCAAGAATCACACGCTTGTTCTCGATACCCTCGTGCTCTTCGAGACGGTGCGCGTCGTGCTTACGGGCGAAGGCGCGCATTGAAAGCGACATGCGGTTCGCGCGCCGGAGGGCGCGGACTGCGCTAAGGTGGGCGGGGTAATGGTTCAGGGGGCCGTACGTGGCTGACGTCGCATTCTGGGGATACGGTTTCGCGGCGCTGGGCTTTTTCCTGTTCGCCCTTTACGTCTTTTTTGCCTGGCGCGGCGGTCTGCCCGGCGGTCTGCTGTTCGTCGCCGTCGTCTGTTCTTTTCTCTGGGCGCTGGCGGGGATTGCAGGCGCGCACACGTCGAGCGGCACGCTGACCTGGGTCAGCTTGGTGCTGGACGTCTTCAGGGGCGGTGCCTGGTTTCTGTTCCTGATTGTGCTGATGCGCCCGCTGTGGCCAGGGGGCATGCGCTGGCCCGCCATCCTCGCCGCCAGCACGGTCCTTGCCCAGGTGCTGGGCTTGACCGCCGAGTATTTCGGTGATTTCCAAGGTGCGGCGATGCGCCCGGTGCTGGTCAGCTGGCTGGCACATGCGGTGGTGGGTCTCATCCTTGTCGAGCATCTTTACCGGGCTTTGCCTGGGGCGTCGCGCTGGGGGATCAAGCCGCTCTGTATCGCACTCGGTGCCGGCTACATCTTCGAGCTCTATCTGTTTGCCGATGCGACGCTGTTTTCGCGCATCGATGGGGACGTGTGGGCTGTGCGCGGGCTTGCGCATGCGACGCTGATCCCGCTCATTGCGCTGTCGGGGTCCCGCAACCCGTCGTGGACGCTGCGCATGGCGATGTCACGGGAAATGGTGTTCCACTCGACCGCGCTTGCGGCGGCGGGCTTGTACCTTCTGGTGATCGCCGCGGTGGCGTATTACGTGCGTTACTTCGGTGGCGACTGGGGGCGGGCGCTGCAGCTCTCGTTGTTGTTTGCCGGCCTTGTCCTGCTGGGTGCCTTGCTGTTTTCGGGTTCGCAACGTGCCCGGCTCAAGGTCTTTCTCAGCAAACACCTGTTCTCATACCGCTACGATTATCGCAACGAATGGCTGCGCTTCACGCAGGCGCTCGCCATGGCTGGAAAAGGTCTGGACCTCGGGCAGTCGGTGATCAAGGCGCTGTCCGATCTGGTCGAGAGCCCGGGCGGCACCCTGTGGCTCCGCGACAGCTATGGGAAGTTCGCGCCCTTCGCCCGGCTGAACTGGCCGCCAGTGGATGTCGTCGAGGCTGAGCAGTCGGACCTGTGCCGCTTTCTGAGTGATCGGGAGTGGGTGATCAACCTGGAGGAGTATCGGGTCAGGCCGCAGCCCTATGGGGGGCTGGTGCTGCCCGAATGGCTGTCGACGCTGGGCGATGCCTGGCTGGTAATTCCGCTCAAGAGTTCGGAAACGCTGGTCGGATTCGTCGTCCTTTCGGTGCCGCGCGCACCCTTCGAGATCGATTGGGAGGTGCTTGACCTGCTGAAGACCGCACAGCGCCAGGCCGCCGGCTATCTGGAGCGGATGCTCGCCGCGGAGGCGCTGCTCGAGGCGCGGAAGTTCGACTCCTTCAATCGGATGTCCGCGTTCGTCGTCCATGACCTGAAGAATCTCGTCGCCCAGCTCTCGCTGATGCTCAAGAATGCGGAGCGGCACTGGAGCAATCCCGAGTTCCAGAAGGACATGCTCGAGACGGTGGCGCATGTCGAAGGGCGAATGCGGGGTTTGATGATCCAGTTGCAGGAGAAGCGGCCGATCGATCCGCCTCGTGTCGTGGATGTGGTGCAGGTGCTGCGCAACGTCTGCCAATCGAAGCGCGGTCAGTTGCCGGAGGTTGAACTGGTGGAGCCCTCCGAGCAGCAGGCGCAGGCCAAGGCGCATCCGGAGCGCCTGGAGCGGATCGTGGGCCATGTTGTCCAGAATGCGATCGATGCAACCGATGCGAATGGCGAGGTCAGGGTCAGCCTGGAGGCCGCGGATGACGTATGCTTGCGAATCGTGGTCGAGGACTCCGGCTGTGGCATGTCGGCCGACTTCCTGCGCGACCGGCTGTCGCGTCCGTTCCAGACGACGAAGTCGAGCGGAATGGGCATCGGCGTCTTCGAGACGCGGCAGTACCTGAACGAGATTGGCGGCGACCTTCGCTTCGAAAGCGAGGTTGGCCGCGGAACACGTGTCACCATACAGTTGCCGCGCGCCACGCTGGCGCGGGCCACAACTCAAGACGGAGCCAGTGAGATTCATGCCGGATAAGCAGCGAACGCTATTGATCGTGGAGGACGATCCCGCGTTACAGAAGCAAATGCGGTGGGCATTCGATTCCTGCGAGACGGTCGTTGCCGATGATCGCGAAACGGCGATTGCGCAACTGCGCCGCCACGAACCTGCGGTGGTCACCATGGATCTGGGTCTGCCGCCTGCGCCCGACGATGTCACCGAGGGCATTGCGCTGTTGCGCGAGATGCTTGCGCTGGCCCCGGACACCAAGGTCATCGTGCTCACCGGTCAGCATGACCGCGAGAATGCGGTGAAGGCCGTCGGGCTGGGGGCCTATGACTTCTTCGCCAAGCCCTTCGAGCCGGAACTGCTGGCGCTGACGATCGAGCGCGCCTTCCGCATGCATGATCTTCAAGCCGAGAATGCGCGCCTGGCTGCACTCAGTGCGAGCCCGCTGGCCGGCCTGCTGACCCGGGACCCTGGCATGCTGAAGATCTGCCGCACCATCGAGAAGGTGGCGGCTGCCTCGGTGACGGTGGCGCTGCTGGGCGAGAGCGGCACCGGCAAGGAAGTGCTTGCGCGCGGTCTGCATGCGCTTTCGCCCCGAGCTGGCGAACGTTTCGTGGCGATCAATTGCGCCGCGATCCCCGATACCCTGCTCGAAAGCGAGTTGTTCGGTTACGAGAAGGGGGCGTTCACCGGTGCCGTCAAGCAGACCTTGGGCAAGATCGAGACGGCGCACAAGGGGACACTGTTTCTCGACGAGATCGGCGACCTGCCGATGCCGCTGCAGGCAAAGTTGCTGCGTTTCCTCCAGGAACGGGTGATTGAACGCATCGGCGGCCGCGAGGAGATTCCGGTCGACGTCCGCATCGTGTGCGCGACCCATCGCGATCTCAAGGAGCAGATCAGGGCCGGCTTGTTTCGCGAAGATCTCTACTACCGCCTGGCCGAGATCGTCGTCGATATCCCGCCGCTGCGCGATCGTGAAGGTGATGCGGCGCTGCTGGCGCACGCCTTTGTCCAGCGCTTCGCGCGCGAGAACGCGCGTGGCAGCATGACACTGACCGATGATGCCCTGGCTGCCATCGAGGCGCACCCGTGGCCCGGAAACGTGCGCGAACTCGAGAACTGCCTGAAGCGGGCAGTGATCATGGCCGACGGCAACCGTATTACCGCCGACGATCTTGGCTTGCAGTCGGTCGAGGAGGATCTCGAGCGCCTCAACCTGCGGCAGGTGCGTGACGAGGCGGAGCGCAAGGCCGTCCTGCGCGTGCTGGCGCGCACCAACAACAACATTGCGCGTGCCGCCGAGATCCTCGGTGTGAGCCGCCCGTCGCTGTATGACTTGATGAATCGCTTTGGCCTGAAGAAGGAGAACGGATCGTGAGCAGTTACACCAAGGACAAGCCGTCGCAGCGCTGGAGTCGTCGCAAGAGTGGGCTCGCCGTGACCCTGCTGTCCGCGATGCTCCTGTCCGGCTGTGGCGAGAGCCCCGAGCAGATGCTCGAGTCGGCGAAGGGATATCTGGCGAAGGACGACCTGAATGCGGCCAGCATCCAGCTCAAGAATGCGCTGCAGGAGAACGCCAATCTGGCCGAAGCCCGGTTCCTGCTCGGCAAGGTCAACCTCGAGCAGGGTGACGTTCCGGGGGCGGTCAAGGAACTGCAGCGCGCGCTCGATCTCGGCTATGCGCGCGAGCCGGTAATCCCGTTGCTGGCGCGTGCGCGGGTGCGCGCGGCGGAGTTCGATGGTGTGCTGGCGGATTTCGGTGCCGAGCGTCTTTCAGACCCCGTGGGCCAAGCCAGCCTGCTGGGTGCGATTGGCGACGCGCACATGGGCAAGGCCAATGTGGCCGAGGCGCTCAAGGCGTTCGAAGCCGCGCTGGTCCTGCGTGCCGACGACGAGGTCGCGGCGATTGGCCGGGTCAGGGCCCAGCTGTTCAGCGGTGAGCCCGCAAAGGCGGAGGAGAGCGCGCGCAAGCTGGTCGCGGACCAGCCGCTGCTCGCTGACGCTCATGCGGCGCTGGCCGAAGTGCTGCAGTTCCAGGGCAAGCCCGACGAGAGTGTGAAGGCGCTCGAGGATGCGCTTCGTCTCCGGCCCGATGCCATCGCCTACCACTATGCCCTGGTGTCGCAGCTGTTCCAGCTCGAGCGCCAGGACGAGGCTGTTGCCCGTTTCGAGGCGATGAAGAAGGTCGCTCCCGGCCACCCCTCGACGCGCTACCTGCAGGCCTTCATCGACTTGCGGGCGAATCGTCTGACGGAAGCGCGTGACGGTGTGATGCAGGTGCTCAAGCAGACGCCGGACTACCTTCCCGCGCAGTTGTTGGCCGGTACCGTGCTGCTGCGCCTGAATGACCAGGCCCAGGCCCGCAGCTACCTCAACGCGGTCCTCAGTCGGGCGCCGGGTCAGACCCTGGCACGCAGCCTGCTGATCCTTTCCCACCTTTCCTCGGGCGAGGCGGCGCGCGCGCAGGAGGTGCTGCAGCCGCTTCTCGACCGACCGATCAATGACCCGCGCCTGCTTGGCCTGGCCGGCCAGGTCTTCCTGGCCAATGGGGATGCGGAGCGGGCCGAGGAGTTCCTGCAGCGCGCGGCCAAGGCCGCGCCTGAAGACTCCCGCGCGCGACTGCGGCTGGGTGTCGCGCGACTGCTCGGGGGCGACGCGCAGGGCGCTTTCGCCGACTTTTCGAGTGCGTCGGCGATGGATCAGGACGCCATTCAGGCCGATCTGGCGCTCGTGGCGGCGCACCTGCGTCGCGGGGATACGGACCAGGCACTGGCGGCACAGGCGCAACTGGAAGCGAAGCAGCCGAACAACCCGCTGGTTCACAACCTGCGGGGCGGTGTCATGCTCGCCAAGCAGGACCTTGCCGCGGCCCGCACTGCGTTCGACAAGGCGCTGGCGATCAATCCCGACTATCTTGCAGCGGTGCTGAACCTTGCCCGCATCGATCTGGCCGAGAAGAAGCCGCAGGATGCGCTTGCCCGTGTGCGGGCCCTTGCCGATCGCAACGAAAAGAACGTCGAGGCGCGTCTGGCGCTGGCGGAGCTGCAGGCCGCCACCGGAGCGACGCCGAAGGACGTATTGGCGACACTCGAGCGTGCAGAGACCGCCGCACCCGGCGCCCTGGCGCCGGCGCTGTCGATCGTCCAGCATCACCTGCGCAACCGGGATTTCCCCAAGGCGCTGGCCACGGCGCAGAAGGCTGGTGCGGCCTACCCGGACGACGTACGTGCCGTCGAGATGCTGGCGCGCGCGCAGATGGCGAACGGCGACACTCAGCAGGCCATTTCCTCGCTGAACAAGCTCGCCGGGCTGCGCCCGCAGTCGACGGTTCCGCTGCTGATGCTGGCCGACGTGCATCGTGGTGCAAAGGACAATGCAGCCGCCGAGCAGGTGCTGCGCAAGGCGCTGGGTGTCCGTCCCGATGCGCTTGACGTTCAGCAGCGACTTGCCGGGCTGCTGCTCGAGAAGGGGGATCGCGATGGTGCGCTGAAGATTGCCCGCGACGTGCAGAAGCAACACGCGGAGGCGCCTGTCGGCCACATTCTCGAAGCCGAAATCCAGGTCAATGCCAACCGTTTGGGCGAGGCGGTGACGGCCTATCGTCGCGCGCTCGAGCGCAAGGCGGGTGGCGACGTCGCGGTCCGGCTCCATGCCACCCTGCTGCGTGCCGAACGCAAGGCCGAGGCCGACAAGCTCGTCGCCGATTGGCTGCGCCAGCAGCCCAAGGATCTGTCCATGCGTGGCTATGTCGCCGAGCGCGCCTTGGCCGAGCGCCGCTACGCCGACGCCGTCGCCATGTTCCGCACGATGGACGAGATCTCGCCGCGCAACCCGCTGGTACTGAACAACCTGGCCTGGGCGTCGAACCAGGTGAAGGATCCGAAGGCGCTTTCGTACGCCGAGCTGGCGCACGAACTGGCCCCGGAGAATCCCGCGATTCTCGATACGCTCGGCGTGATTCAGGTCGACCGTGGCCAGACCGAGAAGGGCTTGGCCAACCTGCAGAAGGCGGTGTCGCTCGCGCCGGACCTGCTGCCGCTACGGCTCAATCTGGCGAGATCCTATGCCGGGGCCGGTCGCAAGGACGATGCCCGTCGAGAACTCGATGCCGTGCTGGCCAAGGCTCAGGCCGGTACGCCGCTGCACAAGGAAGCGACCGATCTGCTCGGTAACCTCTGAACCCGTATCTGCAAACACCGAAAAACAAGGAAGAACATCATGACCACCATCGCCGTCATCGGGCTGGGCTACGTTGGCCTGCCGCTTGCCGTGGAGTTCGGCAAGAAGTACAGGACGGTCGGCTTCGACCTCTCGGCGGAAAAAGTCGCCGCGTACCGCGACTGCTACGACCCCACCGGTGAAGTCTCGTCCGAGGATCTGCGCGCCGCGACCCAGTTGAGCTGCCATACCGATCCGGCGGTGATCGCCGAGGCGGATTTCATCATCGTCGCCGTGCCCACCCCGGTGGATGCGGCACACCAGCCCGACTTCACGCCGCTGGTGAAGTCGTCCGAGACCGTCGGCCGTCACATGAAGCGCGGCGCGATCGTCGTCTATGAATCCACCGTCTATCCGGGCGCGACCGAGGAGGTCTGCATCCCGATCATCGAGCGCGAGTCGGGCCTGAAGTGGAAGCAGGACTTCTTCGTCGGCTATTCGCCGGAGCGCATCAACCCGGGCGACAAGGAACGTACGGTCACCAAGATCCTCAAGGTCGTCTCCGGCGACACGCCCGAGACCCTGGCCAAGGTGGAGGCGGTCTACGCCTCGGTGATCACGGCCGGAGTCTATCCGGCCAGCTCGATCAAGGTGGCCGAGGCGGCAAAGGTGATCGAGAACACCCAGCGCGATCTGAACATCGCGCTGATGAACGAACTCGCCGTGCTGTTCCACGAGATCGGCATCGACACGCTCGAAGTGCTCAAGGCCGCCGGTACCAAATGGAACTTCCTGCCCTTCCGCCCCGGCCTGGTGGGCGGACACTGCATCGGCGTCGATCCGTACTACCTCACCCACAAGGCCGACATGCTGGGCTACCACCCGCAGGTCATCCTCGCCGGTCGTCGCATCAACGACAGCATGGGCAAGTACGTTGCCGAGCAGACCGTCAAGCAGATGATCGCTGCCGGCTCCAGCATCAAGGGGGCGGACGTCGTGGTGCTTGGCCTGACCTTCAAGGAGGACTGCCCGGACCTGCGCAACAGCAAGGTCATCGACGTCATCCGCGAGTTGCAGAGCTATGGCTGCAGGGTCCATGTGCATGATCCCGTGGCGTCCCCGGCGGAAGCGGTGCACGAGTACGGCGTCAACCTGACGCCCTGGGAAGCCTTGCCGACGGCGCAGGCGATCGTCGCCGCGGTTGCCCATCACCAGTACCTTTCGATGCCGGTTGCGAAGCTGCTCGAAAAACTCTCGGCCGGTGGGGTCTTTGCAGACGTAAAATCCTCGTACGACCCGGCCGCGCTGTCCGCAGCGGGCGTGGTCGTCTGGCGTCTCTGACGAGGTGCATCGGTGAGGTAGTCATGGCACGGCGACAGTCCCCGATTCGACGCAGGTCCGGTGCGCTGCCGTGCAGGCTGCGCATCGCGGGGGCTGTTGCGGCGGTGGCCTTGTCGCTGATGCCGCCGTCAGTGTGGTCTGCCGGCCGCGACCGGGTTGCACAGGCGTTTGCCGAGCAGGCCCGTTACCTTGCGCAGGAAGCCCTGGGCTACGAGCACGGCGAGGGCGTGCCGCGTGATCAGCCCTATGCCGCGCGGCTGTACTGCGAGTCGGCCCGTCTCGGCGATTCGGAAGGCATGTACGCGCTCGGCTGGATGTATGCCAACGGGCGTGGTGTCGAGCGCAACGATGCTTACGCCAACACGCTGTTCGCGATGTCGGCCTTTCTCGGCAACGAGCACGCGGCGCGCATCCAGCGATACCTGGGCGACTACACCGGCGCCGTACCCGCGTGCCTGCATACGCCGTCCGAGATCCTGCAGCAGCGCTGGCCGGTCGAGGGTTTGATTGCACGCCTGCCGCCCGAGCGCCAGGCGGTAGCACGTCTGTTGGCGGAGCTCGCGCCGAAGTACGGCGTGCAGCCTGCGCTGGCGCTGGCGATCGGCCTGACCGAATCGGCCCTCAATCCGAATGCGCTGTCACCGAAGAACGCAATGGGGGTGATGCAGCTCATCCCGGAAACGGCCGAGCGTTTCAACGTCAAGCGCCCCTATGATCCCGAGCAGAACATTCGTGGCGGGCTGACCTACCTGCGCTGGCTGCTGGCCTATTTCGAAGGCGAGGTGGCGCTCGTCGCGGCGGGGTACAACGCCGGGGAGGGGGCGGTCGATCGCTTCCGGGGGGTTCCGCCTTACCGGGAAACCCGTGCCTACGTCGAACGCATCCTTCGTCATGTCGGCCAGGACCGGCATCCCTACGACCGCAGCGTGGTTGCCCCGAGCCCGATGCTACGCACCTTGCGGCTGGCAAGCCAGGAGGATCACGAGACATGAACGATACGACGCCCCGGGGGGCGTTCCAGACGGTTCGCCGTCGACTGTTGCTGGCCGCTTGTGCGGTGATCGTGACCGCCACGGCGCCGGCGCCGGCCTTGGCGGATCTGGTCGGCGTCCTGCCCCGCGTCAAACCGTCCATCGTTGCGGTCGGCACCTTCCAGCGTACGCGCAGCCCCGCCTTTCAGTTTCGCGGCACCGGGTTCGTCGTTGGCGATGGTCGCCTGATCGTCACCAACGCCCATGTGCTGCCCGACGCCGTAGCGACCGACAAGATGGAAGCGCTCGTGATCGCGGTGCCGGGCGCGGATGAAAGCGCGATGGCCCGCCCGGTCGTGCGCATCGCCGCCGATCGCGAACGCGATCTCGCCGTGCTGCGGCTCGAGGGCGGGCCTGCCCTGCCGGCCCTGACGCTGGCGAGAGACGAGCGCGTGCAGGAGGGGCAGGAGATCGCGTTCACCGGTTTCCCGATCGGTGCCGTGCTCGGACTGACGCCCGTCACGCACCGCGGCATCATTTCGGCGGTCACGCCGATCGGCATTCCGCAAGGGAAGGCGCGCGACCTGAACCCCGCGCTGGTTCGCCGCCTCGCCAACGACGTGTTCCGCGTCTATCAGCTCGATGCCACCGCCTACCCGGGCAACAGCGGAAGTCCGATGTTCGACCCGCGCACGGGGGAGGTGATCGGCGTGCTGAACATGGTGTTCGTCAAGTCGACGAAGGAGAACGTGCTGTCGGATCCGTCCGGCATCAGCTATGCGATTCCGGTGGAGTATGTGAACAGACTGCTTGCGGGGGCGCGCTGAGCCGGGAGAGCGGTCGACGCCGGAAGGGAATGGTCCGTCACCAGGAATCGAAAGACTTGCTGGAGGCCAATGTTAAAAGGAAGTTTAGCTTCAGGACTTTGACCGGTACCGTCAAAAATACCGTCAATGACAGGGGGCTGACCTGTTGTGGACTCAGGGCGCGTCATCCTGAGTCGATATTGACGATACCTTACGCGCCTCACTGCCAAGTCACGATAGTGTGAGGTGTAGCGGCCTAGAACATGCTGTTCGAGCATCAAAGGCCCCGCATGAGGCTGAGGATCTACACTGGCAATGAGATCGGCGCACTCCGCCCGAAGCCGGTACCGTACAGGGGAACGCTCAAGAGCGCGCTCGGGCGCGATTTCGGGGAGAACACATAATGCTGCAGGTCATTAAGTTGATGCTGGTGGGGATTGTGTTCGTCACCCCGTCGGTCGCGAACGCTCAGGCGTTCAAGTGTAAGGAGGCTGGCACAGGCAAGACGATCTACTCAGACATGCCGTGCCCGGCCAACAGCTCGGGCGGATACCGTAGCGATTTCCCATCCGTAAATGTGGGCGAGGGCCGACACTACCAGGGCCGTAGTTCCACATTCAGTGACGGGGCTCCGCGTGGTGGAGCGATTGAGCGGTCTGAAGTCGCTGCGCCTATCCAGAAGGAGGTGAAGCGACCTCGTCGATCGGGGCGCGATATGCCTGCTCCGCCGCAACCATCGGCAATCACCAGCTGCGACGCGGGAGGATGCTGGGACAATGTTGGTGGGCGCTATACGAGGGGTGCCGGCCAAACGTATTTCCCTTCGTCTGGTGGTGGCGCCTGTCAGATGATAGGTGGCCGGATGCAGTGTCCGTAGATGAATTCCCATCGTGACGGTCTCGAGTTCGAGTTGTTCTGCGCGTACTGGCTGCGTACCAAGCTCGTGCGTGTTGCTGTGGCTCGCTCGACGCTGGAAAGGTCGCGGGACCTGTAACGAGTTCGCCTTCGATACACTCGAGCGCGCGCGCCACCCACCATCCATGAAGCTCGCCAAGCTGGCATTTCTGTTTGCTGGCAGGCAAAAGACCCGCTCTTGGGGTCTTTGACGTCCCGAGTCGCCTCAGCATCTCCCGTGCGCCTCCAGTCGGGTGACCATCTTCGGACTGCCGCGGTGCCATGCCTCCAGAATCTGCCGATGCGGAGCCGGGTTGTGAGTCACCTCATCGTCCTCGTATAGCTTCCACTCGGCCTTGATCTTGAGCGCCGCCTCCAGGTCATCGAGGTCGCGCCTGCCTCCTTGGGGAGTCATGCCACGCACGATCTCACCGCGCCTATTCATCGACGGCAATACTCTGGCTGCAACCATCTTTCAATCAGGGCGGCAGTGCAACGTCAATCAAGGAAACGGGAGGCACGTTCGAATGGCTGCAGCATGGCCCCTGCATGAAGGGCTCGGGACTGTCTATGGTCCTAGCTGACGTCACGGTTTCCGTAATTTGGCGCGATCTCTTGGCAACCCCTCGTCATTCCAGCAATAATGAGCCGTGGATAAATTGGAATGACGCAGGGAGAGCAGGTGATCGAGAAGGAAGATCCGCCCGCGACAAGCCGTGAAGGCATTCCATGGAGAGTCGAAGATGGCCGTCTCCTCAATTTTCGGGAAGGGGTGGGTTGGGTGCAGCCGTCCGCCGCCGAAGTTTGGTCTTCCATATTCAGCGGCTCTGGAGGCGCGAACGCGGCACAGTCACCGGCCGACGCACTGCCTGATTTCGTGTTTTCGCGTTTCCCGGCCGAACTTGCCCTCGAAGTTTCCGGCAGCGCGCCGAGCGACATCCGAGTCAAGTTGATTGGCATCGGAGCGGAAGGCAGCAAGGCTCCGCTGGTCAATCAGGAATGCGATCAGGTTCTCATTGGGAATATTTGGTATCCGATCCGGACAGATGATTACGCTGAATCATTGGCTGTCCTTTCGGCTCATGGGATTACCGACGGGATAGCGATATCTGTCGGTCAGCTGATCTGGCTCAGAACCCATGCTCACGGCCTTGAGCTTGAGCTTGTCGACTCGCTCCAGTCGTCCGATCCGGCTCACCTGCGCGCGCCCTCAGTCATGGACACGGCAGCCTGGGGACTACAGGCTGATCTGTACCCCTACCAGAAGGATGGCGTCCATTTCCTGAAACTCATCGCCGATCAGGGGCTGGGCTGCATCCTTGGCGACGAGATGGGGTTGGGCAAGACCATCCAGGTCATCACGCTGATGCTCGCGGAGAAATCCGCGGGCCACGGGCCATCGCTGGTCATTTCGCCGGCAACGCTTCTCGAGAACTGGCGGCGGGAACTCGGCTTTTTCGCGCCCTCCCTTGCCGTCCGGATCCATACCGGCCCCGACAGGGCCGGCATCGCCTCCCGGCTTGCCGGCTTCGACGTTGTCGTGACCTCCTACGATACGGCACTCCGGGATGAACCGCTGCTGTCGTCCATCACCTGGAACCTGCTGGCGCTGGACGAGGCACAGAACATCCGGAATCCGGATGCCCGCAGGACAGTGGCGGTCAAGGGCCTGCCCCGGCGGATATCCATTGCCATCACGGGAACGCCGGTTGAGAACCGGCTGACGGACCTCTGGTCACTGTCCGACTTCGCCCTGCCCGGGCTGCTCGGAAACCGGGACGGGTTCGAGCGGCTGTTCGCTGATACGGAGGCCGACGCGGCCGGCCTCGCGCCGATCGTCGCCCCCATCCTGCTCCGCAGACGGGTCCGCGATGTCGCCAGGGACCTGCCCGAGAGGATCGACGTGGCCCAGCCGCTGTCCATGTCCCGCGCCATGGCGGAGGACTATGAACGGACCCGCCAGGAAGCCCTCGAGGAATACGGAAAATCCGGCTCGCTGGTGGCTCTGCAGCGCCTGCGGATGTTCTGCACCCATCCGGCCCTCATCGGGAACTGGCGGGACGACCCCGCGGACGGCATGCCGAAGTACCAGCGGCTGCTCGAACTGCTCGAGGAGATTTTCCAGCAGGGCGAAAAGTGCCTGATTTTCACCAGCTACACCGGCATGACGGACATCTTCCTTGCGGACCTGCCACAACGATTTCCGGGCAGTTTCTTCGGTTTCATGGACGGACGCGTGCCGGTCCCTGAGCGCCAGCAGACAGTTGATGATTTCTCCGCAGCCACCACCGGAGGGGCCCTGTTCCTGAACCCCAGGGCGGCCGGCGTCGGACTCAACATCACCGCGGCGAACCACGTGATCCACTACAACCCCGAGTGGAACCCGGCCCTCGAAGACCAGGCCTCGGCGCGGGCGTACCGCCGCAAGCAGCAGCGTCCCGTGACCATCCACCAGATGTTCTTCGCGGACAGCGTCGAGGAACTGGTGGTCGGGCGCCTTGCCTTGAAGCGCGGACTCTCCGACCACGCGGCGATCGGCCACGAAGGGGACGCGACCATCAGCGAAGTCATGCAGGCGCTGCAGATCTCACCACTCTCCGGAATCCTTGAATGACGCATACGGCCAGAATCACCAAGACACTCAGCGCCAACGACATCGGGGAGACGGGCGCGCACCAGGCGGGCATCCTCGTGCCGAAGGAACCGGCCATCCTCTCCTTCTTCCCGTTCCTCGACCCCGACGCGAAGAACCCGCGCGTGAGTCTGACATTCCGCGAGCCGGACGGAATCACCCGCTGGCATTTTAATTTCATCTACTACAACAATCGGTTTTTCGGCGGCACCCGCAACGAGTACCGGCTTACCTGCATGACGAGGTACCTGAGGGCCCGCAATGCGGCCGTCGGTGACCAAGTCGTGCTTTTCAAGGATGGCGACGGTCGACTCCACGTTGATGTGGAGCGCCTAGATACGCCTGCAGTGACCGGCGACGATGACGTCCTGGTACTCTCGGGCGGCTGGAAAGTCATCCGGATCTGAACAGGAATAGGAAACCCCACATGCCTTCCAGCAATGCAGCGGAACCCCCCTACCTCGACGTGCCACCCGATCCGGAACGGATCATCGAAGGACTGCGGGATACGGGCTACGAATTCAACACCGCCATGGCCGACGTGATCGACAACTCGATTGCGGCCGGCGCCGGCAACATCGACATCACGATCGCCATGGACTTCCGTGGCGCGGTCGCGGTTTCCGTCGCCGATGACGGCTGCGGCATGGACCGGGACGGTCTGGTCAATGCCATGCGCTACGGCTCCAGGCAGCGGGCCAGCCAAGCCAGTCTCGGGAAATTCGGACTGGGCCTGAAGACGGCTTCCACGGCTTTCTGCCGGCGGCTGTCGGCCGTTAGTCGCGGCAGTGATGGTGGCGGGGTCATGAAGGCGACCTGGGACCTTGACCATATTGCCAGGGTCGGGCGCTGGGAACTGCAGCTGGTGGAGGCAAGCCGCAACGAAACCGCGCTCCTAGACACGGTTGCGAAGGGGAAAACCGGCACGCTGATCCTGTGGGAGAACATCGACCGCCTACTCAAGACCTATGCGAAGCCCGACGGAAAGGCAGCCAAGACCGCGCTCAAACGCTACGAGGACGAGCTCCGCTTCCACATTGCCATGGTCTACCAGCGCTTCCTAGACAGCGATGATGCCCGGGCACAGGACGTCAGCATCCGCATCAATGGCAGGCCGGTCGATCCGTGGGACCCGTACAGCCTGCCACTCACGGAAAAGCCCGCCGCCGAAAAGGTCGTACCGGTGAAAACCGGCGACGGAAAGGATGCGGAATTCACCGTCAGAGTCTTCATCCTCCCCCGGAAAAGCGAATTCCCGGACGAGGAAACCCTGAAGGAAGCGCGCCTGACCAATGACAAGCAGGGGATATACGTCTATCGCGAGAACCGGCTGATCCACGGCCCGGACTGGCTCGACATGTACATTAAGGAACCGCACATGACCCTGTGCCGGGTCGAGCTGTCGTTCGACCACAAGCTGGATGACGCCTTCCAGGTGGACATCAAGAAGTCCAGGATCCTGCTCGATGAAGTCCTGTACGACTGGCTGCGGAACAATTTCCTTCCGGGACCGCGCCGCGAAGCATCCGAGCGCTACCGGAAGGGTGTTGACGCAGTGGTCAGCGGTACAGCGGCGCTGCTGCATGCGGTGTCGAACAACGCCATCCACGCCCAGGCCGACAACCTGAAGACGGCCAAGCTCGAAGAGGTCGATGGTGCCACCGGGAATGTGACCGTCTCCAACAAGAATGGTGTCACCAAACTCAGGATCAAGCTGGTCGAGGAAAAGAACAGCGGGGAATGCCACGTTCAGCCGGTCGACGGTCTCCAGGACGGCCTTCTGTGGGAACCGGCCTTCATTAGTAACAATCAGGCCGTCCGGATCAATACCAGTCATCCGTACTATCACAGGATCTACATTCCGAACAAGAAGTCTGGCGTGACGGTGCAGGGACTGGACTCCCTGATGTGGGGACTCTGTGCGGCAGAGCTCGGTAATGTCAGCGAGAGCAGCCAGCGGAATTTCGAGGAAATGCGCTACGAGGTTTCCCGGATCCTGCGCAGGCTTGCGGAGGATCTTCCCGAACCTTCCGAAGACGATCTCTGATGAGCGGTGATGTGCATGCCATTCAGTGAAGAGGCACTGGCGGAAGTCCTAGGCGTCCGCTTCCGGTTGTCCCTTTCCGGCTGTGTCGCAAACACCCCTGGCGGACCACGGCAGGGTGTACGGGCGACGGACATTCCCGAACCCAACGGTTTTGCCGTACTGGTATCCACCGGCTGGAAAAGCTTGGAAGCTGGGTTCTTTCCCGACACCTATGCTGGCGACTTGGTCCGGGCGATGGGACGCAAGGCCGCCACGTCGCACCAGCCCTTCCTTTCGCTCGTGAGTACCTTCGAGGCTGGGGGCAAACGGATCGGCATGAAGGTGAACGGTTCGGTGGTCCTGCCGGAGAACGGCCTGCCGCCCCCGCCTTGGAACCAGCTGGAACTCAGGGTTCGCAGGCTGACGGACGCGACATCCGGCAATGACGGGGACCTGCAGGCAGACGCTGAAACCGTCGCATCGGCCTGCTTGGCCCTGCTGCTGCTCCTGCTACCCCTCGAGGAAGAGGAGCCGGCTGGGCTGCCACTGTTCGAGGCCGGCCTACCGGAAGGGGCGTGCAGCACGGTGACGGTGAATCGCTACGAGCGCAGCCCGGCCAACCGGGCCGCCTGCATTGCGGCCCACGGCTCAAGGTGCGGCATCTGCGGCTTTGATTTCGGCGTAGTGTATGGCCCGCTGGCCCACGGGTACATCGAGGTCCACCACCGCACTCCCGTATCACGCATGGGTGACGGCTACCGGGTCGACCCCGTACACGACCTGATCCCCCTTTGCGCCAACTGCCATGCGGCCGTGCACCGGGTGGATCCACCCATGGAGCCCGAAACACTCAGGGAAATGCTTGCCACCCGCAGACGGATGACGTGCCGCCCTGACTCACGAAGCCATCCTGTCAAACCCTCATAGGAGAATCCAGTGTCAAGCTCACCGTTACTGCTTCATCCGGCCTGTATCAAAACGCTGTCCGCTGTCGAGGCGCATCCAGAGCGGTCAAATCAGCACGAATTCAATGGTGTCGTTGAACTCAAGCAAATTTTCGGCCTAGCTGGATTCTCCCGGCCTGCGAAATTCTCAATTCGGGGAACCAGTATTTCAACGGATGCAGATGTCACTTGGTACGATGCGCGTAGCGCCCATCCGACTCGCACGGAACATCGGCTTTACTTTCAAACCAATACCGTGATGACCCATGCCAACGAGGGTGACAATATCGTCATTGGGTTCGATAAATCCAAGAATCTTCACATTGTATTAATTCCACGAGGTGCCGCAGGCCACAACCCGGGTATCACCAGCTGGCAAACAGTTTAACCGACTAAAAAATCAGTCAACCGGACTCGCTAGGCGGAACCTTGGCGGACTCCGGTGACTGCCGGCCCCTGATCTCGAGACAGGGCTCGTCACCGTGAAGCCACCCCCCAATCAGCTCCGCCGGCATCCCGTCGGCCAGTCTCCCCTGCCCCCGCAGGGCACACTCCCACACCACCGCGACGCGCCAGCCTAGGTCCAGAAGGGCTTGGTGCGTCCGGACGTCCCGCGCCCGGTTGGCGCCGATCTTCGTGTCCCAGAATTCCCGGTTGCTCGACGGCAGGCGGAACAGGGCACAGTCGTGGCCGTGCCAGTAGCAGCCATGCACGAACACTACCGCGTGATGCTTCGGAAACACCATGTCGGGCTTTCCAGGGAGCCGTCTGTCATTGAGACGATATCGGAAGCCTCGCGCAAACAGGGCTTTCCTAACGGCCACCTCGATCCGCGTATTGCTCCCGCAGATGCCGGACATCATCCGGCTTCGGGTGGCGCGGTCGACGATGTCGGCCAAGGATCAAGCCGCGGCTTGGTGTTCCGGGAGCGGCTGCTCCGCCTGTCCGGTGACCAGGGGCGCCATCACGCGGGCCACCTCGCGCATGACCGGCATCACCACGCTGTTGCCGAACTGCTTGTAGGCCCGCATATCGGACACGGGAATGCGGAACGTGTCCGGAAAACCCATCAGGCGGGCGCACTCGCGCGGCGTCAGCCGGCGCGGGTTGATGCCCTCGCCCTGGTACACTAGGATCTCGGAGCCATCCTTGTAGTAGCGCGCTGACAGGGTGCGCGCCACCGAGTCCGGAAAGGCCAGCCCGAAGCCGAAGCCGTTGCCCTTGGCCCGGTGCTTGGCGGCGTAATCCTGCAGGTACTGCCACAGCTTTGGAGTCAGGGTGTACTTGTCCTGGACCTTGCGGGCATCGTGGCTGAAGAAACGGTCGCCGTCCCAAGGCAGTACTGGCTCGGTGCCGTCGGTGCGGTGCAGGATGTCGCGCATCACCTGCACGCCCTTCGGCGGTAGATCAACCGCATCCCAGTCGAAGCGGATGTCGTCCTCCTTCCGGAAGCCTACGATCAGGATGCGCTCGCGGTGCTGTGGCACGAAGTGGGCGCCATCGACCACCCGCGGGGAGATGTCGTAACCAAGCTCGATGAGAGAACACTTGATAACGTCCCATGTCCGCCCCTTGTCATGGGACATCAGGTTCTTGACGTTCTCCAGCAGGAAGGCGCGCGGGCGCTTCTCCTCGATGATCCTGCACACGTCAAAGAACAGCGTGCCTTGGGTGTCGCAGGCGAAACCGTGCGCGCGCCCCAGCGCATTCTTCTTCGACACGCCCGCGATGGAAAACGGCTGGCAGGGGAAGCCGGCCAGCAGCACATCATGGTCCGGAATGTCGCGGGCCTCAATCTTCGTGATGTCGCCGGTCAGCGGGTGACTGTCGCCAAAATTCTCGGCGTAGGTCTTCTGCGCGTAGCTATCCCACTCGCTTGTAAACACGCACTGGCCGCCGTGCGCCTCGAAGCCCAGCCTTATCCCACCGACACCGGCAAACAGGTCGATGAACGTGAAGGCCGGACCATTACCGGAAAAATGACACGGCGCCTGCGCGAGCAGGGCACGCAGGGCAGGACCGAGCAGTTGGGGGCAGGGTGTCTCGCCTTGCTCCCAGCGCCGGACGGTCTTGATGTCCTTCCCAACGTAGTCTGCAATCTGGCGCTGGGTGAATCGGGTTCTGGCCTCCCTGAGCAGGCCGAGGGCGGTATCGTCGTTCACGATTCTCTCTGGGAATTTTTGCGGACATTATGACCGCTTTAGTTCCCCGAGACTACTGTATAGGTGAATTTGCAGGAAGCAGCGGAATCAGGGCATAGATCTCTCTGGACCGACTACACGGCTGAGACGCCCAACGACGAGATCCTGCGCCGGCTGCTGGCGCTGAACCTGGAGAGAGCGAGCTAGCCAACGAGTGCGGAGGTGCTCAATGCTTGGGCACCACCCGTTGGCCCTTTCCGCTCATCCACTTACCGCCGCGCCCCACGGGTTATCCACAGCCTTTCCCACGCAGACCGGGGACAAAATAATGCGCTTTCCTTGCGTACCGGCTGCGTACCAATCGTGTGCGTACTGCTGAGGCTCGCCCAGGTCAGTAGCGCGTGGCTGCTCCCCTATTGACTCGTGGCGGGGGCTGAGTCGCTCGGAGTTATATCAGGCCGTTGGCCGGCGGCGGGCTGAGTCAGCATTGAACAAATGCGGCACCAAGTTAATTGTCCTTTAGGTCATTGTGGGTACCGGCCCTTGAGGCATCTAGGGGCAAAGGCGAGTGATCCGCTTGATTGCCGCTTGGGGGCCGGTGAATTCGATAGGACAGGTAGTAAAGCCCAAGCATGGTCACCACGAGCAGATGCGCCGAGACTACAGAGTAAATAATGACAAAACTTGCCCTGATGCAGAGTCGCGCCCCTTCAGGTAGCAACGCAGCGACCCCACTGCTGACGAGGCTCGCAAAGCCACCAATGAAGTAAATACAAATTGATAGCAGTGCTAAATGACCGAACAGGAGGCTAAGAAACCTTCTCCTCGTCAGCGGGATGCGCTTCTCTACCCCCTTACGCATCTCAACCAGCATGGCTGGAGAGCCATCAAGAGGTTGGTCAAGAACGGGGCTAGGAAACGTTGCTACAGCTGCCAGCGCAGCGACATAAAAGCCTGTCATGATCTGCAGGAGATCGGTAATCAAGCTGACGTAGCCGCCATCACCGAAAACCGAGACACTTGAGCCAAGTGCCAACACGATTGCCGACACCAACAAACCGACGATGAGCGGAAGCACAACATCAATTTTGTGCTTCACCGTATGCTCGATCTTCAGGTATCTGAAGGGCGTCAGAAGTTGGCTTACTTGGGCACGCATCTTCACACCGTATCAGCTTTCGTACAGTAGCGAGATCATCTTCGCCGCAAATGCTTGGTTGATCTCCGGGGAGCATTGCTGAAGATCCACGTCTGCTGTGATGAGCTCGTCCTTCAAAACCAGCACGTCATGCAGGTCTGCTTCAGAGGTTCCCATCACAAAAGATTTTTGGCGTCCCTCTTTCTTCTTGTAACGAACGCGTAGATCCTGATATCCGTTATTTTTCCCCCAGCGTCGCAGCTTCGAAACGGCAAGCTGAACTATGTCGTCCTTCCGAGCTTCATTGCTCAAGCTGACCTTCAGCACATGAGACTCTTCGAAGAAATACCCTTCTTCGTCCAACGCTTCTGCAGTCTTCACCCGCTTTATCAGTTCGAGGCCCGCCAACTGCCCCCGCTCGAGTTCATCGACGAAAGACTTAGATGGCGTGCCGAGCAGTTCGCTTGCTGGCCTGTAGGTTTTGGCCTCAAGCTTGGCCTCATCGAGGTACTCAAACTGTCCTTCGGTAGCCTCCTTAATTTGCCTCTTGAGAAAAGGGGCCACCGAACTGCGGCCGAGTCCAGGGACGATCTCGAGCAAGAATGGGTAGGTGTCCTCTTTCCCGTCAATGGGCTGTAATCCAATGACCGCATGCGCTGAAACCGCTACGCCTTCACCCTTGAGCTTTGGCTCGAGGCGCAGCGAACCTGTTTGAAGGTCAGCAAAGACTGGGTCTGTTGCATCTTGATCGGCATACTGAAACAAGAGCACCAATGCTTCAGGATGCCCCTTCTGACGAGTTTGCGAGAAGTCAGTGATTCGGTATGCCGAGCGCTCATTGTCCTTCAGCTGAAAAGCATCTCCATCGTCGATGCGCCGTTGGAGATGCGGGATGACCTCTGCGAGCTTGATGCTCGGTGCATCTGGCGGATCGGGCGTCAAAACCAGCTCGTGAAACTGTATCCAGCGTTCCCTGATGTGCAGCATCTGAAGACCTCCAGTGCGGATGTGTCGGAAAGCTGTAGTCTATGGTCATGCTGGGCTTCATACCAAGCGGTTAGACTTCGTTTCGAGCGATGAAGGCCACCGTGCTTGTCAGCACAAGCGTGTTGCACGCGGCACGTGGGCGCACTTGCCCGCGAACGGCGGAGTTGGGGCATGCACTCAACCTTGCCGGATTATTGACGTTCAGAAACGACAAACCCGCCACGCGGGCGGGTCTGGTTGAAGCGAGGGATTCCGCTCAGTCGGGGGACCTAGGCGACACCCATCAACTTGCAGCGCCCGACGACAGGCCAAACCTTGCCGGTCCTAATTTCCACCTCGAACTCGCGCGGTTCTTTCGCGTTGCAATCCGCCAGAGTCAGCGTGTCACCGGACTGTTCAACGAAGTCGCCAAATACCTGCCGGCCGTCATCGGTCAGCGCATAGATCTCATCGCCGGTTTTGGGCTGAAGCACGGTGCAGATGACCGACTCGCCGCGCTTGAATCGGGGGCGGAAAGCGTCAGTTTCGATCTGATCCACGAAATGCGGCGCGGTGCGGGTGGTGGTTGTCGTGTGCATGGTGTGTGCTCCTGTTGCGGTCTGAATCTCCGCGCCCCGCTTTCCAATCGGGGTGGCGGAACAGTGCGGGGTTGGAAAGACCGGCCTACAGGAAACCGGCAGCCCGAAGGCTCCCTGCACGGCCCGCCATTGAACAGGCGATACCGTGCAACCGACGTGAAAAAGCCGCGACGTGCGCGGCCTCATCGGCCTGTAGGTTTCGGGCTTTCCAATTCCCGGTCGCCTCTGTTTCGGTGACATACGGTTCATCCACTAGCCCAATGTCAGCGGTCAAGCTTGGTTCTCGTGGATGCCTCGGCCATGGATGCCAGGATCGGCATCCCCCTCATGATCGTACCGCTGGCCGGTGTCACGTTTTCTCTGGTCCTCATGGGGTTCGCTTTGTTTTCTGAGCCCTTCCGTTGCTTGCTGACCGGGCCTTGCCCTGTGCGCTGGTCGGTCCTGTGCTCAGTCCTCCGTGCAACTTGCAGCGCCCGCTGCCGTAGATTGCGGTCAGTTTGCACGGCGTGCCCGCCCTGGTCCGTGCGCCACAGGTAAGGCCGATGAGGTCACGCGGCAGCCGGGGATAGACGGGCGGCGGATGCTGGTAGCCGAGCTCACGCCATTCGTTTGCGAGTCGCTCATGCTCGGCGTGATACTTGCGCCATCGGCGGCGGCGCTCTCGATCCGGATCAGTCTGCATTGCGTTCATCGCTGTTTTCCTCGTGCAGCTTCTTTCGCGCGCGCGTACATTTCACCAATCGGGCACACGCCTGCTTCGCGCGCGCGTATTGGTCGCACAGCGCCGCGAATGCTGGCGGAGTGTCACCTTCCGTCATCAGGCGCGGCCGTTGAGGCGGGTTCTTGGGACTGGCGCAACTCGCGGCGGACCTCACTCACTTTCGCGGACAGCGCCGAGTTGAGCTGTGCCCCCTCGTGCCCGATCTCGATCGCGACGAACTGCTGCGCAGCGCCGGTCATCACCTCGCCCAGCATGCGCGACTCGCGCGGGGTGAGGATCATCAACGAGTCGCCGACCTCCAGCACTGTTGTGCCGTCCGGGCACAAGGTGCGCGAGATCGGGCGGGCCGGCTTGTGCTGCTCCATCGGCACGAACACACCACGCTGCACGCGGCGGATCCTTCCATTGTCGACGAGGTGCCCTAGGCGGTCGTCGATGGTCGTGAGCTTGAGTCCCGTCAGCTCGGCAAGGATTTCGCGCGTGACAATCTGCTCGCGGGCGTGCAGGTCCTGGATCGCCTCGAGGATTGTTTCGGCGGTCGGGCGCTTCGGATTCGTGGTCGTGTCGATCATTGCCGCCCCCTTGCTTGCCATGCTTGGAGGGCCAACAAGAGCGCTTCGGCGCGGCCATCGTCCTTCACCCGCGTCAGGTGTGCGGCGGCGTGGGGGAGGGCGCGCTTCGCGGTGGCGACCGATACGGCCTTGTCGCTGCCGGCGGGGATGCCGGCGCGCCGCTTCCATACCGCGGGCTGAATCAGGTCGTGCGGCAGCTCGAGGGCGCCGAGCACGCCGAGAATGCAGCCGAATGAGTGGCCGAACCCGAATCCGCCCACGGCGCCTTCACCCGGGCGAGGGCCAACGCGCTCGACAAGGACGAATGCCGGCGTGTGCTGGCGCAGGATGGCGGCCAGCCCGGCGGGGTCGATCTGCTTGCGGCCGGTGGTGGACGGCAAGACTGGCATGTCGGCGACTGCGGCGAAGTTGCCGGCGTGATCGACAAGGCCGACCGCACCGGATACGCCTGGGTCGATGCCGGCAAAGAGGATGTGGGAGGGAGCGGTCATGATTGGGCTTCTCCTGATTGGCGTGTCTTCTTACTGACCGTTTCCGGAATCCCAGAAACGGGGAAAAACGGGGTTGGCTTGCGGATCATCAGAGCCGCTCCGATGAGCCCTTTCGCTCCCCGAAATTCCCCGAAATTCGCCGAAACGGTTCCGCCTGGGCCCGAAATTCCCCGCGCCCCCTTAAAGGGGGCAGGGAAGAACGGGGAGAACTGGGGGAGGCGGTTCATGCAAGCCATAGCCACCCATCCCGCAGCACCAAAGCACCGCTATTCACAAGCCCAGTGATCGCCTGCCTCGTCCGCTCGGTCTTCCTGTCGGACTCGACTGCCAGCCGATTGCGAGTCTTCTCGATAGCTTCTTGGATCTCAATGCACGGACGGGTCGGCGGCGCGCCAGCCATACCGAAACGCCGCGCATCTCGCAGCAGTTCGCGCAGTGCGTCGTAGATGATTTTCTGGTTTCCACCTGTCGGCAGCTTCACCCGACGGACGGCATCGGCGGTGCGCTCTTCTGGCGCGACCACACATGAGGTGATCGGGTCGCCGTCCTCGTCCTCCCCGATCTCCACCACATCCAGGCGGAACGGATGACCCTTGCCGTCCTCTCCGTCCTTGGCCTTGGCTTGCTTCCACTCGCGCCTGTCGTCGGTGCGCGTCACCTCGATGCAGGCATCCAGGGCTGCGAAGAGGGACGAATGCCCACGAGCCCCACGGGTGGCGTCCTTGCCGGTGTGATGCACGATCAGGACCAGTCCGCCGATTCTTGCTTGCAGCTCGGTGAGGGCGGCGATCAAAAGGCCCATGTCGGCGCTACTGTTCTCGTCGGCGCCGCCGGCTGCGCGGTTCAGGGTGTCGATGACCGTGATTCCATCCATGATGCCCGCCGCTTTCAGCGTCTCCGCGAGCGCGGGCACGTCGGCGATGCTCAGAAGCTCGAACCGCTCGACGATCACCCGGAAGCGATCGGGGAGCCGGCGACCGGTGCGAATCTCGTAGGCGGCGATACGGCTCGCAATACCGGCCTCACCTTCGAGCGCCACGTAAGCGACCGGCGCCGCATGCACGCGGTTGCCGAACCACGCATGTCCATGCGCCACGGCTGCCACTAGGTCCAGCGCAAGGAATGTTTTCCCGCTACCGCTCGGGCCGATAAGGGCGGCGAACCCGGTCTGAGGAAGGACGTTCTTCACCCGCCAGCGAAGGCGGGGGCGGTCGGCGAGATCGGACGAGGTGAGAAGCTGGTAGCGCCTGACCGACGGCGCGGGGTCTCTGACCGCAGCGAAGGCAGGCGAGCTCACAGTTGCACCTCAACGCCACGGTCGACGGACTTGATGAACCACGCGCGGCCGCTGCGCTCCATGTCCAGCACGATTAGCCGGCGCGGATCCGCCTGCAGGACTCGACGCAGCAGTGCCCGCAGTCGGGACGGCGGGGACTTCGAGCGCCAGTGTGGAACGATGGCATCAAGGTCGCGGGCGAAGCTGAAGTCGAGCGCGCTGGGGTCGGCGTCCTCTGAGACCGTCACCTGCGGACAGCACACGGACAGTGCGCGGCCGTCGACGTCCGCCAGATCGGCGCCGAAGTGCCATTTCGGCGGCCACGAGTCCAGGCGCACGATGACGGTTTCGCCGGCAGGGCGTTGCCCTTGGTGGCGCAGGTCTGCCAGCGGCCGGGCGTAGGCTGGCAGCTTTGCGCGGGGGGCGGCGTTGTGTCGTGGAATCAATCGACGCTCCTCCGCTCTTCGGAGACTGCGCGAAAGTCGTCCATCAGGCGCACCAGCGAACGGTCGTCCAAGTCGTGCATGAAGCACCAACGTTCACGGTTGCGACCCCATTCGATGATCGGTGCTTCCAGAGCGATCGAAACACGGAACGGGCCGCGGATCTGGTTATAACGGACGGGCGCGATATAGCGGACGCGCAGGTTGCGTTCGCCCTCAAGGCGGTGGCGGATGCGGTTCATGCTGCACCATCCTGCTTAAGCAGATCGGGGCGCCACGTCAGCGGGTTGTAGAGCGCGTGAGGGGCGAGAGGTGCAGTAGAATCGGGGGCAGAAGTTTTGCCTTGCGCCTCGGTCATCGCCGGGGCGTTTTCTTTTTTGGTCGAGGTGCCGGCCTCAGTTCGTCCCGCACTCATGCCGCCACCTCCCCAGCGGTGAGGCTTTCGAGGTATGCGCGGATTGCGCCGACTTTCCAGCGGGTGGTCTTGGGGCCGACCTTGATAGGAGCGGGGAGGGTGCCGGCCTTGGCTTTGCGCCAGACCGTATTGCGGCTTTGGCCGGTCACGACAGCTACGGTTCTGTCATCGACCAGGGCGGAGTCAGGGAGACTGTCGAAGTTGATGATCGACGGCTTGATACGGCTCTATGCCGTTTCCAGTGGAAATTGACTTCTCAACAAACA
>NZ_NOIH01000031.1 GCF_002245655.1 Thauera propionica | reverse complement strand
GCAATTATGCGCGGCCCTCGATTATGCAAGGTTCGGTTGTAGATACCGTCTGCGCCTGACATAGGCTGGGCTTGTAGGGCTGTCTGGCGCATTTCGACTTGCCATAAAAGATCGTGTTCTCTGTGGTTCCCAAACACCACAGGAGCACATCATGCCCACTGATCCGTGCCTGGCGACCCTGGTTCGCCGCGACTGGCTGGACGCTGGCCCGCTCGGTCACCTCATTGACCCGTACATCGTAGCGCTGCGCGGCCAGCGCTACGGCGAGCGCACCATTCGCGGCTACGTCGGCTGCCTCGCCCATTTCTGTCATTGGATGGCGTGCGACGCGATCGCATGGTCGGCACCGGAGGCTGTGTCGCTCGTCGAGCGCTTCTTGCGCGATCACCTGCCGACCTGTGTCTGTCCAGTCCCCTGCTATGCCTCGGTCGCGAGTTCGGGGGCAGCGCTACGCCACCTCCTGAAGCTGTTGCCGGCCAGTCAGCCCGCTGTGCTCACAGATCCAGTGACGGTTGAACTGGAGCGCTTTGGTCAGTATCTCTCGAGCACCTGCGGCCTCGCGCCCGTCACCTGCGACCGACGCCTACACATCGTCGGTTGCTTTCTGGTTCGGGCGTTCGGAAGCCGGGCAGCGACGGTGTCGCAGATTGCCAGCGTGCAGTTGGATGAGTTCTTCGCGGAACTCAGCACGCACTTGCAGCCGGCATCGCTGCGGACGGCATGCAACAGCCTTCGCAGCTACTTTCGTTATCGGGCTCTGCTCGGTGACTCGACCGCCGGGCTGGCTGCAGCCTTGCCAAGAGTCGCGGATTGGCAACGCACCACCTTGCCCAAAGTCCTGTCGGACGCCGAACTTGAAGCCTTCCTGGCCACGTTCGATCTCACTGATCCAGTCGGATTGCGCGACTACGCAATTGCGCGCTGCCTGCTTGATCTGGGGCTACGCGGACAGGAGGTGACCTACCTCACTCTGGAGTCCTTGGACTGGCGCCAGGCAACGCTGACGATCAGCGGCACCAAGAGCAAACGCGTGCAGCAGTTGCCGCTACCTGCAGTCACCGGTGAAGCGATTGCGCGCTACCTGCGCGAGGGGCGGCCGACGCAGAGTCAGAATCGCGCGCTATTCGTACGGCATCGTGCACCGTTCGATAGACCTTTGGGTGTGCCGGCGATCCGCAATGCGATGAACCGCGCCTTCGTTCGCTGCGGTTTGCGCGATCGGTTCTGCAATACCCATGTTCTTCGGCGCACGGTCGCGACCCGTTTGCATCGCGCGGGAGCCTCCATCAAGGAGATTGCCGATCTGCTGCGCCACCAAAGTCTCGATACGGCACGTGTCTACGCCCGCGTCGATCTGGTTGGCCTACGTGCCGTGGCGATGCCGTGGCCGGGGTGCACATCATGAGTGCCGCCGTGTCCTGGATCTCGCGAGTCGAGGCGTACCTGGCCTATCGGCGCCGTCATGGGTTCGCGCTTAGTATCGATGAAACCCAGCTCATCTCGTTTGCCCGCTTTGCCGACGGGCTCGGAACGGCAGAGTACCTGAGCGTGGCCCTTGCGATCGAATGGGCCCAGCGTTCTCGTCGCCCCAGTCCACTCAGCTGGGGGCGTCGAATCGAGGTGCTGCGGGGCTTCGCGCGATACTGCCTGCAACTCGATCCGCGCACCGAGATTCCGCCGCAATCGCTCTTCGGTCCGGCTCATCGGCGCTTGGTCCCTCACATCTATAGCGAGGCGGAGTTGATTGCACTGCTCGAGGCGGCCAAGGGCCTGCCTCCACCGGGTGGGATGCGGCCAGCCACCTCCCGCTGTGTCTTTGGCTTGCTTGCAAGTTGCGGTCTGCGTATCTCCGAGGCGTTGGCGCTGAGCCGCAGTGACATCGACCTCGACACGGGCGTTCTTCACGTCCGGGAAGCGAAGTTCCATCAACAGCGTCTGGTACCGCTCCACCCCAGTGTCTGCGAGGCCCTGCGTGCGTACGCCAGCTTGCGTGAGGCGCACTTCCCCAGGCCGCTGTGCGACCGGTTCTTTGTGCGCGACGACGGCCACGCGGTCAATCAGGCAGCCATCCGCTACGCACTGCAGACGCTGTGCCGGCAACTGGGTTGGCAGCCTCGTGGCGACTATCCCCATCATCGACTGCACGACTTGCGGCACACCTTCGTCGTGCGTGCCACGCTGCGCTTCTACCAGCAAGGCATCGATGTCGATCGAGCGGTCCTGGCACTCTCTACCTACATCGGTCATGCGAAGGTCAGCGATACCTACTGGTACTTCACTGGCATTCCCGAACTGATGGCCATCGCCGCTGAACGTTTCGAGCGTTACGCAGAGGGAGCACCGCAATGAACGCCTTGCTCACCGACCCCGCCGAATTCGCCTCCTTGCTCCAGCGGTTCTTTGCCGAACGGTTGTTACAGCAGAAGAATGCCAGCCCGCGAACGATTGCCGCCTACCGCGACACCTTCCGGTTGCTGTTCGGCTATGCCGAAAGAGAAAGGGGAACGCCGCCGGCGAAGCTAACGCTGAACGACTTCGATTCGACGCTGACCCTCGACTTTCTGACCTATCTGGAAACGGAGCGTCGTAATACGGTGCGCAGCCGCAACGCACGGTTGGCCGCCGTTCGCGCCTTTGCCCATTACGTCTCGCTGCAATGCCCACCAGCCTTGCAGCTCATGCAGCAGATCCTGGCGATCCCAATGAAGCGTTTCGAGAAACCCCTCCTCGGGTTTCTCTCCCGCGACGAGGTTCAAGCGCTCCTCGCTGCGCCAGACATCACGACCTGGTGCGGTCTGCGCGATCGGATGATGCTCACGCTGCTCTACAACACCGGCGCCCGCGTCTCCGAAATGATCGGCATCCGGGTCGCCGACGTCACCCTCGCAACCACGTCATCGGTGCGCCTGCATGGCAAAGGCCGCAAGCAACGAACCGTCCCACTCTGGAAAGAGACAGCTGCCGACATCCGACGTTGGTTGGCGTATGCGGATCTGAAAGCCGCGCACCCACTCGTACCAACCCGCAAGTGCCTGCCGATGACCCGCACGAATGTTGCTGAACGGCTTGCCCTCGCGGTCCGTGACGCGACCAAACGATGTCCCCAGCTACAGGAGCGCCACATCTCGCCACACACCTTGAGGCATACGACCGCGATGCACTTGCTACAGGCCGGCGTCGATCTCACTGTCATCGCCCTATGGCTGGGGCACGAAAGCCCAGTCACGACTCACGGATACGTCGAGGCCGATCTCGCCATGAAGGAGCGTGCGCTGGCCACCATCGCGCCGCCCGGGGCGGGGAAACGCCAACGCTATCGTCCGACTGACGCCGTCCTCAAGTTCCTCGAAAGCCTCTGAAATTATGCAAAGCAGAGCACGCGACCCTCCGTAGAGGACCGCACTCGAGGCCGAAGGGCTTGCATAATCGACGACCGCGCATAATTGCGC
>NZ_NOIH01000030.1 GCF_002245655.1 Thauera propionica | reverse complement strand
GACGACTGAACCGCCGACGACTGAACCGCCGACGACTGAACCGCCGACGACTGAACCGCCGACGAATGATCCGCCGACGACTGAACCGCCGACGACTGAACCGCCGACGACTGAACCGCCGACGACCGAACCGCCGACGACCGAACCGCCGAACAACGGGCCGGAAGCCGAGGGTGACGAGTACGACATCGTCGAGGGTACGACCGCCGAACTGGGTTCGCTGCTCGACAACGATACTGATCTGGATGGCGATCCGATCCAGGTCTCGGCCGTGCGCGTGAATGGCACCGAGTACATCGTCAGCGAAGGCTTCACCACCCCGCTGGGGGGCACGGTCACGCTCCAACCGGACGGTACCTTCAGCTACGTCGCGCCGATCCTCGACCATGACGATGAGGTGCCGAACCATGACACGTTCGAGTACCGGGTGACCGATGGCACCGACGAGTCCTCGTGGACGACGGTGAAGGTGAACGTGACCGATACCGATGTCGATGCGATCGACGACCATCAGTTCGTCGCGCAAGGCACCACGGTGACCGGGAACGTGCTCGGCAACGACACCGGCAACGACCAGCCGCTGCGCGTGGACCAGGTCAGCTTCCAGGGCGAGACCAAGCAGATCGCCGAGGGGGGTGAGGTCAGCTTCGACACGCCCAACGGACTGCTCGTGATCCGCTCGGATGGCTCCTACAGCTATACGAGCCAGATGCAGCCCCCGGTGAGCTACAAGGATCCGAACCTGAACATGTGGGTGGCCGAGAACGGCGTGGTCGGGCTGTATGGCTTCCGCGACAATCCGGATGGCAGCGACTGGACCTTCGACATCGACAAGCTGACGACTGCTGCTTCGCAGGACGTCGGCTTCAAGGGCGGCGGTGGCTCCGGCAAGGCAGGCGTGGGCGTCATGCTGCTGCAGAGCTCCGCGATCGACCATGACGAACATCTGGTCATCGCGCTGCAGGGTGAGGCTGACAGCGTGCTGGTATCGCTCGGTCAGTTCAATGCCGCTCAATCCGAGCAGGGGTTCTGGACCGCCTACGACCTCGAGGGCAACGTCGTCGGGTCAGGGTCGCTCGGTGGCGGCGTGAATGACAATGGTGGGGTGTACTCCGTCCTGATTGATCCGCCCGACAGCTTCAGTTACCTCAACCTGTCCTTCGAGTCGGGCAGCACCAGCAACGCCGGCTTCGTGGTCAGCGACATCGATGTGAACTACGCGCCCGACGTGTTCGAGTACGTGGCGATCGACATCGACGGCAGCACCGACAGCGCGACGCTGACGCTGACGCCCTACGGCGAGGTGATCACCACGCTCGCCGCAAGGGTCCTGGAGGATGACGGCGCATTGTCGGGCAGCGGTGCGGGCGACGACGTGCTGTACGGCGGGCTGGGTGCCGACGTGTTCGAATGGCACCTCGGCGACCAGGGCAGCGCGGACGATCCGGCGCGGGACGTCATCAAGGACTTCTCGCTGTCCGATGGCGATGCGCTCGATCTGCGCGACCTGCTGCAGGACGAATCGGCGGGAACGCTCGACAGCTACCTGCACTTCGAGTTCGACCCGGATTCGGGCGACACGACGGTGATGGTCAGCAGCACGGGGGCTTTCGGTGAGGGCGGCTACGACGCGGCCGACCAGGTCATCGTCGTCGAGAATGTCGATCTCACCTCCGGCCTCGGCAGCGACCAGTTGATCATTCAGGACCTGATCAACAAGGGCAAGCTGATCACCGATTGAGGCGCATCACCGGCAGCCCCCGTGCCGCTTGGCGCGGGGGCTCGCCGCTTCAGAAAGACAAGCATGGAACTGCCACGGATCTTCGTTTCCATCGCCAGCTACCGCGACAGCGAAGGACCGGCCACGGTCACCGACCTGTTCGCCCGCGCCGCGCATCCCGAGCGGGTTTTCGCCGGCGTGCTGTGGCAGGTGATTCCGGGCGACGACGACGACTGCATCGGCGGGGAAGCGCCGGCCAGCCACGTCCGCAGCCTGACCGTGCATGCCTCCGAAAGCCTGGGAGCGTGCTGGGCGCGGCACCGCATCCTGACCGAACTGCGGCGCGACGAGGATTACGTGCTGCAGATCGACAGCCACATGCGCTTCGAGCCCGGCTGGGACGAGGCATTCATCGCCATGCTGCAGCGCTGCCCGTCGCCGCGGCCGGTGCTCAGTTCCTATCCCGTGCCTTACCAGTTGCCCGATCGCCTCGGCGAGCGGCGCATTCCGGTGCAGATCGCAAAGCAGTTCAGCGACCAGGGCGGGCTGCTGCTGCACTCGCGGGCGTTGCCCTACGAATGCCGGCCACAAGCGCCGCTCCCCTCGGCCTTCGTCGGCGCTGGCTGCATCTTCGCGCCGGCGGCGGCGTTCGACGAGGTGCCCTACGACCCGCTGCTGTACTTCCAGGGTGAGGAAATCACCCTCGCGGTGCGCCTGTGGACCCATGGCTGGGACCTGTTCACGCCCGACGACGTGCTGCTGTATCACGACTATTCGAACGAGCGCGGCCGCCCGCGCCACTGGAGCGACAACCGTGACTGGGCGACGCTGAGCGCGCGCGCCCACGCCCGGCTGCGCTGCCTGCTGGCGCGCGAACTGCCGGCCGACCCCGAGGCGATGCGGGACATCGCGCGCTACGGGCTGGGCACGCGGCGCACGCTGGAGGAGTACGAGCGCTTTGCCGATCTCGACTTTCGCCGGCGCACGATCGGCCCGCGCGCGGCGGACGGGCGCTTCGGCTCACCGCTGGACGATGGCGAGGTCCGCCGCGCCCGCGCCTTTTCCCGCATCTTCAACGAGCGCACCTGGGGCTGCGTCGAAACCCGCAGCGGTCCCGGTTCCACGCTGGCGGCCACTGCCGCGATGCGCAAATCCCTGCTCAAGCTGCTGCAGCGCCTGAACGTGCGCAGCCTGCTCGATGCCGGTTGCGGCGACCTGAACTGGTTCGGTCCTGCGCTCGACACGCTTGACCTGTATCTGGGCATCGACGTGTCGCCGGAAGTCATCGACTATGTGCTGGGGCTCCATCGGGGGCGGCGAGGCGTGTTCTTCAACGTCGCCGACGTCGTCTCCGACGCCTTGCCCAGCGCGGATGCCGTGTTGTGCCGGCACGTGCTGACGCACCTGCCCAACGCGCAGGTCCAGGCCGCGCTGGAGAACATCCGCCGCAGCGGTGCGCGCTACCTCATCGCCACCTCGCACCGTGGCGCGGCCAACGCCGAGGTCGAGCCCGGCGGCTGGCGCGCACAGGACCTGTGCGCGCCGCCGTTCTCGCTGCCGCCGCCGGCCTTCGTTCTGCAGGACGGCGGCGGTACCGAACTGCGGGTGTGGGATCTGACCGCGGGCTGATCTGCCGGCGTCAGCGCACGGCTGGGCCGGTCATGCCGTCGACGCCAAGACGTTCGAGGGTCGCCAGCTCTTCTGCCCGTCCCACGCCTTCGGCGATCGACAACAGGCCGATCGAATGCGCGATGGTGCTGAGGCCGCGGACGAAGGCCTGGTTGCCCGGCGAAGCGTCGATGTCGGTGATGAAGGTCGGATCGATCTTGATGTGGTGCAAACCCAGTTCGTGCAGGTCCTCGATGCCGTGCAGTTCCGCCCCCGCATGCTTGAGGCCGAGGCGGCAGCCCAGCGGCTGCAGCATCAGGCACAGCGCGCGGAACTCGGGCTGGTGCTGCAATGCGCTGTGCTCCTGCACCTCGATCCACAGCCGCGGCGCCAGTTCGCGCGCGGCCGCGATGCTGGCGTAGAGCCGGTCGCGTGCCGCGCCGTCGCGCAGGGCGTCGGCCGAGACGTTGATCGCCAGCTCGAGTCCGGGGTAGGCCGCCAGCTGCTTCAGCGCAAGCTGCAGCACATGGAGATCGACGTCGGCCATCAGCCCGAGCCTGGCCGCCCAGGGCAGCACCAGCCCTGCGCGCTGCCATTCACCGTCAACCTGCATGCGCAGCGGCGCCTCGTGGTGCAGCAGCTCGCCGCCGGTCGTGCGGACCGGGTAGCGCATCAGTTCCAGGCCGTCACCCGCCAGGGCGGTCGCAATGGCCTGCTGCCAGCCTTCCTGGCTGTCGCGGAGCAGGGGCTTGCCCGACGCACCCACCAGCGCAGGGTTGGGCTCGCCGGTCTCCTCCGACGCGGCCAGCGCGCCATCGATGCGGGACAGCACGACCGGACGTTCCTCGCCCGGCGCGTACTCGCCCGCCGCGACCAGCACGGGGGCAATGTCCGGGTGCGCGCCCTTAGCGGCGGCGAGATGCGCGTGAACGGCCATGGCGACTGCCTCCGCCGTGTCCGCCGCCGGGGCGAGCAAACCGAAGTCGCTGCCGCCGAGGCGTGCGCACAGCCAGCCGCCATTGTCCGCAGTGGCAGCCTGCAGCGCTTCGGCTACGGCGCACAGATAGCGGTTGGTGTTGAGGCGGCCCAGGCGCTGGTTGAGCTCGATCAGCCCCGGCACGCGCGCGATCACGAGCACGCCGCCGGCCTGGCTGTCGTCGCGTGCCAGCGCGGCGGACAGATGGCGCATGAACTGCTCGCGATTGAAGAGCCCGGTCAGCTCGTCGTGCTGCACCTGATGGCGCAGCGTTTCCAGCCGGCGCGACTCCTCGGCCAGCATCGCCCGAACGCGCTCCGAAAGGGCGTTCATCGCGCGCACCACACTGCGGAACTCCTGCGTGTTCGGCTCGGGAGTGGTGATGAAGCGGCGATCGCCGATGGCTTCGGCCTGCTCCACCATGCGGTTCAGCGGCCGGGTGATCCACTTCAGCACCAGGGTGCCGACGATGCCGCACAGCACCGCGGCCGCCAGAAACCAGGCCAGCAACTGGCGCGCGGCCTGCCACAGCGAGGCGTAGGCGTAGCGGCTGTGGCTCTCGACGGTCAGGGTGCCGAACTGCTTCCAGCCGTCCTGCACCTGCGCGATGCCGGGCTGGACCCCGATGGTCACGAGTTCCATGAACCAGGGCGGTGCCTCGGTGACGCTGCCGTCGAAGTGGCGCTCCACGATCGTCTGGCCGCTGGGGTCCGCGAGGCGGATGCGGCGGTAGTGGCCGGTGTCGAACTGTGCGGTCACCTGCAGTTCGATGGTCACCGGGTCCTTGGGCAGTTGCGACAGGACCAGCGCCAGCGAGGTGGCGTTGTCGATGTTCTTCACCGCGAGCTGCTGCTCGAGGTAGTGGCGTGCCGAAAGCGTGCTGACCAGCACGCTGCCGCCGAGCGCAATGGCGGTGACGAGGATGATCGCGAGCCAAAGCTGCTTGATCAGGGACATGTGTCTGTTGCTCCGGACTAGGGTTTCATGGGCTGCCGACGAGCCGGATGCCTTCGCGGCTCATGCGGTCGAGCACATCGCGCCAGCGTGACAGGCGCGTGGTTGGATCGGCGGATGACTGGCTGGCGCCGGCCACCCACAGGCCGGCGTCGCTGAAGCTGAAGACCGGGAACAGGTCGGGTCTTCGGCCTGCCGGGCGGATGTCGTTGATCAGGTTGTCGAGCACCAGCGGTTCGGCGTCCGGCGTGGGGTAATAGCCCAGCACCATGTGTGCCTGCGAGATGCCGCTGTCCGCGGCACCGATGTTGGCACGGACGTAGATCAGCCGCAGTCGCTCCGGCGGGACACCGAGCATGCGCAGGCTGGCGAACTTGGCGATGGCGAAGTCCTCGCAGTCGCCCGCGCTGCGCGACAGGGCTTCGAGCGGTGTAGCCCAGTAGTCGGGCGTGTTCCACACCTGGCGGTCGTCCTCGAAACGCAGGTGACGGTTGAAGAAATTGTTCACCAGGGCGAGGCGGTCCTGCTCCGAGCGTGTTGCCGCCGCTTCCATCATCTGCCGCCAGGCGTCCACCGCCGCCACCGTTTTCGCACCATAGCGCTGTGCGGCTTCGGCGCCGATGCGCTCCAGATCGGCGCGCGCGAACGTCGAGCACAGCAGCGCGCAGACGATCAGGGTAAGTGCGCGGCGTCCGTGCCCGACCGGGATGAGCAGCAGGCGGAGCTGGTGAAGGAGTCTGACGGCCGTCTCCAGGGCTCGATGGCGATGAGGCGTTGGAAGCGGGCACGGCGCACGTAGACGCCGCCACGGGGGCGCCTAGTGTCACACGGGATGGGAATTCGCGGAATAGCGTCTAGTAGTTCTCAGGCCGATCCGGCGAGGGGTGAAATAATTTCCGTAACGCAGCAATGCCGCTGCGAACCTGGCAGGACCGGTGTTCGCAGCGGCTCTCAATAAGGTGAACATCATGAAAAAACCAATGCGCGCTCTACTCTTCGCTGCCCTGGTGGCGGCTTTCCCCGGTGCTGCGGTCCAGGCCGGGGCGCCCGACATGCTGCGTGACGCTGCGCGCAAGGCGGTAGTCGCCAATCCGGAAGTCCAGGCCCGGTGGCACGCCTTCCTCGCCTCGGAGGCCGAGCAGGATGCGGCGCGCGGTGGCTATCGGCCGCGTGTCGACCTGACGGCCGGCATCGGCCGCGAGCGCCAGTACTTTGAAGGCCAGGGCACGGAGCGCTACACGCACCGCAACGCCACGCTTTCGCTCAACCAGATGGTGTACGACGGTTTCTACACCCGCAACGACGTCGCTCGGCTCGGCCACGCCAGGCTGGTGCGCTACTACGAGCTGATGGATGCGTCGGAAGGCGCGGCGCTGGAAGCCTTGCGCGCTTACGGCGACGTGTCGCGCTATCGCGAGCTGGTGCGGCTGGCGCAGGAAAACTATGTCCAGCACAAGCAGGTGTATGACCAGATCGGCGAGCGCACGCAATCCGGAGTCGGGCGTCGCGTGGACCTCGAGCAGGCCACTGGCCGCCTCGCGCTGGCCGAGTCGAACCTGCTGACCGAAGTATCCAACCTGCACGACGTCAGCGCGCGCTACCTGCGCCTGATCGGGGAGGTGCCGCCCGAGCAGCTGGCGTCGATGGAGGGCGTGCTGCCGCCTGTCGACCTGCCCCCGTCCGTGAATGACGCGCTGCGCGAGGCGTTCGCCGGCAGCCCGATGCTGTATGCCGCGGTCGAGAACGTCGATGCCGGTCAGCGCCTGGTGGACATGCGCCGCGCCGCCAACCGCCCGCGCGTGGATCTGCGCGCGCGTCAGGCCCTCGACCACAACCTGGATGGCTACGACGGCAATTCGCGCGAACAAGTGGTCGAACTGGTGCTGAGCTACAACCTGTATCGCGGCGGTGCGGACCAGGCGCGCATCCGCGAGGCGGCAGAGACGCTCAACGTCGCCCGCGACCAGCGCGAGAAGGCCTGCCGCGACCTGCGTCAGACGCTGTCGATCGCCTACAACGACAGCCAGCGCCTGGTCGAGCAACTGCGCTACCTGGACCAGCACCAGCTGTCGATCGAGAAGGCACGCCAGGCCTACCGCAACCAGTTCGACATCGGCCAGCGCACGCTGCTGGACCTGCTGGATACCGAGAACGAGTACTTCTAGGCACGCAGGGCCTACGTCAATGCCAGTTACGACCTGCTGACGGCCAAGGCGCGCACGCTTGCTGCGATCGGCCGCCTGATGCCGGCGCTGGATGTGGCGCGCGAGAACATGCCGACGGCGGTGGAGTTGGGCCAGGAGCGCACCGGGATCGATCCGGCATCGATCTGCCCGCCCGACGCACCGATGCCGCTGCAGATAGACAAGGCTGCCCTGCTCGAGGCCGCGCTGCGCGAAGCGGGGGCTGCCCCCGCCGCAACGCCGGCAGCCGCCCAGTAAACCGGCTGCCGGGCGTTCGTCCGGCAGCGCCATTCAGCGCCCCGTGAAACGGGGCGCGCGCTTGTTGAGGAATGCGTCGAGTCCTTCGCGGTAATCCTCGGTCGCGAGGAAGTCGAAGGCCTGGCGCTTCTCGGTGTCGGTGAGCGGCGCGCCCGTCATCAGGCGCCGGACCCACTGCTTGTGCCAGCGCGCGACCAGCGGCGCCCCGGCACAGATGCGTGCGGCACAGGTTGCGGCCTCGTCGAAGACCTTCTCGTCGTCCACCACGCGTGAAAGCAGGCCCTTCTGCAGCGCCTCGCGCGCGGTCAGGATGCGCCCTTCCAGCAGGATCTCCAGCACCACGGCCGGCCCGACCAGCGCAAGCAGGCCGGCCATCTCGCCCGGATACATCGAGAAGCCCAGGCGGTTGATCGGTGCGCCGAAGCGCGATGATTCGCCGGCGATGCGGATGTCGCAGCAGCCGGCGATCTCCAGTCCGCCGCCGATGCAGGCACCGCGGATCGCCGCGACGGTCGGCACTGCGCAGTTGCGGATCGCGTCCAGGGCATTGGCGACGAGTTCCTCGTGGTAGTGCAGCGCGTCGTCCACCGTGGCGCGCACGGTCAGGAATTCCTCGATGTCGCCGCCGGCAGCGAAGGCGTCGTCGCCGGCGCCGCGCAGGATCACGCAGCGCACTTCGGGGGTGTCGGCGACCCGCTTGAGCGCGGAAGAGAGCCCGCGCCACATCGCGGCGTTGACCGCGTTGAGTTTGCCCGGATTGTGCAGGGTGACGGTGGCGATGCCGTCGGCGAGGTCGAACGAAATCTTCGATTCCATTGGGTGTCTGGATAAAAAGATAAAAAATTTCCATACGGACATGTATGGAGTCTTATCGATGATATATCATCCATTGATCCGAACCGCTGCGTCAGACGGCTGGTCGGCTCAAGGAGGGTGGAGGAGTGGCGTTTCCAACGTTGCTTTTCCTTGAGGAGGGAGAAAGTGTCTAGCTCTGTCTATGCGCACATCAGGCGCAATCCGCGCTTTGCGGAACTGGTGGCCAAGCGCACCCGCTTTGCGGGCTTGCTTGCGGTCACCGTGCTGGTGATCTTCTATGGCTTCGTGCTGCTCGTGGCCTTCGCGCCCGAGCTGATCGGCAAGCGCCTGTTCGAGGGCAGCAACCTGACCTTCGGCATCCTGGCCGGCCTGCTGCAGTTCATCTTCTTCTGGGTTCTGACTCTGGTGTATGTGCGTCGCGCCAATGGCGAATTCGACGACATCAACAAGGAACTCGTCCAGGCTGCATGGAAGGCGGAGAAATGATGAACAGCAAATTCGTATCCCGCTTCGGCGCGGGTCTGTTGTCGCTCGCCGTCTCGGCTCCCGTGCTTGCCGCCGGTCCCGCGATGGACGCGACGCAGAAGCAGCCGCTCAACCTGCACGCGATCGCGATGTTCTTCGTGTTCGTGCTGCTGACCCTGGGCATCACCTACTGGGCGGCCAGCCGCACCAAGTCGGCGTCGGACTTCTACACCGCCGGCGGCGGCATCACCGGCTTCCAGAACGGCCTGGCGATCGCGGGTGACTACATGTCGGCCGCCACGCTGCTGGGTCTGACGGCGATGATGTACATGCAGGGCGTCGATGCCTACATCTACATGCTGTCCTTCTTCGTCGGCTGGCCGATCATCCTGTTCCTGATGGCCGAACGCCTGCGCAACCTGGGCAAGTTCACCTTCGCCGACATCACCGCCTACCGCCTCAACCAGGGCAAGGTGCGCACCATGGCGGCGGTCAGCTCGCTGACCGTGGTGTGCTTCTATCTCGTGGCGCAGATGGTCGGTGCCGGCCAGCTCATCAAGCTGCTGTTCGGTCTGGACTACAACATCGCGCTGGTCGTGGTCGGCGCGCTGATGATGGTCTACGTCACCTTCGGCGGCATGGTCGCCACCACCTGGGTGCAGATCATCAAGGCCTGCATGCTGCTGATCGGTGGCACTGCGGTGGGCGTGCTTGCGTTCAGCCAGTTCGGTTTCTCGTTCGACGAGCTGACGAGCCGTGCGATGGAAGTGCACAAGCTGGGCCAGAAGCTGCTCAACCCCGGCAGCCTGCTCGCCGACCCGATCACCGCGATCTCGCTCGGCCTCGGCCTGATGTTCGGCACCGCCGGCCTGCCGCACATCCTGATGCGCTTCTTCACCGTGACGGACGCCAAGGAAGCACGCAAGTCGGTGCTCTACGCTTCGGGTATCGTGGCCTACTTCTTCAACGTCATCGCCATCATGGGTCTGTGTGCGATCCTCATCGTCGGGCAGAACCCCGAGTTCTTCGAAGGTGGCGAGATTGGCGGTAAGGTCATCGGCGGCGGCAACATGATCGCCATGCACCTGGCCAACGCGGTCGGTGGCAACCTGCTGCTCGGCTTCTTGTCTGCCGTGGCCTTCGCGACCATCCTCGCGGTGGTGGCCGGCCTGGCGCTGGCGGGTGCCTCGGCGATCTCGCACGACATCTACTCGCGCGTGATCATGAAGGGCAAGGCGGACGAGGCGAAGGAGCTGCGCGTGTCGAAGTTCGCCACCATCGGCCTGGGCGTCGTCGCCATCCTGCTCGGCATGGCCTTCGAGAAGATGAACATCGCGTTCATGGTCGCGCTGGCCTTCGGCGTGGCGGCTTCGGCCAACTTCCCGGTGCTGATCCTGTCGATGTACTGGAAGGGCCTGACCACCAAGGGCGCGATGGCCGGTGGCTACCTGGGTCTGTTCAGTGCCGTGACCTTCGTCGTGCTGTCGAAGTCGGTGTGGGTCGACGTGCTGGGCTTCGCCTCGCCGATCTTCCCCTACACCCAGCCCGCGCTGTTCTCGATGCCGCTCGCCTTCCTCGCCACCATCCTGGTGTCGAAGATGGACAACAGCGCCGAGGCGAAGGCCGAGATCGAGGCCTTCGAAGATCAGTACGTGCGCGCCCAGACGGGCGTCGGTGCGGCCACCGCGGCTTCGCACTAAACCGCTGTTCCGCCGCGCGGTGGCTTGCCACCCCGCGGCGTCGCCCGAGAACCCCGCCCGACAGCGATGTCCGGCGGGGTTCTTCTTTGCGTCGCGACCGTCATCCATGACCCGGGCACGGGGCCTGCGCGGGACTGAAATGGCGAGGTGATAGACTTCCGGGCGTTGTCTTGCGGTTTTGCCTTCCGGCGGGGCCCGTCCCAAAGGAGTCTTCGTGTTGCTCGATCAGTTGTTCCTCATCCTGCTGCTGATTGCCGTCAGCGCGTTCTTTTCCATGTCCGAGATTTCGCTCGCCGCCTCGCGCAAGATCAAGCTGCGCCTGATGGCCGAGGGTGGTCATACCAATGCCCAGCGCGTGCTTGCGCTGCAGGACAGTCCCGGCAACTTCTTCACCGTGGTGCAGATCGGACTCAACGCCGTGGCCATCCTCGGCGGTATCGTCGGCGAGCAGGCCTTGTCGCCACATGTCGCCGACCTTCTGCGACCGGTTTACGACGGTCCCTTGCTCGGTACGCTGAGCTTCGTGCTGTCCTTCGTGTTCGTGACCTCGCTGTTCGTGCTCTTTGCCGACCTGATGCCCAAGCGCCTGGCGATGGTGCAGCCCGAGCGCATCGCCGTCAGCGTGGTGCGACCGATGCAGCTGTGCATGTGGGCCTTTGCGCCGCTGGTGTGGGTGTTCAACGGGCTGGCGGACCTGCTGTTCCGATGGTTCAAGGTCCCGAGCAAGCGCACCGAGGACATCACCGCGGACGACATCGTCGCCATGGCCGACGCGGGCGCGCAGGCGGGGGCACTGCTGCGCCAGGAGCAGCACCTGATCAGCAATGTGTTCGAACTGGATTCGCGCATCGTGCCCTCGGCGATGACCTCGCGCGAGAGCATCGTTTTCCTGACCCTGTCGGAGTCGGAGGAGAGTATCCGGCGCAAGATCGCCGATCATCCGCACGGCAAGTTCCCGGTGTGCGAGGACGGCATCGACAGCGTGATCGGCTATGTGGATTCGAAGGACATCCTGCCGCGCATCGTGCAGGGGCAGGACCTGTCGCTGCGCACCCAGCCCATCGTGCGCAAGATCCTGATGCTGCCCGATTCGCTGTCGCTGTTCGAGGCGCTGGAACGCTTCCGCGACGCGAAGGAGGACTTCGCCCTCGTCATCAACGAGTACGCGCTGGTGGTGGGTCTGCTGTCGCTGCAGGACGTGATGAGCACGGTGATGGGCGATCTCGTCAGTCCGTTCCAGGAAGAGCTTATCGTGCAGCGCGACGAGAACTCATGGCTGATCGACGGCGTGACGCCGATCGAGGACGTCATGCAGGCGCTAGATATCGAGGTGTTCGAGGGCTTCCAGAACTACGAGACGGTGGCCGGCTTCCTGATGTACCGCCTGCGCAAGGTGCCCAAGCGTACCGATTTCGTGGTCTATGAGGGCTACAAGTTCGAGGTCGTCGATATCGATAACTACCGCATCGACCAGGTGCTGGTGACGCGCGAAGGAACGACTGACGTGAAGGCCGCCGCCTTGCCCGCCTGAGCGCCAAGGGCAAGGTGTCGCAAGGGCGGCCATGCGGCCGCCGGGGAATCAGGCTGCGCGCGTCCGGGCGATGCGTGCCAGTGCCTGGCGACCGCTGCGGATGTGCTCGCGCATGCGCGTCTCAGCTGCCGTGGCGTCGCGGGCGAGCAGGGCGTCGAGGATGCCGCGATGTTCCGCCAGCGACTGTTCCAGCCGCCCCTCCGAGAACAGCGAATGGTGGCGCGACAGCTTGATGACCTTGCGCAGGTCCTCGATGACGTGCAGCAGCCAGCGGTTGTCGGCGATCTCCTGGATCGCGTGGTGGAAGGCCTGGTTGGCCTCGAAGAAGCCATTGATGTCGTTTGCCGCGGCAGCCTTCTCCAGATCGACGTGGATGGCCTGCAGCCGCTCCAGGTCGGCCTTGCTGGCGTGCTGGGTGCTTGCGCGTGCGCACTCGCCTTCGAGCATCGACATCACGCTGAACACCTCGTCGAGGTCGCGTTCGGAGATCTCGGTCACGTAGCAGCCGCGTCGTGGCTTGAGCGTCACCAGTCCTTCCGAAGCCAACACCTTCAGCGCCTCGCGCAGCGGCGTGCGCGAGATCCCGTACTGCTCGGCCAGCGCCTGCTCATCCACCCAGGTGCCTGGGGGGAGTTCGTGCGAAAAGATCCTTTCGCGCAGGCGTTCGGCGACTTCCTGGTACAGGGCGAGTGGAGCGATGCGGGATGCGTTCATGAGCGAGGTGTGGTGTGTACAGGGCACGCTTGCCCGAAGCCGGGTGCGGTCATTTCCACACTGTCGGTAAGGATTGCGTTCATAATTATGGATAAAGTATTATTTCGTCGATGCAACAAGTCAACTTCCTTCGCGCTGCGCGGCGTGGGAGGCGCCGGGCGACAGCCCGGCGAACAGGAGAGGGGCCGCGCGGTGTGACGGAGCGTCGACGACCGCTCGTGGCAGCAAGCCACGGGCGGTTTCGTCGCCGTCCGGGCGTGGGGTGGAGCCGTTTGTGCAAGATGGCCGGCCTCGCCCGAGAATGTAGTCGTTACCTGAAATTGAACTGCCGCGACAGCGGCGCCTGATTCCAAGAGGTTTCCATGTCGAACGCCAACGAGCCGACCTATCCCCAGCCCGATCTCGAGGCCTGGAACAATGCCGCCGCCAAGCATTCCCCCGGGGGTGATGTCGAGAAGCTCAACTGGATCACGCCGGAAGGCCTGACGGTCAAGCCGCTGTACACCAAGGCCGACACCGAAGGCCTCAAGCACGCCGATACGCTGCCCGGCTTCGAGCCCTTCCTGCGCGGGCCGCAGCCGACGATGTACGCGGTCAAGCCGTGGACGATCCGTCAGTACGCCGGCTTCTCGACTGCCGAGGCGTCCAACGCCTTCTACCGCAAGGCGCTCGCCGCCGGTGGCCAGGGTGTGTCGGTCGCCTTCGATCTCGCCACGCACCGCGGCTACGACTCCGATCATCCGCGCGTCACCGGCGACGTCGGCAAGGCCGGCGTGGCGATCGACTCGGTGGAGGACATGAAGATCCTGTTCGACGGCATTCCGCTCGACAAGATCTCGGTGTCGATGACCATGAACGGCGCGGTGCTGCCCATCCTCGCCGGCTACATCGTCGCCGCCGAGGAGCAGGGCGTCAGTCAGGACAAGCTCTCGGGCACGATCCAGAACGACATCCTGAAAGAATTCATGGTGCGGAACACCTATATCTATCCGCCCGCACCGTCGATGAAGATCATCGCCGACATCTTCGGCTACACCGCGCAGCACATGCCGAAGTTCAACAGCATCTCGATCTCCGGCTACCACATCCAGGAAGCGGGCGCGAACCAGGCCATCGAACTGGCGTTCACGCTGGCCGACGGTCTGGAATATGTGCGCACCGGTATCGCCAGCGGCATGGACGTCGACACCTTCGCCGGCCGCCTGTCCTTCTTCTGGGCAGTGGGCATGAACTTCTATCTCGAGATCGCCAAGATGCGCGCCGCGCGTCTGCTGTGGTGGCGCATCATGAAGCAGTTCAACCCGAAGAGCCAAAAGTCGATGATGCTGCGCACGCACTCGCAGACCTCGGGCTGGTCGCTCACCGAGCAGGACCCGTACAACAACGTCGTGCGCACCACCATCGAGGCCATGGCTGCGGTGTTCGGCGGCACGCAGTCGCTGCACACCAACGCGCTTGACGAAGCCATCGCGCTGCCGACCGAGTTCTCCGCCCGCATCGCGCGCAACACCCAGATCATCATCCAGGAAGAGACCCACATCTGTAACGTCGTCGACCCCTGGGCCGGCTCCTACATGATGGAAAAGCTCACCCAGGACATGGCCGACAAGGCCTGGGCGCTGATCGAAGAGATCGAGTCCATGGGCGGCATGACCAAGGCGGTCGAGTCCGGCTGGGCCAAGATGAAGGTCGAGGAGTGTGCCGCTGACAAGCAGGCGCGCATCGACTCGGGCAAGGACGTCATCGTCGGCGTCAACAAGTACAAGCTGGCCAAGGAAGATCCGATCGAGATCCTGGACATCGACAACCATGCGGTGCGTGAGGCGCAGATCGAGCGCTTGGCGCGCGTGCGCAAGATGCGCGACCAGGCTGCTGTCGACGCCGCGCTCGCCGCGCTGACCGAATGTGCGAAGACCGGCCAGGGCAACCTGCTGGACTTGACCGTCAAGGCCATCCGCCTGCGCGCCACCGTCGGTGAGGTTTCCGATGCGCTTGAGGTCGTCTTCGGCCGCTACCGTGCCAACCCGCAAGCCGTGTCCGGCGTGTATGGAGCCGTCGTGGAAGAACAGGAAGACTGGAAGGCCCTGAAGGCCGACATCGAGGCCTTCATCGCAGAGGAGGGTCGCCGCCCGCGTGTGATGATCGCCAAGCTCGGCCAGGACGGTCACGACCGCGGCGCCAAGGTGGTGGCCTCGGCCTTCGCCGATCTCGGCTTCGACATCGACATCGGCCCGCTCTTCCAGACTCCGGAAGAGGCCGCCCGCCACGCGGTCGAGAACGACGTCCATGCGGTCGGTTGCTCCAGCCTCGCCGCCGGCCACAAGACGCTGGTGCCGCAGATCGTCAATGAGCTGAAGCGGCTCGGCGCGGACGACATCATCACCTTCGTCGGCGGCGTGATTCCCGCGCAGGACTACGACACGCTGTACGCGGCTGGCGCCAAGGGCATCTTTGGCCCCGGTACGCCGATCCCGACCGCCGCGCGCGAAGTGCTCAAGCAGATCCGCGCTGCGCGCAAGGCCGCCTGAGTTCGCGCGATTCCCGGCCCCGCGCGGTTCGTCCGCCGTTCGGGGCCGCGCGCAACACCGCGCAATCCGTGCCCCGAAGCCGATGAACATGCCTGAATTCCTGTCCGCCATGCAGCCCGAGCTCGACGCCGCCGACCGCAATCTGGTCGACGGCGTGCTGGCGCGTCAACTGCGGCCGCTGGCCAAGACCATCACGCTGATCGAGTCGCAGCGCGAGGACCACAAGCAGCGCGCCCAGCGCGTGCTCGAGGCCTTGCTGCCGCATACCGGCGGGGCGATGCGGGTGGGCATCTCCGGCGTGCCCGGCGTGGGCAAATCGACCTTCATCGAGGCGCTCGGGCTTTACCTGATCGAGCAAGGCCTGCGTGTCGCGGTGCTGGCGGTGGATCCGTCCTCGTCGGTGACGGGCGGCTCCATCCTCGGCGACAAGACGCGCATGGAGCTGCTCTCGCAGAACCCGGCCGCCTTCATCCGCCCCAGCCCCTCGGCTTGCAGCCTGGGTGGCGTGGCCGAAAAGACGCGCGAGTCCATGCTGGTGTGCGAGGCCGCCGGCTTCGACGTCATCATCATCGAGACCGTCGGCGTCGGGCAGAGCGAGACGGCGGTCGCAGGCATGGCCGACATCTTCTGCCTGCTGCAACTGCCCAACGCCGGCGACGACCTGCAGGCGATCAAGAAGGGGATCATGGAGATCGCCGACCTGATCGTCATCAACAAGGCCGACATCGACCCCTCGGCGGCGATGCGCGCCAAGTCGCAGATCAAGACCGCATTGCACATGCTGCGTCCGGCCAGCCCGAACTGGACGGTGCCGGTGCTGACGCTGTCGGCGCTGAAGAAGGGAGGCGTCGCCGAGTTCTGGAACACGGTGACGGACTATCGCAAGGCGCTGACCGCCTCCGGCGAGTTCGATGCCAAGCGTCGCCACCAGGCGCTGGCGTGGATGTGGGAACTGATCGATTCCGGGCTGCGCAGCCGTTTCCGCAGCCACCCGCAGGTGAAACAGGAACTGCCGGCGCTGGCGCGGGCGGTGGAGGAGGGCAGCACCACGCCCTCGATCGCCGCGCTGCGCCTGCTCGGCCATCTTTGAAGTACATCAAGGGCTTGCCAAGGTCGCGGCCCGACAATCCCTAGGATCTGACAGGAGATCATCAATGCACGACATCATTCGTCAGCTGGAGGAGAAGCGCGAGAAGGCCCGCCTCGGTGGTGGCCAGAAGCGCATCGACGCCCAGCACGCCAAGGGCAAGCTCACCGCGCGCGAACGTATCCAGTTGCTGCTCGACGACGACAGCTTCGAAGAATGGGACATGTTCAAGGAGCACCGCTGCAACGAATTCGGCATGAACGCCGACCACATTCCGGGTGACGGCGTGGTGGTGGGTTACGGCACGATCAACGGCCGTCTGGTGTTCGTGTTCTCGCAGGACTTCACCGTGTTCGGCGGCTCGCTGTCCGAGACCCACGCCGAGAAGATCTGCAAGGTCATGGACCACGCGATGAAGGTCGGCGCGCCGGTGATCGGCCTCAACGACTCGGGCGGCGCGCGCATCCAGGAAGGCGTGGACTCGCTGGGCGGCTACGCCGACGTGTTCCAGCGCAACGTGCTGGCCTCGGGCGTGGTGCCGCAGATCTCGCTGATCATGGGCCCCTGCGCCGGCGGTGCGGTGTATTCGCCGTCGATGACCGACTTCATCTTCATGGTCAAGGACTCGTCCTACATGTTCGTGACCGGTCCGGAAGTGGTGAAGACCGTGACCCACGAGGAAGTGACCGCCGAGGAACTGGGCGGTGCCGTCACCCACACGAGCAAGTCGGGCGTGGCCGACCTCGCGTTCGAGAACGACGTCGAGGCGCTGATGATGACCCGCCGCCTGGTCGGCTTCATCCCCGCCAGCAACCGCGAGAAACCGCCGGTCGTGCCCTGCGTCGATCCGGCCGACCGTCTGGATTACTCGCTCGATACCCTGGTGCCGGACAACCCCAACCAGCCGTACGACATGAAGGAGCTGATCATCAAGATGGTCGATGACGGCGACTTCTTCGAACTGCAGCCGGACTACGCCAAGAACATCATCATCGGTTTCGCGCGCATGGAAGGCGCCCCGGTGGGTATCGTCGCCAACCAGCCGCTGGTGCTGGCCGGCTGCCTGGACATCAAGAGCTCGATCAAGGCCGCGCGCTTCGTGCGCTTCTGCGACGCCTTCAACATCCCGGTCGTCACGCTGGTCGACGTCCCCGGCTTCATGCCCGGCACCGCGCAGGAATACGGCGGCATCATCAAGCATGGCGCCAAGCTGCTGTACGCCTACGCCGAATGCACCGTGCCGAAGGTCACCCTCATCACCCGCAAGGCCTACGGCGGCGCCTACGACGTGATGTCGTCCAAGCATCTGCGCGGCGACGTCAACTTCGCCTGGCCGAGCGCCGAGATCGCGGTGATGGGGCCGAAGGGCGCGGTGGAGATCATCTTCCGCGAGGAAAAGAACGACCCGGCCAAGATCGCCGAGCGCGAGGCCGAGTACAAGCGTCGCTTCGCCAACCCCTTCGTGGCCGGCGCGCGTGGCTTCATCGACGACGTGATCATGCCGCACGAGACCCGCAAGCGCGTGTGCCGTTCGCTGGCGATGCTGAAGGACAAGGAACTGGAAAACCCGTGGCGCAAGCACGGCAACATCCCGCTCTGATCCGCGCACGAGGAATACATACATGTTCAAGAAGATCCTGATTGCAAACCGCGGCGAGATTGCCTGCCGCGTCATCAAGACCGCCCGCAAGATGGGTATCCAGACCGTCGCCGTGCACTCGGAAGCGGACAAGGACGCGCTGTTCGTCGAACTGGCCGACGAGGCTGTGTGCATCGGCCCGGCGCCGTCCAAAGAGTCCTACCTGGTGATGGACAAGATCATCGCCGCCTGCAAGCAGACCGGCGCCGAAGCGGTGCACCCGGGCTACGGTTTCCTGTCGGAGAACGCCGAGTTCTCGCGCCGCCTGGAAGAGGAAGGCATCAAGTTCATCGGCCCGAAGCACTACTCGGTCGCCAAGATGGGCGACAAGATCGAGTCCAAGAAGCTGGCGATCGAAGCGGGCGTGAACACCATCCCCGGCTACAACGACGCGATCGCGGGGCCCGACGAGGCCGTCGAGATCGCGAAGAAGATCGGCTATCCGGTGATGATCAAGGCCTCCGCCGGCGGTGGCGGCAAGGGCCTGCGCGTGGCCTTCAACGACAAGGAGGCGCACGAGGGCTTCGCCTCCTGCGTCAATGAAGCGAAGAACGCCTTCGGCGACGACCGCGTCTTCATCGAGAAGTACGTGCTCGAGCCGCGCCACATCGAGATCCAGGTGCTGGGCGACTCGCATGGCAACTACGTCTATCTGAACGAGCGCGACTGCTCGATCCAGCGCCGTCACCAGAAGGTCATCGAGGAGGCGCCGAGCCCCTTCGTCGATCCGGCGATGCGCAAGGCGATGGGCGAGCAGGCCGTGGCGCTGGCACGCGCGGTCAACTACGAGTCGGCCGGTACGGTCGAGTTCGTGGTCAGCGGCGCGACCAAGGAATTCTACTTCCTGGAGATGAACACCCGCCTGCAGGTCGAGCACCCGGTTACCGAGCTGATCACCGGCCTCGACCTGGTCGAGCAGATGATCCGCGTCGCCTACGGCGAGAAGCTGCCGCTGGCCCAGGCCGACGTGAAGATCGACGGCTGGTCGATGGAATGCCGCATCAACGCCGAAGACCCGTTCCGCGGCTTCCTGCCGTCCACCGGTCGTCTGGTGAAGTTCCAGGCGCCGCAGGAGGTGCCGGGCCAGGTGCGCGTCGACACCGGCGTGTATGAAGGCGGCGAGATCTCGATGTACTACGACTCGATGATCGCCAAGCTCATCGTGCACGGCAAGGACCGCCAGCAGGCCATCGAGCGCATGCGCGACGCGCTGAACCACTTCGTGATCCGCGGCATCAGCTCCAACATTCCCTTCCAGGCCGCGCTGCTGCAGCACCCGCGCTTCTGCTCGGGCAACTTCAACACCGGCTTCATCGCCGAGGAGTATCCGCAGGGCTTCGACGCCTCGATGGTGCCGCACGACGATCCGGCGCTGCTCGCCGCCGTCGCCACCTTCGCCCGCATGCGCTACATCGAGCGCGCGGTGCAGATCGAGGGCCAGCTTGCCGGCCACGGCCGCAAGGTCGCCAGCGAGTGGGTGGTGGTCATGGGCGGCAAGCAGTACCCGATGACGACCCGCGCGATCGAGGGTGGTCTCGCCGTCACCCACGAGGGCAAGACCTACAACATCGTGTCTGACTGGGTCTTCGGCGATCTGCTGTTCAGCGGCACCGTCAACGGCGCACCGATCGGCCTGCAGATCGAGCGTCGCGGCCTGCGCTACCGCATCTCGCACTTCGGCCTGCAGGTCGAGCCGATGGTGATGACGGTGCGTGCCGCGCACCTGCTGTCGCTGATGCCCGAGAAGCTGCCGCCCGACATGTCGAAGTTCCTGCTGTCGCCGATGCCGGGCCTGCTGCGCGAGATTGCCGTGGCCGAAGGTCAGGAAGTGAAGGCGGGCGAGAAGCTCGCCGTCATCGAGGCGATGAAGATGGAGAACCTGCTCCGGGCCGAGCAGGACGGCAAGGTCAAGAAGATCGTCGCCAAGCCGGGCGCCAGCCTCTCGGTGGACGAGGTCATCATCGAGTTCGAGTGATCGAACCCATGAGACGTTTTTGATCGATGGGGAGGGAGATCCGGGCCTTGTGTCCGGGTGCCTGTCGAATCGGCGGGCCTGCGCGAGCAGGCCCGTTTTTTTTCTGCACGAAGCGCTCGCGGCTACGGATCAGTCCGGCTCTGGCGGCTGATCGCCGGTTGCGACCGGGTCGCGGTGGTTGCGAAGGTCCCGGTAGACGGCGGCGCGCATGATCAGCATGGCCACGACCGGCGCCGTCATCAGCACGAAGACGCTGATCAGCAATTCGTGGATCACGAGGCGTGACTGCCCCACGGTGAAATACACCATCGAGGCGACGAGGATGCAGCCCGCGCCGAGGGTGGTCGTGATGGCGGGACCGTGGATGCGCTGATAGAAGGTCTGCAGGCGCAGGAGGCCGAGCGTGCCGAGCAGCGTGATCAGTCCGCCCAGTACGAGCAGGACGGCCACCGGCACCGCGGCCCACCAGGGCAGGGATGCAACCGTGCTCATTCGATCACCTCCCCGCGCATCAGGAACTTGGCCAGCGCGATCGTCGACACGAAGCCGAGCAGGGCGATGATCAGCGCCGCCTCGAAATAGATCTGGCTGCCGTGACGGATGCCCAGCATCAGGGCGAGCACCATCGTGCACATCCACAGCGTGTCGAGCGCCAGCACGCGGTCCTGGGCCGAAGGCCCGATCAGCAGGCGCAGGGTGCACAGGATCATGGCAAGGATCACGCAGGCCAGCGCGAAGAGGATTGCCGCCGAAAGCAGCGTCACGGCCGTCATGCAGGTTCTCCCGGGCTTCTTGCGCCGGCCGACTCGAAGACCTCGATGATCGGCTGCTCGTAGCGCGTCTTGATCGTCTCCACCCACCACTGTGCATCGTGCAGGTCGAACACGTGCAGCAGCAGGTCGTGGCTGTCGGGCAGGAGTTCCACCCACACCGTACCCGGCGTGGAGTTGATGAGGCAGGACAGCAGGGCCAGGCCGTGCGGGCTGCGCAGGTCGAGCGGGATCCGGATGAACTGCGAGTTCACGTCGGCCGAGCGGCGCAGCAGGATGATCTGACTGACGTTGAAGCATGAGCGGACGATCTCGATCGCCGAGAACCACAGCAGCCGCAACAGCGCCAGCGGGCGGCGGAGCCGGGCATGGCCGTGGGGCTGCAGCGGACGCGCCAGCAGTGGCGCAATGATGCCGAGCACGCCGCCCAGCAGCCAGTGTGCGGCATCGACGCTCTGGTTGAGCAGCAGCCACGTCAGCAACAGGCAGACCGACAACAGCGGTGCGGGTAGCCAGCGTCTCATTGCGCGCCTCCTGCCGGTGCCCGCTGCACGGGCGGTTCGCCCAGCACGCGCGCGCTGTAATCGGTGCTGCGCAGCAGGCCGTTGGCGGTGCGCCCGAGGTAGTCGAACACCGCCCCCGCCTGCACCGTCAGCAGCACGCACGCCAACACCAGTGCGCCGACGGGCACGGCCTCGGAGAACTGCAGCCGCGGCGCGGTCACGGCGCCCGACGCCCAGAAGGTGCGCACACCCAGCCGCATCAGGGCAATGATCGCCGCCAGTCCGCCCAGCACCATCAGCGCGATGATCAGCCAGGTGGTGGCCGGCACCTCGCCCTGCGTCGCGCCCAGCATCGCGTGGAAGAGGCTGAACTTGGCGACGAAGCCCGACAGCGGCGGCATGCCGCTGATCACCAGCGCACATGCAGCGAAGCTCAGCCCGAGAAAGGTGAGGGTTCCCGGCATGCCGACGCCCACCGGGTCTTCCGGCTTGTCCTCGATGGCGAAGGCTTCCATGGTGATGGCGAGGAGCGCCGCGCCCGGCGGGCGGATGCGCTCGGTGAGTTCGATCAGCAGCATGAAGGCCGCCATTGCCAGCGTGGAGCCGAGCAGGTAGTACAGCCCCGAGGCCAGCACCGCGCTGCCGGAATGGCCGATCACCACGAGCAGCGTGCCGGACGAGATGATCGCACCGTAGCCCGCCATGCGCCCGCCGTCCTCGCTGGACAGCATGCCGACGGCCCCGAACAGCAGGGTCGCGAGCCCGCCGACGGTCAGCGCCGCGAGGCCGAAGCCGGCGAGCGCGCTCGCTCCTTCGCCGCTGCCCTCGCCGAACACCGCCAGCCACACCCGCAGTACCGCATACACCCCCACCTTGGTCATCAGCACCAGCATCGCGCCGACCGGTGCGGAGGCGGACGCATAGGTGGTGGGGAGCCAGAACCCGAGCGGCCACATCGCGCCCTTGGTCAGGAAGGCGAGCGCCAGCACGGTGGCGCCGATCTGCAACAGCCAGGTGTCCTGGGCACCGAGGCCGCTCACGCGCGTCGCGAGGTCGGCGATGTTGAGCGTGCCCGAGGCCGCATAGATCAGCGACACGCCGATCAGGAACAGCAGCGAAGCGGCCAGGTTGATCGCGATGTACTGCATGCCGGCCTGGATGCGGCGCAGGTTGTAGCCGTGCAGTACCAGACCGTAGGACGCCGCCAGCATCACCTCGAAGAACACGAAGAGGTTGAACAGATCGTTGGTCAGGAAGGCGCCATTGAGCCCCATCAGCAGGAACTGGAACAGCGAGTGGAAATGCACGCCGACCCGGTCCCAGCGCCGTGCCGAGAACACCAGCACGGCCAGTGCGATGGTCGAGGTCAGCACCAGCATCAGCGCGGCAAGGCGGTCGACCATCAGCACGATGCCGAACGGCGCCGTCCAGTTCGAGGCGAGATACACGCCAATGCCATCCGGCCAGTGTTCCTGGTCCACCAGCACCAGCAGGGCGATCGCCACCCCCCACAGCAGCGCGCCGCTGGCGACGCTGAAGGCGAACTTCCGCGCGTGGCGCTTCTGGTTGACGGGGATCAGCAGCGCGCCGACCAGCAGCGGCAGCAGCACGGGGACAATGATCAGGTGGTGCATCCAGGGCAGCGGGTTCATTGGACTACCCTCCTGTCGCTGCGCGACATCCTCCCCGGGGGAGGAGAGCGCTTCCCTTCGGGCGGCCGTGCGGGCGCGCTCATTCGCGCGGCTCCTCGCCATCGACGTGGTCGCTGCCGCTCAGGCCGCGCGCGCCGATCATCATCACCAGGTAGAGCGCGGTGGTGGCGAAGCCGATCACGATGGCGGTCAGCACCAGGCCCTGCGGCAGCGGATCGGCGAACTGGGCGGGATCGACACCGGCGGTGGGCGTGATCGGGGGCTTGTCCACCCACAGGCGGCCCATCGCGAAGATGAACAGGTTCACCGCATAGGACATCAGCAGCAGGCCGGTGATGAGCTGGAAGGTCCGCGGGCGCAGGATCAGCCAGATGCCCGAGCCGAACACCACCCCGACGGCGATCGCCAGTACCAGTTCCATCAGTTCGCCCTCCCGTCGGCGTTGCCTTGTTCGACGGCCTGGGCCTCCTCGCCCGGCAGGCGGTGTGCCCGCAGCGACTGGTGGGCCAGCGCGACCAGCATCAGCATGGTGGTGCCGACCACGACCGTGAACACCCCAAGGTCGAACACGAAGGCGCTCGGCAGGTGCAGCTCGCCGACCAGCGGCCAGTCCACGTGCGCGGTGTGGGTCGTGAGGAAGGGGTGGCCGAACAGCCATGCACCCAGGCCGGTGGCGCAGGCCAGCACCAGGCCGAAGCCCAGCCAGCGATGCGGGCGCAGGTTGATGTGGCTCTCGACCCAGACCGTGCCCGCAAGCATGTACTGCACCAGGATGGCGACGGCGAAGATGAGGCCGGCGACGAAGCCTCCTCCCGGCAGGTTGTGGCCGCGCATGAAGAAATAGACTGCGATCACGCCCATGAAGGGCAGCAGCAGGCGCATGTAGATGCCGGCGACCAGCAGGTAGCCGCTGTCCGCCTGTTGCGCAGGGGTTTGCCTGCTGGCGGGGTCCGCCTCGAAGCGCTGCTGCGGCGGGACGCCTGCACTTTCCGGGGCCGGGCGGAAGCGACGCAGCAGGGCATACACCGTGAGGGCGACGATCGCCAGCACAGTGATCTCGCCCAGGGTGTCGAAGCTGCGGAAGTCCACCAGCAGGACGTTGACCACGTTGCTGCCGCCCCCGCCGCCCAGTGCGTTGAGCAGGAAGAAGTCGGCGATCGTGTCCGAGGCCGGATGCACCAGCACCGCATACGTGAGCGCGGCCAGCGCGAGGCCGCCACCGACCGCGATCAGCAGGTCGCGCGAACGCCTCAGCCACACGCGGGTGGGCGATTGCGCGGGGGTGTCGACCGACTCGAGCCGTGGCGGCAGCCAGCGCAAGCCGAGCAGGATCAGCACGGTGGTGACGGTCTCCACCATCAGCTGGGTCAGCGCCAGGTCGGGCGCGGACAGCCACAGGAAGGTCGCTGCGGTGACGATGCCGGTGCCGCCGATGAGGGCCAGCGCGGCCAGGCGGTGATACTTCGCCATCCAGGCGCCGGCGACGGCGCAGGCACCGCCGATGGCCCAGATCGCAGCGAACAGCGGGTCGAAGTCCTGCAGCGGGATGCGCGTCCACGCGGGCGGCGCGCCGGCGAGGATCGGCGGCACCACCAGCAGCATGAGCATCAGCAGCACCAACTGGGATTGCAGCCGGGTGGTGCCGATGCGCCTGAGTAGCCAGCCTGCCGAGCGTGTCAGCTGCAGCATCGTCGTCTCGTAGGCCTGCGCGCCGTTGAAGCGGTGGATCAGCGGCACCTGCTCGCGCTGCTGCAGATCGAAGTGGCGCCGCAGGACGATGTACAGCAACACGCCGCCCGCGAGCGCGAGCACGCTCATGAAGAGCGGCAGGTTCAGACCGTGCCACACCGCGAGGTCATAGTCCGGGGCAGCGCTGCCGAGCACCGAATGCACCGCGATGTTCAGGATCGGTTCGATGCTGATGCCGGGTGCGATGCCGACGATGAGGCAGGTGAGCACCAGCAGCTCGACCGGAAAGCGCATCCAGCGCGGCGGTTCGTGCGGATCGCGCGGCAGGTCCTGCGCCGGCGTGCCGAAGAAGATCGAGATGAAGCGCAGCGAGTAGGCGACGCTGAACATCCCCATCGCCACCGCGGCGAAGGACATCCACCAGTTGCGGTCGCCGCCGACGTGCAGTGTCTCGGCGAAGAACATCTCCTTCGACAGGAAGCCGTTCAGCAGCGGCACGCCCGCCATCGCCGCGCTGGCGACGATGGCCAGCGTGGCGGTGACCGGCAGCTTGTGGCGCAGTCCGCGCAGCAGGCGCAGGTCACGCGTTCCAGACTCATGGTCGATGATGCCGGCGGCCATGAACAGCGATGCCTTGAACGTCGCGTGGTTGAGGATGTGGAAGATCGCCGCGACCATTGCCAGCGGCGTGCCAATGCCGATCAGCAGCGTGATCAGGCCGAGATGGCTGATGGTCGAGTACGCCAGCAGGCCCTTGAGGTCGTGCTGGAAGATGGCGATGAAGGCGCCGAGCAGCAGGGTACAGACGCCGGCGCCGCCGACGACCCAGGTCCACTCCGGCGTGCCCGCCAGTGCCGGCCACAGCCGCACCAGCAGGAAGACGCCGGCCTTCACCATCGTCGCCGAGTGCAGGTAGGACGACACCGGGGTGGGCGCTGCCATTGCGTGCGGCAGCCAGAAATGGAACGGGAACTGCGCGCTCTTGGTCAGCGCGCCGAGCGCGATCAGGGCGAGTGCGGCCAGATACAGGTCGTGGCCGCGGATCTGGTCGCCGGCTGCAAGCACATTGTCGAGGTCGTAGCTGCCGACGATATGACCGAGCACCAGCACGCCGGCGAGCAGGCACAGTCCGCCGGTGGCAGTCACGGTGAAGGCCATGCGCGCGCCGCGACGGGCGTCGGCCCGGTGGTGCCAGTAGCCGATCAGCAGGAAGGAGGTGAGGCTGGTGAGCTCCCAGAACACCACCAGTTGAACCAGATTGCCCGACAGCACCACGCCCAGCATCGAGCCCATGAAGGCGAGCAGGAAGGAGAAGAAGCGCGGCACCGGATCGTCGGGCGACATGTAGTAGCGCGCGTAGAGCACCACCAGCAGGCCGATGGCGAGCACCAGAACGGCGAACACCCAGGCCAGCCCGTCGACCCGCAGCACGAAGAAGAGGCCCTGCGCAGGCAGCCAGGCGAACTCCTCGCGCAGCACTTCGCCGCTCGCAATCTGCGGGAACAGGGCGAGCGCGATTAGCAGGCCGCAAACCGCAACCGCGATCGCCAGCCAGGATTCGCGGTTGCGCGCGTCCTGCGGCATCAGTGCGGCAAGGGCACTGCCGAGGAACGGGATGAGGATGAGTGAGGCGAGCAGCATTGAACGTGATCAGGCGGCGAATCGAGTGGCGACCGGGCGCAGCGCGATCCGGCAGGGTCCCTGAGGGATGGCCGGAGTGAGGTTAAAGGTAACAAAGCAACTTTGATGCCAATGGTGGAGGGATGCATTTTTTCGCCCGGGGTTCCCTCCATTTCAGGCGGACTTTGCGCGTGCCGGATGGCGATGCCGATGGGCGCCAGCGGGCCGAGATGCCGCGCGCGAAGGCGGCAGGCGATCCCGTCGGGAACTAAATTGCAGGTCGCTGAATCATATTTGCACAAATTTACTTTGTGAAATAACATGCGCCCACTTCCATCGAGCCCGCGGAAGCGGGCGCATGCCGATCCGGGCCCGGGCGCCATCCCTCTGCGCCGCCGGACGCTTTTCCTGATTCCCTGACGACCGTCCGACCGATCCACGTGCATCCGGTCGCAGGGCTGTGGGCGCCGCCTCCGTGGCGCCGACGCAAATTGCAAGACCAGACCGCAAGGAGACGACAGATGAGTGCTCAAGTGCAGGCCCTCAAGCCCCGTTGGCGCATCGAGGAGGCCGCTCAGGCCGCTTTCGAGCCGGTGCCGTTCAAGGTTTACACGCAGCGTGACCTCGACCGCATCCCGCAACTCGACAAGCTGTCGGACGCGCAGCGCTTCGAGATGAAGGTGGTGTCCTCCGTGCTGCCGTTCCGTGTGAACCAGTACGTCATCGACGAGCTGATCGACTGGAACAACATCCCGGCCGATCCCATCTTCCAGCTCACCTTCCCGCAGCGCGGCATGCTCGCGCCCGAGCACTTCGACCGCATCGCCGACCTGTTGCGCGAGGGTGCGGACAAGGCCGCGCTGGAGCAGGCCGTTGCCGAGGTGCGCCACGAGCTCAACCCGCACCCGGCTGACCAGATGGAGATGAACATGCCGCGCGACGAGCACGGCAACCGTCTCGACGGCATCCAGCACAAGTACCGCGAAACCGTGCTGTTCTTCCCCAGCCAGGGCCAGACCTGCCACAGCTATTGCACCTTCTGCTTCCGCTGGGCGCAGTTCGTCGGCGACAAGGAGCTGCGCATCGCCGCTTCCGAAGCGAAGACGCTGCACGACTACCTGCGCCGCAATACCGAAGTGACCGACCTGCTGTTCACCGGCGGCGACCCGATGGTGATGAAGACGCGCCACCTGCGCGACTATCTGGAGCCGCTGCTGCAGCCCGAGTTCGACCACATCCAGACCATCCGCATCGGCTCCAAGGCACTGACCTTCTGGCCGCACCGCTTCCTCGGAGCAGAGGACGCCGACGACCTGATCCGCCTGCTGACGCAACTAGTGGAAGCCGGCAAGCACGTTGCGCTGATGGCGCACTACAACCACTGGAAGGAACTCGACACCGAGGTCGCCCAGGCCGCGATCCGTCGCATCCGCAGCACTGGCGCCGTGATTCGCGCGCAAGGGCCGCTGCTGGCGCACATCAACGACGATCCGGCGGTGTGGGCCAGGATGTGGAAGTTGCAGGTCAAGCTCGGCATCGTGCCCTACTACATGTTCGCCGAGCGCGACACCGGCGCGCGCGCCTACTTCGAGGTGCCGCTGGCGCGTGCGTGGCAGATCTACCGCGAGGCGATGCAGCAGGTGTCCGGTCTGGCCCGTACCGCGCGCGGCCCGAGCATGAGCGCCAGCCCCGGCAAGGTCGAGATCCAGGGCGTGGCCGAGATCGCCGGCGAGAAAGTCTTCGTGCTGCGCTTCATCCAGGGCCGCAACCCGGACTGGGTGCAGCGCCCGTTCTTCGCCCAATACGACGACCAGGCCACCTGGCTGCACCACCTGAAGCCGGCCTTCGGCGAAGCGAAGTGGTTCTGGGAAGACGAGTACGAGGCGATCCGCGAGGACAAGCTCGCCGCGGCTGCCCAGACCGCCTGAGCGCCAGACATCCTCTCCCGCCGCCGCGGCTGGCGGAGTAGCATGCCAACAGGAACTGGCGGGAGAGGATCATGGACTTTCGCAACGGCAGGGAGAGCCGCAACGTCGAGGATCGGCGCGGCCAGGGTGGGCATCACCTCGGCGGGCGCGGCAAGATCGGCATCGGCACCATCGTGCTGGTCCTGGTGGCGATGTACTTCGGCATCGATCCGGGCGTGGTGCTCGACACGGCGACCATGGTGCAGCCACCCGCAATCGAGTCCTCACAGCCGGGCGCACCACGCTCGGCGGCCGAGGATGAGCTGGCGCGTTTCACGTCGATGGTGCTGGCCGACACCGAGGACACCTGGGGACCGATCTTCCAGTCGGGCGGCCGCAATTACCAGGAACCAAAGCTGGTGCTCTACACCGGCGCCACGCGCAGCGCGTGCGGCGTCGGGCAGGCGCAGATGGGGCCGTTCTACTGCCCGGCCGATGGCAAGGTGTATCTCGACCTGTCCTTCTTTGACGATCTTCACCGTCGCTTCGGTGCGCCGGGCGATTTCGCCCAGGCTTACGTGATCGCGCACGAGGTCGGACACCACGTTCAGAACCTGCTCGGCATTTCGGACAAGGTGCAGCAGGCGCGCCAGCGCCTGTCCGAGCGGGAGGCGAACCTGCTATCCGTCCGCCTCGAGCTGCAGGCCGACTGCCTGGCCGGGGTGTGGGCGCATCATGCCGACCGTACGCGGCAGGTTCTCGAGCAGGGTGATGTGGAGGAAGCCTTGCGCGCTGCAAGCGCGATTGGCGACGACCGCATCCAGAAGCAGGCGCAGGGCTACGCCGTGCCCGACAGCTTCACCCACGGCAGTGCGGCGCAACGGGTGCGCTGGTTCCGTGTCGGCCTGGAGCAGGGCGACCTGCGTGCGTGCGACACCTTCTCGGTTGCGGCGCTTTAGTCGTCGCGCAGCGGGGCCGGAATAGATAAGGGGCACGCCCCCAAAGGCCGTGCCCCTTTTGTCGTTGTTGCCGTGCTCAGCTTGTGGCGAGTTTGGCGAAAGCCTCGACGACTTCGGCCGGTGCCTGCACCAGTTCGACCAGCACGCCTTCGCCGCCGATCGGGAATTCCTCGTTGCCCTTCGGATGCAGGAAGGTGATGTCGAAGCCCGCTGCGCCGCGGCGGATGCCGCCAGGCGCAAAACGCACGCCGTTGGCGCTCAGCCATTCCACCGCCTTCGGCAGATCGTCCACCCACAGGCCGACGTGGTTCAGCGGCGTGGCGTGTACGGCGGGCTTCTTCTCGGGGTCGAGCGGCTGCATCAGGTCGACCTCGACCTTGAACGGGCCGGCGCCCATCGCGCAGATGTCCTCGTCGACGTTCTCGCGCTCGGAGACGAAGTTGCCGGTGACTTCCAGGCCGAGCATGTCGACCCACAGGGTCTTGAGCTTCTCCTTGCTCGGGCCGCCGATGGCGATCTGCTGGATGCCGAGGATCTTGAACGGGCGCTGGGACGACATGGGAACTCCGATGGTGGCTAATCAATAACTCATAATTATGAACGTCGACGGCGAACTTGAAAACCTCCCACGCGGACGGATGGCGGCATTCACTGCCAGCTCACCTGGGCCGCGAACAGGTAGCCCGCGCCGTACACGGTCTTGATCAGCTTCGGGTTCTGCGGATCGTCGTCGAGCTTGCGTCGCAGGCGCGAAATGCGCACGTCGATGCTTCGGTCGAAGGGATCGACGTCGCGCTCGCCCAGCAGTTGTTCGCGCGACAGGATCTTGTTCGGTCGGCGCAGCAGGGTGGCGAGCAGGCCGGCTTCTGCTGCGGACAGGCCGATCTCGCGGCCGTCGGGTGCGGTGAGGGTGTGGCGGTTGCCGTCGAAAGTCCAGCCGGAAAAGCTGGCGATATTGCGTTCGGTGGTTACTTCGGCAGTCGCCGAGCGCTGGTAGCGACGCAGGATGGAACGCACGCGGGCGACCAGCTCGCGCGGTTCGAAGGGCTTCACGATGTAGTCGTCGGCACCGAGTTCGAGGCCGAGCACGCGGTCGGTGACGTCGTTGCGGCCGGTCAGGATGAGCACCGCGCACGGCGTGCCCTCCTGCAACTGGCGTACGACCTGCATGCCATCCATGTCGGGCAGGCCCAGGTCGACGATGCACAGGTCGGGCGTCGTGGCGCGCGCGCGCACCAGCAGGTCGCGCCCGGTGCGCAGGTGCTCGCAGCGGAACCCGTATTCGGCGAGGTTGCTGCAGATCAGGCGGGCGATGTCCGGCTCATCCTCGAGGACGAAGATGACCGGGCTACCGGTATCCGTTGCGTTCATCGTCATGGGGCGGAAGGCTCCGTGGTCGGGTCCGTCAGGGTCAGGCTGGCCAGCGCGGCAGCGAGCGCCGGCGGGTCGAAAGGCTTGCGCAATACCGGGACATCGGCGACTGCGTCGTCGCTGACGGGCTGCTCGCTGGCGTAGCCGGTGACCAGCAGGATGGGCAGCGCAGGACGCAGGGCGCGGGCGCGCTGCGCCAGTTCGCGGCCGTTCAGTCCGCCCGGCATCACGGTGTCGCTGATCAGCACCGCGATGTCGTCGATGCTCTCGAGCAGCGCCAGGGCTTCGACGCCATCGCCGGCTTCGATCACCGCGTGGCCTAGCGCGGTGAGCTGCATTCGGACCACCTTGCGCACCTCGGGTTCGTCTTCCACCAGCAGGATGGGACCCTGCAGGGCTGCGGCAGGTGCATCCTGGCGGCTGGCGGTAAGCGGGGCCTGCTCGAGCGGTCGCGTCTCGGGCAGCACGAAGCGCACATTCGTGCCCTTGCCCGGGGTGCTGAGGATGCGGATGTTGCCGCCGGACTGGCGCACGAAGCCATACACCATCGACAGGCCCAGGCCGCTGCCGCCGCCGAAGGGCTTGGTGGTGAAGAAAGGCTCGAACACGCGCGCCAGCACCGCCGGCTCGATGCCCTTGCCGGTATCGCTGACGTCGAACTGCACGTAGTCGCCAGGCACGACCTCGCCGATCTTCGCCAGCGCGCCATCGACCCGACGCAACTGCACGGCGATCGTGAGTTCGCCGCCCTCGGGCATTGCGTCGCGCGCGTTGATGGCAAGGTTGAGGATCGCGTTCTCGAGCTGGTGGGGATCGGCCAGCGCGTAGATCGGCATGTCGGGCAACTGCAGATGCACGGCAATGGTTTCGCCCAGGGTGCGCACCAGCAACTGCGTCATGTTGCGCACGAGTTCGCCGACCTCGACCGCGGTGGGCTCCAGCATCTGGCGGCGGGAGAAGGTGAGCAGGCGGCGGATCAGCTCTGCGCCGCGCCGTGCCGCCTGCAGCGACGGGTCGACGTAGTCGCTGCCCTCACCGCCGGCCAGCTTGCCCTGCAAGGCCGACAGGTTGCCGATGATGATGGTGAGCAGGTTGTTGAAATCGTGTGCCAGCCCGCCGGTGAGCTGGCCGACCGCCTCCATCTTCTGCGCCTGCACCAGTGCGGCCTGGCTGGCCTTCTGCTCGGTGATGTCGATCGACATCACGAAGTAACCGCGGAATCCGCCTTCGACCGATACGTCCGGGACCACCGCACTGCGTGCATGGACCAGCCGGCCGTCGGCGTTCTTGCGCGCGTACTCGTAGTTGACCCGCTCACCGTGCTCCGCGTCCTCGAGAAAGGGCTTGATCGTGGTGTAGGCGTCGTCGCCGAAGACCTCGGCGATCGACCGGCCGACGATGTTCTCCTTGGTCAGGCCGAACCACTCGGCGTAGGCGCGGTTGGCGAAGCGGTAGCGGCGGCCTGCGTCCACGTGGGCAATCATCGCCGGGATGGCGTCGAGGATCAGCCGCATCCGGCCTTCGGACAGGCGCAGCGCCTCGGCGATCTGGTCGATCTCGCGGTTGGCCTGTTCCAGTTCGGCCGTGCGCTCACGCACCCGCGCCTCGAGGCGTGCGTTCTGTTCCTGGATGACGGCTTCGGCGCGGCGCTGCTCGGTGACGTCGGTCCACAAGGACACGAAGCCGAGGTTGGGGATCGGCACCCCGCGCACCGCGAGCACCTGACCGTTGGGGCGCACGCGTTCGACGTAGTGCGGCTCGAAGGCACGGGCCGAAGCCATGCGCGCGGCAACCAGCTTCTCGATGTCGCCTTCTCCATACTCGCCGCGCTCGGCGTTGAAGCGCACGAAGGCTTCGAACGGCGTGCCGACGCGGACCAGCGATTCGGGGAAGTCGAGCAGGCGCAGCAGTGCCTTGTTCCAGGTGACAAGCTTCGGCGACGCGTCGAACACGGCGATGGCCTGGTCGAGCAGGTCGAGGCCAGCCATCAGCAGGTCGTAGCGGCGGCGCTGCTCCGGCGACGACGTGCTCAACTGAAGTTCTTCCTCGACTGCCTTCGCCATGATCCGGGCGTGTCTCCTGAGTCTTTCGAGTGTCTTCCGGCCAATGGTTGCACAGTTCGTCGCTGCCGGGCAGGGCAGGCGTCACATCCATGGCAGGCCGCGTGAACCCGTCATCCTGACGAAGTGGTTACGTTTACGTCAACGTTATTGATTGTCGCGTTTTGCGGGTTTCCCACCTGTCATGGCGCCCTGCCGGGCGGCCAGCTGGCTGCGGAACTGCTCGGGTGACTGGCCCGACCAGGCAACGAAGGCGCGATAGAAGGTGGAGGTGTCGGCGTAGCCCAGGTCCGCCGCCAGCTGCGCGATCGGCTGCGCAGTCTTCGTGAGGCGTGCATAGGCGATGTCGCGCCGGGTGGCCTCCTTGATCAGGCGGAAGCTCGAGCCTTCGTCCTCCAGCCTGCGGTGCAGGGTGCGGGTCGACAGGTGCAACTGCTGTGCGACCTGTTCGATCGACAGGTTCTCCGGCAGCGCGGCGCGCAGCAGGTCGCGCACCCGCAGCACCATCTCGCGGTCGCGGCGATAGAGCATCGAGATGCGGCCCGGTGCGCCTTCCAGGAAGCGGCCGAGCGCGGCGTCGTCGCGCCGGATGGGGAGGTCGAGCAGGTTGTCGTGGAAGCGGGCCAGCAGGGTGTCGCCTTCGAAGCTCGAGCGTTCGGTATAGACAAGCGCGTAGTCGTCGGCATGCGCCGGCCGGGCGTAGGGAAAGCGCACGCTGTCGAGCGCGAGGCCGCGGCCGACGAACCAGCAGGCCACGCCATGCACCAGTCGCAGCAGCCATTCGAAGGCGAAGACGCGGGCCGGGTCTTCGCGCCCGGCGAACACGGGCTGCGCCTCCGCGATCTCGAGCTCGGCGCGCGTGCCGTCACGGCGGACGCTCACCCGCAGGTCGGGCAGCACGATGCGCAGGAAGCGGCAGGCCCGCGCCAGGGCGTCGTCGAGCGTCGCCGCGCCCAGCATGCCGCGACACAGGAACTCGAAGCTGCCGGTGGGCATCGGTCGCGAGAACAGGGCGAAGGCCTCGTCGTCGAGTTCGGCGATGATCAGGTTGTAGAGCGCGGCATAGCGGTCGACCGGGACGCGGCTGGCGACATCTGCAAGGCTGATGCCGGTCGCGGTCAGTAGCGGGGTGGGGTCGTGACCCCGGCGGCGCAGGCCCGACAGCATGCCGTCGACGAAGCCCATCGCCACAGTGGCTTGATTTCGGGCTGCCTGGCGATGACCGCGCTGTCGTTCGCGCTTGTTCGGGAGCATGGTGTCGGAGGGGACGGGTAGGCGCCGTGCTGCATCGAAGATTGGCGGATTTTGCATGATTGCCGTCGGCAAGCGCAATGGCAAAGGCGCCGGGCGCCTTCTACCATTCAGGCCATAACAGCAGCACCACCATCATCAACACGTCCGGGGGAAGACCGACATGACCGACCTGAGCGTTGCGCACAAGCTGCAGCCCTACAAGCCGAAGAACAAGGTGCGTTTCGTTACCGCCGCGGCGCTGTTCGACGGCCACGATGCCTCGATCAACATCATGCGCCGCATCCTGCAGTCGACCGGCTCCGAGGTCATCCACCTCGGCCACAACCGTTCGGTGGGCGAGATCGTCAATGCCGCGCTGCAGGAAGACGTGCAGGGCATCGCCATCACGAGTTACCAGGGTGGCCACGTCGAGTTCTTCAAGTACATGATCGATCTGCTCAAGGCCAACGGCGGCGAGCACATCAAGGTCTTCGGCGGCGGCGGCGGCGTGATCGTGCCGGCCGAGATCAAGGAGTTGCACGAGTACGGTGTCACCCACATCTTCTCGCCCGAAGACGGCGCCAAGATGGGCCTGCAGGGCATGATCAACAGCGTGGTCGAGCGCTGCGACACCGACATCACCAAGGCTGCGCCGCAGAAGGCCGACGCGGTGCTGAAGGCGCTGGCCGCCGGCGATCGCCGTGCGCTGTCGCGCATCATCACCGCGCTCGAGAACGGCGGCTACGGCGACGACGTCAAGAAGGCGCTGATCGACGCCGCGGCCAAGACCAAGGTGCCGACGCTGGGCATCACCGGCACCGGCGGCGCGGGCAAGTCCTCGCTGACCGACGAGTTGGTGCGCCGCTTCCGTCTCGACCAGGACGACAAGCTCAAGCTCGCCATCGTGTCGATCGACCCCTCGCGCAAGCGCACCGGCGGCGCGCTGCTGGGCGACCGCATCCGCATGAACGCGATCGAGCACGACAACATCTACATGCGCTCGCTCGCCACCCGCGACACCGGCTCGGAAGTATCCGCCGCGCTGCCCGAAGTCATCGCCGCATGCAAGCTGGCGGGCTTCGACCTGGTGGTGGTCGAGACCTCGGGCATCGGCCAGGGCAACGCCGCGATCGTGCCCTTCGTCGATCTGTCGCTGTACGTCATGACCCCCGAGTTCGGCGCCGCCAGCCAGCTCGAGAAGATCGACATGCTCGACTTCGCGGACTTCGTGGCCATCAACAAGTTCGACCGCAAGGGCGCGCAGGACGCGCTGCGCGACGTCGCCAAGCAGTACCAGCGCAACCGCGAGCTGTTCAGTCAGCGCCCGGATGAGATGCCGGTGTTCGGCACCATGGCGGCGCGCTTCAACGACGACGGCGTCACCGCGCTGTACCAGGCCATGCTGCCGGCGCTGGTGGGCAAGGGACTCAAGGTTGCCAAGAGCAAGCTGCCCGCGGTGAGCGTGAAGGCCTCCTCCGAAGGCCGCGCCATCGTCCCGGCCGACCGTACCCGCTACCTGGCCGAGATCGCCGACACCGTCCGCGGCTACCACAAGCACGTCGAGCAGCAAGCCCGCGTGGCGCGCGAGCGCCAGTCGCTGAAGATCGCCAAGTGCCTGTTCGAGCAGTGCGGAAAGGATGCCGGTTCGTTCGACGAGCTGATCAACTGGAAGGACGGCGAACTCACCCCGCAGGCCAAGAAGCTGCTCGAGCAGTGGCCGACCGAGAAGGCGCTGTACGCCGCCGACGAATACGTGGTGAAGATCCGCGACAAGGAGATCCGCACCCAGCTCACCCACACCTCGCTGGCCGGCAGCAAGATCCGCAAGGTGGCGCTGCCAAGCTTCGAGGACGAGGGCGAGACGCTCAAGTTCCTGATGAAGGAAAACGTCCCCGGCTCCTTCCCCTACACCGCCGGCGTGTTCGCGTTCAAGCGCGAAGGCGAGGACCCGACCCGCATGTTCGCGGGCGAGGGCGACGCCTTCCGCACCAACCGCCGCTTCAAGAAGGTGTCCGAGGGCATGCCGGCGCACCGCCTGTCGACCGCCTTCGACTCGGTCACCCTGTACGGCTGCGACCCCGACCTGCGTCCGGACATCTACGGCAAGATCGGTAACTCCGGCGTGTCGATCGCCACGCTGGATGACATGAAGGTGCTCTACGACGGCTTCGACCTGTGCGCGCCGACCACCTCGGTGTCGATGACGATCAACGGCCCGGCGCCGATCATCCTGGCCTTCTTCTTCAACACCGCGCTCGACCAGCAGATCGCCAAGTTCAAGGCCGACAACGGCCGCGACCCGACCGAAGACGAGTACGCCAAGATCAAGGCCTGGACGCTGTCGACCGTGCGCGGCACGGTGCAGGCCGACATCCTGAAGGAAGACCAGGGCCAGAACACCTGCATCTTCAGCACCGAGTTCGCGCTGAAGATGATGGGCGACATCCAGGAGTACTTCGTCCATAACAAGGTGCAGAACTTCTATTCGGTGTCGATCTCCGGCTACCACATCGCCGAGGCCGGCGCGAACCCGATCAGCCAGCTCGCCTTCACGCTGTCGAACGGCTTCACCTACGTCGAGTCGTACCTCGCGCGCGGCATGCACATCGACGACTTCGCGCCCAACCTGTCCTTCTTCTTCAGTAACGGCATGGACCCGGAATACTCGGTGATCGGCCGCGTCGCCCGCCGCATCTGGGCGGTGGCGATGAAGAACAAGTACGGTGCCAATGAGCGCAGCCAGAAGCTGAAGTACCACGTGCAGACCTCGGGCCGCTCGCTGCACGCCCAGGAGATGGACTTCAACGACATCCGCACCACGCTGCAGGCGCTGATCGCGATCTACGACAACTGCAACTCGCTGCACACCAACGCCTACGACGAGGCGATCACCACGCCGACCGAAGAGTCCGTGCGCCGTGCGATGGCGATCCAGCTCATCATCAACCGCGAGTGGGGCCTGGCCAAGAACGAGAACCCGAACCAGGGCGCCTTCATCATCGAGGAACTCACCGACCTCGTCGAAGAAGCGGTGCTCAAGGAGTTCGAGGCCATCGCGTCGCGTGGCGGCGTGCTCGGCGCGATGGAAACCGGCTACCAGCGCGGCAAGATCCAGGAGGAGTCGCTCTACTACGAGCACAAGAAGCACGACGGCTCCTACCCGATCATCGGCGTGAATACCTTCCTCAACCCGAAGGGCCAGGCCCAGCAGGAGATCGAGCTGGCCCGTTCCACCGAGGAAGAAAAGCAGTCGCAGCTCAAGCGCCTGGCCGACTTCCATGCCCGCAACAAGGCCGAGGCGCCCAAATGGCAGGCCAAGCTGCAGCAGGCCGTCATCGACAACGCCAACGTGTTCGAGGTGCTGGTCGACGCCGTGCGCTACTGCTCGCTCGGCCAGATCACCGACGCACTCTACAAGGTCGGCGGTCAGTACCGCCGCAGCATGTAACGGACAGTCTCTCCCGACTTCCCCTCTCCCTAATGGGACACGGCGCTTCGGCGCCGTTTTTTTTTGCCTGCGCGTGGCATGGTGCGCTTGGCGTTTCCTTGATATGGCACAAAATTAAAAAATATATGTGCGTGTCCGCATCAAGGATGCTCCCGGGTTACGAGGATGCACCGTATGTGAAGGATGCAAGTGCCTGAGGGAGGGAAAAATGCGCATCAACCAACCTGTTAGCTCGGACGAAACCATCGTCCCCGACGGGGAGTTCATCTATAGCCGGACGGACCGGACCGGGCGGATCGAGGCGGCAAACGACCTGTTCGTCGCGCTGTCCGGGTTCGACCGCAGCGAGCTGGTCGGGCAGCCGCACAACATCGTCCGCCACCCCGACATGCCGCCCGAGGCCTTTGGCGACTTGTGGCGGGCACTGAAGGCTGGCAGGCCGTGGAGCGGCTACGTCAAGAACCGACGCAGGGACGGTGGGTATTACTGGGTGCACGCCTTCGCTTCGCCGGTGCGGGAGAACGGCGAGGTGGTCGGGTACGAATCGGTTCGTCGCCGACCGGAGCGTGCCGTGATCGAACGTGTCGATGCGGCCTACCGCCGCATGCGCGCGAGTCCAGGCAAGTTTGATGTTCGTGATGGCCGCGTGATCCGTGCGGGAGTGCTTGGGCGCTTGACGAACTGGTCGCTGGTGGCGTGCTTCGGTTGGGGGCTTGGCGTTATGGCCGCGGCCGTCGCCGTTCTGGCTGTAGCGGCGTTGGGTGGCGCTGCGCTGCCCAACGCCTGGCTGTGGGGCGCGTTGATACTGGCCCTGCTTGCTGGCGGGTGGTTGCAGTTCGGGGTGGTGCGTGGCATTTCCGCAGACCTGTCGCGCCTGCGTGAGACGATGTCCGCGACCCAGCGCGATGGCGACCTGCGGCGTGTCGCATGCCTCGCGGGGGGCGGGGAACTGCAGGCCATTGGCGACGCCTACAACGCCATGATGGCCAACCTGCAGGCGATCATGATCAATGTGCGCGAAGCGGCAGCTCGGATCGTGGCGCAGTCGGACGCGTTGCAGCAATCGAGTGGCCATGTCTCCGACAGCGCGGCGGGGACAAGCGATTCGGCTTCCAATACCGCGGCGGCCGTCGAGCAGGTGACGGTGGCGGTCGGTGAGGTGGCCGAGAATGCCGTCGCGTCGGCCGAGGCCGCGCGAGTGACGCGACGCATGGCGGCCGAAGGCATGGAGCAGGCGGGGCATGCCGCGAACGAGATCGGACAACTGGCGCAGGCCGTAACTGAAACGACGGCCACCATGGACAAGCTCCGTCTGTCGTCGGAGCAGATCGGCAAGATTGCCTCCGTGATCAAGGAGATCGCCGACCAGACCAACCTGCTCGCCCTGAACGCCGCCATCGAAGCCGCACGGGCTGGTGAACAGGGGCGCGGCTTCGCGGTGGTGGCCGACGAAGTGCGCAAGCTGGCCGAGCGCACCACCAGCGCAACGGTGGAGATCGGCGCCATCATCGCGTCGTTGCACTCTGAAACCCGCGCGGCGGTCCGCAGTGCCGAGTCAGGGAGCACTCGCGTCGAGCTCAGCGTCGGCCTGATCCAGGAAACGCTGTCTGCGCTGACGGCCATTCGCGAGTCTGCCGAGAACAGCCTGCGCCTGAGCGATGGCATAGAGCTGGCGACGCGGGAACAGTCGACAGCTGCCGCGGCGATCGCCGGCAGCGTCGAGGACATCGCCCGGCGGGCCGAGGATTCCGCGATGGCAGTGACCGGGATTGCGGAGACGTCGCGCGGGCTGGCGGAGGTGTCCAAGGCCTTAGATGCAGCTCTGGCGCGGGTAAAAGTCTGAAGCTGCCTGCGACCTCGGTGTCGGACTGCCGCACCGCTTAAATAAGTGACGAAATCAACAAAAAAACTAAGATATTTATTCTCGCGTTGATCGTGATGATTTAATGTGGATTGACTGAATGCCAGAGCAAGTCCCCCGGCACTTCACGCCGCTCAACATCACACGATAGGGTTCGACATCATGGGTTTTCTCGCCCGTTTCAAATCAGGCGCCAATACGTCGCTGACGGCTGGAGAAGGTGGGGCGTCGGGCAGGCAGGCTGCATGCGACAAGGCCCTGATGCTGTACAAGGCGATTGACCGCTCGGCGGGGATCATCGAGTTTTCGCCGCAGGGTGTCGTGCTGTCGGCGAACGACAACTTCTGCCGCGTTGTGGGGTACGCACAGGGCGATATTGTCGGCAAGCACCATCGCATGTTCTGCGACGAAGCCTATGCAAGCAGCCGCGAGTACGCGCAATTCTGGCAGAAGCTCGCTGCCGGGCAGTTCGTCTCCGGTCGCTTCAAGCGTTACAGGCGGACGGGCGAGGAGGTGTGGCTCTCCGCTTCGTACAATCCCCTCATCGACGATGCCGGCAGGGTGGTGTCCGTGATCAAGATCGCCCAGGACGTCACCGCGCGCGTGAAGGAAGACATGCTCGCCAAGGCGACCCTGACTGCGGCGAGCGAGTCGATGGGCATCATCGAGTTCACGCCCGACGGGACAGTTCTTTCGGCGAACGCCAACTTCCTGCGATTGATGGAAGTCCGGGCCGACAAGGCGGTCGGCCAGCACCACCGCGTGTTCTGCGATCCCGAGTATGCGCGTACTGCCGAGTATGCGGACTTCTGGGCGCGCCTCGGACGCGGCGAGCACATCGGCGGCACGTTCGAGCGCAGGACGGGCACGGGACGTCCGATCTGGCTCGAGGCGACCTACAACCCGGTGCTGGGTGAGGACGGCAAGGTCGAACGCGTGGTCAAGCTGGCGCGGGACGTGTCGGCCCAGCAAAGGGGGCTGATCGAGGACGAGCGCATCGCTGCCGAATCCATCCAGCTCGCGCAGCGCTCGCGCGAGGGGGCGACCTCGGCGCAGGACACGGCGCGCGACACCGAATCGAAGATGACCCAACTCGCCGGGGCAGTGGAGCACTCCACTACCGAAGCCGAGCGGCTCGGCGAGATCTCGGTGCGCATTGGCGACATCAGCACCGCCATCAGCGAGATCGCTAAGCAGACCAACCTTCTCGCGCTGAACGCCGCGATCGAGGCGGCGCGCGCCGGCGAGTCGGGGCGTGGATTCGCCGTGGTGGCGGACGAGGTGCGCAAGCTGGCCGAGCGTACCGCCACTCAGGCCGGCCAGATCGGCGACATGATCAAGGCGGCGCAGACGACCGCACAGGAGTCGCGCGAGGGATTGGCCGAGTGCCTGGCTCTGGCGACCGCGTCAAGAGAGAGCTCGGCCAAGGCAACCGAGTCGATCGAATCGATCAAGCTGATCGCCGACGAACTGGCGACCAAGATGCAGCAGTTGTCCGCCGTCCATCGGGTGGTCTCGGGGCAGGCCAAGGTCTAGTTCGGGCGCAGGGCCCTATGGCGGAACGGGTAAGTCGGGCTCGGGTTACACTCGCCGCATGATGAATCTGACGACGCCCGCACTGCTGTTCCCGGCCATCTCGCTGCTGCTGCTCGCCTATACCAACCGTTTCCTGACGCTGGCGCAGGTGATCCGCCAGCTGAATGCGTCGACCGACCGTGGTGCCGACCTGGTGCAGCGCCAGTTGCCGGGCCTGAAGCGACGTATCGCGCTGACGCAGTACATGCAGGGCTTCGGTGTGCTCAGCTTCCTGCTGTGCGCGCTGTCGATGTTCGCCTTGTTCCTCGAGGCCCAGGCGGCCGGCAAGCTGCTGTTCGGCGCCAGCATCCTCACCCTGGCGCTGTCGCTGGTGCTGTCGCTGGTCGAGGTGCTGATCTCGACCGAGGCGCTATCGGTGGTGGTGCAGGACCTCGAGGATGCCCGCCGCCCGCCGCAGGCCTGAGCGGCGCGGCGGCAGCGCCTCAGCGGCTCGTCAGTTTCAGTTCGATGCGGCGGTTGCGGGCGTAGGCATCCTCGGCGTTGCGCGAATCCAGTGGGTGGAACTCGCCATAGCCTGTCGCGGCAAGGCGTTGCGGCGGGATGCCCTGGCTGCGCAGGAACTTGACGATGGCCAGTGCGCGCGCGGTGGAGAGTTCCCAGTTCGACGGGAAGCGGGCGGTGGCGATCGGCCGGCGGTCGGTGTGGCCGTCGACCTGCAGCACCCACGGCAGGTCGGCCGGGATCTCGGCCGACAGCGTCTTCAGCGTCTCGGCCAGCCGCGTGAGCTGGATCATGCCCTCCGGGCTGACCTCGTCGGACGCGGTCGGGAACAGCACCTCGCTGGAGAACACGAAGCGGTCGCCGACGATCTGGACGTCCTTGCGGTTGCCGAGCACGGCCTGCAGGCGGCCGAAGAACTCCGAGCGGTAGCGCGCCAGTTCCTTCACCCGGGCGGCCAGCGCCAGGTTGAGCTCGCGCCCCAGCTCCTCGATCTTCAGGTCCTTGTCGCGGGCTGCGGCCTCGGCGACCGCCAGCGCGGCGTTGAGCTGCTCGAGCTGCGTTCGCACCGCGGCCAGCTGGCGGTTGAGCAGTTCGACCTGCGCGAGGGCCTGCTCGGACATGGCCGTCTGCTCCTTGAGGCCACGTTCCGAGGTGTCGAGGGCGCTGGCGAGGCGCGCGACCTCGGCCTCGAGTTCGCTCTTGAGACGCGCCAGTGCCGCGATGTCGGCGGACAGGCGGGCGGCTTCCTCGCGCTGCGCCTTGGCCTCGTCCTGCGCGGCGTGGAGTTCGCCGCGGGCCGAGAGGAGCTCGGTCGACAGCGCCTCGCGTTCGCGCTCTGAACTCGCTAGCGAGGCGCTGAGCTCACCGATGCGCGCGTCGGCCGTCTCGCGGGCGGACTGTTCCAGGCTGAGCGTCTTCGCCAGGGCCGCGAGTTCGGCGTTGAGCTGCGCCAGCGCGCGGTCGCGTCCGCTCACCGCGTCGGCGAGCACGAACTGGCCGATGACGAAGATCAGGATCACGAACACCATCACCATCAGCAGTGAGGCAAGGGCGTCTACGAAGCCGGGCCAGAAGTCCAGCGCCCGGCGGCGGGACAGGCGGGCCATCGCTTACTCCGTCTTCTGGCCGCCCAGCGCGGCGGCGATGGTGCGCGACAGCAGGCGTAGTTCGGCGCGCAGGTCCTCGGAGAACTGCGCCCCCTGTGCCGGCTGCTGGGCGAGCTGGCGAATCAGGCCGCGCAGGTCTTCCTGCGAGGTCGATAGCGCGGACAGGTCGCGCGACTCGCGGCCGATGAGTTCGGACAGACGCCCGATCTGGGTGTTGAGCTCGGCGAGGTGTTCGGCGGTGGTGCGGCGCTCGCGCTCGGATTCGGCCGCGGAGCGCTGCATGCGGTCGAGCCCCTCGGCGGTCTGCTCGAGCAGGGCCTGCACGTAGGCGGGCACGCTGGCCTCGCCCTCGACGCCGGCGCCGGAAGGCAGGCGGGTGATGTGCGACAGCCATTCCTCGAGCTCGTTGTAGAAGCGGTTCTGCGCGTGGCCCGACTGCAGGTCGAGGAAACCGACGATCAGCGAGCCGGCGAGGCCGAACAGCGAAGTCGAGAAGCTGGTCGCCATGCCGCCGAGCGGTTCGTCGAGCTTGGTCTTCAGCGCCTCGAACATCGCCACCGGGTCGGTGCCGACGCTCATGTTGCCGATGATCTCGCCGATGGAGCGGATCGTGACCAGCAGTCCCCAGAAAGTGCCGAGCAGCCCGAGGAAGATCAGCAGGCCGATCAGGTAGCGTGACAGGTCACGCTGTTCCTCCAGGCGGATCTGCACGCTGTCGAGCAGGGTGCGCATCGAGGCCGGCGACAGGTGGAACTGACCTCGCTTGCGGCTCGACAGCAGCCTTGCCATCGGCGCCAGAAGCGTGGGCTGCAGCGTTTCGGCGGCGGCATCCGGATGCTGCTGGAAAGCCTCGATCCACAGCACCTCGCGCTGCAGGCGCCAGACCTGGCGCAGGTTCACCGCGATGCCGATCGCCAGCACGAACACGATCAGGCCATTGAAGGCGGCATTGGCCAGGAAGGCGTGCTTGAGCTGTGGCACCAGCACTGCGGCGAGCACCGCGACCAGGGCCAGGAAGACGCCCATCCAGGTGGTGACATGGACCGGTTTGGTGAAGACCTTGTGTTCCATCGGCGACCTCTTGCGCAGGGTTCGGCGTGACCCGCAGTCTAGCGCGATTCGAGCGCCGGACGCCTTCGCCCGGCGCTGCGCCGGGTCGGCCCGGCAATTGCAACAATTCAGTACATTCCACAAACAGTTGCGCAAACATGCCTTGCGAGACTGCAGCCTGAATCGACACGGGCAGCACGCCGTGTCGCGTCCGGCCCCGCAGAACAAGCCGAGGGGGACCGGGTGAGGAGACAGGCAGCACGACACCGGAGGAGAAAGGGGCATGTCCGACAACCAAGGGCGGAATGCAGGGCAGGAAGGGGGGCTGGATACCTTTCCGCGTTACCTGATGCACCATGCGCAGGTGCGGCCGCAGCGGCCCGCCATGCGCGAGAAGAAATACGGCATCTGGCAGACCTATAGCTGGGCGCAGGTGGCCGAGAACGTGCGGGCGATCGCCTGCGGGCTGGCGCAACTGGGCTTCAAGCGCGGCGACCGCATCGCCATCGTCGGCGACAACCGGCCGCGGCTGTATTGGTCGGTGGCCGCCTGCCAGTGCCTCGGCGGCATTCCGGTGATGATGTACCAGGACGCCGTGGCCCAGGAAATGGTCTACGTGCTGCAGGACGCCGAGATCAAGTTCGCCATCGTCGAGGACCAGGAGCAGGTGGACAAGCTGCTCGAGATCGCCGGCGAGGCGCCGTTGCTCGAGCATGTGATCTACGACGACGCCCGCGGCATGCGCCACTACACCCAGACCCTGCTGATGGGGCTGGACGAGTTGCAGGAGATGGGGCGCATCCACGACCGCAACCAGCCGGACTTTCTCGACGGCGAGATCGCCAAGGGTTCGCCCGACGACATCTCGGTGATGCTGTACACCTCGGGTACCACCGGCAAGCCCAAGGGCGTGTGCCAGACGCACGAGGCCTTCATCTCGGCGGCGCGCGGTGGCATGCAGTTCGACAGGCTCACCGACCAGGAGGACATCCTCTCGTACCTGCCGATGGCCTGGGTGGGCGACCACCTGTTCTCCTTCGCCCAGGCGACCGTGGCCGGTTTCACCATCAACTGCCCGGAATCCGGCGAAACGGTGATGACCGACCTGCGCGAGATCGGCCCCACCTACTACTTCGCCCCGCCGCGCGTGTTCGAGAACCTGCTGACCCAGGTCATGATCCGCATGGAGGACGCCGGCAGCCTCAAGCGCAAGGTCTTCCATCACTTCATGGACGTCGCCCGACGCTGCGGCGCCGACATCCTCGACGGCAAGCCGGTGTCGGGTGGCGACCGCTTCCAGTACTGGCTGGGCAACCTGCTGGTATATGGCCCGCTCAAGAACGTGCTCGGCATGAGCCGCATCCGCGTGGCCTACACCGCCGGCGCGGCGATCGGGCCGGACCTGTTCCGCTTCTACCGCTCGATCGGCATCAACCTCAAGCAGCTCTATGGCCAGACCGAAACCTGCGCCTACGTGTGCCTGCAGCCCGATGGCCAGATCAAGCTGGATTCGGTGGGCAAGCCCGCGCCCTTCGTCGAGGTCAAGCTCGCCGACAACGGCGAGATCCTGGTCAAGGGGCCGATGCTGCTGAAGGCCTACTACAAGCGCCCGGATGCCACCGCCGAGTCGATCAACGCCGAGGGCTACTTCATGACCGGCGACGCGGGCTACTTCGACGAGGACGGCCACCTGAAGATCATCGACCGCGCCAAGGACGTCGGCAAGATGTCGAACGGCTCGATGTTCGCGCCCAACTACATCGAGAACAAGCTCAAGTTCTTCCAGCACATCAAGGAAGCGGTGACCTTCGGCAACGGCAAGGACTTCGTCACCGCCTTCATCAACATCGACCTCGAGGCGGTGGGCAACTGGGCGGAGAAGAAGGGCATGGCCTACTCCGGCTATGCCGATCTGGCCCAGCAGTCGGCGGTGTATGAGCTCATCCGTGACTGCGTCGAGAAGGTCAATGCCGACCTCGCGACCGATCCGAAGATGAGCGGTGCGCAGATCAAGCGCTTCCTGGTGCTGCACAAGGAACTCGATGCCGACGACGGCGAGCTGACCCGCACGCGCAAGGTGCGTCGCAACTTCATCGCCGAGAAGTACGGCGCGCTGATCGACGCGATGTTCGAGGGCAGGAAGAGCCAGTTCATCGAGACCCAGGTCAAGTACGAGGACGGCCGCACCGGCAAGGTCTCCGCCGACCTGCGCATCGAGGAAGTGAAGACCTTTGCGCCGGAGGCCGGCCAGCGCGCGGCCTGAGGAAACGAGGAATGAACATGACCGACATGAATTCCGCCGCGGCCGCCACGCCTTCGGGACGCCGCCAGGGCGAGGTGATCCTCGACCTGCAGAACATCTCACTGCGCTTCGGCGGCGTGAAGGCGCTGACCGACATCAGCTTCAACATCCGAGAGCACGAGATCCGCTCGATCATCGGCCCCAACGGCGCCGGCAAGAGCTCGATGCTGAACGTGATCAATGGCGTCTACCACCCGCAGGAAGGCCGAATCCTCTATCGCGGCGAGGAGCGCAGGCGGCTCGAGCCCTACATGGCGGCGCGGCAGGGCATCGCCCGCACCTTCCAGAACATCGCGCTGTTCAAGGGCATGAGCGTGCTGGACAACATCATGACCGGCCGCAACCTGAAGATGAAATCCAACATCTTCCAGCAGGCCCTGTACTGGGGCGCGGCGCAGCAGGAAGAGATCGCGCACCGCGAGAAGGTGGAGGAAGTGATCGATTTCCTCGAGATCCAGAACGTGCGCAAGACCCCCGTCGGCCAGTTGCCCTACGGCCTGCAGAAGCGCGTCGAACTCGGGCGCGCGCTGGCGGCCGAGCCCTCGCTGCTGCTGCTGGACGAGCCGATGGCGGGCATGAACGTGGAGGAAAAGCAGGACATGTGCCGCTTCATCCTCGATGTGAATGACCAGTTCGGCACCACGATCGTGCTGATCGAGCACGACATGGGCGTGGTGATGGACATCTCCGATCGCGTCGTGGTGCTCGACTACGGCAAGAAGATCGGCGACGGCGCGCCTGACGAGGTGCGCAACAACGAAGACGTCATCAGTGCCTATCTCGGCACGTCGCACTGAGCGGGGAACACCATGGGATTCTTTCTTGAAACATTGTTCGGCGGCTTGATGGCCGGCATGTTGTACTCGTTGATCGCACTGGGCTTCGTGCTGATCTACAAGGCCTCGGGCGTGTTCAACTTTGCCCAGGGCGCGATGGTGCTGTTCGCGGCGCTGGCGATGTCGCGCTTCGCGGAGTGGATTCCGCAGTGGCTGGGCTTCGAAAGCCTGCTGCTCGCCAATCTGCTCGCCTTCATCGCGGCGATGGCGCTGATGGTGGTGCTGGCGTGGGCGATCGAACGCCTGTGCCTGTCGAAGCTGGTCAACCAGGAAGGCATCACCTTGCTGATGGCCACCCTCGGCATCGCCTACTTCCTCGACGGCTTCGGCCAGACGCTCTTCGGCAGCGACATCTACAACATCAACGTCGGCATGCCCAAGGATCCGGCCTTCATCCTCGAGGGCATGTTCGAGGGCGGTGTCATGATCAGCAAGGAGGATCTGGTGGCCGCGGTGATCGCCGCGCTGCTGGTGGTCGTGCTAGCGCTGTTCTTCCAGAAGACCAAGACCGGCCGCGCCCTGCGTGCGGTGGCGGACGACCACCAGGCGGCCCAGTCGATCGGCATCCCGCTCAACAAGATCTGGGTCATCGTGTGGTCGGTGGCGGGCTTTGCCGCGCTGGTCGCCGGCATCATCTGGGGCTCCAAGCTCGGCGTGCAATTCACGCTGTCGCTGGTGGCGCTCAAGGCCCTGCCGGTGGTGATCCTCGGCGGCCTGACCTCGGTGCCGGGCGCCATCATCGGTGGCCTCATCATCGGCGTCGGCGAGAAGCTCTCGGAGATCTACATCGGGCCGATGCTGGGTGGCGGCATCGAAATCTGGTTCGCCTACGTGCTCGCGCTCGGTTTCCTGCTGGTCCGTCCGCAGGGGCTGTTCGGCGAGAAGATCATCGATCGCGTCTGACGCGGCTACCGACTCCGGGAGAACATCCGAATGCTGTACAGAGAAAATGGCCAGTTCAAGACGAGCTACGCGGCCGATCAACAAATCTTCCCGATCTTCCAGGAGCGCTGGGCGATGGCCCTGCTGCTGCTGGTCGCCTTCGTGGTGCTGCCGCTGGTCGGCTCGGAATACTGGTTCCGCGCCATCCTGATTCCCTTCCTGATCCTGTCGCTGGCGGCGCTGGGTCTGAACATCCTGGTCGGCTACTGCGGCCAGATCTCGCTCGGCACCGGTGCCTTCATGGCGGTGGGCGCATATGCCGCCTACAACTTCATGGTCCGCATCGACGGCATGCCGCTGATCGTGGCGATGCTGCTCGGCGGCCTGTCGGCGACCGTGATCGGCGTGCTGTTCGGCATTCCGTCGCTGCGCATCAAGGGCCTGTACCTTGCGGTGGCGACGCTGGCGGCGCAGTTCTTCACCGACTGGGCCTTCCTGCGCATCGGCTGGTTCACCAACAACTCGTCGTCCGGTTCGGTCAGCATGGCCCGCCTCGATGTGTTCGGACTGCCGATCGAGTCGCCGGTCACCAAGTACCTGTTCGTGCTGACGGTGGTGTGCGTGTTCGCGCTGATGGCCAAGAACCTCGTGCGCAGCGCCGTCGGCCGGCAGTGGATGGCGATCCGCGACATGGACGTGGCCGCGGCGGTGATCGGCATCCGCCCGATGTACGCCAAGCTGAGTGCATTCGCGGTGAGCTCCTTCATCGTCGGCGTGGCCGGCGTGCTGTGGGCATTCATCCACCTCGGCGCCTGGGAGCCGGCGGCGTTCTCGATCGACCGTTCTTTCCAGTTGCTGTTCATGGTGATCATCGGCGGGCTGGGCTCGATCTCGGGCGCCTTCCTGGGCGCGGCCTTCATCGTGCTGCTGCCGCTTGCGCTCGATCAGGTGCCGCATCTGCTCGGCATCCCGCTCTCCACGGCGACGATCACGCACCTGGTGCACATGATCTTCGGCGCCCTGATCGTCTTCTTCCTGATCGTCGAGCCGCACGGCCTGGCGAAGCTGTGGAGCGTGGGCAAGCAGAAGCTGCGGCTGTGGCCCTTCCCCCATTGATCAGCAGATGCCCGGGCAAAGGGGGCCGGGCAAACGGTAGTCACAGGGATGCACCAACCGGCATGGACAACATGCCAACGACACAATGAGAGGAGACCTTCCAATGAAATTCAAGTCTTTCGCGCTTGCCGCAACGCTCGCCGCCATCGGTGCCACCAGCGTGGCCACCCCGGCCGTCGCCCAGGAACAGTTCATTCCACTGCTGTCGTATCGCACCGGCGCCTATGCGCCGAACGGCATTCCCTGGGCCAACGGCAAGCAGGACTACGTGAAGTACATCAATGCCAACGGTGGCATCAACGGCGTGAAAATCGCGTTCGAAGAGTGCGAGACGGGCTACGCGACCGACAAGGGCGTTGAGTGCTACGAGCGCCTGAAGGGCAAGGGCGCGGCGGTCTTCGACCCGCAGGCCACCGGCATCACCTTCGCGCTGACCGACAAGGCGCCGGTCGACAAGATCCCGCTGATCACCCTGGGCTATGGCCTCGCCGCTTCGCAGGACGGTGGCGTGTTCAAGTGGAACTTCCCGCTGATGGGCAGCTACTGGACCGCGGCCGACATCCTGGTCCAGCACCTCGGCACCAAGGAAGGCGGTCTCGACAAGCTCAAGGGCAAGAAGATCGCGCTGGTCTACCACGACTCGCCGTTCGGCAAGGAGCCGATTCCGGCGCTGAAGAAGCGTGCCGAGATGCACGGCTTCGATCTGCAGCTGCTGCCGGTGACCGCGCCGGGCGTGGAGCAGAAGGCGACCTGGCTGCAGGTGCGTCGCGACCGTCCCGACTACGTGCTGCTGTGGGGCTGGGGTGTGATGAACTCCACCGCGCTGAAGGAGGCGATCGCGACCGGCTTCCCGCGCGAGAAGCTGTTCGGCGTGTGGTGGGCGGGTGCCGAGCCTGACGTGAAGGACGTGGGCGCCAATGCCAAGGGCTACAGCGCGCTGGCACTGAACCCGAACGGAACCGAGTACCCCCTGATCCAGGACATCCTGAAGAAGGTGCACGACGCCAACCAGGGCTCGGGTCCGCGTGACGAAGTCGGCTCGGTGCTCTACACCCGCGGTATGCTGATCTCGATGCTCAGCGTCGAAGCCATCCGCACGGCCCAGGAGAAGTTCGGCAAGGGCAAGGTGATGACGGGCGAGCAAGTCCGCTGGGGCTTCGAGAACCTCAACATCGACGACAAGCGCCTCGAGGAACTGGGCGTAAAGGGTGTCATCCGCCCGATCAAGACCACGTGCGAAGACCACATGGGCTCGTCGTGGGCGCGTATCCACACCTGGGACGGCAGCAAGTGGGTGATGGGCGCCGACTGGTACCAGGCGGACAAGAGCGTGCTCGACCCGATGGTCAAGGAAGCGGCCGACCGTTACGCCGCCGAGAAGCAGATCAAGCGTCGCGACGCGAGCGACTGCAACGCCTGAGCTGTCTCCAGCATCCCGGCCGCCTCGCCCGAGGCGGGTGGCCGGGCAGCCTGAACCGATCCGGACCCCGTCGCGCAACGCGTGGCGGGGCCGCATTCAGCGGATGAAATGATGAGCGCACCGAATCTTCTTCTCAATGTGAATGGCATCGAGGTGATCTACAACCACGTCGCCCTGGTGCTGAAGGGGGTCTCCCTGCAGGTGCCCGAGGGCGGCATCGTCGCCATTCTGGGTGGCAACGGTGCGGGCAAGACCACCACGCTGAGGGCGATCTCCAACCTGCTCAAGGGTGAGCGCGGCGAGGTCACCAAGGGTCTGATCGAGTACCGCGGCGAGCGTGTCGAGGCGCTGTCGCCGTCCGATCTCGTGCGCCGTGGCGTGGTGCAGGTCATGGAAGGGCGACATTGCTTCGCCCACCTGACGATCGAGGAGAACCTGCTTGCCGGCGCCTACACGCGCAGCAACAAGGGCGAGATCGCGGCCAACCTCGACAAGGTCTACACCTACTTCCCGCGTCTCAAGACGCGTCGCACCAGCCAGGCCGCCTACACCTCGGGCGGTGAGCAGCAGATGTGCGCGATCGGTCGCGCCTTGATGTCGAACCCGAACATGGTGCTGCTCGACGAACCGTCGATGGGCCTCGCGCCGCAGATCGTCGAAGAGGTGTTCGAGATCGTCAAGGACCTGAATGCCAAGGAAAAGGTGAGCTTCCTGCTCGCCGAGCAGAACACCATGGTCGCTCTGCGCTACGCCGACTTCGGCTACATCGTCGAGAACGGCCGCATCGTGATGGAAGGCGCAGCCAGCGAACTGTCGAACAACGAGGACGTGAAGGAGTTCTACCTCGGCCTGTCGGGCGAAGGGCGCAAGAGCTTCCGCGAGATCAAGCACTACCGCCGGCGCAAGCGCTGGCTGAGCTGAACCGGCCGAAAGGGCGGCAGGCAAGACGGAACACCACATTGCATCGAGCAGGGATGCCGACATGAACTTCTACGACACGCGGGAAACCCGCCCCCCCGAAGCGCGCGAGCGCGAGTTGATGGAGCGACTGCCGGCGCAGATCGCCCACGCCCGTGCCGGTGCGCCGGCCTTCGGCCGCCTGCTGGCAGACGTCGAACCCGATTCGGTGACGAGTCGGTCGGCGCTCGCCACCTTGCCGGTGACACGAAAGTCGGAGCTGCTGGAGATGCAGAAGGCGGCGCGCCCGTTCGGCGGCTTTGCCGCCGTCGGCTGGGGCAGTGCCTGCCGTCGCGTCTTTGCTTCGCCCGGGCCGCTGTACGAACCCGAAGGGGCGCGTCCCGACTACTACCGCCTGGCGCGGGCGCTGTTTGCCGCAGGTTTCCGCGCCGGCGATCTGGTGCACAACGCCTTCTCCTATCACTTCACTCCGGCCGGTTCGATGATGGAAACCGCGGCCCATGCGCTGGGCTGCACGGTCTTCCCGGCCGGGGTCGGCCAGACCGAGCAGCAGTTGGCCGCCATCGCCGACCTGCAGCCCAATGCCTACGTTGGCACGCCGTCCTTCCTGCGCATCCTGCTGGATAAGGCCGATGAACTGGGCGTGAAGCTGTCCTTCACCAAGGCCTTCGTGTCCGGCGAGGCCTTTCCGCCCAGCCTGCGCGATGCCTTCGCGGCGCGTGGCATTGCGGCCTACCAGGCCTATGCGACGGCGGATATCGGCCTCATCGCCTACGAGACCGAGGCTCGCGAAGGGCTGGTGGTGGACGAGGACATCGTGCTCGAGATCGTTCGTCCGGGCACGGGCGATCCGGTGGCGCCGGGCGAGGTCGGTGAGGTGGTCGTCACGACCTTCAATCCCGACTATCCGCTGGTGCGCTTCGGCACCGGTGACCTTTCGGCGCTGTTGGCGGGCGCCTCGCCCTGCGGTCGCACCAACCTGCGCATCAAGGGCTGGATGGGACGCGCCGACCAGACGACGAAGATCAAGGGCATGTTCGTGCATCCGGGCCAGATCGCCCAGGTGGTGCGCCGCCACCCCGAGATCGTGCGGGCCCGGCTGGTGGTGGATAACCCGGCTCTGAACGACCGCATGACCCTGATGTGCGAGGTGGCCGGCGGCGGCAGCGAGGACTTGGCGACCGCGGTCGCGGCCAGCATCCGCGAAGTGACAAAGCTGCGAGGCGAGGTCGCGTTCCTGCCGAACGGCGCGCTGGCCAACGACGGCAAGGTGATCGACGACGTGCGCACCTACGCGTAAGCTCGGTTCCGTCTTCATTCTGCGCGGCGCCTGCGGGCGCCGCCTTCACGCTCATGACCGATAACCCGAATGCCTCCGCACGCCTGCCGCTGACGGGTGTCCGCGTGCTTGATCTGACTCGCCTGCTGCCCGGCCCGCTCGCCACCCAGCATCTCGCCGACTATGGTGCCGATGTCGTCAAGATCGAGGACACCGGCGCGGGCGACTACGCCCGCACGCTCGGTGCGATGGGGGGCGACACCAGCTACCTGTACCAGGTGGTGAACCGCAACAAGCGCAGCCTGCGCCTCGATCTCAAGCACCCGGACGGCAAGGCTGCGTTCGAGAAACTGGTGGAGACCGCCGACATCCTGGTCGAGGGCTTCCGCCCCGGCGTGATGGACAAGCTGGGCCTCGGCTACGAGGCGTTGGCGCGCATCAATCCGCGGCTGGTGTTCTGCAGCATTTCCGGTTACGGCCAGACCGGACCGTATGCGCTGCGCGCCGGGCATGACATTAACTACATCGGCTACGCCGGCGTGCTCGACCAGATCGGCACCGCGGGCGGCGCGCCGGCGATCTCCAACCTGCAACTGGGCGACCTGCTCGGTGGGACAATGACCGCACTGTTCGGTGTGCTCGTCGCACTGGTGGATGCGCGTGCGAGCGGCAAGGGGCGTCTTGTCGATGTCTCGATGACCGACGGCGTGATGGCGCATGCGATCTTCCCGCTCACCGAGGTGCTGGCCAATGGCCGCGTGAAGCCGCGCGGCGAGGACCTGCTGACCGGCGAGGTGCCGTGCTACGGTGTGTATCGCACGGCAGACGGGCGCTACATGGCGGTGGGCGCGCTGGAGGAGAAGTTCTGGCACCAGGTGTGCGATACGCTGGGCCGGCCCGACCTGAAGCCGGCGCATCTGGCGAGCGGCGCGGCGGGTGCGGTGGCGCGGGCGGAAGTGGCCGCCATCTTCGGCGCACGCACGCAGGCGGAATGGATTGAAGTCTTCGATGCAGTGGATTGCTGCGTGACGCCGGTGCTGACCATGGAGGAAAGCCTCGAGAACCCGCAGCTGCGCGCGCGTGGCATGGTCACCGAGGTGGGCGGGGTACGGCAGTTCGGCCGGCCGGTGCGCCTCTCGGCGATGCCGTCGGTGCCGGCACGTCCCGCGCCTGCCGTCGCGGGAGCGGACAGCGATGCGGTGCTGATGGAGGCGGGCTTTTCGCCGGCCGACATCGAACGCTTGCGGGCGACCGGCGCGATCTGAAAGCAAAACGGCCCATCCGCAGGATGGGCCGTGTGGCGGGCCGAGGGCGAACGCTTACTTGTCGTCTGACGGTTTTCGGCGCGTACCGCGCGTCGCCTTGGGTTCGGCCGCCGAGGGCGGCGCCTCGGTCGTGGCGCCCTGTTCGCCATTCATGAAATTCCACGGCCACATCGCCGCAGCGGCGGCAAACGGGTTGGCGCCGGACTCGGCCTGACCGTCCTCGCCCTTGGCGTGCTGGCTCATGGCCTTGACGGCGGCGATCGCGGCACGCTGCATCTCCAGGCCCTGGATGCTCATCTGCAGCATGTTCAGGTTCATCTTGAGCCAGCCTTCCACCGCCTTCATGTCAGCGATGCGCTTGTCGAGCTCGTCGACATCGAGGGTCGGCGTCACCATGCCGGGCAGGGAGAAGCCCATGCTGTTCCACATGCCGCGGACGAATTCGAGCGGGTCCTGAGCGTTCTGATCCTGCGACATCGGCGTTCTCCCGGCAGTGTCTTGAGAATGGACCAATAGTAACCGAAGCGATGCGCCGCTGTGGTGGCGCGTGTCAGGTGTCGCCCAGCATGCGCTGGAGCAGGGCGCGCAACTTCGCCGGACGCACCGGTTTGTACAGCAGCGGCAAGCCGGCGGTACGGGCGCGGGCGAGGACTTCGGGCGCGGTGTCGCCGCTGATGAGGATCGCCTGCGGTCCCGCGCCGTCGCCGGCGGTGCGCAGCGCCGCAACGAGGTCGATACCATCCATGGGCCCGGACAAGCGGAGGTCGGTGATGACCACGTCGAAGCGCTGTGGTGATGCCGCCTGCTGCCCCAGCAGGGCTTCGGCGCTGTCGGCGATGGTCAACGCGCAATCCCACGACGACAGCAGCCCCGCCATTGCGTCGCGTACCAGCGGGTCATCCTCGACGATCGCGACTCGAAGTCCGTCGAGGCTGCCCAGCGCGCGTGCATCCTCGGGGGGACGGCCCTCGACCTCGGGGGCGGTCAGGGGCAACTCGACGGCGAAGGTCGAGCCGCGCCCCGGGGCGGAGCGCAGCTCGAGCCGGTGCGCCAGCAGGTCGACGAGGCGGCGCACGATCGCCAGTCCCAGCCCCAGACCCTTGTCGCGGGCGCGCTCGGGATTTCCGAGCTGGACGAACTCCTGGAAGATGACCTCCTGCGATTCGGGGGCAATGCCTGGGCCGTTGTCGCGCACCTCGACGCGCAGGTGTGCGCCGCGGCGGCGGCAGGCGACGAGGATCGTGCCGTCATGCGTGTGGCGTACCGCGTTGCTGACCAGGTTGCCGACGATGCGCTCGAACAGCATCGGGTCGCTGCGCACCCAGCCCGCGCTCGCGCGCAGTCGCAGCTGCAGGCCGCGACTGCGCGCGGCGGAGGCCTGCTCGGCGACGATGCGCTCGAGCACGGGCCGCGGATCGAAGGCGCGCACGACCGGTGTCATCACGCCGGCATCGAGCCGCGAGATGTCGAGCAGGCTGTCGAGCAGCTGATCCATGGCGTTGGCCGAGGCGGCGATGCGATCCACGATCTGCCGGCTGCGGGCGTCGAGCGACTGCTGTGCAAGTTCGGAGATGAAGAGGCCGAGCGCATGCATCGGTTGGCGCAGGTCGTGGCTGGCCGCGGCCAGGAAGCGCGACTTGGCGACGTTGGCCTGCTCCGCCTCGAGCGTGCGGGCGCGCAGTTCAGCCGTGGCGTCGGTCACCTGGCGCCGCATGTCGTCGTGGGCGTGCTCGAGGCGCGCCGCCATGTCATTGACGCCGACCGCAAGCCTGCGCAGGCTGCCGCCGCCGCGCACAGCCAGACGCTCGTGAAGCGCGCCGTGACCGATGCGCAGTACGGCGTCGGCCACGGCGCGGATCGGGCCGCTGACGCCGCGGCTCATGCGTGCCGCCAGCATGACACTGCCCACGAGCACCGCAAGCATGGCGCCAATGCTCGCCAGCAGCAGCTGCAGCCGGTGCTGGTGAATGCGCTCGAGTGACAGCTCGAGGACGATGGTGCCCTGCGCGACGGCTTCCCGGCGCGGCATCGGTGACGCGTCGAGGGCGAAGCCGTCGTCGATGTCGATCGGGCTCGCGCGGATCGGCTCGATGACCCGCAGGCGCGCACCTTCTGCAACCGTGCGAGGCGGCATGGAGGCGGATAACGCCGCAGGCAGTGCGTCGTCGGCGATTGCGCCGACAGCCGCAAGGGTCTCGCCGTCGACGCCGAGGATCCGTACGGCGAGCACATCCTCCTCGCCGGTTGCGGCGAGGGCGAGCAGGCGCAGGGCGTCGCGGTTGCCGGCGAAGACGTTGTACTCGCTCGCGGCGGCGATCTGGCGGGCGAAGGCCTGGCCGCGCGCGCCGAGCGCGTCATCCAGGTCGGACAGCCGCACACTGGTGAAGATGACCGTCATCAGCGCGGCCAGGACCAGCATCGGCACGATGGTGACGAACATCACCCGGGCGCGGACCCCCCAGTTGCTCATCATGGCGTCGCCTCCTCCAGGCTGCGCAGCCGTGCAGCCAGCGTCTCGGCGGGTGGCAGTTCGATACCCAGCGAGCGTGCCACCGTGGGGTTGGTCTGCACCTCGAAGCTGCGCGGCCCCGAAACCGTAGGCAGATTGCCGCCACGCAGGACGGACTCGACGACCTGTGCGGCATCGGCGCCGATCTGCGCCGGTGTCGAATAGAGGCTCAGCAGGGCCCCCGCCTTGGCGTAGGCGGCCGAGAAACCGAGGACTGGCGAGCGATGGCGGAAGGCGGTGAGCAGGATGTTCTGCACGGTAAAGCGGTTGAACACCGTCGGGTCTGGCGTGGCGATCAGCACCGCGGGCTCCGACAGCACGCTCTGCAACGCGCCGAACAGTTCGTTCTCGCGGGTGATGGAGGCCTGGGCGACGCCGAGGCGCGCGTCACTCGCCGCCCGCGCGAGCGGGGGGACGATTTCCTCGCTCTGCGAGCCGCCGATCAGGGCAATGCGCTGCAGCGTCGGCAGCGCGAGTTGCACGAGTGCGATCAGGCGGCTTGGCGGCTGGTCGAGTACGATGGCCGACTGCCGCCCGTTGGCGCGGGCGGGCAGAGATGCGTAGTTGTGTGCCGACAGCAGGATGTGCAGCACTGGCGCCGGGTTGGCGTGGCTGGCAACGGTGCGCGCTGCCGGCGTGCCCACCGTGACGACGATGTCGGCAACTCCCGTCTGGTCGGCGGAGGTCTGGTCCCAGGGGCGGATCTCGACTGCGCGACCGCGTTCCCCCTCGCGCAGCCTGGCCTGCAGGGCGTCGACAGCTTCGGTCTGCGCGGGCGTTTCGGCGCTTGTGACGACCAGGATGCGTTGGCCCGCCTGCACCGGTGCCAGCGACCCGAGCACGATCAACAGCAGGAGCAGCCAGCGGCCGAAGGTTCCGCTCCAGTTCCTTGGGTACGGGCTTGCCCGATCGCGCTCCTGCGGAGTGGCATGGGCCGAAAGGCGAAACGGGAGCAAACTGGAATATCTCGATCGGGTGGCGCGGTAGCGGGATTGTGCGTGCTTTCGCGGCTTGCCGGTAGAGGGAGGGTGTCGGGCGCGTGCTATGCTTCACGCATCCGCACGCCTACTCTCCTCAGCGCCTGGAGCCATTCTTGAGCAGGATTCTCATCGTCGAAGATCACGCGCTGGTGCGGGAAGCCATGGCGCAGAGCCTCGCGCGCCTGCAGGCAGGGCTGGCGTGCATCGAGGCCAGTGGTGCCGATGAGGCGATTGCCCGGCTTGAAGCCGATGCGGACATCGACCTCGCGATCATCGACCTGATGCTGCCCGACATGAACGGTTTCTCGCTGCTTGGGGTGCTTGCCAAGCGCTTTCCCGATGTCCCCGCGATCGTTGTGTCGGCGATCGACGACGAGGCGTCGGTGCGGCGTGCGATCAAGGCGGGCGCCTCGGGTTACGTGTCGAAGTCGAGTTCGGGCGATGTGCTGCTCGAGGCCGTGCGCGTCGTACTCGCAGGCGGTGTGCATACGCCGGCCGCACGTTCCGCGTCGGCACCCGGCGGTCGCGGCGTGCCCCCCAGCGAGCGCTTTGGCCTCACGACGGCGCAGGCCCGCGTGCTCGATCTGCTTGCCAGCGGCAAGACCAATCGCGAGATTGCGGACCTGCTCGGCCTGTCCGAAGGCACTGTCAAGGTTCACGTCACCGCGATCTTCCGTGCGCTGGGCGTGTCCAACCGCGCCCAGGCGCTTGTCGTCATGTCTCGCAGCGGCACGCGCCTCTGAGGCCGGCTGCCCCTTTCAGTGCGAGCGGCGCGCAGCGTTGGCCAGCCGCAGTGGCATCTCCGCGGCCGGTAGCGGCTCGACCTCGTCAATCAGCTCTTCGTCCACCGTGGTTTCCGAGAAATCGATCTCCAGCACCTGCAGGACCTGGCGCGCGATGGCCCTGCATGCATTGGCCAGCGGGGTGGGCATCTGCTCCGGCACCTGCTTCTGCAACAGCAGCTTGGTCGATGACAAGGCGTTGACCGGCCGCAGGATGCGGTGGCGATAGGCGCTCATCAACTGCGCGACGTTGCGGTCGGCCGCATCGCGCTGCCATGCGTTGGTCGGCCATTGCGTCGGTACTGCGTAGGCACGCGGGAACATCTCGAGGTCGCGCACGACCGTGCGGATGTCCTCGTGCGACTCGCGGAAGGGCAGCAGCACGATGTCGGACAACGCATAGAGCTTGCGGTCCATCTCGGTGCGGTTGCCGCCGCCGTCGATGACGCCGATCCAGTCGTCGAGGCTGCGCAGCTTGTCGACGACCTTGGTCAGGGCGTCGCGGGTGCGCGCGTCGGCGGTCACGTAGCGCCGCCCTCCGGGCAACAACGGTTCGCGTGAGGTGTCGGTGAGCACGCAGGCGGCGCGCTGCCCCAGCAGTCCCAGCCCCTGGCACAGCATGTGCGACAGCGTGGTCTTGCCGGTGCCGCCCTTGTTGCCGATCACGCAGATGATCTCAGCCATGGATCCCTTCGTCCTTTGCTTGCGACCGCCAGTGGCCGCACGATCTGGATTATCGCGAGCCGGCACGTTCGGCAAGCGCTTGAAAAGCGATGCTTCGTGGCGCCATTTCGGTCTATCGACCGGCGTTGGGCGGGCCCGGAAGGCGATAGACGTACAGTTGCGTGCCGCGCCGGTCCCCCACGTCCGCGATGCTTTCGGGCTGTACGCCCGGCACGGCGAAGCTGTTGCTGATCAGCACGCTGTCCGGCCGCATTTCCGCAACGGCCTTGGCCCACACGGTCGGCATCGGCACCGGGGAGAGGAAGGCATAGACTGCATCGTAGTCTGCCCAGGGCAGCGCGAACAGGTCGGCGCGCTGCCAGTCGATGTTGGGCAGGGGGGCGCACAACAGGCGCCCGATCAGCCAGGGCGCAGGGGCGAGCTCGACGCCAGTGAAGCGGCCTTCGGGGCGCGCGCGCGCCAGCGGACGGAGCAGTGAGCCGGTGCCGGCCCCGATGTCGAGCAGGCGCAGTCGACCGGCCGGAAGGAGCCCGGCGACCGCCGCAGCGGTGCGACGGTTGCTGAGGTAGAGCGGAACCTGGGTGCGGAAACTGGTCCAGTAGACCAGCAGCAACAGCACGAAGGCCGCGAGGTACCACACCGGGGCGATGCCCAGCTGCAGGGCGGCGACGGCGAGCGGCAGGAACGCCAGATGGATCGGCAGCCACCAGCGCGCGCTACGCAGGGCGAGCGCCGCGGCGGCGGCCAGCCCCGCCTGAGCCCCGACCAGTGGCCAGAGTCCGGTCAGCCAGCCGTTGCGGGCAAGGACGAAGGCGCCAGCAGCGCCGGCGAACTGGGCCAGGAGGGCTTTGAGGGCGGGGGGCATGCGGGCGCGGGTCAGGTGGGAGAGCGTGATCATAGCTTTCCGCTGCACGTCCCGGCGGCCGGGCTCATGGGCTTGGCTGCCGCGGGGGGAGGGCGCGCCATTCGGCGAGCAGCTCGGTGCGGCGCTCGGCGGCACGTGCCATCGCCCGCGCCTTGACATGACCGAAGCCGCCGATGCGTTGGGGCAGCGAGGCGATCTGCACGGCCAGTGGCAGGCGCGCAAAGCTCAGCGTGCACAGCAGCTCGTCGATGTCGGTCTCGAACTGCTCGATCAAGGCGCGTTCGGCGCGGCGCTCGGCCGTGTGGCCGAACAGGTCCCAGCGCGAGCCGCGCAGCCGTTTCAGCTTCGCCAGCAGGCGGAAGATCTTCATCATGCCGGGGCCGAAGCTGTGCTTGGCGATGAGGCCGGTATTCGGATCGGGCTTCGCCAGCAGGGGCGCGGCGAGGTGGAAGCGGACCGTGTAATCGCCGTCGAAGGTCGCCGCCAGCGCCTGCAGGAAGGCCGGTTCGGTGTAGAGCCGGGCGACCTCGTATTCATCCTTGTACGCCAGCAGCTTCGCGTAGCTGCGGGCGACCGCTTCGGCGAGGCGCGTGCTGTCCGCGCCGACGCGCTGAGCCTCCACGTCGCGTACGCGGTGGACCAGCAGCCGGAAACGCTCGGCGTAGGCGGCGTCCTGATAATCCGTGAGCAGCGCCACACGGTGCGCGACTACTGCGTCGAGACCGTCCGGGATGGACTCGGTCGGCACTGGCGGCGCCGCATGGCGCTCGACGGCGGCCAGATCATGGGCTGCCCGCCGCCCCCACAGAAAGGCGCCGCGGTTCAGGTCGACGGCGACACCGTTGAGTTCGATGGCCTTCATCAGCGAGCCCTCCGAAACCGGTACCAGTCCGCGTTGCCAGGCGAAGCCGAGCAGGAAGAGGTTGGTGGCAATGCTGTCGCCGAGCAATGCGGTGGCGAGGCGCTGGGCGTCGATGAAGTCGGCACCGTCCGCCATGGCTTCGCGCAGCGTTGCGACCATCTCGGCCTGCGGAAACTTCCAACCCGGGTTGTGGGCGAATTCCGAGGTCGGGATCTCGGCGACGTTGATGATGGCCCGGGTGCGGCCGGCCGCCATCTTGGCAAGGGCCTCGGTGCTGGCACTGACGATGAGGTCGCCGCCGATCACCGCGTCGGCTTCGCCGGCGGCGATGCGCACGGCGTGCAGCGCGTCGGGATGGTCGGCGATGCGGATGTGGCTGAAGACCGAGCCGCCCTTCTGTGCCAGACCGGTCATGTCGAGCACGGTCACACCCTTGCCGTCGAGGTGGGCGGCCATGCCGATCAGCGCGCCGATGGTGATCACGCCGGTGCCGCCGACCCCGGTGACGAGGATGCCGAAGGGGCGTGCGCTTGACGGCAGTCGCGGGGGCGGCAGCGCGTCGAATTCGGTTGCGTCGGTCTGTAGCGCCTGGCCCTTGCGCAGGCGTCCGCCTTCGATGGTGACGAAGCTCGGGCAGAAGCCCTTGAGGCACGAGTAGTCCTTGTTGCAGGACGACTGGTCGATGCGGCGCTTGCGCCCGAGGGCTGTCTCGACCGGCAGGATGGACATGCAGTTCGACTGCTCGCCGCAGTCGCCGCAGCCCTCGCATACCGCCTCGTTGATGAACACCCGACGTGCCGGGTCGGGGTAGGTGCCGCGCTTGCGGCGGCGACGCTTTTCGGCAGCGCAGGTCTGGTCGTAGATCAGCGCGGTGACGCCGCCCGACTCGCGCAGCTCGCGCTGGATCGCGTCGAGTTCGTCGCGGTGGCGGATAGGCACGTGGGGCAGGTCGGACGGACCGTAGGCGCGTTCGGTGCCGTCGATCACGACCACGATATTGTGCACGCCCTCGGCCTGCAGCTGGCGCACGATGGTCGGCACGTCGAGCGGGCCATCGTGCGGCTGGCCGCCAGTCATCGCCACCGCGTCGTTGTACAGGATCTTGTAGGTGATGCTGACCTTCGCCGCCACCGCCTGACGGATCGCCATCAGCCCGGAGTGGAAATAGGTGCCGTCGCCGAGGTTGGCGAAGATGTGCTTTTCGTCGGTGAAAGGGGCGACGCCGACCCACGGCACGCCTTCGCCGCCCATGTGGGTGAAGGTGCCGGTGCGGCGTTCCGGCATCCAGGTGACCATGTAGTGGCAGCCGATGCCGGCCAGCGCGCGGCTGCCCTCGGGCACGTGGGTGGAGGTATTGTGCGGGCAGCCGGAGCAGAAGGTCGGCACGCGGTCGGCCTGGAATGCGCGGCGCGCCAGCGATGCTTCCTTGGCCTGCAGGAAGGCGAGGCGGGCCTCGATGCGCTCGGAGGTAAAGAAACGCCCGATGCGGCTGGCGATGGCGCGGGCGATCATCGCCGGGGTCAGCTCGCCGGCGGCGGGCAATAGCCAGTCGCCGTGGTCGATCGTGCCATCCGGGCGCAGCACGTGCGCCCATTCGCCCTTCTCGTCGAACTTGCCGACCACGCGCGGGCGCACATCCTCGCGCCAGTTGTAGAGTTCCTCCTTCAACTGGTACTCGAGCAACTGGCGTTTCTCCTCGACGACGAGGATCTCGTCCAGACCTTCGGCGAAGGCGCGTACGCCGTCGGCCTCGAGCGGCCACACCATCCCGACCTTGTAAAGCCGCAGGCCGATCTCGGCGGCGAGCGCGTCGTCGATGCCGAGGTCGTCGAGCGCCTGGCGAACGTCCAGGTAACTTTTGCCGCTGGTGATGATGCCCAGCCGCGGATTCGGCGAATCGATCACAACGCGATTGAGCGCGTTCGCCCGCGCATAGGCGAGCGCGGCGTAGAGCTTGTAGTGCAGCAGACGCTTCTCCTGCACCAGCGGCGGGTCGGGCCACCGCAGGTTGAGCCCGTCCGGTGGCAGGGCGAAATCGGTCGGCGTGGAAATCTTGACCCGCTGTGGGTCGATGTCGACCGAAGCGGAGGTCTCGACCGTATCCGCCAGTGCCTTGAACGCGACCCAGCAGCCCGAATAGCGCGACAAGGCGTAGCCGTGCACGCCGAAGTCGATGTACTCCTGCACGCCGGCTGGTGTCAGCACCGGCATCATCATCGACTTGAAGAAGTGATCGGTCTGGTGTGGCAACGTGGAGGACTTGGCTGCGTGGTCGTCACCCGCTACGACCAACACCCCGCCGAAGCGGGCGCTGCCGGCAGCATTCGCATGGCGGAACACGTCGCCGCAGCGGTCAACGCCGGGGCCCTTGCCATACCACAGTGCGAACACGCCGGCGTGACGCGCGCCGGGTGACAACTGCAGCTGTTGTGTGCCCCACACGGCGGTGGCCGCGAGGTCTTCATTGACGCCGGGCTGGAACACGATGGCGTGCCGTTCGAGGTGCGCCCGGGCCTTCCACAGCGTCTGGTCGAGCCCCCCAAGTGGTGAGCCGCGGTAGCCCGACACGAAGCCCGCCGTATCGAGTCCGGCCGCCTCATCGCGCGCCTTCTGGATCAGCAACAGTCGGACGAGTGCCTGGTAACCGGTCAGATAGACACGGCCGGAGGCGAGCGTGTACTTGTCGTCCAAGGTGGCTCTGCCGGGCGCAGGCTGAGGTGTACGTTGGGCCATGATGCCGTCTCCTTCCAGGATGGGGCTTCGTGGAACGGGCTTCGTGCAACCGGCCGTTTGCTGCGACGGCCCAGAGGCGGGTCGCATTTGCCTGTTTGCCGTGTCCAGCCTAGGGCGGAGCGGTGGCCCGCTCAATGGCGGCAAACCCTGAACGCCAGCGCGAATGGCCGGGCTTCCGTACTTTTTGGGTGTCCGAAGCAAAAAGTATTTGACAGTGGAAAGGGTGTCCCCTATAGTGCGGGGCTTCCCGCGTGGAGGGATACCCAAGCGGTCAACGGGATCAGACTGTAAATCTGACGGCTCAGCCTTCGAAGGTTCGAATCCTTCTCCCTCCACCAGTAATACTCAACGTCGGTTGGCGTCCATGGCGCAGTCGGCGTGGCGGTTGTAGTGAATCGACTGCGGTCTGTTTTGCAGTGGCAGGCGCGGGTGTAGCTCAATGGTAGAGCAGAAGCCTTCCAAGCTTACGACGAGGGTTCGATTCCCTTCACCCGCTCCAGATGTGCTGTTTTCGGAGCCCTTGTAGCTCAGTGGTAGAGCACTCCCTTGGTAAGGGAGAGGCCACGTGTTCAATCCACGTCAAGGGCACCACTCATTTTCTGCCTGGCCTGGCGCGGCGGCCAACGCGATTGGGCGCCGCACTGGTTTTTCTGGTTCTGATTTTAAGGATAGCGATATGGCTAAGGGTAAGTTTGAGCGGACGAAGCCGCACGTCAACGTCGGCACCATCGGTCACGTTGACCACGGCAAGACCACGCTGACCGCGGCGATCACCAC
>NZ_NOIH01000003.1 GCF_002245655.1 Thauera propionica | reverse complement strand
CCCGCGTGAGGAAAGAAGGTGGGGGATTATTCAGGGGCGACTAAATACTGGAACGGCTTGCACGAGCACGCGTTGCTCAGCGGCTGCCAACATTCGCAAGGGAGAATAAAAATGCTGTCGCAACAAACTTCCATCGGTACGAAGTGGCTGGCTACGGGCACTGTCGCATTGCTTGCCTGCGCCGGCTCCGCACAGGCGGCCGTGACCACTTTCGCGCAATCCGCGCTACAGCCCACCTCCGTTCTCTACACCGACATCATCGGCGGCGGCATCGGTGACGTCGTCGTCATGACCGGTGGCGGCAATGCCAACGGGGCCGGAAATCCGAGCGGTCGCAACGACGACGGTTTTTCGGGCCCGATCAACTTCGGCTTCGACTTCACGTTCTTCGGCACGACCTACTCGAGCTTCTACGCCAACAACAACGGCAACATCAGCTTCGGCGGCGGCAACTCGGCCTACATTCCGAGCGGCCCGATTGGGGCAAGCATTCCGACGATCTCGGCCTGGTTTGGCGACGTTGATACCCGTAACCTCGACAGCGGCGTGCTCCACCTGCGCCAGGACGAGAACCAGACCATCCTGACGTGGTTAAACGTCGGTTATTTCGGTGCCAAGGGCGACAAGCTGAACACTTTCCAGATGATCGTGCGCGGCAACGACTACGCCATTCCCGAAGGCGAGGGCGCAATCGGCTTCTTCTGGCTCGCCATGCCATGGGAGGTCACCGACACCAGCACGACCGCTGCAGTGGGCTTCGGCGACGGTGGCGAGAATGCCGTCGTGCTGGAGGGTTCGAACGCGCCGGGACTGAACACCGTCGTGGCCTTCAAGAAGACCTGGTTCACGACCGACCTCACCCCTGTGGGCCCGAATCCGGTTCCCGAGCCCGGCACGCTGGCCCTGTTGGGCCTGGGTTTGGCCGGCCTGCTGGCGGGTCGTCGCAAGCTGTCCTGATCGTCGCCGAAACCCGCGCCCTCGGTGCGCGGGTTTGTCGAATGAAAAGGCCGACCCTCATGGGTCGGCCTTTTCACGTTAACGGTCCGATCGCACCGGATCGCCAGCCACTCGCAAGCGTGGGCGGCTGCGACCCGCCCTGCGGTTCAGCGCAGCCGGCCGAGCAGGCCGTCGAGCTGATCGAGGCTGCCGAAGCGGATCGAGACCTCGCCGGCGCCCTTCTTGTTCGCCTTGATCTTCACCGAGGCCCCGATGGCGTCCGAGATTTCCTCCTCGAGCCGCAGCAGGTCGCGGTCAGGCTGCGGTGCGGGCTTCTTCTGCCGCGGGTTCAGCAACTGCTGGACCAGACGCTCGGTGTCACGCACCGACAGCTGCTTGGCCGCGACCTGGTTGGCGAGCTGGATCTGGCTCGCGCCATCCAGCGGCAGCAGGGCACGAGCGTGGCCCATGTCGATGTCGCCCGCCATCAGCAGCTCCTGCACCGGTTTGGCGAGGTTGAGCAGGCGCAGCAGGTTGGACGCGGCCGGGCGCGAACGGCCGACGGCGTCGGCGGCCTGTTGGTGGGTCATCTCGAACTCGTCGATCAGGCGCTGGATGCCGCTGGCTTCCTCGAGCGGATTCAGGTCCTCGCGCTGGATGTTCTCGATCAGCGACATCGCCAGCGCGGCCTCGTCGGGGATGTCGCGCACCAGGCAGGGCACCTCGGCCAGGCCGGCGATCTGCGACGCGCGCCAGCGGCGCTCACCCGCAATGATCTCGTAGGCATCGTCGCCCACCGGGCGCACCATGATCGGCTGCATGATGCCTTGCGCCTTTATCGAGGCGGCAAGCTCCTCGAGCGAGCCCGGGTCCATGCGGGTGCGCGGCTGGTACTTGCCCGGCTGCAGCGCGATTGTGGGCAGCATCTGCAGTTCGCCCTTTTCGGCTTCGTCTTCCTGGTTGGCGGCCAGCAGCGCATCGAGTCCGCGGCCGAGGCCCTTGAGTCTGGGTTTGTTCATGGTCTTGTCCGGATTCAGAAGGTCTTGGCGCGCTCGATCATCTCGTGGGCGAAGGCCATGTAGGCCTGGGCGCCCTTGGCGGCCTTGTCGAACACCACGCCCGGGATGCCGTGGCTCGGCGCCTCGGCCAGGCGCACGTTGCGCGGCACGATGGCACGGAACACCTTGTCGCCGAAATGGCCCTCGAGTTGCGCCGAGACCTGTTGCTGCAGAGTCACGCGCGGGTCGAACATCACGCGCAGCAGGCCGATGATCTTGAGGTCGCGATTGAGGTTGGCGTGCACCTTCTTGATGGTGTTCACCAGGTCGGACAGCCCCTCGAGCGCGTAATACTCGCACTGCATCGGGATGATGACGCCGTTGGCGCAGCACAGGCCGTTGAGCGTCAGCATCGACAGCGAGGGCGGGCAGTCGATGAGGACGAAGTCGTAGTCGGCATCGAAGGCGGCCAGCGCATTGCGCAGACGCTTCTCGCGCTGGTCGAGGTTCACTAGTTCGACCTCGGCGCCGGCCAGGTCGCGGTTGGCGGGCAGTACGTCATAGCCGCCGGTCGGCGAGGTGACGCGCACCCCGGCCAGATCGACCAGACCGACCAGCAGGTGGTAGATCGAACTCTTCAGGCTGCGCTTGTCGATGCCGCTGCCCATCGTCGCATTGCCCTGCGGATCGAGATCGATCAGCAGCGTGCGCTGCCCGGCCTGCTGCAGCGCAGCGGCGAGGTTGACGCAGGTGGTGGTCTTGCCCACCCCGCCCTTCTGGTTGGCAACGCAGAAAATCTTGGCCATGGTCGAATCAGGCTATTCCATTTGCAGGGACCGCGCGCATCGCGCGAAACCCGGAGTGTACTTCAATGCGGCGGCGCATCAGCCGGAGTGACGCACATCGTCACCCCCGCGCAGTGTCACGCACGACGGATGACGAGCAGATGACGCTCCGCGTCCAGCCCCGGCACGGTCAGCGCATGGGTCTCCGTCACGGTCCAGCCTGCGGGCAAGGCAGCAACCTCGTCGGCCGGATTGACGCCCTTCATCGCGTACAGTGCGCCACCCTCCGCAACGAGGTGGCCGGACAGGTTCACGAAGTCCGCCAGGCTGGAGAAGGCGCGCGAGATCACGCCGTCAGCCGCGCCGCCGGGCAGGAACTCGGCCTGCACCTGCTCGACGCGCTTGTTGAGGACGCCGAAGTTGCCCAGGCCAAGCTCGATCTTCGCCTGCTGCTGAAAGCTCGCCTTCTTGCCCACGGTCTCGATCGAGGTGACGATCAGCCCGGGATGCACGATGGCCAGCACCACGCCAGGCAGCCCCCCACCGGAGCCTATGTCGGCCAGCCTGTTCACTGCGCCCAGATGCGGCAGCACCGCCAGCGAGTCGAGCAGGTGGTGGGTGATCACCTCCTGCGGATTGCGGATCGCGGTGAGGTTGTAGACCTTGTTCCACTTCAGCAGCAGTTCGCCGAAGGCGAGCAGGCGATCTACGGTTTCCTGCGGCAGGGCGAGGCCGAGCGCGGCAATGCCCTCGGCCAGCTGGCCCGAGTAGGCCTGCAGACGTCCGCTCATGCCGCCGGCCTCCGCACCACCTCATCGCTCGCTGCACCACCGGCCCGGGCCGCCAGGTCGCGGCGCTTGAGCCACACGAGCAGCAACGAGATGGCCGCCGGGGTAACACCCTGGATGCGGCCGGCCTGGCCGACGGTTTCGGGTTTATGCAGGTTCAGCTTCTGCTGCACTTCCTTGGACAGGCCGCGCACCTGCGCGTAGTCCAGATCAACCGGCAGGCGGGTGGCCTCGGCCTGCGCCTGCTTGGCGACTTCCTCCTGCTGGCGGTCGATGTAGCCCTGGTACTTGGCAGCGATCTCGATCTGCTCGATGACCTGCGCATCGGTCTCGCGTTCTTCCGGCGCGCCAGGCAGGCTCATCAGCGATGCGTAGCTGGTCTCGGGCCGGCGCAGCAGCTCGAAGTAGCGCTGCTCGCGCTCGAGCGCCTTGCCGAGCACGCGCTGCTGGTCGTCGGCGGGAATCGCCTCGGGTCGCGCCCACGCGGCCTTCAACTGCGCGGTGCCGCGCTCGATCGCCTCGCGCTTGGCGCAGAAGGCGGCCCAGCGTTCGTCATCAACCAGGCCCAGCTCACGGCCCTTCTCGGTCAGACGCAGGTCGGCGTTGTCCTCGCGCAGGGAGAGGCGGTACTCGGCGCGGGAGGTGAACATGCGGTAGGGCTCGGACACGCCACGGGTGATCAGGTCGTCCACCAGCACGCCGAGGTAGGCCTCGTCGCGGCGCGGGCACCAGGGTTCGCGGCCTTGCACCTGCAGTGCGGCGTTGGCGCCGGCCAGCAGGCCTTGCGCGGCGGCCTCCTCGTAGCCGGTGGTGCCGTTGATCTGGCCAGCGAAGTACAACCCGCCGATCGACTTCGTCTCCAGGCTGGATTTGAGGTTGCGCGGGTCGAAGTAGTCGTACTCGATCGCGTAGCCGGGGCGCAGGATGTGGGCGTTCTCCAGGCCGCGGATGCTGCGCACGATCTCGAGCTGCACGTCGAAGGGCAGCGAGGTGGAGATACCGTTGGGGTAGACCTCGTGCGTTTCCAGCCCTTCGGGCTCGAGGAAGATGTTGTGGCTGTCCTTGTCGGCGAAGCGGTGGATCTTGTCCTCGATCGACGGGCAGTAGCGCGGCCCGACGCCCTCGATCACGCCGGAATACATCGGCGAGCGGTCGAGGTTGGCGCGGATCACGTCGTGGGTGCGTTCGTTGGTGCTGGTCATCCAGCACGGCAGCTGGCGCGGATGCTGTTCGGCTCGGCCCAGGAAGCTGAACACCGGCACCGGATCGTCGCCCGGCTGGATGCTCATCACGGAGAAGTCGATGGTGCGCGCGTCGAGCCGCGGCGGCGTGCCGGTCTTCAGCCGGCCCTGCGGCAGCTTGAGTTCCTTCAGGCGCGCGCCGAGCGAGATCGCCGGCGGATCGCCCGCGCGCCCGGCGGAATAGTGTTGCATCCCGACGTGCACCAGTCCGTTGAGGAAGGTGCCCGCGGTCAGCACCACCGCCTGCGCCTCGAAGCGCAGGCCGATCTGGGTGACCACGCCGGTGACGCGGTCGCCGACCACGGTGAGGTCATCCACCGCCTGCTGGAACAGCCACAGCTTGGGCTGGTTCTCCAGCCGGCGCCGGATCGCCGCCTTGTACAGCACGCGGTCGGCCTGGGCGCGGGTGGCACGCACCGCTGGCCCCTTGGAAGCATTGAGGATGCGGAACTGGATGCCGCCCTCGTCGGTGGCGGCCGCCATCGCGCCGCCGAGCGCATCGACCTCCTTGACCAGATGGCCCTTGCCGATGCCGCCGATCGAGGGGTTGCAGCTCATCGCGCCGAGCGTCTCGATGTTGTGGGTGAGCAGCAGCGTGGCCGCGCCCATGCGCGCCGCGGCGAGCGCGGCCTCGGTCCCGGCGTGACCGCCGCCGACCACGATGACATCGAAACGGGTGGGATAGAGCATGGCGCGCTCCGTGCTGCAATGCGTGAACAAGGGGCGGGATTCTACGCGTTTGACACCCGGCCGACTAGTGCCCGGCCCCGATGTTTCACGGAATTTCACATTTCAAACAGTGGTTTATGCGCTTCATTCCGTTGCCGCCGCAGCGCTGCGGCGGCAACGGCCGATCAGCGCTTCTGCGCCGCCAGCATGCGCTGCACCGCCTCGAGGTGCTCCGGCTCGTTGTGGCACATGCCCTGGAAGGCGGCGCACAGGTCGAGGAAGTCCTTCAGCTCGGTGCGCTGCGCCATCTTCATCAGGCGCTTGGTGAGGCGCAGGGCCTTGGGCGGCTGGGTAGCGAAACGGGCGGCCATGGCCTGGGCGCGCGGCAGCAGCTCGTCGGGCTCGACCACCTCGAGCACGATGCCCAGCGTCTTTGCTTCCTCGGCGCCGACGATGCGGCCGGACAGCGTCAGCTCGAAAGCCTGCTGGTAACCGATCAGGCGCTGCATGAACCAGGCACCGCCGTCGCCGGGGATGATGCCGAGGTTGAGGAAGGTCTCGCCGAACTTCGCCCTGGTCGAGGCGATGCGGATGTCGGCCATGTTGGCGAGGTCGAAACCGGCGCCGATCGCCGGGCCATTGACCGCGGCGATGATCGGCACCTCCACCGCCTGCAGCGCCAGCGGGATGCGCTGGATGCCGCGGCGGTAGCGGGTGGCGACCTCGGCCACGTCGCCGGCGAAGTCGCCGCCGCGTTCAGCCATGTCCTTGACGTTGCCGCCGGAGGAGAAGGCCGCACCGGCGCCGGTCATCACCAGCACCGAAACGTCATCGCAGCGGTTCACCCAGTCGGCCACGGTGCAGATGTCGTCGATCAGCGCAGAGCCGGTCAGCGCGTTGCGCAGGTCGTCGCGGTTGAAGGTCAGCGTGGCGACGCGCTCATCGAGTGTCAGCACGGCGTCGGTGAGGCGAGGCAGGGAAGGGTTCATCGGGCAGTCTCCTAGACGCTCATCATGGCGCGGTTGATGATGATGCGCGCATCGACAACGGCCAGGCCGTCGGGGTACGCGATCACCGGGTTCAGGTCGAGCTCGGACAACTGCGGGTAGGCGCTGACGATGCTCGACACCTTCAGCAGCAGCTCGACCAGCGCGGCCTTGTCCACCGCGGCCTCGCCACGCACACCGGCGAGGATCTTGCGGCCCTTCAACTGATCGACCATGGCCTCGGCATCGAAGCGCGACAACGGGATGGCGCGGAAGGCGACGTCTTCCAGGATCTCGACGAAGATGCCGCCCAGGCCGAACATCAGCACCGGCCCGAAGATCGGGTCGCGCACCACGCCGACGATGACCTCGGCGCCCTTGCGCGCCATCGGCGTCACCAGCACGCCGCGGATGTCGGCATTGGCATCGTAGGCCCGGCAGCTCGTCATGATCTGATCGAAGGCCGTGCGCAGCGCCGCCTCGCCGACCAAGTTGAGCTTCACCCCGCCCGCGTCCGACTTGTGCAGGATGTCCTTGGAGACCACCTTCATCGCCACCGGCTGCTCGCCGAACTGCGCCGCCGCGGCCGCCAGCTCGTCCGCGCTGTGGGCGACGAACTCCTCCGCCACCGCCACACCATGCGCGCGCAACAGGCTCTTGGCCTCGAATTCGTACAGGTCGCGGCCTTCGTTCTGGGCGCGGGCGAACATCGCCAGCATGTCCTCGCGCGGCGCCACGCTCTCCTGCAGCGGCAGGCCGTGCTGGCGCTGCAGGTAGAGCCCGCGCTCGGCCAGGGCCTGCAGCACCTTCACCGCGTGCTCGATCGACGAATACACCGGCAGCCCGGCCTCGTGCAGGCGACGCAGCGCCGGCGGCTTGACCGGCGCGTACAGGCTGTAGATGACCAGCGGCTTGCCGCAGCGGCGGGCGAGTTCGATCATCGCCTCGGCTGCGCGCATCTCGCCGCCCAGCAGGGACTCGGCGAAGCGCGTGTGGTAGCCGCCGAACATGCCGACGAGAAAGACCGCATCGACGTTGTCGTCCTCGGCCACGATCTCCATGCAGCGCGCCAGCACCTCGGGATCGGCATCGGACGTGCCGGCGACGTCGATCGGGTTGGCGAGCGACGCCTGCGCGAACAGGATGTCCGCCAGGCGCTTGCGGGTCGCTTCCGACAGGGTCGCCAGTTCCAGCCCGGCGTCGGACAGGCGGTCCGAGGTGATCGTGGCCTGCCCGCCGCCGTCGGCGATCACCGCCACGCGCTTGCCGCGCGCCTGCTGCATCAGGGCCAGACCTTCGGCCACCGGCAGGATCTGGTCGGAATGGCGCACGACACTGACCCCGACCTGCTTCAACACATCGACCGTCATCTCGTAGCTGCCGGCCAGCGCGCCGGTATGCGAGCTGGCGGCCTTCTTGCCCATCTCGGTGGCGCCCGACTTGTAGACCACCACCGGCTTCACCGGCGTGATTTCGCGCGCCGCCTGCAGGAAGCGCTGGCCGTCGCGGAAGCCCTCGACGTACAGCGTGGCGACACGGGTGTTCTCTTCCTCGCCGAGGTAGCGCAGGTAGTCGTTGAAGCCGATGTCGGTCTGGTTGCCGGGGCCGACATAGGTCGAGAAACCGACGTGGCCGTTGTTTTCCGCCTCCAGCACCAGCGCGAGCAGCATGTTGCCCGACTGCGAGATGAAGCCGATGTCGCCCGGCTTGACGTTGCGCAGGTCGAGAAGGTTCACGTTCTTGTGCAGGTTGAACATGCCCGAGGTGTTGGGGCCGATGATGCGCACACCGCCGGCGCGCGCGGCGTCCAGCACCTGCTGCTCGAGCTTCGCGCCTTCTGGTCCCGTCTCGCGGAAGCCGCTGGCGAGGATCACCGCGCCCTTCACGCCCTTGCGCCCGCACTCGACCATCAGCCCGGGCAGGGTCGCTGCCGGGGTGCAGATCAGCGCCAGGTCGACCGGACCGGGGATGTCGTCGAGCGAGGCGTAGGTCGGCACGCCGAGGATCTCGGGTACCTTGGGGTTGAGCGGGTAGATCCTGCCGCGGTAATTACCCTTGATGAGGCCGACCATCGCCTTGTAGCCGCGCTTGGTGGGGTCGGCGGAGGCGCCGATGATGGCGATCGAATCGGGTGCGAGGAAGTCGTGCAGCGGGCTCTTGTGGATGGCTGGTGTGGATTCGGTGCTGCCTGAAGTCATGTCATTCCCCCTTGAAGACCGGTGCGCGCTTCTCGGCGAACGCGTCGACGCCTTCCTGCCAGTCGCGTGTGGTGCCGACGAACATCATGCCTTCCAGTTCGGCCGTCAGGCAGGCATCCAGCGTGCGCTCGGCCGACAGGTTGAGCTGCTTCTTCGCCAGCCCCATCGAGAACGGCGCCTTGCCCGCCACCTTGCGCGCGAATTCGCGCGCGGCATCGACGAAGCCCTCGTCGGCGAACACGCGGTTGGCCAGCCCGATGCGCACCGCCTCGTCGCCCTTGATCCGTTCGCCGAGAAAAACCAGCTCGCGCGCCTTGGCCAGCCCCACGAGGCGCGGCAGCAGCCAGGTCACGCCGCCGCCTAGGAAGTTGCCGATCGACACCTCGGGCAGGCCGATCTGCGCGCTCTCGGCCATCAGCACGAAATCGGAAGCGATCGCGATCTCCGCCCCGGCCCCCAGCGCGTAACCATTCACCGCAGCGATCACCGGCTTGTCCAGGTGCAGCAGGCGGTGGCAGACGTCCTGTTCGCCCTTCAGGTACTGGCGACGGTCGAAGGCGGTGCGCCCGGCCTTGTGCTCCTTGAGGTCGGCACCGACGCAGAAGGCGCGGCCTTCGCCGCTGATCAGCACGACGCGCGCATCGCGCTCGGCCTCGGCGCGGGTGAGCGCATCGTTGAGTTCGTCGTACAACTGCTGGGTGACTGCGTTCAGACGCTGCGGACGGTTCAGCCGGATCTCGGCAATGCCGTCGCGCAGCTCGTACAGGATGGTTTCGTAATTCATCGCGACTCCCCGGGGGAATTGTTCTTCGGGCCAAAGCAAGGCAGACGGCAAGGGTAGCGCGTTGCGCGCGCAGGCTCATCCGTACCGACCGCGATGCGCGCCCGCCAAAGCACGAGACGGCGGGAGCCTGTGGCCCGCCGCCGTCCCGATACAGTGCATGCGGCCCGCTCCGCAGACCGCATCCGGCGGGCTTACATCCAGCCCTTCTCCTTGTAGTACCTCACCGCGCCGTCGTGCAGCGGCGCCGACAGGCCTTCCTTGATCATCTGCTGCGGATCGAGGTTGGCGAAGGCCGGGTGCAGCTTCTTGAACTCCTCGAAGTTGTCGAACACCGCCTTCACCATGGTGTAGACCACTTCATCCGAGACCCGCGTCGAGCTGACGAAGGTCGCGACCACGCCGAACGTGTTTGTCGGCTCGGGGTTGTTCGCATACAGGCCGCCGGGCACGGTGGCGTGCGCGAAGTAGGGATACTGCGCGATCAGCTTCTCGACGCCCTCGCCGGTCAGCGGCACCAGCTTGGCGCCGCAAGTCGTGGTCGGATCCTGGATATTCGCCGCCGGGTGGCCGACCGTATAGGCGAAGCCGTCGATCTTGTTGTCGCAAAGCGCCGCGCCATGCTCATCCGGCTTGAGCTCCGAGGCGAGCGAGAAATCGCGCGTGCTCATTCCCAGCGCGGGCAGCAGCATTTCCATCGTCGCGCGCTGACCCGAGCCCGGGTTGCCGACGTTGAAGCGCTTGCCCTTGAAGTCCTCCATCTTCGTCGCGCCGGTTTCCTTGCGCGCGAGGATGGTCAGCGGCTCCGGATGCAGCGCGAAAACCGCGCGCAATTCGCCAACCGGACCCGCGTCCTTGAACTGGGCCTCGCCCTTCACCGCATTGAACTGCACATCCGACTGCGCGACGCCGAAGTCGAGTTCGCCGGCCTTGATCGTGTTGACGTTGTAGACCGAGCCCCCGGTGCTCTCCACCGAACAGCGCATCCCGTGCTGGGCACGGTCCTTGTTCACCAGGCGACAGATCGCGCCGCCGGCCGCGTAATACACGCCGGTGACGCCCCCGGTGCCGATGGTGACGAACTGCTGCTGCGCCTGGACCGGTGTGGCACCCAGGGTGCCGATCATGGCGACCGTTGCCGCCAGCGCGGTGAGTTTCTTCTTCATGGCTCCTCCTTTGGAATGGGTCTATACCGACCTCAGAAGGACCATAGCGCGCTACAAACGTTCGTACAAATGTAAATTCACTTCTGCGCCGGCATGCGGAACTGCCACCAGGGCAGCACGCGGCTCATCGACAGCACTTCGCCGCATCGCATCGGCTCATAGCCGGGCAGGGCGTCCAGCCGGCGCTGCCATTCCGCAGTGCGTAGCAGTGCGAGCAGCGCCTGGGTAGCGGGTTGCTCCAGGCTGCTCTTGAGGCAGGCCAGGAAGTAGTTCTCCTCCACGACCGGCACGAAATCCAGCCCGCGCGCGTTCGCGCTAGCCTCGATACCGAAACCGGCGTCCGCCGCGCCGGTCGCCACCGCGTGCGCCACCGCCGCATGCGACTGCTCGGTCCGGTCGTGGCCACGGATCGCGCCGGGCGCGATGCCGGCGTCGGCAAGCAGCTCGTCGAACAGCACCCGCGTGCCCGTGCCCAGCGCGCGGTTGACGAAACGGACATCCGGGTCGGCGAGATCGTGCAGTGAACGCAGGCCGAGCGGGTTGTCGGGCGCCACGATCAGACCCTGCGTGCGGCGCGCGAAACCGATCAGCTTGTGCCGTCCCGGCCGCAACAGCGGCTTGTAGGTGCGCTGCGACAACGAGCCACGTGCGGGCTCGATGCGGGTGTGGAAGCCTGCCATCTCGCAACGCCCCTCGTTGAGCGCACGGATCGCATCGACGCTGCCGGTGAAGCGGATATCCAGATGCAGGCGCTTGCCGCGCGCCTGCTCGCTGAGCGCGGCAAGCGCCTCGTCGTGACTGGCGTAGAAAGTCAGCACGTGCGCCGAGTCGTCGAAGGCCACCGCGAAGGCGCGCTCCAGATCGGCCCGCAGCGCCTCGATCTGCGGCAGCAGCCGCGCCTGCGCCTGACGCTCGGCCCACAGCAGCTTGGCGCCGAAATCGGTCAGGCGCGCCGCCTGGCCCTTCTCCCACAGGATCAGCGGCTGGCCGAACTCCGTATCCCAGCGCTTGAGCTCACCCCACACGTGGCGATACGAGAGACCGAGCTGGCGCGCCGCGGCCGAGATCGAGCCCTGGTCGTTGACGGCCTGCAGCAGGTCGAGCAGGGGATTGCGCACCAGCGCCGGCGCAGCGTCCGCACCCAGGGTGTAGTTGAGGCTGATCCTATGCATTTCTCTTCATATTGATGATGTGGAGCCGCCTGCCTAGATTCTGCGCCATCGCATTGCGCATCGGCCGCGTGCGACACCCCGCCCAGAAGTCCCGAGGAGACACCCCACATGAAGCCTTCCATCCTGTCGCAGGCCCGTAAACATCTGGCCGGCATCGCGGCCACGACCGCCCTGGCCCTGTTGCCGCTGGCGGCCCAGGCGCAATCCATCGTCGTCGCCTCGACCACCTCGACCGAACAATCCGGCCTCTTCGGCCACATTCTGCCGCAGTTCAAGCAAGCCACCGGCATCGACGTGAAGGTCGTCGCGCTCGGCACCGGCCAGGCGCTGGACGTCGGCCGCCGTGGCGATGCCGACGTCGTATTCGTGCATGACGCCGCAGCGGAGCAGAAATTCGTCGACGAAGGCCACGGCATCGAGCACCGCAAGGTCATGTACAACGACTTCGTGCTGGTCGGCCCCAAGGACGATCCGGCCGGCACCCGCGGCAAGGACATCACCGCTGCCCTGCAGAAGCTGGCGGCCAGCAAAGGCAATTTCGTGTCGCGCGGCGACAAGAGCGGCACGCACGCCGCCGAGTTGCGCTACTGGAAGGCCGCCGGCGTGGACAACAAGGGCACGGGCTACAAGGAATGCGGCTGCGGCATGGGTCCGGCGCTCAACATGGCGGCGTCCTCCGCTGCCTACGTGCTCGCCGACCGCGGCACCTGGCTCAGCTTCAAGAACCGCGCCGACCTCGCGGTGCTGGTCGAGGGCGACACCCGCCTCTTCAACCAGTACGGCGTGATGGTCGTCAATCCGGAGCGCCACCCGCATGTGAAGACGGCCGAGGCGCGCAAGTTCGTGGAGTGGGTGGTGTCACCCGCCGGGCAGGACGCGATCGCGTCTTACAAGATCGAAGGGGAGCAGTTGTTCTTCCCGAACGCCGGCAAGTAAGCGCGGCAGACGGCGGAGCGATACGACGGCCGCGGGCGATGCTCGCGGCTGTTTCGTTTCTGCGCGGAGCCGTTCATCCCACCACCGGCAGCGCCGTCTTGTCGATCACCCGCCGCAGCACGAAGCTCGAATGCACCCCGGTCACACCGGGAATGCGGGTGATGCGGTTGAGCAGCAGTTCCTGGTAGCCGTCCATGTCGGCGACGATGACCTTCAGCTGGTAGTCGGCGTCCTGGCCGGTGATCAGCAGGCATTCGAGCACCTGCGGGATCTTCTCGACCTCCGCCTCGAAATGGGCGAAGCGCTCCGGCGTATGGCGGTCCATCGAGATGTGGATCAGGGCCATCAGCGACAGGCCCAGCTTGCGCGCATCGAGCAGGGCGCGATAGCCGACGATGAGCCCGGCGTCCTCCAGCGCGCGCAGCCGGCGCAGGCAGGACGAGGGCGACAGGCTGATGCGGTCGGCGAGGTCCTGGTTGCTGATGCGGCCGTCCTGCTGCAAGAGCTCGAGGAGCTGGCGGTCGTAGCGGTCGAGTTGCATGATCGGGCGGTCCATTCTTTCCAATCGGCAGATTCTTGCACTTCGACACTGCAATGTGAACGTTTCTGCACCAAATCGCCGCATCGCACTGCAACAACGCAATCGTCTGCCGCGACACCCGGCGTAGACTTTCGTCCATCGAATCACGCCATGCCCACGAGGACCGCGCCATGATGTTGCAGAACCCCGCCGCCAAGTACCGCCCCTTCGCCCCGATCGCGCTCGCCGACCGCCAGTGGCCGAACAAGGTCATCGACCGCGCGCCGATCTGGATGAGCACCGACCTGCGCGACGGCAACCAGGCGCTGTTCGAGCCGATGAACGTCGAGCGCAAGATGCGCATGTTCCGCACCGTGTGCGACATCGGCTTCAAGGAGATCGAGGTCGGTTTCCCGTCCGCCTCGCAGACCGACTTCGACTTCGTGCGCACCCTCATCGAGGGCGGCCACATCCCCGCGGACGTCACCATCCAGGTGCTCACCCAGGCGCGCGAGGACCTCATCCGCCGCACGATGGAGTCGGTACGCGGCGCGCCGCGGGCGATCATCCACGTCTATAACGCCACTTCGCCCACCTTCCGCGAGGTCGTGTTCGGCATGGAGAAGCCGCAGGTGGTGGCGCTCGCGGTCTCCGCAGTACGCCTCATCAGGCAGATCGGCGAGCAGATGCGTGCCGAGTGCGGCACCGAGATCCGCCTCGAATACAGCCCCGAGACCTTCTCCGCCACCGAACTCGATTTCGCCAGGGAAGTCTGCGATGCGGTGACCGCCGAGTGGGGCGCGACGCCCGACAACAAGGTCATCATCAACCTCCCCGCCACGGTCGAGGTCGCCACACCCAACGTCTACGCCGACCAGGTCGAGTGGATGCACCGTAACCTCGCGCGCCGCGACGGCGTCGTGCTCTCGCTGCACCCGCACAACGACCGCGGCAGCGGCATCGCCGCCGCCGAGCTCGGCATGATGGCCGGCGCCGACCGCGTCGAAGGCTGCCTGTTCGGCAATGGCGAGCGCACCGGCAACGTCGACATCGTCACCCTCGCCTTGAACATGTACACCCAGGGCGTGTCGCCCGGGCTCGACTTCTCGGACATCAACGCCGTCGCGCGTACCGTCGAGTACTGCAACCAGTTGCCCATCCACCCACGCCACCCCTATGTGGGGGATCTCGTGTTCACGGCCTTCTCCGGCTCCCACCAGGACGCCATCAAGAAGGGATTCGCGGCCCAAAAGGCTGACCAGCCGTGGAACGTGCCCTATCTCCCGATCGACCCCGCCGACGTCGGCCGCAGCTACGACTCGGTGATCCGGGTCAACAGCCAGTCCGGCAAGGGCGGCATCGCCTACCTGCTCGAGACGGAGTACGGCATCGCGATGCCGCGCCGCCTGCAGGTGGAGTTCTCGCGCGAGGTGCAGCAGGTCACCGACGCCACCGGCGGCGAGATGTCGGCGGCGGCGATCTGGGACCTCTTCCGCGCCACCTATCTCGACACCGTCGCGCCGGTGCGCTACGTCGAGCACCACCTGTTCGAACACGGCGCGGCGCAGGGCATCCGCCTCGTGGTCGAGATCGGCGGCACCCGCCACCTGCTCGTCGGCGAGGGCAACGGCCCGATCGACGCTGCGGTCCACGCCTTGCGCAGCGCCGGCATCGACGTGCAGGTGCGCAGCTTCGAGGAGCGCTCGATCAGCGCGAGCGAGGACGGCGGCAACGCCCAGGCCTGCGCCTTCCTCGAGCTGATGCCAACGGCGGGCAACGGCGGCGACCGCTACGGCGTGGGCATCGACGGCAACATCGTCACTGCGTCGATCCGCGCCATCATCAGCGGCGTGAACCGCCTGAGTCCGGCGGTCGAGGTTGCGCCGGCCGCATGCGCCGCCTGACACCCTCTGCGGCGTCCTGCCCGACCGAAGAGCCGGCCCGGGTGGCCGGCTTTTCCTCGTGTGGCGACCCGCGCCACGCCTCTCGCAAGCCTGCCAGGCGACGCGCACAATCGCGCCGATGAAGCTGCCCGACGACGTCCCCACGTCCTTCGCCGCCCACCCGCTGTTCGAACCGATTGCGCCCTGGCTGGCGCGCTTCGCCACGCCCGGCGCACCGACCACGTCCGAGCTCAGCGCGCTGCTCACAGAAGCGGCGCCGGATGCGCGCAGCGGCGGCGGCGCACCGATCCGCTTCGCGCCGCCCACCGGCGAAGCCGACGGCTACGAGGCCCGCATCTTCGCCACCGGCGAAGTCCCCACCCGCCCCGGCGACTGGCACGACTTCTTCAACGCGCTGGCGTGGTGCGCCTGGCCGCGCAGCAAGGCGTGCTGCAACCGCCTGCATCTGGCGGAGATCGGCGCCCGCCGCAAAGCCGGCCTGCCCGGTCGCGGCCCGGTGCGCGACGCCCTAACGCAGTTCGACGAATGCGGCATCGTGGTCGTATCCAGCGACCCGGAGATTCCTGCCCTGCTTGCCGCGCACGAATGGGAGGAAGCCTTCTGGCGAAGGCGTGACGCGCTGCGCACCAGCACGCAGTTCCTCGTCTTCGGCCACGGCACCTGGGACCAGTTGCGCGCGCCCTTCTTCGGCCTGTGTGCGAAAGCGCTCTATCGCGCGGTTCCGCCTGACTGGCACAATCTGGACACCCCCGCACGCCTCGCCGACACCGACGCCTGGCTCGAACGTCATCTGACCGAACGCCATCACAGCCTCAGCCCCCGTGCCTTCTCGCCGCTTCCCCTGCTGGGCATTCCCGGTGTCACGCCGGAGAGCGAATCCGCCGGCTACTACCGCGACACGCGCCAGTTCCGCCCATTGCGGCGGCCCTGAGCGCAGGCACTGCATTCCCATGTTGCGACGCGCCCTAGCCACGCTGGCCCTGCTGATCTGCCCCCTGCCGGCGCTTGCCGACACCGCAGTGGAGCGGACCGCTCCCGTGCGCCTGTGCGTCGACCCCGACTGGCCGCCCTACGAATGGCTGGACGAGACCGGGCACCACCGCGGTATCGCCGCCGACCTCGTGCGCCTCATCGCCAAGCGCGCCGGGCTGAATCTGCAGATCGTGCGCACCGGCACCTGGGACGAAAGCGTGTCGCTGGCACGGACGGGCCAGTGCGACGCGCTGTCCTTCCTCAACCAGACGCCCGAGCGCGACACCTGGCTGCGCTTCACCCAGCCCTACTTCTTCGACCGCAACGTCATCATCACGCGCGCCGAGCACGCCCCCGTCACCGACCTCGGGGCGCTGCCCAAGGGCACGACCGTGGCCCTGCCGACCGCGACCTCGATCATGGAACGCATCGGCCACGACTTCCCCAAGCTGCGCATCCTGCCGGTCGGTTCCGAGACGGAGGCCTTCGGCATGGTCGAGGCGCGCGAGGCCGACCTGACGCTGCGCGCGCTGACCGTGGCAGCCTACACGATCAAGAGCGAGGGCTGGTTCAACCTCAAGATCGCCGGCGAGCTGCCTGACTTCGGCAACCGCATGCGCATCGGTGTCGTCGCCGCCAAGCCCGAACTCGTGCGCGCACTGGACACCGCCATCGCCACGCTGGCTTCGGAAGAGGTCGGCGAGATCGTCAATCGCCATGTCGCGATCGACATGCCCACACGTACGGACTACGCGCTCATCGCAAAGGTCGTCGCCGGCTTCGCCGTATTGCTGCTGCTGGCCTACCTGTGGATCCGCCACCTGGGGCGCCTGAACCGACGGCTGGCGGATCTCGGCGCGCGGCTGCGCGAGGACATCGCCGCGCGCGAGCAGGCCGAGCGCGCCCTGAAGGACAGCGAGCAGCACTACCGCTCGGTCGTCGAGATGGCGCAGGAAGGCATCCTCGTCGTGCAGGACGGGCACGTGACCTACGCCAACCCGGCGTTTTCCGAACTGCTGGGCTACGACAACGACGAGCTGGCACGGATGGATGCCTTCGAATCGCCGATCCTGTCCGAGGACCTGCCACGCGCGCGAACGAACCACCACCGACGGCTGGCGGGCGAAGAAGCGGAGCAACGCTACCCGCTGCGCCTGGTGCACAAGTCGGGTCGCATCCTGTGGGCCGAGACCAGCGGCGTCTGCATCAACTGGAACGGCCGGCCACACTGAACATCGTCAACGACATCACCGCGCGCAAGGCGGCCGAGGACAGCATCCGCCATCTTGCGCACCATGACCCGCTCACCGGCCTGCCCAACCGCGTGCTGCTGCAGGACCGGCTCGAGCGTGCGCTGGCGAGCGCGCAGCGCAACGGCGCCTCGCTGGCCATGCTGTTCATCGACCTCGACGGCTTCAAGCCGGTCAACGACCGCTACGGCCACGACACGGGCGACGCGCTGCTGCAGGCGGTGGCGAAGCGGTTGAACGGCACGCTGCGCCATTCGGACACCGCGGCGCGCATCGGCGGCGACGAGTTCGTGGTGCTGCTGCCCATCCTCGCCGATGCCGGGGATGCCGGGCTGATCGCCGGCAAACTGCGGACCGCGATCGCGAGTCCGTTCGAGATCGACGGCCATCGCATCACGATCTCGGCCAGCATCGGCCTCGCCCTCTACCCGCGGGACGGCGACACCGCAGCCGAGCTGATGCGCACCGCCGACGGCGCGATGTATGCCGAGAAACGCCAACACACGGCCTGACGGTCGTCCCGCGAGCCTCCCCGCGCGCGACGCTGCAGTCGTTTGACCTTATAGTGCGCACCGCGCCTCACCGACTTCTCGCTCCCATGTTCCGCTCGCTCCGCTCCCCCGACGTCCTGATCACCACCCTTGCCGCCGCCGGCATCCTGCTGGTGACGATGGGCGCACGCCAGTCGATGGGCCTCTTCGTCAGCCCGCTCAACAGCGCCACCGGCCTCGGCATCGCCACCATCAGCCTTGCCATGGCGGTCGCGCAGTTCGCCTGGGGCGCGATCCAGCCAGTGGCCGGCGCAGTGGCCGACCGCCATGGCGCCGGCCCGGTGCTGGTGGGCGCGCTCGTGCTGCTCGCGCTGGGCAGCGCGATCACGCCCTTCATGGATTCCGGCCTGGGCCTGGTCGTGACGATCGGGCTGATGTCGGCGATGGGATCCGGCGCGGCCAGCTTCTCGGTGCTGATCGGTGCCGCCGCGCAGCGCATGCCGGCCGAGGCGCGCGGCACGGCCTCGGGCGTCATCAACGCCGGCGGCTCCTTCGGCCAGTTCCTGTTCGCGCCGATCCTGCAGAAGCTGATCCAGACCGTGGGCTGGATGGGCGCGATGTGGGGCATGGCGCTGATGACGCTGGCGGCGCTGCCGCTGATCCGCCGCATGACGCGGCCGGTGGAGAAGCCGGTTCACCACGCCGAGACCGACCACGGCGTCATGCGCGCGATTCGCGACGCGATGAAGGACCGCAGCTACCTGCTGCTGCACCTGGGTTTCTTCACCTGCGGCTTCCACATCGCCTTCCTCGTCACCCACCTGCCGGGCGAAGTGGCACTGTGCGGACTGCCGCCGACGGTGGCGAGCTGGTCACTGGCGATCATCGGCCTGGCCAACATCTTCGGCAGCCTGTACGCCGGGTCCTGCGTCGGTCGCTACCGCAGCAAGTACGTGCTGGCCGCCATGTACGGCTCGCGCGCGCTGCTGGTGGGCTGGTACCTGATGATGCCGTCGTCGGAATGGACCTTCTACCTCTTCGCCGCCGGCCTGGGCTTCACCTGGCTGGCGACGGTGCCGCCCACCGCGGCCATCGTCGGCAAGCTGTTCGGGGTGCGCTACCTCGGCACGCTGTTCGGGCTGACACTTCTGTCGCACCAGATCGGCGGCTTCCTTGGCGCCTGGCTGGGCGGACTGGCGGTGGTCGAGTTCGGCGACTTCAGCTGGATGTGGTACGCCGACATGGCGCTCGCCGCGCTGGCAGCCGTGATCAACTTGCCGATCCGCGAGGCCCCGGTGGAGCGCAAGCTGGCCGCAGCCTGAAGCAGCCGCGCCTGGGGGTCGGATTGCGCGCCTAAGCGGCCTGGAGGAAGGCCTCCATGGCCGCGAACGTCTGGTCGCGCAGGGCGTTCAGCCGCGCCAGCCCGGCACGCGCTTCATCGTTGCGATCGCCCCGGTGCAGGCGCAATAACTCGATGGCCAGCGCATGGACCTCCTGGTGGAGCCGGTCGAGCTCGTTCAGTCGTTCGCTGCCCAGCTCGTAGGGATTGGCCAGCACGCTGTCGAGCCAGCGACCGAAGGCACACTCGTGGGGATCGAGCGCCGGCGGGGCGGCACGCTCGCCGGCCAGGCACTCCTCGATGGCGAGGATCCAGCCGCGGTGTTCGACCGTGGCGTACAGCAGCGGCATCGCATCCGGACCAAGCCGGCGCTGGCGGGTCCAGCTTTCGGGCGGGCGCCAGGCCGCGATCCAGCGCGACAGCAACTCGGGCGCCATTGGCCGCGCAATGCCAAAGCCCTGGGCGCATTCACAGCCGAGCCGCAGCAGCAGCTCGCCGTGCGCTTCGGTCTCGACGCCCTCGGCCACGGCACGACGGCGGAAGGCACGCGCCAGGCCGAGCACGCCGTCGAGGATGGCCAGGTCGTCGGCATCGTGCAGCATGTCGCGCACGAAGCCGCGGTCGATCTTCAGCTCCGCGGCCGGCAGCCGCTTCAGGTAGCTGAGGGATGAATACCCGGTGCCGAAGTCATCGAGCGAGAACCCGATCCCCATGCGCGTGCACGTCGCCATCGTCTCGGCAACATGGTTCATGTCGGCCAGGGCGCTGCTCTCGAGCACCTCGAGCTGCAGCATGTCCGGCGTCACATCGGGATGCAGCGACAGCAACAGGTAGATCCGTTCGGCGAAATCTGACCGCTGCAGGTGATTGGCGGCGATATTGACGCTGACCGGTACGCGCAGGCCCTCTGCCTGCCAGGCGGCAACCTGGCCCAGCGCCGTCTCGATGACCCATTCGCCGAGCTGGACGCCTAGCGCGTGATGCTCGATCACCGGCAGGAAACGGTCGGGCGGCAACAGGCCCTGCTCGGGGTGCTGCCAGCGGATCAGGGCCTCGGCGCCGATCAGTTCGCCGGTGTGCATGTTGACCTTGGGCTGGTAGTGCAGCACGAACTCGCCCCGCACCAGTCCCTGGCGGATGCGTTCCAGGCTCTCGTGGTGGCTGCGCAGGTCATGGTCGTGCTCGGCGTCGAACAGGTGGTAGCGGTCCTTGCCGGCGAGCTTGGCCTGGTACATCGCCTGGTCGGCCTGGCGCAGCAGCTGGTCGGCCTCGACCTCCTCGCGCTGCGGGTAAAGCGTGACGCCGATGCTGCCCGACACCTGCAGCGACTGGCCATTCACCTCCACCGGCTCGGCCACGGTGGCCAGCAGGCGCCGCACCAAAGGCCGGCAGCTGTCGGCATCGGGCAGCTCACCCAGCACGGCGACGAATTCGTCGCCGCCCAGACGGGCGAGCGTGTCGCACTCGCGCATCGCCCTGCGCATGCGGCCTGCCAGCGTCATCAGCAGCTGATCCCCGGCGTCGTGCCCCTGTGTGTCATTGACGGTCTTGAAACCGTCGAGGTCGACATAGACCACGGCCAAGCGCTGGCCACCGCGCTTGGCGCGGGCCATGGCCTGGTGCAGGCGATCGGCAAACAGGACGCGGTTGGGCAGCGCGGTCAGCGCGTCGTAATGCGCGATGCGCTCGAGCTGGCGCTCATGCTCCTTCTGCGTCGTGATGTCGGAGAAAAGCCCGACGAAGTGCCGGATCTCGCCGCGCGCATCGCGCACCGCGCTGACGGTGAGCAGTTCGGCGAACAATTCGCCGCTCTTGCGCCGGTTCCAAACCTCGCCATACCAGTGGCCCTTCTCCAGCAGGCTCTGCCACATCGCGGCATGGAACTCCGGTCCGTGGCGGTCGGACTTGAGCAGGCTGGGCTTGTGCCCGAGCACTTCGTCCCGGGCGTAGCCGGTGATGCGCGTGAACGCCTCGTTGACCTCGACGATGCGGCCGCGCACGTCGGTCACGATGATGCCTTCGCGCGCATGCGTGAACACCGTCGCCGCGAGGCGGGCATCGGCGTCGCGGCGGTGGCGCAGGCGCGCGTAACGGATCGAACGCCGCAGGGTCTCGCTGTCGCCCCCCTTGGGCAGGTAGTCGTCGGCACCCGAGGCGATCGCCAGGCTCGTCGTGGCCGGATCGTCGAGACCGGTCAGCACCACGATCGGCGCCTCGGTCAGCGCGCGGCAGCGCTCCACGGTGACCGGTCCGAACGAGTCCGGCAGGTTCAGGTCCAGGAGCACCACGTCGGGCTGCAGGTCGCCGCCGGCCAGCAGGGCCTTTGCCGCGCGCAGGGAATCGGCGACGTGGATGACGAAGCGCTCGTGCAAGGCATCCAGCAGCTGCCAGCGGATCAGTTCGACATCGCCCGCTTCATCCTCGATCAGCAGGACCTGGGCGGGTGCGAGAGGGGGCGCGTCCATCGGTGGGTTCCGTGAGCGATGCGTGTGCCGGGCGCCTGGTCAGCGTGCGGGAAGCCGGACCATGGTGATCCAGTATTCCCCAATGGCGCGGACCTTGGATATGAATTCATCCACATCGAGCGGCTTGACGATGTAGCCCGCCGCGCCAAGGCTGTAGACGGCGGCGAGGTCGCTTTCGGCGTCGGACGTCGTCAACACCACGACCGGAATCGCGCGCAGTTGCGGATCGGCCTTGACGCGGCGCAGGAACTCGCGCCCATCCATGCGCGGCATGTTGAGGTCGAGCAGGATCACGTCGGGCGCCGGCGCGTCGGCGTGCATGCCTTCGCGCTGCAGGAAGGTGAAGGCCTCGACGCCGTCACCGACATGGTGAAGGCATGCGAGCAGCCGGCCCTCCTCGAAGGCGAGGCGGACGAGATGGGCATCGGCTGGCTCGTCCTCGACCAGCAGCACGTTGAACGAAGGGTTTGCAGTCATTCGTGAGTCCTTGCCGGCAGGTCGAACACGATGCGCGTGCCGCCATCGATGCCATCTTCCACGCGGATGTCGCCCTCGGCAAGCTGAACCAGCCTGCGCGCCAGCGCCAGCCCCATGCCGGTGCCCGGAACGCTGTTGGGCACGAGGCGGGTGAACAGGCCGAACACCTGCTCGCGGTACTCGGGAGCGATGCCGCTGCCGTTGTCGGCAAAGCCGAACTCCACCCGCCCGTCCACGCGCCTCGCGTCGACGCGGATGTGCAGCGGGCGCTCGGGATGACGGTAGCGCAGCGCGTTTTCGAGCAGGATGCCGAACAGCTGCGTCAGCCGTTCGGCCGGAAACGCCACTTCGGGGAGCCCTGGCGCAATGTCGATGGGCACGTCGCCCACGGCTTCGCCGGCGCCGGCGATCGCGCGGCGCAAGGCCTCGTCGCTCGACGCATGGGCGTCACGGTTCGCAACCGATTGCTCCAGAGCCAGGTAGTTCTGGGCATCGCGCACCAGCTCGCTCAGGCGGCGGGCCTGGCTGTCGATGAAGCCGAGGCTGGCGCGGGCGTCCTCGTCGGTCGCTAGCGCCGACCGGGCCTGCAGGCGCTGCGCGAAGCTGACCAGGCGGCGGGCCGGCTCCTGGAAGTGGTGAGCCATCACCTCTCCGAGGCGAGTCAGCTCGGTATTGCGCGCGGCCAGCGCACGCAGAAGGGCCTCACGCTCGCGCTCGAGTGCCCGCCGCCGGCGGATGTTGCGCGCCAGCAGCACGATGACGATCGTCTGCAGCACCAGCGCGGCGACCAGCACCCCGGTCCACGCCCGCCGCGCCGCCTGCGCCTCCTTCACCTGGGCGTCGACGAGCTTTTCGAGTTGTCCCTGGTAGTGCCACAGGTCGCCATCTTCGACCCCGCCCGGCGTCACGTCATGGACGATGGCCAGCAGCACGCGCCGCCCGTCGAGGCCGAACGGGTGGGTGCGCACCTCGACCGTGCGCGGCTCGCCGCTCGCCAGCCGGTGGCGGAACACGAAGTGGTTGCGGCCCTCGCGCTCGGCGAGGGCGATCTCCTCGGCGATCTGTTCCGGCGTGAAGGCATTGATGCGCGAGATGCCCATGCCGCGCATCGCCGCACGCGGATAGCCGTAGAAACGCGCCGCCGCGGGATTGACGTCGATGATGCTGTTCGTGGCCGGATCCACCAGCACCATCTTCGCGCTGTGGCGTTCGAAGACCTCGCTGAAATCCAGCCCGTCCGCATAGGCCGATGGCGTAACCGTCCACAGGATCATGCACAGGCCCCAGGCCGGCAACAGCTTTTTCAGGGCGCGCAGGACGGCGCTCATGGCGCATCTCCCCGCTCGCCCATGGCCGTGGCCGGAAGCTCGAAACAGAAGCGCGCACCGCGGCCCTCGCCGTCCGACTCCACCCAGATGCGTCCGCCGTGACGCTCGACGATCTTGCGGCATACGGCCAGCCCGACGCCCGTGCCCTCGTACTGCTCGCGCGAGTGAAGGCGCTGGAATACCCGGAACAGGCGGTCGAACTGCGCCGGATCGATGCCGATGCCGTTGTCGGCGACGAGAAAGCGCCAGTTTCCATCGCTCTGCGCGGCCCGCACCACGATCTCCGGCTCCCGATCTGGCGCGCGGTACTTGATCGCGTTGCCGATCAGGTTCTGGAATAGCCGGGAGAACTCGTTGCGGCTGGCGTGCAGGCGCGGCCACTCGCCCGCGACCGCGACGTGCGCGTGCGCCGCCGCAATCGCGGGCCCGAGAAAGCGCAGCGCCTCGTCGACCGCCTGCCGGGTGTCGAGCATGGCCATCGGTTCGCCCGTACGGCCGACGCGCGAGTACTCGAGCAGCGACACCAGCATCTGGTCCATGCGCCGCGCGCCCTCGGTCGCAAAGCCCATCATGCGGCGCGTGTCCTCGTCGAGCTGCCCGGCAAGGCGCTTTTCCAGCATCTGCACGTAGCTGTTGACCATGCGCAGCGGCTGGCGGAGGTCGTGCGAAGCGACGTAGGCGAACTGCTCGAGCTCGGCGTTGGAGCGCGCCAGGGCTTCGGTCTTGGCAGCCAGCGCCTCCTGTTCGAGCGCGAGCGCCTTGCTCGTCCGTGCGGCCTGCACCAGCTGGCCGACGGTGACCAGCAGCGGGTCGAGGAACTCGATCAGGCCGCGGTCGTAGCCGCCCGGCCGGTTGGCGATGCCCACCATGGCGAGCAGGCGGCCGTCGTGATGGATGGGCAGGCCCAGGAAGCTCTTCAGGGGCGGGTGGCCCGGCGGCAGGCCGCCGCGGCGCGGGTCGTGCGCCGGATCGTTGGCGATCACCGCTTCGCCGGTGCGCAGCACGGCGCCGAAAAGGTTCTGCGGATTGCGGAACTCCATCGTCGCCAGCACCTCTGCCGCCGCCCCCACCGGCTCGCCCTGCCATTCGAGCTGGCTGATGGCATGCACCTTGAGGTAGGGCGCCTGCTCGTCGGCGCCGAGCACCTCGCCGATGAAGCCGAACGCGCTCTGCGTGAGGCCGAGAATGGCCTCGAGCAGGCTGTCGAAGCTTCGCGAGCGGTCCGTCTCGCGGATGAAGCTGTTCTGCGCGAGGCTGATCGTCTCGGCGAACATCATCTGCCGCTCGAGCTGCTGCCGAAGTTCGATCTCATGCACCCGCAGCAGTTCGTCCTGCACGCAGTCGGCCAGGTCGCGCAGCGATTGCCGCTGTGCATCGTCCAGCTTGCGCTGCCGGGTGTCGATCAGGCACAACGTGCCGACGAGATGATCGCCGCCCACGCGCAGCGGCGCGCCGGCATAGAAGCGGATACCCGGCGCGCCGGTGACGAGCGGGTTGTCGGCGAAGCGCGCATCGAGCAGGGCGTCGGGGATCTCGAGGATCTCCGGGCTGAGGATGGCGTGGCCGCAGAAGGAAATGTCGCGCCCGGTCTGCGTGGCATCGAGCCCCACCCGCGACTTGAACCACTGGCGCTCGGCATCGATCAGCGACACAAGCGCAATGGGCATATCGAACAGACGGGCTGCCAGCCGCGTGAGACGGTCAAAACGCGCCTCCGGCGGCGTGTCGAGCACCGCACAGGCGCGCAGGGCGTCGAGGCGCTGCGACTCGTCATCGGGAATTCGTGGAGGCTGCATGCGCCACAGATCAAGAAGGAAAATCTATGGTGCGATGATTCCGCCTGAGGCGCACCAAGGCAAGCTGCAGTGCAGCGCGCTTGTGCGCTCCATCACGATGACAGTTGCAAATCCGCGAGCCGCGAATACAGGCCGCCGCGCAGGCGCAGGTCGGCAGGCGTGCCGGTCTCGACGATGCGACCTTCCTCCATCACCACGATCCGGTCAACCTGCTGCACCGTGGCCAGGCGGTGGGCGATGATCAGCGTGGTGCGGCCCTGCATCGCAGCCGCCAGGCCCTGCTGCACGAGGATCTCGGACTCGGCGTCGAGGGCGCTGGTGGCCTCGTCCAGCAGCAGCACGTGCGCGCCCTTGAGGATGGCGCGCGCGATCGCGATGCGCTGGCGCTGGCCGCCCGACAGACGGGTGCCGCGCTCGCCGAGGAAGGTCGCATAGCCTTCCGGCAGGCGGGCGATGAACTCGTCGGCCGCCGCCGCACGCGCCGCTGCGACCACCTCGTCGTCGCGCGCGTCCGGGCGGCCGTAGCGGATGTTCTCCAGCGCGCTGGCAGAGAAGATCACCGGGTCCTGCGGCACGATGGCGATGTCACCGCGCAGTTCGTGCAGCGCCAGCGCGCGGATGTCCTGGCCGTTGAGGCGGATGCTGCCGCCCGAGATCTCGTAGTAGCGCAGCAGCAGCTGGAACAGCGTGGTCTTGCCCGCACCCGAGGGTCCCACCAGGGCGACACGCTCGCCCGGCGCGATCTTGAGGCAGACGTCGTCCAGCGCCCTTACGGCGGGCCGCGCCGGGTAGGAGAAGGTGACATGCTCGAAGGCAATCCCCACCTGCGCCGCGCGCAGCGGCGGCTGCGGCACGGCCGCCTCGCGGATGGCGGGTTCGGCATGCAGCAGCTCCAGCAGGCGCTCGGTCGCGCCCCCGGCGCGCATCACGTCGCCCCACACCTCGGCCAGCGTGCCCGCGCCGCCGGCGACCAGCGCCGCGTACAGCACGAAGGCGCCCAGCTCACCCACGCTCAGGCGTCCAGCCTGCACCTGCTGCGCACCGATCCACAGCACGAAGATGATCGTGCCCATCACCGCACCGATGACCAGCGCGGTCAGCAACGCGCGGACCCGCGTACGGCGCACGGCCGTGCGGAAGCTGGTTTCGCTGCGGTCGGCGAAACGCCGTGCCTCGTTGCGCTCCTGGGTGAAGGCCTGCACCGTCGGCATCGCGTTGAGGATCTCGCCCGCCAGCGCCGAGGCGTCGGCGATGCGGTCCTGCGATTCGCGCGACAGCCTGCGCACCCGGCGGCCGATGGCGACGATGGGCAGCGCCAGCAAGGCCATCAGCCCGAAGATGAGGCCGAACAGCTGCACGCTGGTGACCGCCAGCATCACCATGCCACCGACGAACTGGAACAGGCTGCGCAGGCCCATCGACACCGAGCTGCCGACCACGGTCTGGATCAGCGTGGTGTCGCCCGTCAGCCGCGACAGCACTTCGCCGGTCTGCAAGGTCTCGAAGAACTGCGGCGACTGGCCGAGCACGCGCGCATACACCGCGCTGCGCAGGTCGGCCGTCACCCGCTCGCCCACCCACGACACGGTGTAGTAGCGCGCCGCCACCGTCAGCGCCCACAGGGCCGCCAGCGCGAACAGGCCGAGGAACTGGCCGTCGAGGCTGGCCGTGCCGAACAGGCCGCCGCCCGCCTTCACGCCGCTGCCGAAGCCGGAGTCGAGCAGGTCGCGAAAAGCCAGCGGCACCACCAGGATGGTGGCCGACGCCAGGCACAGCAGCACGAAGGCCAGTGCGATGCGGGCGCGGTAGGGCCGCAGGAAGGGCATCAGGCCGCGCAGCGCGGACAGGGGACGAGGAGAGCGGGGACGTTCGGGGCTTTGGCGACGCATGCCCGATTATCGTCCACCGGCGTGGATCTCGTCGCGGGAGATGAGCAGGATCGGCCGGAATCGCAAACCGCAGCGAATCAGGGCGCTACGCTGATGTGGAAAACGAGCGCGACGACCGTCAGCGCGAGCAGGACGGACAGGACCTTCCAGAAGAGCACCGGGTCCCGCTCGACGAGCGGCAGGCGTCTCTGAACCCGCTGAAAGCTCGCGCTTGGCGCCCTGAGATCGTGAATGAACTCGGAAACCGCCTCCTGGCGTTTGCCCGGCATGACATGCAGCGCCTTGCCGATCACCCCGTCAACCCAGGCAGGCAGTTCCGGGCGCAGGTGGCGTAGCGGGACATAGCGCAGTCGCCTCAGGTCGCGCGGCGTCCGGACCCGTGCCGATTCCAGCCCATAAGGAAGCTGGCCGGACAGCATCTGGTACGAGATCGTCGCCAGCGCAAACAAGTCGGCCGAAGGGCTCGCCGTCTCACCGAGCAGGCACTCGGGCGCCATGTACTGAAGCGTGCCGGGCGGCGCCCCCGCATCCGTCATCTCGAGCCCTTCAGTCAATCCTCCAACGCAGACGCTTGCCAGGTCGATCAACTTGACGGTGCCGGCATGATCAATCATCACGTTCTCGGGACGGAGGTCACGATGCAGCATGTCGCGGCTATGCAAGGCCTGCAGGCCTAGCGCGAGTTGCTCGATGATCGGGCGCACCAGATCCAGCGGCGGCGAAGGATGATCGACCATCCACTGCGCGAGCGTCTGCCCCTCGATGTATTCCATCGCGACATACAGTGCTTCACGCCGGCGCGAACCGGGCCAGGCCTTGATGACATGAGGATTATCGACTCGCCTTGCGACCCATTCCTCAAGCACGAAGCTATCGAGGTAGGCATCGTCATCACGAAGGTCGATGGACGGCGTCTTGAGCACAACCGGTCGGCCACTTTCCAGGTCGGTAGCCAGCCACACATGGCTGCGCGCGCTGACTTGCAGTTCGCGCACGATGGCAAAGCCTTCGAACTCCATGCGCGGCGCGAGGAGCTGCGGCAAGACCAAGCCTTCGCGGCGCCGGCGCGACTCCAGACCGTCTCCTTCGGGCAAGGTATCGATGCGCAGCAGTTGCAGGGTTGCATCGTCGCTACCGACCGCTCGCGCATGCTCCACCAGACGAGCTGCCGCGGCATCGAGATCATCCTCGTACTCGGCGATGGCCTGATGGACGCTGACAGCATCGAGTTGCGCACAGGCGCCATCGGTCGCCAGCAGATAGACCTCGCCGACCTCGGCTTCCCAACTGAGGTAGTCAATCTCGACATGGGGCCCGATTCCGAGCGCGCGTGCAAGGTAGGACTCGTCCGCGGCATGGTGGATACGGTGATCCTTGGTCAGTTGCTCCAGAGAGTGCGCATGCAGCCGGTAGATGCGCGAATCGCCGACATGCAACAGGTGGATCTGTCTCCCTTTCAGCACCAGCGCGCTGAAGGTGCAGACATAACCGCGGTCCTTGTCGAAGCGCCCGTCGCTGCGCATCGTCTGCCCATGCAGCCAAGCATTGGTTGCACCCAGAACCCTCTGCGCAGCGCGGCGCACCGTCCAGGCTTCCGAGGTCGCGTAGTAGTCCTCGAGGAAGGCACCGACCGCGGTCTGACTTGCCAAGTGGCTGACCTCGCTCGAACCGATGCCATCGGCAATCGCCAACACGACGCCCTTGGCTGCGAGTTGTGCTCCGGTAGGCAGCACAGCGCCATGGAAGTCCTGATTCGTGCCGTGCTCGCCGGCCAGCGAATGCTGACCGACCGACACTCGTAACGATTCGCGCATCACAGATCCCGATCAGGAGGCCCGCTCAGCCCACCTTGCGCTTTGCCCCGGTCTTGTAGTGTGTGGAATACAAGGTGGCGCCAACAAAGGTCAGACCGCCGACGAGGTTGCCGATGACGGTGGGAATCTCGTTCCAGATCATGTAGTCCATGAACGTGAAGTCACCACCGAGCATCAGACCCGACGGGAACAGATACATGTTGACGATGCTGTGCTCGAAACCCATGTAGAAAAACACCATGATCGGCATCCACATTGCGATCACCTTGCCTGACACGGTGGTCGACATCATTGCCGCGACCACGCCGGTCGACACCATCCAGTTGCACATCACCGCGCGCACGAAAAGGGTCAGCATGCCCGCCGCGCCGTGGGCCGCGTAGCCCACCGTCCGGCCCTCGCCGATGTGGCCGATCTTCTCTCCCACCCCGTTCGGGGGTTCGCTGAAACCGTTGGTGAAGATGATGGCCATGAACAGGGCAACCGTGATCGCACCGGCGAAGTTACCGGTGAAAACGAGCGACCAGTTGCGCCATACGGCGCGCCAAGTTGCACCCGGGCGCTTGTCGAGTACGGCGAGCGGTGCCAGCGTGAATACGCCCGTGAGCAGGTCGAAACCCAGCAGGTAGAGCATGCAGAAACCCACCGGAAACAGTATCGCGCCGATCAGCGGGTTGCCCGTGTTGACCGTCACCGTGACGGCAAAGGCTGCGGCGAGTGCAAGGATGGCGCCGGCCATATAGGAGCGGATCAGGGTGTCGCGGGTGGACATCAGCAGCTTGGATTCGCCGGCATCGATCATCTTGGTGACGAACTCGGCAGGAGCAAGGTAAGCCATTTTGTTTTCTCTTGAAGCGTTTTGGGATTGGTTTAGGCAAGGGCGATCAGCACGTCATCGCCGTTCACCCTGACGTGGTGCGCGCGCACCGAGTGCTCGGGCGCCTCCAGGCATTCGCCGGTGCGCAGGTCGAAGTGGTTCTTGTACAGCGGCGAGGCGACGACGATGTGCTCGCCGAGGTTGCCGACCAGGCCGCGCGACAGCACGCTGGCGCCCGAGCGCGGGTCGATGTTGTCGATGGCATGGATGCCGCTGTCGCCGATGCGGAACACGGCGACGTGGCGGCCCTCGACCAGCGCACACACGCCGGTGCCGGGCAAGATGTCGCCGAGCTTGCACACGGCGGTCCATTTCAGTTCTTCGCTGCTCATGGGGGCGGTCCTCGCGGGGCTCATGCTTCCACCTCGGCGTTTTCGACGATCGGGCGTTCCTCGGCGCGTGCCGGGCGGATCTGTCCGCGCTCCTCGACGAAGACGATGCGCTGGTCGGCGCGCGGGTCGTTGATGAAGGTGCGGAAGCGCTTGCGCACTTCGGGGTCGGTGATCGCGGTCTTCCATTCGCACTGGTAGGTGTCGACCACGTGCTGCATCTGCTGCTCGAGCTCGCTGCAGATGCCCAGCGAATCGTCGATCAGCACGGCCTTCAGGTAGTCGAGGCCGCCTTCCAGGTTGTCGCGCCAGGTGCTGGTGCGCTGCAGGCGGTCGGCGGTGCGCACGTAGAACATCAGGAAGCGGTCGATCAGGCGCACCAGGCCGGCCTTGTCAAGGTCGGCGGCGATCAGCTCGGCGTGGCGCGGCTTCATGCCGCCGTTCCCGCACACGTAGAGGTTCCAGCCGCGCTCGGTCGCAATGATGCCGATGTCCTTGCCCTGGGCCTCGGCGCATTCGCGCGTGCAGCCGGAGACGCCGAACTTGATCTTGTGCGGCGCACGCAGGCCCTTGTAGCGGTTCTCGAGTTCGATCGCCAGGCCCACAGAGTCATCCACGCCATAGCGGCACCAGGTGCTGCCGACGCAGCTCTTGACCGTGCGCAGCGCCTTGCCGTAGGCATGGCCCGACTCGAAGCCGGCGGCGATCAGCTCTTCCCAGATCGCTGGCAGTTGCTCGACGCGGGCGCCGAACAGGTCCACCCGCTGGCCGCCGGTGATCTTGGTGTACAGGCCGTACTTCTTCGCCACCTGGCCGACGGCGATCAGTCCCTCCGGTGTGACCTCGCCGCCGGGCATGCGCGGCACCACCGAATAGGTGCCGTCCTTCTGGATGTTGCCGAGGAAGTAATCGTTGCTGTCCTGCAGGGTGGCAAGCTCGCCCTTGAGCACGAAATCGTTCCAGCACGAGGCGAAGATCGATGCTGCGGTCGGCTTGCAGATGTCGCAGCCCAGGCCCTGGCCGTGGCGCGCGAGCAGGTCCTCGAAACTCCTGATCTCGCCGACGCGGACCAGGTGGTAGAGCTCCTGGCGCGAGTAGGGGAAGTGCTCGCACAGGTGGTTGTTCACCGACAGGCCGAGGCGGGCCATCTCGGCCTTCATCACCTGGGTGACCAGCGGTACGCAGCCGCCACAGGTGGCGCCGGCCTTGGTGCAGGCCTTGATCTCGCCGATGGTGCTTGCGCCTTCGCCGACCGCGGCGCAGATCTGGCCCTTGCTCACGTTGTTGCAGGAGCAGATCTGCGCGCTGTCGGGCAGGGCGTCCGCGCCGAGACCGGGTTTGGCCTTGCCGTCGCTGGAAGGCAGGATCAGGAACTCGGGGTCGGCCGGCAGCGCGATGCGGTTGAGCGCCATCTGCAGCAAGGTGCCGTACTCGTCGGCGTTGCCGACCAGCACCGCGCCGAGCAGGTGCTTGCCGTCGGCGCTGACGACGATCTTCTTGTAGACCTGCTTGCACTCGTCGGCGTAACGGAAGCTGCGGCAGCCCGGCGTCCTGCCGTGAGCGTCACCGATGCTGGCCACATCCACGCCCATCAGCTTGAGCTTGGTGCTCATGTCGGCACCGCCGAACGCGGCCTGGGCGTCACCTGCCAGCTGGCGGGCGGCGATGCGCGCCATCTCGTAGCCCGGCGCCACCAGGCCGAAGGTCTGGTCGCGCCAGGCCGCGCATTCGCCGATGGCGAGGATGGCCGCATCGCTGGTGCGGCAGTGGTCGTCGATCGCGATGCCGCCACGGGCGCCGACGGCCAGCGCGTTCTGGCGCGCCAGTTCGTCGCGCGGACGGATGCCGGCGGAGAACACGATCATGTCGGTCTCCAGGTGGGTACCGTCGGCAAACACCATGCGGTGGCGGGCGCTGCGGCCGTCGGTGATCTCGACCGTGTTGCGTTCGGTGTGCACCTGCACGCCCAGGGCCTCGATCTTGCTGCGCAGGATGCGGCCGCCTTCGTCGTCTACCTGCACCGCCATCAGGCGCGGGGCGAACTCGACGACGTGGGTCTCGAGGCCGAGGTCGCGCAGCGCCTTGGCGCACTCCAGGCCGAGCAGGCCGCCGCCCACCACGACGCCCTTGCGCGAGATCGCGCCGGCCGCCTTCATCGCCTCGAGGTCCTCGATGGTGCGATAGACGAAGCACTGGTCGCGCTCGCTGCCCTTGACCGGCGGCACGAAGGGATAGGACCCCGTGGCCAGCACCAGCTTGTCGTAGGGCAGGGTGACGCCGTCCTGCGTCGTCACCGTGCGTGCGCGGCGGTCGATCGCCGCCGCGCGGCTGCCCAGCCGAAGCGTGAAGCCTGCCTCGGCGAAGAAGCCGGGGGCGACCAGCGAGAGGTCTTCCGCCGTCTTGCCGGCGAAGAATTCGGAGAGGTGCACACGGTCGTAGGCGACCCGCGGCTCCTCGCACAGCACGGTGACCTCCGCACCGGGGGTCTGCAGTTGCCGGAGTTCCTCGAGGAACTTGTGGCCGACCATGCCATGGCCAACGAGAACGATCTTCATGCTGGTATCACTCATTCGGCCCACGAAGGCTGGCGATACCGACGCAGAAGGTCATGGACCGGCGCGAGCATGTAGGCCTCCGCAGAACGCGGTTCGAAAACGGCTGAATTGACCCGAGGGCGCAGGAACAAGCACACCCAACGGTCCCCACCGTCGTTGGCAGAGGCTGCAGTCCGCCGCGTCGTTGCAGCGAACTCGAAAGCGATTAAGCATGTACCGTGCCATGCAATGAGTACGCCGCGACGACCGGTCTCCGGTGAGTCACGGCGCACAGGGGCGCGGTTAACGCACCATAACGGTGCCGGCGATCACCAGGGTGGTGCCGGCGCGCGGCGGAGCCAGCCTGGACTATGCTTCGACAGATTCCCTTCGGCACTGGAGCTCCAAATGGAAACGCCGGACACGATCCACGCCTTCTGGTTCGGTACGCACACCGACGACGACGCGGTGATCGCAAGCCAGTCGGCACTGTGGTGGCGCAAGCAGGCCGAGGTGGATGCCGAGATCCGGCGGCGCTTCGCGCCCTGGGTCGCGCGCGCGGCGAGCGGTGAGCTGGACGGCTGGCTGGCGGACATCCGCGGGCGGCTGGCGCTGATCCTGCTGACCGACCAGTTCCCGCGCAACATCTGGCGTGGCGAAGCGGCAGCCTTCGCCTTCGATGTGCTGGCCCTGCGCTGGGCGAAGGACACCCTGCGGCTGGGCCTGGACGCGGAGCTGGGTGCCGTCGAGCGCGTCTTCGTCTACCTGCCGCTGGAGCATTCGGAAGAACTCGGCGACCAGCGCGAGGCGGTACGGCTGTTCGATCGCCTCGCCGCCAGCGTGCCGGCGCCAAAGCGGCCCAGCTTCGACGGCTATCTCGACTACGCCCGCCGCCACCTCGCCATCATCGAACGCTTCGGGCGTTTCCCCCACCGCAATGCCGCGCTCGGGCGCGAGACCACCGCGGAAGAAACGGCCTTCCTGCAGCAGCCCGGCTCGTCGTTCTGAGCCATACTCGAACCCCCGCCTTCCCGATCCCGCCCGCCATGAAAGCCCACATCCTGCAGCATGTCGCGTTCGAAGACGCCGGCATCATCAACGCCTGGCTGGACGCACACCGCGCCGACGTCGGCGTGACCCGCTTCGACGAGGCTGCCGCGCTGCCCGACCCTGCCGGCCTCGATCTGCTGGTGGTGATGGGCGGGCCGATGAGCGTCAATGACGAGGCGGAACACCCCTGGCTGGTCGCCGAGAAGCGCTTCATCGCCCAGGCCGTGGCGCAGGGCACGGCCGCGCTCGGCATCTGCCTGGGCGCGCAGCTGATCGCCGCGGCACAGGGTGCGCGGGTGTATCGCAACGCGGAGAAGGAAATCGGCTGGTTCGACATCGAGGCGGTCGAGGCGCCGCAGGGCTGCTTTGCCTTCCCGCCGCGGTGCACGGTCATGCACTGGCACGGCGAGACCTTCGACCTGCCGCCTCGTGCCCACCGCCTGGCCGCCAGCGTGGGTTGCGCCAACCAGGCGTTCCAGCTCGGCGAGCGCGTGATCGGCCTGCAGTTCCACCTCGAGATGACGGACGCCAACCTGCGCGCCATCCTCGCCAACTGCCGCGGCGAGTTGCGGCCCGCGCGTTTCGTGCAGACCGAGGCGGAGATCCTCGACGCCGGACCGCAGCATTTCGCCGCCACCCATGCCCTGATGGCGCAGCTGCTGGACTACCTGACGCGACCCACTGCGCGCTGAGCGAAACCCCGTTTCCAGGCTCCAGCGCGCATGTAACTTTCATCGGCAGGGCGGAGAGCGGCCGCGCGCAGGCGTCTACAATGGCGCCAGACCTTCCCCAACCGGAGCGCGCCTCATGCACACGACTTCCCGTTCGCGTCTTTTCGCGCAGTCCCGCACGCTGCTGCAGGCCGTGCTGCTGCTATGCGCGCTGTCGCTGGCCGGCTGCGCCAGCCTGGTCCATCGCGAACCGGTCCGCATCAACGTCGTCGGCCTCGAGCCCCTGCCGGGCCAAGGCATGGAGATGCGCTTCGCGGTGAAGCTGCGGGTGCAGAATCCCAACGAAACCGCGATCGAGTTCGACGGCCTGGCGCTTGAGCTCGACCTCAACGACAAGCCCTTCGCCACCGGCGTCAGCGACCAGCGCGGCAGCGTGCCGCGCTTCGGCGAGGCCCTGGTCAGCATTCCGGTGTCGGTGTCGGCGGTCGCCGTCGTGCGCCAGGCGCTCGGCGTGATGGACGGCAAGGCGGTCGACAACGTGCCCTACACCCTGCGCGGGCGGCTGGCCGGCGGCGTGCTGGGCGGCGTGCGCTTCTCGGACAAGGGCACGCTGAGCCTGCCCGCCGGACTGAAGACGCCGCGCTGAGCCACGCGTACCCTGTCGCACCCGACCCGGCCACAATCCATGCCCCCGTCCGTGAACACCGCGCCCTTCTTCGCCCCCACCCACTTCGACGATGCCGCCGCCGCGCTCGAGCGCGTGCGCGAGATCCACGCCACCAGCATCGATCATCTGCGCGACGCGCTGCAGCGCTACGTGGCCGGCGGTGACATCGGCCGCCATGTGCGCGCCTGCTATCCGCTGGTGCGGGTGCGCACCGACACCGTGGCGCGGGCGGACTCGCGCCTGTCCTACGGCTTCGTCGCCGGACCCGGCGTATTCGAGACCACGCTGACCCGGCCCGACCTGTTCGCCGACTACTACCTCGAGCAGTTCCGCCTGCTGCTGCAGAACCACGGCGTGCCACTGGAAGTCGGCACCAGCACGCAGCCCATCCCGGTGCATTTCGCCCTGGCCGAGGACGACCACCTCGAAGGCCAGCTCGGTCCCGACCGCCGACTGCTGCTGCGCGACCGTTTCGACCTGCCCGACCTTGGCGCGATGGACGACGGCATCGCCAACGGCACCTTCGAACCCGGCCCTGGGGAGCCGCATCCGCTGGCACTGTTCACGGCGCCGCGGGTCGACTACTCGCTGCACCGCCTGCGCCACTACACCGGCACCCGGCCCGAGCACTTCCAGAACTTCATCCTGTTCACCAACTACCAGTTCTACATCGACGAGTTCATCAAGCTCGGCCACGAGCTGATGGCCGACGGCGCCTCCGGCCACGGCTACGAGGCCTTCGTCGAGCCCGGCGACGTCGTCACCCGCCGCAGCGGCCTGCCGCCGGGCGCACGCGACGCGCTGGGCACCGTGCCGCCGCGCCTGCCGCAGATGCCGGCCTATCACCTGGTGCGCGGCGACCGCAGCGGCATCACCATGGTCAACATCGGCGTCGGCCCCGCCAACGCCAAGACCATCACCGATCACATCGCGGTGCTGCGCCCGCATGCGTGGCTGATGCTCGGCCACTGCGCCGGCCTGCGCAACAGCCAGCATCTGGGCGACTACGTGCTCGCCCACGGCTACGTGCGCGAGGACCACGTGCTCGACGAGGAGCTGCCGCTGTGGGTGCCGATCCCCGCGCTGGCCGAGGTGCAACTCGCCCTCGAGGCCGCGGTGGAGGAGATCACTCAGCTGTCCGGCTACGAGCTGAAGCGCGTGCTGCGCACCGGCACCGTCGCCAGCACCGACAACCGCAACTGGGAGCTGCTGCCCTCGCACGGCATGGCCAGCAGCCCGGAACGCCGCTTCAGCCAGAGCCGCGCGGTGGCGCTGGACATGGAATCGGCCACGATCGCCGCAAACGGCTTCCGCTTCCGCGTGCCCTACGGCACCCTGCTGTGCATTAGCGACAAGCCGCTGCACGGCGAGATCAAGCTGCCGGGCATGGCCAACCAGTTCTACCGCGAGCGCGTCGACCAGCACCTGCGCATCGGCATCCGCGCCCTCGAGCGCCTGCGCGAACAGGGCATCGACCGCCTGCACAGCCGCAAGCTGCGCAGCTTCGCCGAGGTGGCGTTCCAGTAGCGCCTGCGGCATCCTCGCGCCCTTCGCCCGAAACACCCGCCATGTCCGCCGCGCAGCCCTCCGCCCGCCCGATCCGCGTGCTCTCCGTCATCCCGCCGATGACGCAGCTCAACACGCCCTACCCGTCCACCGCCTACCTCACCGGCTTCCTGCGCTCGCGCGGTGTCGATGCGGTACAGGAGGACCTGGCGCTGAAGCTGGTGCTGCGCCTGCTCTCGCCCGCCGGCCTCGACGACATCCGCGTCCGCGCCGAGGCGCTGCCGAAGAAGCAGCGCACGCCGCTGGTGCAGGGCTTCATCGAGCACTTCGCGCGCTACCGCTTCACCATCGGCCCGACCATCGCCTTCCTGCAGGGGCGCGACCCGACCATCGCCCATCGCATCGCCAGCCGGACCTTCCTGCCCGAAGGGCCGCGCTTCGATGCGGTCGACGCCTACGTCGATCCCAACGACCCCGACGGCGGCGACCCGCTGGGCTGGGCCTTCGGCGCCCTCGGGCTGGCCGACCGCGCCCGCCACCTGGCGACGCTGTACCTGAACGAGCTCGCCGACATCCTGCGCGACGCGGTCGATGCCCGCTTCGAGTTCGTGCGCTACGCCGAGACGCTGGCCATGAGCCAGCCGACCTTCGAGCCGCTCGCCGCTGCGCTGGCCGCGCCGCCGACCCTGGTCGATGACACCCTGCGCGAGCTCACCCTCCAAGCCATCGCCCGCCACACACCGCAGCTCGTGCTGGTGTCCACGCCCTTCCCCGGCTCGGTGTATGGCGCTTTCCGCATCGCGCAGGCGATCAAGGCAGCGCACCCGGACATCGTCACCGTGCTCGGCGGCGGCTTCGTCAATACCGAGCTGCGCGAGCTGGCCGAGCCGCGCGTGTTCGACTACTTCGACTACGTCACGCTGGACGACGGCGAGCGTCCGCTGCTGGCGCTGCTCGAGCACCTGCAGGGCAAGCGAGGCAGGTCGCGCCTGGTGCGCACCTTCGTGCGCGACCCGGACACGCGAGCCGTGCGCTACATAAACCTCGTCGAGCCCGACGTGCCCTTCGCCGAGGTCGGCACCCCGACCTGGGACGGCCTGCCGCTGGACGGCTACCTGTCGGTGCTCGACATGCTCAACCCCATGCACAGGCTGTGGTCGGACGGGCGCTGGAACAAGCTCACGGTGGCCCACGGCTGCTACTGGAAGAAGTGCAGCTTCTGCGACATCAGCCTGGACTACATCGGCCGCTACGACGGCGCCTCGGCCAGCCTGCTGGTCGACCGCATCGAAGCCATCATCGCCGAGACCGGGCAGACCGGCTTTCACTTCGTCGACGAGGCCGCACCGCCCAAGGCGCTAAAGGCGCTGGCCGAGGAGCTGCTGCGCCGGGGCGTGGCGATCTCGTGGTGGGGCAACATCCGCTTCGAGAAGTCCTTCACCCCCGAGGTCTGCCAGCTGCTGGCCGACAGCGGCTGCATCGCTGTGTCGGGCGGGCTGGAAGTGGCCTCCGACCGCCTGCTCAAGCTGATGAAGAAGGGCGTGTCGGTGGAGCAGGTCGCGCGCGTCACCCACGCCTTCACCGAAGCCGGGGTGCTGGTCCATGCCTACCTGATGTACGGCTTCCCGACGCAGACGGTGCATGACACGGTCGATGCCCTCGAATACGTGCGCCAGCTCTTCGCAGCCGGCTGCATCCAGTCCGGCTTCTTCCACCGCTTCGCGTGCACCGTGCATTCGCCGGTGGGCAAGCACCCCGAGGAATACGGCGTCGAACTGCTGCCGCTCCCGCAGGTGAGCTTCGCCAAGAACGATGTCGGCTTCATCGACCCCACCGGCGTCGACCACGACAGCCTGGGGCGGGCGCTGAACAAGGCGCTGTACAACTACATGCACGGCATCGGGCTCGAAGCGGACGTGCGCGAGTGGTTCGACGAGCGCGTGCCGCGGCCGCGGGTGGCGAAGCACTTCATCTCCCGCGCCCTGGATGCGGCGGTGCACGATTAACGCCGCGCGGCCGGGCTCCTATACTGCGGGCCTTCGAGGCAACCGGGCCGACGCGGCCCCTCCCGGATGGACAACCCGCTGCCGCCCGCGCCGGAACTGAGATTCGCATTCGATGCGCCGACGCAGACGCTGCGCGCGAGCCTCGCACCTGGCAGCCTCGTGCCCCGCATCGACGCCCTGTGGCTGCGCGACCGGCTCGCGGACGCGGGCTATGCGGATTTCAAGCTGCGCCGGAACGCGGTCAAGGCCCTGATCACCCAATACAACGCCGGCGGCACGGTGGTCGAGCTGGAGATCGCGGACTCGATCGACGGCGAACTGCAGATTGCGACTACGCCCGACAGCCTGGAGGCGCGGCTCACGATCACGCCGGCGGAGGGTGGTCGCGCCGTCACCAAGGACGACGTGCTCGAACAGCTCGCCGCCCGCGGCATCTACGAAGGCGTTCGGGTCGAGGAGATCAACCGTGCGATCGCCGCCGGCATCGCGCAGGATCTGGTGATCGCGCGGGGACGCGAACCGGTCGACGGCGAGGACGGCTGGCTCGAATGCCTGCTGCCGGAAACGCGCGCCCGCGTGCCGAACATTCGCCCCAGCGGCCGCACCGACTACCGCGACCTCGGCGAGGTCCAGGTGGTGCATGAAGGCGACGCGCTGATGCGGCGCCACCCGCCCACCACCGGCACGCCCGGGCTCGACGTGACCGGCCGCGCGATCGCACCGCAGCCCGGCCGGGACCAGCGTTTCGCCAGCGGCCTGCGCGGCGTGCGTCCGCATGCCGACGACCCCGACCTGCTGGTGGCGGCCAGCGATGGCCAGCCGGTGCAGGTGCGCGGCGGGATGATGGTGGAACCGATCTACACGGTCGACACCGTCAACATGACGACCGGCAACATCGTGTTCGACGGCACGGTCAAGGTGCGTGGCGACGTCAAGGCCGGCATGCGCATCGAAGCCAGCGGCGACATCGAGATCGGCGGCGTAGTCGAGCCGGCGACGGTGGAGGCGCGCGGCAACATCGTGGTCAAGAACGGCGTGCTCGGTGCCGTCGGCAAGAAGAATCCGGGCAAGCACCGCATCCGCTGCGACGGGAGCTTCTCGGCGACCTATGCCCAACAGGCCCGCATCGAGGCCGGCGACTCGATCTTCATCGACGATCTCGCCATGCAGTGCGAGTTGCACGCAAGAAACCACATCCGCGTCGGCAACACGCGCCGCGGTCATGTCATCGGCGGCACGCTGCGCGCCACCCTGTCGATCCACGCGCGAGTGATCGGCGCCCCGAACCGCATCCGCACCGAACTCGAGATCGGGACTGACAGCGCGCTGTCGCGCGCCTTGCAGGACATGGTGCAGCTGCGTGACGGCAAGGAAAGCCAACTGCTTGAGATCGGCAAGGTCCTCACGCTGTCAGACCGTCAGCCCGGCCGCATCCCGGCCGAGCTGCGCGATCGGGCCGAGCAGACCGCGACGAACCTTTCATTCGAAGTCGAATCCCTGCGCGAAAACGAGGACGAAATGCGTTACCTGCTCGCCCTGGCGAAGCAGGCACGCGTCAACGCGGAACAGGCTCTGCACGAGGGCGTGGTCGTGTCGATGGGCGAGGCCCGGCTTGCGATCCCCGGTCACCGCGGACCGAGCACCGTGCGCCTGGCCGAGCACGGACTCGGTGTTTTCGCGCTCGAGGACGAGGGCAAGCCCGGCAACGAAAGGTGACAATTCCGGGCGCTTGCGGCATGATTATTTTTCCTCAAACAAATCAAGGGTCGGGCGGGGTCAGAAAAGATGACTCCGCGCTATGAGTCGTTGCTCCCTGTCGAACACCAACGAGCCGGTCCGCGCCGAGGATGAATCCTCGCCCGATGCGGATGCCGACTCGCCGGGGCGATCTTGCCCGCCCCCGCCGTCGGCGGCACTGTCCGTCGGCCGTCTGCCTGCGCGTGTCTCTCGTGCACGCGCCATTTCCCTGATGCGATCCCCGCGCACGTGCGTTGCCGTGTGCGCTGAACACCTGTCGCCCACACCCATGCGCGCCGCAACTGCGGGCCCGCAGGTGCGTCCGCACGCCTGAGCCCTGCCACAAATACCCCCAATGGAAATATTCGTACTCATCGCCCTCATCATCCTGAATGGCCTGTTCGCCATGTCTGAGATCGCGCTCGTCACCGCGCGCCGGGCACGGCTGGCCAAGCTCGCCGAGGACGGCGACAACGCCGCGGCGGTCGCCGTCAAGCTCGGCGAGGAACCGACCCGCTTCCTGTCCACGATCCAGATCGGCATCACCTCGATCGGTATCCTCAACGGTATCGTCGGCGAGGCTGCGCTGGCCGGGCCGCTCGCGCAGTGGATGCAGTCGCTCGGCGTCGAGCAGCGGGCCAGCGAGATCGGCTCGACCGTACTCGTCGTTGTCGTCATCACCTACGTGTCGATCGTGATCGGCGAACTGGTACCCAAGCGCATCGGCCAGATCAACCCGGAAGGTATCGCCCGCCTGGTGGCGCGGCCGATGAACATGCTGTCGATCGCCTCGCGCCCCTTCGTCCATCTGTTGTCGAGTTCGACCGCGCTGCTGCTGCGCCTCATGGGTCAGCGGGAAACCAGCGGCCCGAGCGTGACCGAGGAGGAAATCCGCGCCATGCTCGACGAAGGCTCGGAGGCCGGCATCATCGAGAAAAGCGAGCACGAGATGGTGCGTAACGTGTTCCGTCTCGACGAACGCCAGCTCGGCTCGCTGATGGTGCCGCGCTCCGACATCGTGTGGCTCGACGTGAACCGCCCGCTCGACGAGAACCTGGCGCTGATGGCGGACTCGGCCCACTCGCGCTTCCCCGTGTGCCGCGGCGGCCTCGACGAGATCCTCGGCATCATCAGCTCCAAACAGCTCTTCAACCAGACCCTGCGGGGCGCCGAGGTCGACCTGACCGAAGCCCTGCAGGCGCCGATCTACGTGCCCGAATCGCTCACCGGCATGGAATTGCTCGACCAGTTCCGCGCCTCCAGCACGCACATGGTGTTCGTCATCGACGAGTACGGCGAGGTGCTGGGCATGGTCACGCTGCACGATCTGCTCGAGTCGGTGACCGGCGAGTTCCAGACCGACAACGCCGAGGAATCCTGGGCGGTGCAGCGCGAGGACGGCTCCTGGCTGCTCGACGGCCTGATCCCCATCCTCGAACTGAAGGACCGCCTCGACATGAAGGCCGTGCCGGAGGAAGACAAGGGGCGCTACCACACCCTGTCCGGCATGATGATGTGGCTGCTCGGCCGCCTGCCGAGCACCGGCGACATCGCCGTGTGGGAAGACTGGCGCTTCGAGGTAGTGGACCTCGACGGCAAGCGCATCGACAAAGTGCTCGCCAGCCGCGTGCCGGAACCCAGCGGCGAGGAAACCCCGGAGGGCAGCGAGCCCGGCGCCTGAGCCGCTCTCCCCGCGACCAGCCGAAGATGAAAAAACGCCCCGCCGTCCTCCCGGACGCGGGGCGTTTTGCTTTCAGTGCCGTCGCCAGGCCGCCGGTCGCAAACCGGTGCCGGACGACTTCAGTGCCTCACTTAAGCGCGGCGAGCGCGGCGGCGTAGTCCGGCTCGTCCTTGATCTCAGGCACCAGCTGCGAATACACGACCTTGTCGTTCGCATCGACCACCACCACCGCGCGCGCGGTGACGCCGGCCAGCGGGCCGGAGGTGATGGCGACGCCGTAGTCCTGCGCGAAGGCCGGGTTGCGGAAGGTCGACAGCGTCTTCACGTTCTGCAGGCCCTCGGTCTCGCAGAAGCGCTTGGCGGCGAAGGGCAGGTCGGCGGACACGACCAGCACCACGGTGTCGGCCAGACTGCCGGCGTCGGCGTTGAACTTGCGCGTCGAGGTGGCGCACACCGGGGTGTCCAGGCTGGGAACGATGTTCAGCACCTTGCGCTTGCCGGCGAAGGCGTCGAGGCCGACGTCGGCCAGGTCGGCACCGGTCAGCTTGAACGCGGGGGCCTGGTCGCCCGCCTGCGGGAAACGGCCGGCAACGTCGATCGGGTTGCCGCCAAGGGTCACTTTGCTCATGGGTTCTGTCCTCTGTCTCAGGATGGGTGGGGCCGCCATGCTCTTGTCGGCATCGGTCGGCGGATCGTCAGCCTACACCAAGGCATGACATCCGGCGACCGGGACGCTCAGCGCGGCGGCCTGTCCTCGATCTCGACCTCTCGGATCACCTCGCCCTCGATGACCATGCCGCGACCCGTCGGCGGATGTTCGCGCATCTGCTTGCGCAGTGCGCGCGTCTTCCACCACAGGTAGCCCCACGCCACCGCGCCGACGGTGACGACGACGGCGAACAGCACGACCGAGAACATCAGGGCAACGCCGAACACCGCAATGGTGACGAGCACCGTGACGATCTTCTGCAGCAGGCTGGGCGGCGCACCGTCGCCACGGCCGAACTGGTTGAAGAGACTGGAGAACTTCGGATCGCGATACATGAGGGATTCCTGGTAGGGATCGGGGCCTGCAGGCCCTGCGTGCCTGGACGGGTTGCAGGTCAGAGCCCGGACCGGACAAAAGATTCCTGCCCGCGCCTGTTTCAGCATGAAACGACAGCGGCCGACAGTGCACCAGCAAACCCATGCCGATGCAAGCTGCGCTAGTCTCGGAGGCGTTCGAGCCGGAGGCCACGTCATGTCATCGCAGCAACGCCCTGCGCACAGGAACGGGCAGCATCCGGTCCCGCTGATCCTGTTCGGTGCCTTCGACCGCCACAACTTCGGCGACCTTCTGCTCGGCCGCATCGCGGCCCGGACGACAGGACGGGCGGACGCCATCGCCGCAGGCCTCGCGGCGCGCGAGCTGCGCCGCGCCGGCGGCTTTGCGGTGGCGGCGCTCGACGACATCGTGGCGGCACAGGCGGGCGATGCCTTCGACCTGCTGCAGGTCGGTGGCGAGATCCTGGGCTGTTCGCGCTACGAAGCCGCGGTAATGCTGCTCTCAACCGACGAAGCCGCCCACGCGGTCGCCCGCCTCGACCGCGACGCAGCGGCGCGCGAGCACTGGGCGGCAGGCCAGCCCGGCACTGAACGCGAACTGCCTTATGTCGCCTCGCGCGGCGCCTTGCCCGGCGTGCGCCGCATCCTGCATGCAGGCATAGGCGGTGTGGAACTCACGACCCTGCCGGCGACGCTGCGCGACACCGCGCTGGTCCGGCTGCGCGAAGCCGACCGCGTCTGGGTGCGCGATGCAATGACGCAGGACACACTGAGCCAAGCCGGCCTCGACAGCCGGCTCGCGCCCGACCCCGCAGCCCTCGTCGCCCGCCTTTTCTCGGCGCGGATCGCCGCATGTGCCAACGGCGCCCGAGCGACGACCCTGCGGGCACGCTTTCCGCGGGGCTATCTGGCCCTGCAGTTCAGCGCCGATTTCGGCGACGACAGCACCTTGCGCCAGCTCGCCAACGGGGTCGAAACCTTCGCCGCCGCGCGCGGACTCGGCATCGTCGCCTTCTGCGCCGGGCGCGCCCCGTGGCACGACGACCCGGCGATCCACCGGCGCCTGCGCCGCTTCCTCGCCGACCCGCAACGTCTGGTGTCGAGCCCGGCCCGCGGACTGTGGGCGCTGTGCGGGCTGATCGCAGATTCCGCCGCGGTGTGCGCCTCGAGCCTGCATGCGCGCATCGTCGGCGAGGCCTTCGCCCGGCCGGTGGTCACCCTGCTGCGCATGCCCCGGGCCGGGCGCAAGCAGTCGGCCTACGCACGGACCTGGGACCCGGACGGACTGAACCCGCTTGCACTGCCGGATACGGTCGACTCGGCGCTGGCAGCCGCAACTCGCCAGGATCCGGCGCTGCGGGCTCGACACGCCCGACGACTGGCGGACCGCGCCGCCGAAGCCTGGCAATGGCTGCTGGCGCCCTGATGCCGACACACTTCAGTCGGGCAAGGACAGCGCGACCGCGTCCAGCACCTCCGCCTTGCCCGTGTCGCCCCGCTTTGCGCGCAGACGCAGGAAGGCGGCCAGCATCGCCAGTTGCGCACGAACCGAATCGAGCTCGCGCGCCGACGCGGCGACCGTCGCCAGGGCATCGCGGTAAAGGTCGCCCAGCACGGCTTCTGCGCTGCGCCCCTCGGGCAGGCGGCCGCCCGCAAGCCAGGCGGCCACGGTCGCATCGGCCACCATCGCGGCATCCCAGAACACGAAGCTGCGTTCGAAGCGTCGTCGGGCCCGCTCCACGCACGCGAGCGCATCGGCTCCGCCCGTGCTGGCATCCCCCAGGACGGCATCGAGCTGCAGGCGGTTGATGCGCGCCTGCGGGTTCCAGTCCACGGCGCGCGCATCGCCCTCGCCGGCGGCGTAGGCGTCGCGCGCGCGGGACAGGGCTTCACGCACGGCCTGCAGCTCGGGTTCGGGTCCGCGCAGCAGGACCATGGCCTTGCGCTTCCAGGCGCTGCCGAAGATGCCCTGGCGTTCGGCATTGGGGACGGGTGGGGTCTCCGCGCCACGTGCAGCCGTGGCCGGATGCTCGCCGGACAGGGCGGACAGCGCGCCGGCCCGCGCCAGCGCATCGTCGATCAGCGTCGACGCGGCCTCCAGGTCCTGTCCGTCGCCGGGCGCGCTCAGGCGTTCGGCTTCGCGCGCCTCCATGTTGACGAGCTGCTCGATGGCGCTGATCGGCACCAGCCCCTGCGACGAATCCTCGGCAATTGCCCGCAGCAGCGCGGCGCGTGCCGCCGCGAAGCCCGCACCGCCGTACTCGGCATAAAGGCGCCCCTGCGCCTGCAGCACATCGGTGCGTTCCGCCCAGTGCGGCGGCAGCCGGCCCAGGCGGCGTCGCACGCGCTTCTGCAGGGCGGCGAAATCACGCTCGCCGCGGACAGCCGCCGGCAGGCGGGTGTCGAGCCGCAGTTGCTCCAGCCAGTCAAGCAATTGCTCGGGTGCCCGCAGCGGCGTGTCGTCGCGGCTCGCCGGCTCGCCCAGCCGGAGCTGGAAGGCCGGATCGCCGTAGGCCTGGTAGGCGCCCCAGGTATTGCAGTCGGGATAGGTATCGAGCGCCGCACGGCGGGCGGCGAAGACCGCATCCGCGAAGCGTGCGCCGCGAACCGCCATGTGGGTGAAGAAGGTCTCGGCGAAGGTGAGCCCGGCATCGTCGCGGACCTCCCAGCCGGCCGCGACCACGCAGCGCACGCCCATGTCGATCAGCTCGCGCGCGAGACTGGCCGCCAGGCGCTGGCCGGATTCGCCCTCGCCGATCCGGCCGAGGTGGCAGCAACTCAGGAACACCAGGTCGGGCACCGTCTCCATCAGGCCGATCTCGGCGGCAGACAGCAGCAGTCCGTCGGACAGCACGACGCCGCTGCGATAACGCCCGTCGGCGCCGCGCCTGGCGTAGATGCCGTGCGCGGCGATGGCGAGGATGCGGCAGGGGCGGGCGAAGAGGCGGGCGAACACCTCGGGCGCGCGCGAATCCGGTGGCGCATGGCTGACCGTGTAGCCCGCCGCCTCGAGGATGCGGACCACGGCATCGCCTTCGCGCGCAGCGCCCTCCAGGCTGGGCAGGCGATCGGGACGCGGCTTGCCCTCGGCATCGAGGCGCGGCTTCCAGCCGGGACCGCCGAACTGCGCGTGATAGCCCTCGGTGCTGGGGTTGGCGATCACGCACGCGCTGATCGCATCGGTGCGCACGATCTCCCGGCGGAAGCGCGTGGTCATGAACTGGCGCACCATGCGGGTCGTGCGCACCAGGGGTTCGCCATCGGCTTCCAGCAGCTCCCACGGCAGGTTGGCCGTGCGCTCGTCCACCACCAGGATCAGGTTGTTGGCCTTGCGCGCGGCGGCCTTGAACTCCACCGGCACCAGCAGCTGGAACAGCAGATGACCCAGCGCCTGTTCGCCCCGCGCATGGCGTGTGGCGGCAGGGCCGGTGAGCGCCTCGGTGGCGAGCTTCTCGACCAGGCCCGGCTGACGCTGCTGCACCACCGCCTCGGCACGCGCCTTCTCGCCCATGTAGGTGAAACGCAGGCGCTCGGCATGGCGTACCACCGGCGGCGACTCGAGCCCCGGCTGCAGCGCAGCGGCGTCGATCGCCTCGGCACCGCAGCCGTACAGGCTCAGCCAGCGGCGCAGAACATCCGGTGGCAGCGGGTTGCGCAGGCGGGGCGTCCAGCCGTCGGCCGGGCAGTCGCTGTCGTCGCGGTCGGCATCGCCCACCGCCAGGCGCGGCCAATAGTCGGAGAAGGGCGTCACCGTCAGGCGCTGGCGCACGCCTTCGCCGTGGCGAAGTTCGGTGGCGGCCTCGAGTTCGACACCCAGTTGCGCGAGCTCGCCCGCCAGCGCCTGCCCCAGCGTGCTGACGGCATCGGCCGCGGAAATCGCCGCATCGCGATAGAGCTCGACCAGTTCCAGCTCGACGATGCGCCCGGACGGTGCCTTGCGCCCGCCCGCGCCCTGGGCGAAATCGCGGTTGGCGAGCAGCACGCCGCGCACGATCGCCTTCACCGCGTCGCCGACTTCGAGCTGGGCCGCGGAGTTGGTGCCGATCAGCAGGCTGGCCAGACGCAGCGGCAGCGTCCCCTCGCCCCCCGCACCCTGGATGCAGTGCTCCTCGATGCTACGGTCGCAGGCATGCAGCAGGTAGCGCAGCGCCCCGGCGCGCACCGCCTCGGTGACGCCTTCGGCGCCCAGTCGCCCCATCTCGCCCAGGCCGACGACCACCGCGCCGCGCCCTGTACCGCGCAGGCGCTCCTCGCGGCTGCGCGGCATCAGCACGACCGCGGCGCTGCCGAGCTCGGCGGCATGGACGCCCAGGCGCTGGCGGTGGCTCAGCGCGCCGCCCACCAGCCAGCGGTCGATCACGCCCTCGGCGCCGGCGATGGGATCGCCCGCATAGTGGCCGCACAGGATCGGCACCTGCACGAAGCGCAGGTCCATCGCCCGCACCGACACCGCCAGCGTGGCCCGCTTGCGCCGCGGCAAGGGCTGCAGGTGCCCGCCCAGCACACGGCTGACGATCTCGGCGTCGGTCGGGTAGGCAGGCGGCGGCCCGGCGCGATAGCTCAGCAGCGGTGCGTCGAGTTCCTCGCCACGGCTCACCGGCAGGCGGCCGAGGCGAATCGGCGTGCCATTGGCCAGCAGGGAGTCGATCTCGGCGAAGAACTTCGGCGTGCTGGTCAGGCCCATGTGGTCCACCGGCATCATCCAGTAGCGCTCGTCGGGCAGGCCGGGCAGACGGCCGGACTGCCAGGTGACCGAGCCGTCGCCAAACGGCGTGCCGCGCATCACGATGTTCCTGGGCTTGCCGTCCTCGGTGTGAACGAGGATGCCGCAAGGCGTGTTGTCCGCCTGGCCGAAGACGTAGGTGATCCGGTCGGGCGCCTCGGCCACCCACTGCGTGTCGGCCACCTCGCGCCAGAAGTCGACGGCGTCGTCGAGCAGGCCCTGCGCCGGCTTGCCGGCGAGACGACGACCGAACCAGAAGTCGTTGTTGATCGACGCCAGTCCGGGCCAGGTCTCGGCACGGAAGTAGTCCCGTTCCGCCACGCCACCGGTGTCCTCGAAGCCGGGCGCCGGCAGCAGGTGCACCGCGCCGGGGAAGGCGGCGACGATGTCGAGCACCGACTGCAGGCCGTTCTTCATGTCCAGCCGCGCCAGCATGCGGACCGTCTCCGACTGGCCGAGCAGGGTTTCCACGAACAGGTGGGAGCCGTGGTTGGGCGTGCCCAGCATCAGCAGCCGGCCGCCCGGCCGGGCGACGAGGTCGCGCCACAGGGTCTTGTCGGCCGCAAAGGCGGCGCGTACCACCAGCCCGCCCATGCTGTGGGCGAGGATGCGTACCGGCTGGTCCGGATGCTTGCGCAGCGCCTCGCGCAGCACGCCGGCAAGCTCGACGCCCAGCGCACGGATGGGCTGGCGCCAGTCGTAATCGTGGCGGATCACGCGGTGGCTGCCTTCGAGGTGCTCGGCCAGCCGGCCGTAGGCCAGCCCGACGAGCCCCTGCGCACGCACGGCCCGGCGTCCGCCCATCGCGATGCGCGACAGCCGGCCGCGCGCGAGATCGACGGGGTCGAGCCAGATCCGGTCGCCATCGGCCGCGAGATGACTGCCCATGATGCCGGGCAGCAGCACCAGCACCGGCAGGGTGTTGTCGGCGGGCTCCGCCTCGCCGCGACTGGCACGGCCCCCAGCGGGCTCCAGATCCGGCAGCGTGAGCGGCAGCCAGGGCGCGGCCTGCTCCGGCACGTCGTGCGTGAGCCAGCTGCCCAGCGCACCGGGCAGCGGCACGCTGGCGCTCTTCACGTCGTCGCGGAAGTAACGGAAGTGGCTGACCTCCGGGCCCTGCACGTAGATCGCGCGGTGCGGTGCGTCCGCGTCGTCCGCCGCGCGGGCGAGCAGGCCGCCGTACATCGAGTCCGTATCAACTACAAGGTCGTTTCGCGCGCGCTCGAAGAAGGCCCAATCGACGAACATCACGCCGATTCGCTGCAACATCCCGCCGCCTTCGATATCACCGGCGATCACCGCCATCCTGACCTGGGGCGCCAGCGCGGCACGGCCGAGCAGCATGCCCATCGGCGACTCGGGCAGCATGGCCTCGATGCCGGGCACGACCTCGGGCTGCAGGCGCTTGTCGGCGATCTCCAGCACCACGCGCGACAGGAAGGCGAGACCACGGTCGGCAGCCTTCTTCGCCGCTTCGGCGGCGAGCGGCGAAGCCACTGCGCCGGCCACGACGCCGCTGCTCCAGGCGCCGAAGCGGCGCACCAGATTCAGCAGGGTGGAGAGGAAAAGGTCGAGGTTGTCCGACAGCAGGGCGGTGCCGCGCGCCGGCGCGGCCACGCGCACGTAGCGCTCGACCTTGAGGCCCTTGTCGCGCAGCAGTCCGGCCAGGCGGCGCAGCTTGGCCCGCTCGGCCGCTGCCACGGCGGCCCGCTCGCGCGCCGTGCCGACGCGCGCGGTCGGGGCCGGACGCCAAGCCTCGATCAGTTCGTCGAGTTGCGCATCGTCGGGGTCGAGGCACATCAGGTCGCCGACCAGGCCGCCGCGCGAATGCGTGACCAGGCACAGGCGGCTGCCGGCGGGCAGGGTTTCGGCCAGCGTCAGCGCATTGTCGATCGGGCTTTCGGAGAAGGTCCGGTGCTCGAAGCCGAACACCCGTTCGCCGAACGCCGCTTCCAGCACGCCCCATGCGGCACTGCCGGGAAGGTCGCCGAAACCACCGAGGGTGTGGGAACCGGTGCCGTGGATGAACACCAGCAGGCTGCCCGCGCGTGCAGCCTCGTGCAGCCGGGCGTCGTCGGCCGCGTAGCGGTCGCTGTCGTGCAGCACGCCGCCCTTCCAGCGGTAGAGGCCGGGCGCGCCGGCAAGGCGGGCCTCGATGGTCTGCATCAGGGCCTGCGCGCCCTTGCGCGAGGCCCAGGCGGCCGCCCAGTCCTCGGCCTTGCCGGCGAGCAGTTGCCGCAGCCTGTCCTTCGCCTCGATGCTGATCTCGTCTTCGTCGAGGCTCAGTTCCAGCACGCGGCGCCACACCCAGCCCAGCGCACCACGCGCGGTGTCGCGGCTGTCGCGGAAGCCGGCGAAATCGATGCATCCGTCAGCGTCGAGCAACTCGGGACGGGTCCGCGCGAGTTGCTCGGCGAGCGCATCGGCACGCATGAATACCGTCGTGCCGTCAGACGCCTCCAGCGCCAGCAGGCGCGGCCCGGCGTCGAGCCGCTCGGGTGCGGGAGCGTCGGCGCTGCGGCTGACTTCGGCAAGCTCGAGCGTGCGCACGACCTTGAGGCCCGGCACCAGGGCGATGCCGTCGCTGCCGTCGGCACGACTTCCGGCACTGCGCAGCACGCCGGGCAGTGCCGGGACTGCGCTCGCCTCGGCCTGCACGGGCAGCTTCAGCGCAGGCGCACCGCGCCGGGTGGATTGACTGTTGGCCACGATGCTCTCCCTTTCTCGATCCGCGGAGTCCCCACCCGTCGGAGCGACGATCTTCTCATGCCCATGGAATTTTCAGCCAGCGTCGTACCCCGACTGTGCGACGGAGCTGCGGAGCAATCGACCATGCCCCGCCGCAGTCCCCTCACGGGTGGCGCCAGAAGGCGAAGGACTGAAAGCGGCGCCCCGTCCACCAGGCATTGCGCGACACCGCGGCGCGCACGCCGCGACGGCCGGCCATCGACTCGAGCGGCCGCAGCACTTCGCCATCCGCGCGGCGCAAGGCCTCGGCGCCCGGCTGCTCCGGCACGACCAGCGAGACCTGTCCGGCCTGGTCGATGTCACGATGGCGCGCCACGATCACGCAGACCTCGCCCGCATTTGCCGCCGCCTGCAGCAGCGTTGGATCGAGTTCGCGCACCCAGCCGAAGGCGGGGCCGTGGTCGTCGAGCCAGTCGTGGAGCGCATTGATGCCGATCTCGTGCACGGTCTGGCCAAGGACGGGATCGACCGCATCGCCCAGCGTCAGGCGGCGCAGCGCGGTATCGGTCCACCACACGTGCGGCAGATAGACACCGGCCAGGTCGGCGCAGTCGGCAACATAGGCCAAGGCCACACCTCTGCCATCAAGCGGCCGATAGCGGCGATGCACCGGGTTGGTGACATCGAGCCAGTCCAGGATAGCCTGCAGTTCGGCAGCACGCGCCGCAGATGCCCGCGCACGGCGCGCGGGCCGGTCGGCCTCGGCGAGCGGATGGATGCGCCCCTCCGGGCGAGCCCGGCTGGCGGCCGAGAACTCGTCGTGCAGCACCGCGGGCGGCAAGGCGGGAAGCGCCGCCCCGCCCGACATCGCGGCACGTGCGCGGCCGCGGGCGCGCGGCTGCGGCGCGAGTGCGGCAAGATACTGCTCGGCCACCACGCCCTCGCGCATCGTTCCGCCGAGCATCACGCGGACCCGCAGCCAGCCCGCGGCCGACGCCGGCCCGCGCACCTCGACCTCGGTTCCCTGGGCAAGCGAGGCCAGCAAGGTCGCTGGCGACACGCGCGGCGCGGAACGCAGGTTGAGCTGCAGCGGCACGACGCGGTGGGTGGGGGCAAACGGCACCGAGGCCGGGGCGACCGAGCCAGCCAGCCCCAGCTCGCGCAGGGCGTGGCGGCCTTTCTCTAGCAGTTCGCGGCGGTCGGCAAAGCCGTTTAGGCCGCCGTTGATGCGGCGCGTGATCGCCTTCAGGTCATCGATGTCGGCCAGGTCGTTGAGGGCGTTGCGCTCCCAGAAGAACACCGCCGACTGCACGGCCAGTTCGCTTCCCACGCGGTCGGGCTCGGCCACCACGTCCTGTCCGCACCAGCGTGCCAGGGCGCGGTAGTTGTCCTTGCCAGTAAGCTGGATCAGACCCCGGCCGCGGTAGCGGAAGCCGTCCCCGCTGGCTTCGGGCCCGTTGCCCATGCGCCCGCAATACACGCGGTTGCCGATCCGCTCGGGCTTGCGCGCATAGGCCTCGGCCTCGGCACGCGCGGGGAAATAGCGCGGAAAGACCTTCAGCAGACCGTCTGCCGAGTAGTTCAGGTTCTCCTCGGTCAGGCGCAGGCAGCCCGACTCGTGCAGCGTCTGGGCCAGGAAATGAACGACGCGCGGCGCCGTGTCGATGGCATGCCGGGCCATCTCCGCATTGAGCGCCTCGACATAGCGATCGGCATTTGGACCGGTCGCCCCCATGCGGGTCAGCACCTCGCGTGTGATCAACATGCTGCGTCTCCCGAAAAGCGCGCCCCCGCGGCCGTCGGCGCACTTTCACTAAAGCCCAGGCGCGCACGCTATTCAAGACGTGGCGCAGCCCATCGGAATGTCACCTCTACCCTGCGGTCACGCCGCGACCTTCCGCAGCGGCAACTTGCGTATCCCGATCGGTTTCGATTAGTCTGCGCCCGCATTCGATCCGGGTGCCTTGTCATGCAACCGCATGACAGGGTGAAACGGGAAGTCCGGTGACGTCGTCCGCCCCGCGCGTACGACCAGTCCGGCGCAGCCCCCGCTGCTGTAAGCCTGACGACTCCGCCACACGCCACTGAGCCTTGCGCTCGGGAAGGTCGGCGGACGAGGAAGAAGGCAAGCCAGAAGACCGGCCCGATCGAGTTTGGTTGATGTGAGCCCCGGGGTGAGGGTTCGATCCGACTGGTTTTCCGCCGGCTGCCCGCGTGCGCCGGAAGCTCCAGCCGATTCGTATTGCATGCGTCCGCACGTTCTTGGCGAGGCCAGGGTGCGCGCACGTACGCACACTCCGCCTGCGTGGCTCCCATCGTTGATTCAAAGCACTCGTGGGGAGTCATCATGCATATCGAACCGGGCATCCTTTCCGGCGCCAAGATCGCCGCCGCCAACCTCGCCGCCATCGGCCTTGTCGCCGCCCAGGCACCGCAAGTGGTCAAGCGGCCACAGCTCATCCTGCGCACACTGCTCGCGGCGCTGTTCTTCTCGGTCTTCATGCAGAGCTTCCACCTGCCTGCCGGCGCGTCGGAACTGCACTTCATCGGCGCGATGCCGATCTATCTGGCGCTGGGCTTCGTGCCCACGCTGCTCGGCTTCGGCCTCGGCCTGCTGCTGCAGGGCGTAATCTTCGAGCCGGCCGACCTGCTGCATCTGGGCGTCAATTTCCTGTCGCTGGCCATGCCATTGCTTGCGCTGCATCTCGGCCTGGGCCGCAAGCTCGCCGCGGGTGCGGCGACCGAGATCAGGTCGGTGCTCAAGCTCGACGCCGCCTACTACGCCGGCGTTGCAGCGATGGTCGGCTTCTGGCTGTCGATGGGCGAGGTCGCCACACCCTTCGCCGAATGGATGACCTTTGCCGCGGCCTACCTGCCGGTGGTGCTGATCGAGCCGGTGCTGACGGTGGCCGTGGTCAGGCTGCTGCAGTCGCAGGCGCATCGCCCGCTGGTCCAGCTCTGCTTCGCCGTCCCGGCGCGCGGCTGATGGCCGGAATACCCGGCACGGTCTGGTTCGTCGGCGCAGGACCCGGCGACCCGGACCTGATCACCGTGAAGGGCCGCAGCCTGCTCGAGCAGGCCGGAGCGATCCTGTTCGCCGGTTCGCTGGTCGACCGCACGGCCACGCAGTACGCGCCGGCCGACTGCGAGATCCGCGACTCCAGGGACATGACGCTCGAGGCCATGAGCGCCTGGCTGCTCGACGCCTGCGCCCGCCATCACACCGTGGTGCGCCTGCAGACCGGCGACCCCGGCCTGTATGGCGCGCTGGTCGAGATGACCCGCCCGCTGGACGCGGCCGGCATCACCTGGCAGGTCGTGCCGGGGGTGTCCTCGGCGATGGCCTCGGCCGCCGCAGCCGGTGAGACCCTGACCCTGCCGGAAGTGACGCAGACCGTAATTCTCACCCGCGTCGCCGGGCGCACGCCGATGCCGCCGGACGAGGATCTGGCGGCGCTCGCCGCGCACCGCACGACGCTGTGCATCTTCCTGTCGATCACGCTGCTGCACGAGGTGCAGCGCGCGCTGCGCGCCGCCGGCTGGCCGGAAGAGGCGCCCATCGTGGTGGTGCAGAAGGCGAGCTGGCCGGGCGCGGAGAAGATCGTCCGCGGCACGCTGGCCGACATCAAGCGCCGCTGCCAGGACGAGAAGATCGCCAGCCAGGCCATGATCATCGCCAGCCCCGCGCTCGGCGCCCGCCACTGGCCCGACATCGCCCGCTCCAAGCTCTACGACCCGGGCTTCGGCCACCGCTTCCGCAAGGCCTCCGCGCCTGCCACCGAAGCCGGCCTGCCCACCGGAGAATCCGCATGAACGACACCGCCATCCTCCTCGTCGGCCACGGCTCGCGCAATCGCGAGGGCAACAAGGAGATCCTGCATTTCGCCGCCCAGTGGCGCGACCGCCACCCTGGCTGGCGCATCGAGACCTGCTTCATCGAGCACGCCGAGGTCTTGCTCGACGAGGGCCTCGACCGTGCCGCGCTCGGAGCACGGCACGTCGTCACCATTCCCTTCATCCTCAACGCCGCCGGCCACGTCAAGATGGAGCTGCCGGCCGCCATCGAGCGCGCGCGCCAGCGCCACCCCGGCGTCGCCTTCGCCTGCGCCCGCCACCTCGGCATGGGGCGCGAGATCTTCACCGTGCTCAAGGGCCAGCTCGACCGCCTGCTGAAGCAGCTCGACATGCCCGACCCGCGCACCACCGGCGTGGTGCTGCTCGGCCGCGGCTCGTCGGACGCGGGCGCCAACGGCGAGCTGGCCAAGATGGCACGCTGGCTGTTCGAGGACGGCGACCACGAGCTGGTCGACCTCGCCTTCACCGGCGTCACCTGGCCGCGACTCGAAACCGTCGTCCAGCGCCAGGCGCGGCTGGGCATGACGCAGATCTGCGTCGTGCCGGTGTACCTCTTCACCGGGGTGCTGATGGAGCGCATCAAGGCCCAGGTCGCACGCCTGCAGCGCCAGTACCCGCAGATCGCCTTCGCCCTCGGCACGCACTTCGGGTTCGACAAGGGCATCTTCGATCTGCTCGACGCCAAGGTCGGCGGCCAGGAACTGCCCGAGGGCGCGCTGCTGGAGTGCGACGGCTGCAAGTACCGCCTTGCCGCCGAGGCCGAGCATCTGCATGACCACAGCCATACACACGTCCATCACACGGACCACGACCATGGCCATCACCACGGTTCCGTCCATGGCCACGCCCATGAACATGCTCACGCCTGAGGCCGGCGCCGCGATGAACACCAACACCGTCACCGAACAGCTCACCGCCGCCGGCCGCGCGATCGAGCACGACTCCTTCGCCATCATCGACGCGGAGGTCGGCGCCCACGCCTACGGCGCCGGGGAGTGGCCGGTCGTGCGCCGCATGATCCACGCCAACGCCGACTTCGACTTCAACGGCCTCACCGCTTTCCACACGGACGCAGTGGAAGCCGGCCTGGCCGCCATCCTCGGTGGCGGCACGCAGATCGTCGCCGACGTCGAGATGATCTGCGTCGGCCTGTCGGCCTCTCGTCTCGCGCACTTCGGCATGCGCACCCATCAGTTCATCTCCGACACCGACGTCATCGAACGCGCCCGCGCCGAGGACACCACGCGCGCGGTACAGGCGATGCGCAAGGCCCACCGCCTCGGCCTGCTCGACGGCGCCATCGTCGGCATCGGCAACGCACCCACAGCGCTGATCGAGCTGGTGCGGCTGATCCGCGACGAAGGCGTGCGCCCGGCCCTTGTCGTCGGCATGCCGGTCGGCTTCGTGTCGGCGGCCGAATCCAAGGACCTGATGGCAGAGCTCGACGAAGTGCCCTGGATCGTCATCCGTGGCCGCAAGGGAGGCTCGACCCTGGTAGTGGCGGCAATCCACGCCCTCTTGGGGCTGGCCGAGGCCCGCCAGTTGCAGGCCCTGCAGGGCTGAGAACCGGCCATGGCGGCAGGACACGCATTGCCGGATAAGGTGCGCAAGGGCGATGCCAAGCGTGACCGCGGCAACCGCACCGGCTTCTCGACCGGCGCCAACTCGGCCGCCGCCGCCGCCGCGGCCACACTCGGCCTGGTGCAGGGCGAGGTGCCGGACGCGGTGGAGTGCGTCCTGCCCAACATGATGCGCGTGCGCTTTGCAGTCACCGACGGCCATGTCGACGGCGATCATGCCCGTGCGGTGTCGGTCAAGGACGCCGGCGACGACCCGGACGCCACCCATGGCGCCCATCTCACCGCCGACGTGTGCCGCATCCCCGGCGGAGGAGGTTCAGTGATCCTGAAGGGCGGCCCCGGCGTAGGCGTCGTCACCAGGCCCGGCCTTGGGCTGGACGTTGGGGGCCCGGCGATCAACCCGGTACCAAGGCGAAACATCGTCGACAACGTACGCGCGGCAGGCGCCCCCATCCTCGAGGCCGGCGACAGCCTGGAGGTGACCATCTCGGTACCGGGCGGCGAGGAGATGGCGAAGAAGACCCTCAACGCCCGCCTCGGCATCCTCGGCGGCATCAGCATCCTCGGCACCACCGGCATCGTCCGCCCGTATTCGACCGCCGCCTTCCGCGCCAGCGTGATCCAGGCCATCGATGTCGCCGCCAACCAGGGCCAGACCAGCGTCGTGTTCACCACCGGCGGCCGCACCGAGAAATGTGCGATGCGCGAATTTCCGCAACTGGACGAAGCCTGCTTCGTGCAGATGGGCGACTTCGTCAAGGCCGCCTTCACCACCGCGGTCAAACAGGGCATGCAGCACATCATCGTCGGCGCGATGGTCGGCAAGCTCACCAAGATCGCCCAGGGCCTGTCGGTCACGCACGCCTGGCGCGAGGAAGTGGACCGCGAGCTGATCGCCGCCGCCGCCGCCGAGGTCGGTGCGCCGCCCGATCTCGTGGCCGAGATCCGCGCAGCCGAGACCGCCCGCTTCGCCGCCGAACGCCTGGCCGGACTCGGCCTGGCCGCGGCCTTCCACCGCGCGCTGGCCGCGCGCGCCATTCGCAGCCTGCGCCAGCGCTACCCCGGCCCGCACCGGCTCACGGTGCTGGCCTGCAACTTCGAGGGCGTGCCGATCGTGACCGTGAACGAGGCCGACCTGACGGAGCCCACGCATGCCTGAACCTACCGCTCCTGTCTGCAGCATCGTCGGCGTCCTCGACGACGGCTGGGACGGCCTTGGCGCCACGGCGCGCCAGCGCATCGACACCGCTGCCTGCGTCATCGGCGCCGAACGCACGCTGGAACTGATCGCGCCACATGCGCCGGCCGCCCGCCTGCTGAACATGGACGGCGCGCTGAGCCGTGTGCCGGGCTGGATCGAGGAGGTCGCCGGGCAGGGCGGCCACGCCGTGGTGCTCGCCACCGGCGACCCTTTGTGCCACGGCATCGCCGGCTTCCTGATCGGCAAGCTCGACGCCACGCGGGTCGCGGTACTGCCCGCGCCGTCGACACTGCAGCTCGCCTTCGCCCGCCTGAAGAAGCCGTGGCAGGAGGCCCGCTTCGCCTCCTGCCACGGCGCCGATGCCGGCGAATGGCAGGCCGATCCGCTGCAGCCCGGTCCGACGCCGGAACACGGCCTGTACCGATTGATCCGCACTGTCACTGAGCATCCGCTGGTCGCCGCCTTCACCAGCCCGGCCAACAGCCCCGACCGCATCGCCCGCGCCTTGCTGGCGGCCGGCTATGGCGAGCCAGGCAGCGACGAGGACCTGCGCCTGTCGGTGGTCGCCCGCCTGTGCCTGGACGACGAGGCCATCTTCGAGGGACTGAGCCTGCACGAGGCCGCCACCCGGCGTTTTCCGGAGCCCAACATCCTCGTGATCGAACGCTCGCGCTCCCCCGAGCGACGAGACGGGGCGGCAGTGGGCAGGGAGACGGCGACTGCAGCCGACGTCGCGCTCCGCGCCCTGCCCGCGGATACGCCCCTGTTCGGCCTCGACGATCTCGACTACGTGCAGCGCAGCCCCGAGAAGGGCCTGATCACCAAGGTGGAGGCACGCGCGGTGTCGCTCGCCAAGCTGGCGCTGCGTGCCGACAGCCGGGTGTGGGACATCGGCGCCGGTTCCGGTTCGGTCGGCCTCGAAGCAAGCCGCATCGCCCGCCATGGCCACGTGTGGGCGATCGAGAAGAATGCGGGCGATGCCGCCAATGCGCGCGCCAACGCCTGTCGCCTGCGCGCGAGCAACTACAGCCTTCACGAAGGCAAGGCCCCGGCCGGGCTCGACGCCTGGCCCGACCCCGACGCGGTCTTCATTGGCGGCTCGGGCGGCGAACTGGGCGAACTGATCGCCCTGGCGCTTCGCCGGCTCAGAGCCGGCGGCCGGCTGGTGATGAACTTCGTCACCCTCGAGAACCTCGCCACTGCCACGTCCGCACTGGCCGCAAGCGGTGCTGCCTGGGACGTGACCATGCTGTCGGCCGCGCGCAGCCAACCCATCCTCGACATGCACCGGCTCGCTGCGCAGAACCCGGTGTGGATCGTCACCGCCCGCAAGGAAACCGCATGAACGCGCCCACTTTGACCCCCCGTCGTTTCGGCCGCCTGATCGGCGTCTCGCTCGGCCCCGGCGACCCCGACCTCATCACCCGCCGGGGCTGGGCCGCGCTGCAGTCCGGCGCACGCTGGGCCTATCCGGTCAAGCGCGCCGAGGAGTCCTCCTACGCACTGGACATCGCCCGCCGTGGCGGGCTGGCGGTTCCGGACGACGCCGTCGAGCTGGTGTTCCCGATGACACGCGACGCGATCACGCTCGCCAAAGCCTGGGCACGAGCCGCCGCGCAGACGTTGCAGCTGCTGGCCGAAGGCCGCGACCTCGCCTTCCTGGTCGAAGGCGACGCCTCCACCTACTCCACCTTCCGCCACCTGGCGCGCGCCGTACGCGAGCTGGCACCCGAGGTCGAGGTCGACACCATCCCCGGCGTCAGCTCCTTCGCTGCCGCTGCGGCCGTGGCCGACCTCGCGCTGGCCGAAGAGGACGAAACGATGGCGGTGATCCCCGCCGCCTACGGCACCGCCGTCATCGACCACCTGCTCGACGAGTTCGACACCGTGGTGCTGATGAAGGTGAAGCCGCTGCTCGACGAGGTGCTCGACCTGCTCGCACGCCGCGGCCTGCTCGCCAGCAGCTGCTTCGTCGAGAAGGTGGGTGCGCCCAAACAGCGCGTCGTGCATGACGTGGCCAGCCTGCGCGGCGAAAAGGTCAATTACCTGTCGCTGCTGCTGGTGCAGAACCCCAAGCGCCAGCGCGGCGAGCTGCGCCGCGGCTGCCGCAAGCGCGCCGAACAACAGGCTGTAACGGCCGTTTCCTGAGGTCCCTCCCGATGTCTCCACAGACGACCCAACACCTGCCCTTTCCCAACACCCGCATCGCCGTGGTGTCGATCACTCGCCACGGCATCGCGCTGGCCGGCCGCGTCATCGCGGCGCTGCCCGGTGCCACGCTGTTCGCGCCGCAGAAGTTCGGCATCGAGGCCGAAGCCGCCGCCCCCGGCGCGTTCGCCTGTTACGAAGGCAAGGTCGGCGACCAGGTGCCGGCGCTGTTCGCCGGCTTCGACGGCATCGTCGCCATCGTGTCGCTGGGCGCGGTGGTGCGTCTGGTCGCGCCCCACCTGAAGAACAAGGAGACCGACCCCGGCGTGGTGGTGCTCGACGAAGCGGGGCGCTGGGCGATCCCGGTGCTGTCCGGCCACCTCGGCGGCGCCAACGCCATCGCCGGCGTGCTGCAACAGGCAGTAGGCGCCACCCCGGTGCTGACCACCGCATCGGACGCACGCGAGACGCTGGCGGTCGACCTGCTGGGGCGCGAGCTGGGCTGGATCTTCGAGGCCAGCCACGACGAGATCGTGCGCGCCAGCGCCGCAGTAGTGAACGACGAGCCGGTCGCGCTGGTGCAGGAAGCCGGCAGCACCGACTGGTGGTCGCGCCATGCCAACGGCCGCAGCGGCCCGCTGCCGGCCAACATCCAGCGCTTCGAACGGCTGGAAGACGTCGATCCCGAGCGTTTCGGCGCGGTGCTGTGGATCAGCCACCGCCCCTTGCCCGCAAGCTACGCCGGACGCCTCACCGGCAAGCGGGTGATCTACCGTCCCTCCGCGCCGGAGGCGGCGTGAGCGCGGACGGGGGTGCCGGCCGGGCTCTTCAGAGGCTCGCGCTCGGCCTCGGCTGCGACCGCGGCACACCGGCCGCGACCATCGCGCAGGCCATCGACACGGCCCTCGCCAGCATCGGCGCATCGCGCCGCGATGTCGTCACCGTGGCCAGCATCACGCTCAAGGCCGACGAAGCCGGCCTGCTCGAGGCCGTCGCCGCGGCGGGCTGGACGCCACGCTTCTTTCCGCCGCAGCTGCTGGCCGCGGTCGCCGTGCCCAACCCGTCGGAAACGGTGCGCAAATACACCGGCACACCCTCGGTGGCCGAAGCCGCCGCACTGCTTGCCGCCGGAACCGATCTCGCCACCGACCCCGGCGCCCTGCGCGTCGAAAAACACCGGCTGCGCGGCTCCGATGGCCGCAACGCCACCGTCTCCATCGCAAGGATGCCCGCATGAACGCGCCCGACCCCCTCCGCCCCGCCGCTTCCGGCGGCAAGATCATGCTCGTCGGCCTCGGCCCCGGGGCCCACGCGCACCTCACGGCGCGCGCGCGCGCCGCGATCGCCGAAGCCGACACCGTGATCGGCTACGTCACCTACATCCGCCTGGTCGCCGACCTGCTCGAAGGCAAGGAGGTCATCAGGAAGTCGATGACCGAGGAACTGGACCGCGCCATCGAGGCGCTCGAACGCGCGCGCCAGGGCCGCAAGGTCGCGCTGGTGTCCTCGGGCGACGCCGGTGTCTACGGCATGGCCGGTCCCACCTTCGAGGTGCTGTTCCAGGCCGGGTGGACGCCGGACTCGGGCATCGAGGTCGAGATCGTCCCCGGCGCCTCGGCGCTCAACACCTGCGCCGCGTTGGTCGGCGCGCCGCTGACGCACGATTTCTGTGCGATCTCGCTGTCGGACCTGCTCACGCCGTGGCCGACCATCGCCCGCCGCCTGGATGCCGTCGCCTACGCGGATTTCGTCGTCGCCCTCTACAACCCCAAGAGCGGCCGCCGCACCCGCCAGATCGTCGAGGCCCAGCGCCTGTTCCTGCGCCACCGCCGCCCCGACACCCCGGTCGCCATCGTCAAATCGGCCTACCGGCCGAAGCAGCGCATCGAATTCACTACGCTGGCACGCATGGCCGAGGCCGATATCGGCATGCTGACCACCGTGCTGATAGGCAACTCCAACACCTTCGTGCGCGACGGCCTGATGGTGACGCCACGCGGCTACAGCAACAAGTACGAGGTCGCCGCAGGCGAACGCGCCACTCGCGACGGGGAACGGGCGGGCCGCTCGCTGTCGACCGGTCTGGAAGGGTGGCTGCAGGCGATTCGCGCCAGCGGCGTCGATGCAGCGCAACTCGCCGCCGAGTACCGCTTGCCGCAGGACTACATCGCCACCTTGCTGGCGGAACCGGCGGACGAGGCGACAGGCGCAGCCGAAGCACCGCCCGAAGCTGCGGTGTAAGCGCCGTGGCTCAGATCAGCCCGCCGCTGCGCAGCAGCATCACGCCCAGACTCGTCGTCAGCAGCGAGCCGAGGGTCGTCAGCGCGATGATGTTGGCCGCCAGCGCGGCGTTGCCGCCCATCGCGCGCACCATGACGTAGCCGGCCGCGGCCGAGGGCGAGGAGGCCATCAGCATCAGGATGCCGAGCTCGATGCCGCGGAAGCCGAGCGCGACGGCGCCCGTTGTCAGCACCAGCGGCACGAGCACCAGCTTGCCGACCGTCGCCAGCGCGGTGCTGGCGATCTCCGAGCGCAGGCTGCGGAAGTTCAGCGACGCGCCGGTGCACAGCAGCGCCAGCGGCAGCGTCATGTCGGCGACGTATTGCGCCGACTGCAGGGCCAGCGCCGGCAGGCGGATCTCCAGCGCCGACACCGGCAGCGCCAGCAGGATGCCGATGATGAGCGGATTGGTCGCGATGCCGCGCGCGATGCGGCCGGCGCCCTGGCTGCGATGCAGCGAACGGCTGAGGGTGATGACACCGAGGATGTTGACCAGGATCGTCACCAGTCCGAGGTAGAGCGAAGCTGCCGCCAGACCCGCATCGCCGTAGGCATTGACGCAGTAGGCCAGGCCGATGACGCCGAAATTGGAGCGGAAGGCGCCCTGCACCACCACGCCGCGGTCGCGCTCGGGCTGGACGATGTACTTCGCCACCCACTCCAGGGCGAGGTAGATCGCCAGCGTCGCCAGCAGGCCGTAGGCGATCATGCCGGCGTTGGCCGACTCCGCGATGCGCGTGCGCGCGATGCTGATGAAGAGCAAGGTGGGCAGGGCGATGGTGAACACCAGCTTCGAGCCGCCCTCGATGAAACCGTCGGTGAGCATGCCGGTACGGCACAGCAGCACGCCGAGGCCGAGCAGCACGAAGATCGGTCCGGTGACCGAGAAGGAGAAACCCAGGATGGAGAGGAAATCGGTCATCGGCGCGCGTCAGGGTCGCAACAGGAACAGCAGCCCTGACAGCGTGAACACCGACAGCACGGTCGACAGGAACAAAGCCGAGGCGACGGTGGACTGGCAGATGTTGTAGCGCTGGGCGAACAGGTAGGGCGTGATCCCCGCCGGCAGCGCGGCGAGCAGCACGCCGGTCATCACCCACAGCGCCGGCACGTCGAACACCTGGGTCGCGAGCAGCCACACCAGCAGCGGATGCACGAGCGTCTTCAGCGCCACCAGCACCGCCGGCTCGCGCAGGTTGCCGCCCAGGCTGTAGCGCGTCAGCGAAGCCCCGAGCGCGAACAGCGCGCAGGGCGTGGCCGCGCTGCCCAGGCCCTTGGCCACGGCGTCGAGCGGGCCGGGCAGGGCGACACCGGTCAGCGCGAAAGCCAGCCCGCAGGACAGGCCCCAGATGATCGGCGTGCCGAGCACGCCTTTTGCCAGGTTCAGCAGGGTCGCCGCGGTCGATTGCGTGCCGCCGCGCGCAGCCTCGATCAGCGCCGTGGTGGGCGGCAGCATCAACAGGCTGTGGCACGCGATCATGACGAACAGCGGCAGGGCCGCGGACGGGCCGTAGGCGGTCATCACCAGCGGAATGCCGAGCATGCCGGTATTGGAGAAGCCCGCACCGATGCCAAGCACCGCCTGCTCGTCAGTGCGGCGCGCAAACAGCATCCGCCCCGCCACCATCGCGAGACCGAAGACGGCGAACGCGCCGATGTAGTACGACAGCAGGTAGCCCCACGGCATCGCATCGGGCAGTTCGGCCTGCGCGATGGCGCGGAACAGCATCAGCGGCAGCGCGAAGTTGAACACGAACAGCGACAGGCCGCGGTTGGCCGCCTCGTCGAACACGCCGAAGCGCGCCGCGGCGTAGCCGAGGCCGAGCGTGCCGAAGACCGGCAGGATGATGCCGAAAATGATGTCCACGAATGCCCTTCAGTTTCGAGGGCCGATCATCCCATCGGGGGCCGACGACTGGTAGTGGTAGTAATGCGCATTACGCGGTCTCACTGGCGTGTCAGGCCTGACAAGGCACCGATACGCAGGCTCGCGGCGACATTGCGCGCGGTGAGCTCGAGATTGAGCGCGGCGTCCCGCAGGGCGTCGTCCAGCGTACACGGCGTGCTCAGCACGCTGAACACCGCATCGATGCCGTGTTCGTGCACCACGCCGACCTCGGCACCGAGCGAACCGGCAATGCCGATCACCGGCTTGCCGTGGCGCTTGGCCACGCGAGCGACACCGACCGGCGTCTTGCCTTGGATGGTCTGGAAATCGATGCGGCCTTCGCCGGTGATGACGAGGTCGGCATCGCGGACATGGGCGTCGAGCCCAACCGCGGCAGTGACGATCTCGATGCCGGGCTTCAGCGTGGCGCCGAAGAAGGCGAGCATCGCCGCACCCATGCCGCCCGCCGCACCGGCGCCGGGCACCTGCTCGACGGCAACGCCCAGATCGCGCTGAATGATGAGGGCGAGATGCGCCAGATTGGCGTCGAGCGTCTGCACCATGTCCGGCGTCGCCCCTTTCTGCGGACCGAACACTGCCGAAGCGCCGCGCGGGCCGGTGAGCGGGTTATCCACATCGCAGGCCACCTCGATGCGGCACTCGGCCAGGCGCGGGTCAAGCGCGGACAGGTCGATACGCGCCAGCGCCGCCAGCGCACCACCCCCCGGAGGCAGTTCCTGCACGTCAGCATCCAGCAGGCGGGCGCCGAGCGCCTGCACCATGCCGGCGCCGCCGTCGTTGGTTGCGCTACCGCCGATGCCGAGGATGAAGCGGCGCGCGCCGGCGTCGAGCGCGCTGCGGATCAGCTCGCCAGTGCCACGCGAGGTGGTGACGAGCGGATTGCGCCGGACCGGCGGTACCAGCGCCAGGCCGCTGGCCGCGGCCATCTCGATCACCGCCGTTTCGCCATCGCCGGTTAGGCCGTAGAAGGCCTGAACCGGCTCGCCCAGCGGACCGGTCACCGCAACCTCCAGCCTGCGCCCGCGGGTGGCGGCAATCATGGCCTCGACCGTGCCCTCACCGCCATCGGCCACCGGCACCAGCACGTAGTGGGCCTCCGGAAACACCACACGGAAGCCCGCCTCGACCGCTTGCGCGACCTCCAGCGCCGACAGGCTTTCCTTGTATGAATCGGGGGCGATCACGATCTTCATTGCAACGAGCTCCGGACAGGACAACAGGACGAGGGACAGGGCCAATCCGCTGACCCTTGACCCGATTGAGGCTTCAACATGCGTCGAAATGTAATTGCCTTGCAGCAACCTGCAAGCGGCGAGCCTGCGTGAACACCTTGGCCGCGCGCGGTGGGCTGCCGCGACCAGCACATGGTTCCCGATAGAGCACTGTGAAACAACTCGTCACGCTCCTTCGGGATCGCTGGCGCCAAGCCGTGTTCATATCCATGCCAGCCCGTGGAACACAACAGTTCCCGCCCTTGATAAGGCATAAGGAGAACAGCATGAAGATCCAGACCCTGATTCCCGCCCTCCTGATCACCGTGGCCGCAAGCGGCTGTGCCACCTGGGACAACATGTCGTCGCGCGAGAAGAGCGCAGCCACCGGTGCTGCCGTCGGCGGCGTGGCCGGTGCGGTCATCTCCAACGGTGGTGTGCTGGGCACGGTCGGCGGTGCAGCCATCGGTGGCGTCATCGGCGACCAGGTCGGCAAGAACAAGTAAGCAGCAGCAGCTTTCCTCCCCCCGCTCTCCTCATTCGGGGCATCGACGCCGCACGCGGCCGACATGCCCCGTTTTCTATTGGGTATCCGGAATCTGGTGTGGGTTCTGGCTCCTTGGGTCTTTGTAGCTATCACTTTCAAAGAATGGATTTTGGTGTTGGACGGCTGAGCGGATGTGCTAGAGTAAAAGTCGGATTTCAGTGTGGGTTCGCCCAAGGTGCTGAGTGACGGACTTTCTCCAGCTGCGAAGCCTGAAGACGCTTGAAATCCTGACCAGCGAGGACAGTTACGTCGTCAAGGCCGAAGGCGTCAATCAGTGGGTGACCTGCCCGCTGTGCAAGACCGGACGCCTGCATGGTCACGGCTCACAGGAACAGTCGTTTCAGGACACACCGACGCACGGCAAACCCGTCGTGATCTTCATCCAGCGCCGTCGCTATCGCTGTACAAGCTGCACCAAGACCTTGTTTGAGCCTGTGGCGGACCTTGATGGAAAACGCCAAGCCACGGCGCGTCTGGTGCGTTATATCCGCGACCAGTCCTTCTCCAAGACCTTTGCGGCCCTTGCCCGGGAAGTAGCCGTGGACGAAAAGACGGTCCGCCACGTCTTCGACGATTTCATCGAGGAGGTCGAGGCCAAGACCCAGTTCCGGACGCCGCGGGTGCTGGGTATCGACGAGCTCAAGATCATCGGCCAGTACCGGGCCATGATCACCAACGTCGAGCGCAAGACCGTGTTCGATATCCGCCCCAGCCGGGCCAAAGCCGAGTTGATGCCCTATTTCCGCGACCTGCGGGACAAGGACTCGGTCGAGTGGGTGGCGATGGACATGTACCACGTTTATCGGCAGGTGGTGCGCGCCACGCTGCCACAGGCCCGGATCGTGGTCGATCGATTCCATATCCAGCGCATGGCGAACGACGCGCTGGAGAAGCTGCGCAAGCGCATTCGCAAGGATTTGTCCACCCGGCAGCGCCTCAAACTCAAGGACGAGCGGTTCCTGCTGCTCAAGCGGCAGCACGACCTGACAGGGAGAGATATGGACCGGATGCGGGAATGGTTCCAACAGTTCCCGCTCCTAAGCGAAGCCCACGCGCTCAAGGAAGGATTTCTGTCGATCTGGGATCAGAAGACCCGCCCAGCAGCAGAAGCCGCCTGCGCGAAGTGGCAGGCCAATATTCCGACCGAATTGGCGGCCACGTTCAAGGACCTGACCACCGCCGTGCACAACTGGCACGACGAAATCTTCGCCTACTTCGAGCAGCCGATTACCAATGCCTATACTGAGTCAGTCAACCGAGTGGCCAAAGACATGAACCGCATGGGCAGGGGTTACAGCTTCGAGGTGCTTCGGGCGCGCATGCTCTACGACAAGAAGGCGCGCAAGGATGGCTCGGTTATCGAAACCGTGTTGGTCGATGACGACGACCCAATGACCACGGACTTCGTGTTCCAGCGGATGACCACGGCGGCAACGCGCAAGAAGAAGATCACGCGCGTGGTCGAGTACGGCCCCTATCTCCCGACGCTGGCGCGGCTACTCGAAGAGGGGTATTTCGAATAGTCCTCAGCCCATTGTGCAAGAGGCGGCGCTTCAGCCTGAATTTGTGATTCAGCCGATGAAGCATAGGTAAGAGGCCCAGCCACTACCCCGCGCAACAGGACAGTTGCTTTACGTCCTTGGTGAAGGTTTGTGCCGCGAGTTTCAGCCCCTCGACCATCGTCAGGTAGGGGAATAACTGGTCGGCCAACTCTCGCACCGTCATGCGGTTGCGAATCGCCAGTACTGCGGTTTGGATCAGCTCGCCTGCTTCCGGGGCTACCGCTTGCACGCCGATCAGTCGTCCCGAACCGGCCTCCGAAACCAGCTTGATGAAACCGCGCGTGTCGAAGTTGACCAGCGCCCGGGGCACGTTGTCGAGCGTCAGCGTGCGGCTGTCGGTCTCGATACCGTCGTGGTGCGCTTCGGCTTCGCTGTAGCCCACGGTGGCGACCTGCGGGTCGGTGAACACCACCGCCGGCATCGCCGTCAGATCCAGCGTCGCGTTGCCACCCGTCATGTTGATTGCAGCGCGGGTGCCGGCCGCCGCCGCGACGTAGACGAACTGCGGCTGGTCAGTGCAGTCGCCGGCGGCATAGATGTGCGGCACGGTAGTGCGCATCGCGTGGTCGATGGTGATGGCGCCTTGCGCATTGACCACCACACCGGCCGCGTCGAGGTTGAGCGTGCGGGTGTTTGGGGTGCGGCCGGTGGCGAACAACAGCCGGTCGGCATGCAGTTCGCCGCGTTCGGTGGTGAGCACGAATTCCCCATCCTCATAGGCGACCTGGCTGGCCTGGGTGTGGTCCAGCACTTCGATGCCTTCGGCGCGGAACACGGCCGTGATGGCCTCGCCAATGGCGGGGTCTTCGCGAAAGAACAGTGTGCTGCGCGCCAGCATGGTCACCTTGCTGCCCAGCCGGGCAAAGGCCTGCGCGAGTTCGACGGCCACCACCGACGAGCCGATCACGGCCAGCCGATCGGGGATCGTGTCGCTGGCCAGCGCTTCGGTCGACGTCCAGAAGGGCGTGTCTTTCAAGCCCGGGATCGGTGGAATCGCCGGACTGGCCCCGGCGGCGATGAGGCAGCGGTCGAAACTCACCTCGCGCATCCCGTCGTCAGCGGTTGCCACGGTCAGCGTGTGCGCATCCTTGAATCGGGCATCGCCGCGCAGCACGGTGATGGTCGGGGTGCTCGTCAGGATGCCTTCGTACTTGGCGTGGCGCAGTTCATCGACGCGCCCCTGCTGCTGAGCCAGCAAGCGCTTACGCAGAATCTTCGGCGAGGCGGCGGCAATGCCGTCATCGAACGGACTCTCGCGACGCAGATGCGCAATGTGGGCAGCGCGGATCATGATCTTGGACGGCACACATCCGACGTTGACGCAGGTGCCGCCGAGAGTGCTGCGCTCGATCAGCGTCACACGCGCCCCTTGCTCGACGGCCTTCAACGCCGCCGCCATCGCCGCGCCGCCGCTGCCGATCACGGCCACGTGCAGTGCAGCCTCATCGTCCTCGCGCTTTGGTTCGCCGCCCAGCCGCTCTTGTGCATTGTTCAGCAGGTCGCTGGGTTGCCCCGGCGCATCGGCAAGCTGCGCTCGGTAACCGAGTGCGGATACCGCCGCGACCAGCGAGGTCACGTCCGCGGCGGTACCTACGCTGGCCTCAATCTCGGCCCGGCGCTGTGGGTAGGACACTGAGGCCGAACGCACGCCGGGCACCTTTTCCAAGGTCTGCTTGACGTGCTCGGCGCACGACCCGCAGGTCATGCCATCGATGTGCAGCGTGATCGCCTCGGTCATGAGCGTGTGCTCACTTCTTGACGGTAGACGGGTAGCCGGCGTTCTCGGTGGCTTTGGTCAACGCGGCCGGAGTGGTCTTGGCATCGTCGTAGGTTACCACCGCCTCCTTGGGCTCCCAGGTCACCTTGGCCTCGATGACGCCTTCGACCTTGGTCAGCGCCTTCTTGACCGTGATCGGACAGGTGGCGCAGGTCATGCTCGGCACCGACAGCGTGACGGTTTTGGTGGCGGCCCAGGCGGGAGCGCTGAGGGCAACGGTCAGAGCGAGCAATGCGACGAGTTTCTTCATGGCAATCTCCTTTCAGTAGAACAGGGGCATGAGGTAGGGGAACACGAGCGCGATCAGCACCAGGGCGGTGACGATCCAGAAGATCACCTTGTAGGCCGTCCGCACCTGGGGCACGGCGCATGCGTCGTCCGGCGCGCAGGCGCGAGCCGGCCGGAAGATGCGACGCCACGCGAAGAACAGCGCCACGAGCGCCACGCCAATGAAGATCGGCCGGTACGGTTCCAGCGCGGTCAAGTTGCCGATCCAGGCGCCGGAGAAACCCAGCGTGATCAGCACCAGCGGACCGAGGCAGCAGGTCGAGGCGAGGATGGCGGCGAGGCCACCGGCGGCCAGTGCACCGCGGCCGTTGCTGGGGTCTGCCATGTGAGGGATCTCCTTCCGAGACGTTGCGTGATGCGCTAAGGTTACTTCCGTAGTCAAGTACGGAGTCAAGCGCGATGGTGAACGATCCGCAAACACTGACCATCGGGGCTTTCGCCAAGGCCGCTGGGGTCAACGTGGAGACCATCCGGTTCTATCAGCGCAAGGGGTTATTGCCAGAACCAGGTCGGCCCGTCGGCAGTATTCGCCGCTACGGATCGGCGGACGTGGCGCGGGTGCGTTTCGTGAAATCCGCCCAGCGGCTGGGGTTCAACCTGGACGAAGTCGGCCAACTCCTACAGCTTGAGGACGGCACTCACTGCAGCGAAGCCGCCGAGCTGGCTGCGCTCCAGCTCACCGACGTGCGCACCAAGATGGCGGACCTGACGCGAATCGAAGCGGTGCTGTCACGGTTGGTCAACGAGTGCCATGCGCAGCGAGGCACTGTGTCGTGCCCGCTGATCGATTCTCTACACGGGAGCTAGGCGCGTGGCTTAACCCGGTTTTCCGTTCCACTGCGCCTCAAACCCCAGTTCGAGCCGGGGGCAAGGTGACCTGCCACTGATTGTTTCCTTGCACCGACATGCGCCAGACAAAGCCCACACTGAAGGCTAAAAGCGCGTAAGCCTTGCGATACCAGAAACCTACCGAACGAGAGCTGTCAGACAAGAAGGGCTAGTGCGGTCTTCCCACACTAAAATCCGGATACCCTTTCTATTCCGCCTCAGCTCACCGCGCCCAGCACCCCGCTGAGCAGCGCAGTGGCAACGACGACCAGCCACGGCGGCAACTTCCAGAACATCAGCGCCACCAGCGCAAGCAGCGCCAGCGCGAAGTCTGCCGGACCCAGGATCGCGCTCGTCCATACCGGCTGGTAGAGCGCTGCGAGCAGCAGACCGACCACCGCGGCGTTGATCCCCATCAGCGCGGCCTGCATGCGCGCACGGCGACGCAGGCCTTCCCAGAACGGCAGCACGCCGACCACGAGCAGGAAGGCCGGCACGAAGATGGCCGCCAGACACAGCAGGCCGCCGATCCAGCCGGTCGGCACACCCGTCATCGACGCGCCAAGAAAGGCAGCGAAGGTGAACAGCGGACCGGGTACGGCCTGTGCCGCTCCATAACCGGCGAGGAAGGTCTCGTTGTCTACCCAGCCATTGGGCACGACCTCGGCCTGCAGCAGCGGCAGCATCACGTGGCCGCCACCGAACACCAGCGAACCCGAGCGATAGAAGACGTCCATGCGCGCGAGTGCGCTCGAGTCCCACCAGTCCGCCAGCAATGGCAAACCGAACAGGAGGCCGAAGAACAGGGCCAGCGACGCGATTGCCGCCGGGCGCCCGACGCGGATCGGCAGCGGCTCGTGCCCGTCGCTCGCCGCCGGACGAAACCAGGCAAGGCCGACGAGCGCCGCGAGGACGATCACGCCCACCTGTGTCCAAGCCGACGGACTCGCCAGCACGATGCAGCCCGCTGCCGCCATGATGCTGACACGGGACGCATCGGGGCACAGCGTGCGCGCCATGCCCCACACCGCCTGCGCGACGACGGCCACGGCAACGACCTTGAGCCCGTGCAGCACGGCCGGCGACAGCAGGGTGTCCTGCGCCGCGACACCGAACGCGAACAGGATCATCGCGAGGGCCGAAGGCAGGGTGAAGCCCGCCCAGGCCGCCAGCGCCCCCGCATAGCCGGCGCGCGACAGGCCGAGCGCGAGCCCGATCTGGCTGCTCGCCGGCCCGGGCAGGAACTGGCACAGCGCCACCAGGTCCGCGTAGCTGCGCTCGCTGAGCCAGCGCCGGCGTGCGACGAACTCCTCGCGAAAGTAGCCGATATGCGCCACCGGGCCGCCGAAGGAAGTGAGGCCGAGACGCAGGAAGGCCAGGAAGACGGACCAGGCGTTGCGGTCGTCGCGAAAGGATTCGGTCATGAGTGAATGTCTCGCTGCGGCGTCATCGAGCTGCATTATCGGGCATTCCCCATGACGCACGATCGTGCCCAGTGGCTACGGTCGCCGCGCAAGAATGCCCCTGGTGGCGCATCGGCAGGCATTCGACGCACATCCCCGACCGGGCTGCGAACCCCGCAAGGCAGTCCGCTAATTCCTTGATAGAATTGCGCTTGTCCCGCCTTGCCCACCCCTGCGCAGGCGGTTTTTCTTTTTGCCGACGAGTCCTGATGACGACCACCCCCTTCCCGCCCGAACTGCTGCGCGATGTCGAGAAGCGCCGCACCTTCGCCATCATTTCCCACCCCGACGCGGGCAAGACCACGCTGACCGAAAAGTTGCTGCTGTTCGGCGGCGCCATCCAGCTCGCCGGCACGGTGAAGGCGCGCAAGTCCGCCCGCCACGCCACCTCGGACTGGATGGAGGTGGAGAAGCAGCGCGGCATCTCGGTGACCAGCTCGGTGATGCAGTTCGAGTATCAGGGCCACACCATCAACCTGCTCGACACCCCGGGCCACGAGGACTTCTCCGAGGACACCTACCGCGTGCTGACCGCGGTCGACGCCGCGGTGATGGTGATCGATGCCGCCAAGGGCGTGGAAGCGCAGACGATCAAGCTGCTCAACGTCTGCCGCCTGCGCAACACGCCCATCATCACCTTCGTCAACAAGCTCGACCGCGAGGTGCGCGAGCCTTTCGAGCTGCTCGCCGAGATCGAGGACGTGCTCAAGATCACCTGCGCGCCGGTGACCTGGCCGCTAGGCATGGGCAAGGCATTCCGCGGCGTGTATCACCTGCTGCAGCAACAGGTGCTGACCTTCACCCCGGGCGAGGAACGCCGCAGCGACGGCGAGATCATCAAGGGTCTGGACAATCCGGAACTCGACAAGCGCTTCCCGATGGAAGTCGGCCAGTTGCGCGACGACGTCGAGCTCATCGACGGTGCCTCGCCGCCCTTCGACCTCGACGCCTTCCTTGCCGGCCAGCAGACACCGGTGTTCTTCGGTTCGGGTATCAACAACTTCGGTGTGCAGGAGATCCTGCAGTCGCTGATCGACTGGGCGCCGCCGCCGCAGCCCCGCGATGCCGGCAAGCGCATGGTGCAGCCGGCCGAACCGGCATTCACCGGCTTCGTGTTCAAGATCCAGGCCAACATGGATCCGAAGCACCGCGACCGCATCGCCTTCTTCCGCATCTGCTCGGGCCGCTACAGCGCCGGCATGAAGGTGAAGCACGTGCGCGCCGGCCGTGACATGAAGCTCGCCAACGTGCTCACCTTCATGGCCAACGAGCGCGTGATCATGGAGGACGGCGTCGCCGGCGACATCGTCGGCATCCACAACCATGGCCAGCTGCAGATCGGCGACACCCTGACCGAAGGCGAGAACCTCGGCTTCAAGGGCATCCCCTACTTCTCGCCCGAAATGTTCCGTGCGGCCCGCCTGCGCGACCCGCTCAAGTCCAAGCAGTTGCAGAAAGGGCTGCAGGAGCTGGGCGAGGAAGGCGCTATCCAGGTGTTCGAGCTCGAAGGCGGTCAGATGCTGCTGGGCGCAGTCGGTGTGCTGCAGTTCGAGATCGTCGCCCAGCGCCTGAAGGACGAGTACAAGGTCGATGCGATCTTCGAGCCCGCCGACATCCACACCGCGCGCTGGCTGACCTTCCCGGACGACGTTACCCGCCGCAACTTCGAGCGCGAACAGGCGCTGCGCCTGGGCAAGGACATCGACGGCAACCCGGTGTATCTGGCCACCAGCCGCTACAACCTGGAAGTGACGGCCGAGAAGTGGCCCAAAGTGACCTTCCACGCCACGCGCGAGCACGGCGAAGTGCTGGGCTGATCCTCGCGACGGCGGCGCCTCAGGCGATGAGGCGCCGCGCGAAAGCCTCGACCTGCGTCCAGTCGGTGAAGTCGGTGACCGAACGCGGGTCGGTCGGCCCGCCGGTGATCCACATGATCAGGCGGATCATGTTGCGGTCGAACGCGCCGTAGCGCGGATAGTCGATCTTGCCGCCGAACACCTCGACTTGCTGCGGCTGCCAGCGGATCTGGCGCAGGAACTTGCGCACGTAGGGGTTGGTGTCGGCCTGGCGCTTGTGCGGCTTGCGGCCCACGGCATTGACCGAGAAGAAGGCGTTGGGGCGCGCCGCCAGCGCGGCCTGGTGGCGGTCGATGAAGTCCTTCACCGCCGGACGGTGGTGACCATAACGGATGCTGGCGCCGATCACGACACGATCGCAGGCGTCGAGCATCTGCGCGGAGACCTGCCCGACATCGCAAAGATCGACCGCATGCCCTTCGGCCGCGGCGATCGACGCGATCCGTTCGCAGATCTCCCGAGTATGGCCGTCGATGGTCGAGTACGCGATCAGCAGCCGCATGCCTACTTGCCGGTCAGCACGCCCTCGACGACCTTCTTGCCTTCCGAATACAGGGCCACCTGGCCGTCCTCGAACTCGACGTTCATGCAGCCGGTATTACCCTTGAGCTTGCCGTCCAGCCATTCACGGCAGTAGCGCGCCTGGTCGTCCACCCACCAGCGCGCCTTGGCCCCGGTGGTGTCGGTCAGCGTGCCATCGGTACCGAACCTGAGCGTGTAGGCGGACTCGGTGCGCAGATACACGCCGATGAAGGTCGCGCCGCTCAGCATCTGTTCGACTTCGGCCTTGCTGGTGATGAAGTTCTGCGCCAGCGCGCCACCAGCCGTTGCAGACAGTGCCAGCGCCGCCACCAGGGCGCGTCCCGTGTTCCCGAGCTTGAGCTTCATGTTCGTCCTCATTTGCGTACTTTCGGTCGGTTGATGCGGAAGGTCCCGCGATTGTTCATCCACTGCATGTGCCGCTGCCACCACGCTCAGCCGCGTGCGCCCAGGCGGCCAACGAGGCCGCGCAGGGTCTCCTGCAGGTCGGCCGGCATCACCACCACCTTCGAACTGCCGGACTCGCCCAGCTTCTCGAGCGAGGCGATGTACTTCTCGCCCAGCAGGTAGAGCATCGGCGTGGTCTGGTCGCCGATGCTGGCCGTCACGCGGCGGATGGATTCGGCCGAGGCCTCGGCCAGCATCACCTGGGCATTGGCGTCGCGCTTGGCGGACTCCAGCCGGGCCTCGGCTTCGAGGATGGCCGCCTGCTTGGCGCCTTCGGCCTTGGTCACCGCAGCCTTGCGCTCGCGCTCGGCCGCGGCCTGCAGTTCCATCGCCTTCTGCATCGATTGCGATGGCTTGATGTCCTGGATCTCGACCGACTTCACCGTCAGGCCCCAATCCACCGCCTCGTCGGCAATGCTCTCGCGCAACCGCGCCTTGATCTTGTCACGCGACGAAAGCGCCTCGTCCAGTTCCATTTCGCCGACGATCGAGCGCAATGTCGTCATGATCAGGTTGCGGATCGCCTCGGAGAAATCGGTCACGCCATACACCGCCTTGACGGGGTCGGTGACCTTCACGAAGGCGATGGCATTGGTCAGGATCACCGCATTATCGCGGGTGATGACTTCCTGTTCCTGCACGTCGAGGATGATGTCCTTGGTCACCAGCTTGTAGGCGACGTTGTCGAGATAGGGAATCAGGATGTTGAGGCCGGGACGCAAGGTGGCGTGGTACTTGCCCAGGCGCTCCACCACCCATTCCTCGCCTTGCGCCACGAGGCGCACGCCCTTGGCGATGGTGATGACGACAAACACCAGAATGGCGAGCGCAATGGCGAGGCCTTCGGTCATGAGTTCTTCCTTTCGTTTGAATTGATCAGGCCTTCGCCACCTTGACGAAGCTGCCTTCGACGCTGACGACGCGCACGCGCTCGCCGGCTGCAATCGGATTTTCCGCCATGCAAGCCCATTCCTCGGCGCCCAGCACCGGACGCTGGAAACGTACCTTGCCGCGCTGGAACGGGGCGACCGCACTGACCAGCAGGCCCACCTCGCCGATCACCTCGCCAGCCGCGGTGCCGATGAGGGTCTTGTGCTGCGACCTTTTGAACACGCGGAACCACAGCACCGCCATCGCCACCGAGGCGACGACCCAGGCCGAAATCTGCGCGGTCAGCGACAATTCCGGCGCGACCAGCAGCGCAAGCCCGACCAGCAGCGCGCCAAAGCCGAACCAGATGACGAAGAAGGCCGGCACCGCCAGTTCGAGCATCACCAGCCCCAGACCGGCGAGCTCCCAGTGCCACCATTCGATGATCAGCATGTTGTCCATGGCGCGACTTTAGCGCAGCTCGACGACAAAGTTATTTGACGTGTCGCAGAGCGCGGTGGGAAAGCTGTGGCCGCGACAGGGATGAAATTGTGGATAAGCTGACTTCCGGGCAGGAGCGGATTTTTGATCAACAAACGATCCCGGCCTTCAGGGGGCGATATGCACTCGCTTATCCTGAATGCAAATGTTTGTCTTCAAAGCGTAAAACAGACTTATCCACAGAAACACGGGGTACACCATGTTTACTGTTCTTTAAATATATAAAACATGTGTACACCCAGAAGAAAAAAGCGCCGGACGAGGGCCGGCGCTTTCGACAGTGACTCTCAGGCAGACATCAGAACGGCGGATCGTCAGCCAGGGCTTTCGCTTCAGGCTGCGAGGATGCCGCTTCCAGAGGCTTCTGATCACCCGCTGCAACGGCGATCTCGCCGCCCAGGGCCTGCACCACGGCGGGCAGCAGATGCGCCAGTTCGCCAGTCATCAGCGCGAATTCGGCATTGAACAGCGCCTCCGCATCTTCCTTCTCGCCGTCGATCTGGTCGCGGACCACGTCGAGGAAGTCGAGGCGCTTGATCTCGAGCTTCTCGGTCAACACGAAGCTGACGCGGTCGTCAAAGGTCAGTGCCAGACGGGTTGGCAACTTGCCGGCTTCCAGATGGCCCTTCACCTCGTCGCCTTCAAGCGGGTGACGCACGTAGCGCACGGCCGCCTTGTCCTCGCTGACCGAACGCAGCTCGCAGTCCTGGTCGATGGTGAAGCCCGTCGGGGCCTCGCCGCCGGCCAGCCAGTCGGCCATCGCCGACATCGGCGACAGCTCGGTGCGCAGCAGCGTCAAGGGGAAGCTGTCGAGGGTGTGACGCAACTGTTCGAGCATGTCCTCGGCCTTGCTCTGGCTGGCCGCATCGACGACGAGCCAGCCATTGACCGGGTCGATCCAGGCGAACATGCGACGGCGGCGGGTAAAGGCGCGCGGCAGCAGTTCCTGCGTGATCTGTTCGCGCAGTTCCTTCATCTGCTTGCGGCCGAGCTTGTAGCCCTGCTGCTCGGCGAGTTCCTCGGCACGCTCGTCGGCTTCCTGCTTGACCACGGCCGAAGGCAGCAGGCGGTGCTCGAAGCCGAGCGACACCAGCCACTGGTCACCGACCGCATGCACCAGTACGTCATTGTTCAGCGGCGACAGCCAGCCGCGGCTCTCCATGTCCTGGCTGCCGCAGGGATGGAAGGGCTTCTTCGCCAGTTGTTCCTCGAGGCGCTCGGCGCTCATGTCCCACTTGGCGGGCAGGCGATAGATCTGCAGGTTCTTGAACCACATGGGGTGTCTTCCTTGTCGTAAACGAACGCACGCCCGCTGCATCGGCAACGGGCGCGGTCAATGGAGGGGATTACTGCTGCAGACCGCCGGATGCGGCGATCATGCGGATGACGCGAACGGTGTCGACGTCGGACTGGTGGTAGGCGGAACGCACGAAATCGGCATAGCGCGCGTCTTCGCTTCCGCTGGCCTCCGGCAGCGTGGTCTGGTAGCAGAAACGCAGGAACAGCGCGCCGGCCTGCGGCTCCTCGATGCGGATCGTCAGGCTGCCCCCTGCATGCTGCGCGTTTGCCTCGGATTCGAAGCGGATCCAGTCGAGCGGGCTGAAGGTGACGCGGTCGCGCACGACAACGCTGCCGAAGTCGAGGTCGCGCACGAGGCTGCCCTCGCCGCGCTCGACGATGCGGCAGGCCTCGAGGCCCGGCAGGAAGGCGCGGGCATCCTCGGCCCGGCACAGCAGCCCGAACCACAGTTCTTCCCGCGTGAGCGGTTCCTGCAGCGGGTTGGCGAGATCGTTGACCTCGATCAGGTGTTCGAATTTCAAGGGCATCTCCTGGGCAGGCGCGACAGTTTACCCCGTCGACCGGCCGGGCCGGGATACCATGCGCGCCATGCAACTCGAACGACTTCTCCATGCCCAGGGCTTCGGCAGCCGCAAGGAATGCCGCGCCCTGATCCGTGCCGGCCACGTCAGCGTTGCCGGCGTTTCCTGCGAAGACCCCTATGCGGATTTCGACCCCGGCAGCAGCGATGGTTCGGCCGGCCTCGAATTCAGCGTCGGCGACGAGACCTGGCGTTATCGCGCCAAGGCCTACCTGATGCTGCACAAGCCCACAGGCTACGAGTGCTCGCACAAGCCGACCTTCCATCCCTCGGTCTTCACGCTGCTGCCGCAGCAGATGCTGCTGCGCGACGTGCAGTGCGTCGGCAGGCTCGACCAGGACACGACCGGACTGCTGCTGCTGTCGGACGACGGCCAGTTCATCCACCAGTGGAGCTCGGGCAAGAAGCGCACGCCGAAGGTGTATGAGGTGACGCTGAAGCACGCGGTGGGCGAGGACTTCGTCGCACAACTGATCACGGGCGTCGAGCTGCACGATGAGCCGGCGCCCATCGCCGCGGCCGCGTGCGAACTGACGTCCGATACCACCCTGCGCCTGACGATCTGCGAAGGTAAGTACCACCAGGTCAAGCGCATGATCGCCGCGGCGGGCAACCGTGTCGAAGCCCTGCACCGCAGTCGGGTGGGCGGATTGGCGCTGGATCCCGCGCTGGCGCCAGGCGAATGGCGCTGGCTGGAAGCGGCCGACCTGCAGACCCTGGCCGACTACGCCTGATCCAACACGCCGGTCGGGCCGGCGTTCAGAAACGCATTTCCAGGCCGGCCCCGACGGCCCAGCTGCGGTCGCGCTCGCGATCCTCGTGGCTCCGGGGCCAGAAATGGCCGACGATGAACTCCGCCAGCAGCCAGTCGCGATAGACGGGCTGCAGCCACTTCAGGCGGACACCGTATTCGCCTACGTCAGTCTCCGCACCCGTTTCGCCGCTGGCCAGCGCCTCGAGCGACAACAGCTTGGTGTCGCCGAAGGTCTTGAACATCCCGATGCTGCTTGACCATGCGAAGCCGTCGGTTTCCCTGGTGATGGTCGCCGCGTTCTGCCATTTCAGTGCCAGCGACGGCGAGTAGGCGTGCTCGAGGTTGATCGCGGTGGTCGAGCCGAAGCCGTCACTGACACGCCAGAACACGGTTTCGCGGAACTCGGCGCGGTTCGAAGCGGACAGCGCCCATGAACGCAGGTAGCGCGCCTGGGCATAGGGCTTGATGCCGCCCCGCACGCCGATCCTGAGATCGACGTAGTCACGCAGATTGAAACCCAAGCCAAGGAATCCCGTCTGGTCAGCCCTGCGACTCTCACGCAGGAGAGCTGCTCGCGGGTGAAAGCTTCCGGCTGGTCGGAGATCAGTTCGCGTTCGTTCTCCTGGCCAAAGAACACGTAGGCCTTGTCCTTCAGGTTCGGCAGGTCGAAGCGGGCGCGAAAGCGAACGCTGGTGCTGCCGCCATCGTCCTCACGCCTGCTGGCGCGCATGCCGAGTCGCCCATGCGAGACCTTGCCACCGTCGGAAAAGGGCTTGTCGCCGAACCAGTCGTTCACCTCTTCGCCCAACCAGTGTGCTAATTCGCGCACCTTGCGCCGGGTCGTATCGACAAACGCTTCCGATTCGGCGTCCATGGCGGCCCGGTCCATGGAGGGCAATGCGTCGGTTGCATGCCTATGACCATCCTGCAAAGGTGCCGAGGTCGTGCCTGCACAACCTGCAAGTGCAAGAACAAGGGCGAAGTGCCACACATGCCGGCAGGTCATGGCTGCCTCCCTTTGGCCGTTTCTTGTAGCTCCGATTCTACGCCGGTCGATTGGAGCTGCTCCTGCTGGAAGGAGGGGCCAGCCGCTGTCGGCCAGAAGAGGGGGGACGGTTTGTTTGTTCTGTTTTTCTTTTAATTTAAATAATAAAGATGTAAACAGTCGGGCCAAAGCTGTGGATAACTCCGGCATCGCCTTGAGGGATATGGATCGGGTCTCGGTAGAACACCGTGGACAAACCCCGTAAACGGCTGTGTGCCAATTGTCCATCGTTTTTGGCGACAAGCGGATTGTCTGGCTTGTTCACAAGCTTTCCCGCCTTTCTGTCCAGGAATATCCACACCCATGCAGTTCGCTCACCGTTCATCCACGCCCACTTGGGAGATCTTCTGCCAGGTTGTGGATAATTTTGGGGATATTGGTGTCTGCTGGCGACTTGCACGCGATCTTGCTGCGCAGACCGGATCGGATGTGCGTCTGTGGGTGGACGACTGGACGGTGCTGACGCGCATCTGCCCTGCGGCCGGGGGGCTTGATCCGGTGCGGGGCGGAAAGGTCGCCGGTGTCGAGTTGCGCCTTTGGGCCGATCCGTTCCCGCGGGTTGCGGCGGCGGATGTCGTCATCGAGGCCTTTGCCTGCGAGATCCCCGAGATTCACCTGCAGGCGATGGCGGCGCGGTGTCCGGCGCCGGTGTGGATCAACCTCGAATACCTGTCGGCCGAGGACTGGGTGGCCGGCTGCCACGCGATGGCATCCCCGCATCCGCGCCTGCCGCTGGTGAAGCACTTCTTCTTTCCCGGCTTCGATGAGGGCACCGGTGGTCTGCTGCGCGAGCCGGATCTGCTTGCGCGCCGCGATGCCTTCCGCGCCGATGCATCCGGGCGCCGCGACTTTCTCGCGCGCCGTGGCGTGGTCCTGGGCGAGGGCGAGACCTGCGTGTCGCTGTTCGCCTACGAGCAAGCCCGACTGCCCGAGCTGATGCGGGTCTGGGCGCGGGGGCCGCAGCGACTGCGCGTGCTCGTTCCCGAAGGGCGGGTGCTGGGCGACGTGGCGCGTGCCTTGGGTCGTACCGGGCTCGTGGCTGGCGACTGCATCCAAGACGGCAATCTGACCGTGCATGTGCTGCCCTTCACCGACCAGGATGGCTACGACGAGCTGCTGTGGGCCTGCGACCTGAACTTCGTGCGCGGCGAGGATTCCTTCGTGCGCGCACAGTGGGCCGGCGTGCCCTGCGTGTGGCAGATCTACCCACAGGACGACGATGCGCACTTCGACAAGCTCGAGGCCTTCATGGCACGCTACCTTGCCGGTGTGGCCGTGCGCGAGCCGGAAGCGTTCTCTGCCTTCTGGCGAGCGTGGAACGGCCGGGGTGACCCGGCGGCCGCCTGGCCGGCCTTCGCCGCCGCGCTGCCCGAGCTGCATCGTCACGCCGTGCGCTGGTGCGACGACCTGGCCCGGCAATCGGATCTTGTTTCACGCTTGACAAAATTCTCTTCGCACATCCGGGCCGCCGCGGGGTAGAATCCCGCGCCTAAATTTTCAAAGACATGCGGCTCGTGCCGCGTCGATTTCATCCAGGAAACAGCATGAAAACCGCTCAGGAACTCCGCTCCGGCAACGTCATCATGGTCGGCAGCGACCCGCTGGTGGTGCAGAAGGCCGAATACAACAAGTCCGGCCGCAACGCCGCGGTCGTCAAGATGAAGCTCAAGAACCTGCTCACCGGTGCGCCGTCCGAGTCGGTCTACAAGGCTGATGACAAGTTCGAAGTGGTCGTGCTCGACCGCAAGGAAGTGACCTACTCCTACTTCGCCGATCCGATGTACGTGTTCATGGACGCCGACTACGAGCAGTACGAAGTCGAAGCCGAGAACATGACCGACGCGCTGAAGTACCTCGAAGACGGCCTGCAGTGCGAAGTCGTGTTCTACAACGGCAAGGCCATCTCGGTCGAACTGCCGAACAGCGTCGTGCGCGAAGTCATCTACACCGAGCCCGCCGTCAAGGGCGACACCTCGGGCAAGGTCATGAAGCCGGCCAAGATCTCCACGGGTTTCGAGCTGCCGGTGCCGGCTTTCGTCGAAATCGGTGACAAGATCGAAATCGACACCCGTACCGACGAGTACAAGAACCGCGTCAAGTAATCGACGCCGTTCCGCAAACAAAAGGGCCCGCGTGGCCCTTTTGTTTTTTTGAGCGTCGAACCAGGCGTGCCGTGCGCTGTCTTCCTTGGCACAATCCTGTTGTCTCCCGTCAATCCTTTGTCATTTCCGTCATGAAGCCCCTGATGCTCACCCTTGCCGTTCCGGTCCTGATGCTGCTCGCCGGCTGTGCGCCCGAGGTACCCGTTGAAAAGGCGAAAACCGCGGAGAAGGCGGTCGGCGAAGCGGCCGAGGCCGCGCGCGAGGCGCTGGACAAGGCGGGTGAAGCGGTGAAGAAGCTCGGTGAGTCCGGCAGCGCGGCCGCCCAGGCAGTCGTCGAGTCCGCCGCGGAGAAGGTGAAGGAAGGTGCTGAGGTCGCCGGAGAGGCGGTGCGCGAGAATTCGGATGTCGCCCGCGAAGTGACCGATGCCGGTGTGCGGGATGCGAAGGAAGCCGCCGAAGCCGCTGCCCAGCGCATCGCCGAGGCCACGCGCGGCGCAGCGCAGCGCCTGAAGGAAGTGGGCCAGGGCGCCCTCGGCAGCGTAAGGCCGCGCGAGGACGGTGCACCGGTCGAGGACGCCGCGACCGAGGCGGCGGCCGAAGCGAAGCCCGACGGGGTGAAGTGAGTCCAGCCCTGCGCCGGCTGGGCGGCTGGCGTTTCTTCCTTTGCCTGGTGCTGTTGTGGGCGGCGTGCCTGCCGCTTGCGCAGGCTGCGGAGATGCCGGTCCGGGGAGAACTTCAGGTCTTCGTGCGGGAGGGCTGCCCGCACTGCGCGGAAGCCAAGGTTTTTCTCGCCGAACTGGCGCCGACGCGGCCGGACATCCGCATTGTCTATCTGCAGGTGGATCGCGACCGGGCGGCGCGCGATGCGCTGATCGAGATCAGCCGCGCGGCCGGCTCGTGGCCGCCGGGGGTGCCGACCTTCGTCTTTCGCGATCAGGTGCTGGTCGGCTTCGATGATGGCGAGCACCGTGGCAAGGAACTCGTCGCCCTGCTCGGCGAGCCGCCGAAATCGCGCAACACCGTCGAATCCTCGCTGTTCGGCACGCTCAGTGCCAGCGAGATGGGCCTGCCGCTGTTCACCCTCGCGCTGGGCCTGCTCGACGGCTTCAATCCCTGTGCGATGTGGGTCCTGCTGTTCCTGCTGTCGCTGCTGGTGCGGCTGAAGGACAGGCGGCGCATGGCCCTGGTGGCCGGCACCTTCGTGCTCGCGAGCGGCGCGGTCTATTACGCCTTCATGGCGGCGTGGCTCAACGTGTTCCTCTTCGTGGGCATGACGAACGCGCTGCGCATCGGCCTGGCGGCGCTGGCGATGCTGATCGGCTTCATCAACATCAAGGATTTCTTCGCCTTCCGCCGCGGTGTGTCGCTGTCGATCCCCGAGTCGGCGAAGCCCGGCCTCTATGCGCGGGCACGCGTGATCATGAAGGCCGAATCGCTGCCCGCCTCGCTCGCCGCGGTGGCGGTGCTGGCGGTGGTGGTCAATTTCGTCGAGCTGCTGTGCACTGCAGGGCTGCCGGCGATCTATACCGCGGTGCTCACCCAGCATGACCTGTCTGCGCTGGCGCATTACGGCTACCTCGGCCTCTACATCCTCGCCTACATCGCCGACGATGCGCTGATGGTCGGTGCCGCGGTGCTGGCGCTGGGCAGCGGCAAGCTCACCGAGCGCGGCGGGCGCATTCTGAAGCTGCTGTCCGGTGCGGTGATGCTGGCGCTCGGGCTGACGATGCTGCTGCGCCCGCAGTGGCTGATGTAGGCCCCGGATCGTTGCCCGCAGGGGAACCTTTCACCCCTGGACATGAGTCGGATGCCGGTCCGCGCCTAGAATGGCGTCTTGTGTCCGAGCCTCGCCTCCCATGTCTGCCTCCGTCACCCGCTACACCCCGGTCGATGCCCCCGCCCCGATCGCCGACGCCATCCGCATCCGCGGTGCGCGCCAGAACAACCTGCGCAACCTGTCGCTCGACCTGCCGCTGAACCGCCTCACGGTGGTGACCGGCGTGTCCGGTTCGGGGAAGTCCTCGCTGGTGTTCGACACGCTGTATGCCGAGGGCCAGCGGCGCTACGTCGAGACCTTCTCGCCCTACGCGCGCCAGTTCCTCGACCGCATGGACAAGCCGCAGGTCGATCGCATCGAGGGTGTGCCGCCGGCGATCGCGATCGACCAGACAAACCCGGTGCGCACCTCACGCTCGACGGTGGGCACGATGACCGAGCTCGCCGACCACTTCAAACTGTTGTATGCGCGCGCCGCGCACTTGCACTGTCGCTGCTGTGGCAAGTCGGTGCGGCGGGATTCGGCGGTCAGCATCGCTGCCGAGCTGCGCGCGCGCGCGGCCGCCGAGGGCGATCCGCGCCTGGTGGTGTGCTTTCCGGTGCCGGTGCCGTCCAACTTCAGCGAGGCGGAGGTGACCGGCCTGCTCAACGCGCAGGGCTACACCCGCATCCAGGAACGCATCGCCGGTGGCGGCCCCGAGGGGCAGGATGTGCTGCAGGTGGTGCAGGACCGCTTTCGCGCGTCGAACGCCGAGGATGCGCGCCTGGCCGAGGCGCTGGAGGCGGCACTGCATCGTGGTCATGGCCGGGTGTCGGTGTATGCGTCGGGCGAGGGCGTGAAGGCGGAGACAGTGAATGGGACGGAGACGCCGGGCGAGGCGGTGTGGCGCTACTCGTCCGGCCTGCACTGCGCGGACTGCGACATCCACTATTCGGACGCCACACCCGGCCTGTTCTCGTTCAACTCGCCGATCGGCGCCTGCGAGACTTGCCGCGGCTTCGGGCGCGTGATCGGGGTGGATTTCGGCCTGGTGGTGCCGGACGAGTCGAAGACGCTGGCGGAAGGCGCGGTGAAGCCCTGGCAGACCGAGAGCTACCGGGAGTGCCAGGCCGACCTCGAGAAGATGGCGAAGAAATACGGCGTGGCGATGGACATCCCGGTGCGCGACCTGCCGCCCGAGCATCGTCAGTGGCTGTTCGAGGGCGACCCGAAATGGAAGAACTGGGACAGCTCGTGGCCGCGCTACTGGTACGGCGTGCGCCACTTCTTCGACTGGCTCGAGACCAAGGCCTACAAGATGCACATCCGCGTGCTGCTGTCGCGCTACCGCAGCTATACGGAGTGCCCGGCCTGCCACGGGGCGCGGCTGAAGCCGGATGCGCTGCTGTGGCGGCTGCCGGTGGGGGACAAAGGTGTCGCGATCCACGAGCTGATGGCAATGCCGGTCGATCGCATCCGCGACGCCGTTGCCGCGCTGCACATCCCTGGCGCGCCTGACGAAGCCACCGAGCTGGTGCTGGGCGAGATCCGCAGCCGGCTGAACTATCTTGCCGACGTCGGCCTCGGCTACCTGACGCTCGATCGCCAGTCGCGCACCTTGTCGGGTGGCGAGGTGCAGCGCATCAACCTGACCACCGCGCTCGGCACCTCGCTGGTGAACACCCTGTTCGTGCTCGACGAGCCCTCGATCGGCCTGCACCCGCGCGACATCGGCCGCATCCTCGGCGTGATGACACGGCTGCGCGATGCCGGCAACACGCTGGTGGTGGTGGAGCACGACCCGCAGGTGATGGTCGCCGCTGACGAACTGCTCGAGATTGGCCCCGGCCCGGGAGAGCGTGGCGGCAACATCGTCGCGCGCGGCACGCCGGCCGAGATCGCCGCCAACCCGGACTCGGTGACCGGCCCCTGGCTGGCGGGCAGGAAGCGCATCGACGTCGATCGTCCGCCGCGGCCGGTCGATGACGCCACGCCGCGCATGACTCTGGTCGGCGCGCGCCAGCACAACCTGCGCGACCTGACCGTCGGCTTCCCGCTGCAGCGCCTGACCTGCCTGACCGGCGTGTCCGGTTCGGGCAAATCGACCTTGATCCAGGACGTGCTGTTTCCGGCGCTGGCCAAGCATTTCGGCGAGGCATCCGAATCACCGGGCGATTTCGACCGCCTCGAAGGTGTGGATAAGTTGCGCGGTGTGGTCATGGTCGACCAGTCGCCGATCGGCAAGAGTTCGCGTTCCAACCCGGTCAGCTACGTCGGTGCCTGGGACCCGATTCGCAATCTGTTCGCCGCCTTGCCGGAGGCGAAGCAGCGGGGTTACTCCCCCGGTACTTTCAGCTTCAATGCCGGCCACGGCCGCTGTCCGACCTGCACCGGCTCGGGCTTCGAACATGTCGAGATGCAGTTCCTGTCCGACGTCTGGCTACGCTGTCCGGACTGTGACGGCAAGCGCTACCGCCCGGAAGTCCTTGAACTGCAATGGAATGGGCGTTCTGTCGCGGATATTCTGGAACTGACGGTGCATGAGGCGCTGGACGTGTTCCGCGAACACCCGAAGGTGCTCGCCGCCCTGGCGCCGCTGGCGGATGTCGGTCTCGACTATCTGCGCCTCGGCCAGCCCGTGCCGACGCTGTCGGGTGGCGAAGCGCAGCGTCTGAAGCTTGCCGGCCATCTCGCCGAGGCGGCACAGAGGAAGCCTGTACGCAAAGCCAGGGCTGTGGATAACTTTGTTGGCAAATCTGTTGGCAACGCCGAAAACGCGCCCGAACCCGGTCTGCTGTTCCTGTTCGACGAACCCACCACCGGCCTGCACTTCGAGGACGTCGCCAAGCTGCTGGGGGCATTCGACAAGCTGCTGCAGGCCGGCCATTCACTGATCGTCATCGAGCATAACCTCGACGTGATCGCTGCATCCGACTGGATCATCGACCTCGGCCCGGAAGGGGGTGAAGGCGGCGGCGCGGTGGTGATCGAGGGGACGCCGGAGGTCGTGCGCGGGCATGAAAGCTCGCATACCGGCAGGGCATTGCGGGACTACGCGGCGGAACTGGAGAAGACGCGCACGGCGCCGCGGGTCGCCGCCGAGCCGCGGGTGGAATATCGCCCGGTTGCTGCACCGGCGATAGAGATCCGCCATGCACGCGAGCATAACCTGAAGAACGTCAGTCTGCAGATTCCGCGCGACCAGTTCACCGTGATCACCGGCCTGTCTGGCTCGGGCAAGTCCACGCTGGCCTTCGACATCGTGTTCGGCGAGGGGCAGCGCCGTTACCTGGAGTCGCTCAACGCCTACGCGCGCCAGTTCGTCCAGCCGGCCAGCCGACCCGACGTCGACGGCCTGTTCGGCATCCCGCCGACGGTGGCGATCGAGCAGCGCACCAGTCGCGGCGGGCGCAAGAGCACGGTGGCGACGCTGACCGAGATCCACCCCTTCCTGCGCCTGATGTACGTGAAGCTGGGCACGCAGTTCTGCCCCGACTGCGACGTGCCGGTGACGCCGCAGAGCTTCGAGGCCATCGTCGCCCAGGTCCAGCGCGAGCTGCGTGGCGCGTCCATCGAAGTGCTGGCGCCGCTGGTGGTCAACCGCAAGGGCCTGTACACCGACCTCGCCAAGTGGGCGCGCGGCAAGGGCCACGCGCAGCTGCGCGTCGATGGCGAATACCTGCCCACCGCCAAGTGGCCGCGGCTGGACCGCTACAAGGAGCACAACATCGAGCTGCCCACCGGCATGGTGGTGGTGCAGCCGGAGAACGAGGCCACGCTGCGCGAGTTCGTGCGCCAGGCGCTGGACATCGGCAAGGGCGTGATCAAGGTGCTCGAGATCGGCAAGCTCGGCGCGGTGCCGGTCACCTTCTCCACGCTGCGCGCCTGCCCCAACTGCGGCACCGGCTTCCCCGAGCCCGATCCGCGCCTGTTCTCGTACAACGCCAAGCATGGCTGGTGCCCCAAGTGCTACGGCACCGGGCTGAAGACGGCGGCGCGCATCGAGGACCCCGACGCGCTCGACCTCGGCGATGCGGAAGAGGTCATCGTCAGCGACGAGCCCTGCCCCGCCTGCGACGGCGCGCGCCTCAATCCGGTGGCGCGCGCGGTGCGCTTCCGCGACCTCGGCCTGCACCAGCTCGCGGCCCAACCCGTGGACAAGGCTGCCGGCTTCTTCGCCGATCTGGCACTGAACGAGCGTGAAACCGATATCGCGCGCGACCTCGTCAGCGAGATCCGCGGGCGGCTGGCCTTCCTGCAGCACGTCGGCCTCGGCTACCTGGCGCTGGACCGCGCCGCGCCTACGCTGTCCGGGGGAGAGGCGCAGCGCATCCGCCTGGCGGCGCAGCTCGGCTCCAACCTGCGCGGCGTGTGCTACATCCTCGACGAGCCGACGATCGGCCTGCACCCACGCGACAACCGCCTGCTGCTCGACACCCTGGAAGCGCTGCGCGACCGCGGCAATACGCTGCTGGTCGTGGAGCACGACGAGGACACCATCCGCCGCGCCGACCATGTCATCGACCTCGGCCCCGGCGCCGGCGTGCGCGGCGGCCGGGTGGTGGCCGAAGGCCGCATCGACGACCTGCTGGCCGCGCCCGAATCCGCCACCGGCGAATGCTTCCGTCACCCGCTGCAGCATCCGCTGCGACCGCGCCACGCGGTGGCGGACGACCACCCCGCGATCCGCATCGAAGGTGCCAACCTGCACAACCTGCGCGATATTTCGGTGCGCATCCCGCTCGCGCGCCTCATCGTGGTGACGGGCGTGTCCGGCTCGGGCAAGTCCAGCCTGGCGCGCGACGTCATCCACGCCAACCTGCGCGCCCGCCTCGGCGACCCCGAGGCCACCCGCGCCCGCCGACGCGGCCAGGCGCAGCCGGAGGAGGTCGACCAGGCGCTGGTCGGCTGCAAGGGCCTCCACGGCTGGCAGCAGGTCGGCCGCGTGCTGGAAGTCGACCAGACCCCGATCGGCAAGACGCCGCGCTCCTGCCCGGCGACCTACGTTGGTTTCTGGGACGCGATCCGCAAGCTCTTCGCCGACACCTTCGATGCCCGCACCCGCGGCTGGAACGCCTCGCGCTTCTCCTTCAACACCGGCGCCGGCCGTTGCCCGGTGTGTGACGGCGCTGGCCAGACCACCGTCGAGATGAGCTTCCTGCCCGACGTGAAGACACCCTGCGAGGCCTGCGGCGGCGCGCGCTTCAACCCGGAGACGCTGTCGGTGCGCTGGAAGGACAGGACGGTCGCCGAAGTGCTGGCGATGCCAGTGGACGAGGCGGTGAATTTCTTCTCCGCCCACCCCGCCATCGCTCACCCGCTGCAGCTGCTGCAGGACGTCGGCCTCGGCTACCTGACATTGGGCCAGCCCAGCCCGACGCTGTCGGGTGGCGAGGCGCAGCGCATCAAGCTCGTCACCGAACTCGCCAAGGTGCGCCGCCGCCCGGGCGACGCGGAGGACACTGGCGGCGTGCCGCTGCCGGCCGACAAGCACAGCCTGTACGTGCTCGACGAGCCTACCGTGGGCCTGCATATGGCCGACGTCGACAAGCTGATCCACGTGCTGCACCGCCTGACCGACGCCGGCCACACGGTGCTGGTGATCGAGCACGATCTCGACGTGATGGCCGAGGCCGACTGGCTGATCGACCTCGGGCCGGAAGGCGGTGACGGTGGCGGCCAAGTGGTGGCCGAAGGCCCGCCGGAGCTGGCGATGGCGACGGCGGAATCCCATACCGGGCGCCATCTGCGCGAGTTTCTGGCCCAGCGCATGGCGGGATGATGCAGTGCAGCGGAACCCCGGCCCCTGTGTCGGGGTCATCTACGCGGCATGTTTCATCTGCCGTTCAGCGGCGGAAGACCGTCGCAATCATCAGTCGCGATGGGGTGTCGTGAGACTCCCTTTGCGCTTCAACGCAGGAATACCGGAATGAGTACTCGAACAATCAAGGTGTGGGATCTGCCCACGCGCGTCTTCCACTGGCTGCTGGCCTTGCTGGTCGTCGCGGCCTTCGTGACCGGCTGGCTGGGTGGCAACCTGATCGAATGGCATGGCCGCGCGGGCATCGCCATCACGGCGCTGCTGGCCTTCCGCCTGGTGTGGGGCGTCATCGGCTCGACCTACGCCCGCTTTGCCGACTTCGTTCCCGGCCCGGCCCACATCTGGGCCCACATCCGCGGCGAATGGAACGGGTTGGGCCACAACCCCTTCGGCGCCCTCTCGGTTCTGGCCCTGCTCGGAATCCTCCTCTTCCAGGCCGCAAGCGGGCTGGTGGCGAACGACGACATTGCCTTCGAGGGGCCGCTGTATGTGCTGGTCAGCAAGGACACCAGCGACTGGCTCAGCAGCCTGCACCGGCAGAACTTCTGGCCGATCATCGTACTGGTGTCGCTGCACGTGCTGGCGATCCTGTACTACGCCCACGTGAAGAAGGACAACCTGGTGAAGCCGATGATCACCGGGGTCAAGGAAGTGTCGGATCCCGAAGCGAAGCCGGCCCGCGGCGGCGGCCCGGCGGCCTTCGTGATCGCGCTGCTGGTGGCTGTCTTCGTGGCATGGGCGTCGACCGGTGCCTTGCTGCCGCCTCCCCCGCCACCGCCGCCCGCACAGGCGGTGCCCGCCTGGTAGTCGCCGCCCTGCAGGGCGTCCAGATGCAGAAAAGCCGCCATAAGGCGGCTTTCTTCTTTGGCTTGCCGGGGTTCAGTCGGCGCGATACTTGTCGTGACAGGCCTTGCAGGTGGCGCCGGTTTCGCCAAACGCCTTCTGCACCGCAGCCTTGTCGCCGGTGGCAGCCACCTTGGCAAGGTTGGCGGCGGCGGCGTTGAAGTCGGTGGCGAGCTTGCCGACGTCTTCCATGTTCTGGAAGAACTCGGGCTTCACGCGGGTCTTGCGGTCGCCGACGGCCTTGTCGGTGCCCGGACCGTAGAGCGCGCCCATGCCCGAGCCGGCGATGGCGGCGATGGCGTTGGCGGCGGCCTGGACCTGCTGGGCGTTGTACTCGCCCTCGACGTTGGCTTTGATCTTGCCCATGTTCCAGGCCATGAAGCTGTAGCCGGCCTGGCGGTACTTGATCTGGTCTTCGGGCTTGACCTGGGCAGAGGCCGTGCCGGCGAGCGAGAGGGCGAGGATGCCGAGAGCGATGGTTTTCTTCATGTTGACCTCGTGAGCGGGTGAAAAGGTGTTGTCTCTATCGCAGTGACGACGGCGCCGTGGCGCGGTCGTGACCGACTTGCGACAGGGGAAGGCGGGAATTGGTTCAGCCGGTTCAGCCGAATTTATATTAGATATGGATGATATTGCTTTCACATCCATCGTGCCAGACATTGATTGCTGCCAAAACTAAAGAAGCCGCAGCGTGCAGTCGTTAATGGCACGTCAGCCCGGAATGGGCAATCATTCGCCGCTTTTGCGGAGATGGAGAAACAGTAATGCGTCGTCTCGCGGATACCCCGATCTGGGTTCGATTGACCGGAGCCATCTGGCTGATGCTGGTGCTTGCCTGGGGGGGAATGATCGCCTGGGAAACGAAGGCGAGTCGTGACATGGCGATCGCGCAGGCCAAGGACTTCGCCGGCACGGTCAATGAAATGACCATGGCGGGCCTGACCGGCATGATGATCACCGGCACGGTCGGCCAGCGCGATGTCTTCCTCGACCAGATCAAGGAACTGTCGGTCGTCCACGATCTCAAGGTGATCCGCGGCGAAGCGGTGAGCAAGATCTTCGGCCCCGGCACTGCGGGCGAGGTGGCCATGGACGCAGCGGAACGCCAGGCCATGGCCGACGGCAAACCGCTGATGGTTGTTGAGCACAGTGCCGAGCATGGCGATTACCTGCGCGTGGTGATGCCCTCGCTGGCGTCGAAGAACTGGCTCGGCAAGGATTGCATCGCCTGCCATCAGGTGAACGAGGGCACGCCGCTGGGGCTGGTGAGCATGCGAATCTCGCTCGACAAGGCCGAGGCGGCGGTCAGCGAGTTCCGTAACCAGAGCCTGTTGTTTGCTGTCCTGGTCTCTCTGCCACTGCTCGGCTTCGTGTTCCTGTTCATCCGCCGTTTCGTCAGTCGTCCGTTGTCACATCTGGCGGGAAGCCTGTCCGAGATTGCGCAGGGCGAGGGTGATCTCACCCGGCGCCTGGAGAGCCGCGGCGAGGACGAGATCGGGCGCACGGCCGGTTCCTTCAACAACATGATGGGTACGATCGGCGCGCTGGTGCGCCAGGTTGGAAATGCCGCTGGCGCGGTGACCGTGGCGGCGCAGGACCTGGCGAGTGGCGCTGCGGATCTGGCGGTTCGCTCGCACCGCCAGAACGACAGTTCGGTGACGGCGGCAGCGGCCGTTGACGCGATGATGGAGAACGTCACCCATATCGCCGACAGCACGGCCTCGGTGCGTGAACGTTCGCACGAGAGCCTGCAGCGTTCGCGCGAAGGCCAGGCGAGCCTGCAGCGGCTGGTGGAGGGCGTCGGCCAGGTCGAGGCCGCGGTACGCCAGATGGCGGGCACCGTCGGCGACTTCGTCCAGTCCACTGCCGCCATCACGCGCATGACGAGCGAGGTGCGCGAGATCGCCGAGCAGACCAACCTGCTGGCGCTCAATGCGGCGATCGAGGCCGCGCGCGCCGGCGAGCAGGGCCGCGGCTTTGCCGTCGTGGCGGATGAGGTGCGCAAGCTGGCGGAGAAGTCCGCCCGCTCGGCAGGTGAGATCGACGAGATCACGCGTGAGATCGGTAGGCGCTCGGATTCGGTGCAGGGCGCGATCAACAGCGGCCTCGAGCACCTCGAGTCGAGCCGCCGCGTCGCTGACGATGTCGCCCGCGTGCTGGTGACGGCCAATGCGCTGGTGGCCGAGGTGGGCGAAGGCCTGGACCGCATTGCGACCGCGACGGCAGAGCAGCGCCGTTCGAGCGAGTCGGTGACCGCGAGCATCGACGACATCGCCGGCATGGCGCGCGAGAACAACGTTGCGATCGAGCAGACGGTCAATGCGGCGCGCGAACTGGAACAGCTCGCCCGCCGCATGCAGGAATCGGTGGCCCGCTTCCGCGTCTGAGGCGGGGCAGGCCGGTGCCCTGGCGGACCGGCCTGCCTGCCCGGGTCTTGCGGCTTACTCCAGCCGCAGCGGCACGAAGATGCGCGATTCGCCGCGCTGGATCAGCAGCGCGAAGCGCTTGCCCGAGGCTTCGACCAGGCTGCGGAATTGCGCGACGCTGGTGACCGCCTGATTGTTGAGCGCAAGGATGATGTCGCCGCGTTGCAGGCCGGCACGGGCCGCCGGACCATCGACGCCTTCCACCACCAGGCCGCCGCGCAGGCGCAACTGGGCGGCTTCCTGCGAAGTCAGGGCGCGCGCGGTGAGGCCGATGCCGGCATTCACGCTTTCGACCTGGCTCGGCGTCGGCGCGCTGGCGACGTTGTCGGCGGTCAGCTCGTCCAGTGTCGCGACCATGTCGCGGCTGCGGCCGTCGCGCCACACCTCCATGCGGATGCGCGTGCCCGGGCGCTTTTCGCCGATCACGCGCGGCAGGTCGGCCGAATCGCCGATGCGCTTGCCGTCCACCCCCAGCACCACGTCGCCGGCCTGCAGTCCGGCCTTCTCGGCCGCACTGCCCGGCTCCACGCTGGCCACCAGCGCGCCGCGTGCGTCCGGCAACCCGAAGGACTGGGCGAGATCCTTGTCCACGCCCTGGATGGCGATGCCCAGGCGTCCGCGCTGGACGCGGCCGTGGGTGACGAGCTGGTCCTTGACGTTCATCGCCACGTCGATCGGGATCGCGAACGAGATGCCCATGAAGCCGCCGGAGCGCGAGTAGATCTGCGAGTTGATGCCGATGACCTCGCCCGCCAGGTTGAACAGCGGGCCGCCGGAGTTGCCGGGGTTGATCGCGACGTCTGTCTGTATGAAGGGCACGTAGGTCTCGTCCGGCAGGCGGCGCGCCTTGGCCGAGATGATGCCGGCGGTGACGGTGTTGTCGAAGCCGAAGGGCGAGCCCATCGCCACGACCCATTCGCCGACGCGGGCATCGTCCGGCTTGCCGATCTTCACCGCGGGCAGGCCCTTGGCGTCGATCTTGAGCAGCGCGACGTCGGTGCGGCGGTCGATGCCGACCACCTTGGCCTTGAATTCGCGCTTGTCGATCAGCGTCACCGTGACTTCGGACAGCGCCGCATCGCCATCCTCGCCAGCGACGACGTGGGCGTTGGTTAGCACGTAGCCGTCCTGGCTGACGATGAAGCCCGAGCCGATGCCCTGTCGCGCGCGCGGTCCCATGCCCGGCTGGCCAGGGACGCCGGGCATCGGCACACCGAAGCGGCGCAGGAAGTCGTAGAAGGGATCGTTGGCGAAGGGGTTCTGGCCCCCCATCGCCTGTTGCTGTTGCTGGACGACGCTGATGTTGACGACGGCCGGACCCACCTGCTCGACGAGGTCGCCAAAATCGGGCAGTCCGTAGCGGTTGGGTGTGACGAGCGAGGCGCCAGGTGTCGCCTGGGCATGCGCGGCGGGAATGAGTGGCACGCCGGGCAACAGGGCAGCGATGGAAACGGCAAGGGCGGTGGCGAGGAGTGGTTTGCGCATGATCGAGTCCGTAAGATTTTCGATGCCGACAGTGGCGGTGGACGCGGTTTTGCGCATCCTGTTCCCGCTATCGCATTAACACGCCACATGGGGATGACAGGGACACGGATCAAGTGCAGCCGGAAAGTCCGGTGAACGACTTTTCGATCAGGTTGGCGGTGAGATGCGCGAAGCCACTCAGAACGGCAGTTGCAGCGAGACGAAGACCTGTCGTCCGGTCTCGTTCGCAGCCTTGCCCGCGTAGCGTGGCATGGCCTGGAGCGGCTTGTGGGCCAGTTCCTGGTGGGCGCCGAGCAGGTTCGTGGCCGTGACCTGGACCTCGAGCGGCTGTCCGCCGATGCGCAGGCTGCGGCCCAGGCTCCAGTCGAGCGTGGTGTAGGCCGGCACGGTGTAGCGTCGGCCCGGCACGTAGCCTGTGCCGGCCTCGAGCGGGCCCATGTGCAGGACTGTTGCGGCCGAACGCCAGGCGCCGATCTCCTGCAGCCAGGTCAGGCTGGCCGAATAGGGTGCAACGCTGCGGCGTACTGCCGGATCGTCGGCGCGGCGCTGCATGGCCGTGTGCGTTAGCAGCAGGGTGGTGCCGGCCCGTGGGCGAAGTGTCAGCTGGTATTCGATGCCGGTCAGGCGGATCTTGCCCGGCATGTTGGCCCACTGCGTGCCCCCCATGATCTGGTGGATCAGGAAGGGATTGCCGCCCAGCATGTCGCGCAGCGCCTGGCCGGGGACGAAAGGGGCAGGATCTAGCACCGGCGTGCGGCGGATGTAGTCGGTGATGTGCTCGTCGAACACGCGCACGTCGGCCAGTCCGCCCCACGGAAGCGGGCCCAGATAGCCGAGTTCCCAGCTGTCGATCTGTTGCGGCCGGATGTCGGAATTGGGCGTGTGGCGCTGGTTCACCACGCCGAATACATCGGTGCTCACCTGCACGTTGGCCCAACGTTCGTAGAGGGTCGGCTGGCGCCAGGCGCGCGAGTAGCCGACGCGCCAGGCGGTGGCCGGCGCGGGTTGCCAGTTGAGGAACAGGCGTGGGGCAAGACGCAGCTTGTCGTCCTCGATATGCTCGGCCATCGCGCCGGCGTTCCACAGCCATTCGGGTGCCATGCGCCACTCGGCATTGCCGAACAGACGCCATTCCTGTTGCGAGGGCGTGCGGCCGTCCGAGAACAGGAAGGCCGACTCGATGCGGTCCTCGCGCCACTCGGCCCCCCACAGCAGGCGCAGGCCATCGGCGGGGCTGAAGCGATGCTGCAACTCGATGTTGTCGCGCACGCTCCTGCGATTGTTGTCGACGTCGCCACGCAGTTGAGGCAGCAGTGCCAGGAAGTCACAGATCTGGGGGAGCACGCAGTTGGCGCGCGAGTCGACCCGCCATTCGTCGCGCGTCCGCTCGCCGTTGCGATACCAGGACAGCGACCATTCCTCGTCCGCGTTTGGCGTGTGCCGCCAACCGAGGTGCAGCGTGTAGTCGCGCTGTTCGAGGTCGCGCTCACCGCTGCCGTCGAACAGCGTCTCGCGGAAGCCGACGCCGAGCCGGCCGTCGCTATAGGAGGCCGAGAACTGCAGCGCGTTCATCGTATCGAGCGCGAGGTCGCCACGCAGGTTGAAGCGCCGCAGGCGTTGCGTGTCGCGCAGCCCCGACCAGCCGTCGTCGCGCTGTTCCTCTGCGCTCAGGCGCAGGCCAAGTGGCCCGTCATGCAGCACTGCCCGGCCGGCGAGGTCGGCAATGCCGTGGCTGCCGAGCCGCGTCGATACCGAGCTGCCGGTTTCGGTGCCGGTGTGACGGGTGATGATGTTCACCACGCCGAGGAAGGCATTCGAGCCGTAGGTGGCGGAGTTCGAGCCGCGCACGATCTCGATTCGCTCGATGTCCTGCAGCAGGACCGGCAGCGCGCTCCAGTTCGCACCGCCCGAATAGTGCGGGGAATAGACGGAGCGTCCGTCGATCAGCACCTGCATCTGGTTCGGATAGTCAGCACCGAGGCCGTGGTAGGTCACCCACTGCTGGTTGCCGCGCTACTGCGCGACCTGCATGCCGGGCACCAGGCGGAAGAGGCGGGCGAGGTCGCGATAGCCGGTGGCGGCGATCATGTCGGCGTCGATCACCGTCACCGCACCCGGCGAATCCTGCAGCGCCTGCGGCAGGCGCGAGGCGCTGAGCACGACCGGGAGCGACTCGAAGAAGTGCGCTTCGGAATCCATCGCCGCGGCAGTCGTCATCATGCCCGGCGCGGCGAGCAGGACAGCGAGGGCGAGGCGTGGATGGAGCGGCATCGGCGGGCTTGGAATGTGAGTTGGCGCGAGTATACCGGGCGTGATCGGGCCGCGCAGGAAACGGGTGGACGCGGTAACATCGGGCGACGCCCAATTCAGGCTTTGAGCCACGCCCGCTGGGGGCAAGACCATGACCCTGACCGACCTGCGCTATCTCGTCGCCCTCGCCCACGAGCGCCACTTCGGCCGTGCAGCCGAAAGATGTCACGTTTCCCAGCCGACGCTGTCGGTGGCCGTCAAGAAGGTCGAGGACGAGCTTGGTATCCAGCTCTTCGAACGCAGTGCGTCCGAGGTGAAGATCACCGAGACTGGCCGTCGCATCGTGGCGCAGGCTGAGAAGGTGCTGATGGAGGCGAGTCAGATCCAGGAGATCGCCGCCGCCGGCAAGGATCCGCTCGCCGGACCGCTGCGTGTCGGCGTGATCTACACGATCGGCCCCTACCTGCTGCCGCGCCTGATTCCGCGGGTGCACCAGCTGGCGCCGCGCATGCCGCTGATCATCCAGGAGAACTACACCGCCCGCCTGGCCGAGGCGCTCAAGCGCGGCGAACTCGACGTCATCATCATCAGCCTGCCGTTCGAGGAGGTGGGCGTGGTGGCGCAGCCGGTGTATGACGAGCCCTTCCGCGTGCTGATGCCGGCCGATCATCCCTGGACGCATCACCGAGAAGTCGACGCGCAGCAGTTGGCCGAGGACCAGCTGTTGCTGCTCGGTGCCGGGAATTGCTTCCGCGACCAGGTTCTCGAAGTGTGTCCGAGCTGCCGCAACATCGGCGGCCTGCAGCGCACCTTGGAGGGCAGTTCGCTGGAAACGATCCGCCACATGGTGGCGACCGGCCTGGGTGTGACGGTGTTGCCCAGTTCGGCGGCGGACGAGATGGCGTCCAATCCGCTCGTTGCCGTGCGGCCCTTCGCCGAGCCCCAGCCATCGCGCCGCGTCGCGCTGGCGTGGCGGGTAACCTATCCGCGCAGCGGCGCCATCGACGTGTTGCGGCGCGCAATCTTCGACAGTGAGCTGCCCGGGGCGAGGCCGGTGGGCCGGGTGTCGATGCCTGAGGTGGCCACCCGCGCCTGACCCCGCGGCGGCTCAGCCGCAGGCTCCACCCGCCATGAAAAGCAAAAGGGCCGCGAATGCGGCCCTTCTTTCTTGGTCGCCAGCGTTCAGCCGGTCTTGCGCGGGGCGCTGCGTTTCTTCGCCGGGGCCTTGGTGGTCTCGGCGTCGCCTTCAGTCGCGCCCTTCGCGGCAGCCGCCTTGGCGGGGGCTTTTGGTGCCTTGGCCTCGAATTCGAAGCCGACCTTGCCGTCCTTGCCACGCACAAGGAAGGCGGAGAACTTGCGCCGCGTGCGTGCCGACACGAAGCCCTTCAGCAGGTCGGTCTTGCCCTCCGTCAGCAGCTTCGCCATCTGCTCGCGCTCGATCGGCTGCTGCAGAATGATCTTGCCGGAGCGGAAGTCGCAGCTCTTGCCGGGGCCGACCGACTTCTCGCAGACATAGGCCATGCCGTGCTCGAACACCCGGCTAGCACACTTGGGGCATGCACCGATGGATTCCTGCGCGGAGAAGTCGACCGCCTCCGCTTCCTCGCCTTCCTTCGGCTGGCCGAAGTCGAAGGCGGGCTGCTTGTCCTCGTTCAGCACGATGTCGGCATTGAACAGCCGGCCCATCTTGTTGCGGAAACCCAGCAGCGGACCGACCTTACCCTCGCGCAGCAGGGTCTCGATCTCGTGGTACTCGAACTGGCGACCGGCGACGATCTTCCAGGTGCTCCAGTCGCAGCTCTGGCAGGCGAACTTCTTGTAGTTCTCCTTTACCACGCCGCCGCACTTCGGGCAGGGTGTCTGCAGGGTGACGAAGTCGCCGGGCACGGTGTCGGATTCGAAGCGCTTGGCCCGTTCCACGACCTCGCGCGCCATGTCGGCGATTTCCTGCATGAAGGCTTCGCGGCTGAGTTCGCCCCGCTCCATGCGCGACAGCTTGTACTCCCAGCCGCCGGTCAGCTCCGGCGAGGTCAGCGCGGTGACGCCCAGACCCTTCAGCAGCGTGATCAGCGAAAAGGCCTTGGCGCTGGGGATCAGCTCGCGACCTTCGCGGTGGATGTACTGCTCGGTGATCAGGCCTTCGATGATCTGCGCGCGCGTCGCCGGGGTGCCGAGGCCGCGTTCGGCCATCGCCGCGCGCAGTTCCTCGTCGTCCACCATCTTGCCCGCGCCTTCCATTGCCGACAGCAGCGTGGCTTCGTTGAAGCGTGCCGGCGGCTTGGTCTGCAGCGATTTCACCACGATGTCGTCTGTGGACACGGTCTCGCCCTGCTTCACCGCGACCAGCTGCGGACCGCCGCCTTCCTTGGCGTCCCCGGGTTTTCCATCTTTCTCGTCGCTGGCGGCTTCCTTGCCGTACACCGCCAGCCATCCCGGATTGACCAGCACCTTGCCTTCGGTCTTGAAGGCCTCGCCCTCGACACGGGTGATGCGGGTGGTGATCTGGTACTCGGCCGCCGGGTAGAAGACCGCCAGGAAGCGCTTGGTGACCAGGTCGTAGATCTTCTGCTCGGCTTCCGACAGGCTCTTGGGCAGCGTTCCGGTCGGGATGATCGCGAAGTGGTCGGAGATCTTTGCGTTGTTGAAGATGCGCTTGTTCGGCTTCACCCAGCCCTGCTTGACGATCTCGTTGGCGAAAGGCGCGTACTGACCGGGCAGGTTGCGGATGACCTCGTTGACCGTCGGGATGTAGTCCTCGGGCAGCGCGCGGGCGTCGGTACGCGGGTAGGTCAGCACCTTGTGCTTTTCGTACAGGGCCTGCGCCAGTTGCAGGGTGACGCGGGCGGAGAAGCCGAAGCGGCCGTTGGCCTCGCGCTGCAGGCTGGTGAGATCGAACAGCAGCGGCGACAGCTGGGTGGAGGGCTTGGCCTCCTCGGTGACGACGCCCGGCTTGCCCTCGCACCTGGCACGGATGGCCTCGGCCCGGGCCTTGTCCCAGATGCGGAATGCGGTGGCGTGCTCATCACCTTCCGGCTTCCTGAACTTTTCGTCGAACCAGCGCCCGGGATAATGCCCGGCCGCCGCGGCAAAGTCGGCTTCCAGCTCCCAGTAGTCGCGCGGCTTGAACTTGCGGATCTTGTCCTCGCGTTCGACCACCAGGGCCAGTGTCGGCGTCTGCACGCGTCCGACCGTCGTCAGGTGGAAGCCACCGGTCTTGGAGTTGAACGCGGTCATCGCGCGTGTGCCGTTGATGCCGATCAGCCAGTCCGATTCGGCACGGCAGATCGCGGCGTTGCGCAGGCCTTCGACCTCTTGCGCGGCGCGCAGGTGGGCAAAGCCGTCGCGGATGGCCTGCGCGGTCATCGACTGCAGCCACAGGCGCTGCATCGGCTTCTTGGTGCCGGCGTGCTGGGCGATGAAGTTGAAGATCAGCTCACCCTCGCGCCCCGCGTCACACGCGTTGATGAGGCCGGTGACGTCCTTGCGCTTGATCAGCCGGGTCAGCAGCTTGAGCCGGTCCTCGGTCTTCTCGATCGGCCTGACCGCGAAGTGCGGCGGAATGACCGGGAGGTGGGCGAAGGTCCACTTGCCGCGCTTGACCTCGAACTCCTCGGGCACGGCGAGCTCGAGAAGGTGGCCGACGGCCGACGACAGCACGTAGTCGTCCGACTCGTAGTAGTCCTTCTCCTTGGTGAAGCCGCCCAGCGCACGGGCGATGTCCTGTGCGACGGAGGGCTTTTCCGCGATGATCAGTTGCTTGCTCATGCTCTCTGGCGTTGGGGCGGGCTGGCTGGTGCCAGCCTCGGGAGTGGTGGGGCTGAAGCCGCGGATGATAAAGACGCCGCGTCGCGCCTTGCAAGCTGTGCCGATGCCTGCGTCAGTGCAGGGTCGGCGCGTAGTCCCAGTCGTCGTCCTCGCTCAGGAGTTCGTCGACCATCAGGGTGTCGATCGGTCGTTCCTGCTGCCACAGCACCATCAGCACGATGACCTTCAGTCGGTTGAGCGTAATGTTGAAGCCTTCCAGCGCCATGGCGCGCTCGATGATGAGCTCGCGGTGAACGCCTTCGAGTACGCCGGCACTCTCCATCAGGGCGAGGAATCCGCGGCAGTCGGGACTGAGGTGGGCCTGTTCGTCCTCGGAATAGATGCGGATCGAGCCCGCATCCGGTGCGGTGCCGGGGTGGATGTCGCGCGCCACGCGTCGCAGTCCGGCCAGCCATTCCAGCGCTTCGGAGATTTCCTCGTCTTCGAAACCTGCTGCCGACAGCTTACGGGCGAGCAGATCGGACTCCGGGCAGGCGTCGGCGTGGATGTAGCTTTCGAACAGATAGACGAGGATGTCGAACAAATCGGCCTCTCAGGGGAACGGCGGGAAGGCGGCCGGCTACGCGCAGGGCGCACGCGGGCAGGTTGGAGGGCGGTTCTCAGGCGCGCTGGAAGCGTCCGCCCGGCAAGCGGGTCAGGTGTCCGTCCAGCTCCAGCGGCAGCAGAATGGCGTAGAGGGCATCGACCGTCAAGCCGCAACGGACGGACAGCGTGTCGAGGTCGACGGGGTCGTGCCCGACTGCGGCGAGCATTCGAGCCGCTTCGTCGTCGATAGGCAGGCGGGTCTGGGATGGTGCGTCGGCGCGTCGGCTGCTCGCTTCGACTGCTGCGCTGGACGGGGGCGACCAGCCCGGACGCGCACCCAGTTCCTCGACGATGTCTTCCGCCGTTTCAACGAGCTTGGCGCCGTCGCGGATCAGGCGATGACAGCCGCGCGCGAGCGGGGAATGGATCGAGCCGGGGATGGCGAAGACTTCGCGCCCGCACTCGGTGGCCAGGCGCGCGGTGATCAGCGAACCGCTGTTCAGCGCGGCCTCGATCACCAGAACCCCCTGCGCCAGTCCGGCGATGATGCGGTTACGGCGCGGAAAATTGTGCTGCAGCGGCGGCGTGCCGAGCGGAAACTCGCTGACGATGGCGCCACAGGCCGCAATCTCGCGCGCCAGTGCCGCATTGCGGGCGGGGTAGATGCGGTCGATGCCCGTGCCGATGACGGCGATCGTGCGGCCAGCGGCAGGGCCTGCGGCGAGGGCGCCGCGATGCGCGGCTGCGTCGATGCCGGCGGCGAGTCCGCTGACGATGGTGAGGCCGCGGGCAGCGAGGTCGAGCGAAAAGGCCTCGGCGTTGGCCATGCCCTGTGCCGTCGCGCTACGTGCACCGACGACGGCCAGCCCCGGATGCTGCAGAAGGGCCGGATCGCCCTTCACGAAGAGCATGACGGGCGGATCGGGAATCTCGAGGAGACTTCGCGGGTAGGCCTCGTCGGCCAGGGTGAGGACGTGGCTGCCGGGCTCGGCTGCCCAGGCCAGCGCCGGGGCGACGCGATCACCCTCAGGAGGTGCGAGCAGCGCGTCGGCCAGCTTGCCACCGACGACGCCCGCGAGGCTGCTGCGTCCTGCGGCAAAGATGTGCTTCGGAAGTCCGAAGGCCGCAAGCAGGCTGCGCTGCCTTTCCGCGCCCAGTCCGGGCACCGAGGTCAGACGCAGCCAGTCTTCGAGCTCGTCCGCGGCCAAGGGTATGTTTGCAGGGCGCCTGCCGGTCAGGGCTTGCGCGCTGCGTCGCCGATGGTTACCGGGCCATCGGTCTCCATCACCAGCGCATAGGACACGCGGTCGAAGACGCGGAACACGAACACCACGCCGAAGCGCTTCTCGGGCAGGTTGAACACTTCCTTGCCGTCCTCGCCCTTGTACTCGACTGCACCTCGGTTGCGGAACAGCGACAGCACGTGACCGCGCTCGATGCCGTCACGCGCGCCGACGTTAAGCGAGATGACGTTCAGGCGGCCGGTTTCGGTGACGCCGCGGTAGATCGACATCACCCGGCCGTCCACTTCCTGGTCCGGGGCGTGCGGCGCATACGAAAACACGCTCGGGTGCTCGCTTGGCACCATGAGGTCTCCGGTGCCGATCTCCTCGACGGCCGACAGGATCTCGAGGGTGGCGGGCTCGCCGTGCTCGCTCACGCGGGCGGTGCCGAGGTAGTCGGCTTCGTAGGCGATGGTTTCGCGGGTGATCGGATCCAGCAGCGGGCGGGCCGGGCGCAGGATCTGCCAGACTTCGGTATCGGCCTTGACGTTCTTGGCGAACACCGTGTCGCCCGAACCGGTCAGCACGCGGCTGGTTTCGGTCGCGACGATGGTGGCCGCGCCTTCGAGGCGAGCCTGGTCGATCACCAGCGGCTTGTTGAGGAAGGGCTCGATGACATGCAGCGGGATGCTGGGCACAGCGGTGTCGAGTGACTCGTTGTAGATCTGCGGCTGCAGCTTGTCGCTGCCGCCGACGCGGTGGCCGATCGTCAGCCACGGACCGCTGCGGTCGAGCATGATCACCTGCCCCGGATAGATCAGGTGCGGGTTGCGGATCTGGTCGCGGTTGAGGCGCCAGACTTCCGGCCAGCGCCAGGGCTCACGCAGGAAACGGCCAGAAATGTCCCAAAGCGTGTCGCCTTTGACCACGGTGTAGCTGTCGGGTGCGTTGTCGGCGAGCTGCGCACCGGACTGGGCGATCGAGGCACCGCTGAAGAGGGTCGCAATGCCGACGAGTAGAGGGAATATAATTCGGATCATTGATCGCTTCCGGTGGTTGCAGGGCGTACGGATCGAGCTCAGGAACGCCGTCGGCCAGGTTATGTCGAATGCGCAGTGGAACGGGAATCATCCCACCGTACTACTTCAGCACATGCGCATGCATGTGAAATCACTTGAAATTCTGCACTTAAAGGTTTATCGCGGCAAGCATTCATGGCACTTCTACCCATCCTTCGCTATCCCGACCCCCGTCTCCACACGCGTGCCGTACCGGTGGAGCGTGTCGATGATGACATCCGCAAACTCGTCGCTGACATGGCCGAGACCATGTACGAGGCCCCGGGTATCGGCCTCGCGGCCACTCAGGTGAATGTCCACCGGCGTGTCGTCGTGATCGACGTCACCGAGGACAAGTCTGGCCTCATGGCGTTGATCAATCCCGAGATCCTCGAGCGCTCGGGCGAACAGGTGTGCGAGGAAGGCTGCCTGTCCGTACCCGGAATCTACGAGAAGGTGACCCGCGCCGAGCGTGTGAAAGTTCGCGCCCTGGACGAAAATGGTCAATCGCGCGAGATCGAGGCCGATGGCCTGCTGGCGGTTTGCATCCAGCATGAGATCGACCATCTCGACGGCAAGGTCTTCGTCGAATACCTGTCCTCGCTCAAGCTCAGCCGCATCAAGGGCAAGCTGGCGAAGAAAGCGCGCATCACCGCCTGATGGCTGCCGCGCCGCTCCGCGTGGCGTTCGCCGGAACGCCCGAATTCGCCGCCTGTGCGCTGGACGCCATCCTTGCGGCCGGTTACGACGTGCCGCTGGTGCTGACCCAGCCCGACCGCCCTGCCGGTCGCGGCATGAAGCTCACGCCTAGCCCGGTCAAGCAGTTGGCGCTGGCGCGTGGCATCGAGGTCGATCAGCCCGAGAAGCTTCGCACCGACGAGCAGCGGTCGCGCCTCGTCGCGTGTGCGCCCGACCTGCTGGTGGTCGCCGCCTACGGGTTGATCCTGCCCAAGGCCGTGCTCGAACTGCCGCGTTTGGGCTGCATCAACATCCATGCGTCGCTGCTGCCTCGCTGGCGCGGCGCGGCGCCGATCCACCGCGCGATCGAGGCGGGTGATGCCGAGACCGGCATTACCATCATGCAGATGGACGAAGGCCTGGACACCGGAGCGATGCTGCTGACGCGTCGCCTGCCGATCCAGCCGACCGACACCACCGCCAGCCTGCACGACCGCCTGGCCACCCTGGGCGGCGAATGCATCGTGTCGGCCCTGGCCGAACTGGACACTGGGCGCCTGACGCCGGTGCCCCAACCCGCCGAGGGCGTGACCTACGCGGCCAAGATCGGGCGTGCCGAGGCCACGGTCGACTGGACCCGGCCTGCGGTCGAACTGGAACGCGCGATGCGCGCCTTCGACCCCTTCCCCGGGCTGGCCTCCACGCTGCGCGATACGGTCATCAAGTTCTGGTCCGCACAGGTCGTCGACACCCAGGGCGAGCCCGGCACCGTGCTGGCCGCCGACGACGGGGGGGTCCTCGTCGCCTGCGGTCGCGGCGCCTTGCGTTGCACGGTGTTACAGCGCCCGGGCAACAAGCGCTTGCCGGCGGGGGAATTCCTGCGCGGATTTCCGGTCTCTGTCGGCGAACGCTTCGCATCGGGCGAAGCCGGTCCGGCTTGATGCGGGGCGCCTGCGCCCCCATCTGTCGAATCAACCCGCTTCTTTAGGAAGGATCCCGCAATGTTCGGAAACTGGATCAAGACGTCCATCCTGATGGCCGGCATCGTCGCGCTGTTCGGTGCGATGGGCGCGGCCATCGGCGGCCAGCAGGGCATGCTGATCGCGCTCGTCATCGGTGGCGCGATGAATTTCTGGGCCTACTGGTTCTCCGACAAGGCCGTGCTGAAGATGTACAACGCACGCCAGGTCGATGCCAGCACCTCGCCCTACCTGTACAACATGGTGCGCGAGCTGGCGCAGCGTGCCGACCTGCCGATGCCCAAGGTCTACATCATCGACGAGGCGCAGCCCAATGCCTTCGCCACCGGCCGTAACCCTGAGAATGCGGCCGTGGCCGCCACGACCGGCATCATGCGCATGCTGTCCGAGCGCGAGCTGCGCGGCGTGATGGCCCACGAACTGGCGCATGTGAAGAACCGCGACATCCTGATCTCCACGATCTCGGCCACCGTGGCCGGCGCGATCTCGATGCTGGCCAACTTCGGCATGTTCTTTGGCGGCCGCGACGGCGAGGACCGTCCGAACCCCATCGTGTCGATCGCGATGATGATCCTGGCGCCGCTGGCCGGCATGATCATCCAGATGGCGATCAGCCGCACGCGCGAGTTCGGTGCCGACCGCGGCGGTGCGGAGATCTCCGGCGACCCCGAGGCGCTCGCCAGCGCCTTGGCCAAGATCGACGCCTACGCCCGTGGCATCCCGATGCACACCGCGGAGCAGCACCCGGAAACGGCGCAGATGATGATCATGAATCCGCTCTCTGGTGGCGGCCTGCGTGGCCTGTTCTCGACCCATCCGGCGACGCAGGACCGCATCGCCCGCCTGCGCGCGATGATCGGGCGCTGAGCCGCTCGCGACCTGCGGCAGCCGTCGCAAGGGTGAATCGCCCCGCCGCCCGTCCAGGGCCGCGGGGCGATGTCTTTTGGGCGCGAGGGCTTCAGCGGGACGGCGACGCTTCGTCTCCCGCTGCAGGCTCGGCATGGGTGACCGTCTCGAGCCGCGCCTCCTTGCCGTCGATGCTGCGCACATGCACGTCGATCTGGTTAAAGGCGATCTCGATGCCGTGCTCCCTGAACAGGGCATCGATGCGGCGGTTGATCTCGTCGATCGCCATGTTCCGGTCGGCCAGCTCGCGCACGTGGATGCGCAGCTCGTGGTCCAGCGTGCTGGCCCCGAAGGCGAGGAACAGCGCCATCGGCGCGGGCTCCTTCAGCACGCGCGGGTTCTCGTCGGCGATCTGCAGCAGCAGCTTGCGCGTGAGCGCCAGATCGGCGCCGTAGGCAACGCCCACCTTCACCGTCACCCGCGTCACCGTGTCGGTCAAAGACCAGTTGATCAGCTGGCCGGTGACGAAGGTCTTGTTGGGAACGATGATCTCCTTGCGGTCGAAGTCGGTGATCGTGGTGGCGCGGATCTGGATCCGGCTCACCGTGCCCGACAGGTTGCCGATGGTGACGACGTCGCCGATGCGCACCGGGCGCTCGAACAGGATGATCAGGCCGGAGATGAAGTTGGCGAAGATCTCCTGCAGGCCGAAGCCCAGACCCACCGACAGCGCCGCCACCAGCCACTGCAGCTTGTCCCAGCTCACGCCCAGCGTGCCCAGCGTCGCGACGATGCCGACGCCCGCGATGACGTAGGACAGCAGCGTCGTGATGGCGTAGGCGCTGCCTTGCGCCAGCTGCATGCGCGACAGCACGAGCACCTGGAGCAGGCCGGGCAGATTGCTCGCCAGCACGAAAGCGAGCGTGGCGATGACCAGTGCCCCGAGCACGTCGCGCAGGCTGATCGGCACCAGGGTGGCCGCGTCGCCGCTGCCGCTGGCGTATTCGTACAGCGTGATGTTGTCGAGGTAGGCGAAGACCGTGATCAGGTCCGCCCACACGCCGTACAGCCCACCGAGTAGGCCGCCCAGCAGGCCGAGGCGGATCAGCCGCAGCGACTGCTGGCTGACCTTCTCGACGTCGATCACCGGCCGTTCCAGGATCTCGGGGTCGTTTGCGACCTCGAGTCCGGCTTCGCGTTCGGCCGCCTCGCGCCGCTCGACGGCCCGCTTGTGTTCGAGGCGCCGGGCCGTGACCGCCAGGCCGCGTACCGCGGTTGCTTCGGCCAGACGCCAGATGATGAGCACGAACAGCGTGTCGATCAGGCGACCGGTGAGCTTGAGCGCGGTGTAGTAGTAGCCCAGCGCCAGCGCGCCGATCAGCGCCAGCGGCATCAGTGCCAGCGCAATGCCGATCACCACGCGCAAGGGTGAGGGCGCGGCGTCCTGCGGGCGCTGGTGCGACAGCAGGCGGCCCATCAGCCAGGCCATCACGGCGTAGCCGGCGAGCAGGGTCAGCAGGCCGAGCACATCGTTCGCCAGACCCTCGGGTTGATGCTCGGCGATCGCCACCACCAGCACCACGGCCAGCACGACCAGGCCCAGATGGCGCAGTCGGCGATGCAGCGAGCGGATGAGTTCGGGCTGCCATTCGAAATGGCGCTCGGCCACGCCGTTTGGCGACAGCACGCGGTAGGCGGTGTAGAACACCAGCCAGGCCTGCGCCATGTCCAGCAGGCCGATGCTCAGCGCCATGTTCTGTCCGCGGCCATCCATCTGCAGCGCCAGGCCCGCCATCGCCAGCAGCAGGCTGACCGGCAGCGCCAGCAACAGGTTGAGCAGGATGGCCAGCGGTGTGTGGTACTGGGTGTCACGGCGTACGTAGCCGATGTCGGCGTTCAGACTGTCGAGCTTGTCGCGCAACCAGCGCCGGCGCACCAGCAGCACGACCGAGATGAGCAGTACCGGCAGCAGTACGAAGGGGCGCGCCAGCAGGCCTTCCCATAGTTGTTTCGCGACCGCTTGCCAGGGCATGGCGCTGACCTGGCGCTCGAGCGCGGCGGGCAGACCCTTGAGCCAATCGAGGTCGAGCGGGCGGTTGCTGGGCACCCAGAAGATCTGTTCGTCGAGGGTGGCCCGCAGGCGGTCCGCCGTGGCCTGCAACTGGGTCTCGTGAAGTTGCAGGCTGACCGACTCGCTGAGGATGGTGTTGAGTTCGTGGTTCAGACGCTCGAGCAGTTCTGCCCGTGTTTCGAGCAGGGTGCGCAGGGCCTCGCGTTCGCTGTCGTCGGGTGGTGCGGGCTGTCCGGCGAGCAGTGTGTCGAGGTAGGTTGCCGGGCTGCCCAAGGCCTCCCGCTGCTTGTTGAGCTCGAACTGATAGAGGCGGACGTCGGCGATCTGGTTCGTCAACTCGGCATCGACGCTCGGCGTCGGCAGCGCGCGACGTTGCTCGTTGAGGATGCGCGACAGCAGTGGGCTGCCCTGCAGCACGTTGATCTGCTCGGCAATGATGCTGCTGTTGCGGTTGAGGGCATCCAGGCGCTGGCGGGTGTCGAGGTTGCGTCGCTTGAGTTCGGACAGATACTCGGTGGCTCGCAGCAGGTAGGACGACAGCGTCTGGTTGGTGGCGGTCTCGCGCGCCAGCAGGCTGCCGTCGGCAGGGGCAGGGTCGCGGCCGGCGAGCTGCTCCACCGTCTCCAGGGTCTGGGCCCGCCTGCGCTCGCCGATTGCGGCCTGGATGGCCTCCATATTGCGTTCGATCAGGCCCAGCTCGAAGGTAGCCAGGTCGCGTTGCGCCTGTGCCAGCTCCTGCAACTGGCTGCTGCCGGACAGTTCCGCCAGTTGCAGCGCGGCGCGTGCATCGAGTGCATGCCATTCGGCGGCCAGGGCCTCGCGACGTTCGACGCTGAGGGCGCGATTCGCCTCCCGTCCGCTGCGCAGCGCGGACTCGATGGCCTGCATGCGCGTCTGCGTGGCGGCGATCTCGGCCTGGGTGCGTTCGGTGCTGGCGCGCAGGCTCAGCGCGCTCGCCTGGTCGAGTTCGGCACGCCAGCGCGCGAGTTCGGCATTGGCCTGGGCCAGCCGGGTCTCGAGCGCGTCCAGCGTCAGTGTGGCCGGGATCGTGAGCGCTGCGGGCGGATTCGATTGCTGGCGCGCCAGCTTGCCCCGTGCCTCGCTGATGAGTGTGGGCGCCTGGTTGAGCTGCCGGCGCAAATCATCGAGCCGGCGTCGGGCATCGTCAGCCGCAGCGAGCTGGGCCAGCGCCTGCTGCAGGTCCTGCTGCGCAGCGCGCAACTCGGCCTCGGGCAGCTGGCGTTCGGCGAGCGTGTCGAGCCGTGTCTGCAATTCGCTGGCGACGGGACGAGCCGCCGGCTGGGCGAAGGCGATCAGGGGCAGGAGCAGCAGAAGAAGCAGGATGCGCAGGTGATGCATCGGGGCGAGGCCTGGGATGGCAAGTCGGAAGCGTTGGAATGTGCAGTGTACCCATGACGGGCATGTGCGCCAGCGCGCTTTGTGTCCGGGTGTCGCACCGGATTCGCGGCCGTGAAGATCGGGGGCTATGCTCAGGGCAGGAGACGCACCAGGATGAATCCGCCGCAGGAGACGGGCGGGAGCAGTTCGTTGAGGGGAGCGGTTCATGAAGCCTCATGTCTTCGTCGCCATGCCGTTCGGCGTCAAGCCGGGTCACGATGGCTCGCCGATCGACTTCAATCGCATCTACGACGACTATCTCGTCCCCGCGCTCGCGGCGGCGGGGCTGGACGTGTTTCGTGCCGACGAGGAACTCCGTGCCGGGGACATCCGCACCGACATGTTCCAGGAGTTGCTGATCGCCGATCTGGTGGTGGCCGACCTTACGCTCGACAACCCCAACGTCTGGTACGAGCTCGGCGTGCGCCATGCCTTGCGCGCGCGCGGCGTGATCCTGGTGCAGGGGCCGCGGCCGACACAGCCCTTCGACATCTACACCGACCGCAAGCTGCACTATCGGCTGAAGGACGGCATGCCCGACCCGGCGACGCTGGCAGAGGATCGCGAGGCCCTTACCAGCATGGCGGTGGCGACACTGCAGGCCTGGCAGGGGCGCAAGCTCAGCCCGGTGTACAACCTGCTGCCTAACCTGCGGGAGCCCGACTGGAAGACCCTGCTGCTGGCGGAGCGCAACGAATTCAGTGTCGCCTACGAAGAATGGGCGAGCCGCATGGAGGTCGCGCGACAGAAGACCCGTGCGGGTGACATTCTGGTGCTGGCCGAGGAGACGCCGACGCGCGCACTGCGCATCGAGGCCCGCCGGGCGGCAGGGGAAGCGCTGCTGAAGCTGCGCCATTACGATTTTGCCCTCGAGCAGTTCGAGGCGGTTCTCGCACTTGATGCCGAGCACAAGCCCGCGCGTGAGCGGAAAGCCGTTTGCCTCGGCCGCCTCGGGCGTTTCGAGGAGGCGCGCGAATGGGTGCGCCGGCTGACCGAGGAGTACCCGCGCGATTCCGAAGTGTGGGCCTTGTCCGGCCGCGTCGAGAAGGACAGCTGGATGAGCCGCTGGCGGCGCGAGGGTGCTTCCGCGGCCGAGCTGCACGAGGCGGCGGCGTTCGAGGATGCGGCGCTGGCGGATGCGATCGAGCCGTATCGCAAGGCCTTCATCATCGATCCTTCGCACCATTATTCCGGTATCAACGCGCTGACCCTGCAGATGCTGCGCCGCCATCTGGGGGGTGCCGACGAGCCGGTGCTGATCGACAACCTCGTCGGCGGGGTGCTGTGGGCAGCGCTGACGGCGCAGGAGCGCAGCCACAAGGATTACTGGGCCCGCGCAAGCTACGCCGAGTTGTGCCTGCTGGTGAATCCGCTCGACACCGTGCGAAGGGAGTACGGCGCGACTGCGGCGGCGGCCAACGGCGACTGGTTTGCGCTCGACTCCAGCCGCCAGACCCTGTGCCTGCTGCGCGACCTCGAATTCCGCCCGCCCGAGACCGCGGCGGCGCTCGGGATCATCGACCGCGAGGTCGCCCGCAGCACGCCGCCTTTCCAGCCGCGGCGCGTGTTCCTGTTCAGCGGGCACATGATCGATGCCCCCGACCGCGCCAGCCCGCGCTTTCCGCCGGACAAGGAAGCGATCGCAGCACAGGGCATCGCGGCGGCGCTCGATGCGCTCGGTGCCGGCCCGGGTGACCTGGCGCTGGCCCAGGGCGCCAGCGGGGGCGACCTGCTGTTTCTCGAGGCCTGCAAGGCGCGCGGCGTGCGCCTGCAGTTGATGCTGCCCTTCACCGAGCCGGAGTTCATCGAGCGCTCGGTGTCGCCCGCCGCGGACGGTGCGAGTTGGTGCAAGCGTTATTACACCTTGCGTGCCGGGCTGCCGGACGCGCCGCGCATCATGCCGGTCGAACTGGGCCCGCTGCCGAAGACCGGCCGCACGGAGCGGATGAATGCCTACGAGCGCTGCAACCGCTGGCTGCTGAATACGGCGCTGGCCTGGGGTATCGACCGCGTGCACTTCGTCTGCCTGTGGAACGGCGCAAGTGGCGACGGCACGGGCGGCACAGCGCACATGTACGAGGAGGTCAAGCGCCGGACGGGCCGTGTCAGCTGGATCGACACCCGAATGCTGTGGTGATGTGCGGTCCGCATTCAGCGCGCAGCGGCCTGGGTCCGGATGAGGTTCGCGAGCGTTGCCAGGGCCCGCAGTGGCACATCCGACTTCAGCGACACCATGCCTGTCGGCACCAGCCCGATCTCGGGCGGCACGTCGCGCATCTCCAGCCGCGGTGCATGCGCCGACTGCGCGACGATGCGCCGCGGCATCAGCGTCCAGCCCAGGCCGACCGACACGCAGCCGAGGATACCTTCGAGCGTGCCGAACTCCATCGCGTCGGCCTGCGCGTGGCCCAGCGTGCGTTGCAGGGCGATGGCGCGCGCGCGGTAGGCGCAGCCCTCGCGGAACAGGATCAGCGGCGTCAGCACCGGATCGGTGCCGGGGGCGAAGACCTGCACCAATTCCTCGACCACCAGTTCTTCGAACCGTAGTGCCGGGTGCACCACCGGGCCGGCGACGAAGGCACAGTCCAGCTTGTGGGCGAGCACGTGGTCCACCAGCGTTGCGCTGGTGTCGGCACGCACGCGCAGTTCCAGTGCGGGGTGGGTTGTGCGTAGTTCGCTCAGCGCAGGAGGCAGGTAGAGCGCGGCGAAGGTTTCCATCGAACCGATGCGCAGTTCGCCCGCCTCGTCGCCGGCCTGGCGCACGGCAGCGGCGGTCTGGCGTTCGAGGTTCAGCATGCGGCGGGCGTAGTCGAGCAGCACGCGTCCCGCGGGGGCCAGTTCGACGCCGCGGCCCGAGCGGAAGAACAGTTCGGCGCCCAGTTCCTCCTCCAGCCGGCGGATGCGGGCGGTGACGTTGGACTGCACGGTGTTGAGCTTGCGCGAGGCGGCGAGGATGCCGCCTTCATCGACGACGGCTTCGAAGGTACGCAGGGCGAGGAGTTCCATTCGGCTATCTCCAAAACAGAACTGATCGTTCTATAAGATTCGCTTGTATCGATATGGTACGCCGACTATCGTTCAGGAACCATGAGGAAACAGACCACGAACACCATGAACGACCAGATCCAACGCATGAAGGTGCTCGGCGCCGGCATTTTCAGCCTCATCCTCGCGCTGGGGGTCGCGCGCTTCGCCTACACGCCGCTGCTGCCGCTGATGCAGCAGCAGGCTGGCCTGGGGCTGGCCGAGGGCGGCTGGCTGGCCGCGATCAACTATGCCGGCTATCTGTCGGGCGCGCTGATCGCGGCCTCGATCAGCGATCTGGTACTGAAGGACCGCCTGTTCCGCGTCGGCATGGTGGTGGCCGTGCTGACCACGCTGATGATGGGCCTGACCACCAACGTGACGCTGTGGGCGGTGTCGCGCTACTTCGCCGGCCTCTCCAGCGCGGCGGCGATGCTGCTCGGGACCGGGCTGATCCTGAATTGGCTGATCCGCCACAACCACCGCAGCGAGCTGGGCATCCACTTTGCCGGCATCGGCCTGGGCATCGCCGGCTGTGCGGCCGCCGTTGCACTGATGGGGCCGTCGCTCGACTGGCGCACGCAGTGGTTCGTGTTCACCGCCATCGCGTGCGTGCTGCTGGTGCCCGCGCTGGGCTGGCTGCCCGCGCCCGACACCAGTCCGGTGACCAGGAGCGGTGCGCCGATGCACGACAATCCGCCCAGCCCGCTGTTCCTGCGCCTGTTCATGGCGTCCTACTTCTGCGCGGGGGTGGGCTACGTGGTCAGCGCGACCTTCATCGTCGCCATCGTCGATCGCCTGCCAGGCCTGGAAGGGCGCGGCACCTTGAGCTTTCTCGCCATCGGTCTGGCAGCCGCGCCGGCCTGTATCGTGTGGGACTTCGTCGCGCGCCGCACCGGCGAGCTCAACGCGTTGATCCTCGCCGCGGTGCTGCAGATCGTCGGCATCCTGCTGCCTGTGGCGGTGGGCGGACTGGGTGGTGCGATCCTGGGTGCGCTGCTGTTCGGCGGCACCTTCATCGGCATGGTCAGCCTGGTGCTGACGATGGCCGGGCGCTACTACCCGACGCGGCCGGCCAAGATGATGGGCAAGATGACTCTTTCCTATGGCGCCGCGCAGATCATCGGCCCTGCGGTGACCGGCTGGCTGGCGGCGAGCTTCGGCAGCTACGCCGGCGGGCTCTACCTGGCGGCGGGCATGATGGTGCTGGGCGCCCTGCTGCTGTTCATATTGAAGGCGGTCGAGCGGCGCGACACCGCGGCCCGCGCTTCCGACGAGCCGTGCATGCAGGCCTGAGGCGCGCGGCGCGAGATTTACCTTGCGGATTTGACGTTTTCCGGGTGCCGGGGGGCGGCGATGCGTGGTATTTTCCCGCCTGCTGCGAAAGCACGTCCACGTGTCGCGCATGTCGACCGGGAGCCGCCACCGCGTTGGCGCCACAAGACCAGAATCTAGGGGAAAAGAATGGCTGAGGGGAAATCCAAGATCATCTACACGCTCACGGACGAGGCGCCGATGCTGGCGACGTGCGCGTTTCTGCCCATTATCCGTACCTTCACCGAGCCGGCGGGCATCGAGATCGAGAAGGCCGACATCTCGGTCGCCGCGCGCGTGCTGGCCGAGTTTCCGGAGTTCCTGACCGAGGCGCAGCGCGTGCCGGACACGCTGGCCGAACTCGGCCGCCTGACCCTGCTGCCCGACACCAACATCATCAAGCTGCCCAACATCAGTGCATCGGTTGCGCAGCTGAAGGCGTGCATCAAGGAATTGCAGGAAAAGGGTTACGCCGTTCCGAACTACCCGGAGAACCCGACCACCGACGAAGAGAAGGCGCTCAAGGCCCGTTACGGCAAGTGCCTGGGCTCGGCCGTCAATCCGGTGCTGCGTGAAGGCAACTCCGACCGCCGCGCGCCCGCCGCGGTCAAGAACTACGCCAAGAAGCACCCGCATTCGATGGGCGAGTGGAAGCAGTGGTCGCAGACCCACGTCTCGCACATGCACCACGGCGACTTCTACCACGGCGAAAAGTCGATGACGCTCGACAAGGCGCGCGACGTCAAGATGGAGCTGATCACCAATTCGGGCAAGACCATCGTGCTCAAGCCGAAGGTCGCGCTGCTCGATGGCGAGATCATCGACTCGATGTTCATGAGCAAGAAGGCGCTGTGCGAGTTCTACGAGCAGGAGCTCGAGGACTGCCGCAAGGCCGGCATCCTGTTCTCGCTGCACGTGAAGGCGACGATGATGAAGGTCTCGCACCCGATCGTCTTCGGCCACTGCGTCAAGATCTACTACAAGGATGCCTTCGAGAAGCACGGCAAGCTGTTCGACGAGCTCGGAATCAACGTCAACAACGGCATGGTCGATCTGTACGAGAAGATCAAGACCCTGCCCGAGTCCAAGCACGACGAGATCATCCGCGACCTGCACGCCTGCCACGAGCACCGCCCCGAGCTGGCGATGGTTGATTCGGCCAAGGGCATCACCAACTTCCACTCGCCCAACGACATCATCGTCGACGCCTCGATGCCGGCGATGATCCGCCAGGGCGGCAAGATGTGGGGTGCCGACGGCAAGCAGTACGACAGCAAGTGCGTGATGCCGGAGTCGACCTTCGCCCGCATCTACCAGGAGATGATCAACTTCTGCAAATGGCACGGCAACTTCGACCCGCGCACGATGGGCACGGTGCCGAACGTCGGCTTGATGGCGCAGAAGGCGGAAGAGTACGGTTCGCACGACAAGACCTTCGAGATCCCCGAGGCCGGTGTCGCCAACATCACCGACCTCGCCACCGGCGAAGTGTTGCTGACGCAGAACGTCGAAGCCGGCGACATCTGGCGCATGTGCCAGGTCAAGGACGCCCCGATCCGCGACTGGGTCAAGCTGGCCGTTACCCGTGCGCGCAATTCCGGCATGCCGGCGATCTTCTGGCTCGACCCCTATCGCCCGCACGAGAACGAGCTGATCAAGAAGGTGAAGGTCTACCTCAAGGATCACGACACCACCGGCCTCGACATCCAGATCATGTCGCAGGTCCGTGCGATGCGCTTCACGCTCGAGCGTGTGGCCCGCGGCCTGGACACCATTTCGGTGACCGGCAACATCCTGCGCGACTACCTGACCGACCTGTTCCCGATCATGGAACTGGGCACCTCGGCCAAGATGCTGTCGATCGTGCCGCTGATGAACGGTGGCGGCATGTACGAGACCGGCGCCGGCGGTTCGGCGCCCAAGCACGTGCAGCAGCTCACCCAGGAGAACCACCTGCGTTGGGATTCGCTGGGCGAGTTCCTGGCACTGGCGGTGTCGATGGAAGACCTGGGCATCAAGACCGGCAACGCCAAGGCCAAGCTGCTTGCCAAGACGCTGGACGAGGCCACCGGCAAGCTGCTCGACGAGAACAAGTCGCCGTCGCCCAAGACCGGCCAGCTCGACAACCGCGGCAGCCAGTTCTACCTGGCGATGTTCTGGGCCGAGCGCCTGGCCGAGCAGACCGAAGACGCCGAACTGGCGGCGCGGTTCGCGCCGCTCGCCAAGGCACTGCGCGAGAACGAGGCCAAGATCGTCGAGGAACTGACTGTGGTGCAGGGCAAGCCGGCTGACATCGGCGGCTACTACATGGCCGATTCCGAGAAGACCAAGGCCGTGATGCGTCCGAGCGCCACGCTCAATGCCATCCTGAAGGCCGCGCGCGCTGCCTGACGATGGGCCGGGCATGCCCGGCTGAAGCTGGCGGAAGAGCCGGTGCCCTGCAATGGGCACCGGCTTTTTTTCATGGCGCTGGCCCGGCACGTTCATGCCCAGCGTGGGAACTCGCGGCGCACTGCCGCGGACTGAGGGAAGTACGACCTCCCGTTGCAGCCCACCCGCACGTAGCGATCACATGCTCAGAACGCTGAAACAGCTTTTCAATACCCTGACTCCACCGCCGGCCGATCGCGGTGTGCCGGAACATACGCTCCAGCTCGCGGCCGCGGTGCTGCTGATCGAGATGATGCGTGCCGACAACGACTGCCGGCATGAGGAGCGGCAGGCGGCCGTCGATGCACTCGCAGCCAAGTTCGCGCTGGCGGCCGATGAAGTCGCGCGCCTGATGGAGCTTGCCGATGCGACCTCGCGCGACGCGCCGGACCTGTACTCCTTCACCTCGAAGCTCAACCAGGGCTTCAGCCTCGAGCAGAAGGTGAGGATGGTCGAGTACCTGTGGCAGGTGGCCTATGCGGACGGCCAACTGAGCCACCATGAGACGCACCTGATGCTAAAGCTCGGGGACCTGCTCTACATCCCGCGTGGCGATTTCGTGGCGGCCAAGCAGCGGGCGCGTGCGGCGGCCGGGCTCGCTGCGGAGTGAACCGCGCACCGCAGGTTTGCTGCAGCCCCGATTGCCCGTCCTGCGTGCCGCATGGCGCCACATTCGGAAGCGCTTTGATGCATATCAAAATGGCGATCTGACGCCGCCCTTATCCTCGCGGCCTTGGATGCCCGCTCTGGGCAGCTTAGGCATCATGGAGGAAAAGCAGCGTGCCCATTACCTGGAACCCCGAGCTCGATACCGGCATTGACGTGATTGACCAGCAGCATCGACGCATCGTCGATTACATCAATGCCCTTGAAGCGGCCAATGCCACCGGGGATCGGGCTGCGGTCGGACGCACCCTCGACGAGCTTGTCGAATACACGATCTCGCACTTCGCTTTCGAGGAGAGCCTGCAGGAAGAAGCGGGCTACGCCTTCAGCAAGCCGCACAAGCGCGTGCATGAGTTGTTCGTGCGGCGGGTCAACGAGTATGTCGAACGCCACCGACTCGGTGACGATATCGGCGACGAGCTGTTCAAGCTGCTCGCGACCTGGCTGGTCAACCACATCAAGCGTGACGACGGCGACTACGTCGGTGCGGTGAAGGCGAGCATGATCGGCATCATCGCCGAAAAGCGCGAGCGCCAGGACAGCGGCTGGTTCCGCCGCTTCTTCCGCAAGGCGGCCTGACCTCAACTGGCCGCGGCCGGCCGTTCAGGCCGCGCGGCACTCGTTGGCGAGCGGGGTCTGGGTGCGACCGTCGAGCAACAGACCCTTCCACGGCAGATCGATCCACACCAGGCCGCTGGCGACATCCTCGAAGCGCGGCAGGCCGGAATAGGATGGGTCGCGCTCGAGCTGGTAGTGACGCCCCTTCCAGTCGAGCTGTACGCGGTGATTGATCTTGCCCTGTACTTCACGCCGCAGCGCCAGGCGGATGCCTTGCTCGCAGCGGTAGTCGCCGCTGGGCAGGGCGAACTCGAACTGACCGGTCTGGCTGGAGATGCCGCTGTCCGGTTCGACCACTACCGGTGGCTGAACGGCACAGGCAGAGACCAGAAAGGTGACGGCCAGACTGATGGGGATGGCGCGGATCATGGGCTGCGGTCCTTCGAGGCGGGTTGCGCGATTGTAGTTGGATCGTGGCGAGGAGCCGGCGTCTTTGTCCGCCCACCCCGGTAAGGATTCGTTGCAGGCGCATGCGGGCTGGGCTGCGACGCGGCACTTGCACTACCATTCGCTCATCATCATTGAAGCGCACCGTCATGCTGCGTGCGCCAGTCCGTCAGGAGAATCCATCATGAAAGCCCCCATTCTGGTCGCCATGACCGTCCTCGCCACCCTGCTTTCTGGCTGCGGCAAGGACGAGCAGACCTACAAGACCGCCGACGGACAGGTGACGGTGAAACAGGACGGCAAGGCCGTCACCTTTGAGGCCACCGGCCCGGACGGCGCGCGGATCACGGCGGCCGCGGGTGACGAGGGCGTCGCGATTCCGGCCGGCTTCCCGAAGGATGTGCCGATCCTCGATGGCGCGAAGCCGACGGCGGCGATGACGCAGGGGGCGCAGATGATGGTGCACCTGCAGGTGCCGGTCGGCCTTGCCGATGCCGCGAAGTTCTACACCGATGCGCTGAAGGGGCAGGGCTGGGACATCGAGAGCACGATGACCATGAACGAGATGGCCATGCTCACTGCGCGCAAGGACACGCGCGAATGCAGTGTCGCCGTGCTCAAGGAAGGCGACGCGGTGCTGGTGCAGCTGGTGGTTTCGCCGCAGGAGTGAGGTTTCCGGCGTGAGGCGGAAGACGCCTTGAGGATGGCCCGCTGGCCGCGCCGAAGCATCTTCGGGGCGGCCAGCGGTGCCGTGCGGATCACTTCACGGTGAGCACGCTGTCGTCCCACTTCTCGTGCTTCTGCAGCCCGAGCAGGTTGGCGACCGTCGCGGCGATGCTCGACAGGCCGGCGGTGTCGGTCTGCGCGAGGCCCAGTCTGCCGCCGCTGACGTTGTCGTAGAGGATCAGCGGCACCGGGTTCAGCGTATGCGCGGTCTTGGCCTTGAACGAGCCGTCCTTGTTCTGCGCCGGCTGCTTCGTCTTCTTGTCGAGCTCGAACATCTCGTCGGCGTTGCCGTGGTCGGCGGTGATCAGCGCCACGCCGCCGGCGGCATCGATCGCCGGCAGCAGGCGTGACAGGGCGAGGTCCACCGCCTCGATCGCCATGGTCGCGGCGCGGAAGTTACCGGTGTGGCCGACCATGTCGCCGTTGGCGTAGTTGCAGCGCAGCACCTTGTACTGGCCGGACTGCAGCGCGGCGATCATCGCGTCGGTGATCTCGGCGGCCTTCATCCACGGGCGCTGCTCGAAGGGCACGACGTCGCTCGGGACCTCCTGCCAGGTCTCGCCCTCGAACTTGTTCGAGCGGTTGCCGTTCCAGAAGTAGGTGACGTGGCCGAACTTCTGCGTCTCGGAGCAGGCGAACTGCGCCAGGCCCGACTTGCTGAACCACTCGGCCGAGGTGTCCTTGATTGCCGGCGGCGCGACGAGGAAACGCTTGGGCAACTGCAGGTCGCCGTCGTACTGCAGCATGCCGGCGTAGGTCACGCGCGGGGTGCGCACGCGGTCGAACTCGGTGAAGTGTTCCTCGACGAAGGCGCGGGTGATCTCGATCGCGCGGTCGCCGCGGAAGTTGTAGAAGACCACCGAGTCGCCGTCCTCGATGGTGCCGATCGGCTTGCCATTGTCGGCAATGACGAACTCGGGCAGATCCTGGTCGATGGTGCCGGGGTTGCGCTCGCGCAGGCCGTGCACCGCCTCGGTGGCATTCGCGAACTGCGGGCCTTCGCCCAGCACGTGGGTGTGCCAGCCGCGTTCGACCATCGGCCAGTTGGCGTCGTAGCGGTCCATCGTGATGTACTGACGGCCACCACCGGAGGCGATGCGAGCGTCGAAGCCGCCGGTGCTGATGTCCCGCAGGAAGGCTTCGAAGGGGGCGACGTACTCCAGCGCACTGGTCTCGGGCACGTCACGGCCGTCGAGCAGGGCGTGGATGCGCACGGTCTTCACGCCTTCGGCCTTGGCCTGCACGACCATCGCCTTGAGGTGGTCGATGTGGCTGTGTACGTTGCCGTCGGAGAACAGGCCGATGAAGTGGAGCACTCCCCGGCCGGCCTTGGCGCCGGCGACGATCTCCTTCCAGGCCCCGCCCTGCCAGATCGCGCCTTCGGCGATGGCGTTGGCCACCAGTGCCGCGCCCTGCGCATAGACCTGGCCGGCGCCGATCGCGTTGTGGCCGACCTCGGAGTTGCCCATGTCGTCGTCCGACGGCATCCCGACCGCGGTGCCGTGGGCACGCAGGCGGATGTTGGGGTACTGGGCGAACAGGCGGTCCAGCGTCGGCTTGCGCGCGGCGTCGATGGCGCTGCCCACGTCATGCTTCGGGATGCCGTAGCCATCCATGACGATCACGACGACAGGGCCCGGAACGCCGGCGAAGGCGGGGAATTTTTGCAGCATGGTCGCTTCCTGAAGGAAAAATTCGGTGCCGGCGAGGCGGGCACGGGGCACCGCGGCCGGCGAAACCATTATTTTCCTTCAAATCGGGGCTGCAATTACATGGGCGTTTTCAATGGGTACGATCGAGCCCGCCTTGGCCGCGCCTGCCCGCAGCGCGTTCAGCCCGCCCACAGCGGCGTCCCCGCCGCGTCGCGATAGCTCAGATAGGCGCGCAGGTCGAATTCGTACTGGTGGTACTGCGGCTCCATGTGCAGGCACAGCTGGTAGAAGGCCTTGTCGTGCTCACGCACGCGCAGGTGTGCGAGTTCATGCACGACGATCATGCGCAGGAACTCCAGCGGCACCTCACGGAACAGCGTCGACACGCGGATCTCGCGCTTGGCCTGCAGGCGGCTGCCCTGCACGCGCGAGACCGCGGTGTGGGTGCCGAGCGCGTTGCGGATGACATGAAGCTTGCTGTCGAAGCAGACCTTGCTGAGTGGCGGCGCGGCACGCATGTGCTCCGCCTTCAGTGCCTGCACGTAGTCGTAAAGGGCGCCGTCGGAACGTACGCTGTGCGCTTGCGGATAGCGCTTGCGCAGCACCTCGGCGAAGCGGCCCTGGTCGATGAGGGCGAGCACCTGTTCGCGCAGATGCGGCGGGTAGCCGGCGAGGTAGTCGGGGGCAGTCCTGGGTCGCATGGCGGTGTTTCCGGCGGAAACGGTCAGCGGATTCGCCGGCTCACTTCTTGAAATCGTCGTGGCACGATTTGCAGCTTGCGTGGACCTTGTCGTAGGCGGCCTGGACGGCCGTCTTGTCGCGCGTCTGCGCGGCCTGCGCAAGGGCGTCCGTCAGCTCGAAGAAGGCGCTGCGTTCGGCCTCGAACGCCTGCGGGCGGTCCCACACCGCGGCCTTGGCCTTGGTCGGCGGGTAGTTCGTGTCGGGGCCGAAGTGCGTCCACGGCGCATCGCGGCGGCTGACCAGTTCGGCGGCCAGGCGGGCGAACTCGTCGGGCTGGTAGCGGTTGTCGCGCAGCATCTTGCCCATCGGTTCGAAGCTGCGCAGCATGGCCTTGAAAGCATCCTGACGCTGCTTGACCGGCTGTCCGGGGCGGGTGTCTTCCACCGGGCCGCTGCAGGCGGCAAGGGCGAGCGGGATCAGCAGGGCGGGAAGGGCGAATCGTGGCATGGTGTGCTCTTGTTGGTGTCGTGGCGGGTACGGCGTACGCCGGAGGCGTCCGGTGACAATGGAGGCCATGGGCCGGGCGAAGTTCAATCGGGCGGGGCGTTCCGTTCAATTGCGCGTGGCGGTCCGGCTAGGCCGGATCGACCTCGACGCGGTTGCGGCCCTTGCGTTTGGCTTCGTACAGGGCGATGTCGGCCCTGCGGATGAGGTCGGACAGATGCGTCTCGTCGGGCCTCAGCGTCGCGACACCGAAGGACGCGGTGACCGGACGGGGCTGCGCCAGACCGGGCTGCGTGTGGGCTTCGGCAATACACTGACGCAGGGTCTCGGCGACGATCTGCGCCTTTTCGAGATCGGTGTGCGGCATCAGCACGATGAACTCCTCGCCGCCGAAGCGCGCCAGGATGTCGGTGCTGCGCAGGCGGCCGCGGATCACCTGCACCACCGCGTGCAGCACCTTGTCGCCTTCGGGGTGGCCCCATTCGTCATTGATCTTCTTGAAGAAGTCGATATCGAGCACCAGCAGCGAAACGTTTCCGCCATGGCGGCGCGTGCGCTTGAGCTCGAGGTCGGCCAGCACGTCGAACTGGCGGCGGTTGTAGGCGCCGGTGAGCGGGTCGACCGAGGCCTGTGTCTCCAGCCGCGCGGTCAGGTCCTGCAGGGCGCGCATGTTCCGCAGGTTGCGGCGCGAGGCGGCGAGCATCGCCAGCGCGCCGGCGACCAGCACCAGGTTCAGCGCAACCCATAGTGGAATGGCATCCTTCACGCCCGACCACCACAGGCTCAGCATGCGGTCGCGAGTGATCGAGGTGATGACCCACAGCTCGTGATCGGGCAGGTAGGTCCAGGTCTGCCGGCGCAGGGCCTTGTCGAAAGGCGACACGCTCTCGCGCTTGAGTATGCCCGGACTCGAACCGACCGGGGGCAGGTCAGCCGGCAGTTTGACTCTTTCTTCCATGGGGCGGTCGGTCACGATGGGCAGGCGCGTGATGACGTGGCCGTCGGTCTTGATGATACCGAGCCCCGCGCCCTCGACTGCGAGGGCCTCGGCGAGATCGCGGTTGAACACGGAGAGGTCGATGATGGCGACGATGACGCTGTCGAGGCTGCCATCAAGCGCCCGAACCGGGCGGCTCAGGCTGAAGAACCAGCGGTCCGGGTGCGCGCGTGAGGAGCGGACGGGGCCGATGTACAGCCGGCGCAGCGGGTCGTCGCGCAATGCGGTGAAGTACTCGCGGTCGGCGACTTCGGGGGGAGGTCCCTCGCCCGACCAGTGCTGGATCTGTCCGTCCCGTGAAAGCACGAGCAGGTCGAGCAGTTTCGCGTCGAGGGCGCCGAGCCGACGCAGTTCGTCGTTGAGCGCCGGCGTATCCCGCCGCCCGGCGAGGTCGCTCACCACGTATTCGTAAAGGTTCAGCGTCTGCTGTATCTGCGACAGCAGCGCCCGATGCTGCAGTGTCTGGGCCTCGTCACCGCGGACGAGCGCCTCCTTCCGTCCCTCCACGACCTGCTGGACGATCAGGCTGTTGAGGCCGGCGAGGAGGATGACGCAGACAAGGACGATTGCCCGCGGCAGCAGCAGGGAGTCGATCAGCCGGTCGTACCGGCCAGTGCGTGATCTGGACGCCACATTCAACAGGCGCGCGCTCCGCAGGGAGGGTGGGACAAGCACGCTTGGCCCTCGGGGCCGGGTGTGCCGGATGCGGCGCGAGAATACCGGAAATCGCCCCGTCGATGCGACCCGCGCGTGTTTGCGGGAGCCCCGGCCTGACGTGTAACACACCCGCGACGACGCTTGCGATAGCATCTTGCGGTAATACCTATCACGGACGACACATGAGCGCCCCCACGCTGATTGCCCTCGTTTCGCAAAAGGGCGGATCGGGCAAGACCACGGTGGCGATGCAACTGGCCGCCGGCTTGGCCCTGGCCGGCTATCGCGTCGCGCTGGCCGACCTCGACCCGCAGGAAAGCGCCTCGCGCTGGGCCGAATCCGCATCGCCCGAAAGCCCCTTCCCCGCCCAGCTGGTACGCCTGCAGGGCAAGCCCAAGGACATGGCGCGCACGCTGAAGCCCGTCGCCAACAGTGTCGACATGGTGGTGATGGACTGCCCGCCGTCGATCGAGCATCCGCACACGATGAGCGCGCTCGAGCTGTGCGATCTGGCGCTGGTGCCGGTGGTGCCCAGCCCGACCGACCTGTGGGCGACGCGCGGCATCGAGCGCCTGATCCTCGACCGTCAGCAGCAGCGCCCTGCCCTGCGCGGCGCGCTGTTGCCCAACCGCGTGATGCGCACCGCGCTTGCGGGCGATGTGCTCGACGTGCTGCAGGATTTCGAGCTGCGGGTGCTGGACGTCGCGCTGTCGCAGCGCAGTGCCTATGCCCTGAGCGCCGTGCGCGGCACGTCCGTGTTCGGGCTCGGCCGTGCTGCGGCCGCGGCCCAGGAGGAGGTCGAGCAACTGGTCTCGGCCGTACTCGGACTGATCGAGGGATGATTCATGGTTACGACGAAGAACACCCAGTCGCGTCTGCGTGAAGCGCTCAAGCAGGAGGACAGTGCGCTGGCCGACCGCCTGCCGGCACCGGCCAGGGCCTCCGCTTCCAGGTCCGCAGGCCGCAAGGCACCGGCGGCAGCCGCGAAGCCTATCGCAACGACTCGTGCGGCGCCAAAGGCGGCACCGGGAGTAGCGGCGAAGGCTGCAGCACAGCCTGCCAAAGCCCCGCCCGCCGTGCCTGATGACGAAACTCCGCCGGCCAAGGCGGTGAGGGCAGAGGGCGGCAAGAGGGCGAAGGCCGAGAAGGAAAGGCACGACAAGGATAGGCACGGGAAGGTCGCGCGCGATTCGTTCTCGATGCCGGCCAGCGAGCACAAGCGCATCAAGGCGCTGCGCGATGCGCTGGCGCAGGCGGGCTGCGAGGCGAGCAAGTCCGAGGTGCTGCGTGCCGGCGTGGCGCTGCTGGCCAGTCGCGGGCTGGGGGAGATCATCAACCTCGTTGGCGAGTTGCCCAAGGTGCCCAAGGGCAAGCGCGGCAAGAAGCGTTGAGCCCTGCTGCGGGGTGATCGCCGCCCCGTGTGGCACGGCGGGCCGCATTGCGGCACACCTGCGGGCCGGGCAGCAGGCATGCGGGGCCTTCGGGCGCCGGCTCGATCGCCGGTTGTGTCGTGTCGCCGTCCAGCATGCCTTCGATCTCGACCACGGCGCGGCTGTCGGTCGGCTTGAGGCGGAAACCCATGCGCCGTGCCAGCGCGATCATCGACCGGTTGGTGGCGAGTACCCGCCCGTACATGCGTACAAGGCCGCGCCGTCTTGCGCTGTCGACCAGTGCCGCGACCAATCGGCGCGCAATGCCGTGCCCCTGCCACTCGTCGCCCACGACCAGGGCGAACTCGCAACTGCGACCGTCGGCATCGAGGCAGTAGCGGCCGGATGCCACCTCCTGCTCGTCACCCTCGAGTGCCGCGAGCACGATGAACTCGACGCATTCCGTGGGGTTGGGCGAGCAGATGCAGCGCGCTTCGGCCTCCTCGAGGCGGAAGTCGCCGCGCCCGAAGCGGAAGTAGCGCGTGCCGTAGGAGAGGGAGGCGACGAAGCGGAGGGTGCGCTCGACGTCTTCCGGACGCACCGGGCGCAACGTCAGCGCGGTGCCGTCGGCGGTCCGCCAGGCATTGAATGGACGACCTTGCGGGAGGACTGGCGCCGGAACCGGGTGCGCAAGCATGGGCGTTGGCCGTGTGCAGGAAAAACCTGCACATCATGCCGCGCGATTGTTTCCGGATGATGACAGCGGGCGGCTGTGCCGGCTCAGCGCGACTGCCAGGCGGTGATCAGCGCGTCGCGGTGGGCGGCGATCTCGGCGACCTCGACACCGAGCACCGGCCCGGAGATGGTCTGGCCCGAGAAGGTGGCGTTGAGGGTGGCGCCGGCGCGATCGACACGGATCGGCACGAGCCCCTGGTTGGACTGCAGGCGCTGCTGGCGATCCTTTTCGGCGACGATGACGCCGCCATTGGCGAGGTTCAGCGTGGCTGCCAGTTCGGCAGTGGCGCCCGAGCTGAGTCGCGCGATCACGGTGCATTCCACGGTGCGCAGCTCGGACACCATCGCCAGCGCCTTGCGTCGCAGCAGGCGGCGGGTCTCGTCTTCCGAGTTCGGTGTCTTGCCCGCCATCGACTTTGCGAGCGTGTCGAGTTCGGCGTCCGTCAGGTGCGGCGCGGCCGTGACCAGCAGTCCGCGCGGGATGGCCTGCATGCCGAGCTTTGCAGCGTCCAGATGGTAGTGGTGACGCACCAGGGCGATCCCGCTCTTGCCGAGCTGCTTGGCGGATACCGTGGGCATCCCCTGCACCACGGTCGACCCCAGCGCGGCGTGCAGGGCCTTCAGCAGGGCATCGTGCTCCAGCGCCAGCAGGGCGGGAGGAACCTGGAGATCGAAATCGAAGGAGATGCGGGCTTTGACGTTGGCACTGGACATCGCGCGGCGCTCGGGAACGTGGGCTTCACGCATCTTGCGGCCATCGTGCCGTTGGCGCTTGCCGAATACGGCACGGAGTGCGCAAGAATCCCTGCAGCCTTTGGCCGCTCAGCGCAGCACGAAGTCGGCGTCGGGTTGCGGCGCCGGCGGTGGCGTCTCGCCCAGCATTTCGCGCAGGCTGGCGTCGATGCCGGCGACGATGGCGTTGAGGGCCAGGTCGTTGGGCATGGTGCCGAAGGGTTCCTCGATCTCGTCGCTGAGGGCTTCGAGCGCGAAGAAGGTGTAGGACACGAAGGCCACGACCAGCGGTGTCATCATCCCGATCGAATCGACCAGGCCGAAGGGCAGCAGCATGCAGTAGAAGTAGGAACTGCGATGCAGGATTACCGAGTAGGTGAAAGGGAGCGGGGTGTTGGCAATGCGCTCGCAGCCGCCCAGCGCGGCGGACAGGTCGTCCAGCCCGGCTTCCATATGCTGGGCAAGGATCGGTGAAAGCTGGCCGGCCTCGCGTCGTTCCGCAAGCCACTGGCCCAGCCACACCAGGATCAGGGTCGGGGCCGAACGTGCGTCGGCCAGGCGCGAACGGACCTCATCGGGCAGCAGGCCCTCGAGCCCGTTGTCGTTGGGCTGCCGGCGAAGCTGGTTGCGCATCGCGGTGGCGAAGGCCACCAGGCCGAGGACGAAGGCGCGTGACTGGTCGCCGAAGGTGTTGAGTGTCAGTGCCTGCCGCGCGAGGTTGCGGGTGGCGATCAGCACGCTGCCCCACAGCTTGCGCGCCTCCCAGTAGCGGTCGTAGCTGGCGTTGATGCGAAACCCGAGGAAGATCGCCAGCGCCACGCCCATCAGCGAGAAGGGGGCGGCGGTCAGCGTGACCTTCCAGTGGAACAGTTCGCCGTGCACCACGAAGACCGCGCACGACAACAGGAAGACGAAGAGTTGCTGCCAGAAGATGCGGTGAATCAGCGAGCCGCGACGGACGAACAGCAGGTGGATCCAGTGCGGACGGGGACGAACGATCACGGTGAGGGGTGGGGCAAACGGGCAAAGCGGGATTCTGGCAGGTTTTCGCGCCCCTGAAGGGCCTCGTGTGCTGCCGATGCGCGGCTGGCTTCCCAGGCGACCATGGCCGCCTTGCGTTCGCTGCCCCAGCGATACTCGCCGATGTCGCCGCCTTCGCGCAGCACACGGTGGCAGGGGATGAGGAAGCCGATGGCGTTGGCCGCCAGGGCGCTGCCGACGGCGCGTGCGGCACGCGGGCTGCCCGCCTGGCGGGCGAGCTGCCCGTAGCTCAGGACCTGGCCGGGTTCGATACGCAGCAGGGCCTCCCAGACCTTTATCTGGAAATTCGTGCCGCGCAACACCAGATGAATGCGGCCCTGTGTGAGCGTGCGTGGAAAGATCCGCTGCGCCAGCGCGTCGGCCTGCACCGGGTCATGCACGAGCGTGGCCGCGGGCCAGCGCGACCGCAGTGCGTCGAGCAGGCGGGGGTCGGCCGCGGCGCCGAAGGCGAAATGGCACACGCCGCGCGGCGTCCATGCGAGCAGCGCATCGCCGAACGGCGTGGGGGCGAAGCCGTAGCCGATGTCGATGCCGCGGCCGGCGGCGCGGATCTCGCCCGGCGTCATCGCCTCGCAGCTCACCATCAGGTCGTGCAGGCGGCTGGTGCTGCTGAGGCCGGCGGCCTCGGCCACGGTCAGCGTGTCGGCTGCGGCGAGCCGGCCGCGGGCGTACTCCTTGGTCAGGAACTGCAGGAAGCGCTTGGGTGAGATCCCCGCCCATTCGGCGAAGACGCGCTGCAGGTGTTGCGGACTGAGATGCACCGCCGCCGCGACTTCTTCAAGTGTGGGTTGTGCGCGGGCGTGCGCCCGGATGAAGGCGATGGCCTTGGCGACGCGTGCATAGTGACGCGAGGCGTCTTCGACAGGTGGCATGGTCGGCGGTACTCCGGATGGCTGCGCCAGCGTGTGCCTGCAGTATGTCAGCCTGTTGCGGGCGATCAATCCGATTCTTGCGGACCCGAGGATAGAATGGGGACGTAACGCCCATCGACGCAGGGCCGATACCGGATGCATGCGGGTGCGCGATGCAGTGCGCACGGCCCCCGGGGCTCTTCGGACGGAGGCTGGAGATGAAGGCCACTCTCAGAGGTTTAGCCGCCACGGCGGGCAGGTGCGCCCTGCTTGCCCTTGGCGTGGGGTGTGCGGCGGCACACGCGCAGTCCGCGGCGCAGCTCCAGGAACAACTGCGCCAGCTGCAGCAACAGATGGAGGGCGCGGGCCTGCAGCAGTATCGCGACGCGATGCGTCAGCTCGACGAGGCCAACCGCGCGGCGGGGGCGGTGACCGGCACGCGTCCCGCATCCATCCAGCCTGCGGCCACGCCCGATGCCGAGATGGCGCGCCGGCGCGACATCATCAACAGCCAGTATCGCCAGGCGCGGGCCATGCTGGGCAGTCTCCCGGCCGGTTCGGACGGGCCGCAGATCGTCGAAGCCGTGGCCGTCGAGGGGCAGGTGGTGGTGGAGGGCGGTGCGCGCGAGCAGTTCTACAACCAGCTCAAGACGGACCTGCAGTACACCATCAGTGAGGCCTTCGTCGGCAACCTCATGGTGCTGCACAGCTACGATCCGCGCAGCGGCCGCTTCCTGGAGCAGAAGGACTACGAGCTCGAATCGCTGTCGACGGAGATCCGGGTGCCGACGGTGATGGGCAAGCAATGCACGCGCTGGAGTTCGGGTTCGCCGCAGGTGTGCACGCGCTGGGCCAGTTTCTTCAGCCACGAGGTCGATGAGGGCGAACGCTACCCGGCTTTCTCGGCCGAGGTGGTGAATGCGAGCACGCTGGACGAGGGGCGGATCGAGATCGAGGCCAGCGCCGCCCGGATTGACTTTCCCGGCAATGACCACGTGACCCGCCTGACGAGCGGATGTACCGACGCGCGCTGGACACTCAGCCGGGTGGAGTTCGAGACCCTGTTCGAGCGCGGCGAAATCGTGCTGCGCCAGGAGATCGGCCGGTCGGAAGGCCCCGCACCCGGCTGTCGGGCGGGCTCCACCCTGACGCTGTATCTGCGGCTCGCCGGAAAGGCGCCGCCGACGGCGGTGTGCGAGCAGGCGCCGGACGTGCGCATCCAGATCGTCAAGCCCGAGCAGCAGAGCCGCCACGTTTTCAGCGACGAGTACGCGCTGCCGGAGCACTCGAACCGGCTGGCGCTGGAGCTGGAGGCGCGGGTGGAGCCGGCGCGCCTCGCCGATTCGATCGAATGGATCGTGCCCGAGATGCCGGGCTCGACGCGCAGCACCGTGCCGGCATCGGCCTCCCTAACGCCGCGCGGCGCCCGGTTGCAGGTGATCTATCAAGGCCTGCCGGAGGACTACAAGGCCTTCGGCCCCAAGACCGTCACGGCGCGCGTGCAGGTGGGCGCCTGCAGCGTGGAGGACAGTCGCGAGGTGAAGCTCTTCTACCCGCGCGACGCCATGAACAACCCCGAAGGCAAGTACCGCAACTGGTTCTATTACTGGCGGCAGACGCCTGCGGCCTTGCCGATGGGACAGAACGTGCGGCTGGAGTTCGGTGGCACCGCGTTCGACCTGTGCGCCGGTGAACACGTCATGGCCATCTACAAGCCGGACCACCTGTACAAGGCCATCCACATCTGCGACTTAACGGCGAAGCTCGACCGCCAGTTCGCACTGACCGTACCGCGCGTCAGCCGCGGGGATCGCTCAACGCTGGAGACCTACCAGCTTTTCACCTTCACCCACATCGACACCTTCGCGGTCATCGTCCTGCACGAGTTCGCCCACTTCAACCACCACCATACCTGGTGGAGCGGCAAGTCCGACGAGCAACGGGCGCGTGAGGATGTCGACGGCGACGGTGTCCCGGACCGGCTCGAGCACGAGATGGGTTTCGTCGTGCCGAAGTTCCAGACCTTCTGGGGCGATCACGAGGATTTCAGGAACATCAACGGCGACGAGGAGTTCCTGGCGTACGAGACCGCGTATGACTACCCGGTGGGCAAGTTCGACGAGTACGACTGGGGCAAGCCGGGTAAGAACTGGATGGACGACTAGGGCGCCGGGCCGCGTGACCGCAGCCCGGCGTTGGCGCAGGCGGAGCCGGGATCGGCCGGCCTTGCGCCTGCGCTCAGGCTCAGAAGGCGCTGAACGGGTAGTCGACGAAGATGCGGACTTCGTTGCCCGAGGTGTTGTAGTCGCGGGCGTTGTCGGAGACGCGCAATGCCGATGCGCGCAGGCGGACATTCAGGTCCTTGGCCGCGCCGCTCTGCACGGTGTACGACAGCTGGTTGAAGAACTCGCGTTCCTTGCCGTTGCGGGTGGTGCCGGCATCGATGTCGCTGCCGCGCACGTAGGCGACGCGATAGCTCAGGCCCGGGAAGCCGTACTGGGCGAAGTCGACCGCGTAGCTGAGCTGCCAGGAGCGCTCGTCCTTGCCGTTGAAGTCGGACCAGTAGGAGTTGGCCAGCCAGATCGAGCCGCCGCCGTCGCCGATGCCGCCGGCGTTCTGGTAGAAGCCGTAGTCGTAGCCAACGTCGCCGCTGCTGCGCTGATAGGCCAGCGTGAAGGCGTGCGGGCCGGTGGCGTAGGTCGCGGCCAGGCTCCAGATGCGGTTCTTGCTTTCGTTCGCGTCGAATTCCTCGTCGTACTTCGTGCGGTAGCCGTTGAAGTCGAAGGTCAGCGAGTTGCTGGCGATCGGCATCGTGTAGTTCAGGTTCAGGTACTGGCGCTTGAGCACGTCCTCGACGTCGGAGGCGTACACCGAGGCGCTCAGCGCGTCGTTGAACTTGTAGCTGCCGCCGATCACGTCAATGCTCTTCAGCCCGCCACTGTCACGGCCCTCGTCGCTCTTGCGCGACTGGGCGTGGAAGGTGCCGGCGGTCAGCTCGAGGCCGTCGATCTCGGACGAGGTGATCATGGTGCCGGTGTAGCTTTCCGGCAGCAGGCGCGAGTTGTCGTGGTTGAGCACCGGCAGCGACGGGCGCAGGTCGCCGTAGGCGAGCACGGTGTTGGACAGGCGCAGCTTGATCGAGGCGCCGCCCTTGGCGAGGTCGTCATCCACTTCGCCGGTCGTCGGATTCTGGTAGAAGAAGTCGATACCGCCCGCGCCGGCCCGGCCGCGGCCACCATCCAGGCGCACCGCGTAGGCGGCGAAGGCGTCGATGCCGACGCCGATCGTGCCCTGCGTGAAGCCGGAGCTGAAGTTGGCGATGGCGCCCTGGCCCCATTCGGCCTTGTCCTGCCGGCCCTGCTTGTAGTCACGGCTGATGTAGGCGTTGCGCAGCAGCACGTCGAGCGAGCTGTCCTCGACGAAACCCTTGGCATCGGCCTGCCCGGCGGCCAGCGCCGGGCTTGCGCTTGCCAGTCCCAATACGATCAAAGCGGCGAGCTTGTTCGACATGTTGTGTGGTCCTGTAGGTTGATTGTTTTCTGATCGGGCGCGCCTTGCGTGGCGCGTGCGGCGCGGATTCTCGCACTCCTCGGCAGCGGTTGCAGGACGGTGTGGCGGGATTGCATCACTTTGTGTCGGCCGCCCCCGGAGCGCGCGCCCGGACTGGGCCGTCGGGTTGGCGCGCGAACTCGACGCGCGAATGCCGGTCCAGTGGAAACGTGGTGGGGCACCATCCCGCCACCCCTGCGGAGGCCCCCTGCCCTTGAAGACCTGGCTGCAGCGCCTGTTCGATGTCCGCCGCGACGAAGCGCTGCCGGTCTGCCTGGCGGTGCTGTTCTTCTTCTGCGTGCTGGTGGCGCTGATGATCCTGCGTCCGGCGCGCGAGGCGCTCGGCCTGCGTGGTGGTATCGATGCGGTGCGCTGGCTGTTCATGGGTACCGCCGTGGTGGCGCTGCTGGTCAATCCGCTGTTCGGCTGGCTGGTGAGCCGCTTGCCGCGGCTGCAGTTCATCTCCGCGACCTACGCCTTCTTCGCCTGCAGCCTGGTGGGTTTCTTCCTGCTGCTGGTGCTGGCGCCCGAGGCGGTGGGCGTGGTCAGCGGCCAGGTGTTCTACGTGTGGTTCAGTGTCTTCAACCTGTTCGCGACGATGGTGTTCTGGGCGCTGATGGCGGACCGCTTCACGCTCGAGCAGGGCAAGCGCTTCTTCGGCCTGATCGCGGTCGGCGGCACGCTGGGGGCGATCGCCGGGCCGTGGCTGGCCTCGCAGTTGGCCGCCCCGCTGGGTACGCCGGCCTTGCTGCTGATCTCGGCCGGCTTCCTCACGGCCGGTCTGGGGGCGGCATGGGGCATCGCGCGCGTCCGGCCGTTGCCCCCTGCCGCGGCGCAGGGCGATATGGCGACCACGGTAGATGCGCATGCGCCCATCGGCGGCAGCGCCTGGGCGGGTGCGCGGGCGGTGTTTGGCTCGCGCTACCTGCTCGGTATGGCGGCCTACGTGGTGATTCTCGCGGTGATGGCGACCTTCCTCTATTTCACCCGGCTGCAGATGGTGGCCGAGCTGGGCGACGACCTCGACCTGCGCACCACGATGTTCGCGCGCATCGACCTGATCACGCAGGTCGCCACCTTGCTGCTGCAGGCGCTGGTGGCCGGCCGGCTGATGCAGTGGGTGGGGGTACCGGTGACGCTCGCCCTGCTGCCACTGACCACCGCGCTCGGCTTCGTCGGCCTGGCGATGGTCGGCTCGCTGGCGGCGCTGATCGCCTTCGAGGCGAGCTTCCGCGCGGTGCAGCGGGCGCTGATGCGACCGGCGCGCGAGACGCTGTTCACCGTGCTGCGCCGCGAGGAAAAGTACAAGGCGAAGGCCTTCATCGACACCTTCATCTATCGCGGCGGCGACGTGATCGGCGCGCAGCTCGAAGGCCTGCTCGGGCGGCTGGGCATGGGGCTGGCTGCGCTGGCCAGTGTCGCCGTGCCGCTGGCGCTGATGTGGGCCGTGCTGGCGCTGTGGCTGGGGCGCACCCAGCAGAACATGGCCGCCGCCGTGGCCGATTCGCCCGCCGCAGGAAGGGCGGACCGGGCGCGGACCGCCTTGCCGCGGTCCTCACCGTGAAGCCTCGGAACCAGATCCTATTGGAGGAACCCGACATGATCTCCCGCCGTGATTACCTGAAGCTGTGCGTCGCCACCGGCGTCGCGCTCGGCATGAAGAGCGTCCCGTCGCTGGCCGCGGATGCGGACAGGAAGCTGGAACTCATTACCCGCGCCATTCCTGGGTCCGGCGAGCGCCTGCCCGCAGTGGGCCTGGGCAGCTCGGCCACCTTTGCCGAGGTGGCGCGCAGCGAGGATGTCGCAGCCGTGCGCGAGGTGCTGCAGGCGCTGATCGAGCATGGCGGGCGGGTGTTCGACACCGCGCCGTCCTACGGTGCGTCGGAGGCGGTGGCGGGGCGCGTTGCCGCCGATCTCGGCATCACCGACAAGGTGTTCTGGGCGACCAAGCTCAACGTGGCGGGCTGGGGTGGCGGGCGGGCCGACGCCGCGGCGGCGCGGGCGCAACTCGAGACCTCGTTCCAGCGCGTGGGCAAGCCGGTGCTCGACCTGATCCAGGTGCACAACCTCGGCGATGTGCCAACCCAGCTTGGCCTGCTCAAGGACCTGCGTGCCGACAAGCGGGTGCGCTACATCGGGGTCACCACGACCTTCCCGCGCCAGTATGCGGAGCTGGAGCAGATCCTCGCCCGCGAGCCGATCGACTTCATCGGCATCGACTACGCGATCGACAATCGTACGATGGAGGAACGCATCCTGCCGCTTGCGCAGGACCGCGGCGTGGGTGTGCTGGTCTATGCGCCCTTCGGCCGCACGCGGCTGTGGGAGCGCGTGCGCGGCCAGGCGGTGCCCGAGTGGGCAGCGGAGTTCGATGCGCACTCGTGGGCACAGTTCTTCCTCAAGTTCGTGCTGTCGCATCCGGCCGTGACTGCAGCCACGCCGGCGACCAGCAAGGCGCGCCACATGATAGACAACCTGGGCGGCGCGCTGGGTGCGCTGCCGGATGCGGACATGCGGCGGCGGATGATTGCGCTGGTCGAAGGTCTCTGAAGTCTGCCCCGCAACATCCTGTATTTCGTGATAAATGCCTGCAGCGGCGCTTTGCTTGGCGATGCCGCTGGACTGGCTTGTGCCACCTGTTGGGGATGGCCATAATGCGTGATTGCTCGCCTAGCTCATCTCATGTCCAGCCTGCCGCTCACCTCTGTCGAGGACCGACTCTACGTTTTGCGCACCCGCTGGGAGTGCTACGTCGCCGACGGCAGCTTCGAGCACTTCATCGAGTTCGCGGTTGCCATCAACAGCCTGGCCGAGCACTTCAATCGCTTGCGTCTGCCGGGACTGGTGCGGCTCTGCGAAGGCCTTGAGAACGCTGCGCTTGCCAAGCTGGGCGACCAGTCCGGCCACCCGCTGTCGCAGCAGGACACGCTGTCGCTGCAACGCCAGCTGGATACGCTGCTGGGCTCGGTCAGCACGTCGCGTGCGCCGACGCCGGTGCGACGCACCGAGGAGTCTGCGCCGGCCCTGAAGGAGATCGATTGGGTCAAGCCCCGCTCGATCTGGATCGTGGCGGACGCCAACGGGCACGAACTGGGCGACGGCCTCAGCCGCCAGCTGCAGTACTTCGGGTTTCAGGTCTTCCAGCTGTGCTGGGACTGCGCGCTGCCGCAGACCGAGGTTCCGCTCGCCGTGCTGTTCGTGCCCGGCCATGCGGCGACGCAGCCGCAGGAACTGGCCCGCATCGAGCAGATCCGCGCGGCCTGTCCGGCGAGCCAGTTGTTCTTCCTGGGGGTACGGTCCGAGATCGATCCGATCGTGGTGCTGATGCGTGCCGGAATCGATGTGACCATTCCCGCCGAGGAGCAGTCCGCGACGGTGTTGAACCGCATCCTCGATCTGGTGCAGACGCACGAACAGGAGAAGCACAGGGTGCTGGTCGTCGAGGATTCGCGGGTCGCGGCCGCGCTGATCCAGCGCACGCTGGCCGAACACGGCATCGACAGCCAGGCGATCGGTGATCCCGGCACCCTGCTCGAGGCGCTGCAGGGCTACCGTCCGGACCTGGTCCTGATGGACATGCACATGCCGCGCTTCAACGGTGTCGAGGCCACGCGCGTGCTGCGCCAGATGTCGGCCTACCAGTCGATCCCGATCGTTTACCTGTCGGGCGAGTCCGATATCGGCATGCAGGTCGAGGCGTTGCGCCTCGGCGGCGACCAGTTCCTGATCAAGCCCTTCAACCCGGTGCTGCTCGCCGCGGTCGTCAAGACCAAGATTGCCCGCTTCCGCGAAACCCAGCGCTCGAGCCGGGTCGATGGCCTCACCGGCCTGCTCAACCATACCGCCGCCAAGGCGCGCCTGCAGGCCATGGTCGCTTCGGCGGCCGATCCGGCCCGCATCACGGTGGCGATGATCGACATCGACCACTTCAAGTCGATCAACGACACCTACGGCCACCCGGTGGGCGACCAGGTCATCCGCGGCCTCGCCTGGCTGCTGAAGGCCCGCTTGCGCGCCACCGACCTGATCGGCCGCTACGGCGGCGAGGAATTCATCATCGCCCTCCCCGGTGTCGACCCCGAAATGGCGCGAACCGTCATCGACCGCATCCGGACCGACTTCGCCGCGTTGCCGCATGCGTATCCCGGCGGAGCGCTGTACGCCACCTTCAGCGCGGGGATTTCGGTCTATCCAGAGGTCGATGCTGCGGCCGGGCTGACCGAAGCGGCGGACGGTGCGCTGCTGCAGGCGAAGCGCCTGGGGCGGAATCGGGTGGAGTTCGCGGTTGCGTGAGGTTTGGGCGTGGGGCGCAGCGCATAGAACTCGTGCTCCAGCGCGCCCATGAGATCAGGCGCCCGCACGCCAAGCGCTGGAACTGTGGCTGGTGCGGAATGCATCCGAATGATCGTCGTGATTGGTGCGCGAAACTGAGGGGCTGGCTTGTATCCATTTCTGGTTTGAAGGCAGAACCGTCGCGACCCCTCGAACCAGTCATTCGTAGGATGAGTCGGATGTAGAAAGGGCGGGGAACCCTGCCGGATTCGCCCGCCCTTTGCTGGCCGTCTGCCAAAAATTGGCTAGCCATTTGCCAGTTTGTGGTCGCTGCTACAACAGCTCACACGTCGATGTTCTGCGCATACAGCGCGTTGCTCTCGATGAAGGCGCGGCGCGGTTCGACGTTGTCGCCCATCAGCGTGGTGAAGATCTCGTCGGCGGCGATGGCGTCCTCGATCTGCACGCGCAGCAGGCGGCGCACGGCGGGGTCCATGGTGGTTTCCCACAGCTGCTCGGGGTTCATCTCGCCGAGGCCCTTGTAGCGCTGTTTGCTGAGGCCGCGTTCGACCTCTGCCAGCAACCAGGTGATGGCATCCGCGAAGCGGGTGACCGCCTGGCGCTTCTCGCCGCGGCGGATCTCGGCGCCGGGGCCGATGAGGCCGCTGATGGCTTCTGCAGCGTTGCGGATGCTGCGGTAGTCGCCGGACACGAGGAAGTCGTGCTCGACCCAGCCGAACTTGCGGTTGCCGTGGTGCAGGCGCTCGATGGTGAGGCGCCAGCCTTCGGATTCTTCGTGGTATTCGGCGTAGATCTGCAGGCCTTCGGGCAGATGGGGCTGGATACGTTCGGCGGAAGCCCGGGCGGCGGCTTCGTCGTCGAGGCTGACCTGCAGGTCGTGCGCCAGCATGACCTGCAGCACTTCGGGGTCGATGTAGCTGGCCAGGCGCCTGACGACGGCTTCGGCGAGCAGGTAGCTGCGGGCGAGGCCGCCGAGCGCTTCATCGGCGATGGGCGCGGCGCCTTCGCGCGGGGTCAGGCTGGCGCCGTCGAGCGCGAGCTTGAGCAGGTGGCCGTTGAGCTCGTGGTCGTCCTTGATGTAGATCTCGGTCTTGCCGTGCTTGATCTTGTACAGCGGCGGCTGCGCGATGTAGATGTGACCGCGCTCGACCAGCTCGGGCATCTGGCGGTAGAAGAAGGTGAGCAGCAGGGTGCGGATGTGCGCGCCGTCGACGTCGGCGTCGGTCATCAGGATGATGCGGTGGTAGCGCAGCTTCTCGGGCTTGTAGTCGTCCTTGCCGATGCTGGTGCCGAGCGCGGTGATCAGGGTGGCGATCTCCTGACTCTGCAGCAGCTTGTCGAAGCGCGCCTTCTCGACGTTGAGGATCTTGCCCTTGAGCGGCAGGATCGCCTGGAACTTGCGATCGCGGCCTTGCTTGGCCGAGCCGCCTGCAGAGTCACCCTCGACGAGGTAGAGCTCGCACAGCGCGGGGTCCTTTTCCTGGCAGTCGGCGAGCTTGCCGGGCAGGCCGACGCCGTCGAGTACACCCTTGCGGCGCGTCATCTCGCGCGCCTTGCGGGCGGCGTCGCGGGCTCGGGCGGCTTCGACGATCTTGTTGCAGATGGTCCTGGCGTCGATCGGGTTCTCGAGCAGGAAGTCGCCGAGCTTGTTGGCGACGACTTCTTCCACCGCCGGACGCGCTTCCGAGGACACCAGCTTCATCTTGGTCTGGCTGGCGAACTTGGGGTCGGGCATCTTGACCGAGAGCACGCAGGCGAGGCCTTCGCGCATGTCGTCACCGGTGATGTCGACCTTGGCCTTCTTGGCGATCTCGTTTTCTTCGATGTACTTGTTGATGACGCGCGTCATCGCCGCGCGCAGGCCGGTGAGGTGGGTGCCGCCGTCGGCCTGCGGGATATTGTTGGTGTAGCACAGCACCTGTTCCTGGTAGCTGTCGTTCCACTGCATCGCCACTTCGACGGTGAGTTCCGCGTCGTGCCCCTGTCCGGTGGGGATACGGGTGGTGCCCTGGGCGTAGAACACGTTGGGGTGCAGCACCGTCTTGGCGCGGTTGATGTACTCGACGAAGCCCTTCACTCCACCGGCAAAGGCGAAATCTTCTTCCTTGCCGGTGCGCTGGTCGATCAGGCGGATCTTGACGCCGTTGTTCAGGAAGGAGAGCTCGCGCAGGCGCTTGGCGAGGATGTCGTAGTGGTACTCGACGGTGCCGAAGATCTCCTCGTCGGCGAGGTAGTGCACTTTGGTGCCGCGTTTCGTGGTTTCGCCGATGACGCGCGCCGGGCTGACCTCGACGCCGTCGACGACCTCGATGACGCGGTTCTGTGGCTTGCCGCGCTCGAACTCGAGCAGATGGCGCTTGCCGTCGCGGGCGACGGTGACGTGCATCCACTTCGACAGCGCATTGACGCAGGACACGCCCACGCCGTGCAGGCCGCCGGACACCTTGTAGCTGTTCTGGTTGAACTTGCCGCCGGCGTGCAGCACGCACATGACGATCTCGGCCGCCGAGCGCTTGGGTTCGTGCTTGTCGTCCATCTTGACGCCGACCGGGATGCCGCGGCCGTTGTCGGTGACCGAGATGGAGTTGTCGGCGTGGATGGTGATGACGATGTCGTCGCAGTGGCCGGCCAGGGCCTCGTCGATGGAGTTGTCGACGACCTCGAACACCATGTGGTGCAGGCCGGTGCCGTCGGAGGTGTCGCCGATGTACATGCCGGGGCGCTTGCGCACGGCCTCCAGCCCTTCGAGCTGCTGGATGCTGGATTCGTCGTAGTCGTTGCCCCCTTGCGGGGCCGGCGTGTTTTGCGGTTCGGACATGGTCATCTCGGTGATTCGTAAAGAACGGGGTACTGCGGTGAAGCCTTCGCCTTCTGCCGGATCAGATACGCATCGGCATCACGACGTACTTGAACTTGTCGTTGCCCGGCAGCGTGATCAGTGCGCTGGAGTTGCCGTCGTTGAAGCGCCAGTCGACCGTTTCGGAGGAGAGGTTGTTGAGCACGTCGAGCAGGTAGGTGACGTTGAAGCCGATGTCGAGCTTGTCGCCCTGGTAGTCGATCTCCAGCTCTTCGAGCGCCTCTTCCTGCTCCGCGTTGGTCGACACGATCTTGAGCACGCCGTCCTCGAGCACCATGCGCACGCCGCGGAACTTCTCGTTGGTCAGGATCGCGGCGCGCTGCAGCGCGGCCAGCAGCGGCTGGCGGGCGAAGTTGACCAGCTTGGGATGGGCCTGCGGGATCACGCGCTCGTAGTCGGGGAACTTGCCGTCGATGAGCTTGGTGACGAGCTCGATCGGGCCGAAGCGGAACACCGCCTGGTTGCCGGCGAGCACGATCTCCAGCGGGTCGTCGTTGTCGGCGAGCTGGCGGGCGAGCTCGAGCACGGTCTTGCGCGGCAGGATGGCTTCGGTGCGCGGCGTCACCGGCGCCTCGAGGTCGGACGCGGCGTAGGCCAGGCGGTGGCCGTCGGTGGCGACCATGCGCAGTTCGCTGCCGTCGGCGATGATCAGCAGGCCGTTGAGGTAGTAGCGGATGTCCTGCTGCGCCATCGAGTACGACACCTGGGCGAGCTGGCGCTTGAAGGTGCGCTGGCTGACGGTGATGCGTGCGGCGGCCTCGTCGGGCGGCGACAGGCGCGGATAGTCGGCGGCGGGCAGGGTCTGCAGCTGAAAGCGGCTGCGGCCGGCCTTGACGGTGAGGCGCTTGTCGTCGAGCGTGAGGCTGATGTCGCCGCTGTCGGGCAGGGCGCGCAGGATGTCCTGCAGCTTGCGTGCGCCGACGGTGATCGACACGTCTTCGCCGCCGATGTGACCGCCGGTGGTCGTGCGGATCTGGATCTCGATGTCGGTGGCGAGCATCGTGAGCTGATCGCCGCGCTTCTCGATCAGCACGTTGGACAGGATCGGCAGCGTGTGGCGCTTTTCGACGATGCCGGCAACCGACTGCAGCGGGGCCAGGAGCGCATCGCGGGTGGTGGTGAGCAGGAGCATGGCGTCAGGTCAGATCAGGTCGTTGGGTTGATCGAAGGATTGGTCTGGCTCAGCCCCGCAGGACCTGGGTGAGCACGTGGACGTCGTGGTTGAGCTGGTGGTCGCCGAGGCGCAGCTCGGTGATGGTACGGCAGGCGTGCAGGACAGTGGTATGGTCGCGGCCGCCGAAGGCTTCGCCGATGGCCGGCAGCGACATCGGCGTGAGTTCCTTGGCCAGCCACATCGCCACCTGGCGCGGACGTGCGATGACGCGCGTGCGCTTCTTGGAATGCATGTCCGCGACCTTGATCTTGTAGTAGTCGGCCACGGTTTTCTGGATGTGCTCGATCGACAGCTGGCGGTTGTGCGCGTGCAGCAAGTCCTTGAGCGCCTCCTTGGCCACCTCGAGACCGATCTGGCGGCCGTGGAAGCGAGCGTAGGCAACGACCTTGTTGAGCGCGCCTTCGAGTTCGCGCACGTTCGAGCGCAGGTTCTTGGCGATCAGGAAGGCGACGTCGTCATCGACCAGAACGCGCAGCGCCTCGGCCTTCTTCTTGAGGATGGCGACGCGCATCTCGAGCTCGGGCGGCTCGATCTGCACGGTCAGGCCCCAGTCGAAGCGCGAGATCAGGCGGTCTTCCAGGCCCTGGATGTCCTTGGGATAGGTGTCGCAGGTGATGACGATCTGCTTGCGCGCTTCGGTGAGTGCGTTGAAGGCGTGGAAGAACTCTTCCTGCGTCCGGTTCTTGTTATTGAAGAACTGGATGTCGTCGATGATCAGCATGTCGAGCGAGCGGTAGTAGCGCTTGAACGCGTCGAAACTCTTCTGCTGATAGGCGCGCACGACGTCAGCGTAGTAGTCCTCGACGTGCACGTAGCGCACCACTGCGCGCGGGTTGTGCTTGAAGACCGCGTTGCCGATGGCGTGCACCAGGTGGGTCTTGCCGAGGCCGACGCCGCCGTAGACAAACAGCGGGTTGTACGAGGTGCCCGGATTCTGCGCCACCTGCATGGCGGCCGCGCGGGCGAGGTCGTTGGCGCGACCGGTGACCAGAGTGTCGAAGGTGAAGTCGGGGTTGAGGCGGGTCTTTTCGTAGGCCAGTTCGAGACCGGACGCGGCCGCGGCGGGCTCTGATTCGCGGCGGGTGACGACGGCCGGGGCGCGGGCGGCGTGCGGCTGCGCCGCGGTTTCAACGGCAGCCGGCGGTTCGGCAGCGTCGGGCGCACTCGGTGCGGTGTGTGCAGGCGTGGCAGCGGCCGCAGGGGCGGCCGTGGCCGGACGGCTGGCGCGCGTGGCGCTGACGGGCGGCAGTTGCAGTTCGATCTGCAGCGGCCCGCCGGTAAACGTCTCGCCCAGTTCGTGGATGCGGCTCAGGTAGCGCTCGCGAACCCACTGCAGGACGAAGCGATTGGGGGCGATCAGCCGGAACGTGCCATCCTCGCCGGCTTCGGCCCGCAGGGTCTTGATCCAGGTGTTGTATTGCTGCTGGGGCAGCTCCTGTTCAAGGCGCGACAGGCAGAAAGGCCAGAGTTCTTCGGTCACGGCGGTTTCGGAATAAATGTGCGGCAATGTATTCAAGCGGCACGGCGGACACGCTGTGGTGTGCGGCGAACCGGCTTGTGGTGTGTGTTGTCTGAGGGTGCTGCATGGGCGGCCTCTCGACGTCGGCTTGGCGACGTCCGCCTTGACGGCGAGGCTCAAAGAGCCGACATTCTAACCCCGCGGGGGTGACTTATCCACAGGGTGTCCCAAAAATTGTTATTGACAAACATGGGATTATCCATTTAACTCTCGCGTTTGACCTAACACTGGCAGTCGATCATGAAACGCACTTATCAGCCCTCCGTTGTCCGTCGCAAGCGCACCCACGGCTTTCTGGTTCGCATGAAGACCCGTGGCGGCCGTGCGGTCATCCGCGCACGTCGTGCCAAGGGCCGTCATCGCCTCGCCGTCTGAGGTGACGCAGCTCACGAGCGCTGACCAGAGTTTCCGCAGCGCTCACAAATTGCACAAAACGGATGAGTATTCATCCGTTTTTGCTTTTCGGCGTGCCCTACGTGGCCGCTTCTACATGCTTCACTACCGTCCGAACGGCCTCGATACGGCCCGACTCGGCGTGGTGGTCGCCAAGAAGCTCGCCAAGCGCGCCAACACGCGCAACCTGGTCAAGCGCATCGCGCGCGAGTGCTTTCGGCGCAACCGCGAATCGCTGCCCGCGGTCGACATGGTCGTCCGCCTGCACGCGTCCGTCGCCACGGCGACACGCGCAGAGATGAACCAGGACCTGCTCGCTCTGTTCCAAAGGCTGCCCCGGCAATGAAAACCGTCTTGATCGCCCTGTTGCGCTTCTACCGCTACGCGATCAGTCCCATGCTGGGGCGCAATTGCCGTTTTCACCCGACCTGTTCCGAGTACGCGATTGAAGCGGTGCAGCGCCATGGCGCGTTGCGCGGCGGCTGGCTCGCGGCCAAGCGGGTGGGGCGTTGTCACCCTTTCAATCCGGGCGGGTATGATCCCGTTCCCTGACCTGAGATAGAACGAATCCGATGGATCAACGCCGCCTCATCCTCTTTCTGGTCTTCTCCTTCTCGCTGGTGATGCTGTGGGAAGGCTGGATCAAGCACAACAATCCGCAACCGGCGCCGCAGGCGACCGCAGCGGCTGGCGCTGCCGCCACTGCCAATGCCGATGGTTCGGTGCCGACGCCGTCGGCCAGTCTGGGGGCGGGGCAGAGCGCCGTGCCTGGCGAGCAGGCGGCCACGGCCGCCGCGCCGCGCGTGGTGGTCGAGACCGACCTGTTGCGCGCCGAAGTCTCCGCCCTGGGTGGCGACATCGTCCGCCTAGAGCTCAAGCAGCACAGGGCCAGCGGTGAGGCCGATGCCAACTTCGTGCTGCTCGACGACGGCACCACGCGCCACCAGTACGCGGCCCAGTCGGGCCTGATCGGCGAGGGGCTGCCGACGCACAAGACGCTGTTCACGCTGCCTGCCTCCGAGCTGTCGCTGAAGGATGGCGAGGATCGTGTCGTGCTGCGCCTGCAGGCGCCCGAGCAGAACGGGTTGCAGGTGACCAAGGTCATGAGCTTCCAGCGCGGCAGCTACCTGATCGACGTCGCGTACGAGATCCGCAACGGCAGCGACCAGGCAATCACGCCGCACGCCTACTTCCAGCTCACCCGCGACGGCAACCCCGCCGAGCAGGTCGAGGCCTTCGGCGTCACCACCTTCACCGGCCCGGCCGTGTTCACCGATGCCGGCAAGTTCCAGAAGGTGCATTTCGAGGACATCCGGGACGGCGATGCCAAGTTCGTGAAGACTGCCAGTGATGGCTGGGTGGCGATGGTGCAGCACTACTTCGTCAGCGCCTGGCTGCCGGAGCAGGGCACGCAGCGCGAGTACTTTGCCCGTTCCCTGGGCAACAACCTGTACTCGGCAGGCCTCATCATGCCGGTGGCCGCGATAGCGCCGGGCGCCGAGGCCTCCGTCGGCACGCGCCTGTATGCGGGTCCGCAGGAGCAGGACAAGCTCGAAGGCATCGCCCCGGGTCTCGACCTGGTGGTGGACTACGGCTGGCTGACGGTCATCGCCGCGCCGCTGTTCTGGGTGCTGTCGTGGTTCCACAGCCTGACCGGCAACTGGGGCTGGGCGATCATCCTGGTCACGGTGGCGATCAAGGCCGTGTTCTTCCCGCTGTCGGCCGCGAGCTACAAGTCGATGGCCAAGATGCGCGTGCTTGGCCCGCGCCTGCAGCGCATGAAGGAGCTGTACGGCAACGACAAGGCCAAGATGCAGCAGGAGATGATGAATCTCTACCGCACCGAGAAGATCAACCCGCTCGGTGGCTGCCTGCCGATCCTGGTGCAGATCCCGGTGTTCATCGCGCTGTACTGGGTGCTGCTGGGCAGTGTCGAGATGCGCCACGCACCGTGGCTGGGCTGGATCCAGGATCTTTCGGCCAAGGACCCGTACTTCATCCTGCCGGTCATCATGGGCGCGTCGATGCTGATCCAGATGAAGCTGAACCCGACGCCGCCGGATCCGATCCAGGCCAAGGTGATGATGGCGATGCCGATCATCTTCACCTTCATGTTCCTGTGGTTCCCGTCCGGCCTGGTGCTGTACTGGGTTGTCAACAACGTGCTGTCGATCGCCCAGCAGTGGCAGATCACGCGGATGATCGAGAGTGGAAAGGCTGCCGGCAAGAGCGCCTGACACGATCGCTGCCGTCGCGACGGCACCGGGCCGCGGCGGCATCGGTGTCGTCCGTGTCTCGGGCCCCCGTCTAAGCGATTTCGCCACGGCGCTTTGCGGCCGGGAGCCGCTACCGCGCCGGGCCGTGTTTACCGCCTTCCTCGACGCCGCCGGTGCGGCGATCGACGAAGGCATCCTGCTGTACTTTCCCTCCCCGGCCTCCTTTACGGGTGAGGACGTGATCGAGCTGCAGGGCCACGGCGGCCCGGTGGTGATGCGGATGCTGCTCGAGCGCTGTCTGGAGCTGGGCGCCCGCCTGGCCGAACCCGGCGAGTTCACCCGCCGCGCCTTCCTGAACGGCAAGCTGGACCTGGCCCAGGCCGAGAGCGTGGCCGACCTCATCGAGGCTTCGACTGCTGCGGCAGCGCGTTCGGCGGTCCGCTCCCTGTCCGGCCGATTTTCCGAAGAGATCCGTCGCATCGTCGATGCGCTGATCGACCTGCGCATGCTGGTCGAGGCGACGCTGGACTTTCCGGAAGAGGAGATCGAGTTCCTCGAGCGCGCGCGCGCGATGCCGCGGCTCGACGAGATCCGCGAACACCTCGTAGGCGTGCTCGACCGCGCGCGTCAGGGCGCGCTGCTGCGCAGCGGCCTTAATGTGGTGCTCGTGGGCGAACCCAATGTCGGCAAATCCAGCCTGCTCAATCAGCTCGCCGGCGAAGACCGTGCGATCGTGACCGACATTGCCGGCACGACGCGTGATGCGCTGCGCGAGACGATCCAGATCGAGGGCATCCCGCTGCACATCATCGACACCGCCGGCCTGCGCGAGACCGCCGACACGGTCGAGCGCATCGGCATCGAGCGCACCTGGCGTGAGATAGAGCGCGCCGACGTGATTCTGCGGCTGGTTGATGCGAGCGTGGCGACCACGGATGCCGCGCTTGAGGCAATCGATGCCCGCCTGCCGCAAGGCGCTGAGCGTATCACCGTCGCCAACAAGATCGACCTGTGCGGCCTGGTGCCGGGCCGTTCCGAGGAGGGCGGGAAGGTCCGCCTGCAGGTGTCGGCAAGAAGCGGAGACGGCATGGACCTGGTGCGCGCGGAGTTGTTGCGCATCGCTGGCTGGCACGCGCATGGCGAGGATGTCATCCTGGCCCGCGAGCGGCACCTTCACGCCTTGCGTGCAGCGCTGGCGCACGTGGATGAGGCTGCGACGCAGTCGGCGGCCCTCGAGCTGTTTGCGGAGGAATTGCGGCTGGCGCAGGAAAGCCTGGGCGAGATCACCGGCGAGTTCACTGCGGACGACCTGTTGGGGGTCATCTTCTCGCGTTTCTGTATCGGCAAGTGAGGCTGCGCGCTGGCGTGCAGTGTCCGAGACATGAAACAACGCCCGCTGCGTGCGGGCTTTGTCTTTGGGGGCGTTCTGCGGCCGTGTGGACTTATGAGAACATGTCTTCGTAGATCAGCCGTGCCCAGTTGAAGTCCTCCGGAATCGTGGCCGGCGAGCGCTCGTTGAAGTCCAACTGGGTCTGTTCGATGATGCCCTGGTCGTTCACCTTGTAGTCGAACTGCACCGAGATGCCTTCCTGCGGGTTGGTGTTCACCATCATGTAGCAGAGATTGTCCGGCAGGATGTAGCTCGGTTCGCGCCCGGCTTCGCGTTCGGCAATGTAGCGCGCGACGATGCGGGCGTGGCGGTTGGCCACGTGCCCGGCCTTCGGGTAGAAGGCGAACTGCGGCGACACGAAGCCGACCGCATCGCCGATGACATAGACATCCTTGTCGTTGCGGTCGTGCAGGAACAGCGGATCGACATCGGCCCAGCCGCCGGGACGCCCGGAGCCGGGCTGTGGCACGACGCCCGCCTTCCAGGCGAGGTCGCCGGCCTGGTGGGGAGCCATCAGGATGGCGTGATCGAAGTCGAAGTCACCGGCGGCCGTCTTGATGCGCTTGGCGAAGGGATCGACCTCCTCGATGTGTGCGTTGGGCACGTAGGTGATGATGTCCTTGTAGAGTTCCTCGAACGCCGCGCGGAAGCCCGGGCCGATCGGGCGCACGCCGTCCTTGTGGTCGAGGATGATGATGCGGCCCGGAATCTTCTTCTGCCTGAACATCGAAGCGATCAGACAGGCGCGTTCGTAGGGGCTGGGCGGGCAACGCTGTGGCGGCGGGGGCAGGGTCATGACCAGGTCGCCGCCCTTGAAGGACTGTAGCGCGTGCTTCAGGTGGAAGTGTTCCGCGTTGGGGATGTAGGCGGCGGGGAAGCGGGCACGCGTCGCTTCGGCCATGCGCCGGTCGTTGGCGAACCACGCCTCGTAGTTGTAGCGGATGCCCGGAGCAATGATGAGGTAGTCGTAGGGGACACTGCCGGCGGCGGTGACGACCGCCTTGCGATCGCGCTCGATTTCGAGAATCTCGGTCTGGATGAAGCGGTAGCCATACTTTTCTGCAACGCCGAGGTAGTCATGGGTGAGGAACTGTGTGTCCACCGCATCGACCAGCCACTTGTTGCTCATCGGGCAGGAGAAGAAGACCGGGTTGCGTTCGAGCAGCACGACTTCAAGATGGGGCGCGTACTGGCGAAGATACTTGGCAGCGGTGACGCCGCCCCAGCCGCCGCCGCAGATGACGACGCGCGGGCTCTTGCCGCGGGGCGCCAGGGTGTCGGTCGACCGCCCGATCAGGAAGGGCAGGGTGCGTGTGGCGTCGGCCGAAGGCGAGGCGCCTTGGGCGAGCGAGGGTGCCGCGGCGGCAGCCGCGATTCCGCCGGCGGCGGCGAGAAAGCGCCGGCGCGAGTGTGAAGTTTGCTGGGTCATGATTGCTCCCGTTTCGTCAGCCGCCCCGGCGCGGGATGCCGCCGGGGCTTAATGAGCAGGGCGTAAGGGCCTGCCGGTTCGTTGCCGCCCGAGGCGGCGAGGCGGACCGCCGATGTAAAGATCGGCATGGTGGGTCCGGACTGGACCGGCGTGCGGCCGGCGCAGTGCGGTAGGGATGATGCCGTAAGTAGTCGGCCGAGGCGAGGCGTGACGGAGGGTGGGTCGACTGGCACAATGCCGGGACGCCCGGAGCATGATGGCTGTGCGTCGCAGCGTCGTTTGGGTGCCTGGCGTTTGCCAGTCGGTGGCCGGTCTGGATGGAGTTGAAAGTGAGCTGGGAGCCTGAGCGCTACCTGAAGTACGACAATCTGCGCTTGCGTCCGGCGCTTGATCTGCTCGCGCGCGTCACGCACGACAGTCCCAGGCGCGTGGTTGACCTGGGGTGCGGGCCGGGGACAGTCACGACCCTGCTGGCCGAGCGATGGCCGGCTGCCGAGATCACCGGGGTGGATTCGTCCGCCGAGATGTTGGCGCGTGCGGCTTCGGCCTACCCTGATCTGAGGTGGGTCGCTGCGGATATCGCGGACTGGCAGGCAGAAGCGCCTGTCGACCTGATCTTTTCCAATGCCGCGCTACACTGGTTAGATGACCATGAGGCCCTGTTCCCTCGGCTTGCGGCGAACTTCGCAACCGGGGGCGTGCTGGCCGTGCAGATGCCGGCGAACTTCGATGCGCCGTCGCACCGCATCATTCGCGGGCTGGCGAGCAACGCGGGATGGGAGCCGTACCTGGCGGGCGCACGGATGGGATCGGTGATGGCGGTCGAGCGCTACTGGTCGGTGCTGACCTCGCTGTTCGGCAAGGTAGATCTGTGGGAGACGGTTTACTGGCAGCGACTGCAGGGCGAGAACGCCGTGCTGGAGTGGCTGCGCGGCACGACGCTGGTGCCCTACCTGGTACGACTGGATGAGAGGCAGTGCACTGATTTTCTCGCGAAGCTCGGGGACGAGCTGTTGCGCGCGTATCCGCTCCGCGAAGGGGGCGAAGTGTTGTTCCCTTTCAAACGTCTCTTCATGATCGGCTCGGGAACGCGCTGACGTTTCACGTGAAACAATCCTGATGGAAGTCGAGTTTCTTTTCCTGGCGCTAGGGATTGCTGCGCTGTTCGCCGGCTTTGTCGACTCGATCGTCGGTGGCGGAGGGTTGATCCAGTTGCCGGCGCTTTTTACGGCCTACCCGGCTACCGCACCGGCAACGCTTTTCGGGACGAACAAGCTGGCGAGTATCGTCGGCACAACGAGCGCCGCGATCCAGTACAGCCGCAGGGTGGCTATTCCCTGGGCTGTGGCGGGCCCCGGTGCGGCGGCCGCGCTGATCGGTTCGTGGTTTGGCGCGAAGGCGGTGGCCTTCCTGGATCCGGCGATCCTGCGCCCGCTTATCCTGATGTTGCTGGTCCTCGTCGCGATCTACACATTCGTGCGGAAGGATCTGGGCGCGATCTCGACCGAGCCCGCACACGGTGCGCGATCTGCGGGCCTCGCTGTTGGGATTGGCGCGGTGATCGGCTTCTACGACGGCTTCTTTGGGCCGGGTACGGGCAGCTTTCTGATCTTTCTCTTCATTCGCTTTCTCGGCATGGATTTCCTGCGGGCATCCGTTACTGCCAAGATCCTGAATGTTGCGACGAACGTCGCCGCGATTGCGTACTTCGCCGGAAATGTCGAACTGATGTGGAAGCTCGCCGCAGTGATGGCGGCGTGCAACCTGACTGGTTCGGTGGTCGGATCGCGGATGGCAATGCGCCATGGAACCGGCTTCGTGCGCAAGATGTTTCTTGCGGTGGTGAGCGTTCTGATCGCAAAGCTGGCGTACGACACCTTCCTGCGCTGATCTCGATCCCGCTGTGTTTCACGTGGAACATACGTGCGGGTATGTTTGCGGAAATATTACGACCCCCCGGCGTGCTAGAATCGCCCGTCCTATTCATCGTCCCAAGGCATCGGAATATGAACGGACTTCACCTCATTGCGGATCTGTATCGCTGCAACCCCGCCCAGCCTCTGATGATCGAGTGCGAGCGCCTGGAGGCGCTGTGCGTGGAGGAGTGCCGCGCCGCCGGACTGACGCCGCTGGGCGCGTACTTCTATCAGTTCCGGGATGAACGGGGTGAGCCCGCCGGCGTTACGGGTACTGTCGTGCTCGCAGAATCCCATCTGGCCATTCATACCTGGCCGGAAAGTGGTGATGTCACACTTGATGTGTACGTCTGCAACTTCTCGCGCAACAACAGCGATCGGGCCCGTGCAGTGTATGCGCGCGTGATCGAGGCCCTTGAGCCTGAAGATCGCGTAGAGCATCAAGTTGTCCGCGGGCGTCTGCCCGTTGAGGTCTGAACCATGAGCCACCGCTTCGTACTTGCACAGGACGGCGTTCTTGCGGAGCAGTTGAGCGAGGAAGCCGGTTTCTTCTACAGTGCCGGCCGCCTGCTCGAAAAGGGGCGTTCGGAATGGCAGGAGTATGAGGTCTGGGAGACCCCGGTATTTGGTCGGCTGTTCCGCCTCGACGGCTGTTTCATGACCTCTGAGCGTGACGAGTTCTTCTACCATGAGAACCTGATCCATGTGCCCGGTATCGCCCATGCGGGGCTGCGCACGGCCCTGATCGTCGGTGGCGGTGATGGCGGATCGGCGGAGGAACTGCTCAAGTACCAGAGCATCGAGCGCATCGTGATTGCCGAGCTCGACGAGAAGGTGGTGGACATCTCGCGCCGTTATCTCGAAGCGGTGCATCACGGATCGCTCGATGATCCACGGGTCGAGATCCGCATCGGCGACGGCATGAAGTATGTGTCGACAGACGGTCCTGCTGCCGGGGACCGCTATGACCTGATCGTGCTCGACCTGACCGACCCGGTGGGGCCGGCCGAGGCGCTGTACTCGGAGGCATTCTTTCGCGCTTGCCGTGCGTTGCTGGCCGAAGGGGGCGCCTTGAGCCTGCACATCGGCCCGCCGGTATTCCAGCCTGCGCGTGTGCGCGAACTCGTTCAGCGTTTGCGGCGCGTGTTCAGGCTGGTCAGCCCGTATTTTCTCTACATTCCGCTCTACGGCAGCCTGTGGGGTTTGGCGACGGCCTCAGACGCGCTCGATCCGTGTGCCTTGAGTGCCGATGAGGTCGAGCGGCGCCTTGCCGAGCGCCGGATTGCCCGCCTTCAACATTACAATGGCGCCGTTCATTGCGCGCAATTTGCGCTTCCCAACCATCTGCGCGCGTTGCTGGCCTGAGTGCGGCCGGCGACGCGTGCCGCCCGTACCAGGTTCCAAGTGAATTCATCTCCCGCTGCGCCCCGTCGCGCTCACGGCAGTCCACAACAGCGTTCCGCTGCCGGTCGCGACTCGCGGCCGGGCCGCCCTCCGGTTCTTCCCGTCGATAGTCTCGGCTACGCCATGCTGTGTGCGGCCGAGCTGGTCGCCTGCGTGATCGACGGCAGCAACCTGACCGACAGTTTCGAACGCATGCTGGATGCGCGGCCAGGCTGGCCCGACGCTACCCGCGGTGCCGTGCGCGATCTCGCCTGGTCTACGCTGCGCGACTTCGGTCGTGGCGATGCCATCCTCGATCGCCTGCTGCACAGCCAGCCACCGACCCTGATCCGGGCCCTGTTGCTGGTGGCGATCCAGCGCCTGCGCCAGCGTCCCGAGCACGCGCACACGGTGGTCGACCAGGCGGTGCAGGCGGCGGCTACGGCCATGCCCGGCCTGAAGGGTATGGTCAATGGCGTGCTTCGCAACGCGCTGCGCCAGCAGTCCGAATGGGCGAGCTGGATCGGCGCGAACCCCGTGTCGGCCCAGGCGTATCCGGCCTGGTGGATCGAGCGCGTCCGCGCGGGTATGCCGGAGCAGTGGGAGGCGCTGCTCGCGGCAGGCAATCAGCGTCCGCCGATGGCCCTGCGGGTGAACCGGCGGCGTTGCACGCTCGAGGCGGCGCTTGCCGAACTCGCTGCGGCGGGCATCGAGGCAAAGCGCCTGGGCGATGCCACCCTGTTGCTGGCGCAGCCAGTGGCCGTGGCGCGCCTGCCGGGTTATGCCGAGGGCAGGTTGTCGGTGCAGGACGCAGGCGCCCAGCAGGCCGCCCGACTGCTGGCGCCACGGGACGGCGAACGCGTGCTCGACGCTTGCGCCGCGCCGGGCGGAAAGACAGCACATCTGCTGGAATCGGCAGACGTCGAGCTGCTCGCGCTCGAGCTCGACCCGCGGCGTGCGCAGCGCATCCGCGCCAACCTGGACCGCCTCGGCTTGCAGGCCGAGATCCGCGTGGCCGATTGCTGCGATCTGCGCAGCTGGTGGGACGGCCGTCCGTTTGACCGCATCCTCGCCGACGTGCCGTGCTCCGCTTCCGGTGTCGTGCGCCGCCATCCGGACATCAAGTGGTTGCGTCGCGACGAGGATATCGCGGGGTTTGCAACGCAACAGCGTCGCATCGTCGATGCGCTTTGGCAGACGCTGGCGCCGGGTGGCACAATGCTTTATGTGACCTGTTCGGTATTCGAGCAGGAGAATGCGGCGCAGATCGCACGCTTCCTCGATCGCCATGCCGATGCCGAATGCGTACCCATCGACGCTTCCCCCGACTGCCAGTTGCTGCCCGATGCCGAACATGACGGCTTCTACTTTGCCCGGCTCCGCAAGCAGGCTTGATCGCGTGCTGCGCGTCTTCGCGCTGCTCGCGCTCGTGCTCTTTGCCGCGGCCGCGCACGCCAACGAAGCCCGCATCGTGAGTGCCGAGGTCGTCGCGGGCGAGGGCGGTTACGTACTCAACGCCGACATCGATGTCGAACTCAACCCCCGCCTGGCCGACGCGGTGACTCGTGGCGTGTCGCTGTACTTCACCACCGAGCTGCGCATCGAGCGCCCGCGCTGGTACTGGCTCGACGAAGTCGTCGTCGATCGCAGTCTCGATTACCGGCTGTCCTACCACCCGATCACGCGCAGCTATCGTCTGTCGATCGGCAGCTTTCACCAGAGCTTCGACACGCTGGACGCTGCGGTGCGCACGATGCGGCGGGTGCGCAACTGGCAGGTTGCCGAACTCGCTGATCTGACGGCCGGGGTCTCGCACCAGGTCGCGTTGCGCTTCCGGCTCGATACCTCGCAACTGCCCAAACCCTTCCAGGTCACGGCCATCGGCAGCCGCGACTGGAACCTCGGCACCGACTGGGCGACGTGGACTTTCCTGCCTGGCGCGGCGGGCCAGCGATGAAGCGCATCCTCCTCGTCATTGCCGCGGCCCTGGCCGGCATTTCGCTGTTCCTGCTCACCTCTGCGAGCTCCAACACCGAGCTCTTCGCTAGCAGCTATCCCTACCTGCTCGCCTTCAATGGCGTGCTCGCGGTGGTGCTGGGCGGACTGGTGGGCGTGCAGTTGCGCCAGTTGTGGCGCGAGTACCGCACGCGCCAGTTCGGCTCGCGCCTCAAGTACCGGCTGGTGCTGATGTTTGCGGTGATGGGCGTCGTGCCCGGGCTCGTGATCTACGCGGTGTCGCTGCAGTTCGTGGTACGCAGCATCGAGTCGTGGTTCGACGTGCGGGTCGAGTCTGCGCTGGAGGGCGGCATCGCCCTGGGGCAGAACGCTCTCGACTACCTCGTCAGCCAGATGGGCGACAAGGCAGGCGATATGGTGCTGGAGCTCGAAGGCGCGAGCACGGTGTCGGCGGTCATGTTGAACCGGCTGCGTGAGCAGGCGGGGGTTGGCAGCGCCACGGTGATCGCCGCCAATGGCCAGGTGCTTGCCACGGCGGCCGATGCGATGTCGGGGCTGCTGCCCGACCTGCCCAGCGTCACCCAGCTGCGCCAGGCGCGGCAGACGCGGATGTTCCATGCAATCGAGAGCCAGGCTGACGGGCGGCTGGTGATCCGCGTCATCGTGCCGATTCCGCTGCGCACCCTGGCAGGCGAACCGAACCTGCTGCAGCTCACGCAAGCCGTACCGGAGAGCTTCGGCCGTCACGCCGAGGCGGTGCAGGAGGCCTACCGGGAATACCAGCAGCTCACTCTCGGGCGCGAAGGGCTGAACCGCATCTATACCCTCACGCTGACCCTCACCCTGCTGCTCGCATTGCTGACCGCGCTCGCTGCAGCCTTCATCATCGCGCGCCGGCTGGCCGCGCCGCTGCTGATTCTGGCCGAAGGAACGCAGGCGGTGGCGCAGGGCGATTTCAGCCCCCGCCAGGCGCTGCCCGCGCGTGACGAACTGGGCGTGCTGACGCAGTCCTTCAACCGCATGACGCGTCAGCTCGAGGATGCGCGCGCCGCTGCAGAGCGCAACCGTGCAGCCGTCGAGTCGGCGCGGGCCTACCTCGAGAGCGTGCTGGCGAACCTGTCGACCGGCGTGCTGGCCTTTTCCGCCGAGGGCGGCTTGCGCGCGGCCAACCATGGGGCGATGCAGATCCTCGGCGACGAGCTCGTTGGCTTCGAGGACATCACGCTGGCCGAGTGGCCGCGCCTCGAAGGCTTCCGCGATGCCTTGCTCGAAGGCTTCGCCGCCAACGAGGGCGACTGGCAGAGTCAGATCGAGCTGCCGGTCAAGGACAGCACGCCGCTCACGCTGTTGATCCACGGCTCGCGCCTGCCCAAGGGCACCGGGGGTGGCCTGGTGGTGGTGTTCGACGACATCTCGCGACTGGTCGCGGCGCAGCGGACGGCGGCATGGGGCGAGGTCGCCCGGCGGCTGGCCCACGAGATCAAGAACCCCCTGACGCCGATCCAGCTTTCCGCCGAGCGTCTGGCGTTCAAGCTGTCCGACAAACTCGACGACAGCAGCCGCGAGATGCTCGAACGTGGCACCACGACCATCGTCAACCAGGTCGAGGCGATGAAGAACCTGGTCAACGCCTTCCGCGACTACGCGCGCCTGCCGGCGCCGCAGCTGTCGGCGATCGATCTCAACGCCCTGATCCGCGAGATCCTCAACCTCTACGAGAGCTTCGCGTCGCACATCAGGCTCGAGCTGGCGGCCGAACTGCCCCTGGTGCAGGGCGACGCGAGCCAGATCCGGCAGGTCATCCACAACATGCTGCAGAATGCGCAGGATGCGCTCTCGGGCGCCGAGGACGGCGAGGTGAGGGTGATCACGCGGATCGAGGGCGAGCGGGTTGCGCTGCTGTTCCGCGACAATGGGCCGGGCTTTCCAGCTGAGGTGCTGGCGCATGCGTTCGAGCCCTACTTCACGACCAAGTCGCGCGGCACCGGTCTGGGCCTGGCGATGGTGAAGAAGATTGTCGACGAGCACGGTGGCGACGTGCGGCTGGCCAACCGCGATGGCGGCGGAGCGGAAATCCGCATCCGGCTGCGCCTGGCCGAAATGAATGGTAAACACTGAACACGATGGCAAAGATACTGATCGTTGACGACGAAGTCGGCATTCGCGAACTCCTGTCCGAGATCCTTCGCGACGAGGGCTACGACATCCTGCTGGCCGAGAACGCGGGGGCGGCGCGCGCGATGCGCAACGCCGGCCGGCCCGATCTGGTGCTGCTCGACATCTGGATGCCGGACACCGATGGCATCACGCTGCTCAAGGAGTGGGCGGCTAACGGCCAGCTCAACATGCCGGTGGTGATGATGTCGGGCCACGGCACGATCGACACGGCGGTCGAGGCTACCCGTATAGGGGCGATCGACTACCTTGAGAAGCCCATTGCCCTGCAGAAGCTGCTGGCGGCGGTCAAGCGCGGTCTGCAGCGCCCTCAGGCGCCCGGCGCCCCTGCGCCGCTGACCCTGGCTGCGTTTACGCGATCGGTGCCGCTGCGCGAGCTGCGCCGGCGCGTCGAGCAGATCGCGAACAGTTCGCGCGTGCTGCTGCTGCGCGTCGGGACGGGCAGCCTCGCCGAACTCGTCGCCCGCAGCGTGCAGAGTGGCAGCCCGGCATGGCTGGACCTGTCAGCGATCAGCGTGCCGCTCGACATCAATCAGCTGCAGGCGACGCAGGGCGGGGTGCTGTTCGTCGGCGAGCTGGCGCGCCTGTCGCGCGCGCAGCAGAAGAACCTCGCTTTCGCCGTCGAGCGGCTCGACCGCTACGACCTGCGCGTGGTCGTAGCCACCGACCGCAATGCGGAGGGCCTGCTCGCCGAGGGCTGGGAAGAGGCACTGGTGTCGCGCCTGTTCGAGGTGAGCCTGGCGCCGCCCTCGATCGCGGACGTGCGTGACGATCTGCCTGAGCTGGCGAGCCAGATCCTGATGCACCTGGCTGAAGGCGGCGAGGTGCCGCTGCGCCGCTTCTCCACCGCGGCACTCAACCAGTTGCGCAACCTGCCGTGGCCGGGCGGCTACGCAGAGTTGCGCGCGGCGGTGAAGTCCCTGGCCCTGGGGACCCTCGAGGAGGAGATCGGGGCCGCCGATGTACGTCGGCTGCTGCCGCCGGATGCGGCGGCCGGCTCGGTCGGGGTATCCCTCGATCAGCCACTGCGCGAGGCGCGCGAGGCCTTCGAGCGCCTGTATTTCGAGCATCACCTGCGCCTCGAGGGCGGCAACATGACGCGGCTGGCCGAGAAGACCGGCCTGGAGCGGACGCACCTGTACCGCAAGCTCAAGCAGCTGGGTTTGCAGGCGGGGCGCCGCCATGAAGAAGGCTGAGTTGCGGCGGGTGTTGCATTGCAGCAATCGCTGTATCGGGATGTTGCAGGGCGGCGTAGAATCCGGCGCTGAAACGCATCTCGGGAACGCTCGGTGAAGATCATCATTCTCGGCGCCGGCCAGGTCGGCGCGTCGGTCGCGGAAAACCTGGTTTCGGAGGCGAACGACATCACGCTCGTCGATACCAGTGCCGAATACCTCGCGGCCCTGCGCGACCGCCTCGAGGTGCGCACGGTCTGCGGCAACGCCGCCTCGCCCTCGGTGCTGCGCGAAGCCGGCGCCAACGACGCGGACCTGCTGATCGCCGTCACCCAGTCGGACCAGACCAACCTGTGCGCCTGTCGCATCGCCAAGGCGGTGTTCAACCTGCCGACGCGTATCGCCCGCCTGCGTTCGACCGACTACGTCGACCACCCGGAGCTGCTCGACGACGACAACTTTGCCGTCGACTTCTCGATCTGCCCCGAACAGGTCGTCACCGACTACATCAAGCGCCTGATCGCGTTTCCCGAGGCCCTGCAGGTACTGGAGTTCGCCGAGGGTGTCGTCAGCCTGATCTGCGTGCGCGCCTTCGAAGGCGGCCCGCTGGTGGGGCACCCGCTGAAGGCCTTGCGTTTCCACCTGCCGAACGTCGAGGTCCGCATCGCGGCGATCTACCGCAACGGCTTGCCGATCATCCCGCAGGGCGACACGATCATCGTCCCGGGCGACGAGGTGTTCTGCCTCGCGGCCACGGTGCATATCCGCCAGGTCATGCGCGAGCTGCGCCGGTCGGACCGGCCGATGCGCCGCATCATGATAGCCGGAGGCGGCAACATCGGCTTCCGGCTCGCGCAGTCGATCGAGCAGACCTACCACGTCAAGATCCTCGAGGTGAACCGCGACCGTGCAGAGACGCTGGCCACGCAGCTGACGAAGGCGCTCGTGCTGCGCGGGGACTCCACCGACGAGAAGCTGCTCGAGGCCGAGGGCATCGACGAGACCGACCTCTTCGTCGCGCTGACCAACGACGAGGAGGACAACATCATGTCGGCCTCGCTCGCCAAGCGCATGGGCGCGCGCCGCACGCTGGCGCTGATCAATCGCAAGAGCTATGTCGATCTGGTGCAGGGCGGACCGATCGACATCGCCATCTCGCCGGCTCACACCTCGATCGGCACGCTGCTCGCCCATGTGCGCCGCGGCGACGTGGTGGCGGTGCACAGCCTGCGCCGTGGGGCTGCCGAGGCGCTCGAGATCATCGCCCATGGCAGCCGCAAGGATTCGAAGGTGGTGGGGCGTCCGATCGAGGAGATCATGCTGCCCAAGGGCGCGACCATCGGCGCCATCGTGCGCGACGAGAAACGCGAGGACGGGCGCGTGGTGCGACGCGAGGTGATCATGCCGCACCACGATACCGTCATCGAGGAAGACGACCACGTGATCGTGTTCTGCACGCACAAGAACCTCGTGCGCAAGGTCGAGAAGCTGTTCCAGGTCGGCTTCCATTTCCTCTGAGCGGCCATCGTCCATGCGTGCCTACCACCCACCGCTGAACGCGCTCGGCCTGATCATCATGATCTTCGGCCTGCTGATGGGTTTCCCCCTTGCGGTGTCGGTCTGGCTCGACGACGGTGCGACCCTGGCCTACGACCAGGCCATCTTCGGCACCTTCGTCGCCGGCCTGATCCTGTGGACGGTCACCCGTGGCGCGCGGCGCGACCTGAGGGTGCATGACGGCTTCTTCCTGGTGGCCGCCACCTGGGTCGTCCTGCCGCTGTTCGGCGCATTGCCGCTACTGGCCTTCCTGCCCACGCTCAGCTTCACCGATGCGTACTTCGAGGCCGTGTCCGGATTGACCGCGACGGGGGCGACCGTGCTGACCGGACTCGACGACCTGCCGATCTCGATCAACCTGTGGCGCACCTTCATGCACTGGATCGGCGGCATGGGCGTCATCGTGCTGGTGGTAGCGATCCTGCCGCTGCTGGGCATCGGCGGCCGGCAGCTCTACAAGGCCGAGGTGCCGACGCCGATGAAGGACGCCAGCCTCACGCCGCGCATCGCCGAGACGGCGAAGGGGCTGTGGGTGACCTACCTGCTGCTGACGGTGTCCTGCGGCTTTTCGTTATGGTGGGCAGGCCTCGATGGCTGGGATGCCTTGATCCATGCGTTCACGATCACCGGCCTCGGTGGCTTTTCGAGCAAGGACGCGTCGCTCGGTCACTTCAACAACCTCAACGTCGAACTGGTGACGATCACCTTCGCGCTGCTGGCTGGCCTGAACTACGCGACACACTATCTTGCACTGGTGCGCGGTTCGCTGAGGCCCTACATGCGCGATCCGGAGATTCCCTTCTACTTCGGTGTGCTGGTGTTCAGCGTCGCCATGCTGACGGTGTACATGATGTACTGGCAGATCCACGCCGACCTGTTCACGACCTTGCGCAACGTGGCCTTCCACGTCGTGTCGATCTCGACCTCGCTTGGTCTGGCCATCGACGACTACACCACCTGGCCGATGTTCGCGCAGATATGGATCCTGTTCCTCGGCAGCTTCGTCGCCTGTTCCGGCTCGACCGGTGGCGGCATCAAGATGATGCGCGCGATGATCCTGTACAAGCAGGTGCTGCGCGAGATCATCCGTTCGCTGCACCCGCACGCCGTGCGACCGGTGCGCATGGGCAGACAGCCGGTACCCGAGACCATCCTGCACGCGGTGCTCGGCTTCAGCTTCATGTACATGGTGTCGATCGTCAGCCTGACGCTGATCCTGTCGGCCACCGGACTCGAGCTGGTGACCTCCTTCTCCGCCGTGGTGGCCTGTCTGAATAACACCGGCCCCGGCCTCGAGGCGGTGGGGCCTGGGTCGAACTACCAGGCGCTCAGCGTGTTCCACAAGTGGGTGCTGGCGTTCACGATGATCCTCGGCCGGCTCGAGATCTTCACCTTCCTCGTCGTGCTGACGCCGGCATTCTGGCGCCGCTGACCCCCGCGCGGCGCACCGGCTTGATGCGCGACAACCCCATCGCCGTCGCTGACAGGCGATAATCACGCCTTGTGCCTGAACGACTGCCAAGAGGACTCGACGTGAGCCGTCTCAAGAACGATACCTTCCTGCGCGCCCTGCTGCGCCAGCCCACCGAATACACGCCCGTCTGGCTGATGCGTCAGGCCGGCCGCTACCTGCCGGAGTACTGCGAGACGCGCAAGCGCGCCGGCAGCTTCCTGAACCTGTGCAAGAACCCGGCGCTGGCCTGCGAGGTGACGCTGCAGCCGCTGGCACGCTACGACCTCGACGCGGCCATCCTGTTCTCGGACATCCTCACCGTGCCCGACGCCATGGGCCTTGGCCTGTACTTCGCCGAAGGCGAGGGCCCGCGCTTCGAGCGCCCGCTCAAGGACGAGTGGGAGATCCGCAACCTCTCCGCCCCCGATCCGCACGCCGAGCTGCAGTACGTGATGGACGCAGTCAGCGAGATCCGCCGCGCGCTCGACGGCAGCGTGCCGCTGATCGGATTCTCCGGCAGCCCGTGGACCCTGGCCTGCTACATGGTCGAAGGCGGCTCGTCCGACGACTACCGCAAGGTCAAGAGCCTGGCCTACAGCCGCCCCGACCTGATGCACCACATCCTCGAGGTCACGGCGCAGGCGGTGGTGAAGTATCTCAACGCCCAGATCGAGGCCGGCGCGCAGGCCGTGATGGTGTTCGACTCCTGGGGTGGGGTGCTGTCCGAGGCGGCCTACAGGGAATTCTCGCTGCGCTACCTCGAGCAGGTGGTTGCCGGCCTGATCCGCGAGCGCGACGGCCAGCGCGTGCCGAGCATCGTGTTCACCAAGGGCGGCGGCCTCTGGCTCGAGTCGATTGCCGCGATCGGCTGCGATGCGGTCGGCCTCGACTGGACCATGGACATTGGCCGCGCGCGCCGTCTCGTCGGCGACAAGGTCGCGCTGCAGGGCAACCTCGACCCCAACGTGCTGTTCGCTCCGCCCGAGGCCGTCGCCAACGAGACCCGTCGCGTGCTGGATGCGTTCGGCAATCATCCGGGCCACGTCTTCAACCTCGGTCACGGCATCTCGCAGTTCACGCCGCCCGAGAACGTCAGCGTGCTGGTCGATACCGTTCACGAGCACAGCCGCAAGCTGCGCGCACAAGGCTGATACCTGCGCTACCGGCTGTCGTTTTCCGTGGGAGAACGACAGCCGCTGTCAAGCACGAAATTGCGTCCGTAAGGCTTGACTTATACACATCGAGCCGTTCCTGCGAGCCCTAATGCACCGGGATGGCGCATTATGCGATTAAATCAATAAAGTATTGAAAATAAAGGGTTTTGAAATCGCACAATGTTAAGGCAGTGTGACGAAAACCCAGTCTTTGCGCTCGTTTGAGCCCGATGCACCCAGTTTTCCCACAAACTTATCCACAGGATTTGTGGACAAGCGGACCTCCGGTTTCGCCGCCAGATACTTGGCCCGTATTTTCTCGGTTTATTCTCACAAATCGGCGCCAAGATACTGACTGATAAGACTTTTCCTGTACGTCCACGATTCTGCATGACCATTGTCCGCGTCGCCCTCCCGCTGCCCCTGCCGCAAGTGTTTGATTACGCTGCGTCAGATGCGTCGGCTGCCGATATCGGACGCTGTGTGAAAGTTCCGTTCGGACGCGGTGAGCGCAGCGGTCTGATCGTCGCGCTGGATGCCGAGGCGGAGGTCGACCTGGCACGCCTCAAGACGGTGCATCACATTCAGCGCGACGTGCCGCCCCTGCCAGCCGACTGGCTCGAGCTGGTCGCCTTCGTTGCCCGCTACTATCACGCGCCGATCGGCGAGGTCGTCGCCCTGGCCTTGCCGCCCGGCTTGCGCCGCGCCGATGGCGTCAGCGGCGAGGATGAGGACCCGCTGCTCGAGATCGCGCCGGCGGGCCATGCGGCGCTTGGCGCCGCGCGGCGTCCGAGCAAGGCGCTGGCGCTGCTGCAGGCGCTGGCGCAGGACTTGGCGCCGTGGCGGCGCAGCGTGATCCGCGAACGCGAAGGTGGCGAGGCGGTGGGGGAGCTCCTGCGTCGCGGCTGGCTGGGGGTGGCCGTGGACGAGGCACAGCGCCGTGGCACCACTGGCGCCCTGCCGGTGCTGACGGACGAGCAGGACGGCGCAGTGCGGGCCATCCTGCAGACCGGGGAGGGGTTTCGGACCTGGCTGCTGCAGGGCGTGACCGGCAGCGGAAAGACCGAGGTCTATCTGCGCCTGGCCGAGCAGATGCTGTCACGGGGCAGGCAGGTGCTGATGCTGGTGCCCGAGATCGCCCTGACGCCGCAACTCGAGCGCCGCGTCGCGCAGCGCTTCGCCGCCGCCAACGTCGTCAGCCTGCATTCCGGGCTGGCCGACGGCGCCCGATCGCGCGGTTTCGTGCAAGCCCTGAGCGGTCATGCGGACATCGTGCTCGGTACGCGGCTCGCGGTGTTCGCGCCCTTGCCACGCCTGGGGCTGATCCTGGTCGACGAGGAGCACGACGCCTCGTACAAGCAGCAGGAAGGCGTGCGCTATTCGGCGCGCGACGTCGCCGTGTGGCGGGGCCGCCAGCGCGACGTGCCGGTAGTGCTGGGCTCGGCCACGCCCTCGCTCGAGACCTGGTATCACGCCCGGGCCGAGCGCTACGCGCTGCAGGTGCTCAACCAGCGTGCGGTGGCGGCGTCGATGCCCACGGTACGCTGCATCGACGTGCGCCGCCTGAAGCTCGATGAGGGTCTCAGCCCTGGCCTGAAAGCGGCCATCGAGCAGCGCCTGGCACGGGGTGAACAGAGCCTGGTGTTCCTCAACCGCCGCGGCTATGCGCCGGTGCTGTCGTGCCCGTCCTGCGGCTGGGTCAGCCGCTGTCCCCACTGTTCCGCGAACCTCGTCGTGCATCTGGCCGACCGTCGTCTGCGCTGCCATCACTGCGGCTGCGACGGCGGCATCCCGCACGCCTGCCCGAGCTGCGGCAACCAGGACATCCAGCCCTTCGGCCGTGGTACGCAGCGTATCGAGGCGCGTCTTGCCGAACTTTTCCCACAGGCCCGCGTGCTGCGCGTGGACCGCGATGCGGCGCGCACGCGCAAGCAGTGGGAAAGCCTGCTGGCGACGATCGCCGAAGGCGGGGCCGACATCCTGGTCGGCACCCAGATGATGGCGAAGGGCCACGATTTTCCGAAGCTCACGCTGGTCGGTGTGGTCGGGGCCGATGCCTCGCTGCACGCGGCCGACTTCCGCGCGCCAGAGCGCCTTTTCCAGCAGCTGATGCAGGTGGGCGGCAGGGCAGGGCGTGGCACGCTGCCCGGCGAGGTGCTGATCCAGACCGAGTATCCGGCGCACCCGCTGTATCTTCACCTTGCGCGACACGACTTCGATGCCTTTGCGCGCATGGAGCTGCAGGAGCGGCGCAGTGCGGGCTTCCCGCCCTTTACCTATCAGGCCATGCTGCGCGCCGACGCGCCGGCACTTGACGATGCCGTGGAGTTCCTGCGCCATGCCCGCCGGCTGGCCGAGGAGCGCGCCCCCGAGGGCCTGCGCATCTACGATCCGGTGCCGATGCGCATGACCCGGCTGGCCCGCCGCGAGCGCGCCCAACTGCTGCTCGAGGCCGACCAGCGGGGCATGCTGCAGGGCTTCCTGGCCGGCTGGGTGGCGCTCCTGTACTGCCAGCGCACCGCGCGCGAGTTGCGCTGGCAGTTGGACGTCGATCCGCTGGAGGTCTAGCCTTTAGCGCCTATGTCCGGGCCGGCCACAGCCAGGCCGCGCCGCGTACGCCGGACGCATCGCCGTGCGCGGCCGGCAGCAGGCGGGTGGCGACGTGGTCCGAGAACACGGCGTCCTTCCAAAGCCGTGGCACGTTGGCGTACAGGCGCTCGACGCGTGACAGCCCGCCGCCAAGCACGATCACGTCCGGATCGAGCAGGTTGATGACGCCGGCCAGCGCGCGTGCTAGACGCTGTTCATAACTTTGCAGCGTGGCTTCGCAGGCGATATCGCCCTGTGCTGCGCCCGCGACGATTGCGGCCGCGTCGAGCCGACCGCCGTGGCGCCACTGGTGCTCCGCCGCCATGCCCGGCCCGGACAGGTAGGTCTCGATGCAGCCGGCACGACCGCAATAGCAGGCGGGCAGGGGCAGGTCGTCCTCTGCGGGCAGCGGCAGCGGGTTGTGGCCCCATTCACCTGCGATGGCATTGGCGCCGTTGACCAGCCCGCCGCGCACGACGAGTCCGCCACCGACGCCGGTACCGAGGATCACGGCAAACACCACCACCGCACTGGCGCCGGCGCCATCCGTGGCTTCGGACATCGCCAGGCAGTTGGCGTCGTTTGCCAGTCGCAGCGGCCGCTGCAGCAGCGCTTCCAGATCCTGCTGCAGCGGCTGACCGTTTAGGCAGGTGGAATTGGCGTTGCGGATGAGGCCCGTACTCGGCGACAGCGAACCGGGCGTACCGATGCCGACGCTGGCCATGCAGCCGATGGCGTGCTCGGCGTTCCGCACCAGGCCGGCGATCGCCTGCAGCGTTGCGCGGTAGTCCCCCTGCGGGGTCGGCACGCGGCGGCGAAAGCGCTCGACGCCGTCCTCGTCGAGCGCGACGAGTTCGATCTTGGTGCCGCCGAGGTCGATACCGATGCGCATGTCGCGGCCGGTCCTGACCGTCAGGCGATGCGTTCGACCGCGCCGCGGTAGAGCTCCATCGCCTCTTCACGGCTGTTGGCGCTCACGCCGAGGTCACGCACCAGTCCGTCGTTCAGGCTGTAGCACCAGGCATGCACGGTGACACCTTGGCCACGCTGCCAGGCCTCGCGCAACACCGAGGTCTGGCACACGTTCACCACCTGGTGGATGGCGTTGAGTTCGCACATCCGGTCGAGGCGGGCATTGGGGTCGTCGATCTGCGCCAGGCGTTCCTCGTGGCGGTCGCGCACGTCCTGCACGTGGCGCAGCCAGTTGTCGGTGAGGCCGGTGCGGTTGTCGTTGAGCGCCGCCTTGACCCCGCCGCAACCGTAGTGGCCCACGACTAGGATGTGCTTCACGCGCAGCATCTCGACGGCGTAGTGGATGACCGACAGCGCGTTGAGGTCGGTATGCACGACGACGTTGGCGATGTTGCGATGGACGAAGACCTCGCCCGGCGCCAGGCCGATGATCTGGTTGGCGGGCACGCGGCTGTCCGAGCAGCCGATCCACAGGTATTCGGGAGACTGCTGCTTGACCAGGCGCGCGAAGAACTCGGGGTCTTCGGCATGCATGCGCTCGGACCAGGCCTTGTTGTTGCCAAAGAGGTGTTCGATCGTCTGGGCCATGGCCGTTTCTCTGTCTGGAATTGCGTAAAGGCGTAATTATGAATAATTCGCGCGGCAGGCGTAAGCGTGCGGGGAATGCGGTGCCTTACCGGTCCGCCGTGATGGGGTGTGCTCAGCGGCCGGATCAGTCGGGCCAGATGCCCATGTCGACCAGCTGCCGTGTCGCTGCCGCTGCCCAGCCGCGGTTGGCCGCCGGGCTGGCCGGGCTGGGGTGCAGGATGCGGCCGAACTTCACGCTGCCCGCGTCGGCCAGGGCCTCCATGGCACGCTTCTCCGCCCAGTTGCCGATGCCGATCACCCAGTCGGGCTGCAGCGTCGTGATCAGTGTGCGCAGGTGGGCATCGCAGGCTTCGAGCAGCGGACGCTGCTCGGCTGCCGGCAGCCTGTCCGGCGTCAGGTTGCGGCCGCCCTCGAAGAAGGCGAGCGGGCAGTAGTTGGCGACGAAATGCTCGGCGAAGAAGGCCTCGGCCGTGCCAAAACGCTCGCGGAACAGCCCCCACAGGCGCTGGCCGCTGACTTCCGAGCGGCTGCAGGCGAAGCCCTCGACCGGGCGCTTGGGGTTGGTTTCGCGCGGCTGGCCGACCGGGCCTTCCAGCCCCAGCCAGTCGCGCGCGCTGGCGATCTCGCCGAAGGGCACACCGATCTGGGCCATGCCGAAGGGGCCGGGGTTCATGCCGACGAAGACCACGCGCTTGCGCCCGGCGCCGAAGCGTTCGAGGTAGCGGCGATGCACATCCCAGGCATAGTCGAGCGGGTTGTACACGTGGGTGACGGGCGGCGCGAAGCGCATCGCGTCGACGGCGTCGGACAGCTTGCGGGCGGCGTCGATGAGGGCGGAGGCGGTCGGGGTGGCGTCGGTCATGGCGGGGTGCAAGGGGAAGAGGCGTTGGTCATCGGGCCGGGGTCGGCAGTCTAGCGCGACCGGCACGGCTGCCGATCAGAACAGCAGCTTCAGCAGGTAGAGCGCCGCCATGCCCGCCGCAATGGTCGCCAGCACGTTACGCGTGCGCCAGGCGACGATCACGGCCACCAGCGCCGCCCATGGACGCGGTGAGTCGAAGGCGAACTGCACGTCGCCACCGCTGACGAACAAGGCGCTGGCCGTGAGCGCGGCGAAGCTGGCCGGGGCGATGTGGCGGCACAGCGCGTGCAGCCAGGCGGGCAGGCTGCGGCTGGCGAAGAAACCGATCATTGCGTAGCGGTACAGGAAGGTCAGCAAGCCGACGACCATCAGCAATGCGAGCAGTGCCGATGTGCTCATCCCGCGCGCTCCAGGCGGCGCAGCGTCCATACGCCGGCCAGCAGCCCGAGCAGGATCGCCGCGACCAGCCCGAGCTTGTAGGGCAGGGCGGCGAAGGCCAGCGCACCCAGGCCGGCGACCAGCGCCGCAGCCTGGCCGGCACGCTCGCGCAGGAGCAGGGTCAGCAGCGCGATGAAGGTCAGCGGCACGGCGAAATCGAGTTCCCATTCGGCCGGGATCGTCGCGCCGAACAGCAGGCCGGCCGCGGTGGAGAGCTGCCAGCCCGCCCACAAGGTGAAACCGGCGCCGAAGAAGTACCAGTGGCGCAGATCAGGCGCGTCGACCGCTGCGGGCTCGCGGCGCTGGTAACGCAGCACGGCCACCGCGTAGGCCTCGTCGGTCAGCAGGTAGGCCAGCAGCAGGCGCCAGCGTCGCGGCAGGTGGCGCACGTACTCGGCTATCGACGCGCTGTAGAGCACATGGCGCAGGTTGAGCAGGCCGGAGGTGAGTGCGATCGGCAGCGCCCCTGCGCCTGCAGCGAGCATCTGCACGATCACCAGTTGCGCCGCGCCGGCGAACACCACCGCCGAGGCCAGCTGCGCCAGCCACGCCGGCACGCCGGCCGACAGTGCGGCGATGCCGTAGATCATGCCGAACGGGGCCACGCCCAGCAGCAACGGCGCCTCGTCGCGGCAGCCGGCGAGGAATTCGCGGCCCGCGCTCATGCCTGCCCTGCCATCAGTCGTCCACCGCGCCGTCGGCCTGCGGCCGCCCGAGGCGACCGAGCGCGTCCCGCAGCCACCACACCATGACCACGCCGGGTACCGCGACAATGATGGAGAAGATGAAGAAGGCCGGCCAGCCGATGCTTTGCGACAGCACGCCCGACAGCGGGCTGACGTAGATCCGTCCCACCGCGGCGAAGGCCGACAGCATGGCGTAGTGGGTCGCGGTGAAGCGCTGGTTGCACAGCCCCATCAGCAATGCGACGAAGGCCACCGTGCCCATGCCGCCGCTGATGTTCTCGCCGGCGATCACCGTCAGCAGCAGCAGGTCGAGCGCCGCGGGCGCATCCAGCGAAACGAAGCCCCAGTCGAAAGCCGGCACCATCACCGCGCCCCAGGCGCCCCGGCCGAGTTGGGCGAGCAGGTAGAAGCCGAAGTTCGACACCAGCTGCAGCACGCCGAACAGCAGCAGCGAGCGGTAAAGCGCCAGCCGCGTCATGATCAGCCCGCCGATGAAGGCGCCGAGGATGGTGAGCCAGATGCCGATGACCTTGTTGGCGATGCCGACCTCTTCCTGCGAGAAGCCCATGCCCTTGATCAGGAAGGGCGTGGTCAGGCTGCCGGCGAAGGCGTCGCCGAGCTTGTACAGGATGATCAGGGCGAGGAAGGCGGCCGCGCCCTGCTGCGCGAAGTAGCTCGACAGCGAGCGGTTGAGCGTCTCGAAACCCGCACGCTGCGCCGCCCACCACGCCAGCGGCAGGGCGAGCGCGATCTCGGCGAGGACGAACAGCAGCTGGATCCAGCGGTTCGCATCGTCGGGGTCGAGCCCGATCAGGATCAAGGCCTGGCGTGCGATCCAGTAGCCGGCGGCGACGCCGGCGAGCATCGCGGCGAAGCCCAACAGTTCGCGCTTCGGATCCGAGTCGAGCGGCTTCAACGCCGCCGACACGCGCGGCAGTGCCAGCAGCGAAACCGCAGCGCAGGCCGCCATGATCAGCGCCATGGTCTCGTACACCCGCGGCCACGATGCCCACTGCCCGGCCCAGATCAGCGCGATGCCGCCGGACAGGATCATCGCCAGGCGATAGGCGAATACGTGCACCGAGGCGCCGAGGCCGCGTTCGGCCTTCGGCAGCAGGTCGGTGCGGTAGGCGTCCACCACGACGTCCTGCGAGGCCGACAGGAAGGCGATCGCCACTGCGGCGGCGGCGAACAGACCCGGCGTGGCGGTGGGCGACAGCGTTGCCATCCACCACAGCAGCGCCGCCAGTGCGAGCTGCGTCAGCGCCAGCCAGCCGCGGCGGCGGCCGAGCCAGGGCGGCTCGAAGCGGTCCATCAGCGGCGCCCACAGGAATTTGAAGGTGTAGGGCACGCCCACCAGGCCGAAAAAGCCGATGGTGGCCAGATCCACGCCGTCGACCGTCAGCCACGCCTGCATGGCCTGGCCGGTCAGTGCCAGTGGCAGGCCGGAGGCAAAGCCGAGCACCAGGATGGCGAACAGGCGCCAGGCGCGGCCGAAGGCGTTGGGGGGCTGGAAGGACAAGGGGCGTGGGCCGGGAGGCGTTGCGGAGCGGCGCATTATCGCAGATCGGAAAATGGGCTGTCGGGCCGGTCGGCGGTGTACACAATTCGATACGTTGCTTGCGTCCGGCGCCGTCTGCCTGAACAATGCGCCCATTCAGCGTATCCAGCTTCGAGGAGGGAGTCCTTCATGTCCTACACAGTGACCGTGGTGTTCGGTGGCAACCGCGAGTACGAGTTTGCGTTGCACGAATCCGATGTGGCGGGAACGACCAAGGACCAGGCGCGCAGCTGGCTGGCGAAGGAGTTCGAGGAACTGGAATGCACCCCGTCGAACCCGATGGGCAAGGTGCTGGTGCTGGACATGATCCTCAACGTCGCCAAGTACGGCGGCGAAAGCCGCTTCGAGCAGGCGTCCGACTGGGCGAAGCGTTTTGCCGTGATCACCGCTGCCGCGCTCGACCGTCCGGCGATCCGGGTGGATGTGTCCGCCTTCGTCGTCGGCTGATCCTGCCGTTTTCGTATCGGGGCGCCCCGCAGTCGCGGGACGCCCCGATCTGCTTTCAGCGTCCGCGTCCGAGGCGATACACCGCCACGCTGGCGAGGAAGTTGGGTTCCTCCAGGACCAGCTTGCCCTCGTCGAAGGCCAGGCGCTCGCGCACCGCGATGCCGTTCATCTCGCACAGCGCATCGAAGTCGGCGATGGTGAAGAAGCGCACGTTGGGTGTGTTGTACCACTGGTGAGGCAGGCTTTCCGACACCGGCATGTGGCCGTTGAGGATGCTCTGGCGGTGGCGCCAGTAGCCGAAGTTCGGGAAGCTCACCACCGCCTCGCGGCCGACGCGCAGCATCTCGTGCAGGATGCCCTGGGTGTTGTGCATGGCCTGCAGCGACAGGCTCATGATGACGTGGTCGAAGAAGCCGTCCTCTAGCCCCACCAGACCCTTTTCCAGGTCCATCTGGATCACGTTCACGCCGTTCTTCACGCTCGCGAGAAGCTTGTCGGGGTCGTTCTCCACGCCATAGCCCTGAACCTGACGCACCTGCATCAGGTGGCGCAGCAGGTCGCCGTCGCCGCAGCCGAGGTCGAGCACCTTTTCGCCGGGATCGATCCACTGGGTGATTACGTCGTAGTCGTAGCGGTAGGAAGTCATATCAGTATGCGCCGAGCCGTCTCAAGCGTACTGACGCCCCCTTGGGGGGCAGCGAACGCAGTGAGCGTGGGGGTTGTATCAATTTAGACCTCGATGCGGTCGAACCAGGCCGACAGCAGCGCGTGGTAACGCGTTTCGTCGAGCAGGAAGGAGTCGTGGCCGGCCGGGCAGTCGATCTCGGCGTAGCTGACCCTGCGCTTGTTGTGCAGCAGCGCATAGACGATCTCGCGCGAACGCTCGGGCGAGAAGCGCCAGTCGGTGGTGAAGGACACCACCAGGAAGTCGGCGCTGGCGCGGGCCAGCGCGGCGGGCAGGTTACCGCCATACTCGAAGGCGGGGTCGAAGTAGTCCAGCGCCTTGGTCGTCAGCAGGTAGGTGTTGGCGTCGAAGTAGCCGGCGAACTTGTCGCCCTGGTAGCGCAGGTAGGACTCGATCTCGAACTCGACGTCGTAGCTGTAGGTGTTGCGGCCGTGGCGCAGGCTGCGGCCGAATTTCTCCGCCATCGAGTCGTCCGACAGATAGGTGATATGCCCCACCATGCGCGCCAGCTTGAGGCCACGTGCCGGCACCACGCCGTGCTCGTAGTAGTGGCCGCCGTGGAACTCGGGGTCGGTCAGGATCGCCTGGCGGGCGACCTCGTTGAAGGCGATGTTCTGTGCGGTCAGCTTGGGCGCCGCGGCGATCACCGCGACGTGGCCGACGCGCTCGGGGAACTGCAGCGCCCATGACAAGGCCTGCATGCCGCCCAGGCTGCCGCCGACGACGGCGGCGAAGCGCCGTATGCCGAGGCGATCGGCCAGCCGGGCCTGCGACTCGACCCAGTCTTCCACCGTGACGAAGGGAAAGTCGGCGCCCCACAGCTTGCCGGTGGCCGGATTCATCTGGTTGGGACCGGACGAGCCGTAGCAGCCGCCGAGGTTGTTCACGCCGATGACGAAGAACTTGCGTGTATCGAGCGGCTTGCCCGGGCCGACGAGGTTGTCCCACCAGCCGACGTTGTGCGGCGCGTCGGCATAGGTGCCGGCGACGTGGTGCGAACCCGACAGCGCGTGGCACACCAGCACCGCGTTGCTGCGCTCGGCGTTGAGCGTGCCGTAGGTCTCGTAGACGAGGTGGTAGTTGTCCAGCGTACCGCCGCTGCGCAGCGCCAGCGGCTCGGTGAACTCGGCCCGCTGCGGTGCGACCACGCCGACCGATTGGGGTTGGATCATTTTCGTCATCTGCAAAACAAAAAACCCAGTCGGCTGAAGACGCGGACTGGGTGCCCTCGCTTTAGCCGTATTTGTTGAGCGCCCGCAAGCTGTTGATCAAATCGGCGCTAGGTCGGGCGAAGTTAGCGCTCGTGGCGAGAAAAGTCAAACCCTGCGCCGTGATAAGATTTTCGCCCGTAACGTCCGTCCGCACCGCCATGATCCAGGTCATCGTCAACGGCCAGCCCGAAATGCTGGCGCCCGGTCTCACCGTTCTTGGACTGCTCGAGGCGCGCGGCCTCGTCGGCAAGCGTCTGGCGGTCGAGCGCAACGGAGAGATCGTGCCCAAGGCGCGTCACGCCGAGGTGGCGCTGACCGACGGCGACCGGCTCGAGATCGTCGTTGCAGTCGGCGGCGGCTGAACCGCGGGCCGCCGACGCACGGTCTGACAACGCGGCTGCGGCAGAACTTTCCGCACGCAGCCGGTCTTCATCAAAGCATTCCAGAACAGCACAGGCTCACACCATGAACGACCCCCTGGTCATTGCCGGCAAGGCCTACACTTCGCGCCTGCTGGTCGGCACCGGCAAGTACAAGGACTTCGCCGAGACCCGCGAAGCCATCGACGCCAGTGGCGCCGAGATCGTCACCGTCGCCATCCGCCGTACGAACATCGGCCAGAACCCGGGCGAACCCAATCTGCTCGACGTGCTGCCGCCGGAAAGATTCACCATCCTGCCCAATACCGCCGGTTGCTACACCGCCGACGATGCGGTGCGCACGCTGCGTCTGGCGCGCGAACTGCTCGACGGCCACGCGCTGGTCAAGCTGGAAGTGCTCGGCGACCCCAGGAGCCTGTTCCCCAACATGCCCGAGACGCTGAAGGCGGCCGAGACCCTGGTCAAGGACGGCTTCGACGTGATGGTCTACTGCGCCGACGACCCCATCCAGGCAAAGATGCTCGAGGACATCGGCTGCTGCGCGATCATGCCGCTGGCCTCGCTGATCGGCTCCGGTATGGGCATCCTGAATCCCTGGAACCTGCGCCTGATCATCGACAACGCCAAGGTGCCGGTGCTGGTCGATGCCGGCGTGGGCACCGCTTCGGATGCCGCGATCGCAATGGAACTGGGCTGCGACGGCGTGCTGATGAACACGGCGATCGCCGCTGCCGGCAAGCCGGTGATGATGGCGAGCGCGATGCGCAAGGCCGTCGAGGCTGGCCGCGAGGCTTTCCTCGCCGGGCGCATGCCGCGCAAGTTCTACTCGGCCGACCCGAGTTCGCCGACCCAGGGGCTGATCGGTTCATGAGCCACACCAACGATACGCCGCGCGCGCAGGAACCCGTCGCGGGGGTCGAGATCATCGGCCGCGACAGCCCGGAACACCGCTTCTCCAGCCGCAGCATCCGCAGCTTCGTGCTGCGCCAGGGCCGCATGTCCGAGGCGCAGCAGCGCTACCTGGACGACATGCTGCCGAGGATCGGCATCGACTACCGTGTGGCGCCGCTAGACCTCGACGCCGCCTTCGGCCGCAAGGCGCCGAAGATCCTCGAGATCGGCTTCGGCATGGGCGAAACGACGGCCAGGATCGCCGCCGCGATGCCCGACCACGACTTTCTCGGCATCGAGGTGCACACGCCGGGCGTCGGTGCGCTGTGCAAGCTGGTCGCCGAAGGCAATCTCGGCAACCTGCGCATCATGCAGCACGACGCGGTCGAGGTGATGCGCGACATGATCGCAGATGGCGCGCTGGCCGGCGTCCATGTGTTCTTCCCCGATCCCTGGCGCAAGAAGCGTCACTTCAAGCGCCGCATCATCCAGTCCGACTTCGTCGCGCTGATCGCGCAGAAACTCGCCCCCGGTGGCTACCTGCACTGCGCCACCGACTGGGAGGATTACGCGCACTGGATGCTCGAGGTGATCTCCGCCGAACCGCTGCTGGAGAACACCGCCGACGGTTTCGCGCCGCGCCCTGACTACAGGCCGCTGACCAAGTTCGAGAACCGCGGCCTGAAGCTGGGCCATGGCGTGTGGGACCTGGTGTTCCGCCGCCGCGCGGATTGAGGGGAGAGGGCACTTGATCCGGGGTCTGTTCCGCTTCCTCTTCGCCACGCTGCGCCTGTTCGTGCGCACGCTGGACTTCGTCGTGCGCGGGCTGTTCTACGCCATGCTGATCTTCAGCGTCGGCGTGCTCGTGGCCTTCTTCTTCCGTCCTGCGCCGGAGATTCCCGAAGGGGCCGCGCTGCTGCTGCGCCCGACCGGCAGCCTCGTCGAACAGCCGGTGTTCGAGCGTCCGCTGGACCTGCTGGCGGCAGGTGGTGCACCGGCCGGGCAGGCTTCGCTCGGCGACCTGCTCGAGGCGATCCGCGTGGCGAAGGACGATGCGCGCATCAAGGCCCTGATCATCGAAACCGACGAACTGATGGCCGGCGGCATGTCCAAGCTTGCCGAGCTGCGTGCCGCGATCCTCGACTTCAAGGCCTCCGGCAAGCCGGTGCTCGCGCGCGGTGAGCGCTTCACGCAAGGGCAGTACTACCTGGCCACTGTGGCCGACGAGCTGCATCTGTCGCCGGACGGCTTCGTGCTGTTGCATGGCCTGTCGCGCTACGGCACCTACTTCAAGGAGGCGCTCGATTCGCTGGGCGTGAAGGTGCATGTGTTCCGCGTCGGCGAATACAAGTCCTTCTCCGAGCCCTTCACGCGCAAGGACATGTCGGAAGAGGATCGCGAGGCCTCGCGCGACCTGCTCGACGGCCTGTGGACGATGCTGCGCGACGACATCGCCGCCGCGCGCAAGCTCGCGCCGGAAGTGGTCGAGGCTCACGTGCAGAACTATCGCGACGCGCTGGCCGCGGCGGGCGGCGATTCGGCGCTGGCGGCGCGCAATGCCGGTCTGGTCGACCGCTTCAGTACCCGCGACGAGTGGCGGGCGCGGCTGATCGAGCGCGTGGGTGCCGATGGCGGCGGCAAGGACGTGCGCGCAGTCGAGATCGGCGAGTACCTGGCCGTCTTGCGCGGCGCGCGCCACGCACCGGCGGAACAGGTGGCGGTGCTGGTGGCGCAGGGCGCGATCGTCGACGGGCGCGAGCCGGCCGGCGTGGTCGGCGGCGACACCTTCGCCGAGTTGATCCGCGCGGCGCGCGAGGACGATCAGGTCAAGGCCGTGGTGGTGCGCATCGACAGCCCGGGCGGCAGCGCCTGGGCGTCCGAGGTGGTCCGTCGCGAACTCGAGCTGACGCGCGAGGCGGGCAAGCCGGTGATTGCCTCGATGAGTTCGGTGGCGGCTTCGGGCGGCTACTGGATCGCGGCCGGCGCCGACGAGATCTGGGCCGCGCCCTCGACGCTGACCGGTTCGATCGGCATCTTCGCGATGTTCCCCGAGTTCTCGGAGCCGCTGCGGCGCCTGGGTATCGGCGTCGATGGCGTGGCGACCGCGCCGCTGGCCGGGGCGCTCGACCCGCGCCGGCCGCTCAGCCCGGCCGCGGCCGATGCGATGCAGCTCGCCATCGAGCACGGCTACCGGCGCTTCCTCGACGTCGTCGGCAAGGCGCGCGACATGAGCGCGGCCGAGGTCGACGCCGTCGCCCGTGGCCGCGTATGGACCGGCAAGGCCGCCCACGAGCTCGGCCTGGTCGACCAGCTCGGCGGACTCGAGGCCGCGATCGCTGCCGCCGCCATGCGCGCCGGAATCAGCGACTACGAGGTCGTGTGGCCGACGGCGGGCGAGTCCTTGCAGCAGCGCCTGCTGCGCAAGCTGACGGGTTTTGCCGAGGAGTTCGGCATCGACGCCGGCCCGGCCGCGAAACCGTCCGCACTGGTCCGCCTGCTCGCCGAGGTGGAGGCACCGGCTGCCGCGCTGCTGCGCTGGAACGATCCTCAGCACCTGTACATGCATTGCCTGTGCGAGGCGCCGTAAGCGCAGGCGCCGCGCACGCCATCCACCCCACCGTGACGAAGGAGACAGCATGAAACTCACCAGCCAGAGCTTCAATGACGGCGCGCCGATTCCCGGCGAGTTCGCCTTCTGCATCCCCGCCGACGAGGGGCACGTCTGCCTCGGCGCCAACTGCAATCCGCAGCTGTCGTGGTCCGACGTGCCCGCCGGCACGCGGTCCTTCGTCCTGATCTGCCACGACCCCGATGTGCCGAGCCGGGGCGATGACGTGAACCAGGAGGGCCGCACGGTGCCGGCCAGCCTGCCGCGGGTGGATTTCTTCCACTGGGTGGTGGTGGATCTGCCGGCCGAGCTGCGCGCCATCGACGCCGGTCATTTCTCCGGCGAAGTCACGCCTGGCGGCAAGCCTGGCCCGGAAACGGCGCTTGGCGCGCGCCACGGCGTCAATGACTACACGGCGTGGTTCGCCGGCGACGAGTCGATGAAGGGCGACTACCACGGCTACGATGGCCCCTGCCCGCCGTGGAACGATGAGATCGTGCATCACTACGTGTTCACGTTGTACGCGCTGGATGTGCCGCGCTGCGCGGTGGAAGGGCGCTTTACCGGCCCCGACGTGCGCGCGGCGATGGCCGGGCACGTACTCGCCGAGGCGAGGCTCACCGGCACCTACACGCTGAATCCGGCCCTGCGCTGACCCTGGCAGAGGCGCGATGGGCTCCGCGGGGCCCATCGCGGGTGAGCGGTCTCAGTCGTCCAGGAAGACCTGCAGCAGATCGTTGAGAAAGCGCCGCCCCTGCGGGCTCGGCCGGATCTGCCCGTCGCGCATTTCCAGCAGGCCGCGAGCGCGCGCCGCTTCGAGGCGTTCGCCGATGGCCTCGAGCGGCACGCCGGTGCGCGCCGCGAACAGCTTGGCGGGCACGCCGCCAGTCAGTCGCAGTGCGTTCATCATGAATTCGAAGGGCAGTTCCGCCACTGACACCGCGCGCGCCTCCTGCACGAAGTCGCCGCGCGCCGCGCCTTCGAGGTAGCGCGCCGGATGCTTGTGGCGCATCTCGCGGCGGATGCCTTCATGGCTGGACAGCTTGCCGTGTGCCCCGGGGCCGATCCCGAGGTAGTCGCCGAAGGTCCAGTAATTGAGGTTGTGCCGGCTCTGGCCGTGCGGGCGGGCGAAGGCCGAGGTCTCGTAGTGCTCGAAGCCGGCTGCGGCGAGGCGCGATTCGATCGCCTCCTGCATGTCGGCCGCGACGTCGTCGTCGGGCAGCGATGGGGGATCGTGGGCGAAGGGCGTGTTGGGCTCGAGCGTCAGGTGGTAGCAGGACAGGTGCTCGGTGCCGAAGCCGAGCGCGGTCTCGAGGTCGCCCAGCGCCATCGCCGGCGTCTGGCCCGGCAGCGCGTACATCAGGTCGAGATTCACCCGCTCGAAATGCGTGGTGGCGGCCTCGATCGCCCGGCGTGCCTCGTCGCCGCCGTGGATGCGGCCGATCCTCGCCAGCATGGCGTCATCGAAGCTCTGGATGCCCAGCGACAGGCGATTGACGTCAGCGGCGCGGTAGTCGCGGAAGCGTCCGGCTTCGACCGTGCCCGGGTTGGCCTCGAGCGTGATCTCGGCGAGGGGGTCGAGCGGCAGCAGCATGCGGATGCCGGTGAGCAGGGCGTCCAGCGTCTGCGCCGACATCAGGCTCGGTGTGCCGCCACCGATGAAGACGCTGTGCACCCGGCGGCCCCACACCTGCGGCAGGGCGTGCTGCAGGTCGGCGAGCACGGCGTCAAGCCAGGCCTGCTCAGGGATGCCGCCTTCGCGTGGGGCGTGCGAGTTGAAGTCGCAGTAGGGGCACTTGCGCACGCACCACGGAAAATGCACGTACAGCGACAGGGGCGGCGGCGCCTCGAGCTGCGGGCGTTCGGGCAGGGGCAGCGGGCGCGCCGGTGATGCGGCAGGGGTCAGCGGGATGATGCGGCGTGTCACGGCGGGTGGCCCTTGAGGGCGCAGGAGGCGCCAGGCCACAGCATGCGTTCTGCGACCGGCCCGTCCTGCGGTTCTACAGCGGGTGGGATTCGAGGCGGGTGAGCAGGTGCCGCATGGCCGCGCCGCGGTGGCTGAGCGTGTTCTTCAGCGCGGCGTCGAGTTCGGCGGCGGTCTGGCCGAGCTCGGGCAGCCAGAACAGCGGGTCGTAGCCGAAGCCGCCCTCGCCGCGTGCAGCAGGCAGGATCTGGCCGTGCCATTCGCCGTCGGCGATCAGCGGGCGCGGATCGTCGGCATGGCGCACCAGCACGACGACCGAGCAGAAGTAGGCGCGGCGCTGCTCGGGCTCGGGGAAGGCAGCGAGTTCTTCCAGCAACAGGGCGTTGTTGCGCGCGTCGGACTTGGGTTCGCCGGCGAAGCGCGCCGACTGCACGCCGGGTGCGCCGCCCAGCGCCTCGACGCACAATCCCGAGTCGTCGGCGACTGCCGGCAGACCGGTGGCAGCCGCGGCGTGGCGGGCCTTGGCCAGCGCGTTCTCGACGAAGGTGGGGTGGGGCTCTTCGGCCTCGCTCACGCCCAGCGCACTCTGCGGAATCACCTCGATGCCCAGCGGCGCGAGCAGGGCCTGCATCTCGGCCGCCTTCTTGACGTTGTTGCTCGCCAGCACCAGTCGCTTGCTCATGTTCAGCCTCCGTGAACCGCAGCGCGCTGCAGCTCGAACAGGCGACGGATGCCGCTGTCGGCGAGATCGAGCAGGGCGTTCAGTTCGGCGCGCGAGAAGGCCGCGCCCTCGGCTGTCCCCTGAACCTCGATCAGGCCGCCGCCTTCGGTCATGACCACGTTCATGTCGGTGTCGCAGTCCGAATCTTCAGCGTAGTCCAGGTCGAGCACCGGTGCGCCCTTGTGGATGCCGACCGAGACGGCGGCGACGAACTCGCGCATCGGGTTGCGCGGCAGCTTGCCGCTGGTGACGAGCCCCATCAGCGCGTCATGCACCGCGACGCAGGCCCCGGTGATCGAGGCCGTGCGCGTGCCGCCGTCGGCCTGCAGCACGTCGCAGTCGATGATGATCTGGCGTTCGCCCAGCGCTTCCAGGTCGACCACCGCGCGCAGGCTGCGGCCGATGAGGCGCTGGATTTCCTGCGTGCGGCCGCTCTGCTTGCCCTTGGCCGCCTCGCGTACGCCGCGGGTGTGGGTGGCGCGCGGCAGCATGCCGTACTCGGCAGTGAGCCAGCCCTGGCCCTTGCCGCGCAGGAAGGGCGGTACGCTCTCTTCGACGCTGGCAGTGCACAGCACGCGGGTGGCGCCGAACTCGACCAGCACCGAGCCTTCGGCGTGGCACGTGAAGCCGCGGGTGAGGCGGACGGTGCGGAGTTCGTCGGGTTTGCGCTCGCTGGGTCGCATGGGGGGTTCCTATCGCTTGTCGAACTTGTGGATGGCGGCGTTGATTTCGCGGATGGCGCGTTCGATCTCGTCCTCGTCGAGGTCGACGAGCTGGCCGATGCTGCGGCTGCTGAGGTCGATCTCGGTGGTGAAGTGGTTGAGCGCCATGGTCTGCGTCGAGATGACGTCCGGTCCCGCGGTGGACAGGTCGTCATGCCAGGTCATCGCGACCATCGAGAGATTGTCGGCAGTCTCGCCGGCGCGGGCCTCGGCCTGGCTCATCAGGCGCGGCACGGCCACGTTGAGCGGGGTGTCGACCAGGCCGACCAGCAGCGCTTCGTCGCCGAGCGGGCCCCACACGCCGTCGCTGCACAGCACGAAGGTGTCGCCGTCGAGCAGATCCATGCGCGGCGAATACTCGATCTGGGGCGAGTGCGTGCCGCCCAGGCAGGAATAAATGCGGTTGCGCCCCGGGTGATTGGCGGCGTCGTGGGCGCTCAGCAGGCCCTGGTCCATCAGCATCTGCACGCGCGAGTGGTCGCGCGTGCGCGTGTGGATGCGGCCACGCCTCAGCAGGTACAGGCGCGAGTCACCGGCGTGCGCCCAGTAGGCCGTGCCGTCCTGCACGACGCAGGCGACGATGGTGGTGCGCGGCGCCTCTTGCAGGTGACGGTCGAGGGTGTCGTCGAGGATCGCGTGGTGGGCGCCGGTGAGCGCGCGCGACAGGAACAGCGCCGGGTCGTGCAGTGCCGGCTGCGCCTCGCGCTGGAAGGCGTGCGTGATGTACTGCGCCGCGATGTGCGCGGCCAGTTCGCCGTGCAGGTGGCCGCCCATGCCGTCGGCCACCACCATCAGCAGGGAGTCGCGCGAATAGCAGTAGGCGATGCGGTCCTGGTTGGACTGGCGCTGGCCGATGCGGCTTTCCTGGTAGATCGTGAATCGCATGTCGAATTCCTTCAGCCGCGGCCGATGAAGGCCTTGAGTCTGCTGCCGAGATCGGTGAACCAGGGCGTGTGCGGCGCGGTTTCCACTTCGCTCTTGTGTACCAGCGCCTTCTGCAGCGTATAGACGCTCTGCGGGCGCGCAAAGGGGTCGAGCTTCAGGCACCAGTCGATCAGCTCGAGTAGCTGCGGCGAGAAGCGGTCGGACTGGGTCTTGGCCAAGGGCTGAAGCGTGTCCTGTTTGACGCGTTCATCGGCACGCGGCGGCGCGCTGCCGATGATGCAGGTGTAGAGGCTCGCCCCGACGCTGTAGATGTCGCTCCACGGGCCGAGCTGGTCGCGCCGGTCGTACTGCTCGGGCGACGCGAAGCCTGGGGTGTACATCGGCTTGAGGATCGGCTGGTCGTTCATCAGGGTCTGGCGCGAGGCGCCGAAGTCGAGCAGCACCGGTGTGCCGTCGGTACGCAGGTAGATGTTCGACGGCTTGATGTCTAGATGCAGCAGCTTGTGGGCATGGACCTCGCGCAGGCCGTTCAGCAGGCGTGCAAACGCCGTGCGGATGAAGGCCTCGCGGATGTCGCCCCGATGTTTCTGGATGAAGTCGTGCAGCGTGCGGCCGCGTTCGAACTGCATGACCATGTACACCGTGCCGTTGGCGCGAAAGAAGTTGAGCACCCTCACGACATTCGGATGCATCAGCTTGGCGAGCGAACGCCCCTCCTCGAAGAAGCACTTCATGCCGTAGCGGAAGGCCGCCTGATGCTCTTCGGTCACCTGCGGCATGATCTCGCCGTCCTTGCGCAGGGCGAGCGAGTTCGGCAGGTATTCCTTGATGGCGACCGGCGTTCCGGCTTCGTCGTGCGCCAGATAGACGATCGAGAACCCACCGAGCGAAAGCTGGCGGTCGATGCGGTACTGGTCGAGCTGGAAGCCTGCGGGCAGCGCGCAGTTGGCTTGAGGCGGCATCTTCGTGGGCGCTAGAATCCGGGCTTTCCCAGCCTCTTTCCTGAGTGGGACCCGCAGTGTAAACGATCGCGCCGGGTTCCCGGAGACCCCAGATGATCCAGAGCATGACAGGTTTCGCGGTCCAGACCCGCGACCTGGGTGGCGTGAGCGTTCACCTTGAGCTGCGCAGCGTGAATTCGCGCTACCTCGACCTCGGTTTTCGCATCGTGGACGACCTGCGCCAGGCCGAGCCCGCCATCCGCGAACGCATCACCGCCAAGCTCGGCCGCGGCAAGGTGGAATGCCGCCTCAACCTGCAGGCCGGCCACGGCGCGCCGCGCAGCCTGGCGCTGAACGGCGCCTTGGTCGACCAGCTGGCCGATGCCCAGGACACGCTGCGCGCTCGCTTCCCGGATGCGTCGCCGCTGTCCGTCAATGAGCTACTGCGCTGGCCCGGCATGCTCGCCGACGACAGCCTGGGCTTCGACGAACTGCTGCCGCACATCTGCGCGCTGACCGATGCCGCGCTGGTGGAGCTGGTCGCCACCCGCCGCCGCGAGGGCGAGAAGCTGGCCGATGCCATCCGCGAACGCGTCGCCCGCATGCGCGAGCTCGTCGCCACCGCCACGCCGCGCATGCCGGCGGTGGTCGCCGAATACCAGGAGCGCCTGACCGCCAAGCTGCGCGATGCGGTCGCCAGCCTGGACGAAGACCGCATCCGCCAGGAAGTCGCGCTCTACGCCCAGCGCATCGACGTGGCCGAGGAGCTGACGCGCCTGAGCACGCACCTCGACGAGGTCGAGCGCATCCTCAAGGCCGGCGGCGCGGCCGGCAAGCGCCTGGATTTCCTGATGCAGGAGCTGAACCGCGAGGCCAACACCCTGGCATCCAAATCGCCCGCCACCGACATCACCGGCATTGCGATGGAGATGAAGGTGCTGATCGAGCAGATGCGCGAACAAGTGCAGAACATCGAGTAAGGAACGCCGCCATGCCCGGAACCCTCTTCATCGTCACCGCGCCCTCGGGCGCCGGCAAGACGACCCTGGTGCGCGGCCTGCTGCAGCGCGACCCGCGCGTGCAGCTGTCGATCTCCTACACCACGCGCGCGCCTCGTCCCGGCGAGCAGGACGGCCGCGAGTATCACTTCGTCGACGTCCCGACCTTCCGCGCGCTGCGTGATCGCGGCGAATTTCTTGAGTGGGCGGAGGTCCACGGTAACTACTACGCCACGTCCAAGGTGTGGCTGCGGGACCAGATCGCCGCCGGTCGCGACACGCTGCTCGAGATCGACTGGCAGGGCGCGCAGCAGGTACGCAAGTCCTTCTCCGAGGCGGTCGGCGTATTCATCATGCCGCCGTCGATGGAGGAACTGGAGGCGCGCCTGCGCGGCCGCGGCACCGACAGCGACGAGGTGATCAGCCGTCGGCTGCTCGGCGCACGCGGGGAAATGCGCCATGTGGCCGAATTTGACTACGTTATAATCAATAACGAAATCGACGTTGCGCTGGACGATCTGGTCGCAGTGGTGCGTGCTGCCCGCCTGCGTTATCCGAACCAGCATCAGCGTCATCCCGAATTTTTCGACTTTCTCGAACAGGATTGAACATGGCCCGCATCACCGTCGAAGACTGCCTGAAGAAGATTCCGAACCGCTTCCAGCTCACGCTGGCCGCGACCTATCGCGCCCGTCAGCTGACCATCGGCAGCACGCCGCAGATCGACATCGATCCGCACGACAAGGACAAGCCCACCGTGATCGCGCTGCGTGAAGTCGCCGCCGGCAAAGTCGGGCTCGAGATGCTGAACCGCGGTCAGGCCTGAGCCTGGCCATGAGGGGCGACACATGGAAGCAAGCGACATAGGCGCCCCTCGTCCGATCTTCAGCCCGCCCACGTCGAGCGTGCTGTCGCTTGATTTCCAGCAGCTGAAGGCGAAGATCCAGACCTACCTGCGTCCCGAGGACGTGGGGCGGGTCGAGGCGGCCTACTATTTCTCGGCCGATGCGCACGCCGGCCAGTTCCGCGTCAGCGGCGAGCCCTACGTCAGCCATCCGGTCGCGGTGGCCTCGCTGGTCGCCGACTGGCACCTCGACGCGCAGGCGCTGATCGCCGCACTCCTCCACGACGTGATGGAGGACACCCACATCTCCAAGGCGGAGATCGCCGAGCGCTTCGGCAAGGTGTCGGCCGAACTGGTCGACGGGCTGTCCAAGCTCGACAAGATCGAGTTCCGCTCGCACGAGGAGGCGCAGGCGGAGAATTTCCGCAAGATGCTGCTGGCGATGGCGAGCGACCTGCGCGTCATCCTCATCAAGCTGGCGGACCGCCTGCACAACATGCGTACGCTGGGCCACATGCGTCCGGCCAAGCGCCGCCGCATCGCCAACGAAACGCTCGAGATCTACGCGCCGATCGCCAACCGGCTGGGCCTCAACGATCTGTTCCGCGAGTTGCAGGAGCTGTCGTTCAGCAACAAGTACCCGCTGCGCTACCAGGTGCTGGCGCGCGCCATCCGTGCAGCGCGCGGCAACCGCCGCGAGGTGGTCGGCAAGGTGCGCGAGGCGATCGAGGCGCGCCTGCCGCAGTGGGGCATCACCGCCGAGGTGCAGGGGCGCGAGAAGCATCTCTACGGCATCTACCGCAAGATGGTCGAAAAGCGCCTGTCGTTCTCGCAGGTGCTCGACATCTACGGCTTCCGTGTCATCGTGCGCGACGTGCCCGGCTGCTACCTGGCACTGGGTGCGCTGCACTCGATGTACAAGCCGGTGCCGGGCAAGTTCAAGGACTACATCGCCATCCCCAAGGCGAATGGCTACCAGAGCCTGCATACGACGCTGATCGGGCCGTTCGGCACACCGGTCGAGGTGCAAATCCGCACGCGCGAGATGCATCACATCGCCGATTCCGGCGTGGCCTCGCACTGGCTGTACAAGGAAGACGAGAAGACGCTGACCGAGCTGCAGCAGAAGACGCATTCCTGGCTGCAGTCGCTGCTCGAGCTGCAGTCGGCCTCGGGCGAGGCCACCGAGTTCCTCGAGCACGTCAAGATCGACCTGTTCCCGGGCGAGGTCTACGTGTTCTCGCCCAAGGGCACGATCTTCTCGCTGCCCAAAGGCTCGACGCCGGTGGACTTCGCCTATGCGGTGCATACCGACATCGGCAACCGCTGCGTCGCCTGCCGCATCAACGGCGACCTCATGCCGCTGCGCAGCGAACTGCGCAATGGCGACCAGGTCGAGATCATCACCGCCGCGCACGCCAATCCCAATCCGGCCTGGCTGTCCTACGCCCGCACCGGCAAGGCGCGCGCGCAGATCCGCCACTTCATGAAGAACGCCCAGCAGGACGAGTCCGTCGCGCTGGGCGAGCGCCTGCTCAATCAGGCTCTGCGGCCGCACGGGCTCATGCTGGGGCAGATCTCTACTTTCGCCTGGGACCGCTTCCTGCGTGACCGTGGCGTGCGTCACAAGAAGGACATCTTCGCCGACCTCGGCCTGGGCAAGCGCCTGCCCGCCATTGTTGCGCGCCGCCTGGCGCAGGCGCAGGACATGGAGTCGGGCCGGCCCGACGTAGTCAAGCCGAAGCCGGCCGGTGCCATCACGATCCGCGGTTCCGAGGGCATCGCGGTGCAGCTCGCGCGTTGCTGCCATCCGATTCCGGGCGATCCGATCATCGGCACGCTGCGCAAGGGGCAGGGGCTGGAAGTGCATACCCACGACTGCCCGAGCGTCGCCAAGCTGCGTGGCGACCGCGGGCGCTGGGTGGATGTCGAGTGGGAGGCGGGCAACGACGACCGCCTGTTCGATGTCGGCATCCGGGTGCTGACGCGCAACGCGCGTGGCGTGCTGGCGCGGGTGGCGAGCGCCATCGCCGAGGAAGACTGCAACATCCAGAGCGTGCACATGGACAACGAACAGGGTGCCTACACCGCACTCAACTTCACGCTGCAGGTACGCGACCGCATGCATCTGGCGCGCGTGATGCGCGGCGTGCGCCGGGTGCCGGATGTGGTGCGGATCGGCCGCGTGAAGGGCGACGGGCGCGCCGCCTGAAGCTGCCCGGGCGCCGTTTCAGGCGTTCAGGCGCACGGTGTTGCGACCGCCGTTCTTGGCTTCATAGAGCGCCTCGTCAGCCTTCTGCAGCGCCAGTTCCACGGTTTCCCCCGGCTTCACCAGCCGTGCGCCGATGCTCACCGTCAGCGCGCGGCCGCCGGGCAGCGGGCGCGCGGCCTCGGCTTCGGCGCGGATGCGCTCGCTCAGGCTGGCCAGCGTCGTCGTGTCGCACGGCGTCAGCAGCACCAGGAACTCGTCACCGCCCCAGCGTGCGGCGCTGTCATAGGGGCGGATGTGGTCGCGCAGCAGTGCGGCGACCGTCATCAGCGCGCGGTCGCCTTCGGCGTGGCCGAGCTCGTCGTTGATTTCCTTGAAGTAATCGACGTCGATCCAGATGATGCCGAAGGCTTGCCGTTCGCGGGTGCTGCGGCTCACCGCCTCGTCGATCAGCTCGCTCATGCCGCGGCGGTTGATCAGCCCGGTCAGGTCGTCGATCCGCGCCAGGCGGTTCAGGGCTTCGGTGCGTTCCTGGACGCGGCTTTCGAGTTCGACCGTGGTGTTGCGCACGGCGCCGGCCATGGCCTCGAAGTGCTTGATCAGGCGCCCGATCTCGCCCTTGCCCGAAGGCAGGTCGACCGGGCTGAGGTCGCCGTCACGCACGCGCAGGATTGCGCGCTCGAGCGCGCTCACAGGGCGGAACACAAGGCGTTCCAGGGCCAGATGCACGATCACCAGCGTCAGCAGCAGGGCGGCGGCGAACACCAGCGCCGCCATGCCGAGCTGGTTGACGGGCATCACCACGTCGAGATCGAGCAGCGTGATCTCGTACCAGTCGAGCTCGGGCAGGTAGGCGATGCCGGCGAGATGACGCTTGCCGTTGACGAGCACGAAGCGGCTCAGCACGTTCGTCCCGGGCGTGGTGGTCGCGGCGAGTTCGCGCATCATGTCGCGCAGGTGGGTGCGATCTTCCGCGGTATCCAGCAGCAGATCCACGGTCTTCTTGTGCCATTCGGGCTTGGTGATGCTGGCGTAGTCGATCAGGTTGCGGTCCCGGAACAGCTGGATGGCGCCGTTGTGGTCGACGAAGAGGGTGGTGATGCCAGGTGGGGCGACGTCGATGACGTCGCGGATGAAGCCGTCCAGTTCGAGGCCGGTGCCGACGACGCCGAGAATGCGCTCGCCGTCGCGCAGCAGTACGTCGATCCAGAGCTTGGTCACGCCGAGCGCGATGTCGGGATTGACGTTGAGGTGGAAGTCGCGACCCTCGCGCACGATGGTGTAGAACCACGCGTCCGGCGGGTTGTCGGGCTGGAGGTAGTAGCGCAGCGGGTTGGCGGCGAATTCGTTGTGCGCGTTGTTGTGGAAGTAGGCGCCGGAGTCGAGCAGGGCGACGAAGTAGCTGCGATCCTGGAAGTTGCTGCGAAAGCTCTCCATCTCGGCGATCGCCTCGCTGCGCATGCTGGCGTCTTCCGGCGTCTTCGCCCAGCGCCGCAGAACCTGCGAGTCGGCCATCTGGCGTGCAAGCGCGATCTCGCGGGCGATGGGCTGCAGCAGCTTGGCGCTGTCCGAACGTACCTGCACCTCCGCGAGCCGCACGCCCCACTGCTCGATGATGGATTCGGCAATACGCTGGAAAACCGACCATGCCGCCGCCGAGGCGGTCAGGACCAGCAGGGTGGCCAGGAGCAGGAAGCGCGTCTTGAGGTTCATGCGCAGAGCGAGTCGAAGGGATGATTGGGCGCGGCCGCAGTATCGGTGCAGCCTAACATGCGGCCGGCGTGCCGCATGCGTTCTGCGTCACGGAATCCGCAAGGCGATTGCGCGCTGCAGCAGCGGCGCAGGTCGGCGCCTGCTGCTAGAATTGCGGCCACTTTCCGGGGACCCGATCATGGCCATGTACGAATCCGAACACACCAAGTTCATGCGTGAATGGATGGAGAAGCATCCGCAGGAGCGCGTCGAGCAGCAGAAGGGCCGCGCCCTGTGGTGGGACAAGCCGCAGTCGCTCGAGGAGCAGCAGCGCCACCGCGAGGCGCGCGTGCCGGTGAAGCCGTACTACTACGACGCCAACCACTGAGCCTTGCATCGCGACCCTTCGCGCGGCGCCGTGCGCTGACCGCATGAGCCTGCCGCGCCGTCTTGCCTTCATCGATGTCGAGAGCACCGGAGCCCATCCGGTGCGCGACCGCATCACCGAGATCGCCATCCTCCGTGTCGAGGACGGCGTGCTCGTCGAGCGCTGGGAAAGCCTGGTCGACCCCGGGATTCCCATCCCGCCGCTGATCCAGCAGGTGACCGGCATCACCAACGACATGGTGGCCGGCGCGCCCCGCTTCGAGACGCTGGCCGACCAGGTGCAGGCGCTGCTGGCCGACTGCGTTTTCGTTGCCCACAATGCGCGCTTCGATTTCGGCTTCATCAAGAACGCCTTCGATCGTATCGGTCGCGCCTTCGATGCCCGCGTGCTGTGCACGGTCAAGCTGTCGCGGGCGCTGTTTCCCGAACACCATCGCCATGGGCTGGATGCGCTGATCGAGCGTCACGGCCTGCACTGCGGCGCCCGCCACCGGGCCATGGGCGATACCGAGGCGCTGTGGCAGTTCGTACAGATGGCGCAGGCGCAGTTCGCGCCCGATGTGATCGCTCGCGCCGCCGAGCGCGCCATGAAGGCGCCGGCGCAGACCCCCGGCCTGCCCGAGGGGCTGCTCGAGGCGATTCCCGACGTGCCCGGCGTCTATCTGTTTCATGCCGAAGCCGAGGCGCCGCCACCCGGGCGCAGCGACCGCCCGCTGTTCGCCGCCCGTGCCGTCAGCCTGCGTGCGCGGGTCAGGGAACATTTTGCGGCCAGCGTGCGCAAGGGCAAGGATGCCGAGCTGCGCGAACAGGTGCGCCGGGTCGAGTGGGTCGAGACCGCCGGCGAGCTCGACGCGATCCTGCGTGAGGCCGAACTCGTTAAGCGCCTGCGTCCGCCTTTCAACCGCGTGCCCGAAAGCGTGGACGAGGCCTTCGCGCTGCGTCTGTTGGACAACCGCCGCCGTCCGCCGATCTATGAGCGCGTGCCGATCGCCGGCACCGATCCGGCCGGGTGGCAGGGGCTGCATGGCGTGTTCCGCAATCGCCGCGAGGCGGAGAACCTGCTGCGCGAACTGGCCCTGCTGTATCGCCTGTGCCCCCGCCGGCTCGGCCTGGAGTCAGGCACCATCGGGGCCTGCTCGGCCTTCCACGCGAAGCGTTGTGCGGGGGTGTGCGCGCGGCGGGAAAGCGCCGCCGAGCACGATGCCCGCCTGCTTGGCGGCCTGGCGTCGGCCGGCATCAAGCCGTGGCCGTGGCAGGGGGCGATCGTCGTCGCCGAGCGTCATGCCCATTCGGGGCGCGAGGCTTACCACGCATTCGACCAGTGGTGCCATCTCGGCAGCGTCGAACGGCGTGAGGATCTGCCTTCCATCGATCGAACGCGGCGTTTCGATGTAGACACCTGGCGCCTGCTCGGGCGCTGGTTTGCCGCCCCCGCCAACATGGCGGCTGTCGAGCCGCTCGTCCCCGGAGAACCTGGCTGAGGCGTCCCGCGGCTAGTGGGCTGCCGCGCGCCGCAGCTGGCTGAGGTTGTCCAGCATCAGGCCGCGGCGACCCTGCGGGCGCACCAGGCCGTCGCGTACGAAGCGCGACAGCACGCGCGAGAAGGTCTCGGGCGTGAGGTTGAGCTGGGCCGCGATGGTCTGCTTGTCGGACGCGAGGCGGATTTCGGCATGTTCGGCGCCCTGCGGTGCAAGCTGCGCCAGATACTGTGCAACGCGCTGCGTGCTGCTCAGCTGGATGCAGAGCTGCATGTGCAGCATCATCTCGTAGCTGGCGGCCGCGAGCCGGGTGGTCATGGCTTCGCCAAAGCTGGGAACGGCGACCATCGCGTCGCGCACCAGCGCGATGGGCACATGCAGCAGGCGGGTGGTGCGCGCAGCCTGCGCCATCGCCATCGCGGGGCGGCCGAGGAGGGCGGCCTCTTCGCCGAAGGTGTCGCCGGGGCCGGCGATGCGGATCAGCTTCTCGCTGCCCGAGGGTGCCAGGAGAAGGCATTTCACCTCGCCGTCGAGCACCACGTGCATACAGGTGGCGACGTCCTGGGCCTGGATGAGAATCTCGCCACGCTCGGCCCGCACCAAGCGGGACGCGGCGACCATGCGGTGCAGACGTGCGTCGTCGAGCAGATCGAAGGGGGCAATCTGGCTCAGGCTCGGAATGCTGGGAGGGGTTTTTTCTCGTTTCATCGTTCGCTCCTGCGTGCTACACCGGTTGTCAGCGTGGCTGAACTGCAGTCTAGACAGGGCGGCGGCCGGGTCAAAGGCGCCACGCGCGCGCGAGTTGGCGCTCGCCTACCTCCAAAGAGGTATCAGGGTGATTTGCAAGCTATTGTAAACAATGAAAAACATGCCGATTGTCGGCGGCCATGGGGCGATTGCAGGTATAAAGGAGTAGGCCGACAGATACCCCCCGCTGGCCGCTGGAGACTGAAGATGAAGTTCGCGATGCCGCGCCTGCTCGTCAGGCATTCGATCCTGCTGCTGGTGGCGCTCGCCATGCTGGCGCTGGCGCTGATCAGCCTGGCGGGCATGAGTGCGTCGGTGATGGTGGCCGAGAGCGTGCAGGGCAGTGCCAGTGCGATCAACCACGCCGGCAGCCTGCGCCGGCTCACCTACCGCGTTGCAGGGCTGGTGGCGGCCGATGCGCTGAGCGGCCCGCTGTCGCCGCGACGGGTCGAGGCGGCGATCGAGGATTTCGAGCGCGCGCTGGGGCATCCCGAACTGCAGCGCATCGTGCAGCGCGACCCCGGTGGCCTCTTCGCCGCCACCTATCGTGGCGTGGATTCGTCGTGGCGCCAGAGCCTGAGACCGAGCCTGAAAGTCATGGTGCGCGCAGAGCCGTCGACGCCGCCCGAGGAGGTCGAGGCCTTGCTCACCAACGTGGACCGTTTCGTCGACCAGCTCGACACGCTGGTCTTCGTGCTCGAGCAGGACACCGAGGCCCGCATCGAGGACCTGCGCGAGATCCTGGCCGGGGCGATCATCGCCACGCTGGTGGTGATCATCGTGGCCCTCTTCATCCTGCGCCGCTCGCTGCTCAAGCCGCTGGGCGGGCTGCTGGCGGCGACGCGGGCGATTGCCCGTGGCGACTATTCGGCCCGGGTCGAGCACGTCGGCTACGATGAACTCGGCCGCGTCGGCGCCACCTTCAACCTGATGGCGGGCGAGATCTCGCGCCAGTACCAGACCCTCGAGCAACGCGTGGCCGAGAAGACCGCGGAGCTGCAGCGCAGCAACCGCTCGCTGGAGCTGCTCTACCATGCCATCGCCCGCCTGTACCAGACGCCGACCGAGCCGGCGGTGTACGAGGCCACCTTGCGCGACATCGACCATGTCGCTGGCCTGCAGGGCAGCTTCGCCTGCATCGAACCGCGCCAGGAGGGGCCGGCGACGGTGATCGCGTCGACGCTCGGCCCCTGCGTCGAACGCGTTGCGCGCGGCGACCAGGCCTGTGCCGAATGCAGGGCGGTTTCGGTTGCCGGGGCGGAGCTGCGGGGGGAGCAGAAGCTGCTGCGCTTCCCCTTGCGTGACCGCGAGCACCACTACGGCATGCTGCGTCTGGCCCTGCCCGCCGGCGAAGCGCTGGAGGACTGGCAGCGCCAGCTGGTCGAGGCCCTGTCCCGCCACATCGGCATGGCGCTGGGCGCGGCGCGGCGCAGCGAGCAGGAGCGCCTGCTGGCGCTGCAGGAAGAGCGCTCGGTGATCGCGCGCGAGCTGCACGATTCGCTGGCGCAGGCGCTGTCCTACATGAAGATCCAGATGAGCCTGCTGCAGCGCGCCCTGGCCGATCCGGCGCGGCTGGCCGAGGCCGACACCATCCTGGCGGACCTGCGTACCGGGGTGAATGACGCCTACCGCCAGCTGCGCGAGCTGCTGGTGTCCTTCCGTCTCGAGCTGTCGGGCGACCTGGGCGCGCTGCTGCGTGCCGCGGTGGCGGAATACCGCGAACGCGGCGGCGTCGACATCGCGCTCGAGATCCGGCTCTCGGACTGCAGCCTGACGCCGAACCAGGAAGTTCACGTGCTGCAGATCGTGCGTGAGGCGCTGTCGAACATGCTGCGACATGCGATGGCGAGGCACGCGCGCGTGGCCCTGGCCTGCGACGAGGCGGGGCGGGTCACGATCACGGTGGAGGACGATGGCGTGGGTATCGACGACGGACCGGTGGATGGCCGCGACCATCACGGGCTGTCGATCATGCGCGAACGGGCGCGCAGCCTGGGCGGAGAGATCGAGATCACTCGTCGTGGCGAGGGGGGCACCCGTATCAGCGTAAACTTCCAGGCCGTCCATACCCTGCCGGCGCTTGCGGTCGACGCATTCGCCGAAGAAGGAAGCCGTTGATGAACGACACACCCCTCGAATCTGTCCTGATCGTTGACGACCATCCGCTGTTCCGCAAGGGGCTGGCGCAGTTGCTGCAGACGGTGCCCGCGTTTCGCCTCGTCGGCGAGGCGACCTGTGGCGTGGAAGGCATCGAGATGGCGCGCTCGCTGCAGCCCGACCTGGTGCTGCTGGATCTCAACATGCGCGACATGAGCGGACTCGAGGTGCTGCGCCAGCTGCGCCAGATGCGACCCGAGCCGCGGGTGGTGATGATCACGGTGTCGGACCAGGGCGAGGATGTGGTCGCGGCGCTGCGTGGCGGCGTCGACGGCTACCTGCTGAAGGACATGGAGCCCGAGGCGATGGCGGCGGCGCTCGCGGACGTCGCGGCGGGACGGGTGGTGATCCCGCCCGAGCTCAACCTGCTGCTGGCGGCTGCCCTGCGCAGCGAGGCGCGACCGCAGTCCGTGGACGCCGCCGGCCTGACCGAACAGGAGCAGCGCATCCTCGACAGGATTGCCGCCGGCCTGTCGAACAAGATGATCGGCCGCGAGCTCGACATCGCGGAAGGCACGGTCAAGGTCCACGTCAAGCACATCCTGCGCAAGCTCAACCTGCGGTCGCGGGTCGAGGCCGCGGTGTGGGCAGTGGAGCACCTGCGCGGCTGAACCGGCTGCTTTTTTTACCCGGCTTCCTCTCCGCTTGTACCCCCTCTTCTGGTCGCCCGATAGCGGCGACGCGCCGCTTCCATCCTTGACCGCGGTCAATGACCGGGTTGCCGCCATGGGATTCAATGGGCGGCGTACAAATGGGTTCAGGGGCACCTGTGGAATCGGCATCACCTTCTCGTCGGGGCTTTCTGCGCGGCAGGGTCCGTGCAGTGGCGCCCGCCATGCGTCCCCCGTGGGCGCGGGAAGAGCACGATTTCATCTCCTCCTGTACCCGATGCGATATCTGTATCGACGCCTGTCCGACCGCCATTCTGGTCCGGGCCGACGGCGGGTTCCCCGCGGTCGACTTCTCACTCGGTGAGTGCACGTTCTGCGGCGAATGCGTGACGCGTTGCGCGCCGCGCGCCCTGCTGCGCCGCGCGGAAGGCGAGGCGCCCTGGGCGTTGAAAGCCAGTATCGGTCAGGCCTGTCTTGCGGAGGCAGGCGTGGAGTGCCGAGTCTGCGGCGAGAGTTGCCCCACGGGCGCGATCCGTTTCCGCCCGCGCATCGGTGGCGTGGCGTTGCCGCAACTGGATGCCGACACATGTACGGGCTGTGGTGCCTGTTTCGCATCCTGTCCGACGCGGGCCATCGTAGTGAGGGCCGAAAGCGAAGTTCCGACGGAGAGCGAACAATGAAGATTGCAAGTCTGGTTCTGCGGGCCCTGCCTGCGGATTTCCCGGAAATCAAGGAAGCGCTGGCGCGCATCCCGGGGGTCGAGATTCATGGCTCCTCGGAGGAGGTCGGTCGCATCGTGGTCACCGTGGAGGATGGCGAGGGCTGGTCGGTCACCGACTCGATCCTTGCAATCAACCTCGCGCCCAAGGTGCAGGCGGTGACGCTGGCATACGAATACACCGATGACGGTCTCGAATTGACGGAGGCATGAAATGAGTATGAATCGACGCGATTTCATCAAGAACAATGCGATCGCCGCAGCCGCTGCAACGGCCGGCATCGGCATTCCCGTGGTCACCCAGGCGCAGGGCAACGGCGCAGCTGCCGCCGGCACCAAGGTGCGCTGGGACAAGGCGGCCTGTCGCTTCTGCGGCACGGGTTGCTCGGTGTTGGTCGGCGTGCAGAACGGCCGCATCGTTGCCACCCAGGGTGACCCGGATTCGCCGGTCAACCGCGGTCTGAACTGCATCAAGGGCTACTTCCTGTCCAAGATCATGTACGGCGAGGATCGCCTCACCAAGCCGTTGCTGCGCATGAAGAACGGCAAGTACGACAAGAACGGCGAGTTCACGCCGATCTCGTGGGATCAGGCCTTCGACATCATGGAAGAGAAGTGGAAAAAGGCCATCAAGGAGCACGGCGCCGATTCGATCGCCATGTTCGGCTCCGGCCAGTGGACGATCTGGGAAGGCTATGCCGCCGCCAAGCTCTACAAGGCCGGCTTCCGCACCAACAACATTGACCCGAACGCGCGCCACTGCATGGCCTCGGCCGTGGCCGGCTTCATGCGCACCTTCGGCATCGACGAGCCGATGGGCTGCTACGACGACATCGAGAACGCCGACACCTTCGTGTTGTGGGGCTCGAACATGGCCGAGATGCACCCCATCCTGTGGAGTCGCATCACCGACCGTCGCCTGTCCAAGGAAGGCTGCGAGGTCCATGTGTTGTCGACCTTCGAGCATCGTTCTTACGAGCTCGCCGACAACCCGATGATCTTCGTGCCGAACACCGACCTGGCAATCCTGAACTACATCTGCAACTACATCATTCAGAACAAGCGCGTTAATACCGACTTCGTCAATCGCAACGTCAAGTTCAAGATGGGCGAAACGGACATCGGCTTCGGCCTGCGTCCGAACCACGTGCTCGAAGCCAAGGCCACCAGCAATGGCTATCCCGGCGCCGACGGCAAGCCGAAGGGCGACACCGGCGCGGCCAAGGACATCAGCTTCGACGAGTTCGCCAAGTTCGTGTCCGAGTACACCGTCGAGAAGGTGTCCAAGCTGTCGGGCGTGCCGGAAGACCGCCTGAAGAAGATGGCCGAGCAGTATGCCGACCCCAACCGCAAGGTCGTGTCGTTCTGGACCATGGGCTTCAACCAGCACACCCGTGGCACCTGGGTTAACAACATGATCTACAACGTCCACCTGCTGGTGGGCAAGATCTCCGAGCCCGGCAACAGCCCGTTCTCGCTGACCGGTCAGCCCTCGGCCTGCGGCACCGCGCGCGAGGTCGGCACTTTCGCCCACCGTCTGCCGGCCGACATGGTCGTCACCAACCCGATGCACCGCGCACTGACCGAGCAGATCTGGCAGCTGCCCGAAGGCACCATCCCGGGCAAGATCGGCCTGCACGCCGTGGCGCAGAGCCGCGCGCTGAAGGACGGCAAGGTCAAGTGCTACTGGACCACGACCACCAACAACATGCAGGCGGGTCCGAACGTCAATGACGAGATCTACCCGGGCTGGCGCAATCCCGAAGCTTTCGTCGTCGTGTCCGACGTCTATCCGACCGTGTCCGCGCTGTCGGCCGACCTGATCCTGCCCTCGGCGATGTGGGCCGAGAAGGAAGGCGCCTTCGGCAACGCCGAGCGTCGCACCCAGTTCTGGCGCCAGCAGGTGGCTGCACCGGGCGAGGCCAAGTCCGACCTGTGGCAGTACATCCAGTTCGCCAAGCGCTTCAAGGTCGAGGAAGTGTGGCCGGCCGAGCTGATCGCGAAGAAGCCGGAGTACAAGGGCAAGACCCTGTACGACATCCTCTACGCCAACGGCCAGGTGAACAAGTACCCGCTCACCGACGTGGAGACGGCCAACGCCCACGCCTGGAAGGGCTACATGAACGACGAGTCGAAGGAACTCGGCTACTACCTGCAGAAGGGGCTGTTCGAGGAGTACGCCGCATTCGGTCGCGACCATGGCCACGATCTGGCGAACTTCGACGTCTATCACAAGGCGCGCGGCCTGCGCTGGCCGGTGGTCGACAACAAGGAAACCCTGTGGCGCTTCCGCGAGGGCTACGACCCGTACGTGAAGGCGGGCGAGGGCGTGAAGTTCTACGGTCACAAGGACAACAAGGCGGTCGTGTTCGCGCTGCCCTACCAGGATCCGCCCGAGATGCCGGATGCCGAGTTCGACATGTGGCTGTGTACCGGCCGCGTGCTGGAGCACTGGCATACCGGCTCGATGACGCGCCGCGTCCCCGAACTGCACCGCTCGGTGCCGGAAGCCCAGGTCTTCATGCACCCGGACGACGCTCAGAAGCGCGGCTTGCAGCGCGGCATGGCGGTCAAGGTGTCGTCGCGGCGCGGCGAGATCGTCGCCCGTCTCGAGACCCGCGGCCGCAACAAGCCGCCCGTCGGCCTGATCTTCGTGCCCTTCTTCGATGAAGGCCGGCTGGTGAACAAGCTCACGCTCGACGCCACCTGCCCGATCTCGAAAGAGACCGACTACAAGAAGTGTGCGGTCAAGGTGGTGAAGGCCTAATCGACAGGAGGCGTGAGCCCCGCGCCCCGCCGACCGGGGGGACGGCCCCGGGCGCAGGCTCACGACGAACATGAACGACACCGTGAAACCGACCGGACGTACCGCAGCCAGCGCACCGTCGCCGCGTCGCCGCTTCCTCAAGGATGCGGCGGGCGTCGCCGGTGGCGCGGGCCTGCTTGCGCTCGGTGCCGGGATGTACGCGAAGCAGGCGTCGGCGCTGCCGGCCACTGCGATCCGTCCGCCCGGTGCTCTCCCCGAAGGCGACTTCCTTGCGGCTTGCGTGCGCTGCGGCTTGTGCGTGCGCGACTGCCCCTACGACACGCTGAAGCTGGCCGAACTCGGCGACAACGTGGCGACGGGCACGCCGTACTTCGAAGCGCGCAGGATCCCCTGTGAAATGTGCGAGGACATCCCCTGTGTGGTCGCCTGTCCGACCGGTGCGCTCGATCGCGGGCTCACCGACATCGGCAAGGCGAAGATGGGGTTGGCCGTGCTCATCGACCAGGAGAACTGCCTCAACTTCCTCGGCCTGCGCTGCGACGTGTGCTACCGCGTGTGCCCGGTCATCGACAAGGCGATCACGCTCGAGCGCATGCACAACCCGCGCTCCGACCGTCACGCCATGTTGCTGCCGACGGTGCATTCCGAGTACTGCACCGGCTGTGGCAAGTGCGAGAAGGCCTGTGTGCTGCCCGGCGAGTCGGCGATCAAGGTGCTGCCGATCAAGCTGGCGCAGGGCTCCAAGGCGGAGCACTACCTGCGCGGCTGGGAAGAGAAGGAAGCGGCCGGCGGTTCGCTGATCGGCGACCAGGTCGAGCTGCCCGTTCGTGGCCTCGAAGACAAGGCCTACGGCGACACCCGCGTCAAACCGGGGGAAGGTCCGCAGGTCCCTGATTACAAGCCGGCCCAACCCGCCGGCAGTGGTCTTGATTCGGGGTGGAAGCCATGAGCGCGCAGACGACGACCGGCGGCGTGCCGGAACGCAAGGTCCCGCCCACCAGCGTGCGCGGCGCCGCGATGCGCGGCGTGGTGGCGCGCCCCGGGCAGGAAGCGATCGAAGCCAAGGGCTGGTTGCGCGCGCACAAGTGGCTGCTGCTGCGGCGCGCCTCGCAACTGGGCATCCTGGCGCTGTTCCTCGTCGGACCCTGGCTCGGGTGGTGGATCGTGAAGGGCAACCTGTCGTCCAGCCTCACGCTTGGCGTGCTGCCGCTGACCGATCCCTTCCTGATCGCGCAGCAACTGGCCGCGGGTCAGTGGCCGTATCAGGAGGCATTGCTCGGCGGCGGTATCGTGCTGGCCTTCTACCTGCTGTTCGGCGGGCGGCTTTTCTGCTCGTGGGTGTGCCCGGTGAACCTCGTCACCGATGCCGCCGCGTGGCTGCGTCGTCGCCTGGGCTTGAAGGGCGGCAAGGCGCCGGCGGGCAACACCCGCTACTGGCTGCTGGGCTTCGTGCTGGTGATCGCGGCGGCGACCGGTTCGTTGGCTTGGGAGTGGGTGAATCCGGTGTCGATGTTCCACCGCGGGCTGATCTTCGGTTTCGGTCTTGCCTGGGGCATCGTCGGCGGCATCTTCTTCTACGACCTGCTGATCGCGCCGCGCGGCTGGTGCGGCCACCTGTGTCCGCAGGGTGCCTTCTATGCGCTGCTCGGTCGTGCTTCGGTGGTCAAGGTGTCGGCGGACAGGCGCAGTGCCTGCAACGACTGCATGGACTGCTTCGCCGTCTGTCCCGAGCCTCAGGTCATCCGTCCCGCGTTGAAAGGCGTGGGACAGGACCATCCCCTCATTCTGGATGCCGACTGCACCACCTGCGGACGCTGTGTGGATGTATGCGGCAAGGACGTTTTCCGTATTACGACCCGATTCAACAGGAGCGAGTCATGAAAAAACAAACCCGAAATCTGGTGCTCGCGCTCGTCGCCGCAGTCGGCTTCGGCGCCGTGGTGCCGCCGTCGGCGATGGCGCAGGCCGTCAAGAGCATCCGTGGCGCCGACGTGGCCGATCAGGAACTGCAGGTCGGCAACTTCCGCCCGCTGCCCGACCAGGCGCCGATCGATCGCGACTATGTGCAGCAGCCGCCGCTGATCCCGCACAAGGTCGATGGCTACGAAGTCACGATCAACTTCAACAAGTGCATGGATTGCCATGCCTGGAGCCGCTACAAGGAATCGGGCGCGACCAAGGTCAGCCTGACCCACTTCAAGGACCGCGACGGCGGTGAACTGTCGAACATCTCGCCGCGCCGCTACTTCTGCATGCAGTGCCATGTGCCGCAGACCGATGCCAAGCCGCTGGTGGCAAACAAGTTCCAGCGCGCGGAAGGCCTGCGCTGAGGCTTAGATAAACGGGGATCGTCATGACCGACAACAAAAAGAGCCTGATGCAGCGCATTCGCGGTGCCGGCTGGGGCGCCATCGTGCTGCTCTTCGCCGCGGGCGTGATCTTCTGGGGTGGCTTCAACTGGGCCCTGGAGATGACCAACACCGAGAAGTTCTGCATTTCCTGCCACGAGATGGAGGAAAACGTCTTCAAGGAATACCGCAACACCATCCACTACCAGAACCGCACCGGCGTGCGGGCGACCTGCCCGGACTGCCACGTGCCGAAAGAGTGGGGGCCGAAGATGATCCGCAAGATCAAGGCTTCGCGCGAGGTGTACGGCAAGATCATGGGCACCATCAGCACGCCCGAGAAGTTCGCCCATGAACGCCTGCGCCTGGCGCAGAACGAGTGGAGGCGCATGAAGGCGAACAACTCGCAGGAGTGCCGCAACTGCCACAACTACGAGTACTTCGACTACTCGGTGCAGGGCCGCCGTTCCAACCAGATGCACCAGGCGGGCTTCGCCGAAGGCAAGACCTGCATCGACTGCCACAAGGGCATCGCTCACTCGCTGCCGCCGGTCGACCAGAACATCGGCGTCGGTCGCGAAGCCGTCGCGCCTGAAGTGCTGCATCCGCCGGTGCAGCAGCAGTAACACCGCCTGCCGGGACGCCTCAGGGCGGCCCCGGTCGGCCTCACGGACCCCGCCTCTGCCAGCCGGCGGAGCGGGGTCCGCGCCTTTCCGCTCCTTGCGGGATGGCGCGCGCCTGACCCCTGTGGTTCAATCCCGCCCATGCTCGAAGTTGAAGATCTCGCCTGCCTGAAGGGCGATCGCCTGTTGTTTCGCGACCTTGCCCTCCGCCTGCAGGCGGGTGAACTCCTGCGCATCGCCGGCCCCAACGGCGTCGGCAAGACGAGCCTGCTGCGCCTCGTCACCGGCCTGGCACTGCCCGAGGCCGGCGAGATCCGCTGGCGGGGCGAATCGATCAGGCGCGAGCGCGAGGCCTTCCATCGCGAACTGCTGTATCTGGGCCATGCGCCCGCCATCAACGACCTTCTGAGTCCGCTCGAGAACCTGCGCTTTGCCTGTGCCGCGGCTGGCGACGAGGTCGACGCCGACAGCTGCATGCAGGCCTTGGTGCGTATCGGCCTCGAGAACCAGCTCGACTTGCCGGCGCGCGTGCTGTCGCAGGGCCAGCGCCGCCGCGTGAGCCTCGCCCGACTTTTCCTGTCCGGCCGGCGGGCGCTGTGGGTGCTGGACGAACCCTTCACCGCGCTTGACGTGAAGGCCGTCGCTGATCTGGCGCAGGCCCTGTCGGAGCACTGCGCCGCGGGCGGCATGGTGATGCTGACCACGCACCAGGACGCACCCTTCGCGCTCACGCCGCGGGTGCTCGACGTCGGAGCCTACGCATGCTGAGCACCTTCCTCGCCGTGCTGCGCCGCGATCTGCTGCTGGCCTGGCGCGGCCGTGCCGACGTGCTGGTCACGCTGGCCTTCTTCGTCATCGTCGTCTGCCTGTTTCCCTTCGGCGTTGGCGCCGAACCCAACCAGTTGCGCGCGATCGCCCCCGGCGTGCTGTGGGTCGCGGCACTGCTTGCCTGCCTGTTGTCGCTGCACCGATTGTTCGCACAGGACTACGCCGACGGAACCCTGGAGCAGCTTCTCCTGTCTAGCGAACCGGCCGCACTGTGGGTGACGGCGAAGGTGCTCGCCTTCTGGCTCAGCACTGGACTACCGGTGGTGGCCGTGGCGCCCGGTCTTGCGTTGCTGCTTGACCTCGAACAAGGCGCCCTGCCGGTGCTGGTTCTAAGTTTGGCGCTGGGTACGCCGATCCTCGGTTTGCTGGGGGCGGTGGGCGCGGCGCTGACGCTGGGCCTGCGTGGTGGCGGCATGCTGCTGGCCCTGCTGGTGCTGCCGCTGTTCGTGCCGGTACTGATCTTCGGTGCGGGTGCGGTCGAGGCCGAGATGTCCGGCTCCGGCGCCGCAGCGCATCTGCTGTTGCTGGGTGGTGGCCTGGCTGGCGCGCTGGCGCTGGCGCCGTGGGCCTGTGCTGCCGCACTGCGCATCACGACCGATTGACGAATGAATCCTGGGCCGGCTTCAGCTGCCGGCCCGATGTAGAGACGACGAGTAGCCGACGCATGAATGCTCCAGAGCGCAGCCGCAGCCTTTTCCGCTTCGCGGCGCCGCATAATTTCTATCCGCTCGCCGGCCGTCTCGCGCCCTGGTTCGCCGCCGCGGCGCTGATCCTGACATTCGCAGGCCTGTGGCTCGGTTTCTTCGTCGCGCCCACGGATGCCACGCAAGGCCAGGTCTATCGCGTGATCTTCATCCATGTGCCGGCGGCCTGGATGTCGATGTTCATCTATCTGGTTATGGCCTTCTGGTCAGCGGTCGGTCTGGTCATGAACACCCGCCTGTCCTTCGTCATGAGCCAGGCACTGGCGCCCACCGGCGCGATGTTCTGCTTCGTCGCGCTGTGGACCGGTGCGCTGTGGGGCAAGCCCACCTGGGGTGCGTACTGGGTGTGGGATGCCCGCCTGACCTCGCAATTGCTGCTGCTTTTCCTCTATTTCGGTTTCATCGCTCTCACGCGCGCGATCGAGGACCCGCGCCGCGCCGACCGTGCGGGCGCCATCATTGCCCTGGTCGGAGCGGTCAATGTGCCGATCATCTACTTCTCGGTGCAGTGGTGGAACACCCTGCACCAGGGCGCTTCGGTCAGCCTGACCAAGGCGCCGTCGATGGCGACGACGATGCTCGCCGGCATGCTGGTGATGGCGATCGCGGCGTGGATGTACACCATCGCGGTGGTGCTGTGGCGCGCGCGGTCGATGATCCTCGAGCGCGAGCGCCACACCGAGTGGGTCGGCGCGGTGCTCGAGCGAGAAGCGCAGCTCAAGGGAGGGCGTGCCTGATGGCGCAGTGGGAAAGCTGGTCCGCATTCTGGGACATGGGCGGCGCGGCCTTTTTCGTGTGGGGCAGCTACGGCGTCACCTTTGCGCTGATGGCGCTGGAACTCGTGCTGGTGCTGCGGCGTCGGAAGGACACGGTCACGCGGCTGCTGCGCTGGCGGCGTGCGGTTGGCAAGGATTCAGCAAGGAAGGCCGGTGCGTCCGTGCCGGTGATGGAGTCGGAAACATGAAAGCCCGTAGCAAACGTCTGATGCTCGTCGGCGGTGGGGTCGCCCTGCTGGTCGCGGCGGTCGCCCTGGTGCTGAGCGCCTTCCAGCAGAACCTGGTGTTCTTCCACACGCCCAGCGAGGTCGCCGAAGGCAAGGCGCCGACCGGCAAGACCTTCCGCGTCGGCGGCATGGTCGAGGAAGGCTCGATCAAGCGCGAGGCCGACGGTCTCACCGTCAGCTTCGCCATCACGGACACCGCCAAGGTCATTCCGGTGAGCTATCGCGGCACGCTGCCCGATCTGTTCAAGGAGGGCAAGGGCGCGGTGGTGCAGGGCAAGCTCGAGGCCGACGGCACCTTCCGCGCAACCGAGGTGCTTGCCAAGCACGACGAGAACTACATGCCGCCGGAAGCGGCGCATGCGGTGGAACAGGCCAGCAAGGCCGCAGCAACCGTGAGCCAGTGACATGATCCCCGAACTCGGACATTTCGCCCTCGTCCTCGCGCTGGTGCTTGCCGTGGTGCAGGCCGTGGTGCCGATGGTGGGCGCCAGCCGCAACCGCTTCGCCCTGATGGCCGTCGGTCGCCCAGCGGCGCAGGGGCAGTTCTTCTTCATCCTGGTCAGCTACGTCTGCCTGACCTGGGCCTTCATCCAGAGCGACTTCTCGGTGCAACTCGCAGCCAGCAACTCGCACAGTGCCACACCGCTGATGTACAAGATCACGGGCGTGTGGGGCAACCACGAAGGCTCGCTGCTGCTGTGGGCGATGTCGCTGTCGCTGTGGACGGTGGCCGTCACGGTGTTCTCGCGCCATCTGCCCGAGGCCTTCGTTGCCCGCGTGCTGGGCGTGCTGGGCTGGGTCAGCGTCGGTTTCCTGTCCTTCCTGCTCGTCACCTCCAACCCCTTCGACCGCCTCCTGCCGGCGGTGGGCGAAGGCCGTGACCTGAATCCGCTGCTGCAGGACCCGGGCATGATCATCCACCCGCCGCTGCTCTACATGGGCTACGTGGGCTTCTCGGTCGCCTTTGCCTTCGCCATCGCCGCGCTGCTCACCGGTCGCCTCGACGCCGCCTGGGCGCGCTGGTCGCGTCCCTGGACCACGGTGGCCTGGGTGTTCCTCACCGCCGGCATTGCGGTCGGTTCGGGCTGGGCCTACTACGAGCTGGGCTGGGGGGGCTGGTGGTTCTGGGATCCGGTGGAGAACGCCTCCTTCATGCCCTGGCTGCTCGGCACCGCACTGATGCACTCGCTCGCCGTCACCGAAAAGCGCGGTGCCTTCCGCAGCTGGACGGTGCTGCTGGCGATTTCCGCCTTCTCGCTGTCGCTGCTCGGCACCTTCATCGTGCGTTCGGGCGTCATCACCAGCGTGCATGCCTTCGCCACCGATCCCAAGCGCGGCCTGTTCATCCTTGCGCTGCTCGTCATCGTGATCGGTGTGTCGCTGCTGCTGTATGCGTGGCGCGCGCCGAAGCTCGGCGGCGGCGGCAGCTTCAGCCTCGTGTCTCGCGAGACCTCGCTGCTGGGCAACAACGTGCTGCTGTCGGTGGCGTCGGCCTCGGTGCTGCTGGGCACGATGTACCCGCTGTTCCTCGACGCGCTGGGCATGGGCAAGATCTCCGTCGGCCCGCCGTACTTCGAGGCGGTGTTCATCCCGCTGATGACGCCGGTTGTGGTGCTGATGATGTTCGGCCCCTTCCTGCGCTGGAAGGATGACGACCTCACTGCCGCCGTTCGCAAGGTGGCGCCGGCCTTCGTCGCCAGCGTGCTGATCGGCCTGGGTACGGCCTATGCTGTCGATCACGTCACCTGGCGCACGGTGCTGGGCCTGGCGCTGGCCGCCTGGGTGGTGCTGGCCAGCCTGCAGCTGCTGGCCGGGCGTATCACCGAGCGCGCCGGTGCCAGCATGGGCACGCGCCTGCGCTCGATCACCGCGTCGTGGTGGGGCATGTGGCTGGCGCACCTCGGGGTGGGCGTCTTCATCATCGGCGTGACGCTGGTGGGCAGCCTCGATGCCAGCCTCGACGTGAAGATGCAGGACGGCCAGCGTGCTGAACTGGCCGGCTACACCTTCACCTTCCGTGGCGTGCAGGATGCCGACGGCCCCAACTACGACGCCGCGCGCGCCACGATCGACGTTACCCGCGACGACCGTGCGATCGCCACCCTGACGCCCGAGAAGCGCATGTATCTCGCACAGGGCATGCCGATGACCGAGGCCTCTATCGACATCGGTCCGTTCCGCGACGTGTATGTTTCGCTCGGCGAGCAGATCGAGGACGGGACCTGGATCGTCAGCCTGTACTACAAGCCCTTCATCAGCTGGATCTGGCTGGGCTGCACCCTGATGGGCCTGGGTGGCGTGTTCGCTGCTGCCGATCGTCGTTACCGTCGTCTGGCCGCGCGCGACGCGACGGTGGCGGCCAACCAGCGCGTCGCCTGAGCGCGCGAAAGTCCTCACATGAAAGCGAAATTCCTCGTTCCCCTGATCCTCTTCATCGGCCTGGCGGGCTTCCTTGCCTTCGGCCTCACCCTCAACCCGCGCGAGGTGCCTTCGCCGCTGATCGACAAGCCCGCGCCCAACTTCAGCCTCGCCCGGCTCGATGATCCCGCCAGACCGTTCGCGCTGGAGGAGATGAAAGGCCAGGTCTGGCTGCTCAACGTGTGGGCGTCGTGGTGCGTGGCCTGCCGCCAGGAGCATCCGCTGCTGGTGCAGATGGCCCGCCAGAAGATCGTGCCGGTGGTCGGCCTCAACTACAAGGAAGTGCGCGGTGACGGCGCGATCAACGCCCGCGGCATGGCGCTCGAAGCCGAGACCGCGATGGCCATCGAGCGTGCCCGCCGCTGGCTCACCGATCATGGCGACCCCTACGTGCTGTCGGTGCTCGACATCGATGGCCGCGTCGGCATCGATTTCGGCGTGTATGGCGTGCCCGAGACCTTCCTGATCGACACCGAGGGCCGCATCCGCTACAAGCACATCGGCCCGATCACGCCGGAGAGTCTGAAGCAGGTGATCCTGCCCAAGATCGAGGAGATCCGCCGTGCCGGTTGAGCGTTTCCCCAAGGCGCTGCGCGCGCTTGCGCTGGCGGCGCTGCTCGGCGCCACGCCACTGGCAATGGCGCAACAGTCGGTGGCCGATCCCGGCCTGGCGCCGACCGTCGCACCCGATCCCCAGCTCGAATCCGACGTGATGGAGCTGTCGCACAAGCTGCGTTGCCTGGTGTGCCAGAACCAGTCCATCGCCGAGTCCAACGCACCGCTGGCCGTCGACCTGCGCAACCAGGTGCGTGAGCAACTCGCGAGTGGCCGCAGCAAGGACGACGTGGTCGATTACCTCGTCGCCCGCTACGGCGACTTCGTGCTCTACGAGCCGCCCTTCAAGGCCACGACCCTGCTGCTGTGGGGCGGGCCGGTGCTGCTGCTGGTGGGCGGTGCGGGCTGGCTGGCCTACCGCCTGCGCCGCCGTGCAAGCGAAGTCGCCGCCGCAGGCCACCTGAGCGAGGCCGAGCGCCAGCGCGCGCGCGAACTGCTCGCCGGTGCCGCCCAGCCTTCTTCTGAATCTCCGGAGTCCCGTTCGTGACCGCCTTCATCTTCTTTGCCGGCCTGCTGCTGGCCGGTGCCCTGCTTTGGATCCTGCCGCCGCTGTTCGGCGCTGCCGGGCGTGCGCAGCGCGAACAGGCAGCGCAGAGCAGTATGGCGCTGACGGTGTTGCGCGAGCAGCTGGCTGAACTGGACGCCGAGCTGGCCGCGGGCCGTATCGACGCCGCCAGTCATGCCCAGAGCCGGGAGGAACTCGAGCGCCGCGCGCTGGAGGAAGGCGAGGCGGCGGCCGAGCGCGCCCACACGGCCGATGCACGCCCTGAGCGGCGCTGGGCGCTCGGCCTCGGGCTGAGCGTGCCCGTGCTGGCGGTTGCGGGCTATCTGGTGTTCGGCACGCCGGCGGGGCTCGATCCCGCCAATGTTGCCGGCCAGCAAGGCTTTTCGCCGGAAGAGATCGCCGACATGGTGGGCAAGCTCGAAGCCCGCCTGCAGCAGGAACCCGACAACGTCGAAGGCTGGATGATGCTGGCGCGCTCCTACCTGGTGCTGGAGGACTACCCGAAGGCGGCGGCGACCTACGAGAAGCTGTCGAAGATCGCGCCTGAGGAGCCGGACGTCTTTGCCGACTGGGCCGACGTGGTTGCAGCGATGAAGGGCACGGTGGTCGGCGAGGCTGAGGCCTTGCTGCAGAAGGCGCTGGCGATTGCACCGGAGCACCCGAAGGCGCTCGCGCTGGCCGGTACCGCAGCCTACCAGCGTGAGGACTACGCAGCAGCGGCTGCGCACTGGGAGAAGATCCTGGCACGCATCCCGCCCGGCGAGGACGTTGCCCGCGGCATTCGTGCCAGCATCAACGACGCCCGCGCCAAGGCCGGCATGGCGCCGCTGGACGAGGCCGCCGCGGCGCCCGCGGCAAGCTCGGCGCTGAAGCTGTCGGGCCGTCTCGAGGTGGATCCCGCGCTGGCCGAGCGCTTGGCGCCCGACGACGCTGTGTTCGTGTTCGCCCGTAGCGAGGTTGGCGGCCCGCCGCTGGCGGCACTGCGCTTCAAGGGCAGCGAGCTGCCTCGCGACTTCAGCTTCGAGGGTGCGAACCTGATGATGGGCGACGCCGTGTTGCCCGAGCGCGTCGTCATTGGTGCCCGGGTGTCGAAGGGCGGCGATGCCACCGCGCGCAGCGGCGACCTTGAGGGCTTGAGCGAGTCTGTCGCCACCGACGCCAGCGGCGTCAGCGTGCGTATCGACCGCGTCCGCGATTGAGGCGCAGGCGTCCGACGATGATCAGGCGGGCCATGGTGCCCGCTGCTCTGCTCAGTCGCCGGTGTAGCTGAAACGCACCCGCTTCACGTTGCACAACAGTTCGTAGGCGATCGTGCCCGCCGCTGTCGCGATGTGGTTGACCGGCACCTGCCGTCCCCACAGTTCCACCCGGCTGCCGAGGCCGGCGTCGGGATGCCCGGTGAGGTCGATGGTCAGCATGTCCATCGACACGCGCCCGATGAGACATCCCGGCCGGCCGTCGATCGCCACCGGCGTGCCGTCCGGGACGACGCGCGGATAACCATCGGCGTAGCCCATTGCGACCAGGCCCACGCGCGTGCGTCGCTCGGCGACGAAGCGCGCGCCATAGCCGAGCGGTTCGCCGGCGTCGATCTCGCGCACCGCCATCACCGCGCTCTCCAGCGTCATCACCGGCTGCAGGCCGTTGCCTTCGCCCGGCATCGGGTCGGCGCCGTAAAGCAGGATGCCGGGACGCGCCCAGTCGCCGCGTGCCTGCGGCCAGCCTAGGATGGCGCCCGAATTGGACAGGCTGCGGGGGGCCGACAGCCCGGCAGTGGCGGCATTGAAGCGCTCCACCTGGGCCGGGGTGGCGATGACCTCCGGCTCGTCGGCGCGGGCGAAGTGCGTCATCAGCGTGATGTCCGCGACCTTTCCGCTTGCCTGCAGCCGCCGCCAGGCCACCGCGACCGCGTCGCCGACGAAGCCGGCGCGGTTCATGCCGCTGTTCACCTTCAGCCACACGTTCAGCGGCCGTTCGAGCGGCGTGGCTTCGATCATGCGCAGCTGTGCCTCGTGATGCACGACGATCCACAATTCGTGGCGCTCCACCGCGTCCAGCTCAGCGGCATCGAACACGCCTTCGAGCAGCAGGATCGGACGTGTGATACCGGCCTCGCGCAGTTCCAGCGCTTCGTCGAGGAAGGCCACGGCGAAGCCGTCGGCTTCGTTGGCCAGCGCCTGTGCGCAGCGCACGGCACCGTGGCCGTAGGCGTTGGCCTTGACCACGGCGAGGGCGCGGGCGCCATGGCGGGCGCGGGCGAGATGATAGTTGTGCCGCAGCGCGGCAAGGTCGATCAGGGCGCGGGCAGGGCGCATCGTGGGGTTCCGGCAGGGGCGAGGCGCAACATGGTGCGCCGAAGCGGGCGGCGCTGCAATGCACCTGGCACGGCGGTCGGGCCGTCGCGCCCGGTGGGCAGAATGCGATCGCGGCCTGGGTTCAGGCGGGCGACAGGCTCAGCCCGGTCGCCCGCCGCGTCGCCTCGCGGCCATAGCGGCTCAGGGCGAGGTCGTCGTGGCGGATCGCCGGCTGACGGCCGGTGACGAGGTCGGCGACGAGCGCTCCGGCACCGCAGGACATGGTCCAGCCCAGCGTGCCGTGGCCGGTGTTGATGAAGAGCTCGGGGTAGGGCGTGGCGCCGACGATCGGCGTCGAGTCCGGCGTCATCGGCCGCAGGCCGGTCCAGAATTCGGCACGCGGCAGGTCGCCGCCCGTCGGGAACAGGTCGCCCACCACCCGCTCGAGTGTCTGGCGCCGGCGCGGATTCAGGCGCAGGTCATAGCCGCCCAGTTCGGCCATGCCACCGACGCGGATGCGATTGTCGAAGCGCGTCACGGCGACCTTGTAGGTCTCGTCCAGCACTGTCGATTGCGGTGCGCCTTCGGCGTCGACCAGCGGCACCGTCAGCGAATAGCCCTTCACTGGATAGACCGGCAGCTCCAGGCCGAGGCCCGCCGCCATCTGGCGCGAATAGCTGCCCAGCGCGAGCACGTAGCGGTTCGCCGCCAGCACCTGACTGTGTTCGCCTTCACCGACGCGCACCCCGATCACGCCCCCGCCGCCGGTCAGGATCTCGCGGACATCGACACCGAAGCGGAACTCGACGCCGGCCTGGCGGGCGAGCTCGGTCAGCCGGGTGGTGAACAGGTGGCAGTCGCCGGTTTCGTCATTGGGCAATCGGAGGCCACCGGCCAGCGGGCTGCGGCTGCGGGCGAGCGCCGGCTCGACCTGCGGCAGTTCGTCGGCGCCGAGCAGTTCGAAGGGCACGCCGCACTCCCGCAGCACCGCGATGTCGCGCTGCGCCGCGTCGAGCTGGGCCTGGGTGCGGAACAGCTGCAGCGTGCCGCGGCTGCGTTCCTCGTAGGCGATGCCGGTGTCGGCGCGCAGCGTGCGCAGGCAGTCGCGCGCGTACTCGGACAGCCGCATCATGCGTTCCTTGTTCACCGTGTAGCGCTCGGCGCTGCAGTTGGCGAGCATCTGCATCATCCAGCGCAGCTGGAACAGGCTGCCGTCGGCGCGGATGGCGAGCGGGGCGTGGCGCTGGAACAGCCATTTCATCGCCTTCAGCGGAATGCCGGGCGCGGCCCAGGGGGTGGAGTAGCCGGGGGATACCTGGCCGGCGTTGGCGAAGCTGGTCTCCAGTGCGGGGCCGGGCTGGCGCTCCAGCACGGTCACGCGCGCGCCGCGCTGGGCGAGATACCACGCGGTGGTGGTGCCGATGACGCCGCTTCCGAGTACGATCACATGCATGGCTGCCTCTTGCCTGAATGACGTTGGATGTGGGCAGTTTAGGTAAGCATGAGCAGGTGTTTTCACTTATAAATGCTGGCAACGCAGTGAAAATGATGTTCTACACTGCCGATTCCCCTCCGGAATAGCGAAATGCGCGAACTCGACCGAATCGACCGCAAGATCCTCGACCTGCTGCAGAAGGAAGGCCGCCTGTCGATGACCGAACTCGCCCAGCGCGTCGGCTTGTCGGCCACGCCATGTACCGAGCGTGTGCGCCGCCTGGAGCGTGAGGGAGTCATCACCGGCTACCACGCTCGAGTCGATCCGCGCGCGCTCGGACGTCCGCTGCTGGTGTTCGTCGAACTGAAGCTGTCGGCCAAGTCCAACGACACCTTCGACCGCGTGAAGAAGGAGCTGGCCTACGTCCCGGAAGTCATGGAATGCCATCTGGTCTCGGGCGACTTCGACTACCTGATCAAGGCCCGCATCGCCGAAATGAGCGACTACCGCCGCCTGCTCGGCAACATCCTGCTCAAACTGCCATCCGCGACCGAATCGCGCAGCTACGTGGTGATGGAGGAGGTGAAGGAGAGCCTGTACCTGCCGCCGGAGTCCTGAGGCGTAAGGGGGGCGAAAAGCAGAAGGGCCAACCTGTTGGAGGTTGACCCTTCTGCGGTATTCGGCTGGAGCGGGTGAAGGGAATCGAACCCTCGTCATCACGCGGGTAAGGAGGCGGCCTCGCGGCCGCCCCCTCCCCTAAGAACCGTACGTGCAAGTTTCCCCGCATACGGCTCAAGCAACCCATAAGCGCCCCTACCTCATGTGGGAGACGCCGGCAGGGCCGTACAACTTTTCCAGAACATGGTGTTGCATATGGCAGTTCGGATGTAGCAGGACCAGGTTGGTCAGCCTATTCGAACCTCCTTGAGAACGTTTGACGACGTGGTGGAGGTGCCACCCCGTGTCGCGCGTAATCTTTTGGCTGCAGATGGGGCATTCACCCCCTTGCCAAGTCCACAGCCAGCGAAGCTTGCGGCGTCCTTCGAATGTAGCTTCCATCTTTCGGCTTAGCCGTTTGGAGAAGTAGTCATCGTTCGTTGGATCGTATGGGTTTGCCTCCCCTTTCACCTTGGTATGCGGTCGTTTCCGATAGTCGCATAGGTTGGGGAGAAGCTTATCCATTACCGCAAACCGCCAGTCGCGCCCCTTGAGGCACTTGAAATAGCGTGTTTTTATCCATCGCTTTCCCTTTTCAGGGTGACGACGGCACGCCCATCTCCATAGTGCTTGCCAGATTTCGTGGTCGCATCTTGCAAACCTCTGGGATGACATTTGACTTCGGTGATAGTTAGCCCAACCCCTTACAACTGGAGCCAGAGCGTCGATCACGTCAATCTGATGTGCAGCCTTTCGTTCCGCAATCAGGTTTCGGACCTTGTGGAGGAATGTCTTTACGTTCTTCTTCGACGGCTGAGTGATCAGCATGTTTTTGAAGAGTCGTACGTTCCACCCTAAGAAATCGAATCCCTCGGTCACGTGTGTGATCCTGGTCTTCTCTTCTGAGAGCACAAGTCCTCTGGCATGTAAGAATCTCTCTACCAGAGGTTTGACCTTGGTTTCCAGCAACTCGCGGGAGCTGCCGGTGATGACAAAGTCGTCCGCGTATCGCACAAGGTTGATCTTGGCCGCTTGCCTTTCTCGCCGCGTCATCGGCAGCGTTTCAAGCTCACGTTCAAGACCGTCTAGTGCCATATTCGCAAGGACAGGCGAGATGATGCCGCCTTGCGGAGTGCCTGCTTTCGTAGGAAAGAACCGTCCCGTCTCGATGAACCCCGCTTTCAACCACTTCCGGAGGATACCTTTGTCCATGCAGACGTTGGCGATCAACCAGTCGTGACTGATGTTGTCAAAACATCCTTTGATGTCTCCTTCGAGCACCCATTGGGCCGATTTGCTAGGCCTTCCAAGCACTATTCGCACTTGTTCGATGGCGTCGGCTGTTGAGCGCTCCTGGCGGAAGCCGTAGGAGTTGTGGTCTCCGGTTGTTTCGGCAACGGGATCCAGCGCCAAGAGATGCAGCGCTTGCATAGCCCTATCGCGCATGGTGGGTATGCCCAAAGGGCGTTTGCCACCGTTTGCTTTCGGGATGTGGATGCGACGCAGTGGGAGAGGTTTGTACCGCGTGTTGCCTAATGCGATTACTGCTCGCCACTTGTCTTCCGGCGTGTCCCAGGTTTGCTTATCCACTCCTGGAGTTTTCCGGCCTCGATTCTCCGTTACCCTCCGAACTGCCATCGCTTTCGCGCTGCTGGATTTGGTAAGGAGTCTCTGCAGGGCGCGCACTTTCCGCCATTCCCCTGCTTTTGCTGCCTTCGCAATACGTGTCTGCAGCCTCGCGACAACTTGGAACGCTGAGAACCACGGTATGTGGTGCCACGAGTTCCATGCTGTGGAGGCGACATCACAGTCGTTTGAAGCTGCGTCCATATCAACCTCCGGTTGTATGGAGCGGGTGAAGGGAATCGAACCTTTATATTAGGCTCAAAGAGAATCGCAGGTGTGTGTGAGTAGGTTAAGTTCTTTGGTAATACTACGATTTTCGTAAGAGTATAAATATGCATTTGAATGCATATTTATATTTTCAGGTCACGTGCCGTTCCGAAACCGACCGCCGTTGAAGTTGTACGTGGGCGGTCGGTTCCACTCCTGCCTACGTCAGAGCAGTCTCCTCAGCATCGTTCGTACTTGCCCTTGCGGCGCCAGAGAGAATGTCGACCTTCGGCAAGCCACTCCCCAAAGCCATTTCCCTTAATCCATCAATCTTTCGCCACCACCGTGTCGTAAAGACCGTAGTGGGTCAGCCCCTCGTGGCTCTCAATGCCCGTGTAACGAAGCGACGCATCTTCATAGCGACGGAAGGCAAAAACAGCCTGGTTCATCTGCTCGGTGTTGAACACCTTGAGGCGGACGAGCAGATGGAAGTCCTGCACCGTCAGACCGGTGACCGCAAGAAACAAATCCGGCTCCAGCTTGGTGATCACGTCCTGGAGGGTATTCTCGCGAAAGTCTGTGAGGTACATGAACGCCGGAATGCGGGTAGCGAACTTGATCAGCTTTTCCTGCACCAGTTTGCGCTTGGACTTATATTCCTTTTCCTCCTCGGAGAGTTCCTTCTTCTCCACGGCCGACAAATCCTTGTCCTTCGCCTTCTTCTTGAGATCCTTGACTTTGCCGCTTTTGTTGATGATGGTTTCGATGATGTTGTCGCCCAGCGCGCGCCAGCCCTCGATGCGCTCCACAGCGGCCATCGCCTCGGGGTTGTCCATGATGCGCCGGAGCGTGTCGTTATCCACGTTTACCAGCAGGGCACTCTCCCACTTGCGCGCCAGCAGCGTGGCCGAGGTTCCCGCCATCGCGATGTCGAGAATACCGCCCGCGTCGATCTGCGTCATGTTCGCGCCGTCGTAGGCCAGTACGGGTAGGAATGCGACGAGATCCTTGACGGCGTTCTCTGGGTTCGGCTCGTTTGGCGATAGGCCGATGCCGTACTCAGAGAGTTGCCGCAGGGCACGGGTCGGCGCAAAGTCGAACACAAAACAGACCGGCTTGAGGATTTCCTCCTCGTTCGGATTGTCGCCGTTGGGATTCTTGATGGACCAGGGCGATTGCACGCGGAACGCCGCCTGAAAGTAGGTTTCTGGCGACTTGAGGTTGCGCAGCATCAGGATGGACGACCACTGTGGCACGGTCACACCGGTGGTCAGTTTTCCGCAGGAGAGCGTGATGCTCTTGGTCTCAAACCCGCTACCGATTGCCTTGCGTACAGGTGGCAGCGCCTCTAGCCCGATACCCGCCGACGCACCCGCCGCCACGATTGCCGTGTACTCATGCCAGAAGGTGTTGTGCTTTTCTGCCAGCAGATTCGCCATTGCTTGGCAGGCAGCAACACTGGGCAGAAACCAGAATGAATGTTGCAGGTAAGGCAGCAAACGCACGTCGGAATACGGAAACGGCGGCCGCGTACCCATCTTCAGATGCTCGACCGATTTGACCGTGTAGCCGCCGCGAATGATGTCCAGCCACTTCTGCACATCGCTCTTGTGTTTGAAGGTTGCCGCCTTGCCAGACCCCGATGCGTCAAAGAAAGCGTTGAGGTCAAATTCGTCGAACTCCCCGCCGCTCGCAATCGCCAGCAGTTCATCGGGCATCTGGTACGTCAGCAAACGCATTTGCGGCAGTGCGCCGTAAGGGTTCCGTTTCCCTGGATTCGTAGCTGCGAAGGCTTCCTTGGCACGCTGCTCATCGGTATAGGTCCAGTTGAAAATCTGTTCCTCGATGAACTCACCGGTTGCTAGCGCCTTGAAGGGTGTGCCGGAAAGGTATAGATAAGCCCGCGTGGTGATGGGCAAGAACTCCGCTTCTTTCTCCGAGAGCACGGCGAGGTCTTCGTTCATGTCCGTAAGGCCCTCGGCGTATTCGATCTTGGCCTCCTTCTTCGCCACGGACTCCTCTTCACCCTCGAACAGTTCTTTGGCGGTATCACGCCACGCGCCGAAATGGTATTCATCGAACACCACAAGATCCCAGTTCACCGTGTGAAGCCATTCGTTTTTGGCCTTGATGTTGCCAGCAGCATCGCGGCCGAGCAAATCCTGAAACGAACCGAAATAGACGACAGGCTTCTTGCGGTCGATCTGTGTCGGGTCGCTGCCGGACGAGCGAGAAAGGTACTGCCAGCCATTGAAATCCGTATGGGAGTCAAGGTCCGTCTGCCAGGCATCTTCGACCGCGGGCTTGAAGGTAACCACCAGAACACGTTTGGCACCGAGCTTCTTCGCCAGTTGGTAAGAGGTGAACGTCTTGCCAAAACGCATCTTTGCGTTCCATAGGAAACGCGGGGCGGCGTCTTTGTTTTCGGCCCAGATCGACTGGTAATAGTCGAATGTCTTGTCCACGGCATCGGCCTGCTCGCGGCGCATCGGAAAGGTTTCGTGATGCGTCCCCGCGAACCGCTGGCCGCTACGCAACTCGGTCAGCACGGTTTTTACATCATTGACGTTACAGCGCACCCATTCCAATTCTACGTTCGCGAAGCCTTTTCGAACCAGCGCTGCGCGAACTTCATGGTCACTAAAAATGCTGCCGTCTTCGCACTCAGCGAACTCGTCGACTTCGATTCGATAGTTCTTGATAGCAGCCGTCTTAAGCTGCTCGGCGACGCGCTGCTTCACGTCGCGCGTGGTTTGTCCTACCTTGAGAAGCCCCTTGTGCGCAGCGTCGGCAATCGAGTATGCGTAGATACGCGGCCGCGCTTCCGGCTTGGGCGCGAGGATTTCCTCTGTGGTCGGTTTACTCATCTGCATCATTGTCGAGAGTCATCGCCCTGACTTGAGACTCGATATACGCCTGCTCCTGCGTGGTGATCTTATATTTTTCGTAAAGGGCTTCGTCCGTCCAAGTGCGGTCCCACTTCTGGATCGGAACCCAAGTATAAGCAGCGTGTGTCGCATCCTGAGTGATCTTGCGCAAGGACACTAGGAAACGAAAAAATCTGGTAGTGTAATATGATTGAAGACTCTTGGCCGCTTTTTCCGAATCAACGGAAAAGAATAGAAACGACTGGGTACAAACAGAAGGTGATGGCGCGATCAACGGCTTTCCCAAAATCTGATGTGGAATGCCATCGCCCCCATTGTACGCTTTTGCAACAAGAACTTTCCAAGTGTCGATGAGATGCGCGCTCTTGGTAACTTCCTTCCGCCCGATATAGCCGACACTGCGTTTCATCGTGCGAATGTAGTAGAGCGGTAAATCTCCGACACGCTCCGTTTCATGGAAACCGTCGAAATTCGATGTCCACCCAAACTCCTTGTCACGTGCAAGTATCGTGTTGATAGACGGCTCTGAGTGCTTCTGCACTTTTCTCAGAATTGATATGGCGCGGCCATCCCGCACAAAGACGTCGTACTCTCCGAGATTGCGCACCATCGGCCCAACAATCTCACTACCCCGAATAGTCGTGACATTGCAGTCGCTGTTGTGCGCCGCGTCCCACAAAAAGTAGCAGACGCCCGCCTTGACCTCGACCCCCGGAAAAACATCATTTGCTGCCGGATAATCTACGAGTTCGCGCATCCGCCGATCTCCGAGCATCGTTTGCCGGAACTCGCTAAGTCCAAGACCAGAAGCCATCCAGCGGGACGGGATTACCATGGTGAGGAAATGCGGCTCCAGCTTCTTTGCCTGCTCTACGAAATGCTGATAAATCGGCACATCGCGCGTGCCGCCGTCCGAACCAAGCTGATACGGCGGATTGCCAATGATCACGTCGAACCGCATATCCCTTCCAAATAACTCGGCAACCCGAGTTCTGATATCGTCAGTGTGAATGAAGGCATAGGCATGAGTTTCCATGTCTTCGCTTCGGTCATAAGTCGCTTGATTGGCACCGCAAAAGGCGCATTTACCATTCGCCCAAGCGTGCTCGGTACGGTGGAACCAGATATTGCCCGAATCACTGTCGAAGCCCCTGGCGACGGAGTGCTCCCCATTCGCGTGCTTCGAGCAATACACGCTACGGCGTGCCAGCAGGCTAGTGAGATGCGTAATGCCAATCCCAAAGACCTGCTGGGTCAGGATGTGGTTTACGCGCTCTTGAAGGTTCGGGATTACGCGTTCGAGCCCCTTGGTAAGTCGCCGAGTGATTTCCCGAAGGAATACGCCAGACTTAGTGCTCGGATCGAGGAATCTCACCTTCTTATCGGCCCAGATGTTCGCGCCGTCGTGGCCGGCGGCCCAAGCTTCGGCGAGTGTATCCAGCATCCGGTTGGCGAACTCGGGCGGGGTAAATACTTCGTCGTTCGAGAGATTCGCAATGCAAGTCAGCACGTCTGGGTTGCGGCCGCGCAACGTGAAGGAAGCCTTCCCGTTCATGCCTCCCCCTGTGCAGTGTCGCCGGTTGCCAGATTGGCAAGCTCGCGCACGGTCATCGGTGGGTAGGTCTTCATTGGCGTGAAGATTTCATGCTCGGCAAATAGCGAGCCTTGTTCGACATGGTTCGACATGCCCGTGAGGATGTCAAAGCGGAAGTCACGGCGCTGGAACTTGCCTTTTCCGAGGTAACCCCATTCGGCAAAGGTGATCGGTTGTCCATCGCTTGCCAGCATTTTCAGGGCATCGCCATGGACGAGATTCCACGAAAGCACGCAAAACGCCGTTCGGTACAGTTCGTCTGTCGCCTCAATATTCAGGTACTCCGCGAAGATCTCCAACAGGTTCGCGCGGCACTCTGCTATGTTGTCGGCCAGCAGTTCTATACCGTAAATGCACATCAACGCGTACAACCCAAAGTGTCGCCGTTCGAAGTCCGATTTGCCATACTTGAGTTCGACGGTCGCGAGCTTGCGTTGCAGGACCCGAACCAAGAAGTTCCCGCTTCCGCACGCCGGCTCCAGAAAGCGGGAGTCAATGCGCTCCGATTCGTCTTTGACGAGATCGAGCATGGCGTCGACCATCCACGCGGGGGTAAACACCTCCCCATGATCAGCGACGCGTTGTTTTGACTTAACAAGTGTCATGGGCGTAACAGGTTTTAGGTGGTAACGGATCACAACTCTTGCATTATGCCTGACCTCCGCCCGGCGCTGGATGCGCATTGAGCGCCTGCCGTTTGGCGGATATTAGAACGGTAGGACCTTGTCGACTACTTAATTGAAGGTGCCACTCCGCAAATGGTGGCTTCAGGGTCCTGTGCAGCCGTAGGCCGCCAGAAGGCCGCGGGCCGGTTGTGGCCGGACCGTGGCCTTCACTCTCGAGCTCACTGGCCAACTTGGCTGAGCTGACCTGCGAGCGTCTCGACCCAACCCAAAACAGACATTCACCGCCTCGGTGGGCCATCGGCAGGTTTCTGAGCGGAGCTGTCGCAGAGTCACGGCTGTCTTAGAAAACGTCGGACAAAGTTTTCAATCAATGAAGAGGCCCTATCGAATGCTGCGGTTAATAGTCAACCCTCACAGCCCTGCCCGTAGAGGAAGCTTACGAGCCCTACGCCACGCGAAGTATTCCTCTACCGTCTTGGCATGTTTTGCCTGATTGCATGATTCGCAGCAGTAGGTCACGTTATCAATATCGTCACGACCACCTTTGGCTACTGGGGTCATGTGATCCAAGTGCCCCCTTCCACCAAGAGGAGTGTCGCAGTATGCACATCGATCACCAAGCCTAAATCGAAGTTTCTGTAGATCTCTGTCCGTGTATCCTGAGCCGCCCGCCGCATACTCGCGTTCCCGTCTTAACCTAGCTCTCGCCGCAGCCCCCTCTGGATTCGCACTATCGTATGCCTTTACGTGAGCGCGCATACATGCACGGCACTTTCGCCTGAATCCACCACTTGGCGTTTGTCCGAAGTAATCCCTGGTCATCGGGAGAGATTGTCCGCAGTCCTTGCAGGTCTGATATAGCATTTCCTTTTCCTTCTTCTTTTTAGCTTGAGTCGCAACCTAAGCCGAACAAGAGGCAGATCTCTTTCGCACAATGACCTTCGCTCTGGGCGACGTTACTTTCACGTTTTATGCGCTTCTTCAAAACTCACTTAGGCTTAAATGCACTCCCCGGCGCTCGAGGCGTCCAGTTAGTGAAACCGGATTTTCGGTGGGCAAGTTCGATCCTCTCGGTACGCTTACGTGCATAGTGCTCGTCCCACAACTTCACGCGTTCTCGAATCTGCTCGTCAGCCCTCTTCAGCTTCTCCAACTCTCGTCGGCATCTTTCTTCGATGATCTTGAGCGCTACCCGTTCAGCGTCCGATAGATCGAGACACGTTGCCAGCCGTCGCGCCGTATCTGAAAACTGCGTGAGCATGGTGTTCTTCGAGGGGGTGAGAGGTACCACCCGCCCGGATATCCGGCCGCCGGCCTTACTCTTGCTTCCCATATCGCCCCCTCAGTCTAGAAATGACCGCAGTTTCTCGATTGCGGCACGTCGCTGCTCGCGCTGCTCCGGCGTTTCCTTGTCCGCCGCCTTGGCCGTTTGCCGCACGATGTTCGGGGGCAGCACTCCCTTCTCGATCAACCGATCCTGATCTGCCTTAAGATGCGCCGCCATGAGCTGCGCGCGTGTGGGTTCGTCTTTCTGCATACCTACTCTTCCTCCCGCTGCTTCGTGACCGTGGTGGCTAGATTGGCGCCACTTCGGACAGTTGAGCACCATTCAGACTCCTCTACCTCCGCTACCTCGGCACGCCTGCCCGTGTTTCTCAAGCTTTCCTGCATGCCATGGCTTTATTGTCCGACCTAATGCTCTCTCAAGGCGTTGACTGTCGAGTTATGTAAACTATTGAGGCCACACTTGACCAGCTTCGGTGAAGCGCACCTATGATCACGATGCGATGCGATGCGATGCGATGCGCTCCGCCTCAACCGCAACACGCTGGGCATGTGACTTCACCGAGAGCCGGTCGGTCGGCCACCGTATCGAAGCTACAACCCCTTCGCCTACAGTGAAACCTGCTCAGATTCAAGCAAGGAGAAGCCCTGTGAACCTCGATGAACTGGTTGCCAACTACATCAAGCTGCGTGACAAGAAATCCCAGCTCAGAAAGCAGTACGACGAGAAGGTGGTGAAGATCGACGCCGTGATGGACAAAATGGAAGCCATCATCCTCAAGACCTTCCAAAACTCGGGCATCGATTCTGCCCACACCAATGCCGGCACTGCTTACCTTTCAATACGTACAAGCGCGTACGTCACAAATCGAGAAGACTTCTTTACTTGGGTACTCGATGATACTGAAAATCGAATTTCATTTTTTGCAGACCGCGTCAACAAAGCAATGGTCGAGGAGTTCAAGGCTGCCAATGGCAACCTCCCGCCAGGAGTGACCTACAGAAGTGAAGTCACTGTTGGCGTTCGCCGTATATGAGAAATTGATTCTGAAGCACTCTTTATCCCAACAGGGCAAAGAAACCAATGCCGAACATCATTCCTTTCGAGTCTGGCGAAATCCCCTCCTTCCTTGTCGATGCATTTAAGGTGTCATTCGACGATTTTTATAGCAAGAAGCAGGTGTGCATACCCATCATCAGCATCAAAGGCAAGGTTTTCCACGTCAAGCGCGGTGATGAGAAGATCCTCGTTACCAAGCCGGAAAGTGACGGCGAACCTGCCGCGAGCATTGAAGTCATCGTGCTGAAGGCGCACCCCGGTGTCGCCAAGACGTACTACATCAAAGGCGCCGCGAATAACTCGGTCGAAAAGCCAGACTGCTACTCCAACGATGGTGTTGTTCCGGATGCCGACGCAAGATCTCCGCAGGCCAAAAGGTGTGCAGCCTGCCGGCACAACGAGGTAGGGCCGAAGGTCGCCGGAGAAGTTAAGAAAGACAAGGCGTGTACGGACAAGAAGCGTCTTGCACTGGCCCCGGCGGGTCAGATCAACGACGTAATGCTCCTGGACGTTCCGGCAGCTTCGCTGACTAGTTGGGATCTGTACATCGACCTACTGAAGAAACGCGGCGCCTTGCCCCCGGCTGTCATCACTAAGATCGGATTCGACTACACCATGACCTACCCAGCCCTGGTCTTCAAGCCGGTCGGGCTCATCGACGAAGTCATGGCGGCCAAGGTACAAGAGGTGCTGGACTCTGACGTCTTACAGGACGTCTTCGGGGGTGGAAACAATCTTGCTGAAGTCGATAACAGCTTTGAAGTAGATATCCGCTCAGGCAAGGCGACACGCACTCTCAACGATGAAGAGCAGAGTACGGTTTGCGGACCCAATGGGATTACGAAGGCGATCAAGATCGACGAAAGCGATGCAGCAGATCTGGATAAGATGCTCGCGGACCTAGATTTGAGCGACGAAGAGTAAATCGCACTATAAGCGGTTGCAGCACTTCAGACCGGGGCGTCAAGAAGACAAGAACGCTAGGCGCTCATGCGCCCGCGCATCTTGCTCCAGTGGCGAATTGCGGTACCCGAATTGAAGAACCTGGCCAATGTATTCCTTGAGAAAGGCTGCTGCGCTCCCTGCGGACTCGTATTGTGAGACGTGCCGGCATTCGTGAGAGAACACACGTGCATCAGCCCGGGATCCCCATCTCAAGAAGATCCCATAGCCCGTGGTTAGCCCCACCGTATCGGGCCCGAGCAAACCGACTGCCCGCGCAGCGGCATGCAGTTCTGGCTCGGGCGGCTGCGGAAAGGCGTCGAGTTCGAGTATCCGAATGCGTTCTGGATAGCGCACGCCCACATGGTCAGCCAGCGCGAGCTCGCGGTCGTCGAGTGCCTGACCAGTTGCCAAAGCCTGTTGTTCAAGCGTTTCGACCCAGGCGATTGCTGCATTCTGAAATGCAGCGGCGGTCAAGATAGGCGTGCTCATGGATGAAAACCGATTAGACGCCTGCAATTTGCAGGCCGTTGCATTTTAAGCTGTAAGTTTGGATGTAATAACAGAGTTGGACAATGAATTTTCAGACCGTGTAAGAGCACCGTCAGACAGTTCTTCGAGTTCAGCTGACGCTCCAGCGACAGGCTCTTTGGTGTTTTCTCTGGCAGCTTCTGGCCGGACTGAGACCTTCACCATTGATGCGGCAAGGCCGAACGCCCCCGAGCGTCTCGACCCGACCCACAGCGTTCATAGAGGCTTCCGCAAAGCTGCCGATCAGCCGGACGGGTCTCCCGAGAGTTTCGCCTCTCGGAAGCTGCCGCTCGCCACCTCACACACTCGGCCACGACCCGTCACTGGCCACCCAGTCCGGATAGCGGTCATCCGGGCGAGGCGGTATGCTACCGGCCTGTATGCAAGTCGCTCGCATCGACCCTGAAAACTGTTGACTGCGGTTTTTCATGCCTTGTTATTCTGCGTTTCACGTAGTTTCTGCTTCTAAACAGTAACTTGTAGGGCAAGTTATCAAGTATTCCGATGTTGCGCGGACGAAAGTGTCGCCAGAAAACAAAGTTATGGTTCAAGCTTTGTGCACCATCACAATCTAGGGAGGCCGCTATGACAGAAAAAGCAAAGTTCCGCTACTCCGCTCAGGATGGCGTGCTGGAACTTGAGGGGTCAGAAGAATTCGTCACGAAACACTTTGAAAGCCTCACAGACATTGTTCGTGTAATGGCAAGGCACCTAACAGTAGAGCCAAGAGCGGAAGTTCCTCCGACTGCGAGCGAGCAATCATCCGCTGGAACGACGACGCAGCAGAGTGAAGCCTCTGAGGTGGAATCTCTAGCAACCTATCCGTCAGTGTTTTCCGAGATTAACGGAAAGCTTAAAATTGTTGCGGAAATTCCAGGCGCAAGCAAGAAACTCCAGATGACAAATGCTGCCTTGCTCTACTGCTATGGAGCTGCGCTAATGGGGGATGAACAAGTACCCTCAAAGGTAATTCGCGAGATTTGCGAAGAGCATGGCTGTATCGACGGCCCAAATTTCGCCAAGATATTTGATGACAAAACAGTGTTTTTGTCCGATGGCGTGAAGGGTGGAACCAAGCAAATCAAGCTTACTTTCCAGGGGCGCAAGAAGGCAAAGGAACTGCTTGCCAATGCCTAGATCCCAAGTTCAGGCTGTTCTGGAGGGAATGTATCCGAAGGAAATTGTCACACACATCGTCGACTCATTTCTTGAGGTTGAGCAGAACTACCGCCTCGAAAAGTGGAAGACGAGCGAACTTGACGCGGGCCACTTCGTTGAAGCCGTCCGACGTCTAATCGAACATGAACTACAGGGAAGCTATACCCCTTTTTCAACTGCGCTTGGATCATTCAGTCAAGCTGTTCTCGCTCGCTATGAGTCGAGTACTGGCGCAGAAGAGTATCGAATCCTAATTCCGCGTGTTCTATACGCCATGTACTGCGTAAGAAACAAGAGGGGGGTTGGACATATTGCGTCAGTCATCCCTAATAAGCTTGACGCATCATTTATCTTGCACTCATCTAAGTGGGTACTTGGAGAGTTAATTCGTTTGGCGAGTTCTGCGGCGCCAGAAAACGCTAAAGAACTAGTTGATCAAGTACTGTACAAGCAAGTCGATCTTATTTGGGATGATGGCGAAACCTTCATGGTCTTGGATAAGAAGTTAAAAGCGACAGACAAAGCACTGCTGATTTTGTATAGGCAAGGCCGCCTCGCTTCTGAGGATTTGCGCACCAAGATCGATTACAGGAACAAGACAACCTTTAGAAGAATCCTTGAAGAATTACAGAAGCAAAAATTCATTGCAATAACAACGGATGGTTATTGCAAGCTATCTCCACTTGGCAATCAACTTGTGGAAAATCTCATCTTAAAAACATAACGCTACGCTCCAGCGGACCGCCAAAAGCTTCGCTTTTGTCGCCCCCTGAGCTCCACGTTGAGCGGCAGCTTTCTTCAAAGCCCAATGGCGGCATCGGGTCGGCTTGCGACCGACGACTCGTCAGATTCGTCGCCGGAAAGCAGTCGTTGGAGTTTCGCTTCCCCTAAGCTGCCGCTAGCAGACAAGTCGTCTCGACCAAAATTGGTTCCTGGGCTTGCCCCAAAGCCACTGAACGGGCAGGCTGACGCCCAAATCCAGCTTGAGTGCGGCCAAGAGGGAAAAGTGCTCGAAGCATGATGTGCTCATGTGAGCATTGGTTTGTCGCTCATTCGTCAGAGGAGAAGCAATGAGGAAAATGCGGACTACTGCGCGAATCAAGCCTGGCCGCTTTCTCGCGATCCCGCTGATAGCTCTCAAGCGGCCTCATGTCTCGGCAGGCGATCAGGTCGACGTAACGGTAACGGCCCATGGCCGCATCGAGGTAACCAAGGTTCTTACACCAGCCGAGAAACGGATAATCGATTTCCGCGAGCGGCTTCGCGTTGGTAGCCAGCGACGACGCTTTGCGCTCTCGTTGGCAGCAATCCCAAACGCCGGCGAGGACGACGACTTTAGTCGTGTCTAGGGTGAGATTTACCTAGCCTTAAAGAAGGCACGTCAAGGCACGGAGGACCAGGTTCCGTTGAGTGAGTGGGCGGAAAGGCTAATGAGCGCTGCTCAATCGGTTCCTATCAACTCGTGACTGCGCCCCGCCGCGAGCGCCCCTCAACGACTATCATGCTCGCTTGTTGCAGGCATCTTCAAAACGAACAGCAAGCTCGACCAGAGACAAACCGATTGCCTCGCACCACTGTTTAAGTTCAACAATGTCCAGTCGACGCTCGCCGCGTTCGCACTTGCTGATGAACGTCTGTGTCGCGTTTAACCGAGAAGCGAGCTCAACCTGCGTTACCCCAGCAACATCGCGCGTACTCCTTAGAAGCGTCAAAAGCTGCGCATACTGCTCTGTGTGAATGGATTTTTCCATCGGCGTGCCATGCATGGATACGCCGACAGCTTGAAGTCCAAAACAGAATAGTCCAAAATCGGCTATTCAAAACAGAGAACCTGGTTGCGCCTCTTGAGTAAGTGCGCCGACTGGCTTCGCCATGCCTCCCGTTGGCGATAAGGTTGCCTTTTCCTAACATCACCATCACTGGACCTGACATGAAGTCCTTGAGCGACGCGTTGAACATGATGCTGGAAAGCGCCGATAAGTACCGAGACGCGAAGGAAGCTGAAGCGTCTCAGACACAACCCTCCGCTGGCGCCACTGTTGAACACCTCCCTGACGTGGAAAACCTCTCTCCGCTTGAGGTCATCTATCAGTTAAATAAAGAAGATGGCGTTGAGGTTATGGGCGACTCGCGAAGCGTGTTCGCAACTTTTGACCGCGTTACGGAAAAGCTTACTGTTTATGCAAGGCGCCCTGAAATGGTCGATGTCATACCGTACCGTACGGTCAGTATCCTCGCTGCACTCGAATGCGCTAAGGATGAGGGAGCCAGCTTCACCATTTGTGGCTCTGAGGTTATCTGCGCTTTGAAAGACGTTACGGCGCCCGGCTCTTCATACGGAGAAGCGGCGTTGCGTGCTCTCCTGAAACATCAGCGCAAAACAAAGGGCCATAGCTTGGGCTCCGCTTGTCTGCTGGGACTTGACGGAACATGATAGGCCTGCCGTCTTCACCCGTTCGGGCTCGCCCGCGGCTGCGGGCTGCGCTTGCGGGCGGCTCCTTGACCCCTTCCGCTTCGCTTCCTACAGGTGGCTTTTGCAGGATGGCCCTGGTCAAACGGTGAACCCGACCTCTCGTCGACTTGCCCGAGGCGGGGACTTGATGGCGGCGTGCAGGGCCGCCATGTCACCTACGAGCACAACCTGCTCGACGCCGCGGGTCAGCGCCGTGTAAATCAGGGAGTGGTCTAACAGTCGACTCCTGACCAAAGGGATTGCCACCCGGCGGAACTGTGACCCCTGAGCTTTGTGGCATGTAATGGCATACGCCAGATCGATGTCGGCAAGGTCGCCGACCGCCAGGATATGACGGTCGCCCTCGAAGTCAGCCACGAGGACACACTCTTCGGAATGCACCTCGACGACGGTCCCTAGGCTTCCGTTCATCAAACCGCGGTCATAGTCGTTCCGGAGATAGACGATGGGGTCACCCTCTGCGAACGAATACCCGTTAAGACGTGCTCTCCCTGCCGAGAAGCGATGATGGAACGAGGTGTTGAGGTCATTGACGCCTGCTGCGCCATTTTTGACGGAGCCAACGACACGCCAGTCATCGCCCGCCCAGACTCGTGCTAACTCGAATAGCGCGCTAACAATTTCATCGCGTGTGCACCTGATAGCTGACACGCCAGGTCGCGCTCCGCAAAACTCTGCAAGCGCCGGTAATTGATGGTTCCTAATAGCCGCTGCAACCGCGGGTATGCCTGTTGATGCGGCTTGGCGGTGCACCTGGGTAAGATGTTGCTTCGGCACCGCATCGCTGGTGGCAAGCCGGTGAAACGTCAGCCCGAAACCAATGGGCGGCAGCTGCGCCGGGTCGCCAACGAGAAGCAGTCGAGAACCGTCTGGCAACTGCGACAGAATTCGGTAGAGCGTTGGCAGGTCGAGCATCGACGCCTCGTCGACCACCAGCACCGTCCGTGGCGCGAGCTCCAGTTTTCCGGACCGAATTCCAAGCAGAAACTTTGCAATGGTCATTGCAGGCCGGCCCGTAGCCTCACCCATTCGCTTGGCCGCTCGACCAGCAAGTGCCAACTGGAGTATCGACCAGCGATGGGCCTCCAAGACGCGAATGAGGCCCCCAAGCACAGTCGTCTTGCCCACGCCAGCGCCGCCGAGCACCAAGCTGAACTGGCGGTTGGCTGCCATGCGGATAGCCGCCTTCTGCTCGTCGGTGAGCTTGATGCCCTGTAGGCCCTCGTATTCGGCGATTAACGCGTCCGTAGGAGCATCGGAAGGGGCGTGGAATAGGTAGCCCTGGGCAGGAGCCTTCCCCGCAATCATGGCGCGCAGGCGCGCCGCTATGCCCTGCTCTAGCGAGCTCACCCCAACGGGCTGATACCCCTGACCTGGAGACCCGACAATTGCGCCATCCTCCCGTGCCGCAGCGATTGCCTTGGTGCAGTGCTCCCTTCCGACTAGGGAGGTGGCGAGCTTGACTGTCGTGTCGTGCGAAGTCAGCGTGTGGCCGACATTGAGGCGGCTGTAGAGAGCAGCTTCTATCGCGCCAACCAGCCGCCGATGGTCCGTGCGAGCTATGCCCAGCTTCTGAGCCTCGGCATCCACACGGCTCCAACCGGCAACGGCCAGCAGGAGGTACGGGTTTGCGTCAATGGTAGCCTTTGCGGCGTCACCCCAGCACTGAACCAGCTTATCGGCCAAACGAGGCTCGAAGCCCATTTGGTCGAGATAAGAGACCAACTCCATCTCGGTCTTCCGGGCCAACCACCCTTCAACGAGGATGGCCGCGAGGGCGGGAGAAATGACCTTCCTAAGTCGCTCGACGTCGCTAGCCAGCAGAACGTCGCCCAGCCCCTCGCCAAACTCGTCATAGAGCTTGGCAGCCGTTGCCTCCCCGACGCCAGGAAACGACTTCGAACGTGACAGATACCGAACGAGCAGGCGACCCCGAGGGACGACGAATTGGCAGCGAGTCGCCTTGAGCTGCCGACCGTACTGCGGGTGCGATTCGTAGGCGCCATCTATGCGCCAAGTCTCGCCACGCACGGGAACCCGGGAAATAGTTGAGTATGGCGCAACCACTCTAACTCGCTGGCCAGCCTCGTCATCGCCAGAGAAGATTGCGCCGCCCTTACGAGCGTCGTGATACAGCAGCGCGCTGACCGAGAGAGTTACTGCTTCAGGCATCGTTCAGGGGTACGGGCGGGGGAACGCGGCGTCCGGTATCAATCATCATGTCCTGACGGCCGAGTTGCTGCTTGAGGGCCTTTAACTGCCGACGAAGTTCGAAGTTCTCAGCCATCAGCGCTGCATTCTGCTGCTCCAAAGCGCTAACTCGTCGTTCAGCGGCCTGGAGGCGCTTGTTTTCGCTTAACGCGGCGCTCTGGGATGCAGGGGTGGCCGCTTCTGCCGGAGCTTGCACGCAGTCCTGTGGCGTGCTTGCACGCCGTTCCGCCCACGAATCAAGACCACGAGCGGCCTTCGCTTCCTCAATCGTCCGCCGTATGGCCGGGTTCTTGTAAATGCTCTGCTTTGGTATACCGGCGCTTTCAGCGATGGCAGTGACATTCAAGGTGCCGTCACGAGACACAGGGAGTAAGTCAGCTTTCGCCAGGTATGCCTCGACCTTGCGAAGGTAGTCCGCTCCAAGCGCCTTTCCGCTCAGCGTGCCCATGCGATGCCCTCCCCGACTCAATGCCTAGTTGCCAACCTTGGAATTCGCGCGGACCCAGTCGAGAAAGACCCGTGCGATTTCTGGTTCGACGATGACGTTCTTGCGCTTCGAGGCTGCCAGGTCGATGATGCTGCCGCGGTCTGCATCAATACTGACCAAGTCCTTGAAGTGTTCCAGTACCAACCACAAAGCTTTGCAGGCCAGCGCTTTTTCATTTGATAATCGAGAAAGTTCGTCTGCGCTCTCTGAGCGCTGCGTAGTCGAGGATGACAGTGCCGGATGCTCGCTCAGCCTCACCTCAAGGTCCGCTATATAGGCACGCAGGCGGTCGTTGTCGCGCTTTACGTTGCCCAACTCGAGTTCAACGGTATGAATAAGCGCCTGAGCAGCGGGGTCGGATACCTGGACAGCGTCTGTCCTAGACCGTATTGCCATGAAGTTCAGCAACAAGGCCTTGTAGCGCTTGTTCCGAAGCAGAGTGGTGAAGCTGCACGGCCTACCTTCCGCCAACTCGACTTGCTCCGCGACGGCCTTTGCCAAGTCGGTGACGTATTCGAACTTGGCTCGAGTTTTTCGCAGTGACGCGAGGTATCGGACGATTATTTGTTCTCGCTCCGCTACGACTTTGTCCTGATAGCCTTTGAACGGGTTCGTTGAGCACTTCTTCGTTTTCGTCGCAGCGGGCAACATTGGCTTCCTCATGCCACCACCTTCGGTAGCAACTTGAGTGGCCGGCTCGGAATCGAGTCGAGGTAAGAATCATCAGACTCGAGCATCTCCTTCAGGTCGTCCAGCGTGAGGTGGTGAGCTTCCACGATTGACCTTAACAGCCCTAGACATTCTGCCCCGGGATTGGCAGACGGCTCCAACTTCAAGGCAGCCCGAATGTTCCCCGTGTTCAATAGCAACTGTCGCCGCAGCAAATCGAACCGCGCCCGGATTTGCGGGCTTTCGAGCATCGGGAAGGCTTCACTCTCCTGCAGTCGGGCCAACACGTACTCGGTCGTGTCGGTTGGAAACAACGCTCGGCTGAGGTGCCTTTCTATGATTTCCGGCTCTTGAACATGCCAAGACTTCGTGCTTTTCCCGGCAGCAATTCGTTGGCGCATCACCTCGAGCACCTCGGCTGCCATCTGCCATGCAGCCAAGTCTTCAGCAAGGACATCACGGTTTTGCTCCAATGCGTCAAGCTCGTCGGCAGTGAAATCATCCGCGTCCTCTGCGGCTGCAATCCGCGCCTCAATCTCCGCTAACCCCTCAAGAACCTGTCGTATCCTTGCAGTGATGGCAGGGAGATGGTCTACAGAGCGCACAGCAAAGTGGCAGGGAGCACACCGTTTCCACCCCTTGAGTTGGGCCACCACCTCAGGTGGGCACTGGTTACCGTAAGGACAGATTTCGGTCTTGTTCTCGACCGCGCCGACTGCTCTGGTATCTCTCAGCACATCAAGGCCTGTCTTGCTCTCCTCCCCAAAGCTCAAACTGATACAGCCGTAAGCCGTAATCGTCTCATCGACGTTGGCCTTCAGGCTCTTCGACAAATTTGAGTTGACGTCATCCGCCTTGATGTAGGGACTTCTCTGCCCCGGGGCGGCACGCAGCATCGCCTCATAGCCCTGTTCATAGCCCCTCTGCCGCAGCGCCAAATTCTGCCGTTGCTGCTCTGCGTAGGTCTCTTCCTCGTCAGGAACGACATAGTGATAGACGGTAGCCTCAGTTTGTCCCGTCCAGTGTCGTCCAATGAGGTCCGCCGGAAGAATGCCAATAGCATGGGAAACAACGCTAACACGGGCGCTGTGCGGAGTGATGTCAGACTTTATGGAGACTTCACAAATCCGTGATTGGCTGCTCCCGTATTCACGCAGCTTCTCATCCATGCATGGGTCGCCGTACGCCACTCCAGGGGGCAAGAAGCGAATCAATCGAACCCCCTTTACCCCAACTGTGCCCAGAAGGCCCTGAAGGCCGCTTAGCAGCCGGCTCCAGCACGACGAGTAGAACTTGTCCGTATGTGGTCGCCCGTCAGGCGAGTGCGAAAACAATGGGAAAAAGCTTCCCCACTTACTTTCCGGATTGTTGTTGTAATAGACCTTCTTACTGAACCCGGGCTCATCAATCAACTCTCGCCACGCCCGCTGCTGCCTGAGAACTTCAATGACTCTGAAATTGACGAACGACTTCCAAGCCTTCGACTTCGTCTTGTCGGTATTGACATGAAGCTCCGAAAACTCCCGACCGCCAGGCCTATCATCAACATGCTGGTCGAACGCCAGACTATCGAGCCACTGAATATGGTTGTGTCGCAAGCCGGTGTAGAGCGAAACGATAATCTGATGCAGAGGATGCGGATGTGGAACCTTGGCTACATGCCCGCTCTTCAGCCGCCTTGCTTCGGCGTAGAAAACATTGGGAATCAACCTCAAGGGGAATGCCTTGCCCTGATGGAAAACCACGGGGATGAATCCGAAGACGTCTTGGCGCTCAAAGCAATCTATGATTGTCCGACGTGAACTGAGGCCAACGATGTCATTGCCGCTAAGTTCCCCGGCTACCGCCCGTTCTAGCAGGACGGCCGAAAGGGTCGCCAATGCTTCTATGTAGGACAGAAATAGCTTGAAGACACGCCGCGGAATGGGCCGCTTGTTTGTTCCAGTGGATTTTGTGAGAGCGGGGTAGTCATGCGTGTGAAGCGGCTGGCGAAAATCTTTGGCGCCAGGTAAGGAATCGCTGTACCGCTCAATAAATGCGAACAGTTGCGCGACTTGCTTGAGGAAACCGTAATGGGTACTAGCGCCCCATCCTCGGATTCGAGCGACTGAGTCAAGGAAATCAACAAAGGACATCGGCCGCAAATTACCATCGAGCAACCCCAAATCAGAAACAAAGACCGCCGATGTTAGCTTTGCTGGCATCGAAGGAAACTCATACTCAAAATCTGGGTTTTCGGCATACCAGTAAGGGAGGTAACCGAAGAGGTAGATGTTCAGGTATCCGAGAGCAGCAGTACGCTGTCTCTTGTTCTCCATCCGAACCTTGCGCAGGAACGTGCGTTCTATGCCAATCCAGGTTTCTGCGTTCGCCTTCAGGTTGAACTCCAACCCGGGAAGCCGTTCCACCCTCGCCAACGCCTCCGGTGCCATGGCAGCAGGGCTTAGCGCGGCTGCTTGCTCGACGAGGTTGGCGTTTCCCTTGCCGAGCGCGCTTCCGACACCCTCAAGCATTCTCGTCGGTCGCGTGTTCACGAGTACCGCGCGCCAGCCCGCGGCATTCACTGGCGAAGCATCGCCGTATTTGCGCTCTAGCAGGTCGGCAAGCAGCAGCATGCCAAGGTCACTGTGGCCGGAGAACTCCGTTTCGTCGTTGGAGGCCTTTAGCGCCAGCATGTCTTCGTAGTTGACGTCGGCTGGCTCAAGCCACCCTCCAGCGATAATGAGCCGCTGACTCATCCAGACAAGGCGCTCGCGCTGTTTCGAGTTGTAGGTGTTGAACACATCTTCGGTCTGCTGCGCACCCTCGCGGTAGTCCAATGAACGAATAAACCGCAACAGTTCAGGCAAGTGCTCTAGCGGGCATAACTCACGCTTCCCGACAGTGGCGCCTTTGTAGCCGAGGTCCAAACCCCGCGGCCATTGAAACGAGAATGGCAGGACTATCGCCCGGCGGATGTGCAAAGCAATCAGGAAGGTTGAAAAGCCCCTGCGCAGCGGCGGAAGGTACGATTTGCGATACACGCTCTTGCCGCTACTCGTCACGAACGGGCTTCGCGTCACCGCTGCGTACAGATTGGGCGAGCAATGGCCAACGTTGGTGCTGACGAAGGCGAAGACGTCCCTCACATACTGTTCGTCGAAGTGCGCTCCACCTTCTCGCAGTATGAATCTCTCAATATGCGCTGGCAGTGCGGCCTCGAGGTGGCTCTTCGTCGTAACCGCGGATAGGTCGAGGTCTTGGAGTTCATACGCTTGTAGCACCCACTTACTGGCATCGCTGAGGGCTGCCACAACACTTTTGTGCAGTTCCTCACCAGTTTGGAGAAAAACGAGTTCGCTCTTCGTCGTGTTAATCATGCTGCTTGACTTTCGTTCTCTTCCAACTGAGCTTCCACCTCGGCGAGTCGAGACAACAAGGCCGCACGTTTGAGTTCATTGACTGAGCGCACTTTGCCGTTGCCGAACAGCATCATGTTCGCGTACTTCAGTTCGGCCTCCAGCAGGTCTCTGTCGTAACGAGCGTACTTAGCCGTGTCCTTCGCCTGACGATGTCCCATGAGCTTCTGTACGATACCAATCGGAAGTCCGTACGTGCCGTCTAGCCGCGGGAAGTAGTTCAAGAGATACGTCCCGTACATGTGCCGCAGTGAATGTGGCCCCTCTACGTGCTCAACGCCGGCAAGCTTGATGGCCCTATTCAACACCCCGTTTCTAGAGGAAGCAGCGGCAAGGAAATAAGGTCGCCCCTGTTCGCCGCCTCGCGTGTATTGGAAGACGAAGCCGTGCCGGGCGTGGGGGAGGTACTCGTAGCGCATGTATGCAGCCAGCGCCTCAAAAAACATTGTCGCAAACGGCTCGATGAGCAGGGTCACCGGCGTCGCCCTGCCTTTCCATACGAGAAGGTCCCGCTCCTCGGGGTCGAGTGCTAGATAGGACCGACAGCTTGGCCGGCTCTTGGGGGCCACCAGCCGCACTGCTTGGGCCTTCGTGTCGAGGTCGTCCCATAGAAGCTGCAATGCTTCGCTTATACGGCAGCCGCTTGCAGCGCAAAGGGCGTATAGGGCCTTATCCCGGTAGGTTTTGAGGTGACTTAAGACGTCGCCTACCTTGTCAAATGGGAATGCTCGTTCGTGCTCGTAAGTTATGTCAGGAACGGTGGTAGGCAGAACGCTTTCTTCAATCAGCTTGGGCCCCCTGGCAATAACGCCGGCCAACATTGAGTTAGTGATTAGCGCACGGCGTTGAAACGGGGGAATTTCGTGCTTGTCACCGATGCCAACGAGCAGGTTTTGCTCGTCTATGATGGCAGACCCAGCGCCGGCCTTGGTCAGCTCCAACATCTGCGCGCGAACTCGCTCAGAGAGCTTCAGGAACTTCCTAACCGCGGCATGCTTGGTAGCGGAGGACCTTCTAGAGATGTGTGGAGAGGGTAGGGTCTCGTCAATGCTGCGTGCGATGGCGTTACCTGAATTGGCCCCAAGCACCAAGTACTCGTCGTAGGCTTCAAGCACCTCCAGCAAAGTTTCATGGCTCGCACTGCCATTTTGCCCAGTCGGTGTCCAAATCGAGGCTTCGAACAAATAGTCGAAGAATTCGGCTAGCCACCTGCAGTAGTTGGCCCTGGTGTTTACAGAGCGTCGCTCGAGTGTCCGAGCAAAAACGTCAAAGGCGCGTATCGGGTGGCCGTCTGGGCCGAGCAGCCGCCACGATTGTTTTCCATGCAGCGTTGTTTGAACTAACGAGACATTTTTTAACACAGCTAACCATTGCAAGGATTCAATTGGCGATAGGCTAAATGACGTGACCATTATTCGCAAAATGCGAATAATGGTGGCTTGTGCACTGGGGACGGGGAAACTCTACGGAAGCGAGCGGATGAAGGGGCTCGAACCCTCGCATGGATTCAGCAAGCCACCTGCAGTAGTGGATCGTAAGCACCCGGCGAACCCACCTTCCCCTAGCCGCTTAGCCCAATGAAGATCGTGCCCATCAATCTTGATGGTGGACACTATGGACCTCGTTATCCCTCGCCGAGCCCGGCGCACGCACGGCGAAGCATTCAAGCGGTCGGTGGTCGCGGCCTGTCGTGAGCCCGGCGTCTCGGTGGCCGGCGTGGCCCTGGCCAATGGCCTGAACGCCAACCAGGTCCATCGCTGGCAGCCGAGCGACTGCACCTGAGCGAAACGGCAAGACGGGTTCGCCGGGCGCTTACGTTGGATCTGGTGTTTGCAGAACGTTGTTCAGGGGTCTGAGCGGAAACTTCGAGGGCGCGTGCCGGGTGACCGTTAGGGCCGAGCAGGTAACCATCGCAGGGATTCAACTGGCGAATGGCTAACCGACGTGACAGTTAGTCGAAAAATCAACTAATGGTGGGTTGTGTGCTGGGGAGAGGAAACTCTCGAACCCTCGCATGGATTCAGCAAGCCACCTGCATTAGTTGGCTCTGGTGCTTACAGCGCGCCATTCGAGGGTCTTGGGAAAACTCTGAGGGCGCGTACCGGTTGGTCGTCTGGGCCGAGCCGCAGCCACACCTGATTTCCATCCAGCGTTGTTAGAACTAACGCGACATTCTTAAGCACAACTAACCTTCGGCAAGGATGCAACTGGCGAAAGTCTAACCAACGTGACCTTTAGTTGCTAAGTGCAACAAAGGGTGAGTTTTGTGCTAAGGAGGGGAAACTATAGGGAAATGAGCGGGTGAAGGGAATCGAACCCTCGTCATCAGCTTGGGAAGCTGAGGTAATAGCCATTATACGACACCCGCGTTGAGACACTACTTCAGACCATCCTAACGTGCATCTGGCCCAGGCTGCAATAAGAACCCTCGTATGCAGCTTGGGAAGCTGCCGTTCTGCCATTGAACTACACCCGCTCAGACCGTCAGGAGAAGACGCAGTAATCCCGCGAGGGGACATGAGCGTCGTCCCCGTCGGGATTGCGATTATACAGACCCTTCTTACGAAGAGTCACCAGATGGAAGTCAGCACGCTTTCGCGTTGGGGCGATCGTTACATCCCCTATCCCCCCCGTTACAGTGGAGCATTCGCTTTTTCCATCCTCGTCTACCCACTACGGCGTCTGTTGATCTTGCGAACAACATAGTCTGGTTTTACGAGCCAGACACCGCATTGGGCTTACCTCGTTCCGTACAAGTAACAGAATTGGGAAGGTCCCGCCTTTTCGCCGGTGATGCTAGCGTCAGCGTGTCTGCACCAAGCAAGCAGACATCCGATCACGTGCCATTTTGGCCAGAGCCCGATGTAACAAGTTGCCTTTGGCTCTTTCATGCTTTACGACGTTTAGTGGCGGTTCACTTACGTTGACCATCCAATTCAGTCTAGCGCCTCATCCGGGTGCAACTCCCGAAATCACGCCAGACCCCTCACGGGATATGACGTACCCCGCAAGGTGGCTACATTGTCAGAGCGCTCAGCACCCCACCGTTACCAGTGGCGCACTGCTCCTAGACTACCGAGGGCTGAACCTCGGGTCCTGTCACCCTCGTGAGAAGGGCAGAACAATTACTTATACGGCCTTCGCCGTTTCGTGCCTTACGGCACTCTTTGAAAGGCTGAGTTTCTGTGCGCCCACCGCAATGGTGGTGATCCCGCAATGGGATCGCGTGGCACAGAGGCTACAGCTAGCCTTCGACTCGGCTCGAGTCGCACGCTTGGGAAGCTGAGGTAATAGCCATTATACGACACCCGCCAGGGCGGCCTGCCGTGCTGGCGACCGCGATGGAGGCCGCCATTCTACTGGGGCGGGGGGCGGCAATGCAACGACGGTCTGGTGGCTTCAGGTGGACAGCCGTTCGACGGCCTCGCGCAGCCGGGCGGGCTCGTCCATCTTCAGGATGCGTTGCACCTTGGGTGCCAGGTCGCTTAGATCGGCGCGCAGGACCTGCTGCTTGATCTCGAGGATGTTGCCTGGGTGCATCGAGAAGTTGCGCAGCCCCATGCCCAGCAGCAGCAGGGTGTAGTTCGGGTCGCCCGCCATCTCGCCGCACACCGAGACCGGCACGCCGTAGCGGGCGCCGGTCGCGATCGTGGCGCCGATCAGCTTGAGCACCGCCGGATGCAGCGGGTCGTAGAGGTGCACGACGGCTTCGTCCGAACGGTCAATGGCGAGCGTGTACTGGATCAGGTCGTTGGTGCCGATCGACAGGAAGGACAGGCGGCGGATGAACATGCCCAGAGACAGCGCCGCGGCGGGGATTTCGATCATGCCGCCGATCTGCACGGCTTCGTCGAACTTGAGTTTCTCGGCACGCAGCTCGGCCTTGGCCTTGGCGATCAGGGCCAGGCACTGGTCGATCTCCTGCGCGTGCGCCAGCATCGGGATCATGATCTGCAGCTTGCCGTGCGCCGAGGCGCGCAGCAGGGCGCGCAACTGGGTCAGGAACATCTTCGGCTCGGCCAGCGAGTAGCGCACCGCACGCAGCCCCAGGGCCGGGTTGGGTTCGACGCGCGCCGGGGCACCGGCCAGCGCCTTGTCCGCGCCGACATCAAATGTTCGGATGGTGACCGGCTTGTTCGGCAAGGCCTTCAGCACGGCGCGATAGGCCTCGTACTGCTCTTCCTCGTCGGGCAGCGTGTCGCGGCCGATGAAGAGGAACTCGGTGCGGTAGAGGCCGATGCCGTCGGCGTTGGCAGTTTTCACAGCCGGCAGGTCCTTCGGCCCCTCGATGTTGGCGAGCAGGTTGATCGTCTCGCCGTCGAGCGTGGTGGCGTGGGTGTCGCGCAGCCGGTTGAGCTTGGAGCGTTCGATCTCCAGCTCGCTGCGGCGCAGGCGATATTCCTCGACGATCCGTTCATCGGGGCCGACGATGATCACGCCACGCGTGCCATCGACGATGACGAGCTCGTCGTCCTCGAGCAGGTCGCGCACGTGGTGCAGGCCGACGACCGCGGGAATCTTCAGGCTGCGGGCGACGATGGCGGTGTGGCTGGTTGGCCCGCCGACGTCGGTGACGAAGCCCGAGATGTTGTGATCGCGAAAACCGATGGTGTCGGCCGGCGACAGATCGTGGGCGACAACGATGGTGCCCAGCCCGTCGCGGCGCTTCGGCGGCAGGTGGCCCGGGTGGCCCAGAAGCACCTTGACCAGGCGCTCGACCACCTGCACTACGTCGGCCTGGCGCTCGCGCAGGTAGGGGTCTTCGATCTGGCGGAACTGCTCGACCAGGAGCTCCATCTGCTGCACCAGCGCCCATTCGGCATTGCAGCGCCGCGTCTCGATGAGGTTGCGCGCCGTGTCGATCAGCAGCGGGTCGGCGAGCATCATCAGCTGCAGGTCGACGAAGGCGCCGACCTCGCTGTGCGTCTGACCCGAGGTGGCGGCCGCCTTCAGGCCGATCAGCTCGCCCTGCACGGTGGCGACCGCGTCGTCAAGGCGGGCCAACTCGTCGGGCAGGTGCCTGGGCTGGACGTGGTAGTGATTGACCTCTAGCAGGGCGTGCGAGATCAGATGCACGTGGCCGATCGCGATGCCCTGCGAAACCGGCAGGCCGTGGAGGGCGAAGGTCATGCCTATTCTCCCTCGCCGAACCTGTCCGCGATCAGGTCCTGGATGGCCTGAAGGGCCTTGTCGGCATCTTCGCCGGCCGTGTCGATGGTGATCGTGCTGCCACGGGCGGCCGCCAGCATCATCACGCCCATGATGCTCTTGGCGTTGACCCGCCGCCCATTGCGCTCGAGCCAGACCTCGCAGGGGAAGCTGCTGGCGAGCTGCGTCAGCTTGGCGGACGCGCGGGCGTGCAGGCCCAGTTTGTTGATGATCTCGGCGTCCGCCTTCGGCATGGTGTGCTCCCCGCAGTGTTCTTGTGCGCGCTCTGAGGCGCCTAGGTTGATTCGATGTGCAGCACGCCGTCACAGCCACCGGATACCGCGCGCTTGAGCAGCGTGTCCATGTCGCGCTCGCGGTAGGTCAGCACCCGCAGCAGCATCGGCAGGTTGACGCCGGCGACTGCCTCGACGCGGCCGGGTTCGATCAGCTTGGCGGCGACGTTGCACGGCGTGGCGCCGTAGATGTCGGTCATCACCAGCACACCGTATCCGCTGTCGGCCCAGCCGAGCATCTGCCGCGCCTGCGGCAGGATGTCGAGCGGGTCGTCCTGCGCCGACAGGCCGAGCTGCACGATCTGTGGCGGACGTTTGTTGAGCACGTGGCAGGCACACTGGATCAGCGATTCGCCGAGCGTGCCGTGGGTTATCAGGAAGATTCCGATCATGTCGTCTCGCTTTTCTCCGCTGGCGATTCTAGCCGATGGGGACGCCGCATGGCCTGGCTGTGCGCGGGGCTTCGAGGGAGCTTGGAGAGGTGGGCGAATAATGACAAGCGCCAAGTCGAGATGCCAAGTCCATGATCTTGAACAAAGATCTTGCTTTGAGGTACGAACTGCATTTGTTAGAATATATTTGCTGAAATATTCCACAAACGAGAAATGCCCCTGATCGGGCAGCCTGCAGGAGTGCCAATGACTGACAAGAAGGATCCAATGATCCCTGACGGGGCCGTCAACCCCATCGACACCGACTATCAGGTCGGTCAGGACAACATCATCGTCAATGTCGGCCCCTTCGGGCTCGACATCCACAACCGCGTCTTCGCCATCTCGGGCTTGCTCGTGGTCGCCTTCGTCGTGTTGACGCTGGCCTTCCAGAATCAGGTGGAGCCGATGTTCAGCGGCATGCGGAGCTGGCTGACGTCCAATCTCGACTGGTTCTTCCTCGGCGCGGGCAACATCTTCGTGCTGGTGTGCCTGGTCGTGGCGTTCTCGCCGCTGGGCAAGGTGCGCCTCGGCGGCACGGAGGCGACGCCGGACTACTCCTACCTTGGCTGGTTCTCGATGCTGTTTGCCGCGGGCATGGGTATCGGTCTGATGTTCTTCGGCGTCTCCGAGCCGCTGTCGCACTTCGGCAGCGCAATGGGTGGCACGGCAGTCGAGAACGGCGTGCGCACCGACTGGGCGCCGCTCGGCGCTGCGGCGGGCGATGCCGAAGCCGCGACCCGCCTCGGAATGGCCGCCACGATCTTCCACTGGGCGCTGCACCCGTGGGCGATCTACGCCATCCTGGCCCTCGGTCTGGCGCTGTTCTCGTTCAACAAGGGTCTGCCACTGACGATCCGTTCGGTGTTCTACCCGCTGCTGGGCGAGCGCGTGTGGGGCTGGCCCGGCCACCTCATCGACATCCTTGCTGTGCTGGCGACACTGTTCGGCCTCGCGACCTCGCTCGGCTACGGTGCGGCGCAGGCCAGTTCCGGGCTGAATTTCCTGTTCGGCGTGCCATTGGGTGACACCACCCAGGTGCTGCTGGTGATCGGCATCACCGCGATCGCGCTGGTGTCGGTGGTCGCAGGGCTGGATGCGGGCGTGAAGCGCCTGTCCGAGATCAACATGGCGTTGGCGCTGCTGCTGATGCTGTTCGTGATTCTGGTCGGCCCGACGCTCGATATCGTCACCGGCTTCTTCGCCAACCTGGGCGCCTACCTGCAGCACCTGCCGGCGCTGTCGAGCCCGGTCGGGCGTGAGGATGCCAACTTCTCGCAAGGCTGGACGGCTTTCTACTGGGCGTGGTGGATCTCGTGGTCGCCCTTCGTCGGCATGTTCATCGCCCGCGTGTCGCGTGGGCGCACGGTGCGCGAGTTCATCGTGTCGGTGCTGATCGTGCCCTCGCTGGCCTGCGTGTTGTGGATGACGGTGTTTGGCGAGACCGCGATCACCCAGCTCGTCCGCGACGGCTACGAGGCGGCGAGCAAGGCGGAGTTGCCGCTGCAGTTGTTCACCATGCTCGATGCGTTGCCGCTGGCGCAGATCACCTCCTTCATTGCCATCGTGCTGGTGGTGGTGTTCTTCGTCACCTCGTCCGACTCGGGCTCGCTGGTCATCGACGTCATCTCGGCTGGCGGCAAGGTCGATGCGCCGGTGCCGCAGCGCGTGTTCTGGGCCGTGTTCGAAGGTCTGGTGGCGATTGCACTGATCCTGGGCGGCGGCCTGGTGGCGCTGCAGGCGATGGCAGTGTCGACCGGCCTGCCCTTTACCGTGGTGCTGCTGGTGGCGAGCATGGCGATCATCAAGGGGTTGGCGTCCGAGCCGCGCGCGGCCTGACTCCCGCCAGATGGGCCGGACCCGCCATCACGGTGTATGGTCGCACCGTGAGGCGGGTCCGCCGTTTTCCGGCTTCCCTTCATCGGCGCCCCCTCATCGAAGCTCCCTCTCCACGGATCGAACCCATGCAGGTCGAACAACTCGAGATCCTCGACTTCCTCCGCGCCCATCCTCCCTTCGACGAATTGCCGGAAGAGGTGCTGCAGCGTGTGGCGACTGCGGTCGACGTGCGCTACTACAAGGCCGGCGAGCAGATCGTCGAGTTCGGCCAGCCGGCCGAGTACTGGCATGTCGTGCGCAGTGGCGCGGTGGAGGTCTTCCGCCGCAACGGCACGCTGTACAACCGCCTGACTGCAGGCGGTTACTTCGGCGAGTTCGGCCTGCTGCGTCACGGACGCGTGCGTTTCCCGGTGCAGGCGCTGGAAGATACGCTGCTGTACCTGATTCCGCAGCCGGTGTTCCTCGAGCTGTTCGAGAACAACGAGGCCTTTGCCGACCAGGTCGAGATCGAGGACCGCACGCGGCTGCGCCAGGTCATGTCGCGGCGCGAGGACGCCAATGACCTGATGTCGGCCACGGTCGACACCCTGGTCGGCCGGCCAGCCGTCACGCTGGGGAGCGGTGCCAGCGCGCGCGAGGCGGCGCAGCGAATGACCGAGGAAGGGGTGTCCTCGCTGCTGATCGTCGACGACAACCCGCAGGTGCCCGAGTTGCCCCTGCTGTCGGGCATCCTCACCGACCGCGACCTGCGCACCCGTCTGCTTGCGCCAGGCCTTGGATACGACATTCCAGTGGCCGACATCATGACCGCAGACGTGGTCACCGTGGCTCACAACCAGCTGGTGTTCGAAGCCATGCTGGCGATGCTGCGGCACAACGTGCATCACCTGCCGGTGATGAAGAACCAGCGTCCGCTCGGCATCATCGCCCTGTCGGACATCATTCGCTATGAGTCGCGCAACAGCCTGTTCGTGGTCGGGAGCATCTTCCGTGCGCAGTCGGTGGACGAACTCGCCGCGCTGGTGCCGGACGTGCGCGCCTGCTTCGTGCGAATGCTGGGTGAGGATGCCAGCTCGCACATGGTGGGCAGCGCAATGGCCGCGATCGGGCGCAGCTTCAAGCAGCGCCTGCTGGAGCTGGCTGAGGCCGAGCTCGGTGCGCCACCGGTGCCTTACTGCTTCCTTGCGCTCGGGTCGATGGCGCGGCAGGAGCAGCTCATCGTCACCGACCAGGACAATGCGCTGGTGCTCGACAACCGTTTCGACCCCGTCCGTCACGACGTCTATTTCAAGGCGCTCGCCGCCTTCGTCAGCGACGGGCTGGCGCGCTGCGGCTACAGCTATTGCAGTGGCGGCGTGATGGCGACCAACGAGAAATGGCGCCAGCCCTTGCGCGTGTGGGAGCGCACGTTTACCGACTGGATCGAGCGGCCGACGCCAGAGTCGCTCCTCAACGCCGGCATCTTCTTCGACCTCGATGGCGTGTGGGGGCGGGTGGAGTGGGCGGCGCAGCTGCGCGAACTCGTTGCGCGCAAGGCGAAGGGCAACTCGCGCTTCCTCGCCTGCATGGCGCGCAACGCGCTGCTGCGAACGCCGCCGCTGGGTTTTTTCAAGGATTTCGTGGTCGAGTCCGACGGCCGCCACACGCGCGTCATCAACATCAAGCGCCGCGGCACCGCGCCGCTGGCCGACCTGATCCGTGTGCATGCGCTGGCGATCGGTTCGGCGTCGATCAACTCCTTCGAGCGCCTGAAGGACATCATCGACGCCGCCATCCTGCCGCTGGGCCGCGGGCAGGATCTGTACGACGCGCTCGAGTTCATCTCCATGGTGCGCGCCCGCCACCAGGCGGAGTCGCTCGCCGCAGGCGAGGAGCCGGACAACAGCATCGACCCGGAGAAATTGTCGGAATTCGAGCGCAAGAGCCTGCGCGACGCCTTCCTCATCCTGGGCAATGCGCAGAAATTCCTCAAGTACCGCTACCAGCCCGGGCGGGCCAACTGAGGGCGGCCCGATGCTGCATCTGGGGGATCTGAAAGGTGCGCAAGGGCGCGCTCCGCGCAGGCCGGGCGACCCGTCGGGCGCGCTCGACTGGCCGCGGCGTTTCATCGATCTGGCGGCTGGCGCGGGCGACCCGCGGCTGCGGGCCTTCTACGCGTGTGGGGTGCCTTCAGGCGATACGGTGCTGAAGGACGTGCCGATGGTGGCGCTCGACGTCGAGACCACCGGTCTCGACCCGGCGCATGACGAGATCGTCAGCATCGGCGTGGTGCCGATGACGCTCGGCTGCATCGCCTCCAGTGCCTCGCGCTACTGGGTGGTCCGGCCGCGCGCTGAGTTGCAGCCGGAGTCGGTGACGATCCATGCCATCACGCACGCGCAGATCGATACGGCACCCGATCTTGGCGAGATCGTCGATGATCTGCTCGCGACCCTTGCCGGCCGCGCGGTCGTCGTACACTGCCGCGAGATCGAGCGGACGTTCCTCGATCTCGCACTGAAGGCGCGGATTGGCGAAGGGCTGGAATTCCCGGTCATCGACACCATGGCGCTGGAGGCACGGCTGCACCGCCAGCCGGCGCCCGGCCTGCTCGCCCGCCTGTTCGGGCGCAAGCCGGAGCCGGTGTCGATCCGGCTCGCCGATAGCCGCGCGCGCTACCGCCTGCCGCGCTACCGCGCACATCACGCGCTGACCGATGCGCTCGCCACCGCCGAACTGCTGCAGGCGCAGGTGGCGCATCGGTTCTCGCCGGACACGCCGCTGCGCGAATTGTGGCTGTGATTACTCCAGGCCTTGCGAGGACAGGTACTCTTCGTAGGTGCCGCGGTAATCGACGATCTGGTGATCGAGCTTGATCTCGATAATGCGCGTGGCCAGCGAGGACACGAACTCGCGGTCGTGCGAGATGAAGATCAGCGTGCCGTTGAACTTGTCCAGGCCGGTGTTCAGCGACTCGATCGATTCCATGTCGAGGTGGTTGGTCGGTTCGTCCATCAGCAGCACGTTGGGACGCGACAACATCAGCTTGCCGAACAGCATGCGGCCCTGTTCGCCACCGGAGATGACCTTCACCGACTTCTTCACCTCGTCGCCCGAGAACAGCAGGCGGCCGAGCGTGCCGCGCAGCAGGGTCTCGTTGTCCTCGCCGGTGGCCGCGGCGGTGATGCGGGAGTAGGGGGCGATCCAGTCGGTCAGGCTGATGTCCTCGGCGAAGTCGGCCGAGTGGTCCTGCGCGTAGTAGCCCGGCTTCGCCTTCTCCGCCCACTTGATGGCGCCCTTCTGCGGCTGCAGCTCGCCCATCAGCAGCTTCATCAGCGTGGTCTTGCCGACGCCGTTCTCGCCGATGATCGCGACCTTCTCGCCGGCCTCGAGGGCGATCGAGAACTTGTTGATCAGCGGCTTCTCCATGCCCTCGTAGGCGAAACTGATGTTGTCCACCTCGCAGGCCAGGCGGTGCAGCTTGTCCTTCTCGTCGTAGTCGAAGCGGATCCATGGGTACTGGCGGCTGGACGGCTTCACGTCCTCGGGCTTCAGCTTGTCGATCAGCTTCAGGCGGCTGGTGGCCTGCTTGGCCTTGGACTTGTTGGCCGAGAAGCGGCGCACGAAGGCCTGCAGTTCCTGGATCTTGTCCTTGGCGCGGGCGTTGGCCGACGACTGGCGTTCGCGCGCCATCGTCGACGCTTCCATGTAGTCGTCGTAGTTGCCCGGGTAGATGGTGATCGTGCCGTAGTCCAGGTCGGCCATGTGGGTGCAGACCTGGTTCAGGAAGTGGCGGTCGTGCGAGATGATGACCATCGTGCAGTCGCGGTTGTTGAGCACGTCCTCGAGCCAGCGGATGGTGTTGATGTCGAGGTTGTTGGTCGGCTCGTCGAGCAGCAGGATGTCGGGGTTGGCGAACAGCGCCTGGGTCAGCAGCACCCGCAGCTTCCAGCCGGGGGCCACTTCGCTCATCGGGCCGTTGTGCAGTTCGGTGGGGATGCCGACACCGAGCAGCAGCTCGCCCGCGCGCGCTTCCGCCGTGTAGCCGTCGTATTCGCCCACCTTGCCCTCGAGCTCGGCGGCGTGCATGTAGTCGTCCTCAGTGGCATCCGGGTTGGCGTAGATCGCGTCGCGCTCCTTGATCGCCGCCCACAGCTCCTCGTGGCCCATCATCACCACGTCGAGCACGCGCATGTCCTCGTACGCGAACTGGTCCTGGCGCAGGTAGGCCATGCGCTCATGGACGTCCTTGGAGACGTTGCCGGCGGAGGGTTCGAGGATGCCGCACAGGATCTTCATGAAGGTCGACTTGCCGGCCCCGTTGGCCCCGATCAGGCCGTAGCGGTTGCCGTCGCCGAACTTGACGGAGACATTCTCGAACAGGGGCTTGGCCCCGAACTGCATGGTGATGTTGGCTGCGACGAGCACGGAAAATCCTGTTTTTCAGATAAAACAAAGCCTTGCATTATAGCGCAGGCAAGGGCGCTGGTGCCGCGTCGCTGCCTCAGGACTTCGTTTCGAGGCTGTCGTGCTCGCAGCGGTTGCGCCCGCCCTGCTTGGCGCGATACAGGGCACTGTCAGCGCGATTGACCAGGCGCTGGTAGTCGGGATGGCCGTCATGCATGGCCACGCCAAGGCTGACGGTGACGTTGAGTTGCCCGCCGTTCGAGATCAGCAGCGTCTCGGCCGCGATGCGCGTGCGGATCTTCTCCGCCACCCGCATCGCCCGGGTGTGGTCCATCTCGACCAGCACGATCAGGAACTCCTCGCCGCCATAGCGGAACACGAAGTCGCCCGAGCGCACGCTGTTCTGCAGGATCGCGGCGACCTGCTGCAGTACCCGGTCGCCCGCCTGGTGGCCGTGCGCGTCGTTGATGTGCTTGAAGTGGTCGACATCGATCAGCAGCAGCGCGAAGGGCTTGCCTTCGGTGCGGGCGATCTCGCACTCGCGCGCCAGGATCGCAGGCAGGAAGCGGCGGTTCAGCAACTGCGTGAGGGCGTCCTTGCCCGACTCGAGGTCGACGAGGTGCTCGAACATGCTCTCGATCAGGAACTTGAGTTCGCCGACCTCCGCCTGAACCTGCTTGAGGAGGTGCCGTACCTCGTTCATGTTGCCCGCACCGAGCTGCTGCGCACACAGCGGCAGCAGGGTTTCGTCGACCGAGCGCATCAGCGTGCGCACCGCCGTCAGTTCAGATGCGCCACGGAATACGGCCGAAGCCTTGTGCTGCATCCACAGGCCGAAGGACGAACTGCTGACACGCGGCAGTTCGTCGCCGGGCAGGCCGGTCATGACCGCCTGCAGGAAGCGGTTCTCCCAATCCAGCAGGGCCGAGCGCTGGCGCTCGCGTTCGAGCGACATGTTCTGTCCGGATGAAAACGAGCGGTAGGCTTCGTCGATGCGTGCGGTGCGCTCGTGCGAGGCGACGAATGCCGAACTCATGACCTCGAAAGCGAGATCGATGAGACTGTCCACGTAGATCACCGCCTCGACCAGTTCGTCGCGCCCAAGGGGGCTGCGCGCAAGGTGGTTGCCGATCCGGTTCTTCAGCACGCGGGCGCCGCGGGCGACGATATTGACCGGCACGTCCACGCGCGAATGCACTTCACCGACATGGCGCTGCATTGCCATTGCGGTCAGGAACTGCTCGCGCGTTTCGCACGAGAACAGCGTCGTCAGCCAGCGCTGCATGGACGCATGCAGGCGCTCATGCACCACCTCGCTGCTGAGAAAAGTGCGCGCCTCCGGGTCCTGCATCATGCGTTCGTAGAAGGCGTCGGCCATCGCCTCGCGATGGGCCGCGATGATGTCGCGCACGGCAGTGCGTGCGCCGAGCGGCGCCTGGTCGAACAGCGTGAGCCAGTCGTTCTCGATCGTCTCGGTGGTCTCTGGGGGCAGCAGTTTGTACATTTTTATGGTCGACTCGAATCAACCCCGTATTTTGCCATGCAACATCAGCGCATTCTGTTGGATGCAGGGCGTGATCGCCGCCCACAACGTGTCGGGGCCGACCCTGACTGTGGTCGGCCCCGACACCGGAGCAGCGGAATGCGTGGGCACGCCTACTGGCGATAGAGCACCTTGGCATCGGCCAGGCAGCTATCCTTCGCGCTTCCGCTCAGGCTGTCGCAGCGCTCCTTGGCGGCCTTGTAGTTGGCTTCGGCGCGGTCTTCGAGCGTATCCGCCTGCGCCTCCGCCGCCTTGCGCTTGACCTCGGCGTCCGCCATGGCGTGGGTGTGTGCGGCCTCGGCTTCCTTGACGCACACGTCCCTGGCGTTGCCATCCAGGGCGCGGCAGCGTTCCTTGGAAGAGTCGTACTCGAGTTCAGCGCGTTTCTTCGCTGCGTCGTACTGGGCTTCGGCGCGCTTTTCGACCGCCTTGTCGAGGTCCGCGCTGGCCGCCATCGGCAGGGCCAGCATCATCGAGGTCAGAATGGCAGCGTGACGGATCTTCATGTTGATCTCCTTGGTCTGAGGGGGACCGACTTCTGTCGCCGGACCGCGCTGCATGGCGCGATCGATGCGGGCATCGGTGTGAGGCCAGTGTGCCAAGGCGAGCGGCGCCATCCTGTCGGCGTCGCCCGATGCCGATGCAGGACGCCGACGAGATGGCTGTAGTCCGCGTCCGACGGCCCGGTGGCTCCGCTCCTCGCACCGGATGCCAGCCGGATACACTTTTACGCATGCCGATTCCGCGTCAATGGTGTAAAACAATGCGATCGCCGCGCCGCGGCATCTCCTGCATCAGGTTGAATCCATTTGACTTATTCCAGCCCCATCGTCGTTGCCGATGACAACCGCGAGATTGCCGACCTGCTGTCGGAGCTCATCGCGTCGTTCGGTCATGCGGTCCGCACCTGCTATGACGGGCGGCAGGCACGCGCGGCCATCGCGGGGGACTGGCCGCAGCTGGCCGTCCTCGACATCTCGATGCCCGACCTGAACGGCTGCGAGCTGGCACGCTGGGTCAGGGAGCAGGCGGCAGGGCGCGAGATCCGGCTTGTTGCGCTGACCGGTCATTCCGCACCGGATGACTGCGCGCGCATCCTGGCGGCCGGCTTCGACGAAGTCCTGCCCAAGCCTTTTGACATCGATCGCCTGCAGGCGGTGCTCGCCGGGGGCGTCGGCCGATCGGGGAGACTGTCGGCGTGAGCGGCGCCGGGTTCGACGATGCCGCGCAGGCCGCGGCGGACACGACGCTGCTGGCGATCCTTCGCCGCATGGCATCGCCCTTGCGGCATGACCTGGCGGGCGCGCTGCTGATTCCGCGCATGCGCCTGCAGATGATGAGGCGGCAGCTGCAGGGCGATGCGCCGGATCCGGGCAGGATGCTGGGGGCGGTTGACGAAGTGCTGTCCGCGCTCAATGCGCTGCGCGCGGTGCAGATATCGACCATCGGCTGGATCGAGCAGCAGGAGGAGATGTCGCTGAGGCTGGGTGACGCGCTGTCGGCAGCGGTTTCGAGCTTTGGCCTGTCCTTTTCCGAGCGCGGCATTTCCATCGAGCAACTTGGCAGCGATGCGACCGGCTCGGCCTGCTACCCCGCCCAGCCGCTCAGGTTGCTGCTGCAGGCGGGCTTCCTGCTCGCCCTCGATCAGGCCCCGCCGTCCGGACGTCTCGTGGTCGAGTGCGCTGCGGACGGGGACGGCGTGCGTGTGCAGTGGCGCTTCGAGGTCGGTGATGCGAGCGAGACGACGGGTCTGTCGGAAGCCGGCTTGGTACCCGATCGCGACCGCCTGAGCCCGGACGGCGTCACGGCGCTGTGCCGCCGCTTCGACGCGCGCTTCGAACCGCAGTTCGCAGCCGGGACGCTGCATCTCGCTGCGCCGCCTGCGATCTGAGCCTGCTGCGATGGGTGTCGTCTGCATCCTCGTCGTCGACCCTGCTGGCGCGCAAGACGCCCGGCTCCGGGCTTGCCTCGCACAGCCGGGGCGCCACCTGGAGGTTGTCGCGAGCGCGGTCGAAGCGCTTCGCCGCCTGTGCGACGAGTATTTCGCCTTCGTCCTCGCCGATGCGGAGTCGCTGGACATGGATTGCCTGGCGTTCGCACGCCTGCTGCGGCAACAGCCGGAGACCGCCGACCTGCCGCTGGTGCTGCTCGCGCCCGCGGGGTGGGACGGTCCGCGCACCGTGCAGGCCTATCGCAGCGGCGCGACCGAGGTTCTCCATCAGCCGGTCGATCCCGACATCCTCGCGTGCAAGGCGGATGTGCTCGTTGCCCTGTACCACGAGCGGCGGCGGCTCGATGAACTGGCGCAGGCGCTGCGCATGAACGAGATCTTTGCCGCGGTGCTGAGCCATGACCTGCGCAATCCACTGACCGCGGTGGCCACCGGCGCAGAGTTGCTGCTGCGCAACCAGGACCCGCAATTGGTCATGCAGACCGCCGAGCGCATCCGTGTCAGCGGGCAGCGCATGGCGTCGATGGTCGAGCGCCTGCTCGATGCGGCGCGCCTGCGCGCGGGTACCCTCAAGACGCGCTTCGAGCGCGTGGACCTCGGCGCGATCGCGCGCCACATCGTCGACGAATTCAGCGGGCCGGAGCATGCGGGGCGGATCGTGCTGTACACCCATGGCGCGGTCGATCTGGTCGGCGATGCGGGGGCACTCGGGCAAGTGTTGTCCAACCTCATGGGCAATGCGCTCAAGCATGGCGAGAAGGGCCAGGATGTTGTCGTTGAGGTGGATGGGACGGCACCAGACGCGGTCCGCGTTGCGGTGAAGAACGCCGGCTGCATGCAGGCCGGGCTGGGTGCGCGTGCGTTCCGCCCCTTCGTGCGCGGCAGTACGGGGCAGGGCGTGGGGCTCGGGCTGTATATCGTCAGCCAGCTGGTCACCCTGCATGGCGGCCGCGTCGAGCTGCGCAGCGCGCAGGAGATCGGCACCGTGGTCAGCGTCACCCTGCCGCGCGCCGGCGGGGTGTCGGAATCGTCCGACGCGGGTTTCGGAGCGGGCTGATGGGGTGGGCAGGGGGGCTTGCCTAAAGTGGAGCCGTGAGCCGAACAGCGGCACGCACTTCGCAGCAGGCAGCACGCTGCACTCTCAACCCCAAGGAGAACAGCCATGAACAAGGACATCATCGAAGGCAACTGGAAACAGCTCAAGGGCAAGGTCCAGCAGCAGTGGGGCAAGCTCACCGACGACGATTTCGACGTCATCGCGGGCCGTCGCACCGAGCTGGCCGGTCGCGTGCAGGAGCGCTACGGCGTTACCCGTGACGAGGCCGAGAAGCAGGTGAAGGAGTGGGAGAGCCGTCTCTGAGGCTCCCATCCACCGCCGGGCGGTCGCTGCCGCGGCCCGCGCCCGGCGGGTCTTCCGACAAAGGAGAACATCATGCTGCACTACGCTGTCATTTTCTTCGTCATTGCCCTGATCGCCGCCGTGTTCGGGTTCGGCGGCATCGCCGCCGGTGCCGCGGGCATCGCCAAGATCCTGTTCGTCGTGTTCCTGGTGATGGCCGTTGCCAGCTTCCTCATCAATCTCGCCAAGGGACGATGACGCCCGATGCCGTCCCTGCGCCCGCTCGACGCCGGCGCGGGGTGATCGCCGAAGGCCGGTGCCTGGATGGGCAACCGGCCTCTCGGCTATTCTTCAACCGCTGGATCACGAATCGGACTACCGGACATGTTGCGTATCGCCATCGTCGATGATCACCAGATCGTGCGTGCAGGCTTCCGCGAGATGCTTGCCGACGAGCTGGGCTTCGAGTTCCCGTTCGAGGCCGCTTCCGGCGAGGAAGCGTTGCAGGGCCTGCGCCAGCATGCAACCGACGTGCTGCTGCTCGACCTCTCGTTGCCCGGGCAGAGCGGTGTCGACGTGCTGCGCGCCGCGCGCCAGCGCTACGACAAGCTCCGCATCCTGGTGCTGTCCGGCTTTCCCGAGGACCGCTACGCGCTGGCGATGATCCGAAACGGCGCCGATGGCTACCTGTGCAAGGACTGCACGCGTGAGGAGCTGGTGAATGCGATCCGCACGGTGGCCCAGGGGCGCCGCTACCTGTCGCCGCGCACTGCCGAACTGCTGGCGCAGGAACTGACCGGCGGTGGCGCCAGCGCGCCGCACGAGAAACTGTCCGATCGCGAACTGCAGGTCTTCCTGCGGCTTGCACGCGGCGAATCGGTGTCGGACATTGCTGCGCTCCTTCACCTGAGCGTCAAGACGGTCAGCACCTATCGCTCCCGCCTGCTGGAAAAGCTCGACGTGTCGAGCAACGCCGAACTGGCCACCTATGCCCTGCGCCACGGGCTCATCCTGGAATGACCCTTTCTCCCACCATGGCCGAGCCCGCCCCCCGCCCCCTTCGCGTCGTCCTCATCGAAGACTCGCCCATCCTCTGCGCGATGCTGCGGGACATGCTGGCCGAGCTCGACGGCGTCGAGGTCGTTGCCGACGCCGACGACGAACAGGGCGCCCTGGCCGAGCTCGAACAGCATCAGGCCGATGTTGCCATTGTCGATCTGGAGTTGCGCCAGGGGAGCGGGCTGGGCGTGCTCAGCCGCCTGAAGGCCGAGCCTGAGCGCTTCGGCCGGCCGCGGGCGGTGGTGTTCTCCAACTACGGTCACAGTACCGTGCGTGCGCGCTGTAGCGCGCTCGGCGTCGAGCACTTCTTCGACAAATCCTTCCAGATGGACGAGTTGCTCGACTTCATCCAGGCGGCCGTGCCGCGCCACTGACTCCCGCCAGGCGGTGTGAACGCTCATGCCGTGGCCGCGCTCAGCGGCATGCGCGCCTCGATGCGCGTTCCGTGTCCCGGGCGGCTGGCGATGTCGAGACGGCCGGCCAGCATCTGAACACGGTGGGCGATGCCCGCCAGGCCGTGGCGGTTCAGCCGCTCCACCGATGGGTCGAAGCCGATGCCGTCGTCCTCCACCTGCAACACGATCTCGCGCGGCCCGGTTGCGAGTTGCAGGCGCACCTTCGTAGCGCGCGCGTGGCGGCGCACGTTGGTGAGCGCCTCCTGCGCGATGCGGTAGAGCGCCAGTGATACGTCGGCCGGCAGTTCGGGCAGGGTCTCCGGCAGGTCCAGCTCGATCCGGCCCTCGTTCTCGCCCACCATCCCCGACTGCGCCAGCGAGCGCAGCGCCTCGATCAGGCCGAGATCGGCCAGCAGCGGCGGACGCAGGTCGGCGACGACGCGACGCTTGATCGAGATGACCTGGCTCAGCGTATCGAGCAGGCGATCGAAGCGGTCGCGCAGCGGGGCCATGGCGTCAGCCGGCAGCTTGCGCGCGATCCAGCCTGCGTCCAGCTTGGCGGCTGTCAGCAGGGCGCCGAGTTCGTCGTGCAGCTCGCGTGCGATGCGTTCCTGCTCGGCCTCACGCGTGTTGGTCAGGTAGGTGGCCAGGTTGCTCAGGTCCGCCGTGCGCGCCTCCACCTCGGCCTGCAGGCGCGTGTTCTCCGACTGCAGCAGCGCGGCCAGTCGATCGCGCAGGCGGTCCTGGCGGTACAGCAGCACGATGATCGCCAGCAGCAGCACGAGCACGCCCATCCCGAGCACCATGTTTGTGCCGCGGGCTTCGGCAAAACGATCGAACGAGGCCACGATCGTCGCGTTCATCTGTTCCACCGTCTGCGCCCGCAAGCCGAGGATGATGCTGCGGATGTCATCGGTGAGCTCCTTGCCGATCCCGCCGGTCGGACCGTCCGCCTTGGGCAGGGCGCCTTGTTCGAGCGCCTGGGTCATCACCTTCCAGCGTGCCTCGATCAGCAGGGCCAGTTGATCGAGGCTGCTGCGCTGGGCGGCATTTTCCCACTCGCTGGTCTTCAGTGCGGCCAGGGACTTGTCGACAACGGCGCGGCCGTCCTGGTACGAGGTCAGGAACACCGGATTGTTGCTGTTGATGAAGCCCCGCACGCCCGATTCGGCATCGAGTACGTGCACCAGCAGGGTGTCGAGTTGGGCGATACGGCTGGACCGTGCCTGAAGTTGCTGCAAGGCCTCGCGGCTGGTTTCGGACTGTCGCTGTGCGGTCAGGAGCCACACCACGCCCAAGGCCAAGCCGAGCACCAGCACCACCAGGAGCAGCAGGGTGGAGGTGCGGGGCAGGATGGACGACGGACGGGACAAGGCGCTTCTCCGTGACGCGATCGGCAGGCCGGAAGGGACTTTATAGCGGATGTTGCCGATCGATGGGTGGCCAAGGGCGGGGAATGGCTCCTGCAGCGGCGAAATAGGAATTGTCCGACACGGCCTTCCGGAAACGCCGACACACCCGGGCCCCCTGGAGCGGGAGGATGAGGCGAGTGTGCCGCGGGGCGGTTTCCCCGTCGAAGCGACCTGCGACCTTCCCCTAGCCCTGACAGGAGACACCCCCGTGAACAGCGCCATGCTCAAAGGCATCCTCGCCACCGAGGAAGAGCACGTCGATGAACTCGCCGATCTCCTCGAATGAATGCCCCGCGCGCCGGCGGCAGCGCTCGACCAGCGCGCGGTCGCAGCGCGGCCATGCGACCCGATGCGCGTCCCTGGATGGGGCGGCAGGGACGCTCCTGGCCGGGCTGTGCACCGTGCTCCTCGCTGCGTGCAGCAGCGCGCTGCCGGCCGTTCCAGTTGTAGCCACCGCGTCCCCAGGCGCTTCGCCCGTCATGACCACGCCGCTCGAGGGCCGCGACGGCGTGCAGCCGCTGCGCGAAAGTGCACGGCGCCTGCGCGAGGTCCGCGACGAAGGGCGCGCAGCGCAGTTCGAGCGTCACCTCGGATTGCTGCGCGAAGCCGGTGAGACCCTGTCGGCCGGCAACCTGGTCGACCTGCTGGTCGACGGACCCGCCACCTTCGACGCGATGTTCCGCGACCTGGAGGCCGCCCGCCGTCGCATCCTCCTCGAGACCTACATCTTCGAAGGCGAGCACGTCGGCCGTCGCATTGCCGACGTGCTGCTGAGGAAGCGTGCCGAAGGGCTCGACGTGCGCCTGATCTACGACAGCGTGGGTTCGTTCGCGACGCCGGCGGCGTTTTTCGACGAGCTGCGCCAGGCCGGCGTTGCCGTGTGCGAATTCAACCCGGTCAGCCCGCTACGGCGCGCCACCGGCTTCCTGAGCCTGAACCACCGCGACCACCGCAAGGTACTGGTGATCGACGACCGTGTCGCCTTTACCGGCGGCCTCAACGTCAGCAGCGTGTATTCCTCTGCTTCCTTTGGTTCGCGTGGCGGTCGTTCGCGACCGCCCGAGGAAGACGGCTGGCGCGACACGCATGTCCGCATCGAAGGCCCTGCCGTGCGCGAATTCGTCCGTCTTCATGGTGAAACCTGGCGCAAGCAAGGGTGCGAGGGCGAGGCCGGGCCGCTGGCCGACATCGATGCCGCCGCCGTCACGCCCCCCGCGCCCGGTGAGCGCCTCGTCGCTGTCATCGACAGTGCGGCCGACGAAAAGACCAGCCGCTTCTACCGCGTGCTGCTGGCCGCCATCGCCGGGGCGACCGACACCATCCACATCACCATGGCCTACTTCGTGCCCGATCCGCAGCTGCTGCAGGCGCTCAAGGACGCGGCCGCGCGCGGCGTGGAAGTCGTGCTGGTGCTGCCGGGCAGGAGCGATTCTCGCCTGGTGCTGCGCGCCGGCCAGTCGCACTACACCGCGCTGCTGGCGGCGGGCGTGCGCATCTTCGAGCGCCAAGACGCCTTCCTGCACGCCAAGACCGCAGTGATCGACGGCGTGTGGGCGACGGTCGGCTCGTCCAACCTCGACTGGCGCAGTTTCCTGCACAACGACGAACTCAACGCGGTGATCCTCGGCCGCGACTTCGGCCGGTCCATGGAAGACCTGTTCGCGGTCGATCTCGATCATGCCGACGAGCTTGATTCGGCGACGTGGGACCAGCGCGGGATCGGTCGGCGCCTGATCGAGTCCTTCGGGCGTCTGTGGGAATACTGGCTCTGAAACGGCGCGCCGCAGCCCCTGTGACCGGCGCTGCGCGTGAACGCGAAAAAGGGGGATCGCTCCCCCTGTCTCGCGTTTCCTTCGCCGTGCTTACGGGCGGATGGCGATGTCGTTCTTGACCGCCTTCACGCCCGGGGTGCTGCGGGCGATCTCGCCGGCGCGGGTGCGCTCGGCGGCGCTCTTGGCGAAGCCGGAGAGCTGGACGGTGCCCTTCAGCGTTTCGACGCTGATCGACATCGCGCTGACGGTCGGATCCTCGGCGAACTTCGCCTTGACTCGGGTGGTGACGGTGGCGTCATCGACGTACTCGCCCACGGTGGATTGGTCGCGCGTCACGGCGCAGCCGACGGCAGTGAAGGCCAGCAGGCCGGACAGGGCGAGAGTGGCGGCAGTGTGCTTCATGATGGACTCCTGGTGGGTTGCTTGTTGTAGCGGGTCTCCCCGCGAGCGGGATGCAACTCAAATATAGACAGCCGCCCTGCACCGCACTGTCCGACGAAACGGATCCTGCTGTAGGACGATTCTGTCAGCGCGGCGGCCTCCGGACCCCGGTGGCGTGGGCCAAGTCGGGTCTAGCCGGTTCACGCAAAAACGGCCGGGTCGTTTCCGACCCGGCCGCAACCGATGCAGTGAGGGGAGCGAGGGGAGTCGCTTCCCCCAGCACCGGAGGGAGGAGACTTACTTCTCGCCCTTGGCCTTTTCAGTGGCCTCGGTTTCCCAGAGATTGGCAGCCACGTCGACCTTGGTCGACTTGCGGCTTGTCTTGTCGAAATCGACCTTCACCTCGTAGCTGTAGTCGCCCTTGACCACTTCCATTTCCAGATGATCGGCGTCGCTGTCATTGACCGAGGTGACCGTGTAGCCCATCTTCTCGAGCGCCGGACGATAGTAGTTGCGGTCCTGGCCGGTGCCGAGTGCCTGTTCCAGGCGCGCCTTCTCGTCGGCTGACAGCTTGCCGCGCTCGCCGGCCTTCTCGGCGGTGACCGCGCGTTTCTGCGGGGCATCCGCAGCCGTACCGGCGGCGAACGCGGCGGGGGTGAGTGCAAGGCTGCCGACCAGGGCGGCGAGGGCGAGCTTGTTGGTGTTGAGGATCTTCATTGTCGTGATCTCCTTGAGGTGGTTTCGGCTCCGGGGCGCAACGCGCTGGAGTCCTTGTTCATCAGCCGTTTCGTCTGGCTGCGGAGACCATGGTATGCAGGGGCCTTGGGCGGGTCTGTTGGACAAGGTCTGATCCGCGCGTCGGACGACGCTGACGCGCGCTGCAGGGCGATGCCGGCGCCATCCTGCCGAACGTCGTCCGGCAAGCCGTCGAAGGCTTGCGGCCGATGGAGCACGCCGCAAAGTGTCTTATCCTTGCCCTCTCGCCGTTCCCGAAGCGCCAGGCGCACTGGCTGAGTCGCCGGCAGCGGGGGGCGCACAGGCCCCGTCGCACTTTCCCGCCAACGAGACATCATGCGTTTCCTCCACTCCGCCGACTGGCATCTCGGCCGTGTCTATCACGGCGTTTCCCTGCTCGAGGACCAGGCCCACATACTCGGCGAATTCGTCCGCGTGGCCGCCGACACGCGACCCGATGCCATCCTGCTCGCCGGCGACATCTACGACCGTTCGGTGCCGCCGGCCGAGGCCGTGCGCCTGCTCGACATGGTCCTGACCGAGCTGGTGCGGGGGCTGCGCATTCCGGTGGTGATGATCGCTGGCAATCACGACGGTCCCGACCGCCTCGCCTTCGGCGCCGACCTGCTCGGCGGCGCGGGGCTGACGGTGCGGGGCCCGGTGGAGGCCGACCCGAAGCCGCTGGTGCTGCACGACGCCCACGGCGCGGTGGCGATCCACGCGCTGCCCTATGCGGAGCCGGCGGTGGTGCGTGCGGCGATGCCTGCATCTGACGATGAGAACGCCGCGGCGATCGACTCGCACCATGCGGCCCTGGCCGCACAACTGCGGGCCGCGCGCGCCGCGCAGCCGGCCGGCGCGCGCAGCGTGGTGGTGGCGCACGCCTTCGTGCTCGGCGGCAGCGAGAGCGAGTCGGAGCGGCCGCTGTCGGTGGGGGCCAGTGGCGCGGTGGGGGCGGCGCTGTTCGACGGCTTCGACTACGTCGCGCTCGGCCACCTGCACCAGCCGCAACAGGTCGGTGAGGCGCGCATACAGTATTCCGGCTCGCTGCTGAAGTACTCGTTCTCGGAAGCGGACCACGCCAAGTCGGTGAACCTGGTCGAACTCGATGCTGCCGGCGCCTGCCGCATCGAGCGCCTGGCGCTGACGCCGCGCCGCGACCTGCGCATCGTCGACGGCGAACTCGACGCCATCCTCGCTGCCGCAGCGACCGATCCGCGCCGCGACGACTACATCCTCGCCCGCCTGGCCGATACCGGCGCCCTGCTCGACGCCATGGGCAAGCTGCGCACCGCCTATCCCAATGCGCTCGCCATCGAACGACCCGCGCTGGTCGGGGATGGGCCAGGCAGGGCAGCGGCCGACCATCGCCGCATCCGCGTGCAGGACCTGTTCGCCAGCTTTCACCTTGAAACCACCGGCATGGTGCTGGACGAGGCCGGCCGCGGCGTGCTCGATCGCCTCGTGGCGCGCATGGAACGCGAGGAGCGCCACGCATGAAGCCACTCAAGCTCAGCCTGCAGGCCTTCGGCCCCTTCGCCACCCGCGAGGAAGTGGATTTCACCCGTCTGCCGCCCGGCGCGCTGTTCCTCATCGCCGGCCCGACCGGCGCAGGCAAGACCTCCATCCTCGACGGCATCACCTACGCGCTCTACGGCGACACCTCGGGCGGCGAGCGCAGCGCGCGCGAGATGCGCAGCCACCATGCAGACGCGGCTCTGCAGACCGAGGTCGAGCTCGAATTCGCGCTCGGCGCGCAGCGCTACCGCGTGCGCCGCGTGCCCGAGCAGACCCGCGCCGCGCAGCGTGGCGGCGGCGTGGTCAATGCACCGGCGAAGGCGGAACTGTTCCGCCTCGATGCCAATGGCGTGGACTGGGTTCCGCTCGCCCAGCGCACCACCGAGGTCACCGCCCTGGTCGAGGACCTGCTCGGCTTCAAGGCCGATCAGTTCCGCCAGGTCGTGCTGCTGCCGCAGGGCCAGTTCCGCAAGCTGCTGGCAGCCAGTTCGGCCGAGCGCGAGAAGATCCTCGAGACCCTGTTCGGCACGGCCACCTACAAGCGCCTGCAGGACGCCCTCAAGGCCGAGGCAGCCGCGCTGCGCGAACGCGGCGAGAAGGCCGCGCTGCAGCGCCAGACCCTGCTCGGCCAGGCGGGCGTCGACACGATGGACGCGCTCGTCGCCCGGCGTGACGCGCTGCAGGGCCAGCTGGTGACGCTCGGCGACGCCGAGCAGCAGGCGCGGGCCGAAGACACCGCCGCGCGGGCCGCGCTGCAGCACGGTCAGGCGGTCGAGGCCCAGTTCGCCGAAGCGGCCGCCGCCGCCGCGGCGCTGCAGGCACTCGAGGCCGGCAAGGCCGAACTCGACGCCCAGCGCCTGCGGCTGGAACAGGCACGCCGGGCCTTGCAGGTGCTGCCGGCGGACGCCGCGCTGGCGTCCGCACGCCGCAGTGCCGACGAGGCCCGGCAGCGCGAAACCCAAGCCGCGCGCGACGCCGCCGAGGCCGTCCACCGCCTGGGTCAGGCTGAAACTGCGCTGCAGGCCGAGACCGCCCGCGCCCCCGAACGCGAGGCAGCCCAGCGCGAGCTGCTGCGCCTCGAAGGCCTGGCCGAAGCCGTCGCCCGGCTGGCTCAGGCCGAGGCCGAAGCCGCCCGCAGCGAGGCGGCGCGCATTGCTGCCGACAAGGCGCTCGCCGCCGCCACGGCCACGCAGCAGACGCTTGCCACCCGTCGCACCACGCTCGCTGCGCGCATCGAGGCTCTGCAACCGCTTGCCGGCAATTGCGCTGCGCTCGAACTACGCCTGCAGCAGGCCGAGCAGCGCGCCCGGGCGCTCGCTGCACTGGCCGCGGCGCGCAAGCAGCTTGCCGGCCGCGAGGCGGAGGAGACCAAGGCGAGAACCCGCCATGACGCCGCGCAGCGTGCTGCAGGCGAAGCCCGCGCCAAGGCTGCGGCGCTGGATGCCGGCTGGCGCCAGGCACAGGCCGCGATCCTGGCCGCTCACCTGCATGATGGCGAGGCGTGCCCGGTGTGCGGCAGCGCGGCGCACCCGTCACCTGCCCGCCACGAAGGCGAGCTGCCCACCGAGCAGACGCTGCAGGCCGCGGCCGAGCTTGCGCGCGAGGCCGAGACGGCGCTCGATGCGGCCCGTCAGGCGCTCAACGCGGCTGAACTGGCGCGCGCCACGGCGGCGGCCGAGGTCGCCACGCGCGCGGCCGAGTTGCAGCCCGTTGAGTCGCAGCCCGCCGACGGCGCTGCGCCCGAACACCCCCAATCGGTCGTGGCGGAAGGCACTCCCGCGACCGACGCCGCCGAACTCAGGCGGCAGCTCGACGCCGCCCGCGCGGCCGCGCTCGAACTCGAACCCCTGCGTGCGCAACTGCAGACGACGGACGCCGAACTCGCCAACGCCGCAATCGTTGGCGAACACACCCGCACCCAGGCTGCGGAGGCTGCCAGCGCCGCGCGTGCCGCACAGCACGTGGCCGACGAGCGTCGCGCTGGTGTGCCTGACGCCCTGCGTACCCCCGCCGCGCTGCAGGCGGGCATCGCCCAGGCGCAGGACACGCGCCAGCGTCTGGAGCGCGCGCTGCAGCAGGCGCAGTCCGCCCAGGGCGAAGCCGCCAGCCGGGCCGCCGCGCTGCGCGCGCAGCACGCCACGCTGGCCGAGGGCGCGCAGGCCGCACAGGTGCGCGTCGGCGAGGCCGCTCAGCAGTTCGTCGGGGCCTTGCAGGCGGCGGGCTTCTGGCCGGGCGGGGCGGATGAGGGCACGGTGGATCAGGGTGAAGCCGCCTGGCGCGCGGCCTTGCTGTCGCCCGAGCGCATCACGGCGCTCGAGGCCGCCGTCCGTGATGCCGACGACCGTCGCGCCGCGGCCCATGAACGCGCCGGACGCGCTGCGCAGGCGGTCGCCGGCCTGCTCCGTCCCGACCTCGCCGCCCTCGCCGCCCGCGCCACGGCGGCGCGCGTCCAGGTCGAAGCGGTGGTCGATCGCATCGGTCAGACCCGCAGCGAGCTGCGCACCGTCACCGACACGCTCGCCCGCCTCGACGAGATCGCGCGCGAATCCGGCGCCATCGAGGCCGAGTACCGCGTCGTCGGCCATCTCGCCGACATCGCCAACGGCAACAACGGGCGCAACCTCACCTTTCAGCGCTACGTGCTCGCCGCGCTGCTCGACGACGTGCTGCGCGCGGCCTCGCTGCGCCTGTCGGCCATGAGCCGCGGCCGCTACCAGCTGCAGCGGCGCGAGGACGTGGCCGACGCCCGCCGCGCTGCGGGCCTTGATCTCGAGGTCTTCGACGAATACACCGGCCGTACCCGGCCCGCCAGCACCCTGTCCGGCGGCGAGGGCTTCATGGCCTCGCTGTCGCTCGCGCTCGGCCTGTCCGACGTGGTCCAGGCCTACGCCGGCGGCGTGCAGCTCGACACCCTGTTCATCGACGAAGGCTTCGGCAGCCTCGACCCGGAGGCGCTCGACATGGCGATGAAGGCCCTGATCGACCTGCAACAGCGCGGCCGCACGGTGGGCGTGATCTCCCACGTCGAGGAAATGAAGCAGCAGATCGACGTGGCGATCGAGGTGGTGCAGGGAGTGAGGGGGAGCCGGGTGCGGGGCCCCGCCTATGAGTCAGTGAGCCCGGATGCCCGGCGGGAGCTTGGCGGCCATCATCTCCCTGCGGTCTAGCGTTTGCCCGTCAACGATGAAGGTGCCGTCACCGACCGCGTGAATCGTGCGTTTCTCCTCGCGTGCGGTATCGAAGTGGGCGGCAAGCCCCTCCAGCACCAGGATGTTGTGCCTTTCGATGATGTCGATGACCTTGCACTCGATGTTCGCGAGGCACTCGTTGATCAGGGGCGCGCGGACATATTGGGCAGGCACGGGGGTGAGCGCGAACCGGGAAAACTTGTCGATGTCCGCCCCGGAGCAGGTCCCGATGCCGACGACCTTGTCCAGCAGGTCAACGGTGGGGATGGCAATGACGCACTCGCGATGCTTCCGCAGCGCCGTGAAGGAGTAGTTCCATTCTCCGGTCGTGATCGCAAAGCGCGGCGTAAAGTCCATCACCATGGTCCATGAGAGGGTCATGATGTTGGCTTTCTGTCCGTCGTGAGTCGTCACCAGGATGACCGGTCCCGGTTCGATCAGCGTGAAGGCCTTGCCCAGATCGAGTGGCTGCATCGGGGGTTCTCCCGTCGTTGCGCCGCGCCTGCGGGGGGGGGGGCGCATGTCGTGAATCATTCCCGTCCGTTCCGCATTTGTCCACGGCGAGGTGGGTGCGCAGGCGCATGGCGGCAACATCGGTCAGTTAACATGGCAAGTGCCAAGAAGGAGGGTCGCGGCCATGAGGGACGAAGACGGACTGGTGCAGGCGCTGATGCGACCCGGTGTGCTGCCGGGCTCTGAAGCAGGGGTCGAACTGATCGAGACCCATATCTCGTGGGTGCTGCTGGCCGGCGACTACGCCTGGAAGCTGAAGAAGCCGCTCGACCTCGGATTCCTGGATTTCAGCACCGTCGAGCGCCGGCGAGAGGCCTGCGAGGCCGAACTGCGCCTGAACCGGCGCACGGTGCCGGAACTGTATGAGGCGGTGGTGCCGGTGTGGCGTGTCGGGGAGGGCGTGCGCGTGGATGGCGACCCGCCAGCCGCGGGCGCCGGGCCGGACGACTATCTGGTGCGCATGCGCCGTTTCGAGCAATCGGCCTTGCTGGCCTATCGGCTGGCGGCGGGGGCGTTGACACCCGAGCTGTTCGACCGTCTCGCGCGCCATGTGGCGGACTTTCATGCGGCTGCGGCGGTGGCGAAGCCGGGCGAGGGTTTTGGCGATGCGGCGGCGGTGCTCGCGCCGGTACGGCAGAACTTCGCGCAGGTGCGGGAGCGGATCGAGGATCCGGCGCTGCTGGCCGAACTGGCGCGGGTGGAGGCCTGGGCCGAAGCGCAGGCGGTGATGCTGGCGCCGGTGTTCGATGCCCGTCTGGCGGAAGGCCGGGTGCGTGAATGCCACGGCGACTTGCACCTGGGCAACCTGATCGTGCTCGAAGGCGAGCCGCGTCTGTTCGATGCGATCGAGTTCAGCGCCGAACTGCGGTGGACGGACGTCGTGGCCGACATCGCCTTCCTCGTCATGGACTTGCAGCTGCGCGGGCGGAATCTGCTGGCGAACCGCTTCCTCAACGCCTGGCTGGAGCGCAGCGGCGACTACGCCGGCCTGCGGCTGCTGCCCTGGTATGTGAGCTACCGCGCGATGGTGCGGGCCAAGATCGCGGCGATCCGCGCCAGCCAGGTCGACGGCGAGGCGCGCACGCAGAGCGTGGCCGAGTGTGCGCGCTACCTCGCGCTGGCGGCGGCCCAGGCGCGGCCGACGGCGCCGGCCCTGCTGATCGCCAGCGGCGTGTCAGGTTCGGGCAAGAGCAGCCAGTCGCAGCCGCTGGTGGAACAGTGTGGCGTGATCCGGGTGCGTGCCGACGTCGAGCGCAAGCGCCTGTTCGGACTCGATGCCGAGGTGGCGAGCGGGTCGGCGCTCGGCGGTGGGCTGTATTCCGCCGAGGCGACCGCGCGTACCTATGCGCGGCTCGCCGAGCTGGCGCGTGCGGTCGTGGCGGCAGGCTATCCGGTGCTGCTCGACGCGACCTTCCTCAAGCGTGCGCAGCGCCGCAGTCTTTCCGAATTGGCCGATGCGCTCGGCGTACCCTTCGTCATCCTCGCCTTCGATGCTCCCTCCGAGGTGCTGCGCGAGCGGGTGCGCCGCCGTGCGGAAGCGGGCAAGGACGCCTCCGAAGCCGATGTTGCGGTGCTCGATGCGCAACTTCGCGCGCGCGAACCGTTCGAAGAGGAGGAACTCGCACGCGTCCTGTCGATCGATACCCGCTCGGCGCCGGACTGGCGCGTGCTGATGCACTCGCTCCGTCGGCTGTGGCCGGCGGCCGGAACGGCAGATCGATAGAACGCCAAGCAAAGACTTTCAGGACTCGATGGACACCTTGACCCATGCCCTTTCGGGCGCCCTCGTCGGCCGCGTGCTTGCCGGACGCCGTGCGCAGACCGCCACGGCGCAGCCGCCGGTGTGGCAGATGGTGGTCGCCGGCACCGTGGCCGCGACCTTCCCCGATCTCGACTTCGTGCTCGGCTGGGTGTCCGAGCTCACCTACCTGCGCGGCCACCGCGGCGTGACCCATTCGCTGGTGCTGCTGCCCCTGTGGGGGCTGATGATCGCCTGGCTGCTGGCGCGCTTCTGGCAGCGCGGTGGGCGGGCCGGGGCTGGGTGGCGGTCCTTCTACCTCGTCGTCTGCAGCGCGATCTTCGTGCACATCGTGGGCGACCTCATCACCCAGTTCGGCACCATGATCCTGTCGCCGTTCTCGGATCGGCGTTTCGGCTGGGGCACGACCTTTATCATCGACCTGCCCTTCACCGGCATCATTCTCGCCGGTTTGGTCGTGAGCGCGCTGTGGCGCAGCAGTCGCGTGCCGGCGGCGACCGCGCTGGTCCTGCTGGCTGGCTGGGTGGGGGTGCAGGCGGTCGGGCGCGGCGAGGCGATCGAGGCCGCGCGCGATTACGCCGCCCGCGAGGGTATCCAGGCGGTGCTGGTCGATGCCGCGCCGCGCCCGGCTTCACCCTTCAACTGGACCGCGATCGTGTTCGACGGCGAGCGCTACCACTACGCCCACATCAATACCCGGCGCAGCGAACCCCTGGTGGCGGGCGCCGACGACAACTTCATCCGCCGTTTCTCGGCGCCCTACCAGCCGGTGGCGATGGCGAAGTGGGAGGTGCGCGAGCGCTTCGGCGACAACGGCACGCGCGAACTCGCGCAGAAGGTGTGGCAGGCGGAGGATTTTGCCTTCTATCGCTGGTTCGCGATGTTCCCGGTGCTCGACCACGTCGAGAACGGTCCCTCGGGCCTGCTGTGCGCGAATTTCGTGGACCTGCGCTTCATGACGCCGGGGCGTGACAACACACCGTTCCGCTACGGTCTGTGCGGCGGTGAGGGCGGCTGGCGCCTGTTCGAGCGCGAACTGGGCGGCCTGCGCTGGGTGATGGATTGAACACGCCGTGCCTCGAGTCGTGCGACAAGCGATGAACGATGTCCGAACCTGATCCTGCCGCGGCCGCGGCCGCGGCCCCGGTCTCCGCCAAACCCCCGCGCTGGCGCCGTTACGCGCGCGATCTTGCCTTCGTCGTCGCCATCGTGCTTGGCATGCACTGGGTGCAGACGCGTCACGTGCCCGACGGCGAGGCGCCGCCCTTTGTCGCGCCTTCGGCGGCAGGCGGGGAGCTCAGCCTGGCGGAATGGCGCTCGGCTCACGCGGCGGGGCCGGTCGGGCTGTATTTCTGGGCTGACTGGTGTGGCATCTGCACCGCGCAGCAGGGCAGCATGGACGATGTGCAGGCCGACTGGCCGGTGCTGACCGTGGCGATGCAGTCCGGCGACGCCGCGGCGGTGTCGCAGGTACTGACCGCGCGTGGGTTGGACTGGAACACAGCAGTGGATGCAGACGGACGCATCGCAGCCCGCTACGGTCTGCGGGGCGTGCCGGCCTTCGTCGTGCTCGACCGCGAGGGCCGTATCCGTTCGGTGAGCGTGGGCTACACCACCGAGTGGGGTATCCGCGCCCGGCTGTGGTGGGCGGGGCTGATGGGCTGAGGACGGACTGAGCGTACATGGCAACGACGACCGGTTATTTCGCGGCTTTTGCCGCCGGGGCGGCGGTCCTGGCCGGTGGCCGTGCGGCCGTGCATTGGGGCATTCGCAAGGGGCTGGCGGCGCCGCGCGTGCCGCATGACACCGACCCTGCGGCGCTTGGCCTGGGCTTCGACACGGTGCGCATCGCCACGGCCAACGGCAAGACCCTGCACGCCTGGTTCATTCCCGTGCCGGGTAATTCTGCGGCGCCTGCGGTGGTGGTGCTGCATGGCTGGGGTGGTAACGCCGCGCTGATGCTGCCGCTGGCGCGGCCGTTGCACGAGGCTGGCTTCGCCATGCTGTTCGTCGATGCGCGCTGCCATGGCGCGAGCGACGAGGACAGCTTCGCTTCGCTGCCGCGCTTCGCCGAGGACGTCGAGCACGCCTTCGCCTGGCTCGCCACACGTTCGGGCGTCGACCCGCGGCGAATCGCGCTGCTGGGCCATTCGGTAGGGGCGGGTGCCGTGCTGCTGGCGGCGTCGCGCATGCCGCAGGTGGCGGCGGTGGTCAGCGTGGCTGCCTTCTCCCATCCCGCGGCGATGATGCGGCGCTGGCTGGCGGCCAAACGCCTGCCCGAGCGCCCGGTCGGCCGCTACATCCTCGATTATGTGCAGCGCACCATCGGCCACCGCTTCGACGACATCGCGCCTGTCGCCACCGTCTCGCGCATCCGCCGGCCCGTGCTGCTGGTGCATGGCGAGGACGACGAGGTGGTGCCGATCGACGAGGCGCACCAGATCTTCGCGGCGCGTGGCGACACGCCGGTCGAGCTGATGACGGTGTCGGGCGACCACGAGTCCTTCGCCGATCTCGAGCACCATCTCGGCAGTCTCACCGACTTCCTGCGCCGGGCACTGGCACCGCGTTGAGCAGCCCGCTGGCGGCAACGGGCGATTTTGGGCTGGCCCGCAGGCTCCCCGGTTTGTAGAATCGACGCTCCCCTTGCGCTGCGTCCGCCGCCGCGCGTCTCGAATCAAAACCAAGAAACGGAGACGTCTCATGCAAAAACGCCGCTTCAACGCCCTCATCGCCGGTCTGTTCGCTTCCGCTGCGCTCGGCCTGTCGATGCCGGTCTCGGCCCAGCAGTACAAGGATGAATACAAGCTGTCGACCGTGCTCGGCGAAGCCTTCCCGTGGGGCTGGGGCGCCAAGCGCTGGGCCGACCTGGTGGCCGAGAAGACCGAAGGCCGCATCAAGATCAAGGTCTATCCGGGTACTTCGCTGGTGTCGGGCGACCAGACCAAGGAATTCACCGCGCTGCGCCAGGGCATCATCGACATGGCGGTGGGCTCGACCATCAACTGGTCGCCGCAGGTCAAGGAGCTGAACCTGTTTGCGCTGCCTTTCCTGATGCCGGACCACAAGGCGATCGACGCGCTCACGCAAGGCCGCGTCGGCACCAAGATGTTCGAGATCCTCGCCGAGCGTGACGTGGTGCCGCTGGCCTGGGGCGAAAACGGTTTCCGCGAGGTTTCCAACTCGAAGAAGCCGATCCGCACGCCGGAGGACGTCAAGGGCATGAAGATGCGCGTGGTCGGCTCGCCGCTGTTCCTCGCCACCTTCAACGCGCTCGGCGCCAACCCGACGCAGATGAGCTGGGCCGACGCCCAGCCGGCGATGGCGACCGGTGCGGTGGATGGCCAGGAGAACCCACTGGCCGTGTTCAACGCCGCCAAGCTGCACACGGTTGGCCAGAAGAACCTGACGCTGTGGGGCTACGTCGCCGACCCGCTGATCTTCGTGGTCAACAAGAACGTGTGGAACTCGTGGTCGGAGGCTGACCGCAAGGCGGTGTCCGAGGCGGCGCAGCAGGCCGCCAAGGAAGAGATCGCCCGCGCCCGCGCCGGCATTTCGGCGGGTGACGATGCGCTGCTGAAGGAGATCGAGGCCAACGGCGTGGCCGTCGTGCGCCTCTCCGACGCCGAGCGTGATGCCTTCCGCAAGGCCACCGCCGGCGTGTACAAGGAATGGGCCGAGAAGATCGGTTCGGACCTGGTCAAGCAGGCTGAGGAAGACATCGCCAAGCGTTGATCGCCCTCGTTCTGCCCGCCGGGGACGCGGCGGGCATTCCTTCTGCAGGCTGTGGAACTCGCTTCGCTCAGACAGTCCTCGCCTGCGCCAGGAATGCCCACCGCGTCCCCGACTACATGGGTGCGGGTGATTGCGCCTTGCGCCCCGCTTGCCCCCGACCGGATCCGGTCGGGGCTATCTCCTGAATCACTGGCACTCTCGATGAGCATCGAATCGCAGCACGAAGACGCGAGCCCTGCGCCCTACACCGTCGAACAAATCCTCTCCGGCATCGTCATGGGCCTGATCGTGCTGATCACCTTCGGCAACGTGCTGGCGCGCTACTTCACCTCGCAGTCCTTCGCCGCGACCGAGGAGTTCTCGATCGCGCTGCTGATCGTGCTGTCCTTTCTCGGCTCGTCGGCGGCCTTTGCCTTCGACCGCCACATCCGCGTCGATTTCTTCGTCCGCAAACTTCCACCCGGGGCGCGCGCCTTTGCTGACTGGGTGTCGTTTGCCGTTACCGCGAGCCTGTTTGCCTTCATCGCCTTCTATGCCGGCAAGCTGACCTGGGACCAGTACCGCTTCGAGGAAACCTCGCCCGCGCTCGGCGTGCCGCAGTGGTGGTACACGGTGTGGATGCCGGTGCTGGCGGTGGCGCTGGTGCTGCGCCTGGTGATGAGCCGTGCGCGGAGACAGGCATGACCGGCACAGTCCTCATCGGCCTTTTTCTGCTCGCGCTGGTCGCGGGCATGCCGCTCGCCACCGGGCTGGGCGTGGCCAGCATCGCGGTGCTTGCGCTGGCCGGCTTCGACCAGCTCGCAGTGCCGACCAATATCTATGCCGGCATCGCCAAGTATCCGCTGCTGGCGATCCCGATGTTCATTCTCGCCGGCATGATCTTCGAGCGTTCCGGCGTGGCGATCCGGCTGGTGCGCTTCGTGACGGCGATCGTCGGCGAATGGACCGGCTCGCTGGCAGTGGTCGCGGTGCTGGTGTCGATGCTGCTCGGCGGCATCTCGGGTTCCGGTCCGGCGGATGCGGCGGCGGTGGCGGCGGTGATGCTGCCGTCGATGATCGCGCGTGGCTACCCGAAGGGTTTCTCGGCGGGTCTGATCGCCGCCTCGGGTTCGACCGCCATCGTCATCCCGCCCTCAGTGGCCTTCATCGTCTACAGCGTGATGGTGCCGGCGGCGACCGTGCCGGCGCTGTTCGCCGCCGGCCTGTTCCCGGGCATGATCGCCGCGCTGTGCCTGCTGGTGCCGGCCATCATCATCAGCCGCAAGTACGGTTTCGGCCGCGACTACAAGGCCGAGCGTCCGCCGCTGGGCAAGAGCTTCATCGATGCGATCTGGGGCCTGCTGGCGCCGGTGATCATCCTCGGTGGTCTGCGCACCGGCATCTTCACGCCGACCGAGGCCGCGGTGGTGGCCGTGGCCTACGGCATCTTCGTCGGCATGGTCATCTACCGCAGCATCAGCTTCAAGGGCCTGTTCCGCATTCTGGTCGATGCGGCGGAGCTGTCGGCGGTGGTGCTGATGATCATCGGCATCGCGTCGGTGTTCGCCTGGGCAGGCAACACGCTGGGCATCTTCGATGCGGCAGCCAGGGCCCTGGTCGGGCTGCATTCCAGCGAGTGGCTGATGCTGCTGTCGATCAACCTGCTGTTGCTGGCGGCCGGGATGTTCCTCGACGCGATCTCGATCTTCCTGATCCTGCTGCCGCTGCTGGTGCCGATCGCGGTGGCGATGGGCTGGGATCTCGTGTGGTTCGGCGTGATGATGACGATCAACCTCGCCATTGGCCAGTTCACGCCGCCAATGGCGATCTCGCTGATGATCACCTCGCGCATCGCCGGCATCGGCATGGAGGAGACCTTCAGGTGGGTGATCTGGCTGGTGCTGGCGATGGGCGCCGGACTGGCGCTGGTGATCGTGTTCCCGCAGCTCGCGCTGTGGCTGCCCGGGAAGCTGGGCTATCTGTGACCGAACCGCGGCGGTCCCGTGTGACCGCTAGTCACCCGGCTGGTCGATCAGGTCATTGATCGCCAACTGGATGCGCTTGGCGACGCGTTGGCGGTCGAGGTCGGGGTGGCGGATCGTGCGCAGCAGCAGGCCCTCGAACAGGCAGGCGAGCACTTCCACCATGGCGTCGATTGCTTCGGGCGAATCCTCATGACCCGCGACGCGGCGGATGGCGCGGATCGTGATGGCGAGTTCGCGCCGGCAGGCGGCGTCGGCCTCGCGCACGATCTGCGCCACGCGCGGGTTGCGTGCAGCCTCGGCAACGATCTCGAGCTTGAGCGCGGCGCTGACCGGGTCGAGCTGATCGGCCACGCCTTCTGCGGCACGTTCGATCAGGGCCGCGCGCATGTTGCAGGCGGCGCGTAGCTGGGCCGTCAGGGTCAGCAGGCTCTCGAGGTCCTGCGCCACGATGGCCGCGATGATCGCTTCCTTGTTCTCGAAGTAGTGATAGATGTGGCCCGGGCTCATGCCGGCGGCGATCGATATCTTCGTGATGCTCGCGGCATGGAAACCGTGGTCGCGGAAGCACTGGGCCGCGGCGATGAGGATCTGCTGGCGGCGGGCGGCTGCGCGCGAGGCGTCGGTGTTGGGCGTCGTATCCGTGGTCTGCATGCGGGGTTCTGGTCTCGTGCATTACGCATATGCATGGCAACGCAAATGCGCGAAGATGCTCCGTCAAATTTCTTGCGATGCTGCACAGGCTAACATAGAATGAGCGTTCATTCTAGAATAACCATTCTAAAGAGCGGGGTTTAAGCGCGGGCCAAGAGTCCGGGCGAGAGTCCCGTTCCTCGCGTTCACGAGGCTCCAATGAAGACCACGAACAATGCCTTCCTCAAGCCCGCCGTTGCGGTGGCCCTCAGCACCCTGTTCCTTGCCGCCTGCAGCGGCGGCAAGGAACAGGGAGGTGCGCCGGCCCAGGGTGCTCCGCAGGCCCCGGCCGTCACCGTGCAGACCGTCAAGGCGGAGGAGGTGCCGATGGTGGTCGAGTTGCCCGGCCGCACCAGCCCCCACCTGATCGCCGAACTGCGTCCGCAAGTCACCGGCATCCTCACCCAGCGTGCCTTCAACGAGGGCAGCGAGGTCAAGGCCGGCCAGGTGCTGTACCGCATCGACGCCGCGCCTTACCAGGCGACTTTCGACAGCGCGAAGGCGAGCCTCGCGCGCGCCGAAGCCAACGTGCAGGTGGCGCGGCTGAAGGCCGAGCGTCATGCCGATCTGGTGAAGATCGAGGCGGTCAGCAAGCAGGCCAATGACGATGCGCAGGCCGCGCTCAAGCAGGCTGAGGCCGATATGGCCGCAGCGAAGGCCGCGCTCGACAAGGCGAGGATCGACCTCGACTACACCCAGCTCAAGTCGCCGATTGCCGGTCGCATCGGTCGCTCGGCCGTGACCGCTGGCGCGCTCGTGACCGCAAACCAGGCGCAGGCGCTGGCCACGGTGCAGCAGCTCGATCCGATCTATGTCGACCTCACCCAGTCCAGCGCCGAACTGCTGCGCATGCGCCGCGAGCTCGAGGCTGGTCGGCTCAAGGCGAGCGCCAAGGGCGATGTGCCGGTGAAGCTGGTGCTCGAGGACGGCAGCGAGTACGCCGCCGAGGGCAGGCTGGCGCTGTCGGAGGTGACGGTGGACGAGGGCACGGGCAGCGTCACGCTGCGCGCCCAGTTCCCCAACGCCAAGGGTGTGCTGCTGCCGGGCATGTACGTGCGTGCTCGTCTGCCGCAAGGCACGCGTAGCGAGGCAATCCTGGTGCCGCACAAGGCATTGTCGCGCGACGCGCGCGGCAATGCGCTGGTGATGGTGGTGAGCGCCGAGGACAAGGTCGAGGCGCGCCCGGTGCAGGTGGCACAGTCGCTGGGCTCGAACTGGGTGGTCACCGGCGGCCTGGCCGCGGGCGAGCGCATCATCGTCGAAGGCCTGCAGAAGGTACGCCCCGGTGCGCCGGTGCAGGCGCAGGAGGCGGGTCCGTCCGCCCCGGCAGCGAGCGATGCCCCCGCGGCCGTCGCGGCGAAGTGAGGTAAGGCACCATGGCCCGCTTCTTCATTGATCGACCCATCTTCGCGTGGGTCATCGCCATCGTCATCATGCTGGCCGGCGCGCTGTCGATCACCCAGCTGCCGGTGTCCCAGTATCCGTCGATCGCGCCGCCGGCGATCGTCGTCAATGCCCGCTACCCGGGTGCGTCGGCGAAGGCCGTCGAGGACTCGGTGACGCAGATCATCGAGCAGAAGATGACCGGCCTCGACGGGCTGCTGTACATGAATTCGACCTCGGATTCGTACGGCCAGGCTTCGGTGACGCTCACCTTCTCTGCCGACACCGACCCGGACATCGCCCAGGTCCAGGTGCAGAACAAGATGCAGACGGCGCTGCCCCTGCTGCCGCTGCCAGTGCAGCAGCAGGGCGTCACCGTCGCCAAGTCGGCACGCAACTTCCTGATGGTCGTCGGCTTCGTGTCCGAAGACGGCAGTCAGACGGCCGCCGACCTGTCCGATTTTCTCGTCGCCTCGATCCAGGACCCGCTGTCGCGGGTCGATGGTGTGGGCGAGGTGACGGTGTTCGGCTCGCAGTACGCGATGCGCGTGTGGCTCGATCCGGCCCGGCTCACCAACTACAAGCTGACGCCGTCCGACGTGCGTGCTGCGCTCGTCGCACAGAATGCCGAGGTCTCGGCCGGCCAGCTCGGCGGCACGCCCGCCGTGCCGGGGCAGGGCTTCACCGCGACGATCACCGCACAGAGCCGCCTGCAGACCGTCGAGCAGTTCGAGCGCATCCTGCTGCGCAGCAGCGCGCAGGGCGGCGAGGTCCGCCTGAAGGACGTCGCCCGGGTCGAGATCGGTGCCGAGGACTACGGCACCGTGGCGCGCTTCAACGGCCAGCCGGCCGCGGGCGTCGGCATCCGCCTGGCGTCGGGGGCCAATGCGCTCGACACTGCCACCGCGGTGCGCACCAAGCTTGACGAGATGGAGCGCTACTTCCCGGCCGGCGTGAAGTACGTGGTGCCGTACGACACCACGCCCTTTGTGAAGATCTCGATCCAGTCGGTCGTGCAGACCCTGATCGAGGCGGTGGTGCTGGTCTTCCTCGTGATGTACCTGTTCCTGCAGAACCTGCGCGCCACCCTGATCCCGACCATGACGATCCCGGTGGTCCTGCTGGGCACCTTCGGCCTGATGGCCGCCTTCGGCTTCTCGATCAACACCCTGACCATGTTCGGCATGGTGCTGGCGATCGGCCTGCTGGTGGATGACGCCATCGTCGTGGTCGAGAACGTCGAACGGGTAATGAGCGAGGAGGGCCTGCCGCCCAAGGAGGCGACCAAGCGCTCGATGGACCAGATCACCAGCGCGCTGGTCGGCATTGGCCTGGTGCTGTCGGCGGTGTTCGTGCCGATGGCTTTCTTCGGCGGCTCCACCGGTGTCATCTACCGCCAGTTCTCGATCACCATCGTGTCGGCGATGGCGCTGTCGGTGCTGGTGGCGATCGTGTTCACCCCGGCGCTGTGCGCGAGCATGCTGAAGCCGGTGGGGAAGGGCCACGAGCCGGGTGAAGGCGGCCTGTTCGGTCGATTCTTCCACTGGTTCAACACCAGGTTCGAGCGCAGCACCCAGGGCTACGAGCGGGCCGTCGGCGGCATCGTCAAGCGCAGCGTGCGTTTCCTCGCCATCTATGTCGCCATCGTCGCGGTGCTCGGCCTGCTGTTCGCGCGCATGCCCACCTCCTTCCTGCCCGAGGAGGACCAGGGCGTGATGTTCAACCAGATCATGCTGCCGGCCGGTGCCACGCAGGAGCGTACGCTGGCGGTGCTGGAGAAGGTCGAGCGGCATTTCCTGGAGAACGAGAAGGACACGGTGCGCGCGGTGTTTACCGTGGCCGGCTTCAGCTTCGGCGGCAGTGGCCAGAACATGGGCATCGGCTTCGTCAACCTGAAGCCCTGGGACGAGCGCAAGGCACCCGGCATGGACGTGAAGTCGATCGCCGGGCGCGCGATGGGCGCGTTCTCGCAGATCCGCGAGGCGATGGTGTTCGCCTTCGTGCCGCCGGCGGTCATCGAGCTCGGCACCTCGGGCGGCTTCACCGTGCAGATGCAGGACCGCTCCGGCCTCGGCCACGACGCGCTGCTGGCCGCACGCAACCAGTTCCTCGGCATGGCCGCGCAGGACAAGCGCCTGGTCGGCGTGCGTCCGAACGGCCAGGAGGACGTGGCCGAGTTGAAGCTCGACATCGACCATGCCAAGGCCGGTGCGCTGGGGGTCGGCATTGCGGACATCAACGACACTCTGGCCACCGCGTGGGGCGGCAGCTACATCAACGACTTCCTCGACCGCGGTCGCATCAAGAAGGTCTACCTGCAGGGCGACGCGCCCGCACGCATGACGCCGGAAGACCTCGACAAGTGGTACGTGCGCAACAAGGCCGGCGAGATGGTGCCGTTCTCGGCCTTCGCCACCGCGCACTGGGCCTACGGCTCGCCGCGCCTCGAGCGCTTCAACGGCCAGCCGTCGATGGAGATCCTCGGTCAGTCGGCCCCCGGGCTATCGTCCGGCGAGGCGATGCAGGCAGTGGAGGACATCATGGCGAAGATGCCGGCCGGCATCGGCTACGACTGGTCGGGCACCTCGTATGAGGAACGCCGCAGCGGCTCGCAGGCGCCGGCGCTCTACGCGCTGTCGCTGCTGGTGGTGTTTCTGTGCCTGGCGGCGCTGTACGAGAGCTGGTCGGTGCCGTTCGCGGTGATGCTGGTGGTACCGCTCGGCGTGCTTGGTGCGCTGCTGGCCGCGACCGGTCGCGGCTTGTCGAACGACATCTATTTCCAGGTCGGCCTGCTCGCCACCATCGGCCTGTCGTCGAAGAACGCGATCCTGATCGTGGAATTCGCCAAGGCGCAGATGGAGGAGGGCAAGGATCTGATCGCCGCCACGCTGACGGCGGTGCGCATGCGACTGCGCCCGATCATCATGACCTCGCTCGCCTTCGGTTTCGGCGTGCTGCCGCTGGCGATCGCCACCGGCGCCGGCGCCGGCAGCCAGAACGCGATCGGCACCGGGGTGCTCGGCGGCACCATCGCCGCGACGCTGCTCGGCATCTTCTTCGTGCCGCTGTTCTATGTGGTGATCAAGCGCATCTTCCCGGACAAGCCGCGCGAGGGTGCGGACGCCGTACCGGTTCCGGCCGCTCAGGAGGGCCGCTGACATGAAGTTTCCGATGACACCCGTTTCCCTTCGCATGCGCAGCCTTGTGGTGGCGCTGTCTGCCGCCACGCTTGGCGCGTGCTCGATGATCCCCGCCTACGAGCGTCCGGCGGCGCCGGTGCCTGCCAGCTTCCCGCAGGCCGCGCCGAGCGAGGCTTCGGCGGCCGCGCAGCAGGCCCAGGCCGTCGCCTGGCGTGACTACTTCGCCGATGCGCGCCTGCGCGAGGTGATCGCACTCGCGCTGCAGAACAACCGCGACCTGCGCGTCGCCGCGCTCAACATCGAGCGCGCGCGGGCGCAGTACGGCATCCAGCGTGCTGATCTGTTCCCGACCATCGCCGCCAGCGGCGGGCAGAGCGCGCAGCGCGTGCCCGGCGACCTGAACAGTTCGGGCGCGTCCACCGTCAGCCGCCAGTACAGCGCCAACCTCGGCTTCGCCTCGTACGAGCTCGATTTCTTCGGCCGTGTGCGCAGCCTGGAGGAACAGGCGCTGCAGACCTATCTCGGCACAGAGGAGGCGCGCCGCAGCGCGCAGATCAGCCTGGTGGCCGAAGTCGCCAACGCCTGGCTGCGCCTGGCGGCCGACCGCGAGCGCCTCGCGCTGGCGCGCAGCACCTTCGAGACCCGGCAGAAGTCCTTCGACCTGACCCAGCGCAGCTTCGACGCCGGCGCGGTGTCGGCGCTGGACCTGCGCCAGGCCGAGACCCTGCTGCAGACGGCGCGCGCCGATGCCGCGCGTTATGCTGCGCTGGTCGCGCAGGACGAGAACGCGCTGGCGCTGGTCGTCGGCGCCGGTGTGTCGCCGGCGCTGTTGCCGCAGGGTCTCGACGCGGCGATCGCCAGCGTGGCCGAGCTGCCGGCCGGCGTGCCGTCCGAAGTGCTGACCCGCCGTCCCGACGTCGTGCAGGCCGAGTATGCCTTGCGTGCTGCGAACGCCAGCATCGGCGCGGCGCGCGCGGCCTTCTTCCCGTCGATCACGCTCACCGCCACGGTCGGCACCGCCAGCGCCTCGCTCGATGGCCTGTTCGAGAGCGGATCGCGCGCCTGGAGCTTCATGCCGCAGATCCGCATTCCGATCTTCGAGGCCGGCCGCCTGCAGGCCAGCCTGGATGTGGCCGAGATCCAGCGCGACATCACCATCGCGCAGTACGAGAAGGCGATCCAGTCGGCCTTCCGCGAGGTCGCCGACGCGCTGGCCGATCGCGCCACGCTGGCCGAGCAGCTCGACGCGCGGCGCAAGCTGGTCGAGGCCACGCAGAAGAGCTTCGAACTGTCGGAGGCGCGCTACAAGGGCGGGGTCGACAGCTACCTGAACCTGCTCGACGCGCAGCGCAGCCTCTATGCCGCCGAGCTCGAGCTGATCTCGGTGCGTCTGTCCGATGCCACCAACCGAGTCGCGCTGTACAAGGCGCTGGGCGGAGGCTGGCAGTGAGCACCGCACCCGCCGCCGAGGACCGCCGCATTCCGGTGACGGTCCTCACCGGCTTCCTCGGCGCCGGCAAGACCACGCTGCTGAACCACCTGCTGCGCCAGCCGGAGATGGACGGCTGCGCGGTGCTGATCAACGAGTTCGGCGAAGTCGGCGTCGACCATCACCTGGTCGAGAAGGTGGACGAAACCCTCGTCGTGCTCGATTCGGGCTGCATCTGCTGCAGCGTGCAGGGCGATCTGGTGCGGGCGCTCAAGGGCCTTTTCCTGCGTGCCCTGCGGCGCGAGCTGAAGAGCCTCAAGCGCGTGCTGATCGAGACGACCGGCCTGGCCGACCCCGCGCCGGTGATCCACACGCTGATGTCCGATCCCTTCCTTGCCGAGCGTTATCGCATCGACGGCGTGGTGACGGCGGTCGATGTCACGCATGCCGTGGACCAGCTTGCCACGCACGCCGAGGCCGTGCGACAGGTGGCGATGGCGGATCGCCTGCTGCTGACCAAGTGCGATCTGGCCGACGAGGCCGGGCGCGGGGCGCTGGCGGAACGGCTGGCGGCGCTGAATCCGGGTGCGCGCCAGATCGAGGTGGCGCAGGGCGTTGTGGCGCCGGATGCGCTGTTCGATTGCGGGCTGTACGACGCAGCCGGCAAGCACCCGGACGTCGCCGCCTGGCTGGGCGAGGAGGCCGCGCGCGCCGCCCGCCAGCGGGCTGCGACCGCCGCGCCGGTCTGGCGCAAGGGGGGCTCGCAGGCACCAGTGGTCACGCACGACGATGGCCCGCCCCGCCACGACGCCGGCGTGCACAGCTTCGTGCTGACCTTCGACCAGCCGCTGTCGTGGTACGAGTTCTCGGACGGATTGGGCCTGCTGCTGCAGGTCTATGGCGCTCGCATCCTGCGCCTGAAAGGGCTGCTCAACGTGATAGGCGACCCCTTGCCGCGGGTGTTGCAGTGCGTCCAGCACAGCCTGTACCCGACGACCAGCTTGCCGGCGTGGCCCGACACGCCGCCCTACGATGACCGCCGCAGCCGGCTCGTACTCATCGTGCGCGACCTGTCCGAGGACGAGGTCGTCGCCATCCTGGGCAGCTTCACCGGCCAGGAGCCGCTGCGTGCCGGCTGAGGGCCTGCGCGTGTCGCGCCGGGCTGCTTACTCGCAGTTGGCGCGACATTCTCCACTGGCGCAGTCTTCCACTTCGACCTTGCACGCGGCCTTGGTGCGATGCACCAGGCGGTGGTCGTTGTCGTAGTCGCACATCAGCCGCGTGACCTTGCCGCTACGCTCGACGTGCATGCGCTTCGCCTTCGAGGCACGGATCGTCTCGGGCTCGACGTTGCACGACAGGTAGCCGCCGAAGCGGCCGTCGGCCGACTCCCACAGTGCCGTGTTCTTGACCTCGCGGTAGTTCTCGAATGAGGCGCAGGTCAGTATGTCGCGGCCATAGAGCCGGGCGTTGTCGCCACAGAAGCCCATGAAGGTGTAGCGCAGTTCCTCGTCCGTCGGGCACGCGGCAACCTGCGTTGCAGCGGACAGGTCGGGGCAGGCGAGCGAGTCGGCGCGGGCGGGTGCGCTTGCGAGCATCGCGCCGAGCAGGAGGGCAAGCAGGGAAGCAGTCGATGTCTTCATGAGGCCGGTTGTGGATGGAAGTTGAGGGTGTCCTGCGAACCGGCCCGTTTTACCAGAACTTCCACCACCACTTGCGTTTTTTCATGGCGCTCTCGACATGGTCCGACCACTGGGTCTCGCCGCCATGAGCGATGAAATGCGCGCCGAAGCGCTTGTCGGCCTCGTTGATGTGTCGCATCAGCCAGACCTTGAGGAAGTGCAGCAGCTCGAAGGTGATCGCGGCTTGGCCGCTGTCGAGCTTTTCCTGAAGGGCCTGCACCTGGCCAATCAGGTCCTCGTGGTTCTGTTTGTGGGCCTCGAATTCGGGGTAGTTCGACACCCGCATCAGGCTCTCCTCGACGGCGAAATGGGTGCGGGTGTAGTCGGCAAGCTTGTCGAGGATCCGGCGCGAGGCTTCCGATCCATGGTGCTCGTGGATTGCCGTGTGCAACTGGTTGAGCAGGTCGACGAGTTCCTTGTGCTGTTCGTCGATCTCCTGGATGCCGACACCGAAGTCGTCGGTCCAGTGGAACAGTTCTGCTGTCATGGGTCTCTCTCCTGAAACGTGCGAGCCCGCAGGCTAGCCCGCATACGCCATCCGGATTTGATCCTTGTCAAAGCCGTTGGCTTTTGGGGCGCGTGCGAGGGGCAAAATGACCTTGCGCGAGGAATACGTCACGGCTGCGGCGACTTCCCCGCGCACTGCGCCATGCTGTGCGGTTTCGCGACCTGCGTCGCTGCGTATCGACGGCGAGGTTGTTATGCTGTCATCGACCCATACGCCGCAGACCCGCCTTGTTCCCCTCCCGTCCCCTGACTCCCTTCGAATCCCGCTGGCTCGCCGAGGTGGTGCGTCGGCATGAGGAGCGCCATGGTCCGCTGGACGATGCGGTGGAGTGCCTTACCGTGGGCGCAACGCCGGCGGAGCTTGAAACGCGCATCCTGCACCGTGCCGATGCACTCGGTGCGCGCGAGGGCTGGCGCGACGCGATCCTGCGCTGGCATGGACGCGCCCGGCTGGTGCTGGCCGTGGCCGCGGTGCTCGCGCTGGTGCTCGGCTTCGGTGCGGCCGCCGGCGTGCTGGGGGATGGTAGCCGCCCGGTCAATGTGGTGTGGGCGCTGGGCGGGCTGCTAGGCGTGAATCTCTTCAGCCTGCTGCTGTGGTTGGCGGCGACGGCGCTGCCCGTGCGCGGCGGCGTGGCGCCGCGGGGCGGCGCGCTGGGCGGCGTGTGGCTGCGCGTGGTTGCCGCGCTGGATCGCTCGCCGGCTGCGGCTTCCGTGCCGCAGGCGCTTGCAGGCCTGACCGGTCGCACGCGCATCGCCCAATGGGGGCTGGGCTGCGTCACGCACACATTGTGGGCGCTGGCATTGGCGGGGGCGGTGACCGGCGTGCTCGCGCTGCTGGCCACGCGGCGCTACGGCTTCGTGTGGGAGACGACGATCCTGCCGGGCGAGGTTTTTGTCGGGCTGACGACGGCACTCGGCACCTTGCCGTCCTGGCTCGGCTTTCCGGTGCCCGATCCGGCGACCGTTGTCGCCAGCGGCGATGCGCCGATGCTGGACGAAGCCGGCCGGCGTGCGTGGGCCGGCTGGCTCGTCGGTGCGTTGCTGGTGTACGGACTGCTGCCCCGCCTGGGGCTGGCCCTGGCCTGTGGCGGGCTGTGGGTCGCGGCGCTGCGCCGGCTGAAGCTGGATCTGGCGCGGCCGGGCTACGCGAGGCTGCGGGCGGCGCTGATGCCCGACAGCGAGCGCATCGGCGTGAGCGATCCCGAACCCGCGGTCATGCCGCGCCCGCTGCGCCATGCCGCAGATCCCGGCGCCAGCGGTTCCTCTGCACTGGTGGCGCTGGAGCTGGGGACGGATGTGGCCTGGCCGCCAGCGCAGTTCCCTGCCGCGCTCGATGCCGGGCGTCTCGACAGCCGCGAACAGCGCCGCGCTGCGCTGAACCGCTTTGCCGCCGACGCGCCGGGCCGCCTGCTGGTGGCCATCGATCCGCGCCGCACGCCCGACCGCGGCAACCTCGGGTTGATCGCCGAACTGTCCGATCATGCCGCGGAAACGCGCGTGTGGGCGGTCGGTGGCGATACGGCGCGTCTCGCGCTGTGGCGCGATGGACTCGCGCGCCTCGGCTTCGCGCCCGATGCGCTGATCGTCGACGCCGCCGCGGCGCAGCGCTGGCTCGCGGGGCAGGACGTACCCACGACCGGGGAGGCGAGGTGATGAGCAGCATCCTGCGCGTGGCCGTCGTCGGCCATACCAACACCGGCAAGACCTCACTGCTGCGCACGCTGGCGCGCGACGTGGCCTTCGGCGAGGTGTCGGACTCCGCAGGCACGACGCGCCATGTCGAGGGCCTGCGCCTGATGGCCGACGGCCGGCCGGCGGTCGAACTGTTCGACACGCCGGGCATGGAAGACGCGATCGCGCTGCTCGAGTTCGTCGATGCCCTGGTGGCGGCCGGCGAGCGTCTCGACGGGCCGGCGCGCATCGAGCGCTTCCTCGCCACGCCCGATGCGCCGGGGCGTTTCGAGCAGGAGGCCAAGGTGCTGCGCCAGATGCTCGCCAGCGACGCGGCGTTGTACGTGGTGGATGCGCGCGACCCGGTGCTGCCCAAGCACCGCGATGAACTCGAGCTGCTGGCGGGTTGCGCGCGTCCGCTGCTGCCGGTGCTCAACTTCGTGGCCTCGGCCGACGCGCGCGTGGACGACTGGCGCGCCGCGCTGGCGCGGCTGAACCTGCATGCGGTGGTCAGCTTCGACACCGTGGCGCCTGCGCTCGAAGGCGAGCGCGAGCTGTTCGAGACCTTGGCAACGCTGATGCACAGCCATCGCCCGGCGCTGCAGCGGTTGATCGACGCCCGCGCACACGAGGCCGACGAACGCCGTCTGGCGGCGCGGCGCCTGGTTGCCGAACTGCTGCTCGAGCTGGCAGCGCGCCGCGACCGGGTCGGCGACGCCTCCGACGTCGCGCTGGCCGCCGCCGTCGCGCGCCTGCGCGATGCGGTGCGCCAGCGCGAGCAGGCCTGCGTCGATGCCTTGCTCCGGCTCTACCGCTTCCGCCCCGACGACGCCCGCGCCGACGAACTGCCGCTCACCGACGGGCGTTGGGATGACGACCTGTTCAATCCCGAGACTCTGCGCCAGATGGGCATCCGCCTGTCCACCGGCGTGGCGGCGGGCGCGGCGGCCGGGGTCGGCATCGACCTGATGACCGGCGGTCTCACGCTCGGTGCTGCCGCTGCGCTGGGCGCGGTGGCAGGTGGCCTGTGGCAGACCTTCGGCCACTACGGCGAGCGCATCGCCGCCCGCCTGCGCGGCCATCGCGAACTGACGGTGGACGACGCCATTCTGCGTCTCGTGGCGTTGCGCCAGTATCAGCTGCTCGGCGCGCTCGAAGGGCGCGGCCATGCGGCGCTGCTGCCGATCGATGTACGGGGCGAGCAGGCGGTTGCCGACGAGGTGGCCGAAGCCTGGCGCGAGGGGGCGCTGCCATACGTATTGGAGAAGGCGCGCGCCCATCCCGAATGGGCTGTGAGTGGAGGTGCCACTGCGCGTGGCCTGAACGAAGGGGGCGAGGGGGACGACGACGGGCGTGAGGCCGCCCTCGCCGAGTTGGTCGAGCGTTTGCACTAGACCCACGCGGGGCGGTGCGACGCCAGTTCGCCCTTCCTCGCTCAAGTCTTTGATCCGGCTGCCGTTAATACCTCAGCGTTGTTCTGCGCCCGAGGTGCCTGCCGTGAAAATCGCGTCTTTCAATGTCGAATTGCAATCGTCCCGCCAGTTCAGCCAGTCCTTCGAGATGAGCGAGCGGCTGGAGGTGTGGCGTGGCAATGCGGCCCTGCCCGAGACGCGCCAGGACGGGGTGAACATCTCCGCTGCCGGCCGCGCAGCCCAACTCGCCGACGCGGCCACGGCCGACACTCAGGCGGCGGACTCGGCCAGCCTGGACGACGCGGCCGAGAACGATCCCAAGCTGTCGATGCTGATCCGCATGATCGAGTTCCTCACCGGCAAGCCGGTGCAGCGCTTCAGTGCGCGCGACCTGGAGCGCCTGCGGGCGGCCGATGCCGAGCTGTCGCCGGGGGCCGCTGGCGGTGCGGCGGGCAGCCAGGGCGCCGGTTTCGGCATGGCCTACGACTTCAGCGCGACCTACGCTGAATCGGAGACCACCTCGTTTGCCGCCGCCGGGGTGGTGCGCACCGCCGACGGTGCGGAGATCCGCTTCGAGCTGGGCTTCACGATGTCGCGCAGCTACAGCGAAACGGTGTCGGCCAGCCTGCGTTTCGGCGAGCAGCGGGTGAAGGACCCGCTGGTGCTCGACTTCGGCGGGCCGGCGTCCGCCCTGTCCGACCTGCGCTTCGAGTTCGATCTCGACGGCGACGGCAGCAAGGAGCAACTGCCGATGGTGGGGGGCAGTGGCTTCCTCGCCTTTGACCGCAACGCCAACGGGCGCATCGACGACGGGCGCGAACTCTTCGGCCCGGCGAGTGGCGATGGCTTTGCCGAGCTGGCCGCGCTGGACGACGACGGCAACGGCTGGATCGACGAGTCCGACGCCGCCTGGTCGCAGCTGCGCGTGTGGCAGCCCGACGCCCAAGGTCCGGGTCGCCTCCAGACCTTGAAGGAGGCGGGCGTGGGCGCCTTCTACCTGGGGCGCGTCGACACGCCGTTCAGCCTGCGAAATGCCGCCAACGAGACCCTCGGCGAGATGCGCGCGAGCAGCATCTACCTGCGCGAGGATGGCCGCGCCGGCACGGTGAACCAGATCGACCTCGCGGTCTGAGGCGTGGTCCGGCCTGGATCGAGCCACCCGAACGGTGCCCGATCTGAGCCGGATCAAGGTGCGCGACGGGCTGCTGCGGACAATGCGGGGCTTCTTCCCGCACTGTCCCCGGAGCGTGTCCGTGAAATTCCCCGCCTTCTTCGACCAGGTTCCCACGCTGCGTGTGCGCGATGCGCTGGCCGCCTTCCTTGGCGCGGCCGATGATGGTCTCCTCGAATACGGCTATGCCGATGCAGTCAAGCTCGCCGGTCATTCCTGCCCCACGGTTGCGTCCGCCTATGTACTCGGCTGCCGCGCGCTCGCTGCGCTGTATCCGGACAGCCTGCCCGAGCGCGGCGGCGTGCGGCTCGCCTTCGCCAGCCGGCTCGAGGACGGCGTCACCGGCGTGACCGCCAGCGTGCTCACCTTGCTCACCGGCGCTGCCCAGGACGGCGGCTTCAAGGGGATCGGCGGCCGATTCGCACGGCGCGGGCTGCAGGACTTCGGCCACGAACTCCCGCTGTCGGTCCGCGTCACCCGCATCGACACCGGCGCGGCGGTCGACGTCGCGTCCGACCTGTCGCACGTGCCGGCCCACCCGGACACCGCGCTGCTGCTTGGCCGCTGCGTGCGTGGCGAAGCCGATGATGTCGAGCGCCAACGCTTCGCCGCGCTGTGGCAGGACCGCGTCGCACGCGTGCTGCTGCAGCACTGGAACGACGACGTGGTGTTCAGCGTGCGCGCCGTGGGCTGACGGTCGCTACTCGTCGCGCGCCTGTTCGTCGTAGAGCGAAGGTGTGACGCCGGCCCCGGCGAGGAACTCGCGCAACTGCTTCACCGCCTGCTTCGGAAAATCCCCGCCGTGGTGGGGGTGGTGCAGGAAGAACTCGTGGCGGTTCAGCACCACCCGAAAGCGCGCGCCGTGAGCGGATTCGACGCTGGCGCCAAGATGGTTCAGCAACGATTCGACCTCACGCCAGTGCAGGTTGCCGCTCGGTGGTTCGTGGAAGATCGCCTGCAGGACGCTGCGGTGCTTGTGGCTCATGCTGTCCTCCGTCTCAGGGCTTGGATGTCGCCATCTTAGTCCTGCACGGCCGGCGGATCACGCCGGGGCGAGATGGGCTGCCGCCCGCTCCGACGCCACCAGGATCAGCTTCATCGTCGCCCGCGTCGCGCCGACGAAGAGCTTGCGCATGGTCAGCTCGTCCAGGGCCCCGTTCGTTGTCTCAAAGTCGATCTCGGTGAAGATGATGCAGGGTGCCGACTGGCCCTTGAAGCGATAGACGGAGTCGATCAACAGCTCGCCCTGCGAGTGCTCGGGTTCGCCGAGCAGGTCGTAGCGGCCGGTGAAGGCGCGCAGTCGGTGGGGGCCGAGCTGGTCGAGCGGGGTGAAGCGCGAATGCTCGCGCCCGCGGAAGGTCAGCAGCACGATCATCTCGCGCCGGAAACCGAGGCCCAGCGCGCGCGTGATGGCGCGCCGGGTCGCGTCCAGCAGGCCGGCGTCGTCATGCCAGGCCAGCAGTTCGGGTTCGCTGTCGGTCACCGGGCTGCCGGCGCGGATGGGGTCGGGCAGGGGCAGGCGGGCATTGAGCAGCGCCAGGATGTCGGCCGGCGTGCGGTAGTTCGTGTCGGCGGTGAGCCGCACCCAATCGGGCAGGGCGACGGCGGGGCGGTCGTACAGGTTCTGCAGCGGGTCCTCGAGCCACCAGGCGCGGCCGCCGGGCTTGAGCAGCGCCAGCAGCGCATCGCGCCACGGCTCCATGAAGTCCTGGCCTTCGTCGATGATCAGTTCGTCGAACTGCCAGTCCGGCTCGGGTCGGGCCTCGACCAGCGCCGCGAACTCCGCCTCCATGCGGCGGAAGGCGCCCGGTGCGCCGAAGCGCGGCGGGCGACCGGCGTCGCGCAGGCGGCGGTCGCACAGCTGGTGATAGGTCGCGACCTCGCCGCCGGTGGGGGCGATGCGGGCGAAGTGGTCGGCCAGCGGGCGGTTGTAGCAGACATACAGCGGCCGGCGGCCGGCGGCGAGCGCGTCGGTGTAGGCGGCAAGCGCCAGCTGGGTCTTGCCGCTGCCAGCGGTGGCGACGACGCGCAGGCGGTGCGGAGTCATGTCGATGCGGCGCGCCCATTCGGTCAGGCCACCCGACAGGCGGGTGGTGAGGTCGTCGGCCTGGCCGACATAGGCCTGTACATCCGGCACCAGCTCCAGCAGGTCGGCGAAGAAGCGGTGCAAGGCCTGCAAGCGGGCAGGCTCGGCCGGTGGGTCGTCGGCATGGCGCGTCAGTGCCTGCACGATGGCGGCGAAGGCCTCGCGTCGGCTGGCGTCCACGATGCGGGCCGGGTCGAGGCCGGCGCTGCCGGGCTGGCGCACGGTGTAGTCGGGGCAGTAGAGCAGGATGTCGAGCTGGGGCTCGGCTCCGTCCAGCAGCGGGCGCAGGCGGGCGCGCAGGGCGTCGGCGCTGCGTGCCAGCTCGACGCTGACGTGCTGGGGGCGACGCCGCCCGGGACGCATCAGCCCCTGAGCGGTCTCGTCGAGAAAGCCGGCGTGCTGCTCGATCAGCAGCACACGGCCGGTCGGCCCCATGACGGCGAAGGCGATGTCGCCGAACACCAGCTGCTCGCCCTCGGCGCGCGTCCAGTGCAGGCCATGATAGATGGTCCAGTCGCGCGGCAGTGCCGCGGCAAGCCGCTCGAGGGTCGCTCGCTCGCGGCCGCGGGCGCCTTCGGCGGGGAGTCGTTGCCAGCCTTCGGGGTGGGTGAGGGCCATGGTGCCTTGAAAATGGAATGGAGCGCTGCGAGAAATGGACTGCGGCGTGCCGCAAGTCTAGCAAGCTTGCGCTATCCTCCTCGCCCTGCATCGCCTGCGGATGCGTGGCGTGCGCGGAGCCGGAATCCATGGAAACACTGAAGGTCTTCATTACCCTGCTGGCGCTGATCAACCCGTTCGGCGCGATCCCGATGTTCCTCAGCCTGACGGCGGGGCAGTCGGTACGCGAGCGGCACGGCACCATCAACACCGCGGCCATCGCCACGGCCATCGTCATCGGCGTGGCCGCCCTGTTCGGCCAGGGGCTGCTCGGGGTGTTCGGCATCTCGATTCCCTCGCTGCAGGTCGGCGGCGGCATCCTGTTGTTCATCCTCGCGCTGAACATGTTCAATGCCGAGCCGGGACGCATCCGCTCTACGCCCGAGGAACAGCACGAGGCGGCCGAACGCTCGAGCATCGCCGTGGTGCCGCTTACCATTCCGCTGCTGACCGGCCCCGGCACGGTCAGCACGGTCATCATTCATGCCGAGCGTGTCGAGCATTGGTGGGACATGCTGGCGCTGCTGGTGATCGGTGCCGTGATCGGGGGAATCGTCTGGGTGTGCTTCCGCATGGCCGGGCGCATCAGCCGCTTCGCCGGCCAGACCGGGCTGAACATCATGACCCGACTGATGGGCCTGGTGCTGGCCGCGCTGGCGGTGGAGTTCGTTGCCGACGGCGTGCGGGCGCTGGCTGCAAACGGGGCGTGATGCCTGCGCCCCAGCGTGAGGATTGTCGCGCCCGACACCGCGCCGGGGTGGACGCCGCTGGCAGGCACATGCAAAGCTGCACCGCTGTAAAACATCTTGTACCGAATGGAGTTGCCGTGTCCGTCCGTCGCCTTTTTCGCTTTGCCGTCCTCGGCCCAGGCGCGCTGGCCGCGGATGCGTTCTTCGACGACATCCCGATCGTGCTCACCGCCTCGCGCATGGCGCAGTCGCCGGTGGATGCGCCGGTCGCGGTGACGATCATTGACCGCGAGATGATCACTGCGTCGGGCTTCACCGAGATCCATGACCTGATGCGCCTGGTGCCCGGCTTCATGGTCGCGGACTGGGCTGACGGCTCGCCCTCCGTGGCCAACCACGGGCTTGGCGATGCTTACGACCGCCGCATCAAGGTCATGATCGATGGGCGTACGGTCAACAGCCCCTTGTGGGGCAACACCAACTGGCAGGATCTCCCGCTGCGCGTCGATGACCTCGAGCGCGTGGAGGTGGTGCGTGGGCCGAACGGCGCAGCGTATGGCGTGAATGCCTTCCAGGCGGTGATCAACCTGATCACCCGCTCGCCTTCGACCGAAAGCGGAGCGCGCGTGATCTCGCGCCTGGGCGAGGATGGTTTCTACGACCACGGCTTTCGCGCCAATGGCAGCGCCGATGCCGCGATCGACTGGCGCCTGTCGGGTTCGCATCGGCGCGCGGTCAATTTCCGCAATTACGTCGACGACGGTGGCGAGGTCAATCCGCGCGAGACCATCACCCGGTCGGTGCTCAACCTCAGTGCGACGGCGCAGTTGTCGACGCGCGACGAACTGGGGTTGATGCTGGGAATCAGTGACGGGACGAGCGATCGCGGGATTCCCGGCGACCTCGAGGAGCCGCTGCGCGAGGACAAGTCACGCTCGAACTTTCTGCATCTGACGTGGCGCCGCAGTTTTGCCGTCGACTCCGAGCTGACGGTCCAGTACTACCATCAGGACGAGCGGATGCGTGCGGCCTGGGTCAATACCCGCTACCCGCCGCTGGTGATTCCGCTCGACATGAACAGTGATGTTCGGCGCGACGACCTCGAGGTGCAATACAGCACGACGCTTTCGCCGACGTGGCGTTTCATGGTGGGTGCGGGTGTGCGGCGCGAGGCGGCGCGCGCGGCGTCGATGTTCAACACCCGCGGCACGCTCAGCGGCACCAGCAGCCAGCTCTTCGGCAGCGTGGTGTGGTCGCCGGTCGAGCACCTGAAGGTCGACCTCGGCGGCACGCTCGAAGATCATCATTACAGCGGCCCGCTGTTTTCGCCGCGCTTCGCGCTCAACTACGCGCTCACGCCCGAGTCGGCGCTGCGCCTGTCGGCAGGCGTGTCGTACCGCACGCCGTCGCTGGTCGAGTCGAATGCAGAACAGGTGGTGCGCATCGGCTCGCAGATCAAGCAGCTCTTCCTGCGGGCCGGCGACGACATGCAGCCGGAGCGCGTGCGGCACATCGAGATCGGCTATGCAGCGATGTTCCGCGAACTTGGCCTGGGGCTCGATGTGCGGGCCTTCCACAAGCACTACACAGACTACATCGACGACCAGCGCTGCTTCTATCCGCGACAGCCGTGGGAGCGGCCGCTGCCAAGCGGCGAGCGCTTCTGTCCGCCCGCGCCATCGGGATATGCGCCGTTCGAATATGACTTGAGGGACGGACGCGGGCCGCGTTCCTTCCTGTTCCAAAACGCCGGCACCTTCAACATGACCGGGGCCGAGTTCAGCGTCGACTGGCACCGGCCGGGTTGGGGCCGGATCGTGCTGTCGCAGGCCGTGATCGACATCAACGCCGGCAAGGACGTCCCCGATCCTGACTTTGACACCAGTGCGCCGACCTCGATCACCTCGCTGCTGCTGATGAAGGACCTGCCGGGCCGTTGGCGCGCCAGCATGGGCTACTACCGCCACGCCGTCATGAACTGGCTCAACGACGGCGATCGCGTACCGGAGCAGGGCCGGTTCGACCTGCGGCTGGCGCGCAGCTTTGGTGAGCCCGGTTCGGGCAATGAGGTTGCGGTTGTGGCGCAGAGCGTCGGCGGGCGCTATGCCGACTTCCACGAGGGGCGCTACCGTCATGAGCCGCGGCTGTTCGCCAGCCTCAACCTGAGCTGGTAAGTCCGCCCATGTGCCGAGGCTGGGGGCTCCGCGTTCGCATCTGGCTATTGGCCGGACTGCTGCTGGGTCTCGTGTTGCCCGCCCGTGCGGGGCTGGACGTGGCGGTGGTTGTGTCGCAGCGCGGGGGGGCGCATGCCGCGTTCGCGCAGGCGTTCAGTCGCGCTGCGGCGGGGCTGGGCCACCGCGTGCTGGATGCCGGGACGCCGGCCGAGGGGCTCGACGATGTGGCGCTTGCGCGCGCCGACCTCGTCGTGGCCAGCGGCGATGCGGCGCTATCGGCTGCGCTGCGCCTGAATCCGCGTCCGACGCTGGCGGCGATGATTGGACAGGCACGCTTTGACGCCTTGCGCATGGCGCATCCGGACAGGCCGCTGTCGGCGTTCACGCTCGACCAACCCGCCGAGCGCCAGTTTCGCCTGCTCAAGGCGGTACTGCCGGACGCCCGGCGCGCGGGCGTGCTGCTGGGGCCGGAGCGGGGTGATCGTGTTGACCTCGAACGCGCGGCGGCAGCGTCCGGACTCGATCTCTTTGTGCGTGTCATCGGCGACGAGGCTGAATTGATCAGGGGGCTCGAGGCCGTGCTGCGCGACAGCGACAGTCTCATCGCGGTGCCGGACGCCATGTTGTCGTCGCCGTCGGCGGCTCGCTCGATCCTGCTGACCAGTTACCGCTTCCAGAAGCCCATCGTCGCGTTCTCGCGCGCCTACGTCGATGCGGGCGCGCTCGCGGCCATCTTCACCACACCGGAACAGGTCGCCGCCGATCTCATCGCCTGGTTGCGCCTTCAGAAGGACGAGAGCGTCCAGCTGCCGCCGCCACGCGGACCGGCCTCCTTCGACATCGCCGTCAACCGCCAGGTTGCCCGTGCGCTCGGCCTGAGCGTGGCGGACGACGCTGAACTGCTGCGCCTCATCGCCACGGGTGACCAGCCATGAATCCTGCCCGATTGCCCCTGCGCCACCGCCTGCTGCTGACCGTTCTGCTACCGGTGACGCTGCTCGTTGCCGCGATGGCAGGGTTGTTCCTGCACCGCGGTGAGCGCATGACCCAGGATGCGATCGTCGAACGCGGTGTCGCCATCGTCAGCTTTTTCGCGCCAGCCGCTGAGTACGGCGTGATCTCCGGTAATCCCGGCATCCTCGATGGCTTGCTGCAGGCCTTGGTCACCCAGCCGGACGTGGTGGCGGTGGCTGTGTACGAGCGCGGCGGCGAACTCATCGCCTCGCACGGCGAGGCGCGGCTGCTTGAACCGGCCCGCGTCAAGTCGGTGCGCCAGCCCTCCCGGCTCGAGCAGCGCGACGGCCGCAAGGGTTTCGCCGCGCCCGTCATGTCTGTGCCGTTGGTGGTCGACGAGATCGGTGTGCAGGAGGCGGCCGGCGTGCCGGGGCCGGTCGGCTGGGTGTACGTCGAACTCGACACGAGCGAGCTCGACGCCGAGTGGCGCTCGACGATGCTGACCACGCTTGGCCTCGCGCTCGTGACCCTGCTGTTTGCCGCGCTGCTTGCCACGCGGCTTGCAAACCAGGTCGGGCGACCCGTGGCGCGCCTGGTCGACGCCGTGCGGCGCATGGCTGCGGGCGATCTCGACGTGCAGGTGCCCGACCACGCCGGCAGCGAGGAGCTGCGCGAACTGCAGCTCGGCTTCAATTCGATGGCGCGCTCCATCGGCAGCGCGCACAAGCTGATGCAGGCGAAGATCGACGAAGCGACCGCACGCCTCGCCCACCAGGCCCTGCACGACCCGCTGACGGCGCTGCCCAATCGCCGGGCCTTCGAGCAGGCGCTCGAGGAGATGGTCGCCGCCTCGCGCCGGGCGGATGACCGCGGCGCGCTGTGCTTCATCGACCTCGACCACTTCAAGGCGGTCAACGACACCGCCGGCCATGCCGCTGGCGACGCCCTGCTGCGCACCGTCGCCGACCTGATCCGCCAGCGCCTGCGCGCCGAGGACATCGTGTGCCGCATCGGCGGCGACGAGTTCGCGATGATCCTGCGTGGCTGCACGAGCGCCGATGCCTACCGCATCGCCGACGGCCTGTGCGAGGCCGTGCGCGAGCTGCGCTTCATGTGGGAGGGCAGGGAGTTTCGTATCGGCGCCAGCATCGGCTTCGCTATCATCGACGGCACGATGGAGAGCGTCGCCGAGGTGCTGCATGCCGCCGACCACGCCTGCTACGCCGTCAAGCGCGAGGGTCGTGGCCGCGTCATGGAGTACGTGCCGGAGCCGCCGGCGTCCTCTGCAGGCTAGGCGGCCTTGTACCGGGCCTGACCCGTCGCCGCCCGTATAATCGAGGCCCGTCCCGACCGCCTGCCGCCGTTGCCGCATCCCGCATGCGCAGCCTGATGGCCCGACATGTTCCACCTGAGCTTCTCGAACCGCTTCGAAATCCTGCTCGACGCCCTGCTCGAACGCCTCGCTGCCGAGCAGCCGGGGCCGTTCGGCCAGCGCCAGGTGGTGATCCCGAGCAGTGCGCTGCGGCGCAAGGTGGAGCTGGCCGTCGCCGACCGCGAAGGCGTGTGTGCCAACCTGCGCTTCGACTACCTCGCGCAGTGGCTGTGGCAGCAGATCGGCCGCGTCGTGCCGGTGCCCGAACGCTCGCCCTTTTCGCCGGCGCTGCTGGCGTGGCGGGTGTACGCGCTGCTCGATCCGGCCGACGCGCACGGCGCCTGGGTGGCGGCGCATCCGCGGCTGGCGCGCTACCTCGAGGGGGCCGACGCGCGCATGCGCTACGAACTGGCCGGGCGCATCGCCCGCGTGTTCGACCATTACCTGACCTACCGGCCGCGCTGGCTGGAGCAATGGGCCGGCGGCCAGGGTACGGTGCTGGAGGTGGCTGCCGGTGCGCTCGAGCGCGAGGACGAGGCGTGGCAGGCGGCGCTGTGGCGCCGCATCCGCGACGGCCTGGCGCTGCGCCAGGAGCATCCGGCCCAGGTCTTCCTGCGTCGCGTCACCGCGATGTCGCGCGACGAGCTCGCCGCGGTCGGCCTGCCGGCCTCGGTGCATGTGTTCGGCCTGCCCGCGCTGCCGCCGCTCTACCTCGACATGCTGCGCGAGCTGTCGCGCGTGGTGGAGGTGCGCCTGTACGTGCTCAACCCCTGCCGCGAGTTCTGGTTCGACATCGTCGATGCGCGCCGCCTGTCGTGGCTGGCGGTGCAGCAGAAGGACATGTTCTTCGAGACCGGCAACAGCTTGCTCGCGGCCTGGGGCAAGCAGACGCGCGCCCACATCGGCCTGCTGTTCGAGGGCGAGCACGCGGTGGAGGAGGACGCGGCCTTCGCGCCCCATCCGGCGCGCCATCTGCTTGCCCAGCTGCAGAATGCCATCCTCGATCTGCAGGAACTGGAACCGGCCAGCGTGCAGCTGGCGGCCGCCGATCGCAGCGTCGAGGTGCATGTCTGCCATTCGCGCACGCGTGAGCTGGAGGTGCTGCACGACCGCCTGCTCGGCCTGTTCAAGGCCCATGCGAACACGTCCGAGGCGTTGCGGCCATCCGACGTCCTGGTGCTGATGCCCGATCTGGAAGGCGCCGCGCCGCTGATCGAGGCGGTGTTCGGCACCGCGGCCCCGGCGCGCCGCATCCCGTGGCGCATCACCGGCCTGGGCGGCACGCGCGAGAACCCGGTGGCGAAGGTGCTGGACCAGGCGCTGCAACTGGCGGCCGGACGTTTTCCCGCGAGCCGCGTTTTCGACCTGCTGCAGCAGTCGCCGGTGGCGGCGCGCTTCGGGTTGGACGAGAGCGGACTCGAGACGATCCACGACTGGATGCAGGCTGCAGGCGTGCGCTGGGGGCTGGACGGGCAGGAGGGCGAAGGCCTGGCGTCCGCGCAGCATTCGCTGGACGAAGGCCTGCATCGCCTGTTCCTCGCCTGGGCGGCGGGCGGGGCCGCGCAGCAGGCGAGCTTCGCCGGCCGCATCGGCGCCGCGGCGCCCGAGGGGCAGGCGGCGCTCGCGCTCGGCGCCTTCTGGCGCTACGCCGACACCCTGCGCTGGCTGCGCGACGCGCTCCGGCAGCCGCGCACGGGCGCAGTCTGGCGTGAGCTGCTCAACGCCGTGCTCGACCGTCTCGTCGGCGACAGCGCCGCCTACGCCGACGACCTGCGCGAAGTGCGGGCTGCCCTCGCTGCGCTGGCCGACAACCTTGCCGCAGCCGAACTCGACGCCGCGTTGCCCTTCGAGGTGATCCACCCGGCGCTGGTCGCGCTGCTCGACGATCCCGCACGCGGCGGCGTGCCCGGCGGCACGGTCACCTTTTCCGCGCTGTCGGCGCTGCGCGGCCTGCCCTACCGCGTCGTGTGCCTGATCGGCATGGACCAGGGCGCCTTCCCCGGCAGCGACCGGCCGCCCGAGTTCGACCTGATGGCCGCCCGGCCGCAGGCGGGTGATCGCCAGCGCCGGCTCGACGACCGCAACCTGTTCCTCGACCTCGTGCTGTCGGCGCGTGAAGTGCTGCACCTGTCCTATGTCGGGCGCAGCGTGCGCGATGGTTCGGCCTTGCCGCCGTCCGTGCTGGTCGACGAACTGCTCGACACGCTCGCCGCGGCCTGCGCCGACACGCCGGGCGAGCCCGATGCCCTGCAGGCGGCGCGCAAGCGACTGATGGTGGAGCATCCCCTGCAAGCCTTTGCCGCAGACTACTTCATCTCCAGCGAGCGCGGCGACCCGCGCCTGACGAGCTTCAACGAGGACTACGCCGAGGCCCTCGCGAGCCGCCTGAGCACCGCGCCGGTGTCCGTAGTCGATGAGGGCGTGCAGGCCTTCGAGCGCGAAGATGAGGGTGAGGAGGGTGTCGCGCCGGACGGGGCGGGTGAGGCCGCGCCGTTCTTCGTGTCGCCGCTTCCGCCGCCCGATGAAGGCTGGCGGACGGTCGAGCTGTTCCAGCTCGTCCGCTTCTTCGCCAACCCCTGCCGCTATCTGCTGCGCGAGCGCGTCGGACTGGACCTGCCCGAAGCGGAGGAGGAACTTGACGACGTCGAACCGATGCTGCCCGACTGGCCGGGCCAGCAGGCGCTGGCGCAGCGCCTGCTGCCGGTGCTGCTCGCCGCCGGGCAGGACTCGGGCGACGATTCTGAACCCGCGGCACTTGCCGAACTGGCGCGTGCCGGCGGCGAATATCCGGCGGGTACGCTGGGCGAGCTGGCACTGGCGCGCGAGCTCGCCCGCCTGCGCGCATTCGCTGTGCGTCTGCGCGGGCTGGAGGCGGGCGAGGCCCTGCCTGCGCACGTGGCGCACATCGACGGCGTGCTGGACGGCGAGGACTGGTCGCTGGTCGCGGCATTCACCGACCTGCGCCCGCACGGCCTGCTGCGTGCGCGTTACGACGACACGCGGGCGGCGGACTACCTTGGCGCCTGGATCGCCCATCTCGCGCTGTGCGCCGACCCGCCTGCCGGTGTGGCCTGCGAGACGCACGGCCTGTCGCGCGACGGCGAGTTCCGCTTCCATGCCTTGCCCGTCGAAAGGGCACGCGGGGCCCTGATGGCGCTGCTCGCGCTCTACCGCCAGGGCCTGTCGCAGCCGCTGCACTTCTTCCCGAAGTCGGCCTGGGCCTACATCACCAACGGCGAGGACCCGGCCAAGGCCGTGGGCAAATGGACGGGTGGCAATCACCCCGAGTTCGGCGAGGCGCGTGACCCGGCCTATCGCCTCGCCCTGCGCGGCGAGACCGGTCTGCCCGACGAGCGTTTCTTCGAGCTTGCGGGCGACGTGCTGCACCCCCTGCTCGAGCACCTCGACGACCCGCGCCTGGATTAGATCGACCACGATGCCGCTGACCCTCGCCGCCCCCGTCCATAGCGAACTCATCATCAAGAAGAGCCGTTTCATCGGCTGCGTGCAGCCGATGACCGACCGTGCCGGCGCACAGAAGGTGGTGGCGGAACTGTGGGCGCAGCATCCGGGCGCGCGCCACGTGTGCTGGGCGCTGCTCGCTGGCGGGCAGTCGGCGGCGGTGGATGACGGCGAACCCAGCGGAACGGCCGGCCGGCCGATGCTTGACGTGCTGCGCCACCAGGATCTGGAAGGCGTGCTCGCCACCGTGGTGCGCTACTTCGGTGGTGTCAAGCTGGGGGCGGGCGGTCTGGTGCGCGCCTACACCGACGCGGTAGCGCAGGCGCTGCTGACGGCCACCAAGGTGCCGATCGTGCGTCTGCGCGCACTCGGCTGCGTCGTGCCGTATGCGATGGAAGGCCTGCTGCGGCGCGAGCTGGACGCCGCGGGCGCCAGCCTGCTGCACGTGGCGCATGGCGACGCGGTGACGCTGCACTTCAGTCTGGCGGAGGATGCGGCCGCCGCGCTGGTCGCGCGCCTCAACGAGGCTGGCCAGGGGCGGCTGGTGTGGCTCGACGACGCCCATACGGCGTCGTCGGCCTGACGGCGCGGCTTACTCTTCGAGCAGGCTGCGCAGCATCCACGCGGTCTTTTCATGGACGTCGATGCGCTGGGTCAGCACGTCGGCGGTGGGCTGGTCGTTGGCTTCATCGACGAGGTCGAACAGCTTGCGCGCGGTACGGGCGGTGGCTTCCTGCGCAGCAACCAGATGGCGGACCATGTCGGTCGCCTTCGGCACGCCTTCGACTTCCTTGATCGACGCCAGCTTGACGAACTCCTTGTAGGTGCCCGGGGCGGGGAAGCCCAGCGCGCGGATGCGCTCGGCGATGATGTCGAGCGCGTTCCACTGCTCGGTGTACTGGTCCATGAACATGGCGTGCAGGCTGTTGAACTGCGGCCCGGTCACGTTCCAGTGGAAGTTGTGCGTCATCAGGTACAGCGTGTAGCTGTCGGCCAGCAGCGCCGACAGGCCGGCTGCGATTTTCTTGCGCTGGTCCTCGGGGATGCCGATGTCGATGGCGACGGACTTGGTCTTCTTGGTTGCCATGGTGCGTTCTCCTGTGTTCGGGCGCCGATGCGCCATGCGGGATCAAGCGTGTTGCGTTGCACACCGCGCCTGGCAAGGCCGATGTCGTCATGACGGCGGCGCGCAGGTGTGCGTGAGACAACAGGATAACCCCGAAAACGGCCCGGCTGCTTGATCCGCCGCAGACCGAACGGATGCACGCGTGTCATAGCGCTTCCAGCCGTTCGAGATAGCGGGCCGCCTGCGAGAGCGTCGCCGCGCGTTCGGTGGGCGCCATCTTCGCCCACGCCTTGTAGGGCATCGCCATGCGCGGATTGCGCGCGAAGCGGGCTTCATGGCGCAGCAGGAAGTCCCAGTACAGGCTGTTGAGCGGGCAGGCGGGCTTGCCGCTGGCACCATGGCGGCGCTTGGGGTCGTAGGCGCAGGCCTTGCAGTAGTCCGACTGCTTGCCGATGTAGCTCGCCGCGCCGGCGTAGGGCTTGCTGGCGATCACGCCGCCGTCGGCGAACTGGCTCATGCCGCGGGTGTTGGGCATCTCCACCCACTCGAAAGCGTCGATGTAGATGCCGAGGTACCAGGCATCGACTTCGTCCGGGTCGCAGCCGGCGAGCAGCGCGAAGTTCCCGGTGACCATCAGGCGCTGGATGTGATGGGCGTAGCCGGTGTCGAGCGACTGTGCGATCGCGTGGCGCAGGCAGGCCATTTTCGTGTCGCCGCTCCAGTACCACGCCGGCAGCGGGCGATGCGCGTCGAGCGCGTTGGCCGTCGCATAGCCCGGCATGCGCGCCCAATACACGCCGCGCACGAACTCGCGCCAGCCCAGGATCTGGCGCACGAAGCCCTCGCAGTTCGCCAGCTCCACCTTGCCCGCCTGCCACGCCGCGACGGCGGCATCGATGACCTCGCGCGGATGCAGCAGCTTGACGTTGAGCGCAAAGGACAGTCCGGAATGGAACAGTGTCGTCGAGCGCGTGCTCATCGCGTCCTGATAGGTCCCGAAGTGGGGCAGCGCATGTTCGATGAAACGCGCCAGCCCGGCGCGCGCCTCGCGCCGGCTGGTCGGCCAGCGCAGCGTGCCGGCGTGGGGCGTGCCGATCGTCTGCACGCCGGCGGCGACGATCTCGTCCCACAGCGCGGAGAGATCGTGCCCGCGCCACGGCCAGTCCGGCGCGGGTGGGTCGCCCGGCCACTTGTCGCGGTTCTGCGCATCGAAATTCCACACCCCGCCCACCGGGCCACCGTCCGCATCGAGCAGGATGCGGTGGCGGCGGCGCATGTCGCGGTAGAAGAACTCCATGCGCGGCACCTTGGTGGCGAAGCGCTGGGCGAGCTCGGCACGGTCGGCGAGGAAGTGTTCGCTGCCGATGACCCCTTGGGGCAGGCCGAGCGCAGCGGCAGCCTCGTCGAGCAGGCGTTCCACCCGCCATTCGTCGGCCTCCATGCGCTCGAAGCGGGTCGCGCCGCACTCGGCTGCTACCTGCGCCAGGTTGGCGGCGAAGGACTGGCGGTTGTCGGTGTCACCGATCCGCAGGTAGCGCACACGGTGTCCGGCGGTCTCGAGCGCGGTGGCGAAGGCGCGCATCGCGGCGAACATTGCAAGCACCTTCTGCGCGTGATGGCGCACGTAGTCGGTCTCGCTGCGTACTTCCATCATCACGTGGAGCACGTCCGCACGCGGGGTGCGGAACCAGGTGTGCGCGGCGTTGAGCTGGTCGCCGAGGATGAGGCGCAGGGTCGTCATGGGGAAGGGAGGGGGAAGCGTCCGCGTCTGATTCCGGACGTCCCGATTTGGTTCGCGCGCGCGGCCGCGGCTGTCGGGCGGTGTCGGACGACCCCGCGGCAAAATGTCGCAGCGTCGTCCCAAGTGTGAAGTGCTTCATGGGAGATGTTCTTTGGGTAGCGCAGACTGCGCGCGCCAAATACTTCTTATCCTGGGATCAGAGCGCCCCGAGCATGGCCGAGCATACCGATGAGCGATGATAGCGGTCGTCTGCGGGCGGCCATCGACAGCCTTCAGGCCTGCATCTACACCAAGGATGCCGACGGCCGCTACACCTATGCCAACGACCTCGCCTGCGCGCTGCTGAACCTGCGCCGCGACGAGGTGATCGGGCGTTGCGACCACGACCTGTTTCCGGCCGAGCTTGCCGACGCCGCCCGCGCCAACGACCTGCGCGTGATCGAGAGCGGCGAGCCCATCGTGGCCGAGGAGTACTTCCCGTTCGGCGACCCGGCCGACGTCCGCTGCTGCCTCACCATCAAGCAGCCGCTGTTCGCTGCGGATGGCCGCGCCGACGGGGTGGCCGGCATCACCATCGACATCGACGCGCGCAAGCGCCGCGAGCAGCAGGTTGTGAGCCTGAAGAACGAGCTCGCCACCCTCATCCACGCCCTGCCTGATCCGGTGTTCGAGCTGGACCTGGAGGGCCGCTGCCTCAGCTATCACGCGCGCAGCGAGGACCTGCTCGCCGCGTCGCCCGCGGCCTTCCTGGGCAAGACCGTGCGCGAGGTGCTCGAGCGGGAGGAGGCCGAGAGCGTCCTCCAGGCCTTGCACGAGGCGCACGAGACGGGCCGATCCATGGGGCGCCAGTTCAAGGCCGAATCCAGGCAAGGGACGCAGTGGTTCGAGATCTCCGTCGCACCGAAGTCGACCGGTGGCGACGACATGCCCAGCTTCATCGTGCTGTCGCGCAAGATCACGCCGCGCAAGCAGGCGGAGCAAACGCTGCGCGAGCGCGAGTCGCTATTGCGCGCGGTGGTGGACAACATCCCGGCGGAGTTCTGGGCGCGCGACCTGCAAGGACGCTGCATCATGGAGAATGCGGCGACGGTGGCGCACTGGGGCAGCCTGCTGGGCAGTCGGGTGGAGGACGCCGAGGCGAGCCCCGAGGAGCTTGCAGACTGGCTGGCCAGCAACCGGCGGGCCTATGCCGGCGAGACGGTGCGCAAGGAAGTCGCGTGCGACATCGACGGCGAGCGCCGCGTGTTCCAGTGCGTGGTTGCGCCGATCCGCGTGGGCGGCGAGACCGTCGGCATCTGCGGCTTCAACCAGGACATCACCGAGCGCAAGCGCCACGAGGAGCAGATCCACCAGCTCGCGTTCTTCGATCCACTGACGCGCCTGCCCAACCGGCGCCTGATGCTCGACCGGCTCGAGCATGCGCTGATCGGCAGCGCCCGCAGGCACCAGGAAGGCGCGCTGCTGCTGATCGACCTCGATCACTTCAAGGATCTCAACGACACCCACGGCCACGAGGCCGGTGATGAACTCCTGATGAAGGTCGCTGCGCGACTGCGGCTCTGCATCCGCCAGGGCGACACCGCGGCGCGTCTCGGCGGCGACGAGTTCGTCGTGATCCTCGAGGACATCGACGGCGTGGTCGAGGGGCTGGTGCAGGCCAACGCCATTGCCGGCAAGATCCGCGACGAACTCAACCGTCCCTTTCATTTGATGCGCCGTGCCGACGGCGAGGCAATCACGTACCACTGCTCGGCCAGCATCGGCATCACCCTGTTCGGCACCCAGGACATCAGCGCGAGCGAGCTGTTGCGCCGCGCCGACACCGCGATGTACCAGGCCAAGGCCGCCGGGCGCAACACGCTGTGCTTCTTCGACCCGGCCATGCAGGCTGCCGCCACCGAGCGCGCGGCACTGCACGCCGATCTTCACCGCGCGCTGCGCGACCGCCAGTTCGAATTGCACTACCAGGTGCAGGTGGACGAGAAACGCCGGCCGATCGGCGCCGAAGCCCTGCTGCGCTGGCGCCATCCGGCGCGCGGGCTGATCTGCCCAAGCAGCTTCATCGGGCTGGCCGAGGAGACCGGGCTGATCGTGCCGATCGGCATCTGGGTGCTGCGCACCGCCTGCATCCAGCTCGCGGCCTGGGCGGCGAGGCCGGAGGCAGCGCACCTGCGCCTGGCGGTCAACGTCAGTGCGCGCCAGTTCCGGCAGGCCGGCTTCACCGACCAGTTGCGCGAGCTTCTTGCGGCCACTGGTGCCCCGGCCGACCGCCTCAAGCTGGAACTGACCGAAAGTACGCTGATCGAGGACGCCGAGGCGGTTGTCGAGCGCATGGAGGAACTGCGTGCGCTTGGCATCCGCTTCTCGCTGGACGATTTCGGCACCGGCTATTCATCGCTGGCCTACCTCAAGCGCCTGCCGCTGTCGCAGCTCAAGATCGACCAGTCCTTCGTGCGCGACGTGATGAGCGACGCCAACGATGCCGCCATCGTCGAGACCATCCTCGGTCTGGGCTGCAGCCTGGGCCTGAGCGTGATCGCCGAGGGCGTGGAGAGCGAGGACCAGTTCGCCTTCCTGACGGCGCGGGGATGCCGCGAGCACCAGGGCTACCTGTTCGGCCGCCCGATGGCGCTGCGCGATTTCGAGGCGCTGCTCGCCGTGCTTCACGACTGAAGGCGCCGCCGGCCGTGCCTACTGCAGGCTGAACTCGAAGGTGCTGACCACGCGCAGGCGCTTGCCGATGGTGCGCGAGCTGTCCATGTCGCTGCCGTCGTCGTCGAGGATGCGGATCGCGCCCTGGTTGGCGCTCTTCACCGGGCCGAGCGTGGCGCCGGCGTCGGCGGCGAACTTGCGCGCCTGCTCGCGTGCGCTCAGGGTGGCTTCTTCCAGCAGCTGCGGCTTGATGTCGTTGAAGCCGCGCAACTGGTAGCGCGGCCAGCCGCCTTCACCGTCGCCGCCTAGCTGCACCCCGGCCTTGATCAGCGGGTCGATGCGGTTCGATGCCGCGGCCACCGCGTCGACGCGGGCGGACTTTACCGTCACCTGTCCCTGGCCGTTGAAGCGCAGCGCCACGCGGTCCGGGCCGTACTCGCGCGCCAGCAGGTCCTGCACCTGCAGCGGCCGCACCTCGATCTCGTCGTCGGTGAAGCCCTGGCCATGCAGGAAGCTCACCACCTGGTCGCGATCCGCCGCCAGCGCCTGCTGCACGGCGGAAAACTCGTCTGCCGCTCGGCGAAAGCTCAGCGTCCACACCGCGAAGTCGCTCTTCACGTCGCGCTCGGCCAGGCCCTTCACCACGATGCTGCGGTCCGCCATGCGGAAGCGCTCGATGCCCTCGCCGACCTTCAGTCCCGCAAACGCCACCCCGCCGGCCAGCAGCAGGGCCGGGATCAATCCGATTCTCGCTTCCGCCACGATCCACCTCCGTTCGGCATGCCGATTCAAAACGACATCATAGCCAGTCGCCCGCGTGCCGGCGGCATCGGACATCGCCCACCGGCGTGCCCGTTCGGGATCGCGGTCCTGCCGTGCTATCGTCCGCCTGCCGCCGCGCGTCGGCCCGATCCGCTTTCGCTCCCCGCCATGTCCGCCGCTCCCGAACTCGACGTCTTCCATTGCCCGCTCGACGGCATCCGCCTGGTCGAGGCCTCGGCCGGCACCGGCAAGACCTGGAACATCTGCGGCCTCTACCTGCGCCTGCTGCTCGAGGGCGAGCTGCCGGTCGAGTCGCTGCTGGTCGTCACCTTCACCAAGGCGGCGACGGCCGAGTTGTCGGGGCGCATCCGTGAGCGCATCGCCGAAACCCTGCGCGTGCTCGAAGGTGCGGCGCCGGGCGCCGACCCCTTCGTGCCGCAGTTGATCGACACCGTGCAGGCGCGCGGCATCGACGTCGAGCGCATGACGCACCGCCTGCGCCATGCGCTGCAGACCTTCGACGAGGCGGCGATCTTCACCATCCACGGCTTCTGCCAGCGCGCGCTGGCCGATACGCCCTTTGCCGCCGGTCTGCCCTACGAACTCGAGCTGGTCGAGGACGACAGCGCTCTGCGACTGGAGGTCGTGCAGGACTTCTGGCGGCGCGAGGTGGCGGGCGGCGCGCTGGCGCCCCTGCTGGCGGAAGCGCTGCTGCAGGCGAAAGACAGCCCCGAGGCCTGGGCCGGCATCCTCGCCCGGCACATGGCTCGGCCCTGCGCACGCGCCGTGTGGGATGAGAACACGGGCCAAGGTACCGGCGAGGGCGCGCACGGCAGTGCCGGGCTGGCGCAGGCCGAAGCGACGCTGGCGCAGGCCTATGCTGCCGCGTGCGGGTCGGCAGGCGCACTGCAGGCCGCGATCGGCTGCGTGAACGATGCGCTCGCCGGGCTCAACGCCAACAGCTACAAGCCGGACTCCGTGGCGAAGGCGGCACGCCAGTGGGCCGACTGGCTCTCGGCCGCGAACCCGCTCCATCCCTTGCCGGGCGAAAAGGAGAGCAAGCTCGCGCTGCTCGCCACCGCGACGCTGGAGAAGCGCAGCACCGCCGCCGGGCGCAAGAGCGGCATCGCGCCGCCGCGCCATGACTTCTTCGACCTCGCCGAGGCCTTGCTGGCGGCGCGGGGCGAGGTCGATGGCCTGCTGTCCGCCGCGCGCCTGCGCCTGCTGCGTCGCTGCATCGAGGACTGCAGCGGCGAGTTGCGCCGGCGCAAGGCCGAACGCCGCCAGATCTCCTTCGACGACATCCTGTGGAACGCGCACCAGGCGCTGCATTCCGGCGCGCAGCCCTGGCTGGCGGCGGCCCTGCATGCGCGCTATCCGGTGGCGCTGATCGACGAGTTCCAGGACACCGACCCGCTGCAGTTCGGCATCTTCGACCGCATCTACCGCGCCGAGGGCCGCCACGGCAGCCTGTTCCTCGTCGGCGATCCCAAGCAGGCGATCTACAGCTTTCGCAGCGCCGACCTGTTCACCTACTTCGCCGCGCGCGACCGTACCGACGCGCGCTACACGCTGCGCCAGAACCAGCGTTCCTCGCCGGCGCTGATCGAGGCCTGCAACCGCCTGTTCGGCGCCAACCCGGCGGTGTTCATGATGGGCGGGCTGGACTACGTGCGCGTGGGCGCCGGCAACCGGCCGCGCAAACCGCTGATCGACGATACGGTGGACGGCGAGGTGGCGCCGCTGCAGCTGTGGCGCATCCCGCGCGACGAGACGCTGGCCGAGGACGACGAGGGCGGCGGCGCCCGCCTGCCGCGCGCGGTGGCCCTGCATCGCGCGGCGCACGCCAGTGCCGCCGAGATCGCGCGCCTGCTGGCGGCCGGGGCGCAGGGCAGGGTGCGCATCGGCGAGCGACCGCTGGCGCCGTCCGATATCGCGGTGCTGGTGCGCAGCCACGGCCAGGGCGCGCGCATGCGCCGCGCGCTGGCGGCCTTCGGTGTCGGCAGCGTCGAGCTGTCGCAGGCCAGCGTGTTCCATACCGACGATGCCGAGGAACTCGAGCGCGTGCTGCTGGCGATTGCCGAGCCGCTGCGCGAACGCCGCGTCAAGGCGGCGCTGGCGACTGCGGCGATGGGGCGCGATGCCGCGGCGCTGTCCCGCCTGGCCGGCGACGAGGCGGCGCTGATCGGCACGCTGGACGCCTTCGTGCGCTGGCGCGAACTCTGGCTGTCGCGCGGCTTCGGCGTGATGCTGCGCCAATGGATGAGCGACGAGGGCGTTGCTGCCCGCCTGCTCGGGCGGCCGGACGGCGAGCGCCGCCTCACCAACCTCATGCACCTGGCCGAGCTGCTGCAGCAGGACGCCGGCACCGCCACGCCGGAGGTGCTGCTGCGCACGCTGGCCACCCGCCGGCGCGATGCGGCCGGCGGCGAGGCGACCCAGCTGCGGCTCGAATCCGACCGCAACCTGGTGCAGATCGTCACCATCCACCGCTCTAAGGGGCTGGAGTACGGCGTCGTGTTCTGCCCCTTCCTGTTCGACGGCTACGCCCGCAGCGGCAGCGAGGGGCCGATGCGCGCCTGGCACGACGACGACGGCGAACTGGTGCTGGATTACCGCGAAGCGGCGGCGAAGGACGAGGAGGTCAAGGCTCGCCTGCGCCGCGAGCGTCAGGCTGAGGATCTGCGCCTGATCTACGTCGCGCTGACGCGCGCGGTCCATCGCTGCTACCTCGTCGTCGGCAGCTATGCCACGCTGAGCTTCGGTCGTGTCAGCCACACCGAGGGCGGACGCAGCCTGCTCAACTGGATGGTGGCCGGTGCCGGCATGGATGCCGATGACTGGGCCGAGCACAAGGCCAGCCCGGTCGGCACCGACGCCTGTTGGCGTGCGCTGGTCGCGGCGAGTCCGCTCGACGGCCGGCCGACGATGCAGCTCACCGATCTGCCCGACGGTCAGGGCGAGCCACTGGCGCCGCCCGACACCGCGGGCCAGCGCCCACGTGCCCAGCGGCCGCCGCAATTGCCGGCAGGCTGGCGCATCGGCAGCTTCAGCGCGCTGATCTCGGGCGCCGCGCAGGAGCAGGCGGCGCTGGACCACGATGCGAATGCGCTCGATGCCGGCGAACTGGCGGCGCTGGCCCCACTCGCAGGGGATGCCGGCGCGGTCGCTCCCGCGGCCCCGGCGGACGACGACATCCTGCGCTTCCCGCGTGGTCCGGTGGCGGGCGACTGCATGCACGCGGTGTTCGAAGCCGCCGACTTCACCGACCCCGGCGGCTGGGATGCCGCCATCGCCGCGGCGCTCGCAGCCCATCCGCAGCGCCTGTCCGCCGACCGGCGCCAGCGCGGACGCCCGACGCGCGCTGCGCAGCAGGACGAGGCCGCGCTTCTGCCGCGCATGCTGCGCACGCTGCTGGCGGACGTCGTGGCCACGCCACTGCTGGCCGATGCCGAGGGTGCCGCGCTGCGGCTCGACAGCGTGCCGCCCGCGCGCCGTCTGGTCGAGCTGGGCTTTCACCTGCCGGCCCCGCGCCTCACCGCGCCGCAGCTCAACGCCTGGCTCGCGGCACACGGCTATCGCATGCCGCGGCTGGCCTTCCATGATCTCGACGGCTACCTGAAGGGTTTCATCGACCTCGTGTTCGAGCACGACGGGCGCTTCTGGGTGCTGGACTGGAAGTCCAACCATCTCGGCAACCGGCCGCAGGATTACGCGCCGGCGCGCCTCGAAGCCGCGATGCAGGCGCATGGCTACCACCTGCAGCACCTGATCTACAGCGTGGCGCTGCATCGCCATCTCGGTCGCAGCCTGCCGGGCTACGACTTCGAGCGCCACTTCGGCGGCGTGCTCTACCTGTTCGTGCGCGGCGTGCGGCCGGGCTGGCAGGTCGAGGGCAGGCCCGCCGGCGTCTTTTACCACCGTTGCCCGCGCGCCACGCTCGAGGCGCTCGATGCGCTGCTCGCCGGCACCGCCGACACGCGCGCGCTGGAGTCCGCATGAACGACCTCGCCGACGGCTTTGCCCGCCATCTGCTTGCCTGGGCCGACACGCTGCAGGCGCCGGCAGACAGCCGTACGCTGCTGGCCGCGGCGGCGCGCCGGCTTGCGCTGGCGACCAGCGCGGGGCACGTCTGCATTCCGCTGGCGGCGCTCATGGAACGCGGCGCCACCGAGGAGAGCGTAACCGAGGCGCTGAGCGCCGCCGGGACAGGGAGGAGCGACGACTTCGCGGCCGCGGACGGGCAGTCCGACGCCGACTGGATGCCCCCGGCGTGGGCCGCCGAAGCGCCGGCCGCGCACGGCGCGGAAGAACTCCGCCGCCGCCTGCTGGCGAGCGGCGTGGTGGTCGATGCCGCGCAGGCCCTGACAGGCGCCTCGGCGCATCCGCTGGTGCTCGACAGCGGCGATCGGCTCTACCTGCGCCGCCATTTCGACCAGGAGCGCGCGCTGGCCGGGGCGCTGGTGGCGCGCGCGCAGCGCCCCGCCGCAACGGTGGCGCCGCCGATGCTGCTCGATGCGCTGTTTCCGCCCCGTGCCAGCGCCGCGCCCGACTGGCAGAAACTCGCCGTGGCGCTGGCGCTGCAGGGCCGGCTCACGGTGATCAGTGGCGGGCCGGGGACGGGCAAAACCACCACCGTCGCGGCCCTGCTCGCCTGCCTGCTCGAAAGCCAGCCGGCGCTGCGAATCGCGCTGGCCGCGCCCACCGGCAAGGCCGCGGCGCGCATGCTCGACGCCCTGCGCGCGCGCGCAGGGAAGCTGCCCGAAGCGCTGGCCGCCCGCCTGCCGACCGACGCCTTCACCGTGCACCGCCTGCTCGGCGTCACGCCCGAGCCCGGTCGCTTCCGTCATCATGCCGGCAATCCCCTGGCGGTCGACGTGCTGGTGGTGGACGAGGCCTCGATGCTGGACCTCGCGCTCGCCACCCGTCTGGTCGAGGCGCTGCCGCCCGAGGCGCGGCTCGTGCTGCTGGGCGACAAGGACCAGCTCGCCGCGGTCGAGGCCGGCGCGGTGTTCGCCGAACTGTCGGCGCAGTGCGTCTATTCCGCGCCGATGCGCGCGCATCTCGCGCAGCTCGATCCGGTCGCCCGCGCGACGCTGGATAGCCCCGACGCAGCCTTGGCGGCGGAGGAAGCAGCCGCTGCGCCGCTGGCGGACGCGGTGGCGTGGCTGACCGAGAGCCGGCGCTTCCTTGCCGGCTCCGCCATTGGCCGGCTGGCGGCCGACATCCGGGCCGGCCGCGGCGATGCGGCGCTCGCGTGGCTGAGCGCGGGCGAGGCGGCTTCCGCCTGCTGGATCGAGGACGCCGGTACGCAACTGGGGGCGGCGACGCGGGCGCGTATCGAGGCCGGGTTCGCACCCTATTTCGCGCTGCTGCGCGAGGCGCTGCCTACCCCTGCGGCCGGTGCTGCGACCGCGATCGACGTGGCCGCGGCCACCAAAGCGTTTGAACGCTTCCGCGTGCTGGTGGCCGTGCGCGAGGGCGGCCGCGGCCTGGCCGCGCTCAATGCCCATCTCGAAGCCCACCTGCGGGCGGCGCTCGGCCTGCCGCCGGAGCGCAGTGCCGCGGCGCGCTGGTATCCGGGACGGCCGGTGATCGTGCTGGCCAACGACTATCGCCTCGGCCTGTTCAATGGTGACATCGGGCTGTGCCTGCCGGACGAACAGGGCGAACTGCGGGTGTTCTTCGCCGCGGCGAATGGCGGCTTCCGCGCCATCCCGCCCTTGCGCCTGCCGGCGCACGACACGGCCTTTGCGCTGACGGTGCACAAGAGCCAGGGCTCGGAGTTCGATGAGGTGCTGCTGGTGCTGCCGGCCCAGCCTGTGCGGGTGCTGACGCGCGAACTTATCTATACCGGCGTCACCCGCGCCGCGCACCGGGTGACGGTGGCGGGCGCCGGCGACGTCTTCGTCGCCGGCTGCGCGGCCCGCACGCTGCGTGCCTCGGGCCTGCGCGACCGCATGTGCGAGGCCGCGCAGGCATGACGCGCCGCGTCCGCAAGTCGCCGCTCGTCCGCGCAATCCAGCGCGTGGCCAGCGCAATGACGCGCACCGCGTTCGAAACGGGCGCCCGCGAGGCGGGCAAGGCCGTGGCGCGGACTGTCGAGGCGATGGCGGCGCCGCACCGGCCGCCGCCCGGTGCGGGCGACTGGATCGCCGGGCAGGCGATCGGCGCGGCGGGCGTGCGCCGCTTCCATCTGTTCCGGCCGCCGGGCATCCGCAATGACGAGCGCCGGCCGCTGATCGTGATGCTGCACGGCTGCGGCCAGACCGCGGCGCAGTTCGCGCGCAGCACGCGCATGAACCGCATCGCGCTGCGCGAGCGCTGCCTGGTGCTGTACCCCGAACAGGACCGCAGCGCCAACCCGCAGGGTTGCTGGAACTGGTACGACACGCGCAGCCGCCACGCCGATGCCGAGGCAGCGACGCTGCTGGCGGCGATCGACCAGGCCTGTCTGCTGTATCCGGTGGATCGGGCGGCGGTCGCGCTGGCCGGCATCTCGGCCGGTGCGAGCATGGCGGCGCTGCTGGCGAGCCGCTGGCCGGCGCGTTTCCGTGCGGTGGCCATGCATTGCGGCGTGCCGCCAGGCAGTGCCCATTCGGCGGCTTCGGCGCTGGCCGCGATGCGCGGGCGGCGCGCAGCGGGCAGCCTGACGGCGGAAGTGGGTGGCCTGCCGCCGCTGCTGGTGATCCATGGCCTCGCCGACCCTGTCGTGGCGCCGGTCAATGGGCGTGCTGCAGCGGAACAATGGGCTGCAGCAGCAGGCGCGCAGGCCGGGCCGCCACGTCGCGTGCAGCGCGGCGCACGCTACCCGATGACGGTGACCGACTATCGCGCGGGGCGTCGGCTCGTCGCAAGACTGGTCGAAGTCGATGAGCTTGGCCACGCCTGGAGCGGCGGCGATGCCGGTCAGATGTTCAGTGATCCGCGCGGACCGGATGCGTCGCGCATGGTGTGGCGCTTCCTCGCAGCGCAGATCAGGCAGCGCCTTGCCGAATGACTGACTCAGGGACAGAGATGACGAAAGTGCAGACGAATCGAAGACATTTCCTGCGTGCCTGCATGGCGATGGCGGCCCTGCCCGTGGCGTCGGTCGCCGCGGCTGCGGAGGACACGGTGACGATCGCCGCGGCGGCCGACCTCAAGTTCGCCCTCGACGAGATCGTTGCGGCCTACCGCAGCCGCCAGTCGGGCGACCGGGTCGAGGTCATCTACGGCTCGTCGGGCAAGTTTGCGACCCAGATCCGCCAGGGCGCGCCGTTCGACCTGTATTTCTCGGCGGACATCGCCTATCCGCGCGAACTGGAGGCCGCGGGCCTGGCTGCCGGCCCCACGCGGCCCTATGCGCTGGGGCGCATCGTGCTGTGGAGCAACAGCCGTGACGCGTCGGCCCTGCGCCTGCAGGATCTCGCCGACCCCGCGCTGGGTCGCATCGCCATCGCCAATCCGCGCCACGCGCCATATGGCAAGCGCGCGGAGGAGGCCTTGCGCGCCGCGGGGGTGTGGGACGCGGTGCAGGGCAGGCTGGTGCAGGGCGAGAACATCGCGCAGACGGCGCAGTTCGTGCAGAGCGGCAACGCCGGCATCGGCATCATCGCGCTGTCGCTGGCGCTGAACCCGACGCTGGCGCAGCAGGGCGGGTACGCGCTGATCGACGACGCGCTGCACGAACCGCTGGAGCAGGGTTTCATCCTCACCCGGCGCGCGGCCGGCAATGCCGCGGCGGCGCGCTTTGCCGACTTCATGCAGGACGAGGTGGCGCGCGCGATCATGCGCCGCTACGGCTTCGTGCTGCCGGGTGAGGGCGGCGCGCGCTGAGCAGGGCGCAGTTTGACGGCACAATAGCGGCTGTCCTCCTTCCGCGCCGAGTGCCGCCACCCGATGTCCTCCCTCAGCAGCGCCGACTGGTCCGCCGTCTGGCTCACGCTCAAGCTTGCCACCGTCAGCACGGTCATCCTGCTGCTGGTAGGCACGCCGATCGCGTGGTGGCTGGCGCGCACGCGTTCGAAATGGAAGGGTGTGGTCGGCGCGGTGGTGGCGCTGCCGCTGGTGCTGCCGCCGACCGTGATCGGCTTCTACCTGCTGCTGGCGATGGGACCGAACGGGCCGGTCGGGCAACTGACCGAGGCGCTCGGCATCGGCCTGCTGCCGTTTTCCTTCGCCGGTCTGGTGGTGGGCTCGGTGATCTACTCCCTGCCCTTCGTCGTACAGCCGGTGCATAACGCCTTCGAGGCCATCGGCCGCCGCCCGCTGGAAGTCGCCGCCACGCTGCGCGCCGGGCCGTGGGACAGCTTCTTCAATGTCGCGCTGCCGCTGGCGCGGCCGGGCTTCGTCACCGCGACCATCCTCGGCTTCGCGCATACCGTGGGCGAGTTCGGCGTGGTGCTGATGATCGGCGGCAACATCCCGGACAAGACGCGCGTGGTGTCGGTCGCCATCTACGACCACGTCGAGGCGCTGGAGTACGCCGAGGCGCACTGGCTGGCCGGCGGCATGCTTGCCTTCAGCTTCCTGGTGCTGCTCGCCCTTTACGGGCGGCGCTACAGGACGGGCGGAGGGCTGGGCTGATGGCGGACGACCTGCACTTGCGCGGGATGCCGCCGACCGATGGGCCGCGGCAGGATGCGCCCGGTGCCCGGCAGGGCATCCGCATCCGCCTGGAGGTCGCCTTTGCGGACTTTCGGCTCGATGTCGACCTCGACCTGCCGGGGCGGGGCGTCACCGCGCTGTTCGGGCACTCCGGCTCGGGCAAGACCACGCTGCTGCGTTGCGTCGCCGGGCTGGAGCCGGCTGCGCGTGGCGTGCTGACGGTCAATGGCGAGTGCTGGCAGGATTCGGCGCGTGGCCTTTTCGTGCCGCCGCACCGGCGCCAACTCGGCTACGTGTTCCAGGAAGCCAGCCTGTTCCCGCACCTGTCGGTGCGGCGCAACCTGGAGTTCGGCCTGCGCCGCATCCCGGCTGCGGCGCGCAAGGTGTCGCTGGCGCAGGCCACGGCCTTGCTGGGCATCGATCATCTGCTCGAACGCATGCCCGACCGTCTGTCGGGCGGCGAACGCCAGCGTGTCGGCATGGCGCGCGCCTTGCTCACCAGCCCGCGCATCCTGTTGATGGACGAGCCGCTCGCCGCGCTGGATGCCCGCCGCAAGCAGGAGATCCTGCCCTATCTCGAACGCCTGCACGACGAACTCGACATCCCGGTGCTCTACGTCAGCCACGCCGCGGAGGAAGTGGTGCGCCTCGCCGACCACGTCGTGATGCTGGGCGAGGGCCGGGTGATGGCAGCCGGCGAGCTGCGCGCGACGATGGCGCGGCTGGACCTGCCCACCGCGTTTACCGAGGACGCCGGCGTGGTCGTCGAAGGCCGGGTGGCGGAGCACGACGACCACTACCACCTCACCCGGCTGGACTTTCCGGGCGGCGCGGTCTGGGTGTCGCGCCAAGTGGCCGAGCTGGGCCGCATGCTGCGCTTTCGCGTCCATGCTCGCGACGTCAGCCTCGCCGACCACCAGGTCGAGGGCACCAGCATCGTCAACCTGTTGCCGGTCGTCATCGACGAGATCGTCGGCGCCGATACCGCGGCGCATGTGCTGGTGAAGATGGATGCCGGTGGCACGCCGCTGGTGGCGCGCATCACGCGGCGCTCGAGCGAACAGTTGGTGCTGCGTCCGGGGCGCCGGATGTGGGCGCAGATCAAGTCGGTGGCGCTGCTGGGCTGAAGGCGTCCGCGCGCCGCCCTGGCTAACTGCGATGCCAGGGTGCGATCATGGCGCCCCCGCAAGCATGGACAGCCCGCATGACCGACTCCTCCCCCATCCGCGCCCGCAACTTTCCCTCCGCCCAGGACGAGGCCAAGGCCGTCCAGCCGCACGGGCGCTACGACGGCCCCGGCAGTTCCTTCCGCATGGCCTTCACCGACACCGATTTCCTGCTGCGCGAGGAGCTGCGCCCGGTGCGCCTGCAGCTCGAACTGCTGAAGCCCGAGCTGATCCAGCAGGAGCAGGGCGTGGAATCCACCGTGGTGGTGTTCGGCAGCGCGCGCTTCAAGGCGCCGGACGTGGCCGAGGCGATGCTGGCGGACGCGATCGCCAGCCGGGACGAGGCGGCGATCCGCCACGCCGAGCGCATGGTGAAGAATGCGCGCTGGTATGACGAGGCGCGCCGCTTTGCCGAGCTGGTGACGCGCGAACCCGACGCGCTGGGCGAGCCGGTGATCGTCGCCACCGGCGGCGGCCCGGGCATCATGGAGGCCGGTAACCGCGGCGCCTTCGAGGCCGGTGGCCGCAGCATGGGCATGAGCATCTTCCTGCCCTTCGAGGAGGCGCCCAACCCCTACATCACACCCGAGCTGTGCTTCCAGTTCCACTACTTCGCCATCCGCAAGATGCACTTCCTGATGCGCGCGGTGGCGCTGGTGAGCTTCCCCGGCGGGCTGGGCACGCTGGACGAGCTGTTCGAGGTGCTGACGCTGACGCAGACGCGCAAGATCCGCCGGCGGCCGATCGTGCTGGTGGGGCGTGACTTCTGGGAGCGCCTGATCGACTTCGACGTGCTGGTCGAGCACGGCGTGATCAGTCCGGAGGACAAGAACCTGTTCCACTACGCCGAGACGGCCGAGGAGGCCTGGGACGCCATCAAGGCCGCCTACCAGGGCGACAACCCGGCGCTCGTGGCGCGCCAGATGCGCGGCAACTGAGCGCCAGTTGCCGAGTTAGTCGAAGATCCGCATCTTGCGCGCGCTGCGCGTGCCGAAGATCTGGGGTTCCTGCGGCAGGCGGTTGGTGGGCAGGTACTTGCGGAGCTCGGCATGCCACTGCTCGTAGGTCTGCGGCTTCTTCTCCCGCAGGGTCTTCAGCGCATAGAAGGTGAAGGCGCCGTTGGGCCGCCCGCCGAAGGACGTGTCCCAGCTGTATTCCTCGTCGCGGCAGCCGGCCAGCAGCAGATCGCCGCCGGCGCGGCGCATGCCGCCGACCAGGGTCAATGCGCTCGCACGCGGTGCGTCGGGCAGCTCGCCGGCCTTCATCCAGGCCTCGGGCGGCAGGAAGCGGGCGCGCGGGCCGCCGGGGTCGAGGTCGCTGTCGTCGCCGCGCGTTACCGAGCCCGAGTGGCAGCTGTCGGAGATCAGCAGCAGGCGCACGCCGGCGCCGCGGCTGTCGAACAGGGCGCGGATCTCGTCGTCCAGCAGCGGTCCCTTGGTGTCGATGTCCCACGGGCACAGGGCTTCGTCGCGGCCGTCGGGCTCGTCGCCGTCCTCGTCCACCACCCAGGTGCCGTGGCCGGAATAGGTGAAGACGAGGGTGTCGTTTTTCTGCGCGCCGGCGATCAGGGCCTGGATCGCGGCCGTCATCGCGGCGCGGGTGGCCTGCGCGTCGAGCAGGGTCGTGACCTCGAAGCCGCGCGCCTGCAACTCGGCAGTCCAGTCGCGGGCATCGTTGACGCAGCCGCTGAGGTCGCTTCCGGTGCCGGGGTAGTCGTTGATGCCGATGCAGAGTGCGCGTCTGGCCATGATCGTCTCCTGGGGAGTCCCGCCGGCGGGGAGCGGTGCGATTCCAGCATAGTTCCGCGGCATGCGGAATTCCATTGCCAGTGCAGGCGGCGGCGCGCTCGCCTAGAATTCGACAACACGCCCGCCACCGATTGTCGCGGAGGTGCGGCCGGGTTGCGAACGAAGCGGACTGGGCGGCGGGTATGACGAAAAGCGAGCGGAATCCGAAGAGGGGTGCGTGCAGGCGCACCGTGCCCACCCTGGGAACGGTGCATGTCCATGTTCGCGCACCCGGTTCCGGCGTTCCGTATCGTCTGCTGCTGGTCGGGCTCTTCCTGGTGCTGGTCGCGCTGTTGCAGGCGGGGCCCGCCGATGCTGCCGACGCCCGGGCACCGGCGCTTGCCGTGCTGCTCGAGGACGGCGCCGTGCTTGGTGCGGAGCAGGCGCTCGCCCTGCAGCGCGAAGGGCGGTTCCGCGACCTGCCGGCCGGCGTGCCCAAGTTCGGCATCGGCTCGCGCCCGGTGTGGATTCACCTCGCGGTCGATCATGCAAGTTCCGAACCCCTTCCGCGCCAGTTGCTGACCGGTGTGCCATGGGTCGAGCGGCTCGACGTGTTCGTGCTGCAGGACGGGCAGGTCCGCTCGGTGCAGCAGGCGGGCGATGGCGATGCCGCCTTGCGCGGGCCAATGGGCAGCCTCGGGTTCGCCTTCGACCTGAGCTTCGCACCGGGACGCAGCGACGTGCTGATCCGTGCCCAGACTGCCGATCCGCTCGTGATGCCGCTGCGCCTGCTGCCCCTTGACGAGGCGATCGAACTCCAGCGCCGGCACGACTACGGCTTCGGTCTGCTGTACGGCTTCCTGCTGGCGCTGATCGCCTACAACGCGATGATCTTCATCGGCCTGCGCCATCGCAGCCATCTGGACTACGTGCTCTATGTGGGCACCTTCCTGCTGCTCAGCCTTGCCTACTCCGGGCACGGAATCGCGCGGCTGTGGCCGGGGCAGGCCGGTTTCCAGCAGTACGTGATCCTCGTGCTGATGGTGGTGCTCGCCTGCATGGGCTTGCGCTTCGCCAGCGGGTTCCTGCGTCTGGAGCAGATCGCGCCGCGTGCCGTCTGGGGCGTGCGGGGCTTCTGCCTGGCCGCGCTGCTGGCGATCGGCGCCTGCACCCTGTTCGGCCTGCAGTCGGCAGCCGTGTTCACGGCCTTCGTCGTGGTGCAGGTGTTCTCGGTGCTGATGTGCCTGATCGGCGTCGTCGGTTTGCGTGCGCGCCAGGACGGTGCCCCCTACTTCCTGGCCGGCGCGGTGTCGGGCATGGTCGGCGCCTCGGTGACCGCAATGGCCGTATGGCGGGGGCTGCCCTTCACCGAACTCACCTTCCATGCGGCGGAGTTCGGCTTCGCCGTCGATGGCACCATCCTCGCACTTGCTCTGGCCGACCGGATGCGGCGGATCCGGGTGCAGCAGTTGCAGGCGGAGCATCTGGCGGCACTCGATCCGCTCACCGGCCTGCGCAACCGGCGCGCCTTTGCCGAGCAGGCCGCACCGGTGTGGAGCACGGCGCGGCGCCACGGGCGTCCGCTGTCGGTCATCGTGCTCGATCTGGATCACTTCAAGCGCATCAACGACAGCCACGGCCATTCGATCGGCGACGCGGTGCTGGTGGCGGCGGCGCGGGCGATCGAGCGTGACTGCCGTGCCGGGGACATTGCGGCGCGTTGGGGCGGCGAGGAGTTCATCGTGCTGATGCCCGAGACCAGCGGTCAGCAAGCATGGGCGATGGCCGAGCGTCTGCTCGACAGCGTGCGGTCGATCGACCTCTCGCTCGGCGGCGAGCGCCTTGGGGTGTCGGCGAGCGTCGGCGTCGCCGAATGGCGCGGGCACGACGACCTCGAGGAGCTGATCCGCGAGGCTGATGCGTGGATGTATGCCTCGAAGCGCGCCGGGCGCGACCGCGTGTCGGGCAGTCCGCCGGCCGGGGACCGGGCCTTCGCCGGCTGACTCGCAGGCCGCTTCGGGCGTGATCGTCAGCCGCGACGGCTCTGGTGCCGCCAGGCGGCCGGTGTCATGCCGAAGGCGCGCTTGAAGGCGCGGCTGAAGGCGGCGTCGGACTCATAGCCCACCTCGAAGGCGATCTGCGCAGTCGCCGTCGGGCTGTCGCGCAGGCGTTGTGCCGCGAGTTGCAGGCGCCAGCTCGCCAGGTAGTGCATGGGCGGCGTGCCGAGCACGCTGGTGAAGCGTTCGGCGAAGGCCGAGCGCGACAGGCCGACTTCGCGTGCGAGTTCCTCGGTCGTCCACGGGTGGGCGACGCGACGGTGCAGCAGTGCCAGCGCGCGGCCCACCATGCGGTCCTGCAGACCGGCCAGCCAGCCGGTGTGGCTTGCCGGCAGGCTCGACAGGTAGCGCCGCACAGCCTCGACGAAGAGCAGTTCGGCCAGCTTGCCGAGCACGGCGGCCGAGCCCACGCCGCCCGCGGCGAACTCTTCCGCCGCCCGGCGGAAGGCGCTTTCGATCCACGCTCCGCCTGTGCTGTCGCGCACTTCGAGCCGCAGGACCGCCGGCAGCGTGGCGACGAGCGGATTGTGCGGTGCCTCGCAGCCCAGATAGCCGCACACGATGCGCGTCGCGTCGCCACCTCCGCCGAGCCGCAGCAGGGCGGGCGTTGCCGCGCCGGGGGCTTCGAGGCGGTCGTCGATCGGCGTCGGCGGCAGATCGGGGGCACTGCACAGCCGGTGCGTGTCGTTGCGCGGCAGCAGCACGATCTCGCCGGCGCCTACCCGGACCGCCGCGTCGCCGTGCGGCTGCACGAACATCTGCCCGGCAACGACATAGTGGTAGGCGATCAGATGGGCCGGCACTTCGCCATCGGGAAACTCCTCCGGCCCGACCTTCGAATCGACGCACCACGGCGCGGTGAACTCGGCGTCCAGAAAGACGCCGCCTGACAGCCTCACCGCGGCGAAGACGTCGGATAGCGCATCCATGTTTCTTCCTTCTCGGCCGATGTCCGGCGGCGCGGTCAAGACTTCCGGCGTTCCGGACATATCGGGCGGATCCTCGTGGACTTAACTTAGCACCGCGCGCCCATCCTGGCCGGGCTCATTCGGGCGGGACACAAGAGGCGCCACCCCCAACCCCAAAGGAGATACGAGATGAGCATCCACGACGAACTGGGTCTTGCCTGCACCGGCGCCGATACCGAGAGCCTGGGCCACTACCGCCGCGCCTTGCGGGGGCTACAGTGTTATGTGGGCGACCCGGTGGCCGACATCGACGTGGCGATCGCGCTGCGCCCCGATTTCGTCATGGCGCGCCTGCTGCGTGCCTACCTGCATCTGCTGGGCACCGAGCCGGCCGGCATCGCCGTCGCTCGGGCCGAGGTGGACGCCGCGCGCCAGCTGCCCGCCAATGAGCGCGAGCGTGCTCACGCCGAGGCGGTCGACGCCATCGTCAATGGCCACTGGCATCACGCCGGTCGCGTGCTGGAGGACGTCGCCATCGACCACCCGCGTGACCTGCTTGCGCTGCAGGCCGGTCACCTGGTGGACTTCTACGTCGGCAACGCGCGCATGCTGCGCGACCGCATTGCGCGTGCGCTGCCCGAGTGGTCGCGGGACATGCCCGGCTACCACGTCTTGCTTGGCATGCACGCCTTCGGTCTGGAGGAATGCGCCGATTATGCGCGTGCGGAGGTTGAGGGCCGGGCGGCGGTCGAACTCGAGCGCCGCGACGGCTGGGCCTGGCATGCGGTTGCCCATGTGATGGAGATGCAGGGCCGCGAGCGCGACGGCATCGCCTGGCTGCGGCAGGACACAGAGGCCTGGTCGGCCGACAGCTTCTTCCATGTGCACAACTGGTGGCACCTGGCGCTATATCACCTCGAACTCGGCGAGATCGATGAAGTGCTGCAACTCTACGATGGCCCGATCCGCGGCGCGCGATCGACCGAGGTGCTGAACCTGATCGACGCGTCGGCCATGCTGTGGCGGTTGCATCTGCGCGGCATCGACGTCGGTGTGCGCTGGGAGAGCCTCGCCGACGACTGGTGGCCGCTGGCGACGGTGGGCAGCTATGCCTTCAACGACGTGCATGCGGTGATGGCCTTCGTCGGTGCGCGGCGCTTCGATGCGGTGGAGGCGGTGATCGAGGCCCAGCGCAGCGCCATGGCCGGGCAGGACGACAACGTCGCCTTCACGCGAGATGTCGGCCATCCGCTGACGCTGGCGTTGCGGGACTTCGGCGCTGGGCGCTACGGGGATTGCGTGCGCCGCATCCGTGACGTGCGCGAGATCGCGCATCGCTTCGGCGGCAGCAACGCCCAACGCAGCGTGCTCGACCTTACGCTGCTCGAGGCCGCGCTGCGTGGCGAGCGCGTCGCGCTGGCGCGTGCGCTGTGTGCCGAGCGCCTCGGCTCGCGGCCGCACAGCCCGCTGACGCGCCAGTACGTCGCGCGCACCATGCCACTGCGCGAAGCGGCCTGAACACGCGGCGGCGACTGATCACGGGACGGTCGGCCGGGCGCTCGGGAAGGGCGCTATCGCGGCGCCGTCAGGCTGAATATAATTACAGCCATGCCGACCGCCCATGCCCCTGTTGACACCGCTGCCACGACGACCGCCGGGGCGGCGGATCCGCTCGCGCAGCTGAACCCGGCGCAGCGCGCGGCGGTGGTGCAGGGCGTGGGCGACCGCGCGACGCCCGGCGCGCCGCTGCTGGTCATCGCAGGCGCCGGTTCGGGCAAGACCAACACGCTGGCGCACCGCGTCGCGCACCTGATCGCGCACGGCGCCGATCCCGGCCGCATCCTGCTGCTCACCTTCTCGCGTCGCGCGGCCGACGAGATGGGGCGCCGGGTACGGCGCATCCTGACGCAGATGTCCGCCGGCCGGCCCGGGCTGGCGCAGGCCGGGCTGCACTGGTCCGGCACCTTCCACGCCATCGGTGCGCGCCTGCTGCGCGACTACGCCGGCCGCATCGGTCTCGACCCCGGCTTCACCATCCACGACCGCGAGGACGCCGGCGACCTGATGAACCTGGCGCGCCACGAGCTCGGCCTGTCGGCGACCAAACAGCGCTTTCCGCAGAAGGGCACCTGCCTGGCGATCTACTCGGCGGCGGTCAACACGCAGGCGCCGCTGGCCGAGGTGCTGCAGGCGAGCTTCCCGTGGTGCACGGAGTGGGAGGACGAGCTCAAGCGCCTGTACCGCGCCTACGTCGAGGCCAAGCAGGCGCAGCAGGTGCTGGATTACGACGATCTGCTGCTGTACTGGGCGCAGATGGTGGCCGATCCGGTGCTCGGTGCCGAGATCGGCGGCCTGTTCGACCATGTGCTGGTCGACGAATACCAGGACACCAACCAGCTGCAGGCGTCGATCCTGCTCGCGATGAAGCCCGATGGCCGCGGCCTGACCGTGGTCGGAGATGACGCACAGTCGATCTACGCCTTCCGCGGCGCCACCGTGCGCAACATCCTCGATTTTCCCGCTGCCTTCGAGCCACCCGCGCAGGTGGTGACGCTGGAGCAGAACTACCGCTCCACGAAGCCGATCCTGGAAGCCGCCAATGCGGTGATCGCGCTCGCCGCCGAGCGCTTCACCAAGAACCTGTGGTCCGAGCGTGAATCCTCCCAGCGTCCGCGCCTGGTGTCGGTCAAGGACGACGCCGACCAGGCTGCCTTCGTCGTCGACACCGTGCTGGCGCGGCGCGAAGACGGGCTCAGGCTCAAGCAGCAGGCCGTGCTGTTCCGCGCCTCGGCGCACAGCGCGCGGCTGGAGATGGAGCTCACCCGCCGCAACATTCCCTTCGTGAAGTTCGGCGGACTCAAGTTCCTCGAGGCGGCCCACGTCAAGGACGTGCTCGCCGTGCTGCGCTGGGCAGAGAACCCGCGCGACCGCATCTCCGGTTTCCGCGCCATTCAGCTGCTCGCCGGCGTCGGGCCCAAGACCGCCGGCCGCGTGCTCGACAACGTATGCGCCGCACCCGAGGGCTGCGCGCTGCTCGCCGAGCAGCCGGTGCCGGACGCCGCGCGCGCGGGCTGGCAGGAATTCGCCGCGCTGGTCGAGCGCCTGGCCGAACGTCCGCAGTGGCCGGCGGATTTCGAGCTCGCCTGCCGCTGGTACGAGGCGCAGATGCCGCGCCTGTACGACGACTTCGCGGTGCGCGTGCTCGACGTCCAGCAGCTCGCCCGCATCGCCGCCACCAGCCCGAGCCGGCAGCGCTTCCTCACCGAGCTCACCCTCGACCCGCCCAGCGCCACCAGTGGCGAGGCCGGCATGCCGCTGCTCGACGAGGACTACCTGATCCTGTCGACGATGCATTCGTCCAAGGGTCAGGAATGGAACGCGGTGAGCGTGCTGAACGTGGTCGACGGCTGCATCCCGTCCGACGTCGCCACCCGCAACAGCGCCGAGATCGAGGAGGAGCGCCGCCTGCTGTACGTGGCGATGACGCGCGCCAAGGACAGCCTCGACCTGATCGTGCCGCAGCGTTTCTACGTCACTCAGCAGATGGGCATGGGCGACCGCCACGTGTATGCCGGACGCACCCGCTTCATTCCCAACCGCCTGCTCGGGCACTTCGAGCAGATCAGCTGGCCGCCTCCGCCGCCCGAACTGCAGGGCTCGCCCGCCTCGCGCCAGGCGGCGATCGATCTCGCGGCGAAGATGCGGGACATGTGGCGCTGAGGGCGCTCAAACCGCCATGCCCTTCTCGTCGAACATTCCTTCGAACAGGATCGAACTCAGGTAGCGCTCGCCCGAGTCCGGCAGGATCACCACGATGGTCTTGCCGGCGTTCTCCGGCCGTTGGGCGAGGCGCACCGCCACCGCCGTTGCCGCACCGCAGGAGATGCCGGCGAGGATGCCTTCCTCGCGCGCCAGGCGGCGGGCATACAGCACCGCGTCCTCGTTGCTCACCTGCTCCACGGCGTCGACCAGCGACAGGTCGAGCACCTTCGGCACGAAGCCTGCGCCGATGCCCTGGATCTTGTGCGGCGCCGGGGCGAGCGGCTGGCCGGCGAGGTGCTGGGTCAGGACCGGGCTGGCGGCGGGCTCGACCGCCACCGACTGGATGTCCTTGCCGCGTACGCGCTTGATGTAGCGCGAGATGCCGGTGATGGTGCCGCCGGTGCCGACGCCGGAGACCAGGATGTCGATGCCGCCGTCGGTGTCGTTCCAGATCTCGGGGCCCGTGGTGGTCTCGTGGATCGCCGGGTTGTCGGGGTTCTCGAACTGCTGCAGCAGCACGTAGCGGCCGGGGTCGCTGTCGACGATCTCCTTCGCCTTGGCGATCGCCCCGCTCATGCCCTTGGCGCCCTCGGTCAGCACCAGCTTCGCGCCGTAGGCGACCAGCAGCTTGCGACGCTCGATGCTCATCGTTTCGGGCATGGTCAGGGTCAGCGGGATGCCGCGCGCGGCGCAGACGAAGGCGAGCGCGATGCCGGTGTTGCCGCTGGTGGGCTCGACGATTTCCTTGCCCGGCCCGAGGCGGCCGTGCGCCTCGGCGTCCTTCACCATCGAGGTGCCGATGCGGCACTTGACCGAGAAGGCGGGGTTGCGGCCCTCGATCTTGGCGAGCACGGTCGCCGGTGCGCCGTCGAGCACGCGGTTGAGGCGGACCAGCGGGGTGTGGCCGATGGACTCGGCGTTGTCGGGGTACCAGTGAGACATGCGGGTTCCTCGGTGGTGGGCGTGGGGGATGTGACCAGAGGGAGCGCCGGTGCATGCCGCGTCTCCCGCCCTGCAGTATAGGCAGCTGCGGCAGGGCCTGCGATGGCCTGTCCGGCCGGCCGCCACGATGGCCCGCATGTTGTGCGCTCCGGCCCCTCTTGGCTTGGTAACATCGCGGCCCATGCCAACTACCACACCGCTCCCTGCCGCCCAGCTCGCGCTCGGCCTGCGAGACGTCGCCGCGCTCGGCCAGGTGTTCACCCCCGAGCCGGTCGTGCGCGCGATGCTGGCCCTGCGCCGCAACAGCGGCCGCGTGCTCGAGCCGTCCTGCGGTGACGGGGCTTTCCTGCGCCACCTGCCCGATGCGGTGGGGCTCGAACTGGATGCCGACCACTGCCCGCCCGGTGCCCAGGTGCTCGATTTCTTCGCCTACCCGGAGCGCGAGCAGTTCGACACCATCATCGGCAATCCGCCCTACGTCCGCTTCCAGGACATTCCGGCGGCGACGCGCGAACTGATCGCGCAGGGGCGCCACGGGCGTTGCCTGGACGGACGCTCGAACCTGTACCTGTTCTTCATCGAGAAATGCCTGCGTCACCTCAGGCCGGGCGGCGAACTGATCTTCATCACGCCGCGCGACTTCCTCAAGGCGACCTCCGCGGTCAGACTCAACCGCCTGCTGGCGGAGGCGGGCAGCATAACCGATGCGATCGAGCTGGGCGATGCGCGGGTGTTCCCCGATGCCGTGCCCAACTGCCTGATCTGGCGCTTCGAGAAGGGCCGCAGCGAACGCGCGATGCGCTACTGCGAGATCGGCGTCGAGAACGCGCTCGAGGCCGCGCTGGCCGTCCCGGCGTGGGAAGCCCGCCACTTCCTCGAATGCGCCGGCCACCTGATGTTCGCGCGCGGCGACTATCCGCTGCGCCTGTCGGACGTGGCCTTCGTGAAGGTGGGCGCGGTGTCCGGCGCGGACGACCTGTACGCCGACGCTGTGCACGGCAACCGCGATTTCGTGTGCTCGTCGACCGTCAGCACCGGCCGGACCCGGCGCATGATCTGGCTCGAGCCGGGCGAGCCGCCGCCGGCCGTGCTGCAGCCGCACAAGGCGCGCCTCCTGCAGCGCAAGGTGACGCGCTTCGACGAGTCGAACTGGTGGATGTGGGGCCGCATGCACTACCGCAGCGCGCAGCCGCGGGTGTATGTGAATGGCAAGACGCGCGCGGCGCGGCCCTTCTTCGTCCACGACTGCACCGACTACGACGGCGCGGTGATGGCGGTGTTTCCGCGTCGGCCCGATGTGGATGTCGAAGCCTTGCGCGATGCGCTCAACGCGGTCGATTGGGCCGACCTCGGCTTCGTCTGCGATGGCCGCTTCCTGTTCACCCAGCGTAGCCTGGAGAACGCGCCGCTGCCGGCGGCCTTTGCGGCCTTCCTGCCGCCGGGCTGAGCGCGCGAAGACGGCGGGGCGCGACGCGGCCGGGCTCCGCCGCTCTTGCGTTGGCGTCGTTGCGGTGCGGATGCACCAATTTGACGCCGGCGCCCGGGCCGTCCGCCTTGCGCTGGTGCGGCGGCACCCTTGTGCGCGCAGCCGCGGCCCGGCGCGCGGGGCGCCTGCCAGCGGCACGGATTTTGCGTTGTCCCTCGGTCGCCCTTACTCGCCCCGCCCATGCTGTCCGCCCGATCGATTCCGCGCCTGCGCACCAGCCTGCTCGCCAGCACCCGTGTCGACCGCGCCCGCGTTCTCGACACGCTGATCAACAACCTCGATGGCATGGCCTATCGCTGTCACCTCGACCGCGACTGGACGATGGTCTTCGTCAGCCAGGGCTGCCGCGCCCTGACCGGCTATCCGGCCGACGTGCTGGTGGGGGCGAACGCCTTGTCCTGGGAGGCCGTTACCGATCCGTGCGACCGCCAGCGGGTGCGTGGCGAAATCGAGGCCGCGGTGCGCAGTGCCCGGCGCTTTGCCGTGGAATACCGCATCCGTACGCGAGAGGGCGACACCAAGTGGGTGCTCGAGCGTGGCATCCCGGTGCCGGACGAGAGCGGCCGCATCGTGATCGAGGGCTTCGTCGAGGACATCACCGAACATCGCGCGATGGTGGCCGCGCTCGAGCATGCCGAACTGCGCTACCGCCACATCTTCGAACACGCGTCCGAGGGCATCTTCCAGACCACGCCGGAAGGGCGCTACCTGGCGGCCAACCCGGCGCTGGCGAGGCTCTACGGCTATGCGAGCCCGGCCGAGCTGATCGCCGACCTGTCCGAGCTCGACCGCCGGCTGTATGTCGAGCCCGGCCGGCGGGCTGCTTTCCGCCGGCTGATGGAGACGCACGGCGAAGTGCGCAACTTCGAGTCCGAGGTCTATCGCCGCGACGGCTCGCGCATCTGGATATCGGAGAACGCGCACATCGTGCGCGGCAGCGACGGCCGTCTGATCTGCTACGAGGGCACGGTGCAGGACATCTCCGAGCGGCGCAACTACGAGGCCCAGCTCGAGCGCCAGGCCAACCACGACCAGCTCACCGGGCTGCCCAACCGCAACCTGCTGCGCGACCGCATCGAACAGGGCATCGCCCGCGCGGCGCGGCGCGGCTGCATGCTGGCGCTGGTGTTCATCGACCTCGACGGCTTCAAGTTCATCAACGACAGCCTCGGCCACGCGACCGGCGACGAGCTGCTGGTCGAGATCGCGGGCCGGCTCAATGCCAGCATCCGCAGCTCGGACACCGTGGGGCGGCTGGGCGGCGACGAGTTCGTGCTGGTGCTGAACGACCATGAGCATCTGGGCAGCGTGATTTCGACCCTCGAGCGTGTGCTGCAGGACATCGGCCGTCCGGCCGCGCTCGCCGGGCGCGAGCTGCAGGCGGGGGCGAGCCTGGGCGTGGCGATGTACCCGGACGACGGCGACGATGCCGACAGCCTGCTCAAGCACGCCGACGTGGCCATGTACGCGGCCAAGAGCCGCGGCCGCAACAACTTCCAGTTCTTCACGCGCGCCCTCAACAACGTCGCCGAGGAACGCCTGACGCTGGAGGCGGCGATGCGGGTCGCGATCGAGCGCGACGAGTTCGAGGTGCACTACCAGCCCAAGCTCGACCACCGCCGCCGCATCGTGGGCATGGAGGCGCTGGCGCGCTGGTTCCATCCCGCACTGGGCGACATCCGGCCGGACCGCTTCATCCCGATCGCCGAGGAATGCGGGCTGATCCTGCCGCTGACGACCTGCATCCTGCGTCGCGCCTTCGCGGCCGCACGGCGCTGGAACCAGGGCCGCGACCAGCCGCTGCGTCTGGCGGTGAACCTGTCGCCGCGCCTTTTCCTGAGCCAGGACATCGTCGCCCATGTATCCGGCCTGTTGTGCGACGCGGGGCTGCCGGCGTCGCAGGTCGAGCTCGAGGTGACGGAAACGGTCTTCCTCGGCGACGACGAGCTGGCCGTCAGCATCTTCCGCGCGTTCAAGGCGCTTGGCCTGAGCCTGGCGATGGATGATTTCGGCACCGGCTATTCGTCGCTCAGCTACCTGCGCCGTTTCCCGCTCGACACCATCAAGATCGACCGCTCGCTGGTCGTCGGCATCGAGCAGCAGGACGAGATGGCGATGATTGCGCGCGCAGTGATCTCGCTGGGTCAGAGCCTGCGCAAGACGGTGGTCGCGGAAGGCGTCGAGAACCCGGCGCAGTTCGATTTCCTGCGCTTCCAGGGCTGCGACGAGTTCCAGGGATACCTGTTCTCGCGCCCGCTGCCGGAGGCCGACTTCGCACGTCTGCTGGACGGTGGCGGCCTCATCGCGGCCAAGGGCGACTGAGCCGGCCGCGCCTACAGGAACAAGCCCGCGACATCGACGGTCTCGCGCTGGCCGACGGCGCTGCGGTGCCGGCCCAGCCAGGCATCGGCCGCGGCGCGGCCGAATTCGTGCAACTGGCCGAGGAAGGTACTGGTGGCGTTGAGCTTGCTGGCGCCGTGCACCTCCCCGAGCTCGCGCGCCTCGATCAGATGGAAGCGCTGGCGCAGCAGCTTGCGCTCGAAGCGCCCCAGCGGCCAGAACGAGGACGTCTCGCGGATATGGTGCCGGGCGTGCGCGATCATGCGCATCTCGCGCAGGAAGGTAGTGGAGAAGCCCAGCTCCATGCTGCGCGCGGCGATGTCGTCGGCACTGCGCGGTGCGTTGTCGCGCTGCAGCGGGTTCAGCAGCACCATCAGGATGTCGGGTGTGTCGCACTCGTACAGCAGCGGGTAGATCGCCGGGTTGGCGGTGAAGCCGCCGTCCCAGTAGAACTCGCCGTCGATCTCCACCGCGTGGTGCAGTGTCGGCAGGCAGGCCGACGCCAGCAGCGCGGCCTCGCTGAGCTCGGCGGTGTGGAACAGGCGCACCTTGCCCGTGCGCACCGCGGTGGCAGCGATGAACAGCTTCAGCGGACAGTCGCGCCGCAGGCGCTCGAAGTCGAACTGGGCACGGACGACGTCACGCAGCGGATTGAGCTCGAAGGGATTGAACTGGTAGGGCGAGAACATGCGCGTGAGGCCGACCAGCATGTTCATCGGTGCGGGCAGGGCGCCGTCGTTGGCCGGATTGAGCGTGTGCAGCAACTCGAGATGGAAGGGCACGCTGTCGCCCACCGCCTGCCAGAAGCGGGCCAGGGCTGCGCGCGCGCCTTCTGCACCGCCCTCGGTCCAGCCCTGGGCGAGGGCAACGGCGTTCATCGCACCGGCGCTGGTGCCGCTGATGCCCTCGAGGTCCAGCCCGGCTTCGAGCAGGCGGTCGAGCACGCCCCATGTGTAGGCGCCATGCGCGCCGCCGCCCTGCAGCGCGAGGCTGAGCAGGGGGTGGGGCGGGCTGCTGCGCCTGGGCCATGGCAGTTTCGGCATCGCAGGATCCTCCGCATTCAAGTGCGTCGCAGGGGCGGCCGGCACGGGCCGCGCCGGCCGGATTGTTGCGCCGCACAATGCGGAGTATCACGCGACTTCCATTGCAGGTTCAAGCAGGATCCTGCGTCGGGTGCAGCGTCGGCGAAGCCGGATGGCATGCCGACGCAGGCGGGATCAGCGTCCCGAGCAGTGCCCGCCGGAAGCCGCCTGGCCGCTGCCGAGCGCGATCGGGGGCGGTTCCACACGCACGCCGCCGGTGCTGGCGGTGTCCATCGCCACCAGGGCCAGTACGAACAGCCAGAACACGGCGGTGGCGAGGCGGAAGAGCTTCTTGTTGTCCATGTCGTCTCCTCAGCCGCCGATTCGCTGGCGAATGCGCACGCCGAGCATCGAGCCCGCGAACGCGAGCGCGAACCACACCCAGCCATGCAGGCTGGCCGACGCGATGCCGCCGAGGTAGGCGCCGACGTTGCAGCCGAAGGCCATGCGCGAGCTGTAGCCCATCACCAGGCCAGCGATGCAGGCGGCAATCAGGCGGCGCGAGGACGGGACCTTGAAGTCGGCCGGGCCGTTCCAGCGCGAGGCGGCCAGGGCACCGTAGATCAGACCGAGGTTGGTCACCGAAGTCACGTCCGCCAGCAGCGGTTCCGCCAGGCGTACAGCGTGCGGATCGACGCCCCAGAAAGGATCGCCGACGGCACTCCAGCCCAGCGCGGTGGCGATCTTCGCGCCCCACACGCCGATGCCGTAGACGATGCCCCAGGGCTGCCCGGCGACGATCAGGTGCAGGCCGTACAGGGCCGCCAGCAGCAGCGCACCCAGCCACCAGCGCCGGGACCAGCCCGCCGCCGCGCGCGGTGCTGCGGCGACCGGAGCGGCCACGAAGCTCGCCGTGGCGGTGCGGACCGACTGCATGGCAGCCGCCTGCGGCGAGGCGGGAGTGCGCTGTGCCGCGCGGCCGGCCAGCCAGGCCACCAGGCCGCAGGCGAGGACCGTGATCGCCAGCGCGACCGGCCAGCCGAAGGCCAGCAGGTCGACTGCCGGCAGGCCGCCGAGCGCGATCCAGCCCGGCTGGTGCGAGGCGCCGACGAAGCTGCCGAGGGCGAAGGTCGGCAGCACGGCGAAGGACAGCGGTGCGCCCGCACCGGCCTTGTACAGCGTGCCCGAACCGCAACCGTCGGCCAGCTGCATCGCCGCGCCGAACAGGAAGGCGCCCAGCACCAGGCTGATCGTCAGCGGCGCCACCGCACCGACCAGCTCGCCTCCGCTGCCGGCGATCAGCGGCAGACTGACTGCAGCGGCAAGCACCATCAGCAGCATCTGCGCCCACAGGCCCTGCGGGTCGCGACGCTCGATGAAGTCACGCCAGCCGGTGGTGAAGCCGAAGCGCGCGCCCTGCAGCACGGCGCCGAAGCCGATGCCGAGCAGCGCCAGCAGGCCCTGGCGCACGCCGGCGGCGAGCATCACCGCCAGCACGCCGGCCAGTCCGCCGACGACGAGGAACAAACGGGTAAACCAGCGCATTGGAACCGTCCCGACCCGTGGCTTACTCGAAGGCGCGCTTGATGTCCTGCACCAGCGCGGCGACGCGCGAGGGCTGGTTCTGCATCGGCAGCTCGGCCTTGCTCCACTCGACCATCGACGCCGGGTAGAGCTTCACCGCGGTGTTGCCGGCGATCTCGGACATCACGAACCAGTTGGTGGCCGCCCAGTGGCCGGTGTTGCAGAAGGACACGGCCGGGCCAGCCGCCGCGCCGGACTGCGCGACCAGCGACTTCAGCTCCGCCGCCGGCTTCAGCGTCGTGCCGCCCTTGACGAAGAACTGGGCGTTGTCGAAGGACTGCGCGCCGGGCAGGGTGCCGTAGCGGGCCGCCGCATCGACACGGGCCTCGCCGGCATAGAAGCGGGGCGGGCGGGCGTCGACCAGCAGCGGCGCCGAAGACGATTGCACGGCCGTCGCCAGCTCCTCGCTGGTCACGACCTGGGCCTCGTCATAGCGATAGGTGAACTGGCTGGGCGCGACCGTCGGCACCGCCTTGTCGAGGGCGCCGCCGCGGCTTTGCCACAGCTTGGTGCCGCCGTCGAGGATGGACAGGCGGGTCAGCCCGCCGACCTTCAGCGTCCAGTACACACGGGCCGCCGCGCCGAAGTCGGTGTGATCGGCGCCGCCATGCACCACGATCACGTGGGTGTTCCGGTCGATGCCGGCCTTGCGTAGCACTTCGGTGAGCGCGGCTTCGGGCACGAGCTGGCCGGCGTTGTCCTTCGGCCCACGGAACTTGCCGTAGGGCGTGTTGATCGCGCCGGGGATGTGGCCCTGGGCGTAGTCCTTGTCAGTGCGGATATCGAGGATGCGCACGTCCGGCTGACCCAGCAGCGGCTGCAGGTCGGCGGGCGCAAGCAGCGGCGCGAGGAGGGCCACGGCGGGTTGCGCCTGGGCGGCACCCGGCGCAGGAAGGGTGTTCGCAGACACCGGCAGGGCCAGTGAAAGACCGCCAGCGGCGATCGTCAGCGAGAGCAGGAGCTTGTTGAGCATGGCGTATTCTCCGTTCGGTCGTGCAGGGGTAACCCCCGTCCGGGGGCCGCCGGGGCTTGTCGGCGCCCCTTGAAATCGTGGAGGCGCAGGATACGGTGAGACGCCAACAGGCAGAATAGGGGTTGAGGAAGGTCCATAGATCCATTGGTTATTTGAGCGGCCCGGATGCGTCCTGTGATGAACTCGCTGGCGCAAGTCGGTTCTGACCCGGGTTGCTCACTCTCGCTGGCTGTCCCATGAAACGCTCGAACCTGCTTGCGCTCGGCTTTGCCGCGATGCTGACCTTGTCCTTCGGCCTGAGCCTGGCCGACGACCCGCGCGCGTCGGTCTCTGCCGGCGAGCGCAGCTGGCGCACGGCGCCACGCCATTCGGCAGGCATCGCGCCCGATCCGGTCGCTCACGCGGGACAGGCGATCGTGCAGGTGTATGCGGCGCCGACCTACGGCTGGCGGGGGTATTTCGCCGTGCATCCGTGGATCATCTACAAGCGCAGCGGCGAGACCGCCTACACGCGCTACGAGGTCGTCGGCTGGGGCGGCAAGAATGTCGTGCGTCGCAACCACGCGATTGCCGATGGGCTCTGGTACGGCGCGATGCCGGCGGTGCTCGTGGATCACCGCGGCGAGTCCGCGCAGTCCATGATCGACGACATCGAAGCCGCGATCGGGCGCTACCCGTACGTGAACGAGTACCGCAGCTATCCCGGCCCCAACAGCAATACCTTCCTGGCCCATATCGGACGGGAGGTTCCGGCGCTTGCGCTCGACATGCCGGCAAATGCGATCGGCAAGGATTATCGTCCGGTCAGCCAGCCGCTAGGCCTGTCCCCGTCGGGCGCGGGTGTCCAGGTGTCCCTGCTCGGCCTGCTGGGGCTGACGGTCGGACTGGAGGAGGGGATCGAGTTCAATATCCTCGGTCTCAATTTCGGCATCGACCTGAACCGTCCCGGACTGCGCCTGCCGGCGATCGGACGCCTGGGGATGGACGACGTGTCCGTCTCGGGCGTGTGACCGCTTGAGTGGGCCGCGCTGAATGATTGGGAGACGAGACGGAACATGAAACGACGCGTTTTTCTGAGCGGACTGCTGGGCGCTGCGCTGCTTGCCGGCTGTGGTCGTGATCTGCCGCGCCTGGTCGCGCTGCCGGCCGAGTCGGTCGTGCTGGCGTTCGGCGACAGTGTGACGTACGGGACGGGCGCCTCGGAGGGCGAGGACTGGCCGAGCCTCCTGGCGGACCTGACCGGCTGGGACATCGTCAATGCCGGCATCCCGGGGGATACGGCGCTCGCAGGTCAGCACCGTTTGCCCGCTCTGCTGGAGGAGTATTCGCCTGCGCTGGTGGTCGTCGAGATCGGTGGCAACGACTTCCTGCGCCGTCGCGCGCAGGTCGAGGTCAAGGAAGACCTGCGCAGGATCGTGCGCATGGCCCGGGACAGCGGAGCGCAGGTCGCCCTGGTCGGCGTGCCCGAACTGTCGCTGTTGAGTGCCGTGGCGGGCCGGCCCTCCGATGCGCCGATCTACGCCGAACTCGCCGAGGAAGAAGGCGTGCCGCTGGTGCCGGACGTGTTCTCCGACATCCTCGGCCGGCCGGAGTTGTGCGCCGACAGGATCCATCCGAACGCGGCAGGGTACGCGCGGATGGCAGCCGGCATCCATGCGCGCCTGCGGGAACTGGGCCTGGCAGGCTGAGGCCCGGCGGTGTGCGTCCGCCGCGATCTCAGCCCTTCTCGCCCTTCGCTGCCAGGTAGATCCCCACCAGCAGCAGGCTGAAGCCCACGAACTGCAGCGGCGCGAAGCCTTCGCCGAAGATGATGAAGGCCATCAGCGCGCTGCCCACCGGCTCGCCCAGCGTGACCACCGCGACGAAGGTCGCCGACACGTAGCGCAGCGACCAGTTGTAGGCGGTGTGGCCGAGCAGTTGCGGGCCGAGCGCCATTGCCAGCAGCACCAGCCAGGCGGTGTTCGACAGGGTGAAGAGTTCCACGCCGCCCGCGCCGCTGGCGGCGAACAGGAACAGCGCTGCCGCGCCGTAGGCCAGCCAGATGTAGGCCGGCAGCCCCAGCCCGGCGCGCAGGCGGCGGCCGATCAGCAGGTAGGCGGAGAAGCACCAGCTGCCGATGAGCGCCAGCAGGTTGCCCAGCATCGGGTTGCTGCCGGCGCCGGCGGTCTGGCTGTCGCTCCAGAAGATGAACAGGCTGCCGGCGAAGGACAGCGCGATGCCGCCGATCATCATCTTCGTCGGCGTCTCGCGGAAGATCAGGAAGGACGCGAGCCCGATCCAAAGCGGGTTGGTCGTCACCAGCGCGGTGCTGGAGGCGACCGAGGTGTACTCGAGCGAGCTGATCCAGGTGGCGAAATGCAGCGCGAGGAAGAAGCCGGCGGCCAGCGCCATGCCGATCTGCTTGCGGGTCAGGCGCGCGAGTTCGTGGCGCGACTGCAGGAAGGCCACCGGGGTGATGATCAGCGCCGCGAAGCCGAGCCGCCAGGTCGCCACCGCGAGCGAACTGACGCCCTCGGCCTGGGCGAGGCGGGCGAAGATGGCACCGAAGGAGATCGCGGTGAGACCGATACCGAGGACGACGAAGGGAAGCCAGCGTGCGGGTTGGGCGGTGGAGGACATCGGATGCATCGAGGAGGACGGCCGCGGATTATCGCCGATCAGGCGTGACCGCCCTCCAGGTACGCCGCCCGCACCTCCGGACTCGCCAGCAGCTCCGAACCGCTACCGGAGAGCGTGATCTCGCCGTGCTGCAGTACGTAGCCGCGATGTGCCACGCGCAGCGCCTGGTTGGCGTTCTGCTCGACCAGCAGGATGGTCATGCCGTGGTCGCGGTTCAGTTCCTTCACGATCTGGAAGATCTTGCGGATGTAGATCGGCGCGAGGCCGAGCGAAGGCTCGTCGAGCAGCAGCAGCTTGGGGCGGCTCATCAGCGCGCGGCCGATCGCCAGCATCTGCTGCTCGCCGCCCGACAGCGTGCCGGCGCGCTGCGACTGGCGCTCCTCGAGGATCGGGAACATCGCGAACACGCGCGCGATGTCGGCGGCGTAGTTGGCCGGGTCGGCATGCGCCGTGCCCATCTGCAGGTTCTCGATCACCGTCATGCGGGGGAAGATGCGTCGGCCTTCGGGCACCAGTGCGATGCCGCGGCGGGCGATCTCGTGCGTATGCACGCGGGTGATGTCCTCGCCGTCGAACACGATGCGCCCGGCGCTCGCCTTGGGGTTGCCGAACAGGCTCATCATCAGCGTCGACTTGCCGGCGCCGTTGGCGCCGATCAGCGTGACGATCTCGCCGACCTGCACCTCGACGTCGATGCCGCGCAGCGCGTGGATGTGGCCGTAATGGGCGTGCACGCCCTCCATCTTGAGCATCATGCTGCGGCTTCCCCTTCTTCCTCGTCCTCGCCCAGATAGGCCTTGATGACCTGCGGGTCGTTCTTGACCTGCTCCGGCGTGCCCTCGGCGATCTTGCGCCCGTAGCTGATCACGCCGATGTGGTCGGACACGTTCATCACCACGCTCATGTCGTGCTCGATCAGCAGGATGGCGATGCCCAGTTCGCCGCACAGGTAGAGCAGCAGCTCGTTCAACTCGGCCGATTCGCGCGGGTTGAGGCCGGCGGCCGGTTCGTCCAGGCACAGCAGCACCGGATCGACGCACAGCGCGCGCGCGATCTCGATGCGGCGCTGGATGCCGTAGGGCAGGTCGCCGGCGGCGTGGTCGGCGAGGTGGGTGAGCTTGAGGCGCTCGAGCCACATCGCCGCGCGCTCGATGGCATTCTTCTCCGCCTGGCGGTAGCCGGGCAGGCTGAAGAGGCCGGCGATCGAGAACTTCGAGGCGCGCTGCAGCACGTTGTGCTGGGCGACGATCAGGTTCTCGAGCACCGTCATCTTCGGGAACAGGCGGATGTTCTGGAAGGTGCGCACCACCTGGGCGTCGCGCGCGACGCGGTGGCTGGGCAGGGCTTCCAGGCGCATCTCGCCGTGACTGGGGTGGGCCAGGCGCAGCGTGCCGGTGGTCGGCTTGTAGAAGCCGGTCAGGCAGTTGAACAGCGTCGTCTTGCCGGCGCCGTTGGGGCCGATGATGCCGGTGATGCGGCCGGCCGGCACTTCCAGCGACAGGTCGTCGATGGCGGTGAGGCCGCCGAAGCGCATCGTCAGGTTGCGCACCGACAGCAGGGTGCTGGTGGGGGTCTTGCTCATCACGCAGCCTCCTTGTTGCTGGCGGCCTTGCCCAGCGGGTTCAGGCGCAGCGTCGGTTCGCGGTGGGCGAGCAGGCCGCCCGGCTTCCACACCATGATCAGCACCATCGCCAGGCCGAACAGCAGCATGCGGTATTCGGCGAAGTTGCGGCCGAATTCGGGGATCAGCACCAGCAGCGTTGCCGCCAGCACCACGCCCATCTGCGAGCCCATGCCGCCGAGCACGACGATGGCGAGGATGATGGCCGATTCGGTGAACACGAAGCTCTCGGGCGAGATGAAGCCCTGGCGCGCGGCGAAGAACACCCCGGCGAAGCCGCCCAGCATCGCGCCGATGGCGAAGGCCGACAGCTTGATGTTGGTGGTGTTCATGCCCATCGCCTTGCACGCGATCTCGTCCTCGCGCAGCGCTTCCCAGGCGCGGCCCACCGGCAGCTTGCGCAGCCGCGACACGAAGGCGTGGGTCAGCAGGGCCAGCACCAGGATCAGGTAGTAGAGGAAGATCAGCCGGTGCATCGGCGAGAAGTCCAGGCCGAAGAAGCCGGCGAAGGTCTGGCTGCCTTCCGGTGCGCTGCGGGTGAACTCCAGGCCGAAGAAGCTCGGGCGCGGGATCGAGCTGATGCCGTTGGGGCCGCCGGAGAACTCGGTCCAGTTCACCAGGATGATGCGGATGATCTCGCCGAAGCCCAGCGTCACGATGGCGAGGTAGTCACCGCGCAGGCGCAGGATCGGGTAGCCGAGCAGGATGCCGAAGGTGGCGGCCAGCGCGCCGGAGACCGGCAGCGCCTCCCAGAAGCTCCAGCCGAACTGGGTCGACAGCAGCGCGTAGGAGTAGGCGCCGACCGCATAGAAGGCGACGTAGCCCAGGTCGAGCAGGCCGGCGAGGCCGACGACCACGTTCAGGCCCCAGCCCAGCATCACGTAGATCAGCACCGTGGTGGCGGTGTCGACCACGTAGCGGTTGTCGGAATAGAAGATCGGCAGGGCGATCGAGGCGCCCAGCGCCACCCAGCCGAGCACGGTCACCACCTTCTGCGCGCCGTGGGCGCGGTCGGCGGCGGTGGCGGTGCTGGCCTGGTCGCGGGCAAGCTTGCGGTTGCGCGCCTGGTCGATCGACCAGCGCAGCAGCAGGCGGCCGGCGAACACGGCGGCGACGGCGGCGACGAGCAGGCCGAAGCGGGTTTCGACCCCGAGCCGGCCGCCCACGTCGACGGTGGTGAGGCCGACCAGCGGAATGCCGAGGATGAGACCGACGAAGGCCACCCAGCCGGCATCGCGCAGGCGCTCGGCCGGCGTCATCGCGTGACGCGCAAAGACGACGGCGCTCATCAGACCTTCTCCACTTCAGGCCGGCCGAGCAGGCCCGAGGGGCGCAGCATCAGCACGAGGCACAGGATGCCGAAGGTGGCGACGTCCTTGTATTCGGCCCACAGGTAGGCGGCCCAGAAGGACTCGATCAGGCCGATCAGCAGGCCGCCGAGCATCGCCCCAGGCAGCGAGCCGATGCCGCCCAGCACCGCCGCGGTGAACGCCTTGATGCCGGCGAGGAAGCCGATGAAGAAGTCCACCACGCCGTAGTACACCGTCACCATCACCCCGGCGACCGCAGCCAGCGCCGCGCCGAGCATGAAGGTGAAGGAGATCGTGCGGTCCACGTTCACCCCGAGCAGCGAGGCCATGGTGCGGTCCTGCTCGCAGGCGCGTTGCTGCCGGCCGAAGGGGGTCTGGGTGATCATCCAGGTGAAGGCCAGCATCAGCACCACGGTGGTGACGATGATCAGCATCTGGCTCCAGCCGATCTGCACCGTGAAGCCCGGGGCGTCCCAAAGCACCACGCCGCCCTCGAGCACCGGCGGAATCGGCTTGACGCGCGCGCCCTGGGTGAGTTGCACCGCGTTCTGCAGGAAGATCGACATGCCGATCGCCGAGATCAGCGGCGCCAGCCGGGTCGAGCCGCGCAGCGGGCGGTAGGCGGTGCGTTCGACCGCCCAGCCGTAGGCCGAGGTGAAGAAGATCGACACGATCAGCACGAAGGTCAGCGCGAGCGGGATCGAGGTCACGTCGGCGGCGGCGAGGATCGTGAAGGCGGTGACCGCGATGAACGCGCTCACCATGAAGATGTCGCCATGGGCGAAGTTGATCATGCCGATGATGCCGTACACCATCGTGTAGCCGATGGCGATCAGGCCGTACATGGCGCCGAGCGTGAGCCCGTTGATCAGTTGCTGAAGTGCGTAGGCCACGATGTCTCCCGTGGTGGCACGGCTGTTCCTCGCGTTGCGCTGGCGGGTGGGCTAGTGCAGGGCGCGAGCGTGCCGTCTTGTCGTTGGGTCCGGACTGTGCCGCCCGCCTCGTGGGCGGGCGGCCAGGGAGGCCCCGGCCGTGCCGGGGCTGGTGCGGAGATTACTTGGCGTAGTCGTACTTGCCGCCTTGCCAGCGGTACACGACGAAGCCCGGCGCCTTCTGGTCGCCCTTGGCGTCGAAGGCCAGGTCGCCGATCACGGTCTTGAAGGTGCCGCCGCGCATCGCCTTCTCGAGGTCGGCGTACTTGGTGCTCTTGGCCGCGGTGGCGGCCTGCTCGAACAGTTGCATCGCCGCGTAGGCGTACAGCACGTAGCCTTCCGGCTCGACCTTGGCGGCGCGGAACTTCTCGACCACCGGGGCGGCGTCCGGGTTCTTGCGCGGGTCGGGCGAGAACGTGAACATCACGTTGTCGGCGGCGGGGCCGGCGGCGGTGACGAGCTCGGAGTTGGTCATGGTGTCGCCGCCCATCACCGTCAGCTGCAGGCCCGCGGCCTGGGCCTGGCGCAGGATCAGCGCGACTTCGGTGTGGTAGCCGCCGTAGGCCATGACCTCGACGCCTGCCTGCTTGAGCTTGGTGACCAGGCCCGAGTAGTCCTTCTCGCCGGCGGTGATCGCTTCGCGCAGCGTCGGCTTCAGGCCCTTGCCTTCCATCGCCTTGGCCATCTCGTCGGCCAGGCCCTTGCCGTAGGCGCTCTTGTCGTCGACCACGGCGACCTTCTTGCCCTTGAAGCTGTCGGCGATGTAGCTGCCGGCCACCAGGCCTTGCTGGTCGTCGCGACCCATGATGCGGAAGATGTTCTTCAGCCCGCGCTCGGTAACCTGCGGGTTGGTGGAAACGGTGGCCATCGGGATGTCGGCTTCGACATAGACCTCGGAAGCCGGGATCGTCGAGCTCGAGCACCAGTGGCCGTGCATGAACACGATGCCCTTGTTCACCATCGTGTTGGCGACCGACACGGCCTGCTTCGGATCGCAGGCGTCGTCGCCCACTTCCAGCTTCAGCTTCTCGCCGAGCACGCCGCCGCGGGCGTTGATGTCGGCGATGGCCATTTCCGCGCCCTTGCGGATCTGGTCTCCGGCCGAGGCGTACTGGCCGGTCATCGGGCCGGCGATGGCGACCGGCAGATCGGCCAGGGCTGCGCTGGAGAAGCCGCCAAGCGCGAGCACGGCGGTGGCGAGCAGGGTCTTCTTCATGAAACGTCTCCTTTGTTGCTTGGGTTTGAACGGGCGCAGCCGACCGTGGTGCTGAGACCGGCGGCGATTGCGTCCCGTAAGGTAAGCGAATTTCTCCGCCTTGCCATCCGTGATGCCCCTAGCTGTGGGGCTTTCGCGGGGGTGTGATGCATCGTGATGGCCCGGTTTCGCCGCCGCTCAGGCGCCCATTGCCATCAGGCTGGCGTTGCCGCCGGCGGCCGCGGTATTGATGCTGACCGTGCGTTCGTGCACCAGCCGGCAGGTGTCGTATTCCGGCGTTGGCCGCAGCAGCGGCAGGATCGGGCCCGGACGCGCGGCGAGTTTCACGTGCCAGGCATGGGCTTCGTCGTCGCCCGTGTCGACCAGCAGGGCACCGAAGTCGCGCTCCGGCCAGCGCGCGTCCAGCGCCACCTGTGTCCGCAGCGCCTCCGGCAGCATCTGCTGCAGGCTGCGCAGCAGCGGCGTGTCGTCGAAGATGATGTGGTTGCCGGTGGCCAGCGCCACCAGCAGCTGGTGCAGCGCCGCCGGCGTGCTGGTGGCGATGCCCGCGACCGTGCCGCGCGGCACGAAGCGCAGGCTGTTGTCCTCGCCGGTGGGGCCGGGCAGGGCCAGGCGCAGGCTGCTGACGCTGCGCGCGCGATAGGCGTCGGCTCGGTCGCGCAGCACGGCGAGCTCGTCGCCCTCGAGCAGCGCGCGGCCGGCGCCGTCCAGCCAGTCGAGCAGGGCGTCCATCAGCGCGGGCGAAGCCTCATGGTCGACGCGCAGTGCGCCGTTGATCAGGTCGGGGCCGGGGCTGCGCTGCAGCAGGCGGTGCAGGTAGAGCGGACCGCCGGCCTTGGGACCAGTGCCCGACAGGCCTTCGCCGCCGAAGGGCTGTACGCCCACCACCGCACCGATCATGTTGCGATTGACGTACAGGTTGCCGACGTGGGCGCGGGCCGCGACCTGGTCCACGGTTTCGTCGATGCGGGTATGCACGCCCATCGTCAGACCGTAGCCGCTGGCGTTGATGGTGTCGATCAGCAGCTCGAGCTTGTCCGCGCTGTAGCGCAGCACGTGCAGGATGGGGCCGAACTGCTCGCGGCCGAGCTCGGCCAGTGCGTCGATCTCGATGATCGTCGGTGCGACGAAGGTGCCGTGTGCGCAGCGATCAGGCAGCGGCAGGCGGGTGACGCGGGCGCCTTTCGCCTGCATGGCCTGCACGTGGGCTTCGAGCCCGCCCTTGGCTTCGGCGTCGATGACCGGGCCGATGTCGGTGCGCACGTCGGCCGGATCGCCAACGCGCAGTTCGTCAAGCGCGCCACGCAGCATGTGCAGCACGCGCTCGGCAATGTCTTCCTGCAGGCACAGCACGCGCAGCGCCGAGCAGCGCTGGCCGGCGGAGTCGAAGCTGGAGGCCAGCACGTCGGCGACGACCTGCTCGGCCAGCGCGGTGGAGTCCACGATCATCGCGTTCTGGCCACCGGTCTCGGCGATCAGCGGCACGTTGCCGCCGCGCGCGGCGAGGCTGCGGTTGATCAGGGTGGCGACCTCGGTGGAGCCGGTGAACATCAGGCCGCGGATGCGGGCGTCGGCCACCAGCGCGGCGCCGACCGTCTCGCCGCGGCCCGGCAGCAGTTGCAGCGCTGCAGCCGGCACACCGGCGGCGTGGAACAGGCGCACCGCGGCGGCGGCGATCAGCGGCGTCTGCTCGGCGGGCTTGGCGATGACCGGGTTGCCGGCGGCCAGCGCGGCGGCGAGCTGGCCGGCGAAGATGGCGAGCGGGAAGTTCCACGGGCTGATGCACAGCACCGGCCCCAGCGCCGGATGGCTGCCATTGTCGAAGCCGCGTGCCTGCTGCGCGTAGTAGCGGCAGAAGTCGACCGCCTCGCGCAGCTCGGCCACCGCGTTGCTCCACGACTTGCCGCTTTCGCGCACGGCCAGCGCCAGCAGGTCGTCGGCGTGCCGTTCGAGCAGTTCGGCGGCGCGCTCGAGGCAGGCAGCGCGTTCGGCCGGCAGCGCGTGGGCCCAGTTGGCGGCGACGGCCGCCGAGGCGGCGAGGGCCGCCTCGACCTCGGCGCCATCGGTCTCGACGACGTGGCCGACGATGTCGTCCTGGTCGGCCGGGTTGGTTACCGTGCGGGCGCGGCTGGCGTCCGGAGCGCCGATGCCCGGGACGATCGGGCCGGCGCGGTGCGTGGTGTCGCGGTTGCGCTGCAGTGCGGCGGCGATGCGGGCCCGCACCGGCTCGCTGGCGAGATCGATGCCCGCCGAATTGACGCGCTGCGCGCCGTAAAGCTCGGCCGGCAGCGGAATGCGCGGATGCGGCGTGCCGGCGAGCGCGGCCGCCTGTTCCACCGGATCGGCGATCAGCTCGTCGATCGGCACGTTCTCATCGACGATGCGGTTCACGAAGCTGGTGTTGGCGCCGTTCTCCAGCAGGCGGCGCACCAGGTAGGCGAGCAGGGTCTCGTGGCTGCCGACCGGCGCGTAGATCCGTACCAGGCGATGGCGTTCGGCGTGGCCGACGATCTGGTCGTAGAGCGGCTCGCCCATGCCGTGCAGGCACTGGAACTCGTAGTCGCCAGCGCGCCAGGAGGTACCGCGGGAGGTGTTCTCGGCGTGATGGTAGATCGCCGCCAGGGTGTGGGCGTTATGGGTGGCGAACTGCGGGTAGATCGCGTCGCGTGCGGCGAGCAGCTTCTTCGCGCAGGCGAGGTAGGCGACATCGGTGTAGACCTTGCGCGTATACACCGGGTAGCCGGCGAGGCCGTCGATCTGCGCGCGCTTGATCTCGGCGTCCCAGTAGGCGCCCTTGACCAGTCGCACCATCAGGCGCTGGCCGCTGCGACGCGCGAGGTCGATGACGAAATCGAGCACCCAGGGCGCGCGCTTCTGGTAGGCCTGCACGACGAAGCCCAGCCCCGCCCAGCCGGCGAGCGCGTCGTCCAGCGCCAGCGCCTCGAGCAGGTCGAGCGAGATGTCCAGCCGGTCGGCTTCCTCGGCGTCGATGTTGAGGCCGATGTCGTAGCCCTTGGCCTGCAGGCACAGGGTCCTGAGCTTCGGCAGCAGCTCGGCGAACACCCGCTCGCGCTGCGACCAGGTGTAGCGCGGGTGCAGGGCCGAGAGCTTGACCGAGATGCCGTTGCCGTCGACCACGCCGCGTCCGGCCGAGGCCTTGCCGATGGCGTGGATGGCGCGCTCGTAGTCGCGGAAGTAGCGCTCGGCGTCCTCGGCGGTCATCGCCGCCTCGCCCAGCATGTCGAAAGAGTAGCGGTAGCCCTGCTTCTCGTGCGCGCGGCCGCGCTCAAGCGCTTCGTCGATGTCGCGGCCGGTGACGAACTGTTCGCCCAGCATGCGCATCGCCAGGTCCATGCCCTTGCGGATCAGCGGCTCGCCGCCGCGGGCGACAAGGCGGGTGAGCGCGGCGGACAGGCTGGCCTCGCTGCTGGTCGACACCAGCCGGCCGGTGATCAAGAGGCCCCAGGTCGCGGCATTGACGAACAGCGAGGGGCTGTTGCCGACGTGCGAACGCCAGTCGCCATCCGACAGCTTGTCGCGGATCAGGCGGTCGGCGGTGGCCTTGTCCGGCACCCGCAGCAGGGCCTCGGCCAGGCACATCAGGGCAACGCCTTCCTGGCTGGACAGCGAGAATTCCTTCATCAGTGCGTCGACGCCGGACGAGCGGCTGCGCTTGGCGCGCAGGCCGGCGACCAGGCTGTGTGCCAGTTCCTGAATCCGCGCTTGCGTGGCGTCGTCGAAACGCGCGGCCTCGACCAGCGGCGGTACGCACTCCGGCTCGGGGCTGCGCCACGCCGCGTCGATGGCGGCGCGCTGGGGCGGTCGCGGGGTGGCCGGCAGGGCGGCGGCAGCCAGGGTGGAGGCGGTGAGCGAGGCGGGGTGATCCACGGCGTGAGACTCCGGCAGGTGTCGGGTGCGGCAGGCCCCGGGGCGGGGCTGTCCGATCGGCCGAATTCTTCGCTAAAAACAACAGTTAATGGCTCCAAAATTCGAATCTATACAGTCATAATTCCCGCTCTGAAGCCAAAGCGCAGCCCAAATGGCTGTTGCACTGCAATGGATCGCATCGATTTCAAGATTCTGGCCGAACTGCAGGCCGACGCCCGCCTGTCGATCGTGGAGCTGTCGCGCCGCGTCGGCCTCACCAAGACACCCTGCGCGGAGCGCCTGCGGCGGCTCGAGAAGAGCGGCGTGGTCCGCGGCTACCACGCCGACCTCGACCCCGATGCGATCGGCGCAGGCCATATCGTCGTCGTGCAGGTGCTGCTCACCAGCACCACCGAGCAGGACCTGCGCCGTTTCAACGAGGCGGTGCGGCGTATTCCGGAGATCGAGTCCTGCCACATGATCGCGGGCGACTTCGACTACCTGCTCAAGGTGCGCACGCGGGACATCCATGAATATCGTCGCGTGATGGGCGACCAGATCTCCGGCCTGCCCTGCGTCAAGCAGACGCATACCTACGTGGTCATGGAGGTGGTGAAGGAGGCGCGCAGTCTGCCGCTGAGGCCGCCGGCGGCTTGAGCGCACACCGGCCTGGCGCCCCGGGGGGCGAGCCGTTCGAGGCGTTGTTCGCAGTCATTGGACGGCCGCGGCCTTGGTGTAACATTCCGGCCAATCCATCCGTCGCCTGCCGGCCGGCAGCGGCTCTTCCAGAGACAGACAATCCATGGTCCCGCACCTCACCACCGCCCTCACCGGGCCGCTGCTCGAGCTGGAGCGCCAGTTCCTCGACAACGCGACCGAAATCGAAAAGTGGTTCCGCAGCCAGTGGCAGGACCACATGCCGCCCTTCTACGGTTCCACCGACCTGCGCAACTCGGGCTTCAAGCTCGCGCCGGTCGACCTGAACCTGTTCCCCGGCGGCTTCAACAACCTCAACGACGCCTTCATGCCCTTGTGCGTGCAGGCGGCGCAGGCGGCGATCGAGCGCATCTGCCCCGATGCCAGCAAGCTGCTGCTGATCCCCGAGAACCATACCCGCAACCAGTTCTACCTGCAGAACGTGGCCAAGCTGGTGTCCATCCTGCGCCTCACCGGCCTGGACGTGCGCATCGGCAGCCTGCTGCCCGACATCGCCGAGCCGACCGTGCTGGAGCTGGCCAACGGCGCCACGCTGACGCTGGAACCGCTGCGCCGTAGCGGCAGCCGCATCGGCCTGGACAACTTCGACCCCTGCGCGGTGTTGCTGAACAACGACCTGTCCGCCGGCATACCGCCGGTGCTGACGGGGCTGGACGAACAGTGGTTGATCCCGCCGCTGCACGCCGGCTGGCACTCGCGCCGCAAGTCCAAGCACGCCGAGTGCTACGACCGCGTCGCGCGCGAGTTCGCGACCGCGATCGGCATCGACCCCTGGCGCATCAACCCCGAGTTCGGCGTCTGCGGCCAGATCAACTTCCAGGAGCGTACCGGCGAGGAGTGCCTGGCGGCGCAGGTCGATTCGCTGCTCACCCGCATCCGCGCCAAGTACAAGGAATACGGCGTCACCGACGAGCCTTTCGTGGTGGTCAAGGCCGATGCCGGCACCTACGGCATGGGCGTGATGACGGTCAAGGACGCTTCCGAGGTGGTCGGCCTCAACCGCCGCCAACGCAACAAGATGGCGGTGGTGAAGGAAGGCCTGCAGGTGCACGAGGTCATCATCCAGGAAGGTGTGCACACCTTCGAGACGGTGGAGGACGGCGTCGCCGAGCCCGTCGTGTACATGATGGATCACTACGTGGTGGGCGGCTTCTACCGCGTGCACACCGAGCGCGGCCGCGACGAGAATCTCAACGCGCCGGGCATGCACTTCAAGCCGCTGGCCTTCGACACCTGCTGCACCCTGCCCGACGTTGCCCAGGGGCCGGATGCGCCGCCGAATCGGTTCTACGCCTATGGCGTGGTCGCGCGCCTGGCGCTGCTGGCGGCCTCGGTCGAGATCGAGGAGACCGAGCCGGCCGAGGCAGTGGGAGAGGCGGCATGAGCCGTGCGCTCAAGCTCGCCTTCATCCTCGACCCGCTCGACGGACTCAAGGCCTACAAGGATTCCAGCATCGCCATGATGCGGGCCGCCGCTGCCCGCGGTCACCAGGTATGGACCATGCAGCGCGCTGCGCTGACCTGGCGTGACGGCGCGGTGAGCGCACGTGCATTGCCGATCCACCTGCTGGCGGGCGACGCGCCCTGGTACGCCCCGGCCGGACCCGAGCAGGCGCTGTCGCTGGCGGGTTTCGACGCCGTGCTGATGCGCCAGGACCCACCGTTCGACTTCGAGTACGTCACCGCCACCTGGCTGCTCGAGGATGCCGCGCAGGCCGGCGCGCGCGTGTTTAACAACCCGCGCGCGATCCGCGACCATTCCGAAAAGCTCGCGATCACCGAATTCCCGCAGTTCATGGCGACCTCGCTGGTGGCGCGCGACGCGGTGGACATCCAGGCCTTCATCGACGAGATCGGCGACGTCATCCTCAAGCCGCTCGACGGCATGGGCGGCAGCCAGATCTTCCGCGTCCGGAAGGACGACCCCAACCGCAACGTCATCATCGAGACGCTGACGCAGGAAGGCGCGCGCACGATCATGGCGCAGCGCTACCTGCCGCAGATCGCCGACGGCGACAAGCGCGTGCTGATCATCGGCGGCGAGGTTGTGCCGTTCTCGCTGGCGCGCATCCCGCAGGCCGGGGAGACGCGCGGCAATCTCGCCGCCGGCGGCCGCGGCGTGGCGATGCCGCTGACCGCGCGCGAACGCGAGATTGCCGAATACCTGGCGCCGATCCTGTGGGCGCGCGGCCTGCTGATCGTCGGGCTCGACGTCATCGGCGGACACCTCACCGAGATCAACGTCACCAGCCCCACCTGCATGGTCGAGATCGCCACGCAGCAGGGCTTCGACGTCGCCGGGCTGGTCATCGACAAGCTGGAGCAGGCCTGCAACTGATGGTGTCGCCCGCTTCGATGGCGGCCGGCTGGTTGCGCTGGCTCGGTCTTTTCTCCTGCATCCTGCTGCTGGGCGCTTGCTCGCGCGCCGAGGTGTTCCGCCACGAGGCCTTCGTGTTCGGCACCCGCGTCGATGTCGCCGTGTATGCGGCCGACCAGGCCGCCGCGGATGCCGCGGCCGGCGCGGTGCTGCGCGAGTTCGACCGCCTGCATCGCGCCTATCACGCCTGGGAACCGTCCGAGCTGACCACGCTGAATGCGGCGCTCGCGCGCGGCGAAACGGCGACGGTGTCGGACGAACTCGTAGCCATGCTGAGGGACGCGCAGCGCATCGCCGCCACTGGCGACGAGCTGTTCGATCCGGCGCTGGGCGCGCTGGTGGCGCTGTGGGGTTTTCATACCGACACCTTCGTGCCGGTGCGTCCTGACCCCGACAAGCTCGCGGCCCTGCTCGCCGCCAGGCCGCGTATGAGCGACCTCGTCATCGACGGCAATCGCATCAGCAGCCGCAACCCTGCGGTGCAGCTCGATCTCGGCGGCTACGCCAAGGGCTATGCGCTCGACCGTGCCGCGGCCATCCTGCGCGAGCAGGGCGTGGCCAACGCGCTGATCAACATCGGCGGCAACGTGCTGGCGCTGGGGCGCAAGGGCGACCAGCCCTGGCGCATCGGCATCCAGCATCCGCGCGAGCCCGCGCCGCTGGCCACGCTGCCGCTGTACGACGGTGAGGCGGTCGGCACCTCGGGCGACTACCAGCGCTACTTCATGCTCGACGGCGTTCGCCACGCTCACCTGCTCGACCCGCGCACTGGCCAGCCTGCACACGGCACGCAGTCGCTCACCCTCCTGGTGACGCCCAAGGGCGCGGCGGGCGAGGCGGTCGGCACCCTGTCCGACGCCGCAAGCAAGCCCGCGTATCTTGCCGGCGATGGCTGGCGCGAGCAGACGCGCCGCTTCGGCATCGAGCATGCGCTGCGCGTGAGCGATGACGGCCGCGTCGAGGTGACGAAGGCGCTGCGCGCGCGGTTGCAGTTCATCGGCGACATCAAGCCGGTCGTCATCGACTGACGACATCGAGCACGCCGGGCACGGCTCACCGCTGTCCGGTGCGAACTTTGTCCGCGGTGCCGCGCTCTGAGCGCACATGATCGCTCGCGCAAGATTGCTGATCCTGCTGTGTTCCGCGCTGCTGCTCGGCGGCTGCGGCGTGCGCTTCGCCTATTCCCAGCTCGACTGGCTGGTGCCCTGGTACCTGCGCGACTACGTCAGTTTCGACGCTGGCCAGCGCAGCCTGCTCGACCAGCGGTTCGCCGCGCGGCTCGACTGGCACTGCCGCGCTCATCTGCCCGACTACGTCGGCCTGCTGCGCGAGGCGCGCGACACCCTGCAGCGCGAGCGCATCGGCGCGCACGAGCTCGAGCCCTTCCTGCGCCAGGGCGAGGCGTGGTGGGACGAGCTGCGCACGGAGCTGGTCGACGACGCCGGTGTGCTGCTTGCCGGACTGTCGGACGAACAGGTGGCCGAACTGGCGGCGGCCTTCGAGCGCCGGGATCGCGACGCGCGCAAGGAATTCCTCGGCGGCAGCGCCGAGGCGCGCCGTGCGGCGCAGGTCGAGCGCATGGAAAAGCGCCTGCGCAACTGGTTCGGCCGTCTCGATGCCGGCCAGCGCGCGCTGGTCGCGGCCTGGAGCGACGCCTTGCAGCCCACCACCGAGCAGTGGCTCGAGAATCGCCACCAATGGCAGCAGGGCGTGATCGACACACTGCGGGTGCGCCATGACCCGCAGAAGTTCTCCGCCCGCATCGCCGCGCTGCGCGCCCCGCTCGACGCCAGCGCCCCTGCCGCGCATCACGCGCAGGTGGCGCACAACCGGCAACTGACCCTGCAGTTGCTGGCCGACGTGTTCAATGCCGCTTCCCCGGCGCAGCGCGAACGACTGCTCGCCGAGATCGACGGACTCGCCGCGCAGTTCGACAGGATGGCCTGCGCCGGGCCGAGGGTGGCGACGGCGGGCTGAGCGTCCTGGCCGCGCAGGGGCGGGTCAGCTATTCTGCCCCGCGTTAATCCCGCGGCAGTCCTCAGATCCCCCATGCGTTCCTACCTCGCTCCGCTTTCCGCCGGTTTCGTCACCGTTCTCGTCGGCTTCACCAGCTCCGCCGCCATCGTCTTCCAGGCGGCGGAAGCGGCGGGCGCGACGCCGGCGCAGATCAGTTCATGGATGTGGGCGCTCGGCATCGCGATGGGCGTGACCTGCATCGGCCTGTCGCTGCGCTATCGCGCGCCAGTGGTCACCGCCTGGTCGACCCCGGGCGCGGCCCTGCTGGTGACAGCGCTGGCTGGTGTGAGCCTCGAGCAGGCGACTGGTGCCTTCATGTTCTGTGCCTTGCTGATCCTGCTGGCGGGCGTGACGCGTGGTTTCGAGCGCGTGATGGACCGCATTCCGCCCGGTATCGCTGCCGCGATGCTGGCCGGCGTGCTCGTGCGCTTCGGCATCGAGGTGTTCGTGGCGATGGGTCAGCGTTTCGGGCTGGTGTTCGCGATGTTCGTCGCCTACCTGCTCGCACGGCGCCTGTGGCCGCGCTATGCCGTGCTGATCGTGCTGGCGCTCGGCAGCGCGGTCGCGGCGGCGCAGGGCCTGCTGAACTTCGACATGCTGAGGCTGGAGACGGCGGCGCCGGTGTTCACGATGCCCGAGTTCGACTGGCAGACGATGATCGGTGTGGGCGTGCCGCTGTTCGTCGTGACGATGACCTCGCAGAACGTGCCCGGCGTGGCGGTGATGCGCGCTGCCGGTTATGGCAAGGTACCGGTGTCGCCAGTGGTGAGCTGGACCGGGGCGGTAAGTCTGGTGCTCGCGCCCTTCGGCTGCTTCGCGATCAACCTCGCGGCGATCACAGCCGCGATCTGCATGGGGCGCGAGGCGCACGAGGACCCGGCGAAACGCTACCTGGCCAGTGTGTTCGCCGGGGCGTTCTACCTCCTGGTGGGGGTGTTCGGTGCCACGGTGGGCGCGCTGTTCGCCGCCTTCCCGCGCGAGCTGGTGCTGGCCGTCGCCGGCCTGGCGCTGTTCGGCACCATCGGCGGCGGGCTGGCGACGGCGATGAAGGACGAGGCCCAGCGCGAACCCGCGCTGGTGACCTTCCTCGTGACCGCGTCCGGGCTGTCGCTGGGCGGCATCGGTTCGGCGTTCTGGGGCGTGGTCGCCGGCGCGCTGGCGCTGTGGGTGCTCAACTGGCGAAAGTGAGTGGCCGCCTCCCGGGCACGGTCCGAGCGCTCGGCATGCTCATCGCCTATAGTGGAGGGCCGGTTCAGCGTCCCTCCAGGAGTCCGTCATGTCCCGTCCCGTCGTCGAGTTCTGGTACGAGTTTGCCAGCACCTATTCCTGGCTGTCCGTGATGCGCATCGAGCCGCTCGCCGAGGCGGCGGGAGTCGAACTGGTGTGGAAACCCTTTCTGCTCGGGCCGGTGTTCATGGCGCTAGGCTGGAACGACTCGCCATTCAACATCTATCCACCGAAGGGGCGCTACATGTGGCGCGACCTGGAGCGCCTGGCGGCCAAGCACCACTTGCCGTTCCGCAAGCCCAGCGGCTTTCCGCGCAACAGCGTGCTGGCGGCGCGGGTGGCGTTGGTCGGTGTGGGCGAAGGCTGGGTGGCGCCGTTCTCGCGTGCGGTGATGAACGCGAACTTCGCCGAGGACCGGGACATCGGTCAGCGCGAGGTGATTGCCGACATCCTCACGGCGCAGGGGCTGGATGCCGAGGCGGTGATCGCCCGCGCGCTGGCCGATGCCAACAAGCTCGCACTGCGCTGCCAGACCGAGCGCGCAGCGGAACTAGGCCTGTTCGGCGCGCCGAGTTTCCGCGTCGGCGATGAGCTGTTCTGGGGCAACGACCGGCTCGAGGACGCGCTGGACTGGGCGCGGGGCGTTCGACCGCTGTAAGGCTGCGGTAGACGGCGATGGCAATCAGGGGTGCGCCCGGGGCCTTGCCCCGCGCGTAGGTCCTCGCCCCCTACTTCTTCTTCGCGGCCTGTTCTTCTTCGTACTTGCGCAGGCGCTCTTCGTAGCGGGCGCGATCGCGCGCGGCGGCTTCGGCGCGCGCAGCGGCCTCGGCCTCGGCTTGGGTACGCTTGGCGGCACGTTCGGCGTCGCGGGCGTTGCGTTGCGCCTCGGCCGTCGCGGCGGCGTCGCTTGCAGATTGAGCGCGCTCGCGGCGGATGCGATCGGCTTCGGGGGTCGGCGCGATGTCGACATCGGGCGAGGGCACCGGGATGACGGTGGCGCCACGCTGGGCCGCGGCGGGGTCGGGGGCCGGTGCCGCGGGCTCGGTGGGCGGGGCGAGACGCTGGCTGGCCTGCACTTCGGCCGCGGCGCGCTGGCGTTGCGCGAGATCGATCTGGCGTGCCTCGGCTTCCAGCGCACGGGCGCGCTGGATGGTGTCAAGGCGCTGGCGCTTGGCCTGGTCGATGCACCGGTTCACCAGGAACTTGTCGTAGCACCCCGCCTCGGTCGCCTTGAACGTGGCCTCGGCCTCGTCGCGCAAGGCTTTCCCCTGTGCCTCGAGCTCGGCCCGGCGCGCATCCTCGGCGACACGCTGCGCGCGTTCGGCAGCATCGGCTTCGGCCTGTGGCGCAGGGGCCGGCTGGGCGAGGACGGCCGGCGACAGCGACAGCAGGGCGACGGCGGACAGGGACAGGATGCTGCGGGGCAGGGCGGGGAAGATGCTGAGGCGGGACATGCGCGCAAGGTTCCGGGGACGATTCGCTTGGCGCGTAGAATAGCGCCTTTACCTGCTTTCGCGGCCCTGCGGCCGTGTATCCGTTCGTGATCAGTCTTCGCAATTTGCGCCTCGCGCGCGGCGCCAAGGTCCTCATCGAGGGCGCCTCGCTGCAGATCCACCCCGGCTGGAAGGTCGGCCTCACCGGCGCCAACGGCAGTGGCAAGTCCAGCCTGTTCGCCATGCTGCGCGACCAGCTCCACCCCGACCAGGGCGACCTCGACATGCCGCCCGGCTGGGTGATCGCCCACGTCGCGCAGGAAACACCCGGCTTGTCGCAGCCGGCGATCGACTATGTGCTCGACGGCGATGCCGAGCTGCGCCGCATCGAGGCCGAGTTGGCGGCAGCCGAGGCGGCCCACGACGGCTCGCATATCGGAGAGCTCCACGCCCGCCTGCACGAGATCGGTGGCTATGCGGCGCGCGCGCGCGCGGCGGCACTGCTTGACGGCCTCGGCTTCCTGCCCGCCGACATCGAGCGTCCGGTGTCCGATTTCTCCGGCGGCTGGCGCATGCGCCTGAACCTGGCGCAGGCGCTGATGTGCCGGTCCGACCTGCTGCTGCTCGACGAGCCCACCAACCACCTCGACCTCGACGCGGTGATCTGGCTCGAGGCCTGGCTGCGCGACTATCGGGGCACCTTGCTGCTGATCTCGCACGACCGCGAGTTCCTCGACGCCTGCGTGACCCATATCGCCCACATCGAGCAGCAGAAGCTCGCCCTCTACACCGGCGGCTACTCCGACTTCGAGCGCCAGCGCGGCGAGCGCCTGTTGCAGCAGCAGGCGATGTTCGAGAAGCAGCAGCGCGACATCGCGCACATGGAAGACTACATCCGCCGCTTCCGCGCCAAGGCGACCAAGGCGCGCCAGGCGCAGAGCCGGATCAAGGCGCTCGAGCGCATGGAGCGCATCGCCGCGGCGCATGTGGACACGCCCTTCAGCTTCGCTTTCCGCGACGCGCCGCCGGCGCCCGACCCCTTGCTGCAGATCGAGGACGGTGCGGTGGGCTACGGCGACAAGACGGTGCTGGAACGCATCACGCTCACGCTGCGCCCCGGCGAGCGCGTCGGCCTGCTCGGGCGCAACGGCGCCGGCAAGTCGACACTGATCAAGCTGCTCGCGCACGAGCTTCGACTTGCCACTGGCCGCCGCCTGGAGGGCAAGGGCCTCGCCACCGGCTACTTCGCCCAGCACCAGCTCGAGACCTTGCGCCCGGACGAGTCCGCGCTGCAGCACATGGTGCGCCTCGACCCGCAGACGCGCGAGCAGGAACTGCGCGACTACCTCGGCGGTTTCGACTTCCGTGGCGACGGCGTGGGTGGCACTTCGACGCCTGCGACCACCCCCTGCGGGCCGTTCTCGGGCGGCGAGAAGTCGCGTCTTGCGCTCGCGCTGCTGATCTGGCAGCGGCCCAACCTGCTGCTGCTCGACGAGCCGACCAACCACCTCGACCTCGAGATGCGCCACGCGCTGACCATGGCGCTGCAGGACTACGAGGGCGCAATGGTGCTGGTGTCGCACGATCGCGCGCTTCTGCGTGCCACCTGCGACCGCTTCCTGCTGGTCGACGGCGGGCGCATCCAGCCCTTCGACGGCGACCTCGACGACTACCGCGACTGGCTCGCCACCCGGCGTGCCGAGGTGGCCGCGGCGGCGGCCTGTCCCGACCAGGCCGCCGACAAGGCGGCACGCAAGGCCGACCGCGTGCAGGCCGCCGCCGACCGCCAGGCGCGCCTGGTGGCGCGCCGGCCGCTGGTGAAGGAGATCGAGCAGATCGACAAGCGCCTGGCGGCGTGGAACAAGGAAAAGGCCGAGATCGACGCGCAGCTCGCCGATCCGGCGTTCTATACCGGCCCGCAGGCGGGTGAGGTGCCGGCGCTCAACAAGCGCCAGGCCGAACTCGCCGGGCGCATCGAGGAGGCCGAGCTGCGCTGGCTGGACCTGCACGAGGCGCTGGAGGCGATTCCCGCCGACTGAAGCGGGCGACCTCGCAGCCTGCTGCCGATGGCCTATTCCGGCAGCCAGCGCGCGGGGTCGATGTCCCAGGCTTCGAAGTCCTCGTGGCCGACGATGCGGTCCTGCGAGTGGCGCAGGTCCACCGTCTCGGGCGTCAGGTAGTAGCCGCGGGTGTGGAAGATCACCTTCACCACCGGCTGCATCAGATTCTCGGGGTTCTGCGCCTGCACCACGGCCAGGCGGCGGCTTTCGAGGCGTACCAGCGAGCCGGTGGGATAGATGCCCACGGCGCGGATGAAGGCCTGCACCAGCGTCGGGTTGAAGTGGAACTTGCTCCACTCCAGCAGCTTGCGCAGCGCCTCGGTGGGCGCCATGCCCTTGTGATAGACGCGGTTGGAGGTGATCGCGTCATACACGTCGACGATCGCGCCCATCTGGCCGTAGAGGCTGATCTCGTCGCCCTTGAGCTTGTTCGGGTAGCCGGTGCCGTCGAAGCGCTCGTGGTGCTGCGCCGCCACGTCCAGCGCGATCTGGCTGATGCCCGGCGTGCCCTGCAGGATGATCTTGCTCTGCACGACGTGGCTCTTCATCTTGACGAACTCGGCGTCGGTGAGCTTGGCCGGCTTGTTCAGGATATCGTCGGGCACCTTGGCCTTGCCCACGTCGTGCAGCAGGGCGCCGACGGCGATCTCGTGGATGATGTCGCGGGGCAGTTCCAGCGTGCGCGCGAACGAGGTCATCAGCGTGCATACCGAGACCGAGTGCTGGAAGGTGTATTCGTCGTGGTCCTTGAGCCGCGCCAGCGGCAGCATCGCGTCCTGCTGGCGGAAGATCGAGTCGACGATGCGCTCGACCAGCGGCTCGATCTGCTCGAGCTGGATCTGCTTGCCCAGCCGGATGTCGCCCATCATGTCGCGCACGATGCGGTTGGCTTCGCTATGAAGGTTGCGGGCGCGTTCCACCTCCCGCTGCACCGAGACGCGCCGAACCGGCGCCGCAGCGTCGGTGGCGATCGCTTCGAGCACCTCGTCCACCTTGTGGGCGGCTTCTTCCTGCGTCGGCGCCTCCTCGACATCGAGCCCTTGCGCGGTGTCGATGTAGATCTCGTGCACACCCAGTTCGCGCACCTTGGTGACGTCCTCGTCGGACTTCACCGCGAAGCGGTTGCGCAGAAAGTTATGCTCCATCCACCCGCAGTTCAGGTCGTGGATATACATGCCGGGCTGGAGCTTCTCGATCGGGATGAGCTTGATCATGTGGAGTCTGGTCTGGATTTGCCAGAATTATCCGATTCGCGGGCCTGGGTCGCCACGGCGACTTTGCCCGAAGCGAGAAGTTGTCCACATCCGGCATGCGGCTTGCCCGCGCCGCGCCCGCGCCGGAGGCGAATGCTAGAATCGCGCCTTCGCCAAATTCTTGTCCGCAGGAGCATCCGGTGCGTATCGTCTGTCTCGACCTCGAAGGTGTGCTGGTCCCCGAAATCTGGATCGAATTCGCCGAACGTACCGGCATTCCCGAGCTGCGCCGCACCACCCGCGACGAGCCCAACTACGACACGCTGATGAAGTACCGCCTGAACATCCTGGCGGAGAAGAAGCTCGGGCTGCCCGACATCCAGGACGTGATCGCCAGCATGGGCCCGATGGAAGGCGCGCGCGCTTTCCTCGATGACCTGCGCGATACCTATCAGGTCGTGATCCTGTCCGACACCTTCTACGAGTTTGCCAAGCCGCTGATGAAGCAGCTCGGCCTGCCGACGCTGTTCTGCCACAGCCTCGAGGCCAACGCCGAGGGCATCCTGGTCAACTACCATCTGCGCATGCCCGACCAGAAGCGCGAGGCCGTCAGGCGCTTCAAGGAACTGAACTTCAAGGTCGTGGCTGCGGGCGACTCCTACAACGACACCGCGATGCTGGGCGAAGCCCACGGCGGCATCCTGTTCCATCCGCCGGAGAACGTCGTGCGCGAGTTCCCGCAGTATCCGGTGGTGCGTGACTACGCCGCACTGCGCGCCGAAATCGACAAGGCATTCGCCCGCGCCGGCTGATCGAGACCATGCACCGCGAACGCTTCTACACCCTGTCCGCCTCCTGCCCCGACCGCGTCGGCATCGTCGCCAAGGTCTCCGGCTTCATCGCCGAGCACAAGGGCTGGATCCTCGAGACCTCGCTGCACGCCGAGCCGCCGCAGGACGACAATACGGTCGGCCGCTACTTCATGCGCATCGAGATCAAGGCCGACTCGCTGCCCTTCCACCTCGCCGAGTTCCGCGAGCGCTTCCGGCCCCTGGCCGAAGAGCTCGAAATGGAGTGGAAGATCAGCGACTCCGCGGTCAAGAAGCGCGTGGTGATGCTGGTGAGCAAGCAGGAGCACTGCCTGTACGACCTGCTCGCGCGCTGGCAGTCCAAGGAGCTCGATATCGAGATCCCGTGCGTGATCTCCAACCACGACACCTTCCGCGGTTTCGTCGAGTGGCACGGCATTCCCTTTCACCACGTGCCGGTGACCGCCGACAACAAGGCCTCGGCCTACGCCGAAGTGCAGCGCATCTTCGAGGAAGTGCGCGGCGACACCATGGTGCTTGCGCGCTACATGCAGATCCTGTCGCCGGAGCTGTGCGCCGCGTATCCGGGCCGCATCATCAACATCCATCACAGCTTCCTGCCCAGCTTCGTCGGCGCCAAGCCCTACCACCAGGCCTGGGCCAAGGGCGTCAAGCTGATCGGCGCGACCTGCCACTACGTCACCGCCGACCTCGACCAGGGACCGATCATCGAGCAGGACGTGATCCGCATCGATCACTCGGACGCGGTTGAGGACATGGTGCGCTACGGCAAGGACATCGAGAAGACCGTGCTGGCACGCGGCCTGCGTTACCACCTGGAAGACCGGGTGCTGGTGCACGGCAACAAGACCATCGTGTTCCGCTGAGCGATCGGCGCGGCAGCTGCGCACCGCGCGGCCGGGACCGTGGTCCGCCTATGTCCAAATCCCCGTCGAGACAATACGATGTCGGGTTTCGGGCGGTCCGCAAAAAGAACTGGGATACACCTCATGCAAAACTCGGGAAAAAACATGCTCACGGTCGAGAAAATCGGTGGCACGTCGATGTCGGCATTCGGCGACGTGCTGCGCCACATCATGCTCCACGACAAGTCGCGCATCTACGGGCGCATCTACGTGGTGTCCGCCTACTCGGGCGTGACGAACCAGCTGCTGGAGCACAAGAAGACCGGCGAGCCCGGCATCTACGCCCTGTTTGCCGACGGTGCGGACTACCATGCCGCGCTCGACGGCCTGGCGGTCAGCCTGAAGAAGCTCAACGCCGGTTTTGCCGAACTCGGCCTGCCGCTGGACGTGGCCGACGCCTTCGTCGACACCCGCATCGGCGAGGTCAAGAAGTACCTCGACGCGATGCACCACGTGCTCGCCAGCGGCTACATCAGCCGCAAGGACGTGCTGCTGGCCGCGCGCGAGGTGCTGGCCTCGATCGGCGAATCGCACAGCGCGTTCAACAGCGTCGAGATGCTCAAGGCCAATGGCGTCAACGCCATCCTGCTGGACCTGGCCGGCTTCCACGACGATGAGGCCTGGAGCATCGATGAACGCATCCACAACAGCTTCAAGGGCCTGGATCTCGCCAATAACGTCATCGTCGCCACCGGTTACACCAAGGGCACCGAAGGCATCATGCGCGAGTTCGACCGCGGCTACTCCGAGGTCACCTTCAGCAAGATCGCCGTCGAGCTGCGTCCCGCCGAAGCCGTCATCCACAAGGAGTTCCACCTGTCCTCGGCCGACCCCAACGTGGTCGGGCTCGAGAATGCGGTGGTCGTGGGCGCGACCAACTACGACGTCGCCGACCAGCTCGCCGACGTCGGCATGGAGGCGATCCACCCGAAGGCGGCCAAGCCGATCGAACTGGCGGGCATCGCGATCCGGCTGAAGAACACCTTCGAGCCCGATCATCCGGGCACGCTGATCACCAAGGACTACGTTGGCGAACGCGCCCGCGTCGAGATGGTGACCGGCAGCGACAAGGTCACGCTGGTCGAGATCCACGACCCCAGCATGGTGGGCACCGTCGGCTTCGACCTCGGGCTGATGGAGATCTTCTGCCAGCACGATATCTCCTACATTCTGAAGGCGACCAACGCCAACTCGATCGCCCACGTGCTGTGGGAAAGCTCGGTGACGCCGGCACTCATCGCCGAACTCGAGGCGCGCTACGAAGTGGTGACCGTGAAGCCCAGCGCCATCGTGTGCGCGATCGGCTCCAACATCAGCATTCCCGGCGTGCTCGCGCGCGCGGCGCAGACGCTTGCCGACGCGGGCGTCAACGTCAACTGCGTGTCGCAGACCCTGCGTCAGGTGAACATGCAGTTCATCATCGAGCGCGGCGACTACAAGAAGGCGATCGTGGCCCTCAATCAGGCGCTGTGCGTCAATCCCGGCGTGCCGGTGCCGCGGGCCTGAGCGTCCGGCCCGGCGTCCATGCCGGGACGATGAGCGTACGAGCAGGGCGACCTTCGGGTCGCCCTTTTTGTTGGTGCGCCCAGCCACAGGGCGCATGCCTCACCGTGACGGTCCAGCTCACGTGGTGCAAGTCGATTCAAACGGTCGTTTGACATCGATTTATCCTTCTATAAAATAAAACGAACGTTTGATTAACGAACGGCCGTCTCAAGGCGGCCGTCTTCGATTCCACCCGAAGGAGACCCCGCGATGCCCCAATACACGCCGCCCCTGCGCGACATGCAGTTCGTCCTCCATGAGGTGCTCGACGCCGTCGGCCAACTCCAGGTCTGTCCGCCGCACGCCGAACTCGACGTCGAAACCTTCAACGCGGTGCTGGAAGAGGCTGGCAGGTTCGCGGCCGAGGTTGTCTTCCCGCTCAACGTCAGCGGCGACACCGAAGGCTGCACGCTCGACCGCGCCACGCACGAGGTGAGCGCGCCCAAAGGCTTCAAGGAGGCCTATGCGCAGTACGTCGACGGTGGCTGGCCTGCGCTCGCCTGCGATCCCGAGCATGGCGGCCAGGGGCTGCCCATCGTGCTCAACCAGTGTCTGTACGAGATGCTCAACAGCGCCAACCAGTCCTGGACCATGTATCCCGGCCTGTCGCACGGCGCCTACGATGCCTTGCACGCGCATGGTTCGCCCGCGCAGAAGGCGCTCTATCTGCCCAAGCTGACCAGCGGCGAATGGACCGGCACCATGTGCCTGACCGAGCCGCACTGCGGCACCGATCTCGGTCTGCTGCGCACCAAGGCCGAGCCGCAGGGCGACGGCACCTACCGCATCACCGGCGAGAAGATCTTCATCAGCGCCGGGGAGCACGACCTCGCCGCCAACATCGTGCATCTGGTGCTCGCGCGCCTGCCCGATGCGCCTTCCGGTAGCAAGGGCATCTCGCTGTTCGTCGTGCCCAAGTACCTGGTCAATGCCGACGGCTCGCTCGGTACGCGTAACGGCATCCACTGCGGTGGCCTGGAGCACAAGATGGGCATCCACGGCAACGCCACCTGCCAGATGGTGCTCGAGGGCGCGATCGGCACCCTGGTTGGCGAGCCCAACAAGGGCCTGCAGGCGATGTTCGTGATGATGAACGCCGCCCGCCTGGGCGTGGGCAACCAGAGCCTTGGGCTGACCGAGGTCGCCTTCCAGAACGCGCTTGCCTACGCCAGGGAACGCATCCAGATGCGCAGCCTCACTGGCCCCAAGGCTGCGGACAAGCCGGCCGACCCGATCATCGTGCATCCCGATGTGCGCCGCATGCTGCTCACCGCCAAGGCCTACGCTGAAGGCGCGCGCGCGCTGCTGTGCTTCTGTGCCGTGCTGTCGGACAAGGAGTTGCACCATCCGGACGAGAAGGTGCGCCGGGACAGCGCCGAATTGCTCGCGCTGCTGACCCCGATCGCCAAGGCCTTCGTCACCGATAACGGCTTTGCAGCCACCAACGAGTGCATGCAGGTGTTCGGCGGTCACGGCTACATCAAGGAATGGGGCATGGAGCAGTTCGTGCGCGATGCCCGCATCAACATGATCTACGAGGGCACCAACACCGTGCAGAGCCTGGATCTGCTCGGCCGCAAGGTGCTCGGCAACAACGGCGCCACGCTGAAGAAGTTCGCCCGCCTGGTAGCGGCGCTGGTGGAAACGGAGGGTGCCAACGAGAAGATGGCCGAGTTCATCCACCCGCTCGCCGAGCTCGGAGAGAAGATGACCAAGTTCACCACCGAGATCGGCATGAAGGCCCTGCAGAACCCGGACGAGGCCGGTGCCGCCGCGGTGCCCTACCTGCGTGTGGCCGGTCACCTGGTCTATGGCTACTTCTTCGCCCTGATGGCTTCGGTGGCGCTGAAGAAGATCGCCGCCGGCAGCACCGACCCCTTCTACACCGCCAAGCTGCAGACCGCGCGTTTCTACTTCGCCCGCCTCTTCCCGGAGACCGCGATGCTGATGCGCGCCGCACGCGCGGGCAGCGCGGTATTGATGGACACCGACGCGGCGCTGGCGTGACAACCGAGCCCCGGGTGGCATGCCGCCTGCGGTGTGCTGCCCACAAAAAAACGGCGCCCCGAGGGGCGCCGCGCTAAATCGAAGCCGGGGAGGACCGGCTCCGCAGGTGACACGTTTTGACGTTCAGACGCGGTAGGCCGTTTCGCCGTGGGCCGTGATGTCCAGGCCCTCGCGTTCCTCTTCTTCCGGCACACGCAGGCCGACCAGGACGTCCGCGATCTTGTAGGCGACGAAGGCCACGACGGCGGACCACACGATGGTGATGATCACGCTCCAGGTCTGGATCCAAACCTGGGCGCCCATCGCGAAGTCCTCGCCACCGGTGCCGCCGAGCGACGGGGCTGCGAACACGCCGGTCAGGATGGCGCCGACGATGCCGCCCACGCCATGCACGCCGAACACGTCGAGCGCGTCGTCCGCACCGAGCATGTGCTTCAGGCCATTCACGCCCCACAGGCAGATGAAGCCGGACAGCAGGCCGATCACGATGGCGCCCATCGGGCCGACCGAACCGCAGGCCGGGGTGATGGCGACCAGACCAGCCACCGCACCCGACGCCGCACCCAGCATCGAGGGCTTGCCCTTCAGCAGCGCTTCACCCAGCGACCAGGCCAGCACGGCGGCAGCCGTGGCGACCAGGGTGTTGATGAAGGCCAGCGCGGCACCCGAGGTGGCTTCGAGGTTGGAGCCGGCGTTGAAACCGAACCAGCCCACCCACAGCAGCGAGGCACCGACCATGGTCAGCGTCAGGCTGTGCGGCGCCATCGATTCGCGACCGAAGCCGATGCGCTTGCCCACCATGTAGGCACCCACCAGGCCGGCGACACCGGCGTTGATGTGCACCACGGTGCCGCCCGCGAAGTCGAGCGCGCCGTCTTCCAGCAGGTAGCCGCCCGGACCCCACACCATGTGGCAGATCGGCAGGTAGCAGAAGGTGAACCAGATCACCGAGAAGATCAGCACCGCGGAGAACTTCATGCGTTCGGCGAAGGCGCCGACGATGAGCGCACCGGTGATGCCGGCGAAGGTGGCCTGGAAGGCGATGAACGCGAATTCCGGCAGCTTCACGGTTTCGGTGAAGGTGTCGGCGAGCGAGTCGATCGTCACCCCGGACAGGAAGATCTTGTCCAGCGAGCCGATGAAGGGGCTGGCCTCGGTGAAGGCCAGGCTGTAGCCGTAGATGGCGAACAGCAGGGCGTTCAGCGAGAACACAGTCATGACCTGCATCAGCACCGACAGCATGTTCTTGGCGCGCACCAGGCCGCCGTAGAACAGCGCCAGGCCGGGAAGGGCCATCATCAGCACGAGCAGGGTGGCGGTCATGATCCAGGCTACGTCGCCCTTGTTGACCTCGACCGCCGCTGCGGCTGCTTCCTGGGCGAAGGCGCCGCCCGATACGCCGGCCAGTGCGCCCCCGAGGGCCAGTGCCGGCAGAAGTGCAAAGCGTTTCTTCATTTTGATGTTCTCCCTTACAGCGCGTCCGGGCCGGTTTCGCCGGTGCGGATGCGGATGGCCTGTTCCAGTTCGAAGACGAAGATCTTGCCGTCGCCGATCTTGCCGGTAGCGGCGGCCTTCTCGATGGCCTCGATCGCCTGGTCCAGGATGTCGTCGGAAACGGCGGCCTCGACCTTCACCTTGGGCAGGAAATCGACGACGTACTCGGCGCCCCGGTAGAGCTCGGTGTGGCCCTTCTGGCGGCCGAAGCCCTTGACCTCGGTGACGGTGATGCCCTGCACGCCGATGGCGGACAGTGCCTCGCGCACCTCGTCGAGCTTGAAGGGCTTGATGATTGCAGCGATGAATTTCATGGTTTTCTCCCGTTCAACTGGCGGGGGGTCAGAAGGACTTGCTGACGGACAGGATGAAGCGGTCGTCGGCGAGATCGAGGTCCTTGATGTCGGTGTCGACGTAGTGCAGGCCGAACTCGAAGCCACCGAACTCCTTGGTCACGCCGAGCTTCCAGTCCTTGTAGTCGTCACCGCCCTTGAGGTCGTTGTAGCCGTAGTGCGCGTCGAGGTTGAAGCCGCCGCCCAGCTCGTAGGACACGCCCAGGTCGTAGTACTGGCTGCCTTCCGAGTCAGGCAGGCCGAACAGGTCGGTGAAGGAGTAGGAGTACTTGAACGACAGGAACTCCCACGACAGCCCGATGTAGCCTTCCAGCGTGTTCGGCTTGGTCAGCCCGGTCTCGTTCTTCCAGGTCGAGCTGTAGCTGCCCGGGTAGTAGTACTGCAGCAGGCCGACGTCGTAGCCGATGGGGCCGGCCTCGCCGCTGTAGCCGGCATAGAGGTCGATCTCCAGACTGTTACCGGTCGAATCGGTGGTGTCGACGTCATTGAGCCAGGACACGTTCGAGCCCCACACGCCGACGTAGAAGCCGCTCGAGTGCGCATAGTCGAAGCCGCCCTGCAGCGCCGGGCGCTCGTCGGTCTGGCTGATGCCGCGATAGGCGTAGTCCGACACGATGCCGACGTTGGCGGAGAAGGGGCTCTCCTCGGCGTGGACGGTGCCCGCGAAGGGAAGGGCTGCGGCGACAGCGGCGGCGACAAGGGTCTTGTGCATGGTTGTTTTCTCCTGAGACAGATGAGGGGTTTCGACGCACAACCCTTAGCAGACGCCGTGCCAGATTCGTGAAATCCACTGTTCATGCGGCTTTCACGTTGTATGGCGGCATTTTTCGGGTCGTCGTGTTGCGGTGCGCAATCCATTCGCGCACGAAAGCGGGTCGTCATGCACTGATGTGGTGCATCGTCGCTGGTGCCACGCACGGAGTCGACGCGGGGTGGTCTCGGTGGGCGTGCTAGACTTGCGCCGTTCGCAACCGGCATTTCAATACCGATCATGGCTACTCCGCGCTTTCTCGACGAAATCGGCTCCAAACTTTCCGAACTGGCGGCCAACAGCCCCGCCCGCGACATCGAGAAGAACGTCAAGGCGATGCTCGGCAGCGCCTTCGGCAAGCTTGACCTCGTGACCCGCGAGGAATTCGAAGTGCAACGCGAGGTGCTGGCCCACGCGCGCCAGAAGGTTGCCGATCTTGAAGCCCGCGTCGCCGAGCTCGAGCGTCGCCTTGCCGGCGAGGGCGACAAGCCGGCCTGATCGCCGGTGCCGGGCATGCTGTCCGGCTTATCTGTTTGTCATTGATGCATTCTCCGCTAGACTGGCGCCCCGCCCAGCCTGGAGAACCGCATGTCGCTTGCACTCGTGCGCAGCCGCGCACTCGACGGTCTCGACGCCCCCGAGGTCACGGTCGAGGTGCATCTGGCCAACGGTCTGCCTGCGTTCAGCCTCGTCGGCCTGCCCGACACCGAGGTGCGCGAGGCGCGCGACCGGGTCCGCGCGGCCCTTCAGACCTCGCAGTTCGAGTTCCCGCAGCGGCGCATCACCGTCAATCTGGCGCCGGCCGATCTGCCGAAAGAGGGCGGGCGATTCGACCTGGCAATCGCGATCGGCATCCTGGTCGCCTCCGGCCAGGTCGCCGGCCGGCTGCTCGATGGACTGGAGTTCTGTGGCGAGCTGTCGCTGAATGGCGAGTTGCGCGCGGTGCGTGGCGTGCTGGCAGTCGCGCTGGCCGCCGGACGTGCGCGACGCGGCCTGGTGGTGGCGACGGCCAACGCCCCCGAAGCGGCGCTGGCGCGTTCGGCGACCGTGCTGCCGGCGGGCAGCCTGTGCGCGGTGGCGGCCCATCTCAACGGTCACACGCCACTGCAGCCCGCAGCGTTCGACAACCCCGCCGCTGCAGCGACGAGTGGTCCTGACCTTGCCGATGTGCGCGGGCAGCTTCAGGCGCGCCGCGCCCTTGAGGTGGCTGCCGCGGGGGCACACTCCCTGCTGCTGTTCGGTCCGCCGGGCACGGGCAAGTCCATGCTGGCGCAGCGGCTGCCCGGCCTGCTGCCGCCGATGCTGGAGGGTGAGGCGCTCGAGACCGCGGCCGTGTGCTCGCTCGAGGGCAGTTTCGATGCGTCACGCTGGGCCCAGCGGCCCTTCCGCAGCCCGCATCATTCCGCCTCGGCCGCGGCGCTGGTCGGCGGCGGGGCAACGCCGCGGCCGGGCGAAATCTCGCTGGCTCACAACGGCGTGCTCTACCTCGACGAGCTGCCCGAGTTCGACCGCCGGGTGCTCGAGTCCCTGCGCGAACCGCTGGAAACGGGCCATATCAGCGTGTCGCGCGCGCGCCGGCGCGCGGAGTTTCCCGCCCGTTTCCAGCTGGTCGCGGCGATGAACCCGTGTCCCTGCGGCTATGCGGGACACCCGCGCAAGCCCTGCCGGTGCACACCTGAACAGGTTGCCCGCTATCGCGGCAAACTCTCCGGACCGCTGCTGGACCGCATCGACCTGGTGGTCGAGGTTCCGGTCCTGGCGCATGAGGAACTGGCCGCGGCGACGCCGGCGGCCTCGTCAGCGGAAGTACGGGCGCGGGTGGTGCAGGCGCGGGCGCAGCAGATGGAACGCCAGGGAGACGTCAATGCGCGGCTCGACAGCCGCGGCGTGGAGCGCTTCTGCCTGCCGGACACTGCGGGTGCCGCGCTGTTGCAGCAGGCGATGAGCCGGCTGGATCTGTCCGCGCGAGCCTATCACCGCATTCTGCGGGTGGCGCGCACGCTGGCGGACATGGCGGGGGCTGCGCAGCCGGGTGCGGCCCATGTGGCGGAGGCGATCCAGTACCGCCGCAGCCTGGATGGGCGCTGACAAGGCGTGCGGCCTTGCGCTCAGCGCTTCAGCACTGCTCCCAGGGCAGGCCGTCGAAACGCCAGCCGCTGACCGAATTGCGGTGGTGGCGTTCGTCCAACTCGCCTTCGAAGCCGTGCTGCACGTTGTAGACCTCTTCGAAGCCGGCCTCGAGCAGCGCATTGCCCGCCGTCTCGGAACGGTTGCCCGAACGGCAGATCAGCAGGATCGGGCGCTTGCCGCCGTTGCCGGCCAGCTTCTTGACCTCGCCGACGAAGTGCGGGTTAACGTCCCAGTCCGGGCCGTCGTTCCACGAGACGTGGATCGCGCCGACCGGATGGCCGACGAAGAGGTACTCGATCTCGCTGCGCACGTCGATCAGCAGCGCTTCCGGGTTCGCCTGCAGGAAGGCGTAGGCCTCCTTGGGGGTGATGTGCTTCATGCGTTGTTCTCCTTTGGCGCAGGATTATATTCAGAACAACGAATGGACGACCCCGCCCGCGCTGTTCTGCGGGCCGGGCCGGGATCAGGCAATCTCGCCCAGGTAGGCCTCGCGCACCTTCGGGTCGGCCAGCAATTCCTCGCCGGTGCCGGTCAGCGTGATCTTGCCCGACTCCATCACGTAGCCGCGCTGGGCGAACTCCAGCGCCAGGTTGGCGTTCTGCTCCACCAGCAGGATGGTCACGCCTTCGCGGGCCACCGACTGAACGACCTCGAAGATCTTCTCGACCACCAGCGGCGCCAGGCCCATCGAGGGCTCGTCCAGCAGCAGCAGCTTCGGGCGCGACAGCAGCGCGCGGCCGATGGCCACCATCTGCTGCTCACCGCCCGATAGCGTGCCGGCGACCTGGTGCAGGCGTTCCTTGACGCGCGGCAGCATGGTGTAGACCCGCTCCAGATCGGCCTCGATGCCCGCCTTGTCGTTGCGCGTGTAGGCACCCATGCGCAGGTTCTCTTCCACCGTCAGGCGGGTGAAGATGCCGCGCCCTTCGGGCACCAGCGCAATGCCCTTGCGCAGGCGCTTGTGTGCCGGCACGGTGTTCATCCGGTCGCCGGCGTAAAGGATGTCGCCGCCGGCGAGGGGCAGCACGCCGGCGATGGCGTTCAGCGTGGTGGTCTTGCCGGCGCCGTTGGCGCCGATCAGGCAGACGAGTTCGCCGGCCCACAGGTCGAGGTCGATGCCCTTGACGGCCTGGATGCCGCCGTAGGAAATCTGCAGGTTCTGCAGCTGCAGCAGCGGAGAGGTGGGATTAGTGTGCATGCTTGCCTCCGCCCAGGTAGGCGGCGATGACCGCTTCGTTCTTCTGCACCACGGCGGGCACGTCTTCGGCGATCTTCTTGCCGAAGTCCAACACCGCGACCCGGTCGCACAGGCCCATCACCAGCTTCACGTCGTGCTCGATCAGCATCACGGTGATGCCGTCGTGGCGGATCTGTTCGATCAGCAGCTTGAGCTGGCCGGTCTCGGTGGCGTTCATGCCGGCGGCCGGTTCGTCGAGCGCCAGCAGCTGCGGCTCGGTGGCCAGCGCGCGGGCGATCTCGAGTCGGCGCTGGTCGCCGTAGGACAGGTTCTTCGACACCACGTCGGCGAAGCGGCCGATGCCGACGTAGTCCAGCAGCTCGTACGCGCGCTGGGTGGTCAGGCGCTCCTCCTCGCGGGTGAAGCGGTTCTGCGTCAGGATGCCCCACACGCCCGCCTTGGTGCGGATGTGGTGGCCGGCCATGACGTTCTCGAGCGCGGTGAGGTCGCGGAACAGGCGGATGTTCTGGAAGGTGCGGGCGATGCCGCGGCCGACGATCTTGTGCGGCTTGCCTGCGGGCAGCTCGCTGCCGTTGAACACGAACTCGCCGCCGTCCGGCGTGTAGGCGCCGGTCAGCACGTTGAAGAAGGTGGTCTTGCCAGCGCCGTTGGGGCCGATCAGGCCATAGACTTCGCCCTTGCGGATGGTCAGCGACACGTCGGTCAGTGCCTGCAGGCCACCGAAGCGTTTGCCGATGTTGCGGGCTTCGAGCAGGGTGATCACTGCGCGCCCTCCTGCTTCATGTTCTCGCGGTGGGCGTAGCGGGCGCGGGCGGGGATCATGCCCGAGGGACGAAGCAGCATCATCAGGATCATGGCAAGCGACAGCAGCAGCATGCGGAGGACTTCAGGGTCGAGGATCACGGTGCCGAACAGCGTCTGCTGCAGCGGCACGGCGACGTCACGCAGGATTTCGGGCAGCAGGGCGAGCACGAAGGCGCCGACAATGGCGCCGGCGATGTTGCCCATGCCGCCGAACACCACCATCGTCAGCACGGCGATGGATTCCATCAGGCTGAAGCTCTCGGGGCTGACGAAACCCTGGAAGGCGCCGAACAGCGCGCCGGCCACACCGCCGAAAGTGGCGCCGAGCGAGAACGCCAGCAGCTTCATGTTGCGCGTGTTGATGCCGATGGCCTTGGCCGCCAGCTCGTCGTCACGCATCGCCGCCCAGGCGCGGCCCACGCGCGAGATCTGCAGGCGCTGGATGAACAGGATCGAGCCCGCCACGCACAGCAGGAAGAAGTAGTAGTACAGGAACAGCGAGTTGATCGAAAAGGTTTCGGTGACCTGCAGGTTGCGCGACAGGTCCCAGCCGAACAGGTTGATCGGGTCGATCATGTTGATGCCCTGCGGCCCGTTCGTGATGTTGATCGGGTAGTTCAGGTTCAGCATGAAGATGCGGATGATCTCGCCGAAGCCCAGGGTCACGATCGCGAGGTAGTCTCCTCGTAATCGCAGGACTGGAAAGCCCAGCATGATTCCCGCCAGTGCGGCGAAGGCCGCCCCCAGTGGCAAGACCAGCCAGAACGGCATGTGGATGTCGAAGTGCGGCGAGGCGAGGAAGGCGAAGGTGTAGGCGCCCACCGCATAGAAGGCGATGTAGCCCAGGTCGAGCAGGCCGGCGAAGCCCACCACCAGGTTCAGCCCCAGCGCCAGCATCATGTACAGCAGTGCGAAGTCCAGGATGCGCACCCAGCTCTTGCCGAACTGCCAGGCGATGATCGGCGCCACCAGGGCGATGATGATGATGAGCCAGCGCGCGGCCATCGGGTTGCGCTTGCCCAGGTAGGGGACGGCGGAGACGAGTTCGTTCATGGTTGTACTGCCTCCTCAGGCCCGGTCCGACACGCGTTCGCCGAGCAGGCCGGTGGGCTTGAAGATCAGCACCAGGCCCAGGATGATGAAGGCGAAGATGTCCTGGTAGGACGAGTTCAGGAAGCCGAAGGTCATGTGTTCGATGTAGCCGGCACCGAAGGACTCGACCAGGCCCAGCACGATGCCGCCGAGCATGGCGCCGCCCAGGTTGCCGATGCCGCCGAGTACGGCAGCGGTGAAGGCCTTGAGGCCGGGCATGAAGCCCATGCCGTAATGCGCGATGCCGTAGTTGCTGGCGTACATCACGCCCGCCACGGCGGCCAGCGCGGCGCCGACGACGAAGGTGAAGGCGATCACCGCGTTGGTGTCGACGCCCATCAGGCTGGCGACGCGGTGGTTCTCGGCGGTGGCGCGCATCGCGCGGCCGATCTTGGTGCGGGTCACCAGCAGCGACAGGCCGATCATGATCGCGGCCGAGGCGAGGATGATGACGACCTGCACCGGGGTGATGAAGACGCCGGCGATCGGCTCCAGCGGCGTGGTCGAGATCAGCTGCGGGAAAGTGTGGTAGTTGCGCCCCCAGATGATCATTGCCAGCGTCTGCAGCAGGAAGGACATGCCGATCGCGGTGATCAGCGGCGCCAGGCGCGGCGCGTTGCGCAGGCGCCGGTAGGCGAGCCGTTCCATCAGGAAGCCGATCGTCATGCTCACAGGGATCGCCACCATCAGCGCGATCGTCAGCATCGCGATCGGCGACATGCCGGGCGCGACACCCATCAGGAACATCATGGTCTGCAGCGCGGTCAGCGCGCCGACCATCAGCACGTCACCGTGCGCGAAGTTGATGAGGCCTAGGATGCCGTAGACCATCGTGTAGCCCAGAGCGATCAGCGCGTAGACGCTGCCGATCACCAGGCCGTTGATCAGTTGCTGGATGAGGGTTTCCATTGGGGGCTTGTAGCGCTTTCGGGAAAGTTTGAATGGCCCGGGCGTCGGGTGAAGGCGCGCGGGCTCGAGGGGCAAGGTCTGGGTGCGTCCGGTGGGGCGTGCCCCAGGCCTTGCCCCTCACGCCAGGGCGTGAGGGTCGGGATCAGGCTTACAGCGCGACCCAGGTACCGTCCTTGAACTGGTACATGGTCACCGCACCTTCCTTGATGTCGCCCTTGTCGTCGAACGAGACGTTGCCGGTGACGCCGTCGAAGCTGATCTTCTTCAGCTCGGGCAGGTACTTGGCGGGCTCGACGGAGCCGGCCTTTTCCATGGCCTTGATGATCGCCATCGCGGCGTCGTAGGCGTAGGGCGCGTAGAGCTGGACCTCGCCGTTGAAGCGCGCCTTGTAGTCCGCGCGGAACTTGGCGCCACCCGGCATCTTGTCGAGCGGCAGGCCGGCCATCGAGCAGTAGGTGGTCGAGTTGATCGCGTCGCCGGCGAGCTTGATCATCTCGGGGCTGCAGCCGCCGTCGCCGGTCAGGAACTTGGCGTTGATGCCGAGCTGCTTGAGCTGGCGCAGCATCGGGCCGGCCTGCGCATCCATGCCGCCGAAGAAGATCACGTCCGGGTTGGTGGCGCGGATCTTGGTCAGGATGGCGTTGAAGTCGGTGGCCTTGTCGGTGGTGAATTCACGCGCCACGACCTGGGCACCGGCGGCCTTGACTGCCTTGTCGGTCTCGTCCGCCAGGCCTTGGCCGTAGGCGGTGCGGTCGTCGATGATCGCCACCTTGGTGGCGCCGAGCGTCTTCACCGCAAAGGTGCCGAGCGCGCCGCCCTGCTGTACGTCGTTGGCGATGGTGCGGAACACGCCCTTGAAGTTCTGCTGCGTCAGCTTCGGGTTGGTCGAAGCCGGCGAGATCTGCGGCACGCCACCCTGGTCGTAGATGCGCGAAGCCGGAATCGAGGTGCCGGAGTTCAGGTGGCCGATCACCCCCTTCACGCCCGCATCCACCAGGCGCTGGGCCACCGTGGTGCCGGTGCGCGGGTCGGCCTGGTCATCCTCGCCGACGAGCTGGAACTTCACCTTCTTGCCGCCGATGTCGGCGCCGCCCTGGGCATTGACCGCGTCGACCGCCATGCGGCTGCCGTTCTCCAGGTCCTTGCCGAGGTGCGAAATGGTGCCAGTCAGCGGCGCGGCGCTGCCGAGCTTGACGACTTCCTGGGCGTGGGCTGCACCCAGCCCGATGCTCATGACCGCAATTGCAACGATGCTCTTCTTCATGCTTGATCCTCCAGCGAACGCAAGTGATGGCTGATTGGTTGTTGTCCGACGCATCTGCGAGGCCTTGTCTCCCTCGTCGGGGCCGTTGTTCCCGGCCCCCTTCTCCTCCTGCCACCCCGGCGGGAGCCGGATCTGTGACAAAAGTTTGCGTATTCTGCACAAAAACGGGGCGCAGGCACGCACACCCTCATGGCGCTGAGCCGTCCTGTGTTGCTGCAATGCGGCGAAAAATGCCCTGTCCATCAGCAGTCGTGCGTCGAACCTTCATGACGCAACGCGTCCGGACCTGACAGTGCGTCGAACAGGGGTGATGCATTGCACAATTCATGCCACTTGCGGATAACCCTGATCGCGGTCGCTGTCTGGGTTCAACGAGCGTGTAAACGAGAACGGGGGCGCCATCTGCGCCCCCGTTCCGTCGCACCCATCGTGTGCGAGGGCACCGTCATGGTGCCCTCGCGCATAGTGCCGCGCTTACTTCAGCGGCTCCCACTTCCCGTTCGCGTAGCCGTACAGGCTCACGCCGCCTTCCTTGATGTCGCCCTTGGCGTCGAAGGCGATGTTGCCGGTGACGCCCTTGAAGCTCACCTTCTGCATGGCCGCGAGGTACTTGGCCGGATCGGTCGAGTCGGCAGCCTTCATGCCTTCGATCAGTGCGCTGGCGGCGTCGTAGCTGTAGGGGGCGTAGAGCTGGACTTCGGCGTTGAAGCGCTGCTTGAAGCGCGACAGGAACTCGCTGCCGCCCGGCATCATCGACAGCGGGATGCCGGCCTGGGTGCAGAAGACCTTGTCGTTCATCGCGTCGCCAGCCAGCTTCACCATCTCGGCCGTGCAGTTGCCGTCGCCGCCGAGGAAGGTGGCGGCGATGCCGAGCTGGCGCATCTGGCGCAGCATCGGGGCGCCCTGCGCGTCCATGCCGCCGTAGAACACGGCGTCGGGCGTGCGGGCCTTGATTTTGGTGAGGATGGCGGTGAAGTCGGTGGCCTTGTCGTTGGTGAACTCGCGACCCACCACTTCGCCGCCCATCTTCTTGACGTTTTCGGCGAAGGCGTCGGCCAGGCCCTGGCCGTAGGCGGTGCGGTCGTCGATGATGGCGAACTTCTTCACCTTCAGTGTCTCGATGGCGTACTTGGCCATGGCCTCGCCCTGCTGCAGGTCGTTGGCGATGACGCGGTAGGTGACCTTGTAGTTCTGCTGGGTCAGCTTGGGGCTGGTCGAGGACGGGGTGATCACCGGCACGCCGGCCTGCTCGTACACGCGAGAGGCGGGGATGGAGGCGCCCGAGGTGGTGTGGCCGATCACGCCGGCGACCCCCGCGTCGGTGAGGCGCTGCGCAGCGGTGGTGGCGGTGCGCGGGTCGGCCTGGTCGTCCTCGCTGACCAGCTCGAACTTGACGGCCTTGCCGCCGATGGTGAGGCCCTTGGCGTTGGCGTCCTCGATCGCCAGGCGGGCACCGTTTTCGCCGTCCTTGCCGATATGGGCGATCGGGCCGGTCAGCGGGCCGGCGTGGCCGATCTTGACGACGGTCTGGGCGTGCGCGGCGAAGCCGGCGCTGACCAGGGCGAGTGCAAGCAGGGTCTTCTTCATTGATGTCTCCGAACGTTGCAAAGAGTCACCGCGAGGGCGTTGCAAAACCCAGGGTGATGGCGGATTCTAGCCCAGTGCCCTGCCGCCCGGCAGGCGCCCGCGATTGGGGGAAACCAAGGGATGAAACGCCTGCTTGCCTGGCTGTGTGCGCTGCTGTCCGCGGTGGGAATAACGGCCTGCGACTACTTCAACCTGCGCGAGCTGAAGCCCGGCGTGTCGACGGCGATGGAGGTGCGCGAGCGCTTCGGTCCGCCGAGGATGGAGTGGAAGAACGAGGACGGTTCGGTCACCTGGGAATACACGCGCCAGCCCGAGGGGATCGAGTGCTTCATGATCACGATCGGGCCGGACGACATCCTGCGTCAGATCGATCAGGTGCTGAACGAACAGAACTTCGCCCGCGTGGTCAATGGCATGAATGGCGACGAGGTACGCCGTCTGCTCGGCAAGCCGGCGCGCAGCCAGTTCTTCCAGCTCAAGCATGAGACCGTGTGGGAGTGGAAGATCAGCCATGGCTTTGCCGGGACCAGCGAGCCGGTGTTCTTCACCGTGTCGTTCAATACCGATGGCCGTGTGGTCGGCACCGGCCGTTACACGCAATATCGACGCTGAGCGGAGGAAGACCATGAGTGTCTTCAACCTGTTGCCACTGCGCCTGCTGCGCGGGATCGGCATGTTGCTGTTTGTGGCGGTCGCGCTGCAGCTGGCCGGCTGCATGACGTTTGCGCCGCCGCGTCCCTTCACCACCGAGGCCGAGACCCTGGCGGCCAAGGGCGAACCCACGCGGCGCTGGCAGAACGAGGACGGCACGACCACGCTCGAATATGCGACCCAGCCTTATGGGCGCAGCTGCCTGATGGTGCAGATCGACCAGGGTGGCATCGTGCTGCGGCAGTGGGATGCGCTCGACGACGAGAACCTGATGCGGGTGCAGAAGGGCATGACGCGCGAGGAGGTCGACCGCCTGCTCGGCGAGCATCGTTCGGAGCAGACCTTCCGCCTGTCGGGCGAGGAGGTGTGGGACTGGAACGTACGCAACTACGGCCCGGGCATTGCCACGCTGTTCAACGTGCATTTCATCGACGGCAAGGTGGTGCGGACGAGCCAGACCTACGTCTATCCGCGCGAAGGGCCGTTCTGGGGCGGGTGGGGCTACCCGCACCCGTACTACCGGCATCCCTTCTTCCCGCCGCATCCCTTCTTTCCCTACTGGTAAGTCCCTGTCGACAAGCCACTTTCGCGCTTGGCAAGTCTCGGCGTGAGCCGATACAATTCGCCCCCTGCCGAGGAGCGCTGCGACCCCGACTGAACCTGCGAGGGCCAGGCTCGGCAACCGATCAACGGCGCTCACAAACCTTCAGCCGGTTTGTGGCGCCGTTCGCATTTGTGCATGGCGTTGCCCGGCGACCGTTGACCGACCGAGGTAAGACCCATGCAAGCCGACCGTACCGCCGAACTTCGCCAGCTTCTCGCCGACCGCATCCTGATCCTGGACGGCGCGATGGGCACGATGATCCAGCAGGAAAAGCTGGGCGAGGCGGACTACCGCGGCGATCGCTTCCTCGACCATCCGAAGGATCTCAAGGGCAACAACGACCTGCTGGTGCTCACGCGCCCGGACGTGATCGTCGGCATCCACCGCGCCTATCTCGAGGCCGGCGCGGACATCATCGAGACCAACACCTTCAACGCCACCCGCGTGTCGCAGGCGGAGTACGGGCTTGAGGCGCTGGCCTACGAACTCAACGTCGAGGGCGCGCGCCTGGTGCGCGAGCTGTGCGACGAGTACACCGCGAAGAACCCCGCCAAGCCGCGCTACTGCGCCGGCGTGCTCGGACCGACCTCGCGCACGCTGTCGATCTCGCCCGACGTGAATGATCCCGGCTTCCGCAACATCAGCTTCGATGCGCTCGCCGACGACTACTACGACTCGGCCAAGGCCCTGCTCGAAGGCGGCGCCGACATCCTGCTGATCGAGACGGTGTTCGACACGCTCAACGCCAAGGCCGCGGTGTTCGCGATCGAGAAGCTCTTCGACGAGATTGAGAAAAGCGGCGGCCAGCGCGTGCCGGTGATGATCTCTGGGACCATCACCGATGCCTCAGGCCGCACGCTGTCGGGCCAGACCGCGGAGGCGTTCTGGAATTCACTCAGCCACGCGCAGCCGATCAGCTTCGGCCTCAACTGCGCGCTCGGCGCCGACCAGCTGCGCCAGTACGTCGAGGAACTGTCCAACGCCTGCGACACCCACGTGTCCGCCCACCCCAACGCCGGCCTGCCCAACCCGCTGTCGCCCACCGGCTACGACGAAACGCCCGAGCACCTCGCCAGCCAGATTCGCGAGTGGGCGCAGAGTGGCCTGGTGAACATCGTCGGCGGCTGCTGCGGCACCACGCCGGCGCACATCGCGGCGATCGCCGAAGCCGTTGCGGGCCTCGCGCCGCGCGTCGTGCCCACCATCGAGAAGAAGCTGCGCCTGTCGGGCCTCGAGCCCTTCAACGTCGGCGGCGACGCGCTGTTCGTCAATGTGGGCGAGCGCACCAACGTCACTGGTTCCAAGGCCTTCGCGCGCATGATCCTCGAGGGCCGCTTCGACGACGCGCTCGCGGTGGCGCGCCAGCAGGTCGAGAACGGCGCCCAGGTCATCGACATCAACATGGACGAGGCGATGCTCGATTCGGTCGCCGCCATGGAGCGGTTCTGCAAGCTCATCGCTACCGAGCCCGACATCTCGCGCGTGCCGATCATGCTCGACTCGTCGAAGTGGTCGGTTATCGAGACCGGCCTCAAGTGCATCCAGGGCAAGGGCGTGGTCAACTCGATCTCGATGAAGGAGGGCGAAACCGAGTTCCTGCGCCAGGCCCGCCTTGCGCGCCGCTACGGCGCGGCGGTGATCGTGATGGCCTTCGACGAGCAGGGCCAGGCCGATACCTTCCGCCGCAAGACCGAGATCTGCGAGCGCGCCTACAAGCTGCTCACCAAGCCGGTGGCCGAAGGCGGCGCCGGCTTCCCGGCCGAAGACATCATCTTCGACCCCAACATCTTCGCCATCGCCACCGGCATCGAGGAGCACGACAACTACGCGGTCGATTTCATCAACGCCGTGGCTTGGATCAAGGAGAACCTGCCTTACGCCAAGACCTCGGGCGGGGTGTCGAACGTGTCATTCAGCTTCCGCGGCAACGACCCGGTGCGCGAGGCGATCCACACCGTGTTCCTGTATCACGCGATCAAGGCCGGCCTGTCGATGGGCATCGTCAACGCCGGCCAGCTCGGCGTGTATGACGAGCTCGTACCCGAGCTTCGCGACAAGGTCGAGGATGTGGTGATGAACCGCCGTCCGGGCGCGGGCGAGGCGCTGGTCGAGTTCGCGCAGACGGTGAAGGGTCAGGCCAAGGAGTCCGCGCAGGATCTGGCTTGGCGCGAGTGGCCGGTCGAGGAGCGTCTGAGCCACGCGCTGGTCAAGGGCATCACCGAGTTCGTTGTCGCCGATACCGAGGAGGTGCGTGCCAGGCTCGAGGCCGAGGGCAGGCCGCCGCTGGCGGTCATCGAAGGCCCGCTGATGGCGGGCATGAGCGTGGTCGGTGACCTCTTCGGCGCGGGCAAGATGTTCCTGCCGCAGGTGGTGAAGTCGGCGCGCGTGATGAAGCAGGCGGTCGCCCACCTGATTCCCTACATCGAGGCGGAAAAGCTGCGCACCGGCGCCACCAGCAAGGGCCGCATCATCATGGCCACGGTCAAGGGTGACGTGCACGACATCGGCAAGAACATCGTCGGCGTGGTGCTCGGCTGCAACGGCTACGAGGTGATCGACCTCGGCGTGATGGTGCCGGCGGCGAAGATCCTCGAGGCGGCCAAGGAACATGGCGCGCAGGCCATCGGCCTGTCCGGCCTCATCACCCCCTCGCTGGAGGAGATGGCCCACGTTGCCGCCGAGATGAAGCGCCAGGGCTTCGAGGTGCCGCTGCTGATCGGCGGTGCCACCACCAGCCGCAACCACACCGCGATCAAGATCGCGCCGCACTACGACCAGCCTGTCGTGTACGTGCCCGACGCCTCGCGCGCGGTAGGCGTGGTCACCGCGCTGCTGTCGGAGGGGCAGAGCGAAGCCTTCAAGGCCGAGGTCGCCGCCGACTACGAGAAGATCCGTGCCCTGCATGCCGGCAAGAAGGGCATGCAGCTGGTGAGTGTCGAGGCAGCGCGCGCCAACGCCTTCCGTACCGATTGGACGGCCGAGCGCGTGGCCGCGTGCAGCACTGCCCACCAGGCCGGATTCACGCCCTACCAGCCCCCGCGACCCAACATGCTCGGCGTGCAGGCGATCGATGTCGAGCTGGGCGAGCTGGTGAGCTACATCGACTGGGGCCCCTTCTTCCAGACCTGGGACCTCGCCGGCCGCTTCCCCGCCATCCTCGACGACGCGGTGGTGGGCGAGACCGCGCGCAACGTGTTCGCGGACGGCAAGGCGATGCTGGACAGGATCGTCGCCGAGAACTGGCTGCAGGCCAAGGCGGTGTTCGGCCTGTTCCCGGCCAATGCGGTCGGCGACGACATCGAGATCTACACCGGCGAGGACCGCAAGCACCTGGCCATGGTCTGGCACGGCCTGCGCCAGCAGCACGAGCGCCCGGCGGGCAAGCCGCACTGGTGCCTGACGGACTTCGTCGCGCCCAAGGAGTCGGGCGTGCCGGACTGGATCGGCGCCTTCGCGGTCACCGCCGGCCTGGGCATCGAGGCCAAGCTCGCCGAGTTCGAGGCGGCGCACGACGATTACCACGCGATCATGCTCAAGAGCCTGGCCGACCGCCTGGCCGAGGCTTGCGCCGAATGGCTGCACGAGCGCGTGCGTCGCGAATGCTGGGGCTACGCGGCCGATGAGGCGCTCGACAACGAGGCGCTGATTGCCGAGCAGTACCGCGGCATCCGCCCGGCGCCGGGCTATCCGGCCTGCCCGGATCACACGGTCAAGGGGCCGCTGTTCGAGCTGCTAGGTGCGCGCGAACGCATCGGCATGGACCTCACCGAAAGCTATGCGATGACCCCGGCGGCGGCGGTGAGCGGCTTCTACTTTGCTCACCCCGAGAGCCATTACTTCGCCATCCCCAGGATAGGCCGCGACCAACTCGAGGACTGGGCGCGCCGCACCGGCATGGAGGTGGAGGAGGCGGCGCGCTGGCTGGCGCCGCTGCTGTAATCGCGCCGTTACGGAACCAGGTCACGGAGCGCAGAATGAGGTCATGCTAGCCTCGATCATTTCCGTGCTCCGTGGAACCGCCTGACGTGACGCCTGCCGGACCGACCGACCGAGTGGATGCCGCCGTCTGGCACCAGTCGGTATGCCTGCTCTATCGCAACGCCTTGCCTGCGCAGGGCGTGCTCGTCACCGTCGCGACCTTGCTGGCGGTCGGCAACATCGTGTTTGGTGCAGCCTTGCTGCCCGCGCTCGTCTGGGCCGGTGCCATGGTGCTGCTGGGCGCCGGTCGGGCGATGTTGGTGCGCCGCTTCTACGCCTGCGCCCCGGGCGTAGAACAGACCGATCTGTGGTTCCGGCGCTACATGGTGGGCGCGGTGCTGGCAGGGATTGGCTGGGGTGTCGGGGCTGCGCTGTTCATGATCGAAGCTGGCTATGGCGCCCGCTTTTTCACCGCCGGTCTGATCTCGGCCACGATTGCAGGTGCAGTGTCGACGCTCGCCCCGTCACGCGGCGCGCTGACGATCTACGTCATGCTGTCGGTGCTGCCGATCGGAGTGATCTGCGCATTCGACTATGGCGGTCCGCCCGATCTGATCCTGATCGTGCTGTCGCTGGTGTTCATCGCCGCGGTGATCAACAGCGCCAACAACCTGCGGGCCATTCTGGTCGAGGCGATCCAGCTCAGCCTCGAACGCAGCCGCATGATTGCCGAACTCCAGGTCTCGCGCGACCAGGCCGAGATCGCCAACCGCACCAAGAGCCAGTTCCTGGCCAACATGAGCCACGAGATCCGTACGCCGATGAACGGCATCATCGGGCTCACCGAACTCGCGCTGATGGACCCGCGTGCGCCGGACGTGCCCGAGCATCTGCTCATGATCCAGGCGTCGGCCGATTCGCTGCTGCGCATCCTGAACGACATCCTCGACTTTTCCAAGATCGAGGCCGGCCGGATCGACATCGAGAGCGAGTCCTTCGACCTCCACGACACGCTGCGCCTGTCCACCCAGGTGCTGGCTGCGCCGGCGCAGGCCAAGGGGCTGGACCTGCGGCTCGAGATTCCGCCCGACCTGCCGCGCCGCGTGGTGGGTGATGCGCTGCGGCTCAAGCAGGTACTGACCAACCTGATCGGCAACGCGATCAAGTTCACGCCACACGGCGAAGTGGTCGTGTCGGCCTCGCTGAGCGACGCGACCGAGGATGACGTGGTGATCGGTTTTTCGGTGCGCGACACGGGTATCGGCATCGAGGCCGATGCGCAGACGCTGGTGTTCGACGCCTTCGCCCAGGCCGACAGCTCGACCTCGCGCCGCTATGGCGGCACCGGCCTCGGGCTGACCATCTCGCGCCGCCTGGTCGAGCTGATGGGCGGCACGCTCGGCGTCGATAGCCAGCCCGGGCGCGGCAGTCACTTCTTCTTCAGCGTCCGTTTCCGCCGCCCGGTCGCGCCGGCGGAGACCCCGGCCAGCTCGACCGGGCCGGTGAGCCAGGCCGGCGACCTGCCGCAAGCAGGCAGCGCCGGCACCATCCTGCTGGTCGAGGACAACCCGATCAACCAGAAGCTGGCTGTCGCCTTGCTGAGCCGCAAGGGCTACGCGGTGACCGTGGCCGACAACGGGCTGAAGGCGGTCGAACGCTGCGCGCAGCAGGATTTCGATCTGGTGCTGATGGACCTGCAGATGCCGGTGATGGACGGGCTCGAGGCCACACGCCGCATCCGCGCGCACGAGCGCGAGAATGGGCGTCGGCATGTGCCGATCGTGGCGATGACGGCCAGCGCGCGCGAAGAGGATCGCCAGATCTGCTTTGCCGCGGGCATGGACGACTTCCTGACCAAGCCGCTCAACGTCGCGCAGCTTTTCGACCGCATCGCGGTCGTGCTGCAGGCCGCTCCCCGCAGCGACTGAACGTCGCGCCCCGCGTCGCTCGTGCTTGGGGTGCGTCGCCGCCTCGGGTAGCATCTTGGGCTTCAATCCCCAGGAGCCCGACATGGCCAGCCTCGAAATCACCGCCGAAAACTTCAACGACGTCCTGGAAAAGAACCCGATCGTGTTCCTGGACTTCTGGGCGGCCTGGTGCGGCCCCTGCCGCAATTTTGCCCCTACCTACGAGGCGGCCTCCGAAGCCAACCCGGACATCGTCTTCGGCAAGATCGACACCGAGGCCCAGCAGGAACTGGCCGCGACCTTCCAGATCCGCTCCATTCCGACCATTGCGGTGATCCGCGAGGGCATCATGGTGTTCCGCGAGTCCGGCGCCCTGCCCGCCAGCGCCTTGAATCAGGTCATCGAAGGCGTGCGAGGCCTGGACATGGAACAGGTGCGGGCCGAGATCGCCGCCCAACAGGCAGGCCAGGAACAGGCCTGAGCGGGTCCGGCATCAGCCCAGCTTCCCGGCCTGCTCGCGGATCGCCTGCATGGCGGGATGCGATAGCCGGCGTTCGGTGGTGATCGCATAGACCTGGCTCACCACCGAGTCGATCTCGCCAATCACCTCCAGTCCATACTGCCGGCAGACGTAGTCGGCAATCGAAGTCGGCGCTACGATGGCGCCGGCGCCTCCCTGGGCGAAGGATTTCATCAGCGCGCTGTCGTCGAATTCAGCCACGATCGAGGGCTGCACGCGCTCGCGCTCGAACCATTGCAGCAGTGCCCCACGGTGGGCGACGTCCTCGCCCGGCATCAGGAAGGGCGCCCCATCCAGCGTGGCCGGAAACCCGTCGGCCAATTGCGCTGACAGTGCCGGTGCGGCGAACACGGTCAGCGTGCTCTCGCTCAGCAGCGTGCTGTAGCCGCGCACGCTGACCTCGGGCGGCACCGGACGGTCGGCGATCACCAGGTCGAGCCGATGCACCGCCAGTTCGGCGAGCAGTTCCGCCAGCGGGGCTTCGCGGCACACCAGCCGGCCGGGGCGCTCGACGTGCAGCGCCGGTTCGATCAGGTGGTAGATGACGGACTTGGGCATCGCATCGGGAATGCCGATGCGAAACGGCAGGCTGCGGCGCAGGCTGTCATCGCGCACCACGTCGACGATCTGATCGCCCAGCGCGAAGATTTTCTCGGCGTGACCCAGGATGCGTTCGCCCGCTTCGGTGAGGACCAGCCGGCGCCTGGCACGGCGGAACAGGCTGACACCGAGAGCTGCCTCGAACGTGGCGAGTTGGGCGCTGATCGAGTGTGGCGCAAGATTCAGCAGGCGGCCGGCTTCCGCAATCGTGCCCACGCGCGCCACCGTCCAGAAGTAGCGCAGGTGCTTGTAGTTGAGTTCAGTCATCCCGCACCACCCTTTGTTCCGTCGAAAAAATCGATTGTATTGCTAATCGAGATCGACTTTTTGGGCGTTCGCTTCTCCTTTAGTCTGCAGCTGTCTGCAGCGCTCCCCGGTGGGCCAAACCGGTTGTCCGGGCCGCAGCAGCCATCCCGACACAAGAAAGGAGACAGCACCATGCGCCACTACGAAACCGACAGCACCCCGGCGGCCGCCCGCCTGCTTGCCCTGACCGTGCTCGCCGACGGCGGCCTGGACCGCAACGAGCTCGATGCCATGATGCAGGCCGACCTCGCTCGTCGCCTCAGCATCGGCCGGGTCGAGTTCGAGCGCATCCTGCGCGAGTACTGCGACGATCTGCTGTTGAGCGCAAACTACCTCGACGGCGTGCGGCTGAAGGTGGCCGACGAGGTGCTCGACCTCCTGCTCGAGGACATTACCGATCCGGCCCTGCAGCGGGCGCTGCTGCAGACAATGCAGGAGATCGTCAGCGCCGACGGCGTGGAGACCTCTGCCGAGGTCGACGTCCTCGCCCGCGCGCTGGAGAAGTGGGGGGCGTACCCGAAAGGCGGGGCGCTGAACTGAAGCTGGCGGCACACAGGCCCATCCGGATGCGGGTCTGCGTGCCGCGAACGCATCGGGGGGCGACATGGAACGCACGAAGCTCGCACGCAGTTCAGACCACGACAACCACCTCGGCGAACGCGTCGATGACCCGCTGATCGACCGACTGCACTGGATCATCCGCCAGGCGATCCGGGTGCTGGCGGTGCTGATGGTGGCGGTGATCCTGTGGACCGTGGCCGACGTCGTCCTGGTGCTCTACGAGAAGCTGTCCGCCCCGCCTTTCCTGCTGCTGGATCTCAATGACATCTTCGTCGTCTTCGCCGCCTTCCTGGCGGTGCTGATCGCGATCGAGATCTTCGTCAACATCACGCTCTACCTGCGTGACGACGTCATCCACGTGAAGCTGGTGATCGCCACCGCGCTGATGGCGATCGCGCGCAAGGTGATCGTGCTCGATCTCTCCGCGCTGGCGCCGATGTACCTGTTCGCTATCGGCGTCGTCGTGCTCGCGCTCGGTGTGACCTACTGGCTGGTTTCGGCACGGCCGGGCGACTGAACGCCCCGCCAGCCATGGCGGGACGTGCGGCGCTCAAAGACTGAAGCGGCTCACGTTGCCTTGCATGCGGCCAGCCATGGCCTGCAGAGCCTCCGCCGAGCGCTTGGTCTCGGTGGTGACCGTATGGATTTCCTCGGCGTTGCTGGCGATCTGCTCGACGGTGCGCGCGACGTCGTTCGAGGCTTCGGCCTGCTCCCGGAGCGCAAGGTCGATGTCGCTGATCAACTCGGAGACCTCGCGTGCGATGGCGAGCAGCGACTCGATGCTCTCGCCGGCGTCGCGGGCGTGGGCCACGCTGCGGCCGACGGCCGACACGCCCTCGTCGATACGGGTGACGACCTGGGCGGTCGAAGCCTGGATGGTACCGACCATCTCGGTGATCTCGCCCGTCGAGTGCGACGTGCGTTCGGCCAGCTTGCGGACCTCGTCAGCCACCACCGCGAAGCCGCGGCCCTGTTCGCCCGCGCGGGCCGCTTCGATCGCCGCGTTGAGGGCCAGCAGGTTGGTCTGGTCGGCGATCTCCTTGATGACGTTCACGATCGCGGAGATCTTCTTGGAGTCTTCGGCGAGGTTGCCGATGCCTTCCGACGCCGTTCGCACCACGTCGGCAACACGGTCGATCTCGTGCTCGAGCTTGCGCAAGACTTCACGGCCATCGCGCGCCTTGGTATCGGACTCCCGCGCCGCGGCGCTGGCGTCGTTGGTACGGTTGGCAACCTCGCCGATCGACACCGTGACTTCCTCGACGCGGGCCGCAATGTTGGAGGCGGCCGTGCTCTGCGCATCGACGCTGGCTTCGAGGTGGGCTACGCCCGCGCCCAGTCCTGTAGCGGACTCGGACAGCCGCATGGACTCGTCGCGGGTTTCGCGGATGGTACCGTGCAGCGATTCGCGCATGGCGTCGATGGCGCCCTGCAGGTCCCCGATCTCGTCCGTGTTCCTCACTCCGCTGCCGACTGCCTGGGAGGCCAGGCGGCCGGCGGCGATCTCGCTCGCCACCGCGACGACACGATTCAGGCGCGAGCCGATCCGGCGTGCCAGGAGAACCGAGAGCAGACCGGCCACCAGAGTGCCGATCACCAGTGCGCCGATTGCAATCCGCTCGGCGTGGACGGCGGCCTGGGCACTGGCATCGCGAACCTTGTCGCCCTGCTCATTGATGTGCTTGAGCAGAGCGCTCGTGGTGGCCGCGACACGCGAACCGGCCGCGAACCATTCCGTCTTCTGCAACTGCACGGCCTCGGATTCGCGGCCGTCCTTGACGAGCTTCACCGAGGCCATCACGGCGTTGCGATACTCGCCAACAGCCTTGCCGAAGGCGTCGAGCAGCTCGCGGGCTTCGGGTGTCGTAGCGAACTGGCGGTAGTCCTCGATCGACTTGGCGAGCTTGGTGTCGATGTCGACCAGCGAAGCCTCGAGCTTCTCGCGCTCCGCGGCACTGTCGGCAAGCATGAATTCGAGGCTGCGGATGCGATAGCGCATGCGGCCTTCGCTCAGGCTCGCGGCCTGTGTTACCGAGGGCAGGGTGTGCTCCGACATCTCGTGCGAGAGCGCGTCCATACGGTCGATCTGCACGTAGCAGATGATGATCGCGGCGATCAGGATGCCGCTCGACGCAACGAAATTGAAGAGCAGCTTCGTGCGCAGCCTGAGATTGTCGAACCAGACCATGATGACCTCGGCGAACGTGATTGGATGCCCCGGCAAGCCAGGTGCCATTGCTACTAACGGCGCCAGGCACCGGAGACTGAAGGGGGATCGAAAGATTTAATTAATCATAAACAATATAGGGTGTCGAAAATTAGAAAAACAAAGACTTTGTGCGAAATTGCGCAGTGTGTTGTCGTCTGCCGCTCGGAAGGCTTGAACTAGGTGCAGGGCGCCTGATGGGCTGGGCACCCGGTAAGGCGGGCCTTCACTCGAACAGTGCGCCGACGCTCTGGCCGCCGTGGATGCGTTCTATCGCCGCTGCAAACAGCGGTGCCACGCTCAGCGTGGTGATCTTGGGCAGGCGCTTCTCGACCGGCAGAGCGACGGTATTGCTGATGACCACCGAGTCGATCTCGGCCTCGCGCAGGCGCTCGATGGCCGGCCCGCACAGCACGCCGTGCACTGCACCCGCGTGGATGCTGCGCGCGCCGGCCGCCTTCAATGTGGCCACGGTCGACACCAGCGTGCCGCCGGTCGAGATCTCGTCCTCGAAGATCACCACGTCGCGCCCGCGCACGTCGCCCACCACCTCGCCATGCTTGACGTCGGTGTCGCTGACGCGGCGTTTGTCGATGATCGCCATCGGGATGCTGAGCCGTTCCGAGAAGCGGCCCACGCGCTTGGCGCCGCCGGCGTCGGTGGCCACCGCGACCATGTTCGACAGGTCGTAGTGACGGCGGAAGTGCTCGGCGATCGCCGGGATGGCGGTGAGGTGGTCGACCGGTACGCTGAAGAAGCCGTGAACCTGGTCGGCGTGCAGGTCCATCGTCAGCACACGATCGGCGCCGGCGGTCTTCAGCATGTCGGCGATCAGCCGGCCCGTGATCGAGATGCGGGGCGCGTCCTTCTTGTCCGAGCGCGCGTAGGAGTAGTACGGGATCACTGCCGTGATGCGCTGGGCTGATGCGCTGCGCAGCGCATCGAGCGTGATCAGCAGTTCCATGATGTGTTCGCTGACCGGCTCGGTGAAGGACTGCACGACATACACGTCGCGTTCGCGCACGTTCTCCTGGATCTGTACCCGCAGGTTGTCGTTGGAGAAACGCGAAATGTCGAGCTGGCCAAGGCGGATGCCGAGGCGGTGGCAGATCTCGCTGGCGAGCTCGCGGCTGGCGTTGCAGGCAAAGATCTGGAGGCCGTGCTTCATCATGGGACTGTCTCTGGGCGGGTGGCGGAGATCTTCCTTTTATCCCCTGTCGGCGTGGAGGGAAAGAGGAAAATCGCTGCTCATGCGCACGCGGCAACCCGCCCCGGAAAAAGAAACGGCCCCCGATTCCAGGAGCCGTTTCGTTTCAGATGCCGTCGCCGCGCGCTAGCCTGCGGCCGACACTTCCCGGGTTGAGTCAGGCGGCAGTCGCCTTGCGACGACGAGCGCTCAGGCCCATGCCCATCAGGCCGATGCCAAGCAGGCCGAGAACGCCCGGTTCGGGAATCTGGGTGGCAGTCCAGGCGGCGGCAACGAACAGGTTGCTTTGCTCTTGCTCGGCTGCATAGACCTTAATCAACTCGTCGGCATCAAATGTCACGCCCGCTGCCTCGCATTCCGGCGAGAGGGCATCCTTAACACAAACGGTTGTGCCAGCGCCCGGTTCGAGACGGAACGAGATCTCATATATGTAGTCGTCGAGGATGAACGACAGCGGTGCAAGCGATAGGGCTAGCACGGTGTACTCATCGTCACAAAGTGAGCCCAGCGGAGTCGGTCCGTCACACTGGTCCAAGTTGTCCTCGTTGAGAGTTTCCCAGTACTTGAGTGTTGTGGTGGTCGTGTCGCTACCGCCTGGTAGCAGCGCGTTGCTGAAGTCAGCGTTCTGATACACAGCGAAAGTGCCAATGATGTCAGCGATCCACAACGGATTCGGGACAGGCACGCCGCCGGGAACTGACAGAACTTGGTTGCGCTGGATCAACTGGTCAATCCGGAACCACTCACCAGCATTCCATTCTCCGTTGGCATCACCCGCTGCCGCTTCGGTTTGCCCCGAATTATACGATTCGATCGTCAGGCTGCTTGTGGTGCCGCTGAGAGTAGAAGTCCACGAAAATGTCCTGTTTGAATCGCTGAATGCCGGCACTAGCCCCTGCGAATTATCGAAATCAAGCGAGGTCGGGTCGTAGGCCGACGCTTGGGTGAAGTGGAGTTGCGTCAGCGGTGCTGCGTTTGCGGCACCGCTCATCGCTGCGAGTGCAATCATTGTCGCGCCGATTGCGGGCTTGAGTGCGATTCTCATGATTCCCTCCGTCAGGAAGTCCGGCATCTGCCGCGAATCGTCATGCATCGAGCGTGCCATCATATGTTTTTAGATAAAAAACAATGGCTTAATGTCTATGCTTGAGATCGTATTGGGTGTCTGTGTAAAAAAAACCGACACTGACCAGTGCGGTCGTCATGGCCGAGAGGCGCGAGTGACGCAGCTTCTTACACTTGGCCAAATGCATTCTCGGTCTGAAGACCTAAAATCACGCGGATTTGTGACGCATTTCCTTTGCCTGTCGACCGGATTCCATTCTTTTTGCGCCTCTCCCTGTGTGTCGGGTGTTGCCGCGCGTGTTAACCTCTGCTTGTCCACTGAGACTGAAGGCGGGGTGTGCCATGGAATCCACTGGAAATGCCATTTTTGATGCATTGACGAGATATTTTTCCATGCACACCTATGAAGTGGGCTGCCGAGAGCAGGAACTCGTCGAGATCTACGCCCTGCGTTACCAGACTTACTGTCTCGAATGCGGATTCCTGCCGCCGGCTGAGTACCCTGCAGGGCTCGAGAGCGACGAGTTCGACGCGCGATCGGCGCATTTCGCGGCTCACAATGTCGATGGCGCGGTCGTCGGCACAGCACGGCTGGTATTGGGCGCACAGGGCGAGCCGTTTCCCTTCGTGAGCCATTGCCCGGTGTTCGACGACGTTGCGTTGCCTGCGCCCGAACTGACGGCGGAGGTTTCGCGTCTCGCGGTCAAGAAGGACTATCGCCGCAGGACCGGCGACACCTGGTTCGGCGTGAACACCGCCGATGGCGATGCGGCGGACAGTGGTCAGGGGCGCCGGACGAACGCCCCGGTCGTGGTGCTGGGGCTGTATCGTCAGATGTACCGGTACAGTCGCGAGAAGGGCATCCGCTACTGGTATGCGGCGATGGAGCGGCCGCTCGCGCGCGCGCTGGCCCGGTTCGATTTCATCTTCGTGCCGATTGGTGCCGAGCGCGACTATTACGGGCCGGTCACGCCTTACCTCGCGGACCTCAAGGAGATCGAGGACAGGCTCAAGGTGACCAAGCCCGAGTTGCTCGACTGGTTCCAGTACGGGCCCTGAGCGCCTCGGCCTGACCGGCGACGCGAGGCGCCTGGTGGCGACGGCGTCGTGTGCGATGAGCGTCGTGTCGAGTGAGGGGCGAGGTCATGTCACCGCTTTCCCAGCTGCGCCGCTTCGGGCGCAGGTTCATGCTGCAGCAGTTGTCGAGGCAGAAGCCGGACAAGCTGCTGGATCTGTCGCGCGGACGCCTCGAGCGCTGCTTTGAGCGCGCGGCGCGCGTGTCGCCGGCCTACCGGACACTGCTCGCCGAGGCCGGCCTTGCCGGATCCGCCGCACTGTCGGCCCAGGACATCGTCACCCGCGCTCCGCTGCTCGACAAGGCGAATACCTTTGGCCGCTTCACGATCACGGAGCTCCTCGCGGAGGACATTCCGCTGTCGTCCATCGCGGGCGTTCTGACGAGCTCCGGGCAGGGCGGGAAGACCTTCGGTTTCGGCATGAGCACGCGGGCGCAGATGGATGCGAGCGCCGGCGCGATCGACCTCGGGCTGCAGCTCGCCTTCGGCATCGACGAACGTAGTACCCTGCTCGTCAATTGCCTGCCGATGGGCGTGGTGTTCACCTCCCGTACCGTCACGGTGGCGAACGTCAGCGTGCGCGAGGACATGGCGCTGGCGATCGTGCGCCAGGCGATGCCCTTGTACGAGCAGCTGATCCTGTGCGTCGATCCCCTGTTCTTCAAGCGCCTGCTCGACCATGCGCAGCAGCAGGGCTTCGACTGGTCGGGCATCCGGACCAATGTGATCCTCGGCGAGGAGACCTTTTCCGAGGATTTCCGCAGCTACGTCGCTGGCAGGTTGCACGCCGAGGTCGATGGCGCCGGCGCCGACGACCCCCTGATCGGCAGTTCGATGGGGGCGGGCGAACTCGGCCTGAACCTGTTCTTCGAGACCCGTGAGACGATTGCCCTGCGAAGGGCGCATCATCGGCGCGATCCGGGCGCCGTGTTGCCGGTGTTCTTCTGCTATGACCCGCTGCGGACCTTCGTCGAGATCCATGCGCCCGACGCCGATGGCGTGGGCGAGCTGGTGATCACCGTGCTCGACGCCAAGGCGACGATTCCCTTGATCCGCTACTGTACGGGTGATCTCGCGCGCTGGCTGACGGAGGATGATTACGCCGTTGTGCCGGCCGACGTGAGGGTGCGGTTGCGTGCGCAGCCCCTGCCGATGATCGCCATGCTGGGCCGCAAGCGCGACTGGATCGACGCGCGCTGGCACGTCGACCATTTCAAGTCGCTGCTTTATCGCCGCCCCGAGCTGGCGGACCTGCTCTCCGGGGCGTTCCGCGTCTTCGCGGGCGAGCCTGCACCAGTGTGGGAAGTGCAGTTGCGGCGCGATGCCGCGGTCGACCCGCAGGCCATGGCCGAGGCGCTGGCTGCGCTGGTGGGCGAGCAGTGCGAGCAGCCAGCGGCGGCGGTTCCCACCGTGCGGTGCCATCGATACGAGGCCTTCCCCTACGGCATGAGCCTCGACTACGAGCGCAAGTTCGCCTATCTCGGCGCCCGTTAGCGAATGGGACTTGCCCGCGCAGCATTTTTCGCACATCTTTGCGATAAAACGACAGCGGGGGAGACAGCACCACCCATCGTCGGCCGGTCCCGCACGGCCATGCATTGAAACGGAGTTTCGATGGAGCGTGGTGCGTTTGCCCTTTCCCGCGTGCGGGGGGACGTGTTCGGTGGCCTGACGGCCGGCGTGGTTGCCCTGCCGCTGGCCCTCGCCTTTGGCGTGGCATCCGGTGCCGGTGCGGCGGCGGGCCTGTATGGGGCGATTGCGCTCGGGTTGGCGGCTGCTCTGCTGGGCGGCACGCGGATGCAGATCTCCGGCCCAACCGGGCCGATGACGGTCGTGTTCGCGTCGGCGCTGGTCGCGCTCGGTGGCGACCTTGCGATGGCGCTCGGCGCGGTGCTGGTCGGCGGTCTGGTGCAGGTCGGGCTTGGTCTGCTGAAGGCGGGGGGCCTGGTCCGCTTCATTCCCTATCCGGTGGTGTCCGGCTTCATGAGCGGCATCGGCACCATCATCATCCTGTTGCAGATCGCGCCGCTGCTTGGCGTGGGGCCGCTGGCCTCGCCGCTGGCCGCGGTGATCGCGCTGCCGAAGACGCTCGTCGGACTCGATGCGCAGGCGCTGCTGCTGTCCTTCCTGACCCTGGTGCTGGTGTTCCGTACGCCGATGGCCGTCAGCCGCCTCGTGCCGGCCCCGCTGGTGGCGCTGATCGCGATGACCGCGCTGTCGGTGACGGCGGGTTTCGACGTGCCCGTGATCGGCCACATCCCGATGGGGCTGCCGGAGCTGCAGTTGCCGGCCTTCTCGGTCGAGGCCTGGACCACGATCATGGTGCTGGGCGTCACGCTGGGTGTGCTGGGCGCCATCGACAGCCTGCTGACCTCGCTGGTGGCGGATTCCATCACCCGCACGCGCCACGACTCCGATCGCGAGCTGATCGGCCAGGGCGTCGGCAACATGCTGTGCGCCTTCGTCGGCGGTCTGCCGGGTGCGGGCGCGACGATGCGCACGGTGGTCAACATCAAGTCCGGCGGGCGCGGGCGCCTGTCGGGCGTGGTGCATGCGCTGTTCCTGCTTGCGCTGCTGCTGGGGGCCGCGCCGCTGGCAAGCCAGATCCCGCTCGCGGTGCTAGCGGGCATCCTGGTGAAGGTCGGCGTGGACATCCTCGACTACCGCATGCTGAAGCTGCTGCGCACCGCACCGCGTACCGACGTGATGGTCATGGGGGCAGTCTTCGGCCTCACCGTGTTGGTGGACCTGATCGTTGCGGTCGGCGCCGGGGTGATGCTGTCGATGATGCTGATCATCCACCAGCTGACGCGGCAGGCGAGCCTGCGCGTGTGGCCGCTGCCGCGTGACGAGCAGTCTGCCGCGGGTGCGGGCGAGGCGGAGGCCGACCTGGAGAGCGGGGTGCGCGTCGTCGAGGTCGGCGGACCGTTCTTCTTCGGTTCCACCAGCCAGTTGCTCGACCGCGTCGACGAGGTCATCGGCACCCGTGCTGCGGTGTTCGATTGCAGCCGCGTGCCCTTCATGGACCTCTCGGCGCAGTTCGCACTGGAGGACATGGTCGAGCGCCTGAAGGTGCAGTCGATTGCGGTGTTCGTGGTCGTGCCGCCGGCGATCCATGCGCAGTTGCTACGGCTGCGCGCACCGCAGCTCCCTGCGGCGGTCCTCTATGACGATCTTGACGCGGCCTTGCAGCAGGCGCGCCAGGCCGCAGGCTGAGGGGCGTGGGCGATCAATCCGGATAGAGCAGGAAGGGGCGGCGCGCCTCCCGCCAGGCAATCTCGTCGGCGCCGGCGAGCGCATCCAGATCGGCCGCTGCCGCCTCAGGGTCGTCCACCCATTGGCGCAGCAGCGGCGAGCCGTTGATGAGGTCGATCGCCAGGCGCTCGAATTCGTACTCGTAGCCGAAGTCGCGCCACAGCGGATAGTCCGGCCACAGCCGGCGGATCGCCTTGAAGGCCAGCGCCTGCACCCGCCACGGCCGGAAGACGGCGTGGTCGTAGTGGGCCGGGTCCTCGACGTGGATCTGCACGCCGTTGCAAAGCTGGCCGGCGTGCTTGTGGAAGGTGGGTTCGAACCAGCAGTCGCGCAGCATGCAGCCGTGCAGCCAGTCGGGCGCCAGCGTGTGCATCTCGGCGATGATCGCGCGTGCGTCGAGGTCGGGCGCACCGAACAGCTCCAGCGGCCGGGTGGTGCCGCGGCCTTCGGACAGCGTCGTGCCTTCGAGCATCACGGTGCCGGCGTAGGCGCGTGCCATCGACAGGTTGGGTGCGTTGGGGCTGGGGTTGATCCAGCTGCGCTCACCCAGCGGCCAACCGTAGCCGGGCGCAGCCGCGGGCTGCCAGCCTTCCATCTCGACCACGTGGCAGTCGACGTCGAGCTTAAGTGTGGCGGCGAACCAGCGCGCCAGTTCGCCCATCGTCAGACCGTGGCGCATCGGCAGGGGGCCGGCGCCGACGAAGCTCTCCCAGCCGGCGCGCAAGGTCGTGCCTTCTACCGGCCGGCCGGCGGGGTTGGGGCGGTCCAGCACCCACACCGACTTGCCGTGCTTCGCCGCTTCTTCCAGCACGTAGCGCAGCGTGGTGATGAAGGTGTAGATGCGGCAGCCGAGGTCCTGCAGGTCGACCAGCAGCACGTCGAAGCTGTCCATCATCGCCGCGGTAGGGCGACGCACCTCGCCGTACAGGCTGAACACCGGGATGCCCAGTAGCGGATCGGTGTAGTCGGGCGACTCCACCATGTTGTCCTGCTTGTCGCCGCGCAGGCCGTGCTGTGGGCCGAAGGCGGCTGACAGCGTGATGTCGGGCAGCGCGGCCAGGGCATCGAGCGAATGTGTCAGCGCGCGCGTCACCGAGGCGGGGTGGGCGAGCAGGGCGACGCGCTTGCCCGCCAGCGGGCGGCGCAGCGCGGGGTCGGCGAGCAGGCGGTCGAGGCCGAAGCGGATCGAGGGCATCACTTCCTGTCGTCCGGCTCGACCCAGGTCTTCAGCATCAGCACGAAGCTGTCGCGGGCGTGGAAATCGGGCTGGTCGGCGACGTGCTGCACGGCCCAGTACTCCAGTTCGCCGCCATTGCGCTCGATCACCGCGGCGAGGCCGATCTCGAGTTCGGTGCCCGGCGGCACCGCGGGCAGCGCTGCCGACGGCACGCGTGCCTCGAGCCAGGCGGCGTCGCCGTCCTGCGCGAAACGGATCTCGGGCGCCGCGTCCGCAGCGTAGTCCTCATTGCGTTCGCGGCAGGCGCGGAAATCGTAGATGGCCCACCGCCCGGACGGCGAGAAGTTGAACTCGCGGTAGCCCGGTTCGCCCTTCACGCCCATGAAGACTTCGAAGCAGGTTTGCCGCCACAGTTCGTCCGCCGAACCGGGCTCGGTCGCGGCCGGAAGGCGCAGAGCCTCGAGGCGGCTGTCCTCGAGCTTGAACTCGAACACCGCCGCGCCGTCGGGGGCGGCGTACATCGTCGCCAGCAGCATGCCGACAGGCGATGTCACGGCGGGCGCGTCGGCGGTGGCGGGCTGGAGCGGGGTGGTCGTGTGATGGGGGCGCAGGCCGATGGTAATGGTCGGCACGCGGGGGCGTTCGGGGGAGGGCAGGCTCACGATGGAATCGACGCTGAGTGATCAAAAGGGCGAGGGCGCATGCGATTGTGCATGCGTCCTTTTGCGCAGGCGCAATGGTATCCCGATCGCGCGGAAGAGGGGCGTGAAGGCGTCCCGACATCGTGACGGTGCCGTGGCGGCGAGTGTTGGTGGTGCGTGTTTCGCGTCGGCCAGCTGCTGCGGCGCGTCATGCATGGCCCTTGAATCGGGTGTTCGCCGCCTGCAGACTGGCTGCCCATGACCATCCCGTCCCCACCGTCGCCCGTGCGTCTGCCGCCCCTGTTCCTGATCGTCGTCGCACAGCTCTTCGGCACCTCGCTGTGGTTCTCCGCCAACAGCGCCGGCGACGACCTGATGCGGACCTGGGCGCTTCAGCCGGCGGACATCGGCCGGCTGACCAATGCCGTGCAGCTCGGCTTCATCCTCGGCACGCTGGGCTTCTCGCTCAGTGGCCTGGCCGACCGCTTTGCCGCCAGCCGCATCTTCGCCGTCTGCGCGGTGCTCGGCGCGGGCGCCAATGCCGGCTTCGCGCTGCTGGCGCAGGGGCTGGCGGACGGACTGGCGTGGCGTTTCGCGGTCGGGCTGTCGCTCGCCGGTGTCTATCCGCTGGGCATGAAGCTGGTGGTGAGCTGGGTGCCGCAGCAGGCTGGGGCGGCCCTGGCCTGGCTGGTCGGCATGCTGACCCTCGGTACCGCGCTGCCGCACGGGGTGCGCATGCTCGATGCCGGCTGGGGGTGGCAGGCGACCATTCTGGTGTCCTCGGTGCTGGCGCTGCTGGCCGCGGTGATGATCTTCGCGCTGGGCGACGGGCCGCATCTGGCGCGGCGGCCGGGCGCGCCGCGGCTGCGACTCGGCGAGGGCCTGTACGCCATGCGCGAGCCCCGCTTTCGCGCTTCGGCGTTGGGGTACTTCGGCCATCAGTGGGAGCTGTACGCCTTCTGGACGCTGGTGCCGCTGCTGGTCGTCGCCGCACGAGGCACCGAGGCGGGTTCGCCGTCGGGTCCGGCGTTTGCGGTGATCGGCATCGGCGCCTTGGGCTGCGTGCTGGGCGGGTGGCTAAGCCGGCGCATCGGCAGTGCGCGCGTGGCCGCGTTGGCGCTGGCGACGTCCGCGCTGTGCTGCGCGGTCTATCCGCTCGCCACTGGCTGGCCGCCGCTGTTGCTGGCGGCGCTCATGCTGGTGTGGGGCGCGAGCGTGGTGGCCGATTCGCCGCATTTCTCCGCACTGTCGGCACGCGCGTGCCCGCCCGAGAGCGTGGGTAGCGCACTGGCCTTCCAGAATGCGATCGGCTTTGCCATCACGATGGGCTCGATCGAACTCACCACCCGGCTGTGGCCGCTGATCGGCGACCGCGTCGCCTGGGTGCTGCTGCCCGGGCCGGTGTTGGGGCTGATCGCGCTGGCGCCGCTGTGGCGGCGTGGTGCGGCGCGCGAAAACTGAGTGTGGATGAACGCAAACGCCCGCCTCGAGGGCGGGCGTGGCGGGTAGGGCCGGTGGTCGCGCTCAGGCGCCGTTTCCGGCTTCGGCCACCGGCGTGGCCGGCACCTGGATCACATGCTGGTACATGTCCACCTGCGGATAGGGAATGGTGATGCCGTTCTCGTCGAAGGCGATCTTCACCTTTTCCTTGAGGTCGCACATCGTATCGAAGTAATCCGCAGTGGCGACCCACGGCCGGACGTGGATGTTGACGCTGCTGTCGGCGAGGTCGGCGACACCGATGAAGGGCGCGGGGTCGGCCAGCACGCGCGGGTCGTCCTTCAGCACCTGCTCGATGATGCCCTTGACCTTGCGGATATCGTCGTCGTAGCTGATGCCGAACAACAGATCGATGCGTCGCGTCGCGCGCGCCGAGAAGTTGGTGATCACGCCCGAATAGATCGCGCCGTTGGGGACGATGATCTCGCGGTTGTCGACGGTGCGGAAGGTGGAGCTGAAGATGTTGATCTTCTCGACCACGCCCGAGGTGCCGCCGGCCTCGACGAAGTCGCCGGCCTTGAACGGGCGGAACACGATCAGCATCACCCCGGCGGCGAAGTTCTTCAGCGAGTCCTGCAGCGCCAGACCGATGGCCAGGCCCGCCGCACCGATCAGCGCGACCAGCGAGGTGGTGTCGACGCCCAGGCGGTCGAGCGCGGCGATGATGACCACCAGCAGCAGCACGCCCTGCAGGATCGACAGGATGAAGTTCACCAGGATCAGGTCGAGCTTGGCGTGCGTGAGCACCTTGCGCGCCACGGCGACCACGCCGAGAGCGACCCAGCGGCCGACGATGAAGGTGCCGAGCGCGAACAACAGGTTGATGCCCCAGGGCAGGGCATAGGTGTCGATCCAGTCCAGGTTGGTGAGGGTGTCGAGCATGCGGCGGCAGTCCTTGTCGTTGTCGGGGGTTGCGGGAGGGGTGTTCCGTGACCCGCTTGTCGCGGGGCAAGGAACTTCGTCACCGAATGCGCGCGCTTGTTCCGCGCTTCGCGTCGTGCTGCGGACATGACCATAGCCCAGGTTCGCGACCGGCGCATGTCGGATGAGCGCATCACGCGCCTTATCCGGGCAGGCGGAAGCCGTTAAACTCGCGGTCTTTGTCCAGTTTCCGCCGGAGCGATCCATGACTGTCCAGCGCGTCCTCACCGGGATCACCACCTCGGGCACGCCCCACCTCGGCAATTACGCCGGCGCCATCCGCCCGGCCATCGCCGCCAGCCGCCATCCGGGTGTGGAGAGCTTCTACTTCCTGGCCGACTACCACGCGCTGATCAAGACCACCGATCCGCTGCGGGTGCAGCGCTCGACGCTGGAGATCGCCGCCACGTGGCTCGCGGCCGGACTCGACACCGACCGCGTGTGGTTCTACCGCCAGTCCGACATTCCCGAGATCCCCGAACTGACCTGGCTGCTGACCTGCGTCGCCGGTAAGGGTCTGCTCAACCGCGCCCACGCCTACAAGGCGGCTGTGGACAGGAACACCGCCGACGGCGTGGATCCGGATGCCGGCGTCAACATGGGCCTTTACATGTACCCGGTGCTGATGGCGGCCGACATCCTGATGTTCAAGGCGCACTCGGTGCCGGTCGGGCGCGACCAGATCCAGCACATCGAGATGGCGCGCGACATTGCCGGCAGCTTCAACCACCTCTACGGTGAGCATTTCGTGCTGCCGGAGGCAGCCATCGACGCCTCGGTCGCCACCCTGCCCGGGCTGGACGGCCGCAAGATGAGCAAGAGCTACGACAACACCATCCCGCTGTTCGCCACGCCGGCCGAACTGAAGAAGCTGATCTTCTCCATCGTCACCGACTCGAAGGCACCGGGCGAGCCCAAGGACGCAGACGGCTCGGCCCTGTTCGAGCTCTACCAGGCCTTCGCCACCGCCGAGGAAACCCGTGCCATGCGCACCGCCTTCGACGAAGGCATCGCCTGGGGCGAGGCCAAGCAGGCGCTGTTCGAGAAGATCGAGGCCACCGTGGCGCCGATGCGCGAGCACTACCAGGCCTTGATCGCCGAGCCGGCGCGCATCGAGAAGCATCTGCACGAAGGCGCGGCCAAGGCGCGCGCGATCGCGACGCCCTTCCTGGCCGAACTGCGCCACGCCGTCGGCCTGCGCAACCTGGCCGCGGTCGCCAGGCCCGCCGCGGTGGAAAAGGCCAAGGCCGCGCTACCGCAGTTCAAGCAGTACCGCGAGGCGGATGGCCGCTTCCACTTCAAGCTGGTCGCGGCCGACGGCAGGCTGCTGCTGCAGGGCGAGGGCTTCGCCTCGCCGCGCGAGGCGGGCAGCGCCGTGTCCGCGCTCAAGCAGGGTGCCGCGTTCGCCGTGGAGGGCACCAAAGTCGTGGTCGACGGACAGGCCGTGGCTGCGCTAGCCGAGGACGTCACCCCAGACGATCTGCGCGAGGCCTTGGCGGCGTTCGCCGCCTGAACCCGCTCACGGCCGGATTCATCCGGTCGTGCGCATGGCCTCGTGTGGTATCCGGCCGCGCCCCGCGGCCGGTCCCGTCAGTGCCGGGTGATGACGGCTTCCACGTATTCGCCCGGCACCACCAGCGAGTCCGCTCCGCCGACATTCATCGACTCGAGCAGTGCCGTGAGGTCGGCGTGGAGGCGCGCCTGGCCAGCCTCGTCGAGCGCGGCGAAGGCTTTGTGCGTGGGTCCGTAGTAGTTGCGGAAGACCTCGATCCAGTGTGCCGGCGAGCGGTAGCGGAAGTTGAAGGTGCGTCGTGCGCACTCGATATCTTCGGCATGGGCGCCGAACAGCTCCGCCAGATAGGGTTCGTCGCCCCATTTCACCGGTGAGCGCAGCCCGGCCGGCGGCGGCACGTGGGCGGAAATGACGCGGAACAAGCGGCCGATGAAGCCCTCCGGCGTCCATGCGGCGATGCCGATGCGACCGCCGGGACGCACGACCCGCAGCAGTTCGCTGGCGGTGCGCTCGTGATCGGGCGCGAACATCGCACCGAAGGTCGACAGCGCGGCGTCAAAATGGCCATCGGCGAAGGGCAGGGCCTCGACGTCGGCGACCTGGAACCGTACCGACAGGCCTTCGGCGCGTGCGCGGTCGGCGGCCTTGTCGAGCAGCGGCCCCACGTAATCGGTGGACGTGACTTCGGCAAACCGGCGCGCCGCGGCGAGCGTGGCATTGCCGTTACCGGCGGCGACGTCGAGCACGCGTTCGCCGGCGCGCACGTCGGCCGCCTCGGCGAGGTTCTCGCCGACGATCTGCAGGGTGGTGCCGATCACCGCATAGTCGCCGCTGGCCCAGGTGGCCTGCTGACGCAGCTTGATCGCGGCGAGATCCAGGGTGGCGGGGGCCGCGCGCAGTTCGGTAGGGGCGTTCATGTTGGGGTCTCCTTGCCTTTGGGGTTGGGGGTGGGCCTCTGCGGGTCCGTGCCGGAGGGGGCTCCCTCCGACGCCTTCATTCTTTCGCTGGCGCGGATTCGGTGCTTCACTGGAAATCCGGCAGATCTGCTCGTGCGTCCGCCATTGGTGCGCGCAGGCCTGCCCGATTGACGGAGGTTCTGCCCCATGGGCCGCGACACGTTGTCCGACCTGCTTGGCGCCGTGCGCCTGCGCGGTGCCGTGTTCTACTACGTGAGCTGCTGGCGCGACTGGGCGACCGAGGCGCCACCGGCGCGCGAGATCGCGGCGGCGGTGATGCCCGGCGCTGACCAGGTCATGGCCTTCCACATGGTCGCGCGCGGCAGCGCCTGGGCGGCGGTCAGCGGCGATGCGCCGCTGCGCCTGGCCGCCGGCGACATCGTCGTGCTGCCTCACGGCGATGCGCATGTGATGTCGAGCGCGCCCGGTCTGGCGGCCGAGCGCCAGCAGCCGGAATGGGTGTTCGCCAATCGCGACGCCCCGCGCCCGATGCCGATCAGCTTCCGCGATGGCATCGGCGTGCCGACGCCGGACGCGCCCAGCGAAGATGCCGATGCCGTGCTGGTGTGCGGCTTTCTCGGCTGCGACCTGCGACCGTTCAACCCGCTCGTCACCACCTTGCCCCGCCTGCTGCACCTGCCGGCGGCGCGCGCCGGCGGCTGGATGGCCAACGTCATCGACCAGGCGGCACGCGAGTCCGCCGAGCGACGCGCCGGGGGCGACGCGGTGCTGGAGCGTCTGGCGGAGATGATGTTCGTCGATACCGTGCGCCGCTATCTCGAAGACCTCCCCGCCGACGCCCGTGGCTGGCTGGCGGGATTGCGCGACCGCCACGTTGGCCGCGCCCTGGCGCTGCTGCACGGCACCCCCGCGCATGCGTGGACCATCGACGAACTCGGGCGCCAGGCCGGCCTGTCGCGCTCGGCGTTGCATGAGCGCTTCGTGCAGTTCCTCGGCCAGCCGCCGATGCACTACCTTGCCCGCTGGCGCATCCAGCTCGGTTCGCGCCTGCTGCGCGAGACCCGCCACACCGTGGCGGCGATCGCGCTCGAGGTTGGCTACGAGTCGGAGGCGGCGTTCTCGCGCATGTTCAAGCGGCTGGTCGGCGTTCCGCCGGCAGCCTGGCGGCGGCAGGCTCAGCCGGTCGTGCCGCCGACCGCGTCGGCCACCACGGCCTCGGTCAGCTCGGGCGCGCACAGCTCGATGAAGCGGTAGGCGAAGCCGCGCAGGTAGTGGCCGCGCCGTACCGCGATGCGGGTGATGTTCTCGGGGAAGAGGTGGCTGCTGTCGAGCTGTCGCAGCCCGGGGTCGCGCGTGGGATTGAAGGCCATCGAGGCGAGGATGCCGACGCCGAGTCCCAGCTCCACGTAGGTCTTGATCACGTCGGCATCCAGCGCCGACATCACCACGTCGGGCTTCAGCCCGGCCTGCGCAAAGGCCTGGTCGATGCGTGTGCGGCCGGTGAAGCCTTCGTGGTAGGTGATCACCGGGTGGGCGGCGATCGCCTCGAGCGTCAGCGGCTGGACCGATTCCAGCGGATGTCCGGCTGGCACCACGACCGCGTGCTGCCAGCCGTAGTAGGGGAAGGAGGCCAGCTCCGGCACGTCCGCCAGCGCCTCGGTGGCGACGCCGATGTCGGCCTCGCCGTCGAGCAGCATCTGCACGATTTCGTGCGGGCTGCCCTGGTGCAGGTGCAGCACGACACGCGGGTAGGCCTGCTTGAAAGCCGCCACGACCTTGGGCAGCGCATAGCGTGCCTGCGTGTGGGTGGTGACGACGGTGAGCTGGCCAGCGTCGACATTGCTGTACTGCTCGGCCAGGCGCTTGATGTTGCCGGCGTCGAGCAGCATGCGCTCGACCATCACCACCAGCTCCTTGCCCGGATCGGTGAGGCCGAGCAGGCGCTTGCCCTTGCGGGTGAACAGCTCCACGCCGAGCTCGTCCTCCAGGTCCTTGATGTGCTTCGATACGCCCGATTGCGAGGTGAACAGCGCGTTCGCGACCTCGGTGAGGTTGAAACCCCGTCGCACCGTCTCGCGGATGATGCGCAACTGCTGGAAATTCATCGTGCGGCTCCCGCCGCGCGGGCGGCGTGTGGCTGTTCAAAAAGGCTCAGGCGAGAGGGTAGCAGGCGGACGGACTGGCCCTCGTGCAGGTCGAGCTGGGCCACGCGCTCGCGCGTCAGCTCGACCTCGAAATGCTGGCCGGTCGCGCCGTTGATACCGTCGAGCTCGACGCGGGCTGTCACGCCGAAGGCAAGGATGCGGTTGATCCGGGCGGCCACGCCGTCGCCAGCGTCGCCATCGACCATGATGTCAAGTTCGTGCGGACGCGCGAAGGCGACGACCTCGGCCCCCTGGCCCAGGCCTTGCACGCCATGATGCAGGTGATCGCCGCCCACGCGCAGCCCCTCGCCTTCGACCCGGCCGTGGAAGAAGTTCACCGACCCCAGGAAGCCATACACGAAAGGCGTCGCCGGGTGGCGATAGACCTCTTCCGGCGTGCCGATCTGCTCGACATGGCCCTGGTTCATCAGCACCACGCGGTCGGCCACCTCCAGCGCTTCTTCCTGGTCGTGGGTGACGAAGATCGAGGTGATGTGCAGGTCCTCGTGCAGCTTGCGCAGCCAGCGGCGCAGTTCCTTGCGCACCTTGGCGTCGAGCGCGCCGAAGGGCTCGTCGAGCAGCAGCACGCGCGGCTCCACCGCCAGCGCGCGGGCGAGCGCGATGCGCTGGCGCTGGCCGCCGGAGAGCTGCGACGGGAAACGGTCGGCCAGCCAGTCGAGCTGCACCAGGTTCAGCAGCTCATGCACCTTTTCCGCGATCTGCTTCTCGGACGGGCGCTGGCCGCGCGGCTTCATGCGCATGCCGAAGGCGACGTTGTCGAACACGGTCATGTGGCGGAACAGCGCGTAGTGCTGGAACACGAAGCCGACCTGACGGTCGCGCACATGGGTCCCGGAGGCGTCCTCGCCGTCGAGCAGCACCTGGCCCGCGTCGGCCTGCTCCAGACCGGCGATGATGCGCAGCAGCGTCGTCTTGCCGCAGCCCGAGGGGCCGAGCAGGGCGACGAGTTCGCCGGTGGGGAAGTCGAGCGAAATGTCGTCGAGCGCGGTAAAGGCGCCGAACTGCTTGTGGATGTTGCGTACCTGGATGCTCATGATGCGTCGTCCTGTGAATCGCGATAGGCCGCAGCGGCGCGGTGCTCGATCCAGGTCTTGATGCCCAGGGTCACCAGCGCCAGCAGGGCCAGCAGCGAGGCCACCGCGAAGGCGGCCGCGAACTGGTATTCGTTGTAGAGAATCTCGACGTGCAGCGGCAGCGTGTTGGTCTGGCCGCGGATGTGGCCGGACACCACCGACACTGCGCCGAACTCCCCCATCGCCCGGGCGTTGGTCAGGATCACGCCGTAGAGCAGGCCCCACTTGATGTTGGGCAGGGTCACGTGCCAGAAGGTCTGCAGGCCGTTGGCGCCGAGCACCACCGCGGCTTCCTCTTCTTCCTTGCCCTGCGCCTGCATCAGCGGGATCAGCTCGCGGGCGATGAAGGGGAAGGTCACGAACACCGTGGCGAGCACGATGCCGGGCACGGCGAAGATGATCCTGATGTCGTGCTCCGCCAGCCACGGCCCGAACCAGCCCTGGGCGCCGAACACGAGCACGTAGATCAGGCCGGCGATCACCGGCGACACCGAGAACGGCAGGTCGATCAGGGTGATCAGGAAGTGCTTGCCGCGGAACTCGAACTTGGCGATCGCCCAGGCCGCGCACACGCCGAACACCAGGTTCAGCGGCAGCGCGATCGCGGCCGCGATCAGGGTCAGGCGCAGCGCCGACAGCGCGTCGGGGTCGACCAGCGCGGTGACATAGGTTTCCCAACCTTTGCGTAGCGCCTCGACGAACACCGCGATCAGCGGCATCAGCAGGAAGACGGCGAAGAAGGTGAGGGCCGTGCCGAGGATCAGCCATTTCACCAACGGTGTTTCGCGCGTCGCCGCGCGGGCCTCGAAGCGTGTCTGGCCGAAGTCGGCCGCCGCGCCCAGGCGGAGTGTGGTCGCGCCGGCCATGTCAGCGGTCCCTCCCGGTTCGTTTCGCCGTCCACGCCTGCAGGCCGTTGATGATCAGCAGCAGGGCGAAGGACAGGATCAGCATCACGGTCGCGATCGCCGTGGCGCCGGTGTAGTCGTACTGCTCGAGCTTCGTGATGATCATCAGCGGCGTGATCTCCGACACCATCGGGATGTTGCCGGCGATGAAGATGACAGAGCCGTATTCGCCCACCGCACGCGCGAAGGCGAGCGCGAAGCCGGTCAGCAGCGCCGGAAAGACGATGGGCAGGATCACGTGGCGGAAGGTCTGCCAGCGCTGCGCGCCCAGGCTGGTGGCGGCCTCTTCCAGCTCGGTGTCGAGGTCTTCCAGGATCGGCTGCACCGTGCGCACCACGAAGGGCAGGCCGATGAAGACCAGCGCCACCAGCACGCCCAGCGGCTTGAACGCCACCTGGATGCCGAGCGGCTCGAGGAACTGGCCGAGCCAGCCATTCTTGGCGTACAGCGCGGTCAGCGAGATGCCGGCCACCGCGGTGGGCAGGGCGAAGGGCAGGTCGACCAGAGCGTCGATCAGCTTCTTGCCAGGGAAGGAGTAACGCACCAGCGCCCATGCCAGCATCAGCCCGAACACCGCATTGATGGCGGCGGCCAGCAGCGACATGCCGAAGGACAGCTTGTACGACGCCACCACCCGCGGCGCGGTGACGACGTTCCAGAACTCGGCCAGCGTCAGCTCGGCCGTCTTCAGGAACACCGCTGCCAGCGGAATCAGCACGATCAGCGACAGGTAGCCGAGGGTGTAGCCAAGCGTCAGGTTGAAGCCGGGCAGCACGCGAAAGGGTGGGGCGGCAGAAGAGGTGGGGCGGAGAGGAAGGGACGGGGCGGCGGTAGCCATGATGAATGCCTGTACTCGGGGATGCGATCGAGTCTAGGCGTAAGGGCTATGGCCGAAAAATAATAAAAACAGCGTTGCTTATTCGATTTGCTGCTAACCCGCCCCTAGAATGGCGCCGGCAATCAAGAAGAGGATCACATGTCGGATTTCGCGGGCAATTTCCTGCTGGCCCTGCTGCTGGTCGTCCTGCTGCGCGTGCTCTACACCGTCAGCGCAATGCTCGTGCGCACGGGCGACGGCGGCAACATCGCCTTCGGCATCGCCTTGCCGGCGGGCCTGCTCTACATCGTCGTGCGCAACCCGGTGCCGGTCAGCAGTTGGGCTGGGCTGGTTGCGGGAGCGGTCTTCGGCGTGGCGCTGTGGGGGGCGATCGCGCTGTGGAGGCGGCGTCGATCCTGATCGTGCGAACCAGGCCGGGCGGCCTGGTTCGTCAGGTTCGATACCCCGCTTACCTGGCGTAGATCTGGTCGAACACGCCACCGTCGGCGAAGTGCTCCTTCTGCGCCGCCTGCCAGCCGCCGAGGTCTTCGATGGTGATCAGGTCCACCTTCGGAAAGCGCGCGACATCGGCCGGGTCGGCGTGCTCGGGCTTGACCGGGCGGTAGTAGTGCTTGGCGGCGAGCTTCTGGCCGACCGGCGAGTACAGGTACTCGAGGTAGGCCTGGGCGACCTTTTCGGTGCCGCGCTTCTTCGCCACGCCGTCCACGACCGTGACCGGCGGTTCGGCGAGGATCGAGATCGACGGCACGACGATCTCGAACTTGTCCGGGCCGAGCTCGTTGATCGACAGGAAGGCCTCGTTTTCCCAGGCCAGCAGCACGTCGCCGATGCCGCGCTGGACGAAGGTGTTGGTGGAACCGCGGGCGCCGGAATCGAGCACCGGCACGTGCTTGAGCAGTTGGGTGACGAAGGCTTGCGCCGTCTGTTCGTTGCCGCCCGGCTGCTTGAGTGCGTAGCCCCAGGCGGCGAGGTAGTTCCAGCGTGCGCCGCCCGAGGTCTTCGGGTTGGGGGTGATGACCTCGACACCCGGCTTGACCAGGTCGCCCCAGTCCTTGATGCCCTTGGGGTTGCCCTTGCGCACCAGGAACACGATGGTCGAGGTGTAGGGCGAGCTGTTGTGTGCGAGGCGCTTCTGCCAGTCGGTCGGGATCTTGCCGGTCTTCTCGGCGATGGCGTCGATGTCGTAGGCCAGCGCCAGCGTGACGACATCGGCTTCGAGTCCGTCGATTACCGCACGTGCCTGCTTGCCGGCGCCGCCGTGCGATTGCTTGATGGTGACGTCTTCGCCGGTCTGGCTCTTCCAGTGCTTGGCGAACTGGGGGTTGAATTCCTGATAGAGCTCGCGTGTCGGATCGTAGGAGACGTTGAGCAGCGTGGTCTGCGCCTGTGCGCTGCCAACGAAACCGGCTGCCAGGGCCGGGGCCAGGACAAGGGCGAGCAGGCTGCGGCGGATGGGGCTGAACTTCATGATTTTCTCCGTCAGGGGTGATTGCGATGGAGAAAATCTATCCGTCCGGCTTCATGACCTGAACGAAGAAAAAACGGATTGCTTATTCGGATGCGCGCTATGCCGGCGCGGCAAGTCCCTTGGCGAGGAAATCGATCAGCACCCGCACGCGGTGCGGCAGGTAGCGGTTGCTCGGCAGCATCGCGTGGATACCGAGCGGCGGCGGCGCGAAGCCTTCCAGGATCGGTTCCACCGCACCGCTCGCGAGGTAGGCGTTGGCGATGAAATCCGGCTGCACGGTGATGCCCAGGCCCTGCGCGGCTGCTTCCATCAGGGCGTCGCCGTTGTTGGCCTGCAGGCGGAAGGGCACGTGAATGTTCTCCATCCTGCCGTCGATGAGGAAGGCGAGCGGGCGGTTCTGCGTCCTGGCCGAGTAGCCCAGGCAGCCGTGGGCGGTCAGTTCCGATGGATGCGTCGGCCGGCCGTGCCGTGCCAGGTAGTCGGGCGAGGCGACGGCGATGAGCCGGCTTTCGCCCAGCTTGCGCGCGACGTCGCCGGGGTCGAGACGGGGCGCGATGCGGATCGACAGGTCCACGCCCTCGTCGATGAGGTTGATGTGGCGGTCGGTGAAGTCGAGGGCTAGGCTGATCTCGGGGTAGGTCTTCAGGAACGCGGGCAGCAGCGGCGCGATCCGCTTCAGGCCGTAGCTCAGCGGCAGGCTGATGCGCAGGTTGCCGCGGGGCGTCAGGCGCGCCTCCATCACGTCGGCCTCGGCGCTCTCCACCAGGTCGAGAATGGTGCGGCACTTGTCCAGGTAGCTCGTTCCCGCGCTGGTCAGGGTCAGCCGGCGGGTGGTGCGCACCATCAGCTTCACCCCCAGGTGCTCCTCCAGCGCCGCGATCTGGCGCGTGACCACCGAACGGGCCACGCCAAGCTGGTTGGCGACCGCGGCGAAGCTGCCGAGGTCCGCCACCCGCACGAAGAGGTTCATCGCATCGAGCCGGTTCATTGTTGCTCTCCGAGCAATTTTGATTTTTCGATTGTCGCCTATTTCGCGACGCCGCCAGCGCCTAAAGTTCAGTCATCGCAATTGCACGGACCGCGGTCCGGGCCGATCGTCAAAGGACTTCGGATCATGAGCACCCCCATGAACGCCCATTACACCGCCACCGCCAAGACCCTGCACTGGCTCATCGCCATGCTCATCTTCGGCATGCTGGGCCTGGGTTTCTACATGACCGGGCTGGATGTCTCGCCCACCAAGCTGCAGATCTACTCGTGGCACAAGTGGGTGGGCGTCACCGTGTTCCTGCTCGTCGTCGTGCGCCTGGCCTGGCGCATCACCCACCGGCCGCCGGCGCTGCCGCAGCACATGGCGCCGATCGAACGCATCGCCGCCCACGCCGGCCACCACCTGTTGTACGTGCTGATGTTCGCCATCCCGCTCACCGGCTGGCTGATGAGCTCGGCCAAGGGCTTCCAGACCGTGTGGTTCGGCGTGCTGCCGATCCCAGACCTGCTCGCCAAGGACAAGGCGCTCGGCGACCTGCTGCAGACGGTGCACGTGGTGCTGAATTTCGTGCTGATCGCCGTGCTGCTCGGCCACGTCGGCGCCGCGCTCAAGCATCACTTCTTCGACAAGGACGACGTGCTCACCCGCATGCTGCCGGGCCGCGCCGACTGAACCCCTCCCGAATTGCCAAGGACTGAAACCATGAAACGCATCGCCCTCGCCCTGTTCTCCACCTTCGCCATCGCCGCGTCCGCCCACGCCGTCGAATACAGCCAGGTCCAGGCCGACCAGAGCCGCATCGCCTTCGGCTATCAGCAGATGGGCGTGTCGATGGACGGCGCCTTCAGGAAGTTCTCGAGCCAGCTTCGCTTCGACCCGGCCGCCCCGCAGGCGGCCTCGGCCACCATCGAGGTCGAACTCGCCAGCATCGACACCGGCAGCGACGAGGGCGACGAGGAGGCGGCGCGCAAGACCTGGTTCAACACCAAGGACTTCCCCACCGCGCGCTTCGAATCCACTGGCGTCAAGGCGCTCGGCGGCAACAAGTACGAGGTCGCCGGCAAGCTGACGATCAAGGGCACGACCCGGGACGTCGTCGTCCCCGCCACCTTCGCCGAGCAGGGCAAGGCCGGCGTGTTCGAAGGCAGCCTGACGATCAAGCGCGGCGACTTCTCGGTCGGCGAAGGCGCCTGGAAGGCCTTCGACGTCGTCGCCAACGACGTCGTGATCAAGTTCCGCATCACCGCCGCGGCGAAATAAGCCGCGGCATCGCTCGCAACCCCACCCCTGTTCAAGACCCCCAACCCTGAGAGGACCTCAACATGAACCGTATCGCCAAACTTTCCGCCGCCCTGATCATCTCGGCCGCCGCCAACTCCGCGTTCGCCGCGCCCGAGACCTACGGCATCGACCCCACCCACACCTTCCCGAGCTTCTCGTACAGCCACTTCGGCCTGTCGACCCAGGTCTCGAAGTTCGAGAAGACCACCGGCACCGTCACGCTGGACAAGGCGGCCAGGACCGGCGCGGTCGACATCACCATCGACATGACCTCGGTCAACACCGGCTATGCCACCTTCAACGAGCACATCCAGGGCGAGGACTTCCTCGACACCGCCAAGTACCCGACCGCCACCTTCAAGTCGACCAAGGTCACGTTTGACGGCGACAAGCCGGCGAGCATCGACGGCGAGCTGACGATCAAGGGCGTGACCAAGCCGGTGACGCTGAAGGTGACCCACTTCACCACCATGCCGCACCCGATGCTGAAGAAGGACGCCATCGGCGCCAACGCCAGCACCGTGATCAAGCGCAGCGAGTTCAACGCCGGCAAGTACGCGCCCAACGTGGGTGACGAGGTGACGATCACCGTCTCGCTCGAAGCGATCAAGCAATAAGGCGGCAATGCGCGGCGGGCGCCGTCCGGTGGCGGCCCCGCCGGCGCCCGCGCCAACGACAGGACCAGGACGTCATGGAACTCCGACCCGCCGCCGCGCGCGGCCTCGCAAACTTCGGCTGGCTGCATTCGCAGCACAGCTTTTCCTTCGGCAGCTACTACGACCCGCAACACCTGGGATTCTCGGACCTGCTGGTGATCAACGAGGACCGGGTGCGTCCGGGGCGGGGCTTCGACACCCACGGTCACCGCGACATGGAGATCTTCTCCTACGTCCTCGATGGCGCGCTGGAGCACAAGGATTCGATGGGCACCGGCTCGGTGATCCGCCCGGGCGACGTGCAGATGATGAGCGCCGGCACCGGCGTGCGCCACAGCGAGTACAACGCCTCGCGCGAGCAGGAGGTGCACTTCCTGCAAATCTGGATCGTGCCCGATCGGAAGGGCGTGGCGCCGCGCTACCAGCAGCAGCATTTCGACGCCGGGGAAAAGCGCGGCCGGCTGCGCCTGATCATCTCGCCCGACGGTGCCGAGGGCTCGCTGTCCGTGCATCAGGACGCCCGCGTGTATGCCGGCCTGTTCGACGGTGCGGAACACCAGCGCTTCACCTTGCCGGCCAAGCGCTTCGCCTACGTGCATGTGGCGCGCGGCGCCCTCGACATCAACGGCCGGCGTCTCGCGGCAGGCGATGCGGTCAAGCTGCGCGACGCGCGCGAGATCGAATTCGCCCGGGGCGAGCAGGCCGAGGTGCTGCTGTTCGACCTGCGGTCGAACGAGACGCCGCACTACTGAGCAGGGGTGCAGCCCCTTGGTGCGACCCCAGGGGTGATCCCCGAGGGGACCCCCTCTCGCGGCGCGCTGGATTAGGATGGCGGTCCTTCCGAATCCATCGACCGGGCAGGCCGACGCGCCCGCCACCCTGGGGAACCGCATGAGCTCACTCGAAACCCTCACCGTGCATGGCCTTGGCCGCGTGGCCGAGCCCTACCGCGACATCGTCCCGCCCATTCACCTCGCCAGCACCTTCGAGCGCGCGGCAGACGGCAGCTACCCGGGCGGGCGGGTCTATGCGCGCGACGCCAGCCCCGCCTACATCGAGGCGGAAGAGGTGCTGCGCCAGCTCGACGGTGGCACCCAGGCCCTGCTGTTCGCCTCCGGCCACGCCGCGGCATCGGCCGTGCTGCAGGCACTGGAGCCGGGGGACCGCGTCCTCGCCCCGCAGTCGATGTACTGGGCGCTGCGCAAGTGGCTGCTGGACCTCGCCGAGCATGGCCGCATCCAGCTTGCCTTCTACGACAACGCCGACATCGCCGACGTCGAGCGCCAGCTCGCTGCCGCACCTACGCGCCTGCTGTGGGTGGAGACGCCCGCCAATCCCACCTGGGAACTCACCGACATCCGCGCCGCGGCCGCGCTCGCGCGCCAGCACGGCGCCATGACGTTGGTCGATTCCACCGTGGCCACGCCGGTGCTGTGCCAGCCGCTGGCCCTTGGCGCGGACATCGCGCTGCATTCGGCCACCAAGTACCTCAACGGACATTCCGACGTCGTCGCCGGCGCCCTGGTCACGCGCGAGGACTCGCCGCTGTGGCAGCGCATCCGCGTCATGCGTAACCTCGGCGGCGCCATCCTCGGCCCCTTCGAGGCCTGGCTGCTGCTCCGCGGCATGCGCACGCTGCATCTGCGGGTGCGCGCCGCCTGCGCGAATGCGCTGCAGCTCGCGACCGAGCTCGCGCAGCACCCGGCGATCGCGCAGGTGCTGTATCCGGGCCTGCCCTCGCATCCGCAGCACGCGACCGCCGTCGCGCAGATGAACGGCGGCTTCGGCGGCATGCTGTCGATCCGGCTCAGGGACGGCGAAGCCAGGGCCCGCGACGTGGCGGCGCGCGTGCAGGTCTTCAAGCGTGCCACCTCGCTTGGCTCGGTCGAGAGCCTCATCGAGCACCGCGCCAGCGTCGAAGGCCCGGGCAGCCGCTGCCCCACCGACCTGCTGCGGCTGTCGGTCGGCATCGAGCCGGTGGCCGACCTGCTCGCCGACCTGACGCAGGCGCTGGGCGACTGAGGTCGCGTTCTTCCTTCCCCAAGACAAACCCAACGTCCATGCACAAGATCGTTTTCCTCGACCGCGCGACCATCGCGCCGCAGATCCGCCTGCGCAGCCCGGCGTTCGCGCACGAACTGGTCGTCCATGACCGGACCGCGCCCGAGCAGATCGTCGAGCGCCTGGCCGGTGCCAGCATCGCCATCACCAACAAGGTGCCGCTGTCCGCCGCGGTGCTGGCGCAACTGCCCGCGCTGCGTCTGGTCGCGGTCGCCGCCACCGGCACCGACTGCGTCGACAAGGCGTACTGCCAGCAGCACGGCATCGCGGTGGCCAACATCCGCGGCTACGCCGTCAATACCGTGCCCGAACACACCTTCGCGCTGATGCTGGCGCTGCGCCGCAACCTCGTCGCCTACCGTGACGACGTGCTGGCCGGCGAATGGCAGCGCTCGGGCCAGTTCTGCTTCTTCAACCACACCATCCACGACCTGCGCGGCGCCCGCCTGGGCATCATCGGCGAAGGCGTGCTGGGCCAGCGTGTGGCCGACATCGCGCGTGCCTTCGGCATGGTGCCGCTGTTCGCCGCACGCAAGGGCAAGACCGGCGCCGGCCGCCTCTACACGCCCTGGGACGAGATGCTGGCGACCAGCGACATCATCACCCTGCATTGCCCGCTCACGCCGCAGAGCCGCGGCATGATCGCGACGCCCGAATTCCGCGCCATGGCACGGCGCCCGCTCATCATCAACACCGGCCGCGGCGGCCTGGTGGACGAGGCCGCGCTGGTGCAGGCGCTGGACGAAGGACTCATCGCCGGCGCCGGTTTCGACGTCGCCGACGGCGAGCCGCCCGCGGCCGACAGCCCGATGATGCGCATCGCCGCGCGCCCCAACGTCATCCTGACTCCGCACGTGGCCTGGGCCTCGGACGAGGCGCAGCAGACGCTGGCCGACCAGCTGATCGACAACATCGAGAACTTCGTCGCCGGCCGGCCGACCAACCTCGTCGACAGCGCGTACTGAAAGGCCCGGCGCCGGGGCGATTGCGGATTGGAGCCTGCGCCCGGCTCCGCTACCATCGTCCGGCCGTGCGCCGTGTCGCGCCTTCGTGACGCTGGTGCGTCCCGCTTCAACCCATCATTCAGGAAACTCGCTCATGATCGTCTTCGTTACCGGCGCTTCCGCCGGCTTTGGTGCCGCCATCGCCCGCAGCTTCGTCAAGGGAGGCCATCGCGTCGTCGCCACCGCGCGCCGCAAGGACCGGCTGGACGCGCTCGCGGCCGAACTCGGCGACGCACTGCTGCCGCTCGAGCTCGATGTCCGCGATGCCGACGCCGTCGCCGCCGCGCCCGCGTCCCTGCCTGCCGACTTCGCCGCCATCGATGTGCTGGTGAACAACGCCGGGCTTGCGCTTGGCCTGGAGCCCGCCCACAAGGCCTCGCTGGACGACTGGCACACCATGATCGACACCAACTGCACCGGCCTCGTGCAGGTGACGCGCGCCTTTCTGCCCGGCATGGTCGAGCGCAACCGCGGCCACGTCTTCAACCTCGGCTCCATCGCCGGCCGCTGGCCCTACGCCGGCGGCAACGTCTATGGCGCCACCAAGGCTTTCGTGCGCCAGTTCAGCCTCAACCTGCGCGCGGACCTGCTTGGCACCGCCATCCGCGTCACCGACATCGAGCCGGGCCTGTGCGGCGGCACTGAGTTCTCCAACGTGCGCTTCCATGGCGACGACGACAAGGCCGCCCAGGTCTACGCCAACGTGCAGCCGCTGACGGCCGAGGACATCGCCGACTCGATCTACTGGATCGCGACCCGCCCGGCCCACGTCAACATCAACACCATCGAGCTGATGCCGGTCGCGCAGTCGTTTGCAGGCCTGGCAGTGCATCGCGGCTGACAGCAGGCCGCCGGGGAGCGCGCCGGCACGCGGCGGCGGATCTGTAACAGTGTCATTTTTCCGCGCTGGAATGCGGATAATTGATGCAATGCAATATCGATTCGCCCGCCCGTGAGTTCCGACGTCCCGACCCCGCAACCCGCGCTGCAAGCGGCGGCGCCCCGGCGCCGCATCCGCCCCTTCCGGCTGTTCGGCGCGCTGATCCTCATCCTCGTGCTGGTCGCGCTGGTGGCGGGAGGTCTGCTGCTCGCGCACGAGCTGCAGACCTCCCGCCTGCAGGCGCGCGAGATCTCGCGCTTCGCCGCCAAACTCGACTACGAACGCGTCGCTGGCCGCAGCAACGCGGTGCGCTACCCGCAGCACGGCCCCTTCGACCAGCGCCTGGGCTACACCGAGCTGCCGCGCTTCATCGAGCGGCTCGAGGCGCGCGGCTTCGAACTCACCGCACAGACCCGCTTCAGCCCCGACCTTCTCGACTACGTCGACCGCGGGCTGTTTCCGCCCTATCGCGAGAAGACGCGCACTGGCCTCGACGTGCTCGACTGTCGCGCCGGGCCGCTCTATGACTTCCGCTATCCCTACCGCGGCTACGCCGACTTCGCCGCGGTGCCGCCGGTGGTGGCGCAGGCGCTGCTCTTCATCGAGAACCGCGACCTGCTCGACGAGAGCCGGCCGATGCTGAACCCGGCCGTCGACTGGGTGCGCTTCGCGCGCGCTGCTGCGGCCCAGGTCGGGCGCATGGTCAAGGAGGATCTCGACGCCCCCGGCGGCAGCACGCTGGCAACGCAGATCGAGAAATACCGCCACTCGCCCGACGGCATCACCTACGACGCCCGCGAGAAGCTGCGCCAGATGGTGTCGGCCAGCGTGCGCGCCTACCGCGAGGGCGAGCAGACCCTGCCGGTGCGCCGCAATCTGGTGCTCGACTATCTGAACACCGTGCCGCTGTCGGCCGCGCCTGGCCATGGCGAGGTCAACGGCCTGGGCGACGGCCTGTGGGTTTGGTTCGGCGCGGATTTCGATCGCGTCAATGAACTGCTGTCAGCGCCCGACGACGAGGGCGACACGCTGAAGGCGCAGGGCCTCGCGATGCGTCAGGTGGTGGCGCTGATGATCGCCCACCGCCGTCCGTCCTGGTACCTGGCGCGCGGCCGCGAGGAGCTGACGCGCACCACCGACGCCTACCTGCGCCTGCTGACCGAGGCCGGCAGCATCAGCGCGGCGATGCGCGACGCCGCGTTGTCGCAGCCGCTGCTGTTCCGCGACCTGGTCGCCAACCCCGCGGTGCTGCCGGCGAACCCCGGCAAGGGCACGACCGCGGTGCGCGCGCGCCTGGCCGGCATGCTCGGCACCTCGCTGTACAGCCTCGACCGTCTCGACGCTGAGGTCGACACCACGCTGCACGGCGGCCTGCAGCAGGCGGTCGGCGCTTATCTCAACCGGCTGTCGGATGCCGACTTCGCCCGCAGCCAGGGCCTGATCGGCGACCGCATGCTCAATCCGGCCACGCTCGGCGCGGTGCGCTACAGCTTCACGCTGGTCGAGCGCACCCCCGGCGGCAACCGCGTGCGGGTGCAGACCGACACCACCGACCAGCCGCTCGACATCAACGAGGGCAGCAAGCTCGAACTCGGCTCCACCGCCAAGCTGCGCGTGTTGACGACCTACCTCGAGATCGTCGCCGAGCTGCACGGCCGCCTGGCCGAACTCGACGTGCCGGCGCTGCGCCAGGTCGAGGTTGCGCGCCAGGACAACCTCACGCGCTGGGCGATCGATCATCTCGCCACCGCCAGCGACCGCAGCCTGCCGGCAATGCTCGAGGCTGCGCTCGAACGGCGCTTCTCCGCCAGCCCGGCCGAGAATTTCTTCACCGGCGGCGGGGTGCATACCTTCGGTAATTTCAACCGCAGCGACGACGCGCGCGAGCCCACGCTGCGCGAGGCGCTGCAGGCCTCGATCAACCTGCCTTTCGTGCGCCTGATGCGCGAGATCGTGCGCCACACCATGTACCAGGTGCCGGGCAGCACGGCGCGGTTGATGGAAGACGCCGAGGACCCGCGGCGCGCCGAGTACCTGGCGCGCTTCGCCGACCGCGAGGGCCAGACCTTCCTGCGCCGCTTCTGGCGCAAGTACCAGGGCCGCAGTCCCGAGGAGATGCGCACCCTGCTGCTCGACGGCCTGCGCCCGAGCGCCGAGCGCCTGGCCGCGGTGTTCCGCTACCTCGAACCCGAGGCGCCGCCCGAAGCGCTCGCCGCCTTCCTCGGCCGCCGCCTGGGCGATGCCCAACTGTCGGAGTCGCGCATCGAGCAGCTCTACAGCCGTCACGCGCCCGAGGCCTTCGACCTGCCCGACCGCGGCTACGTCGCGCGCGTGCATCCGCTGGAGCTGTGGCTGGTGGGCTACCGCATGCGCAACCCGCAGGCCAGCCTGTCCGAGACGGTGGCCGCCAGCGCGGACGAGCGCCAGGCGGTCTACCGCTGGCTGTTCCGCACCCGTTCGCGCAGCGCGCAGGATTCGCGCATCTTCACCATGCTCGAGGTCGAGGCCTTCCTCGACATCCACCGCCGCTGGGCGCGGCTGGGCTACCCCTTCGGCCATCTCGTGCCTTCGCTCGCCACCGCGCTCGGCAGCTCGGGCGACCGCCCGGCAGCGCTGGCCGAACTGATGGGCATCATCGTCAATGACGGCGTACGCCTGTCGACGCGGCGCATCGACCGCGTGCGCTTCGCCACCGACACGCCCTACGAGATCGCCTTTTCGGTGCGGCCCGGCGTGGGCGAGCGGGTGATGGCACCGGAAGTGGCGGCGGCGCTGCGCGGCGCACTGTCCGACGTCGTCGAGAGCGGCACCGCGCGCCGGCTGGCGGGCAGCTTCCGCCTGGCCGACGGCAGCGCGTTGACGCTGGGCGGAAAGACCGGCACCGGCGACAACCGCATCGTCATCGGCGGCCGCCCCGGCATGGCGCTGAACCGCACCGCCACCTTCGTCTTCTACCTCGGCCCGCACCATTTCGGCTCACTCACCGCCTACGTCATCGGCCCCAACGCCGCGGCCTATCGCTTCACCTCCGGGCTGCCGGTGCAGATCCTGAAGTCGATGGCGCCGGTGCTCGTGCCTCATCTGGCGCCGGGCGCCGACATCGCCTGCCTCCCGGTCGAAGACCTGCCGTTGCCGCTCGCCGTCCCTGCGACGGCGAACGAGAGGGCTGTGCCGGTAGACGAGGAAGTGCTGCCGGGCGATGCGGGCGGGTCACCGCCGGTGGAGTCGGCCCCGGTCATGGTCGAGCCGCCCCTGCCGGATCCGGCGCAGTCGGCAACCGAAGGCGTGCTGCCGGCTGCGCCGCTGTCCGAAGGCGGCGTGGCGCCGGATGCGGCGGATGTGGGTGTGGTGGCTTCGCCGGTGCCGGACATCCCGGCCGAAGAAGGCACGGACGCTGCGCCGCCGCGCGCCCGCGCCGGCCGCATCGACGCCGGCCCGGCTATCCCCGTGCCGCCGACAGCCGAGCCTGGGCTGCCCGGTTCAGTTCCGGCGCCCGGGCCTGCAGAAAGCGCAGGAACGCATCCGCCAGCGGAGTAAGGCGCTTGCCGGTCGGGTGCACGACCTGCCACTGGGTCACGACCGGCGTGTCCTTCACCGCGAGCACGGCGATGCCCTCGTCCGGCGCATGGGCCAGGGCATGGGCTGACAGCAGCGACAGCCCCAGTCCACCCGCCACCGCCTGGCGCACCGCCTCGTTGCTGCCCAGCTCCAGCCGCGGCCGCAGCACGATGTCGTGCTCGGCGAAGAAGCTTTCCGCCGCCTGACGCGTGCCCGAGCCGGGCTCGCGCAGCACGAACTCCTCGCCCGCCAGCGCCTTGATCGGCACCGCGCGGCGGCCGGCCAGCGGGTGGTCGGCGGCAGCGATCACCACGAGCGGGTTGGCGAGGAAGGGCGTGGCGGTCACCGGCGGCGCGGCGGGCGGACGGCTCATGATGTAGAGGTCGTCGCGGTTGTCCGCCAGTCGGCGCAGCACCGCGTCGCGGTTCAGTACCACCAGCGACACCTCCACCGCCGGCCGTTCGCGGCGGAACTCGCCCAGCAGGCGCGGGATGAAGGTCTCCGCGGTGCTCACCACCGCCAGCCGCAGCTTTCCCCCGACGTCGCCGCGCAGCTCGGCCAGGGTCTCGTCAAGGCGCTCCAGCTCCTCCTCCAGCCGCGTCGCGCTGTCGACCACCGCCTCGCCGGCGGGGGTCAGGTGCAGGCGGCGCCCGATGCGCTCGAACAGCGGCAAGCCCACCTGGTCCGACAACTGGCGCAGCTGCGCCGACAGCGTGGGCTGCGTCAGATGCAGGCGCTGGGCGGCGCGCGACACGCTGCCTTCGCGGGTCACGGCGAGCAGCAGGCGCAGCTGGTGGAGGGTGAGGCGCATCTTTATATAGAGTTATGTCTATTTAAAACAAAAGAATAAATCAATTTTCTACATGTGTGCGCTGCGGCAGAATGCTGCACAAGGTTTCGCATCAAAGTTCGGCGCGAGACAGATGAATGCCACTTGCTGGAAATTGAATTCATGATCGATGCTGTTCCCTTCTTTTTCGCCCTCGGTGCCGTCGCCTCGCTGGTCAAGAGCGGGCTGCGCCTGCCGGCGGCGGTGTTCGAAACCCTGTCGATCTACCTCCTGCTGGCCATCGGCCTGAAGGGCGGGGTCGAGATCGCGCGCTCCGAAAGCGCCACGCTGTGGGTGGATGCGCTACTGGCGATCGGCCTAGGCGCGGTCATCCCGTTGCTGGTGTTTCCGCTCTTCCGCCTGCGCTTCTCGCGCCCGGATGCCGCTTCTCTGTCGGCGCACTACGGCTCGGTGAGCATCGTCACCTTCGCGGTGGGTGCGGCGGTGCTGGCCGGCCGTGGCATCGAGGTGGAAGGCCACCTGGCCCTGCTCGCCGCACTGATGGAGGCGCCGGCGCTGATCGTCGCGACGCTGATCGCGCGCTGTGGGGTGAAGTCGGCCGATGGCAGCTCCACCGCGAGCGCGCTGGTGCACGAGGTGTTCGCCAACAAGAGCGTGGTGCTGCTCGGGGGCGGCATCCTGATCGGCTGGGTTGCCGGGCCGCAAGGGCTGGAGCCGCTGTCGCCGCTGTTCGTCGATCTGTTCAAGGGCGCGCTGTGCCTGTTCCTGCTCGAGATGGGCCTGATCGCCGCTGATCGCCTGCCGGACCTGAAGAAGGCCGGGCTGTTCCTGGTCGGCTGCGCGCTTGCTCTGCCGCCGGTGCTGGCCGTGCTCGGCTGGGGCGTGGCGCAGGTGATGGGCCTGGGCGTGGGCGGGACGGTGCTGATGATGACCCTGGCCAGCAGCGCGTCCTACATCGCCGCACCCACCGCGATGCGCATCGCGGTGCCCGAGGCCAACCCCGCCCTGGGCGTGGCCGCGGCGCTGGCGGTGACCTTCCCCTTCAACCTGCTGGCGGGGATCCCGCTGTACCTGTGGTGGGCGCAGACGATGGCGGGGGCGTGAGCGGCGGCTCGACGTCGGTCTGAACCGCGTCGGCCTGCTGCGCGGTTACGATGCCCGACTCGGGCGCGACCATCTCCAGCACCGTCGGCGAGGTGCGCAGCATCGGCGCGAACTGCGCCGCCTCATCCACAATCTCGTCGGCCCCGCCCCGGGCCTGCAGCATCGCGAATACGGCCAGCGGCGCGAAGGCCAGCGCGAAATGCAGCGGCAGGCCGACCGAGCCGACCCAGCCCAGCAGCACGCCGGCCAGCATCGGCCCCAACGCCGCGCCCACGCCATGCAGGAACAGCACGCCGGTGTTGCCGGCGAGGATGTCCTGCTGGTGGAGGTGGTCGATGAGGTGCGCGACCACGATCGGATAGACCGCGAAGGCCGCCGCGCCGAACACGAAGAAGCCTGCCAGCGCGACCGAGGCGAAGCTGCCCAGCGCCACCATCACCGCGCCGCTGGCCGCGGCCACGGCGGCGACCAGACCCAGCGCGCGGCGGCGGTCGCCGCTGTCGGAGAAGCGGCCGATCGGCCACTGCAGCAGCGCGCCACCCAGGATCGCGCTGGTCATCAGGGTGGCGACGCCGGCCGCATCCAGCCCGACGCGCTCGCCGTAGATCGGCCCCAGGCTCCAGAACGCGCCCATCGCCACGCCCGACGACAGCGCGCCGACGAAGGCGGCCGGCGCGGCGCGCCACACCATGCGCAGGTCCAGCCTGGGCGTATGGCCGAGCTGGGGTTGGGGCAGGCGGGTCATCGTCACCGGCAGCAGCGACAGGCAGACGAAGATCGCCGCCACGGCGAACAGCGTGAAGGTCTCGGGGCCGTCCAGGCGCAGCAGTTGCTGCGCGCCGGCCAGCGCCAGCAGGTTGACCGCCATGTACACCGCGAACACCTGGCCGCGCCGTTCGGCGGCCGTCTGTTCGTTGAGCCAGCTCTCGATCACCGCGTAGAAGCCGACCAGCGCGACGCCGGTGATCACGCGCAGCAGCATCCAGAACGCCGGCTGCACCACCAGCGCGTGCAGCAGCATGCAGGCCGCAACCGCCGCGCCGAAGAAGGCGAAGGCGCGCACGTGGCCCATGCGCCGGATCAGGCGCGGCGCCACGAAGGTGCCGAGGAAGAAGCCGAAGAAGTAGGTGGAGCCGATCAGGCCCAGCGTGGTGTCGGAGAAGCCTTCCAGGCTGCCGCGCAGGGCAACGACGGTATTGAGCAGGCCGGAGCCGAGCAGCAGGAGGGCGATACCGGCGAGCAGGGCGCCGATCGGCAGCAGGGTAGGAAGCATGGGCGAAACCTTGTGAGCCGGCCGCACCCCGGCGGGTGCGGCGCATGGATCACGGTCGGATAACTATTTGGCCAAATAGTTTAATCGGCCTCGTGCCGCCCGCCCACCCGCGGAAACCCGCGGAAAACCGTCAACCGAAGGACGGCAGGCTCGGTTTGGCCACCGGCTTGCCCGCCGCGGCCCAGGCGTCGAAGCCGCCGAGGATGGACTTCACCTGCGCGTAGCCCATGTCCTGCATCGCGCAGGCCGACAGCGCGGCGCGGCCGCTGGTCTTGCAGTACAGCACCACCTTCAGGTCGCGCGAGTCGTACTCGGGCATGCTGCCGAGCTTGAATTCCAGCAGTCCGCGCGGAATGTTGACTGCGCCGGGGATGTGGCCGGCGCTGAATTCGTCGGGTTCGCGCACGTCGATCACGACATCCGCGTCGCGGATGGCGGCTTCGGCGGCGTCGATGCCGATCTCGTGGGTGCGGGCCTTGGCTGCGGCAACGAGGTCCTGGGCTGTCTTCATGGTGTCGTCCTGGGGGAGGGGTTGAACATGCCCGGATGTTAGCAGCGGGCACGGCTTGCCAGGCAGCCGGCCGATTTGCTAAAAAGGACGGCGGCCCGATGCGGCCGATCCGGTTCCGACGCGGGGACGACCCCGCCCGCCATGCGCAACGACGCAGCGACCGTCGGTTTTACACGGGACGACCCGTGCTGATGGAACCCCGCCCCGGGGTCGCTTTCGTTGCAGGACTTCATCGTGTCATCCAAACCCAAGCTTCGCTCCTTCGGCGATCGGCTGCGCCAGATCGCGATGTTCGAGATCGGCGGCCTGTTGCTGATCACCCCGCCCTTCGCCTGGGCCAGCGGCGTGCCGATCGCCGAGTCCATCGGCCTGCTGGCGCTGCTCGCGCTCGTGGCCGCGATCTGGAACGGCTGCTACAACACCAGTTTCGACTGGGTCGAAGGCCGGCTCACCGGCCGCACCGCCGACCGCCGGCCGTTCCGCCTGCGTTGCATTCATGCCGTCGGTTTCGAGGCCGGCCTGTTCACGATGACGCTGCCCATCATCGTGTGGTGGACCGGCATGGGCTGGATCGAGGCCGCCGTGGCCGACATCCTGCTGGCCATCACCTACACGGTGTATGCGCTGCTCTTCAACCTCGGCTACGACCGCCTGTTCCCGATTCCGCAGGACGCCGCGCGCGCTACCGGCGATGCGGCGGTCCTGGAGCGCGGGCATGGCTGAGCCCGCGCACGTCGAGTACGACGCCGACCTGTCCGGCTTCAACACCTTCGGCCTCAAGGCGCGCGCGGCGCGCCTGCTGCGCCTGCGCTCGGCCGAGGAGGCCGTCGCCGCGGTGCACGCGCCCGGCTGGGCGGATGCGCCCCGGCTGGTGCTGGGCGGCGGCAGCAACCTGGTGCTCACCGGCGACTTCGCCGGCACCGTGCTGAAGGTCGAGATCGCCGGCCGCCGACTGATGCGCGAGGAGGCCGACGCCTGGATCGTCGAGGCCGGCGCCGGCGAGAACTGGCACGACTTTGTGCGCTGGACGCTAATGCAGGGCTGGCCCGGGCTGGAGAACCTGTCGCTGATCCCCGGCACGGTCGGTGCCGCGCCCATTCAGAACATCGGTGCCTACGGGCTGGAAGTCGTCGACCGCTTCGATTCGCTCGACGCGGTTGACCTCGAGACCGGCGCCTGCCGCAGCTTCGCGCTCGACGACTGTGGCTTCGGCTACCGCGACAGCGTGTTCAAGCGCCAGCCGGGGCGCTGGCTGGTGACGGCGGTGCGCTTCCGCCTGCCGCACCCCTGGCAGCCGGTGACGCGCTACGCCGACGTCGCGCGCGAGATGGAAGCGCGCGGCGTCACCGCGCCCACACCCCTCGACGTTTCCGACGCGGTCATCGCCATCCGCCGCCGCAAGCTGCCCGATCCCGCCGAGATCGGCAACGCCGGCAGCTTCTTCAAGAACCCGGTGGTCGACGCTGCACACTGCGCGCGGTTGCTGGCCGACCATCCCGCCATGCCGCACTACCCGCAGGCCGACGGCGGCGAGAAGCTGGCGGCCGGCTGGCTCATCGAGCAGGCCGGCTGGAAGGGGCGCAGCCTCGGCCCGGTGGGCAGCTTCGAGCGCCAGGCGCTGGTGCTGGTCAATCGCGGCGGTGCCTGCGGGGCGGACGTCGCGCGCATCGCGCAGGCCATCATGGCCGATGTCGAGGCGCGCTTCGGCGTGCGTCTGGAGCCCGAGCCGGTCTTCGTCTGACCGGTCGCGGGCTGCGCGAAAGCGCCGGGCATGGCAGCATGGCGGCCCTGTCCCGATCCGATCCGCGAGCCGCCATGTCCCACGCCAATGCTGCTGCATCCCCTGTAATCGATGCGCTCGTCGCCGCCTTCGGTGCCGACGAGGTGCTGGCCGGCGACGCCAGCCCGCGCCACCTGAAGGACTGGAGCGGCGTGGCCGGTGGCGTGCCGCTGGCCATCCTGCGTCCGCGCAGCACCGACGAGCTGTCGCGCATGGTGGCGATCTGCCACGCGCACGGCCAGCGGGTGGTGGCGCAGGGCGGCCTCACCGGCCTGGTCGGCGGCGCGGTGCCGGGCGAGGGCGAGGTGGTGGTGTCGCTCGAGCGCATGAACCGCATCGAATCCATCGACGTCGATTCGGGCACGGCAACGGTGCAGGCCGGCGCCGTGCTGCAGGCCGTGCAGGATGCCTGCCGCGAAGCCGGCGCGCTGCTGGCGGTGGATCTCGGCGCGCGCGGTTCGTGCCAGCTCGGCGGCAACGTGGCGACCAATGCCGGTGGCAACCGCGTGATTCGCTATGGCAACACGCGCGAGTCGGTGCTCGGGCTCGAGGTCGTGCTGGCCGATGGCACCGTGCTGTCGATGATGAACCGCATGGCCAAGAACAATGCCGGCATGGACCTCAAGCACCTCTTCATCGGCAGCGAAGGCGTGCTCGGCATCGTCACTCGCGTGGTGCTGCGCCTGCAGCCGCTGCCGCGCGGCACCAGCACGGCGCTGGTCGCGCTGCAGGACTACACGGCGGCGCTGCGCTTCCTGCGCCACGCGCAGCAGAGCCTGTCGGGCCAGGTCAGCGCCTTCGAGATCATGTGGCGTGACTATCTGGAAACCGCGGTCGAGGCCAACCGCCTGCGCCGGCCGCTGGCGGGCGACTACCCGGTGTATGTGCTGATCGACATGCACTGCGGTCAGCCCGAAACCGACGGCGAGCGTTTCGAGGCGATGCTGGAGCAGGCCATCGAGGCGGGCTGGATTCTCGATGCGGCGATCGCGCAGTCGGTGGCGGACACCGAGGCCTTCTGGGCCATCCGCGACGGCATCGCCGAGGTGCTGCGTGACTACGCGCCGACGCTCAACTTCGACGTCTCGGTGCCGGTGGCCGACATCGGCGACTGCGCCGCCCGCGTGCGCGCTAACCTCGAACGCGACTGGCCGCAACTCAAGGCGCTGTTCTTCGGCCACGTCGGCGACGGCAACCTGCACGTCGTGGTGTGCCGGGTGCCGCGGGACGCCGACAGCCTGCACCGCATCGAGGACGCGGTGTACAGCGTCGTGCGTAAGCAGGGCGGCTCGGTGTCGGCCGAGCACGGCATCGGCCGGCTGAAGAGGGACTGGCTGCACTACTCGCGCAGCGAGGCGGAAATCGCGCTGATGCGCACGCTCAAGACCGCGTTGGACCCGCAGGGCATCCTCAACCCCGGCCGCATGATCTGACTTGCAGCCGAGCGTGAAATCCTCCACGGCGGCGCCGGTGCATGTGCACGGAACTTGAGCGCGATCATGACGCCCGGCTTGACGGACGCCTAGACTCCGCTCCCTGTCCGATCTCTGCAACATGCCGAAGGAGTTTCACATGATCCAGCCGCACTCTGGCCTGCGGGCCGCGTTCGTCGCCCTGTTGATGGTGCTGTTCATGCAGCCGCTGCTGGCCACCGCGCAGGTCACCGACATCAACTCGGCGGTCAACAAGGCCGGTCGCGAGCGCATGCTGTCGCAGCGCATGGCCAAGGCCTACTTCCAGCTTGGCCAGGGCATCGACACGGCCCGTTCGCAGCGTGTGCTCGACGCCTCGATCGCGCTGTTCGACCGCCAGCTCGTCGAGCTGAAGAACTACGCCCCCAATGCCCAGACCCGCGAGACCAGCCTCAAGCTGGAGAAGGCCTGGATCGCCTACAAGGATGTGCTGGTCGGCGCCGCGCCCTCGCGCGAGCGTGCGCCCGAGGTGCTGAAGCTGTCCGACGAGGTGCTCGGCCTCGCGCACCAGCTCACCGGCCAGTTCGAAGCGCTGTCCGGCACGCAGGCCGGTCGTCTGGTGAACATCTCGGGCCGCCAGCGCATGTTGTCGCAGCGCATGGCCAAGCTGCACCAGGCGCTCAACTGGAACCTGCCGGCAGGCACCATGCGCGAAGATCTGGCCGCGGCACGCAAGGAGTTCGCCGCCGCGATGGCCGAGCTTGAAGCCGCGCCGATCAACACCGACAAGCTCAAGAGCGACCTGAAGCTGGCGTCGCAACAGTGGTTCTTCTTCCAGAACGCACTCGACGAAAAGGGGCAGGACACGCTAACCCGCGCCACCAACGTGGCGACCACGAGCGAACGCATTCTCGAGATGATGGAGGCGGTGGTGACGGGCTACGAAGCCTTGCACTGATCCTCGCCGGCGCCTGCCGCTGCAGGCGCGCGCAGCTTCAGGCGCCCGCCAGTTCGGCATAACTTCGCGCCAGCGCTGCGGCGAGCCGTGCTGGATCGTCGACGATGCGGTAGCCCGCGTGGCCGAAGATGCGGCGCACATCCGCTTCGGACGCGCGGTCCAGGCTGAGGCAGAAGCAGCGCACGCCCTTGCGCCGCGCCTCCACCACCGCGCGCGCGGCGTCTTCCACCAGATGCCGGGCGTCGAACACGTCGATGTCTGACGGCGTGCCGTCGGACAGCACCAGCAGCGTGCGTTGCGCGCTGGTCTCCTTCGCCAGCCGCGCCGTGGCGTGACGCAGGGCCGCGCCCAGCCGGGTGGAGAGGCCCGGCCGCGCGGCGCCCAGCACTGTCGCTGGGTCCGCCGGCACGGGCTGGCCGAAATCGAGCAAGCGCAGGTAATTCACCGCCTGCCGTCCATCCGAATCGAAGCCGGCGACTTCCAGCCTGTCCTCACGCTCGCGCAGCGCATCCATCAGCAGCGCGGCGGCCTCGCGTTCCAGGTCCAGCACGCTGCGCCCGCATGGCTGCAGGTCCGCCGTGGAGGCGGACAGGTCGAGCAACAGCAGCAGGCTGGTGCGCGGCACCGCGCGGCCGTTGCGGCGGAACAGGCGCGGGTCCGGCGCCAGCCCCAGCCGGCGGTCGATGAAGACCTCGGTGGCCGCATCCAGATCCAGCTCGTCGCCTTCCCACTGGCGGCGGATGCGCTGGCTGCGGTCGAGGCGCCGGCTGCGCGCCAGCCGCAGCGGCGCACGAGCGGGCAAGGTCGGGGCGCTGGCCGAGGCGGGTGGCACGGCGCGCTCGATCACGGTGCACCAGTTGTCGCGGGCACGCTCCAGGCGGTAGTGCCATTCCGGGTAGTCGTGGCGGGCGAGTTCGGGCAGGGGCGCCGGTTCGGGCGCTTCTTCCGGCGCCTGTGGCGGTGCGGGCTGGGGTTCGCCCTGCGGTGGCGGGCGGCGCAGCGGGGTCTCGGCCTGCTCGGCGTCGGCGCCGTGCGCCCACAGGTGGCTGTTGTCGTCGTGCCAGGGCAGGGGCGGGGCGTAGGTCTGCAGGTTCATGCGCACGCGCAACTGGCCGAGATCGTTGGCCAGCACCGACACCACCTCGCGGAAAGCCTCGGCATCGTCCAGACGGCCAGCCTGCGCCTCGAACAATGCGCGGCCCTTGCGCACCCAGGCGTCGCCGCCGTCCTTGTCGTGGTCATCGGCCTGCGGGTCGAGCAGCACGCGCTGCAGGCGCGCAACCATTGCCTCGAAGCCCATCTGCGGCAGTTCCGGCTGGCCGCGCAGCAGGCGGCGGAACAGACGGCCAACGCCGGGGTGGCGGCGCATCAGCAGGCGGTCGACGCGCACATCCTCGATGGCGCCGGCCAGCGCCAGGCTCATCGGCTTGCGCTTGCCTGCCGCCTGGCGGCGCCACGAATGGCGCAGGTGGCCGATGGCGTGCAGCGTGGCGGCGAGGTGGAGCTCGTCGGCAGGTAGCGCCCACGCGGGCGGCGCCTCGGGCAGCAGCAGGGTGGCGCCGTGCAGCACCGGGCGCGGCGCAGGGCCGTCCTGCGGCGGGCGTTCCAGCGCCTGCACATCGCCATCGTCGATGCCGAAGGCGTGCATCACGTGGCTGAGGGCGGCCAGGCGCGGGGCGAGGCTGTCGATAGCGGCCACCGGCCACCACGCCGCAGGCAGGTCAGAAGGCCGATTCAAGGATGGCCCCCAGCGCACGCTGCATGTCGGGGTCGTCGGTGATCGGGGCGGTCATTGCCATGCGGCAACTATCGACCGGCGGCAGGCCGTCGCGGATCAGCACGCCGGCGTAGATCAGCATGCGGGTGGAGATGCCCTCGTCCAGCCCTCGCTCACGCAGGCGGCGCGACTGGTGGGCGATATCGACCAGCCGCATGGCCAGCGCGCGATCGATGCCGGCCTCGTGGGCGACGATGTCCGCCTCGGCCTCCGCCGCCGGGTAGTCGAATTCGAGCGCGGCAAAGCGCTGGCGGGTCGATTGCTTGAGGCTCTTGCTGTGGCTCTGGTAGCCGGGGTTGTAGGAGACGACGAGCTGAAAGTCGGGATGCGCGGCGACGATCTCGCCCTTCTTGTCCAGCGGCAGGATGCGGCGGCTGTCGGTGAGCGGGTGGATCACTACCGTGGTGTCCTGGCGCGCCTCGACCACTTCGTCCAGATAGCAGATGGCGCCGTGGCGCACGGCGGTGGTGAGCGGGCCGTCGTGCCAGCGCGTGCCCTCGGCGTCGAGCAGGTAGCGGCCGACGAGGTCGGCGGCGGTCATGTCCTCGTTGCAGGCGAGGGTGATCAGCGGCTTGCCGAGGCGCCAGGCCATGTATTCGACGAAGCGCGTCTTGCCGCAGCCGGTCGGGCCCTTGAGCACCAGCGGCAGGCGGTGGGCGTAGGCGTGCTCGTAGAGGGCGATCTCGTGGCCGGTGGGGTGGTAGTAGGGCTCGGCGGTGAGGCGGTAAGGGGTGAGGTCCATGGCGTTCGTCCGGATGGGCGCGCCCGACGCCCCGCGGGGCATCGGGCGGCCGAAGGGGCAATCAGCGATGGGCCGATGGCTGGTTGGGGATGCCCTCGATCGGGCATTCCGGCGTGCCCACGGTCGAACGGGTGATCGCTTCCACCTTCTTGCGCGTGCCTTCCGGGTCGTTGATCCATTCGCCGTAGAAGCTGTAGGGGCAGGCGGCGACGCCGGTGGGTTCCTCGCCGGAGTTGATCTTGCCGGTGTAGCCGCGGTGCAGCAGCTTGAAGAGGTGGTTCTGCGACTGCGCGTTCTTGCGGAAATCGCGGATCAGGCTGGTGGAGAGTTCGGCGTACTGGATGCCCATCTCCTCCTCGCCGCATTCGCCCAGCGTGCGACCGTCGAAGCCGACGAGGGCCGAGTGGCCGAAGTAGGAATACACGCCGTCGAATCCGGTGGCATTGGCCACGGCCACGTAGCAGTTGTTCATCCACGCCATCGCCTTGGCCACCATCACCTGCTGGTCCTTGGCCGGGTACATGTAGCCCTGGCAGCGCACGATCAGCTCGGCGCCCTTCATCGCGCAGTCGCGCCAGATCTCGGGGTAGTTGCCGTCGTCGCAGATGATGAGGCTGATCTTCATGCCCTTCGGGCCGTCGGACACATAGGTGCAGTCGCCCGGATACCAGCCCTCGATCGGCACCCAGGGCATGATCTTGCGGTACTTCTGCACGATCTCGCCCTGGTCGTTCATCAGGATCAGCGTGTTGTAGGGCGCCTTGTTCGGGTGCTCCTCATGGCGCTCGCCGGTCAGCGAGAACACGCCCCACACCTTGGCCTTGCGGCAGGCGGCGGCGAAGATCTCGGTCTCCTCGCCCGGCACCGTGGCGGCGGTGTCGTACATCTCCTTGGCGTCGTACATGATCCCGTGGGTCGAATACTCGGGAAAGATCACCAGGTCCATGCCCGGCAGGCCCTGCTTCATGCCCACCACCATGTCGGCAATCTTGCGCGCGTTGTCCAGCACCTCGGCCTTGGTGTGCAGGCGCGGCATCTTGTAGTTGACCACCGCAACGCCCACGCAATCGGCGCTGCTCGAAATATCTCCGTGTCTCATGGATTGGGTCTCCCGGTGAGGCGGGTTGCAAAGAATGTGGCCTCATTGTCGGGAGGGTGGTGCGCTGCACAAATACGTTGTTTGACGTATCGGGGCTGCTTGGGTGATTCGATGGTGAATCTGAATTGCATAGATGATTCCACCGTCCCTGATATCGTCTACGCTCGCTGCGGCGCGCAAGGGCTCGAGCGCGAAGAGACGTTGCACGAACGAGGAACACATGACTGGACACGACAAGAAGCTCATCCGTAACAGCACCGCCGACTTCCTGATCTTCACCGGTCAGGCGGGCGACCAGAGCATCGAGGCGCGCTACGAGGATGAAACCGTCTGGCTGACGCAGAAGCTGATGGCCGAGCTGTTTGCTGTGGATGTGCGCACGGTCAGCGAGCATCTGAAGAACATCTACGAGTCGGGCGAACTGGTGCGTGACGCAACTCTCCGGAAATTCCGGACAGTTCAAACCGAGGGCAGTCGGGAGGTTGCCCGCAACGTCGATTTCTACAACCTCGACGCCATCATCTCCGTCGGCTATCGCGTCAATTCGGTGCGGGCGACCCAGTTCCGCCAGTGGGCGACGCGGGTGCTGCGTGAGTTCGCCATCAAGGGCTTTGTGCTCGACAGGCAGCGGCTGGAGAACGGCAGTTTCCTGGGCGAGGACTATTTCGAGCGCCTGCTGGCCGAGATCCGGGAGATCCGCCTGTCTGAGCGCAAGTTTTACCAGAAGGTGACGGACATCTACGCCACGGCCGTGGATTACAACCGCGATGCACCGACGACCAAGGCCTTCTTCGCCAAGGTGCAGAACAAGCTGCATTTCGCTATCCATGGCCACACGGCCGCGGAGTTGATCCTGCAGCGTGCCGATGCGAGCCAGCCCAATATGGGGCTGACGCATTGGGAGAAGGCGCCCGACGGCAAGGTCCTCAGGACCGATGTGACGGTCGCCAAGAACTACCTGAGCAGGGACGAACTGGAGTCGCTGGGCCGCATCGTCAACGCCTACCTAGACCTGGCCGAAGAGCGCGCCCGTCGCAAGATCCCGATGACGATGGAGGACTGGGCCAAGCGGCTGGATGCATTCCTGGCGTTTTCCGACTACGACATCCTGCAGGATGCGGGCAAGGTCAGCGCCGAAGTGGCCAAGGCCCATGCCGAGAGCGAATTCGAGAAGTACCGCGTCGTGCAGGATCGACTGTTCGAGAGCGATTTTGATCGCGTCATCAAGCAGCTCGAGGCGGGCGGGAAGCAGGGTGGTGGCGGGGCTTGAATGCCGATTTGTCGCCCCCGTGTCATGTGGAGGTTGATGCCCCTCACGTGTCGAAGATCGGGCAAATCAGAGCGGAACGTCGTTCGTCACGCTCGGGTCGCGTTCGAGGGTGATGTCATCCGCGCCAAGCAAGGGCGAGCGTCGCATGAAGTCCACCAGAGACTCCTGCGCCTGCGACAGGCGGTCGAAGGTCTCGCGCGACATGACGACGGCGACCGACTTACCGTGCAAAGTGATGTCCTGGGGCTGGGTCTGGGCCCGCTTGACCAACTCGGCGAAGCGCGCCTTCGCTCCATGCATTTGCCAAGCTTCCATCGTTCCGTCCCCTGCATTTGATCTGCCTGATCAGATTCTGGTGGCGGGTCCGGCAACACTCAAGTCGCGACGCTGACGCTGATCATCCTTCAGAAACCCTGATAAGTTCCGACTTCTTCGATTGAAAAAGACTTGGACACTCCAGTCGTCCGAGGTGAATGGCTATGAATTTTGTCAAGAACGGCCCAGATATCCCCGAACGCCTGCTACAAGCGCATGAGGATGGGCGCGTGGTGTTCTTTTGCGGCGCGGGCGTTTCCTACCCGGCGCGGCTGCCGGGCTTCGCGGGTCTGGTGGAGAAGCTTTATACAGCCTTGGGGGCCACGCCTAGCGCCGTACAACAGGCGGCAATCAAGGCCGGGCAGTTCGACACCGCTGTGGGCCTACTGGAAGCGGACATTGTCGGTGGCCGCAAAGAAGCCAAAGTACGGAAAGCACTCGCTGAAATTCTGAAGCCCGACCTCGGCGCGCCCAATGCAACCGCGACCCACGAGGCGTTGCTGACACTGTCCAAGACCCGCGAAGGGCGCACGCGAATCATCACCACCAACTTCGATCGTCTGTTTGAGGAAGTGATTGCAGCGAAGTCGCTCCCGGTCGAGCGTTTTCAGGCACCGTTGCTACCGGTACCCAAGAACCGCTGGAATGGTTTGGTGTATTTGCATGGCCTCCTCACTTCAGCGTCGACACCGAGTGATTTGGATCGGCTGGTCGTCTCCAGCGGCGATTTCGGCCTCGCCTATCTCACCGAGCGCTGGGCTGCGCGTTTCGTCAGCGAGTTGTTCCGCAACTACACCGTCTGTTTCGTTGGTTACAGTATTAACGACCCGGTGTTGCGCTATATGATGGACGCACTGGCCGCCGATGGTCTGCTCGGCGAGGCGCAGCCCGAGATGTTCGCGTTCGGCAGTTGCTCCAAGGGCAAGGAAGAGGAACGGGCCAACGAGTGGCGGGCCAAGAACGTCACGCCGATCCTCTACCGCGAGCACAATCGCCACGCCTACCTGCACAAGACCCTGCGCGCCTGGGCCGACACCTACCGCGACGGGGTGCGCGGCAAGGAGCGCATCGTGGTCGAATGTGCCATGGCCCGCCCCTTGGCAAGCACCCGGCAGGACGACTTCGTCGGCCGCCTGCTCTGGGCACTGAGCGATCCGGGCGGCTTGCCCGCCAGGCGCTTTGCCGATCTGGACCCTGTGCCGTCACTGGATTGGCTGGAGCCCCTGAGCGAGGAGCGCTACCGGCATTGCGACCTGGGCCGCTTCGGCGTCCCGCCCAGAGCGACCGTGGATGACAAGCTCACCTTCAGCCTGACCGGACGGCCTTCGCCTTATCCCCTGGCGCCATTGATGTGTTTGGTCGATGCTGGCGCGCGCAGCAGCCGCTGGGACGAAGTGATGCGGCAACTGGCACGCTGGCTGATCCGTCATCTTGACGACCCGGCGCTGCTGCTTTGGCTGGTCAAGCGCGGCGGGCAGCTTCATGACGATCTGGTCTGGTGGATCGAACACCGTCTGGACGAGCTAGCCAAACTTGAACGCGAGGGCAACACCGCTGAGTTGGCGCGCATTTGTGAGGGCGCACCCAACGCGACCCCCGGCCCGCTAATGCGCACCCTGTGGCGGCTGCTGCTGACCGGGCGAGTGAAATCGTGGCTGCGCGACTTCGACCTGTATCGCTGGCGCGACCGCTTCAAGCGCGATGGGCTCACCACCACCCTCCGCCTGGAACTGCGCGAAACGCTGACGCCACGCGTATCACTGCGCGAGTCGTTCCGTTGGCCCGCCGAGGAAAGTGACGACTCCAAACCCGAGCGCATCAAGGATCTGGTCGAATGGGAGATTGTGCTGTCATCGGATCACGTCCACTCCAGCCTGCGCGATATGCCGAAGGATAAGCACTGGACGGCTGCCTTGCCGGAACTGCTTCCCGATTTCAGCGCCTTGTTGCGCGACGCGCTGGATCTGATGCGCGAGCTCGGCAGCGCCGAGGACAGGAGCGATCTCTCCTACATGCATCAGCCGTCGATCAGCGAGCACCCACAGAACCGGGACTTTCACGACTGGACGGCATTGATCGAGCTGACGCGTGATGCCTGGTTGGCCACGGCTTCCCGATCCCCCGAGCGGGCAGTGCTCGCAGCGGAATCCTGGTGGCACACGCCATATCCGCTGTTCCGGCGCCTCGCCTTCTTTGCCGCCGCGCAGGACGACGTGATACCCCTTCGGCGCGCACTCGACTGGCTGCTGGCGGCTGACCACTGGTGGCTTTGGTCGGTGGAAACAGAACGTGAGGCCATGCGCCTGCTGGTGGCCCTTGCACCGCAACTCGATGCAGTAATGCTGCGGGAACTGGAACAGGCTGTGCTCGCTGGGCCTCCTCGCGAGATGTTCAATGACGACATCGAGCCCGAGCGTTGGATGCGGATTGTTGACCGCGAGATCTGGCTGCGGCTGGCAAAGATCGCCGAGGCCGGCGCGGCCTTGGATGTGACAGGTAAGGAACGACTGGAGGCGCTCGCAGCCCAGTATCCAGATTGGCAACTCGCGGCAGATCAGCGCGACGAGTTTCCTTACTGGATGGAAAGTGGCTGGATGGGCGACAGGGACCCGTGGCGAGATTTTGTCTCAATACCTCGCAGCAGGCGCGGCTTACTGAATTACTTGATCGCAAATCCAGTGTTGGCCGACTCGAAGCAAGACGACTGGCGGAAACGTTGTGAAGACAGCTTTCAAGCCACAGCGTACGCCCTGTGCCATATGGCAAGACAGAACGTTTGGCCGGACGATCGCTGGCGGGATGCTTTACAGGCTTGGTCTGAAGCGAAGCTACTCGGGCGCTCTTGGCGCTACATGGCACCAGTACTCGCGGATGCAGACGATGATCTGCTGCAAACACTCGCTCATGGCGTCAGTCGGTGGCTACAAGTTATCGCCAAGACCTTCGAAGGTCACGAAGCGCACTTCTTCGGGTTGGCTCGCCGAATCCTGGCGCTGGACCATCAGGACGGCGTCGATACCGACGAGCCCGTCATGCGTGCCATCAACCACCCGGTCGGCAAAGTCACAGAAGCATTGCTGCGCTGGTGGTATCGAGGCTCGCTGGAGGACGGGCAAGGCTTGCCAGCGAAGCTCAAGCCCACATTCATCGAACTCTGCGATACTCGGATCGAAAAGTTCCGGCATGGCCGTGTCTTGCTGGCAGCCAATGTCATTGCGCTATTCCGTGTCGACCGGGAGTGGGCGATGCAGCATCTGTTGCCGCTGTTCGACTGGCACCGTTCCCAAGCCGAAGCGCGTGCGGCTTGGGAAGGCTTCCTGTGCTCGCCCCGCCTGTACCGACCCTTTATGGAAGTACTCAAGCCAGCCTTTCTCGACACCGCGCACCACTATGCGGCACTCGGCAAGCACCGGGGGCAATACGCATCGCTGCTCACATTCGCCGCCCTCGACCCGGGTGACATTTTCACCACCGCCGAGCTGGCGGCCGCTACCCGCGCACTGCCACCGGACGGTTTGCACGATGCCTCACAGGCATTGGTGAGGGCGCTCGAGGGCGCGGGCGATCAACGGGCCGACTACTGGAGCAACCGGTGTGCCCCGTACCTTCACGCCATCTGGCCCAAGACCCGGGACAACATTTGCCCAGCCATCGCCAAGAGCCTCGGCAGCCTGTGCATCGCGGCACAGGATGCGTTCCCAGAGGCATTGGCGCTGCTGCGCGCCTGGCTGCAACCTTTGGCCCATCCTGATTACTTGGTGCATCGGCTTCATGAAGCCAATCTTTGCGGCAGGTTCCCTGAACAGGCGCTCGAGTTTCTGAGTCTGGTAATACGCGAACAAGCCCAATGGCCTCCGCATGACCTGGGCGCATGTCTGGAGGCGGTCCGGACAGCCATGTCAGAATTGGAGGCTGATCCGCGCTTTGATCGACTCATGGCATATCTTCGCCGACACGGGTGAGCATGGAAGATGGATGGCGTATGCATTTCTGCCTGGGAGCTTCGGGATCAGGTCTACCTCGAAAGCATGCATTTCTCCGACCGATGACTGAATTGGGATTTAGCACCAGCCGTTCCTTGCTGGCATCGTGGCCGGCCGCTTAGGTCGATTTGCCGCCCCGTCTTTCCAACGGTCGCGCGCAAGAGACTGAGGGGCGGGTTTCTTCATCCCCCTCAGTGACTAATCATCCACGGCCTCTTCGTCGGAAACGCCTTCGACCCATCGGCCGCCCTGACCGTCGACTTTGACGGTTTCCCGCTGCAACACCCACACCCCGGCCCGTGCTTGTGCCGCGCCGCATACTCCGCGCTGGTCATTGGTGCATTGGCCGCGCGTTCGTTGGTGGCGTGGGCGCTGCGGGTAGCACCGTCCATCGTCGCCAGCGTCGGGGCGCTGAGCATGATGCGGTAGGACTCGGTGCCGCAGTGGGGGCAGGCGCAGGGTTCGTTGCGGGCGCTCATGGGGCGCAGGGCGGAGAAGTCGCCGCAGTCTTCGCAGAAGTATTCGTAGGTCGGCATGGTGGGCTCCCGGTGGCGGTGCCCGCCGCGCGGGCTGCGGCGGCGGGCGGGCTGCGGTGGAAGGCGCAGCGGTTGAGGCGGGCTCAGGTCTTGTCGTAGGCGATTGGCATGTCGACGCCGCCGCTGATGAACTTCGTCGGCCCTTCGGCGGTGGGGTTGATGTCGAAGTCGAAGATCTCGGTGGGCAGCCACAGCGTGGCGCAGGCGTTGGGGATGTCGACCACGCCGCTGATGTGGCCCTGCACCGGTGCGGTGCCGAGGATGGAGTAGGCTTGGGCGCCGGAGTAGCCGAACTTCTTCAGGTACTCGATGGCGTTGAGGCAGGCCTGGCGGTAGGCGACGTGCACGTCCAGGTAGTGCTGCTTGCCCTGTTCGTCGACCGAGATGCCTTCGAAGATCACGTAGTCCTTGTAGTTGGGCGTGATCGGGCTGGGCTTGAAGATCGGGTTCTTGATGCCGTACTTGGCCATGCCGCCCTTGATGAGGCTGACCTTCATGTGCACCCAGCCGGCCATCTCGATGGCGCCGCAGAAGGTGATTTCGCCGTCGCCCTGCGAGAAGTGCAGGTCGCCCACCGACAGGCCGGCGCCCTTCACATACACCGGGAAGAACACGCGCGAGCCGCGCGACAGATCCTTGATGTCGCAGTTGCCGCCGTGTTCGCGCGGCGGCACGGTGCGGGCGCCTTCGGCGGCGGCCTTGTCGCGGGCCTCGCCCTTCAGCTTGCCCATGTGCGCGGTCTTGGGTGCGGGCGGGTTGGCCAGCGGCGGCACGCGGTCGGGCTGGGTGGCGATGAAGTCGACCTCGCGCTCGTTCCACATGTCGAGCATCTTCTGGTCGGGCAGGCAGCCGATGAGGCCAGGGTGGATGAGGCCGGCGAAGCGCACGCCGGGGATGTGGCGGCTCTTGGTGAACATGCCCTCGAAGTCCCAGATGGACTTCTGTGCGTGGGGGAAGTGCTCGGTGAGGAAGCCGCCGCCGTTGTTCTTGGAGAAGAAGCCGTTGAAGCCCCACAGGCTTTCGTCCTTGGCGCCGATGTCGAGCAGGTCGACCACCAGCAGGTCGCCGGGCTCGGCGCCTTCGACGCCCACCGGGCCGGACAGGAAGTGCACGGTGGACAGATCCACGTCGCGCACGTCCGAGGCGTCGTCGTCGTTCTTGATGGCGCCGCCGGTCCAGTCGTAGGTCTCGAGCACGAAGTCGTCGCCGGGCTTCACCCAGCACGCCATCGGGATGTCCGGGTGCCAGCGGTTGTGCACCATCTCGTTTTCGTAGGGGGACTGCTTCAGATCGACCTTGATCAGTGTTTCAGGCATGGCACACCTCTTTTTGGTGGGTTACACGGAGAGGAACTGCTTGATGTGGGCTTCGTCGGTGTCGGCGCGCGCGCTTTCATGGACGAGGCGTCCGCCTTCGATGACGAACAGGCGGTCGGCCACGTCCATCGCGAAGGAAAGGACCTGTTCGGACACGACGATGGTGATCTGGCGGATCTTGCGGATCTCGTTGAGCGCCTTCGCGATGTCCTTGATGATCGAGGGCTGGATGCCCTCGGTGGGTTCGTCGAGCAGCAGCACCTTGGGGTCGGTGACGAGCGCGCGGGCGATCGCCAGCTGCTGCTGCTGGCCGCCGGAGAGGTTGCCGCCCTTGCGCCGGCGCATGTCCCACAGTACCGGGAACAGCGCGTAGATCTCGTCGGGCACCTTCTTGACCTTGGCGTTCTCAAGGCCGGTGTGGATGTTTTCCTCGACGGTGAGGGTGGGGAAGATCATCCGCCCCTGCGGCACGTAGGCGATGCCCTTGGCCACGCGGCGGAAGCTCTCGTCCTTGCCGACTTCCAGGCCGTCGACCTCGACGCTGCCGGACTTGAGCGGCAGCACGCCCATCAGCGACTTGAACAGCGTGGTCTTGCCCATGCCGTTGCGGCCCATGATGGCGACGGCTTCATTGCGTTCGGCCGCGAACGAGATGCCGTGCAGCGCCTCGCTCTGGCCGTAGTTCACGACGAGGTTGGATACCTTGAGCATGGTGTTCTCCGAGGAGGCTCAGTGGCCTAGATAAACGTCGATGACCTTGGGATCGGACTGGACCTTGTCCATCGAGCCTTCGGCGAGGATCTTTCCCTGGTGCATCACCGTGACCTTGTGGGCGATGCGGGCGACGAAATCCATGTCGTGCTCGATGACGATCACCGACCGGTTCTGGCAGATGCGGTTGAGCAGGTCGGCGGTGAGCTCGCGCTCGCGGGCGCTCATGCCGGCGATGGGCTCGTCCAGCATCAGCAACTCGGGGTCCTGCATCAGCAGCATGCCGATCTCGAGCCACTGCTTCTGGCCGTGCGACAGCAGTCCGGCCTCGAGGTCGAGGCGGTCGGCGAGGCCGATCATTCCGGCGACCTCGTCGACCTTGGCCTTGACCGCGTCGTCGCACTTGAAGCCGAGCGCGCCGAACACGCCGCGGCCGCGCGGGTAGGACACCTCCAGGTTCTTGAACACGCTGAGGTTTTCGTAGATGGACGGGGTCTGGAACTTCCGCCCGATGCCGGCGCGCACGATCATGTGCTCGGGCAGCCGGGTCATCTCCTGGTTCTTGAACTTGATGCTGCCGGCCGAGGCCTTGGTCTTGCCGCAGATGAGGTCGAGCAGGGTGGTCTTGCCGGCACCGTTGGGGCCGATGACCACGCGCAGCTCGCCGCGATCGACGTAGAGGTTGAGGCTGTCGATGGCCTTGAAGCCGTCGAAGGAGACCGTCAGGTCTTCCACGGCGAGGACGAAGTCGGTGTTGCTCATGATGTGGGTCTCCCTGTTCCGTCAGGCCGACTGGCTGCTGACCTTGGCGCCGATGCCGGCGGTCGGTACGGCGGCGCTGGTGGTGGTGTGCGGGACCGTCGGGGCGGCCGGGGCCGCGCTTGCGCTGGGCGGCTCGCCGCCGGTACCGCCCGGTGCCGGCGCCTGCTTGCGGCGCGCCAGCCAGGGCTTGACGTGGCTCTCGTACAGGCCGGCCAGACCGTTGGGGAAGGCCATGACCACGCCGATGAATAGCGCCGCCATCAGGAACAGCCACAGGTCGGGGAAGGTCTCGGAGAAGTAGGTCTTGCCGAAATTCACCAGCAGCGCGCCATACACCGCGCCCACCAGGCTCATGCGCCCGCCCACCGCGGCGAAGATCACCATCTCGATCGAGGGGACGATGCCGACAAAGGACGGCGACATGAAGCCGACCTGCAGCGTGAACATCGCGCCGCCGATGGCCGACAGCGCGGCCGCCAGGCAGAAGGCGAAGACCTTGAACATCGACACGTCGTAGCCCGAGAAGCGCACGCGGTCTTCCTTGTCGCGCATGGCCAGCAGCAGGGTGCCGAGCTTGCTGAGCTGGATCCAGCGGCACAGCAGGATGGCGCCCAGCAGCAGGGCGGCGGTGAGGAAGTACAGCAGCGTCTTGGCTTCGTCGGTGCGGATGTCCCAGCCCATCAGCGTCTTGAGGTCGGTCATGCCGTTGACGCCGCCGGTGTAGCCCTGCTGGCCGATGATGAGCACGGTCAGGATCAGCGCCACCGCCTGGGTGATGATGGCGAAGTACACCCCGCCCACGCGGCGCTTGAACATGGCGTAGCTGATGATGAAGGCCAGCAGCACCGGCACCGCGACCACCGCGAACAGCGTGAAGCCGAAGGAGTTGAACGGCTCCCACCACAGCGGCAGTTCGGTGAGCTGATTCCAGTCCATGAAATCGGGGATGCCCGGCGTGGATTGGATCTTGGTGCTCTCGGGGTCGGACGCCTCGAGCTTCAGGAACATGGCCATGGCGTAGCCGCCGAGGCCGAAGAACACCCCCTGGCCCAGGCTCAGCACGCCGCCGTAGCCCCACAGCATGACAAGGCCGATGGCGACGAAGCCGTAGGTGAGGTACTTGCCCACCAGGTTCAGGCGGAAGGTGTCCATCGCCAGCGGGAACACCACCAGCAGCAGGACGGCGAGGATCGCGATGCTGGCAAGGCCGCTGCGTCCCAGCCAGGTTTTGATTGCATCCATGTTGGCTCTCCGGTCTTTGATTCGGGATTCGGTCGTGTCGGTGCCGCCGGACTCAGCGGCGCACCTTGGAGGCGAACAGGCCTTGCGGGCGCAGCATCAGGATGGTCACGATCAGCAGCAGCGTGAGCACCTTGGCCATCGAGCCGGACAGGAAGAACTCGGAGATCGACTGCGTCTGCGCGATGCCGAAGGCCGAGACCACCGTGCCCCACAGGCTGGCTGCGCCGCCGAAGGTCACCACGAGGAAGGCATCGACGATGTAGAGCGAGCCGCTGGTCGGGCCGGTCGAGCCGATGGTGGTGAAGGCGGCCCCGGCCACGCCGGCGATGCCGCAGCCGATAGCGAAGGTGACGCGGTCGGTGCGCGTGGTGTTGATGCCGATCGCGTTGGCCATGCTGCGGTTGGCGACCGTGGCGCGGACCCGCAGGCCCCAGCGTGACTTGTACAGCGCGAGCAGCACGCCGCCGGTGACGACGATGGTGAGGCCGAGCACGAACATGCCGTTGATCGGGATGTCGAGCCCTTCGGCCGGCGACCACGAGCCCATCAGCCAGTCGGGCAGGGTGGGGCTCACTTCCTTCGGCCCGATGATGGTGCGGAAGGCCTGCTGCATGCCCAGGGACAGGCCCCAGGTGGCGAGCAGGGTGTCGAGCGGGCGCTTGTACAGGTGCCGGATCAGCGCCCATTCCGCCAGCCAGCCGAAGGCGAAGGCGACGAGGAAGGCGCACACGATGGCGAACGGGAAGTAGGCCTGGATCAGGCCCGGTGCGTAGCTCTCGGTGAGGCTGGAGAGCAGGAAGATGGTGTAGGCGCCGATGGTCATGAACTCGCCATGCGCCATGTTGATGACGCCCATCTGGCCGAAGATGATCGCCAGGCCAAGACCCATCAGCAGCAGCACCGCGAACAGGCTCAGGCCGGCAAAACCCTGCATCAGGGCGATGTTGTAGATTTCGTCGAACGACATGACGGACCTCCGGAGGGGTGGGCGGAAGGCGGCTGTTAACAGCCGGAAACCGCCGCGGCACACGCCGCGGCGGCCGCGTGGGTCTTACTGGTAGCCCTTGGGGAAGGGGTCCGGAACGATCAGCTCGGGCGATTCCGCCACCACCTTGAAGGTGCCGTCGGCCTGGCCCTGCGCGATGCGGGCCTTGCTGTACAGGTGGTGGTTCTCGTGGATCTTCACGTAGCCCTCGGGTGCGGTCGGCAGCTCGATGCCCGGCGAGGCGGCGACCACCTTGTCCACATCGAAGCTGCCCGCCTTCTCGACCGCCGCCTTCCACAGCCACGGGCCGAGGTAGGCCGCCTGGGTGACGTCGCCGATGACCGACTTGGGTCCGTAGGCTTTCTTGAAGGCCTCGACGAAGGCCTTGTTGTTCTCGTTGTCGAGCGACTGGAAGTACTTCATCGAGGAGTAGAAGCCCTCGAAGTTCTCGCCGCCGATGCCCAGCATCTCGTCCTCGGTCACCGACAGCGTGAGCAGGAACTGCTTGGCGCCGGTGATGCCGGCGGCCTTGAGCTGCTTGTAGAAGGCGACGTTCGATCCGCCCACCACGGCCGCGAAGATGCAGTCGGGCTTGGCGATCTTGATCTTGTTGATCAGCGAGTTGAAGTTGGTGTTGCCGAGCGGGTAGTACTCCTCGCCGACGACCTTGCCGCCCTGGAAGTTCTCGATGTGCTTGCGCGCGATCTTCATCGAGGTACGCGGCCAGATGTAGTCCGAGCCCACCAGGAAGACCTTCTGTGCGCCCTTTTCCTTCTTCGCCCAGTCGAGGCCGTAGAGGATCTGCTGGGTGGCTTCCTGGCCGGTGTAGATGACGTTCTTCGACTGCTCCAGGCCTTCGTAGAAGGTGGGGTAGTAGAGCAGGCCGTTTTCCTTCTCGAAGATCGGCAGCACCGCCTTGCGCGAGGCCGAGGTCCAGCAGCCGAACACGGTGGCGACCTTGTCATTGACCAGCAGCTTGCGCGACTTCTCGGCGAAGGTCGGCCAGTCGGAAGCGCCGTCTTCCTTGATGACGCGGATCTTGCGGCCGAGGATGCCGCCCATCGCGTTGATCTGGTCGATGGCGAGCTGTTCGGCCTGGATGGAGCCGGTCTCGGAGATGGCCATGGTGCCGGTAGCCGAGTGCAGCTGGCCGACCACGACTTCGGTGTCGGTCACGGCCAGGCCGGTGGTGTTGACCTGGGCGGTAGGCAGCGCGGCGGCGTGACCCATGCGGGAAATCGCCAGCGCGAGCGGGAGGGCGGCGGCGCCGAGCATGAACGTACGGCGCGAGGACGAAGGCAGGTGCTTGTCGGACATGGATCGCTCCTTGATGAGTGGGCTGCAACACGAATCTGGCGAGGCGGCGGGCCGGTTTGGCTGAGTGCGTCGTCGTCTCGTTGCGGTGCACAAGCTATCCATCGGGGGCGAAACAGCGAATACGTCAAACGACGTATGGGGATACGCAGGGGGGCTGGTTACCTTCTTGTGCGGCGCACAAGAGGCGCCGGGGGCGAGTCATGCCCGTTGCCGGATGTGGTGCATGCGCCGCGGCGGGCGCCCCGATCTGGTGCGCGCGCGGTCGGCAAGGTGGCGCAGGTGGGGCGGCAGCGGGCGCGCAATGCACCGCGATGGGTGGGAATGCTTCTTGCTGAAGCACCGGGATCGATCCTGACCGCCCTTCATCGCCCACTGCCGTGACCGCCCCTGCCAGCCAGCGCATCATCCACATCCGTCGCGAGTACAACAGCTGGGTCGCCGACGAGACGCTGGAGGACTACGCCTTGCGCTATGCGCCGCGCAGCTTCCGCAAGTGGTCGTTCTCGCGCATTGCCCACACCGCGCTCGGCGCCGTGTCCTTCCTGGCGATGGAGGCCATCGGCGGCACCATCGCGCTGAACTGGGGCTTCACCAATGCGGTGTGGGCGATCGGCCTGGTGGCGCTGGTGATCTTCCTCACCGGCCTGCCGATCAGCTACTACGCCGCGCGCGAAGCGGTGGACATGGACCTGCTGACCCGCGGCGCCGGCTTCGGCTACATCGGCTCGACCATTACCTCGCTGATCTACGCCTCCTTCACCTTCATCTTCTTCGCCATCGAGGCGGCGATCATGGCGCTGGCGCTGGAGCTGTGGTTCGGGTTGCCGCTGCTGTGGGGCTATCTGCTGAGTTCGCTGGCGGTGATTCCGCTGGTGACGCACGGCATCACCTGGATCAGCCGGCTGCAGGCGTGGACGCAGCCGGTGTTCGTGGTGCTGCTGCTGACGCCCTTCCTCGTCGTGCTGCTGCGCGAGCCCGAGCTGTACGCCGCCTTCACTGAGTTCGGTGGCCGCCACGGCAACGACTTCGACTGGCTGGCGGTGGGGGCGGGCTGCACCGTGGCCTTCGCGCTGATCGCGCAGATCGGCGAGCAGGTGGACTTCCTGCGCTTCCTGCCGTCGGCGGGAAAGCGCAACCGCGGGCGCTGGTGGGCCTCGGTGGTGGCGGCGGGGCCGGGCTGGATCATTCCCGGCGCGCTGAAGATGGTCGGCGGTGCCTTCCTCGCCTTCCTCGCGCTGCAGGCGATGGTGCCGCCGGACAAGGCGCTGCAGCCCACGCAGATGTACCTGGCCGGCTTCCAGCACGTGGTCGACGATCCGCGCGCGGCGATCGCGCTCGCCTGCATCTTCGTCATCATCTGCCAGGTCAAGATCAACGTGACCAACGCCTATGCGGGGTCGCTGGCGTGGTCCAATTTCTTCTCGCGCCTCACCCACAGTCACCCGGGGCGGGTGGTGTGGCTGATCTTCAACGTGCTGATCGCGCTCATGCTGATGCTGCTGGGCGTGTTCGAGGCGCTGGAGCACGTGCTGGGCGTGTATGCCAACGTGGCGGTGGCGTGGATCGGCGCGGTGGTGGCCGACCTGGTGGTGAACAAGCCGCTCGGCCTGTCGCCGCGCCACATCGAGTTCAAGCGCGCCTACCTCTACGACGTGAATCCGGTGGGGGTGGGTGCGATGCTGGCGGGCTCGGTGCTGGGCATCATCGCCTTCGGCGGCCACCTGGGGCCGGTGGCGCAGGCCTTCGCGCCCTTCATCTCGCTGCTGACGGCCTTTGCGCTGGCGCCGCTGATCGCGTGGGGCACGCGCGGCCGCTTCTACCTCGCCCGGCCGCGCGAGACGCAATGGCGCGCGGCCGAGCCGTTGCGCTGCGTGGTGTGCGAGAACCACTTCGAGGCCGAGGACATGGCGCAGTGCCCGGCCTACGGTGGCGCCATCTGCTCGCTGTGCTGCACGCTGGAAGCGCGCTGCCGCGACCGCTGCAAACCCGACGCCGGCCTGCTCTCGCGCTTCGCGCCCTTGCTGGCAGGCTGGATGCCGTCGTCGATGTCGGCGCGGGTGGCCCGCCGCGTGAGCCAGTTCGTGATGGTGTTCTTCGTCAGCAGCCTGGTGATCGCCTCGGTCGTGGGCCTGGTGTACCAGCAGGAGCTGCTGGCAGAGCAGGCGGGGGCGACCGATCTGGGGCTGGCCTTCCTGCGCATCTTCGCGGTGCTCGTGCTGCTGGCGGCGGTGGGGGTGTGGTGGCTGGTGCTGGCCAACGAGAGCCGGCGGGTGGCGCAGGAGGAGTCCGAGCGCCAGAACCAGTTGCTGCTGCGCGAGATCGACGCCCACCGTGACACCGACGCCAAGCTGCAGCAGGCCAAGGAGGATGCCGAGGCCGCCAACGCGGCCAAGAGCCGCTACGTGCGCGGCATCAGCCACGAGCTGCGCACGCCGCTCAACACCATCCTCGGCTACTCGCAGATCATGCTGCGCGATACCGACCTGCCGCGGCGCCGGCGTGAGGCGATCTCCACCATCCAGCGCAGCGGCGAACACCTGCTGGCGCTGATCGATGGCCTGCTCGACATCGCCAGCATCGAGGCCGGACGCCTGCAGTTCAACCGCCAGGAGTTCCGTTTCGGCGAATTCCTCGCCCACGTCGAGAAGATGATAGCGCTCGAGGCCGGGCGAAAGGGGCTGGCGTTCCGCACCGAGTTTGCCGGGCGCATGCCCGAGGTCGTGCAGGGCGACACCAGCCGCCTGCGCCAGATCCTGATCAACCTGCTCGCCAACGCGGTGCGCTACACCGAGCGCGGCGAGGTGGTGCTGAAGATCACCTACCAGAGCGAGATCGCGGTGTTCGAGATCCGCGACACCGGCTGCGGCATTCCCGAGGCCGACCTGGAGCGCATCTTCGAGCCCTTCGAGCGCGGCACCGGCAACCAGCCGCCGAGCGCGCCGGGCACTGGCCTGGGCCTTACCATCACGCGCCTGCTGATCGAGCTCGCCGGCGGCCAGCTCACGGTCAGCAGCTCGCCGGGGCGCGGCAGCGTGTTCCGCGTCAAGCTGCATCTGCCGCGGGTGGCGCATCCGCGGGTGGCGACGCGGCCCGAACGTGAGATCCGTGGCTACTTCGGTCCCCGACGCAAGCTGCTGGTCGTCGATGACCAGCCCGCACAGAGCCACCTGATCGCCGACATGCTGCGGCCGCGCGGCTTCCTGGTCGAGGAGTGCGAGCGCCCGGACGAGGCGCTGCGCCAGGTGGAGGCGTTTGCGCCGGACATCGTGTTCCTTGACGTGTCGATGCCGGTGACCGACGGGTGGACGCTGAGCCGCCAGCTGCGCGACGGGGGCTACAGTGGGCCCATCGTCATGGTGTCGGCCAACGCCTACGAGAACCTGCCGGACCGGCGCACCGCCGCGGGCTGCGACGACTTCATCGTCAAGCCGGTGCTGGAGACCGAACTGTTCGCCCGCCTCAGCACCTGGCTGGGACTGGCGTGGATCTATGCGGAGAGTGGCGATACGCCGCCGGTCGATGCGCCGCCGGTCGATGCGCCGGCCGCGCCTGCGGGTGAGCTTGCGGCGCTGCTGCCGGTCCTGCCCGCCGACGACCCCGTGCCCGCCCGTCCCGCGCCACTTGCGCCGGCGGCGCTGTCAGCCCTGTCCGGACACATCCGCGCCGAGCTGCGCGAGTTTGCCGATCTCGGCCACCTGCAGGGCCTGGTGCGTCGCCTCGACGAACTCGAAGCCCTGCACCCCGAACTCCGCGCCCCGCTGGAAACCCTGCGCGCGCTGACCCTGGAGCTGCGCTTTGACACCCTCATCCACACCCTCGATGGAGTCGCCGATGACTGCCCCGATGCCGTCGCTCCGTGAGCGCGAAGTCATCCTGCTGATCGACGACGCACCGGACACGGTGCGCATGATCGCCGAGGCGCTCGACGAGGCCGGCTACACCGTGCTGGTCGCCACCGACGGCGCCACCGCGCTGAAGCGGCTCGAGCGCATCACGCCCGACGCCGTGCTGCTCGACGCCTGCATGCCGGGCATGGACGGCTTCGAGACCTGCCGCCGGCTCAAGCAGGCGCCGGGGATGCGCACCGTGCCGGTGATCTTCATGACGGGGCTGGCGGAGACCGAGCGCCTGGTCGAAGGCTTGTCGGCCGGGGGCATCGACTACCTGGTCAAGCCGGTGGTGCCCGACGAACTGGTGGCGCGCTTGCAGGCGCACCTGCGCGTGGCGCGCGAGATGAATGCGGCGATGCGCGCGCGCGGCGAGGAGGCTGAACCGCCTTCGGCGCTGCTGCCCAATCCGCTGACGCAGCGCGAGATGGACGTGCTGGAGTGGGTTGCGCGCGGCAAGACCAATCGCGACGTGGCGGAAATCCTCGGCATGAGCCCGCGCACGGTAAACAAGCACCTCGAGCACATCTACGAGAAGCTCGGGGTGGAGACCCGCACCGCCGCGGTAGCCCAGTTCGCGCGGCTTGCGCGCGGCTGAGCCGTGGCTCGGGCGCCGGTCGGGCTGGCCGCTCAGCCGCCCTGCATCTTGCGTCGGGCTTCGTGGATCTCCTGCGCTTCGACGCTGAGGGTGGCTGTCGGCCGCGCGAGCAGGCGGGCGATGCCGATCGGCTCGCCGGTGTCCTCGCACCAGCCGTAGCTGCCGTTGTCGATGCGCACCAGGGCCTCGTCGATCTTGTGCAGCAGCTTGCGTTCGCGGTCGCGCACGCGCAGTTCGAGGGTGTGGTCTTCCTCGAGCGAGGCGCGGTCCGAGGGGTCGGGCGTGCTCTCGAACTCCTGCAGGTGCAGCGTCGTGCGGTGGGCGGACTCGAGCAACTGGTCGCGCTCCTCGATCAGCTTGGCGCGGAAGAAGGCCAGTTGCCGGGACGACATGTAGTCATCCAGCGGCGCTTTGCGGATCTCGGCTTCGGTCAGCAGGGCGTCGGGGACGGTGGCAGTTGCGTTCATGGTGCTTCTCCTCCTGACATGCGGCGTGGCGAACGGGGGTTCGTTCGCCGGATGACGTTCTGATCCCAACACCATACACGCGCGCGGCGGCTGAGGGGGCATTTCCGTCCGGGTGTCCGGCACAAAGTCTTGCCGCGCAGCGTCCGATGGGTCTCGCTTTCGATGCCCCAGCCTGCCCCGGGGGCCGTCCTGGAGAGCCGGCGCCCGATGATGCAGGCCGGATGAAGCCCGTAGAATCCTGCGCATGAGTTCCTTTGACGATAGCGCCGATGGCGATTGCGGCCTTGCCGCCTGTCCGGTATGTCGGGCGTCCGCCACGCGCCCGTTCATGCAGGTCGACGGCCGGACCTACCTGCGCTGCAGCGCGTGCGAGGCGACCTTCGTGCCGCCCGCGCAGCGCCCGGCGGCAGAGGTCGAGCGGGCGGAGTACGCGCTGCATCGCAATGATCCTGCCGATGCGGGCTACCGTCGCTTCCTCGACCGGCTTGCGGTGCCGCTGCTTGCCCGGCTGGCGCCGGCGAGTGCGGGGCTGGACTACGGCTGTGGGCCCGGTCCGGCGCTGGCCGACATGCTGCGCGCGGCTGGCCATGCGATGACGCTGTACGACCCCTTCTTCGCGCCGGACCCCGCCGCCCTCGCGCGAACCTACGACTTCGTCACCTGCACCGAGGTGGCCGAGCACTTCCACGACCCGGCCGGCGAGTTCGCCCGCCTCGACGGCCTGCTGCGGCCAGGCGGCTGGCTGGCGGTCATGACCTGCTTCCAGACCGACGATGCGCGCTTCGCGGGCTGGCACTACCGCCGTGATCCGACCCACGTGGTGTTCTACCGCGACGCGACCTTCCGCGTGCTGGCCGACCGCTTCGGCTGGCAGTGCGAGGTGCCGTGCAAGGACGTGGTGCTGATGCGCAAGCCGGGCGGCTGAACGCGGCGCCTAGGCCGGTGCGTCGCTTCGCGGTGTGAACACGGGGAGGGCGATGCTGGCGTGCCGGACCATGCGGTTGCGGCCGAGGCGCTTGGCCTCGTACATGGCGCGGTCGGCATTGCGGATCAGGTCCGTGGCGCTCTCCCCGTCGCGCGGATGCAGCGCCAGGCCGATGCTGGCCGAGACGTGGGCGGTGACGCTGCCGAGGGCATAGGGACGCATGAGCTCGCGCAGCACGTCGTGGCCGATGCGTTCGACCACGCCTTCGTGGGCCAGGTCGGGCAGGATGATGGTGAACTCGTCGCCGCCGAGGCGGGCAATGGTGTCGGTCTCGCGCACGCAGGTCTGCAGGCGCTCGGCGACCTGGCGCAGCAGGGCGTCGCCGGCATCGTGGCCGTAGGCATCGTTCACCGCCTTGAAGCCGTCGAGGTCGATGTACAGCAGGGCCATTGAATGCCGATGACGCCGTGCGCGCATCAGCTCGTGCTCGATCTGGTCCTGGAAGCGGTGGCGGTTGGCGAGGCCGGTGAGCAGGTCGAAGTTGGCGTGGCGCCATTCGAAGAGCTTGTCGTCGTGGGAGGCGCCTGCCAGCAAGGCTGTGGTGGTCGTGATGATCAGCCGCAGCTGCAGGTCCAGCACGGATTCGACCGGCAGCTCGAACAGCGCGATGGGGGCCAGTTCGATGACGCAGGTCAGCAGCGCGACGACGAAGCCGAACAGCACACCACGCAGCAGGCTGGCGACCAGTACCGGCAACACGCTGAGGATGGCGAGTCGCGGGCCGGCCTGACCCAGTTCGGGCAGGGTCACGACGATGAGGGTGAAGCAGGCCGCGGCGACGAGGAGCGCGGTGGCCGAGGCTTCGCCCGGGCGTTCGGCGAAGGCTTCCTTCCAGCGCCGCACGAAGCTTGCTCGACGCGGACCGAGGCGCGCCTGCAGCATCACGATGACCGGGATCAACAGCAGCATGCCCGCAAGGTCGCCGCCCCAGAAGGACAGGAAAACGCCGCCGAGTTCCGCCTGCGGCAGGCTGTCGAAGGGCGGGATGTGCAGCGAGAGGCCGGCCGACATGCAGCTTGCCACCAGCGCGACCACGGTGAAGTGCAGGGCGTCCTTGAGCGAGAAGCGGAACGCTGCCCGTTGCCAGCGCCGCCGCAGGTACAGCCCGGCCGCGCCGTAGACCGCCACCTGCCGCAGCGCCCCGGCGAGGTCGAGCGTCGCCAGCGACACCACGGGAAGATCCGGCAGGCGTACCAGACAGATTGCGATGCAGGCGAGCGGCAACGCGCGCCAGCCACCGATCATGCCGGCGGCGGTGGTCAACCCGGCAGACAGATAGAGCGCGCTGACGTCCGGACGGATCTCGAACAGCGCTGAACCCTGCCATGCCAGCCAGTAGCAGGCCAGCAGCACGCATGCCTGGCTAAGCAGGCCTGGAGTCGGGGCGGGGGGCGTCGGCGGCGTCATGCAAACAGGTCATGCGGGTATGCGACTGAGACTATACGCGCGCCAAAATATCTGTATGGACTGGTAATCCCAAAGTGGGTAGCGATCCGCCATGCACCGCGCTGGTGCAACCAGCCAGGCGCCGGGTGCCCCGCGCCGGTGCGTATGGCCGCATCGTGACTGGGCGGCATGTCCGATTTCCCGGGATTTGCACCGGATGGCAGCGCTGGCCCGCATTTTGCTGATACCGGCGCATGAACGCGCTTGTCGCCCCCTTCGCCGATCCCGCCTGCGCCCGAGCACCGCGGGGCTGGCGTGCGGACCTGTCGCTGGCCTATGCCCGCCGCGGTGAACGGAGCGTGCTCGTCCGCCGCAGCCATGTCGGGCCGCTCGTCGTGCAGCGGCCGCTCTATCCGGAAGGCGACGCCGTCTGCCACACCATCCTGGTCCATCCGCCGGCGGGCATTGCCGGTGGCGACAGTCTGCAGGTAACGGTGCAGGTGGACGATGGCGCCCATGCCTTGCTGACCACACCGGGCGCGGGCAAGTGGTACCGCAGTGCCGGCGCGCCGGGGTCCCTCGTGCAGCGCATCGCAGTGGCCGCGGGCGGCGTTTGCGAGTGGCTGCCGCAGGAGAGCATCGTCCAGGACGGCGCGCTGGGCGAGCTGGCGACCGAGGTGAGCCTGCAGGGCGACGCCTGCTTCATCGGCAGCGAGATGTTGTGCTTTGGCCGCACGGCCGCCGGTGAGCGCTTCGGCCGCGGTGAGATGGCGATGCGCATCCGCATCGAGCGCGATGGTCGCCCGCAGTGGCTGGAGCGCGGCGTGCTGCGCGGCGGCGATGCGCTGCTGGGCGCGGCCGTGGGGCTGCAGGGGCAGCCGGTCAGCGGCAGTTTCGTCGTCGCCTCGCCGCGCTGCAATGCGGACCTGCTGGCGGCGTGGCGCGACATCGTGCCCGCGGCCGGCGAAGGCGGCGTGACCCTGTTGCCCGGCCTGCTGATGGCGCGCTGGCTGGGGCCGGCCTGCGAACCCGGGCGCGAATGGTTTGCCCGCCTGTGGGCGAGCGTGCGGCCGGCGGTCGCCGGGCGGGCGGCGCAGACCCCACGCATCTGGAATACCTGATCAACCCGTTGGCGGCGCGCTGGCGCTGCGGAGGACACGATGGAACTGAGCCCACGCGAGAAGGACAAGCTACTGATCTTCACCGCCGGTCTGCTGGCCGAGCGTCGCCGCGCTCGCGGCCTGCGTCTCAACTATCCCGAGGCGGTCGCCTTCATCACCTGCGCGATTCTCGAAGGCGCGCGCGACGGCCGCACGGTAGCCGAGCTGATGAGCCACGGCGCCACCCTGCTGACGCGGGACGACGTGATGGATGGGGTGGCCGAGATGATCCCCGATATCCAGGTCGAGGCGACCTTTCCGGATGGCACCAAGCTGGTCACGGTGCACAACCCGATCGTGTGACTTCAATCAGGTGGCATAAGCGAAATGAGCGAAGCCGAACTCGAGACTGCGCGCCTGCTGGCGCGCTTCAAGCTGATGGTGCGCCGCAGCCTGGATCGCAGCGTCAACCTCGCCGCGATGCAGGCCGACCCGGCGCAGGCGGCGGCAGTGCTGGACGAGATCGAGGAACTCGCGGATGACGAGGAACTGCTGACGATGGTGGTGCGCCTGCGCGAACGCCTGCTGGCGCCCGCGGCGGAAGCCCCGGTGGAGCTGCTCCCCGAAACCGAGGTGCCGGCCGCAGTCACGCGCCCGGCAGTACGCGACTACCGTTTCGGCGCCCGCGGCGGTTGAACGCCCGATGCCAACGCAGGAGAAAAGGATGATTCCCGGAGAACTCATGCCGCGCGACGGCGACATCGAACTCAACGCGGGCCGCGCCACGCTGACGCTGGTGGTGAGCAACACCGGCGACCGGCCGATTCAGGTCGGTTCGCACTACCACTTTTCCGAGACCAACTCGGCGCTGGCCTTCGACCGCGCGGCGGCGCGCGGCTTCCGGCTGAACATCGCCGCCGGCACTGCGGTGCGCTTCGAGCCGGGACAGTCGCGCACCATCGAGCTGGTGGCGCTGGGCGGCGAGTGCGAAGTCTATGGCTTCAACGGTCTCGTGATGGGAGCGCTGGAATGAGCACGATCTCGCGCCGCGCGTATGCGGAGATGTTCGGCCCCACGGTGGGCGACAAGGTCCGGCTGGCCGACACCGAGCTGGTGATCGAGGTTGAAAGGGACCACACGATCTACGGCGAGGAGGTGAAGTTCGGCGGCGGCAAGGTGATTCGCGACGGCATGGGGCAGGGCCAGGGCGTCTCGGCCGACGTGGCGGACACCATCATCACCAACGCGTTGATCGTCGATGCGGTGACCGGCATCGTGAAGGCCGACGTCGGCCTGAAGGACGGGCGCATCTGGAAGATCGGCAAGGGCGGCAACCCGGACATCCAGCCCGGGGTGACGATCCCGATCGGCGCCGGCACCGAGGTGATCGCCGGCGAGGGCATGATCCTGACCGCGGGCGGCATCGACAGCCACATCCACTGGATCTGCCCGCAGCAGATCGACGAGGCGCTGATGTCGGGCGTCACCACCATGCTCGGCGGCGGCACCGGGCCGGCGACCGGCACCTATGCCACCACCTGCACGCCGGGGCCGTGGCACATTCACCGCATGCTGGAGGCGGCCGAGGCGTTCCCGATGAACATGGGCTTCTTCGGCAAGGGCAACGCCAGCCTGCCGGCGCCGCTGAAGGAGCAGGTGGCGGCCGGCGTGATCGGCCTCAAGCTGCACGAGGACTGGGGCACGACGCCGGCGGCGATCGACAACTGCCTGAACGTGGCGGACGAGATGGACATCCAGGTCGCCATCCATTCCGACACGCTCAACGAGTCCGGCTTCGTCGAGACCACGCTGGCGGCCTTCAAGGGGCGCACCATCCACACCTTCCACACCGAGGGCGCGGGTGGCGGCCATGCGCCGGACATTATCAAGGCGATCAGCCGGCCCAACGTGCTGCCGTCTTCGACCAATCCGACGCGGCCCTACACCATCAACACCATCGACGAGCATCTCGACATGCTGATGGTGTGCCACCACCTCGACCCCGCCATTGCCGAGGACGTGGCCTTCGCCGAATCGCGCATCCGGCGCGAGACCATCGCCGCGGAGGACATCCTGCACGACACCGGCGCGTTCTCGATGATGTCGTCGGACTCGCAGGCCATGGGCCGCGTCGGCGAAGTGGTGATCCGCACCTGGCAGACCGCGCACAAGATGAAGCTGCAACGAGGTCCGCTGCCGCAGGACGCCGGTAGCGGCAACGACAATTTCCGCGTGCGGCGCTATATCGCCAAGTACACGATCAACCCGGCGATCACGCATGGCATCGCACACGAGGTGGGCTCGATCGAGCCCGGCAAGCTCGCCGATCTGGTGCTGTGGCGGCCGGCCTTCTTCGGCGTCAAGCCGAGCCTGATCCTGAAGGGCGGCATGATCGCCGCCGCGGCGATGGGCGACCCCAACGCCTCGATCCCGACGCCGCAGCCGGTGCATTACCGGCCGATGTTCGGCAGCTTCGGCAAGGCGCTGAAGACCTCGGTGACGTTCGTGTCGCAGGCCGCGCTGGGCAACCCCGCGATCGCGGCGCTCGGCCTGCAGAAGCGGCTGGTGGCGGTGAAGGGCTGCCGCACGGTGACGAAGGCCGACATGGTGCTCAACGACGCCACGCCGACGATCGAGGTCGATCCCGAGACCTACGTCGTGCTCGCCGACGGCGAGCACCTCACCTGCGAACCGGCCGAGGTGCTGCCGATGGCGCAGCGCTATTTCCTGTTCTGACCGAATTCTGGACGCATCATGCCGATCAACAACGAAATGCTCGAAGACTTCGTCATGCCCGACGCCGCGCCGGCGGTGCTGCTGATCGAGGCCCTCTACGACGGCGGCGCGCCGGCGACCGAGGTGCTCGAGCTGGATTTCAGCACACGCACCAAGAGCCGCCTGCGCGCGCGACTCGCCTCCGGCGTCGAGGCCGGCTTGTTCCTGCCGCGCGGCACCATCCTGCGCGGCGGCCAGAAGCTGCAGTCGCGCGACGGCCGCATCGTCGAGGTACGTTCGGCGCCGGAAGACCTGCTCGAGACGCGCTGCGCGTCCTCGTTGGCGCTGGCGCGTGCCGCCTACCACCTCGGCAACCGCCACGTCGCCGTGCAGGTCGGGCGCGACGCCGGCGGCGACTGGCTGCGCATCCAGGCCGACCATGTGCTCGAGGGCATGCTGGTCGGGCTCGGGGCGCTGGTCAGCAGCCTGCGCGCGCCCTTCGAGCCGGAGGCCGGCGCCTATGCGCATGGCCACCAGCATCCGGGCGATGGCAGCGGCGCGCGCATCCACCTGATGGCGGGTCATTGAACATGCCGGTCGGCGCCACCCCGCTTGCAGCCGGTGCCGGGCTGCTGCCGCTGGTGCGCCTGCTGCAACTGGCCAGTCCGGCGCTGCCGGTGGGCGCCTACACCTACTCGCAAGGCCTGGAGTGGGCGGTGGAGAGCGGCACGGTGCGCACCGAGGCGGAAGCCGCGGCCTGGATCGGCGACCTGCTGCAGTGGAGCCTGGCGCGCTTCGAGGCGCCGCTGCTGGCCTGTCAGCTTGCGGCCTGGACGGCGGGCGATGACGTCGAGGTGGCGCGCCTGAACGGCGATTTCCTCGCCAGCCGCGAGACCGCCGAGCTGCGTGCCGAGACGGTGCAGATGGGCTGGTCGCTGGTGAAGCTGCTGGCCGAACTGGAGGCCTTCGCCGCCTTGCCCGGCTGGCGCGCACGCCTGCTGGCAATCGACACACCGTGCTTTCCCACCGCCTGGTCGGCGGCGGCTGCCGCCTGGCAGGTGCCGGTCGATCAGGCGCTGGCGGCCTACCTGTGGGCCTGGGCCGAGAACCAGGTCATGGCGGCGGTGAAGGCGGTGCCGCTGGGCCAGAGCGCGGGCCAGCGCCTGCTGGCCGCACTCGGCCAGCGCATCCCGCAGTTGGTCGGCGCCGCGTGCAGCCTGCCCGAAGCGCAGTGGAGCAACTACACCCCGGGGCTGGCGATCGCCAGCAGCCGGCACGAAACCCAATACACGAGGCTGTTCAGATCATGAGCATGAGCATTTCCGATCACCGCGGCCCGCTGCGCGTCGGCATCGGCGGGCCGGTCGGCTCCGGCAAGACCGCGCTGACGCTGGCGCTGTGCCTGGCGCTGCGCGACCGGTACAACATCGCCGTCGTCACCAACGACATCTACACCGCCGAGGACGCCCAGTTCCTGGTGCGCAATGAGGCACTGGCGCCCGAGCGCATCATCGGCGTCGAGACTGGCGGCTGCCCGCACACCGCGATCCGCGAGGACGCGTCGATCAATCTCGAGGCGGTCGATCGGCTCAACATGCGCTTTCCCGGACTGGACATCATCTTCGTCGAGTCCGGCGGCGACAACCTGGCGGCGACCTTCTCGCCCGAGCTGTCCGACCTGACGATCTACGTCATCGACGTGTCGGCCGGCGACAAGATCCCGCGCAAGGGCGGCCCCGGCATCACCCGCAGCGATCTGCTGGTGATCAACAAGATCGACCTCGCCCCGCTGGTGGGTGCCTCGCTCGAGGTCATGGACCGCGATGCGCGCAGGATGCGCGGCACGCGCCCCTTCATCTTCTCCAACCAGAAGACGGGGCAGGGGCTTGCCGATATCATCGACTTCATCGAGCGTCAGGGCATGCTGGTCGCTGCCTGAGCCGCCGCGCGCAACATTCATCTGCAGGAGAAAACACCATGAAGACCCGCTCCGCGCTTGCCGCTGTCGTCCTCGCCACCGCATCGGGCGCCGCGCTCGCCCACCCCGGCCACGAATCGGCCAGCTTCTTCACCGGCTTCACCCACCCGCTGGGCGGCCTCGACCACCTGCTGGCGATGCTGGCCGTCGGTCTGTATGCCGCGCGCCAGCCCGGCGCCACGCGCTGGATGCTGCCCGCCGGCTTCGTGCTGGCGATGCTTGCCGGCGCCGGCCTGGGCGCGATCGGGGTGGCGCTGCCGGCGGTGGAGGCGGGCATCGCTGCCTCGATGCTGGTGTTCGGTCTGTTGATCGCGCTTGCCGCGCGCCTGCCGCTGACTGTCAGCCTGCCGCTGGTTGCGGCCTTCGCGCTGTTCCACGGCCATGCCCACCATGCCGAGATGGGCGGTGCCAGCCTCGTGACCTACGCGGCAGGCTTTGCGCTCGCCACTGCGCTGCTGCACGGCGCGGGCTACGCAATTGCGCGCTGGATGCCCGAAACGCGCGTCGGCAACGCGATCAAGCGTGTCGCCGGCCTGTTGGTGGCGGGCGTGGGCGGCGCGATGCTAGGCGCCTGATTGAACGGTGCAGGCGGGGCCGATCGCGCCCCGCCTGCACGCATCACGCCGTGCGGAACTTGCCTGACAGTTCCGCCAGCCCCATCGCCAGGCGCTGCAGGCCGAAGGCCGCCTCGTCGGTCTGGCGTGAGGTGGCGACCATCTCGTCCGTGCCTTGCGACACATGCTCCACGCGGCCGGCGATCTCGCGCGCCGCTGCGGCCTGCTCCTGCAGCGCGAGGGTGATGGCATCCACTGCCTCGGTGACCTGCGTGCTGCCCTGGCGCATCTCGTGCAGTTCGTCCCCCGCGCGCGACGCGAGCGCCACGCCGGCCTGAACCCGCGACACGCCATGGTCCATGCTGCTGCCGGCGGCGCTGGCCTTGGCCTGGATGGGGCCGATCATCGAAGAGATCTGAACGGTGGCCGAGCTGGTGCGCTCGGCGAGCTTGCGCACCTCGTCGGCGACGACGGCGAAGCCGCGACCCTGCTCGCCCGCACGCGCCGCCTCGATGGCGGCGTTGAGTGCCAGCAGGTTGGTTTGGTCGGCGATCTCGCGGATCACGGTCACGATGGCCGAGATCTCGCCCACCTGGCCTTCGAGTTCGCGGATGCTTGACGCGGTCTCGGACACCGAGCTGGCGATCCGGTGCATCTCGTCGATGGTCTCGCGGATGATGCGGGTGCTTTCCTCCGAGCGCCGTGCCGAATCCAGCGTCACGGTGCGGGCTTCGCTCGCATTCGACTCGACCTGGTCAATCGACACCGACAGCTGCTGGACCGACGCGGCCATGCTGTTGGTGGCCGCCGCCTGCTGTTCGGCCGTACCCGAGACGTTCGCCGAGGCGGCGCCGAGTTCGCGTGACTGCCGCGACAGCTCGTCCATGTTGTGCCGTAGCTCGCCGATGACCTCCTGCAGGTTGTTGCGCATGATGCTCATCTGCGCGAGCAGCTGACCGATCTCGTCCTCGCCGTCGACGGCCACCGGTCGGGCGAGGTTGCCAGCGGCGATCGCCTGCGCGGCTTCGCCCGCAGCGGCGAAGCCGCGCTTGAGGCGGCGCAGCACGCTCCAGCCCATCAGGGTGCCGACGCTGACGCCGAGGCCGAACAGGATCGTGTAGATGATGAACTCGCGCTCCTGCCGATCCTCCATCAGCCGCATCTCGGCCGCGGCCTTCGCGGCGTGGTGCTCGCGCAGGGTGGCGAGCGCGGCGTGGGTGGCAGCGCCCTCGGTGCGCCGGGCGTCGAGCAGGGCCTGCAGCGCAGCCGTGCCGGTGTCGCCGGCGCGGATGCGTTCGGCGACGCTGTCGAGCTTGCGCCACCAGGCCTGCAGGGGTTCTTCGAACGCGCGGGCCTGCGCCTGTTCCTCCGGCGCGGTCGCGATCCGGCCGTATTCGGCCCAGCCGCCCTCGAGTTCGGCGCGGTTCGCGCGTGCGGCGTCGAGTTGCTGCTCCGTGGCGGCTTGCAGGCCGCCGGGCGCGGCCTGCATCGCCAGCAGTAAGGCGGTGTGGCCGACATCCAGATGCTCCGCGAGGGTGCCGAGCTGGAGTGCCGGGATCATGTTGTCGCTGTAGATGCGGTCCAGACTGTCGCGGGCCTGCATCAGGCCGTACACGCCGAGGGCGATCGACAGGTAGAAGAGCGCGGTGGCGAAGCTTGCCCAGGCCCAGAAGCGGTGCGAGATCCGCACGCGCTGCCACTGCTGGCGCAGCGTTGCGAGTGCCCCGCGGCGGACGACGCTGCCTTCGTGCAGTGCCAGCGATGCGTCCTTGCGCATGCGTGCGTACAGCGCTTCGGCGGCGGTGATTTCCTGCGCGCTCGGCGCGGTGCGCACCGAATGGTAGCCGCCGCCCGGCAGCGGATTGGCATTGGCCCGCACCCAGTAGTGGTCGCCATCCTTGCGCCGGTTCTTGACCAGCCCGCTCCACGGGCGGCCGCGCTTGAGCGTCGCCCACATGTCGCGGAAGGCCTCGGCGGGCATGTCGGGGTGCCGCACCAGGTTGTGCGGCTGGCCCATCAACTCCTCGCGTGCAAAACCGGAGATGCTGACGAAGGCGTCGTTGGCGTACTCGATGCGCCCCTTGGCGTCGGTTCGCGTGACGATCGTCGTGCCCTCCGGGACGGGCACATTGCGTTGAGTCACGGGCAAGTTGCTGCGCATGAATCGGGTCTCCTTTGTCTGTCTCGATGCGGCCGGTCTTGATGGGGCCTGCGATTGGGTTTGTCGGGGCTTACAGCGAGTCGGTGGAACGGGATGGCCGCAGCCAGGTTTCCGCGAAGTCGGCGGCGGGCAGGGGGCGGCCGAAATGGAAGCCCTGCGCTTCGCGGCAGCCGAGTGCCTGCAGGCTTGCGGCCTGGAGGGCGTCCTCGACGCCCTCGGCCAGCGGCGTGAGCCCGAGGTTCTGCGCCATGGCGATGATCGTGCGCACGATGCCGTGGTCGCTGCCGTCCTCGAACATGTCGCGCACGAAGGAGCGGTCGATCTTCAGCGTGTGCACCGGGAAGCGCTTGAGATACGACAGGGACGAATAGCCTGTGCCGAAGTCGTCGATGGAGAACGCGAAGCCTGCTTCCACCAGCGCCTGCATGACGTCCATGGCACAGCGCGGGTCGCGCATCATGCTCGATTCGGTGAGCTCGATCTCGAAGCGCGAAGGGGGCAGTGCCGCACCCTCGATGATCGCCAGCGCCCGCTCGGCAAAGTCCTTTTCGTCGATCTGGTGCGCGGAGATGTTGATGGCGACGCGGGGCGGCAGGGGTAACCCGGCGTCGCGCCATGCACACAGCTGGCGGCAGGCCTCGGCCAGCACCCATTCGCCCAGGCGCACCATCATGCCGCGTTCCTCGATGACGGGCAGGAAATCTGCCGGAGACACCCAGCCCCAGTCGGGGTCGTGCCAGCGCAGCAGCGCTTCGACGCCGGTGAGCGTGCCGTCGGCCAGCGAAACCTTGGGCTGGTAGTGCAGTTGCAGGCAGCCGTTGTGCAGTGCCTGGCCGAAGCGCTGCACCAGCTCGAGGTCGCGGCGCAGGCGCTCGCCCATCTCCGGGCTGTAGAAGCGGTGGCCGCCGCCGGCGCTCTTGGCGCGGTACATGGCGATGTCGGCATGCTTGATCAGGTTCTGCACGCTGGTGGCGTCGTCCGGATAGACCGCGATGCCGATGCTGGCGCCAAGCGGGAAATCGATGCCGCGCACGCCGACGGGCTTGCGCATTTCCGCCAGCAGGCGGAGCGCGATGGCCTCCGCGCCCTGGCGGTCGGTGTCGTCGGCGACTACGACGAATTCGTCGCCGCCGAGCCGGGCCAGCAACTCGTCTTGGCGCACCGTGTCGCGGAATCGGCGGGCGACTTCGGCCAGCACCCGGTCGCCGGCCTGATGGCCCTGGGTGTCGTTGATCTCCTTGAAGCGGTCCAGGTCAATGAACAGCAGCGCCAGCGGATGGCCCTGCGCGCGTGCGAGCGCGAGTTTCTTCTTCAGGCTTTCGCGGAAGTAGCTGCGGTTCGGCAGTTCGGTCAGGGCGTCGTAGTAGGCGAGCTTTTCGATGCGGCCGTCGCTGCGCTTGCGCTCCGTGACATCCTGCACCGTGCCGATCGCCCAGTACAGCCGGCCTTCGGCGTCCTGGCAGAGTTCGGCACGTTCCTCGAGCCAGCGCGTTTCGCCGTCGATCTCGATGCGGTGCTCGACCTGGTAGGGCTGGCCCTGGCGGGCGGTGTCCCAGGCGGCTTCGACACGTTCGCGGTCCTCGGGATGGACGCGTGCGAGGAAGTCAGCGTAGGTGACACGCGTGCCGACCGGGATGCCGAACAGGCGATAGGTTTCCTCCGACCATTCGAGCGCCTCGGGATCGGGGCCCTCCGGCTCGATGCGCCAGCTGCCGATGCGGGCGACGGCCTGCGCCTGGCGGAGCAGGGCTTCGCTGCGGGCGAGACGCTCTTCGGCCTGCAGGCGTAGCCATTCCTCGTGGCTGATCTCCTCGACCACCATCAGCACCCGGTCGCGCTCGTCGCCGAGACATACCCGCTTGAGCGTGATGCGGGCGCGGCTCTGCGTGCGGCGGCGCACGAGCTGCAGCGAGAAGATCCGGTCGCGTACCGCCGTCCCGCCGTGGAGGAGGGCACGAATCGCGGCGTCCAGGTCGTCGGCCCGCAGCACGTCGGCGAGCGGACGGTTGAGCGGCGGCGCGGTGTCCTCGCCGAGCAGGTCGAGGAAGCGGCGGTTGCACGACTCGATGGACAGTTCGGGCGAGAGCACGACGATGCCGTCGTGCATGCTGTCGAATACGAGTTCGGCGTAGTTCTTGAGGCCGAGGATGGTCTGGTCGCGCGCCTGGATGTAGGCGTCGATCGCCAGCCCCATGTCCAGCAGGACCACCTTGATGAAGGCTCGCATCGTGGCGATGAAGCCTTCGCGATCGTCGCCGAAGTGCTCGCAGATCGTCGGCAGCAGGCCGCTCAGGTACTTGGCGTAGGCACCCAGATACCACTCCGGCGCGAGGCCGACGCGCTGGTGGACGAGGCCTACGCGCAGGCGGTGCTCGAAGTAGTCGCGACCGTAGTTGCCTGCGGTCAGTCCCTGGAAATAGGCGGCCTGGGTGCGCTGCAACCGCGCCAGCCCCTCGCCGTCGGGCAACAGGCGCCGGGTCGCCTCGAATGCCTGCAGGTGGGCGTAGAAGCCGCGGGTGAAGTCGTCGGCGTGGAGATTCAGCGCGGCGTGGAGTCGGCGCAGATGGATCGCGTCGGATTCGTCAAAATCGAGGAATGCCTTGCGGCGGAGCATCTCGGCGTCGCCGAGCTCCAGCTCTCCCGCATTCGCATTCAGGCCTGCATCGTCGATCTTCACGTCGTTCGGCTCCTCGAGAGGGACGCACTGCATCCGCCGGTGGTGTAGGCGGGTGGTGGTGCATTGATTGCACCGCTTGCATCTCGCGTTCGGGGAGTCGGATCAGCCTTTACAAAGGCTTTTCTTGTTTGTGGCGAAGGACTATATACGAAGTGCGAATTTATAGTAATCGTCTATTCGAACGATATTTGTGGAATAAGGGCCCGGACTCGGCGGAAGCCGCCATGCGGGCGCGCGACGCATCGTTGCCTTCCGGCGGGGCAGCCGATCCTTGCCTTCGGCGCCGTATCATGTGGCGTACGCCTCAACTGCCCCGGAGACCGTGATGGACCTCGACGCCTACGTTCGCGCCTTGCCCAAGGCGGAGTTGCACCTGCACATCGAGGGCTCCCTCGAGCCCGAGATGATGTTCGAGCTGGCGCGCCGCAACGGCGTTGCGCTGCCGTGGGACAGTGTCGAGGCCACGCGCGCCGCCTATGCCTTCAGCGACCTGCAGAGCTTCCTCGACCTGTACTACGCGGGGGCGGCCGCGCTGATCCACGAGCGCGACTTCTTCGACCTGGCGATGGCCTACTTCGCGCGCGCGCGCGCGGACGGCGTGGTGCATGCCGAGCTGTTCTTCGACCCGCAGACCCATACCGCGCGCGGCATCGCCTTCGAGACCGTGCTCGACGGGCTGGAGCGCGCGTGTGGCGAGGCGCAGGTGCGCTGGGGCATAAGCTCGCGGCTGATCCTGTGCTTCCTGCGCCATCTCAGCGAGGAGGACGGCTTTGCCACGCTGCAGCAGGCGCTGCCGCATCTGGCACGCATTCACGGCGTCGGCCTGGATTCGTCCGAGAAGGGGCATCCGCCGAGCAAGTTCGCGCGCCTGTTCGCCCGCTGTCGCGAGCTGGGCCTGCACATCGTCGCCCACGCCGGCGAGGAGGGGCCGCCGGCCTACATCGTCGAGGCGCTGGATCTGCTCGGCGTCGAGCGCATCGACCACGGCGTGCGTGCGGCCGAAGACCCGGCGCTGATGGCCCGCCTGGCGCGCGAACAGGTGGCGCTGACGGTGTGTCCGCTGTCCAACGTGAAGCTCTGTGTCTTCCAGCGCCTGGAGCAGCACAGCCTGAAGCAGTTGCTCGACGCCGGGCTGAAGGTGACGATCAATTCCGACGACCCCGCCTACTTCGGCGGCTACATCGCGCAGAACTATGTCGACACCGCGCGGGCGCTGGGCTTGAGCCGGGCGGAGCTGAAGCGCATCGCGCGCAACAGCCTGGAAGCGAGCTTCGTGCCGGAGGCGCTGCGTCAGCCCTGGTTCGAGCGGCTGGACGCCATGCCGGCCTGAGCCGCGCCGGGGCGCTGCACTCAGAGGTGGGCGCGCACCCAGCGCACGATGTCGGCGGCACCCATTGCGCCGGCCTGGCGTGCGATTTCGCGTCCGCCGCGAAACAGCGCCAGTGTCGGGATGCTGCGAATGCCGAAGCGCGCGGCGATGGCCTGTTCCGCTTCGGTGTCGAGCTTCGCGAGCCGGACCTGGGGTTCGAGCTGGCGGGCGGCTTCGGCGAAGGCGGGCGCCATCATGCGGCAAGGGCCGCACCACGGGGCCCAGAAGTCCACCAGCACCGGGATGTCGTTGCGACCGACGTGACGGTCGAAGCTGCCGGCAGTCAGTTCCAGAGGTTCGGCGCGGAAGATCGGCTGCTTGCATTTGCCGCAGGCCGGCGCGTCGCTCAGGCGGTCGGCAGGAATGCGATTGACGGCATCGCAGTGGGGGCAGACGAGGTGGAGGGCGTCGCTCATGCCAGGGCTCCTTTGATCAGATTTTTCTTATATGCGGCCGCCGGCTGGCGATTCAAGGTGGCGTGCGAACCTTGGGGCCGATCGGTGTCCAATCGCCTGTCACCCTTCAGGAGCCCACGCCCATGAGTTCTCCCCGCATTGTCGTGATGGCCGGCAGCAGCCGGCGTGATGCGCTGTCGCGCAAGGTGGCCGCCGCATGTGTCGCTCCGCTGGAGGCGGCCGGGGCCGAAGTCGATCTGGTCGAGCTGGCTGACCACCCCGCGCCGCTCTACAACGGCGATCTCGAGGCGGAGTCGGGGCTGCCAGAGGGCATCGTTAGCCTGCAGCAGCGCCTCGCGGCCGCTGACGGGTTGCTGGTGGTGAATCCGGAGTACAACGGCTCGATCACCCCGCTGCTCAAGAACGCGCTCGACTGGTGCTCGCGGCCGAACCCGGCGGACCGTGCGCGCTCGGGCGGTGCGGTGTATGCGGGGCGCGCCGCGGCTGTGGTCGGCACCTCGCCGGGCGCGCTCGGCGGCATGCGCGTGCTGTTCCACGTGCGCGACATCCTCGGCTATCTGGGCCTGCAGGTGATTCCGCAGCAGCTCGCGATCGGCAAGGCGGGTGAGGCGGTCGGCGACGATGGGCGCCTGCGCGACCCGGCGCAGCGCGAGGCGCTCGACAAGCTGGCGCAGGCGCTGGTGGATACCGCGCGACGGCTGCGCAGCTGAGCCTGTTCAGTCGTCCTCGCCCGAGCGAGTCCGCATGGCGCGCACCAGGGCGCGAGCCTGGTTGAACACCTGCTCCGCCTGGGTGGGGTCGAAGTCGCTGGCATAGCGCTTCCTGACACCCTGCTCGTTGAGCAGCACATGCTGCGTGGGCACGACGCTGCGCTGCGCCAGGCTGCTGCGGGTGCATTCGAGCACGCAACCGTCGAGGGCGAGGATCGGCCGGCCCGACTGCGCGATCTTCACCAGATGCGGCACGTTGCCGCCCACCCCGGCAATGCAGGACATCTCGGCCTCGCCCTCGCGGTCGAGCCGCAGCGCGACGTGGTTGGCCAGCTGCGCGGCGCTGGAGCAGCCGGAGCAGGCATAGACGAGCGGCAGGTCGGGGTGGCGGCCGGACATGGCGGGCGTTCCTGGCGAAGACTGAGCGGCGATTGTCGATCGTCCGTCGGTCCGTCGCCTTGGCCGGGATCAAGTGGCGCGATGGCTGCGGGACCGGCACGGCGCCGGCGGTAGAATCCGCGACTTCGCCCTAACCGCCGGATATCTTCCGTGAGCACCAGACGCAGCTTGTACCGCGGGGCCAACCCGGCCCGCGCCCAGAGCATCGCAGAGCTTCGGGCGATGGCCGTCCGCCGCCTGCCCAACTTCTGCCTCGAGTACCTTGAGGGTGGCGCCGACGACGAGATCACGCTGGCGCGCAATCGTCGTGCGCTGGACGAGATCCTGCTGCTGCCGCGCACCCTGGTCGATGTGTCGCGACGCACGCTGGCGGTGCCGCTGTTCGGCCAGGATATTGCGCTGCCGGCCATCATCGCGCCGACCGGCTTCAACGGCCTGCTGACGCACGAGGGCGACCGCGTGCTGGCCGAGGTGGCGCGCGAGGCCGGCATTCCGCTGTGCCAGAGCATGGTGTCGACCGTGGCGCTGGAGGAGGTGGCGGCGACCGGCGTGCGCCACTGGATGCAGATCTATCCGTTCAAGGACCGCGCCAACCTCGCGTCGGTGGTCAAGCGTGCCGAGCGTGCCGGCAGCGAGGCGATCGTGCTGACGACCGACGCCTCGGTGTTCGGCAACCGCGAGTGGGACCGGCGCAACTACCGCGCGCCGATGAAGCTCAGCCTCGCCAATCTGCTCGACGTCGCGCTGCACCCGCGCTGGGTGTTCGACGTGCTGGTGCCGCACGGCGTGCCGCGCTTTCGCAACCTGGGCGATTTTCTGCCGCCGGGCATGGACAGTGCGAAGAACGCAGCCGCCTTTCTCGCGACGCAGATGGATACCTCGCTGACCTGGGACGACGTGCGCTGGCTGCGCGACCTATGGCCGCGCATGTTGCTGGTGAAGGGGGTGGTGCTGCCCGAGGATGCGCTGCGGGCGCGCGAGGCGGGGGCGGACGGCGTGATCGTGACCAACCACGGGGGTCGTCAACTCGACACCTGCCCGGCGCCGGTCGAGATGCTGGCCGCGGTGCGCGAGGCCGTCGGGCCCGGCATGACCGTGATCGTCGACAGCGGATTCCGCCGCGGCAGCGATTTCGTCAAGGCGCGCGCACTGGGCGCCGATGCGGCCTTGTCGGGACGTGCGACCCTGTACGGTCTGGCAGCGGCCGGCCACGCAGGGGCGGCGCGGGCGGTGGAGATCCTGCGCAGCGAGATGGAGCGCACGCTCGGCCTGATCGGTTGCGCGCAGATGCGCGAGGTCGACGGATGCTTCGTCAGTGCGCCGCCGGCGATCCGCGACGCGCGTGTGCTCAGGTCGTCCAGATGACCGGGGTTTCTTCCTTCAGCGAGGCTTCCATCATGTCGAGCAGCGGCCACGCACGCTGGGCGAGCCCGACCGGAGCCGCCATGCCGCTGCGGCCGGCTTCGCGATCGGCCGCTTCGTCGTCGGCCGAACGCTGGCGCTCCAGTTCGGCCTGACGCGCGCGGTCCTCCTCGATGGCTGCGCGCAGGCGGGCGATGGCGCCGGGCAGCTGCTCGACGGTGACGATGCCCTGCGTATCGGCCGGATCCTTGCCGATCAGGGCGACGAGTTTCTTCGCCGGCTCGCCCAGCATCAGCACGTCGGCGCTGGCCGCAGACTTGAAGGTGTAAAGCATGCGTGTCTCCTTGACGGTTTGTGGGCTTACAGCCCCTTGACCGCGTAGATGCCCGGTGCGTTGCGCCAGTAGCCCTTGTAGTCCATGCCGCAGCCGAACAGGAAGCGGTCGGCGATGTCGAGCCCGCTGAAGTCGGCGCGCATTCCCGGGGATGCCTTGCGGTCGTGAAGCTTGTGCACCAGCACCGCCGACAGCACCTCGGCGGCGCCTTCTTCCTTCAGGTGCTCGATGATGGCCTTCAGGGTGTGGCCTTCGTCGAGGATGTCGTCCAGCACCAGCACGGTACGGTCGCGCAGGTCCTGCGTGGGGCGCACGCGCCAGTCGAGCAGGGTGCCCTGCAGCGCATGCCCATAGCGCGTGGCGTGCAGGTAGGCGACTTCGAGCGGGAAGGGCAGGCGCGGCAGGATGCGGCCGGCAAAGATGAGGCCGCCGTTCATCACCGCATACACGAGGGGGTTGCGGTCGGCGAGGCGGGCGGTAATGGCTTCGGCCATGCTGTCGAGCGCCGCCTCCACGGTGGCGTCGTCAGCGAGGCAGTCGGCCTCGTCCATGGCGCGTTTGATCTGTTCGAGGTCTTGGGACATGTCGATGGCCGCGGGCCGGACGCCCTGCGCGTGTTCGGGCCCGCCATTTTAGCGCCTAACGCCGCGCGGAATTTGCGGCTTGTGCGCTTGTGCGCGGGACATCGGCGCGGTAAAAGAGGCGCTCATCGTCCCCTCGCCCGGAATCCGCCATGCCCATCCACGAAATCCGCCATCCGCTCGTGCGCCACAAGATCGGCCTGATGCGCGAGGCTGACATCAGCACCAAGAAATTCCGCGAACTGACTGCCGAGATCGCGCGCCTGCTGGCCTACGAGGCATGCAAGGATTTCCCGCTGGAAACAATCGAGATCCAGGGCTGGGCCGGACCGGTGGAGATCGAGCAGATCAAGGGCAAGAAGGTCACCGTGGTGCCGATCCTGCGCGCCGGGCTGGGCATGCTCGACGGCGTCCTCGACATGGTGCCGAGCGCCAAGGTGAGCGTGGTTGGGATCGCCCGCGACGAGGAGACCTTGCAGCCCGAGCCGTATTTCGAGAAGTTCGTTGGTCAGCTCGGCGAACGCATGGCCTTGATCATCGACCCGATGCTGGCCACCGGTGGCTCGATGGTGGCGACGGTCGACATGCTCAAGCGCAAGGGCTGCACCCAGGTGCGCGCGCTGGTGCTGGTGGCGGCGCCGGAAGGGATCGCGCTGATGAACGAGAGGCACCCCGACGTCGAGATCTTCACCGCCAGCATCGACAGCCACCTCAACGAGCACGGCTACATCATTCCCGGACTCGGCGACGCGGGCGACAAGATCTTCGGCACCCGCCACAACTGAGCTGCGGCACGCGGCGGCGTGCCATCCCCTTTCCTAAAACGACAATGCCCCGCCGGCCGCGGCCGGTGCCGAGGGGCGGAGAACGACCATGCGTGAAATCCCGATCCAGTCGCCCGATCCGTTGTGGCGCCAGGCGATCTCCGGAGCCCAGATCCTGTTCGTCGCCTTCGGCGCGCTGGTGCTGGTGCCCCTGCTGACCGGCCTCAACCCGAGCCTGGCCCTGCTCGGTGCGGGCGTCGGCACCTTGCTGTTCCAGCTTGTTACCGGGCGCCAGGTGCCGATCTTCCTCGGCTCCAGCTTCGCCTTCATCGCGCCGATCATCTTCAGCATCCAGACCTGGGGCGTGCCGGCAACGATGGGGGCGCTGGCCTGCGTGTCAGTGATGTATTTCCTCTTTGCCGGCCTGGTATGGAAGCACGGCGCCGAAATCGTGCACCGCTACATGCCGCCGGTCGTGGTCGGGCCGATCATCATGATCATCGGCCTGTCGCTGGCTGCGGTCGGGGTCAACATGGCGATGGGGCGCAGCGGTGACGGCAAGATCGAGCTCGTACCCTACGCCACCGCGCTGACGGTGGCGGCGATCGCCTTCGGCACCACGGTGATGGTGGCGGTATTCGCGCGCGGTTTCTTCAAGCTGGTGCCGATCCTGGCCGGCGTGGCCGCGGGTTACTTCGCGGCGATCCTGTTCGGCCTGGTCGACTTCGGCAAGGTGGCCGAGGCGCCATGGTTCTCGATGCCGACCTTCGTCGCTCCGAGCTTCGAGCTGGCGGCGATCCTGTTCATGCTGCCGGTGGCGCTGGCTCCGGCGATCGAGCACGTCGGCGACGTGCTGGCGATCGGCGGCGTGACGGGCAAGGACTACACCGAGAAACCGGGCCTGCACCGCACGCTGGCGGGCGACGGGCTGGGCGTGCTGTTCGCCGGCATGGTCGGCGGTCCGCCGATCACCACCTACTCGGAAGTGACCGGCGCGGTGACGCTGACCAGGAACTACAACCCGGCGATCATGACCTGGGCCGCGGTGCTTGCGATCATCCTGGCCTTCTTCGGCAAGTTCAATGCGCTACTGGCGACGATTCCGGTGCCGGTGATGGGCGGCATCATGATGCTGATGTTCGGCTCGGTGGCCAGCATCGGCCTGAACACGCTGATCAAGGCGCGGGTCGATCTGGACGAGCCGCGCAATCTCGTGATCGTGTCTGCGGTGCTGGTGATGGGGATCGGCGGCCTGGCACTGAACTTCGACGGCCTGACCCTGCAGGGCGTGAGCCTGTGCGGTGTGGTCGCCGTGCTGCTCAACCTCGTGCTGCCCGCTGCGAAATCGCGCGGCTGAGTACGCCGAGCAGCCGTCCCAGCACGGGGGCGGCCATGGGCAGCAGCGCCGCCAGCGGGCGGCCGCGGGCCTGGCGCAGCAGCAGCCAGCCGACCCAGGCGCGCCTGGCCAGGCGCAGGGTGAGGCGGGGTTTGAGCGCCAGAACGGTCAGCACACCAATCGACAGCAGCGGTGCCTTTTCCTTTGCCCAGGCGAGGTGCTCGCGCGCGGCATCGATGCGATCGAGCGTTGCATCGATGCCGCGCAGGCGATAAGTCATGTCGTCGCGCTGTGTTTCGGCGCGAAGCTGCAGGCGCTGCTTGCGCAGGGCGATCTCGACGAGTCTTGGGTCCATTTCAGGCCGGCCGGCGATGGTCACTCACGCGGCTTCAACGCATCGCGATCGCGCGCGAGTTCCGCGAGGCTGGCGGCAAACAGGCGGCTGCCGCGCTTGAACTCGCGCGCCGCGTTGCTGGCCGCAAGCAGTCCTCCGCCAAGGCATACCGCGGTCGAGATGCCGAGCGCGATCAGACGGTGCTCCTCCCAGAACAGCACGGTAAGGAACACCATCAGGAAGACCAGGCCGAAGCCCAGCAGCAGCCCGCACAGCACGATGTTGATCGCGAGTCCGGACAGGCGCAGCTTCTCTTCCTGAAGCTCGAGCGCCAGCAACTCGAGCCGCGTCTGCACCGTCTGCAGGCCGGCATCGACGATGCCGTGCAGACTGTCGGCCAGACGCGGCTTCGGTTCGGCAGCCATCTGCGGGATCAGCGACGGCCGGCGAGCAGGCCGAGCAGGAAGGCGACGCCGGCGGCGACGCCCAGCGATTGCCACGGATGCTCATGCACGTAATCGTCGGTGGCGCGCGCGGCCTTCTTCCCAGAGTCGATAATCGCGGCTTCCGCTTCCGAGATGCGCTCCTTGGCAGCGGCGAGGCGCTCGCCCATGCGGCCGCGGACATCGACGAGCTTGTCGCCGGTCTGGCCTGCGGTCAGCTTCAGCAACTCTTCCGCGTCGGCGATGATGGCCTTGAGGTCGCCAACCAGCTTGTCTTTCGGGGGGGTGGTGGTCGTGCTCATGATGAGTCTCCTTCTTCCGGCATGACAAATGGACTACTGCCTTACTGACACAAGGCTAACCCCCTGTGTTCCCGAAGGCAATGCGCGATCGGTAACAAAGCGCGGCCTCGCGCGGGCTTCGCGAGATGCTTGCGATGGCGCGCAGGCGCGACGCCCGGCTGCCAGGGTCGGGGAACGCAATCGGATGTCGTGCGATTTTCTGTCAGGCAATCCCGGTATAGTCGGAACAACCCGGAGGTCATTGGCGCCGCCTGCACGCAAAGTGCCGCGGCAGGGCGAGCCGGGCCGACGAACGTACGCCCTGATCTCGATGAATACACGCAACGAAACGACCGCCCCGCCTGTCGCCTTCCTCCCCGGCTACCTTTGCCGCACCTATGCCTGGGCCTATCTGAGCCCGCGAACGATGCCCTGGCTCGACCGCATGCCCGTCGTCTCCGCGATCCTGTGGGGCAACGCGGGGCGGCTGATGCGCTGGACTGTCGACCGGTTCGCGCCGGGCGACAGTGTGTTGCAGGCTGCGTGCGTGTATGGCGCGCTGTCGCCGATGCTCGCGCGTCGCGTCGGTGTTGGCGGGCGGCTCGACGTCCGGGATGTGGCGCCCATCCAGATTGCCAACGTGCGACGCAAGCTTGCGGGCCTGCCGCAGGCGCGGGCCGAGGTCTTCGATCTGGTGGAGCCGCTGGATGAGCGCTTTGACGGAGTGTGCTGCTTCTTTCTGCTGCACGAAGTGCCCGAGCCGGAGCGCCGCCGCATCGTCGCCAACCTGCTCGCCGCAGTGAAGCCGGGCGGTCGCGCGGTGTTCGTCGACTACCACCGCCCGCGCCGCGGCCATCTGCTGGCGCCGGTCATGGCGGTGGTGTTCCGCTGGCTCGAACCGTTTGCCGAGTCCTTGCTGGACGTGCCGCTCGAAACCCTCGCGGCCGAGGCGCGCGATTTCGACTGGCACAAGGAAACCCGCTTCGGCGGCCTGTACCAGCTCGTCGTCGCGACCCGGCGCTGAGGCGGTCGCCCTACAGCTGCCAGTCGTAGTCCACGGTCAGCGGCGCGTGGTCGGAGAAGCGCTGCGCCTTATAGACGGCGGCGGTGACCGCGGTGCTGGCGATCTCGGGCGTGGCGATCTGGTAGTCCAACCGCCAGCCGACGTTCTTCGCCCAGGCCTGGCCGCGGTTCGACCACCACGTGTAGCAGTCGTCGGTTGCATCCGGGTACAGGCGGCGATACACGTCGATCCAGCCCTGCTCGTCGAACAGCCTGCTGAGCCAGGCGCGTTCATCGGGCAGGAAGCCGGAGTTCTTCTGGTTCGATTTCCAGTTCTTCAGGTCGATCTCGCGGTGGGCGATGTTCCAGTCGCCGCACACGACGACCTCCTGTCCGCTTTCGAACAGCGCGGCCATATGCGGCAGGAAGCGCTCCATGAAACCAAACTTGATCTGAAGGCGCTCCTCGGAGCTGGAGCCGGACGGCAGGTACAGGGACACCACCGACAGGCGCCCGAAGTCGAGCTGCAGGAATCGGCCCTCGGCGTCGATATCGGCGAATCCCAGCCCTTCGACCACACGGTCGGGCGCGTGCCGGCTGTAGATGCCGACGCCGCTGTAGCCCTTCTTCTCGGCGTGGTGGAACCAGCCCTTCATGCCAGCGGGCTCTCGCATTTCCGCACTCAGGTCGCCAGCCTGCGCCTTCAGTTCCTGCAGGCAGACGACGTCGGCCTGTTGTTCGGGAAGCCAGTCCAGCAGGCCCTTGCTGACGGCTGACCGGATGCCGTTGAGGTTGAGGGAGATGATGCGTAACATGGGGGTTTTCCAGAAATGCTGCGCTGCAGCCGGAGAGCCGTGGATTTTAGCCGGGATTTCATCGCCCTCGCCTGCCGCAAGGGTGTGCTGCGCTTCGGCGCATTCGTCACCAAGGCGGGACGCAATTCGCCCTATTTCTTCAACGCGGGGCTGTTCGATGACGGCGCATCATTCCGCGAGCTGTGCGGCTACTATGCGCGTGCGATCCGGGCCTCGAGCGTGGCCTGCGACATGCTGTTCGGGCCGGCCTACAAGGGCATTCCGCTGGTCGCCGGCACGGCCATCCGCCTGGCGGAGGAAGGTATCGACCTGCCGTTCGCCTTCAACCGCAAGGAAGCCAAGGACCACGGCGAAGGCGGCACGCTGATCGGCGCGCCGCTACGCGGCAGGGTGCTGATTCTCGACGACGTGATCTCAGCAGGCACTTCAGTGCGCGAGTCGGTCGAGATCATCCGTGCGGCCGGCGCTACCCCCGCGGGTGTCGTGATTGCTCTCGATCGCATGGAGCGTGGCAAGGGCGAGTTGTCCGCGGTGCAGGAGGTGCGTGAGAATTACGGCATTCCGGTGATCGCGGTCGCCACCCTCGAGGACCTGATCGCCTATCTCGCAGACAGTCCGGACCTCGCCGCCAACCTTGACGCGGTGCAGACCTATCGGGAGCGTTATGGGATTGCGTCGCGCTGAACTCTGGTCCCTGTCGGGTGTGCTGCTGCTGGCGCTGTGGGCGCCAGAGGCCGCGTTCGCCCAGGCACCGCGTGCACGCACGATCTACTGCTGCGATGTCGGTGGGCAGCCGGTCTGCGGCGACATCCTGCCCGAGGTCTGCTACGGCCGTGCGTACCGCGAGGTGAGCCCGTCGGGGCTGGTGCGTCGCGTCGTTCCAGCACCGCTCTCTGCCGACGAGATCGCCCGCCGCAATGCCGAGGAGCGCCAGCGCCGCCTCGACGAAGTGGCGCGCATGAAGCAGCAGCGCCTCGATGAAGCCCTGCTCGAAACCTACCGCAGCGTCGAGGACCTCGATAGCCGCCGTGATCGCGAAGTCGCGGATCTCGACCGCACCATCCACACGCTGCGCGAGCGTGAAACCGCGCTGTTGCTGCAGCAGAAGGAGCTCATCGAGAGGGGCGCAGGCTACCCCGAAGGCCGCATGCCGGCCGACCTCGAGAACGACATTCGTAGCCTTGATGGCGAGATCGTCGCCCAGCGCAGCATCATCGACGCCAAGATGCGCGAGCGCAGCGCGGTACTCGACCGCTTCGAGGAAGATCGCAGGCGCTACCTAATCCTCAACGCGCCCGAAGGTCGCTGAGCGAGGCATGAGCCTGCCAGTGCATCACCTGCGTGTGAGGCGTTGCGCATGATCGGCGACCCCGTGCTCGATCGCGTGGCCTCGCTGCTGGGGCGTGCGCGGCGCATCCTGTTCATCACCGGCGCCGGGATTTCTGCGGATTCGGGCCTGCCGACCTATCGCGGCATCGGCGGCCTTTACCACGACCGGCTCACGGCCGAAGGGCTGACGATCGAGGAGGCGCTGTCGGGCGAGATGATGGCGCTGCGCCCCGACATCGCCTGGCGCTACATCGCCGAGATCGAGGCCAATTGCCGCGGCGCCCGACCGAACGCGGCACATCGCCTGATCGCCGCGCTCGAGCAGGAAAAACCGATGGTATGCGTGCTGACGCAGAACGTCGACGGCCTGCATGCCGATGCCGGATCGCGCAACCTGATCGAGATCCACGGCACGGTCCATAGGCTGCGCTGCAATGACTGTCCGCATGGACGCAAGGTGCCGGATTACGCCGGCCTGCAGATTCCGCCCGAATGCCCGCGTTGCGGCGGCGTCATGCGTCCTGATGTCGTGCTGTTTGGCGAGCCGTTGCCGCCGCGCGCCATCGAGCGTCTCGAACACGTACTGCAGGACGGTGTCGACCTGGTCGTCTCCATCGGCACGACCAGCGTGTTTCCCTATATCGCGGGGCCGGTCGTGTGGGCCGCGCGCGCCGGCGTGCCGAGCGTCGAGATCAATCCCGGCGACACCGAAGTCAGCCATATCGTCGATCATCGTCTGCGCCTCGGGGCTGCCGAGGCGATGGCGGAGCTGTGGCAGCGCATCCATCCGCACGAACCGGCCGAGGACTGAGCCCCGCCCGCAGCGGGCGCCGGATGTGACGCGGGCCGGAGGGCTTACGCCGCTCCGGCCCGCGCCGCGCGTTTCTGCCGCTTACAGCAGCACGCGTTCGATGCCGCCGCTGTTGGCCTTGCTGACGTAGTCCGGCAGCCAGTTCTCGCCCAGCAGGTGCTTGGCCAGCTCCACGACGATGTAGTCGGGCTCGATGCCGCCGGCGTCGTTGGCGTAGCGGTGCATGCCCTGCAGGCAGCTCGGGCAGGAGGTCAGCATCTTGACCTTGGCGTTCGGGTCGTCGCCACGCAGCTTGGCCGCACCCTTCTCGATCTCCTCCTGCTTGCGGAAGCGCACCTGGGTTGAGATGTCGGGGCGCGCGACCGCGAGCGTGCCCGACTCGCCGCAGCAGCGATCGGAGAGGTCGACGCGCGTGCCCATCAGCTCGTTGGCGACCTTGATGCCCGAATGCACCTTCATCGGCGTATGGCAGGGCTCGTGGTACATGTACTTCACGCCATTCACGCCCTCGAGCCTGACACCTTTCTCCATCAGGTACTCGTGGATGTCGAGCAGGCGGCAGCCGGGGAAGATCTTCTCGAATTCGTACTTTTGCAACTGGTCCATGCAGGTGCCGCAGGACACGATCACGGTCTTGATGTCGAGATAGTTCAGCGTATTGGCGACACGGTGGAAGAGCACACGGTTGTCGGTGGTGATCTTCTGGCCCTTGTCCTCCTCGCCGGCCGCGGTCTGCGGATAGCCGCAGCACAGGTAGCCCGGTGGCAGCACGGTCTGCGTGCCGACGTGGTAGAGCATGGCCTGGGTCGCCAGGCCGACCTGACTGAACAGGCGCTCGGAGCCGCAGCCCGGGAAGTAGAACACTGCTTCCGAATCGCCGTTGGCCTTCTGCGGGTCGCGGATCACCGGGATGACCTTGTCGTCCTCGATGTCCAGAAGCGCGCGGCTGGTCTTCTTGGGCAGGTTGCCCGGCATCGGCTTGTTGATGAAGTGGATCACCTGCGCCTTGATCGGCGCCTTGCCGAGCGTGGCCGGCGGCGTCTTCACCTGCGGCTGGATGAGGCCGAACTTCTTCGCCATCTCGTGCGCCCAGCGCTGCGCCTTGTAGCCCCAGTCCATCATGCCGACGCGCATCGCCTTGATGGTCGCCGGGTCCTTGATGGTGAGGAAAGCCATTGCCGCGGCCTTGCCCGGGTTGAAGGACTTCTTGCCCTGTTTGCGCAGCAGGTTGCGCATCTTGATCGACACGTCGCCGAAGTCGATGTCCACCGGACAGGGTTTCTCGCACTTGTGGCAGATCGTGCAATGGTCGGCCACGTCCTCGAACTCTGCCCAGTGCGCCAGCGACACGCCGCGGCGGGTCTGCTCCTCGTACAGGAAGGCTTCGATCAGCAGCGAGGTGCTGAGGATCTTGTTGCGCGGCGAATACAGCAGGTTGGCGCGCGGCACGTGGGTGGAGCACACCGGCTTGCACTTGCCGCAGCGCAGGCAGTCCTTGATGTCGTGGGCGATGTCGCCGACGTCGGTCTGCTCCATGATGATGGACTCGTGGCCCATCAGGTTGAAGCTGGGGGTGTAGGCGTTGTCGAGGTTGCCCTTGATCGGGCCATTGCGCATCAGCTTGCCGCGGTTGAAGCGGCCCTCGGGGTCGACCTTGGCCTTGTAGGCCCAGAACGCGCCCATCTCCTCGTCGGTGAGGTAGTCGAGCTTGGTGATGCCGATGCCGTGTTCGCCGGAGATCACGCCGTTCAGGCTGCGCGCCAGCGCCATGATGCGGTCGACTGCGCGGTTGGCGGTCTGCAGCATCTCGTAGTGGTCGGAGTTGACCGGCAGGTTGGTATGCACGTTGCCGTCGCCGGCGTGCATGTGCAGCGCGACGAAGACGCGGCCGCGCAGGATCTCGCGATGGATTTCGGTGATGCGCGCGAGGATGCGGGCGAACAGGGCGCCGTCGAAGGTCTGCTCGAGCAGCGGGCGCAGTTCGGTCTTCCACGACACGCGGATCGAGTAGTCCTGCAGGCGGTGGAACAGCGTTGGGTTGGCGGCGCGGTTGGAGAGTTCGCCTGCCTCGATGCCGTGCTCGGCGAAGTGCTGCTCGGCCTCGGCAAGCGGCGTGTCGAGGTTATCGAGCAGCCACTGCCAGCGCCGGCGCACCTTGGCGACCTGTTCCAGCGCTTGGGCGCGGTGGTCGGCGAGCAGCGTGTCGCGATCTACCTCCGCGTCCTTGACGTCGAGTGGCAGTTCGCCGCTCAGGAACTCGGTCAGGGCGTCGCACAGCTGGATCTTGTTCTGCGTCGACAATTCGATGTTGATGCGCTCGATGCCGTCGCAGTACTCGCCCATGCGCGGCAGCGGGATCACCACGTCCTCGTTGATCTTGAACGCGTTGGTGTGGCGCGAGATGGCCGCGGTGCGGCTGCGCTCCAGCCAGAAGCGCTTGCGCTGCTCGGGGCTGACGGCGATGAAGCCTTCGGCGCCGCGGCTGTTGGTCATGCGCACGACCTCGGAGGCAGCACTCATCACCGCGTTTTCGTCGAAGCCGACGATGTCGCCGATCAGCACCATCTTGGGCCGGCCGTGGCGCTTGGCCTTGGTGGCGTAGCCGACCGCCTTCACGTAGCGCTCGTCAAGGTGCTCGAGGCCGGCCAGCAGCACGCCGGCGGTATTGCCGGCACCGCCCGGCTTGAAGTAGTCGGTGATCTCGACGATGGCCGGCACCGCCTCGCGTACCTGGCCGAAGAACTCCAGGCAGACGGTACGTGTGATCGGCGGCATCTTGTGCAGCACCCAGCGTGCGGCCACGATGAGGCCATCCGTGCCTTCCTTCTGCACGCCGGGAATGCCGCCGAGGAACTTGTCGGTGACGTCCTTGCCCAGGCCATCCTTGCGACAGTGCGCGCCAGGCATCGACAGGACTTCCTCGCCCAGCGGCTTGTAGGTCAGGCCGTCGAAGCGGCGCAGGCGGAACCGCGCGGTGTGCTGCTCGTGGATCTTGCCGAAGTTGTGGTCGAGGCGATCGACCTCCAGCCAGTTGCCGTCGGGCGTGACCATCTTCCACCACGCCAGGTTGTCGAGCGCGGTGCCCCACAGCACGGCCTTCTTGCCGCCGGCATTCATGGCGATGTTGCCGCCGACACAGGAGGCGCTGGCCGAGGTCGGGTCGACCGCGAACACACGGCCGGCCAGCCCTGCGGCTTCGGATACGCGCTCGGTGACGACGCCCGCGCCGGTACGGATTGTGGCGTAGGGCGTGGCCATCGGCTTGCCGTCGGCGTCGGGCAGGGTCAGCTCCTCGACCGAGCCGATGTCGATCAGCTTCTCTGTGTTGATCACCACCGAGTTGGCGTCGAGCGGCACGGCGCCGCCGGTGTAGCCGGTGCCGCCGCCGCGCGGGATGATCGTCAGCCCGAGCGTGATGCATTCGCGCACCAGCGGCGCCATTTCGTCCTCGGTGTCGGGGTAGAGGACGACGAAGGGGTATTCGACGCGCCAGTCGGTGGCATCGGTGACGTGGGACACGCGGGCGTGGCCGTCGAAGCAGATGTTGTCGCGGCGGGTATGGCGCGACAGCGCCTTCAGCACCGACCTGCGCCGACGTGCCGTAGCGTCGAACCAGGCCTCGAAGCTGGACACGGCCTCGCGAGCGCGCGCGATCAGCAGTGCGACGCGGTCATTGCCCTGACGGCGCTTCTCGATCTCGTTCAGGCGGTGGTTGAGTGCGCCGATCAGCGCCTCGCGCCGCTCGCGGCTGTCCAGCAGGTCGTCTTCGAGGTAAGGGTTGCGGCGTACGACCCAGATGTCGCCGAGCACTTCGTACAGCATGCGCGCCGAGCGCCCGGTAACGCGCTCTTCGCGCAGTTCGTCCAGCACTGCCCAGGCTTCGTCGCCGAGCAGGCGCATGACGATCTCGCGGTCCGAGAACGAGGTGTAGTTGTACGGAATTTCGCGCAGACGTTGGGTCATCGGGATACCGGGTTAACAGCTGCAGGGGAGCATGCGATTTTAGCGAACCGCAGTGCACCATGCACCAAAAACAAGACCTTATGCCTCATGGGGCTTAGGTTTCCAGGTTGCGGGCCATCGTCGGGACGGCGTGTGGCGGAAACTGAATGGTGGCGTTTCGGGCCCGTCAGCAGGCGGCCGTCAGCGCAATCTCGATGCGCCAGCCCGGGTCGACCAGCCCGGCCACCTTCACGCAGGCGCGGGATGGCGCACTGCCGGGTGGCAGCCAGGCCTCCCACACCGTGTTCATGCCGGTGACGTCGGCGAGGTCGGTGAGGTAGATGGTCGCCATCAGGATGCGCGAGCGGTCGCTGCCATGCGCCTCGAGCTGGCGCGCGATGCTCTCGAGCACTTCCCGCGTCTGGCGGGTGATATCGCCGTCGGAGCTGGCCGGGACCTCGACGAGATGGATCACGCCGTTGTGGATGACGGCGTCGGCGTAGCGGGTGCTGACGCCATGGCGTTCGATTGCGGACATGCGTGTTCCTTGATGATCAAGTCCCGAGTATAGGCCAGCGCTGCCGGAGACGCGGCGCAACTCAGTTCAGCGCCCAGGCGAGGACCAGATAGCGCGCGCCTTTGCCGATCGCCATCCAGACCAGGCAGGCGAACCAGTTGAGGCGCAGCAGCCCGGCGGCAGCGCACAGGCCGTCGCCGACGACCGGCAACCAGGACAGCAGCAGACTTGCGCTGCCGTAGCGCCGCACCAGCTCAAGGCGGGGCGGTAGTTCCTTGCGCGGCAGCAGGCGGCCGAGTGCATAGGTGCTCATGCCCCCAGCGGTGTTGCCCAGCGTGGCGAGTACAAGTGCCGGGAGTGCAAGTTCCGGGCGTACCACCAGCAGTCCAGCGAACGCGGCTTCCGAGCCGCCGGGGAGCAGGGTCGCGGCGAGGAAGGCGGAAACAAGCAGCGACCCAAGGAGGATCAGATCCGTCTCAGGCATCGGCTGTGGCATCCCGGAGTGGGTTGTGAAAATACGAAATGCATAAATGTTTGACTTCAAAAAATGCAAAAAGAATAATTGCAGCGCGCCGATGCGCACATTAAAGGAGATTTTCCATGAAGAAGCTCGTTCCAGCCCTCGCCGCCGGCCTCGCCCTGCTCGTCATGAATCCGGTCGATGCCCAGGCCAATCCCCAGCACGAGCGCATGAAGCGCTGCAACGCCGAGGCGAAGGAGCAGGCGTTGAAGGGGGATGAACGCAAGGCGTTCATGAGCACCTGCCTCAAGGGCAAGCACGACCCGGCAGCCGTCGCCGGCCAGCAGGCGGCTGCGCCTGCAAGCGCGGGGCAGCCGATCAAGGCAGCCACGGTGCCGTCGCCGACGGCGGGTAACGAGGCTGCAGCGAAGGGCGCTACTGCAGGCAAGGGAAGCCAGGTCGCGCAGGCGGGGGCGCCGGCCGACAAGTCCGACAAGACGAAGGCGTGCAACCAGGCCGCCGTCGAGCAGTCGCTGAGCGGCGCGAAGCGCAAGGCTTTCGTGGCCGATTGCGTGAAGGGGTGATTCAGGTGTCCGCCGACGACGCCCGTGCCGAATGCGACGGGCCGTCGGTGGATGTCAGACGAGATCGAAGAACACCAGGTCGCGTTCGATCTCGTCGGCGGAGAAACCGCAGCCGAGGCGACCTGGGCCGCTTAGCACCATGCGCTCCTGCCGGACCAGGCGTTCGCCGCCGCCTTCGATCGAGACAAAGGTACCGTTGGTGCTCTCGTCGATGAGCGTGAAACCCTCGCGGCGGCGTTCGATGCGGGCATGCTGGCGCGACGCGCGCGGGTCCATGATCACGATGTCGTTGCCGAGCTCGCGACCGAGGAGCAGCACCGGGCGCTGTTCCTCGACGAAGAGAATGTCCTGCTGATGGCGCAGGCGCAGGCGTTGCGACAGACGTGAAGTGGGCGGAATGGACGTCACCATGCCGGCGCGCTGGCCAATCGCGAACACGGGCCACGCAAGGGCCTCGAGGGCAGGACTCTTGAGTGGCTGGGTGCCGGCGACATGGCGTGCGGCCGGGGTCAGCAGCATCACGACGGTGCCGGTTGCAAGCGCCTGTTCGGATTCGGCCACGCCCGCCAGGCGGCGCGCGACGTCGATACCTTCGCCCGAGGCCGTTGCCGTGTCGACGATGCCGTAGTGCAGGCCGATGCGTACCGGTTGGCGCATGCCGCTGAGCGCAGGCAGGCTGCGGATGCGGTCGAGCATTTCGCTGGCAGCGAGCACGCCGGCATCACAGCGCTCGAAACAGGCCAGCAGGCTGCCGTCCTGCATGGCCAGGACTTCGCCGTTGTGTGCCGCAACCGCGCGTTCGATGCGGTTCAGGCAGCGTTCGGTTGCGTGCTTGGCTTCGGTGGCCCCCAGGCGCGTGACGAAACCGTCGTCACCCACGGCAGTGGCGAAGAGTACGCAGATGTTCTTACGGTCGGCCATTTGGCATGTACAGGTCGGGGGCGGGTGGGCTTAGCGGTGCATGATGTTCAAATGCAGGGTGCCGTGCAAGTCCTTCATGATCGCATCCTACTGGCGGTCGATGTCGAGCGACGACAGGAACTGGACGGCCTGGGCGGCGGGCTTGGGCAACTCGACAGGGTCGAATGCGGTGTCGCCTTCCTCCACCTTGGTCTGCTGCGTCAGTCCGACGAAGTCGAACAGGCGGGGATCGGCCAGGTGGGACGGCACGATGTTCTTCAGCGACGTGGCCAGTGATTCGATGCGCCCCGGGAATTCGCGCGACCAGCTCTGCAACATGGCCTTGATCTGCTTGCGCTGCGCATTCTCCTGCGAGCCGCACAGGTTGCAGGGGATGATGGGGAAATCCATTGCGCGGGCGAAGCGCGCGATGTCGGCCTCGGTGCAGTAGGCCAGAGGACGGATCACGACATGGTTGCCGTCGTCGCTGACCAGCTTGGGCGGCATGGCCTTGATCTTGCCCCCGAAGAACATGTTCAGGAACAGGGTCTCGAGGATGTCGTCACGATGGTGGCCGAGGGCGATGCGGGTCGCGCCGATCTCCTTGGCCGTGCGGTAGATGATGCCGCGACGCAGGCGCGAGCACAGCGAGCAGGTGGTCTTGCCCTCGGGGATCTTGTCCTTGACGATCGAGTAGGTGTCCTCGGTGACGATGCGGTACTCGACGCCGATCGATTCGAAGTAGGCGGGCAGGATGTGATCGGGGAACCCTGGCTGCTTCTGGTCGAGGTTCATCGCCACGATGCGGAAGTTCACCGGCGCGCGTTCGCGCAGCGCGAGCAGGCAGGACAGCAGGGTGTAGGAGTCCTTGCCGCCGGAGATGCAGACCATCACCGTGTCGCCGTCGCCGATCATGTTGTAGTCGCCGATGGCCTCGCCGACGCTGCGCTCGAGCTTCTTCTTCAGGCGCAGGAAGGTGTTGGAGTGGCGGACTTCGACCTCATCTTCCGCAGCGGGGGCGAGGGTTTCAAGCGGGGCGGGGGCTGCACTCACGGGGTCGGCTCGGTCGGCGAAAAAAAGCGCCGAATTATACACTTGGCGCTGGCCGCCCGGGTTCACAGGTGGGCGCTGCGGCCGCCATCGACGGCGATGATCTGGCCTGTGATATAGGGAGCATCGAACATCAGGAAGCGCACCGTGCGCGCGATGTCGGCCGCCGAGCCGATGCGCTTGAGCAGGGTGTGGTCGATGATCTGCTGGCGCTCTTCGGCCGAGAACTGCTCGTCCTCGGGCCAGTCGATCGGGCCGGGCGAAACGCCATTGACGCGCGCTTCGGGGGCCAGTTCGATGGCCAGCGCGCGGGTCAGCCCCGCCAGTCCGGCCTTGGCTGCGCTGTACAGCGGGTAGCGCTGCAGCGGGCGCTCGGCGTGGATGTCGACAATGTTCACGATCGCGCCGTGGCGCTGCCGGAGCGTGGGCGCCAGGGCCTGCGACAGGAACAGCGGCCCCATCAGGTTCGAACCCATCAGGTCGTCCCAGGCGGCGTGGTCGATGCGGCCGACCGGCGTGGGGAAGAAGCTGGAGGCGTTGTTGACCAGGCCGTCGATGCGGCCGAAACGCCGCAGCGCGGCTGCGGCCACCTCCTCGGCAACGCCGGCGCGGCCGAGGTCGCCGCCGACGGTGAAGGCCGAATCGGCGCGGAGTGCATTGAGCGCGGCTGCCAGCGCTTCGGCTTCGCCCGCGCTGTTGCGGTAGTGCAGCGCGAGCCGGGCGCCGGTGGCGTGGAGCTGGCGCGCGATCTCGGCGCCGACGCGGCGCGCGGCGCCGGTTACGAGAATGACGGGGGCGTCGTTCGGGTCGGGAATCATCATCGTCGCTGCAGGTGTCATTGATCGTCGTGGTCGCGGCGCGAGCATGGCGGATTCGGCTTGCCGTTACAATCGCGGGCTTCTTTCTGCCGCGAGCCTGCGCCATGACTTCGCTACCCCAGCCCTCCGCCGATGCGCTCGCCCAGAGCGCGCACCTGCTTGCGCTCGTCGAGGCCGACATCGACGAAGCGGGGGGCTGGATCTCGTTCGCCCGCTACATGGAACGCGTGCTGTATGCGCCGGGCCTCGGGTATTACAGCGGCGGTGCGCGAAAGTTCGGCCCCGGCGGCGATTTCATCACCGCGCCCGAGCTCACGCCGCTGTTCGGCCAGGCGCTCGCCGCCCAGGTCGAGCAGGTGATGTGGGCGAGCGCGCCGCAGTTGATCGAAGTCGGCGCCGGCACCGGGCTGCTCGCGACCGACCTGCTGCTCGAGCTCGAGCGCCGTGGCTGCCTGCCCGACGAGTACGGCATCCTCGAACTGTCGGGCGAACTGCGCGCACGCCAGTTCGATACGCTGGCGCAGAAGGCGCCGCACCTGGCCGCCCGCGTGCGCTGGCTCGACGAGCTGCCCGCACAGTTCAGTGGTGCGGTGGTGGCCAACGAAGTGCTGGACGTGATGCCGGTGCACCTGCTGGTGTCGCGTGCGGACGGACTGTTCGAGCGCGGCGTCAGCCTGGTGGAGAATGGGGCCGGCGGGCGCCGCCTGTGCTGGGCCGACGTGCCGGCAGAGGGCGCCGTGCGCGACGCCGCGCTCGCGCTGGACCTGCCCGCGCCGGCGGGCGGCGAATACGTCACCGAGCTCAACCTTGCCGGGCGCGCCTGGGTGTCGGCTTGGGCGGAGCGGCTGGAACGGGGCGCGATGTTACTGATCGACTACGGTTATCCGCGTGTCGAGTACTACCTGCCGTCGCGCTCGAATGGCACCCTGCTGTGTTACTACCGTCACCATGCCCACGGCGACCCCTTCCTGTGGCCGGGCCTCAACGACATCACCGCCTTCGTCGATTTCACCGCCGTGGCCGAGGCCGCTTTCGACGCCGGGCTGGACGTGCATGGCTACACCACGCAGGCGCAGTTCCTGTTCAACTGCGGCGTGCTCGAATGTCTGGCGCGGCGCGGCCCGCAGGAAAGCGCCGACTACATTCGCGCCGCGCGCGCGGTGCAGCGCCTGACCGCGCCGCAGGAGATGGGCGAACTGTTCAAGGTGCTGGCGGTCGGGCGCGGCATTGACGGGCCGTTGCTCGGCTTCGTGCGCGGCGATCGCCTGCACGGGCTCTGAGCCCGTCCGGCGGTGGGCTTACAGGTTCCGCTCTTCCAGCCAGTCGGCGATGCGGGCGGCCACCGTTTCCCAGCCACGCTCAAGCATCAGGCCATGGCCCATGTCGGGGAAGATCTCCGCGCGGCGGGCGTAGGTGGTCGCGGTCATGTGCACCTGGTCCGGCGGGATCAGCGCATCATGGCTGGCGCCGAGGATCAGCATGGGCACCTGGTGCATGCGACCCGGGTGGGGCAGGTTGAACAGGGTCATGTCCCAGATTGCGCGATGCGACTCGGGCTGGCTGAGGCGGTAGTAGCGCTGCAGATCGTCTTCATCCACCGGCTGGTGGAACAGCGCCTCGCGCAGGCTGTCGATGTCGACGTCGTTGCCGGTCATGATGCGGTTGAGGTCGGTCAGTAGCGTCGGACGCTTCAGCATCAGGCCGAAGGCCGAGCCCATCAGCCCCTGTGGCGGCACGGACGACATCAGCACCGCCGCCGGTGCGTCGTGCTGTTCGAGATACTTCTGTACGACCATGCCACCCATCGAATGGCCGACGAGGACCGGCGGAGCGGGCAGTCGGGCCGCGACTTCGGCAACGTCGCGCACGTAGTCGTCGATGGAATACGAGTCCAGATGGTCACGGCGCCGGCTGTGGCCGTGGCCCGACAGCGACACTGCATAGGCTGCCCAGCCGCGTTCGGCGAACCAGGGCAGGAAATGCTCCTCCCAGCACCAGGCCGACACGTAGGCTCCGTGGACGAACAGCAGGGGCGCCGGCCGCGGCTGGCCGGAGGGGGTGCGGCACAGCACCTCGAGTTCGCCGAACCGGCCCGCGTTCATCGCGCGCCCTCGCAGTGGGTGCCGTACGTGGGGCTGGGTGCAGCGAGGGCGGTGGCGTATTCGGAGTGAAGGTGTTTCGTCATGAGGTGTCCGTCGATCGGGTTTTCGGAGGCGGGGTGCGCCCCGGCTTGCCGCGCCTCGTGGGCGCAGGTCTAATCCGGTTTTTGCTGCGGGGGCGCAGATGCTCAAGTGGGTGCTGGTCGTGGTTCTGCTGGTGCTGGTCACCGGACTGTTGCGGCCCGACACCGCCAAGCGGCTGCGCCTGGGCCGGCTGCCGGGGGATCTTGCCTTCCGCTTTCGGGGGCAGTCCTATCATTTTCCGTTTACCACCACGGTGCTGATTTCCCTGGTGGCATGGTTGATTCTGCGATCGTTGTGAGCGGCGGGGAAGGGCATTCGGTCACGTTCCGGGTGTAGACCCGGCGTTCGCGGCGGCGGCGCCATCGCGCAGCCTGAGCGCACGCACGGCTGCCACGCGGGCTTCGTGCACCGCCTGCGGAATGCGGGCCTTGTCGCTGCAGCCGCGCGCGATGGCGCCGGCATCGACGCCGCGCACGGCGGCGAGTGCCGCAAGCCACAGCGCGCGTGGCGCCCACTCGGGGCGCGGGCCGCCGCCGCGGCCGTGGTGGTCGCAGGCCGTGGCATCGAGTGCGAGGATGAAGCGCTCCGGGCGCCGCAGCGCGTCGCAGCGCTCCATGACCTTCACCATGGTCTCCGGACGCAGCACCGGGGCTTCGCCGAAGACACCGTGTTCGCGGGCAACCATCTCCGCCAGGTCGCGGCATTCGGATGGCGCCTTCAACCGGGTGGAGACTTCCCTCGCGCGCCGGGCGCTGGCATCCTCGTGGCGGTAGTGGTGCGGCAGGATCTCGGGCGGCGTGTCGGCCTTGCCCAGGTCGTGCATCAGGCAGGCCCAGCGTACCGCCAGCGGCTGCTGCGTGGCGGCGGCGTAGTCGATGACCATCAGCACGTGTTCGCCGGTGTCGATTTCGGGATGGTGATTCGCCATCTGCGGCACGCCGAACAGGTGTTCGAGTTCGGGCAGGATGTGGGCGAGCGCACCGCATTCACGCAGCGCGCGGATCATGCGCGACGGCTTGCCTTCCATCAGTCCGCGCGCGAATTCTTGCCACACGCGCTCGGCCACGAGATGGTCGACTTCTCCGGCCGCGACCATGTGCCGCATCAGCGCGAGCGTTTCCGGCGCGATGCTGAAGTCGGCGAAGCGGGCGGCGAAGCGCGCCACGCGCAGGATGCGCAACGGGTCTTCGGCGAAGGCGGGCGACACGTGGCGGAAGATGCGCGCCTCGAGATCCTGCACGCCGCCATGCGGGTCGATCAGGCGACCGTCCTCGTCGCGTGCGATGGCGTTGATCGTCAGGTCGCGGCGCAGCAGGTCTTCCTCGAGCGTGACTTCGGGCGCGGCGTAGCACACGAAACCGGTGTAGCCGTTGCCGGACTTGCGTTCGGTGCGGGCGAGGGCGTACTCCTCCTGCGTCCGCGGATGCAGGAACACCGGGAAGTCCTTGCCTACCGGGCGAAAGCCCCGCGCCAGCATGTCTTCGGGGGAGCTGCCGACCACGACCCAGTCGCGGTCCTTGACCGGCAGTCCGAGCAGGGCGTCGCGCACGGCGCCGCCCACCACATAGCATTGCATCAGCCGTACAGGTCCTCGGCGGGGATGGATTCGGTCTCCGCGCGTGCAGCCGCTGCCCAGTCCTGCATGTGCGGGTTCGAAAGCATGGCCGCGAGGTACTCGCCAGCTGCGCCGTCCGGCTGCACGCCATAGGTCTGGAAGCGGAAGCACACCGGTGCGAACGCCGCGTCGGCGAGCGAGAAGCGGCCGAACAGGTAGGGGCCGCCCTGACCGAAGCGCGCGCGGCAGTCATTCCAGATCGCGACGATGCGCGCGATGTCGGCGTCGACTTCCGGCGTGTGGCCGAAGCCGCGGTAATCCTTGCGGATGTTCATCGGCATCTTGCTGCGCAGCTGCTGGAAGCCGGAATGCATTTCGGCAGTGACGGCCCGTGCCGTGGCGCGCGCCACCGGGTCGGCCGGCAGCAGTGCCGGCTGCTTCTCGGCCAGGTATTCGCCGATCGCCAGCGAATCCCACACCACGACGCCGTGATCGTTTAGGCAGGGCACCTTGCCCGAGGGTGAGTGCGACAGGATGCGCTCGCGGCTGCCGGGAATGAACAGCGGAATGTCGATTTCGCCGAAGGCAATCCCGCTTTCGCGTGCTGCCAGCCAGGCGCGCAGGGACCAGGACGAGTAGTTCTTGTTGCCGATGATGAGTTTCATGGCTTGCTCCGTGGTGGTGAGGCCTTACCGGCGCGCGTGGCGACGGAAGGGGTAATAGTGGGCGCGCATGGCTTCGGTTCCAAGCCAGGTAGGCACGACGGCCTCGACCGCAGTGGGTACGAGACCGAAGGGCAGCGGATCGCCCGTGGCGACGTTGTCGACGCGCATCGAGCGCACGTTGTCACGGCTCATCAGCGGTTGCGGCGCCAGTTCCATCAGGCGCGCTTGCAGCATGGCCAGCCCTTCGGGCAGGGCGATGACCGGGCGCGGCTTGCCGACCAGGTCCGAGATGTACTCGACCAGCTGGCGCAGGGTGTAGACGGCCGGACCGGCCAGCTCGTAGGTCTGGCCGGCCGCCTCGGGCGAGGTGAGGCTGCGCCACACGACCTCCGCAACATCCTCGACATGCACGGGCTGGAAGCGGGTGCTCGCGCCTGCGAGCGGCAGCACCGGGAAAACGGCGGCAAGGTCGGCGAACATGTTCAGGAAGCGGTCGTCACGGCCGAAGATCACCGAGGGGCGCAGGATGACCCAGTCGAGATCGGCGCCGGTGCTGCGGATCGCGGCTTCGCCGGCCGCCTTGGAACGCTGGTACTCGGACGGGCCGTCGCCGCTCGCGCCGAGCGCGCTGACATGCACGAGGCGCTTCACCCCGGCGCCGCGGCAGGCGGCGACGATCTTCTTCGGCAACTCGACGTGGGCGCGGGCAAAGTCGGGCCCGTAGGGCTCGCCGCTGCGCGAATGCAGCACACCCACCAGGCTCACCACCGCGTCCGCGCCGGCGAACAGGCGGGCGAGGGTGTCGGGGTCATGCACGTCGGCCTCGACCACCTCGACGTTGGGCAGCAGGAGGATGTGGCCGGCCCGGCTGCGGCGCCGGGTGGGAACGAGCACGCTGACGCCGGCTGCGGCCAGCCGGTTGGCGATGGCCCGGCCGACAAAGCCGGAGCCGCCTACGAGTACGACGCGTTTGACTTGCATGGTGGAAGCTCGCTGTTGTTGTTTGCGTGAAGGTTCATGTTCATTCGCTCGCCGGGCGCGGACCGACCACCCCCAGCCGGTCCTTGAGCGACTGTGGCCGGCGGTCCAGCAGGGTGCCGTAGATCACGGCATTGGCCATCACCTTGCGGACGTAGTCGCGTGTCTCGTCGAAGGGGATGGTCTCGGCATAGATGGCGCCTTCGAGCGGCTTCTCGTCGCGCCAGCGGCGCGCACGGCCCGGGCCCGCGTTGTAGCCGGCGCTGGCCAGCACCGGGTGGTTGTCGAGGCCTTCGAGGATCAGGCGCATGTAGCTGGTGCCGAGCAGCACGTTCGTGTCCGGGTCGGATAGCATGCGCTGGTTGTAGTTGCGCAGCCCGATCTGGCCGGCGACCCATTTGCCCGTGGCCGGCATCACCTGCATCAGCCCCTGGGCGCCGGCGCTGGAGCGTGCCGGTACGACGAAGCGGCTTTCCTGGCGCATCAGACCGTAGATCCAGGCGAGGTCGAGCCCCTGGCTGCGTACCTGTGGCTCGATGAGGTCGCGATAGGGGGTCAGGAAGCGCAGTTCGTAGTTCGCGCGTGGGTTGGCGAGCTCGGCGGTATTGATCGCACGGTCGTAGAGTTCGTTGCGCAGGGCGATCTGTGCGGCGGCGAGGCGGAAAGGTTCGTCGCGGTCGCGCAGCGCCCAGACCCATTCCCGCACTGCCTCGGTGCGCATGTCGAGGCGGTACAGTGCCAGTGCGCGCTGCAGGCCCGGGTCGTTCTCCGCTTCGGCGAGCCCCGTCGCAGGCAGCGAGCCATCGGAGGGCGGCGGCGAGAACGGCTGGCCAAGTTCCTCGCCGGCAAGAATGCCGTAGAAGTGCGGTTCGCCGGCGATGCGGGTGAACAGGGACTCGGCCTCGGTTCGCTTGCCGGTCGCAGCATGCGCGCGTCCGAGCCAGTAGATCCATTCGGGCGCTTCGCGCTCGCCATCGGGAAGCGCCTCGATCGCCTCGCGCACGCCCTGCCAGTCGAGCGCGCGCAGGGCGGCACGCACCCGCCAGGCGCGCTGCAGCGCCGTCAGCTCGACGCCGGCCGTCGCGCGGTACAGACCCGGTGCCTCGGGGAACTGGTCCAGCGCTGCGTGCATCGCGATGACGGCCATGATGTGGCCGCGTTCCTCGCTGCCGAGGCGGTCCTGCAGGCGCAGCAGGCGATCGTAGGCCCCGCGCGAGTCGTCGCGTGCGACACGCGTGAGTGCGGCCAGCACCAGCTCGCGGGCGCCGCGGGTGACGGCAAAGTTGGCGGGCAGGCGGTCGAGCCAGGCGGATGGTGACTTCAGGGCGTGCTCGGCCTGTGCGGGTGCGGGCGCCGATTCGGCGGGCAGCCAGCGCCAGGTCAGGCGCGCGTCGTCGGGTTTGCGCGTGTCGATCTGACGGCGGGCGCGCTGCCACACTTCGTCCTCGCTCACGAGGCCGGATTCGAAGGCGGCGCGCAGCGGTGTGTCGCAGGCGGCAGGGGCGTCGTCCAGTGTGCGCCATTGCCGTGCGACTTCGTCCAGCGCACTACGGTCGCCGGTCATCAGACGTGCGGTCCAGGCGGTGCAGCGCATCTCGTAATCGGGGTTGCGCAGCGCCGGGTAGAGGGCGACAAAGCGCGCCCATTCGCCGTCCTTGGCCAGCCGGCGCAGCCAGTCGGCGCGCAGGCGCTCCGCGAGCACGGTGCCGGCCTCGGCACGCAGGAAGGCGTCGAGCTCGCCTTCGGGCGCAGGTTCGGGGCGCGCGAGTACATTCACCAGCCGCCAGTAGCGGACGTAGGCGTCCAGGACATGGGACCCTGTGCTCGCGGCCAACTGCTCGAGCGCGCGCTGGTCGCCCTTGCGCAGCGCTTCGCGAGCGGCGACGATTCGGTTGTCGCCGGGCTCGGACATCGCCTGCCCCGGCGCCGCTGTCGATGCAAGCAGCCCGACTGTCAGCAGCGCGGCTTTGACGCCATTCTTCATGCTCTTCTTGCTCTCCATTGCGACCTAACATACCACAGTGATGACGCCTGTTTTCGACCCGTGGGAAGACCTTGTGCAGCGCCGCAACGGAATGCGGCAACAGGCCCTGAAAGCCCGGCTGGACCTCAGTGCCGGGCACAGGCGGGACCTCACGAAACGGCTGGTGTTCCACCTCGATGCGGTGATCGGCGAACTGGCTCCGCGCTCGCTCGGATTCTGCTGGCCCTACCGCGCTGAGCCCGACCTGCGCGACTGGGTTGCGGACTGGCTGGCGAAGGATGCGGCGCGGATCGCGGCGCTGCCGGTGGTGGTCGAGAAGGACGCCGCAATGCATTTCCGGCGCTGGGTCCCCGGGGCGCCAATGGTCCCCGACCGGCATGGCATTCCGCATCCGGCAGAGGCGGTGGAGGTGCAGCCGGAGGTTGTGCTCGTGCCACTGAACGCCTTCGATGCAGCCGGCTATCGGCTTGGCTACGGTGGCGGCTACTTCGACCGCACGCTGGCGCAGATGCGCACGATCGCGATCGGCGTCGGCTTCGAACTGGGGCGGGTCGACAGCGTGCTGCCGCAGCCTCACGACCTGCCGATGAACTGGATCGTCACCGAGTCGGGCGCGGCGCGGGCGGCTTAGGGCCCTGCGGCTTCAGCTGGCGAGAAACAGGCGGTAGGCGGGGTTGTCCGTCTCGGCGACGTACTCGTAGCCGAGACGCTGCAGGAAGTCGTCGAACGCCACCTTGTCCTCGGGCGGCACCTGCATGCCAACCAGCACGCGGCCGAAATCCGAACCGTGGTTGCGGTAGTGGAACAGCGAGATGTTCCAGTCCGAACGCAGGTTGGAGAGGAAATTCATCAGCGCGCCGGGCCGCTCGGGGAACACGAAGCGGTAGACGACCTCGTTCTCGGCCTGCGGCGAGTGGCCGCCCACCATGTAGCGCACGTGGGTCTTGGCCAGTTCGTCGTCGGTGAGGTCGATGGCGGGCAGTTCGTGGCGCTCGAGCATCTCGACCAGGCGGCCGGCCTCGTTGCGGTTGTGCACGGTGACGCCGACGAAGATGTGCGCCTGCCTGGCGTCGGCGTAGCGGTAGTTGAACTCGGTGATGTTGCGGTTGCCGAGCACGCTGATGAACTTGCGGAACGAACCCGGCTTCTCCGGAATCGTCACCGCCAGCACCGCCTCGCGCTGTTCGCCCAGTTCGGCGCGTTCGGCGACGAAACGCAGGCGATCGAAGTTCATGTTTGCCCCCGAGGCCACGGCGACCAGGTTCTTGTCGCGCAGCTTGTGGCGCCTGGCGTATTCCTTGGCACCGGCCACAGCCAGGGCGCCCGCGGGCTCCAGGATGGAACGGGTGTCCTCGAACACGTCCTTGATTGCGGCGCAGATGGCGTCGTTGTCGACCACGATCATCTCGTCGACGTATTGCTGACACAGACGGAAGGTCTCGGCGCCCACTTCCTTGACCGCCGCACCGTCGGCGAAGATGCCGACCTGATCGAGCGCGATGCGCCTGCCCGCCGCCAGCGACTGGGTCATCGCATCGGCGTCCACCGCCTCGACGCCGATGATCTTCGTCTCCGGACGCAGGCGCTTGATGTAGGCCGCGACGCCGGCGATCAGGCCGCCGCCGCCGACACAGCAGAACACCGCGTGGATCGGCTTCGGATGCGCGCGCAGGATCTCCATGCCCACCGTGCCCTGGCCGGCGATCACGTCCGGGTCGTCGAAGGGATGGACGAAGGTGAGCTTCTCTGCCTTCTCGAGTTCGAGTGCGTGCGCGTAGGCATCGGAATAGGATTCACCTGCGAGCACGACCTCGCCGCCGCGCGCCTTGACCGCGTCGATCTTGATCTGTGGCGTGGTGCTGGGCATCACGATGACTGCGCGCACACCGAGCTTTGCGGCGGACAATGCCACGCCCTGGGCGTGGTTGCCGGCGGAAGCGCAGATCACGCCGCGCTTGAGAGCCTGCGGAGACAGCTTGGCCATCTTGTTGTAGGCCCCGCGGATCTTGAAGCTGAACACCGGCTGCATGTCCTCGCGCTTGAGGAAGATGCGGTTGTGCGCGCGTGCGGACAGATTGGTGGCGAGGTCGAGCGGCGTCTCGACGGCAACGTCGTAGACCTGCGCATTGAGGATGCGCTCGAGATAATCCGTGGGGGTGCTCATGAGGGGCTCGCGGTGAAGCTGAAGCAGCAAAAGGATCGAGGTTAGCAGCCGATGCCGCGCTGCGGCAAGGCAGGTGTCTTGCGACGCAGGGTGGTGGAACGCGAGGGGCGAGTGGCTCAGGCCCTCGGGTCGCTGCCGTCGGCCTGCTGCATTGTTCGCATCTGGCGGTCGATGAGCTCCTGCATCGTGTCGACGCCGCGCAACTGCAGGATCGTCGAGCGCACGGCTGCTTCGAGCAGCACCGCCAGGTTGCGGCCGGCGGCGACCGGCAGCACGACCCGTGCGACCTTCACGCCAAGGATGTCCTTGGTTTCCTGCTGCAGCGGCAGGCGCGAGGGGTCGCCGGCACCCGGCTGGCGGCGCTCGAGGTGGCACGCCAGGCGCAGGCGCATCTTCCGCCTGCAGGCGGTCTCGCCAAAGATGGTGCGGATGTTGAGGATGCCCAGGCCGCGGACCTCGATGAAGTCCTGCAGCATCGGCGGGCAGCGGCCTTCGAGCACGGTCGGGGCTACGCGCGAGAACTCGACGACGTCGTCCGCGACGAGGCCATGGCCGCGCGAAATCAGCTCCAGTGCAAGTTCGGACTTGCCCGCGCCCGAATCGCCGGTGATCAGCACGCCGACGCCGAGCACGTCCATGAACACGCCGTGAAGCGAAATCTTCTCGGCCAGTTCGCGCGACAGGTACAGGCGCAGCTGGTCGATCACGCCGGCCGCGGGCTGCGGCGTGGTGAACAGCGCCACGTCGTGCGCTTCGCACACACCGTGGATGATGTTGGACGCGGGACAGCCGTCGGCGATGATGATGGCCGGGGGGCGCGCCGACAGGATCTCGTTGAGGTGATGGGCGACCTTCTCGGTCGTCTGGCGCTGCGCCCAGGCCAGCTCTGCGGCGCCCATGATCTGCAGGCGCGTGGGGTGTATCAGATTGAGGTGGCCGACGAGGTCCGCCGGCCAGATGCGCTCTTCGGCGACGGCCAGCGTGGCGTCGAGCCGCCCGCTGACGTGGGTGAGTTCAAGGCGCTCGCGCTGGGCCTCAAACAGCCGCGCGACGCTTGTCTGCCGCATCGGTGCCCCAGTTCAGGAACATCTGGTGAATGTGTTCGGCATCGGGTGCGTTCAGCAGCGCTTCACGGAAGCTGCGGTCGCTGAACATCTGCGCGAGTTCGGACAAGAGCTGCAGGTGGGTCTCGTTGGCCTGCTCGGGCACCAGCAGCACGAACAGGAGATTGACCGGGCGGCCGTCGGGCGCATCGAACTGCACCGGGGCGGCCAGACGCAGGAAGGCGCCGGCGGCTTCCTTCAGACCCTTGATGCGGCCGTGCGGAATGGCGATGCCCTGGCCGAGACCGGTGGAGCCGAGCCGTTCGCGAGCGAACAGGCTGTCGAACACCAGGCTGCGGGCAATGCCCTGATTGTTCTCGAACAGCAGGCCGGCCTGTTCGAATACGCGCTTCTTGCTGCTCGCGTCGAGATCGACCACCACATTGGACAGTGGCAGGAGTTGAGGTATCAGGCTCATTCGCTGTGGAGCTTGCGCAGCGCCGTTACCGCTGGCGCCGCGCTGGGCGATCGGACGGACCGGGATGCGTTGAAGCCGCGTCTTGAAAACGCGCGCATTATACCCACACCCCGGACATAAAACCGCAACCCGGCAATCAGGCCTCGGGCTCCTGGTGCTTCAGGGCTTCGTGGTTGTGGTCCGCCATCTTCTGCTTGTACTTCTGGACCTGGCGGTCAAGCTTGTCGGCCATCGAGTCGATGGCGGCATACAGGTCGGCGTCGTCGCTCTCGACGAAGAGGTCCTTGCCGCGCACGTGCAGAGTGACTTCGGCCTTCTGCTTCAGCTTTTCGACGGAAAGGATCACCGCCACGCTGGTGACGTTGTCGAAGTGGCGAATGACGCGGTCGAGCTTGGTGCTCACGTAGTCACGGATAGCCGGGGTGACTTCGACGTGGCGCCCGGTGATGTTGAGATTCATGGTAACTCCTGTTGTTGTCAGATCGATTTGCGCAGACTGACCGGCGGGATATTCAGTGATTCGCGGTACTTCGCGATGGTGCGCCGTGCGACCACGATACCCTGCTGGCCCAAAACTTCTGCAATCCTTGCGTCGGACAGCGGCTTCTTGCTGTCCTCGGCGTCTACCAGTTGGCGAATCAGCGCACGAATCGCCGTGGAAGAGGCCGCTCCGCCGGTGTCGGTGGAGACGTGACTGCCGAAGAAATACTTGAGTTCGAACACACCGCGCGGCGTTGCCATGTATTTCTGTGTTGTCACGCGCGAAACGGTGGATTCGTGCAGCTCGAGCTGGTCTGCGATCTCCCGGAGAGTGAGTGGCCGCATCGCCACGTCTCCATGATCGAAGAACTGCCGCTGCTGGTCAACGATGGCCTGGGAGACCCGCAGGATGGTGTCAAAACGCTGCTGGACGTTCTTGATCAGCCAGCGTGCTTCCTGCAGCTGACCGGTGAGTCCGCCGCCCTGGCCGCGGTTCTGTTGCAGCAGGCTGGCGTACAGGCGATTCACGCGCAGGCGTGGCATCGCGTCCTGGTTGAGGCTGACGGTCCACCGGCCGCGGATCTTGCGCACGATGACGTCCGGCAACACGTAGCGCGTTTCGGAGGCCGAGTGGCGCGATCCGGGGTGCGGGTCGAGGCTGCAGATCAGGGCGTGGGCGGCGCGCAACTGGTCGTCGTCGCATCCGGTGTGTTTCTTGAGGCGGGCGAAGTTGCGCTCGGCGAGCAGTTCGAGGTGACGGTCGACAATCTCGAGGGCCAGCATCTGCGTCGGCGTTTCGGGCATTGCGCGCAGTTGCAGCGACAGGCATTCCTGCGGACTGCGTGCGCCGATGCCGGCGGGGTCGAGGTGCTGCACGTGACGCAGCGCGATCGACAGCTCGTCGAGATCGATGTCGAGCTCGGGCGGCAGCAGCTCGAGCAGTTCCTCGAGCGGCTGGTGCAGGTAGCCGTCGTCGTCCAGCGCCTCGATGATGAAGCGCACCAGCGCGCGGTCGCGGTCGGACAGCGGCGACAGCGCCACCTGCTGGTCGAGGTGGTCGCGCAGCGACAGTTCGGCCGCCTGGAACTCCTGGAAGTCGGTGTCGTCGTCATCGTCGCGCTTGGCCTGGGTGCCGCTGCCGACGTTGGACCAGTCGATGCCTTCCTCGTTGTCCTCGCGCTCGGCGCCCTTGCCGGCTTCCCCGTCGCCGGCAGCCTCGGCGCTGCTCTCGCGTTCGCGCTCCCGCTCACGCTCGGCGGGCGGCGTGCTGGTGGCGAGACCGGGCTGCGGCACGAAATCGTCGATCTCCTCGCGCTCGAGCATCGGATTCTCGAGCAGGAAGCGTTCGATCTCCTGGTTCAGCTCGAGCGTGGACAGCTGCAGCAGCTTGATCGACTGCTGCAGCTGCGGCGTCAGCGTAAGGTGCTGCGAGAGCTTGAGCTGGAGACTGGGCTTCATGCGGGCACTAGAGGCGGAAATGTTCGCCGAGGTAGACCTGGCGCACCTTCTCGTTAGCGATGATTTCGTCCGGCTGGCCGCTGGCGAGCACACGACCTTCGCTGATGATATAGGCGCGATCGCAAATGCCGAGTGTCTCGCGCACGTTGTGGTCGGTGATGAGCACACCGATGCCGCGTTCCTTGAGGAAGCGGATGATCTTCTGGATGTCGATGACCGCGATCGGATCGACGCCGGCGAAGGGTTCGTCGAGCAGGATAAGGCGCGGGTCGGTGGCGAGCGCGCGGGCGATCTCGCAGCGGCGGCGTTCGCCGCCCGACAGCGAAATCGCGGTGTTATCGCGCAGGTGGGTTATGCCCAGCTCCTCGAGCAGTTCCTGTAGGCGTTCGTCGATGCGGCGCGGCTCCAGGCCCTGCAGTTCGAGCACCGCGCGGATATTCTCGGCCACGGTGAGCTTGCGGAATACGCTCATTTCCTGCGGCAGGTAGGACAGCCCGAGGCGGGCGCGGGCGTGGATCGGCAGGTGGGTGAGGTCCTTGCCGTCGAGCCCGATCTGGCCGCCGTCGGCACGCACCAGGCCGACGATCATGTAGAAGCAGGTGGTCTTGCCCGCTCCGTTGGGGCCGAGCAGGCCGACGACCTCGCCCGAGCCGACCTCGAAGCCGACGTCGTGCACCACCGTGCGCGCCTTGTAGCGCTTCTGCAGACCGGCGACCTTAAGCAGACTCATCGTAGGGCTCTTTCAGCAGCTTGCGGATCAGATCGGGCGCAAAGCCGCGGGTTTGCAGGAAGCGCGCCTGTCGGGCCCACTCGCGGGCATCGGCAGGTGCCTCGCGGAAGCGGCCGTGCAGCACACTGCGGGCACGCTCCACCTCGGACTCGGTGCATTCGCCGGCGATGGCCTCGTCGATCAACTCGCGCTCGATGCCGCGACGGGCCAGCTCGTTGCGCAGCCGGCTCGCGCCGAAGCGCGCGGCCTTGCCGCGCACGAAGGCTTCCGCGAAACGGCTGTCGGACTGCAGCCCGAGTTCGCTCATGCGCGCGATGACGGCCTCGATCTCGTCGGCTTCGCCATGCGCGGCGAGCTTGCGCGCCAGCTCGGCGCGCGAGTGATCGCGGCGGGCGAGGTGGCGAAGGGCGCGCTCGCGCAGGCTGGGCTCGGCCATGGTTCCGGCGGTCAGGCCTCGGCCGCGGCCGGGGCGGGAGCGGCCGGCGGCAGTTCGGGCAGGCCGACCGCGACGCGGACCTTGTTCTCGATCTCGCGTGCCAGCGCCGGGTTGTTGCGCAGGAACTCGCGCGAGTTGTCCTTGCCCTGGCCGATCTTGTCGCCGTTGTAGGCATACCAGGCGCCCGATTTATCGACGATCTTGTGCTCGACGCCGAGATCGATGATCTCGCCTTCGCGCGAGATGCCCTCGCCATACAGGATGTCGAAGTGCGCTTCCTTGAACGGGGGCGAGACCTTGTTCTTGACGACCTTGACGCGGGTCTCCGAACCGACGACCTCGTCGCCCTTCTTGATCGTGCCGGTGCGGCGGATGTCCATGCGCACCGAGGCGTAGAACTTGAGCGCGTTGCCGCCGGTGGTGGTCTCGGGGCTGCCGAACATCACGCCGATCTTCATGCGGATCTGGTTGATGAAGATCACCAGCGTGTTGGTGCGCTTGATGTTGGCGGTGAGCTTGCGCAGCGCCTGCGACATGAGGCGGGCCTGCAGGCCGGGCAGCTGGTCGCCCATCTCGCCCTCGATTTCGGCCTTGGGTGTCAGCGCGGCGACCGAGTCCACCACGACCACGTCTACACCGCCCGAGCGCACCAGCATGTCGGCGATCTCGAGCGCCTGTTCGCCGGTGTCGGGCTGGGAGATCAGCAGGTCCTGGATGTTGACGCCGAGCTTCTCCGCATAGCCGACGTCGAGCGCGTGCTCGGCGTCGATGAAGGCAGCGGTGCCGCCCAGCTTCTGCATCTCGGCAATGACCTGCAGCGTCAGCGTGGTCTTGCCGGACGATTCCGGGCCGTAGATCTCGACCACACGGCCGCGCGGCAGGCCGCCGAGGCCGAGTGCGATGTCGAGCCCGAGCGAGCCGGTGGACACGGTCTGGATGTCGCGTTCGACGTTGCCGTCGCCCATGCGCATGATCGAGCCCTTGCCGAACTGCTTTTCGATCTGCGAGAGCGCGGCGGCGAGCGCCTTGGCCTTGTTGTCGTCCATGAAAGTCGTTCCTGAGTGATTGGCGAATTATGGCACAGAGCTTGCTGTGATGCTGTCGGGCATCTCTGACGGCGACAGTGTAAGACCTGTAAATGAATACAGCAATGCCGCGAGCCGGCGCCCGCCAGCCGCGTCAGCGAGCAAGTGCGATCACTTCGCCGAGCGCGTGGATCACGGTCTGACGACGCACGGCCGTGCGATCCCCCGCCAGCTGGAGCGTGCGGACAAGGGTCGGTGCTTCGCGTTGCGCCCAGGCTACGCACACCATGCCGACCGGTTTCTGCGGCGTGCCGCCGGTCGGACCGGCAACGCCCGACACCGCAACCGCCAGGTCCGCCCTGCTGCGCGTCAGCGCGCCCTCGGCCATCTCGACCACTGTGGCTTCGCTCACCGCGCCGTGGCGGGCGAGGGTTTGAGGAGAGACGCCGAGCATGTCCGTCTTGGCCGCATTCGAGTAGGTCACGAAGCCGCGGTCGAACCAGGCCGAGCTCCCGCTGGTGGCGGTGACGAGCTGTGCGATCCAGCCGCCGGTGCAGGATTCCGCAGTGGCCAGCATCCAGCCGCGCGCGGCCAGCGCGTTGCCCACCGCGACCGAGAGCGCGTCGAGTTCGGCGTCCATTTCCCCGTTCCCTGCCCGATCAGGCGCCGAACAGCGCGACCAGCGCCGCCAGCGCCAGCAGGGTGTAGCCGGCTGCGACGAGGTCGTCGAACATCACGCCGAAGCCGCCCTTGAAGCTGCGGTCCGCCCAGCGCACCGGCGGCGGCTTGACGATGTCGAAGAAGCGGAACAGCGCGACCGCGGCGGCTTGCCACAGCAGCGTCTTGGGCGCAAACACCAGCACCAGCCAGGTGGCGACCATCTCGTCCCATACGATGCCGCCATGGTCCGGGACGCCCAGCGCCTGTCCGGTGCGTTCGGCGGCGATCACGCCGGCGATGAACAGGCTGGCGAGCAGGGCGAGGAAGACGAACTCCGACAGCGGGGTGCGGATCAGCGGGTACAGCGCCCAGGCCAGCAGCGTGCCGACCGTGCCTGGTGCCCACGGTGACAGTCCGGCGCCGAAGCCGAGGGAGATGAAGTGGGTCGGGTGGCTCAACAGCAGGCGCGGGGTGGGGCGCATGAGGGGGTCCTGGTCGGTGTTGCGGGGCATGAGGGCGTGGCCGCTTGCGCGGACGCGCTCAGGCGAAATGATCGTAGCCCGATGCGCCGGCGGGTGCCAGTGTGCCGTCGGGTTCGCGCAGCAGGCAGACGCCAGCCTGTCCGGTGATCTGGCCGATGCGGTGCAGTGGCAGACCAAGGCTGGTGGAAAGCTCGGTCAGCGCGGGGCGTGCGCTCGCAGGTGCGGCAAACAGGAGCTCGTAGTCATCGCCGCCCGACAGCAGGCAGCGTCTGGCGATGGCCGCATTGGCGCCGGTCGCACGCAGCGCGTCGAGCGGCAGGGCGGCGGCATCGACAATGGCGCCAACCGCGGACGCTTCCAGGATATGGGCGAGGTCGCCGAGCAGTCCGTCGGACACGTCGAGCATCGCCGTCGCGATGCCCCGCAGTTGCAGGCCAAGTTCGACGCGCGGTTGCGGACGCTGCAGTGCGTCCACGCAGCGGGCGCGCCCGGCTGCATCCAGCGCGACCTCACCGTGCAGCGCGGCCAGTCCCAGCGCGGCCAGCCCGGGTTGGCCCGAGATCCACAGTTCGTTTCCGGCGCGGGCGCCGGTGCGGGTGATTGCTTGTCCCGCGGGGACTTCGCCGACGATGGTGACCGAGAGGTTCAGCGGGCCGCGGGTGGTGTCGCCGCCTGCGAGGTCCACGCCGAAGGCGTCGGCGCAGGCGAACAGGCCGCGCGCGAAGGCCGCGATCCAGGGGTCGTCGGCCGCCGGCAGGGCAAGCGCGAGGAAGGCCCAGCGCGGCTCGGCCCCCATCGCGGCCAGGTCGGAGACGTTGACCGCGAGGGTCTTCCAGCCGAGGTCCTCGGGGTCGGTGTCGGCGAAGAAGTGGGTGCCGCTGACCAGCATGTCGGTCGAGACTGCCAGCTGCACGCCGGCACGCGGGCGCAGCAGCGCGGCATCGTCACCGACCGCGAGGTCCGTATGCTGCGGGGACCGGGTGAAATGGCGCCGGATCAGGTCGAATTCGGAAGGCATTGCACGTCGGGGCCAGCACTGCGTCGGGGGCTGGCGCTGCATCGAGGGGGTGCAAGCTTAACGCAGATGAGGCGCTGGGGTTGCGCAGGGTTCGCGTGCCGGCAGTCAGGCTCTGTACGTCCTGCCGGACGCACAGGGCTGGGGGATGGGCGGCTGCGGCGGGTCGTGCAGGGGGCGCAGCGCTCAGGCGCGACGGCCGGCGATGCGTGCCTTGAGGGCGTCCCAGTCGACCGCGTCGAGCGTGTTCTTGACCAGCAGGCCGAGGTCGGTGTCGCCCTCCATGCGCAGGCGGCGGCTGAAGAACAGCGTGTCGGGGTCCTCCTCGCGCAGCGCCAGCGCCATGAAGTCGCGGGTGGTGGCGGAGATGATCAGGTCCGGTTTTCTGTCCGCCACCGGCGTGGCGCGGCGGAAGCCCTTGCCCGTGAGGGTGAAGTCGAGCGTGAGGCCGGCATCGAGCACGCGCATCTGCAGGTGATGGCCGGTGAGCGGCGCAAGCGTGTCGCGCGGCAGGATGCGATCGAGCGCAAGGTTCAGTGCCAACGTCAGCGCGTGCGTGGGGGGCTGCTGCGGCAGGCGCGACACCAGCTTCGCCACCGGAGCCGGCACGGTGAAGTCGGGAATGCGAAGGTTCTCCAGGCGTTCGCTGATGCGCTGGCGCAGGCTGCCGGGCAGCAGTTCAGTCGGCAGCGGGAGGCGGGGCAGGGCGGGAAGGGCTGGCATGTTCGGTCTCCGGAGGCGAGGCGGGCGGGGGACGAAAGCGGGCGTGGCGGGCAAGTCGGTTGGCTGGGGAGGGCCGTCGCCGCCATGTCAGGCCGCGACGTATTGTTCGACGCCGGCGCGGCCGTGCCAGAAGCCGTTGCACGGCGCCTCGACCATCAATGCGCGACTGGCGGCGAGGGCGTCGGCCGGTGTGCGGGCGCCATCGAGTGCAGCGCGGAAAAGCTCCGCGATGGCGCGGGTGTTCGCGCCCTGCGGGCTGATGCGCAACACCTCGGCGCTGCCTTGCACGGCCGCCAGGTCGCCGAGCAGGTTATGCACGCGCGCCGACTGGGTCTGCACGCCGTTCAGGGTCAGGAAGGGCTCGCCTTCGCGGGTGCGCAGCGTGATGCCGTCCATCAGCGACAGGCAGCGGAACTCGCAGGTGTCCTTCTGCAGGTTGAAGTGGCGGGCGGTGAAGCAGCGCGCCGAGTGCGCCAGCGGCAGGCGGCCATAGGCGAAGACTTCGGTCTCGACCGGTGCTGCGATCGCGGCGCGGACTTCGGCCAGCGCAGCGCCCGACATCTCGGGGGCGACCGCCCAGCGCGTGGCGCCGGAATCGATCATCAGTTGCAGCGTCGCCGGGTTGAAGATGTTCAGCGTCGGGCCGGCGATCCAGTTCCTGATGCCGGCTTCGGTCAGCAGGCGCACCGCACCCATGTCGTTGGCCTCGACGCGGAAACCCGGATCGCCTTCGGCGCACTGGCGCACGATGCGGCGCAGCACCTTGAGGTCGGATTCGGATTCGATCAGGCCTTGCGTGCTCATCACCACTTCCTTGCCGGCGGCGGTGAGCACCTTGCCGACCTCGAGCCAGTCGTCCAGGCGCAGTTCGTGGCGGCGGGAGCACACGGTCTCGCCGAGATAGATGCTGTCGACCGGCGCTTCGGCCATGTCGGCGTAGAAGTCGAGCACGCTCTGGTGCGGCCAGTAATAGAGCAGGGGGCCGAGGGCGAGTTTCATCGGGCGGATCTCAGTTCGTTCGGGTGATGCGGGGTGAGGCGGCTTGCGCGACGCTCACTTCCACGGGCGGTAGTAGGCGCCCAGCGTGTGGCTCTGGCCTTCGGAGACCTTGTTGAGCTCGGCCATCCACGCTGGCAGCACGCTGAAGCCTTCGGCGCCGCCCGCCTTCAGCTTGTCGAGCGCGGCGCGCCATACCTTGGTGACCTGGGCGACGTAGGCGGGGCTGCGCTGGCGGCCTTCGATCTTGATCGCGCGGATGCCGATGCGGGCGAGCTCGGGCAGCAGCTCGAGGGTGTTGAGGCTGGTCGGCTCCTCGAGCGCGTAGTACGTCTCGTCGTTGACTTCGAAACGGCCCTTGCACAGCGTCGGGTAGCCGGCGCGCTCGCCCTCGGCGAAACGGTCGATGAGGATGCCGTTGAGGCGCGTCTCCATGCCGCGCGGCGTGTCTTCCCAGCGCACGTGCTTGCCCGGCGAGCAGGCGCCGTTGCAGTTGGGCGACTCGCCGGTGGCGTAGGCCGACAGCGCGCAGCGGCCCTCGACCATCACGCACAGCCCTCCGAAGCCGAAGACCTCGATCTCGACCGGCGTGTTGGCGACCACGCTCTCGACCTGCGCCATCGACAGCACGCGTGGCAGCACCGCGCGCTGGATGCCGAAGTGCTCGTGGTACCAGTTGATCGCCTCGTAGCTCGTCGCCGAGCCTTGCACCGACAGGTGCAGTCGCAGTTGCGGGTGCGTCTTGGCCGCGTAGGCCATCAGGCCGGGGTCGGCGAGGATGAGCGCGTCCAGGCCGAACTCGGCGGCGCGGTCGATGGCCTGCGTCCAGCTCGGCCAGTTGCCGGTCTGTGGATAGGTGTTGAGCGCGAGCAGCACCTTTTTGCCGCGGGCGTGGGCGTAGGCGATGCCTTCGCGCATCTGCGGCGGGTCGAAGTTGAGACCGGTGAAGTTGCGCGCGTTGGTGGCGTCCTTGAAGCCGAGATAGACGCAGTCGGCGCCGTGGTCGATGGCGGTCTTCAGGGCCGGCAGGCTGCCGGCGGGGCAGACGAGCTCGATCGGGGAGGCATTCATGGGGGCAGGGTCGGGGCAAAAAAAGCCCCGCAACCATAGTGCCCAAAGCACGCAGGGGCTTTGACTCGCGTCAAAGCCCCTGCAATGGACCGTACGCCGGTGCGCTCAGCGCATGGTGTGATGCGTCGCCGCGGCAGCGTGGTGGTGACCGGCGTGCGGTCGGTGGTGCGAGGGTCGGCCGAACAGGCCGCCGACCAGCATGCCGAGGGCGCTTGCTGCCAGGCCGAAGAGCTGCGGCTCGATGTCGCCCTCGGGGACGAAGAGTTCGAACAGGATCCAGGTCGCCAGCCCGCAGACGATTGCCAGCGCTGCGCCGAGGTTGTTGGCGCGCTGCCAGAACAGGCCGGCGGCCAGCGGCACGAAGGCGCCCGCGAGCGTGATGCGATAGGCGTTCTCGACCATCTGGTGGATGGTCGATTCGGTGCTGGTGGCGTACCAGGTGACGAGCACGGTGAAGATCACGACGGTGACGCGCGTCGCCCACAGGAACTGGTGGTCACGCATCTGGGGGAAGAAGCCGCGCAGCACGTTCTCGGAGAACGTCACGGACGGCGCCAGCAGCGTGCCCGACGCGGTGCTCATGATCACCGACAGCAGTGCGCCGAAGAACACGACCTGCGCGGCGAAGGGCATGTACTGCAGGATCAGCGTCGGCAGGATCAGCTGCGAGTCCTGTTCCATCAGCCTGCCGACCATGTCGGGGTCGATGATCGTCGCGGTGTAGGCGAGGAACAGCGGCACGGCGGCGAAGAAGAAATAGCTGACGCCGCCGAGCGTGGTGCCCCACACCGCGACCGTCTCGTTCTTCGACGAATTGACGCGCTGGAACACGTCCTGCTGCGGGATGGAGCCCAGCGCCATGGTGGCGAAGGCGGCGATCCAGGCAATCATGTCGACCATGTCGAGCGTGGGCAGCCAGTCGAGCTTGCCGTCCGCTGCCGCCTTGGAAACGACGACATCGAAGCCGCCCGCCATGTCGCCGGCTAGGCTGGTCACGTAGAGCAGGCCCAGCACGATCACGATCATCTGCACGAAGGTGGTCATCGCCACCGACCACATGCCGCCGAACAGGGTGTAGACCAGCACCACCGCCGCGCCGATCAGCATGCCCTGGTTCATCGACACCACGTCGGCCGACAGCACGTTGAACACCAGGCCGAGCGCGGTGATCTGGGCTGCCACCCAGCCGAGGTAGGACAGCACGATGCAGATCGACAGGATCAGCTCGGTCGTGCGGTTGTAACGCATGCGGAAGAAGTCGCCCAGCGTCAGCAGGTTCATGCGGTACAGCGGGCGCGCGAAGATCAGGCCGAACAGCACCAGGCACACCGAGGCACCGAGCGGGTCCGAGATCAGGCCGCGAAAGCCTTCGTCGATGAAGGTGGCGGAGATGCCGAGCACGGTCTCCGCGCCGAACCAGGTGGCGAACACCATGGCCAGCACCACGATCATCGGCAGGTTGCGACCGGCGGTGATGTAGTCACGCGCGTTGTGTACGCGGGTGGCCGCATACAGGCCGATGCCGATGGAAACGACGAGGTAGGCGACGACAAGCCAGAGCAGCATCATGAGGCCCTTCGTGAAAGCGCAGCCAGGCGCGTGTTGTTTGCGAAAATCAGGCGCGAGTTTAGCAACATGCTGCGCTGCGGGGGCGCAGGTTTTCCATTGCTGGCAAGGGATCTGGCGATGGTTTATTGCACTTTTGCAACGCTCGGGTCGGCGGATGGTGCCGGCATGGTCTCGCGACCCAGGGCGGACTGCGCGAGCTTCACGATCCGGGCTGCGCAAAGGCCGTCAGGATCGAGGTCGGGGCGGTACTCGACGATCTCCATCGCGACGAAGTCGGGACAGGCGCGCAGCCGGCGCAACTCGGCCGCGAGCGAGGCGACACCGAGGCCGTCGGGCTCGGGGCAGGTCACGGCCGGCAGCTCGCCCGGGTCGAGGGCGTCCAGGTCCAGGCTGAGCCCGAAGCCGCGACCGCCGGCGCGGGTGATCGCCAGCGCGTCGCCCATCACCGCATGCAGCCCGCGGCGATGCACCTCGTCCATGGTGAAGATGCGCACCCCCAGTCGCTGCAGCAGGGCGTGCTCCTCGGCTTCCCAGGCGCGCGCGCCGACGACGCAGCAGCGCGCAGGATCGAGGCAGGGGCCGGGAAGATCGGTGAGTTCGGGCGCGCCCTCGCCGAGCAGGGCAGCCAGCGGCATGCCGTGGATGTTGCCCGAATGTGTCGTGTGCGCCGTGTGGCTGTCGAGGTGGGCGTCGATCCAGATCAGTCCGGGCGCTTGGCCGATGCGGTGCCCGACGCCACGCCAGGTGCCGGTGGCGATAGCATGGTCGCCGCCGAGGACGAGAGGAAATTCGCCGGCCGGAAGTCCGGCAATCGCGTCCGCGAGCCGTGTTGCGAAGGCACCGTTGACCTGAAGGCTGGTGCGCATGTCGTGCGCCGTGTCAGACAGTGGGCTGGGTTCGAGGGTGGCGCTCCAGCGTGCGGTGCGCCCGGCTGCGCGCAGGCTAGCCACGAGCCCACTGCCTTCGAGGGCTGACGGTCCGCGCGCGCTTCCCGGATCGGGTGCGCCAAGCGCACTGGCGGCGCCGAGCAGGGCGAGTGCCTGCTCTGGCTGTTGCGGGGTGCCGGCCGGGAGCGTCATCGCCAGTCTCCGTCAGGTTCTTGCGCACTGCCGGCCAGGCAGGCGCTCCGCGCGTTGGAGCGCGGACGGCGCCCGACGTTCAGCCGAACAGACGGTAAAGCTCCAGGGTGAGCAGTGCGGCGGCAATGGCGCCGATCACCGCGAGCATGCGCCCCTGCAGCCGCTGTCCGGCGGCCAGGCGCTCCATGCGCTGTTGTTGTTCAAGCTGCTGCCGGCCGGCGTCCGTCAGCGCGTGATGCACAAGGCGCGGCAGCTGTGGCAGCGTGCCGGCCCAGGCCGGGGCTTCTTCCTTCACGCCGCGCATCAGTGCGCGCCAGCCCATCTGTTCGTCCATCCAGCGCTGGAGGAAGGGCTTGGCGGTTTTCCACAGGTCGAGCTCGGGGTCGAGCTGGCGACCCAGGCCCTCGATGTTGAGCAGGGTCTTCTGCAGCAGCACGAGCTGCGGCTGCACTTCCATCTCGAAGCGGCGCGCGGTCTGGAACAGGCGCAGCAGGGTCTTGCCGAACGAGATGTCCTTCAGCGGTTTGTCGAAGATCGGCTCGCACACGGTGCGGATCGCGGCCTCGAACTCATCCACGCGCGTCTTCGCCGGCACCCAGCCAGCCTCGATGTGGGCGAGCGCGACGCGGCGGTAGTCGCGCTTGAAGAAGGCGAGGAAGTTCTGCGCAAGGTAGTTCTTGTCCACCTCGTTGAGCGTGCCCATGATGCCGAAGTCGAGCGCGATGTAGCGCCCGTCCTGATGCACGAAGATGTTGCCCGGGTGCATGTCGGCGTGGAAGAAACCGTCGCGGAACACCTGGGTGAAGAAGATCTCCACGCCCGCGCGCGACAGCGCCTTCAGGTCGGTGCCCTGGGCGAGAAGCGCTGGCGTCTGCGAGATCGGCACGCCGCGCATGCGCTCCATCACCATGACCTTGCTGCCGCACCAGTCCCAGTAGACCTCGGGCACGATCAGCAGCGACGAGTCCTTGAAGTTGCGCCGCAACTGCGAGCAGTTGGCCGCCTCGCGCATCAGGTCGAGCTCGTCGTGCAGGTACTTGCTGAACTCGGCGACGACCTCGCGCGGCTTCAGGCGCCGGCCTTCGGGCCAGATCTTCTCGAGCAGGATCGCAGCCACTTCCATCAGCGCGAGGTCATGTTCGATCACGCGCTCGATGCCCGGGCGCAGCACCTTGACCGCGACCTCGGTGCCGTCGGGTAGGCGGGCGAAATGCACCTGTGCGACCGAGGCCGAGGCCACCGGGGTGCGCTCGAAGTCGTCGAACACCTCGTCGATCGGCCGTCCATAGAAACCTTCCAGCACGCCGAGCGCCTGCTCGGTGGGGAAGGGCGGTACGCGATCCTGTAGCAGCGCGAGCTCGTCGGCGAGGTCGGGCGGCAGCAGGTCGCGCCGCGTCGACAGCATCTGGCCGAACTTGACGAAGATCGGGCCGAGCGATTCGAGCGCCTTGCGCAGGCGCACCGCGCGCGATTCGGAAAAGCGGCGCCAGAAGAACACGGTGTGCCAGATGCGCGCCAGCCTGCCGCTACTGTCGGCGTCGAGGATCATGCGGTCGAGGCCGAAGCGCAGGCCGACGGAAACGATCTTGGTGAGGCGGAAGAGACGCACTTTGCAGAGCCAGGCAGCCGGAAAGGCCGGACTTTAGCCCGAAAGCCCGAAACGGTGGAAGTCGCGCCCGGTGCTGTGCGCCCGGGCCGCATCGAAATGCCCGCTCACAAGCCGGGCCGGGGAGGGCGACGCGATCCGCTATAATCGCGCGTTTAGTTTGCCTACCGAGTGCCATGAGCGCCGACCCGAAAGTCCTGCTGACCGATCTGCTGAAGACCGCGCTGAAGAGCGTGGCGCCGGATCACGCCGATACCGCCATCCTGCTGGAGCGCCCGAAACAGGCGAGCCACGGCGACTTCGCCACCAACCTCGCGCTGCAGCTGGCCAAGCCGCTCAAGCGCAATCCGCGCGACCTGGCTGCACTGCTGCTGGCCGAACTGCCGGCCACCGGCCTCGTCGCCAAGGCCGAGGTCGCCGGCGCGGGATTCATCAACTTCACGCTCGCGTCCGATGCCAAGACTGCGGTCGTGCGCGACGTGCTGGCCAAAGGCGTGGACTTCGGCCGCGGCGCGGCCAAGGGCGTCAAGGTGCAGGTCGAGTTCGTGTCCGCCAACCCGACCGGCCCGCTGCACGTCGGTCATGGTCGCGGAGCGGCCTATGGCGCCTCGCTGTCGGACGTGCTGGCCTTCGCCGGTTACGAGGTCACGCGCGAGTATTACGTCAATGACGCCGGCCGCCAGATGGACATCCTGGCGCTGTCGACCTGGCTGCGCTACCTGGCCTTCTTCGGCGTCGAGATCCCGTTCCCGCCCAATGCCTACCAGGGCGACTACGTGATCGACATGGGTCGCGACATGCGCGACGCCCACCAGGACCGCTTCGCCGGGGTCACGCGCGAGCAGGTGCTCGCCGGCACGCCCGGCCTGCCGCCCGCCGAGCGCAAGGACGATGAGGCCAAGCAGCAGCGCGAGGAGCATCTCGACGCGCTGATCGCCAACGCCAAGAAGCTGCTCGGCGACGACTACGGCTGGGTGCATGGCTTCGCGCTCAACGAGCAGCTCGGCGACGGCCGCGACGACCTCGGCGAGTTCGGCGTGCGTTTCGACAAATGGTTCTCGGAACAGAGCCTGTTCGACACCGGCCTGGTCGAGCGCGCGGTGACCCAGCTCGAGAAGCAGGGTCACATCTACGTGCAGGACGGCGCCAAGTGGTTCCGCTCCACTGCCTTCGGCGACGAGAAGGACCGCGTCGTGCAGCGCGAGAACGGCTTGTACACCTATTTCGCCTCCGACATCGCCTACCACCTCAACAAGTACGAGCGCGGCTTCGACCGCATCATCGACATCTGGGGCGCCGACCACCACGGCTACATCCCGCGCGTGAAGGGCGCCATTACCGCGCTCGGCCTGCCGCCGGAAAAGCTCGAGGTGGCCCTGGTGCAGTTCGCGGTGCTTTACCGCAATGGCCAGAAGACCTCGATGTCCACGCGCTCGGGTGAGTTCGTCACCCTGCGCGAGCTGCGCAAGGAAGTCGGCAACGACGCCTGCCGCTTCTTCTACGTGCTGCGCAAGTCCGATCAGCACCTGGACTTCGATCTCGATCTCGCCAAGAGCCAGAGCAACGAGAACCCGGTCTACTACGTGCAGTACGCCCACGCCCGCGTGTGCTCGGTACTGAACCAGTGGGGCGGCGAATCGTCCGAACTGGCAGCGGCCGACCTCGGCCTGCTGCAGAACGAGCGCGAACTGGCGCTTTGCGCCCGCCTGTCGACCTTCCCGGAACTGGTGCAGAACGCCGCAGCCGATTACGCACCGCATCAGGTGGCCTTCTACCTGAAGGATCTCGCCGCCGATTTCCACAGCTGGTACAACGCCGAGCGGATGCTGGTTGAGGACGAGGCGGTCAAACTTGCCCGTCTGGCGCTGGCTGCGGCGGTGCGCCAGGTGCTGGTCAGCGGCCTGGCGCTGCTCGGTGTGTCCGCGCCGGAGACGATGTGATTTTCGGAGACGCATGTGAGTCGTGATCGCAAGCCTGTCCTCAAGCCCGCGCGCGCGCCGTCGCGCAGTGGCGGCGGCACGCTGATCGGCATCTTCATCGGCCTGGTGTTCGGGGCGCTGATCGCGGCCGGGGCAGCGTGGTACTTCACCCGTTCCAATCCCTTCCAGGCTGCGCCGGTTGCGCCGCGCGTACCCTCGGCGGATCAGCCGCCGGCGGCGCTGCCCGGCAAACCGGGCGACCGGCCGGTGGTGAAGCAGGACTTCGAGTTCTACAAGATCCTGCCGCAGGGCGATAACGTGCCGGCGGCCGTCGACCCCGCTGCCAAGCCCGCGCAGCCGCCGAAGCTGCCGGCCCAGCAGGCGCCCGCGCCGGTGCAGGAGGCCGCGGCCAAGCCGGTCGAACGCCTGTACCTGCAGGTCGGTGCGTTCGAGAACCCGGGCGAGGCGGACAACCTCAAGGCCCGCCTGGCGCTGGCCGGTATCGAGGCGAGCGCCCAGCGCGCCCAGCTGGCCGATGGCCGGGTGGTTCACCGCGTGCGCATCGGCCCGTTCTCGAGCCCGGAGGACATGAACCCGACCCGCGCCCGGCTGGCTGCGGCCGGCTTCAATGCCTCGGTGAGCCGCAGCAATCCCTGACATCCTCGTCGGGAACGCCCCGCGCGTTCCGGCGTCTGAAAGCCGTCATCGAACCTGGAGCCTTGAATGAACCGTCGTGATGCCCTGAAACAGCTCGCCGCCTTTGCCGCGGTCCTGCCCGTCGCCAACGGTGTGTGGGCGCGGGATGCGTTCACCGTCCTCAATCCTGCGCAGAAGACAGATGATCCCTCGAAGATCGAGATCATCGAGTTCTTCCATTACGGTTGCCCGCATTGCCGCGACTTCGATCCGCTGGTCGAAGCCTGGAGCAAGAAGCTCCCGGGCGACGTGAGCTTCCGCCAGGTACCGGCGATCTGGAACAACCCGCAGCTGGCCGGACTGGCGCGCCTCTTCTATGCCGCCCAGGTGTCGGGCGACCTGCATGCGATCCACGGCAAGGTGTTTGTGGCCGTGCAGGAAGAGAAACGCCCGCTGCATTCCGAAGAGGGCGTACGCGAGTGGATCAACGGCAAGGTCGCCGACGCCGGCAAGTTCATGGACACGTACAAGTCCTTCGGCGTCAATTCGATGCTGCAGCGTGCCGACCAGCTTGCGCGCGCGATGCGCATCCAGGGTGTGCCGACGGTGGTCGTCGATGGCCGCTTCGTGACCTCGGCGTCGATGGCAGGCAGCCACCAGAACGCGCTGAAGGTCACCGATGAACTCATCGAGCGCATCCGAAAGGAGCGCGGCGGCAAATGAGCGACACGCGACCCGAGCAGACACCGCTCGCGGAAGCGCTGGGGGGCGATCGGCGCGGCAGCCAGCGCTTCGTGGCGCGGCGCCGCGGCGAACCGTGCTTCTGGGTCGTGATCGGTGGCGAGCGCATCGCCCTCAACGACATCTCGCCCGAAGGTTTCTCGTTTCAGGCGGATGATCCGCAGGCCTTCTGCGAGGAGCTCGATTTCGTGCTGCTGCGCGACAGCGTGCCCGACGAGATCCGCGGGCGGGCGCGCCGCGTGAATTACCTGGCGGGGTCAGCCCAGCTCGGTTGCCGGTTCGTGACGCTCCAGGGCGATGGTGTCGAACGCTTGCGCGACTGGTTGATTGCCCACGTGATCATGAGCGCCACCGTGCGCATCACCGAGAAGGATGCTGCGGCGATCGTCAATGGCCCGTCGCTGATCTGAGCCTGCCCCCGCAGCGCATCAGCCAGAAAGAAGAAAGCCGCTGTCCCCCGAAGGGGCAGCGGCTTTTTTGCGGGCGCCGTGCTGCGATCAGGCTGCGGGGCGTGGTGCAGCCCCGCGGCGGGCCCGGGCTTTCTGCATGAACCAGACGAGGCCCAGCAGGATGAAGGCGGGGATGAACATCCACTCCTTCGTCGGGCGCTCACCCGACGGCAGTTCGATGGTCGTGATGGTGAAACCCTGCTCCAGGCCGAGTTTTTCCGCCTGGCTGCCGAAGCGCACTGCGGCAACCTGCACGTCTTCGCCCAGCGCCATCACCGTCAGGCCCATCTTGCCCAGGCGCTCGCGTGCGTTGGCGGCGGGCTCGCCAAGGGGCAGCAGCACGCCCTTCGAGATCTCCTGCCCCTCGAGCGTTAGGCCTTCGATCCACACACGCAGATTCCCATTGCGCGGCGCCTCTTCCACCAGGCGGGAGAGCTCGGTTGGCGGCACTTCCTCGAAGGGCGGATACAGCATGTCCATCCAGAAGCCCGGGCGGAACAGCGTGAAGGTCACGAGCAGCAGCAGGATCGACTCATGGACGCGGTTCCTGGTGACGAAGAAGCCCTGCGTGGCCGCCGCGAACATCATGCTCGCGATCGTGGCCGTCGCGATTGTCAGGATCAGGTGCCAGGTGCTCGTGATGCCGATCAGCAGCAGTTCGGTGTTGAAGATGAACATGAAAGGCAGGATTGCCGTTCGTGCGCTGTAGCCGAAGGCGGTGAAACCGGTCTTGATCGGATCGCTCTTGGCGATGCCCGCCGCCGCGTAGGACGCCAGGCCCACCGGCGGCGTCACGTCGGCCATCAGGCCGAAATAGAACACGAACAGGTGGACCGCGATCAGCGGCACGAGCAGGCCGCTCTGGGCGCCCAGCTCGACGATCACCGGCGCCATCAGCGTAGACACCACGATGTAGTTCGCGGTGGTAGGCAGGCCCATGCCTAGGATCAGGCAGATCACCGCGACCAGGACCAGCATGATCATCAGGTTGCCGCCCGACAGCACCTCGACCAGTTCGGTCATGGCCAGGCCGATGCCGGTCAGCGTCACCGTGCCGACGATGATGCCGGCGGTCGCGGTGGCGATGCCGATGCCGATCATGTTGCGGGCGCCGGTCACGAGACCATCGAACAGGTCCTGGAAGCCGTGCCTGAGCGTGGCACCAAAGTCGCCCGTGCCGCGGAAGAAGGCGAACAGCGGACGCTGGGTGACGAGGATGAAGATAAGGAACAGCGTGGCCCAGAAGGCCGACAGCGCCGGCGAGAGCTGCTCGACCATCAGGTTCCAGATCAGCGCCGCGACCGGCAGCAGGAAGTGCAGGCCGGATTTCAGGGTCGGGCCGATCTCCGGCAGGTACTCCATGGTCTCGCCGGGCTTCTCCATGTGCAGCTCGGGGTACTTCGCCGCGTAGCGCACGATGGCGATGTAAGCGCCGAGCATCAGCAGGCCGACGATCAGGAAGGCCGCATCGCCGGCCAGGCCCTTGATCCAGCCGAAGCCCCAATAGACGATCGCCGACAGGATGATGAGGCCGGACACCGTCATCGTCGTGGTGATCGCGACCCTCTGCCAGGGCAGGGGCTCCCTGCGCGGGAGGCCCTGCAGGTTCATCTTCAGGGCTTCGAGGTGCACGATGTAGAACAGCGCGATGTAGGAGATGAGCGCCGGCACGATGGCGTGCTTCATCACCTGTACGTAGGTGATGCCCACGTACTCCACCATCAGGAAGGCGGCTGCGCCCATCACCGGCGGCATGATCTGGCCGTTGACCGAGGAGGCGACCTCCACCGAGGCTGCCTTGTCCGAGCGATAGCCCACGCTCTTCATCAGCGGGATGGTGAAGGTGCCGGTGGTGACGACGTTCGCGATCGACGAGCCGGAGATGAGACCGGTGCTGGCCGAAGCGACGACGGCGGCCTTCGCCGGTCCGCCTCGCATGTGGCCGAGCAGGGCGATGGCCGACTTGATGAAGTAGTTGCCCGCGCCCGCCGTCTCGAGCAGGGCGCCGAACAGCACGAACAGGAAGATGAAGCTGGTCGACACGCCCAGCGCCACGCCGAACACGCCTTCGGTGGTCAGCCACAGGTGGCTCATGCCCTTGGCCAGTGAGGCGCCGCGGTGGGCGATGACGTCTGGCATGTACTGGCCGAAGAAGATGTAGCCGAGGAAGACCACGGCGAGGATCACCATCGGCAGGCCGAGCGCGCGACGGGCAGCTTCCAGCAGCAGGGTCAGGCCGATGACGGCCGCCACCAGGTCCGTAGTGGTCGGCATGCCCGGGCGGCCGGCGAGTTCCTTGTAGAAGATGAACAGATAGGCCGCGCAGAATGCGCCGGCCGCAGCCAGCACCCAGTCGACGATGGGGATGTGGTCGCGCGGCGAGCGTTTGAAGGCGGGATAGGCCGCAAACGCGAGGAAGACGGCGAAGCCGAGGTGGATCGCGCGTGATTCGGTGTCGTTGAACACGAACACGCCGAGCGAGAAGGGCAGGGGCGAGGCGATCCAGAGCTGGAACAGGGACCAGGCCAGGGCCACGACCAGCAACAGCTGGGCGGTCAGCCCGGTGGGCTTGCGACCCCCGGTGTCCGCTTCGGCCACGATCTGTTTGAGTTGTTCGTCGGTCAGCTCGATGCTGCGCTGTTCTTTCTTGTCAGGGCCGGCCATGCGCCACCTCCCTCATTGTGTGTTGCTGGGTCGAACACGAAAAACGGCGAAGGGCTGGTGGCCCGCCGCCGTTTCGCAAAATGATTGCGCCGCCCGGGTCGCGGGCGGCGCGCGGCGGAATTACATCCAGCCCTTTTCCTTGTAGTACTTCACCGCGCCTTCGTGCAGCGGAGCGGACATGCCGTTCTTGATCATGTCCTTCGGCTCGAGGTTGGCGAAAGCCGGGTGCAGCTTCTTGAAGTCCTCGAAGTTCTCGAACACCGCTTTCACCATGGTATAGACCGTGTCAGCCGGCACCTTGGTCGAGCTCACGATGCTGGCCACGACGCCGAAGGTCTTGGTGACTTCCGGGTTGTTGGCGTACATGCCGGCGGGGATGGTCGCCGGCGCGAAGTAGGGGTACTGGGCCAGGATCTTGTCCACGCCCGGGCCGGTGATCGAAACCAGCTTGGCGCCGCAGGTGGTGGTCGGGTCCTGGATGTTGGCCGCCGGGTGGCCGACGACGAAGGCGAAGCCGTCGATCTTGTTGTCGCACAGGGCGGCGCCGTGCTCGTCGGGCTTCAGCTCGGAGGCGAGCGAGAAGTCAGCGAAGCTCATGCCCATCGCCGGCAGCAGCACTTCGAGGGTGGCGCGCTGGCCCGAGCCCGGGTTGCCGATGTTGAAGCGCTTGCCCTTGAAGTCCTCCATCTTGGTGATGTTGGCTTCCTTGCGCGACAGCACGGTCAGCGGTTCGCCGTGCAGCGAGAACACCGAGCGCAGGTCGGCGAAGGCGCCGCCGTCCTTGAACTGGACCTCGCCCTTCAGCGCGTTGTACTGGATGTCGGACTGCGACACGCCGAAGTCGAGTTCGCCGGCCTTGATGGTGTTGACGTTGTACACCGAGCCGCCGGTGCTCTCGACCGAGCAGCGGATGCCGTGCTGGGCGCGGTCCTTGTTCATCAGGCGGCAGATGGCACCGCCCGCGGCGTAATAGACGCCGGTGACGCCACCGGTACCGATCGTGACGAACTTCTGTTGGGCCTGCGCAGGCGTGGCGCCGAGCGTTCCGAAAAGGGCGAAGGCGGCGGCCAGAGCGGTGATTTTCTTCATCTGTTCATCCTCGGGAAGGAAGTGTCTGAGTTGACGCGTCGCGCCTTTGCAGGCCCCCGCGCATGCGCTTTGGCGTACGGGGTGGCCCCGTGGCGGGACGACAGGCGGAGGATTGCATAGGTCGACTGGATTTGTCAGCTTCGGGTAGTCCGCAATAAGTGAGGGCCGCGCCAGGTGGACGTCGGCCGGGCAAGCGGGTACCTTGCGCGGCTGCGGGCTGCAGTCGAGTAGGACCGTGGCGCCCGCGCCCATCGCGGCATCCAGCCCGCGCCGTTCGATCCTGACTGCCGATACGCCATGCATCTCGCTGACCGCAGCTCCTCAGACTCCTCCGTTGCCGTGCTGCGCGATGCATTGGGTGCCCTTCACCGACCGGCAGGGGCCGACGCGCGCATCGTCTCGCTCGTACCCTCGCTCACCGAACTGCTGTTCGAACTGGGCCTGGGCGCGCAGGTGGTGGGGCGCACCGGGTTCTGCATTCATCCGCGTCAGGCCCTGCGCGCCGTGCCCAAGGTCGGCGGAACGAAGGACGTCAAGATGGACCGCATGCGCGAACTGGCGCCGACGCATGTGATCGTCAACATCGACGAGAACCGGCGCGACACCATTGATGAGCTGGCAGCTTTCGTGCCCAACATCGTAGTCACGCATCCTTGCGGGCCGCGGGACAATCTCGAGTTGTTCGATCTCTTCGGTGGCCTGTTCGGCTGCGAACACGCCGCGCAGGCGCTCGAGGCCGATTTGCGTTCCGCGCTCGACGAGGCGGCGGCGGTGAAGGCCGCGCTGCCCGCGGAACGTGTGCTCTATCTCATCTGGCGCGAGCCGTGGATGACCGTTGCGCGCGACACCTACGTGTCCGCCATGCTGGCCGAAGTTGGCTGGACGACCTTGCCTGAGGTGCAGGGGGGCGCCAGCGGCGCCGGGCGCTATCCGGTGTTCGACTGGTCGGCGGACTGGCTCGGCGAGGTCGAGCGGGTGTTCCTGTCGAGCGAGCCCTATCACTTCCAGCTGCACCATGCGGACGAGGTGACGGCGCTGAGTGGCCGTCCGGCGACATTGATCGACGGCGAGATGGTGTCGTGGTATGGCAGCCGGGTGGTTGCCGGCTTGCGCTATCTGGCGGGGCTGCGTCGGCAGTTGGTCGATTTCGCGCGCTAGTCGTCCGCCAACTGCGCGACGAGGCGTTCGGGCGTCAGGACAGTGAAGCGGTCGCGCACGAGTCGGTGTCGGGCCAGTTTCAGCAGGGCTTTGTCGCGCGTGACGAGATGGCTCGCGCCGGCGTCACGGGCGATCTCGAGGAACTTCTGGTCGTCGCTGTCGCGGCAGGCCGGCAGGGGCGCGGCATCGGCCGGCGGCGCGTCCGCCAGCAGGTTCAGGCGCGCGCGGTAGGCGTCGTGCAGTGCTGCCTGCGTGTCCGGCTCGACGCCGAACTGCGGATAGGCGAGCACGAGGCGCAACTCTCCCAATGCGTCCGTGCGACCATGAAGTGAGCAACGGCCGTCCTCGATGAACGCGCGCAGCGGGGCTAGGCGCGGATCGCAGAACATCCACAGCGCGAGGACGGTGTTGGTGTCGAGGACGAGCCTGGCGGTCATGTCGGCGGAGGTGGGAAAAAAAGAAAAAGGGGAGGGTCACCCCTCCCCTGCCTGTAGAGCCGGCGCCTGTCAGGCAGCGGCTTTCTTGGCGTCGATGCGGATCTTGACGAAGGTGCCCGGCGCGTCTTCCAGCACCTTGAGCTTGCCCTTCGCCGGATCGCGCGGCTCGGTCTGCTCGCTGTCCATGGCGGTCAGCCAGGCCTGCCAGTCAGTCCACCACGAGCCGGCGTTCTGCTGCGCGCCGGCCAGCCAGTCGTCGGGCGTGGCGGGCAGCTTGGCGGCCGGGTTGATCCAGAAGCCGTACTTATTGGCCGCCGGCGGGTTGACGATGCCAGCGATGTGGCCAGAGCCACCGAGCACGAAGCGGACCGGGCCGCCGAAGTTGCGGGCACCTGCGTAGGTGCTCTTCCACGGCGCAATGTGGTCTTCGATGGTCGAGATGAAGTAGCACGGGGTCTTGATCTTGCCCAGGTCGATCGCAACACCGTCGATGGTGATGCCGCCCGGCTCGACGAGGCGGTTCTCCATGTACAGCTTGCGCAGGTAGAAGCTGTGCATCTTCGCCGGCATGCGGGTGGAGTCCGAGTTCCAGTACAGCAGGTCGAACGGGAACGGGTCCTTGCCGAGCAGGTAGTTGTTGACCACGAAGGACCAGATCAGGTCGTTGGCACGCAGCATATTGAAGGTGCCGGCCATTTCCGAGCCTTCGAGGTAGCCGCGCTCGAACATCTTCTTCTCGAGGCTGGACACCTGCCCTTCGTCGATGAACACACCGAGTTCGCCCGGGTCGGTGAAGTCGGTCATCGTGGTGAAGAAGGTGGCGGCCGAGATGCGGCTGGCCTGGCGCTTGCCGGCCAGGTAGGCCAGCGTGGTGGCGAGCAGGGTGCCGCCCAGGCAGTAGCCGGCGGCGTTGACCGACTTTTCGCCCGTCTGCTGTTCGATGGCGTCCAGCGCGGCGATGATGCCTTCCTGCACGTAGGATTCGAAGGTCTTGTCGGCGTGGCGCTCGTCGGGGTTCACCCACGAGATCACGAACACGGTGTGACCCTGGTCCACACACCACTTGATGTACGAGTTCTTCTCGCGCAGGTCGAGGATGTAGAACTTGTTGATCCACGGCGGCACGATCAGCAGCGGCTTCTTCAGCACCTTGTCGGTGCTGGGCGTGTATTGCAGCAGCTGCATCATGTCGGTCTGGAATACGACCTTGCCCGGCGTGGTGGCGACGTTCTTGCCCAGCTCGAAGGCCGTGGTGTCGGTCATCTTCACGCGCAGGTTGCCGCCGCCTTCCTCGACGTCGCGCAGCAGGTTGTTCAGGCCCTTCAGCAGGTTCTGGCCGTGGCTCTTGACCGTCTCGCGGAAGACCTCGGGGTTGGTCATCGCGAAGTTCGACGGCGACAGCGCGTCGATGTACTGGCGGGTATAGAAGTTGACCTTCTTCTGCGTCTGCTCGTCCAGGCCATCCACGCAGCACACGGTGTCATGGATGTGACGTGCGGCGATCAGGTAGGACTGCTTGATGAAATCGAACAGGAAGTGCTCTTCCCACTCTTCGTCCTTGAAGCGCTTGTCCGACTTCTCGGGCGCGGCGACCGGCGCGGCGTGCAGGCCGGCAAAGCGCATCATCGAGTGCTGCCACAGCGAGAAGTAATCCCACACCAGGTTCATCTGCGCCTGGGCGAGCTTGTACGGGTTGGACAGCAGCTTCGCCATCATGTCCATGAAAGCCTGGGCGATGCCCAGTTCGTCAGCCGGGGCGGCGATGCCCTTCTTGAGCTGGCGATTGACGTGATCGCTGATCAGGTGCGAGGCACGGCGCGCGACCTCGGCATAGGTCTTGGCGACCTCCTGCGGATCGGGCAGTTCGGCGTGAGGGGTTTCGTTCGAGGGTGCAGCCATGTTGTTTGAACTCCTGGTTGGCGACCGGCGGGTCTCTCTCAATTGATTTTGACGAAACGGGTCAGACCATCCGCGCCGACCTCCCGGCGAAGCGCGCCCCGCTTCTCCAGATGGTTGAGGTGAGCAATCGCCTCCCCCATGGCGAACATGACCTGATGGGTATCGAGCTCGCGCGGAAACAGCATCGCCAGCAGCTCCCCCGCCGTTTTTGCTGCAGTGCACTCAGCCAGCAGCGCATCGCAGCGTTCGCGGTGGTGGGCAACGAGTTGTTCCACTCTTGACCGAGTACCCTTGAAAGGTTTGCCGTGGGATGGTAGCACGAGCGTGTCGTCGGGCAAGTTGCAGAGTTCCTGAATGGAGTCAAGAAAATAGCCGAGCGCGTCGTCGTGCGGCGTTGCAGCATAAACACTGACATTGGTCGAGATGCGGGGCAGCAGCATGTCGCCCGAAATGAGCAATCCGAGTTCGGCGCAGTAGAGGCTGGCGTGCTCCGGCGCGTGGCCGTAGCCGACGAGGACGCGCCAGGTGCGCCCGCCGATCGACAGCGTGTCGCCGTTGCGCAGGCGGTGGTAACGCGAGGGCATTTCGGGCACACCGCGGCGATAGGCGTTGCCGCGCGCGGCCAGCGCGTCGGCGCGCGAGGTGTCGAGGCCGTGGGCGCGGAACTGGGCGACCATGTCGGGCACCGAGTAGCCTGGCAGCTGGTGCCAGATCGCCTGGCCGGCCAGGTACTCGCCCAGCGTCATGTGCAGGCTGGCGCCGTCGCGCGCAGCCAGCCAGGTCGCCAGCCCGAGGTGGTCCGGGTGGTGATGGGTGACGATGACGCGAGCGACGGGCTGGGGCGCTGCGTCGAGGATCTGCGCCCATGCCGCGCGCGAGCGGTCCGCACCGTAGCCGCAGTCGACGATCACGCGTTCGTCGCCGTCGTCCAGCAGCCAAAGGTTGATGTGGTCCAGCGCGAAGGGCAGGGCCATGCGCACCCAATGGATGCCGGGTGCGACTTCAAGCGTGTGCCCCTCTGCGGGCAGGTCGGGGAAGGGGTAGTGCAGTACGGACATGGAACTCCCGGTGTCATGGGGCACGCAAGCGCGTCGATTTGCGTTGCTCAAATCGTTGAAATCTGCTTAACTTTTGCCAGTCGTTGTAAGTTTTCTTATATAAAACAATATCTTGTCGATTGAGCGGGATTTTCCCCGCGCAATGACCAGCCGCGGATTGCAATGGGCGACGAACAAACCTACACCATCACCGAACTGGCGCGCGAATTCGACATCACGCCGCGTGCCATCCGTTTCTACGAAGACCAGGGCCTGCTTACCCCGGCACGTGCGGGGCGGGCCCGGGTCTACACCAAGGCCGACCGCACGCGCCTGAAGCTGACCTTGCGCGGCAAGCGCCTCGGCCTGTCGCTGGCCGAGATCCGCGAGTTGCTCGACATGTACGGCGACGTACGCAATTCGGCGCAGCAGCTAGAAAGTTTCCTCAAGGTGCTCGCCGAGCGTCGCGCCGCGCTCGAGCAGCAACGCCTGGACATCGAGGCCGTGCTGCTCGAGATCGACATGCTGGAACAGCAGTGCCACGCCTTGCTCGGCCATAACGCCGAGGGCGCGGCAGCCGCCCAGGCCGAACTGGCCCGTCATATCGACAAGGCGAGCATCGGCTGAAGCGCGGGGCCTTGCCCCGCTTTTTTTGGACTCAAGCTTACGTTGACGTAAACGTAAAAACAACGAAAATACCGTCACAGCAATAAATACACCCACGGAGACACCGACCATGCGCCCGGAAATGCCGCAGTTCCAGCCCAAGGACCCCGACTACGCCGCCCGTGTCCGCGCCAGCTTCGACCTGCAGCACGCGATGACGCTGATCGGCGCGCAGCTTGCGGTGGTCGAGCCGGGCTTCGTCGAGATCCATCTGCCGCACAAGGCGGAGATCACGCAGCAGCACGGGTACATCCACGGCGGCGTGGTGGGCATGATCGCGGACTCGGCGGCGGGCTATGCGGCCAATACGCTGACGCCCTCGGACACGAGCGTGCTCACGGTCGAGTACAAGCTCAACCTCGTCGCGCCGGCCGACGGTCAGCGCCTGGTGGCGCGTGGCGAGGTCATCAAGCCGGGGCGCACGCTGATCATCACCCGCGCCGAGGTGTTCGCCATCCGCGACGAGCGCTGGACCTTGTGCGCGATCATGCAGCAGACCATCATGGCCATGCAGGGCAAGAGCGAGCGCGGGGGCTGATGCGAGCCTGTTTTCATTCGTGCGCGCCAGCCGAACCGTTTCGGAGAGACTGAGATGACTGTCCGCCTGCGCGCGCTCACCGCGTCCGACACGAGCGAACTGGAGCACGTGCGCCAGTTCTTCCGCAACTACGCCGCCTGGCTCGGCGTGGACCTGAACTACCAGGGGTTTGCCGACGAGGTCGCGAACCTGCCGGGTGCCTATGGCGAGGCCGACGGTCGCCTGTTCTTTGCGGAGTACGACGGCCGTCCCGCGGGCTGCGTCGGCGTGCGCCGCTTCTCGGAAGGCGTGTGCGAGATGAAGCGCCTCTACGTCGATCCGGATGCGCGCGGCCATGGCCTGGGGCGCCAGCTTGCGCTGGCAGCCATCCGTACGGCGCAGGAATTGGGCTACCGCCGCATCCTGCTCGACACCCTGCCGGCGATGCGCATTGCGGTGAAACTGTACCGCGAGCTCGGTTTCACCGAGGCGCCGGCCTACTACCCGAGCCCGATCGAAGGCACGATCTTCCTCACCCTCGACCTGTCGAAGTGGTCCGAGGACGAGGTTCGCAACGAGAACCTCTTCCACCTGTTCGACTACAACCAGGCCTGGTCGCGCCAGATGCAGCAGCTCGATGCCGGCTTCTTCGAGAAGCTGTCGCACCTGCAGAGCCCGGAGTACCTGTGGATCGGCTGTTCCGATTCGCGCGTGCCGGCCAACCAGATCGTCGGGTTGCTGCCGGGTGAAGTGTTCGTGCATCGCAACGTCGCCAACGTGGTGGTGCACACCGACCTCAACTGCCTGGCCGTCATCCAGTACGCGGTGGACGTGCTGAAGGTGAAGCACATCATGGTGGTCGGCCACTACGGCTGTGGCGGCGTCAAGGCGGCGCTGGATCGCGCCCGCGTCGGCCTGGTCGACCTGTGGCTGCGCCATGTGCAGGACGTGCATGTGCGCCACCTGCAGGCGGTCGACACCCTGCCGCCCGAACTGCGCCACGACCGCCTGTGCGAACTCAACGTCATCGAGCAGGTGGCCAACGTCGCGCAGACCGTGGTCGTGCAGGACGCCTGGCGGCGCGGCCAGCGCCTCACCGTGCATGGCTGGATCTACGGTCTGAAGGACGGCCTCATCCGCGACCTGGGGCTGAACGTCAGCCGCAGCGAAGACTTGATGCCGCGCTATGCCGCGGCGCTCGAAGCGCTCGGGCCTTGAGCGCAACCCACAACACCGATTCAACAGGAGAACCGCATGTCCGATCCCGTCGTCATCGTTTCCGTCGCCCGCACCCCGCTGGGCGGTTTCCAGGGCGAACTGTCCAGCCTGACCACGCCGCAGCTCGGCGCAATCGCCATCAAGTCGGCGGTCGAGCGCGCCGGCCTCAAGCCCGAGCAGGTCGAGGAAGTTATCATGGGTTGCGTGCTGCCCGCCGGTCTGGGCCAGGCGCCCGCCCGCCAGGCCGCGCTCGGCGCGGGCCTGCCGCTGTCGGCCGGCTGCACCACCATCAACAAGGTGTGCGGTTCGGGCATGAAGGCCACCATGCTGGCCCACGACCTGATCCTGGCAGGCAGCAACGAGGTGATGGTCGCCGGCGGCATGGAATCCATGTCCAACGCGCCCTACCTGCTGCCCAAGGCGCGCGGCGGTTATCGCCTCGGTCACGGCCAGATGTTCGACCACATGTTCCTCGACGGCCTGGAAGACAGCTACTCCAAGGAGAACAAGGGCCGCCTGATGGGCACCTTCGCCGAGGAGTGCGCCAGCCACTTCAGCTTCAGCCGCCAGGCGCAGGACGAATTCGCCATCGCCTCGACCACCCGCGCGCAGGCCGCGATCAACAACGGCGACTTCACCTGGGAAGTGGTGCCGGTCACCGTGTCGGGCCGCAAGGGCGACGTCGTCGTCGACAAGGACGAGCAGCCGCTGAAGGCGCAGATCGACAAGATCCCGGGCCTGAAGCCCGCGTTCAAGAAGGACGGTACGGTCACGCCGGCCAACTCGAGCTCGATTTCGGACGGCGCCGCGGCGCTGGTGCTGATGCGCAAGTCCACCGCCGACAAGCTGGGCCTCAAGCCGGTCGCGACCATCGTCGGCCACGCCACCCATGCGCAGGAGCCGGCCTGGTTCACGACGGCCCCGGTGGGCGCGATGCAGAAGGTGCTGGCGAAGGCCGGCTGGTCGACCGACGACGTCGATCTGTGGGAGATCAACGAGGCCTTCGCGGTCGTCACCATGGCGGCGATGCACGAAATGAAGCTGGCGCACGACAAGGTCAACGTCAATGGCGGCGCCTGCGCGCTGGGCCATCCGATCGGCGCCTCGGGTGCGCGCATCTTGGTCTCGCTGATCGGCGCGCTGCGCAAGCGCGGCCTCAAGCGCGGTGTCGCCAGCCTGTGCATCGGTGGCGGCGAGGCGACGGCGATGGCGATCGAGGTCGAGGCCTCGGTGGGCTGCGGCGGCTGATTGCCTGTGCTTTGAACCGCCAGCCGCGCCGGGGGTTCGTTCCGCAGCCTGCGGAACTCGCCCTGCGGGCTCGGACAGTCCTCGGCGGCTTCACGAACCCCCGACGCGGCCGGCTTGGCCGTGTCGCATATTGACGAGCAATGGAACGGTGCGTCCGTTCCAGTAGAGGTTTCATCATGATTCTGACCCAGGAACAGGAACTCATCCGCGACTCGATGCGCGCCTTCGCGCAGGAGCGCCTGGCCCCCTTCGCCGCCGAATGGGACCGCAACCACACCTTCCCGCGCGAGGCGCTGAACGAGCTTGCCGAACTCGGTGCGCTCGGCATGGTGGTGCCGGAGGAGTGGGGCGGGGCCGGCATGGACTACATGAGCCTGGTGCTGACGCTGGAAGAGATCGCGGCCGGCGACGGTGCCACGTCGACCATCGTCAGCGTGCAGAACTCGCTGCCCTGCGGGATCATCAACCGCTTCGGCACCGATGCGCAGAAGGAAGCCTGGCTGAAGCCGCTCGCCCGTGGCGAGAAGCTCGGCTGCTTCTGCCTTACCGAGCCGCACGTGGGCTCGGATGCGTCGGCCATCCGCACTTCCGCGGTGCGCGAAGGTAACGAGTGGGTGCTGAACGGCGTCAAGCAGTTCATCACCACCGGCAAGCACGCCGATGTCGCCATCGTGTTCGCGGTGACCGACAAGGCCGCCGGCAAGAAGGGGATCACCTGCTTCCTGGTGCCGGCGAACGCGCCGGGTTATCAGGTAGGCCGCATCGAGGAGAAGATGGGCCAGAAGGCCTCCGACACCACCCAGATCCTGTTCGAGAACTGCCGCATCCCGGCTGACTCGGTGATCGGTGCGGAAGGCGAGGGCTACAGGATCGCGCTGTCGAACCTCGAGGCCGGCCGCATAGGCATCGCTGCCCAGTGCCTGGGCATGGCCCGCGCCGCGCTGGAAGCGGCGGTGAAGTATGCGCAGGAGCGCGAGAGCTTCGGCAAGCCGATCTTCGAGCATCAGGCGGTGAACTTCCGCCTCGCCGACATGGCGACCCAGCTCGAAGCCGCGCGCCAGCTCGTGTGGCACGCCGCCAGCCTGAAGGACGCCGGCCGGCCGTGCCTCAAGGAAGCCTCGATGGCCAAGCTGTTTGCCTCCGAGATGGCCGAGCGCGTGTGCTCGGACGCCATCCAGGTTCATGGCGGCTACGGCTACGTCACCGACTTCCCGGTCGAGCGCATCTACCGCGACGTGCGCGTGTGCCAGATCTACGAAGGCGCCAGCGACATCCAGAAGCTGGTGATCGGGCGCGCGCTGGCAGCTTGATGCCGAGGGACGGGCGCGGCGGCATGGCGCCCCGCCCGTCCTGCGGCGCGATCGTCAGACGGGCCTGGTATCGTGGATCTGCCGGTCGCGGCCCGAAAGCAAGCCGAATACGGCCATGACGAGGGCGAGCGCGAGGCAGCCGGCCAGCGGTACGTCCCAGCTGCCGGCGGCGTCGTGCATCCAGCCGATCAGTGGCGGGCCACTGGCCGCCAGCAGATAACCGATGCACTGCGCCATGCCTGAAAGGGCAGCGGCCTGCTCGGGGCTGCGCGTGCGCAGGCCCATGAACATCAGGCTCAGCGTCACGCCGGCGCCGGCGCCGAAGCCGAAGCAAACCACCCACAGCGTTGCCAGTGACGGGTGCGCCAACAGCCCGCCGAGCGCCAGCACGATCAGCAGCGACACCGCGACCGCGATCGCCTTCTGGTTGCGGCTGCGCTGGATCAGCGGGCCAAGCAGCAGGCCCGGGACGGCCGATGCGAGTTGCATCAGGCCGTGCAGCGATCCGGCGCCGGTGGCCGAATGGCCGTGCGCGAGCAGGATCGTGGGCAGCCAGCCGACGATCACGTAGTACACGAAGGAATTCAAGCCCATGAACAGGGTGACCTGCCAGGCGAGCGCCGATGTCCATACCGGCGCGGCGCGAGTCCCGGCAGTCGTCATCGCGGCCGGATTGTGCCGGCCGGACAGGCGCGTCCACCAGACGGCGAGCGCCGCGAGCGGCAGCACGATCATCGTCGCCAGCGCGCCGTCCCAGCCGAGTCCGAAACGGGTCGCCAGCGGCGTCATCGTCGCCGAGGCCAGGGCCGCCGCCACGCCCATCGTCAACGCATAGGCGCCGGTCATGCTGGGGATGCGGGTGGGGAAGTCGCGCTTGATCAGGCTCGGCAGCAAGACGTTGCCGAGCGCGATGCCGATGCCGATCGCCGCCGTGCCGGCGAAGAGACTCCACTGCGGCCCGAGTGAACGCAGGGCGATGCCGCCCGCGATCAGTACCAGTGCGGCGAACAGCACGGCTTCGAGGCCGGTGCGGCGCGCAAGGCGCGGTGCCAGCGGCGAGATGAACGCGAAGGCAAGCAGCGGCAGCGTGGTGAGCAGGCCTGCCAAGGTGGTGTCGAGGTCGAGGGCGGGCTGCAGGATCGGCAGCAGCGGCGGCAGTCCGGTGATCGGTGCGCGCAGGTTGGCGGCGATCAGCAGGATGCCGGCGAGGATCAGGAGCAGACGGGCGTCGCGCGGGGTGGGGTGTCGTGTGTCGGTCATGTGGGGGTGTGTCCATGACGTGGTCTGGCCTGGTGCATGCGCGCCAGGCCGGTGTCGCCAGCGTTCTTCGGGTTGCGGGATGGGTCGGTCGTGGGCCGTCGTGATGCGGGCTGGCCCGAGGCGGCGCGCGGCGCGGTTCTCACGCCGGCGTGATCAGCTCCCTGACCTTCGACTCGATGAGCTCGATCAGATTGCGCTGCACCTGGGTCATCGGGCGCCGTGCGCTGACGGCCCATGACAGATGTGTCAGCAGGCCGGGGTCGCGGATCGACCGCAGCACGAGATCGTTCTGCAGTCGCGGCGAATGGGCGTCGAATGCGCTGGCAGGGAGGATGCCGGAGCCGAGTCCGTCCGCAACCAGGTCGAGGATGGCCGGCGTGGCCTCCGCCTCGATGGTGATGTGAGGCTGCAGGCCGAGTCGCTGCATCTCGGTCTCAACGATCATCCTGATCGCATTCGGGCGGCCAGGCAGGATGAGCGGCAGCCTGGCCACCTCGCGCAGGCTCACCGGGCCGGTTTCGCTGGTCTGCCGCCTGGCCTGCAACAGGTGGAGCGATTGCGACAGCAGGGGATGGATTTCGAGGTCGGGCGAAGGCCGGGCCTGATAGAGCAGCGCGATGTCGAGGCGGCCCTGGATCACCGATTCCTGCATCGTGAAGGACAGGCCCTCGTTGATCGACAGGATGGCGTCGGGCATCAGTTCGCGGAAGGCATGCGTCAGCGGCACCGTGAGTACGCGCGAGACGCTGGGGGGCATGCCCACCGCCACCCGCCCGACCTCCCCGCCGCGCGCGCGCGCCAGCTCCTCGCGGACACGCTCGATCTGGTGCAGCACGCCGCGGCCGTGTTCGAGCAGGATCTTGCCGGCCTCGGTGGTCGTCACGCCGCGTCCATTGCGCAGCAGCAGCGGCTGGCGCAGTTCGATCTCGAGCTGGCGGATCTGCCGGCTGAGTGCCGGCTGCGCGATGTCCAGCGCGATGGAGGCACGGGTGAAGCTGCCCAGTTCGGCGACGTGGACGAAGTACTCGATCTGCTTGATATCCATTTCCGATCGACGCTATTTATTATCCCTTCTATGATTCTATATCAAAATGCGATAGCAGATAGAGTCAGTCCACCCTATTGAACAGAGGGGGGTGGTTCCAGAATTGGCGGCATGCAAACACCCATTCCCACCCTGTTCATGCGCGGCGGCACTTCGCGAGGCCCGTTCTTCCGGGAAAGCGATCTGCCTGCGGATGTCGCGACGCGCGATCGAGTCCTGCTTGCCGTGATGGGGTCACCCGACCGCCGTCAGATCGACGGTCTGGGCGGCGCCAGTCCGCTGACGAGCAAGGTCGGTATCGTGCGCCCCGGCTCCCGGCCGGGCGTGGATCTGGACTTCCTGTTCGCGCAGCTGCAGCCCGAAAAGGACACGGTCGACACCACGCCCAACTGCGGCAACATGCTGGCGGCCGTCGTGCCCTTCGCGCTCGAGACGGGCATGGTCCGCGCGCAGGGCGAGGAATCGACTTTCCGCGTGCTGACCCTCAATACCGGCATGGCCTGCGACATCACCGTGCAGACCCCCGGTGGTCGGGTGAGCTACGAGGGTGACGCCCGCATCGACGGTGTACCGGGTAGCTCGGCGCCGATCAAGATCAATTTTCTTGATACCGCAGGTTCGGTCTGTTCCGGCCTGCTGCCCACCGGCAAGGTGCGCGATGTCATCGATGGCGTCGAGGTGACCTGCATCGACAACGGCATGCCGCTGGTGATCTTCCGCGCCGCCGACGTCGGCCGTACCGGCTACGAGAGCGTGGCCGAGCTGAACGCCGACACCGAACTCAAGGCGCGCATCGAACGCCTGCGAATCGCGTGCGGCCATGCGATGGGCCTGGGCGACGTGAGCGCCAAGAACTACCCCAAGATGACGCTGGTGGCGCCGCCGCGCGACGGCGGCAGCCTGACCACGCGCAGCTTCATCCCGCACGTCTGCCACGACGCCATCGGCGTGCTTGCCGCGGTGACGGTCGGCACGGCCTGCGTGCTGCGCGGCTCGACCACCGAAGGCATCGCCGTGGTGCCCGAAGGTCTGGCGCGCACCGTGTCGGTGGAGCACCCCACGGGCGAGTTCTCGGTCGAGCTGGCGCTGGACCCGGCCGATCCGCAAAACGTTACCCGCGCTGCGCTGTTGCGCACCGCTCGCCTCATCATGCGCGGCGAAGTCATGGTGCCGGCATCCATCTGGAAAGGAGACAAGCAATGATCATCGACATCCACGGTCACTACACGACTGCGCCGAAGGCGCTGGAAGACTGGCGCAACCAGCAGATCGCCGGCCTGAAGGACCCCTCGGTCGCGCCCAAGGTCTCCGACCTGAAGATCAGCGATGACGAACTGCGCGAGACCATCGAGAAGAACCAGCTGCGCCTGATGAAGGAGCGCGGCTCGGACCTGACGATCTTCTCGCCGCGCGCCAGCTTCATGGCCCACCACATCGGCGACTTCAACACCAGCGCGACCTGGTCGGCGATCTGCAACGAGCTGTGCTATCGCGTCTCGCAGCTGTTTCCGGACCACTTCATCGGCGCCGCCATGCTGCCGCAGTCGCCCGGTGTCGACCCGAAGACCTGCATCCCCGAGATCGAGAAGTGCGTCAATGAATACGGTTTCGTCGGCATCAACCTGAACCCGGACCCCTCCGGCGGCCACTGGACCAGCCCGCCGCTGCACGACCGTCACTGGTACCCCATCTACGAGAAGATGGTCGAGCTCGACATCCCGGCCATGGTGCACGTGTCGACCAGCTGCAACGCCTGCTTCCACACCACCGGCGCGCACTACCTCAACGCGGATACGACCGCCTTCATGCAGTGCCTTACCAGCGACCTGTTCAAGGACTTCCCGACGCTGAAGTTCGTGATTCCGCACGGCGGCGGCGCGGCACCCTACCACTGGGGCCGTTTCCGCGGCCTGGCGCAGGAACTGAAGAAGCCGCTGCTCACCGAGCACCTGCTGAACAACATCTACTTCGATACCTGCGTGTACCACCAGCCCGGCATCGACCTGCTGACCAAGGTCATCCCGGTCAAGAACGTGCTGTTCGCCTCCGAGATGATCGGTGCGGTGCGTGGCATCGACCCCGAGACCGGCCATTACTACGACGACACCAAGCGCTACATTGAAAGCGCCAACCTGACCGCCGAAGAGCGCCACATGATCTACGAAGGCAACGCCCGCCGCGTGTATTCGCGCCTGGATGCCGCGCTGAAGGCCAAGGGCCTGTAAGAGGAGAGGGGAAGATGACGCAACTGAACCAGCTCGGCATCGTCAAGCGCAACATCGTCCGCGCCGACAAGGCAGCGGTCGAAAAGCTGTCGCGCTTCGGCGTCGCCACCATCCACGAGGCCATGGGCCGCGTCGGCCTGATGAAGCCCTACATGCGCCCGGTCTACACCGGCGCCAGGATGTGCGGCACCGCCGTCACCATCCTGCTGCAGCCGGGCGACAACTGGATGATGCACGTCGCCGCCGAACAGCTGCAGGAAGGCGACGTCGCCGTCGCCGCGTGCGCCACCGACAACGCCGACGGCTTCTTCGGCGACCTGCTCGCCACCTCGTTCAAGGCGCGCGGCGCGCGCGGCCTGATCATCGATGGCGGCGTACGCGACGTGGCCGATCTCGAGCAGATGGGCTTCCCGGTGTTCGCCAAGGCCATCCACGCCAAGGGCACCATCAAGGCCACGCTCGGCTCGGTGAACGTGCCGGTGGTGTGCGCCGGTGCGCTGGTCAATCCGGGTGACGTCGTCATTGCCGACGTCGACGGCGTGGTCGTCGTGCCCGCCGCCATCGCCCAGCAGGTGGCCGATGCCGCCGAGAAGCGCGAGTCCTTTGAAGGCGAGAAGCGCGAGAAGTTCGCTGCCGGCGTGCTCGGCCTCGACCTCTACAAGATGCGCGAGCCGCTGGAAAAAGCCGGCCTCAAGTACATCGACTGAGGTTCAGCCGCCGACTACAAAAAGGGACGGTCCGACCGGCGCCGGCTGCACCGCACCGGCGGCCCCCACCCCCAGCCATAACAGAGAGAACACCAGAGGACACGCATGCAATTCGAAAAGACCCCCGGCTGGCTCGATTGGTACGCCGGCCCGAGCAAGCCCCGCTTCACGCTGCCGGCCGGCGCGGTGGATGCGCACTGCCACGTGTTCGGCCCCGGCGCGGAGTTTCCCTACGCCCCCGAACGCAAGTACACCCCCTGCGACGCGAGCAAGGCGCAGCTCTTCGCGCTGCGCGACCACCTCGGCTTCGCCCGTAACGTGGTCGTGCAGGCCACCTGCCACGGCGCCGACAACCGCGCCATGGTCGATGCGTGCAAGGCCTCGAACGGCAAGGCGCGTGGTGTCGCCACGGTGCGCCGCAGCATCACCGACCAGGAACTGCAGGATCTGCACGCCGCCGGCGTGCGCGGCGTGCGCTTCAACTTCGTCAAGCGCCTGGTGGACTTCACGCCCAAGGACGAACTGCTCGAGATCGCCAACCGCATCGCCCCGCTGGGCTGGCACGTGGTGATCTACTTCGAGGCGGTCGACCTGCCCGAGCTGTGGGACTTCTTCACCGCGCTGCCCACCACCGTGGTCGTCGATCACATGGGCCGCCCGGACGTCTCCAAGCCGATCGACGGGCCGGAGTTCGAGCTGTTCGTGAAATTCATGCGCGAGAACCCCAACGTCTGGTCCAAGGTCAGCTGCCCCGAGCGCCTGTCCGTCACCGGCCCCAAGGCGCTGGACGGCGAGCAGCATGCCTACCGGGACGTCGTGCCCTTCGCCCGCCGCATCGTCGAGCAGTTCCCCGACCGCGTGCTGTGGGGCACCGACTGGCCTCACCCCAACCTGAAGGACCACATGCCCGACGACGGCCTGCTGGTCGACTTCATCCCGCACATCGCGCCGACCGCCGAACTGCAGCGCAAGCTGCTGGTCGATAACCCGATGCGTCTCTACTGGCCGGAGGAGTGCTGATCATGGCTTTGGACAAACCTTACCTGGACATTCCCGGCACGATCATTTTCGATGCCGAGCAGTCGCGCAAGGGCTACTGGCTCAACCAGTTCTGCATGTCGCTGATGAAGGCCGACAACCGCGCCCGCTTCAAGGCGGACGAGCGCGCCTATCTCGACGAATGGCCCATGACCGAGGAGCAGAAGCAGGCCGTGCTGGCGCGCGACCTCAACTGGTGCATGCGCACCGGCGGCAACATCTACTTCCTCGCCAAGATCGGTGCCACCGACGGCCTGAGCTTCCAGCAGATGGCGGGCAGCATGACCGGCATGACCGAAGAGGAATACCGCGACATGATGATCAAGGGCGGCCGTTCGCCCGAGGGCAACCGCTACCTGGGCGAAGACGGTGACGCCCAGCCGCAGCACCAGCCGCAAGGTGCGGCGGGCAAGAACAAGGGAGCCTGACAGCATGGCCAAGATTTCCGCATCGGTTTACACCTCGCACGTGCCGGCCATCGGTGCCGCCATCGACCTGAAGAAGACCGGCGAGGCCTACTGGCAGCCGCTGTTCGCCGGCTACGAGTACTCGAAGGAATGGATGAAGGAGAACACGCCCGACGTGATCTTCCTCGTCTACAACGACCACGCCACGGCCTTCAGCCTGGACATGATCCCGACCTTCGCCATCGGCACGGCTGCAGAGTTCATCCCGGCCGACGAAGGCTACGGCCCGCGTCCGGTGCCCAAGGTCATCGGCCATCCGGAGCTCGCCTCGCACATCGCGCAGAGCGTCATCCAGGACGATTTCGATCTCACCATCGTCAACAAGATGGAAGTCGACCACGGCCTCACCGTGCCGCTGTCGCTGATGTTCGGCGAGCCCGACGCCTGGCCGTGCAAGGTCATCCCCTTCGCGGTCAACGTCGTGCAGTATCCGGTGCCGTCGGGCCGCCGCTGCTTCCAGCTCGGCCAGGCCATCCGCAAGGCGGTGGCGTGTTTCGACGACGACATCAAGGTGCAGATCTGGGGCACGGGCGGCATGAGCCACCAGCTTCAGGGCGCGCGTGCCGGCCTGCTCAACCGCGAGTGGGACAATGCCTTCCTGGATCGCCTGATCGCCGACCCGGCGGGGCTGTCCGAAGTGCCGCACATCGACTACGTTCGCGAGGCCGGCTCCGAAGGCATCGAGCTGGTGATGTGGCTGATCGCACGCGGCGCGATGAGCGACATCCAGGGCGGTCCGGCGCCCACGGTCAAGCACCGCTTCTATCACATTCCCGCGTCCAACACGGCCGTGGGCCACCTGATCCTGGAGAACAACTGATGAGCAAGACGATCAAGGTCGCACTCGCCGGTGCCGGCGCATTCGGCATCAAGCACCTGGACGGCATCAAGAACATCGACGGCGTCGAAGTGGTTTCGCTGATCGGCCGTGACCTGGAAAAGACCCGCGAAGTCGCCACGCAGTACAAGGTCGGCCACGTCACCAATGACCTCGCCGAGACCCTGGCGCTGCCCGAGGTCGATGCCGTGATCCTGTGCACCCCGACGCAGATGCACGCCGACCAGTCGATCCAGTGCCTGAAGGCCGGCAAGCACGTGCAGGTCGAGATCCCGCTCGCCGACACGCTGAAGGGCGCCGAGGAAGTCGCACGGCTGCAGAAGGAAACCGGCCTGGTCGCGATGGTCGGCCACACGCGCCGCTTCAACCCCAGCCACCAGTGGGTGCACAACAAGGTCAAGGCGGGTGAGTTCAACGTCCAGCAGATGGACGTGCAGACCTACTTCTTCCGCCGCACCAACATGAACGCGCTGGGCCAGCCGCGCAGCTGGACCGACCACCTGCTGTGGCACCATGCCGCCCACACCGTCGATCTGTTCGCCTATCAGGCCAACAGCCCGATCGTGCAGGCCAATGCCATCCAGGGCCCGATCCACCCGACGCTGGGCATCGCGATGGACATGTCCATCCAGCTCAAGGCCGCGAACGGCGCCATCTGCACGCTGTCGCTGTCCTTCAACAATGACGGCCCGCTCGGCACCTTCTTCCGCTACATCGGCGACACCGGCACCTACATCGCCCGCTACGACGACCTGTTCAACGGCAAGGAAGAGAAGATCGACGTCTCCAGGGTCGACGTGTCGATGAACGGCATCGAGCTGCAGGACCGCGAGTTCTTCGCCGCCATCCGCGAAGGCCGCGAGCCGAACTCGAGCGTGCACAAGGTGCTGCCGTGCTACCAGGTGCTGCACCAGCTCGAGCAGCAACTGAACGCCGCCTGAGCCCGATGCATCGCGCCTGATCCGTCCCGATCAGGCTTTCCGGCTCCATCCTCACGGCTGGAGCCGTTGTCATTTTCTGCAGGAGCCCCGCATGCAACAACGCAAACTCGGTCCCTTCCAGGTCGGTGCCATCGGCCTGGGCTGCATGAACCTGAGCCACGCCTATGGCGTGCCGCCTTCGCCCGAAGTGGGCGAAGCCGTGTTGCTGCGGGCGCTGGAACTGGGCGTGACGCACTTCGACACCGCCGCGCTGTACGGCTTCGGCGCCAACGAGACGCTGGTGGGCCGTGTGCTGGGCAAGCACCGTTCGCGCTACACGCTGGCGAGCAAGTGCGGCATGACCGGCGTGGATGGCAAGCGCGTCATCGACGGCCGTCCCGCGACCATCAAGCGCACCTGCGAAGAGGCGCTGCAGCGCCTGCAGACCGACGTCATCGACCTGTACTACCTGCACCGCTGGGACAAGGTGGTGCCGATCGAGGACAGCATGGGCGCGATGGCCGACCTGGTGCGCGAGGGCAAGATCCGCAGCATCGGCCTGTCCGAGGTGTCGGCCGACACCCTGCGCCGCGCGCATGCGGTGCACCCGGTCGCGGCGCTGCAGACCGAATATTCGCTGTGGACGCGCAACCCCGAGATCGCGGTGCTCGACGCCTGCCGTGAGCTGGGCGTCTCCTTCGTCGCCTTCAGTCCGGTGGCGCGCGGTTTCCTCGCCGGCGCGCTGACCGATCCGGCGCAGGTCGCCGCCTTCGAGGCCAAGGACATCCGCCGCGCGATGCCGCGCTTCCAGAGCGCGCATTTCGCTGCCAACCTGCGACTGCTCGACGGCTACCTCGGGCTCGCGCGCGAGGCCGGCTGCACGCCCGCGCAACTGGCCCTGGCCTGGTTGCTGGCCAAGGGTACGGACATCCTGCCTATTCCCGGCACGACCAGCCTCGCGCACCTGGAAGAGAACCTGAAGGCCGCCGACATCGCGCTGGCGCCCGACCTCGTCGCGCGGCTCGAGGCCCTGATCAACGCCCGGACCGTCTCCGGCCCGCGTTACCCGGCCGCCACGCAGGTCGAGATCGATACCGAAGAATTCGCTGCGTGAGCGGTGCCGCGGACAACGACTCCCTCTACGGTTCCGTCATCCACCCGGATGCGGAGCCGGTTCCCTCGACCCCCGCGCCGCCTTCCCGCGGCCGGGGGTTCTTTTTGAATCCCTGACCTGCGTGCCGGTCGCAAGCCCGGCCGCCGGAGCCTGACGTGCTCGACATCCTCGCCATCACCACCCCGGTCTTCATCCTGATCGGCCTCGGCTTCGGCGCCGTGCGCCTGGGCCTGTTCTCCAAGCCCGACATGCGCGTGCTCGGTACCTTCGTCATCCGCTTCGCGTTGCCGGCGATGCTGTTCCAGGCCCTGTCGCAGCGGCCCTTCCGCGAGGTGATGAACTCCGGCTACCTGCTCGCCTATGCGCTGGGCTCGCTCGCGGCGATGGCGGCGACCGTGCTGCTGGCGCGCTGGGTGTTCAAGCGCAGCTTCCGCGACAGCGTCGTGTTCGGCATGGGGGCGTCGCTGTCGAACAGCGCGTTCATCGGCCTGCCGGTGGCGCTGCAGGTGCTGGGCCCGATCGCCACCGTGGCGATGGCGCTGACCATGCTGGTCGAGAATCTGCTGATGCTGCCGCTGGTGCTGATCCTGGCCGACAGCGCCGGCAACAGGGGCGCGAGCATCCTGCGCATCCTGCGCGACATCGCGCTCAACCTGCTGAAGAACCCGATGATCATCGCGATCGCCATCGGCTTCAGCTTCGCGCTCACCGGCATCCGCCTGCCGCAGCCGCTGTTCAAGGCGATCGACATGCTGTCGCTGGCCTCGGCCGCGATCGCGCTGTTCGTCATCGGCGGCAACCTCGCCGGCAGCACGGTGAAGGGGATGGGGCGCGAGGTCGCCCTTGTGACTGGCGGCAAGCTCCTTCTGCACCCGCTGGCGGTGTTGCTGGCGGTGTTCCTGGTTCCGGGCATTTCCGCCGAGCTGCAGGCCGCCGCGGTGTTCTTCGCCTGCGTGCCGATGTTCAGCATCTACGCCATCCTCGGCCAGAAGTACGGCCTGGAAGGCCTGTGCTCCGCGGTGCTGGTGATGGCGACCGTGGTCTCCTTCATCACCATCAGCGCGTTCATCTGGCTGGTGAAGGTCGGCGGGGTGATCCCGGGGCTGGGCTGAGCCCCGGGTACCGCCTCACAGCCCGGGAAGGCTGTCCTCGGGCGCGCCCCAGGCGAGCCAGCCGCCGTCGGCGACCAGGGTGCTGCCGGTGACGAAGCTGGCACGCTCGGAGGCGAGGAAGGCGATGACCTCGGCGATCTCTTCCGGGCGCGCCATCCGGCCCATCGGCGTGCGGGACAGCAGGCTGCGGGCGTTCAGCGCACCCTTCGCTTCCAGTTCGGCCACCAGCGCGGTGCGCACATAGCCCGGCGCGACGGCGTTGACGCGCACGCCGTGGCGAGCCCATTCGCAGGCCATCGAACGCGTCATGCCGACGATGCCCGCCTTCGCCGCTGCATAGGCGTTGCGCTGGGGAATGCCGGCGAAGCCCGCGATGGAGGAGAGGTTGACGATGCTGCCGCATCCCTGCGCAAGCATCACCCGACCCACCGCCTGCGACATCAGGAAGGTGCCGCGCAGGTGCACGCCGATCACCCGGTCGAAGGCCGCGAGCTGCTGATCGACGGTGGCGGCGACCTGCTCGGGGACGCCGGCGTTGTTCACCAGCATGTCGATGCGGCCGAAGCGGTCCACGACAGTGTCGACCAGCGCCGCGACATCCTCCTGCACGGTCACGTCGGCACCCAGGCCGCAGTGGTGTTCGCCCAGCGCTGCCGCGCGTGCCTGCGCCGTATCCGCACGCAGGTCGGCGACGACCACATGTTCGACTTCCTGGGCCAGGCGCTGGGCCGTGGCCCAGCCGATGCCGTCGGCGCCGCCGGTGACGATCGCCACCTTGCCCTTCGTCGGTGAGCTCATGCTTCAGGTCCTCCGCAGGCTGGGCATGTCGACCATGCGGATCAGCCGCGTTTCCTGGGCGGTGATCAGGTGGCCGGAGGCAGCAAGGTACTTCGGGAAGTCGGGGTGCGTGTCGCGCGCCCGGCAACGCGCCTCGTAGTCCGCCATGCTGTCGTAGGCCCACAGATGGACGAACTGGTTCTGTGCGCCGACGAGGCTGGTGTAGAAACCGACCGGGTGACCGAGGGTCTCGAGCAGGATCGGCATCGCGAGACGGTCGAAGACCTCGATGAACTCGTTCATCTTGCGCAGCTGGATGGTGTAGATACGGTGATCCACCAGCGGCTTGTCGAGCGGGCGGGGCAGGGCCTCAGGCAACACGGACCATCTCCTTGCGCTCGATCTGAATGGCGGGGATCTGCACCGTTTCCAGCGCACCGGCGATGTGACGGCCCGTGATGTAGCCGAAGGTCATGATCGGCCCCAGCGTGATGCCGGCGCCGGGGTAGTTGCCGCCCATCACGCTGGCGCGGTCGTTGCCCACCGAGAACAGGCCGGGGATGGGGGCGCCGGTGTCGTCCAGCACTTCGCCGACCACGCTGGTGCGGATGCCGTCGAAGGTGCCGAGATCGCCCATCACCACCTTGATCGCGTAGTACGGCCCCTTGCCGACCGGTGCGACGCAGGGGTTGGGCTTGTTTTCCGGGTCGGCCAGGTAGCGGTTGAAGGCGGTGGTGCCGCGGCCGAACTGCAGGTCGTGGCCGCCGGCCGCGCCCTGGTTGTAGGCGGCGACGGTCTTCTCCAGGCCCTCGGCATCGATGCCGGCGTTGCGCGCCAGTTCGGCCAGCGTGTCGCCCTTGATCAGGTAGCCGTTGCGGAGGAACTTGCCGACCGGCATCGGCGCGGGCTTCACATAGCCCAGGCCGTACTTGCTCAGCGTGGCCTGATCGCACACCAGCCACATCGCGGTTTCCTTCTCGTCCTTGCAGGCCTCGATCATGGCGGCGCCGACGTCGTGGTAGGACTCGGACTCGTTGCAGAAGCGCTTGCCCTTGCGCGTCACACCGATGATGCCCGGCTTGTAGCGGTCGAGCAGGTGGGGAAAGACGCCGAAGCGGCCCTTGCCCAGCGGCACCCGCGACACCGGCATCCAGGCCGAGGCGTTGGGATAGCGGATCTCGACCACGCCGCCGACCTGCTCGGCCATGCGCGCGCCGTCACCGGTGTTGCCGGCCGGCACGGGCGACAGGTGTTCGCCGCCGCGCTGCAGGTGCGGGTAGGCCTTCCTGATGCGTGCGACATCGTGTGAGAAGCCGCCACACGCCAGTACCACGCCGCGCCTGGCGGTGATGTGCACGGTATTGCCGTCCGGACCGTCGGCCAGGGCGCCCACGATGCGGCCGTCGTGCAGCGCCAGTTCCTTGGCGCCGGTGCGCGTGTAGATGGGAATGCCTAGGTCGAGGCAGGACTTCGCCAGCCGCGCGGCCAGCGCATTGCCGCTGGTGACGTTGATGCCGCGTCGGTACAGCGCCAGTTCCTTGACGTGGGTGGCCAGCCGCCGGGCGACGTAGGTGAAGGATTTCAGCGACTTGGTGGCGTTGAAGAAGTGCTTCAGATCGGCATTGGACGAATTGAACATCATGCCGATGAAGGTGATCGTTTCCAGCGGCGGACGCAGGCGCCCCATGTGCTCGCCCAGCGCGCGGATGTCGAAGGGCGCGGCGAGGATCGAGCGGCCGATGTCGACCCCGCCCGGCACGGTGGGGTGGTAGTCGGGATAGAGGGTGGGGACGAATTTCACCGCGGTCTCGCGCTCGAAGAACTCGACCATCTCCGGGCCGGCGTCGAGAAAGGCCTCGGCCGCGACGGCGTCGTAGAAGGCGCCGGTCTCGTTCTTCATGTATTCGACGGCGGCCTCGCGGCTATCCTGGATGCCGGCCTTCTTCGCATGCGGGTTGCCGGGAATCCAGAGCACGCCACCGGAGAAGGCGGTGGTGCCGCCGAAGACGTCTTCCTTCTCGATCACGACGACATCGAGGCCGTGCTTCTTCGCGGTGATGGCAGTGGACAGGCCGCCGGCGCCGGAGCCGACGACGAGCAGATCGCAGCTGATCCGGCTCGGGGGAACGGGGTGGTTCATGGTCTCTTCCTTGATATGGGGGGGCGGGTGCCGTTCAGGCTGCCTTGCCGGTCTGGTTGTAGCCGGGGCGCGGCACCAGATCCATCAGCATGCAGTCCATGCCGCCATCGACCAGGATCTCGGCGCCATTGACGTATGCGGCACGATCGCTGGCGAGGAAGGCGGCGACGTTGGCGATATCGACCGGCTCGCCGATGCGGCGGCTGGCGGTGACGGCCGCGCGCTTCTGCTCGAAGCCCGGCTCCTCGTAGAACTTCGCCGACAGCGCGGTACGGATCATGCCGGGGCATACCGCATTGCTGCGGATGCCCTGCGGGCCCCATTCGGCCGCCATCTGGCGCGACAACAGCAGCACGCCGGCCTTGCTCGCGCTGTAGGCGCCGCTATTGGTCTGCGGATTGAGCGCCGAGATCGAGGCGACGTTGACGATGCTGCCGCCGCCGCGTTCGCGCATGTGCGCGGCGAAGCTGCGCGCGCACAGCAGGTAGCCGGTCAGGTTCACGGCCAGCACCTGGTTCCAGTCGGCGAGGCTGACGTCGGCCAGCGGCGCGGCGCGCAGCAGGCCGGCGTTGTTGATCAGCGCCTGGCAGGGGCCCAGTTCGCCTTGCACGCGCTGAGCGGCAGCCTGCACTGCCGCCTCGTCCGCGGTGTCGAGGGCGAGGCCGAGGGTCGTGGCACCGGCAGCGTTGAGTTGCGCCGACAGGCGCGACACGCCTTCGGCATTGAGGTCGAGCAGGGCGACGCGTGCGCCTGCAGCGGCAAGGGTCTCGGCGATGGCGGCGCCGATGCCGCTGGCCGCGCCGGTCACGACGCAGACCTTGCCTTCGAGGCCGAGCCAGTTGTCGATCATGTTGGTGTCTCCCATGGGGGTCTTGGTGTGAGGTCATGTTAGGGAGGTCTATCGTCCGATCAAATCGACAAATGCTTCGGTGAGCCGGATAATTCGTGCATCGGTGGCAAGGAGTTCGATGGCGTGAAGACCCTCCCAAATTACGATCTGTATGGCACGGAGGCCAAGCCCGCGTGGCTGGATTCCTTCAGTTTCGAGTGGATTCCCGAGCGTTCCGCGCCCAATAACTGGGAAATCGACGCTCACACCCACGACGCGATGATGCAGCTGCTGTATGTCTGCAGGGGGAGCGGTGAGGCGCTGATCGACGGGACGAAATGGGCAATCGAGCCCCTGTGCCTGATCGTGATCCCGGCGCACGTGGTGCATGGCTTTCATTTCTCGCCCGAGATGGACGGGCCTGTGGTGACGGCGCCGCAGCGGCCGCTCGAGGCGCTTGCCGCCGTCGGGCGGCCGGAACTGTTGTCGGTGCTGCGCACGCCGGCGGTGATCCCGGTGGCGGAGGAGGCGCGCCATGCGGATGCGCTGATGCCGCTTTTCCTCGCGCTGGAGCAGGAGTCGCGCGCCTATGCGCCGGGGCAGATCGCCGCAGGCAGCGCACTGCTGCTGGCGCTGTTCGTGCAGATTGCGCGCATCGGCGAGAACCGCGAGGCGGGCGCCGGCGTTGAGCGCTCACGCCGCGCGGCGCGTATCGAGCGCTTCCGTGCGATGGTCGACCGCCACTTTTCCGAGCATCTGCCGGTCGAGCACTATGCGGCGGCACTGGGGGTCTCGGCGGGGCAGCTCGCACGCCTGTGTCGCGAATCGCTCGGCATGTCGCCGCTGGATGTCATCAACGCGCGCCTGATGCACGAGGCACAGCGCGAACTGGTGTATTCGACCCTCGCCGTCAAGCAGATCGCCGGCTTTCTCGGCTTCGAGGACGAGGCCTACTTCGGTCGCTTCTTCAAGAAGCACGCCGGCCGTACGCCGACGGCATTCCGCGAGCTGGCCCGACGGCAGCTGGCCGACGAGCGCTGACGCGCCCTCGTCGGCAGGCGCGCCGGCGAGGGTGGCAGTGGTCGGCGGTTCAGCCCTGCAGGCGGAACCGGCGTACGGTTTCGCGCAGTTGCGCCGAGAGCGCGGCGAGTTGGCGCGTGGCCTTGTCCACGTCGCGTGCCGAGGTGCTGTTGCGGCCGCTCATGTCCGCGATCTCGGCGATGCCGCGGGCGATGTCGCTGCTGGTCTGCGATTGTTCCTGAAGAGCGCTGGAGACGTCGCTGACAGTCGCCACCACCTTTTCCGATGCGGCGTTGATGCGGGCGATGGCCTCGCCGGCTTCGCCCGCCAGCGCGACGCTCGCTTCCACGCTGCGCACCTGGGTGTCCATCGCCTTCACCGCCGAGTCGGTGCCCGCGGTGATCTGGCCGACGATGCGGGCGATGTCCTGGGTCGATGCGGCCGTGCGCTCTGCGAGCTTGCGCACCTCGTCGGCGACGACGGCGAAACCGCGCCCCTGTTCCCCGGCGCGAGCGGCTTCGATCGCGGCGTTGAGCGCGAGCAGGTTGGTCTGGTCTGCCACTTCCTTGATCACGGTGACCACCGAGGCGATGGCCTGGCTGTGCTGGCCGAGATCACGCACGGCAGCAGACGCCTGGTTCACCGAGTCGGCGATGCGCTCGATGTCGCCGACCACGCGACGGATCACCTCGGCCCCGGTGCGCGACGCCGCGCCCGAGTCGGTTGCGATGTCCTTGGCCTCGGCGGTGAAGTTCGAGACCTGGCCGATCGAGCCGCTCATCTGGTCGATCGCGGCGGCGATCGCCTCGGCGGCGCTGGACTGCTGGACGGTCGCGGCCGAGATCGTGCCGGTGCTGCTGGCCAGGTTCTCGCTTGCCGAGGCGATCTGTTCGGCGTTGTTCTGGATCAGCTGCACCATGTTGCGCAGTTCCAACTGCATCGTCTGCAGGGCCGCGGTGAGGCTGCCGATCTCGTCGTCGCGCTGTACCTCGATGCGGCTGCCGAGGTTGCCGGAGGCAATGTCGTTGGCGAAGCGGCGGGCGTCGTCCAGCGGACGCATCAGGAAGTTGCGTGCGAAGATCACGCCGCCGATGCCCGACAGCGTCGCGGCGGCGACGATCATCAGGATCATCAGCGTGAGCGCATCGTGGAAGTTCGCCTGCTCGGCCTCGTAGTCACTGCGCGCATGCTCCAGCTGGGTTTCGATCAGCTGGCGCAGAACCTCGGTGATCGGGTCCAGCGTCGGGTAGAGGGTCTGTTCGGCGATGCCGTGGATCTCGAACAAGGCGTTGAGCTTCAGGCGCTCGACCATCAGGTCGACCAGGGCGTTGCCCTTTTCCATCGTGGGCTCGGCCTTGGCGATCAGGGCGCGCTCCGCCTCCGACAGGTGGGGGCTGGCGGTATAGGCCTTCCATTTGTCGTCGATCAGGCTGCGCGCCCGCGCCATCGTCGCGGCGGCCGCGTCGGCCTGGATGGTGCCGTCGCGCACCTTCTGCGTCGCGTCGACGATGGCTACCGCGTATTCGTCGGAGATGACCTTGAGGTCGCGCAGGGGGATCACGCGATCGTTGTAGACCTCGTTGAGTCCATTCAGCGTCGAGTACATGCCGCGCAGGCCGAGCAAGCCGAGCGCGACCGCTAGCACGATCTGGAAGGCGATGGCGATGTACAGCAGATTGCGTACGGAAAGGCTGCCGCTGCGGGCGGACGTATGCGTGCTCTTCATGAGTCTCCCCTGTTTATTGTTCGAGATTCCGGCGCAGGCGCGTGTGCAGCCGCATCCGCGCGGGCGGCTGATGGTAGAGGAGCCCAACGGCGCCCGCGCTCATGAAACGCGATAGCAGCTAGAACGCTTCATGCATAACACGAGCCGGTGGAGTACGAAAAAGCGCCGAACCCCGGCGGCGTGACCGGGTGTTCGGCGCGGGATCGAGGCGTGCCGGCCGCGAATTACTTCGAGTAGCTGGCCATCAATGCGGCGGCCTCGTCATGCAGGCGCTGACCGTCGAGCCCCTTCTCGTTCGTCTCCTTGATCCAGTCGCCGGCGATGCCGGCCGTCGCCGCCTTCCAGCGCTCGACCTCGGCGGGGGGCAGCACATAGACCTTGTTGCCGTTGGCAATGGTCTGATCGCGACCGACGGTGGCCTGCGCATGCAGCACCGCCGCGGCCTGGGCCGAGAACTCGCGGCCGGTGCTGTCGTCGATGATCTTCTTCAGGTCGTCAGGCAGGCTGTCGTACTTCTTCCGGTTCATCGCGATGATGGTCGTCGCGGCCGACATGCGGTACTCGGCGTTGGCATCGAAGCTGAACCGGGTCAGCTCGTGCAGCTTGGCCGAGGGCACGGACTCCCACGGATACAGCGCGCCGTCGATCACGCCCTTGGCGATGCCCTCGGACATCTGCGGCGCCGGCATGCCGACCGGCGTGGTGCCGAGCGCGGCAAGCAGCTTGTTGCCCAGGCGCGAGGGCGTGCGCACCTTCGCGCCCTTGAGGTCCTCGAGCCGGGTCACTTCCTTGCCGTTCATGTGGAAGGCGTAGGCGCCGGGCGTCCAGGTGGCGAGCGGCTTCATGCCGGGAAACTCGTCGAGCGCGTTCTTCTGCACGAAGTCCCACATTGCGCGGGCCGTCGCCTCGGGCGTGGTGGTGAAGAAGGGCAGTTCGAACACTTCGAGCTTGGGGAAGCGGCCGGCGTTGTAGCCCGGCATGGTCCAGATCACGTCGGCCACGCCGTCGCGTACCTGCGTCAGCAACTGCGTCGGCGTGCCGCCCAGCTGCATGGCGGGGTAGATCTGGCACACCATGCGGCCCTTCGATTCGGCGGCGATCCGGTCGCACCAGGGCACGATGACATGCACGTGGTAGGGGTTGGTGGTGGGCATGAAGTGGGCGAACTTCAGCGTCACTTCCTGCGCTTGCGCGGCGGCCGGGGCCAGCGCCGCGGTGGCGAGGCCGAGGGCGATGCGGCGAATCTTCATGGTGGTCTCCTGAGGACGTTGGGGGGCGCTCAGTTCGAGTACTTCTGCACCAGCGCAGCGGCTTCGTCGTGCAGCTTGCGGCCATCGAGGCCCTTGGCGTCCATGTCCTTGATCCATTCCTGGGCGACCGGGGCGGTGGTCTGCTTCCAGCGCTCGAGCTCTTCCGGTGCGAGCTGGTAGACCGTGTTGCCGTTCTTCAGCGTGATGTCACGGCTCGCATTGCCGGCCTCCGCCAGCTGGCCCGCAGCGAAAGCGGAGACTTCGCGGCCGCGGTTGTCGTCGATGACCTTCCTCAGGTCGGCCGGCAGGCTGTCGTACTTCTTCTGGCTCATGACGAAGATCGTCGTCGCCGTGCTGAGCGCGATCTTGCCGGTCGGCTCGGCGTGGTACTTGGTCAGTTCCTGGATCTTCAGGGCGGGCACGACTTCCCACGGCAGCAGGGCGCCGTCGATCACACCCTTGGCAAGACCTTCGGTCATCTGCGGTGCCGGCATGCCGACCGGGGTGGCGCCGAGTGCGGCGAGCATCTTGTTGCCCAGGCGCGAGGGCGTGCGCACCTTCAGCCCCTTCAGGTCCTCCAGCGCGTTGACCTGCTTGTTGCGGAAGTGGAGCAGGTAGGGACCGGCGGACCAGGTGGCGATCGGGCGCAGGCCGGCGAACTCGCTTGCCGCGCTGCCTTCGATGAAATCCCACAGCGCACGCGAGGTGGCTTCGTAGCTCGTGCTGAAGAACGGCAGCTCGAACACCTCGGTGATCGGGAAGCGGCCCGGCGTGTAGCCCGGCAGCGTCCACACGATGTCGGCGACGCCGTCGCGCACCTGGTTGAGCAGTTGCGGCGGCGTGCCACCGAGGCTCATTGCCGGATAAAGCTGGCATTTCATCCGGCCCTGCGACTGCGCTTCGATCTTGCCGCACCACGGCTCGATGAACTTGACGTGGGCCGGCGTCGTGGGCGTCAGGAAGTGGGCGACCTTGAGCACGACTTCCTGTGCCTGGGCGGCGCCCGGAACGAGTGCTGCGGCAGCGATACCGAGGGCGAATTGGCGGGCCTTCATGGGCGTGTCTCCTGTTTTCATGGGTTCTGGCTGCATTCGGCAACCGTTATGAAGTGAGGACATGGTAGGTCGGACGGTTTGCGGATAAAAACCACAAATCGCTCGATGAATAGGACAAAACCGGCACTCGAGCTTTGGCGGGCGATGCGGGCCGGGTGCGTCGGGATGGGGAGACAGCAGCCTGCGTGTCGGGTAAATTGTGCGCCAGGCGAACAGTTGCGCGCCTCCCGCCTTGGCGTGGGCAGGTCCGGGGCATAGATTGCAGTGATGCGGCAATCAGATGGAGCTGTTCGTCGCAGGGCTGCGTGCCCGAGTTCCGGTTTCTGTAGAGTGTGACGGCACGCCGCACCCTGCACCCATCGATTGCGTGCCGCATACGAGCCAAACAGGAGACATTCATGAAGCGTCGTCTGATGATGAAGACCGCCCTCGCAGCGCTGGCTGCCGTCAGCTTCGGCACGGCGGTCTATGCCGCTGACTTTTCCGAGCGTTCGCTCAAGTTCGGGGTGCAGAACCCGAAGGGTCATCCGGCGGAGATCGGCGCGCAGAAGTTCGCCGAACTCATCGCCGAGAAGTCCGGCGGCAAGATCAAGGTCCGGGTGTTCGCTGGTGGGGTGCTGGGCGGTGACCAGCAGACCGTCTCGGCGCTGCAGGGCGGCACCATCGAGATGACCGCGCTGAACTCCGGCATCCTGGCCTCGCATGTCAAGGAAATGGCGATCTACGATTTCCCCTTCCTGTTCGGCAACGCGCAGGAAGTCGACGCCGTCGTCGATGGCCCGTTCGGGCAGAGCCTGCACAAGAAGCTGGAAGAGAAGGGCATCGTCGGCCTCGGCTACTGGGACCTGGGGTTCCGCAACATCACCAACGGCGTACGCCCGATCAACAAGGTCGAGGACATCGCCGGCCTCAAGTTGCGCGTGATCCCCAACCCGATCAACCTCGACTGGGTGAAGGCGCTCGGCGCCAACCCGGTGCCGCTGGCCTGGCCGGAGGTGTATACCGCGCTGGAGCAGAAGGCGATCGACGGCCAGGAGAACCCGGTCACCGTGATCCACGCCAACCGGTTCAACGAGGTGCAGAAGCACCTGGCGCTGACCAACCATGTGTATAACCCGCAGTCGATGATCATCAGCAAGAAGGTGTGGGACACCTTCAGCGCCGACGAGAAGAAGGCTTTCCAGGATGCCGCCGCCGAGGCGATCGCGCATCAGCGCAAGGTGTCGCGCGAGCAGGCGTCGACCGCGATCGAGGCGCTGAAGAAGGCGGGCATGCAGGTGACCGAACTGCCGCCCGAGGAGGTGGCCAAGCTGCGCGAGAAGATGAAGCCGGTCCTTGCCGCGCATGCGGCTGCGGTGGGGCAGGAGACGGTCGACGCGATCAACGCCGAACTGGCCAAGCTGCGCAAGTAAGCGCCGCTGGCATCGCGGGCCGCGGGTGGGGCGCATGCGCCCGCTGCGCGGCCCCTCTTGCATTCAAGAACCCCTGCAACGGAGCCTGCCCGCATGAGCAAAGTCCTCGTCATCAACGGTCCCAACCTCAACCTGCTTGGCACGCGCGAGCCGCACATCTACGGCTCGACCACGCTGACCGACGTCGAAAACGGCCTGCGTGCCCAGGCCACGGAGCTTGGCCTGGAACTGGAGTGCTTCCAGAGCAACCACGAAGGCGGGATCGTCGACCGCATCCACGAGGCGCGCACCGAGGGTGTGAAGTTCGTCATCATCAACCCGGGCGCCTACACGCACACCAGCGTGGCCATTCGCGATGCCTTCGGCGGCGTGGCGATTCCCTTCGTCGAGGTGCACATCTCCAACGTGCACAAGCGCGAGGCTTTCCGCCATCACTCCTACCTGTCCGACATCGCCGAGGCGGTGATGGCCGGCTTCGGCACCCTGGGCTACAACCTCGCGTTGCAGTTTGTCGCCAGCAAGCTGCGCTGAGCCGGCAGGCGTCACTCGCTACACCAGCGCCTCCAGCTCCGCGCGCAGCCAGCTGTGCGCGGGATCGTGGCGGTGGCGCAGGTGCCAGATCATGTACATCGGCATGCGCGGCGCGTCGAACGGCGGGGCGCAGTGCGCCAGCCCCTGCATCGCACCGGATTCCAGCGCGCCGGGGACGGTGGCGAGCAAGGTGCTGCCGCGGATGAAGGCCGGGATGCCGGAGAAGCCCGGCACCATGACGGCGAAGCTGCGGCGGATGCCGCGTTCGGCGAGCTCGTCGTCGAGATCCAGCGTGCGGCGGGGCATGTAGAGCACGGTGACGTGGTCGGCGGCGAGGTAGTCCGCCAGTGTCGCGGGCGCCTTGCGCTGGCTGGCGTCGTAGAACACGCGGTAGCCGTCGTCGAACAGGCGCTTGTGAAGGATGTCGCTGGCATCCGGCGGGCGCGGTGAGATCACGAGCTGGCAGCGCTCCTCGCGCAGCATGTCCGCGTCGGGGATGTCCGAGGAAATCACGCGCAGCGACACCTGGGGTGCGCGCGCGCGTAGCCTCGCCAGCAGGCGCGGCAGCAGCAGGTCGCGCTGGAAATCGTTGGCGGCGATGGTGAAGGTGGTGCGCAGGCTTGCGGGGTCGAAGTTCTCGGCCGTGGCGAAGCGGCGCATGTCCTCCAGCAGCACGCGGGCTTCGCGCGCCAGCAGTTCGGCGCGGGCGGTGGCGACGATGCCACGCCCGGACTTGACTACCAGCGGGTCGTCCACGATGGCGCGCAGCTTGCCGAGCAGGTGCGATACCGCCGACTGGGTGACGCCGAGGCGCTCGGCGGCGCGGGTGATCGAGCCTTCTTCCACCACGGCGACGAGCAGCTGCAGCAGTCGGCCATCGAGGTGTGAATAATCGAAATCGCTCATGAATTTGATGAGTGTTAATGCGTTTATCGATGCATTCGACTCCGTGATACTGCCATTTCCCGCATGAGGATGGAGAGGAGATTCGAATGAACGCGGCATCGCAGAAGCTGGAGATCCCGGGCACCCGGGTGTTCGACGGCGAACTCGCGCAGAAGGGCTATGCGCTCAACAAGATGTGTTTCTCCTTTAACAGTGCCGAGAACCGTGAGGCCTTCCGCCAGGACGAGGCGGGCTATTGCAGGCAGTTCGGACTCAATGCGGAACAGTACGAAGCGATCCGTACGCGCAACGTGCTGGGCCTGCTGGCGGCGGGCGGCAACGTGTATTACCTCGCGAAGTTCGCCGGCATCCTCGGGCTCGATGTGCAGGACCTGGGGGCCGCGCAGACCGGGATGAGCAAGGACGAGTTCAAGGCCATGCTGCTGGCCGCGGGCAAAGGCATCTGAGGAAGGAAACCGACACATGGCAAAGATCGTAGGCGCAATCACCACTTCGCACGTCCCGGCCATCGGCCGCGCCATCGCCGGCAAGCTGCAGGACGACCCGTACTGGAAACCCTTCTTCGACGGCTTTCCGCCGGTTCATGCCTGGCTCGACAAGGTCAGGCCCGACGTTGCGGTCGTGCTCTACAACGACCACGGGCTCAACTTTTTCCTCGACAAGATGCCGACCTTCGCCGTTGGCGCGGCACCCGAGTACCACAACGCCGACGAGGGCTGGGGCATCCCGACCCTGCCGCCGTTCAAGGGGCACCCGGAGCTTTCGTGGCATGTCATCAACGAGCTGGTGGCAAGGGAGTTCGACCTCACCACCTGCCAGGAAATGCTCGTGGATCATGCCTACTCGCTGCCGCTGAAGCTGCTGTGGCCGAACGACGAGAAGTGCCCGGTGCCGACCGTGCCGGTGTGCATCAACACCGTGCAGTATCCGCTGCCGAGCGCGAAGCGCTGCTACAAGCTGGGCAAGGCGCTTGGCGAAGCGATCGGGTCGTGGGACAAGGATCTGCGCGTCCTCGTGATCGGTACCGGTGGGCTGTCGCACCAGCTCGACGGCGAACGTGCGGGTTTCGTCAATCCGGAGTTCGACAAGGCCTTCATGGACAGCCTCGTCTCGGACCCGGAGTGGGTGACCCAGTTCAGCAACGAGCAGATCGTGGAGAAGACCGGCACGCAGGGCGTCGAGTTGCTGATGTGGGTGGCAGCCCGGGCCGCCCTGCCGGGCAGGGTGGGGTTGGTGCATTCGAACTACCACATCCCCATTTCCAACACGGCCGCGGGCTTGATGGTGATGGAGGTTGCGGCCTGATCCGGGCGGGCGTGAGGTCTTCAGGCCGTGCGGGTGCGTGCGCAGAGGGACGATGGCCGGCCTGAATCACCCAATGGGGATACGTATTGCAATAGCGGGTATTCAGCTATTTCAAAATTTTATAACTGATAGTGTTTATCCGGACTTTTTCCCGCCGGGCCAACGCGCGAGACTCGTGATGTCTGGAAGACTTGTGGTGTTCCGTGCCGCAGACTTCCTTGTTGCAAGAACATCACGAGGAGACATCTATGAAGATTCGTTCGCTGGCGCTGGGTCTTGCTGCCGCCGCTCTGGTCCCGACCGTTGCCCAGGCCGAGGAAGTCATCCTGAAGGTGGCGCATTTCCTGCCGCCGGTTTCTCCCGCCCATACCAAGTTCATCAGCCCGTGGTGCGACAAGATCGCTGCCGAGTCGCAGGGCAAGATGAAGTGCCAGATCTATCCGGCAATGAGTCTCGGTGGCACGCCGCCGCAGTTGCTGAACCAGGTCCGCGACGGCGTGGCCGACATCGTGTGGACGCTGCCGGGCTACACCCCGGGCCGTTTCCCGACCTCCGAAGTCTTCGAGCTGCCCTTCATCACCACCACCCATGAGGCCTCGTCGCGCGCCATGTGGGACTTCGTGCAGGCGCACTCGATGAAGGAATTCGCCGGCATGAAGCCGATCGCGACCTGGGTGAACGGTCCGAACGTGCTGCACTTCCGCGACAAGGAAGTGAAGACGCTGGAAGACCTCAAGGGCATGAAGGTGCGTGCGCCGTCGCGCCTCGGCACCAAGCTGCTGGCCGCGCTCGGCGCGACTCCGGTCGGCATGCCGGTGCCGCAGATGGCTGAGAGCCTGTCCAAGGGCGTGATCGAAGGCGCACTGATCCCGTGGGAAGTCGTCCCCGCGACCAAGACGCACGAACTGACCAAGTTCCATGCCGAAGCGGGCGGGTCGCATGCGATGACCACCGCGACGATGATCTTCGTCATGAACCAGAAGAAGTACGACAGCCTGTCGCCTGAACTGAAGAAGGTCATCGACGACAACAGCGGCCGCGAGACCTCGGCCTGGGTGTCGGCGCAGTTCAAGGATGCGGACGCGGGTGGCCGCGAGGCTGCCGTCGGTCGCGGCAACACCGTCTATGCCCTGCCGGCCGAAGAGATGGCCAAGTGGCAGGCGGCTTCCAAGCCGGTCGCCGAGGAGTGGATCAAGGAGATTTCCTCCAAGGGCGTCGATGGCCAGAAGCTGTTCGACGACGCCAATGCGCTCGTGACCCAGTACTCCAAGTAATCCAAGCAACCCGACGAAGGCCGGCCCCTGCGCCTCGACGGCGCGGCCGGCCTTGTTGATCAGAGCCTGAAAAATGCCGGAAGGAGACGTGTGATGGCGGAGGCGATGGACCAACCGTATGTGGCTCCGACAGGGCCGGTTGGCAAGAGTATCGAATGGGCCTGCGCGGCGATGGCGATTCTCGCCGGCGTGATGTTCTGCATCGAGTCGGTGATGTCGGTTGTGAGCGTGGTCGGACGTGCCACGATCGGAGAGCCGGTGCCGGGCGACTACGAACTGGTGCAGATGCTCTCGGCGATGGGGATCGCGATGTGCCTGCCCTACTGCCAGCTGAAGAAGGGTCATGTGTTCGTGGATTTCTTCACCCTGTGGGCCCCGGCCGGCCTGAAGCGTCTCCTCGATTCGATCGCGGCGTTGCTCATGGCGTTCTGCGCCTTCGTGCTGGCCTGGCGGATCTGGGAAGGCATGCTGGAGATGCGTGAATACGGCGAGACCTCGATGGTGATCTCGCTGCCGGTGTGGTGGGGCTATGTCCCGGTGGTGCCGGCCTTCGTGCTGCTCGGCATCGCGGCGCTGTACACCTTTGTCCAGGAACTGCGCTCGGGAGCGGCAGCATGAGTGGAACGACGATCGGCCTGATCATGGGCGTGGTGATGATGTCGATGCTGGCGCTGCGCGTGCAGATCGGCATCGCGATGTTCCTCACCGGTGCCATCGGCTACATCTGGGTGTCGGGGCTGGACCCGCTGCTCGCCTATCTGAAGAACGCGCCCTATGGCCGTTTCTCGCTGTACGACCTGTCGGTGGTGCCGCTCTTCCTGCTGATGGGGCAGTTCGCCACCCACGGCGGGTTGTCGCGTGCGCTGTTCAAGGCGGGCAATGCCTTCATCGGCCACTGGAAGGGTGGCATGGCCATGGCGGGCGTGGCCTCGTGCGCCGGCTTTGGCGCGATCTGTGGCTCCTCGCTGGCAACCGCCGCGACGATGTCGCACGTGGTGCTGCCCGAGCTCAAGCGCCATCAGTACAAGCCCAGCCTGGCGACGGGTTCGTTGGCTGCCGGCGGCACGCTCGGCATCCTGATCCCGCCGTCGGTGCCGCTGGTGATCTACGCCATCCTGGCAGAGCAGAACATCGCCAAGCTGTTCCTGGCCGCCTTCGTCCCGGGCATCCTGGCGGCGGTCGGCTACATGCTGGTGATTGCCATCGTGTGCCGCGTCGATGCCGCTGCAGGCGGTCCGGGCTCGCCCAAGCACAGCTGGGCCGAGCGCCTCAGGACGGTGATCGATACCTGGCCGGTGCTGCTGATCTTCCTGGTGGTGATCGGCGGTATCTACGGCGGTCTCTTTACCCCGACCGAAGCCGCGGCCGTCGGTGCGCTGGCGACCGGTATCGCTGCGTGGCGGTCGGGCGGCCTGAAAGGGCGCGGTTTCATGGAGTGCATCTATGGCACCGCCACGGGCACCGGCATGATGTTCCTGATCCTGCTCGGGGCCGATACGCTGAACTCGTTCATGGCGCTGTCGCAACTGCCGGCCGAGGCCGCGGCCTGGGTGCAGGAGATGGGCTTCGGTCCCTTCACGGTGCTGTTCGCGATCATCCTCATCTACCTGGTGCTGGGCTGCGTGATGGACAGCCTGTCGATGATCCTGCTGACGGTGCCGATCTTCCTGCCGATTATCCTGGGCCTGGACTACTGGGGCCTGGGCATGGAAGAGAAGGCGATCTGGTTCGGCATGGTCGCGCTGGTGGTGATGGAGGTGGGCCTGATCACGCCGCCGGTGGGGATGAACGTCTACATCATCAACGGGGTGGCGAAGGACGTGCCGATGGCGACGATCTTCCGCGGCGTGCTGCCTTTCCTCGCCTCGGACATCATCCGCATCTTCCTGCTGGTGTTCTTCCCGAGCATCTCGCTGGTGGCGCTGTGGGCCGTATCCTGAGCTGAGCATCCGTGATGTCTGACGCGTCGGCCGGTCCGGGCCTCCTTGGAGGGGCAGGACCGGCCGACGCATTTGCAGCACGAGGCGCCATCGGCTAGGCTCGGGGCGTCGTCCGATGCGGTGCCCCGAGGTGGTGCCACCCACGCTGTGTTCTTCCATTTCAAAGCGAGCCCATGACTGCGCGAGACCTGGTTCCAGAACCGCTCAACCCCCTCGGTATCGACGGGGTGGAATTCATCGAATTCGTCACCGGCCGGCCACAGGCGCTGGGCGGCGTGCTGCAGCGGCTCGGCTTCGCGCCGATCGCGCGCCACCGCTCGCGCGAGGTCGTGCTCTACCGCCAGGGGGCGATGAATCTCATCGTCAATGCCGAACCCGGCGGGGCCGATCCGTCAGCCACCTTCGTCTCTGCGGTCGCCTTCCGCGTGCGTGACGCCGCCTACGCCATGCGTCATTCGCTCGATGCCGGTGCATGGGAGGTGCCGCGCCGCGCCGCAGCGATGGAGCTGAACATTCCGGGCATCCTCGGCAGCGGCGAAAGCGCGATCTATTTCGTCGACCGCTACAAGGACTTCTCGATCTACGACGTCGACTTCGTGCCGCTGCCCGGCACGGACTCGAACCCGCCTGCCCTTGCCGGGCTGCATTACTTCGGTCTGGTGCAGGCGGTGGGTGCCTTCCGCAGCAGCGAGTGGGTGGATTTCTACCGTCAGATGCTGGGCTTCCGGCAGCTGACCGAGGCGGACTTTGTCGGCATCCTGCCCAAGGGCACGCTTCTGCAGAGCCCCTGTGGCCGCTTCTACCTGCAGCTTATCGAGCCGCCGGAAGGGGCCGAGGACATCCATTGGGACGATGGCCTGGTACGCATCGGCCTGGGGACGCCCGACGTGCTGGAGGCGATGCGGGTGTTGCGCGAGCGCGGCGTGGTCTTCATCGACGAGGGGGCACTGCATCCGGGCGAGAAGGGCGCGCTGACGCAGGTCTATCTCGGCAGCGTCACCTTCGAACTCGTCGCCAGCCGGTTCGCCGCGGGCTGAGCCCGGCGACGCTCGTCATTTCCTGCGGAGGACGTCTTGGATTTCGATTCTGTCGCGCTCGACACCAGCGCCATGGCCGGCCCGCTCGAGGTACGCCTGGGAGCGGCCATGGCCAGCGGCTTCCGGCAGGTCGTGGTGTCGGCTGCGGATCTGGTGAGCCATCCGCGCGGGGTGGACGAGGCGGTGGCGCTGGTGCGCCACAGTGGCGTCCGGGTGCAGGCCTTGCGCCAACTGCAGGACTACGAAGGACTGTCGGGGCCGTTGCACCAGTACAAGGTGAACATCGCCAAGGGGCTGCTCAACCTGTGCCGTGCCGTCGGGGCGCCGCTACTGCTGGTCACGGCCAGCACCGTCGCGGAGGCCAGCGACGACGCCGAGCACGTGGCGCGCGACCTGGCCAAGCTCGCCACGCTGGCCGTGCCCAAGGGTATCGACATCGCCTATCAGGCGCAGCCCGGCTCGCGCGTCGCGGCGGACGTGGTGAGCGCCGAGGCCTGCGTGAATGCGGCCGATCGCGCCAACCTTGGCATGGCCATCGACACCGGCCATCTCTTCACTGGCGATGGCGGGCTCGATGCGCTCGATCGCTGCTATGCAGACCGCCTGTTCCTGGTCGGCCTGAGCGACACGATCGCGATGCGCGCGGGCGACGCCGCATCACCCGCCGCAGGGGAGCGGACGCAGGACTACGTGCGCGTATTCCCCGGCGACGGCAGCAGCGCCGAAGCCCTGCTGGAACTGATTCGCCGTCTGCGGGTGATCGGCTTCCACGGCGGCTTCTGCCTCAACGCCGCGAATGCCGACCATGCCCAGCTGCCGGCCGCCTTCGTGGCCGAACAGGCGCGCGACTCGCTGCACTGGCTGCTCGCCCGCCTGCGTCACATCGATCTGCCACGCCGCCGGACGCCGCGCCCCTCACTGCCGAAGGGCTGAGTACGCCGCGCCGTCCTCGCACGGGCGGTTCCGGGCTGAGGGCGTCGCGCTCAGCGGTTCGTGCGCAGGTGGGCCATCATGCGCGCCGGCGCGTTCGCTGCGCCGTACCCGTCATAGGCACCGTTGCGCTGCACGATCTCGAAGAAGAAGCGTTCGGCGAACACCTGGGTGTAGACATGGAAGTACTCGCCCTCGGCCGTCGCGTCATACAGGATGCCGAGTGCAGCCATGCGGGCGACGAGCGCGTCGTCCAGCACGAAGCGGGTCGGCAGGTCGTCGTAGTAGTTCGGCGACACCGGGATGAAGCTGACGCCGTTGGCACGCAGCCGCTCCACCGTGGCGAAGATGTCGGCGCAGCTGAAGGACACGTGGTGCACGCTGGCGCCCGCCAGTTGCGTGATGGTGCGCGCGGTGGTGGTGGTGTCGCTGTCCGACACGTCGAGCACGAAGCGCAGCTTGCGGTCTGCCGTTGCGACCCCGCGGGTGCTGATCAGGCCGTAGGGATCGACGAGGTCCATGCTTTCGCCGGGCTCGCCGCCGAGGATGGCACGATAGAACAGGGTCCAGGCATCCTGGCGCAGCTGCGGCAGGCCCTGCGCGATGTGGTCGACCGCCTGGAGGTCGGTGGGCGAGAGCGCGCTTGCGGTCTCGTCCTCGAGCAGGAAGTCGATCTCGAACAGCCGCTTCGAGCCTTGAGTGGACGGTACGAAGTAGATCAGGCTGCCGTCGGGTGCGCGAATCGCTGGAATCTTCAGCTCGTTCGGGCCGATGCGGCCTTCGAAGCGGGGGCAGCCGAAGGCGGTGGCGCGGTTCAGGGCGCGCAGGCTGTCTTCGGTGGCGATGCCCAGTGCGCAGATCGAGGGCCCGTGCTGCATGAAATGGCTGCGCGCGAAGGAACCGGGCTCCGCATTCAGGATGATGTCGATGTCGCCCTGGCGGTACAGCGTGACGGCCTTCGAGCGGTGCTCGCCGGCGCGGCGAAAGCCCAGCGCGTCCAGCACCTGGGCCAGCGCGCGTTCGGATTCGGTGTCGACGGCGAACTCGATGAAGGCCAGGCCGTCCAGTGCCGGGATGCGGGGCGGGCTGAACAGTTCGACGCGCGCAGCGGCGGCCTCGCGTGCCTGGTTCAGTAAGACCTCATCGCCGGGGGCGGCGAGCCGGCGTTCCACGGCTTCCTCCAGGTACAGCAGGGAGCGGTAGGCGTCGATTGCGGTCGGGCGGGTCGGCGCCGCGCGGAAATGGTCGTTGAACACCTCGAGCGACAGCGGCCCGGTGTAGCCGGCGAGCAGGACCTTCTCCAGAAAAGTGACCAGGTCGAAATTGCCCTGTCCCGGGAAACAGCGGAAATGGCGGCTCCACTGCAGCACGTCCATGACCTTGTAGGGGGCGTCGGCCAGTTGCAGGAAGGCGATCTTGTCGCCCGGAATGTCCGCGATGGCGGCGGGGTCGTCGCCCAGCGACAGGATGTGGAAGCTGTCGAGCAGGATGCCGAGGTGCGGGTGGTTGGCCTCCTTCACGATCTTCCAGGCGTGCTGGTAGTGCCGGATGTGGCGCGACCACGCCAGCGCCTCGAAGCCGATCGTGATGTTGCGGCGGGCAGCGCGCTCGGCCAGTTCGTAGAGCTGGGCAGCCGAGCGCGCATCGTCGGCGATGGCGTCCGGCGCGCAGCTCGAGCACACCAGCAATTGCGGGGCGCCCAGTGCTTCCATGATGTCGAACTTGCGCTCGACGCGATCGAGGTTGCGCCTGAACTGGGCGTCGCTGACGCCTTCGAAGTCGCGGAAGGGCTGGTAGAGGTCGATCCCGAGGCCCAGGTCGTGACACAGGCGGCGCACGTCGGCCGCGGTGCCGTGGTAGTTGATGAAGTCGTTCTCGAAGATCTCGACTGCGTCGAAACGCGCCGAGGCGATGGCCTCGAGCTTTTCCTCGAGCGTGCCGCTGAGGCACACGGTGGCGATGGAACGACGCATCGGTCGGGTTTCCTGGGTCGAGGCGGGAGGCCGCGTCAGCGCACCACCAGCACCGGTACGCTGGTGCGCTTGAGGACGTCGGCGGTGACGCTGCCGAGCAACAGCTCGACGACGCCGCGGCGGGCGTGCGAGGCCATGTGGATCAGGTCGCAGCCGCGTTTGCGTGCGGTTTCGACGATCTCGTCGGCGGGCGAGTCGCTCTCGACGTAGAAGCACTCGGCCTCGACTCCGGCCTGTCGCGCCAGCGCGCCGACCGGGCGCAGGAAGCCCTGCGCCATCTCCGTGCGGGCGGCCTCGTCGCGGGTGGACTTGCCCAGGCCGGCCGCCACGGCGCTGTCGGTCAGCACGTAGAGCACGGTGGCGCGGGCTCCGTGGATCTTGGCGAAGTCGAGGGCGCGCCTGGCGGCGTCGGTCGACATGTCGGAGCCGTCGATCGGAATCAGGATGTGCTTGTACATGGTGATCAGTCCTTCTTGTTCGCGACCATCGACAGGAAGTGCGCGCGCATGCGTTCGGCGTCGGGTTCGAGGCCGGTGAAGTGGCGGAAGGCGCCGACGGCCTGGAACACCGCCATGCCGCCGCCGTCGAGCGTGCGGCAGCCCTTGGCGCGGGCCACGCGCAGCAGTTCGGTCTCGAGCGGAAAGTAGACGATCTCCGCCACCCAGATGCGGCCGTCGATCAGCTCGGCCGGCAACGGCAGGCCGGGCAGCTTGGCCATGCCGGTGGGGGTGCAGTGGATCAGGCCGTCGGTCTCGGCCATTGCGGTCGCGAGGTCATTGCCCGCGATGCAGCGCCCGGCGCCGAAGCGCGCGCACAGGCTGGCCGCGAGCTCGCGCGCGCGCGCCGGGTCGATGTCGAACACCGTCAGTTGCCGCGCGCCCAGCCCGAGCGCCGCATGCGCCACCGCGGCACCGGCGCCGCCGGCACCGAGCTGCACCACCCTGTCCATCTTCGCGCCCGGCAGGCCGCGGCGGAAACCCTCGGCAAAGCCCGAGCAGTCGGTGTTGTGTCCGATCAGGCGGCCGTCCCTGATCACCACGGTGTTCACCGCATTGAGTGCACGCGCCTCGTCCGACAATTCATCGAGCAGCGGCACGATCGCCTGCTTGCACGGGAAGGTGATGTTCAGTCCCGAGAAGCCCATGCGCCGGGCGGCGGTCAGCAACTCGGGCAGGTCGTCGGCCGTCAGGCCCAGCGGGTCGAGATCGATCTTCTTGTAGACGTAGCGGAAGCCCTGGGCTTCGCCCTCCTGCTCGTGCATTGCCGGCGTCAGCGAGGCCTGGATGCCCGAGCCGATCAGGCCGCAGACCATGGAGGGAAGCGAAGGCGTGTTCGGCGTATTGCTCATCGGGTGTTTCCTTGGAGAGGCGTTGTGGGTGCGTGCCTAGGTCAGCCAGCGCAGCGGGGTCAGGATCAGCTCGGGGAAAAGCACGAGCAGGAACAGCACCGCGAACTGGGCGAGCAGGAAGGGCCAGACGCCGCGCACGATCTCGTCCATGCTCATCTTTCCGGTGCCGGCCACGACGTTGAGTACGGTGCCGACCGGCGGGGTGATGAGGCCGATCGAGGTATTGATGATGAACAGCACGCCGAAATACACCGGGTCGATGCCCGCAGCCTTCACCACCGGCATCAGCACCGGTGCGAGGATCAGGATGGTGGGCGTCATGTCCATGCTGGTGCCGACCAGGATGATGGTGATCATGATCGCCAGCAGCAGCAGCGTCGGGCTGTCGAGCAAGGGCTCGAGCAGCTCGACCAGCAGGAAGGGCAGCTCGGCCACCGTCACCATCCACGACGACACCATCGCCGCGGCGACCAGCAGCATCACCACCGAGGTGGTCTTGGCGGCCGACACCACGACGTCGTAGATCTGCGACAGCTTGAGCTCGCGGTAGATGACGATGGCGACGAACAGCGCATAGACAGCCGCGACCACGGCCGCCTCGGTCGGCGTGAAGATGCCGAACTTGAGGCCGAGGATGATGATCAGCGGCAGGCCCAGCGCCCAGCTGCCCTCGATGACCGCACGGCGGATTTCTCGTGCGGATTTCTTCGGCTGGGGTTGCACGTCTTCGCTGCGGGAGTAGATCCACCACGCTGCCGCCAGCGCCAGGCCCATCATCAGGCCGGGGAGGATGCCGGCGAGGAAGAGCTTGGAGATCGACACGCCGGTGGCGACGCCGAACACGATGAAGCCGATCGAGGGCGGGATCACCGGGCCGATGATGCCACCGGCGGCAATCAGGCCTGCGGAGCGCTTCCTGTCGTGGCCGGCGGCGACCATCATCGGCACCAGCAGTGCAGACAGCGCAGCGGCGTCGGCCACCGCGGAGCCGGACAGCGAGGCGAGGATGCAGGACGCGAGGATGGCGACGTAGCCCAGGCCGCCTTTGACGTGGCCGACGGTGGCGAGCGCGATGTTGACGATGCGCTTCGACAGCCCGCCGGCGTTCATGATCTCGCCCGCCAGCATGAAGAAGGGCACGGCCAGCAAGGGGAAGCTGTTGGCGCCGTTGATCAGGTTCTGCGCCACGATCTGGGCGTCGAACATGTCGAGGTGCATCATCATCGCCACGCCCACCAGCAGCAGGGCAAAGGCGATGGGCAGGCCGAGGGCGATGGTGCCGATCAGCGAGGTGATGAAGATGGTGACGGCCATGTCGTGTCTCCTCAGGCCTTGGCGCCGGGCGCACTGCTTTTGCCCGCGTGTTGTTGTTCGTGCTGCAGGCGCTCGACTTCCTCGGCTGCGTCGTTGCTGGCGACCATGACCAGTTCGTGATCGCCGGTACGGCCGAAGGCAATGCGCACCGCCTCGTAGAGCAGGACGGCCGCGGCCGAGATGCCGAACAGCACGCCCACGCCATAGAACGCGCCCATGGACAGGCCGGTTGCGGGTGCGGGGACGGAAAGGTTGATCTGCGTCTGCTGCCAGCTGCCGGTGGTGATCAGCCAGCAGACATACAGCATCAGCGTGTGGCCGAGCAGCAGGGCGAAGCGGCGGCCCAGCGGCGGCAGGCGGCGGATCAGCGTGTCGACACCGAGGTGGGCATGTTCGCGCAACGCCACGATGGCACCGAGGAAGGTCATCCACACGAACAGGAAGCGGGCCAGCTCTTCGGACATGGTCAGGCCCGAGTTGAAGGCATAGCGCATCACCACGTTGCCGAACACCATGACGACCATGCCGACCATGCACAGGAACATCAGCAGCTTGAGCAGCCGGAAGTAGCCATCGACGAGTGTTTTCATTGTTCCTCCTGGGTGGCGGAGTCCCGCCTGGATGTGCCCGAACTCTAGTCTTCGGGAGACTTGCGTGAAAGGCTGCATTGTCCCTATTGTGCGCAGTGCGCACAAATACCGGGTGGCGCCAACAGAGGGGGCAGCGACATGAAGCATGTGCCGAACAGGAGTGCCGGTGCGCCAAACGGCGGCGCGCTGCCGGGCGAGCCGGATGCCGAGGTGCCCGAGGGCGATGACCTCGCGGACTACGCCACCGATCGCAACTTCGTGACCGCACTGGCACGCGGGCTGGCGGTGATCCAGGCCTTCACCAACCAGGGCCGGCAGATGTCGATCTCGCAGATCAGCTACCGCACGGGCATCACACGCGCGGCGGTGCGGCGCTACCTGCACACGCTCACCGCACTGGGTTACGCGCGCTGCCATGACGGCACCCGCTTCTCGCTGACGCCCAAGACCGTGTCACTGGGCAATGCCTATCTCTCGGGTACGCCGCTGTCGGGCAAGGGGCAGCCGGTGCTGGACAAGCTCAGCGAGACGGTGGGCGAAGCCTGCTCGATGGCGGTGCTCGACGGCACGGACATCGTCTATATCGCCCGCGCGGCGGCGTCGCGGATCATGTCGCCGTCGCTGAACGTCGGCAACCGCCTGCCCGCCTATGCGACCTCGATCGGCATGGTGCTGCTGGCCCACCTTCCCGAGGCCGAACTCGACGCCTGCCTGGAGCGCACGAGCTTCCTGCCTTTCACCCAGAACACCATCGTCTCGCCCGCCGAGCTGCGCAAGGTGCTGCAGCAGGTGAGGACGCAAGGCTACGCCATCGCCAACCAGCAGATGGAGATCGGTCTGCGCTCGATCGCAGTGCCGGTCCGCGACAAGGCCGGCACGGTCGTCAGCGGCATCAACATCATCGGCCCGACCTCGCGCATGGGCATCGAACACATGCGCACGCGCTTCCTCCCGCTGCTGCGGGAGGCGGCGGAGGCGCTGCGGCTGTGAGGGCCTGATGCGGCAATGTCGTGCACGGCCGGCCGAGACAAACAGAAAACGGGCGACACCTTGTGGGTGACGCCCGTTCTGACATGCGGCGCCGCTTTCCGGCGCGCGATGAGGCTTACTTGAAGGTCGGGTCGAACGGCAGGCCGACGTAGTTCTCGGCGATGGTCGTCTTGCCGGCGGTCGAGCTCATCAGGTAGTCCAGCTCGGCGATCTGGATCTTGTGCTCGATCGGGTCGTCGTTGAACTTGTGCATGATCGAGGTGAACCACCACGAGAAGCGCACGGCGGCCCAGACGCGGCGCAGCGCGGTCTCGGAGTAGCGGTCGAGCAGGTCATCGCGGCCTTCGGTGTAGTGGGCGATCAGCGCGGTCGACAGGTAGTACATGTCGGACGCGGCCAGGTTCAGGCCCTTGGCACCGGTCGGCGGCACGATGTGGGCGGCGTCGCCGACCAGGAACATGTTGCCGAAGCGCATCGGCTCGGTGACGAAGGAGCGCAGCGGGGCGATGCTCTTCTCGAGCGAGGGGCCGGTGACGAGCTTGGCGGCGATGTGCTCGGGCAGGCGCTTCTTCAGCTCTTCCCAGAAACGCTCGTCGGACCAGTCCTCGACCTTCTCGTCCAGGCCGACCTGCAGGTAGTAGCGGCTGCGGGTGTGCGAACGCTGCGAGCACAGTGCGAAGCCACGCTTGTGGTTGGCATAGATCAGCTCTTCGTGCACCGGCGGGGTGTCGGACAGCAGGCCCAGCCAGCCGAAGGGGTAGATGCGCTCGTACTCGGTGATCATGTCGCGCGGCACCGAGGCGCGCGAGGCACCGTGGTAGCCGTCGCAGCCGGCGATGTAGTCGCAGTCGACCGTGATCTGCTGGCCGTCCTTGAAGAACTGCAGCTGCGGCTTGCCTTCGAGGAAGTTGATCGGGCGCACGTCGCCGGCGTTGAAGATGACGGTGATGTTCTCGTCCTTCAGCACCGCGTCGTACAGGTCCTTGGTCAGCTCGGTCTGGCCATACACCATCACTTGCTGGCCGCCGGTGAGCGACTTCATGTCGATGCGCTCTTCGCGGTCGTTGAAGGTCAGCACGATGCCGTCGTGGACCAGCCCTTCCTTGTCCATGCGCTCGCTCACCTTGGCGCGGCGCATCAGGTCGATCATGCCCTGCTCGAGGATGCCGGCGCGGATGCGGGCTTCGACGTAGGCGCGGTCCTGGCGTTCGAGGATGACGCTCTTGATGCCCGACAGGCTGAGCAGGCGGGCGAGGCACAGGCCCGAGGGGCCGCCGCCGATGATGCCGACTTGTGTTTGCATGAGTCTCTCTCCATTTGTGGGATTGTTGTCGCGGGGACGGACTGAACTATAGGTACCGGAACCTTGCTCCGCTTGAATTCCACATCGTGAATGCTTGTACTTTTAGAAAGTCGTGGCATGCTGCCTGTGCCCTTTTCACATGGATCAAGGACGAAGCGATGGCCCTGCCCGGCGTGCCCACCTACAAGCTGTTCGGCGAGAAGGAACTGTGGCCGACGCCCGAACCGGTGCACTATGAGACGATTGCCGCGCGCAGCGCGCTGCATGACTGGGAAATCACCCCCCACAGCCATGACGGCTTGATACAGATCGTGTTTCTGCTTTCGGGCGAGGCGCGCATGACCTTCGAGACGCGCAGCTTCGAGCTGCAGACGCCGTGCCTGGTCATGGTGCCGGCGCGCCATATCCACGGCTTTCGCTTTTCGCCTGACATGGTGGGGCACATCGTGACGCTGCCGCAGGCGCTGCTGGGCGAACTGCTTGCACTTTCGCCTGATCTGCGGGTGGCATTCGACTCGCTGCGCTACCTGCCGCTGGCCGAGGGCGAGGAAAGTGTCGAACGCATGCGACTGCGCTTCGAGCAGTTCGGACGGGAGTACGCGGGCCATCAGCCCGGGCGCATCAGCATGCTGATGGCGATCCTCGGACTGGTGGTGGTGGAGCTTGCCCGCGCCGGCGGGGCAACCGCCGAGCGCGCGTCGCAGGACCGCATCCGGCAGCGCGTGGAGCGCTTCCACATGCTCATCGAGCAGCACTTCCGCGACTGGCAGCCGGTGAGCTTCTACGCGCAGCGCCTGGGCGTGTCGCCCCAGCAGCTCAACGCGAGCTGCCGGCGCGAGGCCGGCACCAATGCGCAGAACCTGATCCACGAACGCCTGCTGCTGGAGGCGCGACGCTTGCTCGCGTATTCCGATCTCGACGTGACCGGCATCGGCTACTCCCTCGGCTTCCGCGATCCGGCCTACTTTTCGCGCTTCTTCGCGCGGCACCAGGGGCTCACGCCCACCGAGTTCCGGCAGGCGTTCTCCGCTGCAGCGCCGTCGGGCACGGCGCCCTGAACAGCGCGCGTCACAGCCCGGCGCACTGATCCTCCTTGTTGCCGCGCACGCGGTTGCCGCCGCCGGTGATCGGGTGCTGGTTCGACTTGCACTGCAGGTTGCCATCCACCCGGTTGCGATTCACATGCACCGCGCCGCTGTTCGCGAACAGCTGGAGGTCGCCGTCGACCTCGGCGGCATCCACCTTCACCGAACTGCCCTGTTCGAGCTGGACATTGCCGCCCATGTAGGAGCCGCCAAGCAAGGACACCTGGCGTGCGCCCTCGGCCTGGATGTTGCCTTCGACCTTCACGTCGCGGGCCAGCAGGGTGGCTGCGCGGGCAACCCTGACGTTGCCGTCGACGCGCGTGCCGTTCAGCGTGCAGGTGCGGCCCGAGGGCACGCGGATGTCGCCGTCGATGGAGACAGCGCCCATGCTGCCGCTGCAGTCGACCTCGTCCGCGGAAGCGGGGAGGGATAGCAGGGTCGTGCCGAGCATCAGGCTGGCGAAGCGGATCGTCGCATTCATCGTCGTTTCCCGTTCCTGGTGACATGCATGCTTCATTCTAGAGGGGCTTGCGTCGCTCGGGCGCTTCGATGTCGTGACAGGACGCCTCGCGCTGGCTAGGCGCATCCTGGATCGATGTGTGCGGTTTGTTGTCGTATCCGGTGACCGGCAGGTCTAAACTGTCAGTCGTAACGAACCCGACGAGGTGTAGCCATGGACGGAATCTCGAGCAGTGCCGCGATGCAGCCGCGCGAGCTGATGCGCCAGTCCGAGGCGCGGATCACCGATCCCCGCGCCTTGCAGGCGCCCACGCGGCCCGACGCGCCGGCTTTGCCTGCTGCTTCGGAACCGGCCAGTGCCGTCGTTACGCTCAGTGATGGGGCGCGCAGCCAGGCCAGCCGCCCCGCGCAGCCCGACCAGAACACGCCCGAAGCCCGCGCCGCTGCGGCCGTGCAGGGGGCGCCGGCTGAGGATGGGCAGGTCAGCTACACGGCGCAGCGCGCAGTGGAGGCCTACCGCGACGTCGAACAGGCTGCCGTCGCACGCGATGCCGCCACGCCGCCGGGCCAGCAGGCCCCCAGCCTGTTGCGCGGCTGATGTCTCTGTCGTTCTAGTCCAGCAAAAGAGGAACGGGGCCTTGCGGCCCCGTTCCTCTTTTGCTGGACTGCGTACGTCCGATCAGGGGTAAAGCCCGCGCTCGGCGCGCGCTTCCAGCACGCGCTGGCAGGCGATGATGAAGGCAGCGGTCCGCAGCGAAACGTGCTTTTCCTGCGCGAGCTTCCAGATCGCAGAGAAGGCGCCGACCATGATGCGTTCGAGGCGCTCGTTGATCTCGTCCTCGGTCCAGAAGAAGCTCGAGAAGTCCTGCACCCACTCGAAATACGACACGGTCACGCCGCCCGCGTTGGCGAGCACGTCGGGCACGACGAGGGTGCCGCGCTCGCGCAGCACGTCGTCCGCCGCCGGGGTCGTCGGGCCGTTGGCGCCTTCGACCACGATGCGGGCACGCACGCCGGCGGCGCGCTCGACCGTGAGCTGCCCTTCGAGCGCGGCCGGGACCAGGAACTCGCACTCGAGCCGCCAGAAATCCTCGATGTCGATCGGCGAGGCGCCTGCAAAGCCCTTCAGGCCGCCGTTTTCTGCGGCGTGTGCCATCGCCGCCGGGATGTCGATGCCGGCTTCGTTCACCAGCGTTGCGGTGTGATCGGCGACTGCGATCACGCGCGCACCGGCCGCGTGGAACAGTCGCGCACCGATGCCGCCGACGTTGCCGAAGCCTTGCACCACCACCCGCGCGCCTTCGATCGGCACACCCATCTGGCGGCCTGCCTCGCGCGCGGTGATGAACACCCCGCGCCCGGTCGCTTCCTGCCGCCCGAGGCTGCCGCCCAGTGCGATCGGCTTGCCGGTGACGACGCCGGTAGCGGTGCCGCCGCGGTTCATCGAGAAGGTGTCCATCATCACCGCCATCGTCATCGCGTTGGTGCCGACGTCGGGCGCGGGGATGTCCTTGTCGGGGCCGATGATGATGCCGATCTCGGAGGTGTAGCGGCGGGTGATGCGCTGCAGCTCGCCCTTGCTGACGGTCGTCGGATCGACGCGGATGCCGCCCTTGGCGCCGCCGAAGGGCAGGCCGACCGCGGCGTTCTTGACCGTCATCCAGCCGGCCAGCGCCATGACTTCGTTGAGCGTGACGTCCGGGTGGAAGCGCACGCCGCCCTTGCCGGGGCCGCGCGACAGGTTGTGCTGCACGCGGTAGCCCTCGTAGTGGGCCACAGTGCCGTCGTCACGCTCGATCGGCACATCGACGATCAGCGTGCGCTTCGGGTGCTTCAGCGTTTCGATCCAGCGCTCCAGCGAACCCAGGTAGGGGCGCACGCGCTCGATCTGCTCGACGAAGCTGGCCCAGGGTTCCGGTGCGGCCGGGTTCAGGTAGGACAGGCCGGCAAGCCGCTCGAAGCCTTGCTGGGTGTTGGGTGTCGCGCTCATGTTCGCCTCTCCGGGGCAGGGGTGATGCGCGAATTCTGACCCTCGCGGCCCCGGGGCCGCATGCCGTTGCCTCATTGGGTCATGCGTTGGATGCATAACCTTGGCGCATTGTCGCGCGGGCCGCTTCAGCCTTGCCGGACGGGTTGCTCGACCTGTGCGGCAAGGTGTTCCCACAGCCGGTTCAGTTCGGGCCGGGCATTGGCGCGGTCACGGTACAGGCGCACCTCCATCTCCAGGCTCCACTCCGGGCCGCCCGCGCTCACGACCTCCCCACGCTCGAGTTCGCGGCTGACGGCGCTGGCGGGCAGGAAGGCGAGGCCGTGGCCGGCCAGCAGCATCGCCTTCAGGCTCTCGGCCATGTCCGATTCGTACTGCAGCGCGAGGTGTGCGGGCTGGCTGGCGCGGTCGAGGATGGTGTCGACCATGCGTCGCAGGTAGGTGTTGGGGCCGTAGCGCAGGAAGGGAATGGGCGCGGCGGCCGTGCCCGGCAACTGCCATCGAGCGCTGCCGGCGAGGCGGCGCGGCAGGTAGGGGCGGACATGCTCGACCCCCAGGCTCAGGCCCTCGAAGCGCCCGGGGTCGAGCCATACCGGGTGTGCCGGATGGTGGTAGCACAGCAGCAGGTCGCAGCCGCCTTCCACCAGCATCATCACGACGTCGTGGACGTTGCCCGCCACCAGGCGCGTCGGCACCTCGCCGAAGCTCGCCTTCAGGCGGCCGACCCAGGCCGGGAAGAAGGCGAAGGCGAGCGTGTGCGGCACGGCCACCACCAGCGCCTCGCTGGCGATGGCCTGGTGGCCGCGCACCTGCGCCCGTGCGGCGTGCAGACGGTTGAGCAGGTCGATCGCCGGGCCCTTGAAGGCCTCGCCGGCTTCGGTCAGCCGGGTCGGATAGGTACTGCGGTCGACCAGCGCCACGCCCAGCCAGGCCTCGAGCGCGCGGATGCGGCGCGAGAAGGCCGGCTGCGACACGTGGCGTTGCTCGGCCGAGCGCGAGAAGCTGCCGCTCTCGGCCAGGCTGAGGAAGTCTTCGAGCCACTTCAGTTCCATCGTCGGGTGTCCTGTTGCCGGATCGTGGCCCGGGAATGGTTCAGCATGCGGGGAAGCTCACGGCCAGGCCGCCGCGCGAGGTTTCCTTGTACTTGTCCAGCATGTCGCGGCCAGTGTCGCGCATCGTCAGGATCACCTGGTCGAGCGAGATCGCATGTGCGCCGTCGCCGCGCAGGGCGAGCTGGGCGGCGTTGATCGCCTTCACCGCGGCCATCGCGTTGCGTTCGATGCAGGGAATCTGCACCAGGCCGCCGACCGGGTCGCAGGTCAGCCCCAGGTTGTGCTCCAGCCCGATCTCGGCCGCGTTCTCGACCTGCTCGGGCGTGCCGCCCAGCACTTCGGCCAAGCCCGCGGCAGCCATCGCGCAGGCCGAGCCCACCTCGCCCTGGCAGCCGACCTCGGCGCCGGAGATCGACGCGTTCTTCTTGCACAGCGCGCCCACGGCCGCAGCCGCGAGCAGGAAGGTCTCGACGTCACGCTCGCTGCTGCCGGGCATGAAATCCATGTAGTAGTGCAGCACCGCCGGAATGATGCCGGCCGCGCCGTTGGTGGGCGCGGTGACGACGCGGCCGCCGCCGGCGTTCTCTTCATTGACGGCCAGCGCGTAGAGGTCGATCCAGTCGAGCGCCGCCATGGTGTCGCTGATCAGGTTGTGGCCGGTACCGCGCTCGGCGAGCTTGCGGTGCAGGGCGGCGGCGCGACGACGAACCTTGAGGCCGCCGGGCAGCACGCCTTCCTGCGTGATGCCGCGCGCCACGCAACTGCGCATCGCCGCCCAGATGCGCTGCAGCGCGGCGCGCGTGTCGGCCTCGCTGCGCCATGCGCCTTCGTTGGCCAGCATCAGCGCGCTGATGCGCAAGCCGTGGCGGTGGCACTGCGCAAGCATCTCGGCGCCGGTGTCGAAGGGGTAGGGCAGCGCCACTTCGGCCTCTGCTGTGCTGCCGGCCTGCGCCTGTGCCTCGTCCACGACGAAGCCGCCCCCGACCGAGTAATAGGTGTTCTCATAGACCGCGGAGGCGTCGGCGTCGAACGCGGTAAGGCGCATTGCATTCGGGTGGTACGCGAGGCTGACCGGCAACAGCCGCATGTCGCGCTCCCAGTCGAATGGCAGCATGTGCCTGCCCAACAGCGCGAGCTGGCCGTCGCGTCGCACCTGCTCGACGGCGGTGGTGAGGAAGTCCGGTTCCACCTCGTCCGGCCGCGCGCCCATCAGTCCCGCCACGACGGCACGGTCGGTGCCGTGGCCGATGCCCGTCGCCGACAGCGAACCGTAAAGCCTCACTTCGATGCGGCAGACGCGGTCGATCAGGCCCTGCTGCGCCAGCGTCGCGGCAAAGTCGTGCGCGGCACGCATCGGTCCGACCGTGTGCGAGCTGGACGGGCCGATGCCGATCTTGAACAGGTCGAGGACGCTGATGAACATGGGTGTTTCCGGGGGCAATTCCACTTCGATGCCGCATTCTGCGTCCGCGCGGACACAGCCTCAATCGGTTGTTTCCCGCCCCTGGATTCTGGCGAAGCGGGTCGCTGCGTGCACCCCGGCGCTCACTCCCCGCCGTGTACCTCGGCGAACTTGCGCTCCATCTCGCGCCGCATCGCGCGGCGCACTTCGGCTTCGGCGAAACGGCGGCGCTCGTCCGGGGTACTGGGTTCCAGCGTCGGCACCTTGGTCGGGCGGCCTTCGTCGTCGACCGCGATCATGGTGAAGAAGCAGCTATTGACGTGGCGCACGACCTTGCCGCGGATGTCCTCGGCGACGACCTTGATGCCGACTTCCATCGACGAATTGCCGGTGTGGTTGACCGAGGCGAGGAAGGTGACGAGTTCGCCGACGTGGATGGGCTGGCGGAACATCACCTGGTCGACGCTGAGCGTGACGACGTAGTGGCCGGCGTAGCGCGCGGCGCAGGCGTAGGCGACCTGGTCGAGCAGCTTGAGGATGGCGCCGCCGTGCACCTTGCCCGAGAAGTTGGCGGTGTCGGGCGTCATCAGGACGGTCATGGTGAGCTGGTGGGCGGGCAGGTCCATTGCGGTGTCTCTGGCTTGGGTGATCGATGAGGGCGGCGCAGTGTCGCCCCTGGCGAAGCGTGGCGCAAGGCTAGAATTCGGCTCCTGATCGAGTCCGTCCGCAGCCATGCACAAGACCCTCACCGCCTTCGCCCACGCCGACACCCCCGCCAGCTTCGACCACCCGCGCCCCGACCGCCTGGTCGACGGCAACCCGCTGCGTACCACCTGGAACCACTTCGAACGCGACGGCATGTCCGCCGGCCTGTGGTCCTGCGAGCCGGGGGCGTGGCGCATCGCCTTTGCCGACGATACCGACGAGTTCTTCCACGTGCTGTCCGGCCGCATCCGCATCACCGACGAAGGCGGGCTGACGCGCGTCTTCGGGCCGGGCGAGGCCTGCGTGATTCCGGCGGGCTTCAAGGGCGTGTTCGAGGTGCTGGAGGCGGTGACGAAGCACTATGTGTTCGTGAAGCGCGGCGAGATGGGCTGAGCTTAACCCGTGCCATCCCTCGCGCGCCAACCGTCTCAGTTCGCGTCGAGGCTCAGCAGCCATTCCCGCGCCGCTTGCCGGCCCGGCGCGTCGAGTACGCTGACATGGTCCGCGGAGACCTCCAGGTAGGCGCTTTTCGGGTGTTCCGGGGCGCGGGCGTGCGCGTATTGCGGACCGCCCCTGCTGAGTCGATCGCTGGTGCCGATGATCCATGCGAACGGAACCGCCTTGTAAAAGCCATCTGCCGATCGCCCCATGTTGCCGATCCCGTCCGGGTCGAAGTAGCTCAGGTAGATGCGGGCACGCATCCGGATCTTCTGCTCCCTGTCCTGGTTAATGTCGTGGAAGCCTGAGGTCTCTTCGCCCTTGCCCTCATTCACCATCGCGCGGGCCTGGTCGACCGACTCGCGGGTCCGCCCGCGCTCGTAGAAGATCTCCGGTGTATGCCCCGGGCCGATCGCCATGACGCCATCCGCGTCGCCGTGGTTTGCCATGTATGCGATCGCCGCATTGGCGCCGAAACTGTGCCCCGCCACGATGACTCGCTGAAAGCCCTGCTCGCGGAAACGCGTGACCTGGCGCGCGATCTCGGCCAAGGCCTCGGTGTAGTCGGCGTCGTAGTTGCGCCGCTGCGACCACGGCATTTCCAGCGACTCGTACTCGCACAGGTCCGACAGGGCTTCACCGAAGCCGGCCACGAAGCGTGGATTGCCCCATTTGCCGTGCATCAGCACGATTGCGCAGGATTTATCCGCGGCCCATGCGACGGGTGAGGACAGCATCGCCAGGACGAGAAGTAACAGCAGCGGCGTGCGTGACATGGCGAGTTCCTCCTCTGAAACGACTCCGGCACAGCTCATCCGGGCCACATAGTGCGATCTAGCACATGCCATGCGGGACTTCAAAGTGCGCGTGCGCATGGAGCGCGCTGCTCCGTCTATGCTTAGGTTGAACGACGTGCGACTCACCGAGGCAATGCCACCATGCCGGCCTACCCTTACATCCTCGTCGTTGGCACCACCTTCAGCCTTCCGCTGCCGTGGTATCGGCCGTTCCGACGCCTGGCCGACATGGTGGGGCGCGAGCTGGCGCGCAGCGGATTCGGGCTGATCACCGGCAACACGCCGGGGGTGGATAGCGTCGCCGCGCGTGCCTTCTGGGCGGAATGCCTGCGCCGGGGCCTGGCGCCGGGGTCGGGCTACCTGCAGCTGTGGCTGCCGCACTTCCAGCGTGGCTACTTCCTGCCGGGCGAGGGCTTTGCCGCGCCGGCCGAGTGCACCGTGCGCCTGTCGGACTACGACGATTGGATCGAGCAGGCGATCGGGCGTGCCGGCGCCGCGGTGATGATCGGCGGGCGCAGTGGCTCGCTTGCCATTGCGCGGCGCTTCATCGACGCCGGCAAGCCGGTGCTGCCGATTCCCTTCGCCGGCGGCGAGTCGCGCGAGGTGTTCCACGAGATCCTGCGGACCTGGGGCGAGGCGCCCGTGCCGGGGCTGAGCCAGACGCAGTTCCTGAGCCTGGCCGTGCCCTGGATCAACAGCACCGGGCCGCTTGCGCGGCTACTGCTGGGTACGCTTGCCGGGCAGGCCGACATCTTCATCTCCTACCGCCGTGCGGACACCGGCATGGCCGCCGGCCGCCTGCGCGACGACCTGATCGAGCATTTCGGCGCGCGTCGCGTGTTCATGGACCTGCACGGCATCGACCCGAGTGCGGACTGGCGCGAGACGATCGGTGGGGCGATCGCGGCAAGCAAGGTCGGCGTGGTGCTGATCGGGCGCGGCTTCATGGCGGCTGACGCACAGGGCCGGCCGCGATTGTGGGACGAGGGCGACGTGTTGCGGTTCGAAATCGAGTCCCTGCTTGCAGGGCAGAAGCGCATCCTGCCCGTGCTGGTGGACGACGCCCAGTTGCCCCCGGAAGACGCCTTGCCCGAGGCGCTCAGGCCCTTGCTGCGCTACCAGACCCCGCGCATCGACAACGCCAACTGGCAGGCGGTGAGTGCGGCGGTGGTGAGGGCAATCGATGCGGTGTTGACGCCCTCGTCGGGGTGAGTCTGGCGAAATCAGCGCGGCGGCGCAGGCTGCGACGTTTTCGCTGGAGCGCCCGTCCGGTAGGCGCTCGGCGCCACTCCGGTCCACTCCCGGAACGCCCGCGCGAAGCTCTTCTCGCTGTCGAAACCCACCGCGGCCGCGACCTGTTTCACCGGCTTGCGGGTCTGTAGCAGCAGCTTGATTGCGCGTTCGCGTCGGGCCTCGTTCTTCAGCCGCTGCAGTGACACGCCTTCTTCCTTCAACTGCCGGTGCAGGGTGCGGACCGAGGTGTTGAGTTGGGCGGCGACGTCCTCGGCGGTGTGCGCGGCCGCGGCATCGGCGACCAGGATCTGGGCGACGCTATGGACCAGCAGGCGGTCGCGGCGGTACTGCAGCACGGTGAGTGGCAGCGCGCGCTGAAGCATGGCCTGCAGCGCCTTTTCGTCTCGCCGCACCGGCAGTTCGAGATAGCGCGCATCGAAAGACAGGCTCGCGGCATCGGCGTCGAAACGCACCGGGCCGGGGAACAGGTAGTGGTAGGCGTCGGCGTGGCGCGGGGCGGGGAAGGGGAAGGTGGTCTCGGCGAGCGCAATGCGCGAATCCACCAGCCAGCAGGCGTAGCCCAGCAGGTAGCGCAGGGTGGAGACGAGGCAGAACTCGCGCAACTCGCCCAGCGCGGTGTGCTCGACGATGCGGATGGTGGCGCTGCCGCGCTGCTGGTTGAACGTGAGCACGATGTCGTCGGTGAGCAGGCGGTGGTGCCGGCACCAGCGCTTGAGCGCCACTTCCAGCGTCGGCGCGGTGAGCGAGGCGCGGCACAGCATGCCGTAGCTGCCCCAGGGCAGCCGCCGCGAGAACCAGCCCAGGGTCTCGTCGTCGAGTTCCTGCATCGCCGCGCCCGACATCACTTCCATCTGCGCCGCGGTAACGCGTGCGTCGGGGTCGTCCAGCAGTGCGGGCGGGATCTGCGCCTGGGCGAGCGCCTTGGCGGGATCCATGCCCAGTCGGCGGTAGCCGGTGACGATCGCGCGGATGAAAGCGATCGGCGTGGCCGCGCGACCAAGGGTCAGTTCGGCAGGCGATGGGGTCAGGATCTTCATGTGCCGGAATGCTAGCTGGTGTGGCACGAATTGCAACCATGATGGCACTCATGGACCGCGGTGCGCCGCTAATCTCGGTCCATCCTCGGGCATGCGCCGTCCATAATGGATTTGCGCAAGACGCCCGTCGCGCCAGGACAACCTTGAGAAGGAGACACCCCATGAACGTGCCCAGCCTGAACTTCCACTTCGGCGAGACCATCGACGCGCTGCGCGACACGCTGCAGGCCTTCTGCGCGGCAGAGATTGCCCCGCGCGCGGCCGAGATCGACCGCGTCAACGAGTTCCCTGCCGACCTGTGGAAGAAGCTCGGCGACCTCGGCGTGCATGGCATGACCGTGAGCGAGGAGTACGGCGGCACCGACATGGGCTACCTGGCCCACATCGTGGCGATGGAAGAGATCTCGCGCGCGTCGGCCTCGGTCGGCCTCTCGTACGGTGCGCACTCCAACCTGTGCATCAACCAGATCCGCCGCAACGGCACCGAGGCGCAGAAGCAGAAGTACCTGCCCAAGCTGATCTCGGGCGACCACGTCGGCGCGCTGGCGATGTCCGAGCCCAATGCCGGTTCCGACGTCGTGAGCATGAAGCTGCGCGCCGACCGCAAGGGTGACCATTTCGTGCTCAACGGCAGCAAGATGTGGATCACCAACGGCGGCGACGCCGACACCCTGGTGGTCTATGCCAAGACCGACGTCAATGCCGGCCCCAAGGGCATCACCGCCTTCATCATCGAGAAGGGCATGAAGGGCTTCAGCTACGGCACCCACCTCGACAAGCTCGGCATGCGCGGCTCCAACACCTATCCGCTTTTCTTCGACGACGTCGAGGTGCCGGTCGAGAACGTGCTAGGCGGCGAGGCCAACATCGGCCGTGGCGTGCAGGTGCTGATGAGCGGCCTGGACTACGAGCGCGCCGTGCTGTCGGGCGGCCCGCTCGGCATCATGGCCGCGTGCATGGACGTGGTCGTGCCCTACATGCACGAGCGCAAGCAGTTCGACACCCCGATCGGCGAGTTCCAGCTCATGCAGGGCAAGATCGCCGACATGTACTCCACCTGGAGCGCCTGCCGCGCCTATGCCTACGCGGTGGGCCAGGCCTGCGACCGCGCCGACCATGCGCGCACGCTGCGCAAGGACGCCGCCGGCGTGATCCTCTACACCGCCGAGAAGGCTACCTGGATGGCGGGCGAGGCGATCCAGGCGCTGGGCGGCGTGGGCTATACCAACGAGTATTCGGTGGGCCGCCTGTGGCGCGACGCCAAGCTGTACGAGATCGGCGCCGGCACCAGCGAGATCCGCCGCATGCTGATCGGCCGCGAACTGTTCTCCGAAACGCGCTGAGTCTCCGACGGAGCGGAAAGATGGCCGAGCCGATCGACTTCTATTTCGACTTCTCCTCGCCCTACGGCTACTTCATGGCGGAGAAGATCGACGCACTGGCGGCGGCCCACGGCCGCAGCGTGCGCTGGCATCCCTTCCTGCTGGGGGCGGTGTACAAGGTGACGGGCGAGGTTCCGCTGCCCTCGAAGCCGCTCAAGGGCGACTACTCGAAGCATGATTTCGAGCGCTCGGCCCGTTTCCTCGGCCTGTCGTGCCGCATTCCCGAGGCCTTTCCGATCGGCACCCAAATCGCGGCGCGCGCCTTCTACTGGCTCGACGAGCGTGACCCGGTCGCAGCACGCGCCTTCGCGCTGGCCGCCTACCGTGCCTATTTCGGCGAGGGGCGCGACATCTCGCAGGAGACGGCGGTGCTCGACCTCGCGGCGGCCCACGGTGCCGACCGTGCCGGGTTGGCCGAGGCGCTTGCCGGCGAAGCCGTCCGCAACCGGCTGAAGGATGAGTGTGCCCAGGCCATCGCGCGCGGCGTGTTCGGTTCGCCCTTCGTCATCATCGACGGTGAGCCTTTCTGGGGCGTTGACCGCATCCCGCAGATCGAGCGCTGGCTGCAGACGGGCGGGTTCTGACATTGGAGGCGCCGTGCCGGCTGCGTAGCCCGGGGCGAGCCTGAATCAAGTAACGGCCGGACTGCGGGGGCGACCGAGATCAGCCACGCAGGACGAGATACGAGGACGAGGGGACATGAGCACGATCAAATCTGCCATCAACACGCGCAGCGAGGATTTCCAGGCCAATGCGGCCAGCCTGCGCGCCCAGGTCGAGGACCTGCGCGCCAAGGCGGCGCAGGTCAGCCTCGGCGGAGGTGAGTCGGCGCGCGCCAAGCACACTGCGCGCGGCAAGCTGCTGCCGCGTGACCGCGTCGGCCACCTGCTCGACCCGGGTACGCCCTTCCTCGAGGTCGGCCAGATGGCGGCCTACGGCATGTATGACGACGAGGCGCCGAGCGCCGGCGTCATCACCGGCATCGGCCGCGTGCAGGGCGTCGAATGCATGATCGTGGCCAACGACGCCACGGTGAAGGGCGGCACCTACTACCCGATGACGGTCAAGAAGCACCTGCGCGCGCAGGAGATCGCCGAGCAGAACAATCTGCCCTGCATCTACCTGGTCGACTCCGGTGGCGCCTTCCTGCCCAAGCAGGACGAAGTCTTCCCTGACCGCGACCACTTCGGCCGCATCTTCTTCAACCAGGCCAACATGTCGGCCAAGGGCATCCCGCAGATTGCGGTAGTGATGGGCTCGTGTACCGCGGGTGGCGCCTACGTGCCGGCGATGTCGGACGAGACCGTCATCGTCAAGAACCAGGGCACCATCTTCCTCGGCGGCCCGCCGCTGGTGAAGGCGGCCACCGGCGAGGTGGTGAGCGCCGAGGATCTCGGCGGCGGCGATGTCCACACCCGCCTCTCCGGCGTGGCCGACCATCTGGCCGAGAACGACGCCCACGCGCTCTACATCGCGCGCCGCATCGTCTCCAACCTCAACCGCACCAAGCCGATCAACCTCGCACTGGGCCAGGGCGAGGAGCCGCTGTACGACCCGGAAGAGATCTACGGCATCATCCCCACCGACACCCGCAAGCCCTTCGACGTGCGCGAGATCATCGCGCGCGTGGTCGATGGCTCGCGCTTCGACGAGTTCAAGGCGCGCTACGGCACGACGCTGGTGTGCGGCTTCGCCCAGCTCCACGGCTACCCGGTGGGCATCGTCGCCAACAACGGCATCCTGTTCGGCGAGTCGGCGCAGAAGGGCGCGCACTTCATCGAACTGTGCGGCCAGCGCGGCATCCCGCTGCTGTTCCTGCAGAACATCACCGGCTTCATGGTCGGCCGCAAGTACGAGAATGGCGGCATCGCCAAGGACGGCGCCAAGATGGTGACCGCGGTGGCCACCGTGCAGGTGCCCAAGATCACCATGCTCATCGGCGGCTCCTTCGGTGCCGGCAACTACGGCATGTGCGGCCGCGCCTACTCGCCGCGCTTCCTGTGGATGTGGCCCAACTCGCGCATCAGCGTGATGGGCGGCGAGCAGGCAGCGAGCGTGCTGTCCACCGTGCGCCGCGACGGCATCGAGGCCAAGGGCGGCAGCTGGAGCAAGGAAGAGGAAGAGGCCTTCAAGGCGCCCATCCGCGAGCAGTACGAGTTCCAGGGCCACCCTTACTACGCCACCGCGCGCATGTGGGACGACGGCGTGGTCGATCCGGCGCAGTCGCGCCGCATCCTCGGCCTCAGCCTGTCGGCCGCGCTCAACGCGCCGATCCAGCCGACGAAGTTCGGCGTGTTCCGGATGTAAGGGGGCAAGATGAGCTACGAGACCCTGGAGATCGTCCGCGAAGCCGGCGTCGCGACGATCTGGATGAATCGTCCGGACGTACACAACGCCTTCAACGCGCAGCTGATCGCCGATCTCACCGCTGCCTGCATCGAGCTCGATGCCGACGACACGGTGCGGGCGGTGGTGCTGGCCGGGCGGGGCAAGAGCTTTTCGGCCGGTGCCGACCTCAACTGGATGAAGGCCGCCGGCGAGGCGAGCGAGGCGGAGAACTTCGCCGATGCGATGAAGCTCGCCGGCATGCTGCGCACCCTGGCCGAGATGAAGAAGCCCACCATCGCCCGCGTGCATGGCGCGGCGCTGGGCGGCGGCATGGGCCTCGCGAGCGCCTGCGACATCTGTATGGCCGGCGACAAGGCGGTTTTCGCGACCTCCGAGGTCAAGTTCGGGATCATCCCGTCGGCGATCAGCCCCTACGTGCTCCGCGCCATCGGCGAGCGCCAGGCCTACCGCTACTTCCAGACGGCCGAGCGCATCAATGCGACACGCGCGGCCGAGCTGGGGCTGGCGCACGATGCCGTCGCCACGGAGGAGCTGGATGCCAAGGTGAAGGAAGTGGTTGAGGCCCTGCTGCAGGGCGGCCCGAAGTCGCAGGCCGCGGCCAAGGACCTGATCCGCGCAGTGGCCAACCGGCCGGTGAGTGACGCGCTGGTCATGGATACCGCACGCCGCATCGCCAGCCTGCGCGCCACCCCCGAGGCGAAGGAGGGGCTCGCCGCCTTCCTCGACAAGCGCCCCGCAGCCTGGATCGCGCAGGGCTGAACGCCGGAATTGGGCCGAAATTGCGCCCAGCCTCGCGCCGAACCGACACAAGACACGCTGGAGACAACATGTTCGACAAGATCCTGATTGCGAATCGCGGGGAAATTGCCTGCCGCGTCATCAAGACCGCCCGCCGCATGGGTATCAAGACCGTTGCGGTGTATTCCGAGGCGGACGCCAAGGCCCGCCACGTGCGCCTGGCCGACGAGGCCGTGCTGATCGGCCCGGCGGCGGCGCGCGAGAGCTACCTGGTGATCGACAAGATCATCGCTGCGGCCAAGCAGACCGGCGCCCAGGCCATCCACCCCGGCTACGGCTTCCTGTCCGAGAACGAGGACTTCTGCCACGCCTGCGAGCGCGAGGGCATCGTCTTCATCGGCCCGCCGGTGTCGGCGATCCGCGCCATGGGCTCGAAGTCCGAGGCCAAGAAGCTGATGGAAGCGGCCGGCGTGCCGCTGACCCCCGGCTACCACGGCGACGACCAGGAACCTGCCTACCTGCACCAGCAGGCCGACGCCATCGGCTACCCGGTGCTGATCAAGGCCGCGGCCGGCGGCGGCGGCAAGGGCATGCGCCTGGTGGAGAAGTCCGAGGATTTCATCGACCTGCTCGCGTCCTGCAAGCGCGAGGCCATCTCCAGCTTCGGCGACGACCACGTGCTGGTCGAGAAGTACATCACCAAGCCGCGCCACATCGAGATCCAGGTCTTCGGTGACACCCACGGCAACGTGGTGTACCTGTTCGAGCGCGACTGCTCGGTGCAGCGCCGCCACCAGAAGGTGCTGGAAGAGGCGCCCGCGCCCGGCATGACGCCCGAGCGCCGCGCGGCGATGGGCAAGGCCGCGGTCGATGCGGCCAAGGCGGTGGGTTACGTCGGTGCCGGCACGGTCGAGTTCATCGCCAACCAGGACGGCTCCTTCTACTTCATGGAGATGAACACCCGCCTGCAGGTCGAGCACCCGGTGACCGAGATGATCACCGGGCTCGACCTGGTGGAGTGGCAACTGCGTGTGGCCTCGGGCGAGAAGCTGCCGCTGGAACAGGAGCAGCTGCAGATCCGCGGCCATGCGCTCGAAGCCCGCATCTACGCCGAGGACCCGGCCAAGGGCTTCCTGCCCTCCACCGGCAAGCTGGTGCACCTGGCGCCGCCCGCTGAATCGCTGCACGTGCGCGTCGATACCGGCGTCGAGGAAGGTGACGAGATCAGCCCGCACTACGACCCGATGATCGCCAAGCTGATCGTGTGGGACATCAACCGCGACCGCGCGCTCGCCCGCATGCTGCAGGCGCTGGCCGACTACCGCGTGGTGGGTGTTGCCAACAACATCGAGTTCCTGTCGCGCCTGACCGCCTGCCCGGCATTCTCCGGTGCCGACCTTGACACCGGCCTCATCGAACGCGAGAAGGCTTACCTTTTCCCCGTCGAGGAAGGCGTGCCGGACGAGGTGCTGCAGATTGCCGCGCTCGCAGAACTGCTGCGCGAGGCGGCCCTGGCCGACAAGCGCGCCCAGCGCACGGCCGATGCGCGCTCGCCCTGGCATGCGCGGGATGGCTGGCGCATGAACGCCACCGCGCGTCGCACCCTGCTGTTCCGCCATGGCGAGACCGACCGCGCGGTCGAAGTCGCCTACCTGCCCGGTGCCTGGCGGCTGACGGTAGACGGCCGCGGCGTCGAGGCGCGCGGCGAACTGAACGCGCGCGGCCTGCTGCGCGTCGAGCTCGACGGCACCCGCATGGACGCCACGGTGATCGCGGCGGCAGGCCGTCGCCATGTGTTTGCCAAGGGCCGTGCCTGGCAACTGGCCGCGGTCGACCCGCTGCATCACGGCGGCGAGGGCGGCGGGGCCGAAGGCGGCCTGCTGGCGCCGATGCCGGGCAAGGTCATCGCGCTGGTCGCCGCCGAGGGCGCCAAGGTGGAGAAGGGCGCGCCGCTGCTGATCCTGGAGGCGATGAAGATGGAGCACACCATCACCGCGCCGTCCGCAGGCACCGTCAAGGCCTTCCGCTTCGGCGTCGGCGATCAGGTGGGCGATGGCGCGGAGCTGGTGGAGTTCGAAGTCGCGGCCTGACCGCCGGGGCGTCACAACCGAGCGCAGGGTAAGGAGTTGGACCTCGGGCGCGACCCGGCCGCAAGAGCCGGCGCGCCCCGGATGCAGAGGAGATAGAACGCGATGAGCAGCAGCCAGAGTTACGTCCATGGCGCGTCCGACAAGCAGCTGATCGGCCAGACCATCGGCCGCTTCTTCGACGAGGCCTGCGCGCGTCATGCCGAGCGCGAGGCGCTGGTCGTGCGCCACCAGAACGTGCGCCTCACCTATGCGCAGCTGAAGAGCAAGGTCGACGCGCTTGCCTGCGGCCTGATGCGCCTTGGCCTCGAACCGGGCGAGCGCATCGGCATCTGGTCGCAGAACACCATGGAGTGGGCGCTGACCCAGTTCGCCACCGCCAAGGCCGGACTGGTACTGGTCAACATCAACCCCGCCTACCGCCGTTCCGAGCTCGAGTACGCGCTCAACAAGGTCGGCTGCCGCGCGCTGGTGCTGTCGCCGGCGTTCAAGTCCAGCAACTACCTCGAGATGATCGCCGACCTCGCGCCCGAGCTCGGCCACTGCGAACCCGGCCTGTTGCGCAGCCATCGGCTGCCTTCGCTCGAGATGGTGATCCGCATGGGTGCGGACACCTCGCCCGGCATGCTCAACTTCGATGACCTGCTGCGTGCGCCGACGCGCGACGAACTGACTGCGCTCGAGGGACTGTCCGACAGGCTGCAGTTCGACGACCCGATCAACATCCAGTTCACCTCCGGCACCACCGGCCACCCCAAGGGCGCGACGCTGTCGCACCACAACATCCTCAACAACGGCTACTTCGTCGGCGAGGCGATCAAGCTGGTGCCGGGCGACCGCCTGTGCATTCCAGTGCCGCTCTACCACTGCTTCGGTATGGTGATGGGCAACCTCGGCTGCCTGACCCACGGCGCCACCATGGTCTACCCGGCCGAGGCCTTCGAGCCGCTGGCGGTGCTGGAGACGGTGGCGCAGGAAAAATGCACCGGCCTCTACGGCGTGCCGACGATGTTCATCGCCGCGCTCGACCATCCGCGCTTCGCCGACTTCGATCTCTCGAGCCTGCGCACCGGCATCATGGCCGGCAGCCCGTGCCCGATCGAGGTCATGAAGCGGGTGATCGGCAAGATGAACATGGCCGAGGTGACCATCGCCTACGGCATGACCGAGACCTCGCCGGTGAGCTTCCAGAGCGGCACCGACGACCCCATCGATCGCCGGGTGTCGACGGTGGGCCGCATCCAGCCCCATCTGGAAGTGAAGATCGTCGATACCGAAGGCCGCATCCTGCCGCGCGGCACGCCGGGCGAGTTGTGCACCCGCGGCTACTCGGTGATGCTCGGCTACTGGAACGACGAAGCCAAGACCCGGGAGGCGATCGACGCCGGCGGCTGGATGCATACCGGCGACCTGGCGGTGATCGACGACGAGGGCTACTGCAACATCGTCGGCCGCATCAAGGACATGGTGATCCGCGGCGGCGAGAACATCTATCCGCGCGAGATCGAGGAGTTCCTCTACGCCCATCCCAAGGTGCTCGACGTCCAGGTGGTGGGCATCCCCGACCAGAAGTTCGGCGAGGAGCTGTGCGCCTGGATCATCGTGCGCGAGGGCGAGCGCCTGTCTGAAGACGAGGTGCGTGCCTATTGCCAGGGGCAGATCGCGCACTACAAGATTCCGCGCTACATCCGCTTCGTCGACAGCTTCCCGATGACCGTGACCGGCAAGATCCAGAAGTTCCAGATCCGCCAGAAGATGAAAGAAGAGCTGGGGCTGGACGAGGCGCAGACCGCCTGACATCGAGGACGCATCCATGACCACATCCAAGTTGCCCGCCACCGTCCGCATCGTCGAGATGGGCCCCCGCGACGGCCTGCAGAACGAGAAGCAGCTCGTTTCCACCAACACCAAGGTCGAGCTCGTGCGCCGCCTCGAACGCGCCGGGCTGAAGGCGATCGAGACCACCTCCTTCGTGTCGCCAAAGTGGGTGCCACAGATGGGCGACAACAGCGAGGTGCTGACCCGCGTGCTCGCCGCTGCCGCGCTCGGCGTCGCCTATCCGGTGCTGACGCCCAACCTGAAGGGCTTCGAGGCCGCGCTGGCGGCCGGTGCGCGGGAGGTCGCGGTGTTCGGCGCCGCCTCCGAGTCCTTCAGCCAGAAGAACATCAACTGCTCCATCGCCGAGTCGCTCGAGCGCTTCCGTCCCGTCACCGAGGCGGCGCAGGCGGCGGGCGTGAAGGTGCGCGGCTATGTCTCCTGCGTGGTCGGCTGCCCCTACGAGGGCGCGGTGGCGCCGCAGGCAGTGGCGGACGTGGCGGCGACGCTGATTGAGATGGGCTGCTACGAGGTCTCGCTCGGCGACACCATCGGCGTCGGCACGCCGGCGAGCATCGTCCGCATGCTGGAGGCGGTGGCGAAGCGTGTGCCGGTCGAAAAGCTCGCCGGCCACTATCACGACACCTACGGCATGGCGGTCGCCAACGTCCATGCCTCGCTGCAGATGGGCGTGGCCGTGTTCGATGCCTCGGTCGGTGGGCTGGGCGGCTGCCCCTACGCGGCCGGCGCCTCGGGGAACGTGGCCACCGAGGATGTGGTCTGGCTGCTCAACGGCCTCGGCGTCGACAGCGGCATCGACCTCGATGCCCTGGTGGATACTGCGGCGTGGATCAGCGCCCAGCTCGGCCGCGAACCGGCCTCGCGCGTGGCGCGCGCGGTGCTGGCCAAGCGGGCCAAGGCCGCCTGCGCCTGATCGGGAACGTGTCGCGGCGGACTCGTTCATAATCAGGGCTTCTTTATGGAGACGGTGCGCATGGATGCGCCGTCCAAACCCCTGCAGAGACTGTCGCAATGAGTATTCCTTCCCCCTGTACCAACATCTGCCGCATGAGCCCGGACACGGGCTGGTGCGAGGGCTGCCAGCGCACGATCGACGAGATCACGCGCTGGAGCCGGACCAGCGACGACGACCGCCGCACCATCCTGGCTGCGGTGGCCGAGCGCCGAGAGTGGCTGGCCGAGGCCGGCCAGGGCGTGGAGACGCGGGCATGAGCGGCGACGCGCTGTGCGTCGGCGTGTGCATGATCGACTGGGATTCGGGGGTTTGCCTGGGTTGCGGCCGCACGGCGGACGAGATCAACGGCGTGCCGGTCGCGCCGCCGCCCGAAGCCTTGCAGCCCGCTTCCGGGGAGCCCGCCGCGCTGCCACCTAACGTGGCGGCGCAGGTCGGGGAGGGTAGCGATTGAGCGCGCCCCCGCGCCTGCCCGACACGCTGCAGGTCTTCGAGCGTGGCTGGCTGTCGGCCAACAACGTGCTGCTGTTCGACGGCGGCGAGGCGACGCTGGTCGACAGCGGCTATGTAACGCATGCCGGGCAGACGGTGGCGCTGGTTCGTGCCGCGCTCGACGGGCGCCAGCTCGGGCGGCTGATCAACACCCACTCGCATTCCGACCACATCGGCGGCAATGCCAGCGTTCAGCGTAGCTTCGGCTGCACGATCACGGTGCCGGTCGGCATGGCACAGGCGGTGCGGCATTGGGACGAGGCTGCGCTGCTGCTGTCCACCGCCGCGCAGCATGGCGAGCGCTTCGAGGCCGACGCCACGCTCGCCCCCGGCGACCGCTTCGTCGCCGGCGAACTCGAATGGCAGGCCATCGCCGCGCCCGGCCACGACATGGACGCGCTCGCCTACTACAACGCCGAGCGCCGCATCCTGATGTCGGGCGATGCGCTGTGGCGCGACGGCTTCGGCATCCTGTTCGCCGACGTGCTCGGCACCGGCGATGGCCTCGGCGAGGCGCGGCGCACGCTGGAAGGCATCGGTCGGCTCGCGGTGGATGTCGTCATCCCCGGCCACGGCGCGCCTTTCACCGAGTTCGACGACGCCCTCGAGCGCGCCTTCGCCCGCCTGCAGGCCTTCGAGGCCGACGGTGCCCGGATGGCGCGCAATGCCATCCGCGCCTGCGTCACCTTCAAGCTGCTGGACGTGCGCAGCATGGCGCTCGATGAGCTGCCGCGCCATCTCGACGAGACGCCGCTGTACCGTGAAGCCAACCAGCGCTTCCTCGGCCTCGACCCCGAGGCGCTCGCCAGCTGGCTGGTGAAGGAGCTCGAGCGCGCGGGCGTGGCCCGCCGGCAGGGCGCACAGCTCGAAATCTGCTGAGAACGACTGCCATTCCGCTTTAGACCAGCTGCAACAAGCGGATACAATCGTACTTTCTGAGCTTCTGGAATCACACGCATGCAAGCAGCAGTGGATTGGATCAACGGCTGGGTGTGGAGCCCGGCACTCGTTTACCTGTGCCTCATCGTGGGCCTGTACTTCTCGGTTCGCACCCGTTTCATGCAGGTTCGCCACATGGGCGAGATGGTCAGGCAGATGTTCACCGGCAAGAGTTCTTCGGCCGGAGTGTCGTCCTTCCAGGCGCTGACGATCGCCCTGTCCGGGCGCGTGGGTACCGGTAACATCGCCGGCGTCGCCACCGCGATCGGTTTCGGTGGTCCGGGCGCGATCTTCTGGATGTGGATGGTCGCCTTCCTCGGCGCGGCGACGGCCTACATCGAGTCGACGCTGGGCCAGATCTACAAGACCGAGCACCATGGCCTCTATCGTGGCGGTCCGGCCTACTTCATCGAGAAGGGACTGGGCTGGCGCGCGTACGCGATCGTGTTCGCGGTGGCGACGATGATCGCCTGCGGCATCCTGCTGCCGGGCGTGCAGACGAACAGCATCGCTGCCGGCATGCAGAATGCCTTCGGCGTTGCACCGGCGGTCACCGGCACCATCATCGTCATCCTGCTGGGCCTGATCATTTTCGGTGGCGTGCGCCGCATCGCGCAGGTCACGCAGATCGTGGTGCCCTTCATGGCGCTGGGCTACATCCTCGCTGCGGCGGTGGTCGTGCTGCTGAACATCGAGAAGCTGCCGGGCGTGATCACGCTGATCCTGTCGTCGGCGTTCGGCATCGAGGCCGGTTTCGGCGCAATGATCGGCCTGGCGATCCAGTGGGGCGTGAAGCGCGGCGTGTATTCGAACGAAGCCGGCCAGGGTACCGGCCCGCATGCTGCGGCCGCGGCCGAAGTCAGCCATCCGGCGGCGCAGGGCCTGGTGCAGGCGTTCTCGGTGTATGTGGACACGCTCTTCGTGTGCACGGCGACGGCCTTCATGATCCTGATCACCGGCACCTACAACGTGACAGGGGCGGACGGCACCCAGGTGTTCACCGGCCTGGCCAACATTGCTGCAGGCACCGGCTACACGCAGGCCGCGATGGAAGCGGTGCTGCCGGGTTTCGGCGCCGTGTTCGTGGCGATCGCGCTGTTCTTCTTCGCCTTCACCACGGTGCTGGCCTACTACTACATCGCCGAGACGAATCTCGCCTATCTCACCCGCAACATCCGCTCCGATGCGCTGATGTTCGTGCTTCGGATCGCACTGATCGGCTCGGCACTGTACGGCTGCGTGCGTACCAGCGATCTCGCCTGGGGCATGGGCGACATCGGCGTGGGTGTCATGGCCTGGCTCAACATTGTCGCCATCCTGGTGCTGCAGAAGCCTGCGCTGCTGGCGCTGAAGGACTATGAGGCGCAGCAGGAGAAGGGGCGCTTGCAGCCCGAGTTCGATCCGCGCGCGCTGGGGATCGAAAATGCGGACCTGTGGGTCGAACGCGCAGAGAAGCGCAACGGTCGCGCTTGATCGGCGGTCGGTGCGAATCGGTACGTGCCGGTTCGCGCCGATCGTGGCTGAAGGAGAAGCATGCAGATCGTACTGATCAGCGGCCTGTCGGGTTCGGGCAAGAGCATTGCGCTCAACGTGCTCGAGGATGCCGCTTACTACGTCGTGGATAACCTGCCAGCGGCGTTGTTGCCGCAGCTGGTGACGCATCTGCGAGGGGGCGGCTGGAAGCGCGTGGCCATTGCGGTCGACATGCGCTCGGGGGCGAGCATCGCGGCCCTGCCGAACCAGGTCGATGCCTTGCGTGAAGCCGGGCACGACCTGCGCTTCATCTTCCTCGAGGCGCGCGACGACGCGCTGCTGGCGCGCTTTTCGGAAACGCGGCGGCGCCATCCGCTGGCAGGCGAGGGCGTCACGGTCGAGGAGGCCATCCAGCGCGAGCGCGACGCCCTGGCGGAGATCGCCGAGCTCGGCCACCGCATCGACACCAGCGACCTGCATCCCAATACGCTGCGTGCCTGGGTGAAGGATTTCATCCAGATCGAGGCCAGCGAAGGCCTGACCCTGATGTTCGAGTCCTTCGGCTTCAAGTACGGCATTCCGCTCGATGCCGATCTCGTGTTCGATGTACGTTGCCTGCCGAACCCCCACTACGATCCGGCTTTGCGTCCGCTGACCGGCCGCGATGTGCCCGTGATCGAGTTCCTGCAGAAGCTGCCTGAAGTCGGAAGGATGGCGGAGGATATCCGCAAGTTCATCGGCAACTGGCTGCCGGCTTACGTGCGGGACAACCGCAGCTACCTGACGGTGGCGATCGGTTGTACCGGTGGGCAGCACCGCTCGGTCTATCTGGCCGAATGGCTGGCGGCGCGCTTCCGCGACCAGGTGCGGGTGATCGTCCGCCATCGGTCCGCCGCGCGGCGTGCGGCAGACCGCGAGGCGGCCGCCGCGCAGTCCGCCGGGCCGGTCGCCCCGCCGGCGTCGTGAGTCTTGCGCCTGCCGCCTGGCGGGCCTTGCTGCGCCCGGGCGACGTGCTTGTCGTGCTGGGCGGTCTGCTGTTGTGCGGGTATTCGCTGATGGTGCTGTGGCAGGGAGGGCGGCCGGACGCCGCCATTGTCCGCGCGGGTGGCAAGGTCGTCGCCGAGGTCGATCTGAGAACTGCCCGCATCATTGACGTGCCCGGCCCGATCGGCACCACCCGCATCGAGATCCAGCCCGGCCGCGCCCGCGTTGCGGCAGACCCGGGGCCGCGACAGTACTGCGTGCGCCAGGGTTGGCTGACACAGGCGGGGGCGGTGGCGATCTGCGCACCGAACGAGGTCAGCCTGAGCCTGAGCGGCCGGGGGGCGGACTATGACTCGCTCAACTATTGAACTCGTACCCACGGAGAAGGACCGCCGTATTGCCCGCCATGCGGCGGCGGCGATCGTGCTGACGGTGGCCGAGGCGGCCATCCCGCTGCCCCTGCCGGGCGTGAAGCCGGGTTTGGCGAACATCGTGACGCTGATCGTCCTGGCGCGCTGGGGATGGCGCGAGGCGGTGTGGGTGGCGCTGCTGCGCGTGCTGGCGGGCAGCCTGCTGCTGGGACAGTTTCTGGCGCCCGGCTTTTTCCTGAGCCTGTCGGGCGCCATTGCCAGCCTTGTCGTGCTGGGCGTGGCGATGCACTTGCCGCGACGCTGGTTCGGACCGGTCAGTCACAGCATCCTGGCCGCGTTTGCGCATATCGGCGCGCAGCTCGTCGTGGCCCGCCTGTGGCTGGTGCCGCACGACGGCGTGTTCTATCTGCTGCCGGTCTTCGCCTTGGCTGCCGTGGTTTTCGGGCTGGTCAATGGCCTGGTCGCGGCGCGTCTGCTCGAGGAGCTGCACGGCGCTGCGCCCGCCGCGTCGAAAGCTTCAGCGACAAGCCCGGAACGCTGACGGCGCACTTGCGTCCAACCTGGCACCTCGGGGTGCAAGGCAAGGATGGAGGCACGCATGAAGGGTGGCTGGTGGCGCTGGTTGTCCGCTGCGATTGCGGCAGTGTGCGGAGTTGCATTCGGCTGGGTGGCGGGCGTCGGTGTGGCGCGCGCGGATTCCCCTCTCGTGGCGGCGAGCGAGCCCGCCGCCCGGGTTGTCGGTGTGACGGACGCCGATCAGACGTTCTTCGAGAACCACTCCAGCAGGCGCTTCCAGCCATCCTCGGCTTCGGTCTTGCGGAAGCTCGGGCGGTAATCGGCGTGGAAGGCATGCGGGGCGTCGGGATAGACGATGATATCGCCCGGCTTGCCTGCCGCCTTGATGGCCTCGCGCATGGCTTCGACATCGTCGAGCGGAATCCCCTGGTCCTGCCCGCCGTAGAGGCCGAGCACCGGTGCATTCAGGTTTGCTGCGATGTCGATCGGATGCCTGGGCTGGTTGTCGGACGGCGCGCCGTCGAGGCGGCCGTACCAGGCGACACCGGCCTTCAGCCTCGGGTTGTGCGCGGCGTACAGCCACGTGATGCGCCCACCCCAGCAGAAGCCGGTGATGGCAAGGCGTGCAGCGTCGCCGCCACGGGTGGCGGCCCACTCGGCGCAGGCGTCGAGGTCGGCCATGACCTGCGCGTCCGGCACCTTCGATACGATCGAGGACAGGATGTCTGCCACGTTCTCGAGCTTGGTCGGGTCGCCCTGGCGGAAGAACAGCTCGGGCGCGATCGCCAGGTAACCCTGTTTGGCCAGGCGGCGGCAGACGTCGCGGATGTGCTCATGCACGCCGAAGATTTCCTGGACAACCAGCACGACCGGCAGCTTGTCGCCTTGTGCCGGGCGGGCGAAGTAGAGGGGTAGCTCGCCGCCGCTGACTTTGACCGAGGCATTGCCGGCATCGAGGCCTGCAGCGTCGGTACTGATCACGGTGCTGGCCTGGACCGGCTGCACGGCAAGGGCGAAACCCGCTGCTGCGACGGTAGTGACGAAGCCGCGACGATCCATGCGCGCGGCGGGCAGCAGGCTGTCGAATTCGGTCGTGGAGAGATCGGTATCGCGTACGTTCATATTCTTCTCCCGGTGAGAGGCAGTTAAGGGGGCCACGCAGGCCTCGAACCATCGAGGCCTTGGGCTGACCATGCTGCCATAAGGATGTTCCCGGAAATGGAATGACCTCAGAGATCCAGTACCAGCATCGGGCTTCTGGCGCGCGAACAGCACGGCAGGAGTTGGTCGTTGGCCGCCTGCTCTTCCGGGGTGAGATAGTTGTCCTTGTGGTCGGGCACCCCTTCGAGCACGCGGGTCAGGCAGGTGCCGCACACGCCTTGTTCGCAGGAGAACGGAATCTCCACGCCGGCCGCGGCGAGCGCGGTGATGATCGTCTTGTCCTTTTCGACCTTGATGACGCGGCCCGAGCTGGCAAGCTTGACTTCGAAGCTTTCGTCGCTGTCCGACGGGCCGACATCGGCCGCGAAGAACTCGTAATGCAGTTGTGCCTCGGGCCAGCCTGCGGCGCGGGCGGTGTCGAGCACGGCGTTCATGAAGCCCTTGGGGCCGCAGACATACAGATGCGTGCCATCCTCCACCTTGTCCAGCGTCGCGGCGATGTCGAGCTTTTGCGCCGCGTCGCCATCGTCGAAATGAAAATGCACGCGTGAGGTGAAGGCTGAGCCCCGAATGCGGTTGCGGAAGGCCGTGCGCGCGGGCGAACGTGTGCAGTAGTGCAGGTCGAATTCGGCGCCGCTGATGGCCAGGCGCTCGGCCATGCACAGGATGGGGGTGATGCCGATGCCGCCAGCCAGCAACAGGCTGCGGCGGGCTTCGTGGGCAAGCGGAAAATGGTTTTTCGGTGCGCTGATCTGCAGGATGTCGCCTTCATTCACGAGGTCGTGCATGGCCAGCGAGCCCCCGCGCGAGGCCGGGTCGCGAAGCACGCCGATCAGGTAGCGGTGGGTTTCGGCGGAGTCGTTGCACAGCGAGTACTGGCGCACCAGGCCGTTGGGCAGGTGCACGTCGATGTGGGCGCCGGCAGAGAAGGGTGGCAGGGCGTCACCTTGGGCATCGACCAGTTCGAAGGTGGCGATGTCGGTCGCTTCGGCCGTCTTGCGCACGACGCGCACGGTAAGGGTGGGTGTCTTCATGTTGGGGCTTCCTGGCTGGGTGGATGACGCCGGGTCATCCACCGCGGGGAGATCAGGCGCTGGCTTCTGCGGCCGCGTCGCGTTCCTGCTCGATCATCTTGTCCAGCATGCGTCGGGCCTGCACGCCACCGGCGTCAGTGTTGAGGCTCAGCAGCTTGCGCTCGGGCCAGGTCAGCAGGTTGCGCTGCTGCGACTCGAGCATCTCCAGGTCTTCGGCGAAGACCTTGCCTTGTGCTTCGCGGATGCTGGCGGTGAGCGCCTTGTCGCGCGGCTGGAAGTTGCGCGCCAGACCCCAGAAGTACCACATGGTGGTCTCGGTCTCGGGGGTGATGAAATCAACCACGATGCCCGATGCCTTGAATGCGGGGTCGGCGTCGAAGCCGCCCTTGCCGGCATGGGCAACGCCGACGTCGATCAGGATCTGGCCGGGCGCGGTGTAGCGGCAGATCTGCCAGCGATCGCAGGGCACGTCGTCGGCCAGATGGTTGCCACGCAGGGCGGCTTGCCAGAACGGCGGCGGCATCACGTTTTCCATGTAGCGGCTGGTGATGACGGTGTCGCCGTCGACCTTGGTGGTCGGGAGTGCCTCGTCGAGTTCCTTCTGGCCGATGCTGGTGGCGTGCACGTACTTCTCGTGCGTCAGGTCCATCAGGTTGTCGATCATCAGGCGGTAGTCGCAGTGGATGTGATAGCGACCGCCGCCGAAGGCCCAGTCCGGGCTTTCGGCCCAGGCCAGATGCGGCAGCTTGGCGGGGTCGGCCTGCGCCGCGTCGCCCGGCCACACCCAGATGTAGCCGTAGCGTTCGATGACCGGAAAGCTGCGGATGCACGGAAAGCCGCGCACCCGCTGACCGGGCATGGCGATGGTCTTGCCGTCGCAGCCCATTTCCAGGCCGTGGTAGCCGCACACCAGCTTGCCTTCGACCACGCGGCCCAGCGACAGCGGTGCACCACGGTGCGGGCAGAAGTCCTCCACCGCGGCGGCGGCGCCTTCCTGAGCACGGTAGAACACGATCCGTTCACCGCAGATCATGCGACCGAGCGGCTTGTCATCGATTTCGTCGGGCGTACAGGCGACGTACCAGGCGTTCTTCGGAAACATTCGGTTCTCCTCCGGATTTTATTTGGAATACTGTTTGACGAGGGCAGCGGCTTCGTCGTGCAGGCGCTGGCCGTCGGCGACTTCCTTGATCCATTCTTCGGTGACGACACGGCTGGCGGCGTCCCACTTGGCGAGTTCGTCCTGCGGGATCGCATACACCGTGTTGCCGCGCGCCACGGTCATTTCTCGTGCGGCAACATCGGACGGTGCGAACTGGGCCGACACCCAGGCCGAGGTGTCGCGTCCGCTGTTGTCGTCGATGACCTTCTTCAGGTCCGCCGGCAGGCTGTCGTACTTTTTCTGGTTCATCACGAAGATCATCGTCGCGGCGGTCATCGTGCGTTCGTTGGCGACCTCGGCGTGGAACTTGGTCAGTTCGTGAGTCTTGGTCGGCGGCACCACTTCCCATGGCACCAGCGCGCCTTCGATCACGCCCTTGGCGAGGCTTTCCGGCATTTGCGGCACCGGCATGCCGACCGGCACCGCGCCCAGCGAGGCGAGCAGCTTGTTACCCAGGCGCGAGGGGGCGCGCACCTTCATGCCCTTCAGGTCGGCCAGTGTCTTTACTTCCTTGTCGCGGAAGTGGAAGACGTAGGGCCCTGTCACCCAGGTGGCGATCGGCTTCACCCCGGCGAACTCGCTCATCGCATTCTTCTGCACGAAATCCCACAGCGCACGCGACGAGCCTTCGCGGTCGGCGGTGAAGAAGGGCAGCTCGAACACTTCCGATACCGGGAAGCGGCCGGCGGTCCAGCCAGGCAGGGTCCAGGTGATGTCGGACACACCATCGCGGACCTGCTGGAACAACTGCGCTGGCGCGCCGCCGAGTGACATCGCCGGGTAGATCTGGCACTTCAGGCGCTGCTGCGACGCGGCTTCGATCTTCTCGCACCAGGGCACGATGAACTTGGTGTGGGCCGCCGAGATCGGCGGCAGGGAGTGCGCCAGCTTGAGCACGATCGGCTCGTTCTGGGCAGTGGCGGGCAGGGCGAGGCCGAGCAGGGCCGTGGCGATCAGGGTCTGTTTCAGACGCATGGTATGTCTCCTCTCGTTGTGGGGGGCGGATGGAATGCGTTGCACTGCCGGTTCCGCTGTCCGGCAGCGTGGTTCAGCTATCGACGATCAGGCTGGCGCCCGGGATCAGCGCCTTGATGCCGGGGTTGGCGAGGGTGGCGTGCAGGTTGCGTTGTGCAATGCGCGCGTGCTCGCGCATCAGGGCTTCCGCACGGCTTCCCTCACGCGCAGACAGCGCCTCGACCAAGGCGCGGTGCTGTGCATTGGCGATGCGCAAGGTGTTCAAGGCGTCGGGGGCGACGGCTTGCACGCGCAGGAAACCATTGGGGGAGGCGAAGGGCAGGGATTTGGCACGGTCGAGCTGGCGACGTAGCACGTCGCTGTCGCAGGCCTGCTCGAGCAGTTCGTGAAAACGGGCGTTGCCGGCGACGTAGGCGGCGAAGCGCGTGTCACTGAGGCCGCTGTCGTCCGCCAGCACGGCGTCGATCTCGTCGACACAGGCCGTCAGGCGGGCCAGCCGTTCGGACGAGACGCCGCGTTCGGCCGCCAGTCGGGCGGCGAGTCCTTCCATCGTGCCGCGAATCTCGATCGCATCGCGAATCTCGTCGAGTGAAAAGGCGCGCACACGGAATCCACCCGAGCGAATCGGCTCGAGCAGTCCTTCTTCCTGTAGCCGGACCAGAGCAGTCCGGATAGGGGTACGCGAGATGCCGGTCAGCTCGGCAACGACGGGCTCCGAAATTCGCTCGCCAGCGGAGAGCTCACCATCGAGGATCATTTCGCGCAGGCGAAGCAGCGCGCGTACCGTCTGGGAGGCGTTTTCTTCGCTAGAGGGTGTAGGTGTTTCAGGCATGGCGGCTTCCTGATGTATACATCTAAAAGTCTATACGCCCAATTTATCTGCGTAAATGGTGTTTTTATATTTTTTATGTATACATCCAGGCGTACTGTCTTGCGGAGCTCGCCGGTGAAGCGGTCAGTAAACGAAAAAAAGCCCCTGCGTTATCGGCAGGGGCTTTGCGGGTGCGAACGGGTTCAGCGACGGCGCGGCGGCGGTGCCGAGGCCGTACCGGCCGGGCGGCCGGGCAGGTGGCGGAAGGTGATCCGCCCCTTGGACAGGTCGTAGGGCGACATCTCGAGCGAGACGTTGTCACCGGCGATGATGCGGATATGGTGCTTGCGCATCTTGCCGCCAGAGTAGGCGATCAGGTTGTGGCCGTTGTCCAGCGTGACGCGATAGCGTCCGTCGGGCAGGACTTCGGTAACCGATCCGTGCATTTCAATGAGTTCTTCCTTGGCCATGTTCGGGCTCCTTGTCGTTGTGCCGGCGCATGCCTGAAGTGTGCGGCGGCTAGGCGCTCGTCTCCGCCGGGGCGAGCATGAGGCCGGAGGGCTGCGCGTGTGGCGCAGCGGGCGGACCGGCCGGGCCTGCGAAAAAGGGGCAGGCCGCACGAAAATCTGGAACGATTGCACGCATGCGCCACAAGGCACGGACGTGAGCGGCGCGTTGGATACCGGTGGCGCGCTGCATTACGGGCGATCCTGCCTGTGAAGGAGGATCGCATCTGTCCAGCGGCGCATCGGCGCAGCCGGAGGTGTCTCGGAGAAACCGGGCTGTCCCTCGAGGGAACGCCGGATGACACGGCAGTGGGTTGCGGGGGAGGAGAACAACTTCGCACGCCACGCGATGTCATCCAGATCACGTGTGCACGATGCCGCTGCGGCCTTGGCGCAAATCCGGCTTGATCCCGGGTTCAACGCTTCAAAGGCCAGTCCTCTGCACCCGACATAATACCCGCCGTGGGGGTGGCCTGTCCAATCGGCGGTTGTAGGCCGGTCCCGGTTCAGTGCTGTGGGCGCTGGCGCAGGAGGTTGTCGAGCCGGTTGGCGAAGGCCTGGCGGTCGCTGGCACCGAAGGCAGCGGGCCCGCCGGTGTCGACGCCGGTGCTTCGCAGCGTGTCCATGAAGTTGCGCATGTCCAGCAACTCGCGGATGTTCTCCTTGCCGTAGAGCTCGCCTCTCGGGGAAAGCGCGTGGGCACCCTTGGCGACGATCTCGGCTGCCAGAGGAATGTCGGCGGTGATCACGAGGTCGCCCGTCGCGACATGGGCGGCAATGTACTTGTCTGCTTCGTCGAAGCCGCCGGGCACCTGGATCATGCGGATCAGCGGCGAGGCCGGCACGCGCAGGTACTGGTTGGCGACCAGCGTCAGGTGCCGTTTCGTACGCTCGGCTGCCCGGAAAAGGATGTCCTTGACGACGACGGGACAGGCGTCGGCATCGACCCAGATGTGCATGGCGCGAGCGTCCTTGGAAAAGAAAATGCCCCGGCCGAAGCCGAGGCATTTTCCTGATTCTGGTAGGCCGTGCGGGACTCGAACCTGCGACCAACGGATTAAAAGTCCGCTGCTCTACCAACTGAGCTAACGACCCAAAAGCGAGCGCGAATTTTAGGACTCCAGGCGATGCGCGTCAAGTTCGGATTTGCGCGCCGCCGTGTGGGGCCAGTGCGGGGAAATCTCGTAATGCCGGCGCTGGTCAGGTTTCGCGCATCATCATCCAGTACTGGATCTTCATCGTCACCGCGGAGCCGATGATGATGGCGGCGGTCGTGATGACCGAGCCGAGCGCCAGCGTAGACAGACCGGTAATGCCTTGGCCGATGGTGCAGCCAAGGGCGGTGACGCCGCCGAAGCCCATCAGGATGCCGCCGATCATGTGGCGGACGAGGTCGGGCGCATCGCGGAATCCCTCGATGCGGAAGCTGCGCGTGACGATAGCGTGCAGCGCGGCGCCGGCGATGACGCCGAGCGCGCTCGCGATGCCGAAGGTGACGACCCGGCTGCTGTCGCTCCACAGCATCAGCAGCTCGAGCGTGAATGCCATCGGTGCGACGAAGGTGAGCGACTCGGCGCGACCGCTGCTGGTGCCGATGAAGGCTTCCTCCAGCGTTTCGGGGTGTTCGGCGACATAGCCGATGTGCCCGGAGACGTACCAGGCGGCTACGACCGTCGCACCGATTACGGCGCCGCCCAGCAGGACGTCAGCCCGACGCGCCTCGCGACTGGCGAGCGCCCAGATCAGCAGGGCGCCGCCGATGACGCCTGCGGCCAGTGTCAGCGCAGTTGACGCTTCAAGGCCGGCGGCCGCAATGAACGAGGGAATGTCCTGCCCGTGCGACAGGTCGGTGGCGACGCTGTCGAGATAGCGCACGCGCCATACGCCGAACAGGCCGCGCAGCGTCATGTATGCGCTGATGCCGAGAAAGACGAACACGACGAGCGACTTGAGGTTGCCGCCGCCGATGCGGATCAGCGTCTTGCTGCCGCAACCGGAGGCGAGCGTCATGCCCACGCCGAAGGCGAGGCCGCCCACGATGTGCGACAGCCAGATCAGCCGGCCGCCGGTGTAGATGGATTTGGACGGATCGAACACGCCGGCGAGTTGCAGCGCGGCGGTGCCGAGGACCGCGACGGCGACGGCCAGCGCCCACATGCGCATGCGGCTCCAGTCGCCCATGTTGACGATGTCGGAGACCGCGCCCATCGTGCAGAAGTTGGTACGGTTGGCGACGAGTCCGAATACCGTGCCGATGGCGAAGGCGAGCCACACGATGGTGGAGGCGGAGACGAGCGTTTCTTCCATGATGCGATCTGCGGCGAAATGGCCGGCCATTCTAGGTTAAAAGACCGGTCTCGTTGCAAGATGCCCGACACACGGTCGGAGCGCCCGTTCCCCGGGGTGTGCGCGCGCTCAGTCCGTGCGCAGCTGATAGGGGGTCGGATCGGGAACGCCCGCAGCCTCGAAGCCGGCGGCGCGCAGGCGGCAGGCCTCGCAACGGCCGCAGGCGCGGCCGTCGTCGTCGGCCTGGTAGCAGGTCACGGTGATGCCGTAATCGACTCCGAGCGCCACGCCGCGGCGAATGATTTCGGCCTTGCTGAGCTGGATCAGCGGAGCGTGGATGTGCAGCCTTGCCCCTTCGACGCCGGCCTTGGTCGCCAGGTTCGCCATGGTCTCGAAGGCCCGGATGAACTCGGGGCGGCAGTCGGGGTAGCCGGAGTAATCCACCGCATTGACGCCAACGAAGATGTCCTGCGCGCCCAGCACTTCCGCCCAGGCCATCGCGATCGACAGCATCACCGTGTTGCGGGCGGGCACGTAGGTGACAGGAATGCCGCTGTTGTCCTCGTCCTCGGGGACTGCGATGCCCGGGTCGGTCAGCGCGGAGCCGCCGAACTGCCCGAGGTTGACGCGCGCCAGGCGGTGCTCCTTCGCGCCGAGAGCCTGGGCGACACGTGCCGATGCGGTCAGCTCGGCGGCATGGCGCTGGCCGTAGGCGACCGACAGCGCATAGGTCTCGAAACCCATGTCGCGGGCGATGGCGAGGCAGGTGGCGGAGTCAAGGCCGCCCGAGAGCAGGACGACGGCGCGTTTGGCTTGGTTCATTGAAACGGGTTCCGCAGGGGATGGACGCAGCGCGGATCAGCTCAGCGCCCGCGCGCGTCGTTCCACAAGATCTTGTGCAGTTGCAGCTGGAAGCGCACGGGCAGGCGGTCGCGCACGATCCACTCGGCCAGTTGGGCCGGATCGATCTCGCCGGCAACGGGAGAAAGCAGCACGGTGCAGCGCTCGGCCAGCCGATGGGTGGCGATCTGCTGCTTCGCCCACGCGTAATCGTCCGTGTTGGCGATCACGATCTTGAGTTCGTCGTCGGCCTTCAGGTGAGCAATGTTGTCGTACAGGTTGCGCTCAACTTCACCTGAACCGGGCGCCTTGAGGTCCATGATGCGCGAAACGCGGGGGTCGACCGCGCCGATGTCGAGCGCGCCGCTGGTTTCGAGCGAGACCGCGTATCCGGCGTCGCACAGGGCGCTCAGCAGCGGCAGGCAGCCTTTCTGTGAAAGTGGCTCGCCGCCCGTGACGCACACATGCTTGAGGCCGTGGCGCGCAACGTCGGCGAGAACCTCGTCGAGCGAACGGCTTTCACCGCCGGTGAAGGCGTAGGCGGTGTCGCACCAGCTGCAGCGCAGCGGGCAGCCGGTGAGCCGGACGAACACGGTGGGCAGGCCGACCCACGTCGACTCGCCCTGGATCGAGGCAAATACTTCGGTAATGCGCAGCTTGACGGCAGGTGCCGTCATCGTCGCTGTCGTCACGTCGACGCCTCAGCGCTGACCCAGGCGCTGCCTGGCGACCTGTGCGGCGTTGCTCTGCGGATAGCGGTCGACCAGCGCCTGCAGGGTGCGACGGGACGTGGGCGCATCGCCCAGTGCCTGCTGGGTGTTGGCCAGGCCGAGCATGGCGTCGGGCGCCACGTTCTCGTTGGGCCAGCGCGTCAGCACGGTGTTGAAGTGCTTGTTTGCCGCATTGATGTCCTTGGCCTGCAGGGCGGCGTTGCCGGCCCAGAAGTGGGCTCCGGCACTGAAGTTGCCCGAAGGGTACTTTGCGACGAAGGCATCGAAGGCAGCGAGCGCCTCGCCGTGCTTGCCGTCCTTGAGCAGGTTGAGTGCGGCTTCGTACTCGCCGGACTCCGCCGCCGGATCGGCATTGGCTGCGCCAGCGCCCGGGCCGGAGCTCTCGAGCTGGCGCAGACGGGTATCGAGATCGACGTAGAAGTCCCGCTGCCGCTGCTTGAGGGTTTCCACCTCGTTCACCAGCAGTTCGATCTGGCCCCGCAGGCGGGCCACTTCGGCACGCAATTGCTCGTTCTGGTTGGCGAGCTCGAGTTGGCCACGGCTGGTGGTTTCGAGCCGGCCTTCGAGATCCTGGCGCATGTCGGTGATCTGGCGACGGGCCTCCGCGTCATCGAACAGACCCGCTTGCGCGGGTCCGGTCGATGACAGAGCGAGCAGCACCGCCAGCGGCAGCAGGCGCTTCATCTCAGAACTCGCCCGAGTACAGCATGTCGCCGCGACGGTTCTCGGCGTAGCAGGCTTCCGAGGCGGCGTCGCAACGCGGCTTCTCTTCACCCAGGCTGACGGACTCGATCTGCGCTTCCTTGGCACCCAGCAGCATCAGCGCCTGCTTGATGACGTCGGCACGCTTCTGGCCCAGCGCCAGGTTGTACTCGCGGCTGCCGCGCTCGTCGGTGTTGCCCTGGATGAGCATCTTCATCTGCGGGTTCTGCACCAGGAAGCGGGCGTGGGCTTCGACCAGCGGCTTGGCTTCCGACTTGATGACGTAGCTGTCGAAGTCGAAGAACACGCTGCGCTTGGACAGGATGTTGTTCGGGTCGGTCAGGGCCGCGATGCCCGAACCCGACGGGCTACCCGCGGTGACGGTGGTGACACCGGCGCCCGAGCGGTCTTCGACCTGGGAGGCAGTATCGGTGCCGGTGCTCGAGCACGCGGCGAGGACGAGCGACAGCAGGGCGGGGAGTGCGAGTTTCTTCATGGGTGATGCTCCGGTTACTTGAGTTGAAGACAGCAGTGATTACAGCTTTTTTATTGCCGCGGCTGCGGGCCCCACGCGGGCTCGCGCACATCGGCTGCCTGCACCGTCAGGCGTTGCTTCACCCGTCCATCCGACGACACCGCGGACAGCACGCCCCGGCCACCGCTTTCGGTGGCGTAGAGGATCATGCGGCCGTTGGGAGCGAAGCTGGGGGATTCGTCACGCGCCGAATCGGTGAGGATCGTCGTCTGGCGGGTGGCAAGGTCCTGCACGGCCACCTGGAAGCGACCTGCATTGCGGGTGATGAAGGCCAGCAGCGTGCCATCCGCCGAGAGGCGCGGAGTCACGTTGTAGCTGCCGTCGAAGGTCACCCGCTGGGCACTGCCGCCGCCAGCGGAGATACGGTAGATCTGCGGGCTGCCGCCGCGATCGGAGGTGAAGTAGATGTTGCTGTCGTTGCCCCAGAAAGGCTCGGTGTCGATGCCAGAGGAGCTTGCCAGGCGGCGCACGCCCGAGCCGTCGGCGTTGAGGATGTAGAGTTGGGACTGACCGTCCTTGGTCAGCACGACGGCGAGCTGATTGCCATCGGGCGACCAGGCGGGCGCCGAGTTCGAGCCCTTGAAGTTGGCAACCACGCGTCGCTGGCCAGTGGCCAACGTATGCACATAGACGATCGGCTTCTTCTGTTCGAAGGACACATAGGCCAGGCGCTGGCCGTCGGGCGACCAGGCGGGCGAGATGATCGGCTCGCGCGAGCGCAGGGCCGTGGCAGCGTTCATGCCGTCGGCGTCGGCGACCTGCAGCTCGTAGTTGGTGCCGCTCTTGATGACGTAGGCGACACGGGTCGAGAAATAGCCCGGCTGCCCGGTCAGTTTCTCGTAGACGAAGTCGGCGATGCGGTGTCCGATCAGGCGGTTCTGCGAGGCCATCATTGGCATGGCCATGGCGCCGAGCTCTAGTTGCTTCTGCGTGTCGAACAGTCGGAAGCGCACGTCGTAGCGTCCGCCGCCGAGCGCAATGACGCTGCCGGTCAGCACCGCATCGGCGCCGCGGCCGCGCATGGCGGGCAGGTCGGGCATGACCGATTCGGGCAGGGCAAGCGGGCCGAGGTCAACGAGGCGGAACAGGCCGCTGCGGTCGAGGTCCGCGCGTACCACGTCGGTGACGCTGTTCGGCAATTGACCTTCATTCTCGAAGATCGGAATGATCACCGGGAAACGCGAAGCGCCTGCGCCCGTGATCTCGATCGACAACTGGGCGCGGGCACCGAAGGCGAGGCTGGCGAGCGCCAGGACCAGCAGGAGGCGGAAAGCGGTGAGGAATCGGGTCATGTGGGGTACTCCAGCCGCGGATTATATAGACATATTAAGTAGATAAGGCAGGCTTACTCGTCTGCCAACGGGCGGAACTTGAACTCGATCGTGCGCTGGAACAAGCTCGGGTTGGCGGGCAGCGGCAGCGGGCTCGAGCGCCGTATCGCGCGCTCTATCGCCTCGTCGAGCGCCGGGACGCCCGAGGAGCGCTTGAGCCGGATGTTCAGCACCTCGCCCGAAGGCAACTGATCGACCTCGAATGTGGCCTCCGGGTTTCCGCTGAGGCCGGGCGGGCGCAGCAGGTTGCCACGCACCTTGATGGCAATGGCCTGCTTGTACTTGTCCATGTCACCCTGCGCGCCGGCGCGCGCGGATTCCTGCTTGAGCAGGCCCTCGAGGCGCGCGTCCTGCGCGGCCTGGGTTTCCTGCGCGAGCAGTTGCTTCATGTAGTCGTCCTGAACCGGCTTGGGCTCGGGCTTGGCCTGCGGCTTGGGCGTTGGTTTCGGCTCCGGCTTGGGTTGCGGCTTGGGCGGTTCGGGCTTGGGTTCCGGTTTGGGTTGGGGTTTCGGTTCCGGCTTCGGCTCCGGCTTTGGCGCAGGTTTGGGCGGCTCCGGTTTCTTCTCCGGTGCCTTTGTTGCGATCTCGGGCTTGGGCGCGGGCTTGGGGAGCTCGGGCTGCGGCTTGGGTTCCGGCTTCGGCTCCGGTTTCACTTCGGGCTTCGGCTCGGGCTTGGAGGCCGGAGGAGGCTCAGGTTTGGGCGCGGGGGCGGGGGCGGGCGCGGCGATGCGTGGCGCGCTGGCAAGGCTGACCTCCAGCGCGGCCGGCGGTGCGCTCTGCCAGCGGATGCCGAAGAACAGGAAAAGGAACAGGCCCAGGTGGACCGCGATGGTCAGCCCGAGCGATTGCCATTTGCCCGGCGCTTCGCGGGGCGGCGCTGCGCGTTCCCTCATCGACTTGCGGTGCTCGACTGGGTCTGCAGGCTGATCTTCTGCACGCCTGCGTTACGGGCGGCTTCGAGCACGTCGATGACCTTCTGGTAAGGCAGCTTGCTGTCGGCCGCGACGAGGAAGGATTGCTCGGCGTTCTTGGCCAGCGCTTCGCTGATTGCGCGCTGGAACTCGGTATTGCTCACCGGTCTCGAGGTGCCGCTGGTGCTGGCGCGAAGGGCCAGCGCACCGTCGGCCTTGACCTCGATGACGATCGCCTCGGTCGGCGGTGCCGACACCTGTCCGGCCGAGGGCACGTTGATGGTGCCGGTCTGGATCATCGGCGCGGTGACCATGAAGATCACGAGCAGGACCAGCATCACGTCGATGTAGGGCACGACGTTGATCTGGTTCATGAGACGGCGTTGGCGCATCGCTAGCCTCCGGGTCCGTCAGCGCAGGTTGCGCTGCAGGATGTTGGAGAACTCTTCCATGAAGCTCTCGAAGCGAATGCCGAGGCGGTCGATGTCGTGCGCGAAGCGGTTGTAGGCGACGACGGCCGGGATCGCGGCGAACAGGCCGATAGCGGTGGCCACGAGGGCTTCGGCGATGCCGGGAGCGACCTGGGCGAGCGTTGCCGTGCCGACGCTGGACAGGCCGCGGAAGGAGTTCATGATCCCCCACACGGTGCCGAGCAGGCCGATGTAAGGCGACACCGAGCCGACCGAGGCGAGGAAGGCAAGATGCGCCTCGAGATCATCGACCTCGCGCTGGTAGGTAGCGCGCATGGCGCGACGGGCACCGTCCAGGATGGCCGAGTGGTCGTGCCCCTTGGCGCGCAGCTTGGTGAATTCGCGGTAGCCGGCCTCGAAGATGCGCTCCATGCCGCCGGTCTCGTGGCGGGTCGCTGCCTCGAACAGGGTGTTGAGGTCGCCGCCGCTCCAGAAATCGCGCTCGAACTCGTCGGTCTGGGTGCGCGCGGCGCGGATCTGGAACGATTTGCGGAAGATCCAGTACCAGGAGACCAGAGAGAGGGTGGCGAGCAGCGCCATCACCAGTTGAACGAGGACGCTGGCCTGGCTGATCAGGCTGAGGATGGAAAGATCGTGAGTGACGGTCATGCGAAGCTTCTTTCGAAGAGGGCGTGCAGGTTGGCCGGCATGGGGGCCGGTTTCTGGCGATGGGTGTCGATGCAGGCCACCAGGACCTGCGCTGTAAACAGAAGTTGCCCTTGGCGACGGATCTCCTGGTTGAACAGGAGGCTGGCGCGACGCAGCGTCCCGATGCGGGTGACGACTTCAAGCGCGTCGTCGAGACGGGCGGGAACGAGATAGTCGGCGTGGACCGACCGCACGACGAAGGCCGTGCCGGTGGATGACATCATTGCCTGCTGCTCGAAGCCAAGCGCCCGCAGCCATTCGGTGCGGGCTCGTTCGCAGAAACGCAGATAGTTGGCGTAATAGACCACGCCTGCTGCGTCGGTGTCCTCATAGTAGACGCGGACAGGCAGCATGAAGAACGGCTGCGGAGGCGACGTGTCGCCTTGCGCAGCCGCTGCGGCAGGGGTATTCGGTTGCATCGCAGCATTCTATCCGAGCCCCCGTGCAAGGGAAGGGGGGTGTCGATGCCGAGTTTTGCAAAACGTAATCAACCGTGCCCGCCGCCAGCCCAGCCGTATTGCAGGAAGTGCTATCCTTGGCCGAAAGTCTCTCAGGACTGCATCGACACATTCGGGACGGACGGCAGCGTGGCACTTCCTTTTTTCGGTCGGAAACCAACGGGTAGCATCGCGCCTGAGGGGAAAGGTCCGTCCGCTAAAGGCGACAGCTTCTCGCTTCCCCCGCCGCCTACCGAGCTGTCAGAACTCGATTTCACCGCGACCGAGGCTGGGCGCGGTCTGGTCGCGGTCGAGGTTCAGGAGGTCGGCGCAGGCATTGGTGCAGCCTATGAGGAAGCGGCGGTCCTCTACGCGAACGGCAACGTGGCTGAAGCGGAGCAGGTGCTGGTCGCCACGCTCGACGAGCCCTCTTCGAACCCGGGCGAGGGGCTGTGGATGATGCTGCTCGATCTCTACCGTTTGACGGGCAAGCGCCAGCAGTTCGAGTCGCGGGTGCTCGATTACGCGACGCGCTTCGAGCGTTCGCCGCCGCCCTGGGTGGATCTGTCCGCAAGCGTGGCGAAACCTGCTCAGCCTCGGCCTTCGACCGTCAGCCTTGCGGGCAGCCTTTCGGCGCAGGCTGAGGCGCAGTTGCGCCAGATTGCAGTGGCCGCGCGCAGGACGGGTTCGGCCCGCATTGACGTGGGTCGTCTGAAGGGCCTGGGTGATGGCGCCTGCGGGCAGCTGCGTGCGGTGCTCGACGAGCTTGCCGCCGAGCGCATTAAGGTCACGCTGGCCAATGTGGGGCCGCTGGCGCAGGAGCTGGCAAAACGCGTCGAAGCCGGGCGCGCGGAAGACCGGGACACCTGGCTGCTGCTGCTCGAACTGTTGCAGCATTCGGGCGATCAGGAGCGCTTCGAGAACCTCGCGATCGATTATGCAGTGACGTTCGAGGAGTCTCCGCCGTCGTGGAAGGACCTGCCTCCCCCGGCGGCGCCCGTTGCCGCGACGGCCCCCGTGACGACACCCGCCCCACAGTCGGCTAACGAACAGGATGGCTTCGTTCTGGAGGGTGAACTCTGTGGCGCCTCGAACGACGCGCTCAAGCGTTTTGCGGCCTACGTTGCCGACAGGCGTGAGGTTGCGGTGGACTGTACGCAGTTGCGCCGGCTGGATTTCGTCTGCGCGGGGCAGTTGTTCAACATCCTCGCCACGCTCCAGGCTCAGGGTAAGCTCGTGGGCCTTCGCAACGTCAATGCCATGGTTGCCGCGCTGCTGCGGGTCATGAGCGTCGACCAGGTTGCGCACGTCACGCTGCGCAGTTAAAACTCATCGCATCATCGACGCCGGCCGTCTGCCGGCGAGGAATCGGCATGGAACAGTATCGCGGCACCACCATCCTGTCGGTGCGGCGCGGCAATCGCGTTGCGCTGGGCGGGGACGGCCAGGTCACCCTGGGCAACATCGTCATCAAGGCGTCTGCGCGCAAGGTGCGCACGCTCTATAACGGCAATATCCTCGCGGGGTTCGCGGGGGGCACGGCCGACGCATTTACGCTGTTCGAGCGCTTCGAGGCCAAGCTCGACAAGCATCAGGGCAACCTGCTCCGCAGTGCCGTGGAACTGGCCAAGGATTGGCGCACCGACCGCATGCTGCGGCGGCTCGAGGCCATGCTGGCGGTGGCCGATCGCGAACATTCGCTGGTGATCACCGGCAACGGCGATGTGCTCGAGCCCGAGCAAGGCATCGTGGCCATCGGCAGTGGCGGCGCCTACGCGCAGTCGGCAGCGCGTGCGCTCATCGAGAACACCGCGCTCGAGCCGAAGGAGGTCGTGTCGAAGGCGCTTGGCATCGCCGCCGACCTCTGCATCTACACCAATCACCATCACACCATCGAAGTGCTGGATTGAGGTTGAACGCATGACCCAGATGACCCCGCCGGAGATCGTCTCCGAACTCGACAAGCACATCGTCGGGCAGGACAAGGCCAAGAAGGCGGTCGCGATCGCCCTCCGCAACCGGTGGCGCCGGGCCCAGGTCGCCGAGCCGCTGCGCAGCGAGATTACGCCCAAGAACATCCTGATGATCGGGCCCACCGGCGTCGGCAAGACCGAGATCGCCCGTCGTCTGGCACGGCTGGCCAACGCGCCCTTCATAAAGATCGAGGCGACGAAATTCACCGAAGTGGGCTACGTCGGCCGCGACGTGGATACGATCATCCGCGACCTGATCGAGATCGCCATCAAGGACGGCCGGGAACGCGCGATGAAGTCGGTGCGCGACCGTGCGCTCGATGCCGCCGAGGACCGCGTGCTCGACGCGCTGCTGCCGCCGGCCCGCCCCGTTGCATTCAACGCGGAACCGGAGCCCGCGCCCGATTCGGCGACACGGCAGAAATTCCGCAAGAAGCTGCGCGAAGGCGAACTGGACGACAAGGAGATCGACATCGAGGTCGCCGCGCCGTCCATGCAGGCCGAGATCTTTGCGCCGCCGGGCATGGAGGAACTCACCCAGCAGATCCAGGGCATGTTCCAGAACCTGGGTGGCGGCAAGCGCAAGCAGCGCAAGCTGCAGATTCGCGAGGCACTGAAGCTGCTCGCCGATGAGGAGGCCGCACGCCTGATCAACGACGAGGAGGTCAAGCTCGAGGCGGTCCGCGCGGTGGAGCAGAACGGCATCGTCTTCCTCGACGAAGTGGACAAGATCGCCGCGCGCAGCGACGTGCATGGCGCCGACGTGTCGCGCCAGGGCGTGCAGCGCGACCTGCTGCCGCTGGTGGAAGGCACGACGATCTCCACCAAGTACGGCATGATCAAGACCGATCACATCCTGTTCATTGCCAGCGGTGCCTTCCACCTCTCGAAACCGAGTGATCTGATCCCGGAACTGCAGGGCCGCTTCCCGATCCGGGTCGAACTCGAGTCGCTATCGGTGGAGGATTTCGAGCGCATCCTCACGAGCACCGACGCCTGCCTGACCCGCCAATATGAGGCGCTGCTGGCGACCGACGGCGTGACCCTGAGCTTCACCGCCGACGGCATCCGCCGGCTCGCCGAGATCGCTTTCCAGGTCAACGAGAAAACCGAGAACATCGGGGCTCGCCGCCTGTACACGGTGATGGAGAAGCTGTTGGAGGAGGTATCGTTCGAAGCCGGCAAGGGCTCGCTCGACAAGGTGGTGGTCGATGCGGCGTATGTCGATTCACGTCTGGACATGCTGGCACAGCGCGAGGACCTGGCGCGCTACGTGCTCTGAGCGGCAGGGCGGTTTCCTGCCCGGAACGCGCCCCGGCGGCGGATGGCCGCAGCCGGGGCGTCATTTTTTCTGGCTTTGGCATGCGTCGTGCCCCTAGGGGCGGTTCATGCCCCCTTGCAAATTTCCCATGCTGATCCGAATCGTCGAAATCCTTTTCCCGCTGTTCTCGATCACCGCGCTCGGCTATTTCGTCGGACGCCGCGTCAAACCGGATCTGTCCCACGCCAACAAGCTGAACATGGATGTGTTCGTGCCGGCGCTGGTGTTCGCGGCGCTGGCGAACAAGGCGTTCGACATTGGTGCCTTCCTGCCGCTGATCGGCGCGGCGACGCTGATGGTGGTCGGCACCGGCTTGGCGGCGTGGGCGTTGGCTCGCGCGATCGGCATCGATCCGAAGACGCTGGTGCCGCCGATCATGTTCAACAACTGCGGCAACCTGGGCCTGCCGCTGGCGGTGCTGGCCTTCGGCGAGGCCGCGCTGGCACCGATGGTGGTGCTGTTCATGGTGTCGAACCTCATCCATTTTTCATTCGGCGCCTGGTTGCTCGATCACCGGGTCCGTCTGCTCACGGTGTGGAAAGTCCCGTCGGTGGTGGCGACCTTCCTCGGCCTCGCGGTCAGCCTGACGCACTTCGAGGTCTGGCCGCCCCTGCTGACGGCCATCCGCATGCTCGGCGAGATCTCCATCCCCCTGATGCTGTTCGGGCTGGGCGTGCGGCTTGCGGATTCGCGCATCAGCGCGCTTGGCATCGGAGTGCTGGGCGGAGGCCTGGCGCGTCCGCTGATCGGGCTTGCGCTGGCGTGGGCGGTGCTGCAGGTGATCGAACTGCCGCAGCGCGAACAGGCCCTGGTGCTGGTGTTCGGGGCCCTGCCGCCGGCGGTGCTCAACTTCATGTTCGCCGAGCGTTACCAGCAGGAGCCGGGCAAGGTGGCGTCGATGGTGCTGATCGGCAACCTCGCGGCGGTGGTGTTCCTGCCGCTGGCGCTCGCGCTCGTGCTGGACTGACATGGTTCAGGCGAGCAGCCTGCGGCGAGGCAACCTCTACGCGCCCTTGCCCGAAGCGGGCGTCGAAGAGCACTTCCAGACGCTCTTCGCGGGAACCGCTTGCCGGGTCGAGCGCATCGTGTCGCACCGCCATGCCAGTCCGCCGGGATTCTGGTACGAGCAGGCCGAGGACGAGTGGGTCGTGCTGCTGCAGGGCAGGGCGGAACTGGGCCTGGATGATGGCGGGCGAATTGCGCTGACGCCCGGCGACTGGGTGGAGATTCCCGCCGGCTGCAGGCACCGCGTACTGTCGACAGCTCCGGCGACGGTGTGGCTGGCCGTGCATGGCGCACGATCGGAAGCGGCGGCCGACTGAGCCGGGGGGCGGTCAGGGTTCCGCCTTCATGGCTGAGCCCCGGGATTTGCCTGCCTGCCCCAGCAACTGACCCATCAGGTCGACCGGCACCGGAAACACCAGTGTCGAGGTCCTGTCGCCTGCCACCTGGGTCAAGGTCTGCAGGTAGCGCAACTGCATCGCCGCAGGCTCGCGCGACAGCATTTCGGCCGCCTCGAGCAGCGATTGTGCAGCCTGTTTCTCGCCTTCCGCGTGGATCACCTTGGCGCGACGTTCGCGTTCGGCCTCCGCCTGACGCGCGATGGCGCGGACCATGCTCTCGTTGAGATCGACATGCTTGATCTCGACGTTGGCCACCTTGATCCCCCAGGCGTCGGTCTGGGCGTCGAGAATCTGCTGCACGTCGAGGTTGAGCTTCTCGCGCTCGGCCAGCATCTCGTCGAGTTCGTGCTTGCCGAGCACCGCACGCAGTGTGGTCTGCGCGAGCTGGCTGGTTGCCATCAGGTAGTTTTCCACCTGGATGATGGCCTTCTGCGGATCGACGACGCGGAAATACACCACCGCATTGACCTTCACCGAGACGTTGTCCTTCGAGATCACGTCCTGCGGCGGCACGTCCATCGTCACCACGCGCAGGTCGACCTTCACCATCTGCTGCAGGCCGGGGATCACGATGACCAGGCCCGGCCCCTTCACGCGCCAGAAGCGGCCGAGCAGGAAGATTACACCGCGCTCGTACTCGCGCAGGATCTTGATCGAGGCGACGACGAGGAAGATCAGCAGCACCAGCAAGGGCGCGAGGCCGAACTGGAGATCGAGCATCATGGCGTACTCCCGGGAAGGTGGGTGGTATCGGTGGGGGAAACGTGGAGGACGAGGCCCTCCATGCGCTCGACGCGGACAAGGGCGCCGGGCACGAGCGGGCGATTGGCCCGGGCGCGCCAGTTCTCGCCGTGCACCGCGATCCACCACGTGCCGTCCGGTGCAGGGGCGATAACCGTGCCGCGTGCGCCGAGCATCTCCTCGCGCCCACTGACCACGGCGCGGCGCAGGCTGCGTGCCGCGAGGTTACCGATGGCGAGCAGGATCGCGGCGCTGGCCAGGGCCAGGCCCACGATCAGTGCCAGCGGGATGCCGAATCCCGGCACCTCGGCGTCCATCAGGAACAGGCCGCCGACGACGAAGGCGATGATGCCGCCGATGCCCAGCGCGCCGAAGCTGGGCAGAAAAGCCTCGGCCAGCATCAGGCCGGCGCCGACCGCCAGCAGCAGCACGCCGGCCCAATTGACCGGCAGCAGCTGGAAGGCATAGAGCGCGACTAGCAGCGAGATCGCCCCGGCGATGCCTGGTACGCCGACGCCGGGTGAGGTGAACTCGAAGAACAGGCCATAGATGCCGATCATCATCAGGATCAGCGCCACCTGCGGGTTGGCGAGCACGGCGAGGATGCGGTTGCGCCAGTCCGGTTCCTGCCGTTCGATGGCAAGGCCCGCCGTGGCGAGCGTACGTTTGCCGTCGAGGACGGCGACCTCCCGCCCGTCGAGTTTGTGCAGGAGGTCGACGGTGTCAATGGCGATGATGTCGATCACCCCCTTCGCCAGCGCTTCCTCGGCGGACAGGCTGGCCGCCTCGCGTACCGCGCGCTCGGCGAAATCGACATCGCGACCGCGCAGTTGCGCAAGGCTGCGGATGTAGGCCGTGGCGTCGGACATGGACTTGGCGGTCATGGCATCGGCCGGGCCGCGGGCCGGTGCGGGGCGTGAGGTCGCGGGGCTGGCAGGTGCCTTGTCTGTCGTCCGCTCATCGGGCGTGGCGGAGGTCTCCGTCTCTTCTTCCCGCGGCGGAGTGCTGCCGGGTTGCGGGCCGCCGAGGCCGATCGCGACCGGCGTCGCGGCACCGAGGTTGGTCGCCGGCGCCATCGCGGCGATATGGCTGGCGTAGAGGATGTAGGTGCCCGCGCTCGCCGCCCGTGCGCCTTCCGGGGCGACGAAAGTTGCGACCGGTACGGGCGAGGCGAGGATGTCCTTGATGATGGTGCGCATCGAGGTGTCGAGCCCGCCGGGGGTGTCCATCTCGATGACGACCAGCTGCGCGCCGCGCGCGGTGGCCTGAGCCAGTCCCTTGTGGATGTAGTCGGCGCTGGCCGGGCCGATGACGCCGTCGATCGGCAGTACAAGCGCGAAGCCGGAGCTGCCGTTGGCGGCGAGGAGGGTCAGGCCGGCACCGCCGAGCAAGAGAAACAGCAGGGCGACGGCATGGCGGAAGACAATCCCACGGCGGGTCGACATCGACACTCTCCTCGGGCGGTCGCGGCATCAGTGTGGCGAACCCTGATGATCGGAGTATAGGAGGGGGGACGAAGTTCGGCGCTTCGGTTGTCTTTGTGGCGATGGTGCCGGTGACCGGCAGGGCCAGTCATGCCACATGTCCGCCCGCCGCGCGGCGATCTCAGTAGCCGCCGAAGCGGTCGATCCGACGCCGATCACGCTTCGTCGGGCGGCCGTGCAGGTCTGCGCCCGGTGGCGCGGCGAACTTGCGCAGCTCGCGCCCGCGTTCGCGCTGTTCGACGCTTTCCGTCGTTTCTTCGTAGAGCGTTTGCGCAACCGTCGCCGATCCGCGTTTGTCGGCAATCGCGCGCACCATGACCGAGCGCGTCTCCTCACCGATGGTGACGTCGACCCGGTCGCCGACCTTGACCTCACGAGCGGGCTTCACCGCCGCGCCATTGAGCTTGATCTTGCCGCCATCGACGGCCTCGGTCGCCGCGGTGCGATGCTTGAAGAAACGGGCTGCCCACAGCCATTTGTCGAGACGGGTTGTGCTGAGTACCGGGCCAGTCACCTGCAAGTCGTCCTGCCGAGTGGATCGTCGGGACATTATCTGCCGTGAGGGCGCCCGCGCAAAGGAGGATGAGGGTGCGGGGGACGAGGACAGCAGCGCCGTCCCGAGCGCTGCCAACCCACCGGTACAAAAAAATCGGACCACGCTTTGGTGGTCCGATGCTGTCTGCTGGGAAGCTTGCCGGCTTTACTGGCGCAGACGGCGGCGCGCCAGGGCTGCCAGCCCGAGGCCGAGCAGGGCGAGCGTGCCGGGCTCAGGGACGGTTCCGCCGTTGTCGCCACCGACGTCCGACTGACGGGCGCCCATCACATAGGCGTAGGTCAGGGTTGCCGACTGACCCGCTTCAAGATCGCCAATGAACCATGCCATCTGCAGGCCGTAGTCGCCGTCGTTGAAAGGGGTGGCCGAACCGAACACCGGGCCGTAGCCGGCCAGAACGTTGTAGGGATCATCGTTGTTGCAGCAGGAGGTGTTGATCCCGGTGTTCGAGCGGTAGACGTTCTGCAGGTCGAGGATGCCAATCGTCAGACCGGTACTCAGCCCCGCGGCGGAGACGAGGTCCTCGGGCGCAAACAGGGTGTTGCCACGCGTGTTCCGGGTGTCATACGAGTTGAAACGGTTGACGTCCGGATCCGGGTCGAGGTGGCGGCCGAACACCAGGTCGCCGAGGCTCTGCAGGGCGGTGATCACCGTCTGCACGACGACGCGCTCGTCGCCGTTGTTGAAGAAGTAGCTGTTGGTGATGCTCAGCGAACCGGCGAGGCTGCCGGTCCAGCTTGCCGCGTTGTCGTAGCCTTGGGCGGCGCCGCCCGTCAGCAGCGTCGGCGAGGCAAATCCGAAGTCTTCAGTCCACGCATTGTTGTTGACGCGGAATCCGGTCTGCGCACTGTTGATCGCGAAGCCTTCGCTCGGGGTGCCCGGGGTCAGGTAGTCGTTCGCGATGCCGCCGGGCGCGAAGTTCTGGGTGCCGGTCGAGTCGTGCAGGATGCCGGGCGACGTGGTGCCGTTGCTGCCGAGGGTGCCATAGTCGCTGATGCCGACGCGCACGTAGTCACCGGTGAGGGTGAGCGGCGCGGCCATGGCACTTGCAGCAAAGCCGGTCGTGAGCAGCGCGGAGAGAAGAAGACGTTTCATTGTTCAGCCCCTTGAGTTGGTTTGTGCGTGATTCAGACTGCGCAGGAAAGGGGGCGGTGGGTATGCCCTGCGGCCCTCTCCTTTGTCGCGATGCCGCTCACCGCGATGTCCTTGCCTGAGGCGTGAGCTCGAAGCATTATTTATGCCGGGTAGCAAAACGTTTAATTTTCAATGGTCTAAGGGCGCCCGCTGGAGTGGTGTGTAAAAAACACCGACGCCAGGCAGATTGCGGCGGGCAGGGGCGGACGTAAAAAGGCCGGGTGACGGCACCTTTCTGAGGTGTCGTCACCCGGCCCAGGGCGGGAAGGGGGCGTTCAGCCGATCATGCCCGCGCCCACCGTGTTGTTGGTGCTCTCGTCGATGATGATGAAGGCGCCGGTGGCGCGGTTGTCGGCGTACCGGTCGGCGACGATCGGCTGCGCGAGCTTGAGCGTGACGCGGGCGATGTCGTTCATAGCAAGGCCTGTGGTCGCCTCATGCTCGAGCGTGTTCACATCCAGCCGGTAGTCGATCTTCGCGAACTTGGCCTTCACCTCGCGCGTGGTGTGGCGCACGAGGTAGGTGCGAGCGGGTGACAGCGGGGTCTCCGACAGCCAGCAAACGGTGGCGTCGATCTGCTTGACGGGTTCGGGTGCCTCGGCGGACTTGACGATGAGGTCGCCGCGCGAGATATCGATTTCGTCTTCCAGCAGCAGGGTCACCGATTGTTCATGGATCGCGCGCGGGAGATTTTCGCCGCCGAGCTCGATGCGTCTGACGCGGCTCGTGGCTCCCGAGGGCAACACAGTGACGGCGTCGCCAACGGCGATCTCGCCGGATTCGACACGCCCCATGAAACCACGGTAATCGTGCAGATCCGGGTTGGCGGAGTCCTGCGGGCGGCACACGAACTGCACCGGGAAACGGAAGTCCTCGGCCTGCTCGGTGTGGGCAGCGGGCGCGTTCTCGAGGATGTCGAGCAGCGTCGGGCCTTCGTACCAGGACAGGCGCTCGCCGCGGTCGACGATCATGTCGCCTTCCAGGGCCGAGATGGGGATGAAGCGCACGTCCTTGATGCCGAGCCTGGCGGCGAAGGCGAGGTATTCGGCCTTGATGCGCTCGAACACGGCCTGGTCATAGTCGACGAGGTCCATCTTGTTGACCGCGACCAGCAGGTGGGGGATGCCGACCAGGCTGGCGAGGTAGGAGTGGCGGCGGGTCTGGGTGAGCACGCCTTTGCGCGCATCGATGAGGATGATGGCGAGGTTGGCGGTGGAGGCGGCGGTCACCATGTTGCGGGTGTACTGCTCATGGCCGGGGGCGTCGGCGATGATGTACTTGCGCCGGCCGGTGGAGAAGTAGCGGTAGGCGACGTCGATGGTGATGCCCTGTTCGCGCTCGGCCTGCAGGCCGTCGGTGAGCAGGGAGAGGTCGACCGCGCTCATGCCGCGCTTGGCGGAGGTCTTCTCGATGGCGTTAAGGGTGTCGGCGAGGATGGTCTTGGTATCGAACAGCAGGCGGCCAATCAGGGTGCTCTTGCCGTCATCGACGCTGCCGCAGGTGAGGAAGCGCAGCAGGCCGTTGTCGATCTCGGGCAGGTTCTCAGGGGCGGACATGGTTTGGATTCCTTTGCTCATGCTTTGAATTCTGTGTGGCGCGTGGTGAGTTTTCTGGGGCGTTGTGTTGGGGGCAGAAGCTTTGGGGGTGATACGGTCTTGGATCTTCGATCCGCCGGGGACGCGCGGGGTATTCCTTCCGGGGCTGCGAAACTCGCTCGATTCCTCGCTCGGACTGTCCGAGCGAAGCGAGTTCCGCAGCCCCGGAAGGAACACCCCGTGCGCGTCCCCGCAACGAGCCGCCGAGCACCAACACTCAAGCCACCAAAAAAACCTTCAGAAATACCCTTCCTTCTTCCGCTGCTCCATCGACGCCTCCGAAGTCTGGTCATCCATCCGCGTCGCTCCACGCTCAGTAATCGTCGTCGTGGCCGTCTCGGCCAGGATCTTCTCCACCGTATCCGCATCCGACTCCACCGGCGCCGTGCAGGTGATGTCGCCCACGGTGCGGAAGCGCACCAGCACCTCCTCCACCACGTCGCCGTCCTTGGCCGGTGTTAGCTCGGTCACAGGCTGCAGCAGCCCGCTCTTGCGCACCACCGGGCGCACATGCGCGAAGTAGATCGACGGCAACTTCAGTTGCTCGCGCTGGATGTACTGCCAGACGTCGAGCTCGGTCCAGTTGCTGATCGGAAAGGCGCGGATGTTCTCGCCCTTGTGGCTGCGCGCGTTGTACAGGTTCCACAACTCCGGGCGCTGGTTCTTCGGGTCCCACTGACCGAACTCGTCGCGGAAGCTCATGATGCGTTCCTTGGCGCGCGCCTTCTCCTCGTCGCGGCGGGCGCCGCCGATGCAGGCGTCGAAGCCGAATTCCTCGATCGCCTCGAGCAGCGTCACCGACTGGTGCTTGTTGCGCGACTCGCCTGGGTGCTTGAGCACCACTGTGCCACGCGCCATCGAGTCCTCTACCGAGCGCACGATCAGGCGCTCGCCCAGCTCAGCGGCGCGCTTGTCGCGGAAGTCGGTCACTTCCTTGTAGTTGTGGCCGGTGTCGATGTGCATCAGCGGGAAAGGGAAGCGGCCGGGGCGGAAGGCCTTCTCGGCCAGGCGCAGCAGGCAGATCGAATCCTTGCCGCCGGAGAACAGCAGCACCGGGTTGGCGCATTGGCCGGCGACTTCGCGCAGGATGTGGATGGCTTCGGCCTCGAGCCAGTCGAGGTGGGACAGCGTCTGTTTGGTCAGCGTCGACATGATCAGTTTACCGTTGCGGATGCTTGTTCGGGTGTGTGCGGAAGGCGCGCAGTGCGGCCTTGAGGCCGGCGCGCAGGGCGCCGAGGCGGTGTTGCAGGCTGCGGCGACCGGCGCCCACGACCGGCGCGTGCGGGGTCTGGGCGGGGTGCTTGCCGTCCATCGCTTCAGCCCTTTTTGACGTGGAGGCCGCACTCCTTGGAGGCGGGGTCTTCCCACCACCAGCGGCCGGCGCGCACGTCCTCGCCCATGGCAATGGCGCGCGTGCAGGGCGCACAGCCGATGCTGGGGTAGAACTGGTCGTGCAGCGCGTTGTAGGGCACCTCGTGAAGGCGGATGTAGGCCCAGACTTCCGTTTCGCTCCAGTCCGACAAGGGGTTGAACTTATCCAGCCCGTTGGCGCTGTCGAATTCGCGCAGCGGCAGGCCGCTGCGGGTGACCGACTGGGCGGCGCGCAGGCCGGTGATCCAGGCCTTCTTGCCGGCGAGCGCACGACGCAGCGGCTCCATCTTGCGCACGCCGCAGCAGGCCTTGCGCAGCTCGACCGAGTCGTAGAAGGCGTTGATGCCGTGGCTGCGGACGAAGGTCTCCACTGCGGTCGCGTCCGGGAAGTAGATCTTCAGCTTGGTGCCGTAGCGTTGCTCGACCTCGCCGATCAGCGCGTAGGTCTCGGCCGGCAGGCGCCCGGTGTCGAGCGAAAAGATCTCGATCGGCAGCGCGTTCGACAGGATCAGGTCGCTCAGCACCATGTCCTCGGCGCCGAAGCTGTTGGCGAAGGCGAGCTCGCCCTGGCCACCGAATTCCGCGACTGCCTCGCGCAGCAGGGCCAGGGCGGCGGCCGCCTTGGCGCCGACGGTAGCGCGCAGCGCGTCGGTCAGCGCGGGGCGGGTCGCCGGGTTGCTCGTAGCAGGACGCAGGATGGAGACGCTCGCGTTCATCAGGCGGCTTCCTTGTGCAGCGGACGACGAGGCTGGCGGCGGAACAGCGGTTCCGGGCGGTCGACCGCGCCCTGGTAGGGTTCGGTGAAGTCGATCAGGCTGGCGAGTGCCGCCTCCAGCTGGGCCGGCGTGTATTTGTCCTCCTGCGGTTGCAGCACGCTGAAGCCGCAGCGCAGCAGGAAGAAGAACTGGTCGCGCAGCACGTTGCCGATCGCACGCAGTTCACCGCCATAGCCCAGGCGGGTGCGCAGCAGGGTGGCGATCGAGTAGCCGCGGCCGTCGGCGAACTTGGGGAAGTCGACCGCAATCAGCGGCAGTGCCGACAGGTCCCCGGCCAGCTCGGTCGGGTCCTCGTTGCCTGCCAGCCAGACGCCGAGTACGCCTGCCTCGGCCTTGGGCAGCAGTTCTTCGCGGCGTGCCTGCCACACCGCCAGCGGCACGATCACGCGGCCGGCGGGCAGGACGATGGTGGCAGCTTCGTCCCCCTCGGCAAGGCGCAGCACGGTCCACTCGTCTACATGCACGCGGCCGTTCTTGATGATGTCAGACATGGGCGATCTCCTTGGCTTCGAGGCGCGCGGCGCGCTCGGCATAGACGCGGGTCTTGAAGGACTCCACGCCGATGCGGCGGACGGTGTCGATGAAGCGCTCGTCGTCCTGGCGGTTGTCGATGAAGTTGTTGATCAGCGAGGTGATCACGTCCGGCATCTCGGCGGCGGCGAAGGACGGGCCGATGACCTTGCCCAGCGTGGTCTGGTTGCCCTGTTCGCCGCCGATCGTCACCTGGTAGAACTCCTCGCCGTTCTTGTCGACGCCGAGTATGCCGACGTGGCCGACGTGGTGGTGGCCACAGGCGTTCATGCAGCCCGAGATGTTGATCTCCAGTTCGCCGATGTCGAACAGGTAGTCGAGGTTGTCGAAGCGGTCCTGGATGGCGTTGGCGATCGGGATCGACTTGGCGTTGGCGAGCGCGCAGAAGTCGCCGCCCGGGCAGGAGATGATGTCGGTGAGCAGGCCGATGTTGGGCGTCGCCAGGCCGATCGCGCGGGCGTCCTGCCACAGTGCGAAGAGGTCGGCTTCGCGCACGCTGGCGAGCACGATGTTCTGTTCATGGGTGCTGCGCACTTCGCCGAAGGCGTAGCGGTCGGCGAGTTCGGCGACGGCGTCGAACTGGTCTGCCGTGAGATCGCCCGGCGCCACGCCGTAGGGCTTGAGCGATAGCACGACGCTGGCGTAGCCCTGCACGCGGTGGTCGCGCACGTTGCGCCGCGCCCAGGCGGCGAAGGCCTTGTCCTCGGCGAGTCGCGCGCGATAGCCGGCATCCTGCGCCAGCGCGCTCAGCACCGGATCGTTGAAGCGGCTGGCGACACGCTCGATCTCGGCCTGGGTCAGCGTCGACGGGCCGTCCTTGAGGTGGGCGAATTCTTCCTCGACCTGGCGCGCGAACTCGGGCACGCCCAGCGCCTTCACCAGGATCTTGATCCGCGCCTTGTAGGCGTTGTCGCGACGACCGTGCAGGTTGTAGACGCGCAGGATCGCCTCGCAGTAGTTGAGGATCTGCTGCCACGGCACGAAGGCGGCGACTTCCTCGCCGATGATCGGCGTGCGCCCCAGACCACCGCCCACCAGCACGCGAAAGCCCAGTTCGCCAGCGGCGTTGTGCACGATGTCCAGCCCGATGTCGTGCACCCGGATCACCGCGCGGTCTTCCTTCGCGCCATTGACCGCGATCTTGAACTTGCGCGGCAGGAAGGCGAACTCGGGGTGGAAGGTGCTCCACTGGCGCAGGATCTCGCACCACGGGCGCGGATCGACGATCTCGTCCGCGGCCACGCCGGCGAACGGGTCGGAGGTGACGTTGCGGATGCAGTTGCCGGAGGTTTGAATGGCGTGCATCTGCACCTTGGCCAGCAGGTCGAGGATCTCGGGCACGTCCTCCAGGCGCGGCCAGTTGAACTGGATGTTCTGACGCGTGGTGATGTGGCCGTAGCCGCGGTCGTAGGTGCGGGCGATGTGCGCCAGCGTGCGCAGCTGCTTCGAGTTCAGGTTGCCGTAGGGCACGGCGATGCGCAGCATCGGCGCGTGGCGCTGGATGTAGAGGCCGTTCTGCAGGCGCAGCGGACGGAACTCGTCCTCGGTCAGTTCGCCGGCGAGGTAGCGGCGGGTCTGGTCGGCGAACTGGGCAACGCGCTCATCGACGATGCGTTGATCGTATTCGTCGTATTGGTACATGTTCTGTCTCTCGTCGAGGGGAGCCGCGGAGGCGCCGGATTGCGATTCTTTGGGCCGATGCGCCGTGACGGGGCACCGATTCCTGGGAGTGCCGCGATCGTAGAGGCTTGTCTTAGGGCTCAGAAGGTGTTCAGGGTTAAACTCTAAGAATTGAAAGTTATAAAAGTTCGGTCATGAACCTGCAGCAATTGCGCTACATCCACGAGGTCGCCCGACGCGGGCTGAACGTCTCCGAAGCGGCCGACGCCCTGTTTACTTCCCAGCCCGGCGTGTCGAAGCAGATCCGCCAACTCGAGACCGAGCTGGGCATCGAGATCTTCGAGCGCCACGGCAAGCGCCTCGTCGCCGTGACCCAGCCCGGGCGAGCGGTGCTGGCGATCGCGGAGCGTGTGTTGCGCGACCTCGACAACCTGCAGCAGGTGGGTGACGAGTTCGCCAACGAAGGTGTGGGCAGCCTGTCGATCGCCACCACTCACACCCAGGCGCGTTATGTGCTGCCGTCGGTGATCCGCGACTTCATGCGGCGCTACCCGCAGGTAAAGCTGTCGTTGCATCAGGGCAGCCCGCGCCAGGTGTGCGAGATGGTGCTCGACGGCACCGCCGACATCGCGATTGCCACCGAGGCCATCGCCGACTACGACGACCTGGTGATGCTGCCCTGCTACCAGTGGAACCGCTGCATCGTCGCCACGCCGCGCCATCCCATCCTGCGCGAGGCGCCGCTCACGCTGGAGGCGATCGCGCGCTATCCGCTGATCACCTACGACGACGCCTTCACCGGCCGCAGCCTGATCAACAAGGCCTTCCTCGGGCGCGGGCTGAAGCCCAACGTGGTGTTGTCGGCGATCGATTCGGACGTGATCAAGAAGTACGTCGAGATGGATCTTGGCATTGGCATCCTCGCGCGCATGGCCTACAACCCGGAGGAGGACCGGCGCCTGGGCATGGTCGATGCGTCGCACCTGTTCGAATCGAGCACGACGCGGATCGGGCTGCGCAAGCGCGCGTGGCTGCGCGCCTATATATATGCCTTCATCGAGGGCTTCGCGCCGCACCTGACGCGGCGCATCGTGGATGCGGCGCTCGCCGGCGGCGGCACGGACGCCGGCCTGTAGGCGGGTCGGCGGGCCCGTGAGGCGTCAGCCGCGCTCGAACCAGCGTTTCAGGCGCACGCCGCGCAGGCCGGCGCCAAGGCCCACGATGAGGCGGACACGGGCCTTCAGTGGATCGAGCGCCACGCACTGCAGCCAGTTGTTGGGACGGCCCGTCAGCTCTGCGGTCACGCCACTGCCGCAACGACTGGCCAGTACCACCGGCACCGACGCGGGCAGTTCTTCTTCGATGGCGGTCTCCCAGCTTTGCGGCAGGCTCGCATTGCCCGGCAGCCCGAGCACGAGTCCGGCCGCGCCGGTCAGCAGGCTGGCGCGTGCCAGTGCGCGCACGACGGCGGAAGCCAGCGCCGCGGAACTGCCCGCGCCGACGGTGAGCAGTTCGACCGGGGGCAACACCTGCACGCTGTCGGGCAGGCTGAGGCGGCTGTAGCGGTAGGGCGCAAGGGCCTGCAGTTGGGCGTCGGACGCGCTGACGGTGAGCGCCTCCGGCGTGCTGAACGCATCGACGGCGCTGGGGTGGCGCTTGGCGATGAGGGGGGCCGGCAGGATGCGGTCGCCCAGCACGGCGAGTACGCCGGCGCGGCCGGCGGCAGGGCGGCAGGCCAGTTGCACCGCCTGGTACAGGTTCAGCGGGCCGTCGGCCGACAGCGCGGTGGCTGGGCGCATCGCGGCGGTCATCACCACCGGCTTGGCGGTGGCGAGCGTGATGTGCAGGAAGTAGGCGGTCTCTTCGAGCGTATCGGTACCGTGCGTGATCACGACGCCGTCGATCTCCGGATCGTCCGCCAGGGCCTGCACGCGACGCAGCAGGATCAGCCAGTGCGCCGGACCCATGTCCTTGCTGTCGATCGCAAACAGCTCCTCGGAGCGGATGTCGGCCAGCGTCGCCAGTTGCGGCACGGCCGCGAGCAGGTCGGTCGCGCCAAGCTGGCCGGCGGCGTAGTCCTTCGTTTCGGTTGGCGAGCTGGCGACACCGGCAATGGTGCCGCCGGTGGCGAGCAGGGCGATGCGGGGCTTGCGCGTGCTCAAGGTGTCGTGGTCCGCAGTGGATGGTTCGGTACAGGGCTTCCGGGGGAGGGCGAGGCTGCAGTGCTCATTCACGCAAGGCCATGATGCGCCGCTCACGCTCCTGTTCGAGGAGCCGCGCGGCCGCCTCGGCTGGCACGCCGAGCGATTCGAGGGCGGCGCCCGCCAGCTTGAGGGCGGACTCCAGCGTCTCGGGCACGACAACCGATGCGCCCGCCTCGCGCAGGATAAGCGCGTGCTTCTCGTCGCGTGAGCGCGCGATGATACGCATCTCCGGGGCGATGCGTCGAATGCCCTGCGTTGCGTGCGTGGCCGCGGCGGTATTGTCCATGGTCAGCACCACCGCGCGTGCGCGCTCGATGTGGAGCTTGCGCAGCAGTTCCGGCCGGCTCGCATCTCCGAACACCACGGGCGTACCCGCGCCACGGTGGCGGTTGAGCAGCTTGGTGTCGTGCTCGATCGCGATGAAGGAGACCCCCTGCTCGGAGAGCATCTGTCCCACCATCTGGCCGACCCGTCCGTAGCCCGCGACGATCACGTGGTCGTGCAGTTCGCCCAGTTCCGCATCGGGTGGCGGGGCATCGGGGACGATGCTGCGGTCCAAGGCGTCGCCCAGCGCCTGGCCAAGGCGGGCAACGAGCGGCGTCACCAGCATCGATACGCCGACGACGATCAGCATGAACTGGCCGACCGGCCGCGAAATCAGCTCGAACCCCAGGGCGAGGCCGATGACGATGAAGGCGAACTCGCCGCCCTGGCCGAGCAGCAGGCCGCCTTCGACCGAACGCCCCCATGACATGCCGAACACGCGCAGCAGCACGGCGACGATGACGCCCTTGAGGGCCAGCAGGCCGAGGACCGACAGCGGAATCCACACCGGCTGTTCGGCGAGGGCTCGCAGGTCGATGCCCATGCCCACCGACAGGAAGAACAGCCCCATCAGCAGGCCCTTGAAGGGCTCGATGGTGATCTCGACCTCGTGGCGGAACTCGGTTTCGGCGATGATCAGGCCGGCCAGCAGGGCGCCGAGCGCCATCGACAAGCCCGCCGACCAGGTCAAGGCCGCGACGCCCAGTGTCGTCAGCAGCGTGAGGGCGGTAAAGGTGTCGGGCTGGCGGTCGGAGGCGATCTGGTGAAAGAGCGGACGAATGACGCGACGCCCCACGAGATACAGCACCACCACCGTAAGCACGCCCTTGAACGCCGCCAATGCGAGCAGGGAGCCGAAGCTGCCTTCACCACCGGTCGCGCCAAGGATGCTGATCAGCACGAGCAGCGGGACGACGGCGAGATCCTGGAACAGCAGGATGGCGAACGAGGACTGGCCCAGCGGGGTGCCGAGCTCGCGGCGCTGGATCAGCAGCTGCATCACGATCGCCGTCGATGAGAACGCGAGCACCGTACCGAGGATCACCGACGCTTCGATCGCATTGCCGAACTGTGCGGAGACGAGGCCGATCGCAACCGCTGTCAGCAGTACCTGCAAACCGCCGAGGCCAAAGACGAGCCGCTTCATCGACCACAGGCGCTCGACCGACATGTCGAGGCCGATCATGAACATCAGGAAGATCACGCCCAGCTCGGCGAGAAACTCCACGTCCTCCGGCCGGCCGAAGGTCAGCCACGCCAGCCAGGGGAGGTCCGCCGCAAACGAGGCCAGCCCATAGGGACCCATCAGCGTGCCCACGGCCAGGAAGCCGAGCACGGGGTTGATCTTCAGCCGGCCGAGCAGAGGTATCAGTACCCCGGCAAGGGTGAGGAAGAGGATGACTTCCTTCAGGAAGGGAACCGAATCGTGAGCGTCCATGAGGGCGGGAAATGGATCCAATGTTTGATTTTACGTGACGCTCCCGCCTTCGCTCCGGCACTTAGCGCGCCTCGGGCGCACCCGTCGCAGCCTCTTCCTGCTGCTGCAGCAGCCACATCTGCGCGTAGGCGCCCCCTTTCGCCAGCAGCGGGGTGTGGCGACCGCGCTCGACGATGCGCCCGCCGTCGAGCACGATGATCTCGTCCGCATCCATGATCGTCGACAGCCGGTGTGCGATGACCAGCGCGGTGCGGCCCTGCGCGGCGCGCTCGATCTGCGCCTGGATCGCCTTCTCGGTCTTGGAGTCGAGGGCCGAAGTGGCCTCGTCGAAGATCAGGATGGCAGGGTTCTTCAGCAGGGCGCGGGCGATCGCCACACGCTGCTTCTCTCCGCCCGACAGCTTCAGACCGCGCTCGCCGACGCGCGTCTCGTAGCCGTCGGGCAGCTGGCGGATGAAGTCCTCGAGCTGGGCGGCGCGCGCGGCGGTCTCGACCTCTTCGCGTGTGGCTGTCGGGCGGCCGTACTGGATGTTGTAGAGCAGGGTGTCGTTGAACAGCACCGTGTCCTGCGGGACGATGCCGATGGCTGCGCGCAGGCTGTCCTGCGTTAGCTGACGGATGTCGTAACCGTTGATGCGGATGGCGCCGCCCTGCACGTCGTAGAAGCGGTAGAGCAGGCGGGCGAGCGTCGATTTGCCCGAACCGGAGTGCCCGACCACCGCCACCGTGCTGCCGGCAGGGATGTCGAAATCGACGTCGAACAGGATCGGGCGCTTGGCGTCATACGCGAAGCTGACATTCTCGAAGCGCACGCTGGCCGGACCAGCCGGCAGGCGCAGGGCGTCGGGTGCATCGGCGATCTCGCGGTGCTGGTGCATCAGGCCGAACATGCGCTCGATGTCGGTCAAAGACTGGCGGATCTCGCGGTACAGCACGCCGAGAAAGTTCAGCGGAATATAGAGCTGGATCAGGAAGGCATTGACCAGGACGATGTCGCCGATCGTCATCTCGCCGCTGGCCACGCGGATCGCCGCCTGCCACATCATCGCCGTTACGGCGACCGCGATGATCGCGGCCTGGCCGACGTTGAGCGCGGACAGGGAGTACTGGTTGGTGATCTGGGCCTGGGTCCATTTGTTCAGCTGTTCGTCGTAGCGCCTCGCCTCGAACGCCTCGTTGTTGAAGTACTTGACGGTCTCGAAGTTGATCAGGCTGTCGATGGCGCGCGCGTTCGCCGCGGAGTCCAGCTCGTTGGCCTGGCGGCGCAGCGTCGTGCGCCAGTTGGTGACCTTGACCGTGAACACGACGTAGATCACCAGCGCGGCGAGTGTGATCAGCGCGAAAACGGCGTCGTATTGCACCAGCAGGATGCCGATCACCAGGCCGATCTCGATCAGCGTCGGCAGGATCGAGTAAAGCGTGTAGCTGATCAGCGACCCGATCGAGCGCGTGCCGCGCTCGATGTCGCGCGTCAGGCCGCCAGTCTGGCGCTCGAGGTGAAAGCGCAGCGACAGCGCATGCAGATGGCGGAACACGCGTAGCGAGATCTCGCGCACCGCCTGTTGCGTAACGCGGGCGAAGATGACCTCGCGCAGCTCGGTAAGCAGTGAGGTCGAGAAGCGGAACGCCCCGTAGGCCAGCAGCAGCGCCGCCGGCACCACGATGAAGGCCTGTTCGCGCGTGATCGTGAGATCGTCGATCAGGTGCTTGAAGATGATCGGCACCGTGACGTTCGCGCCTTTCGCGGCCAGCAGACAGGCGAGCGCGAAGATCACGCGGCCCTTGTAGGCCCAGATGAAGGGAAACAGGCTTTTCAGGGTCTGCCAGTCGTGACGTTCGGTGGGTTCGGCGGCGGGCAGGGCGGCGGAGGGGGCGCGTCTCATTCAGGCGATCCGGGGTGGGGCGGCGGAAGCGCTCGATTCTGTTGCTCTGCCGATCGGGAGTCAAACCCGCGGTTCCTGCCGCTCTTCGCCATAAACAACGCTTGACAGGCAATAAAGAGAACGTATGATTCAAACAAACGTTTGAAAGAGATTGCCGATGTCCACCGAATCCCGCACGTCACAGCCCGAAACGCGCGATCGCATCCTAGATGCGGCCGAGCGGCTGTTCGTCGAGCACGGCTTCGAAGGCACGTCGATGCGCATGATCACTGGGGCGGCGAATGCCAATCTCGCGGCGGTGAATTACCACTTCGGCAGCAAGGACGCGCTGATCCAGGCCGTGTTTCGCCGCCGGCTGACGGCGCTGAATGAGGCGCGGCTTGCCGCGCTCGACCGGCTGGAAGCCGAGGCCGGCGGGTCGCCGCTGAAGCCAAGCCGCATCGTCGAGGCCTTCTTCGGCACGGCGCTGGCACTCGCAGCCGACACCGAACATGGCGGCAACCTCTTCATGCGCCTGCTCAGTCGGACCTATAACGAACCGAACGCCTTCGTACGCCAGTTCCTCGCCGAGGAGTACGCCGAGGTCATGGATCGCTTTCTGGGTGCGCTGTTCCGCGCGCTGCCGGGAGTACCGCGTGGCGAGGTGATGTGGCGCTTCCATTTCATGATGGGGGCGATGTCCTTCGCCATTGCAGGCATCGAGAGTGTGCATGCGATGGCGGGCATGCCTTACGAGGCTGATGACCCGTCGAAGCTGTTGCCGCGCCTGATGAGCTTCCTGCTCGGGGGCTTGCGCGCGCCGCTGCCCGAGTTCGGGGCGACCGATCCCGACTGATTTCAATGACAGGGCGCCAGTCAGAACCCGAGCGCCCGGCAAGAGGAGAACATGATGGTCTGGTTGTTGCTGGTTTCCCTCCCTCCCTTGGCAGGTGCGCTCGCCTACGGGCGAGCGCCACTTTTTGCCTGGCTGCTGGCGGGCCTGGTGTGGCTTGCGGCAATGGGCTGGGCGGCTGACTGGCCGGTGGCGGTGACGCTGCTGGCGCTTGCCGCGTATGGTGGCGCGATGAGCCTGTTCCTCGTCGACTCTCTGCGTCGGCAGTGGGTGACCGCTCCGATCTTCAAGGCCTTCCGCAAGGCGCTGCCGACGATGTCGCAGACCGAGAAAGATGCGCTCGAGGCCGGTACGGTGTGGTGGGAAGGCGAGCTTTTCCGCGGCGAACCGGACTGGAAGAAGCTTCAGAACTATCCCTGGCCTCGGCTCACGGCCGAGGAGCAGTCGTTTCTCGACAACGAGGTCGAGGAGCTGTGCCGCATGACCAACGACTGGACGTGCACGCAGCAGCAGGACATGCCGGCCGAGGTGTGGCAGTTCATCAAGGACAAGGGATTCCTCGGGATGATCATTCCGAAGGACTACGGCGGTAAGGGTTTTTCGGCCTATGCCCACTCGCAGGTGATCACCAAGCTGTCGACCCGTTCGTCTGCGCCCGCGGTCACCGTGATGGTGCCGAACTCACTTGGCCCTGCGGAGTTGCTGCTGCACTACGGTACGCCCGAGCAGAAACAGCACTACCTGCCTGGCCTTGCCTGCGGTCGCGAGATCCCGGCGTTCGCGCTCACCAGCCCATGGGCGGGATCGGACGCCGCGTCCATTCCCGATGCCGGCGTGGTGTGCAAGGGCGTGTGGAACGGCGAGGAAGTGCTGGGCATGCGCGTGAGCTTCGACAAGCGTTACATCACGCTCGCGCCGGTGTGTACCGTGTTCGGCCTGGCCTTCCGCCTGTACGACCCCGATGGGCTGCTGGGTGGCGACAAGGATGTCGGCATCACCTGCGCGCTGGTGCCGCACGAGCATCCCGGTGTGGACATCGGTCGTCGCCACTTCCCTCTGAATGCGGTGTGGATGAACGGGCCGGTGCGCGGCAAGGAGGTCTTCATGCCGCTCGAATTCATCATCGGCGGGCCGAAGATGGCCGGCCAGGGCTGGCGGATGCTGATGGAGTGCCTGGCTGCCGGGCGCTCGATCTCGCTGCCGGGCTCGAACACCGGCATGCAGAAGCTGACTGCGCGTGCAGTGGGCGCCTACGCCCGCGTGCGCTATCAATTCAAGACCCAGATCGGCCGTTTCGAAGGTGTAGAGGAGGCGCTGACGCGCATCGGCGCCAACACCTACCTGTGCGACTCGGCGCGCGTGATGACGGCGGGCGCGATCGACCTGGGCGAAAAGCCGTCGGTCGTGTCTGCGATCGTCAAGTATCACGTGACCGAGCGCGCGCGCCAGGTTGTCAACGATGGCATGGACGTGATCGGCGGCAAGGGCATCTGCCTTGGCCCGCAGAACTTCCTCGGCCGTGCCTACCAGCAGATTCCGGTCGGCATCACCGTGGAGGGGGCCAACATCCTCACGCGCAGCCTGATCCTGTTCGGCCAGGGTGCGATCCGTTGCCATCCGTTCGTGCTCGAGGAGATGGGTGCAGCGCAGCGCAATGATGCGCGCGCCTTCGACAAGGCCTTGTGGGGCCATGTCGGCTTTACCGTGTCGAACGCAGCGCGTGCGGTGGTGATGGGACTGACCGGCTCGCACTTCGTGAAGGTTCCGCCGGATGTCGCGCCCGAGACGCGCCGCTACTACCAGCAGCTCACGCGCTTCTCGGCCGCCTTCGCCTTCATCGCCGACATCTCGATGGGCACCATGGGCGGCGCGCTCAAGCGCAAGGAGAAATTGTCGGCCCGCCTGGGCGATATCCTGTCGCTGATGTATCTGGCCACGGCGACGCTGAAACGCTACGAGGCCGACGGCCGGCCGGCGGCCGACGCGCCGCTGATGCACTGGGCGATCTGGGACTGCATGTTCCGCATCCAGCAGGCCTTCGAGGGCGTGATCGCGAACTTCCCGAACAAGCTCTTCGCTATCGTGCTGCGTCGCCTCGTCGTGTTCCCGCTCGGCCGGCCCTACGTGGTGCCGTCCGACAAGCTGGGGCATGAGGTCGCCGCGCTGCTGATCACGCCATCGGCCACCCGCGACCGGCTGACGTCCGACGTCTATCTGCCGACCGACATCGAGGAGCCGGTCGGCGCGCTCGAAGCGGCCCTGGCGGCGACGATTGCGGCGGAACCGATCGAGGCCAAGCTCAAGCAGGCGCAGCGTGACTGCAGCTTCAAGCCTGGCCTGCTGACCGATGGCGACGTGGATGAAGTGTGGCGCCGGGCGCGCGATGCCGGCGTGATCACCGAGGAAGAGTATCGCGTCGTTGAACGCCGCAACCTGCTGCGTGACAAGGCCATCCGTGTCGATGACTTCCCGTATGACTTCGGACTCAAGGCTGCGCTGGACGAGGTACCGACGGTGGCGCCGGCGCTGAAGGAGGCCGCATGAGTCGTGATGTGTTCATCGTCGATGGCGCGCGCACGCCCTTCCTGAAGGCGCGTACCGGCCCCGGTCCCTTCACCGCGGCGGACATGGCCACCGCGGCGGGTACGGCGCTGCTGATGCGCCAGTCCTTCGCGCCCGACCAACTCGACGAAGTGATCCTGGGCTGCGCCAGCCCGGCCGCGGACGAAGTGAACATCGGCCGCGTGGTGGCGCTGCGCATGGGTTGCGGCAATGCCGTGCCTGGCTGGACGGTCATGCGCAACTGCGCTTCGGGCATGCAGGCGCTTGATTCGGCGATCGCCAACATCCAGTGCGGCCGTTCGGGGCTGGTGCTGGCGGGCGGTGTCGATGCCCTGTCCCACGCCCCGCTGTTGTTCTCCGAGAAGATGGTGCGCTGGCTGGCGAACTGGTACGCGACCAAGACGGTCGGCCAGAAGCTGGTGGCGCTCAAGTCCCTGCGTCTGGCTTACCTCGCACCGGTCATCGGCATCATGAAGGGCCTGACCGATCCGATTGTCGGCCAGTTGATGGGGCAGACCGCCGAGAACCTCGCCTTCAGGTTCGGCATCACGCGCGAGGACATGGACGCCTTTGCGGTGCAGAGCCACCAGCGCGTGGTCGCCGGGCAGGACGCCGGCCACTACGCCGACGAGATCGTGCCGCTGATCGGCCGCGACGGCACCGTCTATGCCTCCGACGATGGGGTACGGCGGGACTCGTCGATGGCCGGACTGGCCAAACTGAAGCCCTTCTTCGACAAGAAGTACGGCCGCGTCACCCCCGGAAACAGTTCGCAGATCACCGACGGGGCGGCGTGGCTGCTGCTGGCGTCGGCCGAGGCGGTCGAGCGTCATGGACTGCAGCCGATCGGACGCATCGTCGACAGCCAGTGGGCCGGGCTCGCGCCGGACCAGATGGGGCTTGGCCCGGTGCATGCAGCGATGCCGATTCTGCAGCGCCACGGGTTGGCGCCGAACGATGTCGATGCCTGGGAGCTGAACGAAGCCTTCGCGGCACAAGTGATCGCCTGCTTGCGCGCGTTCGATGATGACGAATACTGCCGCACGCATTTCGGTGTGGAGACAGCGCCGGGGGCGCCCGACATGGCTCGCCTGAACGTCGATGGCGGCGCTGTGGCGCTGGGGCATCCGGTCGGCGCGAGCGGTGCGCGCATCGTGCTGCACCTGCTGCACGTGCTGCGTCGCACCGGCGGCAAGCGCGGGATGGCGTCGATCTGCATCGGCGGGGGACAGGGCGGCGCGATGCTGGTGGAGACCATGCAATGACGCATTTCACACAACAAACCTGGAAGCACTGGCGACTGCGCCAGGAGGACGGCGGTCTGGCCTGGCTGGAGATCGATTGCGTCGATGCTGCAGCCAACACGCTGTCGGCCGAGGTTATGGCCGAGTTCGCGCAGGTGCTCGATGTGCTGGACGCCCGCTCGCCGAAGGCGCTGGTGATCGCCTCGGGCAAGGCTGCCGGCTTCATCGCCGGCGCCAATATCGAGGAGTTCACACAGCTCGATTCACCAAGCGCCGCGCGCGCTCTGGTGGAGCGCGGCTGGAGCCTTTTCAACCGCCTCGCCGCGGTGCGCTATCCCACGCTCGCGCTGATCCGGGGACATTGTCTGGGCGGTGGCCTGGAACTGGCGCTGGCGTGCCGCTATCGCATTGCGGTGGATGAACCCGGCACCAAGCTCGCCCTGCCGGAGGTGATGCTGGGGATCGTCCCGGGCTGGGGCGGCATCCTGCGCCTGCCGGCCATGATCGGTCCGGCGGCTGCGCTCGACATGATGCTGACCGGCAAGGGCGTCGACGCGAAGAAGGCGAAGCGCCTCGGGTTGGTGGACGACTGCGTGCCCTTGCGCGTGATGGAATCCGCCGCGCGCATCATGGCGCTGTCCGATGCCCCGCCGCGCAAGCTGCCGCTGCAGGAGCGCGTGCTGCGCTATGCGATGAATGGCCCGCTGCGCAGCAAGGTGGCCGACAAGGCGCGCAAGCAGACCGCCGCCAAGGTCAGCCGTGACAACTATCCTGCGCCTTTCGCCATCATCGACATCTGGGAGAAGTACGAAGGTAATGCGCTCGCCGTGCCGGCCGGCGATCCGTCCTCGCTCGAGGCGATCTTCGCCTCGCCCACGACCAAGAACCTTGTGCGTGTGTTCTTCCTGCAGGAGCGCCTGAAGGCCTTCGGCAAGGACAGCGATTTCGCGCCGAAACATGTGCATGTGGTCGGTGCTGGCGTGATGGGGGGCGACATTGCTGCGGTGTGCGCGCTGCGCGGCATGCGGGTGACGCTGCAGGATCAGTCGGTCGAACGCATCGCACCGGCCATCCAGCGGGCCGCGAAGCTGTTTGAACGCCGCTACAAGGGCGATGCGCGTCAGGTCCGATTCGCGCTCGACCGGCTCATTCCAGACCCGCAGGGGCAGGGCGTGCCGCGTGCCGACCTCATCATCGAGGCGATCTTCGAGAACCTCGAGGTCAAGCGCAGCCTGTTCGCCGATCTCGAGCGCCGTGCGAAGCCCGAGGCGGTGCTTGCCACCAACACCTCCAGCCTGCGGCTCGAGGACATCGCCACGGTGCTGCAGGACCCTTCGCGGCTCGTGGGCATCCATTTCTTCAACCCGGTGCCGATGCTGCCGTTGGTGGAGGTGGTGCAGGGCGAGGCGACCGATGCCGCGGTCCTGCGTCGTGCGACCGGCTTCGTGCGTGCCATCGACAAGCTGCCGCTGCCGGTCAAGAGTGCGCCCGGCTTCCTCGTCAATGCGGTGCTCGGGCCCTACATGCTCGAGGCGCTGCGCTGCGTCGAGGAGGGGCGCTCGCCGGAAACCGTCGATGCCGCACTGGTACGCTTCGGCATGCCGATCGGGCCGGTCGAACTGGTCGATACCGTCGGGCTCGACATCGCGGTCGCCGCAGGCAAGGCACTGGCCGGAGAGGGCGCGACGCCACCGCAGCGACTGCTGCGCCTGGTCGAGGAAGGCAGACTCGGACGCAAGAGCGGCGAGGGCTATTACCGCTGGGTGGATGGCAAGGCGCAGAAGGGCGAGGCCGGCGCGGCCGGGCCCGAACTGGCCGAGCGTATCCTCGCGCCGCTGCTCGCGGCGGCCGAGCGCTGTGTCCGCGACGGGGTGGTGGCGGATGCCGATCTGGCCGATGCAGGCGTGATATTCGGAACGGGATTTGCCCCGCATACCGGCGGGCCGTTGCATTACAGCCGCAGTCGCGGGAAAACCCGGATTGGCGGGGATCCGGTGGTGGCGGAAGGTGCGCCGCAGACTGTCACCCAGGAGTGAATCATGAGCGAGTTGTCCGTTCAGGCCTCTGAACTGCCCCACGACAAGCAGCCGGCGCTGCGGGTCATGCCGATGCCGGCAGACCTGAATCCGGCAGGTGACGTGTTCGGCGGCTGGGTGATGTCGATGGTGGACATTGCGGGGGCGATTCCCGCAGTGCGCAGGGCGCGCTCGCGGGTTACGACCGTGGCAGTCAACTCCTTCGTCTTCAAGCAGCCTGTGTCGGTCGGCGACCTCGTGAGCTTCTATGCGGACGTCAGTTCGGTCGGGCGTACGTCGATCACGGTCGATGTCGAAGTCTTTGCCGAACGCGATCCGGAGAATCCGGTTGTGGTCAAGGTGACCGAGGCGCGACTGACCTATGTCGCGCTCGACGACCGCGGGCGCAAGCGCCCGGTGCCTGCCGAATGAGTTTTGTTGGTGAGTAGTGCGTTTTTTCAGTAGAGCGGGACAAACCCGCAAGTCATGACAACGTGAGGGGACATCACATGCAACTGAAGCGTCTGGCAATGAATGTGGCTGCGGCGACCGCCGCACTGGCGGCGGGTAACGCGATGGCCGCGGGTTTTGCGCTGCAAAACCAGAACGGGGCGGGGACCGGCTACGCCTACGCCGGTTCGGCAGCGGTGGCCGAGGATGCGAGCACGATCTACTTCAACCCGGCGGGGATGCTCTACCTGAGCGAAGGTCACCATGTCACGGGTGCGCTGACCGTGCTGGATCGCTCGCTCGAGTTCTCGGACAAGGGGACGAATGCCCTGCGCGTGGCTGCGCCACCTGTTCCCGCCTATCCGCTCGACAACGACGGCGGTAACGCGGGCGGCAAGTCACTGGTACCCGCCGTGTTCTGGGCCATGTCGGTGAACAAGGACCTGCGGCTCGGTCTCGGGATCTCGCCGACCTTCGGCAACGCCACCGAGTGGGACGATACCTTCATGGGGCGCTACCAAGGCAACTATTCGGAGATCAAGGCGATCAACATCAACCCGAGCATTGCGTTGCGGGTCAACGACGTGGTTTCGCTGGGTTTCGGCGTCAACTACGTGAAGTTCGAGGCCGATCTGCGCGGTATGCAGCCCGTCGTTGCACTGCTGCCGGCTACGGTGGATGTCGAGAGCAAACTGTCGGGTGACGATACCGGCTGGGGCTGGAACGCAGGCGCAATGTTTCAGCTGACGCCGGCGACACGTGTGGGCGTCACGTACCGCTCAACGATCGACTTGAATGTTGAAGGCAAGCTGGAGGCTGGGCCCACATCGAGGCCGGCGAAAGTGTCTATCGAGCTTCCGGATACCGCTTCGCTGGCCATTTCCCATCAGGCAACCGACAAGCTCCAGATCCTCGCCGACTATACGTGGACTGGTTGGAGTTCTCTGCCCCGCTTGCGTGTTCTGAATGGTGCGACAGGTGCGCTGATCAACAACGAAGAGTTGGGCTTCAAGGACAGCTACAGGGTCGGCCTTGGCATGCAGTACCAGTACACCGACGCGCTGCGGCTGCGCGCGGGTGTTGCGTACGACCAATCGCCTGTGCGCAAGGCCGAGGACCGCACCGTCCGCCTGCCGGACTCCGACCGCACCTGGCTGGCCGTCGGCTTCAATTACAAGCTGACCAAGCAGACCTCGATCGATGCCGGTTACGCGCGTCTGTTCTTCGACAAGGAGAAGATCGACCGCCGTACTGTGCTCGGCACGACTCAGACCGCGCAGTTTGTTCGTGGGTCGTTCGACACTTCGGTCAACATCTTCTCGGTCCAGCTCAACCACGCTTTCTAACCCCGCCAGAGGGCCGCGGCCGGGCCCGGTGGCCTGGCCGCTTCGCATCCGGAGAACCGCATGAGTCGTCTCATCATCCGCAAGGTTGCCGTGCTCGGCGCCGGCGTCATGGGCGCGCAGATTGCCGCCCATTGCGCCAATGCCGACGTGCCGGTGATCCTCTTCGATCTGCCGGCCAAGGAAGGCCCGGCAAACGGCGTCGTCGACAAGGCCGTCGCCAGCATGAAGAAGCTCGATCCGGCGCCGTTCGCGGCGAAGGATCGCGCGCAGTACATCGAGGCCGCCAACTACGGCACCGACCTCGCCCGACTGGGCGAATGCGACCTGGTCATCGAGGCTATCGCCGAGAAGATGGAGTGGAAGCTCGATCTCTACGCCAAGGTTGCCCCGCATCTGAAGCCCGGTGCCGTGTTCGCGTCGAACACCTCGGGTCTGTCGATCAATGCCCTCTCCGCCGGCATGCCGGCCGGCGCGCGCAGCCGCTTCTGCGGCATTCATTTCTTCAATCCGCCGCGCTACATGCCGCTGGTGGAACTGATCCCCACCGCCGACACTGATCCGGCGATGCTTGATGCGCTGGAGGCCTGGCTGACGACCCGCCTCGGCAAGAGCATCGTGCGCGCCAAGGACACGCCCAACTTCGTCGCCAACCGCGTCGGCGTATTCTCGATCCTGGCGGTGCTGCACCACACCCAGCGTCTGGGCCTGGCCTTCGATGAAGTCGACCTGCTGACCGGTCCGCGCATCGGCCGTCCCAAGAGCGCCACCTTCCGCACGGGCGACGTCGTCGGTCTCGATACGCTGGCGCACGTCGTTGGCACCATGCAGGCGACGCTGCCCAACGACCCCTGGCATGCGCATTTCAGCACGCCCGCGTGGCTGCAGGCGCTGATCGCCAAGGGTGCGCTGGGGCAGAAGACCAAATGCGGCATCTACCGCAAGCAGGGCAAGCAGATCCAGGTGCTCGACCTGAATCTGCAGGACTACCGCGACAGCGGCGGCGAGGTCTTCCCCGAGGTCGAGGCGATCCTGAAGCTGAAGAGCCCGGCGGAGAAGTTCGCCCAGCTCGCAGCGCATCCGCACCCGCAGGCGCAGTTCCTGTGGTCCATCTTCCGCGACGTGTTTCATTACTGCGCGGTGCATCTGGGCGACATCGCCGACAATGCGCGCGATGTCGACCTGGCGATGCGCTGGGGCTTCGGCTGGGCGCAGGGGCCGTTCGAGACCTGGCAGGCCGCGGGCTGGCGCGAGGTGGCGGCGATGATCCAGGAGGACATCGACCACGGTCGCGCGATGTCGAGCGTGCCGCTGCCACCATGGGTGTTCGAGCGCGACGGTGCGCATGCGCCCGCGGGCTCCTTCAGTGCCGCGGAGAACGCGCTGAAGGCGCGCGCGGCGCTGCCCGTGTATCAGCGCCAGCTCTATCCGGACCGGGTTCTGGGCGAGGCGCCGGACGACCGCGGCGAGACGCTGTGGGAGAACGGCGGCGTGCGCCTGTGGCGGCGCGCCGACCTGGATGCGCGCATTGGCATCGTGTCGATCGTGTCGAAGATGCACGCGATCGGCGACGAGGTGATGGATGGTCTGCTCGAGGCGATCGCGCGTGCCGAAGCCGACCTCGACGGCCTGGTGATCTGGCAGCCGGCGCCGTTCGCGGTCGGTGCCAATCTGCAGCAGGTGGGCGAGGCCTGCCGCGCCGGTCAGTTCGATCTGCTCGAGAAGATGGTGGCGAAGTTCCAGCGCGCGTCGATGAGCATCAAGCATGCGCAGGTGCCAGTGGTCGCGGCGGTGCAGGGCATGGCGCTGGGCGGCGGCTGCGAGTTCGTGATGCACGCCGCGCACCGCGTGTTCGCGCTCGAAAGCTACGTCGGCCTGGTCGAGGCCGGCGTCGGCCTGATTCCGGCGGGTGGCGGCAGCAAGGAGTTCGCCTTGCAGGCCCACGCCCTGGCGCTGCGTGCGGCCGGCGGTGATGTGTTCCCCTACATCCAGAACGCCTTCCAGACGATTGCGATGGCGACTGTCGCCAAGAGCGCGCTGGAGGCGATCCAGCTCGGCTTCGGGCGGGCGGGGGACGACGTGGTGTTCAACGCTGCCGAGATCCTGTACGCCGGGATTCGCCGCGCGCGGGCGATGGCCGAATCGGCCTGGCGCCCGGCGCTGGTCAATCCGGCGGTCACCGTGGCGGGGCGCAACGGCATCGCGACCTGCGAAATGATGCTGGTGAACATGGCCGAAGGGGGCTTCATCTCGGCGCACGACTACCGCGTCGCCAAGGCGGCGGCCACCGCGCTGTGCGGTGGTGAAGTGGAGACCAACAGCCGCGTCAGCGAGCAGTGGATCCTGGACGTCGAGCGCGCGCAGTTCGTAGAACTGCTGAAGACCGAGAAGACCCAGCAGCGCATCGCGCACATGCTCGAGACGGGCAAGCCCCTGCGCAACTGACGGAGAAGAATCGATGAGCAAACAGATTCAGGACGCCTATATCGTCGCCGCGGTGCGCACGCCGGTTGCGAAGCGCAACGGTGCCTTCCGCAACGTGCGGCCGGACGACATGCTGGCGAAGGTGCTGCGCGAGGTGGTCGCGAAGGTGCCCAATCTCGATGGCAACGAGATCGGCGACGTCATCACCGGCTGCGCAATGCCGGAAGCCGAGCAAGGCATGAACGTGTCGCGTATCGGCTTGCTGCTGGCCGGCCTTTCGGACAGGGTGCCGGGTGTCACGATCAACCGCTTCTGCGCCTCGGGTCTGCAGGCAGTGGCCGATGCCGCCAACCGCATCCGCCTTGGCGAGGCTGACGTGATGATCGCCGCCGGCACCGAAAGCATGAGCGCGATGCCGCAGATGATGGGCAACAAGGTCAGCCTCAATCCGGAGATCTTCGCGCACGCCGAGAACGTCGCCATCGCCTACGGCATGGGGCTGACGGCGGAGCGGGTGGCGCAGCAGTGGGGCGTCAGCCGCGAGGATCAGGACGCGTTCGCCGTCGAGTCGCATCGTCGCGCCTGCGCGGCGATTGCGGCCGGGCAGTTCGAGGCCGAGATCGTGCCGTATGCGGTGAAGTCACACGTGCCTGGCGAAGGCGGCACGGTACGCATCGTCGAGCGCATGCTGGCGCAGGACGAGGGGCCGCGGCCGGATTCGGCATTGGACAAGCTGGCCAAGCTCAAGCCGGTGTTCGCCGCGCGCGGCTCGGTGACGGCGGGCAACAGTTCGCAGATGTCCGATGGTGCGGCCGCGGTGCTGCTGATGAGCGAGGCGGCAGTGAAGCGCTATGACGTGAAGCCGATCGCGCGCTTTGCCAGCTTCGCCGTGGCCGGTGTACCGCCCGAGGTCATGGGCATCGGCCCGATCGAGGCCATCCCGCGCGCCCTGCAGCGTGCAGGGGTGGGCATGGGCGACATCGGCTGGACCGAGCTGAACGAGGCCTTCGCCGCCCAGGCGCTGGCGGTGATGCGCCAACTGGAGATGGACCCGGCCAAGGTCAATCCGCTGGGCGGGGCGATCGCGCTGGGGCATCCGCTAGGCGCGACGGGGGCGATCCGCACTGCGACACTGATGGCCGCCATGCAGCGCGATCCCGGCCTGCGCTACGGCATGATCAGCATGTGCATCGGCACGGGCATGGGCGCAGCAGGGGTGTTCGAGCGCGTCTGATTCGGCCTTTCGCATGGCGTTCGGGGAACGGCAGCTTCGGCTGCCGTTCCCCATTCCCACCCTTCGGATAACACGGATGACGTGCACGTCACCTGATCGATCACCGTGATCGGTTGGTAACAATCTTTTATAATCCGCGGGTTTGTTTGATGCGGGAGCGCGTCGACAGCCTTCGGATTGCAGTCTTGCCGGGGGTTCGTTCGCCTCCCGCCCATTGTCACGACAGTTTGGGCGAGAGACGCATGATAAGAATCAAACGCGGACTGGACCTGCCCATCACCGGCGCCCCGGCGCAGCGTATCGAGGCCGGCAGGCCGGTGCGCAGTGTGGCCGTCATCGGCTTCGACTATCACGGCATGAAGCCGACGATGTCGGTTCAGGTCGGTGATCGGGTGAAGCTGGGCCAGGTCCTTTTTTCCGACAAGAAGACCCCCGGCGTGGTCTTCACGGCGCCCGGTGCGGGCACGATCAGCGCGATCCATCGCGGCGAGCAGCGCGTGCTGCAGTCGGTGGTGATCGATCTCGAAGGTGAGGACGCGGTCGAGTTCGCGCGTTACACCGATGGCGAGCTCGAGACGCTGGCGCAGGACAAGGTGCGCCAGAACCTGATCGACTCCGGTCTGTGGACCGCCCTGCGCACGCGCCCCTACAGCAAGGTGCCGGCGGTGGACGGCACGCCGAGCTCGATCTTCGTCACCGCGATGGACACCCATCCGCTCGCCGTCGATCCGACTGTCGTCATCGCCGAGCACGCCGCGGACTTCGCGCGCGGTCTCAAGGCCCTCGCTCGCATCGCCCGTGTCGTCGTGTGTCATGCCGAAGGCACGCAGATGCCCTGTTCCGGGCTGGCCAATGTCAGCGCCGAGACCTTTGCCGGCCCGCATCCGGCAGGCCTGGCGGGCACCCACATCCATTTCATCGACCCGGTCGATGCGCACAAGTCGGTGTGGTACCTGAACTATCAGGACGTGATCGCCGTCGGCAAGCTGTTCTCCACCGGCCGCCTGTGGACCGAACGTGTCGTGTCCATCGCCGGCCCGATGGTCGACAAGCCGCGCCTGGTGCGTGCCCGTCTGGGTGCCAGTCTGGACGAGCTCACTGCCGGCGAGCTGCTGCCGGGCAAGAAGGTGCGCGTGATCTCCGGCTCGGTGTTCGGTGGCCGCACCTCGCGCGGCGCCTGCGCCTACCTGGGGCGCTACCACCTGCAGGTTTCCTGCCTGGAGGAAGGCACCGAGCGCGAGATGCTGCATTACCTGCGCGCGGGTGTCGACAAACACTCGGTGATGAACCTCTACATCTCCAAGCTCTCGCCGGGCAAGCTGTTCAACTTCACGACCACCACCAACGGCAGCCCGCGTGCGATGGTGCCGATCGGCAACTACGAAGAAGTCATGCCGCTCGACATCCTGCCGACGCAGCTGCTGCGCTCGCTCATCGTCAGCGACACCGAGATGGCGCAGAAGCTGGGTTGCCTGGAGCTGGACGAGGAAGACCTGGCGCTGTGCACCTACGTGTGCGCCGGCAAGTACGAATACGGTCCCATCCTGCGGGATAACCTCACACGCATCGAGAAGGAGGGTTGAGAATGGGTCTGCGCTCCTGGCTCGACAGCATCGAGCATCATTTTGAAAAGGGCGGCAAGTACGAGAAGTTCTACGCTCTGTACGAAGCCATCGACACGGGTCTGTTCAAGCCCGGCAGTGTCACCCGCACCACCTCCCACGTGCGCGACGGTCTCGACCTCAAGCGCATGATGATCACGGTGTGGCTGTGCACCTTCCCGGCGATGTTCTTCGGCATGTGGAACGTCGGCTACCAGGCCAACACCATCCTCGCCGGCAGTGCCGAGCTGATGGCGGCGCAGGACGGCTGGCGCATCGCGCTGACCAGTGCGCTGGCGGGGCTGGACCCGGCCAGCCTGTGGGCAAACTTCCTGCACGGGGCGACCTACTTCCTGCCGATCTACCTGACGACCTTCATCGTCGGTGGCTTCTGGGAAGTGCTGTTCGCCGCGATTCGCCGCCATGAGGTGAACGAGGGCTTCTTCGTCACCTCGGTGCTGTTCGCCCTGACCTGCCCGCCGGACATGCCGTTGTGGCAGGTGGCGCTGGGCATCAGCTTCGGCGTGGTGATCGGCAAGGAAGTGTTCGGCGGTACCGGCAAGAACTTCCTCAACCCGGCGCTGACCGGCCGTGCCTTCCTGTACTTCGCCTATCCGGCGCAGATGTCGGGCGACGCCGTGTGGACCGCGGTGGATGGCTATACCGGCGCGACCATGCTGTCGCTCGGCGCCAGCGGAGGTATCGAGGCGGTGGTCGGCAACGGCATCGACTGGATGAGCGCCTTCCTCGGTACCGTCCACGGTTCGATCGGCGAGACCAGCACGCTGGCCATCCTGATCGGCGGTGCGGTGCTTCTGCTGATGAAGATCGCGTCCTGGCGCATCGTCACCGGTGTGTTCCTCGGCATGGTGGGCATGAGCCTGCTGTTCAACGCCATCGGCTCTGACACCAACCCGATGTTCGCCGTGCCCTGGTACTGGCATCTGGTGATGGGCGGGTTCGCCTTCGGCATGATCTTCATGGCGACCGACCCGGTGTCGGCGTCGATGACCAATACCGGGAAGTGGATCTTCGGCGCGCTGGTCGGTGTCATGACCGTGCTGGTGCGCGTGGTGAACCCTGCCTTCCCCGAGGGCATCATGCTGGCCATCCTTTTCGCCAACCTGTGTGCGCCGCTGATCGATCACTTCGTGATTGCGGCCAACATCAAGCGGAGGCTTGCGCGCAATGTCTAAGAAAGAATCGACGAGCCGTACGCTGCTGGTGGCGCTGGCGGTCAGTCTCGTCAGCTCGGTCTTCGTTGCCGGTGCGGCGGTTTCGCTGAAGCCGGTGCAGATCGAGAACCGCCAGCTCGACAAGCAACGCAGCATCCTGTCCATCGCCGGCCTGGGTGATGCTGAAATGTCGGCGCGCGAGGTGAAGGCTGTGTTCGGCAGCCGCATCAGGGCGCGCGTGATTGATCTGGAGACGGGCGAGTATGCGGACGCCCATGATCCGAACCTGTTCGACCCGCTGAAGGCAGCGCGAGACCCGAAACTGTCCGATGCGCTGCCCGGCGAAGAGGACATCGCGCTGATCAAGCGCCGCGAACGCTTCACCACCGTGTACATGGTCGAGCAGGATGGAAAGCTCGAGTCCCTCATTCTGCCGGTGCGGGGCTACGGGCTTTGGTCGACACTCCATGGCTTCGTCGCAGTGAAGAACGACCTCAACACGGTGGTCGGCCTCGGCTTCTATCAGCATGCCGAGACGCCGGGCCTTGGCGGCGAAGTCGACAACCCGAAGTGGAAGGCGCTGTGGCCGGGCAAGACCCTGTTCGACGAGCAGGGCAAACCGGCGATCCGCATCGTCAAGGGGGGCGTGGATCCGGCGAACCCCGAGGCGACACATCAGGTCGATGCACTTGCTGGTGCCACGCTGACAAGCAACGGCGTCGACCGGCTGCTTCAATTCTGGCTGGGTGAGCAGGGCTTCGGGCCCTACCTGGCCAAACTTCGTACCCAGGGGGTCTGATCATGTCCAAACCCACCATGAAGGAAGTCCTACTCAACCCGATCTTTGCGAACAACCCGATCGGTTTGCAGATCCTAGGCATCTGTTCTGCGCTCGCGGTGACATCCAACCTCAAGACCGCGCTGGTGATGTCGATTGCGCTGACGCTGGTTACGGCGTTCTCGAGCATGTTCATTTCGATGATCCGAAGCCAGATTCCGGGCTCGATCCGGATGATCGTGCAGATGGTGATCATCGCTTCGCTCGTGATCGTGGTCGATCAGATCCTGCGGGCATATGCCTTCAGCCTCGCCAAGCAGCTGTCGGTGTTTGTCGGCCTGATCATCACCAACTGCATCGTGATGGGGCGCGCCGAAGCGTTCGCGATGCAAAACCCGCCGCTGCTGTCCTTCATGGACGGGATCGGCAACGGCCTCGGCTACAGCGTCGTGCTGCTGACCCTGGGCGTGATCCGCGAGCTGTTTGGCGCCGGCAAGCTGTTCGGGGTCGAGATCATCGCGCTGGCCAAGGATGGCGGCTGGTACGTGCCCAACGGCCTGCTGCTGCTGCCGCCGTCCGCGTTCTTCCTGATCGGCCTGCTGATATGGGCGCTGCGTTCGTGGAAGAAGGACCAGGTCGAGAAGCCGGCGTTCAAGATGGCGCCGCAGGTCGTGACCAAGGAGGCCTACTGAAATGGAACACTATCTGAGCCTCTTCGTCCGGGCCGTGTTCATCGAGAACATGGCACTCGCCTTCTTCCTCGGGATGTGCACCTTCATCGCCATCTCGAAGAAGGTCGAGACCGCGATCGGCCTCGGTATCGCGGTGATCGTGGTGCAGACCATCACGGTCCCGGCCAATAACCTGATCTACACCTACCTCTTGCGCGAAGGCGCGCTGGCGTGGGCGGGACTGCCGGACGTCGATCTGTCCTTCCTTGGCCTGCTGTCCTACATCGGCGTGATTGCCGCGATCGTGCAGATCCTCGAGATGCTGCTCGACAAGTACGTGCCCAGCCTCTACAACGCGCTGGGCGTGTTCCTGCCGCTCATCACGGTGAACTGCGCGATCATGGCGGGCTCGCTGTTCATGGTCGAGCGTGATTACAACCTTGCTGAAAGCACGGTGTATGGCATCGGCTCTGGCGCCTCGTGGGCGCTGGCGATCGCGCTGCTGGCGGGCATCCGCGAGAAGCTGAAGTACAGCGACGTGCCCGAGGGTCTGCAGGGACTGGGCATCACCTTCATCACCATCGGGCTGATGTCGCTGGGCTTCATGTCCTTCTCCGGCGTGCAGCTCTAAGGACGGGATGAACACATGAATACCGAAATCGTACTCGGCATCGGGATGTTCACCGCCATCGTGCTTGCGTTGGCCGTGTTCATCATCGTTGCCCGCTCCAGGCTGGTGGCCAGCGGCGACGTCACCATCGACATCAATGGCGAGAAGAAGATCACCGTCCCGGCCGGCGGCAAGCTGCTGCAGACCCTGGCCGAAAGCGGGCTCTTCCTGCCCTCGGCCTGCGGCGGTGGCGGCACCTGCGCGCAGTGCAAGTGCGTCGTCAAGGAAGGCGGCGGCTCCATGCTGCCGACCGAGGAATCGCACTTCACCAAGCGCGACGCCAAGGAAGGCTGGCGCCTGTCCTGCCAGACCCCGGTCAAGCAGGACATGAAGGTCGAGGTGCCGGAAGAAGTCTTCGGCGTGAAGAAGTGGGAATGCACGGTGGAGTCCAACCCCAACGTCGCCACCTTCATCAAGGAACTGACGCTGCGCCTGCCCGAAGGCGAGGACGTCCACTTCCGCGCTGGCGGCTATGTGCAGCTCGAGTGCCCGCCACACGTCGTCAATTACAAGGATTTCGACATCCAGGACGAGTATCGCGGCGACTGGGACAAGTTCAACATGTGGCGCTTCGTCTCCAAGGTGGACGAGACCGTGATCCGCGCCTACTCGATGGCGAACTACCCGGACGAGAAGGGCGTGGTGAAGTTCAACATCCGCGTCGCGTCGCCCCCACCGGGCCGTGACGACATTCCGCCGGGCAAGATGTCCTCTTGGGTGTTCAACCTCAAGAAGGGTGACAAGGTCACGGTGTATGGTCCGTTCGGCGAGTTCTTCGCCCGCGACACCGACAACGAGATGGTCTTCATCGGCGGCGGTGCGGGCATGGCACCGATGCGTTCGCACATCTTCGACCAGCTCAAGCGCCTGAGCAGCAAGCGCAAGATCAGCTTCTGGTACGGCGCGCGCTCGATGCGCGAAGCCTTCTACGTCGAGGAGTTCGACAAGCTCGCCGCCGAGAACCCGAACTTCAAGTGGCACCTCGCGCTGTCGGACCCCCTGCCCGAGGACAACTGGACCGGCTACACCGGCTTCATCCACAACGTGCTGTACGAGAACTACCTCAAGGACCATCCGGCCCCCGAGGACTGCGAGTTCTACATGTGCGGCCCCCCGATGATGAACGCGGCAGTGATCAAGATGCTGCTGGATCTCGGCGTCGAGCGCGAGAACATCATGCTCGACGACTTCGGCGGCTGAAGGCCGGGGCCACGCGACACCACGGGGCGCGCCGCGCGCCGTGTCAGAATGCCCGCTGTTGCGCCCGTGCGCATGGCGGGCATTTTTTCTGGAGGATTTCCCGATGGCGGATACCGTTCTGCTCGATGTCACCGATGGCATCGCCACCCTGACGCTCAACCGGCCGCAGGCGCTCAATGCCCTGTCGATCGCGATGATGCCCGACCTGGCCGCGGCCGCGCGCGAACTTGCGGCGCGCAAGGACTACGGCGTGGTCGTCGTGCAGGGGGCGGGAGACCATTTCATGGCCGGTGGCGACCTGAAGGACTTCGCGGGCCAGCTGCATCTGTCGCGCGAAGCGCGTCTGGCGGAATTCAAGGCGCTGATCGTGCAGCACATCAACCCCACCGTGGAGATCCTGCAGAGCCTGCCGCAGCCGGTGATCGCAAAGGTGCGTGGCGCATGCGCCGGTTTCGGCCTGTCGCTGATGCTGGGCTGCGACCTCGCGATCTGTGCGGACAACGCCAAGTTCACCACCGCCTATGCCTCGATCGCGCTGTCGGGTGACGGTGGCGCATCGTATTTCCTGCCCCGCATCGTCGGCCGGCGCAAGGCGGCCGAGTTGCTGTTGCTGGCCGAGCGTTTCGATGCCGCCGAGGCGCTCCGCCTGGGGCTGGTGAACCGCGTCGCGCCCCTCGACCGGCTCGACGACGAGGTTTCGGCACTGGCGAGTCGCTTGCTGTCTGGGCCGCAGCACGCCTACGGCGAGATCAAGCGCCTGCTCACGGCTTCGCACGACAACCAGCTCGAATCGCAGCTGCAGAGCGAGGCGGAAGCCTTTGCGCGCTGCGCAGCCGCCGACGATTTTGCCGAGGGCGTTACGGCCTTCCTGGCAAAACGTGCGCCGTCGTTCGGCGGGCGCTGACTTCGGCGACTGATGTTGGCGCCTGACGTTGGCGACTGAAGTCGGCTGCACGGGCGGTCATTGCGACAGGCGGTAGGCCAGTCGTCCGATCGCCTCGTGCACCGCGAACCAGCCGGTATAGGCGCTGTTCGCATTTGGGAGCTGGCCGGGCAGGAAATGCTCGCCGGATGGCTCGCCATGGTCCGCGAGCCATCCGGTCGGCGCAGGAGTCACGATCATTCCCGCTGCTTCGAATGCCGCCTGCGCGCGAGGCATGTGCATGGCGTGGGTGACGAGGAGCACGTGGCGCACGTCCGCATCACGCAGGATCTGCGCCGAGAAGAGCGCGTTCTCGCGCGTGTCCCGCGAGCCGACCTCGGCCCAGCGCACGGACAGGCCGAAGTCTTCCTCGAGTGCGGATTTCATCAGGACCGCTTCGGCGGTCTCGCCGGCGAGGCCACCGCCACTGACGAGCAGTGGCAGGCCTGTCGTGCGCGCGAGCCGGGCGCCGTAGCGGACCCGCTCGAGCGCGAGGCGGTTCAGGGTCTCGCCGCCGTATTCAGGCGCATAGTCGCGCCGCCCTGCGCCAAGGACCACGATGGCCTGCGCCGCTGTGGCCGCCTCTATCGACAGGGGTTGCGGGTCTTCAAGTTGCTTCGCCAGCCAGCCGACGCTCGCCGGCAGGGTCAGCAGCAGGTTGAGCGCGATTCCGCCCCATGCCAGCGCTCGCCCCAGGCGCGGGTGGCGACGCAGCAACAGCAGGCCGACGACCACCGGTAGCAGTGGCAGCAGTGGCGGCAGGATGGCCGCGGCGAGCAGCTTCTTGAGCCAGAACAGTAGGGCAGGGAGGGAAAAATCCATCTTGGTTTGTCGTCGGCAGGGGCGGACAGTATTATCGGGCCAATTCACTCGTGCCCACCCGTGTCCATGACCCTTCCTTCTCGAACGCAGACGACCGTGGGCTTCCGGCATCCAGGCCCCGGTCGACGTTTGTCGGCGAGGAAGAGGTGGTGAGCTTGCGTCAGCTCCTGTGGCTGCTGGTGGTATTGTGCGTCGGCTTTGCCGCCTGGCAACTGCTGCGCGCGCTGATCGTCGCGCGGCGCACGCCGTCGCGTGCAACGGGCGCACCGAAGGCAACGGTGGTCGATGACGATGGCGCTGAGGACGACGGCTTCGATTACGCCCCCGAGCTCCGGCCGGGTCCGGTATCACCCCCTCCAGTAGCGCCCCAGCCTGTGCCGGAGCGCTCACCGGAAAGTTTTCAACTCGAACTCGAGGCCCGCCACCTGCGGCGGGAGGTAGCCGAGTTGCGGGCACTCGTGTCGCGCCAACATGCCGAGATAGATGCCCTGCAGCTCGAGGTTGCGGGCCTGCGCACGCAGCTCGAGGACGCTGGCGCGGGTGCCAGCGGCGTGTCGCCCGAGTACAGCGAATCGCTGCGCCTTGCCGAGCAGGGCATGTCTGCCGAGGAGATCGCTGCGCGTTGTGGCATCACCGTGGCCGAGGCCGAACTCGTGCTCTCGCTCGCACGCAGTGGAGGCGCCCAACGATGAGTACGCAGGACGATCCGCTGCGCAGGCAGCGCAACCAAGCCCTGAAGCGCGCGGGCGTGGCCTTGGTCTTGGCGGGCCTGCTGCTCGTCGTGGCGCTGGTGCTGGAGCAGCAGGGGGCCGTGCCGGAGCGCGTCGGGGCCGGCGCTGGCAAAGGCCAGGTGGGCATGCAGCCGGCAGCGTCGGCGATCGCCGTCCTCCCGCCGGCAGCTCCGGCGCCGCGCGTGCCGGCCGCCGCGCAGCCGGAACAGGGCGGCCCCCCGGACCCTGTGCAACCCGCCGCGCCTGCAACCGACCGCGCGCCAGAGGCTCCCATTGTGCCCGCGGTGCCCGTTGCGCCGCTGCCTGTCCCACAAGCCATTCCGCCTGCCCCTGCTGACGGCTTCCGCATTCAGCTCGGCGTGTTCGGCGATCCGGCGAATGCCGCCGCCTATCAGCGCGAGCTCGCTGCAAAAGGGTTGCCGGCTACGATCCAGAGCCGGGTCGTGCTCGGCCCCTTCGCCGACCGTACCGCGGCGGAGAAGGCCCAGGCGGCCTTGCGCAAGGCGGGCCATGAAGCCGGTATGCTGTTGCCGCCCGCACGCAAGAAACCCTGAACCGGGTAAAGAAACCTTCCACCTTGAGGAGTCGCACCATGAAGATCAAGAGCCCCGAATTCGGCAGCGCAGAGATTGCTGACGACCTCATCATCGAGTTTCCCGAGGGGCTGCCCGGCTTCGAGGCCTGCCGCCGTTTTGCCCTCGTGCATGAGGAAGGGCGCGAGCCGGACGTCTTCTTGCTGCAGTGCGCGGATGATCCCGAAGTCGGCTTCTCGGTCACACCACCGGCCCGCCTGGGCGTCAATCTCGAGTTCGTCCTGACCGACGCCGAGACCGAACTGCTGCAGCTCCAGAATCAGGAAGATCTCGCCGTTGCGGTCATCGTGCGGGCGCAGGAGGGGGCGGACGCGAATCCGGCCTCGGCCGGCTTGAGCGCCAACTTCATGGCGCCGCTGGTGATCAATACGCGGGCGCGTCGCGGACTGCAGAAGGTCATCGGCCGCATGGGCTGCGACATCACGCTGCGCCAGCAGGACTGAATCCTGCCGCGCGGCCGCAGGCGGGCAGTCGCGGTTTACAATGCGGGCCTTTCGCACCCAGAGGTTTTCGCCATGGCCCGCACCATCATCTCCACGCCCAACGCACCGGCCGCGATCGGCCCGTATTCGCAGGCCGTCAAGGTCGGCAACCAGGTCTACCTGTCCGGCCAGATCGGGCTCGATCCCGTCAGCATGCAACTGGTCGACGGTGTCGAGGCCCAGGCCGTGCGCGTGTTCGACAACCTCAAGGCGGTGGCCGAGGCCGCAGGGGCGTCGTTCGCCGACGTCGTCAAGATCACGATCTACCTGACCGACCTGTCGAACTTCGGCATCGTCAACGAGGTGATGACGCGCTACTTCGCCGAGCCCTATCCGGCCCGCGCCACCGTGGGCGTCCGCGAACTGCCCCGTGGCGCGCTGGTCGAGGCCGACCTCACCATCGTGCTCGGCTGATTCCGCGAAGTCTGCCTGAGCAAGGGATGCTGCGCCTGCAGCGTCCCATGCGTTTCCGTGCCCCGTTCCCCCCGATCGGCCGCCTCGACGCCTGCCGAGTCCGTCGCCAACGCAGCGGTGCGTGATGCCGCGCCGGCTGCGCGCGGCTGGCCCGGTGTCGGCCCGCAGCTTGCCGGCCTGCTGGCGAAGCTCGACATCCGCGGGCCGCAGGACCTGCTGCTTCACCTGCCGCTGCGCTACGAGGACGAGACGCGCCTGACCCCGATTGCGGCCGCGCGACCAGGATTTGCCGTGCAGGTGGAAGGCGAGGTCCAGTCGAGCGAGATCGTGCTGCGCCCACGCCGGCAACTCGTCGTACGCATTGCCGATGCGTCCGGAACGCTGGTCGCACGCTGGCTCAACTTCTACCCCTCGCAGCAGAAGCAGCTTGCAAGCGGGCGCCGCGTGCGTCTGTTCGGCGAGGTGCGGGGTGGCTTCTTCGGCGACGAGATGATCCACCCCCGGGTCCGCGTGGTGGAGGCGGATGAAGCCCTGCCGAACGCGCTGACGCCGGTTTATCCGACCACCGCGGGCGTGGGCCAGGCCACGCTGCGCAAGCTCATCGACCGCGCGCTCGCGAGCGAGATGCTGGACGATCCGCTGCCCGTGGCGGCGTGTCGCGGCCTCGGGCTGCCGGGCTTTGGTGAGGCCCTGCGCGCGCTGCACCACCCCGCACCCGATGCCGACCCCGCGGCGCTCGAGCTGCGCGAACATCCGGCCTGGCGCCGCATCAAGTTCGAGGAACTGCTGGTGCAACAGATGTCGCTGCGCCGCGCTTACAACGCCCGGCGGGCCCGCCAGGCCGTGCCTCTGCCGGTCCGCGGCGAGCTGACTGCGGCCTTGCTGGCCAGCCTGCCTTTCCGCCCGACCGGTGCGCAGTCCCGTGCAGTGGCAGAGATCGCTGCCGACCTCGCCGCCCCGCACCCGATGCAGCGTCTGCTGCAGGGCGACGTCGGCAGCGGCAAGACCCTGGTCGCGGCGCTGGCGATGCTGCAGGCGGTGGACAACGGCTGGCAGGCGGCGATGATGGCACCGACCGAGATCCTGGCCGAGCAGCACTGGCGCAAGCTGTCCGACTGGCTCGCGCCGCTCGGCATCGGGGTGGCCTGGCTGTCGGGCAGCCGCAGGAAGCGCGAGCGCGAGGCCGAACTCGAACGCCTGCGCAGCGGCGAGCTGCTGCTGGCCGTGGGCACCCATGCGCTGATCGAGGATCCGGTGACGCTGCCGCGTCTGGCGCTGGCGGTGGTCGACGAGCAGCACCGCTTCGGCGTGCGCCAGCGCCTCGCGCTGCGCGAGAAGGGCGAGGCGGGCCGGCGCCCGCACATGCTGATGATGTCGGCCACACCGATCCCGCGCACCCTGGCGATGACCCACTACGCCGACCTCGATGTCTCGGTGCTCGACGAGTTGCCACCCGGGCGCACGCCGATCCGCACCAAGCTGGTGTCCGACGCCCGCCGCGACGAGGTCGTCGAGCGGGTGCGGCAGGCCTGCCTGGGCGGCCGTCAGGCCTACTGGGTGTGCCCGCTGATCGAGGAGTCGGAGGCGCTGCAACTGCAGACCGCAGTCGAGACCTTCGAGACGCTGGTGGCAGCCTTGCCGGAACTCAGGGTGGGCCTGGTGCACGGCCGCCTCAAGGCCGACGAGAAATCCGCCACGATGAAGGCCTTTTCCACGGGCGAACTCGACGTGCTGGTGGCCACCACCGTCATCGAGGTCGGCGTCGATGTCCCCAACGCCAGCCTGATGGTTATCGAGCACGCCGAGCGCTTCGGCCTCGCCCAGTTGCATCAGCTGCGCGGCCGCGTCGGGCGCGGCAGTGCCGAGTCCGTCTGCATCCTGATCTACGCCCAGCCTCTGTCGCAGACCGGCCGCGAGCGCCTGAAGGTGATCTACGAGAACACCGACGGTTTCGAGATCGCCCGCGCCGACCTGCGCATCCGCGGCCCTGGCGAGTTCGTCGGTGCGCGCCAGAGCGGACTGCCCTTGCTGCGTTATGCGAGTCTCGAGGACGACACCGACCTTATCGATCCGGCACGCGAATGGGCCGAGCGCATGCTGCGCGAAATGCCCGAGGCGAGCGAGCGCCTGATGAAGCGCTGGCTTGGAGGGCGGGAAGCCTTGCTGCGCGCGTGACCGTACAACGCCGCAATGAGGCAGTCGGGAGGGGTGGGCGTTCGTGGAGAAGGCGAGGACTGTCCGAGCGCAGCGAGTTCCGCAGCCTTCGGAACGAATGCCCACCCCTCCCGACGGTGGAAGCCTGCTCACGCCTGTGGGTCCCCTCGCTCAGGGATGCCGCGAGTACAATCCGGCCTCGTCCTGACGACCAAGCATGCTGATCCGTCCTCCTAGCGAAACCTGGCTGGCCGCCCCGCCGCGCGCCCGCACGCCGTCCCACCTCATCCCCTGGCTCACCGACCCGTCGTCGCTGACCGCGAGGATCCGCGCGCGCTGTGAGCGCGTCAGCGTGAACCTGCTGTGCCAGGGGCTCGCCTCGGCCGTGCCCGACGAGGCGAAGCTGCTCGGCCTGCGCCCCGGCGAGCGGGTCTGGGTGCGCGAAGTGCTGTTGCTCGCCGACCGCCGCCCTGTGGTGTTTGCCCGCACGCTCTTGCCCCGCGGGCATGTGCGCGGGGCGTGGAATCTCTTTCACGGCTTCGGCGCCCGGCCGCTGGGGGCTGCCTTGTTCGCCGATCCGGCCATCTCGCGTGCGCCGCTCGCCTGCGTACGGCTCGATGCACGCGATGCGCGTTATCATCGGGCCCGCGCTGCCTTGGCCGCACACGCGCCTTCCGTGCTTGTGCCGCGCGAATTGTGGGGGCGCCGTTCGCTGTTCCATCGTCACGACCGCGCGCTGATGGTCAGCGAGTTCTTCCTGCCCGCGATTTTCGATCTGCCCCGATGACCGACACGATGAGCCTCAGTGACAAGCTGCCGCACTACGCCCGCCTGATGCGGATCGACAAGCCCATCGGCACGCTGCTGTTGCTGTGGCCGACGCTGTGGGCGCTGTGGTTCGCCGCCGAGGGCTGGCCGCCGCTGCATGTGCTGGTGATCTTCGTGATCGGCACCTTCCTGATGCGCTCGGCCGGCTGCGTCATCAACGACTACGCCGACCGCGACTTCGACGGCCATGTCGAGCGCACCCGCAACCGCCCGCTGGCGACGGGTGCGGTCGGCACGCGCGAGGCGCTGCTGCTGGCGGGCGCACTGTCGCTGCTGGCCTTCCTGCTGATCCTGCCGCTGAACGCGCTGGTCATCTGGCTGTCGCTGCCGGCCTTGTTCCTTGCCGGCAGCTACCCCTTCACCAAGCGCTTCTTCGCCATTCCGCAGGGCTACCTCGGCATCGCCTTCGGCTTCGGCATCCCGATGGGCTTTGCCGCGATTCTCGCCGAGGTGCCGCCTGTGGCCTGGGTGATGCTGCTTGCCAACGTATTCTGGGCGATCGCCTACGACACCGAGTACGCCATGGTCGACCGGCCCGACGATCTCAAGATCGGCATCAAGACCTCGGCCATCACCTTCGGCCGCTTCGACGTCGCCGCGGTGATGCTGTGCTACGCGATCACGCTCGGCCTGCTCGCCGCGATCGGTGTCGCGGCCGACCGCGGCATGGCCTGGTTCGCCGGCCTGCTCGTCGCGGGAGGGATCGCCGGCTACCACTACACGCTGATCCGCGAGCGCGATCGTGCGAACTGCTTCAAGGCCTTCCGCCACAACAACTGGTTCGGCGCCGCCGTGTTCGCCGGGCTCCTCATCGACGACCTGCTGCGCCGGGCCTGAGCCGGCAGCCGACCTTTCTGCGCATTTTCTGGATCCTGACATGCACTTCATGACCGCCCTCGAGGCCGCCTGGCAGCAGCGCAACAGCCTGCTGTGCGTTGGCCTCGACCCCGATCCCGTCAAGTTTCCCGCTCACCTGCAGGGGTGCCCCGACGCCATCCTCGAATTCTGCAAGGCCATCGTCGACGCCACGGCCGACCTGGTGTGCTGCTTCAAGCCGCAGATCGCCTACTTCGCCGCCCATCGCGCCGAGGACCAGCTCGAGGCGCTGATCGAGCACATCCACACGGCGCATCCCGACACCCCGGTCATCCTCGACGCCAAGCGCGGCGACATCGGCAGCACCGCGGAGCAGTACGCCATCGAAGCCTTCGAGCGCTTCAAGGCCGACGCGATCACGGTCAATCCCTACATGGGCCGCGACTCGGTCGATCCCTACCTGGCCTACCCGGACAAGGGTGTGATCCTGCTGTGCCGCACCTCCAACCCGGGCGGCTCGGACCTGCAGTTCCTGGAAGTCGATACGCCCAAGGGGCGCATGAAGCTCTACGAGCATGTCGCGCGCACCGTGGCCGAGGACTGGAACGCCAGCGGCAACTGCGGCCTGGTCGTGGGAGCGACCTTCCCGGCCGAGATCGCGCGCGTGCGTGAGCTGACCGGCGACATGCCCTTGCTGGTGCCGGGGATCGGCGCCCAGGGCGGCGACATCGCCGCGACCCTCGTGGCGGGGCGCACGGCGAAGGGGGGCGGTCTGATGATCAACTCCTCGCGTGCGGTGCTGTATGCCGGCAAGGACGAGGATTTCGCAGAGGCCGCGCGCAAGGTGGCGCTCGACACCCGTGACGCGATCAACGCCCATCGCTGACCACGCCTGTTCGCGCGCGACTGCAACTTCGCGCTGGCGGGCGCGTCAATTAACGTCCCATGCCTCGCCCGCCCATGCCACGCATCCAACACGAGACGCCCGAATGAAATACGACGACCTGCGCGACTTCATCACCCAGCTCGAGGCGCGCGGCGAACTCAAGCGCATCGCGGTGCCGGTCGATACCCACCTGGAGATGACCGAGATCGCCGACCGCGTGCTGCGCACCGGCGGCCCGGCCCTGCTGTTCGAGAAGCCGGTGACGAAGGGCGTGCAGCAGTCCATTCCGGTGCTCGCCAACCTCTTCGGCACCCCGCAGCGGGTAGCGATGGGCATGGGCGAGGATGTCGCCGACGGCAACTGGAGCACACCGCTGCGCGAAGTCGGCAAGCTGCTTGCCTACCTGAAGGAGCCCGAGCCGCCTAAGGGCCTGAAGGACGCCTGGGAGAAGCTGCCGGTGCTGAAGCAGGTGCTCAACATGGCGCCGAAGGAAGTTCGCTCCGCGCCCTGCCAGCAGGTGGTGTGGGAGGGCGACGAGGTCGATCTGGCGAAGCTGCCGATCCAGCACTGCTGGCCGGGCGATGCCGCGCCGCTGATCACCTGGGGCCTGGTGGTGACGCGCGGGCCGCACAAGAAGCGGCAGAACCTGGGCATCTACCGCCAGCAGGTCATCGGCCGCAACCGCGTGATCATGCGCTGGCTGGCACACCGTGGCGGCGCGCTCGACTTCCTCGAGCACCAGCGCGCGCATCCGGGGGAGCCTTTCCCGGTGTCGGTGGTGCTGGGCTGCGATCCGGCGACGATTCTCGGTGCGGTGACGCCGGTGCCGGATTCGATCTCCGAATACCAGTTCGCCGGCCTGCTGCGCGGGGCCAAGACCGAGCTGGTGAAGTGCATCGGCAACGACCTGCAGGTGCCGGCCTCGGCCGAGATCGTGCTCGAAGGCGTCATTCACCCGAATGACATGGCGCCCGAGGGCCCCTACGGCGACCACACCGGCTACTACAACGAGGTCTCCGACTTCCCGGTATTCACCATCGAGCGCATCACCATGCGCCGCGACCCGATCTACCACAGCACCTACACCGGCAAGCCGCCCGACGAGCCGGCGATGCTGGGTGTGGCGCTCAACGAGGTTTTCGTGCCGCTGCTGCAGAAGCAGTTCACCGAGATCGTCGATTTCTACCTGCCGCCCGAGGGCTGCTCCTACCGCCTGGCTGTAGTCAGCATCCGCAAGCAGTATCCGGGTCATGCCAAGCGCGTGATGTTCGGCATCTGGAGCTTCCTGCGCCAGTTCATGTACACGAAGTTCATCATCGTGGTGGATGAGGATGTGAACATCCGCGACTGGAAGGAAGTGATCTGGGCGCTGACCACGCGCATGGACGCCACCCGTGACACCACGCTGGTCGATAACACGCCGATCGACTATCTCGACTTCGCCAGCCCGGTCGCCGGCCTCGGCAGCAAGATGGGGCTGGACGCCACCAACAAGTGGCCGGGGGAGACCAACCGCGAGTGGGGAACGCCGATCGTCATGGACGCTACGGTGAAGGCGAAGGTCGATGCGATGTGGGGCGAGCTGGGGCTCTGACCCCGCTGTCACGCCGCACATACTTGTGATCCATGTTGCGCCGCGGCGGAACGGCGTGGCACCCTGTGGGTCGAAGCGTTCGTCATCAGGGAGATCGCCGTTTCGGTCGATCGCTCCCGCGTCCTGAGGAAAAACGATGAGCAACCCCGTTCCCGCACCGCTGCAAGCCGGCCAGCCCTCCGAGAACATGGTCACGGTCACGCATCTCATCTATGCACTGCATGCCTTCGCCGTGTTCACCGGTGTGGTCGGCTCCGCGACCATCATCGGCAGCTTCGTCGCGAGCCTGCCGTCGATCGCAGCGATCATCCTGAACTACTGGAATCAGGCGGCAGTGCGGGGGACCTGGCTGGAGAGCCACTTCCGCTGGCAGATCCGCACCTTCTGGTTCGCCGTGCTGTGGATTGCCGTCGCTGTCCTGCTGGCGCTGACCGTAATCGGCATTCCGTTCGCGCTGTTGCTGATCGGCGTGGCCGGGCTGTGGGTGCTGTATCGCGTGGTGCGCGGCTGGCTCGCCCTGATCGGGCGGCGTGCCTTGCCGATGGACTGAGTTGTATCTGGCGTCAGGGCTGGGCGCCCCATACCCATTCGAGCAGCGCGTCCTGCGCTGATGCGCTGGCGCCGGCCTCCGGGTGGTTCACCATCATCACCACCACGTGGCGGCGGCTGTTGCGGTCGAGGACGTAGCCGGCGATCGCGCGCACGCCGTTGAGCGTTCCGGTCTTGATGTGTGCCTGGCCGCTGGCCGGACTGTTGCGCAGTCGGCGGCGGGCGGTGCCATCGAGTCCGGCAACGGGCAGGGCCGAGATGTATTCCGGCATCCACGGCCGCTGCCATGCGAGCAGCAGCATCTGGCCGAGGGTTTCGGCGGGGACGCGTTCGATACGCGATAGCCCGGCGCCGTTCTCGATGACGAGGCTGTCCACGGGCAGCCCCGCTGTGGCGAGCCGCTCGGCGGTTGCACGGGCGCCAAGTGTCACCATGTCCCGCGCCTCGGCCGCTTCGCCTTGATACGTCGTGCCGAGGCTGGCCAGCAACTGGCGTGCGATGACGTTGTTCGACCACTTGTTCATGTCGCGCACGATGTCGGCAAGCGGCGGCGATTCGTGGGTGAGCAGGGTCTGCGCGCTTGCCGGCGTCAGGCCGCTCCGAACCTGGCCGTCCAGGCGTCCGCCGGCCTCGGCCCACAGCGCCGCGACGAGCGCAGCACCGAATTCGGCCGGCGCCAGCGGCGCCGCGCTCCAGGTGCGAGGGCCGCAGGCCGCCGGCAGGCTGCCGCTCAGCACCAGGCGGGGGCCCGGTTCGATGCGCGCCTCGAGGTCGCGGTACCACACGTCGCATCCTGCAGCCGAGGTGACGAGACGGTTGTCGACCACCACGCCCGCCAGGGGCGGCTCGGCGAGGACCGTAACCGCTTCGTTCGGCTGACGACCGGGAAAGAGCGCCAGTTCCAGCGTGTTGTAATGCATCAGCAGACCGTGAGGGCCGCTGTTGTAGGGCCGCAGGCCGCGTCCGTCGAAGGCGTCGGGGTCGTGGGGCGGCAGTTGCAGCACCGAGCCGTCGAGCACGATGTCGCCCGCGATGCGCTCGATGCCGAGTCCGCGGAGGCGGCGCAGGAGCTTGCCGACCCGGTCCTTGTCCAGTGCCGGGTCGCCGCTGCCGACGACATACAGGTTGCCGGTGAGGACGCCTTGCGACACGGTAGTGTCGCTGGCGACACGGGTGCTCCATGTGTGGGTTGGGCCGAGTTGGTCGAAGGCGGCGAAGGCGGTCACCAGCTTCATCACCGAGGCCGGGTTCATACCCGCACGCGCGTTAACGCTCAGGCTGGGAGCGGGTGCATCGACCGGCTGCACCCACACAGAAACCGCACTGTCTGGAATCTGGGCCGATCCGAGGGCGAGTCGGACTGCGGGTGGCAGTGCGTCGTCCCCCGCAGCAGGGAAGGCGAAAAGCGAAAGGCTACCGAAGGCGGTGCAAAGTGCGAGCCGAAGACACCGCGATAGTGCACTACGGCACAGTCGTTTGATGCAGTGCGACAAATCGGCTCTCTCGCGTCTGTAGAATGTAAGTCGTAAACAAGAAGATCGCCCGTTCGGATGCATGGGTGTGGTCGTCGGGAAGGTACTTTCCGGCGTGGTCGCGGGGGCTTTGAAATGAGCGGATTTGGGCATTATGCGCGCACGGCCGATGAGCTGGAGCGCGAGATCTACAAGCGGGGATTGGCCTTGGGCCTCGACTGGGACGATCAGGCGCGGCTGCGTGAGCTGGCACGACAGGCGCTGAGTTGCGACCCCGGTTGCGTCGTGCGCCTGCTGCGCAGCCCGGTCCGGCAGGACAAGCTCACTGGCGAGCTGTTCGCGTTGTCGGAGCTGATGCTGAACACGATGCGCCAGAGCGCGCAGATCGGCGTGCATACGAGTGGCGGCCGGGCATGGAAGGCCTTCGGCCGCGCCTTGTACCAGGAATCCGAGAAGCTGGAGGAGGCGGGCGCCTGAGGTCGCCCGCCCCGGGCTCGATTCAGCCCAGTGGTTTCTCGTCGGCGAACAGCGCCGAAACGGATTCACGCGCCCGGACCAAATGGGCCTGCTCGCCATCGACGATCACTTCGGCGGCGCGTGGGCGGGTGTTGTAGTTGGAGCTCATGGTCATGCCGTAGGCGCCGGCAGACAGGATCGCGAGCAGATCGCCTTCGGCCACGGCCAGTTCGCGCCCGCGAGCGAGGAAGTCGCCGCTCTCGCAGATCGGGCCGACGATATCGTAGGCCTGTGTGGGAACCTCGCGACCGACGACCTCGACCACTTCGTGCCAGGCGTCGTACAGGGCCGGGCGGGCGAGATCGTTCATGGCTGCGTCGACGATGGCGAAGTTCTTGGTTTCGCCGGGCTTGAGGTATTCGATACGGGTCAGCAGCAGCCCTGCGTTGCCAACCAGCGATCGACCGGGTTCGAAACAGAGCTCTTCCTTGCGGCCTTCGAAGACCTTCAGCAGCGGCGCAAGATATTGCGCCACGCTCGGCGGCGTTTCGTCGCGGTAGCGAATGCCGAGTCCCCCGCCGAGGTCTATGTGCTCGAGCACGATGCCGTCGATGGCGAGACGATCCACCAGATCCGCCAGTTTCTGTGCGGCCTCCGCCACCGGCGCCGGGTCGAGCAGTTGCGAGCCGATGTGGCAGGCGATGCCCGCGATGTGCAGGTTGGGCAGCGCCGCTGCGCGGCGGTAGAGCGACTGGGCGTCGGCAAAGGCGACGCCGAACTTGTTGCCCTTGAGCCCGGTGGAGATGTACGGGTGCGTCTTGGGGTCGACGTCGGGATTCACGCGCAGGGCGATCGGCGCGGTCTTGCCGAGTTCGCCTGCAACGGCGTCGAGGCGCTCCAGTTCGGCCGCCGATTCGACGTTGAAGCAGCGGATGCCCGCCAGCAGGGCCTGGCACATCTCGTCACGGGTCTTGCCCACGCCAGAGAACACGACTCGGTCGGCACGGCCGCCGGCCGCCAGCACGCGGGCCAGTTCGCCGCCCGAGACGATGTCGAAGCCCGCACCCAACTGGGCGAAGACGGACAGGATGCCGAGGTTCGAGTTGGCCTTCACCGCATAGCAGACCAGCGCCTTGCGGCCGCTGAGTGCCTGCCTCCAGGCCTCGAAGGCCGAAGTCAGCGCGGCCTTGGAATAGACGTAGGTCGGGGTGCCGAACTGCTCGGCGACCTGCGTCAGCGGCAGGCCCTCAAGGGTCAGCATGCCGCTTTCGGCATGCAGCGTCGGCGTCGGCAGGGTGCCGGCGGTGTTGGTCGAATCGGTCATTGGAGCTCGCGGTCGGAGAACGGGTCCGGGTGCAGGACGGGTTTGCTATGATCGGCGCCCGGTGCCGCCGGACCGGGCGTGCCGGTCTTGGGGGCAGGCAGGTAGAGCGGGCCCTTGATGCCGCAGGCCGACAGGAGCGCGCAGGCAAGCGCGATTGCGGTAATTTTGGCTCGCATCGCCGTCATTCGATAAAAACCGGAATGCTAACAGAAGGAATCCGCATGGAAGAGTCCGCATTCAACGCGCTGGCAGAGGACGAGCTCGCGCGCATCGAGAACGCGCTGGAGGCGTGCGGCGCCGACATTGACATCGAACCCAAGCCCGGCGGGATCCTCGAGATAGAGTTCGACAACGGCAGCAAGATGATCGTCAATCGCCATAGCGCCGCCCGTGAGATCTGGGTGGCTGCCCGCTCCGGCGGATTTCACTTCCGCCACGAGCAGGGGCGCTGGGTGAATACGCGTGGTGGGGACGAACTGTGGGCAATGCTGGCCGCACTCGTCAGCGACCAGGCCGGCGAGACCGTCAGCCTGGTCCGTAGCGACTGACTTGTCAGCGTCGGATCGGCACCGGCATGCGGTCTTCGACCGGCGCCGGCGCTTGCGCTGCGGGAATCGGGCGGCTCACCGGGATGGGGGCCGGCGGGATAGCCTCTTCCGGTGCCTCGAGCGCAGGGCTCTGGTCATCGGAGGCAAACATGTTCCGCAGCCAGTCGGGGGCGAGCGGAGGTTCCGGCGGCTCGTACTCCGCGTACTGGTAATCCATCCGGCTGCCGTCGCCGGCCTGGATCTGGACGAGACCGTTGGGGCGCGGACGCTGTACTTCCGGGCTGTCTTCCAGCGCTTTGCTCATGTAGTTGATCCAGATCGGTAGCGCTGCGGCGCCTCCGGTCTCGCCACGACCGAGATTGCGCGGCTGGCTGTAGCCGACCCAGGCGATGGCGACGACGTCCGGGTTGTAGCCGCAGAACCAGGCGTCCAGATAGTCGTTCGTGGTGCCCGTCTTGCCTGCCAGGTCGTTGCGCTTGAGGCTGCGCGCGCGTGCCGCGGTGCCGCGTTGCACTACGTCCTGCATCATCGAGTCCATCAGCCAGGCGTTCCGCGGATCGAGCACGCGTGGCGCACTCTGTCCAGCCACGGGCGGATCGGTGCGCGCGACCAGGCGGCCGTTACCGTCGTAGATCTCCTTGACGATGTAGGGGTCGATGCGGAATCCACCGTTGGCGAAGACCGAATAGCCCGAGGCCATCTCCCATGGCGTGACGCTGCCGGCGCCCAACGCCATCGTCAGGTAGGGCGGGTGCTTGGCCGAGTCGAAACCGAAGCGCCCGACGTAATCCTGGGCGAACACTGGGGTGATGTCCTGCAGCAGACGGATCGACACCAGGTTCTTCGAGCGCGCGAGGGCGTCGCGCACGGTCATCGGCCCGCCGAACTTGCCGTCGTAGTTCTTCGGCTCCCACGCCTGGCTACCTGTCACGCCGGCAGGAAAGTAGAGCGGATCGTCGGCGACCACGTGTCCGGGCCCGTAGCCGCGCTCGAGTGCAGCCGAGTAGATGAACGGCTTGAAGCTCGATCCTGGCTGGCGCTGTCCCTGGGTGGCGTGGTTGAACTTCGTTCGGGCGAAGTCGAAGCCGCCGACCAGGGCGCGTACCGCGCCGTCCTTCGGGTCGACCGATACCAGGGCAGCCTGCACATCGGGCAGCTGCGCGATCTCCCAGGTCTTGTCGCCCGCGTCGCGGATCCGGATGATCGCGCCGCGGCGGATGCGCCTTGTCTGCGGCGCCTTCTCGGCGAGCATCGGTGCGGCAAAGCGCAATCCGTTGCCACTGATCGTGATCTCCTTGCCACGGCGATAGACCGTCACGGCCTTGGGGGAGGCCTGCAGGACCAGTGCGGCCAGCAGGTCATCGTGGTCGCTGACGTCGGACAGGGCTTCATCGAGGCGCTCGTCGCCGACGCCATTCTGCGGCAGGTCGACGAATGCTTCCGGGCCACGATAGCCATGGCGTCGGTCGTAGTCGAGCACGCCCTTGCGCAGTGCCGCATAGGCGGCCTCCTGATCCTTGCGCGTGATCGTCGTCACGATCCGGATGCCCAACTCATAGGCTTGGTCGCCAAACTGCTCGACCGCGATCTGACGAGCCATCTCGGCGACATATTCGCCATGAATGCTGTTGTCTTGTTGTGCTCGCGCAACACTCGTGTCGCGCTGACTTCGAGTGGGTGTTGCCACCGCAATCGCCTCTTCGAAGGCGTCGCGTCCGATGAATCCAGCCTCGAGCATGCGGCGCAGCACGTACTGCTGTCGCACGGTTGCACGCGCCGGGTTCACGATCGGGTTGAAGGCCGATGGCGCCTTGGGTAGCCCCGCGAGCATCGCAGCTTCGGACAGTGTAAGTGCGTCAAGCGTCTTCGCGTAGTAGGCGCGGGCCGCGGCAGCGAAGCCATAGGCCCGCTGCCCCAGATAGATCTGGTTGATGTAGAGCTCGAGGATCTGGTCCTTGCTGAGCTCATGCTCGATCTTGAGTGCGAGCAGAATTTCGTAAATTTTGCGATTGTAGGTTTTTTCGCGCGTAAGGAAGAAGTTGCGCGCCACCTGCATGGTGATGGTGGAGGCGCCTTGGCCGCGGCCGCCGGACGTCAAGTTGGCCAGTGCCGCCCGCGCAATGCCAATGGGATCAACGCCCGCATGCTCGTAGAAACGCTCGTCTTCCGCTGCGAGGATCGCATGCTTCAACACCGAAGGGACCTCGGCTATGCGAACTACATCACGCCGCTCTTCGCCAAACTCTCCCAGCAAATGCCCATCTGCCGTATATACTCGCAGCGGAACACGCGGCCGGTAGTCGGTCAGCGAGTCAAGGGAGGGGAGGTTCGGCCAGGCGAAGAGCGACACCGCCGCGAGTGTCGCCAGGCCGAGAATTGCGAGCGCCAGTAGCGCCGCGACCGGATAAAGGACCCAGCGCATCAGCAGTCCACAATGATGTCAATTGGGCGCGCATTATACGGGATGCCCTTCAGAGATGCTGTTTCCAGTCGTTAGTTGTGAAACAGTTCCCTTTACATGTATCGGGTCTTGTTGATAGCATTTCATGACAAAAGTCAGCTTTGACTCGTAACATAAAGAAATGTAAGGACTTTCTTTGTGATTGAACTCCCCTTTTTCGGCGCTGCTGCAAGCCAGCTTGCTGGGCTCGATATCTCATCTTCATCCGTTAAGCTTGTCGAGCTTGCCGGGGGGGACAAGGAAGGTTACAAAGTCGAGCGCTATGCCATCGAGCCCCTGCCGCGTGACGCCGTCACGGATGGCAATATCGCCAATCTCGAGGCAGTGAGCGATGCCGTGAAGCGTGCCTTGCGCCGGTTCGGTCCGGGTGTGCGCAACGTCGCGATGGCCTTGCCTGCTTCATCCGTCATCACCAAGAAGATCATCCTGCCCGCCGGGTTGCGCGAGCAGGAAATGGAGCTTTCGGTGGAGTCGGAGGCGAATCAGTACATTCCTTTTGCGCTCGACGAGGTTAACCTGGACTTTCAGGTCATCGGCCCGGCGCCGGGCAATCCCGACGAGCTCGAGGTGCTGATCGCGGCCTCCCGCAAGGACAAGGTCGAGGACCGCGTTGCGGTGGCGCAGGCGGCAGGCCTGAAGGCGACCGTGATCGATGTCGAGTCGCTGGCGATCGAGTCGGCGCTCGAGCTTGTCAGTCGGCAGTTGCCCAATGGCGGAGAAGACAAGGTCATCGGCTTGGTCGATGTCGGCGCCAATGTCATGAATGTCACGGTATTCCGCAATCGTCAGCAGGTGTATGCGCGGGAACAGGCGTTCGGCGGCAATCAACTGACCCAGGACATCGCGCGGCAGTACGGCATGAGTGTTGATGAGGCTGAGGCGGCCAAGCGTGCGGGGGCACTGCCTGACACGTACGCGCGCGAGTTGATGCGCCCCTTCATGGACAGCCTCGCGCTCGAGGTATCGCGGGCGCTGCAGTTCTTCTTTACTTCCACTCAATACAATCAGGTCGATCACCTTGTTCTTGCCGGGGGCTGCGCCGTCATGCCCGGGCTGGCCGAGGTGGTGGCGGCTCGCACCCAGGTCGAGACCATCATCGGCAACCCATTCGTCGGCATGACCGTTTCTTCCAAGGTGCGGCCGAAGAATCTGCTGGCTGATGCGCCTTCGCTGATGGTGGCCTGCGGTCTCGCCCTGCGGAGGTTCGACGCATGATACGGATCAACCTGCTTCCGCACCGTGCCGAGAAGCGAAAGCTGCGCAAGCAACAGTTCTATGGTCTCTCGGTGGCGATGGTCGTCATTGGCGCCTTGGTCGGTTTCATCGTTCATTCGGTCTACGCGGGCTACATCGAACGGCAGGAGGCCCGAAACGCCTTCCTCAAGACCGAAATTGCCAAGCTCGATCAGGAAATCGCCGAAATCCGCCGTCTTCAGGAGCAGATTGATTCCTTGCTTGCGCGCAAGCAGGTCATCGAGTCGCTGCAGGGGACGCGTTCAGAAGCCGTGCATCTGTTCAACGAACTCGCCAAGGGCATGCCCGAGGGCGTCTATCTGAAATCGGTGAAGCAGGCGGGCGCGCGCGTAACCCTGATCGGTTACGCCCAGTCGAATGCTCGGGTGTCGCATCTGATGCGGAATCTGGACGAGTCCCCTTTCCTCGAGCGGCCTACGCTGGTGGAGGTCAAGGCGTCGACTGTCGAGGGGCGACGGGTCAGCGAGTTCACGCTCGGGATCAACATTGAGCGACCCAAGACCGAAGAAGCGGCTCAACAAAAGCCGGCGCCTGCGGCCAAGGGCAAGGGGGCGCGTAAATGAAGGCGGTGGATAGTCAGAAGACGGTGCGAAAGTTCGACTTTCAGCGTCTGGTCAGGGACTTCAAGGGGCTCGATTCGAGTGATCCCGGCTTGTGGCCGCTGGCTCCTCGCGTTGCGGTCATGCTCGCTTTGCTCGCTGCCACTCTTGGCGCGTTCTGGTGGTTCGACTGGCAGGATCAGGCGGCTACGCTCACCCAGCGCGAGGCAGAAGAGCAGCAGTTGCGCGATAGCTGGGTTGGCAAGAAACGCCAGGCGGTGAATCTGGAGGAGCACAAACGGCAGCTGGCGGAAATCGACCGGCAGTTCGGGGCCTTGCTCAAGCAACTGCCCAACCGGGCAGAGATGGATTCGCTGCTTGCTGATATCAACCAGGCGGGTCTCGGGCGGGGTTTGCAGTTCGAGCTGTTCAAGCCGGGCGCGAACCTCGTGAAGGAGTTCTATGCGGAGATGCCCATCGACATTCGGGTGACCGGTGGGTACCACGAGCTCGGCGAATTTGCGAGCGACGTCGCGGGGTTGCCGCGGATCGTCACGCTCAACAACGTCGCGATGAGCACCGAAAAGGATGGTCGTCTGAAACTGGAAGCCAAGGCCGTTACCTATCGCTATCTCGACGAAGAGGAGTTGGCGCAACAACGACAGGCTGCCAAGGCTGCGAAGGGGAAGAAACGATGAACAAGGCGGCTTTCGTCGCTTGCGCCGTCCTCGTCGCCGGTTGCTCGGGCGGCGAGCAGCAGGACATTCAGGCCTGGATGGGCGAGCAGGCAAGGGCTATGCGTGGTTCAGTCAAGCCTTTGCCGGAGATCAAACCTTTCCCTGTAGTTTCCTACGACGGGGCGGCTGGGGACGATCCGTTCCGTACGGGACGGATGGAGGTTGAGAAGCGCGCGGCAAACACTGCGCTGCGCCCGGACATGGAGCGGCGCAAGGAGCCTCTCGAGGCCTATCCGCTCGAGTCCTTGCGCATGGTGGGCGTACTGATCCAAGGGCGGAACTCCCACGCGCTGGTGCTGGCCGGCAAGAACCTCCATCAGGTGAAGGTTGGAAATCACATGGGACAGGACTTCGGTGTCGTTACAAAGATCAGTGAGAACGAAGTGACGCTGAAGGAACTCGTCGAAGACGTGCATGGCGATTGGGTCGAGCGGACCAGTTCGCTGACATTGCAGGAGCGGCAGGAGGCCGGAAAATGAAACACCGCATCGGAATGCTGCTTCTGGCAGCCGCTATCGCGGGCATAGCGCCCGCGCCCGTCGCACTTGCGCAGGATGCCGCGCAGGTGCAGGCTATGGATAACCAGATCGAAGGTCTGGAGGTTGCCGAGCAGGGGGGTACGCTTTACGTCCGCCTGACGATGCGGGAGCCGATGAGTGCGCCGCCGCCGAGCTTCAGCGTGGCGAATCCGGCGCGCATTGCATTCGATTTTCCGGCAACCGGCAATGCGCTGGGGCGCACAAGCCAGACGATCGAGCAGGGCGATCTGCGCAGCGCCAACATCGTCCAAGCGGGCGACCGTACGCGTGTCGTGCTGAATCTGGTCAAGATGAATCCCCATGAGGTCAGTGTCGATGGCCGTAGTGTGGTGATCGCCATCCGCCCGACCAGCGTGCAGGAAATGCAGGGTAGCGTCGTGGCGCAGGCGCAGGGAAATTTCGCTGCGTCGCGTTCGCTCGTAGCGATCGGACAAGGAGTCCGCGATGTCAATTTCCGCCGTGGCAGGGATGGCGAAGGCCGGGTTGTTGTCGACCTCGGCAGTCCCGATACCGGCATCGACATCCGCCAGCAGGGCGGAAATATCGTGGTGGACTTCCTCGGCGCCTCGCTTCCCGAGCATTTGCGTCGTCGCAGCGATGTCACCGATTTCGGTACGCCCGTCACGTCGATGTCGGCGCAGCAGATGGGCGACAAGGTTCGTCTGACGGTGACGCCCAACGGCTTGTGGGAGCACAACGCCTATCAGAGCGACAACCGGTTCGTGCTCGAGGTCAAGCGCGTCGTCGAGGATCCAAACAAGTTGGTCCAGGGTACGCGTGGCCAGTATCAGGGTGAGAAGCTTTCGCTCAATTTCCAGAACATCGATGTTCGTTCGGTGTTGCAGGTCATCGCCGATTTCACCAATTTCAACATCATTACGTCCGACTCCGTTCAGGGTAGTCTTACCCTGCGCCTGAAGGATGTGCCGTGGGATCAGGCGCTAGACATCATTCTTCAGGCCAAGGGCCTGGATATGCGCAAGAACGGCAATGTGATCTGGATCGCACCGGGCGACGAACTCGCCGCTCGAGAGAAACTCCAACTCGAGGCCAAGCAGCAGATCAATGACCTGGAGCCGCTTGCGACCGAAAGCTTCCAGATCAACTATCACAAGGCCAAGGAGATCTTCGATTTCCTCAAGAGCAAGGATCAGACCATTCTGTCCAAGCGCGGCAGCGTGGTCGTCGATGAGCGCAGCAACAAGGTGTTCGTGACCGACGTGGCGTCGCGGCTGCAGTCTCTGCGACGGCTTGTGCAGGAGATCGATATTGCGCCGAGGCAGGTGCTGATTGAGGCTCGTATCGTCGAAGCCAACAAGACCTTCTCGCGTGACCTCGGTGTTCGCCTCGGGTACGGCGATCGTACCAACCGGCATATCGGGAACGGAGGTCGGCTCGGCTTCGGTAGTTCCGAGTTCGGTTCGGTGGATTCAAGCGGCAACACCACGACGGGTCCGAATGCTCCGATCAACTCCATCATCCGCCGTGTTGGCGAGAGTGCGACCAGTGGTTCGAGTGCGCTGACGAGCGGATATGGCAATCTCAATCTGACGCTCTTCAACAGCAGCCTGACTCGCTTCCTGAACCTCGAACTGGTTGCACAGGAGACGGATGGGCGTATTCGCCTGGTCTCGAGTCCGCGAGTGCTGACTGCCAATCAGGTGGAAGCGCTGATCGAGCAAGGTACCGAAATCCCGTACCAGGAGGCCAGCAGTTCCGGCGCGACGAGTACCTCGTTCAAGAAGGCTGTGCTGTCGCTGAAGGTCAAGCCGCAGATCACCCCGGACGGTCGTCTGCAACTGTCGATCGAAGTGAACAAGGATTCGCGCGGCGAGGATACAAGCGCAGGCCCGGCGATCGATACCAAAAAGGTCAAGAGCGAGGTCCTGATCGAGAACGGCGGCACCGTCGTGATCGGTGGTATCTACGAAGAGACTGATACCAGCACGACGGAACAGGTTCCTCTGCTGGGTGATATCCCCGTGCTCGGTCATCTGTTCAAGACCAACATGAAGAACTCCGAGCGTCGCGAGATGCTGGTCTTCATCACGCCGCGTATCGTCGCTGATGCGCTGACCCTGCGGTAAGTCCTTCAGCCTGCTGATACAATGTAGGGGCGGGCATCCCGAGAGGGTGCCCGCCCTTTTTCATCTGGACTTCCGGCGATTCGCGCGTGACCTGCTTGATACTGATCGGCATGATGGGGGCCGGCAAGACCACCGTTGGCAAGGAGCTTGCGCGCAGGCGCAATGTCCGGTTCGCCGATTGCGATCATGAGATCGTGGCGCGGACGGGGGTAAGCGTGCCGACGATATTCGAGATCGAAGGCGAGGCCGGATTTCGCCGCCGCGAGACCCAGATGATGGACGAGCTTACCCGCGAATCCGATATCGTCGTCGCTACGGGCGGGGGCGTCGTGATGACGCCGGAGAATCGCGATCTGATGCGTGAACGAGGCATCGTCATCTATCTCAACGTTCCGCCTCAGGTCTTGTTCGAGCGCACCCGCCACGACCGCAACCGTCCATTGTTGCAGGTGGAGAATCCGCGCCAGCGCATCGAGGAGCTCTACCTTGTGCGTGACCCGCTCTATCGTGAGGTGGCCGACGTCATCGTGGAGGGAGGGCGCGGCAATCCGGGCGCGATGGTGCGAATGATCGAAAACGCGCTGCAGAAACTTAAGAAAACGCCATGCGTACCCTGAACGTTGCACTGGGCGATCGCGCCTACCCGATCCACATCGGTCGTGGCCTGCTCGATCGCGCTGATCTGGTCCTGCCGCACCTCAAGACCAGGCGGGTCGCCATCGTGACCAACGACGTAGTCGGGCCGCTCTATCTCCACCGCCTGTGCAGCGCGCTAGAGGCCGCGGGTGTGCAGGTGAGCGCCGTCAGCCTGCCCGATGGCGAGGCGCACAAGGACTGGGCGACACTCAACCGTATCTTCGACGTATTGCTGGCTGAACGCTGCGAGCGTTCGACGACGCTGATCGCGCTCGGCGGCGGGGTCGTCGGCGACATGGGCGGTTTTGCGGCGGCGTGCTATCAGCGCGGAATGCCCTTCATCCAGATCCCGACCACCTTGCTTGCCCAGGTGGACTCGTCGGTAGGTGGCAAGACCGCGATCAATCACCCGCTAGGCAAGAACATGATTGGCGCTTTCTACCAGCCGAGGCTGGTGCTGGCCGACATCGAGACGCTGAACACCCTGCCTGGGCGCGAACTCTCGGCAGGGCTTGCGGAAGTGATCAAGTACGGCCTGATACGGGACGCCGAGTTCCTGGGCTGGCTCGAAGGGAACCTCGAGCGCCTGGTGGCACGCGAGCCGGATGCGCTGGCGCACGCGATCGAGCGCTCGTGCCGAAACAAGGCCGAGGTTGTGGCGGCCGACGAGACCGAGCGGGGCGAGCGCGCCTTGCTCAACCTCGGTCATACGTTCGGACATGCCATCGAGACGGGTCTTGGCTACGGTGAGTGGCTGCACGGCGAGGCGGTCGCGGCAGGTACGATGATGGCGGTCGAACTTTCGCGGCGCCTGGGCTGGCTGAGCGAGGTCGACGTCGCCCGTGTCGCCGCGCTGTTCGAACGCGCAGGCTTGCCGGTATATGGACCGAAGCTGGGCGTCGAGCGTTATCTCGATCTGATGGCGCACGACAAGAAGGTGGAGGCAGGCAGACTGCGGCTGATCCTGCTGCGTTCGCTGGGGCAGGGCGTTATCCACGCGGACGCGTCACCGGCCGAGATCTCCAAGGCCATCGAAGCGCGCTGTCGCTGAGGCCAGCATGCAGGTGCGCCGCCCGCGGGTTGGCCGATTCCTGATTCGAGGACGAAACGATGCTGCAACTCGCTCCCTATGCCGTGTCTGAGTCCAACTCGCGCGGGCGTACTCACGATGAGCCGGCTCCGATAGCGAGGGGCGACTTCCAGCGCGACCGCGACCGCATCGTTCACTCCACGGCCTTTCGGCGGCTCGAGTACAAGACCCAGGTGTTCGTCAATCACGAGGGCGACCTGTTCCGCACCCGGCTCACCCACAGCATCGAAGTCGCCCAGATAACCCGCGGCATTGCCCGCCAGCTCAACCTCAATGAGGATCTCGCCGAGTCGATCGCGCTCGCGCACGACCTTGGGCACACGCCTTTTGGTCATGCCGGACAGGAGGCGCTGAACGCCTGCATGAAGGACTACGGCGGTTTCGAGCACAACCTACAGTCGCTGCGTACGGTCGATCTTCTGGAGGATCGCTACGCAGCGTTCGACGGCCTGAACCTGATGTTCGAGACCCGCGAGGGTATCCTCAAGCACTGCTCCCGCGCCAATGCCGAATTGCTTGGTGACGTTGGTGAGCGCTTCCTTGCGGGCACTCAGCCCTCGCTCGAGGCCCAGCTTGCCAATCTCGCCGACGAGATCGCCTACAACAACCACGACATCGACGATGGGTTGCGCTCGGGCTTGATCACGCTTGAGCAACTCGAGGGCGTGGCGCTTTTTGCCACCCAGCGGCGTGAGGTCGAATCGCGGTGGCCAGGCCTGGCCGGGCGCAAGCTGATCAACGAGACAGTTCGACGCATGATCCACCTGATGGTGATCGACCTGCTCGAGCAGACGCGCGCCAACATCGCCGCCGCAGGCGTGCTCACGCTTGCCGATGTCCGCACTGCGCCGCGCCTCGTGGCCTATTCGGATGACCTGCTGCCACGTTTGCGCGAGCTCAAGCTGTTCCTGCGCGAGAAGCTGTATCGCCACTACCAGGTGCTGCGCATGACCAACAAGGCGCGACGCATCATCAGCGAGCTGTTCGTTGCCTTCATGGACGACCCGCACATCCTGCCGCCGCAGTATCAGTCATGGGCGCGCGACGACAAACCGCGGGCGATCGCCGACTACATTGCGGGCATGACCGACCGCTACGCGATGAAAGAGCATCGAAGGCTGTTTGCGGTAGGCGAAATCCACTGACGAGGTTGCCGTGTTGCGCGTTGTGGAACGCCTTGCCGAAATGGTGTGCCGCAGTGCAAAAAAATTCTTGAACCTGACGTTTCACGGGCGTATAGTTTTTTTGTCAACAGGATCTCTGATGGCAGTTACCAAAATGGTGCATGCAGCGACTCAGCTTCGCTGAAACGTTCACCAAAAAGCGTTACATGCACCAAGTTGGTGCAAACCACAAAGCCGGTGCGCGCGCGCCCGGCTTTTTTGTGCGCGTTCGTTTTTGGGGCATGCCCGGCCCCTGACGCGTGAACTCCGTTGTCGTTTGAGGAATAGAAGATGGATCTGCCCCAAAAGCAGGGTCTTTACGATCCCGCCAATGAACATGATGCCTGCGGCGTGGGTTTCATCGCCCACATCAAGGGCAGGAAAACCCACGACATCGTGCTGCAGGGCCTCGAAATCCTGAAGAACCTGGATCACCGCGGTGCGGTCGGTGCCGACCCGCTGCAGGGTGACGGCGCCGGCATCCTGATCCAGATTCCGGATCAGCTCTATCGCGAGGAGATGGCGAAGCAGGGCGTGAGCCTTCCGCTGCCCGGCGAGTACGGTGTGGGCATGGTGTTCATGCCCAAGGAAGCCGCTTCGCGCCTGGCCTGTGAGGAAGAGATCGAGCGCGCCGTCGTGGCCGAAGGCCAGGTCGTGCTCGGCTGGCGCGACGTCCCGGTCAACCACGACATGCCGATGTCGCCGACCGTCAAGGCCAAGGAGCCGGTGATCCGCCAGATCTTCATTGGCCGCGGTGCCGACGTGATGGTTACCGAAGCGCTCGAGCGCAAGCTCTATGTCGTGCGCCGCCGCGCCGCGAATGCGATCGCCGCGCTTAACCTCAAGCACGGCAAAGAGTTCTACATGGTGTCGATGTCGGCACGCACGGTGAACTACAAGGGCCTGCTGCTGGCCAACCAGGTTGGCGAGTACTACTTCGACCTCGTCGATCCGCGCGCCGTGTCCGCGCTGTCGCTGGTTCACCAGCGCTTCTCGACCAACACCTTCCCGAAGTGGAACCTGGCCCACCCGTTCCGCTACATCGCGCACAACGGCGAGATCAACACCCTGCGCGGCAACTACAACTGGATGCGCGCACGCGAGAAGGGCGTGCATTCGCCGCTGTTGGGCGAAGATCTGCAGAAGATCTGGCCGCTGATCTACCCCGGTCAGTCCGACTCGGCCTCCTTCGACAACGCGCTCGAACTGCTGGTGATGAGCGGCTACTCGCTCGCTCACGCGATGATGATGATGATCCCGGAGGCCTGGGAGTCGCACACGCAGATGGACGAGAAGCGCCGCGCCTTCTACGAATACCATGCGGCGATGATGGAGCCGTGGGACGGCCCCGCAGCGGTGGCCTTCACCGACGGCCGCCAGATTGGCGCCACGCTCGACCGTAACGGCCTGCGCCCGGCGCGCTACCTCGTTACCGACGACGATCTCGTCGTGATGGCTTCCGAGTCCGGCGTGCTGCCGATTCCCGACAGCAAGATCGTCAAGAAGTGGCGCCTGCAGCCGGGCAAGATGTTCCTGATCGACATGGAACAGGGCCGCATCATCGGCGACCAGGAACTGAAGGAGTCGCTGGCCAACGCCAAGCCCTACGCCGATTGGCTGCGCCGCATCAACATCAAGCTCGACACCCTCGAGGCACCGGCCGTGCTCGACACCGCCGCTGCCGACGAGCGCGTCGCGCCGCTGCTCGACCGCCAGCAGGCCTTCGGCTTCACCCAGGAAGACATCAAGTTCATCCTCGAGCCGATGGGCAAGGCGGGCGAGGAGGCAACCGGTTCGATGGGCAACGACTCGCCGCTGGCGGTGCTGTCGTCCAAGAACAAGCCGCTCTACAACTACTTCCGCCAGCTCTTCGCGCAGGTCACCAACCCGCCGATCGACCCGATCCGCGAGCAGATGGTGATGTCGCTCGTTTCCTTCATCGGACCGAAGCCGAACCTGCTCGAGATCAACGAGATCAACCCGCCGTTCCGCCTCGAGGTGAGCCAGCCGGTGCTGGACTTCGAAGGCATGGCGAAGATCCGCAACATCGCGCGCTATACGCAGAACAAGTTCCGCTCGGCCGAGCTGGACATCTGCTATCCGGCAGAATGGGGCAAGGAAGGCGTCGAAGCGCGCCTGGCCTCGCTCTGTGCCGATGCCGAGAACGCGGTGCTGGGTGGTTACAACATCCTGATCGTGTCCGACCGCAAGCTCGCGGCCGATCGCGTGGCGATCCCCGCGCTGCTGGCGCTGTCCGCCATCCACCAGCACCTGGTGGCCAAGGGCCTGCGTACCCGCGCAGGCCTGGTGGTCGAGACCGGTTCGGCGCGCGAAGTGCATCACTTCGCCGTGCTCGCCGGCTATGGTGCCGAGGCGGTTCACCCCTACCTCGCGCTCGAGACGCTGCAGCACCTCGCGGGCGATGCCGAGTCGGCGGCCAAGTACGTCAAGCATTTCGTCAAGGCCATCGGCAAGGGCCTGATGAAGGTCATGTCCAAGATGGGCATCTCGACCTACATGTCCTACACCGGCGCGCAGATCTTCGAAGCCGTCGGCCTGCAGCAGGCGCTGCTCGACAAGTACTTCACCGGCACCACCAGCCAGGTCGAAGGCATCGGCGTGTTCGAGGTCATGGAAGAGTCCATCCGCCAGCACAAGGCTGCGTTCAGTGCCGACCCGGTGCTGCATGACATGCTGGAGGCAGGCGGTGAGTACGCCTTCCGTATCCGCGGCGAGGAGCACATGTGGACGCCGGACGCGATCGCCAAGCTGCAGCACGCCACGCGCTCGGGCAAGGCTGACACGTACAAGGAATACGCCAAGATCATCAACGACCAGAGCAAGCGCCACATGACCCTGCGCGGCCTGTTCGAGCTCAAGGCTGCGGTCACGCCCGTGCCGCTGGACGAGGTCGAGCCCGCGAAGGAGATCGTCAAGCGCTTTGCCACCGGTGCGATGTCGCTCGGCTCGATCTCGACCGAGGCGCACACCACGCTGGCCGTGGCGATGAACCGCATCGGCGGCAAGTCGAATACCGGCGAGGGTGGCGAGGATCCGATGCGCTTCAAGCCGCTGACGCAGGCGATCAAGCTGTCGCAGGTGATCGGCGAAAACCGCATCGCCCGCGACCTTGAGCTGAGCGCCGGCGATTCGCTGCGTTCCGCGATCAAGCAGGTGGCGTCGGGTCGCTTCGGCGTCACGACCGAGTACCTGGTCAATGCCGATCAGATCCAGATCAAGATGGCCCAGGGTGCCAAGCCCGGCGAAGGCGGACAGCTGCCCGGCCACAAGGTCTCCGAGTACATCGGCTTCCTGCGTCACTCGGTGCCGGGTGTCGGCCTTATCTCGCCGCCGCCGCACCATGACATCTACTCGATCGAGGATCTGGCCCAGCTGATCCACGACCTGAAGAACACCAACCCGCTGGCCAGCATCTCGGTCAAGCTGGTGTCCGAGATCGGTATCGGCACGGTGGCGGCGGGCGTGGCCAAGGCCAAGGCCGACCACATCGTCGTTGCCGGCCATGACGGCGGTACCGGTGCCTCGCCGTGGAGCTCGATCAAGCACGCGGGGTCGCCGTGGGAGCTCGGCTTGGCCGAAACCCAGCAGACCCTGGTGCTCAACCGCCTGCGCTCGCGTGTGCGCCTGCAGGTGGATGGCCAGATCAAGACCGGCCGCGACGTCGTCATCGGCGCGCTGCTCGGCGCCGACGAGTTCGGCTTCGCCACCGCGCCGCTGGTCGTCGAAGGCTGCATCATGATGCGCAAGTGCCACCTCAACACCTGCCCGGTGGGCGTCGCCACGCAGGATCCGGTGCTGCGCGCGCGCTTCTCCGGCCAGCCCGAGCACGTGGTCAACTATTTCTTCTTCGTGGCCGAAGAAGTGCGCGAGCTGATGGCCCAGCTGGGCATCCGCAAGTTCGATGACCTCATCGGCCGTGCGGACCTGCTCGACATGAAGCAGGGTATCTCGCACTGGAAGGCTCAGGGCCTGGACTACTCGCGCATCTTCTACCTGCCGAACGTGCCTGCCGAGGTGCCGCGCCTGCATACCGAGGGCCAGGACCACGGTCTGGAGGGCGCACTGGACCAGCAACTCATCGCGCTCGCGAAGCCGGCGCTGGAGAAGGGCGAGAAGGTCAACATCGACCTGACGGTGCGCAACATCAACCGTACGGTCGGCGCCATGCTGTCGGGCCAGGTGGCCACGCGCTACGGCCACGCCGGCCTGCCATCCGACACCATCCACATCCGCCTGAACGGCACCGCCGGCCAGAGCTTCGGTGCCTTCCTGGCCCGCGGCATCACGCTGGAACTGGTCGGCGAGGGCAATGACTACGTCGGCAAGGGGCTGTCGGGCGGTCGCATCGTCGTGCGTCCGAAGGCCGAGTTCCGCGGCGACACGCCGGAGAACATCATTGTCGGCAACACCGTGCTCTACGGCGCGACCGAAGGCGAGGTGTACTTCGCCGGCGTCGCTGGCGAGCGCTTCGCGGTGCGCAACTCCGGTGCCACCGCGGTGGTGGAAGGCGTGGGCGACCATGGCTGCGAGTACATGACCGGCGGCACCGTGGTGGTGCTCGGCCAGACCGGCCGCAACTTCGCCGCCGGCATGTCGGGCGGCGTGGCCTACGTGCTCGACGAGGACGGCACTTTCGAGCAGCGCTGCAACATGGCGCAGGTCGCGCTCGAGCCGCTGCCCGACGAGATTGCCGCGCGTAAGGGCTCGGAGTCGGGCGACGAGCTCGAGTCCCACGGCCGCGTCGACATCGACCACCTGACCATGGGCGACGAGCTCATCCTCAAGGGCCTGATCGAACGCCATGTCCGTTTCGCCGGCAGCGTTCGCGCCCGCGAGATCCTTAACAACTGGGCGACCTGGCGCAAGAAGTTCGTCAAGGTGTTCCCGCACGAGTACCGCCGTGCGCTCGCCGAAATGGCGCAGCAGCGCGAAGCACAGAAGGAGGCCGCATAAATGGGCAAGCCAACTGGTTTCATGGAGTATCAGCGCCTGTCGGAGGCTTACGAGCCGGTCGACAAGCGTCTGAAGACCTACAAGGAGTTCGTCGTTCGTCTGAGCGACGAGCAGGCGTCGATCCAGGGCGCGCGTTGCATGGACTGCGGCATCCCGTTCTGCAACAACGGCTGCCCGGTCAACAACATCATTCCGGACTGGAACGACCTCGTTTATCGCGGCCACTGGCGCGAGGCGATCGAGGTCCTGCACTCGACCAACAACTTCCCCGAGTTCACCGGCCGTATCTGCCCCGCGCCCTGCGAGGCGGCGTGCACGCTGAACATCAACACCGAGGCGGTGGGCATCAAGTCGATCGAGCACGCGATCATCGACAAGGCCTGGGAAGAAGGCTGGGTGGTGCCGCAGGTTGCGGACGTGAAGACCGGCAAGAAGGTCGCCGTCGTCGGTTCCGGCCCGGCGGGCCTGGCGGCCGCGCAGCAACTGGCACGAGCCGGCCATGACGTGACGGTTTTCGAGAAGAACGACCGTGTCGGCGGGCTGCTGCGCTACGGCATCCCCGACTTCAAGATGGAGAAGGGACTGATCGACCGCCGCGTCGAGCAAATGCAGGCCGAGGGTGTCACCTTCCGTACCGGCGTGCTGATCGGTGCCAAGGAAATGCCGACCGGCATCGTCAATGACGCCAAGGAAGTCATCAGTGCCGAGCAACTGCAGAAGGACTTCGACGCCGTGGTGCTGGCGGGCGGCTCCGAAGTGCCGCGCGACCTGCCGGTACCGGGCCGCGAGCTCGGTGGCGTGCATTTCGCGCTCGAGTTCCTGATCCCGCAGAACAAGCAGGTCGCCGGCGACAAGCCCAACCCGATCTCGGCCAAGGGCAAGCACGTGGTCGTGATCGGCGGTGGCGACACCGGTTCCGACTGCGTGGGGACGTCCAATCGCCACGGCGCGGCCAGCGTAACCCAGTTCGAGCTGATGCCGATGCCGCCCGAGCAGGAGAACAAGCCGCTGGTGTGGCCGTACTGGCCGACCAAGCTGCGGACCTCGTCCTCGCACGAGGAAGGCTGCGAGCGCGACTTCGCCGTCGCCACCAAGGAGTTCATCGGCAAGAACGGCAAGGTCAAGGCGCTCAAGGCCTGTCGCCTGGAGTGGAAGGACGGCAAGATGTCCGAAGTGCCGGGCTCGGAGTTCGAGATCAAGGCCGACCTGGTGCTGTTCGCGATGGGCTTTACCCAGCCGGTGGGCGGCGTGCTCGAGGCCTTCGGCGTTGGCAAGGACGCGCGCGGCAACGCCAAGGCGACGACCGACGGCGAAGGCTGCTACGCCACCAACGCGCCGAAGGTGTTTGCCGCCGGTGACATGCGTCGCGGCCAGTCGCTGGTGGTGTGGGCGATTCGCGAGGGGCGCCAGTGCGCGCGCGAGGTCGATGCATTCCTGATGGGCGAAAGCCTGTTGCCGAGGTAAGGCGGAAAATTAGCGTCGAGCCCGGAGGGGGGCGGATCGAGCAAGTCGATCCGCCCCCCTCGTCCGTTTACGGCGGCCGCGTGTGTAGCGCGCCGGTTGGCCGTGTGTCCCTCCGGCAGGGAGTCACTTCAGCGCCACCGCAGTGCGGCGAGATCGTGGACGTAGATCGGATAGTTCACCCACAGCCCTTCCAGTCCCTTGCGTGCCACGGTGGACACCTGCGGCGCATAGATCCAGGCATTGACGGCGTCGTCCGCCAACTTGCGCTGGATGTCGGCAAGCAGTCGGTTGCGCTGGCGCGGGTTGTCGGCGTTGCGGTGGGCCTCGACCAGCGCGCGGAACTCGGCGCTGTCGTAGCCGAAGTAGTAGGACGGGTCAGTGTAGATGTCGTAGTCGAGTGGCTCGACGTGGTTGATCAGCGTCAGCTCGAAGTTGCCCTTGAATGCGCCGTTCAGCCATTCGGCCCAGCTGACCAGTTCCACGTCCGTGTCGATGCCGACTGCTGCGAGTTGTTGCACGAGCAGCTGTCCGCCGTCCCGCGCGTAGGGGGTGGGCGGCAGGCTCAGTTTGAGCCTGAGGCCACCTTCGATGCCGGCCTCCGCCAGCAATGCTCTGGCACGCCCGGGGTCATGGGGGTAGCGGTCGGCCAGATGCAGATAGCCGACTTCGGTGGGGGCGAAGTGGCTTCCGATGGCGCTGCCACGACCATCAAGGATTTGCCGGATCACGGCCGCACGATCGATGGCATGGTTGATCGCGCGGCGTACGCGGACGTCGTCGAGCGGTTTGTGGCGGTTGTTGATCGCGAGCAGTGCCTTGCTGCTCGAGCCGCCAATGAGTACCTGATAACGTTCGTTCAGCCGGTTGCGCAGAACCGTTTTCGTGGCGAAGTTGAAGAACACATCCACTTCGGGTGGCAGTTCGAGCTTGTCGACGAAGGAGTTGGTGAAGCGGAACACCGCGCGCTGCAGGTCAACGGTATCGGCATTGCGGTACTCAGGCCATTTGACGAGCGTGATCGAGTGCCCCTTGTCCCATCGCTCGAAACGGAAGGGCCCGGTACCGATAGGGGCGGCCATGGCGCGATCCACGCTGGCGGGATGCAGGATCACGGCGGGGCTCTCGCCGAGGCGATACAGCAGGTGAGGATCGGGATGACGCAGAACCAGAATGACGGTGAGCGGGTCGGGAGTGCTGATGTGCTCGATCTTGTCGAACAGTTTTGTTCGCGACTTGTTGCCGGAGTCGGGCCGTTTGGCGCGCTCGAACGAGAACTTCACTGCAGCCGAATCGAAAGCCTGTCCGTCGTGAAAGCGCACGCCGGGTCGCAACCGGAAGGTGTAGGTCCTGCCATCGGCCGAAACGTCCCAGGATTCGGCAAGCATCGGGCTCGTCTGGCCATTCTCTTCGATCTTTACCAGCCCCTCCAGCACGTTGTAGTGCACGACTTCGCCGATTGCCGCTGCTGGCGCGCTCGTCGGATCGAGCCGGTCGGGTTCCAGCGTGATCCCGAACACGACCTGATCTTTCGCTGCAGCGTATCCTGAAACAATTGCCATTCCGCTGACGAATCCAGCCAGCAGGCAGCGAGCGATCACTCGCCAAGCGTTGGAACATGCAGTTCTTGTCATGCGATTTCCTTGTTGATCCCCGAATTTGCCCGAGCCGGCCTTGTCTAGCGTACCCCGACCAGCATCCGATTCCGCCCTGAAGCGCCGCAAGGGGGCTCTTGCCGCTGCGGCGTTGCTCGTGCTGCTGGTCATTTGCCTGATTGCATGGCTTCACGGCGTGTATGTCGAACGCGAGAACCGCCACCGCCATCAGGCAGAGAGAGAGCTGCAGTCTATCAACCAGTTGCAGCTGCAGGCGGTCGTCGGCTGGCAGCAGCGATCATTGCGCGATGCGGAGATGCTGGTCGAGGACACCCTGCTGTCGGCCGCACTCGGCCACTGGCTGGGCGACGGCGATGTCAGCGCTCGCGAAGGCGTGCGTCGCCGCTTGCGTACGCTCAATGAGCTCGGGCACTACACCGCGGTGCATTTTGTCGATTCCGCAGGCACCGTCCTGCTGAGCAATCGTGCAGACGACGGTCGGGAAGGGAAGCGGGTCCCCATGGCCGATCTGGGCGCCTTGCAGTCGGCGCTTTCTTCGGCCAAGGCCGTGATGGCGGAGCCGGTATCCGATCAGGCCTTTGCCTTCCCCTTCATCAGTGTGTTCGCGCCGCTTTACGACGATGAGGTGGCGATCGGTGCGGTGTGGCTGGTGCAGGACCTGCGTTCCGCGCTCTTGCCGTTGCTCGAGCCCTGGCCGACGCCGAGCCAGACGGCGCGTTCCGGTATTGTCTGGCGTGACGGCGAGCAGGCACGCTATCTGAATGCGCCGCGCGGGGTCAAAGCGGAGGTGCTGCAGTATCGCTACCCGCTTGACGGCAATCCGGCCGCGGTCGTGCTGGCGCTGGGGGGCGTGCGGGGCGTGTTCTACGCAAGCGATGAACAGGGCCGCGCAGTGATGGCGATGGCCAGCCCGGTGTTCGGTACGCGCTGGCTGCTGCTGTCCTCCGTCGAGGTGGCCGAGGTGTTTGCCGATGTACGCAGGCGGGAGGTCTTGGCCTTGGCCTTGCCGGTCAGCCTTTTGCTGCTCGCCTCGGCCGGGGTGTTCGGCCTTGTGTTGCGCCGTGCCTGGCAGCGCGAACGGGTGTTGACCCAGGCCCTGCAGCGCAGCCTGGGGGGACTGGAGGCGCAGCTGCGGGTCGATCCGCTGACCGGTGTGGCGAACCGCCGGGGGCTCGACGAAGCCGTGAGCTTCCAGCTGGCGCTCGCCGTGCGTGGCGAAACCCCGCTCGCGCTGCTGATGATCGATGTCGATCACTTCAAGCTCTATAACGACCAATATGGTCACCCGGCCGGTGATCAGTGCCTGAAGGCACTGGCTGCCGCGCTTCAGGCTCACGTCGGTCGTGCCGGCGAGCTGGTGGCACGCTATGGCGGTGAGGAGTTCGCGGTCCTGCTTCCGCTCACGGACGGGAAGGCCGCACTCGACCTCGCTCAACGCATGTGCGAGGCCGTACGCAGGCTGCAGATTCCGCATGCCGCATCGACGGTTGCATCGCATGTGACCGTCAGCATCGGCGTAGCCTGGCTGAAGGCCGACGCCGTCACGGTCGAGTACGCGCGGACGCATCGGGTCGCGCCCGAGGGCGGGCCCGACTGGCCGCTGATGAGTGAGCTTTTAGAGCAGGCCGATGCGGCATTGTACGAAGCCAAGCGGCTCGGGCGGGACCAGGCCGTCTTGTACCTGGACCCGGACGGTGAGGTCCGATGAGGATGGATGTCGCAGGCCAGGGCGGCGCGTCGAAGCCCGTGTAATGCGCCGCAGTGATCCGGGGCGACATCGCCGCATCCAGTAACATGCATGCCGACTCACGGTTGTGTTACAGCGGTATTATCGGATCCCCAGAGTGGCTCCAGAAAACCGCCGTGCATCGATTCATTCATTCCTCGTCGTCGAACTGTCCGGTTGGAACGGGACCCGCGACCTCGCGGGTGCGCGAGTGGGCGTGGGCGCTGGGTCTGGTCACGCTGTGGTACCTGCTCGCGCAGACCGGCATCGCATTTGCCCTGGGCGTGTCACCCGAAGCGGGCGCATGGCTGCGTGATCTTTGCGCACATCTGTTCGTGGGCGGGCTGCTGTTCATGATGGCGCGCAGCGTGATGCACTTTGCGCTGGCGATGGGCGTGCTGTTCTCGGCCTTCACCGTGTCCAACGCGATCAAGCTCGCCGTGCTCGGCGGGCCGGTGATGCCCGACGACTTCGTGGCGGCGAAGAATCTCTTCCTGTTGCTCGACGGCTGGCAGCTATGGGGCAGTGTCGCGATGCTCGCACTGCCGCTGGCCGGCCTGCTGTGGATGTTCGCCTGGCGCAAACCCAGGGCCTGGCTGGCGCTCGCGGGCGTGGTCCTGGCCGTCGCGGCCGTGGCGAAACATCCGGCGCTGGTGGTGGGCTGGATGGACGCCCGCTTCGGCGACTGGGTCTGGAACCAGCGCGGCAACTACGAAATGCGGGGCTTGCCCCTGCACCTCGTGCAGGAAACGGCGCGTAACCTCTCGCGCCGCACGCAGCCGCCGCAGATGGTCGAGGTCGATGAGGCATTGATGCTGCTCGGGGCGAAGCCGCCCGGCAGTCTCTTCAAGGCCGCAATGCAGCGCTCCGGCCGCGCCGGGCGCAACGTGCACATGATTGTGCTCGAGTCCTTCTGGGACTCATTGCCACTCAAGGCAGCGGGCTTGTCGGCCGATCCGCTCGACCCGGCTTTCCGCAAGCTGTGGAAGGCCGCGGGCAACGCGCGGGCCCTGTCGCCAGTGTTCGGCGGCTACACCGCCAATGCCGAGTTCGAGGCGCTGTGCGGATTCCCGGTTCAGACCGACGCCGTGTTCTTCGAAGGCCGCTTGCGCCGCGACGTGCCCTGCCTGCCGCGTCACCTGGGCGAGGTCGGATATCGCAGCGTGGCCTCGCACCCCAACGCCGCGCCGTTCTGGAACCGCATCAACGCCTATCGCCGTGTCGGCTTCGAGCAGTACTGGTCCGACCGCAACTTCGTGCTCGACGACATGAATGGCGAGTTCCTCAGCGATGCCTCCCTGTATCGCCAGGTGCTCGAGCGCATCGGCCCCGAGCTCGACGGTGGTCGGCCGCTGTTCAATTACGTGCTGACCTACTTCGGACATCTGGACTACCCGCTCAACGAAGCACGCCCGCCGGTGATCACCGCCGCGACCGACAACAGCCTGGTGAGCGCCTACGCGAACACCGTGTATTACAAGTCGCGAGAGTTGATGCACTTCCTCACCGAGCTGCGAAGGCGCGATCCCGACGCGATCGTCGTGCTGTTCGGTGACCACCTGCCGTCGCTGGGCTGGAACCATGGTGGCTATGCCGAATCCGGGCTCCTTGCCGCGAGCCGCAGCGAGTTTGACGATGCAATGTTCCGTACCCTCGTCGCCACCCCGCTGATCGTCATCGACGGCCGGCGCGGCCCGGTCCGCACCGGCGACCTGCCGATCTACGCCTTGCCGGCATTGGTCCTCGACCTGCTGGGCGATGAACGCGAGACCATGTTGCGTTTTGCCGCGCATGCCGATGACGTGGTGCGCGTGCGCCCCTTGCCCGGCGTGCACTTCACCGTGGAAGGGAAGGCGCTGACCGTGTGCCGCGACGGCGAAGCGCAGATCGGCTGCGAGGCTTCTTCCGCCTGGGTTGAAGCCATATCGGTACTCAAGCGCGACCTGTTCAACGGCGGACAGCACGCCTTGCAGGCGCCCGACCGCCTGCGTCGTCTGCAGACCGTGGAGCTCGAGGTCGAGGAACTCGGCAGCGACGGGCTGGACGACGGCATCGCCAACGAAACCGACAACGACGTCTGACACGGCAGCCGTCCGATGCCGGACTGGTGTCGCGCTGGCGCATGCTCAGCCCTCGGTCAGTTGCGCGCTGGCAAGGGCGCCGAGCGTGCCCAGTGCCTGCACATGGCGTTCGGTGAACGGGTAACAGCCTGACAGGCGAAGGTGCCGGCTGTAGCGACCGCTGGGGGCGTAGAGCTTGCCGGGCGTGATGCCGATGCCAAGCGGCAAGGCCGCGTCGAACAGGGCGTTGGTGTTGCAGCCCTCGGGCAGTTCGACCCAGAGCAGGAAGCCGCCGCTGGGCTGTGTGGCGAGGGTGCCGCGTGGAAAGGACGCATCGATCAGGCCGCGCAGGCGTTCGATCTGGCCCGCATACACCCGCCGCAGCCGGCGCAGGTGTTGGGCGTAGCCGCCATTTTCCAGGAACCTGCCGACGGCCTCGGCCAGCAACGCCGGCTGCGCCACCGAGGAGCAGAACTTCAGTTCCGCCAGCGCCCGGCCGAAGCGGCCGCCCTCCATCCAGCCGATCCGAAAGCCCGGTGCCAGCGTCTTGGTATAGGAGGCGCAGACGATGATCCAGCCGTCGCGGTCGAAGGCCTTGGCCGTCGGCTGCAGGGGCGTGGCGAACTGCAGTTCCGCGTACAGGGCGTCCTCGATCACCGGCACCCGGTACTGCGCGGCCAGGGCGGCGAGCCGGCGCTTGGCGGCCAGCGGCATGCCGGTGCCGAGCGGGTTGTGGACGTTGGGCATCGCCACCACGGCCTGCAGGCGCCCCTCGGACAGCAAGAGCTCAAGCGCGTCGAGCGAAAGTCCGGTGTCCGGGTGCGTGGGCAACTCGATGGTCTTCAGTCCGAGGCGGTCGATCAGCGGAATCAGGTTGAAGTAGGTCGGCGACTCCAGACCCACCGTATCGCCCGGGCGGGTGACGGCGCGCAGCGCGAGTTGCAGCGCTTCCATGCAGCCGTTGGTGATCAGGATGGCGTCGGGGGACAGGTTCATGCCCAGCGCGGCGGCATGGAGGCAGATCTGTTCGCGCAGCAAGGCGGAGCCCGGTGGCAGCGAATAGTCGGTGAGCAGGGCGGGCCGGCGCCGCGACAGGTCGGCGACGATGCGCGCGAGGCGTTCGCCGGGATAGAAGTCACCGCCCTTCGGGCAGGCGAGCGACAGGTCGATGGTGTCGGGGCGGGTCTGGGCCGCCAGCACGGTCGCGATGCGACTCAGCACGGCGCCATCGGCCGGGCGCCCTTCCTCCGGCAGGTGCCCGGCTGGCGCAGGAGGCGGCGAGGGCAGGCGCGAGCGCACGAAATAGCCCGACTGCGGGCGAGCCTCGACGAGGCCCGCGGCTTCCAGCTGACGGTAGGCGGCCAGTACGGTGTTGATGCTCAAACTGCGGCTGGAGGCCGCCTCCCGTACCGAGGGCAGGCGGGCGCCGGCAGGCAGGCGGCCGTCGCGCATCGCGTCGCGCAGTTCGTCGGCCAGTGATTGATACAGCGGCAGGGCTTCGGTGATGGACATGGATACAGATCGGTGAGCTGGCTGCGGATACAGAACTGCATTTCTGCAGACTGTACCCAATATAGACGACAAGCTCTGGCTCTGTATCTGTATTTGCCGTGCGCATAGAGTGGTTCTGCAGCGGGTCGTCCGGACCCGTGATGCAAGGAGACCACCATGCTCGACCTGCCCCTCATGACCTACGTCGCCACGATGTCCGTCACGCCCGGACCGAACAACATCATGCTCGCCGCGAGCGGGGTCAATTTCGGCTTTCGCCGTACCCTGCCGCACATGCTGGGCATCAGCGTCGGGCATGGCGTGCAGGTCGTGCTGGTGGGCGGGACGGTGGCCTGGGCGATGAACTGGATCGAGGCCCTGCGCCTGCCGCTGGTGCTGCTGGGCTGCAGCTACCTGCTGTGGCTGGCGTGGCGACAGGCGCAGGCCGGGCGCCCGGGCAACGCTGGGCAGGCGCGACCGCTCGGTTTCGTCGGGGCGGCGCTGTTCCAGTGGGTCAATCCCAAGGCCTGGATGATGGTGCTCAACGTCGCGATCCTGTTCCTGCCCCAGGGGGCCGGCTGGGCTGCGGTTGCGCTGCTCGGCCTGTCATGTGCCGTCATCAACCTGCCGTGCATCGCATTGTGGGCCGGTATCGGTGACCGCATGCGCAGCCTGCTGGAACGGCCGGCTGCGCTGCGGACGTTCAACCTCACGATGGCGGCGCTGCTGGGCGCCACCGCCGTGTGGATCCTCGTCGATGAGTTGCCCGCAGGCGTGCTGGCCTGAACCGTCTACTGCTTCTGCACGATCGCGCTGCCGCCGCCGTGACGCAGCGGCTCGCTGACGGCGGTCACCGTGCCGTCGGTGTTGAAGCGGATGCCGTTGGCAGCGCCGATCTGGTCCGTCTCACGCCATCGGTGGCCCAATGCTTCGAGCGCTTTCGCCTGCTCACTGCCGGGGAAGCCGAGCAGCGTCTCGACCAGTGTGGTGTCGCCGTTGCGCTGGCTCATGCGGGGTGCGGCAAGGGCATCGGCCAGGCTCATACCGAGGTCGATGTGGTTGACGAGGGTCTGCAGTGCGGTGGTGATGATGGTCGAGCCGCCGGGTGAGCCGATCGTGAAGGCCGGCGCACCGTCCTTGAGCACGATGGTCGGGCTCATGCTGGAGCGTGGCCGCTTGAAGGCTTCGGGCACGTTGGGGTGCGGACCGCTGAAGTCGAAGTCGGTGAGTTCGTTGTTGAGCAGGAAGCCGCGTCCCGGCACGACGATGCCGCTGCCGCCCCAGTCCTCGATGGTGAAGGTGTAGGCGACGACGTTGCCTTCGCGGTCGGACACCGCCAGGTGGGTGGTGTGCATCGACTCCCGTGCCAGTGGCTTCGGTCGCGGCCGCAGTGGCACCGACAGATCGTTCTCGAAGGGGTAGGGGTCCCCGGCGTCAACCTTGCCCGGCGCGGCGCGCGGGCCGATCTGCCGCGCACGCTCGCGTGCGTAGGCCTTGGATAGCAGGCCTTCCCGGGGCACATCGACGAACGTCTCGTCGGCGACGTAGGCGTTACGGTCGGCGAAGGCCAGGCGCGAAGCCTCGAGGTAGAGATGCTCGATCTCGGCCCGCGACCGGCTCGACAGGTCGAAGGTCTCCAGCATGTTCAGCGCCTGTGCGATCGCGATGCCGCCGCTCGACGGCGTGGGCATGCCGTGGATCTCGTAGCCGCGGTAGGTCGAACGGATGGGCTGGCGGATGCGCGCCTCGTAGTCCTGCAGGTCGGCTATCGTCATGTCGCCGGGCAGGACCGCGACCCCCGGGTTGGCCGGCGGGTGGTTGACCGCGGCGACGATGCTGGCTGCGATCGGACCCTCGTAGAAGGCCTTGACCCCGCCGCGCGCGATGTCGCGGTAGGTCTGTGCCATGTCCGGATTGCGGAAGTGCATGCCGACCGGCAGCGCCTTGCCATCTTTCAGGTAGAGCGCCGATGCGGTGGAGAAGCGTGCGAACTTGGCCTCGTTGGCGGTGTTGATGCGGTGGAAGTTGGGCCCGACCGCAAAGCCCTGTTCGGCGACACGGATCGCGGGGGCCAGAACCTGCTCGAACCCCATCGTGCCGTAGCGCGCCAGCGCCTCGTGCCAGCCGCGCACCGTGCCGGGCACGCCGACCGAGAGGCCGTTGGGCACGGCCGCCTTCCATTCCATCTCGCTGCCGTCCGCATTGCGGAACACGCCGGGGTGGAAGGTGGCCGGCGCCACCTCGCGGTGGTCGAGCGCGATCACGCGCTGGTCCCTGGCCGAGTAGATCAGCATGAAACCGCCGCCGCCGATGCCGCAACTGAATGGATCGGTGACCCCGAGCGTTGCCGCGGCAGCCACCGCGGCGTCGATGGCATTGCCGCCAGCGTCCAGGATTTCCATTGCGGCCAGGCTGGCTTCGTGCGAGATGGTGGCAACGGCACCGCCGTGGCCGGTGTCGACCGCCTGTTTTGCCCAGGCGCCGAAGGCGGCCATCAGCAGGGCCGTGGCGAGAAGGCTGCGGGTTTTCATGTCGTGCTCCATCATGCCGGGGGAATGACGGTAGCACTGCGGGGGAGGGGGCTCAAGCAGGGATAACCCGGCGGAGCGCCGGGGAGGCCGGATGGGCGCAGTCCGGCGGACTGCGCCCGACGCGGATTACAGGCCCAGCGTCTCGACCGTGTAGCGCGCGATCATGCGCTCTTCGTTGGTCGGCACCACCGCAACCGCGACCTGGCTGCCGGTCGCGTCGATGCGGCGGGCGTGGTCGGCGTTGGCGATGGCGTCGATCTTCACGCCAAGCCACGCCGACAGCGCGGCCACCTTCTCGCGTACTGCAGCGGCGTGCTCGCCGATGCCGCCTGTGAACACCAGCGCGTCCAGACCGCCTGCGGCCGCAGCCAGCGAGCCGAGCTCGCGCGCGATGCGGTAGCAGAACAGGTCCACCGCCTCCTTCGCCTCGGGGGCGTCGGAGGTGAGCAGGGTGCGCATGTCCTGGCTGATGCCGGACACGCCCAGCAGGCCCGACTCCTTGTACAGCAGGTTGGTCAGCGCCTTGGCGTCCATGCCCTTCTGTTCCATCAGGTAGAGCATCACGCCGGGGTCGAGGCTGCCGGTGCGGGTGCCCATCATCAGGCCCTCGACGGCGGTGAAGCCCATCGTGGATGCCACGCTCCTGCCGTCACGCAGCGCGCACATCGATGCGCCGTTGCCCAGGTGGGCGATGACGACCGCGCCCTGTGCGCGCTCGCCGATGATGCCGGGCAACTGGCGCGCGACGTAGTCGTAGGACAGGCCGTGGAAGCCGTAGCGCTTGACGCCCTCGGCCGAGATGCGGCGCGGCAACGCGAAGGCCTGGGCGACGGCGGGCTGGGTACGGTGGAAGGCAGTGTCGAAGCAGCCGACCTGCGGCACGTCCGGCATCAGCGTTGCGACCGCGCGCACCGCGCGCAGGTTGTGAGGCTGATGCAGCGGCGCCAGCGGCACGAAGGTGTCGAGCGTGCGCAGCACCGCCTCGTCGAGCCGCGTCGGGGCGCTGTAGTGGTCGCCGCCATGCACGATGCGGTGGCCGGCGGCCACAATCTCGAGGTCGGGGTTGTGCTGCGTCAGCAGGCCGAACACGTGGTTAAGCGCGTCGCGGTGCTGCTCGCCCTGGCTGCCGGAGGTGCGCACCGCTTCATGGATGCGGGTGCCGGATGCCGTCTTGAGGGTGATCTCGGGCGTCGCACCGATGCCCTCGACCTGGCCGGAGAAGGCAGGCTCGGCGGCGAGTTCGCCGTTGATCGGATAGAGCGCGAACTTGAGGCTGCTGGAGCCGGCGTTGAGAACGAGGACGGCCTTCATCGCTTCATCATCTCCCGCTTCTTGTGTGCCATCAGCTGCACCACGGCGCACGAGGCCGCGCGGGTCTCGGCGGTGTCGGCACGGCTGGTCAGCACGATGGGCACGCGCGCGCCCAGCACCACGCCGGCCATCAGCGCGTTGGCCAGGTACTCGAGCTGCTTGGCAACCATGTTGCCGGACTCGAGGTCGGGCACGACGAGGATGTCGGCATTACCCGCCACCACCGACTTGATGCCCTTGGTCTTGGCGGCGACCAGCGACACCGCGTTGTCGAAGGCCAGCGGACCGTCCAGCAGGCCGCCCTTGATCTGGCCGCGGTCTGCCATCTTGCACAGTGCGGCGGCCTCGATGGTGGAGCGGATCTTGGAGGTGACGGTCTCCACCGCAGACAGGATCGCCACCTTGGGTTCGGGCAGGCCGAGGATGTGGGCGAGTTCGATCGCGTTCTGGATGATGTCGACCTTATCCTCGAGCGTGGGCTCGATCATGATCGCGGCGTCGGTGATCATCAGCGGATGCGGGTAGGTCGGGACGTCGGCGAGGAAGACGTGGCTGATGCGACGGCCCGTGCGCAGGTGCTTGATGACCTGACTCATCATCTCGTCGGTGTGCAGCGAACCCTTCATCAGCGCCTCGGCGCCACCGTCGCGGCACAGGGCGACGGCGATTTCGGCCGAGGCGTGGCTGTGCTCGGCATCGACGATGCGGAAGCCCTTGATGTCGATGCCGTGCTCTTCGGCCACCGCGCGGATCTTGCTTTCCGGGCCGACCAGGATCGGGTCGACCAGGCCAGCCTTGGCGGCCTGCACCGGTCCGGACAGCGATTCCTTGTCGCAGGGATGCGCCACGGCGATCGGGATCGGCGACAGGCCGGCCGACACCGACAGCAGGTGGCGGTAGCGCAGTTCGCGGTCGCTGATGGTGACTTCGGGCAGCACCACGCGCTCACGCTTGATCTTCTGCGTCGGCGCCATCACCTCGGCGACGCCGTCGATGACCTTGAGTCCGTCCTGGTTGACCGCCAGGCAGTCGAACACGATGTGGTGGTTGTGCTCGTATTTCTCCTTGCAGGTCACGGTGATCGTCAGCGTGTCGCCGATCGTGATCGGCCGCCAGAAGTTCAGCCCCTGCGACACATAGACGGTGCCGGGACCGGGAAATTCGGTACCAAGGATGGTCGAGATCAGCGTGCTGCCCCACATGCTGTGGCCGACCACCTCGCGAAACTGGCTCGAGCGCGCGTATTCGACGTCGACGTGGGTCGGATTGACGTCGCCGGACATGGCGGCGAACAGGTGGATGTCTTCGGGACGCAGGGTGCGCATCAACTGGGCGAAGTCGCCGACCTGGATCTCGTCGAAGGTGCGGTTCTGGATGAACTGGGGAGCGGAGGAATGTTCCATGGCGGATCTCATTGATGTGCTTTGCAGCACGCGATTCTAGATGCTGTGCGTGAGCAATATAAGCGCTAAACGTTGACGATTGTGCAATGCGTCAATTTAGGCGCAAATTCCTGCGCCGGCATTGTGGTTTCCACGCATTTGCCATGCATGTGCGCACATCTCGCGGCGCATCACGATGATAAACTCCCGCCCCATCCGCCAACCCGCTGGAAAAACTCCATGGAAGTCGTCGTTCTCGCTGCCGGCCAGGGCAAGCGCATGCGTTCCGTCCTGCCCAAGGTGCTGCAACCCATTGCCGGCAAGCCGATGCTGGCCCACGTGCTGGATACGGCGCGCACGCTGGACGCGCAGCGCATCTGCGTGGTCTATGGCCACGGCGGCGAGGTGGTGCGTGAGCGCCTCGACGCGGCTGACCTGGCTTGGGCGCGGCAGGCGCCGCAGCTTGGCACCGGCCATGCGGTGCAGCAGGCGCTGCCGCACCTCACCGATGGCGACATGGCGTTGGTGCTGTATGGCGACGTGCCGCTGATCGGTGTGCCCACGCTGCGCCGACTGGTTTCCGCCGCCGGCGTCGATCGACTGGCGTTGCTGACCGTCGAGATGGATAACCCGACCGGCTACGGCCGCATCCTGCGCAATGCCGCGGGCGGCGTTACCCGCATCGTCGAGGAGAAGGACGCGACCGACGACGAGCGCAAGGTGCGGGAGGTGAACACCGGCATCCTCGTCGCCCCGGTCGTGCGCCTGCGCGACTGGCTCGGCCGCATCGGCAACGACAACGCCCAGGGCGAGTACTACCTCACCGACATCATCGGGCTCGCCGTGGCCGACGGCGTCGAGGTCGCCACCGTGCAGCCCGATGCGTTCGCCGAGACGCTGGGCGTCAACAACAAGATGCAGCTCGCCGAGCTCGAGCGCATCCACCAGGGCAACATCGCCCGCCGCCTGATGGAAGAGGGCGTCACGCTGATCGACCCGGCCCGCATCGACGTGCGCGGCAGCCTCACCGTCGGCCGCGACGTCGAGATCGACGTCGGCTGCGTGTTCGAGGGCGAGGTCGAACTCGGCGACAACGTGCGCATCGGCGCCCACTGCGTCATCCGCAATGCACGTATCGGCGCTGGCACCCGGATTGAGCCGTTCAGTCACGTCGACAGCACGACGATGGGCCAGGCCTGCGTGATCGGGCCCTATGCCCGCACCCGGCCGGGCACCGTGCTGGGCAGCGACGTGCATCTGGGCAACTTCGTCGAGGTCAAGAACAGCGTCATCGCCGATCATTCCAAGGCCAACCACCTGGCCTACGTGGGCGACGCGGACGTTGGCAGCAAGGTCAACATCGGCGCCGGCACCATCACCTGCAACTACGACGGTGCAAACAAGCACCGCACCATCATCGAAGACGAGGTCTTCATCGGCTCCGACACCCAGCTCGTCGCGCCGGTGCGGGTGGGGCGCGGTGCCACGCTGGGCGCCGGCACCACACTGACCAAGGACGCGCCGCCCGACCAGCTCACCGTCTCGCGCAGCAAGCAGATCAGCCTCGAACACTGGAAGCGTCCGGTGAAGCAGTCGCGCTGAGCGCGTCCTGCAGCCGAACCCAACGAATCACGCCTTCAAGGAAGCCCCGCCATGTGTGGCATCGTCACTGCAATCGCAACGAACAACATCGTTCCCGTGCTGCTCGAAGGGCTGCGCAAGCTCGAATACCGCGGCTATGACTCGGCCGGCCTGGCCGTGCTGTCGGGCGAGCTGACCCGCCTGCGCTCCGCCGGCCGCGTCGCAGAGCTTGCGGCGCTCGCCGATGCGCGCCAGCTGTCGGCCAACATCGGCATCGCGCACACGCGCTGGGCCACGCACGGCGTGCCGTCCGAGCGCAACGCCCATCCGCACATCTCGGGCGGCCTGGCAGTGGTGCACAACGGCATCATCGAGAACTTCGAGGCGATCAAGACCGGCCTGCAGGCGCGCGGCTACGTGTTCACCTCCGAGACCGACACCGAGGCCATCGCCCACCTCATCCACAGCAAGCTGCAGGGCACGCCCGACCTGTTCGAGGCGGTGCGCCTGGCGACCAACGAGCTGGTCGGCGCCTACGCCATCGGCGTGCTGGCCGAAGCCGACCCCTTCCGCGCCATCGTCGCGCGCCGCGGTTCGCCGCTGCTGCTCGGGGTTGGCGAGGACGGCATGTACGCTGCCTCCGACACCGCCGCGCTGCTGCAGGTGACGCGCAAGGTGGTGTATCTGGAAGACGGCGATCTCGCCGAACTGCGCCGCGACAGCTACCGCATCGTGCTGGCCGACGGCACGCCGGTCGAGCGCGAGGTGCACCTGTCCAGCCTGTCGGCCGACGCGGTCGAGCTGGGCAAGTTCCGCCACTACATGCAGAAGGAGATTTTCGAGCAGCCGCAGGCGCTGGCCAATACGCTGGAACTTATCGCCGGCGGCGGCGGCATCAGCCCGCAGCACTTCGGTGCCCGCGCGGCCGAGGTGTTCGAGGGCGTACGTCGCGTGCTGGTACTGGCCTGCGGCACCAGCTACCACGCCGGCCTGGTCGCGCGTTACTGGATCGAGGCCATCGCCAAGCTGCCGGTGACGGTCGAGATCGCCAGCGAATACCGTTATCGCGAATCGGTGCCGGACCCTGACACCCTGGTTGTGGTCATCTCGCAGTCGGGCGAGACGGCCGACACTCTGGCCGCGCTCAAGCATGCGAAGTCGCTCGGCATGGAGCGCACGCTGGCCATCTGCAACGTGCCCGAGTCCGCCATCGTGCGCGAAACGGCGCTGCGCTTCATCACCCGCGCCGGCCCCGAGATCGGCGTCGCCTCCACCAAGGCCTTCACCACCCAGCTCGCCGCCTTCGCACTGCTGACGCTGGCGCTGGCCAAGCTCAATGGTCGCCTGTCGGCCGCCGACGAGGAACGCCACCTCGTCGCGCTGCGCCACCTGCCTGTCGCGGTGCAGAAGGTGCTGGAACTCGAGCCCGAGATCGAGAAGTGGGCGCAGCGCTTCGCCAGCAAGGAGCATGCACTCTTCCTCGGTCGCGGCAGCCACTGGCCGATTGCCATGGAAGGCGCGCTCAAGCTCAAGGAGATCTCCTACATCCACGCCGAGGCCTACGCCGCCGGCGAGCTCAAGCACGGCCCGCTGGCGCTGGTGGACAAGGACATGCCGGTCATCGCGGTGTCGCCGCACGACCAGTTGCTGGAGAAGCTCAAGTCCAACCTGCAGGAAGTCCGCGCCCGTGGCGGCGAACTGTACGTGTTCGCCGATGCCGGCAGCGAGATTCCCGAATCGGAAGGCGTTCACATCCTGCACATGCCCGAGCACTACGGCATGCTGTCGCCGGTGCTGCACGTGATCCCGCTGCAGCTGCTGTCGTACCACGCGGCGCTGGTGAAGGGGACCGATGTGGATAAGCCGCGGAATCTGGCCAAGAGTGTGACGGTGGAGTGAGCCTAGAGGGACTGCTGTCGCAGTTGTTCCTTGCCAATAAAGTCGAAAACGCCCGGGCATCTCGTCCGGGCGTTTTCGTTTGGGTGGATTTGTAGGTCTCTGGCCACCGACTTGCCCGATCTGCCCCCGACACCCACCCCAAGGTGGTTGAGTTGTGCGAGCTCACGCAGTGGGCCGAGGGCATGGTGTGGTGCTCGCCCGAGCGCCACGGCGCGATGACCTGCATCATGAAGACGCAGATCGACTGGATACCGCTGTCGGTGGGTGCCGTGCGTCCGACTCAGGGCAAGACGCTGGCGGTGATGCAGGTGTGCGGCGGCTCGCAGTCGTTCAACGCGGTCAACCAGATGTGCGTGCTCTGACGCTGGATGCGCATGCTGACCATCCCCAACCAGTCCTCGGTGGCCAAGGCCTTCCTCGAGTTCGACGACCACGACCGCATGAAGCCCTCGGCCTGCTACGATCGCGTCGTCGATGTGATGGAGGAGCTGGTGAAGCTCACCCTGCCGACGCGTGACATCGCCCCCCAACTCGTCGACCGCTACAGTGAACGCAATGAGAGCGCCCAGGAACTGTCGAAGCGGGTGAGTCAGGCGTCGATCTGACCTAGACGGCCCACCCCGCCTTCCTTGGCGAACGATCAACAACCATTGCCCCGAAATGAGCGCTCCAATGTGACGGTCCCCTGCCTGCTCTCCGCCTGGTCGGCGCACGAAGCCGAACTGCTGCGCTACCTGCGCCACCACGTCCGCCCGCCGTCGGAGGCGGAGGATGTGCTGCACGATCTTTTCCTCAAGGCCTTGCGCCAGGGCGAACGCTTCTGTGACGTGAACAACCCCCGCGCCTGGCTGTTCGAGGTGGCGCGCAACGTGGTTGTGGACCGCGCGCGAGGGGTCCGCAGCAGCGAGCCGCTGCCGGACGACCTGGTGGCGCCCGATTTCGAGCTACCGCCGGTCGACAGCCTGTCGGCCTGCCTGCCAAGAGTGCTGCTCGAACTTGCTGCCGAGGACCGCGAGGCCATCGAACTCTGCGATCTCGGTGGGATGACCCAGGGGCGTTTTGCAGCGCTGAAGGGCTTGTCGCTGCCCGGGGCAAAGTCGCGCATTCAACGCGCACGGCAGCGGCTGCGAGCGCAATTGCTGCGGTCTTGCCAAGTACAGGTCGATGAGACCGGCGCCGTGTGTTGCTTCGTGCCGAGGCCACCCCCCGCCTAAAGTCCAGCTGGTTCTTGCATCCATTCCGTCCCGGCTGCGTCATCAGTGTGAGGCGCCCTACGCCGACGGGAAGGTTCGCTGGCGGCGAGCGACAAGGGTGCGATGGTCCCCCGCTGACGCAGGAGAACCCACTCGATCATGGCCCGGGAATGCACCTGTACTGATGCCAGCCAGCTCGGCGTCGTCGAGATCGCGGCGGCCTTGCGCACCGACTGCGAGAACGGTCTGGGCTCGGCCGAAGTCGAACAGCGCCTTGCCCGCGGCGGCAGCAACGCCCTGCGCAGCGTGCCCACGGTGCCGGCATGGAAGCGCTTGCTGGCGCAGTTCCACGACCCCCTGATCTATCTGCTGCTGGGCGCGATAGTCGTCACGCTCGTCGTGCGGGAGATCGAAGGGCAAACGGGCTGGCCATTCGACGCGATCGCGATCGCAGTGATCGTTGTGCTGAACGCAATCCTGGGCTTCGTGCAGGAGGCGCGGGCAGAGAATGCGGCTGCCGCATTGGCGAGGCTCAGCGAGGTGATCGTCAGCGTCATCCGTGATGGTCATCTCCAGCGCACGCGACTTGCTGGACGTGCTGCTGCTCGGTGTGTCGCTTGCCGTCGCGGCGGTGCCGGAGGGGCTGCCTGCGGTTTTGTCGATCGTGCTCGCGATCGGCGTGCAACGCATGGCGGCACGCAATGCGATCGTGAAGCGGCTGTCCTCGGTCGAGGCGCTTGGGTCGGCCTCGGTGATCTGCTCGGACAAGACCGGCACCCTGACACGGTCGGAGATGACGATCGTGCGCGTCGCCACGTTGTCGGGTACCACCGAGGTCAGCGGTGTCGGTTATGCGCCCGAGGGCGAGGTTCATCAGGCGGGTGAGGCGCTGTCGCAGGGCCCGTTGCATGCCGAGCATGTCGTCGTGCTTTCCGGCGGCAGCCTTGCCGGCAATGCGGATCTGAGCCAGACGGCAGAAGGCACCTGGCAGATCCAGGGCGATCCGACCGAGGCAGCCTTTCTCGTCGCCGAGCGCAAGCTCGGCGTGCACGAGCGCCGCTACCGCCGCTTCGAGCGCGTCGCTGAAGTGCCGTTCACGTCCGAACGGAAGATGATGTCAGTGATCGCAATCGACCACGAGCGTGACGATACCCCTGTGGTGATCGCCAAGGGCGCGCCGGATGTGCTGCTGGGGCGCTGTACACAGGCCCGCGTCGGGCTCGATGTCGTAGCGCTCGACGACGACATCCGTAGCCGCCTGCTGGCCGACGTGGATGAGATGTCCGACGCGGCCTTGCGCGCCCTGGCGGTCGCCTATCGACCGCTCGCTGCGGGCGAGGATGCGCAGGCCGGAGAGACGCTGGAGCAGGGGCTGATCTTCGTCGGCACGGTCGGCATCATCGATCCGCCTCGCGGGGAGGCGAAGCAGGCGATCGGCGAGGCCCTTCGCGCGGGCATCCGCGTGATCATGATTACTGGTGATCATCCACGCACCGCGGCGCGCATCGCGGCCGATCTCGGCATCACTCCGCCCGGCGCGAAGGCGATCTCCGGCGCGGAGATCGATGCGATGGACGACGCGGCCTTTGTCGAGGTGGTGAGGACGATATCCGTCTTTGCCCGTGTCGCGCCGGTGCACAAGCTGCGCATCGTCGATGCGCTGCAGGCCGACGGACAGGTCGTAGCGATGACCGGGGATGGGGTTAACGACGCACCAGCCCTGAAGTCGGCCGACATCGGCGTGGCGATGGGGGGCACCGGCACCGAAGTGACGAAGGAGGCGGCCAAGATGATCCTCGCCGACGACAACTTCGCCACCATCGTTGCCGCCGTGCGCGAGGGGCGGGGCATCTTCAACAACATCGAGAAGTTCCTCCGCTACCTGCTGTCGTCCAACATGGGCGAGGTGCTGACGATTTTTCTCGGAGTGGTCGGCGCCGGCGTGATTGGCTTGCAGACGGACGGCGCGACGCTGGTGTTGCCGCTGCTGGCGACCCAGATCCTGTGGATAAACCTGCTCACCGATTCCTGGCCGGCTATGGCGATGGGGGTGGATCCGCAGGCCGACGATGTGATGGCGCGCCCGCCGCGGCGTGCGGACCAGCGTGTCATCGACGCGCGCATGTGGGCGGGGGCGGTGCAGACGGGCCTAATGATGGCCGCGGCAACCTTGCTAACGATCGATCTCTTCTTGCCCGGCGGGCTAATCGAGGGCGCGCACGACATCGACACCGCCCGCACTGCCGGCTTCACCGTGCTGGTGTTCGCCCAGCTGTTCAACTGCCTCAGTGCGCGCTCCGCGCTGACGAGTGCGTTCCATCGACCCTTCGTGACCCCCTGGCTGTGGGCGGCGATCGGCCTTTCCACCTTGCTGCAGGTGGCGGTCGTTCATGTCGAGCTGCTCAACCAGGCCTTCGGGACCATGCCGTTGACTGGGGCGCAGTGGCTGATCTGCCTGGCGATGGCCAGTACGGTCCTGTGGTTCGGGGAGCTCCGAAAGGCTTTGCTGTGCCTCGGGCGTCCGTCCGTGCCTGCATCCTTTTCGGCGCATGAACGTCATCATTCATAGACAGCTTGTAGTCGAACAGACTCTCCGCTAGCGTTGGTCAGGTTCACGCTTGGCAGCAGGACTCTCACTTTCTCGCTGGAGTTCGCATCATGGACACCCTGCTTTCCTGGGTTCTCCCCGTCGTACACGGCGGGCTGGGCAATCTGGCCGCCTATCTCGCCGCGCATGTCCTGCTCTGCTTGCTGCCCGCGTTCTTCATCGCCGGCGCGATGTCCGCGCTGATCCCGAAGGAGACGGTTACCCGCTTCCTCGGTCGCAACTCCAGCAAGGCGGTGTCGTATCCCGCTGCAGCTGCCGCAGGGTCCTTGCTGGCGGTGTGCTCGTGCACCATCGTTCCGCTCTTCGCCGGGATCTACAAGAAAGGCGCCGGCCTGGGACCGGCGATCACCTTCCTGTTCTTCGCCCCGGCGGCCAACATCCTGGCGCTGGTCTACACCGGCGGCATCATCGGCCCCGATCTTGCCGTCGCGCGCTTTCTGCTCTCCCTGACCTTCGGCATCGGCATTGGCCTGATCATGGCCTTGATCTTCCGCAGCGACGACGCCGCGCACGACCGCGCCACCGACACCGCCTTCGGCGCGCAGGGCGCCGGGATGGGGCGGATGGCGCTGGTCTTCCTGTCGGTGTGGGTGGCGCTGCTGCTGGCGGGGACGCTCAAGCTCGACGTGCTGACCGGCACGTACCTGAGCTTCGAGGTGCCGCTCGCCGATGCCCAGAGCTGGCAGGCCGCACTCGACCGCCTGGTGCCCTACGACGCGGCCAAGGGCGAAGAAGGTGTGTCGCTGCAGGGTGTGGTGCTGATCGGGCTGCTCGGCGCGATCGGCTTTGCCGCCTGGCGCGGACTGGAAAACATCGTCGAGGGCGCCAGCGCATGGACCTGGATCAGCCTCGGACTGATCGCGGCGACCCTGCTGGTGGCTGCGCTGTGGGTGCAGCCGGTGGAAGGCGGGCTGCACATCGGCCTGACCGGCAAGTTCTTCGCCGTCGCTGCCGCGCTCGCGGTGCTGCACTTCATAGTGCGCCACCGTCTGAACGAGGACGAGCTGCGCGACTGGCTGTGGGAGTCCTGGCGCTTCGTGAAGCAGATCTTCCCGCTGCTGGTGGTGGGAGTGTTCATCGTCGGCATGATCCGCGTGCTCATCCGGCCCGAATGGATCCAGATGCTGGCTGGCACCAATTCGCTCACAGGCAACCTGGCCGGCGTGGTGTTCGGCGTGTTCATGTACTTCCCGACCCTGGTCGAGGTGCCGATCGCCAAGATGTTCCTCGAGCTCGGCATGCATCGCGGCCCACTGCTCGCCTACCTGATGTCCGACCCCGAACTGTCGCTGCAGAGCATTCTGATCATCTCGGCGATCATCGGCCGGAAGAAAACCTTTACCTACGTTGGCTTGGTGGCGCTGTTCAGCGCTGCTGCTGGCCTCATCTACGGCGCCTGGATCGACGGCGCTTCGCTGCTCATGCTCGCGCTTTACCTGGCGGGTTTCATCGCGCTGCTGGCGGTGCTGTTGTCGGTTGCAAGCCGCCACACGTCCTCACTGAAAGGAGTCTGACCATGCTCGAGATCAAGGTGCTCGGCCCCGGCTGCGCCAACTGCCGCAAACTGGAAGAACTTGTCCGCGAGGCCCTTTCCACGACGGGCATCGAAGCCGAAGTCCTGAAGGTCACCGCCATGGACGAGATCATCGCCCACGACGTGCTCAAGACCCCGGGGCTGGTGATCGGTGGCAAGCTAGTTTCGTCAGGGCGGATTCCAACGACGGCGACGATTGCGGAGTGGATACGGGCAGCCTGAAATCGACCAGGGTGTCAATTACCTTGCAGGCGTCTGGCATCACCCTTTGCTCGCACTGGATGCGGTGTCTGATTTCATCGTGATCGATCGCAAAGGCCCCGGACTCAATTGCGATGAGGTCATGCTCGAGCCCGCTGGGCTCATCGCGTCCATCAAATTGTGATATGCACATTGGGCGAGCAGCAGGTTACCGGATGCCGGTCTGCAGCACCTGCGACTCGATCCGTGCGAACAGGCTGTCGTAGGCCTCGATCAGGCGGGTGCGCTCGGCCTCGTTGTCCTGCCAGCTACCCTCGAGGGCCAAGGCCAGGGCTTCGCGTTCGATTTCGGGTCGGGACGACAGGTCCGGCGCTTCGCCGCTGACGGCCTGATTGACGTTGGCCCGCGCGGCCTGGGCGAGCGAGACGCGGCCCATCAGCGCCGTCATGGCGTCAGCGCCATCGGCGATCGCGCCGGCGAGGCGCTCGATCTGCGATGCGGCGCTGGCCGAGCGGCTCAGTTCGTCGCCAAAGGCGTCAGCGGTGCCGCGCGCTTCGGCGACCGCCTCGCCTAGACCCTCCATGCGACTGCTGACGGCGTCCATGGCCTGCGATACGGCGGAAATCGCCGCGGTGATCTCGGTCGCGGCATGCTGCGACTGGTCGGCCAGCTTGCGGACCTCGTCGGCGACCACCGCGAAGCCACGGCCGGCCTCACCGGCGCGGGCCGCCTCGATCGCGGCATTCAGCGCGAGCAGGTTGGTCTGCTTGGCGATCTGGTCGACCTGCCCGGACAGTACGCGGATCGCCGCCGTCTTCTGGTCGAGATCGGACAGCGAGGCGGCGCTTTCGCGTGCGGATTCCTGCGCGCCACCCAGCGACACGGACATCGCGTTGGCCGATGAGGACATGCGCGTCGCCGTTTCGAAGAAGTCCTGCGCCAGCGTGCGCACCTCCGAGGCGCCGGCATCGACCTGCGCCAGGGCCTCGTTGACCCGCTCGATCGCATTGGACAGGCCGCGTTCCGAGCGCATGAAGATCCGCGACAGCAGGGCCTCGCGGACGATCGACTGGCGCGCCTGGTGCAGCCGTTCGAGCAGCGTCTGCATGCGCTCGAGCACGATACGGAAGGTGCCATGAAGGCCCGAGGTCTGCAGACGACGCCAGTCGTGGCCTTCCGCCGACGCTTCCATCGCGCCGAGCATCTCGCGGAACGCCGCCTCGGTCTGGTCCAGTGACGAATTGAGGTGGCGACGGATCTGCTCGAGACGCGGCTCGGCGTAGGCGCGCGGCAGGCGTTCGACCAGCCGCCCGTCGCTGAAAGCGGTGAGCAGCCGGTCGAGGTCGGTCAGGGGCGAGGTCGCCGTGCCCGCCGGCCACAACAGGACGACGATCGCGCCCAGCAGTGCGGCCAAGGCATGCAGCGGACCGAGGAATGCGCCTCCCGCGCCGAGCAGCACGAGGGCGCAGGCGATCCAGCGCCGGCGCTCAGAGCGCGAAAACAAGCTGTTCATAGCTCATCCTCGATTGTTGGAGCAGATCCACCAGGACCTTGGTACCCGCGCTGATCGCATCCCGTGCGCCGGCTGCGCGCTCCGCTTCGAGCATCTGGCGATACACCGGCTCGATCTTGGCAAGCGCGTCGCGTCGCGGGCAGCGCCGCACCGAGTAGTAGCCGACGATCTCGCCCTTCGGGCCGAAGTCTGGCGTGATGTGGGTGAACACCCAATAGAAGCCACCGTCCTTCGACATGTTCTTCACGTAGGCAAAGAACTCTCGGCCAGCCTGGATCGTGTCCCAGGCGAGCTTGAAGGCCGCGCGCGGCATGTCCGGATGGCGGATGATGTTGTGCTGGCTGCCGAGCAGTTCCTGCTCGGTGTAGCCGGAGAATTCGATGAAGATCTCGTTGCCGTAGGTGATCCGGCCCTTGAGGTCGGTCTTGCTGACGATGAAATCGTCCTCGCGCATGACGCGCTCGTTGCGGGTAGGCGTGATCGCCTTGTCTTTCATTGTTGCGTCTCCACGGGGTGCGGCAGCTGCGATCTGGGTCGCTCGCCTTTGGCGCGCATGCGACAGGCGCGGCGCTTATAGGGGTTATAGGACCATATCGACTGACGCGGGCAGAACTTGAGCGCCAGCGGCCAGCGGCCAGCGGCTCGTGCGCGCGTCGCTGGCGGGGATCGAATAGAATGCCGACCCATCATGCGAGCGCTCCTTTCCCTGCTGCGATTCAGGCCGACGCGGCCATGCCTGCCAGGGTGGTTGGGCGCCGTGTTTGTCCTTGTGTTTCTCGGTGCGGGGGCTTTGTCGCCGGTCGAGGCCCGTGAGCCCAATACGCTGACGATCGGCATGTTCGCCTACCGGCCCGTCTCCGTGCTGGAGCCCGCCTGGCGACCGTTGGCCTGGTATCTTCAGGAGCAGGTGCCCGGCGTCCATGTGAACATCCGTTTCCTCGATCAGGACGCGATGACCCGCGCACTCGAGCGCGACGAGCTCGACCTGGTGTTCACGAACCCCGCGCACTACATCACCTTGCGCACCCAGAACCAGCTCTCCGGCGCCATCGCCACGCTGGTTGCGCTGGAGGAGGGGAAGGCCGTGTCCCAGTTGGGGGGCGTGCTCATCCGCCGCAAGGAGAGGACGGACATCCAGCGCTGGCAAGACCTGCCGGGCAAGGTGGTCGCCGTCACCGGCACGCAGTATCTCGGCGGCTATGCGACACAGGCCAAGGAACTCGTCCAGCGCGGGATCGCGCTCGACTCGATCGAGTTCAAGCGCCTGGGCAACCCCCACGACAAGGTGGTCGCGGCCGTGCTCGAGGGGCAGGCCGACGCCGGCTTCATCCGCACTGGCATCCTCGAGAGCCTGCACGCGGAGGGCAAGGCCGAGGTCGCAGACCTCGAGGTTGTCGAGCCCGTCTCACACTCCGGTTTTCCGTTCAAGGCGAGCACCGCCTTGTACCCCGAGTGGGCCATGGTCGCCCTGCCGCACCTCGACCGCGACCTCAGCCGGCGCATCAGCGCAGCCTTGCTGGCGCTGGAGCCTGAGGACGTCCTGAGCCAGCTTGCCGGCATCCACGGCTTCACGATCCCGGCCGATTACCAGTCGGTACAGGAGGCGATGATGGCGGCGCGTGTGCCGCCCTTCGACAAGGCACCGACGGTCAGCATCCGCGAGTTCGCGCGCCAGCATGCCGCGGCCGTGATCGCCGTGGGCAGCATCCTGCTGACGGTGATGATCGCTTCGGCCTGGGTGCTGCGTACCAACCGGCGCCTGAATCTGGCGCAGGGGCGTCTGGCGCAGGAGCGGCAGCGCCTGGAAGACATCATCGAAGGTACCAATGCCGGTACCTGGGAATGGTATGTCGCGGAAGACCGGATCGTTTACGGCAGGCGCTGGGCGGCCATGCTGGGTTACACGCTCGAGGAACTCGAGCCCGTGTCGCTCGACACCTGGAAGACACTGACCCATCCCGTCGACCAGCAGGAGGTGCTCGCCCAGCTCGACAAGGATCTCGCCGCCGGAGTCGATGCCTTCGAGTCCGAATTCCGCATGCGGCACAAGGCTGGCCATTGGGTATGGATCCACAACCTGGGCCGGATCATCCGGCGTACCGAAGATGGCAAGCCGCTGCTGCTGACCGGGATTCACCTCGACGTCACCGAGCGCAAGCGCAACGAGGAGGAGCGCGCCCTGAGCCATTCGGTTTTCCTGCGTACCCACACGGGCGTCATGGTGACCGACGAGTCCAACCGCATCGTCCAGATCAATCCGGCATTCACCGAGATCACCGGTTATACGCCGGAAGAGGTGCTGGGCAAGTCGCCGGACATGCTGGCTTCCGGCGAGCACGACGAGGCCTTCTATCGCAAGCTCTGGAACGATCTCGAGGGCAAGGGCGAATGGGAAGGCGAGATCATCAACCGGCACAAGAACGGCCACACCGTTCCCGAGCGAATGACGATCTCCGTGGTGCGGGACGGGGACGGCGCCATCCAGCACTACATCGGGGTGTTCACCGACATCAGCCTGCAGAAGCAGCTTGTCCGGGAGCTGCAGCATTCCGCCCACCACGACCTGCTGACCGGACTGCCGAACCGCGCCCTGCTCTACGACCGGCTGGGCCTGGCGCTGGCACAGGCGCGCCGCGCCCGCAGCAGCGTCGCGGTCATCTTCCTCGACCTGGATGGCTTCAAGCCCGTCAATGACACCTACGGCCATGTTGTGGGCGACGAGCTGCTGAGGAGGCTCGCCCAACGCATGCGCGGGGTTGTCCGTGATGGCGACACCCTGGCCCGACTTGGCGGCGACGAGTTCGTGGTTGTCGCCAATGCGGTCGCCGACGAAGAGGACGCCACTGCCTGTGCGGAGCGCGTGCTCGCGGCCATCGGCGAACCGGTCACGCTGAAGATGGCGGGGACGACCGTGCGCCTGTCGGCAAGCGTGGGTGTGGTCGTCTGCCCGCCAACGGCATCCGAGGAGGATGCGCTGCCGGAGGCGGTGCTGGGCAGGGCCGACGTGCTGATGTACGAGGCCAAGCGGGCGGGCAAGGCGAGGGTCGTCGTGCAGCGCTTCGTCCCGTAAGCGCAGCATTCCGGGCTCCTTCGGGTAGACGGTTGGGGATGCCCGACCATGGCGTCTTCGAGCGCAGGACGTGAGGCAATGCACTTCCCGAACGACGAGGTCGGCAGGCAGAATGATGCGCGCCGTCGCGTTCTCGCGCGGCGAATCGCCATCTGTCGTGGCGGCTCCCGGCCTTCCGTTTCGCTGCCTCCATCCGGTGGCGCGCAAGCAGCCGGCTTCGGTGATGAGGGGACATGATTCTGGGGCGCAGCTGTTTCGTATTGGCCGTGACGGTGGCGTTGCTTGCCGCCTGCGCCCTCACGTCCACGGCGGCGGCCGGCGAGTCCGGGAGACGGTAGATTGTGAGTCTGGCCGCGGATTCCCTGCTGTGGCGTCATCTTCCGGAGGTCGGCGTCGCGATCGGCGGTGTCCTGTTGCTGCTGCTGGCCTGGTTGTACAGCCTGCGCCATGCGGTCAGACGGCGCACGGCGGCCCTCAGTGCGGCGCACGCCGAACTGGCCGAGCGCGTGAAGGAGCAAGCCTGTCTGTATGCGGTGTTCGAGCGCAGCGAGGATCTCGAGGGGCCGCTGGCGGACGTGCTGTCGGATATCGCCGCGCTGCTGCCGGCCGGCTTCTTCCACCCGGACAGCGCGGTGGCCAGCATCGAGTGGGCGGGGCAGGTTCATGCGACCGGGCGCATGGCCGGAACTGTCTCCCGCATCAGCGCAGGCATCTGCCCGCGGGGTGTATGCGATGGCACGGTGACTGTCGCCTACCGCGATGCCTGGCCGCCGCAGGACGAAGGCCCCTTCCTGCACGAAGAGCGCAGACTGATCGAGGCTGTCGCGGCCCGCCTCGCCGGCATGATCCTGCGGCGTGAGTCCGAGGAGCGCCTGCTGCAGAGTGAGGAACGCTTCCGCCGTCTGTTCGACGACACGCGCCAGCCGACGGCACTGCTGGAGGACGGGCGCTTCGTCGCTGCCAATCGCGCGTCGCTGGCGATGCTGGGGTTGAGCGAGGCTGCGCAGCTGCTGGGACGTACGCCGCTCGACATCTCGCCCGCGCGGCAGCCGGATGGGAGGGCCTCGAGCGACATGGCTGCGGACCTGTTCGAGCGCATCCGCGTCGAGGGCGCGTGCGAGTTCGAATGGAGCCACCTGCGCGCCGGCGGAGAAGACTTCACCGCCCGGGTGCTGCTGACCGCGATCCAGCAGGGCGACAAGGAGCTGCTGCACGTCGTCTGGAGCGACATCAGCGAACAGAAGCGCATCGAGCACGAGCTGGCGCTCTACCGTCAGTCTCTCGAGCGCCAGGTCGAGGCACGCACGGCCGAACTGGCGCATGCGCTCGAACTGGCAGAGGCGGCGGCGCGCGCCAAATCGGACTTCCTGGCGAACATGTCGCACGAGATCCGCACGCCGCTCAACGCCGTGGTGGGCATGACCTACCTGGCGCTGAAAGCCGAGCCTTCGGTCGAGGTGCGCGACTGTCTCGAGCGCATCCAGCACTCGAGCCAGCATCTGCTGGGGGTCATCAACGACATCCTGGATTTCTCGAAACTCGAGGCGGAGAAGGTGAGCCTCGAGCACGAGGCCTTCGAGCTGGAAACCGTGCTGCAGGGGGTCGCCAACGTGGTGGGCGACAAGGCGACGGCGAAGGGCCTCGAATTCGTCGTGGACGTCATGCCGGGCACGCCCAACGCGCTGGTGGGCGATGCCTTGCGCGTGGGCCAGATCCTGATCAACCTGGCCGGGAATGCGGTGAAGTTCACCGAGCGGGGCTTCGTGACGGTGCAGGTGTCGCTGCTTGCGTCCGAGGGCGAGACGCTGGTGCTGCGCTTCGCCGTCAGGGATTCCGGCATCGGCATCGACGAGACCCATCGCGCCCGACTGTTCCAGAGTTTCCAGCAGGCCGATTCGTCGACCACGCGCCGCTACGGCGGCACGGGGCTCGGGCTGGCGATCTCGAAGCGCCTGGCTAGCTTGATGGGCGGCCATATCGGGGTGGATAGCGTGCCGGGCAAGGGGGCGACGTTCTGGTTCACCGCAAGGTTCGGCGGGGGCATCGAGCAGGCCGGACGGCTGAGCGTGCAGCCCGACCTGCGCGGCCTGCGCGTGCTGCTGGTCGATGACAGCGCCGAGGCGCGCGAGGCGGTGGGCGACATGCTGCGCAGCCTGAGCTTCGTCGTCGAAGCCACCGACTCGGCCGCTGCGGCGTCGAGCTTCATGCACGAGGCGCGCGCCCGGGGACGCGCCTTCGATGTGGCGCTGGTGGATTGGCGGATGCCGGGCATCGACGGCATCGAGTTCGCGCGCCGCCTGCGTGGCGAGGAAGGTGTGCCGCCGATGGCGCTGATGCTGACCGCGTTCGAGCGCGACGAGGCAGTTGGCCCCGCGCGTGAGGCCGGCATCCGCGAAATGCTGGTGAAGCCGGTGATGCCGTCCACCCTGTTCGACACGGTCATGCGCCTGATCGGTAACGGTGCCCGCAGCGTCCGGCCGGCGCCGCCCGACAGCCGTGAGTTGTTGCGCGAGAAGGCAGGGCTGCGCGGCGTGCGTGCGCTGGTGGTGGAGGACAATGAGGTCAACCAGGTGGTCGCGCGCGAGTTCCTGAAGGCGCTGGGGCTGGTGGTCGACATCGCGCCCGATGGCGCGGTGGCCCTGGAGATGGTGCAACGCAAGCCGTACGACGTGGTCCTGATGGACATGCAGATGCCGGTGATGGACGGACTCACGGCAACGGCCGAGATCCGTAAGCTGCCAGGCATGGATGCACTGCCCATCCTGGCGATGACGGCGAACGCGATGGCCGGCGACCGCGAGCGCTGCCTGGCCGCGGGCATGAACGACCACGTGGCCAAGCCGATCGACCCCCGCGTCCTGGCCGACAAGCTTCAACAATGGGTGCGTCCCGCTGCGCCATGACCCGATGCCGCTGGCGAGCACGGAGTTTCCGCATTCGCCCGTCGATCGCCGATAATCTCGCCTTATGGGCTCGGCCGCATCGTGGGCCCCAACGGATCGAGCACGCATGACCAACCCGGTTGTCCATCCCGCAGCAGACAGGGCCGCGGGCGTACCCCACCGCCCGTGGCGGCGCTTCGTGCTGCCGCTGCTCGTGCTGTCGTTGCTGATCGGCGTGCTTGGCACGGTGGGCTACCGCTATCTCGCCGAGGAGATCCGCCGCGAGACGCATCGCACGCTGACGGTGATCGCCGAACAGAAGCGCCAGCACATCGAGGACTGGCTGGGCAAGGCGCGTGTCGACGCCGAGCTGTATTTCTCCGGCCATTCTCAGCTCGATACGCTTTTCGCGCGCTGGCTGGACGGCGGACGGCAGGACAGCGGAGCTCTCGCGCGCATGCAGGACCTGATGCGCGATGCGCAGCGTGCGCGAGGCTGGGAGGGCGTGGCGGTGATCGACGCCGACGGGCAGCCGGCCTTCGTCATTGGAGACGCGGACAGCGGCGACCACGCCGAGCTGATCAGGCAGGTGCTGCGCGAGCCACGCGTGACGCTGGTCGACCTGTACCTGAACGCGCGGGGTGAGGCGCGCTTTGGCGTGCTGGCGCCGATCGGCGAGGCCGACCACGCACCGCGCGGCGTTGCCTACCTGACCTGGCGTGCGGATGCGGTGCTGTTCCCGATGGTGGAGTCCTGGCCCATCCCGACGCGCACCGCGGAAACCTATCTCGTGCGTCGCGACGGCAGTGGCGTCCGCTTCCTCACGCCGCTGCGTCACCAGCGCGATGCGGCACTCGTGCTGACCCTGCCGCTCGCCTCGCCCAACCTGCCTGCGGCGCGCGCCGCGCAGGGCGAGGCCGGCATCCTCTCCGGCGGGCGGGACTATCGCGGTGTGCCCGTGCTGGCCTACGCGGCGCCCATCGGCGGGACGCCCTGGCTGATGCTCGCCGAGATCGACGAGCGCGAGGCCTATGCGCGCGTGCGCCTGATGACCTGGGTGACGGCGCTGGTCATGGGGCTGCTGTTGCTGCTGGTGTATTCGGCGGGCTTCCTGCTGTGGCGGCGCGACCTGCAGCGGCAGGAGGTGGTTGCGCTGCGTGCCCAGCGTGCCGCGGAGGCACGGTTCCGCGTGATCTTCGAGCAGGCGCCGGTCGGCGTGGTGCTGGTCGATTCCGGCAGCGGGGTGATCACCGAGGTGAATCAGCGCTTCGCCGACATCGTCGGCCGCAGCCCGGCACAACTGGTCGGGCTCGATCCGCGCGCCATCACCCACCCCGAGGACGTGGCCGAGAGCGCGGACAACCTGCATCGGCTGTCGGCGGGCGAGATTCCGGGCTACCGCGTCAACAAGCGCTACCTGCGGCCCGATGGCTCGGTGGTGTGGGTCAGCCTGAGCTTTGCGCCGGTGCAGGTCGAGAGCGAGGAGGCACCGCGCTACCTCGGCATGGTCGAGGACATCACCGCGCGCAAGGCGATGGAGGAGCGCCTGCAGGTCAGCGAGGCGCGCCACCGCCAGCTGGCGGACGAGGCCGCCGCCGCCAACGCGGCCAAGAGCGAGTTCCTCGCCCACATGAGCCACGAGATCCGCACGCCGATGAACGCCGTCCTCGGCCTGGCCCAGGTGCTGGCGCGCGAGAACCTCTCCGCCGGCCAGCGCGACATGGTCGAGCGCATCCGCAATGCCGGCCAGTCGCTGATGGCGATCCTCAACGACGTGCTCGACCTGTCGAAGATCGAGGCCGGGCAGTTGCGCATCGAGCCGCGCCCCTTCGACCTCGCCGCCTTGCTGGCGAACGTCGACAGCCTGATGGGGCAGGTGGCGCGCAGCAAGGGGCTGGCCCTGCGCGTGCAGATGCCCGAGCCGCCGCCCGGCATGCTGCTGGGCGACGGCCTGCGCCTGGAGCAGGTGCTGTTCAACCTGGTGGGCAACGCGATCAAGTTCACGGAGCGCGGCGAAGTGGCGGTGCGCGTGCGCAGCCTCGAGACGCGCGAGGCCGAACTGCGACTGCGCGTCGAGGTGCGCGATACCGGCATCGGCATCGCGCCCGAGGCGCTCGGCCGGCTGTTCTCGCCCTTCACCCAGGCCGATGCCGGCATCGGTCGCCGTTTCGGCGGCACCGGTCTCGGTCTGTCGATCTGCAAGCGCCTGGTCGAGCTGATGGGCGGCAGTATCGGCGCCGACAGTCAGCCGGGCCTCGGCAGCACCTTCTGGTTCGAACTGCCGCTGCAGCGCGCCGCTGCCGACCAGTCCGTGCAACCTCGCACCGCGCCGGCAGCGACCTCGGGCCCGCGCCTGGCGGGCGCGCATGTGCTGGTGGTGGACGACAGCGCGATGAACCGCGACCTGGTCGAACGCGCGCTGGCGCTGGAAGGCGCGAGCGCGACGCTGGCGGCCGACGGGCAGCAGGCGGTGCAGTTGCTGAAGACACGCCCCGACGGCTTCGATGCGGTACTGATGGACGTGCAGATGCCGGTGATGGACGGCCTGAGCGCGATGCGGGTGATCCGCGGCGAACTGGGCATCATCGACCTGCCGATCATCGCCTTCACCGCTGGCGTGCGCGACGACCAGCAGGTGGCGGCGCGCGAGGCGGGCGCCAACGACGTCCTGCCCAAGCCGATGGACCTCGAGGAGATGGCGCAACTGATGGCGCGCTGGATCGGGCCGCATCCCGCAGTGCAGTGCGAGCCTGGGCCAGGTGGAGCAGCGATGCCGGCTCTGTCCGCGGGTGCTTCGACCGCCCTTGCGGCGAGCGCAGCGCCCGCAGCCGATGCCTTCCCCGATATTCCCGGCATCGACCGCGAACGCGCGGTTCAGCGCGTCGGCGGCGACCTCGGAATGTTCGTCGGCCTGCTCGAGTTCTTCATCGAGGACAATGCCGATGCCGCCGGGCAGGCCCGCCGCGAACTTGCCGAAGGCCGGCGCGAGGATGCCGCGCGGCGCATGCACACCCTGCGCAGCAACGCCGGCTTCATCTGTGCGATGGAGTTGATGGAGGAGGCCGGCGCGCTGGAGGCGGCCATCGAGAACGACGAGCCCGACGTCGATGCACGCCTTGCGGTCGTGGGCGAGCGCATCGAGCGGCTGATCGAGGCCAGCGCGCCGTGGCGCTGAAGACCTAGCGTTCGCTGTAGTCCGCGTCGCAGCCGTCGCCGGCCGCGATCCAGCGCCGCACCAGCCGCCTCGCCCACGCCGCCGGCAGCCAGCGCAGGTGGCGCTCGGGGTGGGCGAGGGCACCGCACACGTAGCGCGCCTGCGCGGCGTTCCACGTCAGGGCGCGGCAGGCGCCACGCAGGCGGCGGGACAGCAGCACGCCCAGCGGGCAGGGCTCGGCCGCGCAGCACACGCCGCAGCCGTTGCACGGCGCGCCTGTTGCGGGCTTTGGCGGTGCGGCGGCTTGCAGGTGGATCACCTGATAGCGGGCGGGTGCGGTCATCGTGGCGGAATGGATTCGGGTCGCGGGGCCGGGCGCGCGTGCGAGGACGTGGCCGGCGCATTAACATAGCCGACTTCCGCTGCCGAATCTCACCAAACCCTGCCCCGATGCTGCTCGATACCTGGATTTCCTTCTTCGTCGCCTGCTGGATCATCAGCCTGAGCCCCGGCGCCGGCGCGATCGCGTCGATGTCCTCGGGACTGAACTACGGTTTTCGCCGCGGCTACTGGAACGCCATCGGGCTGCAGCTCGCGCTGGCGCTGCAGATCGGCATCGTCGCCACCGGGCTGGGGGCGGTGCTGGCCACGTCCGAGCTGGCGTTCTCGGCCATCAAGTGGTTCGGCGTGGCCTACCTGGTCTACCTTGGCTGGAAGCAGTGGATGGCGCCGCCCGCGGCGATGGCGGTCGAGTCGGGCGATGCCGCGCACGGCCGGCCGTGGCCGCTGGTGATGCGAGGCTTCGTCGTCAATGCCAGCAACCCGAAGGCGATCGTGTTCATCCTCGCGGTGCTGCCGCAGTTCCTCGATCCGGCGCGCCCGCTGCTTGCGCAATACCTGATCCTCGCGGCCACCATGATCGCCGTCGACCTGATCGTCATGGCGGGCTACACCGGCCTTGCGGCGCGCGTGCTGAGCCTGCTGCGCGAGCCGCATCAGCAGCGGCTGCTCAACCGGACCTTCGGTGGCCTGTTCGCCGCGGCGGCGTTGCTGTTGGCCATCGTCCGGCGCGCCGGCCACGCCACGCCGGGCGCCTAGCCGCCAAGCGGGGCGCGGTCGATCGCCGACAGCGCGGGACGGCCGGCTCAGCCGGCGGCGTCCGGGTCGGGCGCCGGGGCGGTGTCTGAGCACGCTTCGGACGGGGGGGCGCCGGCGAAGAAGCGTTCGCCCAGTTCCTCCAGCCCCAGCGTCTGCAGCAGCTCGCGCAGGCGCGCGGATGGGCGGTTGCGCGGCAGGCCCCGGTCGCTCGCGATGATGAGTTCGTTCTTCATCGAGTGCTCCCAGCCCACCAGTTCGGTGACGTTGACCTGGTAGCCGTGCGATTCGAGTTGCAGGCAGCGCAACACGTTGGTGACGTGGCTGCCGAACTCGCGCGTGTGGATGGGATGGCGCCACAGTTCGGTGAGGCTGTTCTTCAGCTGGCGCTGCTTGTTCTTGCGCAGCACCGTGGCGACTTCGGCCTGGCAGCAGGGCACGAGCACGATGAAGCGCGCGCGCTTTTCCAGCGCGAAGCGAATCGCGTCGTCGGTGGCGGTGTTGCAGGCATGCAGCGCGGTGACGACGTCGATGCGCTCGGGCAGTCGCTCGGAGCGGATCGACTCGGCCACCGTCAGGTTGTGGAAGCGCATGCCGGCCGCGAAGCCGAGCTTGTCGGCCAGGCGGCGCGAACTCATCACCAGTTCGTCGCGCGTTTCGATGCCGTGGATGCGGCCGCCGGGGGCATGCTGCTTGAAGAACAGGTCGTACAGGATGAAGCCGAGGTAGGACTTGCCCGCGCCGTGGTCCACCAGCTGGATGTCCGGCCGTTCGGCCAGCGCCTCGGCCAGCAGCGGCTCGATGAACTGGTAGAGGTGATAGACCTGCTTCAGCTTGCGCCGGCTGTCCTGGTTGAGCTTGCCGTCACGCGTCAGGATGTGGAGCTGCTTGAGCAGCTCGATCGACTGTTCGGGGCGGATTTCGGGGTGCTGGACGGTCATGGGTGCAAGGGGCCGATGGCTGGGCGTGCGGAAGTGGGCGCCAATGTACTCCGCCACCGCGCGTGGACCAAGTGCGGCCTTCCCGAGGCGCGGTCGCTGCTTCAGCTTCCTGGCCGCGCGCGCCTGTAGCTGCCCGGCGGCGTGCCGGTCCATTGCTTGAAGGCGCGGTTGAAGGCGGCCGGGTCGTCGAAGCCGAGGTCGGCGCCGATGCTGGCAATGGGCTCGTCGGTACGCGAGATGCGGGCGATGGCGACGTCGCGGCGCAGGGCGTCCTTGACCGCCTGGAAGTGCGTGCCCTCGGCGTCGAGCCGGCGCGCGAGCGTGCGTGGCGAGATGTGCAGCGCGCGCGCGGTGTCCTCCACCGTCTGCGGCCGGCCCAGGCCGGCTTCCAGCAGGTCGCGCACGCGGTGGGTGAACAGGCGCTCGCTGACCGAGACGTGGATCCAGTCCATCGGCGCCTTGCGCAGGAAGGACGACAGCGAGGCCTTGTCCTGACGGATCGGCGCGTCCATGAACGCCGGCTCGATGCACAGCGCGGTCCGTGCCTGGTCGAAGCGCGCCGGGCCGGCGTACATGTTGATGTATTCGCCGGCATGCGCCGGGGCGGGATAGCCCAGGTCCACCCGCGCGAACAGCAGCTTGCGCTCGATCATCCACGAGGCGATGCCCTGCACCAGCATCAGCATCAGCTCGAGGATCAGCATGCGGTGGCGGCCAAGGTCGACGCGTTCGACCAGCGTGATGCGTGTCAGTCCGTCCGCCTCGCCCATCTCGAAATGCAGGTCGTCCAGCACGAGGCGGAAGAACCAGCAGAAGCGGTGCAGCGCGACGCGCAGGTTGGCGGCATCCAGCATGCCGAGGCACAGGAACTTGAGCGTGCCCGCGCGCAGGGGGCGCGAGAACATGCCCGGGGTCTCGTCGTCGAGCTCGATGGCGAGCGTGCGGTAGAACAGCGCGAACTGCTCCACCGTGACGCGTGCCGATTCCTGTTCAAGCAGTGCCGGGGCGATGCCTGCACGGCCGATGCAGTCGAGTGCCAACGGCTGTCGTTCGCCGAGGCGGTCGAGGAGCTGGCCGATCATGCGGATCGGCACGGTGACGGCGGGAGCATTCGGACGTTCGGTCATGGCGGTTGCGATGCTGCGGTGCGTGATCGGGATGTCTCGATCAAGTGGCAGAAAATGTCAATCGATCGGCCGGTTCTGTCATCCACAACCCGGCCCGTACTGCCTAGTATGGCCTGCAAATAGCGGCAGAAAAAAGATTAATGCCAACGCCGGCGCATCGCGATCCCCGATGGGTTCGCGTTCGCTGGCAATTAAAGCACAGCACGCACAGGCCGCCCGGGAAGAGGCGGCTGGCAGGAGGAGACAAGGTGCATCCAGGCAAGGCCAGTCCGATCCTCGAGGTCGAGGGGCTCACGTTGTCGTTCGGCGGTATCAAGGCGCTGACCGACGTGGGCTTCGAAGTCGCTCCGGGGTCCATCACCACCGTCATCGGTCCGAACGGCGCGGGCAAGACCTCGCTGTTCAACACGATCTCCGGTTTCTACAAACCCTCGACGGGGCGTATCCGCTTCCAGGGCGAGGACATCACCGCCACGCGGCCGCCCGAGCGCGCCAGGCTGGGCCTCGCGCGCAGCTTCCAGAACATCGCGCTGTTCCGCGGCATGACCGTGCTCGACAACATCAAGCTCGGTCGCCATGCCCACCTTCGCACCAACGTGCTCGACGCGCTGTTCTACTTCGGCCGTGCGCGGCACGAGGAAATGAAGCTGCGCCAGGAGGTCGAGGAACGCATCATCGACTTCCTCGAGATCGACCACATCCGCCACATGCCGGTGTCGGTGCTGTCCTACGGCCTGCAGAAGCGGGTGGAGATGGCGCGCGCGCTGGCGATGCGACCCAAGGTGCTGATGCTGGACGAGCCGGTCGCCGGCATGAACCGCGAGGAGACCGAGGACATGGCGCGCTTCATCCTCGACGTGCGCGAGGAGTGGGGCGTGACCGTGCTGATGGTGGAGCACGACATGGGCATGGTCATGGACCTGTCCGACCACGTGGTGGTGCTCAACTTCGGCCAGGTCATCGCCGACGGCACGCCGGCCGAGGTGCAGGCCAACCCCGAGGTGATCAAGGCCTACCTGGGTTCGGGCGACGTCTCGGAGTTGCGCCAGCGCCTTCATCAACCTCTTGCAGTGGGGGCCTGAGATGGACTTCGACTGGCTTTTCCTGGCCGAGATCGTGCTGGCTGGCCTCGGCGCCGGCGGCCTCTACGCGCTGACCGGCCTCGCTTTCGTGATGATCTACAAGGCCACGCGGGTGGTGAACCTGGCCATCGGCGAGATGCTGATGATCGGCGCCTACCTGTGCTTCGGCCTCGCCACGGCCATGAACATGCCGATGTGGCTGGCGATCCTGGTTGCGGTGATCGGCAGCGGGGTGGCGGGCGCGACGCTCGAGCGGGTGGCGATCCGGCCGATGCTGGGCGAGTCGCCGATCTCGGTGTTCATGGTGACCGTGGGTCTGGCCTCCATCCTGGTCGGCGTGGTCGAGCTGATCTGGACCTCCGAGCCGCGCCGCCTGCCCGAGTTCATGCCCAGCGCGCCAGTGATGATCGGCGAGGCCTTCGTGCCGCCCAAGGTGTTCTACGGCTTCCTCGTCGCGGCGGTGCTGATCGGGGTGGCGCTGGCGGTGTTCCGCTTCTGGCGCGGCGGCGTGGCACTGCGGGCGACGGCATCGGACCAGCAGGCGGCCTACTCGATGGGCATCAACGTGCCCAAGGTGTTCTCGCTGTCCTGGACGGTGGCGGCAATGATCGCGGCCATCGCCGGCGTCATCGTCGGTGCGGTGGGCGGCATCTCCTCGACGATGGGCGTGTTCGGCCTGTCGGTGCTGGTGGTGGTGATCGTCGGCGGCCTCGATAGCGTGCTCGGCGCGCTGGTCGCCGGGCTCTTCATCGGCGTCGTCGAGTCCCTCGCGGGTGGCTTCCTCGGCGGCGAATTCAAGCTGCTGGCCACCTTCATGATCCTGATCGTCGTGCTGCTGGTCCGTCCCTACGGCCTGTTCGGCACCCACGAAATCGAGAGGTTGTAATGCGTATCGGAACCGCACGCTCCAGTTACCGCCATGACGAGTCGCTGTTCGACAGCCGCACCCAGCACGGCTGGCTGGCCGTCCTCGCCGTCGCGCTGCTCGGCTTTCCGTTCCTGGCCGACGAGTACTGGCTTTACCTGGCCTGCCTGGTGGCGATCAACATCGCCAGCACCACCGGGCTCAACATCCTCACCGGCTACACCGGGCTGGTGAGCCTGGGGCAGGCCGCGTTTATGGGCATCGGCGCCTACACGGTCGCGGCGCTGGAGCAGAAACTGGGCACGCCGGTGCTGCTCAACCTGCTGGCCGGCGGCTTCGTCGCCATGCTGGGCGGGTTGGTGGTCGGGCTGCCCTCGCTGCGGGTAAAGGGTCTGTACCTGGCGATCGCGACCATCGCCGCGTCGGTGGTGCTGCACTTCGTGTTCGCCAACTGGCATGCGGTCACCGGCGGCCACTCGGGCATCACGGTGGCGCCGGCGGAGATCCTCGGCGTCAGCTTCGACACTTCGTTCCGCCTGTACTGGCTGTTCGTGCCGATCACCATCCTGATGGTGCTGGGCGCGGCCAACCTGTTCCGCACCCGCATCGGCCGCGCCTTCATCGCGATCCGCGACCGCGACATCTCGGCCGAGGTGCTGGGCATCCCGCTGCTGCGCTACAAGCTGCTGTCCTTCGGCCTGTCGTCCTTCTACGCCGGGGTGGCGGGCGGCATGTGGGCCTACTTCTTCCGCGTGGTCACGCCGGAGAGCTTCCCGCTGATCATGTCGATCTTCTTCCTCGCCGCGGTCATCGTCGGCGGCATGGGCACCATCCTCGGCGCCATCCTCGGCGCGATCTTCATGACCATGGTGCCCGAGGCGCTCAAGCTCATCGTCGGCTGGCTGCCGCTGTCAGCCGACGCCACGCTGATCCTTTCGCCGGTGCGCACCATCGTGTTCGGCGCGCTGATCGTCGGCTTCCTGGTGTTCGAGCCGCTCGGCCTGCAGGAGATCTGGCGCCGCATTCGTCGTTTCTTCCACCTCTGGCCGTTCCGGGCCTGAGTTTTCCTCGCCTCACTGCATCACCACATACAAAGAGAAGGAGACAAGCATGAGAAGAACCGTACTCAAGAGCCTGCTGGCCACCGCGGTGCTGGCCGCCACCGCCGGCCTGCCCGCGGTCCAGGCGGCCGACAAGGAAATCGTCATCGGTGGCTCGATCCCGATGAGCGGCGTGTTCGCCTTTGCCGGCATCGGCATCCACGCCGGCATCCAGGACTACGTGAAGATGGTCAACGACGCCGGCGGCATCGAAGGCCACAAGCTGCGCTACGTGCCCGAGGACAGCGCCTACAAGGTCGACCAGTCGGTGGCCGCGTTCAAGAAGATCACCAGCCAGAACAAGGTGAACTTCTACTACGGCGACTCCACCGCCTTCAGCAAGACCATCAACCCCGAGCTCGACCGCGCCGGCACGATGATCATGTCGGGCGCCTCCTTCGCCACCGAACTCAACGACCCGAAGAAGTACCCTTACCAGTTCATCGCCGGCCCCGACTACACCCAGCAGTTCGGCATCCTGCTGCGCTACATCGCCAAGGAGAAGCCGGGCGCCAAGGTGGCCTTCGTCTATTCCGACACCGAATTCGGCCGCGACCCGATCGAGAGCAGCCGCGGCGTCGCCAAGGAGATGGGCCTCAACGTCGCCATCGAGATCATGACCCCGCCGGGCGCGGTCGATGTGTCGACCGAGATCGCCAAGCTGCGCCGCGCACGACCCGACTTCACCATATTCCACGGCTACATCCTCGGCCCCATCCCCGAGTTCATCGGCCAGGCACGCCAGCTCGGGCTGGACACCAAGTTCATGGGCACCTTCTGGACCATGGACAACAGCACCGTGATGCAGATGGGTGACGTCGCCGAGGGCTTCATGGGTGTGATGCCCTACAACTACTACTACGACACGGCCACGCCGGCGCCGATGCTGGACAAGATCCGCGCGATGCGGCCGGAGTACCAGAACGTGCCCTACATCCAGGGCTTCCTGTCCGCCATGCTCTACGCCGAATCGGCCCGCCGCACGATCGCCGCCGGCAAGGAGATGACCGCGGCCAACTTCAAGGCGGCGCTGAACTCGATCGAGAACTTCGACACCGGCGGCCTGATCGGCGTGCCCATCACGATCCACGGCAACACCATCCCCGTCGGTCGCATCTACCGGGCCGACACCAAGGCCAAGCGCATGGTGCCGGCCTCCGACTGGATCGTGCTGGAGTAAGCGATGAGTGCGGTCGAATCCGTCCTCGAGGTGAACAACATCGAGGTGATCTACAACAAGGCGGTACAGGTGCTGCGTGGCCTGTCGCTGTCGGTGCCGCGCGGGCAGATCGTCGCGCTGCTCGGCTCCAACGGCGCGGGCAAGAGCACCACGCTCAAGACCGTGTCCGGCCTGCTGGGGCTGGAGAACGGCGAGCTGACGCGCGGCGAGATCCGCTTCGAAGGCAAGCCGCTGGCGGGTTCGAAGCCGCATGAACTGGTGCGCGCGGGGCTCTTCCACGTAATGGAAGGGCGCCGCGTGTTCGAGGACCTGACGGTGGAGGAAAACCTCGTCTCCGCGACCTATGCGCTCACCGGGCGCAGCGGCGCGAAGGCTGATTACGAGCTCGTCTACGAGTACTTTCCGCGCCTGTACGAGCGCCGCAACGGCCTGGCCGGCTACCTGTCGGGCGGCGAGCAGCAGATGCTGGCGATCGGCCGCGCGCTGATCGCGCGACCCAAGCTGATCCTGCTCGACGAACCTTCGCTGGGCCTGGCGCCGCTGCTGGTGGAGAACATCTTCCAGATCATCGCCCGCATCAACGCCGAACAGAAAGTGTCGATGCTGCTGGTCGAGCAGAACGCCTCGGTGGCGCTGGCGGTGGCGCACTACGGCTACATCATGGAGAACGGCAAGGTCGTCACCGACGGCCCGGCCGAACGCCTGGCCGCCGACCAGGACGTGCGCGAGTTCTACCTCGGCATGGGCGGGCACGGCGAGATGAAGAGCTTCCGCGACATCAAGCACTACAAGCGCCGCAAGCGCTGGCTGTCGTGAGCGAGAGGATGGCCATGAGCAAGAATCCCGAAGTCAATCCGCTTCCCCGGCTGACCCTGCCGCAGATGCTGCGCGAGCAGGCGAAGCAACACCCCGGGCGCATCGCCATCCGCCAGAAGGATTTCGGCATCTGGCAGGGCATCACCTGGGACGACTACTACCGCCGTTCGAGTCACGTCGGCCTGGGGCTGCGTGCGCTCGGCCTGTCTGCCGGCGGCCATGTCGGCGTGATCGCCGAGAACCGCATCGAATGGGTGCTGACGCAGATGGGTTGTGGCCTGGTCGGCGGCATTGCGGTCGGCGTCTATCCGACCAGCCCGTCGCCCGAGGTGGCCTACGTGCTCAACCACGCCGACGTCGAGGTCGTGGTGTGCGAGGACCAGGAGCAGACCGACAAGGTGGTCGAGGCGCTCGACCAGCTGCCGCACCTGCGCGCCATCGTGGTGATGGAGACCAAGGGGCTGCGCAGTGCCGATGAGCGCGTGCGCGACCGCATCCTGTCCTTCGCCGACCTGGAGACGCTCGGCGTCGAGTACGAGGCCACCCATCGTCATCTGGTGGAAGAGACGCTGGCCGCGCAGCGGCTCGAGGACATCGCGCTGATGATCTACACCTCGGGCTCCACCGGCAAACCCAAGGGCGCGATGATCAGCTACGCCAACATCCGCGGCGTGGCGCCCGGCATCGCCGATCGCCTGGGCCTGTCGGCGGACACCAGCCACCTGTCCTACCTGCCGCTGTGCCACGTCGCCGAGCAGATGCTGACCACCTTCTGCCCGATCTACCTGGGCTCCACGGTGGCCTTCGGCGAGTCGATCCGCACCGTACAGGAAGACCTGCGCGAGATCGCGCCGACCATGTTCCTGGGCGTGCCCCGCATCTGGGAAAAGCTGCACTCGGCGATCAGCATCAAGATGCAGGAGAGCGGTCCGCTGCAGCGCTGGCTGTTCGACCGTGCAATGGCCGCCTGCGCGCCCTTCGCGCACAAGGCGGCAACGCAGCGCACGACGGGCGAGCGTCTCACCTACGCCTTCTGGTACTGGATCATCCTGCGCGCGCTGCAGAATTTCATCGGTCTGCGCCGGGCGCAGGTGGCGCTGACCGGCGCCGCGCCGATTCCGCCCGCGGTGGTGCAGTTCTTCCGCACGCTGGGCGTGCCGCTGGTGGAGGTCTACGGCCTGACCGAGTCGACCGGCATGATCACCGGCCAGCCGCTGGATGCCGCTCGCTTCGGCTCGGTCGGCACGCCCATCCTCGGTGTCGAGTACCGGATCGGCGATCGCGGCGAGCTGCTGATCCGCGGCGAGATGGTGTTCGCCGGTTATTACAAGAACCCGGAGGCGACCGCCGACAGCATCCGCGACGGCTGGCTGCACACCGGCGACGTGGTCGAGGCGCGCGACGGCCAGCTCTACATCGTCGATCGCCTGAAGGACATCATGATCACCGCCGGCGGCAAGAACCTGACGCCGTCCGAGATCGAGAAGACGATGAAGGCCAGCCCCTACATCAAGGAGTGCATCGTCGTCGCCGACGGGCGCAAGTTCGTCTCCGCGCTGATCCAGATCGACTACGAGACGGTGGCGAAATGGGCCGAGGGCCGGCAGATCCTCTTCACCCACTTCCGCTCGCTGGTCGAGCACCCGGAGGTGCGCGCGCTGATCGAGGCCGAGATCGCACGCGGCAATGCCCAGCTCGCGCAGGTCTCGCACATCCGCCGCTTCCACCTGCTGACCAAGGAACTGGACCACGACGACGGCGAGGTGACGGCAACGATGAAGGTGCGTCGTTCCAGCATCTACAAGACCTATGCCGACGTGATCGAAGCCATGTACCAGGGAGAGGCCGCCCATGCCTGAACACCATCAAGCCGCCAGCGTTCGCCTCGAACGCGAGGATGGCATCGCCGTCATCACGCTGGATCGTCCTGCCTCGCGCAACAGCCTGGACCTGCCGATGGGCCTCGCGCTGCGCGATGCCGTCAGGTCGCTGGCGGCCGCGTCGCCGCGGGTGGTCGTGCTGCGCAGCAGCGGCGCGCACTTCATGGTCGGCGGCGACGTGCGCCGCTTCGACACCCTGCTTGGTCAGTCGCAGGCGGACTGCACCGAAGAAATCGGCCAGCTGATCGATGCCGTGCATGAGGCCGTCGCCGGCCTGACGCGGCTGCCCTGCCCGGTGGTGGGCCTGGTGGGCGGCTCCGCGGCGGGCTTCGGCATGTCGCTGGCGATGGCCTGCGACCTGCTGGTGGCGGCCGACGATGCGCGCTTCGTGCTCGCCTACAGCGCCATCGGCACCACGCCCGACGGTGGCGCGAGCTGGCACCTGTCGCGCCGCGTCGGTCTGCAGCGAGCCCTGGCGATCGCGCTGCTCAACCCGCAGATCGACGCCGCGCAGGCGAAGGACATCGGCCTGGTGGCCGAGGTGGTGCCGGCAGCGCAACTCGCCGAGGCCGGGCTGGCACTGGCGCGCCGGCTGGCCGAAGGGCCGGCGGCGGCCCAGGCCGGCATCAAGCGCCTGCTGCGCGAAGGTCTCGACACCGACCTGGCGACGGCGCTCGCCGCCGAGAAGGCGAGCTTCATCGCCATGTCGGCGACGCCGGACTTCAGCGAGGGGGTGAGCGCCTTCTGCGAGCGGCGACCGGCGCGCTTCGGCCGCTCATCCGGATGAAGACGCCCGGCTGAGGATTTCCGGCCAAGGCCACCCGCCGCGGTCGCCCTGTATCCCGGTACCCCGTTTCGGCGTGCTCAGGCATGCCGGGCCACGTTGTGCCCGTCGTCCGCGGACGACGGCTTTGCAAGGAGACATCATGGACTTCCAGTTGAACGCGGAGCAGCGCGAGATCCGCGATCTGGCACGCCGCTTCGCCGAGCGCGAGATCGCACCGCGCGCGGCCGAGGCCGACGTCGCCAAGACCTTCCCCTTCGAGGTGCACCAGCGCGCGCAGGAACTCGGCCTGCTCGGCATCAACCTGCCGGAGGCGGTGGGCGGCGGCGGCCTGGGCTGCCTTGAGCTGGTGCTGGTCACCGAGGCCTTCTGCCGCGGCTGCCTGGGCATCGGCACCGCGCTGTGCGTGAATGCGCTGGCCACCGAGCCGATCGTGATCGCCGGCAGCGAGATGCAGCGCGAGCGCTATCTCGGCGCGGCGGCCAATGGCGCGCTGGCGAGTTTCGCGATGACCGAGCCGGGCGCCGGCTCCGACGTCGCCGGCATCCGTACCCGTGCCGAGCGGGTGGAGGGCGGCTACCGCCTGACCGGCAGCAAGATCTGGATCTCCAACGCCAATCTGGCGGAGTTCCTCGTCGTCTTCGCCAAGACCGCGGCGGACGCCGGCCACCGCGGCATGACCGCCTTCATCGTGCCGCGCGGCAGCAAGGGCATGGCGATCGGCGAGCCGTTGGGCAAGCTCGGCCAGCGCTGCGCGCCCACCTGCGAGGTCTTCCTCGATCAGGTGTTCGTGCCCGAGGACCATCGCCTGGGCGAGGAGGGTGGCGGCTTCGCGCTGGCGATGGCGGTGTTCGACCACTCGCGGCCGATGGTGGCGGCCTTCGGCGTCGGTCTCATCGAACGCTGCCTCGACGAATCGCTGGCCTACGCCACCCAGCGCAACAGCATGGGCAAGCGCCTGATCGACCACCAGGCGGTGGCGCACAAGCTGGCCGAGATGCGCATGAAGCTCGAGGCCGCGCGCCTGCTCACCTACCAGTCGGCCTGGCTGCTCGACCAGGGCAAGCCGAACACCATCGAGGCCTCCATCGCCAAGGCCTTCGCCGCCGATGCCGCGATGTGGGCGGCGACCGAGGCCGTGCAGATTTTCGGCGGCATGGGCTACTCGACCGAATACCCGGTGGAAAAGCTCTTCCGCGACGCCAAGGTGCTGCAGATCTACGAAGGCACCAGCGAGATCCAGCGCAACATCATCGCCCGCGAACTGCAGCGGGCCTGAACCTGAGGACCCAGCAATGACCCCAAGCACCCCCTCCAATCCGAACGAAGCGCTGATCCTGGGCGCCGTCCGTACCCCCTTCGGCCGCCGCGGCGGCGCGCTGCGCGAGACCCGTCCGGACGAGCTGCTCGCCACCGCCATCGGCGGCGTGCTGGCGCGCACCGGACTGCCGGCCGAAAAGGTCGGCGACGTGCTGGCCGGTTGCGTCAGCCAGGCCGGCGAGCAGGGCGCCAACATCGCCCGCCAGGCGCTGCTGGTCGCCGGGCTGCCGGCCGAGGTGCCGGGCGTGTCGATGAACCGCATGTGCGGCTCCAGCCAGTTCGCCACCCATGCCGCGTCGCAGGCGGTGGCTGCGGGCGATCTCGACTTCGCCATCGGTTGTGGTGTCGAGAGCATGAGCCGGGTGCCGATGTTCCTCGACCTGACCCTGGGGCAGGGCGACTTCCGCGGCTTCGACAAGCTGCATCCGAAGATCCTCGCGCGCTTCGCCATCCCGCACCAGGTCGAGAGTGCCGAACGCATCGCCGACCAGTGGCAGATCTCGCGTGCCGAGATGGACGACTACGCGATCGAGAGCCACCGCCGTGCCGAGGCCGCACGCGCGGCCGGCCTGCACACCGAGATCCTGCCGGTGGCGGGTGTGGACAAGGAGGGCGGTGCGATCACGCTGGGGCACGACGAAGGCATCCGTGCGGTGATCGACGTCGAGCGCATGCGCGCCATGCAGCCGGTGTTCCGCCAGCCGGGCGAGGGCGGCGTGACCGCGGCCAACGCCAGCCAGATGTCCGACGGCGCGGCCGCGGTGCTGGTCGGCCGGCGTGAGGCCGCCGAAGCGCTGGGCATCCGGCCGCGCGCGCGCTTCCGCGCCCGCGTCGCGGTCGGCTCCGATCCGGTGATGCAGCTCACCGGGGTGATCCCGGCGGCGCGCCGTGCGCTGGAGGTGGCCGGGCTGTCGATCCGCGACATGGACTGGATCGAGGTCAACGAGGCCTTCGCCAGCGTGGCGCTGTGCTTCGTGCGCGAGTTCGCGCCCGACATGGACCGCTTCAATCCCTGGGGCGGCGCGATCGCCCACGGCCACCCGCTGGGTGGCACCGGTGCCGGCCTGATGGCCAAGATGCTCGCCGGCCTCGAGCAACGCGACGGCCGCTTCGGCCTGCAGGTCATGTGCATCGGCCACGGCATGGCCACCGCCACCATCATCGAACGCATCTGAGACACAAGGAGCACACGCAATGAAGATCGCAAACTCGGTATTTCTCGTCACCGGCGGCGCCTCGGGCCTGGGCGCGGCCACCGCGCGCATGGTGGTGGGCGGCGGCGGCCAGGTGGTGATCGCCGACCTCAACGAAGAGGCGGGCAAGGCGCTGGCGGCCGAACTGGGCGCGGCGGCCTGCTTCGTGCGCACCGACGTCACCGACGAGGCGTCGACGCAGGCAGCGGTCGATGCCGCGGTGAAGGGCTTCGGTGGACTGCATGGCCTGGTGTGCTGCGCCGGCGTGGCGCCGGGCGAAAAGGTGGTGGGCAAGGAAGGCCCGCACCGCCTCGACAGTTTCATGCGCGGGGTGACGATCAACCTCGTCGGCACCTTCAACCCGATCCGCCTCGCGGCCGACGCCATGAGCAAGGCCGCGCCGAACGAGGAGGGCGAGCGCGGCGTGATCGTCACCACCGCCTCGGTCGCCGCCTTCGACGGCCAGATCGGCCAGGCGGCCTACTCGGCGTCCAAGGCCGGCGTGGTCGGCATGACGCTGCCGATCGCGCGCGAACTGGCGCGCTACGGCATCCGCGTCATGAGCATCGCGCCCGGCATCTTCGAGACGCCGATGCTGCGCGGCCTGCCGCAGCAGGTGCAGGATTCGCTCGGCCAGATGGTGCCTTTCCCCTCGCGCCTGGGCCGTTCCAGCGAGTACGCGCAGCTGGTGAAGTCGATCTGCGAGAACCCGATGCTCAACGGAGAGGTCATCCGCCTGGACGGCGCGATCCGCATGGCGGCCAAGTAAGGCGATTTGCCCGAGTACGATGGGGGCGCCTGCGGGTGCCCCGCAAGCACTGAATGAGGACATGAGCATGACCGCAGCACTCCTGACAGCCACGCCCGCCGATGTGCGCCGTGCCGGGCGCAACCTGATCGGCGACGCCTTCGCGCGCTCGGTGCGCCGCAATCCCGAACGCGAGGCCCTGCGCTTCGAGGGGCGCAGCTGGCGCTACGCCCAGCTCGAGCGCGCCGCGAACCGAGTCGCCAACCGGCTGCTGACGCTGGGCCTGAAGGCCGGCGACCGCGTCGCCGCCTATGGCCGCAACTCGGACGCCTACGTGCTGCTGTGGCTGGGCTGCGCGAAGGCCGGCCTGATCCACGTGCCGATCAACTATGCGCTGCTCGATGCCGAGCTGCGCTACATCGTCGAGCAGTCCGGCGCGCGGGCACTGTTCTGCGACGCCGACATGGCGACCCACGTCGAGGCGCTGGGCCCTACGCTGCCCTGCGAGTGGCGCGGCACGCTACATGGCGGGCAGGATCGCGACATCCTCGCCTGGGCGCAGGGCGGCGGCGCCGATACCGCGCCGGAACTTGACCTCGACGAGGAGAGCATCGCCCAGCTGCTCTATACCTCCGGCACCACCGCGGCGCCCAAGGGCGCGATGATGAGCCACCGCGCCCTGCTGGCCGAATACACCAGCACCCTGCTGGCGACCGACATCCGCGGCGAGGACTGCTCGCTGGCCGCGCTGCCGCTCTACCACTCGGCACAGATGCACGTGTTCCTGATGCCGCAGCTGCTGGTGGGCGCCACCACGCTGCTGATCCAGGCACCGCAGCCCGAGCGCTGCTTCGAACTGATCGCGCAGGAAGGCGTCACCTCCTTCTTCGCGCCGCCGACGGTGTGGATCGCCTTCCTGCGTCATCCTGCCTTCGATCCGGCGCGCCTGGCCTCGCTGCAGAAGGGCTACTACGGCGCCTCGATCATGCCGGTGCCGGTCGTGCACGAACTGGCGTCCAAGCTGCCGGCGCTCAAGCTCTACAACTGCTACGGCCAGAGCGAGATCGCACCGCTGGCCACCGTGCTGCGCCCCGAGGAGCATGCGGATCGCCCCGCCTCCGCCGGACGGCCGATCTTCAACGTCGAGACCCGCATCGTCGACACCGACCTGAACGACGTGCCGCCGGGCGAGATGGGCGAGATCGTGCACCGTTCGCCGCAGCTCATGAGCGGCTACTGGGACAAGCCCGAGGAAACCGCGGCCAGCTTCAAGGACGGCTGGTTCCGTTCCGGCGATGTCGGCTACCTGGACGAGGCCGGCTATCTCTACATCACCGACCGCATCAAGGACATCATCAAGACCGGCGGCGTGGTGGTGGCGAGCCGCGAGGTCGAGGAGTGCCTCTACACCCACCCCGCGGTGGCCGAGGTGGCGGTGATCGGCTTGCCCGACGAGCGCTGGATCGAGGCAGTGACGGCGGTGGTGGCGCTGAAGCAGGGCGCGCAGGCCACGGCCGAGGAGCTGATAGCCCACGTACATGCCCACCTGGCGCCGTTCAAGGTGCCCAAGCGCGTGTTCTTCGTCGAGGACATGCCGCGCAACGCCTCGGGCAAGCTGCTGAAGCGCGAGCTGCGTGTGCGTTACGCCAGCGAGGCGACGGACTGAGGGGCGCGTCGGCAGTGAAACGGCCCGGTAGCGGTCGCTGCCGGGCCATGGCTCAGATGGCGCCGGCGGCGCGCAGCGCGGCGATGCGCCCGGCGTCGTAGCCCAGCGTGGCGAGCACGCGGTCGGTGTGCTCGCCCAGCGCCGGGCCGATCCACTCGGTGCCGCCCGGCGTCGCCGACAGCTTCGGCACGACGCCCGGCATGCGGCAGTCGCGGCCATCGGGCAGCTTCACGGTCTGCAGCATCTCGCGTGCGAGGAATTGCGGGTCGGCGAACATGTCGGCCACCGAGTAGATGCGCGAGGCCGGCACCTCGGCGGCGGTGAGTGCGGCCAGCACCGCAGCCTCGTCGTGGGCGGCGACCCAGGCGTCGATCAGCGCGTAGAGTTCGTCGCGCCGGGCGTCGCGGCCCGCGTTGTCGGCCAGCGTCGGATCGTCGGCGAGGTCGGGGCGGTCCATCGCCAGCATCAGGCGGCGGAAGATGGCATCGCCATTGGCGCCGATGGCGACGTGCTTACCGTCCTTCGTGGTGTGGGTGTTCGACGGCGTGATGCCCGGCATGATGTTGCCGGTGCGCTCGCGCACGAAGCCGAACACGTCGAATTCCGGCACCAGCGACTCCATCATCGCGAACACGGCCTCGTACAGCGCCACGTCCACCACCTGGCCCTGGCCGCCGTTCACTTCCTTGTGGCGCAAGGCCATCAGCGCGCCGAGCGCGCCCCACAGCGCAGCGATCGAATCACCGATCGAGATGCCGGTCTTCACTGGCGGCCGATCGGGGAAACCGGTGACGTAGCGCAGCCCGCCCATGGATTCGCCGATGGCGCCGAAGCCGGGTTGCTGCGCCATCGGCCCGGTCTGGCCGAAGCCCGACAGGCGCAGCATCACCAGCCCCGGGTTGATCGCCGACAGCGCCTCCCAGCCCAGGCCGAGCTTTTCCAGCACGCCGGGGCGGAAGTTCTCGATCACGATGTCGGCCTCGGCCACCAGCCGGCGCAGCACCTCGAGCCCGTCGGGATGCTTGAGGTTCACCGTCACCGACTGCTTGTTGCGCGACTGCAGGTACCACCACAGCGAGGTGCCCTCGTAGAGCTTGCGCCACTTGCGCAGCGGGTCGCCGCCGTCGGGCGATTCGATCTTGATCACCTCGGCGCCGAACTCGGCGAGGATGCGGGCGGCGAAGGGGCCGGCGATCAGCGTGCCAAGCTCGATGACCTTGAGGCCGGCGAGGGGTTTGGTGGGTGTGCTCATGGTGGGGCGGGGCGGTGAAGGGAGTGCGTCATTATCTCAGCGTTGGCCTGCACTTCCCGGCGTCAGTCGCACGCGAGCAGTAGCGCCTGACGCCGGGTGGTCGGGCTTGGCGGACATGACGCGCAGAACAGCACACGGGGTGCTTCGCTGAACCGGTGCGGGCGATAATCGGAGCCACCATCTTCATGCCTCCGCACCCCATGCCGACCCTCGACTGCCGCCAGTTCTCGCCCTCCGCCGCCCGCAACCGCGACCCCATCCTCGCCGTGCTGCAGCGCGTGCTGCCGACCGCAGGCTTGGTGCTCGAGCTCGGCAGCGGCACTGGTGAGCATGCGGTGCATTTTGCCCGCCACCTCTCCGCGCTGCGCTGGCAGCCGAGCGAGGCCGATCCCGCCGCGATGGCCTCGATCACTGACTGGGTGGCGCACAGTGCGCTGCCCAACGTGCTGCCGCCGCTGCGTTTCGATCTTGCCGCCAGCCCCTGGCCCCTCGCCGCGGCCGACGCGATCGTGGCGATCAACGTGCTGCATTACTCGCCCTGGGAAACGACGCCTGCGCTGTTTGCCGGAGCGGCCGAGGTCTTGCCCGCAGGCGGGGTGGTTTATTGCTATGGCCCCTACCGTCGCGGTGGCGCCCACATCGCACCGAGTAACGCCGATTTCGACGGCTGGTTGCGCAGCGTTGATGCGCGCTTTGCCGTGCGCGACCTGGAAGCGGTTGAGGCCGAGGCGCAGCGTCGGGGCTTCAGGCTGGAAGAGGTGGTCGACATGCCGGCGAACAATTTCAGCCTGGTTTTTCGTCGCTGAGGAGTTGGGCGGGCGCGCTCACTGCTTGATGTCGCCCCAGGCGGCACCGGTCAGGGCCTGCAGTTGAGCCGGGGTGAGCGGGAAGACCGAGAACGGGGTGCCGGCGGCGGCCCACAATCGGTTGAAGCGCTGCAGGTCCTGGTCGAGCAGCAGCTTCGCCGGCTGCGCATGGCCGATCGGGGCGACGCCGCCGATGGCGTAGCCGGTGGCGCTGCGCACGAACTCCGCGTCGGCGCGGCCCAGCGCTTCGCCGACCAGCGCGGCGACCTTGGCCTCGCACACCCGGTTGTCGCCGCTGGCGACCACGATGACGGCCTGTCCGCTGTCCCTGCCGCGGAACACGATGGACTTGGCGATCTCCGCCACTTCGCAGCCGAGGGCCGCGGCTGCCTCGGCACTGGTGCGGGTGGGCTGTTCGAATTCGACCACGCGGCTGTCGAGGCCGGCGTCGGCAAGGCGCTGCTGGGTGCGCAGGGCGGTGGGGTGTTGGGCGGACTTCATGCGATCGGATACCCGAGTCGGACACGAAGCCGAAGGGTAACTGCTTTTGAGGGCCGCGGCCGAACGCAGCCGGATTTTCGCAAAAGGCACTCGAAGGCGGAAAATGGCGCCTTGACGATTCATGTCCCTGCGAATGCGATGCCGATCAAGCCCGCCTGCTCCGGAAGTTGCGATTGCAGCAACGCCAAGTCCCTCAAGCCCCGCGTCGAGCCAGGCCGTGTGGTGGCGGAAGATCAGGTTTCAGCGCATGGAGCAGCGGCGTCCTCCGAGGTGAATGGCCTCTGGCGGCGCAGCGTCTTTCGCATCCCCGGCATGGATTGCCCCGCGGAGGAGCAGATGATCCGCCTGCGGCTGGCCGATGCGCCGGTGACCACGCTGCGTTTCGATCTGCCGGGACGGACATTGATCGTGGATCATGGCGGTGAGGCCGCGGCCATCCTCTCGAGGCTGCTGCCGCTGGGCTATGGTGCCGTACTGGCAGAGTCCGAAGCGCTGCAGCAGGGTGAGGCACCGGCAGCAGCGGGCGCAAACGATGCCGACGAGGCGCGCGTGCTTGGGTTCCTGCTGGCGATCAATGCCGTGATGTTCGTGGTGGAACTCGGGGCCGGGTTGTGGGCGCGTTCGGCGGGGCTGGTGGCCGATGCCATGGACATGTTTGCCGATGCCGCCGTGTATGGCGTCGCGCTCTATGCGGTGGGGCGCACGGCGCGGCACAAGCTCTGGGCGGCGCGCCTTGCGGGCGTGCTGCAACTGCTGCTGGCGCTGGCTGCGCTGGGTGAGACTGCGCGGCGCATGCTGACAGGGGCTACGCCCGAGCCGCTGGGCATGGTGAGCATCGCGGTTCTGGCGCTGGCAGCCAATGTTGCCTGCCTGTGGCTGATCTCGCGCTATCGCGACGGCGGCGTGCATATGAAGGCGAGCTACATCTTCTCGGCCAACGACGTCATCGCCAACCTGGGCGTGATCGCCGCCGGCGTGCTGGTCGGCTGGATCGGCAGTCCGTGGCCGGACTGGATCATCGGTGTGGCGATTGCTGCGGTGGTGCTGGCGGGGGCGCTGCGGATCCTGCGCCTGCGTTGACATGGGGTGTGGCGGGCGGCTTCAGGTCCGACTCCTCTATCCACTCGCGCCACACCGCCATCAGCACGGCCAGCACCACGGGTCCGAGGAACAGGCCGACCAGGCCGAAGGCCGCCAGACCGCCGAGCACGCCGAACATTACCAGCAGGAAGGGAATGCGGGTGGCGTTGCTGATCACCAGCGGACGCACGAGGTTGTCCACCCAGCTCACCACCAGCGCGCCCCATAACAGCAGGCCAATGCCCTCCGCCGTATTGCCGCTCACCAGCAGCCACACGCCGATCGTGCCCCAGGCGAACGGCGTGCCGAACGGAATCATCGCGATCAGGGCGGTGATGGCGCCGAGCAGCACGGGCGCGGCGACACCGGCCCACCAGTAGCCCAGGCCGGCGACGAAGCCTTGCGCCAGTGCCGTGGCGACGAGGCCCCAGACTACCGCCTTCGTCATCGAACCGACTGCCGCCAGGTAGTCGTTCACCCGCTCGCCGAGGAAACGGTGCAGCACGCGATGCACCTGCTGCAGCACGCGCTCGCCGTCGCGATAGAGGAAGAATACGGTGATCAGTGCGAAGCCGAGCTTGGCCGCGTTGCGGCCGACGTCGCCGATCAGTGCGACGGCCAGCTCGGCGCCTTGCCTGACCCACTCGTTCATCTGCACGCGGAAGGTTTCGGGGTCGCCCGTCAGTTCGTCGAGCATGCGCTGAAGGTCGTCGCCGATCCACGGCAGGTTACGGATGAAGTCGGGCAAGGCGAGCGTGCCCTGGCGCAACTCCGTAGTCACTGCCGCGATCGCAACCCCGATCTCGCTGCGCAACAGCGTCGCCAGCCACAGCGCCGGCAGCACGAAGGCAGCCGTCAGCAGCAGGGTCATCATTGACGCGGCCAGTGTCGGGTAGCGCGACAGGCGCTGGCGCAGGCGGTGATAGAGCGGCCAGGTGGCGTAGGCGATGATCACCGCCCACGCCACCGGAACGATGAAGGGCTGCAGCACCGCGTAGCTCAGTACCAGCAGGCCGCCGAGCAGGAAGCCAAGAATGACGCGGCGGGCGATTTTTTCGGCGACCTGGTCGATCATGGGGGTGCGTTCTTCAGGCGGTTGGGGCTGATCCTGGCGCGTGAGGCGCGCTGGCGTTCAGGCCCCATTGTGCGCGCTCCTGTCGCGGAAGGCTTGATGAGGATCGGCAAACGCGGGTTCGAGAGGTCGAGCCATGCCTGCTTATTCGTTCCGGGTTAAGGGGGGTGCCGATCATGGCGGATGGGACCTAGTTCACGAACTCTTCGTCATCAGCCTGCACGAGTGCACGGCAGATTGCTACTATGCGCGCTCCAGTGCGTGTAGTCGTCGCCTTGGCGGTTCGATTTGTCGCCCCGTGTGGTGTCGCGAGCCGAATTGATCACTGGAAGTCATGGGGTTCTGCCGGGTGTGCCAGCATGCAGGCAGGATGAGATTTGCAGTCGGGTTCGTTGCGGCCGCCAGGAAGCGGTCGGGCCCGGATACGGGGAGACCAGAATATGCTTTCAATCGCGCGCCTGCTGCGCATCCGGCTTTTTGTTTTTGCCTTTGCCGCGTCGTTGGGGGCCACGGCCGCTGTGGCCCAGGGGAGTGGCCAGACCGAGGTTCGCTCGACGCAGGCCCAGGCTCAGCAGATGCTCGACCGCGCAGTCGCCGAACTGAAGGCAAACGGCCCCCGAGCCTATGAGCGTTTCAACGATCCCAAGGGTGATTTCGTCATCAACGACCTGTATGTGTACGTCGTCGGAGTCGATGACCTCGTGTTCCGCGCCCACGGTACCATGCCCAAGCTGATTGGCCGCAGCGCCGCCACACTCCGCGATGCGACCGGCAAGCGCTTCATCGCCGATCAGGCCGACGAAGTGCGCACGGTCGGCAAGGGAACGCTGGAGTACATCTGGCGCAATCCGGTCAATGGCCGCGATGAACTTAAGCGTGCCCTGTACCAGCGCGTCGGCGACGTCTTTGCCGCGGTGGGTATCTACGTGGCTCAGTGAGAGATTGTCGACGGGGCTGCCTGTCGGCGGCCCGCTGTCGTGCCCGACAGGGCAGGTGCCGAAAAGCAAAAGGCCAACTCCGAGGAGTTGGCCTTTTGCTTGAATCGGGGTGGTGGTGATGGGCGGAATCGAACCGCCGACCTATGGGTTATGAATCCATCGCTCTAACCGTCTGAGCTACATCACCAACAGAGCGCGCGAATATAGCGGGCTTTTCAGTACCTCGTCAACAGGCCCGAAGCGCGGCCGCGCTGGATCTGCGGCCGGGGGTGTGCCGCATGGAAATGCCGAAACGGGAGTGTAACGTTTGATTTATAAGGGTTTTGCATTGACATGGAAGGGGTGATCGGGGATCATTCTTCGCCTGAATAACCTTCTGCCGGAACCTGCCGGCCGACGTCTTTGCGCAAAATTCCCCTCTCCCTGCTGCTGCTGTCGCTGGCCGGAGCCCCGGGCTCGGCGGCGAATGCGGCACCGACGCGAGCGTTTCCCGAGGATGCTCGCAAGACCACCATTACGTTTGCCCCTGCCGGTGCCGTGCTTCTGGATGATGAGCCGGTGCCTCTGAGTCCCGGCGCGCAGATCCGTGATCGTGCCAACCGGATCGTGCTGCCGTCGCACATTCGCGGCGAGTACAAGGTGCGCGTCAAGTTCGACAATCAGGGACAAGTTCACCGGGTCTGGATCCTCACGCCCGAGGAAGCGGCCGTTCCGGACCCCAAGCGGTAATCCCGCAGCGATTCCTTTCCCCAGATGAAGAAACTCTACATCCGCACCTTCGGGTGCCAGATGAACGAGTACGACTCCGACAAGATGGCGGACGTGCTCGGTGCCCACGAAGAGCTGGTCAAGACCGACAACCCGGAAGAGGCAGACGTGATCCTCTTCAACACCTGTTCGGTGCGCGAGAAGGCGCAGGAGCGGGTGTTCCACGACCTCGGTCGGGCGCGCCTGCTCAAGCTGCAGAAGCCCGGGCTGATCATCGGCGTCGGCGGCTGTGTGGCGAGCCAGGAAGGCGAAGCGATCGTCAAGCGCGCGCCCTATGTGGACGTGGTCTTCGGTCCGCAGACCCTGCATCGCCTGCCGAAGCTGATCGAGGCGCGCAAGCAGACCGGGCGCTCGCAGGTCGACATCTCCTTCCCCGAGATCGAGAAGTTCGACGCGATGCCGCCGGCGCGTGTCGAAGGTGCCAGCGCCTTCGTGTCGATCATGGAAGGCTGCTCGAAGTACTGCACCTTCTGCGTCGTTCCCTATACCCGCGGTGACGAGGTGTCGCGCCCGCTCGAGGACGTGCTTGCCGAGGTGGCCGGCCTGGCGGCGCAGGGTGTGAAGGAAGTGACCCTGCTCGGGCAGAACGTGAACGCCTGGCGTGGCGAACTCACGCGTGAGGATGGCGAGCAGGGCGACTTTGCGTTCCTGCTCGAGTGCGTGGCCGAGATCCCCGGCATCGAACGCATCCGCTACACCACCTCGCACCCGCGCGAGATGACGCAACGCCTGATCGACTGCTACGCGAACATCCCCAAGCTGGTGTCGCAGTTGCACCTGCCGGTGCAGTCGGGCTCGGACCGCGTGCTCGCGGCGATGAAGCGCGGCTACTCGGTGCTGGAGTTCAAGTCCGTCGTGCGCAAGCTGCGGGCGGCGCGACCGGATCTGTCGCTGACCTCGGATTTCATCGTCGGCTTCCCCGGCGAGACCGAGGACGACTTCGAGAAGACCATGAAGCTCATCGAGGACGTCGGCTTCGATGGCTCCTTCAGCTTCGTATACAGCGCGCGCCCCGGCACGCCGGCGGCCGACCTCGAAGACCCCGTGCCGCAGGAGACCAAGCTCGCCTGGCTGGCGAGGCTGCAGAAGCGCATCGACGAACAGTACCAGGCCAACAGCGAGGCCATGGTCGGCAGCGTGCAGCGCATCCTGGTCGAGGGGGCGGCGAAGAAGAATGCCGAGGCCGAGATGATGGGGCGCACCGACAACAACCGTGTGGTGAACTTCCCCTCCGATTCGCCCCATCGCGACCGCCTGATCGGCCAGTTCGTCGATGTCCGCATCACCGCCGCGCTGCCCCACAGCCTGCGTGGCGAAATCCTCGTCCGGGAATCCTGATGGCGAAAACCCTGGAAGTTTTCTTCGAGCCGGTCGACAACGCCCGGCTCGCCCGCCTGTGCGGCGTGCTGGACGAGAATCTGCGCCAGATCGAGAACGCCTTCGACATCACTGTCACCCGCCGTGGCGAGCAGTTCACGCTGCATGGCCATCCGGCCCAGGTGCTGCGTGGCGAGATGGCGCTGAAGCACTTCTACGCGCGCGCGGAGAACGACCTGTCGCTCGACGACGTGCAACTCGGCCTGATCGAGATCGCGAACAAGGGCGAGGCCGTGGCGCCCGCGCCGGTGCTGATGACGCGCCGCACCGAACTTCACGGGCGCACGCCGCGCCAGGTGGAGTACCTGAAGCACATTCAGGACCACGACATCACCTTCGGTATCGGTCCGGCGGGCACCGGCAAGACCTATCTGGCGGTGGCGAGCGCGGTCGACGCCTTCGAGCGCGACCTGGTCGAGCGCATCATCCTGACCCGACCTGCGGTCGAGGCCGGCGAGCGCCTGGGTTTCCTGCCCGGCGATCTGGCGCAGAAGGTCGATCCCTATCTGCGGCCGCTGTATGACGCGCTCTACGACCTGATGGGCTTCGACCGCGTGGGCAAGCTGTTCGAGCGCAGCCTGATCGAGATCGCGCCGCTCGCCTTCATGCGCGGGCGTACGCTCAACAATGCCTTCATCATCCTCGACGAGGCGCAGAACACCACCCCCGAGCAGATGAAGATGTTCCTGACACGTATCGGCTTCGGTGCCAAGGCCGTGGTCACCGGCGACCTGACCCAGGTCGACCTGGCGCGCGGCCAGCGCAGCGGCCTGAAGGAGGCGCGCGAGGTGCTGGGCGAGGTGCGCGGTATCGCGTTCACCGAGTTCCGCAAGGAGGACGTGGTCCGTCATCCGCTTGTCGCACGCATCGTGGAAGCTTATGACAACGAGGCTGCGCGCGTGGAGCGCGCCAAGGCTGCAGTACGTGCACAGAAACAGCAGGACGAGGGAGACCAGAATGCCGAAAGCGGCGAATAATCCCGCGGTAAACAGCCCGAAGATCGTCGCCGTCGATGCCGATGGCAAGGCGACCCGCATCAAGGCCGAACGCCTTGAGATCGACCTGGGCGACGGCCGCAAGCTGCTGCTCGCCTTCCCCGAGCGCGCCTGGGGCGACCTCGAGATCGAGGCCGAGACCGACAGCGAGGAGGCCGTGCCGATGCTGTCGCTGCAGCCCGGCGCCTGCAACCTGATGACGCTGCGTGTCGACGTGCATCACGACCTGCTGCCGGTCGAGCCGATCGACCTGCCGCAAGGCGAGAATCCGCCGCTGCTGACGCTGGCGGTGCAGAAGGCGGTCGACAGCGTGGACAAGGCCAGTGCGCCCAAGAAGCACCAGATCCGCCGCTGGGCCCAGGCTGCGCTACAGCGGGATGCCGAGGTGGCGGTGCGCCTGGTCGGCGAGGCCGAGGGGCGCGAGCTCAACCGCGAGTTCCGTGGCAAGGACTACGCCACCAACGTACTGACCTTCGCCTACGGCGAGGGCGAGGACCTGCCCGGCGCCGCAGACAGGCCGCTGGCGGGCGACCTCGTGCTGTGCGTGCCAGTCGTCCTGCGCGAGGCGGCAGAGCAGGGCAAGACACTGGAAGCCCACTTCGCCCACCTCGTGGTGCATGGTATGTTGCACCTTCAGGGCTACGACCACGAGAACGAGATCGATGCCCAGGAAATGGAAAAACTCGAAACGGAAATCCTCCGCGGCCTGGGCTACGCTGACCCGTACGCCTGAGCACGCGCGGCGCGGCGTCGGGATGGCGCGCGCCGCAGGCGGCATTTCCTTCCCCCGACATGGACAGTCCTTCAAAACCGTCGCTGATCGATCGTATCTCGGCCCTGCTGTCGCGTGAGCCGGAAGACCGTGAAGACCTGCTCGCGCTGCTGCATGCGGCCTTCGAGCGTGATCTGCTGGATGCCGACGCGTTGTCGATCATCGAAGGCGCGCTGCAGGTCTCCGACATGCAGGTGCATGACGTCATGGTGCCGCGTGCGCAGATGGACTGCGTCAGCCTTGAAGCGCCCGTCGAGGAGATCGCCGGCTTCGTCGTCGACAAGGGCCATTCGCGTTTCCCGGCAATTGGCGAGGGCAAGGACGACGTCGTCGGCATCCTGCTGGCCAAGGATCTGCTGCGCTACTTTGCCGGACGCGAGTTCGACCTGCGCGGCATGCTGCGTCCCGCGGTCTTCATCCCCGAATCCAAGCGCCTCAACGTGCTGCTGCGCGAGTTCCGCGTCAGCCATAACCACATGGCGATCGTCGTCGATGAGTACGGCGGCGTCGCCGGCCTGGTGACGATCGAGGACGTGCTCGAGCAGATCGTTGGCGACATCGAGGACGAGTACGACCTCGACGAACTCGGCGACAATATTCGCCTCGCCTACAACGGCCGCTACCGCGTCAAGGCGACGACCGAGATCGAGGCTTTCAACAAGGCCTTCGCCACGCAGTTCTGCGACGACGAGTACGACACCGTCGGTGGTCTGCTGATCCGGCAGTTCGGTCGCCTGCCGTATCGCGGCGAGACGATCGAGCTCGACGGGGTGAAATTCCAGGTTCTGCGCGCCGATAGCCGGCGCCTGCATTCGCTGCTGGTCGAGCGGCTGCCCCAACCCGAAGCGGCTGCCGAGTGATGCGCCGGCGCGTGGGGCTGGCGCTGCTCGCGGGGGGCGCGGGCGTTCTGGCGTTCGAGCCCGTCGGCTGGTTTCCGCTCATGTTCCTGTGCCTGGCCGTACTGGCCCGCTTGCTGCGCGACGTGGGGCGCACGCGAGATGGCTTCTGGCTCGGGTTCGCGTGGGGCTGGGGTGCCTTCATCGCCGGCGTGTCCTGGCTCTATGTCGCGCTCAACCGCTACGGCGGCATGCCCGCGCCATTGGCCGGTCTGGCGATCGCGCTGTTCTGTGCTTACCTGGCGCTCTACCCGGCCCTGGTCGGGGCGCTGTTCGTGCGTTTGCGAAGTCTCGCTCGGGGCAGTGCGCCGCTCGCAGGGGCCGCGCTGTTCGGCGCGTTGTGGCTGCTCGGCGAATGGCTGCGCGGCGTGGTGTTCACCGGTTTTCCATGGCTTGCGGTCGGTTACTCGCAGACGGCGCCAAGCCCGCTGGCGGGCTACCTGCCGGTGATCGGCGTGTATGGCGTCGGCGGCCTGCTGGCCTTCGTCGCCGCGTGGCTGGGGCTGGCCGAGTGGCGACGTGCAGGCACTTTGTGGCGCCCGGGGCTGATCTGCGTCGCCGTGCTCGGCGGCGGAGCCCTGCTGTCGATGCGCGCCTGGACCACGCCGGTCGGCGAGCCCGTGCGCATCGCACTGGCGCAGACGAACTTCGAACAGAGCCTGAAGTGGGATCCGGAACGCTTTGCCGACGTGCTCCAGGTCAATTTCGACCTCGTTCGCGACGCCTTCCTGCGCCCGAATCCGCCGGCCATCCTGGTGCTGCCGGAGACCACGCTGCCGACGCTGCTCGACCGACTGCCCGAAGGCTATCTGGAAGCGCTTGCGCGCCTGGCGCAGGAGGCGGGCGGCGACCTGGTGCTGGGCGCGTTCCGGCGCGACGACGCAGGTCATATCTACAACGCGGCGATCAGTCTGGGCACGGCGCCGGTGCAGCACTACGCGAAGCAGCACCTCGTGCCCTTCGGCGAATACTCGCCGCCGCTGTTCGGCTGGTTCTACCAACTTGCCAGCATACCGATGTCCGACCAGACGCGGGGTGCGCCCGACCAGGCGCCGATGGTGCTCGATGGCCAGCAGGTCGCGCTCAACATCTGCTACGAGGACTTGTTCGGCGCCGAGATCATCCGTGCCCTGCCGCAGGCCACGCTGCTGCTGAACATCTCCAACCTTGCCTGGTATGGCGACTCCTTCGCCCAGCCCCAGCACCTGCAGATTGCCCGCGTGCGCGCAATCGAGACCGGCCGGCCCATGCTGCGTTCGACCAATACAGGCATGACCGCGGTCGTGCAGCCCGATGGCAGCGTCAGCGCGGTGCTGCCCGAGTTCGAACGCGGCGTGCTGCGCGCGAGCGTGCAGGGCTATTCCGGGCTCACGCTCTATGTGCGCTGGGGAGACCGCCTTGCGCTGGCCGCTGCCGTGTTCGTGCTGGGGCTGATCGGCCTGCGGCGCGCGCGTCGTGCCGGATACCGGTAAAATCCCCGTCTTTGCGTGCGCAGCGCGGCCAATGGGCCGCCCGAGACCATGACCACCGAATCCAGACTCGTGAAACCGACCTTCCAGCAAGTCATCCTCACGCTCCAGCACTTCTGGGGCGAGCGCGGCTGCGTGCTGCTGCAGCCCTACGACCTCGAGGTGGGCGCCGGCACCAGCCACACCGCCACCTTCCTGCGCGCGATCGGTCCCGAACCCTGGAACGCCGCCTACGTGCAGCCGTCGCGCCGCCCGAAGGACGGCCGCTACGGTGAGAACCCCAACCGCCTGCAGCACTATTACCAGTTCCAGGTGGTGCTCAAGCCCTCGCCGCTGAACATCCAGGAACTCTACCTCGACAGCCTGCGCGCGCTCGGCATCGACCCGATGGTGCACGACATCCGCTTCGTCGAGGACGACTGGGAGAACCCCACGCTCGGCGCCTGGGGCCTGGGCTGGGAAGTGTGGCTGGACGGCATGGAAGTCACCCAGTTCACCTATTTCCAGCAGGTCGGCGGCCTCGATTGCAAGCCGGTGCTGGGCGAGATCACCTACGGCATCGAGCGTCTGGCGATGTACCTGCAGGGCGTGGAAAACGTCTATGACCTGGTGTGGTCGATCGCGCCGGACGGGCGCAAGGTGACCTATGGCGACGTCTATCACCAGAACGAGGTCGAGCAGTCGACCTTCAACTTCGAGCACAGCAACGTCGACTTCCTGTTCTCGCTGTTCAATAACTACGAGTCCGAAGCCAAGCGCGTGATGGAAGTCGGCCTCGCGTTGCCGGCCTACGAGATGGTGCTGAAGGCGGCGCACACCTTCAACCTGCTTGATGCCCGTGGTGCCATCTCGGTGACCGAGCGCGCCGCCTACATCGGCCGTATCCGCAACCTGTCGCGCGCCGTCGCCCAGGCTTATTTCGAATCCCGTGAAGCCCTCGGCTTCCCGATGCTGAACACAACCAAGGAGGCCGCGTGATGACCAGCGCGACCCTGCTCGTTGAACTGCTCACCGAAGAGCTGCCGCCCAAGGCCCTGCCGCGCCTGGGCGAGACTTTCGCCACCAGGATCGCCGACGGCCTCAAGGCCAAGGGCCTGGCGCCTGCCGACGCCGCCTTCCGCACCTTCGCCAGCCCGCGCCGGCTGGCAGTGACGGTGGCGCAGGTGGCCTCGGAGGCCGCCGCCAAGGAGGTCACCGAGAAGCTGATGCCGGTGTCCGTGGCGCTCGACGCCGAGGGCAAGCCGACGCCGGCGCTGCTGAAGAAGCTGGAGGCGAAGGGCATCGCGGTCGAGGCTGTCGCCAGCTTCGAGCGCCGCATGGACGGTAAGGCCGAGGCCCTGTTCCACACCGCCATGGTGCCGGGTGCGAAGCTCGCCGACGTCCTGGCGGGCATCGTACAGGACGCGATCAAGGCACTGCCCATCCCCAAGGTCATGCGCTGGGGCGACGGCGATGCCACTTTCGTGCGTCCGGTGCACAAGCTCACCTTCCTGCACGGTGCTGACGTGGTGCCGGGCCGCGTGCTCGACCTCGACTCGGGGCGCACCACGCGTGGCCACCGCTTCATGAGTCGCGGCGACATCGACATCGCGACTGCGGATGCCTACGAGCCCACACTGCTCGCCGAGGGCAAGGTCATTCCCAACTTCGCCGAGCGCCGCGCCAACATCGAGCGCCAGCTTCTCGCCGAGGCTGCGAAGCAGGGCGCGCTGCTCAACGAATATGCCGACCTGCTGGACGAGGTCGCCGCGCTGGTCGAGCACCCGACGGTGTATGTCGGCGAGTTCGAGGCCGAATTCCTCGCCGTGCCGCAGGAGTGCCTGATCCTGACCATGCGCGCCAACCAGAAGTATTTCCCGCTCTTCGACGGCGCCGGCAAGCTGCTCAACCGCTTCCTGATCGTCTCGAACATGCAGGTGGCTGACCCGAGCAACATCGTCGCCGGCAACGCCCGTGTGGTGCGCCCGCGCCTGTCGGACGCGCGCTTCTTCTTCGAGCAGGACAAGAAACAGAAGCTCGAGGCGCGCTTGCCGCGCCTGGCGCCGGTGATCTATCACAACAAGCTCGGCAGCCAGCTCGAGCGCGTCGATCGGCTTGAAGCGCTGGCGGGTGCGATCGCCGCCCAGCTGCATGGCGACGTCGCCGCGGCCAAGCGCGCCGCGCGCCTGGCGAAAGCCGACCTCGTCACTGACATGGTGGGCGAATTCCCCGAGCTGCAGGGCATCATGGGCCGTTACTACGCGCTCGCCGACGGCGAAGGCGAGGTTGTGGCCGATGCCATCCAGGCCCATTACCAGCCGCGTTTCGCGGGTGATGCCTTGCCGGCCGGCAACGTCGCCGCCGCGGTGGCGCTGGCCGACAAGCTCGACGCCCTGGTCGGATTCTTCGGCATCGGCATGGTGCCGACGGGCGACAAGGACCCGTTCGCGCTGCGCCGCGCCGCGCTCGGCGTGTTGCGCATCCTGATCGAGGCGCCGCTGCCGCTTGAGCTGCCGAAGCTCATCGATACGGCCGCCGCCGGCTTCAAGCCCGGCCTGCTCACCGCCGAAGGCTTCGCCGCGCAGTTGCAGGACTTCATGCTCGAGCGCCTGAAGAACCTGCTGCGGGAGACAGGGCGCGATGGCGCTGTGATCGACGCCGTGCTGGCATTGAAGCCCGCGCGCATCGATCTGGTACCGGCCAAGCTCGCCGCGGTGGAAGCCTTCCGCGCCCTGCCCGAGGCCGAGGCGCTGGCTGCCGCCAACAAGCGCATCGTCAACATCCTGAAGAAGGCCGAGGGCACGCCGGGTGAGCCCGACTTCGCGCTGCTGCAGGAGGAGGCCGAGAAGGTGCTGTTCCGCCAGGTGGTCGAGGTCGCGCCGCTGGTGCGCTCGCATGTCGCCAACGAAGACTACACCGACGCGCTGCGTGCCCTGGCCGGCCTGCGCGCAGCGGTTGACCACTTCTTCGAGGATGTCATGGTGATGGCCGAGGAGCCGCTGACCCGCGCCAACCGCATCGCGCTGCTGGCCCAGCTTGCCGGCCTGATGAACCAGGTGGCGGACATCTCCCGTCTGTCGGCCTGACCCGGACGCGTCCCGCTGCAGGGCGGGGTGTGTTCCGCTATGCCGGAGCAACGACATGCCGATGAAGCTCATCATTCTCGACCGCGACGGCGTGATCAACGCCGACTCGGAACAGTTCATCAAGTCGCCCGACGAATGGAAGCCCATTCCCGGGTCGCTCGAGGCCATCGCGCGCCTCAACCAGTGGGGCTGGCGAGTGGTCGTCGCGTCCAACCAGTCGGGGGTGGGGCGCGGCCTGTTCGGCATGGACACGCTGAATGCGATCAACGACAAGATGGTGCGCAGCCTCGCGCAGGTGGGGGGGCGACTCGATGCGATCTTCTTCTGTCCGCACGCCGCCGACTCGACCTGCGACTGCCGCAAGCCCAAGCCAGGGCTTTTCCAGCAGATCGCGGAGCGCTTCAATGTCGACCTCACCGGCGTGCCCTGCGTCGGCGACAGCCTGCGCGACCTGCAGGCGGGCGTGAGCATGGGCTGTGAGCCCTACCTGGTGCTGACGGGAAAGGGCATGAAGACCCGTGAGGATCCCGAGTTGCCGCCGGGCACGCGGATCTTTCCAGATCTCGACGCAGTCGCTGCAGCCCTGACCGCCTGATTCCGGCGCCATCCCGCGCGGCGCCTTCCCCGTCTCATTGCGAACCTCATCGTGCATCTGATCCGCTCCGTCGTCTTCGCTCTCCTGCTCACCCTGATCACGGTGCCGTACGCGATCTTCGCGACATTGATCTTCTGGCTCCCTCCGATGACGCGCCATCGCCTGATCACGTCGTGGGTGCCAATCATGATGTGGGTGATCAAGCATGTGCTGGGAATTCGCTACCGCATCATCGGTGCCGAGAACATTCCGGCCGGCCCAGCGGTGGTGTTGTCGAAGCATCAGTCGGCGTGGGAAACCATCGCGTTGCAGCAGATCTTTCCACCGCTGTGCTACGTGCTCAAGCGCGAACTGCTGCGCGTTCCTTTCTTCGGTTGGGCGCTCGGCATGATCCCGGGCATCGCGATCGACCGCGCGGCGGGCAAGGATGCGATGGCGCAGGTGGTGGAGCAGGGGCGCGAGCGACTCAAGGAAGGCCTGTGGGTCGTTGTGTTCCCGGAAGGCACGCGCGTTGCGCCGGGGACGGTGCGGCGCTACAAGCCGGGCGGGGCGATTCTGGCCAAGCGTGCGGGCGTGCCGGTGGTGCCGGTGGCACACAACGCGGGCGAGTTCTGGCGGCGCAACGCCTTCATCAAGCACCCGGGGGAGATCGTCGTTAGCATCGGGCCGGTGATCGAGGTCAAGGGCGTCAGGGCCGACGACATCAACCAGCGTGCCGAGGCGTGGATCGAGAACGAGATGCGGCGGCTGTTCCCGCATCACTATGCGGGTGCGGCTGACACCGCCGGCCAGGCCGCTGCGGAGAAACCCCCGTCACCCGAGTGACCTCGCTGGCGAGCGGGGAACGTGGCATTCGGCCGGTCGCATGACTAAAGTGAAAGCCCGATCCGAGAGGAGACCGAGATGAGCGACAGGCTGCCGGTGATTTCCGATGACGATATCCGCAGCCGACTGGCGGCGGAACTGCCCCACTGGTATCTCGAGAATGGCTGGATCCGGCGCAAGTACCGGACTGAAGGCTGGAAGGGCACGCTCATGGTGGTCAATACCATCGGTCATCTGGCCGAGGCCGCCTGGCATCACCCGGACCTGGCCGTTTCCTACGCCTTCGTGATCGTGAAGCTGACGACGCATTCGTCGAAGGGGGTCACCGAGCGCGACTTCGCGCTGGCCCGGAAGATCGAGGACGTGGTGCAGTGGCAACCCGCGCGCGAGGGTGGCGTGCTGGAAGGCACGCCCGGCGATGATCCGCGGTTCCGTTACATCAAGTACGACTGAGGCTGCGCTTCCGCGTTGCGGTGTTTCTTGATGGCGTTGTAAACGCAAAACGGCCCCGCACTGCGGGGCCGTTTCGTGAAGCTTGAACCGTCAGGACTCAGGCGGCCTTCTTGGCGGTGGTCTTGGTGGTGGTGCTGACGGCCTTGACGGTGGCGTTGGTCGCGGCGGCCACGTTGGCTTCGGCGATCTCGGCGACTTGCTTGGCAGCCTTGCTCATGCTGTCGTAGGCGCTGTTGGCGGCGGCGATGGCCGACTTGACAGCGGCGACGGCAACGTCGGAACCAGCCGGGGCGGACTTGGCAGCCTTGTCCAGCGCGGTGGCGACGCCCTTGTTCAGCTCGGCGACCTGGCCTTCCAGAACCTTCGACACTTCTTCCTGGCTCTGCGAGGTGATCTCGTAGACGCTGCGGGCGTAGGCGACGGCCTTCTCGACGATCGGCTGGGCCAGCGAAGCCTGCAGGTTCACCAGTTCCTGCACGTCCTTGACGGCCAGCAGAGCCTTGGTGTTGGCAACGCCGTCTTCCAGGATCGAACGGGCGGTGTTCAGGTTCAGGGCAGCCAGGCGCTCGGCGCTGGCGAAGGCGGCGTTAGCCAGGGTCAGCAGGGTCTCGACGTTGGCCTTGTTGGTGTTGGCGAACTGCTCGGGGGTAACGAAAGCGGACATTTGAATCTCCTCGAATGGTGGTCAATGCAGAAACATCGGGTTGGGTTTGCCGCGATGTTGCGTTGCAGCATGGTCTGGATTATAGGGACGTCGTCATTCAAGTCAAGGGAAAACTTGTGCATCGCACAATAGTGAATCGATAATTTCAATCTATCCCGGCGCTTCCTGCCCCGCCCGAGTCTGTCCCCAGCGTGCTTGCCCGTCTCCGGTCCGGAGTCTGCCAAAGCTGCCTTACAGAAAAATGACGAGGTCGTTCTGCGGCGCAGCGATCGACGGACGAAAAAAGGCCGCCCGGGGGCGGCCGTTCCGGTGCATGCGGCGATGCGTCAATCGTGGCGGAAGCTGGCCTTGCGCTTCTCGACGAAGGCGGCCATGCCTTCCTTCTGGTCGTTGAGGGCAAAGGCCGAGTGGAAGACGCGGCGCTCGAACAGCAGGCCTTCGTTCAGGCTGCTCTCGAAGGCGCGGTTGACGGACTCCTTGATCATCATGACCACCGGCAGGGAGAAACTGGCAATCGTCTCCGCTGCGGCGAGCGCCTCATCGACGAGCTTGTCGGCCGGGACGACGCGCGACACCAGGCCGGCCTTCTCGGCTTCGGCGGCGTCCATGAAGCGGGCGGTCAGGCACAGGTCCATCGCCTTGGCCTTGCCGACCGCGCGCGGCAGGCGCTGCGTGCCGCCAGCGCCGGGCAGGATGCCGAGCTTGACTTCGGGCTGGCCGAACTTCGCCGAATCAGCCGCGATGATGATGTCGCACATCATCGCCAGTTCGCAGCCTCCGCCAAGCGCAAAACCCGCGACAGCCGCAATGACCGGCTTGCGGCAGGTCTTGACGCGTTCCCAGTTGCGGCTGATGTAGTCGCCCTTGTAGGCGTCCATGTAAGAGAAGGTCGCCATGGCGCCGATGTCGGCGCCGGCAGCGAAGGCTTTCTCGGAGCCGGTGATGACGATGGCGCCGATGTTGTCGTCGGCCTCGAAGCCGTCGAGTGCAGCGCCAATCTCGTCCATGACCTGGTCGTTCAGCGCATTCAGCGCCTTGGGGCGGTTCAGGGTGATCAGGCCGACGCGGCCACGGGTTTCGGCGATGATGAGTTCGAAGCTCATGCTGACTCCAGTGCTGTTGCAGGAAAAACCGCTATTGCGCAGCGGTGGGCTTGTTGTCGTTCTTGGGCTGGATGACGGCGCGGACGCGGGTGTCACTGCCGGCGGCGGGCTTGCTGCCGCCCGGCGCATTGGTGGCGAGGTAGTTCTCGGTGATGGCGTCGTATTCGATGTAGGCGCCGCGTACCTCGTCGCCGCCGCTGGTGACGCGCGCACGGTTGAAGAGGCGGGCGCGCTCGTTGCGGCTGTCGTATTCGATGCGCTCGGCCTCGCCGTCGACGTATTCGTTCGTGCCCTCGCGCTTCTGGCGGAAGGTGGCGAGCTTGCCGCCGCTGGCGGTGGCGACGCCGTTCTGGAAGCCCGCGGCGTCCTGGGTGACGACCAGCTTGTCACCCTTGATGACAAGGCTGCCCTGGGTTAGAACCACGCTGCCTTCGAATACATGCACCTTGTTGCGGTCGTCGACGGTCATGTTGTCGGCTTCGATGTTGACCGGCTGGTCGCGATCGGCACGCTCAGCGAATGCATGCTGGCTCATGCCGAACAGGGTGGCGAGGGCGATGGCAAGCGGGGCGATGGAGATTCGGGCTTTCATGAAGCGGATCCTTGGCGGCGGGGCATGTTGACGCGCACCTGGCCGAGCAGTTCGAGGGTGCCGAAGAGATTGTCGGCGCGCATGCCGAGCGCGTCGGCACGCGTGTTGCCCCGGGTTAGGACCACGGGGGAGTCGGTGAGCGCGCGGTAGGAATCCGGCCACACCGTAAGGGTTTCGGAATCGAGGGCTAGCGCGGGCTCGTCGGTCGAGCCAGGGCGACGTACCTTGACGTCGCCGCGCATGTCGACCTGCTCGCCACCGGGCGAAATCTCGGCCTGCTCGGCCGTGATGCGCGTTTCCCGCCCCTGGTTGTCCATGCGCAGGCGCGGCTGCTCGAGCCGGGTGATGTCGCCCTGCGGGAAGTGCGTCATACGATCGGCGAACAGTTCGTAGCGCTGCGAGCCGTCCGCAGCGAAGCCGACCACGCGCGTGTGTTCGGCGATGAAGTCGGGGCCGGTCTGCTCCGCCCGGCTACCCACGGGGTCGTCGATCCGCGTGACGCGCTCGAGCCAGACGGACGCGCCGGCCAGCAGGGCGAGGACAAGGATGGGGTAGAGGCGATAGGTGTTCACGGTTCAGATCACCTTCGCCAGCATCAGGTCGTGGGTCGTCAGTGCGCCGAGCAGGCGACCATCCTTGCCGACCACCAGCAACTGGCTGATGCGCATGCGCTCCATCAGTTCTGCCGCCTCGACTGCCAGCGCATCCGGCCCGATCGAGCGCGGGTTGCGGGTCATCACGTCGGCCAGCCGGGCGCTGCGCACGTCGCAGCCCTTCTCAAGCGCACGGCGCAGGTCCCCGTCAGTGAAGATGCCGATCGGCTGCGTGGCCTCAGCGGTGACGGCGGTCATGCCCATGCCGCCGGCTGTCATCGCCAGCAAGGCGTCGGTCAGCGGCGCGTCGGGCGCGACGGCGGGTACGGTTTCGGCCGGGCGCATCACGTCGCGCACGTGGGTCAGCAGGCGGCGACCCAGTGCGCCGCCGGGGTGGGAGCGGGCAAAATCGTCGGCGCCGAAGCCGCGCGCATCCAGCAGCGCGACGGCGAGCGCATCGCCCAGCGCGAGCGTGGCCGTGGTGCTCGCGGTCGGTGCAAGGTTCAGCGGACAGGCTTCCTCGGCGACCGCGGCCTCGAGATGGACGTCGGCCTGTTGCGCCAGCGGTGACTCGGGGCGACCCGTGATCGAGATCAGCCTCGCACCCTGCCGTTTCACCAGCGGGACGATGGTGAGCACTTCCTCGCTGGTGCCCGAGTTTGACAGCGCGATCACCACGTCTTCCGGCGTGATCATGCCGAGGTCGCCGTGCGCCGCCTCGGCCGCGTGCACGAAATAGGCCGGCGTGCCGGTGCTTGCGAGCGTGGCTGCGAGCTTGCGGCCGATATGGCCGGACTTGCCGATGCCGGTCACGATGACGCGGCCGTGGCGCTGCAGGATGAGTGCGACCGCGCGCTCGAATTCCGGCCCGATGCGGTCGGCCAGGGCAGCGACCGCGGCCGCTTCGATGCGGAGCACGCGGCGTGCAAGGGCGAGGGTGGGACTGTCGGCGGTGGAGCTCATCGGGGCGGTCGAATCCGTGCGTTCAAGGGCTGCAACAGGCACCAGTGACGCGCACGAATGCGGATGGCGCTGTGCAGCAACGACTCGCGATTCTATACCAGTCGACCGCCGGGCCGCTGTCCGGGTAGTCGCCCGACTGCGGTGGGTGCCCGCCTCTCCGGCTCAGGCGCCGCGGCGCACCTGCGGCCGCGTGCCTGAGCAAGTCGCGCTTACAGGCTGGCACACACCGTGTAGCTTGCCGCGTCGTCAAGCGGGGCGTCGGCCGAGACGGCGGTGAGCGAACCGCCTGCGTCGCTGCCGGCACGCATCGAACCGGTCGACGGGTCGCCGTCGTCCAGCGCGATGTCGAGCTGGCGCGCCAGTTTGCCCGGGATGCTCGCCGAGCACGTCAGGATGCCGCCACTGATGCCGAGCAGGGTGCCGGCGCGCTGCACGCCCAGCCTGCCGCCGAGGGTGTTGCGCGGCAGGTAGCTTGCGCTGCCGGTATCGCTGCTGCCGCTGGCGAGGTTCGCCAGCCTGACATGCTGCCAGAAGCGGAAGGCGTCGCTGTCCGTGGTGTCGTTCCAGGCGCCGTCAATAATTCCGTTGCCATTGCCGAGCGCGGTGCATTCGGCGCCGCCCGGGCACAGGTGAAGCCGGGCGCGGGCGTCGTCCCCCGGCAGGGCACGAAAGCGGTCCTGGTAAGCGTGAACGAGGGCCGGGATGGTGCGGAAGTCCTGCGCCAGGTTCTTGACCTTGGCGCTGTCGATCAGCTCCTGCCCCTTGAGCACGCCGCCGAGCAGCAGGCCGACGATGAGCAGTACGACGGCAATCTCGACGAGGGTGAAACCTTGTTGGCGGGGTTGCATCGGTGTTGTCTCCTGGGTGGTGGGTGAAATCGGGGGTCAGAGCCGGCCGGCCTGTGCCAGGCGCGCGATCAACAATGGGCGGCCGATCCAGACCAGCAGGTCGTCGTGGTCGGGGGTGGTCTCGCCGGCCTGGTAGGTCGTGGAGTAGCTGGCGTTGAGGCCGTCGGCGCGGCGGTTGGGACCGGTCGAATAGACGATGGCGACCGCCTGCGAGTCGGTAACGGTGATGCGGCTGCCGTCGTGGCCGCGGATCTGCAGGTCGTCGGTGGGGGCGGTCGCGGCGCTGATGGCGGTGTTGGCGAAGGCGCGGTCGACCCGGTAGTGCCAGTGTCCGCCCCAGTCGTCGCTGCGGGTCCGGCGTGGCAGCCCCCAGGCGTCGGTGGGCTGGAGCCCTAGGGTCAGCCACGGCAGTCGTCCTTCGCGGGCGGTGTTGCAGGGTGGGCTGTCCTCGATGCCGTAGCCGGGCGCGCCCGGGTCGTCCTCGGTGCTGGGGCAGGGCAGGCGGCCGTGGATGATGGCGAAGCCGGTGAGTGCATGCTGGATGTCACGCAGGCGCTCGATGCTGAGCTGACGGTCGCGCGCGTCGATGCGTGCGCCCAGTGGCACCATGAGCCCGCCCGCCAGAAGCGACAGGATCACCAGCACGATCGCAAGCTCGGCGAGGGTGAATCCGCCTTGCGCTAAACCGCTGGTGTGGGGAGGGAGCGTTTGGGCCGGACCGGGCGTGTTCATGGGATGCATCGGACGACGTCCTGGGTAGCCGGTCGGCTGGGGTTGCCGGCGCGGAACAGAGGTGCGCCCGCGAACCACGGAATGCCCGCTGTGTAGTTGTGCGCGTTGTCGCCCTCAAGGTACTGCGCGGGATCGGCGCGCTCGGCGGTGGTTGTGCGCTGCTGGCGCTCGGGGCCTTCGCGGATGCGTTCGCCGCCGAGGAGCAGCGCCGCCCGGCAGAGTCGGGTGGCGCCGTCGTCCGTGTCATGGACGCTCACGCAAGGGGAGCCATCGATGCAGGCTGCAATGCGGAACTGGTCGCGCCAGTTGTCATGCACGGCTGCGTCCTCGCCGGCGAGGCCGAGCACGGCAGCGGATGGCAGCAGGCCCGTCGCGACCGGGGCGCCGGCTACGGGAGCGAGATGGGTGGCGATGAAATCCGCGTCGGCAAGCGCAGCGTCGAGCGCGGCGGCGGCATCAGAGCCGATCCGCGCGATCCGGTCCGCATGGTCGCTCCGACGACGCAGCGCGTCGTGGATGTCGTCGATGCCGATCCAGGCAAGCACATCATTGCTGGCGGTGTCGCCTGTCATGCCCTGGCGGAAGGTGGCCGGCACGACGAGGCTACTGCCGTTGCCGCCGTCGAGGAAGGCCGACAGATCATCGCTCGTCGACGCACTACCCGGGCACGGTCCGGCGCCGGTGTTGGTGCGGATCTGGCCTGCCAGGGCGGGGCCCGGCGCGATGATGACGGCGACCGCGAGTTCGTCGGGACCGGCTGCCGAGAGCCGCCGCCCGGTACTGTCGAGAAGTGCGAACTGGCCGGGGCTGTCCCAGTTCAGCACCGCTGGCTTCGGGTTGTTCTTGATGCTGCCGGCGACCGCGTACCACAGGCATTCGTGCCATCCGTCGCGCAGTTCCGGCAGCGCCAGTGTTCGCCACGGGAGGCGACCGAGGCTCGGTGCGTTGCGTGCGCCGCAGGCGCCGAGCGCGCTGGAGCCGCTGTTGCCCGCGTCGGGGCAGGGCAGGTAGCCGTAGCCTTCGCCAGGATGGCGCTCGGCGTAGCTGATCGCGTAGCCGATCAGTGCTTCGCGTGCCTGGGAGAGGACTTCGACGCTGCGTGCCTGGGCGCGTGCCTCGGCGAGCGTGCGTAGCTCGCCGTTCGCGAGCAGGCCCGCGGTCGATAGCAATGCGACCAGCAGCAGGACAGCGAGCAGGGCATGGCCGGAGACCGGGTGATTAGTTGGGGGACGTCTCATTGGTGCGAAGGGCCGTGGGAACGGACGTGGAGCCGCGGCAGACCGTCTCCGGCTGACGGAGCGGCCGGTGGCCAGCTGTCGCCGACGTGCAAGCGCAACCGGGGCGCAGGACGAGGGAAGAGCTCGAGTGCGGGATAGGGGGCAAGGCGAAAGAACGGCGCCGGGACGAGCGGCTCGGCATCGAGCCAGATCGTGGCTTGCCCGCCGCTGCTGCGAAGGAGCCCGTCGATGCGCCGGGACACTGGATCGACGCGCGAGCCGCCTTGATCGACGGCCGGCTCGGCGGGATGGTCGAGGGCGTGGCGTTCCGCCGGGGTATGGAACAGGCGGCCGAAGTCCGCGGCTGGCGCGTTCGTTCCCCAGAGTGCCAGTAACAGCGTGAGGGGCCATGCGGAAGCGGGATGTGGGCGGGTCTTGCTCATGGCGTCCTGGCGTTTGCAGGCAGGGCGACGCTCAGCCATAGAAGGCGGCAGTCAGCATTGATGCGAGCCGGGTACTGGCTGACCACGCGTTCCAGCCTGCAGCCGCGCGCGCGTACGTGGGGCGTAGATTCGATGGCCTCGAGCAGGCGCGGCAGGCGGCCCTCGTGGCGGAGGGAAAACCCGGCGATGATCTCGCTGCGGAGCAGAAGCGAGGCGGGGGCGCCAGCGAGCGGGCGCGGGGGCGAGAGCGAGGTCGATACGACGCGTGTGGGAGTATTTCCCGTGTCGTGGCGCTCGACGGTTTCCTGCAGCGCGCGTGACCAGTGCCGGGGGTCGGGCGTGCGCGCCAGCGCTTCGAGTGCTTGCCAGTGTGCAGTGGCGTGCCTGGCTGTCTCGGCGCGCGAGGATGCCGCTGCAAGTTCGGCATCGATCTGATTGACCGCGCGACGCACGCGGTCAAGGGCGGTTTCTGCCGCGTCGACGGCGGAGGTCGAGCCGATCAGCAAGCTGGCCGTCACGACGAGCCCGGCCACGGCAAGCCCTGGTGCAGCGAAGCGTGCAAGCCTGGACGGGCGTGATTCGATGGCTTTCATGGACGTTCGCTGCCAAGCCTGTCGAGCGCAGTACGCACTGAAATCACGGACCGCCCATCCGGACGGCTGGGTTCGACCGCGACCGGGCCCAGGTGCTCGAGCCGTCGGGCAATCGCTTCGATGTCCTGGCGCGTCGCTTGTGTGAGCGTCAGTGTGATGGCGACACCGGGCGCCTCCAGCTCCCAGGCGAGTGAATGCAGGCGGGCTGCAGGGCCCTCCTCGAGCGCGCGGGAGACGTGTTCGAAGAGAGCCTGGGTCGGGGCGCGCAGGCGCGTGGCCTGCTCGAACTGCTCGGCGCTTGACCGGATGAGATCGGGCGTGGCAGGCAGCGGGGGAATGGAGGCGTCAATGCTTGCGAGCAACTCGCGCTTGGCGCTCAGCGCGGCTTCCTGCGCGGCATGCTCCTGTGTCAATCGTGCTGCGTCTTGCCAGTTCAGCGCCGCCGCGGCCATCCCGGCCACACAGATGGAAGCCGAGACGCCGACAAACAGGCGCTGCGGTCGTGACATGCGGCCCGGCGAGGCGGGCGTTTGCCAGCCCAGCCGGGGCGATGCCTTGTTGAGCCAGTGGAGCAGAAGATGGCTGCAATCCAGGCCCTTGCCTTCCCCGGTGAAGATGCCGAACGATGCTGGGTCGAGCCAGTGCAGCTCGAGTCCATGTTCAGCCGCCGACGAGAGCGTGCAAGTGGATGGCAGTGCCGCTGCAGCAGCGAGGATGCCGACCACTGGCTGCACCGTTCCGCCGACGACCGTACTCGCGTAGCGCACGGTGCGTGCGATTTCGCTCAGCCAATCGGTGTTCTGCCCGGCCGTAGTTGCCGGGTAGTCTTCGACGAGACGGGACAGGCGGGCACGTCCTTCCTCCACCAGGGTCAAACGCATGCCGGCCTGGCTGAAGCTGACGAGCAGGCCGTCGGCAAGCCCGCTGCAAGCGGCCAGCAAGGCGCTTGCCGGGATGATGCATTCGATGCGGACATCTGCCGAGCGCAGGGCGTCGATCCAGGGTTCGATCCGTTCCGGCCGGGTCAGGCCGCTGAACAGTACGCGCTCGGTGGCCCCGCCGTGCTCGCGGGGTCTGTCCGGCAGCGCGTCGGCACGGGCCCAGAGTGGCTGCGGAAACCATTGCGCAAGCCTGCGCGCGATGAGGGCGCGGCGGTCCGCCCCGCGCACCCGGGGCAGGACTTCGGTCTCATACGCTTCTTCGCCGACGTCTATCAGGATGCGGATGCGTGCGCCGCGCGGGCGTGCTACCAACCAGCGGGCGAAGTCCGCAATCTGGGGCGGGGAGAGGCGCTCCACGCACCTGTGGTCATGTCCATTCGTTTGCCATATCTCGAGGCCGAGTGAATCGATGCGCAGGAACTGGCGGCGGCTCATGGGTCAGAGAGGAAGCCGGGTGATGAGGCCGTAGATCGGGCCCAGGATGGCGCTGGCGATCCACAGCAGCAGGGCGCCCAGCATGACGGTGAGCGCGGGGTCGATGGCCGCCTGCAGGCGGCCGATCGCGTTATCCACATCGCGCCGGCACAGCAGGGCGACGTTGTCGAGTGCGCGGTCGAGCGCGCCGGTCTGTTCGCCGACCCGGACCATGCGGGTGAGCAGTGCGGGAAAGCCGCTTGCCGTCTCGAAGGCTGCCGCAAGCGGACGGCCCCGTTCCACCTGCCGTGTCACGTCGCGCAAGGCGTTGCGTAGCGCGAGATTGCCGGTGGTGTCCTCGGCGATGTGCAAAGCATCGATAACGGGGACGCCAGCGGCATAGAGGCTGGCGAGGGTGCTTGCGAAGCGGGCTAGCCCGATGTCGCGCAGGATGCCACCGACGAACGGCAGCGAAAGCAGCAGGCGGTGGGCGCGCACGCGTGCCGGCTCGGAACGGGCGAGCTGCCATTGCAGGGTGGCGGCGAGGCCTCCGGTGCCCAGCAGCATCAGCCAGCCATGCTTGGTGACGAGGGCAGACAGGGCGAGCAGCACCCGTGTCTGCAGGGGCAATTGCTCGCCGCTGCTGCGGAAGAGCTTTTCCATCTCGGGCACGACATGCACGAGTGCCACGACGAGCGCGAGCAACAGCAGGGCGGCGACGATCGCCGGGTAGATCGCGATACGCCGGGCGTGCATGACGAGTGCCTCCTCCCGCTCCAGCGCTGCGCCGATCTCGCGGACGGCGTCGCTCAGTCGGCCTGCCTGCTCGCCCGCCTTCAATAGCGAAACGAGCGCCGGTGCGAAGACGCCGTCCGGGCGCGCGATCGCCTCCGACAAGGGGCGTCCTCGTTCGACGTCGGTGAGCAGCGTGCTGATGAGAACGCTGGTGCGCGCATGCGTCGTGGCATCCCGCATGGTCGTGAGTGCCTCGAAGGGCGGGACGCCTGCAGCGAGGAGTTGTTCGAAGTGAAAGCAGAAATTGATCAGCTCCCGGCGCGGCACCTTGGCGCGCGTCCGCCAGCGCAGGCGGATGGCCTCGCCATTGATCAACACCAGGCCCATCGCCTGCAGGCGCTGTTCGAGGTCGTGCAGGTCGATGGCGTCGAGTTCGCCCCGTACCCGACGGCCATCGCTTGCCATGGCGCGATAGCGATGGGGATTCATGCGCTTGCTCCACGCTCGTCCGCATGCGCGGCGAGGTCCACGACGCGGGTCAGCTCGGCGATCGATGTGCTGCCGTCGAGCACGCGCCGGATGCCGTCGTCGGCAAGGCTCACATGACCACGGGCGCGCAGCGCGGTCCGCACTCGGCCGAGACTGGCGCCCTCGTGGATGAGCTCGTCGAGCGCAGGATCGATCCTGACCAGTTCCATGATGGCCAGGCGTCCGCGGTAGCCGCGGAAATCGCAGGCGGGGCAGCCGACGGGATGGAAGATCCGGTGCAGGCTGGCCGGGTCCAGCCCCAGCAGCCTGCAGTCGTCCTGGCCTGCGGTAGTCTCGGTCCGGCAGTCTGGGCACAGCCTTCGCACCAGGCGCTGCGCGATGATGCCGCCGAGGCTGCCAGCCAGCATGTCCGTCCGCAGGCCGATGTCGACAAGCCGCTGCAGCGCGCCGGCGACCGAGTTGGCGTGCAGGGTCGAGAACACGCGATGTCCCGTGAGCGCGGCGCGCAGTGCCATGCGCGCGGTGTCCGTGTCGCGGATCTCGCCGATGAGCAGGATGTCGGGATCCTGGCGCAGCAGGGCGCGCACGCCATCGGCGAAATCCAGCCGCGAAGCCTCCCCGACCGAGGTCTGGCGCAATTGCGCCAGTGGGTATTCCACCGGGTCTTCGAGCGTCATGATGTTGACGGCCTCGGCGTTGAGGTGATTCAGGATCGAGTACAGCGTCGTGGTCTTGCCGCTGCCGGTCGGACCCACGACCAAGGTCAGGCCTTCGGGCCGGGCGAGGATGCGGTCGAGGATTGCGCGCTGCCCGTCGGTCAGCCCCAGGGCGTTGAGCGGCACGATGCCCTTCTCGCGGTCCAGCACGCGTAGCACGATGTTTTCGCCGTGCAGCGTGGGCTGCGTGGCGACGCGGAAGTCGATCGGGCGGCCGGCCAGCGTGATCGAGATGCGGCCGTCCTGCGGGCAGCGGGACTCGGCGATGTCGAGCCCGGCCATCACCTTGAGGCGGACGGCCAGCTCTGGCCAGAACGACTTGTGCAGTGCGCGCACCTGGCGCAGCGTGCCGTCGATGCGCTGGCGGATGCGCAGGAAACCGGCCTCGGGTTCGAAATGAAGGTCCGAGGCGCCGCGTGCGGCGGCGTCGGCGAGCATGGCGTCGACCAGGCGCACGATGGCCTGACCGTCGGAGGTGGCGTTGCGGCCCCACAGTTCGCTGCGGGCGTCGCGCTGCTCGATCTCGTGCACGATGTCGTCGATCGCCGCCGGCTGGCCGTAGTGGCGATCGATCGCGCGCGACAGCTCGGCGTCCGCTGCGAGGCGCAGTTCGACGCGGATCCCGGGCCCCAGTTCGGCGCGCAGTCGATCCTGGGCGACGATGTCGTCTGCGTTGGCGGCGGCGATGGTCAGCGTCTGTGACGCATGGTCATAGTGCAGGGGCAGCAGGCGATGCCGTTGCGCCAGTGCGCGAGGCACGCGTGCAAGGGCGTCTGGGTCGGCGAGGGTGTCGCCCAGATCGACACTGGGGTGCCCGTAGTGGGTCGCGAGCGCGTCGCGCAGCGCCGTGTCGCTGACGAAGCCGAGTTCGACCAGCAGTCGTCCGAGCGGGCGCTTGCGTTGCTGTTGCTCGTGCAGGGCGATGCGTAGCTGGTCGGCACCGATCAGGCGAGCGGCTGTGAGGATCTGGCCAATGGGGATGGGGGCATTCATGGCTGGCTGGGCAGTGTGGGGATCCCCGGGCGTAGCGGCATGGAGGGGAGGTTGCGCTGCCCCGGCGACGGCGCGGAGACGAGGAAGCCGGCGTCCGGCAAGTGGCCGGCATAAGGCGCGTAATCGGTGTCGGTGCTCGGGTCGTCGATCAGCAGCGGGCGCAGGAAGATCAGCAACTCGGTCCGGCGTGCGGTGTTGTCGCGCCGGGTGAAGAACTCGCCCAACAGCGGCACGTCGCCCAGCAGGGGGACGCGGCCGGTATCGTGGTCGATGCGGTCCTCCATGAGCCCGCCGAGCACGGCGATCTGGCCGCTGCGCAAGCGCAGCATGGATTCGATCTCGCGCGTGCGGATCTGCGGCACACGGTTGGGGATGTTGCGCAGCGAGGGATTGGGATCGTCCTTGAAGCCGGCGATACCGGAGATGGTCGGCCGGATGTTGAGCGTGATCTCGCCGCCGGCGCTGATCTGCGGCGTGACCGACATCACCATGCCCACCGAGACCGATTGCGGCGTCGTGGTCGCGGTGATCTTCTCGCGGTCGCTGTCGCCATACTCGGTCGTGGAGGCGTCCACCAGGAAGTACACGTATTCCTCGACGACCTTGAGCATCGCAGTCTGGTTGTTGAGCACCGAAAGTCGCGGGCTGGACAGTACCTTGACCGTGCCGAAGGTCTCGAGGAGTTCCACCTTGATGTCGAAGCTGCCGGACAGGTAGCTCAGGGTGGGCGAACCCGCTGCGGCGCCGTCGTTGCTGCCGCGCGGTGCGATGCGCCAGCCGGGCAGGCCAAGCCGCGTCCAGTCGATGCCCTGCCGGTAGCCGTCCGCGAGTGTGACCTCGACGATCGTCGCCTCGATCAGCACCTGGCGGCGCGCGGCCGCTTGAACCTCGCCGAGAAAGGCGCGCAATTGATCGTGCTGGCGTGCGGTGGCGCGCACCATGACGACGCCGCTGCCCGGGTTGAGCATGATGTCGGGGCAGATGCCTGTATCGGATCTGCACGGGGAGGCGCCGCTCGCCGGATCGGCCAGGATGGCGCGAATGTTCGACTGGAGCACCTCCCAGAAATCGTTTGTCGAACGCGTCTCGATCTGGGTCACGGAGGCGTTGCCGGCGCCGTTCGGGCCGTTGCCCGAGCTGCCGGCCCCGGTGGCGATCTGCGTGCTGGTGGCGACGGTGCCCCGCATGCTCCGGCTCAGGTTTACGTAATCGAGGGCATAACTGCGCAGGAAGGGGGTGTCCGGTCGCACACTCAGATGGTCACCCTCAATCTCGTAGCGGATCGGCGCCAGTTGGGCAATGCGGGTCAGCAGGCGATCAAGCGGCTGGTCGATGGCATTGAGTGTGACGCGACCCTCGAGTCCGGGATGCAGGTCGAGATTCAGGCGCGCATCCCGGCCGATGGCCAGCAATAGTTGGGTGACCGGGAGGTCGTGAACCGCGACCGAGTAGGTTTCATCGCGTCGGAGCGGACGTGCCCGGATTGGTGCCGCAGGCGGGGCACTCGCCGGTGGCGGCGGATCGGCTGAGGGTGCGGCCGCGGTCTGGGGAGCGGTGTGTGGCGACGGCGAATGTCCTGTCGTCAGGTGCCCTTCCGGCGACGGTGCCGGCGGCAGCGTTGTGCAGGCGCCAATCAGCCCGGCGCAGAGGGCGGGCAGGACGAGGCAGGCGGCGTGCTGAAGGGTAGGCATGCAACAATGCTAAATGCATTTATCGAGAAATGAAATATGCATTTAGGATCTAGCCCCAATAGTTTCGCCCGATGAGGTATGAGTGCGTTCGTGCAATAGTTGGCTGTTGCGTCGCAGCATCATGCCCGGGGCGATGTTTCTCCTCTGCTAGAATGCGCGGTTCGATACCAGATGCAGAGCCCCTTGTGATTCCTGCCGAGCGCGGCGCCCCCCTCGTTTCCCTTCGCGATGTCCGCTTCGCCTACGGCGAGCGGTCGGTGCTGCGCGGCATCGACCTGCGCGTGCATCGCGGCCAGGTCGTGGCGATCATGGGTGGCAGCGGTTGTGGCAAGACCACGCTGCTACGCCTGATCGGCGGTCAGCTCAAGGCGAGTTCGGGGGTGGTCGAGGTCGACGGTCGCGACGTCGGCAAGATGGGCCGCTCCGACCTCTATGCGATGCGACGTCGGATGGGCATGCTGTTCCAGTTCGGGGCGCTGTTCACCGACATCAGTGTGTTCGACAACGTGGCTTTCCCCTTGCGCGAGCACACCGACCTGCCGCCGTCCATGATCAGCGACCTGGTGCTGATGAAGCTGCAGGCCGTCGGTTTGCGCGGGGCGGCTTCGCTGCGCCCGGGAGAGCTTTCCGGCGGCATGGCGCGTCGCGTCGCGCTGGCGCGGGCGGTGGCGCTGGACCCGATGCTGATCCTGTACGACGAGCCCTTTGCCGGGCTGGACCCGATCTCGCTCGGCATCATCGGCCAGCTGATCCGGCGCCTGAACGATGCGCTGGGTGCCAGTTCGGTGATGGTCACGCACGATGTGCATGAGTCGCTCGAGATCGTGGACTACATCTATTTCGTTTCCGACGGGCGGATCGTCGCACAGGGTACGCCGGACGAGATCCGCGCCTCGACCGATCCCTTCGTGCATCAGTTCGTCAATGCGGAGGCCGACGGACCCGTGCCCTTCCATTATCCGGCGGCGCCGATCGACAGCCTGCTGCAGGGGGGGCGATCATGAACGCGTTCTTCGGCAGTATCGTCGGCGGGCTGCGCCACATCGGCAAGCTCACCATCGACGGCATCTGGCGCCTCGGCTTCATCACCCGCTTCCTGTTCGCGCTGCTGATGGCTTCGGGCCAGTCGGTGCGCCGCATTCACCTGACGTTCCGGGAGCTCTATTTCAGCGGCGTGCTGTCGCTGCTGATCATCACGGTCTCCGGTCTGTTCGTCGGACTGGTGCTGGGCCTGCAGGGCTACGATATCCTGCAGCGCTACGGTTCGGCCGATGCTGTCGGGGTGATGGTGGCCTTGTCCCTTCTGCGCGAGCTCGGTCCGGTGATTGCCGCCCTGTTGTTTGCCAGCCGCGCGGGTTCGGCCATTACCGCGGAGATCGGCCTGATGAAGACGACCGAACAATTGAAGGCCATGGACATGATGGCGGTGAACCCGATCGCGCGCGTGGTCGCGCCGCGCTTCTGGGGCGGCGTGCTGTCGATGCCGCTGCTGGCTGCGCTGTTCTCCGCGATGGGTGTGTTCGGCGGCTGGTTCATCACGGTTGCGGTGATCGGCGTCGATGATGGCGCCTTCTGGTCGCAGATGCAGGCCGCGGTCGAGTTCCGCTACGACGTGGTCAACGGCGTGATCAAATCCTTCGTCTTCGGCGCGGTGGTGTCGCTGATCGCCGTGTTCGAGGGCTACGACTGCGAGCCCACCGCGGAGGGCGTCTCGCGCGCCATTACGCGCACCGTCGTCACGTCGGCGCTGGCCATCCTGGCGCTCGATTTCGTGCTCACCTCTTTCATGTTCCGGGGTCAATGATGAGTCGTACCGCGCTCGACCTGTGGGTCGGCATTTTCGTTGCCATCGGCTTTGCCGCGCTGGTGTTCCTGGCGATGAAGGTCGGCAATTTCTCGGGCCTCGATGGCCGGGAGACCTATCGCATCGAGGCTCCGTTCGACAACATCGGCGGGCTGAAGGTCAGGGCGCCGGTCAAGAGCGCCGGCGTGCTGGTCGGTCGTGTGCAGTCGATCCGTTTCGACACCGAGACCTATCGCGCGGTCGTGCAGATGGAGATCGACAAGCGCTTCGAATTCCCGGCCGATACCTCGGCATCGATCCTGACCTCGGGGCTGCTCGGCGAGCAGTACATCGGGCTCGAGGCCGGTGCCGACATCGAGCCGCTTAGGGAGGGCGACCGGGTGCTGATCACGCAGTCGGCCGTCGTCCTCGAGAAGCTGATCGGCCAGTTCCTGTTTGACAAGGCGGCCGAGCCGGCCGCCCAGTAAGTCCCCCAGACCCGCCGCTGGAGAAAACAACAATGAGTGCAGTGTCAAATCGTTCGCGCAAGCCGCTTGCCGTGGCCGCCCTGTCGCTAAGCCTGTTGTCCGGCTGTGCCACCACCGCCAATCCGGATGACCCGCTCGAGGGGTACAACCGGGCCATGTTCAGCTTCAACGAGCAGGTCGACAAGGCGGTCGTGAAGCCTGCGGCGCAGGCCTACGAGTTCGTGTTGCCGCAGTTCGTGCGCACCGGCGTGGGCAACTTCATCGGCAACCTCGAGGATCCGTGGATCGGCCTCAACAACCTGTTGCAGGGCAAGGGTGCGGACGGCATGTCCGACCTGATGCGCTTCTTCGTCAACTCCACCTTTGGCCTGCTGGGTGTGCTTGATGTCGCGACCGAGATGGGTTTGCCCAAGCACGACGAAGACCTTGGTCAGACGCTGGGGCGCTGGGGCGTAGGCGAAGGCGCCTACATCGTGTTGCCCTTCTTCGGGCCGCGCACGGTGCGTGACGCCGTCGCCTTGCCAGCCGACCGGGCGGGCCAGAGCCCGGTCAACATCGATCATGTGCCGACGCGCAACAGTTACACCGCGCTGCGCATCACGCATGTCCGCTCGACCTTCCTCGGCACGGAGAAGACCGTGGACGAGGCCACCATCGACAAGTACGCCTACACCCGCGACTTCTACCTTGAACAACGTCGTTACAAGGTTTCCGATGGCAACGTGACGCGCGAGTACGAGAATTTCGATGCGCGCAGGGCGCCCGCGCTGGGTGAGGAGCTTGACGTGGCTGCGGCGGCGGCCGTGGAACGCCTGGAATTGAACAGCATCGGTGGCGACAAACTTGCTGATGCAAGTATTCGAACGGGTAATTGACATGACTTTCAAGAAGCTGATTGCACTGGGCTTTTTCATGCTTGCCGGCTTGCTGCCCGCAGCGCATGCGTCGGCGCAGCAGGCGCCCGATGCGCTGGTGCGTGACGTGACCAACGAGGTGCTCGAGATCGTGCGCGCCGACAAGGCGATCCAGGCGGGCGACGTGCATCGCGTCATCGAACTGGTCGACGCCAAGGTGCTGCCGCACTTCGACTTTCGCCGCATGACCATGCTGGCCGTGGGGCGTGACTGGCGCGAGGCTTCGCCCGAGCAGCAGGCCCGCCTGACCGAGGCCTTCCGTACGCTGCTCGTGCGCACTTACTCCAACGCGCTGACCCAATATCGCGACCAGACCATCGATTTCAGGCCTACTCGGTTCGCGGCCGCTGACACGCGGGTGCAGGTCCGTACCGAGGTGCGCCAAAGCGGCGCCCAGCCGATCGGCATCGACTACATGCTGGAGAAGTCGGATGCCGGCTGGAAGGTGTTCGACGTCATCGTTGCGGGCGTCAGCCTGGTCACGAACTACCGCAGCAGCTTCACGCAGGAGATCCGCAGCGGCGGCGTAGACGGCCTGATCAAATCGCTGGAGGCCAAGAATCGCTCGCTCGAGGCGGAGCAGCGACGCTCATGAGTGACGCGCAGGCGGTGTTCGCGCCGCAGGGCCCGCTCACCATGCTGAGCGCCGCCGCCTTGCTGGCGGAGGGACGGCGACTGGCCGCAGAGGCGCCGTTGACGGTCGATCTTGGTGCGGTGACGGCAGCCGACTCGGCTGCGCTCGCGCTGATCCTTGACTGGCTGCGCGCGGCGCGGACGTCCGGCCAGCGCATCGTGCTGCGCAACCTGCCCGCGGGACTCGTCAGTCTCGCTGCGCTCTACGACATCGACACGCTCCTGCCGCTGGAGCCGAAGGCATGACGATGCCTGCGATTCGCGTCAGCGCCGTCACCAAGCAGTACGGTTCGCTGAAGGCGCTGGGCGGCGTCGATCTCGAGATCGCGCAGGGCGAGTTCTTCGGCCTGCTCGGTCCGAATGGCGCGGGCAAGACCACGCTTATCTCGGCGCTGGCGGGGCTGGTGCGGCCGGATAGCGGCTCGCTCGAGATCATGGGGCACGACGTGGCGGCCGATTACCGCAGTGCTCGCCGTAATCTCGGCGTGGTGCCGCAGGAACTGGTGTTCGATCCCTTCTTCTCGGTGCGCGAACTGTTGCGCATCCAGTCGGGCTACTTCGGCATTCGCGGCAATGACGATTGGATCGACGAGATCCTTGCCAGCCTCGATCTGACGCACAAGGCCAGCGCCAACATGCGCACCCTGTCGGGCGGCATGAAGCGCCGCGTGCTGGTCGCGCAGGCGCTGGTGCACCGTCCGCCGGTCATCGTGCTGGACGAGCCCACCGCCGGTGTCGACGTCGAGTTGAGGCAGGGGCTGTGGCAGTTCGTACGCAAGCTCAATCGCGACGGTCACACCATCGTGCTGACGACGCATTACCTCGAGGAAGCCGAAACTTTGTGCGGCCGCATCGCCATGCTCAAGGCCGGCAAGGTGGTCGCCCTGGATACCACCGGCAACCTGCTGCGCCGCTTCGCCACCCACAGCCTGCGCGTGCGTGTGGAGACGCTCGAGGCGGCCCTCGCGCTCGGCGGTCTGGCGTCCGATGACGGCTGGGTCGAGTTCGGCTTCGACAGTTACGACGACGTCGAGCGCCTGCTCGCGCGCCTGCGCGAATCCGGTGCCGGATTGCGCGAGATGCAGCTGGGAGAGCCCGACCTGGAGAGGGTGTTCGTGGAGGTCATGCATCGTGCCTGAGACGCGCAAGCCCTCACCCCGCATCGAGCCGATGCCTGTCGATTCGCCGCTGACGGGTTTCAGCACCCTGCTGTACAAGGAGGTGCTGCGCTTCTGGAAGGTGAGTTTTCAGACCGTGGCGGCACCGGTGCTCAATGCCCTGCTGTTCCTGCTGATCTTCTCGCATGTGCTCGACCGCCACGTCACCGTGTACGGCGACGTGGCCTACACCAGCTTCCTCGTGCCGGGCCTGGTGATGATGTCGGTGCTGCAGAACGCCTTCGCCAACAGTTCGTCCTCGCTGATCCAGAGCAAGATCACTGGCAACATCATCTTTGTGCTGCTGCCGCCGCTGTCCTATCGTGAGTTTTATGCGGCCTACGTGATTGCCTCGACCCTGCGCGGGCTCTTCGTCGGTGCCGGCGTGTTGCTGGTGGCCATGCCCTTCGTTGACCTGAGCATCGCCAACCCGTTGTGGGTGCTGACGTTCGCGGTGATGGGCGGGATCATCCTGGGGTCGTTCGGCGTCATCGCCGGCATCTGGGCGGACAAGTTCGACCAACTCGCTGCGTTCCAGAACTTCCTGATCATGCCGCTGACGATGCTGTCCGGCGTGTTCTACTCCATTCACTCCCTGCCGCCCGTGTGGCAGGACGTCTCGCATTTCAACCCGTTCTTCTTCATGATCGACGGGTTCCGCTACGGTTTCTTTGGTCAATCCGACACTTCGCCCTGGCTGTCGCTCGGGGTCGTGTCGCTGTGTTTCGTGTCGCTTGCGGCGCTGACCCTCGCCATGCTCGCGCGGGGCTACAAGCTGAGGGCGTAAAGGATGAATCATGTTTGAAGCAAGTGAGATCAAGCGTCTGATCGAGCAGGGGCTGCCCTGCGAATTCGTTGCCATCGAAGGTGACGACGGGGTGCATTTCACTGGCGTCGTCGTCAGTGCCACCTTCGAGGGCAAGCCCCGCGTGCGCCAGCATCAGGCGGTGTATGCCACGCTCGGTAGCCTGATGGGCAACGAGATCCACGCGCTGCAGTTGCAGACCTTCACGCCCGCGCAGTGGGAAGAGGGTCGCGGCGACCTGGGGATGTGAGCGCTTCATGGACAAGCTGCTGATCGAGGGCGGCGCCCGTCTGTCGGGCGAGATCGCCATTTCCGGCGCCAAGAATGCCGCGCTGCCCATCCTGTGTACCGCGCTGCTGACGGCCGAGCCGGTGACCTACACCAATGTGCCCCAGCTCAAGGACATCGGCACGCTGCTGGCGCTGCTCGGGCAGATGGGGGTCAAGGTCGAGCGTGCTGGCGATACCGTCACCCTTGACGCCTCTGGTCTGAACAACCCGGTGGCACCGTACGAGATGGTCAAGACCATGCGTGCGTCCATCCTCGTGCTCGGCCCGCTCGTGGCCCGCTGTGGCGAGGCCAGGGTATCGCTGCCCGGCGGTTGCGCGATCGGTGCACGACCGGTTGACCAGCACATCAAGGGTCTGCAGGCGATGGGTGCCGACGTACGAGTCGAGCATGGCTACGTGCATGCCACGGTGCCGCGGCTGAAGGGAGCGCGCCTGTTCACCGACATGGTGACGGTGACGGGTACCGAGAACCTGATGATGGCTGCGGTGCTGGCTGATGGCGAAACGGTCATCGAAAACGCGGCGCGCGAGCCCGAGGTGGTCGATCTGGCGAACTGCCTGGTGTCGATGGGGGCACAGATTTCGGGCGCTGGGACCGACGTGATCCGCATCCGCGGCGTTGAGCGCCTGCATGGCGCCACGCACCGCATCATGCCTGACCGCATCGAGACCGGCACCTACCTGTGCGCAGCCGCGGCCACCGGTGGTTCGGTGCGCCTGACCGGCACAAGTTCGAGCTATCTCGACGCGGTGGTCGACAAGTTGATGGATGCGGGTTGCGAGGTGGTGTCCGAGCGCGACGCGATCCGCATCATGGCGCCGGCGCGGCTCAATGCCGTCAGTCTTCGAACCGCGCCCTATCCGGCCTTTCCGACCGACATGCAGGCGCAGTTCATGGCGATCAACTGCGTGGCCAACGGCGTGGCGATGATCCGCGAAACCATCTTCGAGAACCGCTTCATGCATGCGGTCGAGCTGCAGCGCCTCGGTGCCGACATCCGCATTGACGGCAACACCGCGGTGGTGCAGGGTGTGGCGAAGCTCGAAGGTGCCACCGTGATGGCGACTGACCTGCGTGCTTCGGCCAGTCTCGTCGTCGCCGGCCTGGTGGCCGAGGGCGAGACCACGATCGAGCGCATCTACCATCTTGACCGCGGCTACGAGCGGCTGGAAGAAAAGCTCGCGGCACTGGGGGCGAAAGTCAGGCGGCTGGCCTGACCGTCTGAGTGCGGTCCAGAAACGCGACGGGGGCGTCCGGCCAAGCCGGACGCCCCCGTCGTCATTACGGTCATCCGTGTTCGCGGATCAGAGGTCGAACTGACCGTTGGCCTCGGGTTGCCAGGTGACTTCCAGCACCTTCAGGCGGATCTCGTTGCCATCCGGACCCTTCCAGTCGATCGACTGCCCGGCCGACAGGCCCAGCAGTGCGCTGCCCGCGGGCGAAAAGATCGAGACGCGACGCGCCTCGGCGTTGGCGTCCTTCGGATAGGCCAGGGTCAGCTCGTATTCGCGCCCGGTGTTCTCCTCGAGAAAACGGGCGCGGCTATTCATCGTGATGACGTCGGCTGGCATCTCCTCGGGCTCGCGCACGTCGGCGCGCTCGAGTTCCTCGCGCAGGCCGTTGAGGTCGCTGCGGCTGCGGAAGGCGGGGAGGGTGAGCAGACCCTCGAGGCGCTCGAGGTCGCTGCTGGAGACGATGATCGACGGTTTCATGTTGCGGATTCCTGCACAGGGCGCGCGCCAGCGATGCGGCACGACAAAAGAAAAGGCCGAACCGCCTTGTGCGGTTCAGCCAGTTGGCACGAAGGTTAACAGAAGCGGCCTCGGGTTACAATGTCAGCCCTTTCGATCAAGGCTTTTCACGTGTCCAGCATCACGCTCGCCCTGTCCAAGGGCCGCATCTTCGAAGAGACGCTGCCGCTGCTTGCCGCTGCCGGTATCGTGCCGACCGACAACCCCGAGTCCTCGCGCAAGCTCATCATCGGCACCAATCGGCCCGACGTGCGCCTCGTCATCGTGCGCGCGACCGACACGCCGACCTACGTGCAGTATGGCGCGGCCGATCTCGGTATCGCCGGCAAGGACGTTCTGATCGAACACGGCGGCGCGGGGCTGTATCAGCCGCTGGACCTCAACATCGCCAAGTGCCGCCTGTGCGTCGCGGTGCAAAGGGGTTTCGACTATGTGGCGGCGACGCGTCCAGGCGGTCGCATCCGCGTTGCGACCAAGTACATCAATGCGGCCAAGGCGCACTTTGCCGGCAAGGGCATGCATGTCGACCTCATCAAGCTCTACGGCTCGATGGAACTCGCGCCCCTGGTCGGGTTGGCCGACGCCATCGTTGACCTGGTGTCCACCGGCGGCACGCTGCGGGCCAACAATCTGGAAGAGGTCGAGGACATCATGCCGATCAGCTCGCGCCTGATCGTCAACCAGGCCTCGCTCAAGCTCAAGCGCGAATTGCTGCAGCCGGTGCTCGACGCCTTCGCCGGTGCGATCAAACCGTAAGGACCGTTTCATGAGCCAGACGCCCATCCGCCGCCTCGATGCGCGCGAACCCGAATTTTTTTCCACGCTGGATGCGCTGCTTGCCTTCGAATCCGAAGCCGACGAGCGCATCGACACCGCGGTGACCGAGATCCTGCGCGCGGTGCGCGCCACCGGCGACGCGGCTGTGGTCGAGTTCACCCGTCGCTTCGACGGTCTGGACGTGCATTCGATGGGGGCGCTGGAGTTGCCCAAGGCCGAGCTTTACGCCGCACTCGACAGCCTCTCGTCGGAGCAGCGCGAGGCGCTGACGATCGCGGCCGACCGCGTGCGCGTCTATCACGAGCGCCAGAAGGGCGAGTCCTGGGAATTCACCGAGGCCGATGGCACGCGTCTGGGCCAGAAGGTCACGCCGCTTGACCGCGTCGGCCTCTACGTTCCGGGCGGGCGCGCGTCCTATCCCAGCTCCGTGCTGATGAACGCCATTCCGGCCAAGGTGGCCGGTGTTGGCGAGCTGATCATGGTCGTGCCCACGCCGCGCGGCGAGAAGAACCCGCTGGTGCTGGCTGCCGCCGCGATCACTGGCGTCGACCGCGTGTTCACCATTGGTGGCGCGCAGGCGGTGGCGGCGCTTGCCTATGGCACGCAGACCATCCCGCAGGTGGACAAGATCGTCGGCCCGGGCAACGCTTATGTGGCCGAGGCCAAGCGCCGCGTGTTCGGCACCGTCGGCATCGACATGGTCGCCGGCCCGTCGGAAGTGCTGATCATCTCCGACGGCTCCGGCCACGCCGACTGGGTCGCGATGGACCTCTTCGCCCAGGCCGAACACGACGAACTGGCGCAATCGATCCTGCTCTGTACCGACGCCGGCTTCATCGACGCCGTGCACGCGGCGATCGACCGCCTGCTGCCCACCATGCCGCGCCGCGAGACAATCGCCAAATCGCTCGCCAACCGCGGCGCCCTGATCCATGTTGACAGCCTCGAACAGGCTTGTGCGCTAGCGAATCGCATCGCCCCCGAGCACCTCGAACTGTCGCTGGACGACGCCGAAGCCTGGATCGACCACATCCGCCACGCCGGCGCGATCTTCGTCGGCCACTGGGCGGTGGAGGCGCTGGGAGACTACTGTGCCGGCCCCAATCACGTGCTGCCGACCATGCGCAGCGCGCGCTTCTCGTCGCCGCTGGGCACCTACGACTTCCAGAAGCGCACCAGCATCGTGAATATCTCGCAGGCCGGCGCCCAGCATCTCGGCAAGGTCGCTTCGATCCTCGCTCACGGCGAGGGCTTGCAGGCACATGCACGTTCCGCCGAGATGCGGCTGAAGGTGTGAAGACAGCGGGCTCGAAGCCCATGTGGTGGTGAGCCGGACGTGACTGGGGTATCCATGGCGCCGGCGAGGACTGTCTGAGCCGAGCGCAGCGAAGGCGAGTTCCGCAGCCGGCAGAGTGGATACTCCAGTCACGTCCGGCGGACTGGAGCCAAGCCGCCTGACGCGTCGATGTGTCTCAGCGGCCGAGAATGTCCTTCAGTGCCTCGACCAGGATGTCGCACTGTTCATCGGTACCGATCGTGATCCGCATGAACTGATCGATCCGTGCAGCCTTGAAGTGGCGCACGATGATCGCGCGCTTGCGCAGTTCGGCCGTCAACTCGGCTCCGTCACGCTGCGGATGGCTGGCGAAGATGAAATTCGCCGCTGACGGCAGCACCTCGAAGCCCAGCGCCCGCATGTCGGCGATCAGCTTCTCGCGCGTCGCGATGACCTTGCGACAACTCGCCTGGAAGAACGCCTCATCCTCTACCGACGCCACGGCGCCAGCGATCGCCAGCCGGTCGAGCGGATAGGAATTGAAGCTGTTCTTGACCCGCTCCAGCGCCTCGATCAGGTCAGCATGCCCCGCGGCAAAACCGACCCGCAGGCCCGCCAGCGAGCGGCTCTTCGAGAAGGTATGTACCACGAGCAGGTTGGGATACTTGTCGATCAGGCCGATGGCGCTCTCGCCCCCAAAGTCCACATAGGCCTCGTCCACCAGCACCACTGCGTCCGGGTTGCCGGCGACGATACGCTCGACTGCCTCCAGCGGCAGCAGACGACCGGTCGGGGCGTTGGGGTTGGGGAAGATGATCGCCCCCGGCTGTTCGCCGTCCTGCGGGAGGTAGTCCTCCACCCGGATCGAGAAGTCCTCCGCCAGCGGAATCGTGCGGTGTGGGATGTCGTACAGTCCGCAATAGACCGGATAGAAGCTGTAGCTGATGTCGGGGAACCGCAGCGGGCGATCCTGCTTCAGCAGCGCCATGAAAGCGTGCGCGAGCACCTCGTCCGAACCGTTGCCGACGAAGATCTGTTGCGGTTGCAGGCCGTGGCGCTGCGCGAGTGCGGCCTTGAGGGCGTCCGCATTCGGGTCGGGGTAGAGGCGCAGGGAGTCACCCGTCGCCGCGCGGATCGCCTCGAGCGCCTTGGGCGACGGGCCATAGGGGTGCTCGTTGGTGTTGAGCTTGACCAGGTTGTCGAGCTTGGGCTGTTCGCCCGGGACGTAGGGGGTCAGGCCGTGGACGACGGCGCTCCAGAAGCGGCTCATGGTTTTGTCTGCGATAGAAAGGCGAGCAGGGGATCGAGTGGCAGATCGGCAACGCGATAGCACGGCGACGGTCTACACCATAGGCTGCGCGTTGCAGTCAATTTGCCGGGCGATGTTATCATGGCCCGGACCTGTCACCCTTGAGCCATCAGCCAGTCATGCGGCAAGCCGAAGTTACTCGCAATACCCTCGAAACGAAGATCTCCGTGCGCATCGATCTCGATGGCACGGGCAAGGGCAAGCTCGATACGGGCGTGCCTTTCTTCGACCACATGCTCGACCAGATCGTCCGCCACGGCCTGATCGATCTCGACATCCACTGCGAGGGCGACACGCATATCGACGACCATCACACCGTCGAGGACGTCGGCATCACCCTGGGCCAGGCTTTTGCCAAGGCGATCGGCGACAAGAAGGGCTTGCGTCGCTATGGTCATGCCTACGTGCCGCTGGACGAGGCGCTGTCGCGCGTGGTGGTGGATTTTTCCGGCCGGCCCGGACTGCATTACTTCGTCGAATATACGCGTGCCCGCATCGGCAATTTCGATGTCGATCTGGCGCGCGAGTTCTTCCAGGGCTTCGTCAATCACGCGGGGGTCACGCTGCACATCGACAACCTGCGTGGCGACAACGCGCATCACCAGTGCGAGACCGTGTTCAAGGCTTTTGCCCGCGCGCTGCGCATGGCGGCCGAGGTCGACGAGCGTGCAGCCGGCACCATCCCCTCCACCAAGGGCGCGCTCTGAGCGAATTTTCCTCGCGATCGTCTTCGACGGCCGCCATCCTGTTCAATAGCGAGTCAAGCCGATGACCACTGTGGCCATCATCGATTACGGCATGGGCAACCTGCGCTCGGTCGCCAAGGCGATCGAGCACGTGGCGCCCGGTCACGACGTCTTCATCACCTCCGAGCCGGCGCGCGTTGCCGAAGCCGAGCGCGTGGTCTTTCCCGGCCAGGGTGCGATGCCCGACTGCATGCGCGAGCTCGAGGCGCGCGGACTGCGCCAGGCCGTTGTGGATGCGGCCGCAGGCAAGCCCTTTCTGGGTATCTGCATCGGTCAGCAGATGCTGTTCGAGCACAGTGCCGAGGGTGATGTCCCCGGGCTGGGTATCCTCGATGGTGACGTCGTGCGCTTTCCCGAGGCGAAAATGCTGGCGGCCGACGGTGGTCGGCTGAAGGTGCCGCACATGGGCTGGAACGAGGTCTGGCAGCGGGGCGCGCACCCGATGTGGGACGGCATCCCGGACGGCGAGCGTTTCTACTTCGTGCATAGCTACTTCGTTGCGCCGGCCGATCCGGCGCTCACCGCGGCCGAGACCGATTATGGCGTTCGCTTTACCAGTGCGGTAGCGCGGGCTAATATCTTCGCGGCCCAGTTCCACCCGGAAAAGAGCGCTGCGGCGGGACTCCGGCTGCTGGCCAACTTCATTCGCTGGCAGCCCTGAGCGCCGGCGCCATCCACCTCCCCGTTCCACTACTTCAGATACCGGTATGCTGCTCATTCCCGCCATCGACCTCAAGGACGGTCAGTGTGTTCGCCTCAAGCAGGGCGAAATGGACGACGCCACGGTGTTTTCCGAAGATCCCGGCGCCATGGCGCGCCATTGGATCGACGCCGGCGCCCGTCGCCTGCACCTGGTGGACCTGAACGGCGCCTTTGCCGGCAAGCCCAAGAACGGCGCTGCGATCCGTGCGATCACCGACGTGGTCGGCGACGATATTCCGGTGCAGTTGGGCGGCGGCATTCGCGACCTCGACACCATCGAGCATTATCTGGACAACGGCATCAGCTACGTGATCATCGGCACCGCCGCGGTGAAGAACCCGGGCTTCCTGCATGACGCCTGCGGTGCCTTCCCCGGACATATCATCGTGGGCCTCGACGCCAAGGACGGCAAGGTGGCGGTCGACGGCTGGTCCAAGCTCACCGGCCATGACGTCGTTGATCTGGCGAAGAAGTTCGAGGACTACGGCGTCGAGTCGGTGATCTACACCGATATCGGGCGTGACGGCATGCTGTCCGGCGTGAACATCGAAGCCACGGTACGACTGGCGCGTGCCCTGCGCATTCCGGTCATTGCCAGCGGAGGCGTCACCGACCTGCGCGATATCGATGCGCTGTGTGCGGTCGAGGACGAGGGCGTGATGGGCGCAATCACCGGACGGGCCATCTACGAAGGCACGCTCGACTTCGCTGCGGCCCAGGCTCGTGCCGACGAACTCAACGGGGTATCCGAATGACCCTCGCCGCCGAGCGCTGCTGATGCTGGCCAAACGCATCATTCCCTGCCTGGACGTGAGCGCCGGGCGCGTGGTCAAGGGTGTCAATTTCGTCGAACTGCGCGACGCGGGTGATCCGGTCGAGATCGCCCGTCGTTATGACGAGCAAGGCGCCGACGAACTGACCTTCCTCGACATCACGGCGAGTTCGGATGATCGCGACATCATCCTGCACGTGGTCGAGCAGGTCGCCGAACAGGTCTTCATTCCCCTCACCGTGGGCGGCGGCGTGCGCGTCGTCGACGACGTGCGCCGGCTGCTGAATGCCGGCGCGGACAAGGTCAGCATGAACACCGCGGCGGTCAATAACCCGCAACTGGTGCATGACGCCTCGAGCAAGGTCGGCAGTCAGTGCATCGTGGTGGCGATCGATGCCAAGCAGACGGCGCCGGGCAAGTGGGAGGTGTTCACCCACGGTGGCCGCAAGAATACCGGCCTCGATGCCATCGAGTGGGCTCGAAAGGTGGAGTCGCTGGGGGCGGGCGAGATCCTGCTGACCAGCATGGACCGTGACGGCACGAAGAGCGGCTTCGATCTCGCGCTGACGCGCGCGGTGTCGGATGCCGTGCGCATTCCGGTCATTGCTAGCGGTGGCGTTGGTACCCTCGAGCATCTGGCCGAGGGCGTATCCGAGGGCCGCGCTGATGCCGTTCTGGCTGCGAGCATCTTCCACTTCGGACAACACACGGTGCGCGAGGCCAAGGAGCTGATGCGCGCGCGCGGCATCGAGGTGAGGCTGTGAGCGAGAACACGCGCTGGCTCAACGAGGTCAAGTGGGACGAGCATGGCCTGGTTCCCGTGATCGCGCAGGAGGCGTCGAGCGGCGATGTGCTGATGTTCGCGTGGATGAACCGCGAGGCACTGCAGCGCACTGCCGAGACGGGCGAAGCCATCTACTGGTCACGTTCGCGGCGTAAGCTGTGGCACAAGGGCGAGGAGTCCGGCCATGTGCAGAAGGTGCTCGACATCCGCATCGACTGCGACAACGATGTGGTCTTGCTGAAGATCGAGCAGGTAGGCGGCATCGCCTGCCATACCGGGCGCCACAGCTGCTTCTTCCAGAAGTATTTCGCCGATGGCCGCTGGGAGGCCGTCGAACCGGTTTTGAAAGACCCGCAGGAGATCTACAAGTGATCGATATCGAAGTGCTGCGTCGCGTGTCGGATACCCTGGTTGCGCGCAAGAAGGCCGACCCCGATTCTTCCTACGTCTCCAGCCTGTACGCCAAGGGCACTGACACCATCTGCAAGAAGGTGGCAGAGGAAGCGGCGGAAACGATCATGGCTGCCAAGGACAAGGACATGCTGCACCTGGTCTGGGAAGTCACGGATCTGTGGTTTCACTCGATGGTGCTGCTTGCGCATCATGGGCTTTCGGTCGAGGACGTGCTGGCCGAGTTCCGCCGCCGTGAAGGCGTGTCGGGCATCGACGAGAAGAAGTCCCGCACGGCGCAGCAGGCAGGGTCATGAGCGACTGCATCTTCTGCCGTATCGTCCGCGGCGAGATTCCGTCGAAGAAGGTCTACGAGGACGAGCATGTCTTCGCCTTCCACGACATCAACCCGATTGCTCCCGTGCATGTGCTGGTGGTTCCGAAGGTGCACGTCGACTCGATGGCGCACCTGGATGAGGAACACGAGGCCGCCATGGGGCGTCTCATGGTTGCGGCGGGCAAAATTGCGCGCGAGCAGGGTTGTACGGATGGCTTCCGGACCATCGTGAATACCGGAAGGGTTGGGTTGCAGGAGGTGTATCATCTGCACCTTCACATTGTGGGTGGCCCCAATCCCCTGCCACCCATGTTGAAGCGTTAAGGAGAGCGGTATGGGTTCATTCAGCATCTGGCACTGGCTGATCGTGCTGGTCATCGTCCTGCTGGTGTTCGGGACGAAGAAGCTGCGCAACATCGGTTCGGATCTCGGTGGCGCGGTCAAGGGCTTCAAGGACGGCATGAAGGAAGGCGAGAACGCCACCGATGCCTCCCAGCAGAAGATCGCGGGCGGTCAGACGATCGAGGGTGAGGCGCGGGAGAAGGTCGACAAGACCGCTTCCTGAGCTTCGCGTCTCGAAGGAGGAGGGGCGCCCGCAAAGGAGCGCCCCTTCGTTTTCGTGCGGCATGCTCCGGCGTGACCGCATCTCAAGCGGCAGAACATGTTCGACTTCGGCTTTTCGGAACTCATCGTCATCGGCGTGGTGATGCTCGTCGTGGTCGGCCCCGAGCGGCTGCCCAAGGTCGCGCGCACGGCCGGCCATCTCCTCGGGCGTGTCCAGCGCTATGTGTCCGACGTCAAATCCGACATCCAGCGCGAGATGCAGCTCGACGAGCTGAAGAAGCTGCAGGAGCAGGTCAAGCAGCAGGCTCAGGAACTCGAGTCCTCGGTGCGCGCAGGGGCGGCCGGTGTCGAGTCCGAGGTAAACCGGACGGCGAACGAGGTTCGCTCGATGATGCCCGACGCGCCCGCGTCGGCGGCCAGTGCTGTTGCCGCGTCGCAACTGCTCGGACAGACGGCTTCCGCTACTGCAGCACCGGCCGATACGCAACTCGAACTCGGACTCGATGCCGCAGCCGGCCAGGCTGCGGCGGTCAGTGCGGCTGACAAGACCAAGGCATGAGCACTCAACAGGAAACCTTCATCTCCCACCTGATCGAGCTGCGCGATCGCCTGATCCGTGCATTGCTGGTCGTGGTGGTGGTCTTCGTCTGCCTGATGCCGTGGGCGGGTGATATCTACGACATCCTCGCCAAGCCGATGATGGACACCCTGCCTGAGGGCACGCACATGATCGCCACGGGCGTCGTGACGCCCTTCTTCGTGCCGGTGAAGGTCACCATGATGGTGGCCTTCGTGCTGGCCTTGCCGTGGGTGCTGTTCCAGGCTTGGGCCTTCATCGCACCCGGTCTCTATGCGCACGAGAAGCGCATGGCCTTGCCGCTGGTCGCGGGCAGCACGCTGCTCTTTCTCATCGGCATGGCCTTCTGCTACTTCTTCGTGTTCGGCATGGTGTTCAGCTTCATTGCCGAATTCGCGCCGAAGAGCATTGTTCCGGCGCCGGATATCGAGCAATACCTGTCCTTCGTGATGTCGATGTTCATCGCCTTCGGCGTGACATTCGAGGTGCCGGTGGCGGTCATCCTGCTCGTCAAGGCGGGCGTCGTCGACGTCGCCAAGCTCAAGGAGATGCGTCCCTACGTCATCGTTGGTGCGTTCGTGATCGCCGCGATCGTGACGCCGCCGGATGTGATCTCCCAGCTGATGCTCGCGATTCCGATGTGCCTTCTGTATGAACTGGGCATCATCCTCGCGCGCTGGATGTCGAAGCCGGTGCCCGCTGCGACTGAAAGTGCCTATGTTCCGCCGTCCATCGAGGATATGGACCGCGAACTCGACCAGATCGAAGCCAGCGAGCGCACCGACAAGGGCTGACGCCGGCGGGGTGGGTGTCGCGGCGGCGTTGTGTCGCAAGGCGATGCCCGATCATCCCGCCAAGGGCGGCTTTCAGCGGCTGGGTGCCGGTGTCGGGCGTCGACCCACTTCCACCGTCAGTTCGATTTCCCGCTCGCCGCGGCGCACGAGGAAACTTGCGCGGCGACCGGGCGGCAGGGCTGCCACCAGATCGAGCATGCCCTTTGGGTCGCGCACCGTTTCGCCACCGACGGCGATGAGCACGTCGCCCGGCTTGATGCCGGCGCGATCTGCAGGGCTGGCGCGCAGCACGCCGGCAATGAGCGCGCCGCGCGTGTCGGCAAGGCCGAACGATTCCGCCAACTCCGGCGTGATGTCCTGGATTTCCACCCCGACCCAGCCGCGCGTGACCTCGCCGGTGGCGACAATCTGCTCGAGAACATTGCGCGCGATCGATACCGGGATGGCGAAGCCAATGCCGAGCGAGCCGCCCGAGCGGGAATAGATGGCTGTGTTGATCCCCACCAGGTTGCCGCTGTTATCGACCAGGGCGCCGCCCGAATTGCCCGGGTTGATCGCAGCATCGGTCTGGATGTAGTTCTCGAAGGTGTTGATCCCGAGCTGGCTGCGACCCAGCGCCGACACAATGCCCATCGTGACGGTCTGGCCGACGCCGAACGGGTTGCCGATCGCCAGCACGACATCCCCGACCGTCAGGGCGTCGCTCGCGGCAAGCGTGATCACCGGCAACTGGCCATCGCTGTCGATCTTCAGCACCGCGAGGTCGGTTTCCGGGTCGCGCCCGATCAGCCGTGCGCCGAACTTGCGCCCGTCGTTGAGGGCGACCTCGATCTGGTCGGCGGTTTCGATGACATGATTGTTGGTGACGATGTAGCCGTCCGGGCTGACGATCACGCCCGAGCCCAGCCCGGATTGGCGCTGGGTGGGGCCACTGTTCGGCCGCTCGCCGAAGAAGTGGCGGAACACTGGATCGTCGAGCAGCGGGTGGCCTGGGGCGACACCGGCCTTGCTGGTGAAGATGTGGACGACCGCCGGCATTGAGCGCTGCGCCGCCGCCGCGTAGGAGCCCACCGCGGCGGGGCGTTCGCCCTCGGTGCTGGGCGCCTCGAGGATGGCTACCACCGATGCGGGCGCCGTGTCGCGCAGCCACTCGGGCTTGAGTGTGCTGAGGACGAAGAGCCCGGCGACGCTGATGGTCACGGCCTGGGCGAAGATGAGCCACAGACGGCGCATAATGATTGACTCTAAAGGCTGAGGATGTTCGGGCCTGCGCCACGAGGGTGCCTGTCGGGCCCGAAAAGGAATGGAGGGAGCATGCAACTCATCGAGCTCATCGAGCGTCTTGACGCCCTGCTCGACGCTTCACGCGTGAAGGATTATTGCCCAAACGGTTTGCAAGTGGAAGGACGCGCCGAGGTGCGCCGCGTGCTATGCGGCGTGACGGCGAGCCAGCCTTTGCTCGATCGTGCAGTCGTCGGCGGATATGACGCGGTGTTCGTGCATCACGGCTATTTCTGGAAAGGCGAGGACGGGCGGGTCAATGGCATCCGGCGCCAGCGGCTCAAGACCTTGCTTGTCAATGACATTAGCCTGATTGCCTATCATCTGCCGCTCGATCTGCATCCGGAACTCGGCAACAATGCCCAGCTGGGCCGGCTCATGGGGTGGCAGGCGGACGCGCGCTTCGCCGATCAGGAACTGGGCTGGCTCGGCCGTCCGGCCGAGTCCGCCGTGCCGGAGTCGGCCGAGCAACTTGCGCGCTCGATCGCCGCGCGACTCGGGCGCGATCCGCTGCTCGTCGGCGACGGTGCGCGCAAGGTGAGGCGAGTCGCCTGGTGTACCGGCGGCGCCCAGGGCTACTTCGAGCAGGCGATTGCAGCCGGTGCGGATCTCTACGTTTCGGGCGAGATCTCGGAGCAGACCGTTCATCTTGCGCGCGAATCCGGTGTGCCCTACATAGCGGCCGGCCATCATGCGACCGAGCGCTATGGTGCCCGCGCAATCGCGGCCTATCTCGACGACAGTCTCGGCCTCGAGGCCGACTTCATCGATCTGCCGAATCCCGTCTGAGCGGGGGCACCGACCTGCCTCAGGCAGGCGTCGGCGCTACGCGGAAGGGGCCGAGCTCATGTTCGAGCACCGCTGACAGCATCAGGATGTCGTCGATGACCGTAAACGGGAAGCCCGCGCGAGACCCGTCACGATTGTCGCGCAGCAGGTGCTGCAGGTAGGACTGGCACTCGCGGGTACCCCACAGCTGCTGCACGCGCGCGGCGATATGCGGCATGTCTTCCAGCCGTATGGCGTTGTGACGTACCGCATCGTAGTTGTCCCAGGTGACGGCGAGGACGTTGAAGGTCTTGTTCAGCTCGCGAGCGACGGCGCTGAAATCTTCCCGCAGGCCGGCGGCCCGATAGACCTCGAGCAATTTCAGCCAAGGGGTGACGGCCTGCTTCGGACTGCCGCGGACGAACTCGGCGAGCGTGTCGGCTGCGCCGTGCAGGCGACCGAAGCTCACCATGATCTCGGCAAGTTCGACGGCAGAACGGTGCTCCTCGCCCGCGTCGTCAACGGGGTGTTCGACCGCATAGCCGGCGGTCGGCAGCAGGGTCGAGGTGCTCCAGTCGATTCCTTCGTCGTAAGGCCTGGCCGGGGCTTGCGGAGTTGGCGCGACGCCTGCGGGCAGTTCGGTCTGTGCTTCGGCGGGGGCGGCGCTTTGTTGCTTGACGGGATAGGCGGCGTCGCGCGCCGGAAGCGGTTGAACGGTGTGTGCAGCGGTCAGCGTCTGGGGGGGCGTCTCGGGCGGGGCGGGGCGACGGCGACGCAGCACCATGGCGAGCGCCAGGGCCGCGATGGCCAGCCCTGCGATCAAATAGGTGTCGCGGTGGTCGGGACTGCTGGTGGTGGGTGCGCTTTCTGATGCGGTCGCGGGTGCGCTTGGTGCTGCAACCGGCGGGATCGCTTGCTGCGCGGCCTGGTCGAGTGCCGCGATGCGGGCCTGCAGCCGGTCACGTGCCTCTTCGAGCTCCTTGATGCGCGCCAGCAGTTCCATCTCCGCGATGATGCTGCGATCAACCGCTGCAGCAAGCTTGCGCTCACGTTCCAGCAGGTCGGAAGCCGTTGTGCCGGGCGCTTCGCCCGACGCCGGGGCCGTCGCGCCTGAGGGAACGCTTGCCGGCTTGTCGCCCTCGACGATCACGCGGTCGCGCGTGTCGATCTGTGCAGCCTGGGTCGGCGCAGCAGGCGTCCTCGGTGCCGAGGCGGGAGGCCTGGGGGCGGTGGTGCCCGGCGTTTTTGGCTGCGCTGCGCGCGGCTTGTCTGCCTTGCGGGCGGGTGCGCTGGCGGACAGCGTGCGCAGGTCGGGTACCGTCAGTGCGGTGCCATCGGGAAGGGGGCGGGACTGCGAGCCGGCCTGCTCGAAAAGGCCGGGGTTGGCCGCTGCCGTCGCGCGCATGAATCGGCGCCGTGCTGTTGCATCGTCCGGATACAGAGAATGCGCGAGCGACTCGAGCGACTCTCCGGGCGCGGTGGTCCATGTGCGCCCGGTGCTTGCGGCGCTCTTTGCGGGGGCTGGCGCCGAGGGTTGTTGCCGGGGCGAAGCGGGCGCTGCCGGGGTCGAGACCGGATAGGGCAGAAGCAGGGTGTATTCGCGCCGCAGGCGGTTCTCGCACACATCCTCCACCGCTATCTGGACGACGGGCTCATTGATCGCGCGGGAGGTGGTCACCGCAACCCGAGGGTTCGTGCCGCCGATCACTGTCAGGCGTGCGCCCGAGACCCAGGGCAAGTCACCTGCGCCGTCACCCGCGGCGCCGATGCGCAGGCAGTTCGCGGTCTCGCGGTCGAATCCGCCGATGATGCGGATCTCGGCGCGCAAGGGCTCGCCGATCGGTGACAGCGACACGACCTCGCCCAGCACGGCCGCGAGGGCACCGGTCGGTGAAGATATGAGGGCGGTGGCAAGTGCCACTGCCGTGGTTATCGGTGTTGTTCTCATTGTCCGCACTTCCGGCGGTTTGGATGCGATAGCCTGCTTTTAGCAGAGTCCGGCCCAGGCTTCCAGCACCTGCAGCATGGTTTTGTGCTGCGTTGCATGCGTAACGTGAACTATTGTGCACCGCGGCGGCGGTTGGCAAGCGCCCGTCCGACATCCCTTGTGGTGCCCGCAATCGGTTAAGATTGACGGCTCCATACGCCACCGTACGCGAAACGAAGATGCCGCTACCTGCTCCCACGGCGCCTCGTCGGCGCATTCACACTCGTCGCATCGAGATCGAAGGTTTCCTGCGAGAGGATGGCCTCTACGATCTCGAGGCGTCGCTGACCGACGTCAAGGATGTCGACTATCCCATCGCCTCGGGCATGCGTCCTGCGGGGGTGCCGGTGCATCTGATGCGGGTCCGCATCAGTTTCGATGTGGCATTCAATATCGTCGCGGCGGTTGCCTGTTCGGACGAGGTGCCTTACCCGGGCAACTGCGACACGATCGGTCCGAGTTATGCAAGGCTTGTGGGGCTCAACCTGGTGCGTGGCTTTCGGCGCACGGTCAATGAGATGTTCGGCGAGACGCTGGGTTGCTCGCACATGACCGAGATGCTGCAGTCGCTGCCTACTGCCGCCATCCAGACCGTCGCGACCTTCCGTCGCGACACGGATGACAGTGCCGGCAAACCGCCACAGCTCGATCACTGCCACGCGCTCGATACCGCAAGCGAAACCGTGCGGCGCTACTACCCAAAGTGGTACCGCGGGCAGGACGAGAGCGCCTGAACGGCGCATTGCGCGAGCGCTGTGCACTGCGCAAAACTGGTTATAATTATGGAGTCTTGCGGTAAACACGTACTCGTGCGTGACAGCCGGAAGTTCAGGCCGGCTTTCCGGCCGGCGGCGGTGGGTGGCGGTCGAGGGAGACGACGCCCGTCGCTGAGCATCTGCGCTCCTAAGCATGCCATCAACCTGTTCGCGGCGGGCTCGCCGCCGTGACTTCGATCGAAGGGCAACCATGAAGATTCATGAGTATCAGGCAAAAGAACTACTGAGGAAGTATGGCGTCGTGACGCCGCGTGGCTTCCATTGCGTTTCCGTCGATGCGGCGGTCAAGGCGGCCGAAGAGCTCGGCGGCAAGATCTGGGTGGTGAAGGCCCAGATTCACGCGGGTGGCCGTGGCAAGGGCGGCGGCGTCAAGCTGGCCCGCTCGCTCGACGAAGTGCGTCAACACGCCAACGATATCCTCGGCATGCAACTGGTCACCCACCAGACCGGCCCCGAAGGCCAGAAGGTGCGCAACCTGCTGATCGAGGAAGGCGCCGACATCCAGAAGGAATACTACGTCGCCGCGCTGACCGACCGCGCCACGCAGAAGGTCGCCATCATGGCCTCCTCCGAAGGCGGCATGGACATCGAGGAAGTCGCTCACAGCACCCCCGAGAAGATCCTCAAGGAGTTCGTTGATCCGCTCGTCGGCCTGACCGACGCGCAGGCCGAGAATCTGGCTCGCGGCATCGGCGTGCCCGAGGCTTCCGTGGCCAAGGCGGTCGACACGCTCAAGCGCCTGTACACCTGCTACATGGAAACCGATGCCTCGCTGGCGGAAATCAACCCGCTGATCCTGGAAGGCAACGGCAACATCAAGGCCCTGGACGCCAAGTTCAACTTCGATTCGAACGCGCTCTACCGTCACCCGGAGATCGTCGATTTCCGTGACTTCGACGAAGAAGACGCCGACGAAATCGAAGCCTCCAAGTTCGACCTCGCCTACATCAGCCTCGACGGCAACATCGGCTGCCTGGTGAACGGCGCCGGCCTGGCGATGGCCACCATGGACACGATCAAGCTGTTCGGCGCCGAGCCGGCCAACTTCCTCGACGTCGGCGGCGGCGCGACCACCGAGAAGGTCACCGAAGCCTTCAAGATCATGCTCAAGAACCCGAAGGTCAAGGGCATCCTGGTCAACATCTTCGGCGGCATCATGCGTTGCGACACCATCGCCACCGGCGTGGTCGCCGCGGCCAAGGAAGTTCACCTCTCCGTCCCGCTCGTGGTGCGCATGAAGGGCACCAACGAAGACCTCGGCAAGAAGATCCTCGCCGAATCGGGCCTGCCGATCATCACCGCCGACACCATGGCGGAAGCTGCGACCAAGATCGTCGCTGCGGTCAAGTAAGGAGAGTTTGAATGTCCATCCTGATCAACAAAGATACCAAGGTCATCACCCAGGGCATCACTGGCAAGACCGGTCAATTCCACACCGAGAAGTGCCAGGAATACGCCAACGGCAAGAACTGCTTCGTCGCCGGCGTGAATCCGAAGAAGGCGGGCGAGAAGATCTTCGACATCCCCATCTACGCCTCGGTCAAGGAAGCCGCTGCCGAAACCGGTGCCACCGTGTCGGTCATCTACGTGCCGCCCGCGGGCGCTGCCGACGCCATCTGGGAAGCCTGCGAAGCCGACCTCGACCTGGCGATCTGCATCACCGAAGGCATCCCGGTCCGCGACATGCTGGTCGTGCGCAACAAGATGAAGCAGAAGGTTGCCAAGGGTGGCAAGGAAACGCTGCTGCTCGGCCCCAACTGCCCCGGCCTGATCACGCCCGACGAGATCAAGATCGGCATCATGCCCGGCCACATCCACCGCAAGGGTCGTATCGGCGTCGTGTCGCGTTCCGGTACGCTGACCTATGAAGCCGTGGCGCAGCTGACCGAGATCGGTCTCGGCCAGTCGTCCGCGGTTGGTATCGGCGGCGACCCGATCAACGGCCTGAAGCACATCGACGTCATGCGCATGTTCAACGATGATCCGGACACCGACGCGGTGATCATGATCGGCGAGATCGGCGGTCCGGACGAAGCCGAAGCCGCGATGTGGTGCAAGGAAAACATGAAGAAGCCGATCGTCGGCTTCATCGCCGGCGTCACCGCCCCCGCAGGCAAGCGCATGGGCCACGCCGGTGCGCTGATCTCCGGCGGCGCCGACACCGCCGATGCCAAGCTCGCCATCATGGAGGAGTGCGGCTTCAAGGTGACGCGCAACCCGTCGGAAATGGGCAAGCTGCTGAAGGCGATGCTCTGATCCTGCCGCGTCGTTCGCGATCCGAGAAAGCGCCGGTACATCCGGCGCTTTTTTTTCGTCTCCCGCCCACGGGGTGCCGCGTTAGAATGCGATGACACTTCCGCAGCATCTGCGGCAAACCAAATCGACAGGTAGGGGCAATGCCGAAGTTGATCCTCAGCATGGACGGTCTCGTCCTCAAGGAAATCGAGCTCGACAAGGAGCGGACTTCGATCGGGCGCAAGCCGAACAACGATATCCAGATCGACAATCTGGCCATCAGCGGACAGCACGCCGTGATTACCTGCATTCTCAAAGACGCCTTCCTCGAGGATCAGAACAGCACCAATGGCACCTACGTGAATGGCCAGCCGGTCAAGAAGCACGTGCTGCACCACAACGATGTCATCGAGCTTGGCAAGTACCGCCTGAAGTACATCGTCGATGCCACGCAGCCCGGCCTTTCCGCTTCGGAGATGATCGACACGGCCGCGATCAAGCCCTTCGAGTTGCCGCCGACGGGTACGGATGTCGGTGCGCGGCCTGCGGGCGAGGGCGGTGGCGATACGCAGGTGGTGGCCGCGGGCGCGCTTGAGCGTGCCGAGAAGGCGCTTGCAGCGGCGGGCGAGCGCCTCGGGATCATCCAGGTGCTCAGTGGCGCCAACGCGGGCCGCGAGCTGGAGCTGACGAAATCGCTGACCACCCTCGGCAAGCCGGGCAAGCAGGTGGCGGTCATCACTCGCCGCCCCCATGGCTACTTCATCACCCACGTCGAAGGCGCCAGCTTCCCGCTGGTCAACGGGGCGCCGATCGACGCCCAGGCCTGCCTGCTAAAGGATCATGACATCATCGAGCTGGCGGGGGTCAAGATGGAGTTCTTCCTGCGTCCCTGAAAACATTCAGGGCGTGCCGCCCTTGGCGTGATTTTTTGCCTACCGGCGCCGGGGCTGGGGTGATAAGGTCCCCGCAGACGTAACGGGGAACCAATGCCGCTCGATCCGGATGGGTCGTCTCGCGGCGAACACTCATGAAACTGAAGGTGTTGGGGTGCAGTGGCGGAATCGGCGGGGCGCAGGCGCGCACCACGTCCTTTCTCGTCGACGAGGACATCCTCATCGATTGCGGAACTGGCGCGGGTGAGCTTTCGCTCGACGCGATGCGGCGCATCGACCACGTCTTCCTGACGCATGCGCATCTCGATCACATCGCCTGCCTGCCATTGCTGATCGATTCGGTCGGCGACGCACGAAGCCTTCCGGTCACGGTGCATGCGACGCCGGAGACGATCCGCATCCTGCACTCCCACGTCTTCAACTGGCTTGTGTGGCCTGACTTTTCCGCGATTCCGGACCGGCATCACCCCTTCATGCGCTTCCAGCCGATGAAGCTCGGCGAGAGCATCTCGTTGAGCGGGCGCGTAATCACGGCGCTGCCGGCGCAGCACACGGTGCCTACCGTCGCCTATGCCCTCGACAGCGGGGAAGGGCAGCTCGTGTTCTCCGGCGATACCGCCTATTGCCCCGAGCTGATTGCCGCGATCAACGCCCAGCCTGCCCTGCGCCATCTCATCGTCGAAACCGCTTTCGCCGATGAACAGCACGGACTTGCTGTCGCGAGCCGTCATCTGTGCCCGAGCATGTTGCTGGCCATGCTCGAGGAAGTGCACGTCACGCCCGAAGTCCACATCACCCACCTGAAACCCGGCGCGGACCTGCGTATCATTGCGCAGATCGAGGCAGGAGCCTCGCGGCTCAAGCCCAGGCGCCTGCAAATGGGCCAGGAGCTCCATTTCTGATTTCGGGGTTTCGCGAATGACGCAGTTGCACGACGATCCGCAGCAGTTCGCCGCGCAGGCGAAAGCTGCCCAGGGGGCTGCCGACCCGTTGGCTGCGACCATTGGCAAGCTGCAGCAGGGTAGCGCGGTTGCGCGTCGCCTGGCCTTCTTCAAGGGGCTGCAGGTCGTCACCAATCGCATCCACGCCAGCAACGACGTGGACGAAATCATCCTCGAGCTCTCGGCCGACCTCTGTGCCCTGTTCGAGGCGCAGCGGCTGACGATCTATACGCTCGAGGACAACGGCACTACGATCGTTACCCGGGTCAAGACCGGCCTCGACTCGGTGCAGAGCATTCGCCTTCCGGTGGACGACAGCAGCGTCGCCGGCTTCGTCGCGCTGACCGGCAGGCCAGTCAATATCGCCGACGCGTATGACGAGGCCGAGCTGGCCGCCATTTCGCCCCAGCTCCACTTCAAGCGCGAGGTGGACGCGAGCACCGGCTTTCGCTCCCGCCAGATGCTCGTGGTGCCGATCCGCGATCCGGACAGCGAGCGCGTCATCGGCGTCATCCAGCTCATCAACAGCCACAGCGGGGCGCCTTTCAGCAACGTTGCCGAAGAGGGGCTGCTGGGTTTGACTCAGACACTCGGTGTCGCGTTCGCGCGACATGCCGAGAAGCCGGCACGCCTGCGTTCCCGCTTCGATGCGCTGGTGGCCGACGGGCGAATCACAGCCGAGGAGCTGCGCCAGGTCATCCGCGAGGCGCGCACCGGCGACCTCAGCACCGAAGAGATTCTCATCGACGTGCTCGGCCTGAGTACCGCCGAACTTGGTGAGGCTGCCGCCCGCTATTTCGGCGTCCCCTACCAGCCCTTCCAGCCCAATCACGTCAAGCCGATGGACCTGCTGCGCAACATCAAGCGCGACTACGTGCAGCAGAGTCTGTGGTTGCCCTACGAGGAGAACCAGGACGGGGTCGTGGTCCTGTGCGTGGACCCGGAGCAGGTCCGCAGTTCCTGCGTCGCGCAGAATGTGCTGCCCAAGAAGCGGCTCAGCTACAGGGTGACGTCGGCACGCGAGTTCGAGATGGTCGTGGAGCAGTATTTCGGCGAGTCGATCGACGACGGCTCGGTCAGCGACATCCTGTCCGATCTGGACGAGCGTGACGACGAACCGGGCTCGCTCGGCGACGACGTCTCGGCTGCGGCCGACAACGAGCTCGTCAAGCTGGTCAATCGCATCATCATCGAGGCCTATCGGCAGGGGGCGTCGGACATCCACATCGAGCCGCGACCGGGGCGGGAGAAGACGCTGATCCGCTTCCGCAAGGATGGCTCTCTCGTGCCTTACATCGAGGTGCCGGCCAGCTATCGCAATCCGCTCGTGACGCGCATCAAGATCATGTGCGATCTCGACATCTCCGAACGGCGCAAGCCGCAGGACGGCAAAATCAAGTTCCGCAAGTTCGCGCCGCTCGATATCGAGCTGCGCGTGGCAACGCTGCCGACGCAGGGCGGGCTCGAGGACGTCGTGATGCGCCTGCTCGCCAGCAACGAGCCGATCCCGATGGATCAGCTCGGCCTGATGCCGTTCAACCTCGAGCGGCTCAAGGAGGCGATCAGCAAGCCCTATGGCATCTTCTTCGTCTGTGGCCCCACCGGTTCCGGCAAGACGACGACCCTGCACTCGATCCTCAGCTACATCAACACCCCCGACACCAAGATCTGGACCGTCGAGGACCCGGTCGAGATCACGCAGCGCGGCTTGCGCGAGGTGCAGGTCAACCGCAAGGCGGGCATCGATTTTGCGACCATGATGCGCGCCTTCCTGCGTGCCGATCCGGACGTGATCATGGTGGGCGAGATGCGCGACCATGAGACGGTGTCGGTCGGCATCGAGGCCTCGCTCACCGGCCACCTCGTGTTCTCGACCCTGCACACCAACAGCGCCCCGGAGTCCGTCGTGCGCCTGCTCGACATGGGCATGGATCCGTTCAACTTCGCCGACGCGCTGATCGGCGTGCTCGCCCAGCGCCTCGCCAAGCGCCTGTGCCTGAAGTGCCGCCAGGCCTTTCGCCCGGACGAGGAAGAGATCCATCTGCTGCTCGAGGAGTATTGCGAGGACATGCACCTGACGCCGCGTTTCCAGGCCGACCCGTCGGCAGCGCGTGCCGAGGTGCTGCAGCGCTGGCGGCAGAGCTTCGCGGATCCGGCGGGGCGCTTCACGCTCTACCGTCCGGTCGGCTGCGTCGAGTGCAACCACGGCTACAAGGGGCGGGTGGGCCTGCACGAGCTGATGCTCGGCTCGGCGCAGATCAAGCGCCTGATCCAGGAGCGTGGCCGCGTCGACCAGATCCTCGGCGAGGCGCTGGCCGAAGGCATGCGTACCCTGCGCCAGGACGGCATGGAGAAGGTGCTGGCGGGTATCACCGACATGAAGCAGGTGCGCAAGGTCTGCGTGCGCTGAACTGCGCCGTCGCGGCACGCTTGCCCGCGCAGGCGCGGCGGGCGGTTAGAATCCGGGACTGAACGCCTTCCGGAGACCGCCCATGTACCGCATCGCCCCCAGCCTGCTGTCCGCCGACTTCGCTCGTCTCGGAGAGGAAGTGCGCAACGTCGTCGCCGCAGGCGCCGACTGGATCCACTTCGACGTGATGGACAACCACTATGTCCCCAACCTCACCATCGGGCCGCTGGTGTGCGAGGCGATCCGTCCGCACACCACCGCGCCCATCGACGTGCACCTGATGGTGAGGCCGGTTGACCGCATCATTCCCGATTTCGCCAAGGCCGGCGCCAACGTCATCACCTTCCACCCCGAGGCTTCCGAGCACATCGACCGCAGCCTGGGCCTGATCCGCGATGTCGGCTGCCAGGCCGGACTGGTGCTCAATCCGGCCACGCCGCTGCACCACATGGACCACGTCATGGACAAGCTCGACGTGGTCCTGCTGATGAGCGTGAACCCGGGTTTCGGCGGGCAGAAGTTCATCCCCGAAACGCTCAACAAGCTGCGCATGGCGCGCGAGAAGCTCGATGTCTACGAGGCGCGCACAGGGCGGCGCATCCTGCTCGAGATCGATGGCGGGGTGAAGACCGACAACATCGCCGAGATCGCCCGTGCAGGCGCAGACACCTTCGTCGCCGGTTCGGCGGTTTTCGGCGCTGGCAAGGACGGCGATCCCAACCGCTACGATTCCATCATCGGTGCTCTGCGCCGCGAACTCGCCAGGGTGGCGGCATGAGCACCGGTGCGCGCTTCGCGCCACGTGCGGTGCTGTTCGACCTCGACGGCACCTTGCTCGACACCATCGCCGACCTGGCCGACGCAGCCAACCTCATGCTGGCCGAACTCGGCCGGCCGGCGCGCAGCCAGGACGAGATCCACAGCTTCGTCGGCAAGGGCATTCCCAATCTGGTGCGGCGCTGCATGACCGAAGGCATGAGCGCGACCGAGGCCGAGATCGAGACCGCAGTGGCGGTCTTCCGGCGCCACTACGCGGTGGTCAATGGAGCGCGCACCTCGATCTACCCCGGTGTGGTCGAGACCCTGCAGGTCCTGCGCGGGCGCGATATCCGGCTGGCGGTCGTCACCAACAAGGCCGAGGCCTTCACCCTGCCGCTGCTCGAGCGCATGGGCATCGCCACGCATTTCGATGCCGTCGTCAGCGGCGACACGCTGCCGGTGAAGAAGCCGGATCCGGCGACGGTACGCCTCGCCTGCGAGCGACTTGGCGTAGCACCGAACGAGGCGCTGATGATCGGTGACTCCGCCAACGACGCCTTGGCGGCGCAAGGGGCGGGCATGCCGGTGCTGCTGGTCACCTACGGCTACAGCGAAGGGGTGCCGGTGGACACCATCGAATGCGATGGGCTACTATCGAACGCACTTCAGGCCCTCGATCATATCGTCACCGCATAAGTGCGGGTCTGTCGGTACACTCCACTACAGATCGACATCGTGATGCTCGCACCCCGGGATCGCTTCCTCGCCGCTCTCTCCTCCGTCCAGTCCGGCTGGCACGGCGGCTGGCGTTGGCCTTTGGGCCACTGAACGCGATTCCCCCCAGCGGGGTCCCGTGCGCCAAGGCGCGCCGGCCACTCCGCCCGCTGCAGCACCGTCCGCTCGAACCGACTCACGTGGAGCCTCCATGCTCGAACAAGAATTCAACGCCCTTGCCTCCGAGGGCTATAACCGCATTCCGGTCACGCTCGAGACCTTTGCCGATCTCGACACGCCGCTGTCCATCTACCTGAAGCTCGCCAACGAGCCCTACACTTACCTGCTCGAATCGGTGCAGGGCGGCGAGCGCTTCGGCCGCTATTCCTTCATCGGTCTGTCGTCGCCGACGCGCATCGAGGTCTATGGCCGCTCGGCGCTGCTTCTCACCGGCAACCGTCTGGTCGAGCGTCGCGACTATGGCGATCCGCTCAACTTCGTCGCCGAGTTCATGAACCGCATCAAGGTGCCGCCGCGTGAGCACCTGCCGCGCTTCGCCGGCGGCCTGGTCGGCTGCTTCGGCTATGACACGGTGCGCTACATCGAGCCCAAGCTGGCGAAGACCGACAAGCCCGACCCCGTCGGCACACCAGACATCCTGCTGCTGTTGTCCGAGGAAGTCGCCATCGTCGACAACCTCAGCGGCAAACTGACCCTCGTCGTGTATGCCGAGCCGGAAGTGCCCGGCGCCTTCAAGCGTGCGCAGAAGCGCCTGCGCGAGCTGCTGGCCCGCCTCCGCGCGCCGGTGCAGGTGCCCGAGGAGTCCCGCGCCGAGCCCGCGGCTGCAGTGTCGAGCTTCGGCGAGGAAGCATTCAAGGACGCGGTGCGCCGCGCCAAGCAGTACATCGTCGACGGCGACGTGATGCAGGTCGTGCTGTCGCAGCGCATGAGCAAGCCCTACGCGGCGAGCCCGATGGCGCTGTATCGCGCGATCCGCTCGCTGAATCCCTCGCCCTACATGTTCTATTTCAACTTCGAGGACTTCCACGTCGTTGGCGCCTCGCCCGAGATCCTGACGCGGCTCGAGGATGACGTCGTCACCGTGCGTCCGATCGCCGGCACGCGCAAGCGTGGCGCCACGGTGGCCGAGGATGTTGCGCTGGAGAAGGACCTGCTGGCCGACGCGAAGGAGATCGCCGAGCACGTGCAACTGCTCGACCTCGGTCGCAACGACGCCGGGCGCGTGTCGCAGACCGGCACGGTCAGGGTCACCGAGCAGTTCAGCATCGAGCGCTACTCGCACGTGATGCACATCGTCTCCAACGTCGAAGGCAAGCTCAAGGACGGCCTCAACGCCCTGGCCGTGCTGCGCGCCACCTTCCCGGCGGGCACGGTGTCGGGCGCACCCAAGGTGCGGGCGATGGAGATCATCGACGAGCTCGAGCCGGTCAAGCGCGGCATCTACGCCGGCGCGGTCGGCTACCTCGGCTTCCACGGCGACATGGACCTCGCGATCGCGATCCGCACCGCGGTACTCAAGGACGGCCAGATCCACGTTCAGGCCGGTGCCGGCATCGTCGCCGATTCCGACCCCGAGTCCGAATGGCAGGAAACCCAGAACAAGGCGCGCGCCATGCTGCGTGCCGCCGAAATGGCCGAAGGCGGGCTGGACACCCAGGTGAAGTGAGGAACGCGAGATGCTGCTGATGATCGACAACTACGACAGCTTCACCTACAACCTGGTGCAGTACTTCGGCGAACTGGGCGCCAATGTGAAGGTGTATCGCAACGACGAGATCACCCTCGAGCAGATCGAGGCGATGAAGCCAGACCAGCTCGTCATCTCGCCCGGACCGTGCTCGCCCGCAGAAGCCGGCATTTCGGTGCAGGCCATCAAGGCCTTCGCCGGCAAGCTGCCCATCCTCGGTGTCTGTCTTGGCCACCAGAGCATCGGCGCGGCCTTCGGCGGGCGCATCGTGCATGCGCGGAAGCTGATGCACGGCAAGACCTCGCCGGTGCATCACAAGGACGTCGGCGTGTTCCGCGGGCTGCCCAATCCGCTCACCTGCACCCGCTATCACTCGCTGGCGATTGAACGCGAGAGCCTGCCGGATTGTCTGGAAATTACCGCCTGGACCGAGGACGGCGAAATCATGGGCGTGCGCCACAAGACGCTGGACGTCGAGGGCGTGCAGTTCCACCCCGAATCGATCCTGACCGAGCGCGGCCACGACCTGCTGCGCAACTTCCTCGACCGCAGCGCCGCTGCCGTCGCCTGATGCCGGACGACACCATGCACACGACGATCACCCCCCAGCAAGCCCTGCAACGCACGATCGAGCATCGCGAGATCTTCTTCGACGAGATGCTGTCGCTGATGCGCCAGATCATGGCCGGCGAAGTGTCGCCGGTCATGACCGCAGCCATCCTCACCGGCCTGCGCGTCAAGAAGGAGACCATCGGCGAGATCACCGCCGCCGCCACGGTGATGCGCGAGATGTCGACCAAGGTCGAGGTCAGGCCGCCGCACGATCACTTCCTCGACGTCGTCGGCACCGGCGGTGACGGCGCCAACACCTTCAACATCTCCACCACGACGATCTTCGTCGCCGCCGCGGCCGGCGCCCGTGTCGCCAAGCATGGTGGGCGCGGGGTGTCGTCGAAGTCCGGCGCGGCCGACGTCATCGAGGCGCTCGGCGTCAATCTCGACCTCACGCCGGCCCAGGTTGCCGAGTGCATCGAGGCCACCGGCATCGGTTTCATGTATGCCCCGGCCCACCATAGCGCGATGAAGAACGTCGCCCCGGTGCGGCGCGAGATGGGTGTGCGCACGCTGTTCAACATCCTCGGCCCGCTGACCAATCCCGCCGGTGCGCCGAACACGCTGATGGGCGTGTTTCATCCCGATCTCGTCGGCATTCAGGCGCGCGTGATGCAGCGCCTCGGCGCCAACCACGTGCTGGTCGTGCATGGGCTGGACGGCATGGATGAGGTCAGCCTCGGCGGTGCGACCCTGGTCGGCGAGCTCAAGAACGGCCAGGTCAGCGAGTACGAGATCCACCCCGAGGACTTCGACATCCCGATGGCCAGCAGCCGCAACCTGCGCGTCGAGAATGCCGACGAGTCGCGCGATGTGTTGCTCGGCGTGCTCGACAACCAACCGGGGCCCGCGCGCGACATTGTCGTGTTCAATTCTGGCGTGGCCCTGTACGCGGCCAACCTCGTCGATTCCATCGGCGACGGCATCCAGCGTGCGCGCGAAGTCATCTCCAGCGGTGCCGCCCGCGCCAAGCTCGACGAGTTCGTGCGCTTCACCCAGCAGTTCCGGAGTGCGCAATGAGCGACATCCTGAAGAAGATCTGCGCGGTCAAGGTCGAGGAGGTTGCGGCCGCATCCGCAGCGAGGCCGCTCACCGTCATCCGCGACGATGCCGAGGCTGCCCCTGCCGTGCGCGATTTCGTCGGTGCCATCCGCGCCAAGCATGCGGGCGGGCGCGCGGCAGTGATCGCCGAGATCAAGAAGGCTAGCCCGTCCAAGGGCGTGATCCGCGCTGACTTCCGGCCGGCCGACATCGCCGCGTCCTACGAGCGGGCCGGTGCCGCCTGCCTGTCGGTGCTCACCGACCGTCCGTTCTTTCAGGGGGCGCCCGAGTACCTTCAGGCGGCGCGCGCTGCGTGCAACCTGCCGGTCCTGCGCAAGGATTTCCTCGTCGACCCCTATCAGGTGTTCGAGGCGCGTGCGATGGGGGCGGACGCCATCCTGCTGATCGCGGCCTGCCTCGAACTGCCGCTGATGCGCGACATGGAGCAGATCGCCATCGCGCTTGGCATGTCAGTGCTGGTCGAGGTGCATGACGCGGCCGAGCTCGAGCAGGCGCTGCAACTGCAGACGCCGCTGATCGGCATCAACAACCGCAACCTGCGCACCTTCGAGGTCTCGCTGCAGACGACGCTCGACCTGCTGCCGCGCATCGCCACCGGCGCAGCGGGTCGCATAGTCGTCACGGAATCGGGCATCCTCAGGCCCGAGGACGTGAGCCTCATGCGGGACAACACGGTGCAAACCTTCCTCGTCGGCGAGGCCTTCATGCGCGCCGAGGATCCGGGCGAGGGCCTGCGCGCCCTGTTCGGCTGAGCCGGGCCTCACAGCGCTTCGGGGCGCCTGATGAACGACGAGCCGACGCCGGCTGGGCGCAGGTCCGAGCGCGAGCCGCAGCGTCAGGCGCGGCGCCTTCGCCCGTGGCGGGCCGTGGCGCTTGTCTTCGTGCTGGTGCTGGCCGTCGTGGTCGGAGGGGCGGCCTGGCTGCTCGGCACGCGCCCAGGGCTGGACGCCGCAGTAGCCTTGGCGCAGCGCGCGACCGGCGGCGCGCTGCGCATTGATGGCGCGCAGGGTCGCATCCTGGGTCCGCTGCGGATCGATGCGCTGCGCTATCACACGCCTGACCTGCGACTAAACCTCGAGGCGCTAGAGCTGGACTGGCATGCCGCGCCCCTGCTGCAGCGCCGGCTGGTGGTCGACCGGCTCGGCGTGGCGCGCATCGAGCTCGCCCGCCGCAGCGATGAGGCCCCGGCTGAAGCGCCGACGCCGCCCGACGACCTGCAACTGCCGCTGCAGGTAGAGGTGCGTTCCCTGACGCTGGGCCGCTTCGACCTGCGGCAAATAGGCACTGGCCCCGGCTCGTCGGGAGAGGCGGCGAGCGATGTCGTCACCGATGCGGCGCGGCAGCTCGACGAGGCGGCAGACACCATGCGCAACGCGGCCGATACCGTGGAGGCTGCGGTGGAAACCGCCGCCGGGCAGGGTTTCTGGCTGGCCGATCTGCGCGCCGCGATCGACAGCGATGGCCGCCGGCATGCGCTGCGCGCGCTGAATGTGACGCTGCCGCAGGGACGACTTATGGTCGACGGCCGTATCGACGGCCTTGCACCCTTCGCGCTGGAAGCCAGCGGCCGCTTCGACGGGGAGCTTGATGGCCGTGCATTCGAGGCCCGTCTCACCGTTGGCGAGACCTTGCTGGCGCCGCGGATCGTGGCGGAGGCTTCCGCGGAAGGGCTGACCGCGCATGCGGAGCTGCGCGCTGCGCCGTTCGAACACATGCCGCTGCGCGCACTCAAGCTTGCCGCCGGGGAGCTCGACCCTGCCGTGTTCGTCGCCGGCGCACCGCGTGCCGCCCTGAGCATCAAGGCCGAGCTCGCCGCGGTCGAGGGTACGGCGACCTTGCTCGCCGGCCCCATCCGCCTGACGAACCGCAGCCCGGCGACGGCGGACGCCGGGGGGCTTCCCCTCGTTTCGCTGGCGGGCATCCTCGATTGGACGCAGGCGGCGATCGCGGTCGATGCGCTCGACATCCGTCTGCCGGGGGAAGGGCGCGTCAGCGGTCACCTGCAATGGCGCCCGCCGCGGGCTGCGACCGGAGAAAGCGCGCTGCAGAGTGGCTTCGGCCAGCTTGCCGCGGCGCTCGAGCTGGCGGGCATCGACATGCGCAGCCTGGATGGACGCCTGCCGCGACAGCAACTGGCTGGCCGCGTCGACGCCGAAGGCGATGCACAGCGCCAGCAGGCTGTGTTGGCTCTGGCGCTCGGGGCGGCGCGAATCGATGCCCGCGCCGAGTTGAGCGCGGTGAATGCCGAGGCGGGTACTGACGGCAGCACGGCGGGCGAACCGCTGCGCAGCTTCATGCTCAACGCCGCCGTGCGTAAGCTCGATCCGCGTGCGTGGCTGGCCGATGCGCCGCAGGCACAGTTGAATCTCGATCTCGACGCGTCGGGCGAGCTGGCCGAGCAAGGCGGCCTGCCTCGCACGCTGGCGGCGACCTTCAGCATCCCCGACAGCCGGCTCGAGGGCCTGGCGCTGGATGGAAAGGGCCGTGTGCGCGTCGAGGGCACGCGCCTGCCGGAGCTCGAGCTTGACCTGCAACTTGCCGGCAACACCCTGCGCGCGGATGGCGCCTGGGGCGGGCCAGGCGATGCGCTGAACCTTGCGCTCGATGCGTCGCGACTCGATGCGCTCGGTCACGGCCTCGGGGGGCGCGCTGGCGCGACCGGCCGGCTGCGTGGCACGCTGGCCGTGCCGGCCGGCGAACTGCAGTTCTTCGGCGAGGCCTTGCGTCTGCCGGGCAGCGTGCGCCTGCTCGGCGTAAACGGTGCGGCCCGCCTGGAGGCCGGCGCCGACGGGCCGTTCCAGCTATCGGCCGGGCTGACCGGGCTGGGGCCGTTGGGTACGGACGGCGACGGTGTCGCCTTGCCAGACTGGCTGGCCAGCGCGCGCGTCTCCGCATCCGGTACGCGCGCCCGGCACGAACTGGAGGTCGTGCTGCAGACGCCCGCGCGCGACGAGGGAGCGGACAGTCTGGCTCTGGGGTTGCAGGGCGGGTTGGAGCAGGTGACGCAGGGGCAGCCGGGGCCGCGTTGGGTGGGCGAACTCAGGGCGCTCGAGACGGCGGGCCGCTTCGTGTCGCGTCTCGTCGCGCCCGCGCGCCTGTCCCTGTCCCCGACTGCGGTCAGTCTCGGTGCCGCGGAGCTGAGTGCCGGCGACAACGGCCGCATCCGCCTGGACGAGACGAGCTGGTCGCCGCGGAAGTCGGTCGCGCGCGGCTCGCTGACCGGGCTCAGCTTCGGTCTCGTTTCGCGGCCCGACGGCCGCCCCCGGCGCGGTCCCGGACCGCTGGTGCTGGGCGCCAGCTGGGACCTGTCAATGGGCGACACGCTCGACGGCCAGCTGCGCGTGTTCCGCGAGGCCGGCGACCTGACGGTCGAGGGCGAGATCCGCACCCGGCTCGGACTGGAGGCGCTGGAGGCAGTGCTCAGCGCACGCGGCGACCTTCTGGCGCTGACTGCCGATGCGCGCGGCAGCGAGTTCGGCCGTGTGCAGGCCAATGCCGCGCTGCGCGCGCGGCGCACGGCCGAGGGTCAGTGGACGCTGCCGCCGGACACGGCCTTGTCCGGCGCGGCCGAGCTCGACATGCCGTCCATCACCTGGCTTGGCCGGCTGATGCGCGAGAACGTGGAGACCGCAGGCCGGCTGCAGGGGCGGATCGAGCTGGCCGGCACGCTCGATGCGCCGCTTGCCAGCGGCCGCCTCGACGGCCGAGAGCTGCAAGTGGCGCTCGTCGACCAGGGGCTGATCCTGTCGGGGGGCGAGTTCACCGCCAGCTTTGACAGCGACCGGGTGCGGCTGGAACGCCTCGCCTTCGTGTCGCCGAATCGCGTGCGTCCGCGCGAGAGCCGCATTCCCTTCGAACGCCTCACCACCGAGCCCGGCCGCTTCACCGCCAGCGGCGAGGTGCTGCTCGACAGCGGTGCGGGCAGCTTCCGCTTTGCCGCTGACCGCTTGCCGCTGCTGCAGCGCGACGATCGCTGGATGATCCTTTCTGGCCAGGGCACGGCACACAGCAGCTGGAACTCGCTCACGCTCGATGCGGACTTCCGTGCCGATGCCGGCTACATCGAGCTCGCCGAGACGCTGCCACCGAGCCTGTCGGACGACGTCGTCGTCCTTGGTCGCGACGAGGTGCGCAGCGGCACCTTTGCGGTCGAGGCGGACGTGCGCGTCGGCTTGGGCGACGCGCTCTACCTGTCGGCGATGGGGCTGGAGACACGGCTGGCGGGCGATCTGCGCTTGCGCCTGCGTCCCGGTCAGGCGCTGTCGGCCGTCGGCACCATCTCCACGGTTGGCGGCAGCTATCGCGGCTATGGGCAGAACCTCGTCATCGATCGTGGCGTGGTCAACTTCCAGGGGGCGCTCGACGCGCCTGGCCTCAACATCGTCGCGCTGCGCAAGGGATTGGCGGTGGAAGCCGGCGTCGCTGTCACTGGCAGCGCCAAGCGGCCGCAGGTGCGGCTGGTGTCCGAGCCGAACGTGCCCGACCCGGAGAAACTGTCGTGGATCGTGCTCGGCCGTGCGCCGGATGCCGGCGCGGGCGCCGACCTCGGCCTGCTGCTGCCGGCGGCGCAGGCGCTGCTGGGCGGACCGGGCGGCGGCATGACCGACGAACTGTCGCGCAGCCTCGGCTTCGACAGCTTCTCGATCGGTCAGGGCGAACTCAACAGCACCTCGCGCGCCGCGACCAGCCGGGTGGTCGGCGGCGGCTCGACGATCGCCAGCGGGCCCTCTGTCTCCGGCCAGGTGCTGAGCCTGGGCAAGCGCCTCGGCACCGACCTGTTCCTGTCCTTCGAGCAGAGCCTGGGCGGCGCCGAAACGCTGGTCAAGCTCAGCTACCAGCTGTCGCGCCGCCTGTCGCTGGTTGCGCGCGGCGGCACCGACAACTCGCTCGACCTGTACTACAGCTTCTCCTTCCGTTGAGCCTGCCGGCCCGGCGCCTGCAGCGGGCGGGGAATGAATGCGTCAGGCCGCGGTCTGTGCAGCAGACCGATCACCCTTGGAGTCAAAGCAAGATGACCGAATTGCAATCGTCCCCCGCTCTTGAGACCGCCATCCTGGGCGGTGGCTGCTTCTGGTGCCTCGAGGCCGTGTTCCGCGAGGTCGAGGGCGTCCATGCCGTGACTTCGGGCTATTGCGGCGGCCACGTCGACGCCCCCTCCTACCGCGCCGTTTGCACCGGAGGTACGGGGCATGCCGAAGTGGTGAAGATCGATTTCGATCCAGTCGTGGTTGGCTACCGTGAACTGCTGGAGATCTTCTTCACCATTCACGACCCGACCACGGTCGACCGCCAGGGTAACGATGTCGGGCCGCAGTATCGTTCGGCGATCTTCGTTACCAGCGACGACCAGTTGCACACTGCCCTGGCGTTGATCGAGGAACTGGGCGAGCTGCGTGTGTTCCCGAAGGCCATCGTGACCAAGGTCGAGCGCGCGCCGGCGTTCTGGCCGGCCGAGCCGGAACATCACGATTACTACGCGCACAACACCGACCAGCCCTACTGCCAGTACGTCGTGGCGCCCAAGATCGCGAAGTTCCGCGCCAAGTTCGGCGAGCGCCGTCGCCGCGACGGCAGGTAGAATCGCGGTCTTTACCTCACGAGCAGGAGACGCGCATGACCCAGACCACCACCGCCAGCGGCCTCGTCATCGACGACATCGAAGTCGGCACCGGCGAGACCGCCGTGAAGGGCAAGATGGTGTCGGTGCATTACACCGGCTGGCTGACCGACGGCCGCAAGTTCGATTCGTCCAAGGATCGCAACGACCCCTTCAACTTCCCGCTCGGTGCCGGCCATGTCATCCGTGGCTGGGACGAAGGCGTGCAGGGCATGCAGGAAGGCGGCAAGCGCAAGCTGACGATTCCGCCCGAGCTGGGCTACGGCGCGCGCGGCGCCGGCGGCGTGATTCCGCCCAACGCGACGCTGGTGTTCGAAGTCGAACTGCTGAAGGTGCTTTAAGCGGGCACTGCGGCCGCCGCCCAAGCGGTGGCCGATTCAGGCTGCACGCGATAACGACATGGCCACCGGCCGCATCCTCGAGGGATGGGAGACATGAAACTCGACCAGGCGCAGCGCAACATCCTGACGCTGTTGCAGAAAGATTCGACCCTCAGTACCCAGGCCTTGTCCGAGAAGGTGGGTATGTCGGCGACGCCGTGCTGGCGGCGGGTGCGCGAGATGGAGGAGGCGGGCGTCATCCGCGGCTACGTGGCGCTGGTCGATCGCCACAAGGTGGGGCTGGGCACCTGTGTATGGGTGCGGGTGAAGCTCAAGCAGCACAGCGCCGACGTGCTCGACCGCTTCGAGCGGGTGGTGAAGGCCTGCGAGGAGGTCGTCGAATGCTATGAGCTGCTGGGCGAGACCGACTGCCTGCTCAAGCTCTACCTGCCGAACCTCGAGGCGCTGTCGCTCTTCATGCACAACTTCCTGCTCAAGATCCCCGAAATCGACGTCACCCATTCGGCGGTGGCGCTGCGCGAGATCAAGAACGAAACGGCCCTGCCGCTGTAAGGCGGGCAGGGCCGTCCGTGATCGACTGATTACAGGTTGTTCCAGAACACGTACAGCACGCCCAGCGGCGCCACGTAGCGCGCCAGGATCGACCACACGGCAAAGCCGGTGTTGCCCAGGTTCAACTCCTGCTTCACGCTGTTCTGCTCCAGCTTCCACGCGGCGAACACGATGGCGCCGAGGCCTGCCAGCGGGAGCATGAACTTGCTGGTCAGGTAGTCGAGCAGGTCGAAGATGTTGAGGCCTGCGAGTTTGACGTCGCCCCACAGGTTGAACGACAGCAGGGCCGCGATGCCCAGTGCCCAGATCGTCACGCCGGCGACGATGGTCGAGGTGACGCGGTTCATCGGCGTACGCTCTTCCAGCAGTTCCACCACCGGTTCCAGCAGCGAGATCGACGAGGTCAGCGCGGCGAAGGTCAGCAGCAGGAAGAACAGGGTGCCGAGAATCAGGCCGCCGCTGATGTTGCCGAAGGCCAGTGGCAGCGTCACGAACACCAGGCCCGGGCCGGCGGCTGGGTCGAGGCCGTTGGCAAAGACGATCGGGAAAATCGCCAGACCGGCACATAGCGCGAACACGGTGTCCATGATCACGACCGTGCGCGCGGTGCGCAGCAGGTTGACGTCTTCGCCCAGATAGGAGCCGTAGGCCATCATGATGCCCATGCCCAGCGACAGGGTGAAGAAGGCGTGGCCGAGCGCGGCGAGCAGAACGCCGCCATCAAGCTTGCTCCAGTCCGGGTTGAACAGATAGGTCACCGCCTGCCCGAAGCTGCCGGTCGTCATGCCGTAGCCGACCAGCACGACCAGGATCAGCGCCAGTGCCGGCATCATCACCTTGCTGCCGCGCTCCAGGCCCGACGACACGCCCATGGCGACGATGATCATGGTCAGCGCCATGAACACGGTGTGCCAGCTCAGCAGTTCACTGGGGCGGGCGAGGAAGCCTTCGAAGATGGCTGCAACCCCGGCCTTATCCAGGCCGCTGAAGCTGCCGGTTGCGGCGTCGCGGATGTAGGCCAGCGACCAGCCGCCGATGACCGAGTAGAACGACAGGATGAGGAAGGCGGCGAGCACGCCGACTGCCCCCACCAGCGCCCAGTTGCGGGTGTGCCCGTGCTGGTGCGCGAGCTGGGACATGGTGTTGATCGGGTTCTTCTGGCCGCGGCGGCCGATCATCCACTCGGAGACCAGGATGGGCACGCCGATCAGCGCGATGCAGGCCAGGTAGACCAGCACGAAGGCGGCGCCACCGCTCTGGCCGACCATGTAGGGAAACTTCCAGATGTTGCCGAGGCCGACGGCGGAGCCGGTGGCGGCGAGCACGAAGCCCATCCGCGAGGACCATTGGGCGTGTGCGGTCGTGGTGACGGATGACATCTCAGCGCGCCTCCGGCTGGTTGCGGGCGGGCATCGGCAGGGTGTCGACGAAGGCGGCTTGCTTGTGGACAGCAGGTTTCATTTGCGGTGCGTCTCCTCATTTTTGGTCCGCCGCACTCTTGGCGCGGCTCGGACCCCGGCGGGCAGGGTGTGCCGACGGGGAGGGTGAATGGTAATGATTATGGGCGGAAAAGTTTTTCTGATATTTCGACGGCTGGGCTGGATCGCGGAAAAAAATTCCGCGATTGGCGGGGGGCGAATGATAGGCCACTCGGCTGGCCTGACTGTAGAGGGGTGTGGAATTTCGCACTGAACAACGCCGAGGTTGAATGTAATATTTGACAAAAGCAACGAGTTGTTGCGTATTGATCAAATATACCGATCAAGAATCCCGGCCTGCCAAGGCGGCCATTCCTCCGACGAGCCGAACATGTCAAATGACGACCTTGTCCTGATCCTCGACGATCAGCCCGAATCCGGCAGCGATCAGGCGTCCCGCGGCGACGGTGGGCCGGCGTGGCGGATCCTCGTCGTGGATGACGATGCCGACGTGCATGAGACCACGGCGTTCGCGCTGAATTCGCTCGAGCTTGCCGGGCGACCGGTCGAACTCCTGCATGCGATGAGCGCGGCCGAGGGGGTGGCGCTGTTGCGCCGCGAGACCGACGTTGCGGTGGCGCTGCTGGACGTGGTGATGGAAACCGACGACGCGGGCCTGCGCATGGTCGAGACGATCCGCAACGAACTCGGGCTGCACAACCTGCGCATCATCCTGCGCACCGGGCAGCCGGGGCAGGCGCCCGAGCTGGAAACGATCCGTGCCTACGACATCAACGACTACAAGACCAAGAGCGAGCTTACCCGCCACCGCCTGTACGCCAGCCTGACCACGGCCGTGCGCTCCTACGAGCAGTTGCGCAAGCTCGAGGCCAGCCGGCGCGGCCTGGAACAGATCATTGCCGCGAGCAACCAGTTCATCGCCGAGCAGGGCATGCAGTCCTTCGCCGAGGGGGTCATCACCCAGATCGCGGCACTGCTCGGGGTGGAGCCCGAGGGCGTCGTGTGTGCCGGTGCCAACGCTGACGATGTCGCCAGCGAGGCCGGGGCGAACTTCGTCGTGATCGCCGCGGCAGGACGCTTCCGGCATCTGATGGCGCGCGCGATCGGCGAGATCGACGAGCCGCACATCGTCGACAACCTGAACGCGTCCCTGCGCAGCCGCAAGAGCGTGGTGGATTCGCACAGCGTGACGCTGTATTTCCATGGCGCGGCCAGCCAGGATTTCGCCGCCTACATCGGCGCCCGGACGCCACTGAAGGAAGTCGACCGCGAACTGCTGGAGATCTTCTGTACGAATATCGCCCTGTGTGCGAGCAACGTGTCCCTGGTGCGTCGCATGCGTGAGCTAGCCTATGTCGACCGCATGCTGGGGCTGCCCAACCGCACCGCCTTCATCGAGTACGTCGATGAGCTGCTGGCCGAGGGGCGGATGAAGGGCATGGTGCTGGCGAAGGTGGACATCGATCACTTCGGCGAGACCAACGACATGCTGGGCTATCGCTACGGTGACGCCCTGCTGGTGGCACTGGCGCGGCGCTTCGAGTTGCAGCTCGGCGGCTTTGCCTATGTTGCGCGGCTGGGTGGGAACACCTTCGGCGTGCTCGGCCGCGACGAGGACGTGACGCCGGATGCCCTCAAGGCGGTGTTCCAGGAGGCCTTCGAGATCGGGGGCGTGCCGCGGCGTTTGTCCGCCTCGATTGGCGTGGTCCGCTGCGACGAGGTGCAGGTGTCCTGCGCGCCGGAACTGATCGAGCAGGCTTTCATCGCGCTCAAGCGGGCGGAGGCACAGGGCAACGGCCGGGTGGAGTACTACACGCACGCGCTGGGTGCCGATGCGAAGGACCGGACCCGGTTGCTGCAGGGGCTGCACCGCGCCTTCGACCACGACCGGCTGTTCATCGTCTATCAGCCCAAGCTCGACCTGCGCACCCGGCGCACGGTGGGGGTCGAGGCGCTGATGCGCTGGCGCGCCGAGGATGGCTCGCTGATCCCGCCCGATCGCTTCATCCCGGTGGCCGAACAATCGGGGCTCATCGTGGGGCTGGGGGCCTGGGCCTTGCGCACGGCATTGAGCGCAGTGCAGGAACTGGACAAGGCGGGCTTCGGCGACATACGGATGGGGGTGAATGTCTCCGCCGTCCAGTTCGCCCAGCCCGAGTTTGTCGCCGACCTCGACAGGGCACTCGCGAGCAAGGGCGTCGATCCCCGGCGGCTGGAGCTGGAGGTGACCGAGTCCGTGGCGCTGATGGGCATGGACCGCGTCGTCTCCGTCCTCGACGAGGTCCGTTCGCGCAAGGTGGCCGTCGCCATCGACGACTTCGGCACTGGCTTCTCGTCGCTGTCATATCTCGACCAGCTGCCTGCCGACCGCATCAAGATCGATCGCAGCTTCGTCGATCACCTCGAGACCGACCGCCGCGGGGCGCGCATCGCACGGCTGATCGTGCCGCTGGGACACCAGCTGGGCATGAAGGTCGTTGCCGAGGGTGTGGAGACCGAAGGCCAGCTCGAGGCGCTGCTCGAGCTCGGCTGCGACGAGGCGCAGGGCTACCTGTTCGCGCGACCGATGCCGCTGGACGAGCTGCTGGTCTGGCTGGGGGCGAGAGACGAGGGTCGTGTCGCCGAAGGCGAAGCGTAAGGTTTCTGAACAGATTTACTGATCCAGAGAAAAATTTTTCTTTTTCTCCGTCGATTCGGCCTGCAAGGAGAAACGTCTCTGCCGGCGCCTGTCCGTAGCATTCCGCCATGTTGCCCCGCAAGGGCTGCGTGCCAGATCAACTACACAGGAGACAACGCCGCCGGACCCGTCGCATGCGCCAGAAGCGCAAGGCGGCGGACCCGCTGGCGGTTCACGCCACCATGCCGAACACCTTGCCCCCCGTCAGTCTCGACGACAAATACACGCTGAAGTCCGGCCGCGCCTGGATGACCGGCATCCAGGCCCTGGTGCGCCTGCCGATGATGCAGAAGCTGCGCGACGAAGCCGCCGGCCTCAACACCGCCGGCTTCGTCACCGGTTACCGCGGCTCACCGCTCGGCAACGTCGACCAGGAGTTCTGGAAGGCGAAGAAGTATCTCGAGCCGATGCACATCCGCTTTCAGGCCGGGCTCAACGAGGATCTCGCCGCGACCTCGGTGTGGGGCACGCAGCAGGTCAATCTGGACCCGAATGCGAAGTACGACGGCGTGTTCTCGATCTGGTACGGCAAGGGCCCGGGCGTCGACCGCACCGGCGACGTGTTCCGCCACGCCAACGCTGCCGGCACCTCGAAGCACGGCGGCGTGCTGGTGATCGCCGGCGACGACCATGCCGCCAAGTCCTCCACGCTGCCGCACCAGACCGAGCATGTGTTCAAGGGCCTGATGATGCCGGTGCTGGCGCCCGCCGGCATCCAGGAGTACCTGGAGTACGGCCTGCACGGCTTTGCGCTGTCGCGCTATTCGGGCTGCTGGGTGGCGTTCAAGGCGCTGACCGACACGGTGGAAACGTCGTCGTCGGTGGATGTCGATCCGTTCCAGGTGCAGACGCTGATCCCGAGCGCAGCGGACTTCCCGCTGCCTGAGGACGGACTGAATCTGCGCTGGCCCGATCCGCCGCTGGTGCAGGAGAAGCGCCTGCTGCACCACAAGCTCTATGCCGCGCTTGCCTACTGCCGGCTCAACCGGCTCAACCGCACCGTCATCGACAGCCCGAACGCGAAGCTGGGCATCATCACCAGTGGCAAGAGCTACCTCGACGTGCGACAGGCGCTGGACGACCTCGGCATCGACGAGGACACGGCCGCGGCCATCGGTCTGCGTCTGTACAAGGTCGGCATGGTGTGGCCGCTGGAAGCCGAAGGTGTGCGCCAGTTCGCCGAGGGGCTCGACGAGATCCTGGTCATCGAGGAGAAGCGCCAGTTCCTCGAGTACCAGTTGAAGGAAGAGCTCTACAACTGGAAGGACGAGGTGCGGCCGCGCGTGATCGGCAAGTTCGACGAGAAGGGCGAGTGGAGCCTGCCGCACGCCGACTGGCTGCTGCCTGCCGCCGGCGAGCTCACGCCGGCGATGATCGCGCGCGCCATCGCCGGCCGCATCGCGCGCTTCTACACCTCCGACCGCATCAAGGCGCGGCTCGCCTTCATCGAGGCCAAGGAGGCCGCGCTCGCCAGGCCGCGGCTGTCGATCGCGCGTGTGCCGCACTACTGCTCGGGCTGCCCGCACAACACCTCGACCAAGGTACCGGAAGGTTCGCGCGCCATCGCCGGCATCGGTTGCCACTACATGGCGACCTGGCTGTCGCCCGAGCATACCCAGACCTTCTGCCAGATGGGCGGCGAGGGCGTGCCCTGGATTGGCCAGGCGCCGTTTACCAGCACGCCGCATGTGTTCGCCAACCTCGGCGACGGCACCTACATGCACTCGGGCATCCTCGCCATCCGCGCGGCGGTGGCGGCGAAGGTGAACATCACCTACAAGATTCTCTACAACGACGCGGTGGCGATGACGGGCGGCCAGCCGCATGACGGCACGCTGTCGGTGCCGATCATCGCCCGCCAACTGCTCGCCGAGGGCGTGGGCACCGTGGTGGTGGTCAATGACGGCACGCCGCGCGCCTATGGTCCGGCCGACCTGCCGCACGGCGTCGGCGTGCGCCACCGCGACGAACTCGATGCCGTGCAGCGTGAACTGCGCACGGTGCCGGCGGTGACCGCAATCATCTACGACCAGACCTGCGCCGCCGAGAAGCGCCGCCGCCGCAAGCGCGGCAAGTTCCCCGACCCGGCCAAGCGCGTGGTCATCAACGACCATGTGTGCGAAGGCTGCGGCGACTGCAGCGACAGGTCGAACTGCATGTCGGTGGGCGCGGTGGAGACCGAATTCGGCCGCAAGCGCTTCATCGACCAGAGCTCGTGCAACAAGGACTATTCCTGCGTGAAGGGCTTCTGCCCGAGCTTCGTCACCATAGAGGGCGGCAAGCTGAGAAAGGGCAAAGCCAGCGGCGCGAGCGCACTCGGCGGCCGTCTTGCGGGCGAACTCCCCGAGCCGCAGCTGCCGTCCACCTCCGCGCCCTGGGGCATCCTGATCACCGGCGTTGGCGGCACCGGCGTGGTGACGATCGGCGCGCTGCTGGGCATGGCCGCCCACCTCGAAGGCAAGGGCATCTCGGTGCTCGACATGGCGGGTCTGGCGCAGAAGGGTGGCGCAGTGTGGTCGCATGTGCGCATCGCCGACTGCCAGGAATTGCTCCATGCCGCGCGCGTCGCCGCCGGCGAGGCCAACGCGGTGATCGGCTGCGACCTGGTGGTGGCGGCCAGCGACGAGTCGCTTGCCAAGATGCAGCACGGCCTCACCCGCGTCGTCATCAACCGCGACCAGACCAACACCAGCGAGTTCGTGCGCGGTTTCGCCGCCCAGGCGCGCAGCGGCAACGTCGGCGCCAACCCGGATCCGCAGTTCCCGGCGGCCTCGATGGAAGCGCAGATCGTCGATGCGGTCGGTGCGGACAAGGCCGAGTTCCTCGACGCCACCCGCATCGCCACCGACCTGCTCGGCGACTCGATCGCCACCAACCTGTTCATGCTCGGCTATGCCTGGCAGCGCGGCCTGGTGCCGTTGTCGCGGCAGGCGATCGAGCGTGCGATCGAGATCAACGGCGCCGCGGTCGAGGCCAACAAGGCCGCCTTCCTGTGGGGCCGGCGCGCCGCGGTGGACCTGAAGGCGGTGATCGAGGCCGCCAAGCCGCAGTTCGGCACGCCCGACCACCACAAGCTCTCGACCAGCGTCGACGAGGTGATTGCCCGCCGCAAGGCCCGACTCACCGACTACCAGAACGCCGCCTACGCCGAGCGCTACATCAAGCGGGTCGAGCGCGTGCGTGCCGCGGAAGCGAAGGTCGCGCCGGGCATCACCCTGCTTACCGAGGCGGTCGCGCGCGGCTATTACAAGCTGCTCGCGTACAAGGACGAGTACGAGGTGGCGCGCCTCTATACCGAGACCGACTTCCTCAAGCGCGTCGAGGAGCAGTTCGAGGGCGATTACAAGCTCGTGTTCCACCTCGCACCGCCGACCCTGGCCGACAAGGATCCGCAGACCGGCGAGCTGAAGAAGAAGGCCTACGGCCCGTGGATGCTCAAGGCGATGCGCACGCTGGCGAAGTTCCGCTCCCTGCGCGGTTCGGCGCTCGATCCCTTCGCTCGCAGCCACGACCGCAGGCTGGATCGCGAGCTGATTGCCGACTACGAGCGGCTGATCGACGAGATCGTCATCAACCTCGACCGCAGCAACCACGAGGCGGCGATCGAGCTGGCGGCCATCCCCGACCAGATCCGCGGCTACGGCCATGTGCGCGAGCGCTACCTCGCCAGCGCCCGCCAGCGCCAGGCGGCCCTGCTCGATGACTTCCGTCAACGCCGTCCGGTCAGCGTGCCGGTGGCGACCAAGACGCGCCGGACCATCGCGATCATCCCCGGCTGACCCCCCCGTTTTCTCACCCCTGCCGCCTGACCGGCCCGCCACGAGCGGTGTCGGCGGGCCGGCTCACACCCAAGTTCCCACAAGGAAGGAGACACAACATGGCCGTATTTTCCCTGAGCGACTTCGCCGACCACGAGCAGGTCGTCTTCGTCAGCGACGACAAGAGCGGACTGAAGGCGATCATCGCCGTCCACAATTCCAATCTCGGTCCGGCGCTTGGCGGCTGCCGCATGTGGCCGTATGCCTCCGAGGAGGAGGCGATTCGCGATGTGCTGCGCCTGTCGCGCGGCATGACCTACAAGTCGGCGATGGCCAACCTGAAGCTCGGCGGCGGCAAGTCCGTCATCATCGGCAACCCACGCACGCAGAAGACGCCCGAGCTGCTCGCCGCCTTCGCCCGTGCGCTGGAGCAGCTGAATGGCCGCTACATTGCCGCCGAGGATTCCGGCACCAGCGTGGTCGACATGAAGACCATGACGCAGTTCACCCGCCACGTCGCCGGCATCCACGACAAGCCCTCCGACCAGGGAACGCGCAGCGGCGACCCCTCGCCGGCCACCGCCTACGGCACCTTCATCGGCATCAAGGCCGCGGTGAAGGAGCGCCTCGGGCGCGATTCGCTAGAGGGCCTGCGCGTCGCGGTGCAGGGCGTGGGCAACGTCGGCTTCGACCTCGCCCGCCAGCTCAAGGCTGCAGGCGCGCAGCTCTGGGTCACCGACATCCACCGCGAGCCGCTGCTGCAGGCTGGCAAGGAGCTGGGCGCCACCGTGGTCGCGCCGGAAGAGGTCTTCGGTCTCGACGTCGACGTCTTCGCGCCCTGCGCGCTCGGCGCCATCCTCAACGACAGCACGATCCCGCAACTGAAGGCGCAGGTCGTTGCCGGGGCCGCCAACAACCAGCTCGCCGAAGCCCGTCACGGTGCCGAGCTGATGAAGCGCGGCATCCTGTATGCGCCGGATTACGTCATCAACGCCGGTGGCATCATCGACGTGTATCACGAGCGCATCGGGTTCGACCGTGCGGCGCTGATCAAGCACATCGAGGGCATCGAGGACAACCTGATGGAGATCTTCGAGCGTGCGCGCAAGGAGGAGCGACCGACCGGCGAAGTGGCGGATGCCATCGCCGAGGAGCGCTTCAAGCGCTGAGCGTTTCCGGCGCGACCATGAAAAACGGCGACCCGCGGGTCGCCGTTTTCCTGCGTGGAGCCCGGGTGTCAGGCAGCGCGCTGCTTGCGGCGCAGGGCGCCCAGGCCGGCGAGACCGAGGCCGAGCAGGGCGAGTGTCGCCGGTTCCGGAACGGGTTGCGAGCCGGACACCGGGGGGGCCTCCACGACAGGGATGGGATTTCCGGTCAGGCTGATCCAGTCGATCCGTGCGCCTTCGTTTGCGAGCGGATTACTGATCAGACCTGCGAGTGCTTCGAGAATGCTCGAGTGGTCGACATCCGTCCAGAACCGGATGTCGATGCTCTCCAGATTTGCGGCAGACGCTCCCAGCCCGACATTCGCGCTGCTCCACCCGCCGTCGCCGCCCAAGCCGGAAGACCAGATGTTCGTCCAGGCGTTGTCGCCGGTCCGCCAGCTGACGTTGAGGACGTCCTCGTCCTCGGAGGCTATCAGCGGTGCCCAGGCGAAGGACAGGAACAGGTCTTCCAGGCCTAGCGTGGACACCGAGAAGGTGGCCGCCGCGTCCGGCGATGAAGCGCTGGCGACGCCTCGGTTGTCGTCACGCAACTGCAGGGCGTTGCCGCTGATCGCGACGTCGTTGCCATTACGCTCGATCTCGCTCCAGTCGCCGCCGAGGTTGTTGGCGTTGGAGCGATTGAATTCGTCGCTAAAGACGGGTGCAGCCAGTGCGGATCCCGAAACGGCCAAGGCAGCGAGCCCGAGGGCGATTTTGTTCTTTTTCATTTTTTGAGTTCCAGAGGTCTGAATTCCGTTTTTCAGCGCGCTTGCCATGGGTTGGGGTTTCTGCAGTTCCCCTGAAACCACCGCTGCGGGCAAGCGACGCACGCAGTGTCTCTGAAGCATTTTGCGTGCCATTCTCCTGTTTTCCTTGGTTTGCCTGGATTTCGTGGGAGATCGAATGCCGTTCCGCAGCGATTTGAATGCCACTGGTACGAGGGTGAGCGGTAAATGTAAGAACCCCCGACATCCCTACCGTAAGTCCCGCCGGGCATTCAGCTTCTAGCGCGATTTTGTCGGACGGCAGCGTGACAACCTTCACGCACCGATTTTTATGCGCATGGTAGCAAGTCTGCTTTTTATGACAAACGGCGCATGCGTGAGTGCCAGATTTGCTCGTTCTCCGTTGATCGCGGAAGTGAGTGTAAAAAAATCCGACATCCCGATCGGCGAGAACGGCGCTTGCTTCAGGCGATCAGCCGTCGCGCGAATTCGTCGGCAGGGAGCGGCCTTGCGTACAGGTAGCCCTGAACCAGGTCGCAGCCTTCGCGGCGCAAGGCTTCGGCCTGCTCGAGGGTCTCCACGCCTTCGGCCACCACTTCGAGGCCCAGCCCTTTCGCCAGCGCGATGATGCCGCGGACTATGGCGGCCTGGCGCGGCACGCTGAGCATGTCCTGGATGAAGGCGCGGTCGATCTTCAGCGTGTCCAGCGGCAGGAAGCTCAACTGGCTCAGCGACGAGTAGCCCATGCCGAAATCGTCGAGCGCGAGGCGGAAACCGTATTCGTGCATGTCGCGCAGCACCGCGCGCACGAACTCCGTGTCCTGCATGATCATGCTCTCGGTCAGCTCGAGCTCGATCAGGTGCTGCGGTACGCCGCAGCGCTCGGTCTCGGCCACCAGCAAGGGCAAGAGCCCGGCGTCGAGGAAGTGCGAGGCAGAGAGATTGAGCGCCACCCCGACGATCGGCAGGCCGGCGTCGCCCCACTCGCGCAACTGGCGGCAGGCACGGCGGATGACCCATTCCCCGAGCGGAATGATCAGGCCGGTTTCTTCTGCGAGCGGGATGAAGCGGCTGGGGGGCAGCAGGCCGAGCGTCGGGTGCTGCCAGCGGATCAGGGCCTCGGCGCAGCAGATTGCGCCTTCGCGGTCGTACTTGGGCTGGTAGTACAGCAGCAGGCCGTCGCCGTCCGCGCTTGCCAATGCCGCCCGCAGCTCGGCTTCGAGCTGCAGTTGCAGGCGGGCGTCGGTGTTGATGTCGGGCGAGTAGAACTGCAGGTCGCGAACGTCGTGGCTCTTGGCGTGGTGCGTTGCTGCGGTGCTGGCGCTGATCAGCTCGGAGGCGGACTTGCCATCCGCCGGATGAATGGCGATGCCGGCGCGGGCGTCCAGCATCACCTCGTTGTCGCCGCTGCGGAAGGGGCGCCGGATGGCGCCCAGCAGCCGCTGCGCGACGCGGCTGGCCTCATGCGCCGACGGCAGATCGGCCAGCAGAACCATGAACTCGTCGCCACCCCAGCGCGCCAGCGTGGCGGCCGGTACCGTCTCGCCAGGCAGGCGCGCGCTGCCCGAAAGGGCCTGGGCGAGCCGGCGCGCCACCTGCAGCAGCAGGGCGTCGCCGGCCTCGTGCCCCAGGCTGTCATTGACGCGCTGGTAGCGGTCGAGGTCGATATGGATGACGGCGCTGAGCGTGCCCGCGGGATGCTGCGCGATCCGCTCGTCCAGCGCCTCGGTGAAACGCGCGCGGTTGGCGAGCCCGGTGACCGGGTCGTGGCGCGTCAGGTAGTCGATGCGTTCTTCGATGCGGCGCTGGGCGGTGATGTCCTGCACCGTGCCGTAGGAGCGCACCGCCTGTCCGTCGGCGTCGTACTCGAACTTCACACGCAGATGGATCCAGCGCACCTGGCGCTCGCGCGTCAGGAAGCGGTGGATGATGTCCAGCGCTTCGTGCCGCTCGATGGCCTGTGTTATGCCCTGCTGCACGCGTTCGAGATCGTCCGGGTGTACGCCCTGCATGAAGCGCTGCACGGTCGCGGGCGCCTCCTGCGGATCGACGTCGAGGACGGTGTATAGCTCGTCCGAGCACAGCGCGACGCCGCTGGCGCGGTTCAGCTCCCAGCTGCCGAGGCGGGTGATGACCTGCGCCTCTTGCAGGTTGCGGCGGCTCGCTTCGAGCGCCTGCAAGGTGTCTCGCGCGCTCAGCAGGAAGCGCACGCGATGCGCGAGGATGCTGAAGTTGAAGGGCTTGGCGATGAAATCGGAGGCGCCGGCGTCGAAGGCGTTCTGGATCGTGCCGCTGTCGTCCAGCGCGGTCATCACCAGCACGGGCAGGCGGGCGAGAGCGGGTTGCGTGCGCAGCCAGGCGCAGAAGGCCAGGCCGCCCATGCCCGGCATCTGCAGGTCGAGCAGGACGATGTCCGGCCGTGCCTCGTCGAGCAAGGGGATGGCGGCTTCGGCGCTCTCGGCGTCGACGACCTCGTGGCCGACGTCGGTCAGCGCACTGCCGGCGAGCAGGCGGATGACGGGGTCGTCGTCGACGATGAGGATCCGTGCCCGTTCAGGCAAGCTGCGTCTCCATGTTGGCGAGTGCCGCGTCGAGCGCCGTGACGGCCGTCTCGAAGCCTTGCACGATGTCGACGATTCCCGCATCGATGGGGGCGGTGTCTCCGGCGCGCAAGGCCAGTTCGACCTCGCGGCAGCGGGCGGAAAGCCACAGCGCGCCTAGCGATGCGCTGCTCGATTTCAGCGTATGCGCTGCCCGTGTGGCAGTCGCTATGTCGCCATTGTGCCACGCGGCCTGCAGGCTCTCGAGCTGCCTGCGGCCGTCCTCGCGGAACACGCCGACGACCTTGCGCAGCAGGGCGTTCCCGCTCGAGTGCTGCGCCGCGATGGTCCGCAATACGGCCGTGTCGAGCGCGTCCGCCGGCGCGGGGGTGGGTGTGACCGCCTCGGCGGGGGCGGGTGCCGCTGCGACAGCCTTGCTCTCGGGGGCATCGAGCCAACGCGCGATGACCTCGACCAGCTCGGCCTGACGATAGGGCTTGGCGAGGAAGTCGACCATGCCGGCCTCGAGGCAGCGTTCGCGGTCGCCCTGCATGGTGTTGGCGGTCATGGCCACGATCGGGCAACCCGTGACGTCCTGGCGATCGGCCAGGATGCGGCGGGTCGCTTCGAAGCCGTCCATCACCGGCATCTGGCAGTCCATGAGGATGAAGTCGAACTGCGTGCGCTGGCAGGCGGTCACTGCTTCGGCGCCATTCTCCGCGAGCTCGACGGTGAAGCCCAGGCTCTTCAGCTGGCTCGCGGCCAGCGCCTGGTTCACCGGGTTGTCCTCGACCAGCAGAACGCGCAATTCCTGCCAGCGTCCCGATGTGCCGGCCGCGCCCTGCCTTGCGGCGCCCGCCGGTGCCTCGGGCGGCACGGCCTGGGCGTCGGGCAGTGCGGATGCCGGCGCAACTGGCATCGGCAGGCTCAGGCGGAAGCGCGATCCGCGGCCCGGCTCGCTCTGCGCGGTGATCCGGCCGCCCATCAGTTCGACGAGCTGGCGCACGATGGCCAGGCCGAGCCCCGTGCCGCCGAAGCGGCGGGTGGTGGAATTGTCGGCCTGCGAGAAGGCCTCGAACAGCTTTGGCAGCAGCCTCGGGTCGATGCCGATGCCGCTGTCGCTGACCTCGATGTCGAGCAGCGTCTGGTCGGGCGTGGCGCCCCGATGTGCATCGACCTCGATCGTGATCCCACCGCTGGGGGTGAACTTGAGCGCATTGCTCACCAGGTTGTGGATGATCTGCCGGATGCGCGTCGGGTCGCCGATCACCGCGGCAGGTACCGCGGGGGCGACGCGGGCTTCAAGCCTCAGACCCTTGTCGCGGGCCATGGGCGCGTGCAGTTCGACCAGTTCGTTCACCAGCCGTGCGGGCGCGAGCGGGATGTGCTCGAGTTCCATCCGCCCGGCCTCGATCTTGGAGAAATCGAGCAGATCGTTGAGGATGGCCAGCAGCGCCTCGCCGGACTGCAGTGCGGCGCGTGCATGGCGGTTCTGTTCGGGCGTCAGCGGCGAGGACAGCAGCAGCTCGGTCATGCCGAGGATGCCGTTCATCGGCGTGCGGATCTCGTGGCTCATTGTCGCCAGGAAGCGCGACTTGGCCTGGTTGGCGGCCTCGGCGCTATCCTTGGCCTGGCGTAACTCGGCGGTGCGGGATTCGACCTCGCGCTCGAGGTTGTCGCGGTGTTCGAGCAGGGCCTGGCCGCGGGACTCGATTTCGGTCAGCATGCGGTTGAACTCGTCGACCAGGGCACCGACTTCGTCGTTGCCGAACTTGCTCACGCGCACGTCGTAGCGCTGGTTGCGGATCACCTCGCCCGCCGCATGGGCCAGATCGCTGATCGGCGCGGTGATGTGCCACTGCAGCCGCAGTCCCAGCAGCACGGCCACGGCGGCGGCCAGCGCCGCGATGCAGGACAGCAGCAGCAGACCCAGGCTGAACTGGCGCCACGTGTCAGTAATGTCCGCCTCGATCTCGAGCCGGCCGATGGTCTCGCCGCCGGCGGTGACGGGCTCGCGGAAGCTCAGCCGGGTGGGCAGCAGGCGCGCGATCAGCCATGCCGCCGCGTCGGCATCGTGTGCCGCGGCGGGTGCGTCGTAGCTTGCCAGCGGTGTGCCGTTGGCATCGAGCAGGCGCGCGTGCCGGATCGTCGGATCGGCCTGCAGTGCGCCGAGGATGGCGGTGCCGGCGCGCGGATCGAGGAAGGCGAGGGCGCCCTGGCTGTTCTGGCTGGTGAGACGGGCCAGCGTGTGGATGCGCTGGTCTGCGGCGCGATGGACCTTGTAGATGGCGCCAGCGGCGAACACCAGCATCGCGAGCAAGATGGCCGTGCCGGTGGTGCCGGCCACGATGCGGGTGAGCTTGCTGGCGATGGGCAGGTCACGGAATCTCATTGCACGACCCGGTCGGCGAGCTGCAGCAGCTGGCTGCTCAGCATCAGGTTGGCGGCACGGGCCGCGGCGAGGTTGACGTCGAAGCGCACGCGGCCATCGACGATCTTCAGTTCGATCATGCCACCTTGGGCGACGAAACCGGGCTGGTCGCTGATGGTGAGTGCGGCGCGCCGGCCGGTGAGCTGCTGCAGGCTGCGCAGGGTCACGGCGTCGGTCATGGTGGCGAAGACCGCGTCGCATTGCGCATCGCCACCCTGGGCTTCCAGCGGCTGCAGTCGCACCTGGCGGCCCTGCACGTTGCGGCCGGCGAGGGCGTTGAGCTGGCCCGCAAGCGCGTAGCCGCCGGTCACACACAGCGTGAGCGTTGGCGCCGCCTCACCTTGTCCGTCGGGCCAGCTGGTGAACTTGATGAAGTTGAGGACAAAGGCCGCCTTGACGCGTGCCTCCTCGATCGAGTCGCTGGCGCGGGCGGCCCCCGCGACCAGTACGGCGAGCGTCACCGCGGCCACGACGAGACCGCGGAGCAGGGACAGGCGTGGCCAGAGGCGCGACATCATGGAGGGCTCAGAGACGCCAGTTCGCCTTCACGTATACGCTGCGCTCGATCTCGTTGACGATCGACGGTAGCGGCTCGTTGATGGCCTCCGCACGGCGGTGGTCGAGCAGGTTCTGGCCGACGATGGACAGTTCGAGCGTGCGATTGACCTTTCAGCCCAGGCGCATGTCCAGCCCCCAGTGCGGGTCGATCCGGCGGGTCGGGCTGAAGGAGTAGGTGCTGGTTGCGCTCGAATGGCGCAGCCACACATCCCACTGCACGTTGGGGGCGAGGTCGTAGGCGGAACGCAGCGAGAAGATCCGCTCGGGCGTGCCTTCGGAGAACTCCGAGCTGCGCGGCATGCTGCTATGCGACATGCGGTGCAGGCTGAAGCTGGCCGCGAGCTGCCAGGCGGGCAGCGCGCGCCAGTCGGCGCTGAATTCGATGCCGGTGACGCGGGTGCGTTCGCTGGTGTCGAGCAGCAGGGGCTGGATCACGTACGGAAAGCCGGGGGCGCCGAAGGGGGCGAGGATGTAATCGCCATTCACCCGTGCGTTGCGCAGATCCCTGTAGCGGTAGTGATAGGCCGCAATCTCGGTGCCCAGCGTCCGCGACCAGTTGGCCCGCCAGCCGAGGTCGAGCGCGCGCACGTACTCGGTGCCGAAGTCGGGGTTGCCATAGACGACGGGCACGACATGACTGACTGGCCCCGGTAGCCCGGTGCTGCGGGCAGGCAGGGTGGCCACCGGAGCCTGCTCGGCCCGTGTGGCGGTGCGTGCAGCGCGGGCGATGGATGCCCACAGGCTGTGCGCGGGGTCGGGGGTGAACAGGATGCGCGCATTCGGCTGGAAGGCGAGCTTGGCGTCGTCCTTGAGGTCGACCCGGCTGCCCAGTGTCAAGGTCCAGCGCTCGGGTACCAGTGCGAACTCGCCCTGGGCGAAGAGGCTGAACTGTTCGGCGCGGTCGCGGGTGTTCTCGATCGTGACGTAGGGCGCACGGCCACGGAGTTCGTCTCGCGTGTGCTGCCAGCTGCCGCCCCATACGAGGTCAACGCCTGCGCCGAATTTGCGCTGCTGCTGGTATTCGATGTCGAAGGTGCTGCGCCGTTCGCTGCCGGCGAGGATGTCCAGGCGCGATTTCTCGACGTAGGCCTGCACGCTGTGGGTGATGCCCTCGCCGGACAGGTGCTCCCAGCGGCCGAGCAGGTAGGCGTTCTCGCCGACGCTGGTGTAGGAGTGTGCCGGTGCATCGATGAGCGGCGTGCGTTGCAGGAAATGGTCGCCGGCGGCGCTGTCGCGCACCGCGCCCTGCAAGCGGAGGCTGTCGCCGCCCGCCTTGGCGTCGAGCCGGAAACCGGCCTGTCGCGTGCGCCAGAAGTCGCGCGCCGGGCCGTCTTCGAGCGTCGTGGAAGGTTCGACGTACTGCGATTTGGCGTGCAGCTCGAGATGGGCGTCGTCGGACAGGGCCAGGCCATGGCTGGCGAACAGGCTGCCGTGCAGCTCGGTGCCCGCCGTGGCTGCGAGCTGGCTGCCCTGCGCGCTGCGCGCATTGCGGGTGATGATGTTGATGACGCCATTGACGGCATTGGCGCCCCAGATCGAGGCGCCCGGGCCGCGCACGATCTCGATGCGCTCGACGATCTCCAGCGGGATGTCGTTGAACTCCCAGAACACGCCCGAATAGGCCTGAGAATACAGGCTGCGGCCGTCCTGCAGCACCAGCAGCTTGTTGGCGTAGCGCCCGCCGAAGCCGCGGATCGACACGCTCCAGCGGTTGTTGCTGAAGCGCGCCACATTCACGCCCGGCGCCAGGCGCAGCGCCTCAGGCACGTTGGTGGCACCGCTGCGGCGGATGTCGTCGGCGCTGATGACGTGCACCGCGGCGGCCGTGGCAGACAGCGGCTGCGAGCGCTTCGACACCGAGGTGACGACGACGTCCATCAACTGCTCGAGACTCATGTCGAAGACGTCGTCGCCTCCCGGCTGCGTGTCGGCGGGCGTTGGCGCAGCCATCGCCGGCAGGGCGCCGAGAGTGAGCGTGAGGGAGAGCAGGGTCCGGATCAGGGGCATGAAGTGACTAGAGAGCGTGTTGCGGTTCGTGGCGCGCCTGGCCAGAGCCCGCAGCAGTGGTTGCGAACATGTGGCGAATATAGTGTCGAGCACGCTTCTGGCGTGTGACGGAGCTAACGGGTTCTGCCCGAATCGCCCGCAGGCGTCAGGCGGTCTCCTGCGTCAGCGCCAGGATGGCCTCGCCGTAGGCCTCGAGCTTGCGGTCGCCGATGCCGCTGATGGAGGCCAGTTCGGACAGCGTCTGCGGGCGGGCGATGGCGATCTCGCGCAGCGTGGCGTCCTGGAACACGACGTAGGCCGGCACGTTGCGCTCCTTGGCAGTGGCGAATCGCCAGGCGCGCAGGCGGTCGAACAGCGTGGTGGGGATGCCGTCGGGAATGTCGAGGGGGGCGTTGCGCCGCTTGCTGCGACTCTTGCCGCGTTCGCGTTCGCGCTCGAGGCGCAGGTGGAACTCGGCCTCGCCGCGCAGCAGCGGGCGGGCGGCGTCGGTCAGGCGCAGAGCGTTGTAGCGTTCGTGGTCCACCGCCACGAGTTCGCGCGCGACGAGCTGACGGAACACCGTGCGCCAGCGCTTCTCGTCGAGTTCGTTGCCGATGCCGAAGGTGGTGATGTCCTGGTGGCCGCGTTCGACGACCTTGTCGGTGAGTTCGCCGCGCAGCACGTCGATCAGGTGGCCGGCACCGTAGCGCTGGCCGGTGCGATAGACGCAGGACAGCGCCTTGCGCGCGGCCTCGGTGGCATCCCAGGTCTGGGGCGGGTTCAGGCAGTTGTCGCAGTTGCCGCAGGGGCCGGATTCCTCGCCGAAATAGGCGAGCAGGTGCTGGCGGCGGCAGGTGGTGGCCTCGACCAGGCCGACCAGCACGTCGAGGCGGTTGCGCGCGAGGCGCTTGAACTCCTCGCTCGCCTCGGACTCGTCGATCATGCGCCGCTGCTGCACCACGTCCTGCGCGCCCCAGGCCATCCAGGCCTGCGCGGGCAGACCGTCGCGACCGGCGCGGCCGGTTTCCTGGTAGTAGCCCTCGATCGAGCGCGGCAGGTCGAGGTGGGCCACGAAGCGCACGTCGGGCTTGTCGATGCCCATGCCGAAGGCGATCGTCGCCACCATGATCAGCCCGTCCTCGCGCAGGAAGCGGGTCTGGTGCTCGGCGCGCATTTCCTGGGTCATGCCGGCGTGGTAGGGCAGGGCGTTCAGCCCCTGTTCCTGCAGCCAGGCGGCGGTTTCCTCCACCTTGCGTCGCGACAGGCAATACACGATGCCGGCCTGCGCCGGGCATTCCTCGCGGATGAAGTTCAGCAGCTGGCGGCGCGGATCGTCCTTGTCGACGATGGTGTAGCGGATGTTGGGGCGGTCGAAGCTGGAGACGAAGCGACGCGCGTGGGTCAGGTTAAGGCGTTCGGCGATCTCCTCGCGCGTCTGGCGGTCGGCCGTGGCGGTGAGCGCGATGCGCGGGATGGACGGGTAGCGCTCGGGCAGGATGGAAAGCTGCAGGTACTCCGGGCGGAAATCGTGGCCCCACTGCGATACGCAGTGGGCTTCGTCGATCGCGAACAGCGCCAGCCGGTGGGTGTCGCGCAGGTGGTCGAGCTGGTCGAGGAAGCGCGGCGTCATCAGCCGTTCGGGCGCGACGTAGAGCAGGTCGAGTTCGCCGTCCCACAAGGCGCGCTCGACGGCGCGTGCGGCGTCCATGTCGAGGCTCGAGTTCAGGAAGGCCGCGCGCACGCCGGCCTCGACCAGTGCGCTGACCTGGTCCTGCATCAGCGCGATCAGCGGCGAAACGACGATGGCCGTTCCATCGCGCATCAGGGCCGGGATCTGGTAGCACAGCGACTTGCCGCCGCCGGTCGGCATCAGTACCAGCGCATCGCCACCCGCCGCCACGTGCTCGACGATGGCCTGCTGCTCGCCGCGGAAGGCGGGGTAGCCGAAGACGTGCTCGAGAATGTGAAGCGCCGACGGCGGCGTGCGGGAGGTGGAGGCGGGGTAAGGGGGTGACGCGAACGCGGTGTCCATGGGGCCGCATTGTACCGGCTTCGTTGCGGGAGCCTGTGCGCGGGACGGGCATCGGCGCCGGCAAACCGGCTGGGGTCGCATCTCGGGTTCGGCATTTTGTCGTGGACAAAACCGATGTCGCTGCCTAGCATTCGCATGCGGCGGACGACGGTTTGTCCGCCTTACCGTTCCCACTCCTGAACCTGGTCCCGCATGAACGCCGCGCCTCCGGAAGAGATCGCATTCAACATCGCCGCCGTCGAGCGCGATACCGGCTTGCCCAAGGACACCCTGCGGGTGTGGGAGCGCCGCTACGGCTTCCCGGCGCCCGCGCGCGATGCCCATGGCGAGCGCCAGTACCCGCCGGAGCAGGTCGAGAAGTTGCGCCTGATCCGTCGCCTGCTGGATCACGGTCACCGGCCGGCGAAGATCTGCGGCGCGTCATCCGAAGAACTGATGCAGTTGCTCGCACAGCATGGGCGTGCCGCCGGCGCCGGGGAGGAGGGCGGCTGCGACACTCGCCTGCTCGAATGCGTCTGCCTGCACCGCAGCGCGGAACTGGCGGCCGGCTTGCGCCAGGCTCTGCTCAAGCAGGGGCTTCAGCGTTTCGTCGCCGAGACCGTGGCGCCGCTGGCTACGGCGGTGGGCGAAGCCTGGTTGCGCGGCGAACTGGAGGTGTCCGAGGAACATCTGTTTTCCGAGCAGGTGCAGAACCTGCTGCGCAGCGCCATCGGTGCGCAGGCCGGTACCGGCGGGCGGCCGCGCATCCTGCTCACCACGCTGCCCGACGAGGTGCATGTGCTGGGCCTGCTGATGGCAGAAGCCATGCTCGTGCCCGAGGGCGCGTCCTGCGTGTCGCTCGGCACGCGCACGCCGCTGGCCGATATCCGCAATGCAGCGGCCGGCGGCGACTTCGACATCGTCGGCCTGTCGTTCAGCATCGCCTACCCGTCGCGCCAGGCGATCGACGACCTGCTGGAACTGCGCGCCAGCCTGCCGCCGCGTATCGCCCTGTGGGCGGGTGGCGCCGCGGTGCGCGACCGTCAGCGCCGTCTGCCCGGGGTGCGCGTGGTCGGCGATCTGGACGACACTCTTGCCGCCTTGCGCGAATGGCGCAGCGCCCGCGAAAACGCGGACTGAGCTTCAGCCGGCATTGGCGTCGGCCGCTTCGATCGGGTCGTTTCCGGTGCGCTCGGCCTCGTCGTTGCGCGCCACTTCGGCGGCCGACGTGCCTTCTTCCAGCGCCGCGAGCATGCGCGCGCCCTTCGCCACCTGTTCGGTCGCGCGGCGCTCCAGGCTCGCCAGGCGAAGCCAGTCCTGCATCGTGTGAATGTCGAGGCGCGCGTGTGCGCCGCCGAGCAGGAGGGCTTCCTTCAGTTTCTGGTACTGCGCCTCCGCCTCCTCGAGGCGCACCGACACCGCGCCGGGACTGAAGTCGGGACGCTCGGGGTCGGCGGCTTCTGCCAGGTGGGCGACGGACTGGCGGAAGGTCTCGATCTCGGCGGAGAAGTCGCGTGTCGCCGTGCGCGCCAGATTGCCGGCGAGCGCGACCGCTTCGCGCATCAGCATGGCCGTCGTCTCCTGGTACTGCAGCGTGCGCAGGCAGTGCGCGAGCGTCTCGACCAGGGCGGGAGGGAGACTCGCGGCACTCAACTGGCGGGCGTAGTTGCCTATGGCGGGTGCCAGCGCCTGCAGGGCCGAGGTCTCGTGCTCGACGCTCGCTTCGTCCGGCGGCAGGCGGTTGGCTGCCGCCAGCGCAGCAACTGCGAAGCCCTGGGTGCGTGCGAGTTCCATGCGCAAGGCGTGGATCGCGAGGTCGGGAATCGCCAGCGAGTTCGTGTCCAGGTAGTGGGGGCGCGCCACTTCCTCCTCGCGCGTGCGGAAGTGGCCCGCGAGCGTGCGTAGCATCAGCGGCGCGATCGGCACCATCAGCAGCACGCCGAGCAGGTTGAAGGCGGTGTGGAACATCGCGATCATGACCGCGGGTGTCGCCGGTTGCTCGAACCACTCGCGCAGCACACCGAGCAGCGTGATTAGCAGCGGGAGCATCAACAGGGCCATCGCGCCGGTCACGAAGTTGAACAGCACATGGGCCGCGGCCAGGCGGCGCGCGTTGGAGGTGGCCCCCATCGCCGACAGGATGGCGGTGGAGGTGGTGCCGATGTTGGTGCCGATGACCATCGCACAGGCGGCTTCGACCGTCAGCAGCCCGCCTTGCGCCGCGGTGATGACGATGGCGATGACCGCGCCGGAGGCCTGCATCAGCACCGTCAGCACGGTGCCGATACCGATCAGGATCAGCCAGCCGGCGACGCCCGGCGTGATGAAGTCCTGCAGGTCGATCATGCTGCCGACACCCGAGAAGCTGTCCTTGAGCACGTCGATGCCGAGGAAGAGCACGCCGAACCCGGCCAGCGCCTGGCCCAGCGCGCGTGCGCGCAGGGTGCGACCGGCCAGCATCAGCACGGCGCCGATGCCGACGAAGGGCAGGGCGAAGGCGTCAATCCTGAAGCCGAAGCCCAGGGCCGCAACGAGCCAGGCGTTCATCGTCGTGCCGACGTTGGAGCCGAAGATCACCCACAGCGCGTTCTTCAGCGACAGCAGGCCGGTGTTGACGAAGCCGATGCTGGCGACGGTGACGGCCGTCGACGACTGCACCAGCGCGGTGATGGTCATGCCTGCGGCGAGTCCGCGCGGCGCCGTGGCGGTGCCGCGCTCAAGCAGCCCTTCCAGCGCGCGGCCGGCGGCGAGCTTCAGCCCCTCGGTCATCATGTGCATGCCGATGAGGAACAGGCCGATGCCGCCGACGAGGGCGGAGACGAGCTCATAAGTGGTGGGGACGGGCGTTTCCAGGGGGTGCTCCCGAGGGACTGGGGATGGCTAAAGCGTAATACCGCAAGCCGGTTCGTGGAAGTATGCAAAATTGTCCAGGACAAAGCATTGACATGGTGGTCGCTGTGACCTACTGTTCAATTGCAATCGACATTTGTCCAGGACAAATCATGAAATACGCAGCGAACCTCTCCAGCGTGCCTGCTCTCGTCCTCGGTATCGTGGCGGTCCTCGGCGCGGGCCACGCGGCCGCCGTCCAGCCGGAGGCGACGCGCAACCCGGTGCAGCGCGCCGAAAGCCCGGCGCCCAAGGACCCGGCGCTCATCGATCTCATGCTGTTCGCCCATCGCGCCGACATTGCGCCCTTGCGCGTTCCGGCGGCGACCTCGGCAGCACCCGAACGGGAGCGTCGATAATGAACGCGCCCGAGCATCTCTTCCGGTCCGGTTTCGGCGACCGTGCTGACGACGCCCTGCGTCCCGGCGAGCGGGTCGCGGTCATCGGCAGTGGCATCGCAGGCCTGTCTGCCGCCTGGTTGCTGGCCGACCATGCTCAGGTCACGGTGTTCGAGGCCGGCGCCGAGGCCGGCGGGCACACCCACACCGTGGACGTGACGCTGGGCGGCGTGACGCATCCCGTCGACACCGGCTTCCTCGTCTTCAACCGCCGCACCTATCCCAACCTGTGCGCGCTGTTCGCGAAGCTGGGCGTGGAGGCAGTCGAGACCGAGATGAGCTTCGGCGTGAGCCTGGCCGAGCCAGGCATCGAGTGGGCCGGAACGGATCTGGCGAGCGTGTTTGCCCAGCCGCGCAACCTCGTGCGGCCGGCTTTTCTAACGATGCTGCGTGACATCCTGCGCTTCAATCGCGACACCACGCAGCTCGCGCGCGAGGGCGGCCTGCCCAACCTGTCGCTGGGCGACTTCCTTGTGCTCGAGGATTACAGCGACGCCTTCCGCGACTGGTACCTGCTGCCGATGGCGGCCGCGATCTGGTCCTGCCCGACGCGCACGATGCTGGACTACCCGCTGGCGACTTTCGTGCGCTTCTGCCACAACCATGGCCTGCTGCAGATCCTTGACCGCCCGCAATGGCTAACGGTAAAGAACGGTGGGCGCAGCTACGTGCGCAGGATGTTGCAGAAGATCGAGGACTTGCGGCTGAACAGCCCGGTCACGGCGATCTCGCGCGACGAAACCGGGGTGTGGGTCAGCTCGTCGCAGGGCACGGAGCGCTTCGACCGCATCGTGTTCGCCTGCCACAGCGACCAGGCCCTGGCCATCCTCGGGCCGCAGGCGAGCGCGGAGGAGCGGCGCATCCTTGGCGCCGTGCGCTACCAGGACAACGTCGCGCTGCTGCATACCGACGCCAGCCTGTTGCCCGCGCGCCGCAAGGTGTGGTCGGCGTGGAACTACCTGGCCGGGAAGGGCGCGCCCGATGCGCGCCCGGTGTCGGTAAGCTACCTGATCAATCGCCTGCAGCCGCTGCCGTTCGAGACGCCGGTCGTCGTCTCGCTCAACCCCTTCCGCGAGCCGGCGCCCGAGCGCCTGATCAAGCGCATCACCTACGCGCATCCGGTGTTCGACCGCGGCGCCATCGACGCCCAGAATCGCCTGAACCGCATCCAGGGCCGCAACCACAGCTGGTTCGCAGGCGCCTGGACGGGCTATGGCTTCCACGAGGACGGCCTGCGTTCGGCGATCGCGGTCGTGGAGTCGATGGGTGTGGCAGTGCCCTGGCGTGACGCCGTCGCCGGGGCGGTCGAGGCCGGCAGGGCATGGTGAGCGATTCGGTCGCGCTGGATCGCGGAGAAGCGGCTGCGGCCGCTGTCGGTGATCTGGAGCCCGCGGTGTGCTTCGGCGCGGTGATGCACGAGCGCCATGTCGTCGCGCACAACCGTTTCGTCTATCCCACCGCCTTCCTGCGTCTGCCCCTGTCGCAGATCGACGCATTGCATGTGCCGCTGCTTGGCATCGAACGCGCCGGCGCCTTCAGCTTCCGCCGCCGGGACCACGGTGCGCGCGACGGTTCGCCCCTGTTGCCCTGGCTGCAGCGCATTCTCGACGCGCACGGACTGCGGGACATCTGCGACGGCGAGGTGGTGCTGCAGACCATGCCGCGCGTGCTGGGCTACGTGTTCAACCCGGTCAGCTTCTGGTTCTGTCACGACGCTTCCGGCCGCTTGCGCGTGGTACTGGCCGAGGTCAGCAACACCTTCGGCGAGCACCACAATTATCTTGTGCATCACCCCGACCTGCGCCCGATCGAATCCGGCGACGAACTGCGCGCGAGCAAGATCTTCCACGTCTCGCCCTTCTTCCCGGTGCGCGGCGAATACCGCTTCCGCTTCGAGCGCCGGCCCGGCCTGCACGCGGTCACGGTCGACCTGTGGGATGGCGGCGTGCTGCAGCTCTCGACCCGCCTCGGTGGCCGCGCCGAGGCGCTCGACGGTCGCGCGATGCGACGCTGGCTGTTGCGCCAGCCCTTCATGACTCTGGGCGTGATCGCCCGCATCCATTGGCAGGCCCTGCGCCTGGCCGTCCGGCGCGTGCGCTTCCACCCGAAGCCGCTGCCGCCGCTCGAGGAGACTTCGCGATGAACGCCCTGGAACATGCCCTGCAGCCGCTCGCCAGCATCAAGCTGTCGCGCCTGCCCCGCGCCACCCGGCTGGCGCTGGAGATTTTCGATCGCCTCGACGGCGGCGCGATTGCCATCGAGCTGCCCGACGGCACGCACCTGCGTGCGGGCCACGGGCCGCTGGTCGCCCACCTGCGCGTGCGCGACCACGCGGTGTTCGATGAGACCCTCGCGCGCGGCGACATCGGCTTCGGCGAAAGCTGGATGGACGGGCTGTGGGACACGGACGACCTGACCGGCCTGCTGACCCTGCTGTCGCGCAACCGCGCCCGCATCGGCGAGGCGATCTACGGCCGCATGTTCCGCATGCTGGGCCACCGCGTCGCCCACCTGTTGCGGGCAAACACCCGTGCGGGCTCGCGCCGCAACATCGAGGCCCATTACGATCTCGGCAACGATTTCTATGCGCTGTGGCTCGACCCGTCGATGACCTACTCCGCTGCGGTGTTCGACACGCCCGCCGAGTCACTTCATGACGCCCAGTTGCGCAAGTACCGCCGCATCCTGGGCGAACTCGGCGCGCAGCCGGGGCAGACCATCCTCGAGGTCGGCTGCGGCTGGGGCGGCTTCGCCGAGGTGGCGGCCACCGAGTTCGGCTGCCGCGTGCTCGGCATCACCCTGTCGCCGTCGCAGCTTGCCTTCGCCCAGGCGCGCGCCGAGCGCGGCGGGTTTGCCGACCGCGTGGACTTCGCCCTGTGCGACTATCGCGACGTGCGCGGCCAGTACGACCACGTCGTGTCGATCGAGATGATCGAGGCCGTCGGCGAGCGCTTCTGGCCGACCTACTTCGCCCAGCTCTCGGCCTTGCTCAAACCGGGCGGGCGCTGTGTGGTGCAGGCGATCACGATCGCCGATGCGCTGTTCAAGCGCTACCGGCGCGGCACCGACTTCATCCAGCGCTACATTTTCCCCGGCGGGATGCTGCCCAGTCCGGCGGAGGTCGGCCGGCAAGCACAGGGCGCCGGACTCGCCGTGGTCGGCGATTTCACCTTTGGCCGAGATTACGCGCGCACGCTGGCACACTGGCATTGCAGTTTCGAGACGCAGTGGCCGGTGATCAAGGCGCAGGGCTTCGATGAACGCTTCCGCCGAATGTGGCGCTTCTACCTGGCTTACTGCGAGGCGGGCTTCGAAACCGGTGACATCGACGTTCATCACTACGTCTTTGCCCACGTCGGAGAAGCGGGATGAACGCGACACGGCGTCGCGCGCGGTTTGGCGCCTGCGTGGCGGCGGGGCTTGCCCTGGCGTTGCTGGTAATGCCGCTGCACGCCTACGTGCTGCCTGCCGCCGAGGAATTTGCGCCCGCGCCGCTGCGCGTGCTCGGCGAAGGCGAGATGCGTTGGCTGGGCTTCAAGCTCTACGACGTGCGGCTGCTGGTGGCCGGCGGGGCGGAGGCCCCTGGCGACGACACGCACGCTCTGGCGATCCGTTACGCGCGTGACATCGACGGCCGCCGGCTGGTGGACACCAGCATCGACGAGATCCGCCGCCTGGGTGAGCGCGACGAGGCGACGCTGCAGCGCTGGCGCGACGAACTCGCGCGCGCGCTGCCATCCGTGCGGGCGGGCGACACGCTGGTCGGACTACATCAGCCCGGCGAAGGCGCCCGCTTCTGGCACGAGGGGCGGCTGACGGCCGAGATCGACGACCCCGCTCTCGCGCGCGCCTTCTTCGCCATCTGGCTCGATGCGCGCACGCGCGAGCCCGAACTGCGTGCGCGCCTGCTCGGGCTCGACGGACGCGCGCAATGAACGCGGACGGCGTTCGGCGGCGGGACCTGCTCGCCTACGGCGCGCTCGGGCTGCCACTCGCCTTTGCGGCCTTGCCGCTGTACGTGCATGTGCCGCGCCTTTACGCCGAGCTTGGCCTGCCGCTGGCGACCGTCGGCGCCGTCCTGCTGGCCGCGCGCATCGTCGATGCCCTGACCGATCCCCTGATCGGCTGGGCGCTCGACCGCCGGCCCGGCCGCCGTGCCTGGGTGGCCGCCGCGCTGCCGCTGCTGGGCTTCGGCATGATCGGCCTGCTTGCGCCGCCGGATGGTGCGGGCGCCCTGTGGTTGTTCGTGCTGCTGGTGCTGGTCTCGCTCGGCTACTCGGTGGCGAGCATCGCTCACAATGCCTGGGGCGCGGAGGTGGCGCCGACCTCCGCGCTGCGCACGCGCTTCGTCGCCAGTCGCGAGGGTTTCGCGCTTTTCGGGGTGATGCTGGCTGCCGCCCTGCCGGCGCTGCTGGCCGCCGAGGGTGGCGAGGTGGGCGGGCTGGCGCGGCTGGCCCTGGTCTTCATCCCGCTGCTGCTGGTCTTCGGCCTGTGGACCCTGTGGCGGGCGCCACTGCCGGCAAGCGCGGCACCCGCCCGGCGCCCGGTGCTCGCCGGGCTCGGGGCGGCCTTGCGCGTCCCCGGCTTCAGCCGGCTGCTGGCGGTGTTCGCGGTCAACGGCATCGCCGCAGCCATCCCGTCGGCGACGGTGCTGTTCTTCGTTGCCGACGTGCTTGGCGCCACCGCCTTCGCCGGCGCCTTCCTGATGCTGTATTTCGCCGCCGCAGCGGCCAGCCTGCCGCTGTGGGTCCGCATCTCGCAGCGGGTCGGCAAGTTGCGCGCGTGGCTGGCCGGCATGGGGCTGGCGGTGGTGGTGTTCGGCTGGGCGGCGACCATCGGGCAGGGTGATCTGCTCGCCTATGGCGCGATCTGCGTGCTGTCCGGCGTGGCGCTCGGCGCCGACCTGAGCCTGCCGCCGTCGCTGCTTGCCGACCTGCTGGCGCGGGACGATACGCAAGGTGGCGGGGGCTCGCACGCGGGCGCCTGCTTCGGCTGGTGGAACTTCGTGACCAAGGCCAACCTCGCGCTCGCCGCGGGCCTGGCGCTGCCGCTACTCGCTGCCCTCGGCTACGCGCCCGGCGCGACGGCGCTCGATGCGCTGGCGGCCTTGTCGGTGGTGTACGCGGTGGTGCCGGTCGGATTGAAGTTGCTGGCCGTCGCCTTGCTGTGGCGCTGGCGCCACGTCCTCGAAACCGCGTCCGCCACGCAGCTGCCTGCGGCCGCACGGACGCCCTGCGGAGCCTGTGAAACGTGAAGCGAATCCTTGTCTTGATGGTGGCCCTGTTCGGGCTGTGGGGGTGCAGTTCGGTGGAGATCGACAAATACCGCAGCGAGACGCCGGTGCTGGACCTGCGCCAGTATTTCAACGGCACGCTCGAGGCGCACGGCATCTTCCAGGACCGTTCCGGCGAGGTGGTCAAGCGTTTCACCGTGATCATCGACGCGAGTTGGCAGGGCGAAGTCGGTACGCTGGACGAGCGCTTCACCTATTCGGACGGCAGCACGCAGCGCCGAGTGTGGACGATCACCCGCACCGGCGAGGGGCGTTACGTCGGCCGCGCGGATGACGTGGTCGGCGAGGCGCGCGGCGAGGAGGCCGGCAACGCGCTGCGCTGGCGCTATGTGCTGGCCTTGCCGGTCGATGGCAAGGTCTACAACGTCGACTTCGACGACTGGATGTTCCTGATGGACGACCGCGTGATGCTGAACCGTTCGGTGATGAGCAAATGGGGCTTCCGCCTCGGTGAGGTAACGCTGTCCTTCTACAAGCGGGGCGGCTGATGGGCTGGCTGGCGCCGCTCAACGCGCCGATCCGCGACTGGCAGGGGCGGCGGGTGTGGCTGGTCGGGGCATCGACCGGCATCGGCGCCGCGCTGGTGCAGGCCCTGGCGGCGCGCGGTGCGCGTGTCGCGGTATCGGCACGCAGCCGCGAGCGGCTCGAGGCCCTCGCGGCGAACTGTGGCCCCGCCATGGTCGTCGAGCCGATGGACGTCACCCGGCCCGAGGATTTCGAGCGCGTGCGCGACGGGCTGGTCGATGCCTGGGGCGGCATCGACCTGGTGGTGCTCAACGCCGGCACCTACCGGCCGCTGCGCGCCTGGGAACTGCAGCCCGAGGCGATCCGCGAGACGCTCGACACCAACCTGTTCGGCACCATGGCGGGCGCGGCGGCGGTGATTCCGCAACTGCTGGGGCAGGGCAGCGGCGCGATCGCGCTGGTGGGCAGCGTCGCCGGCTACGGCGGGTTGCCGAAGGCGACGGTGTATGGGCCGAGCAAGGCCGCGCTGATCAACTTCGCCGAAACGCTTTACCTGGACCTGGCGCCGAAGGGGCTGGGCGTGTTCCTGATCGATCCCGGCTTCGTCGCCACGCCGCTTACGGCGCAGAACGACTTCCGTATGCCGGCGCTGATCTCCGCCGAGGACGCGGCACAGGAGATCGTCGCCGGCTTCGGGCGGGGCGATTTCGAGATCCACTTTCCGCGCCGCTTCACGCGCGTACTGAAGCTGCTGCAGTGGCTGCCGCGGCGCGCTTACTTTGCCTTGATCCGGCGCGCAACCGGACTTTGAATACGCGAATGACCAACCCGAACCAGCGCTCCGTCAATGATGCCGTCGACGCGCTTGCCGACTTCTACCAGGCCCTGACACCGGCTTCGCTCGTCCGCCTCGGCGAGTTCTACGCCCCCGACGCGCATTTCAAGGACCCCTTCAACGAGGTGATCGGCGTCGCCGCGATCCGCCGCATCTTCGAACACATGTTCGCGACCGCGGACTCACCGCGCTTCGTGGTCACCAGTCGCATCGTGCAGGGCGACCAAGCCATGTTGGGCTGGGACTTTCACCTGCGCCTGCGTGGGCGTGCCTTGGTGGTCCGTGGCGTCAGCCACCTGAGCTTCGATGCCGACGGGCGTGTCGTCCTGCATCGCGACTACTGGGATCCGGCCGAGGAGCTCTATGCCCACTTGCCGGTCATCGGCGCATTGATGCGGGCCCTGCGGCGCAAGCTGTCCGCCACCGGCTGAGGGCGCAGTTCACTGCAGTCCGATTGCATCCTTGCCGGATGACGGGCGCGTCGTGCGCAGTTGCGGCACTGCAAAAAAACGCCCCATGGGAAAACCCCGAATGCAGCGCGCAAGTGCAGCCGTGATGCGGCGGGTAGCAGATATTGCGACGCAATATATTGATTTTTATCAAAAAACCGTGTTGCGGCTGTGTTTTTCGCTATGGCAACATCGGTCACGCCTGCCAAAACTACAAGATGTAGGGGGTGGTCATGGAAAGTGCCCGTCGCTTCGCGACTGCATCCGCCGCTGTCGGCCTTGCCGGTCCTGCGCTCGCGCAGGATTCGCCGGCGCGCTACAACCTGCAGGCCCCGGTCACGGGCATCGCCGAGCAGATCAACGACATGCACACGCTGATGCTGGTGATCTGTCTGGTCATCTTCATCGGCGTGTTCGGTGTGATGTTCTGGGCGGTGTTCCATCATCGCAAGTCCAAGGGCGCCGTCGCCGCCCATTTCCATGAGAACACCGCGGTCGAGATCGCCTGGACCGTCATCCCCATCCTGATCCTGCTCGGCATGGCCTGGCCTGCGACCAGAACCGTGATCGAGATGAAGGACACCTCCAACCCCGACCTGACGATCAAGGCCACCGGCTATCAGTGGAAGTGGGGCTACGACTACCTGCAGGGCGAGGGCGAGGGCATCCGCTTCCTGTCCAGCCTGTCGACGCCGCGCGAGCAGATCGAAGGCGGCGCCCCCAAGGGCGAGGCATACCTGCTCGAGGTCGACAAGCCGCTGGTGGTGCCGGTGGGCAAGAAGGTGCGCGTGCTGCTGACGGCCAACGACGTCATCCATTCATGGTGGGTGCCGGCCTTCGGCGTCAAGCAGGACGCCATTCCCGGCTTCATCCGCGACACCTGGTTCCGCGCCGACAAGGAAGGCATCTACCGGGGCAACTGCGCCGAGCTGTGCGGCCGCGACCATGGCTTCATGCCGATCGAAGTGCACGTCGTGTCGGCCGAGAAGTACGCCGAGTGGGTCAGTGCCCAGATGCAGGCGCAGAACGTGGCGCTGGCCGCCCAATAGGAACGGAATTGCATCTCCGCGGCGGCATCAGGGTCACCGCGTTTGTGCATCGCGTTGTTGAGTCGTCGTTGTAGCGCTGTTCGACAGGAGGACCCCGCATGGCCGCCGTCACACATGATCAGCTCCAGGGGCATCAGCCCGGCCCGACCGGCCTGATGCGCTGGCTCACGACGACCAACCACAAAGACATCGGCACGATGTACATGATCTTCAGCTTCATCATGTTCCTGTCCGGGGGCGTGATGGCGCTGACGATCCGCGCAGAGCTGTTCCAGCCCGGCCTGCAGGTGGTGCAGCCGGAATTCTTCAACCAGCTCACGACCATGCACGGCCTGGTGATGGTGTTCGGCGCCATCATGCCGGCCTTCGTCGGCTTCGCGAACTGGATGATCCCTCTGATGATCGGCGCCAGTGACATGGCCTTCGCGCGCATGAACAACTGGAGCTTCTGGCTGCTGCCACCGGCCGCGATCCTGCTGATCGGCTCCTTCTTCGTGCCGGGTGGCGCCACCGCCGCAGGATGGACGCTGTACGCGCCGCTGTCGGTACAGATGGGCATGGGCATGGACCTCGCCATCTTCGCCATCCACATCATGGGCATCAGCTCGATCATGGGCGCGATCAACATCGTCGTCACCGTGCTCAACATGCGCGCGCCGGGCATGACCCTGATGAAGATGCCCCTGTTCTGCTGGACCTGGCTGATCACCGCCTACCTGCTGATCGCGGTCATGCCGGTGCTGGCTGGCGCGGTGACGATGATCCTCACCGACCGCCATTTCGGCACCAGCTTCTTCAACGCTGCGGGCGGTGGCGATCCGGTGATGTACCAGCACATTTTCTGGTTCTTCGGCCACCCGGAGGTCTACATCATGATCCTCCCGGCCTTCGGCATCGTCAGCCAGATCATCCCGACCTTCGCGCGCAAGCCGCTGTTCGGCTATGCGTCGATGGTCTATGCGACGGCCTCGATCGCCATCCTGTCCTTCGCCGTGTGGGCGCACCATATGTTCGCCACCGGCATGCCGGCCGCCGGCCAGCTGTTCTTCATGTACGCGACCATGCTGATCGCCGTGCCCACCGGGGTGAAGGTGTTCAACTGGGTGGCGACGATGTGGCGCGGCTCGATGACCTTCGAGACGCCGATGCTGTGGGCCACCGGCTTCATCTTCGTGTTCACGATGGGCGGCTTCACCGGCCTGATCTGCGCCATCGCGCCGATCGACATCCAGGTGCAGGACACCTACTACGTGGTCGCGCACTTCCACTACGTGCTGGTCGCCGGCTCGCTGTTCGCGCTGTTCGCCGGCGCCTACTACTGGCTGCCGAAATGGACCGGGCACATGCCGAGCGAATTCCTCGGCAAGCTGCATTTCTGGTGCTCGATCGTGTTCTTCAACATCACCTTCTTCCCGATGCACTTCCTCGGCCTGGCCGGCATGCCGCGCCGCATTCCGGACTACGCGCTGCAGTTCGCCGACTTCAACGCACTGGCCTCGGTCGGTGCCTTCGGCTTCGGCCTGTCGCAGCTGATCTTCCTGGTGGTGGTGGTCAAGTGCGTGCGTGGCGGCGAGCGTGCCGCGGCGCGTTCGTGGGAAGGCGCCGAGGGGCTGGAGTGGACGGTGCCGTCGCCAGCGCCGCACCACACCTTCGAGCAGGCACCAGTGGTTAAGTAGGAACCGGCGCTGCAGGGTTTCAGGGGTGAGCGGGGAGCAGGGGTGGAGATCTCGGGAGAAGGAGGCTCTGCTCTCCGCCTCGCCACCAGGGTGGCAAGGAAGGGTGAGGACATGACGCGCAGCGAGGATCGCAAGGCAGCCAACCGTCGCACCGGCCTGATGCTGGCGGCGGTGGCGTTCGCCTTCTTCGTCTTCGTCATCCTCAAGTACAAGGTGTTCGGGCAATGAGTACCCACCCTGGCCGCCTCGCCGCGGAGAACCGTCGCCTGCTGTTGCGCCTGTCAGTGTCGGCCGCGGTCATGTTCGGCTTCGGCTTCCTGCTCGTGCCCTTCTACGAAAAGATCTGTGAAGTGACCGGCATCAACAACTTCCTGCGGCCCGAGGCCGAGCAGGGGGCAAGGGCGGTGCTCAACACCCAGGTCGATACCAGTCGCCGAGTCCTGGTGCAGTTCGATGCCAACCTGCACCACCTGCCCTGGCGCTTCCAGCCCATGCAGCGCTCGATCGAGGTCCATCCGGGGCAACTGGTGCAGGTCGAGTACGAAGTCTCCAACACCCGCGACGTGCCGGTGACCGGCCAGGCGGTGCCGAGCTACGGGCCGCAACTTGCCGGGCGCTACTTCAACAAGATGGACTGCTTCTGCTTCGAGCAGCAGACGCTGGCGCCAGGCGAGCAGCGCACGATGCCGGTGGTGTTCGTCGTCGATCCAGCGCTGCCGGCAGACGTCACGGTGATCACGCTCTCCTACACCTTCTTCGAGTTGCCGGGCCGCAACACCGCCGCGGCGCAACCACCGAAGCCAGCGCTGGTGGAGGGGGCGTCATGAACGCGCACGGTGCCGGCAACCCGCGCCGCGCCGGCTTCTGGCCGACGCTGCGCGCCGTGCTGTGGTCATTCTTCGGGGTGCGCAGGCGCCAGGCTTACATGGAAGACGCCGGCTCGCTCAACCCGCTGGCGGTGGTCGTGGCCGGCGTGCTGGCCGGCGCGGTCTTCGTCATCCTCATCGTCATCGCGGTGCAAGTGGTGCTCGCCTAGCGGCACCGGGCAAGTACAGGCCAGGGGGAACACGTCATGAGTCATGCAACAGCAAGCCGCTCGTTCGACCACTACTTCGTGCCCGAGCCGTCCAAGTACCCGATCTTCGGCTCGATCGCGCTTCTGCTGTTCGGTGCCGGTTCGGCGCTGTGGCTCAACGATGCGCCCGCGGGGCCGTGGTTGTTCTTCGCCGGCATCGCCATCCTGATCTACATGCTGTTCGGCTGGTTCGGCCAGGTCGTGCGCGAATCGGAGACCGGCCAGTACGGCAGGCGGGTGGACGTGTCCTTCCGCTGGTCGATGGGCTGGTTCATCTTCTCCGAGGTGATGTTCTTCGCCGCCTTCTTCGGCGCACTGTTCTACGCTCGCGTGCTGTCGGTGCCGTGGCTGGCGTCCGGCGACAACGAGGCCCTGCTGTGGCAGGGATTCACCAGCACCTGGCCTACGTCCGGCCCCTACGCGCAGAGCGGCGCCGACCCCTTCACGCCGATGGGGGCGTGGGGCATTCCCGCAATCAACACGCTGATCCTGCTGACCTCCGGCGTCACGCTGACCTGGGCGCACTACGGCCTGCTGGGCAACAAGCGCAGCCAGCTCAAGCTCGGCCTGCTGGCCACCATCGTGCTGGGTGCCATCTTCATCGCGCTGCAGGCCTACGAGTACGTGCACGCTTACGCCGACCTCAACCTGCGGCTCGACAGCGGCATCTACGGCTCCACCTTCTTCCTGCTGACCGGCTTCCACGGCCTGCACGTCACCATCGGCGCGATCATGCTGGCGGTGATGCTGTTCCGTGTGATGGCGGGCCACTTCACCCCGGACCACCACTTCGGCTTCGAGGCCGCGGCCTGGTACTGGCACTTCGTGGATGTGGTGTGGCTGATCCTGTTCGTCGTCGTGTATTGGCTCTAGGACGGGGAGACCGGTCGTGACTGCCGCATGCGCCTACAGCCTGCCCTCGATGAGCCCGGTGGCGAAGCCGGCCATCAGCAGCGCGAACAGCGTCAGCGACAGGCCCACGCGGATGGCCAGGGCGCGGGCGACCCGGGTGCCGCCGGCCGCGTTGCGGTCGCGCATCAGCAGGAACAGCGCCGAGGCCAGGCTGGCCACGATCATCAGCAGGAAGGCGATGACGACGATGCGCATGACGGTTCTCCGCGGGGTTTCGCTGCAGTGTAGCCGCGTCGATGGGGCGCACCAAACGGAGGAGGCGTGCTCGTGAGCACCCGGGCGACAGCACGCCTGCGAATGCTCCTGCCCCTGCTGGCGGGCGTGCTCGTGGTCGCCCTCACGACGTCGCTCGGCAACTGGCAGCTGCGCCGTGCGCAGGAGAAGAGCGAACTGCAGGCGCTGCTCGATGACGCGGCGGCGCGGCCGGCCGTGCGCGCGACGGCCTCGGCGCCACTCGCGACCGACACCGACGAAGCCGGGTTGCGGCTGGGCCAGCCCTTGCTGCTCGAGGGCGAATGGTTGCCGGCGGAAACGATCCTGCTGGACAACCGCACCCATGCCGGGCAGGCCGGCTACCACGTGCTGACACCCCTGAAGCTTGCCGACGGCTCGGGCGTGGTAGTGGTCAACCGCGGCTGGATCGCGGTGGGGCCGGATCGTCGCGCGGTGCCGGACGTGTCGGTCGCGCGCGGGCCGGTTCAACTGCAAGGCCGGCTGCATCGGCCGGAAGCCTCGCCCTTCACGCTGGCGCGCGCGGGACAGGCAACTGGCGGAAAGGTGGTGCAGGTGCTCGATCTGGCGCAATGGGCCGGGGCGTCCGGACTGGGGCTGGCGCTCTGCCCGACGGCCAGACCACGCGCACGAGGCGAGGCCGCAGCCCCCTGCGTTGCACTCTGGATCGCGCTGCAGACCTCGGTCGTGAATGACGGCCTGGTGCGCGACTGGCCGCTGCCGTCCGCCGGCATCGACCGTCATCGCGGCTATGCCTTCCAGTGGTACGCGCTTGCGGCGCTTGCCGCCTTGCTCACCGCCGGGTTCGCCTGGCGCCTGATCTTCCGGAGACCTCATGAGCAGCGGAACCCTCGCTTCGCCGGACACTGAGCCCCTCGGTCCGGTGCCGCCCGCGCTTCGCCGCCGGGCACGGCGCACCCTGTTGCTGCTGGCGCTGGTATGCGTGCTGCCGGTGCTGGCGTCCTACTTCATGTTCTACGTCTGGCAGCCGCAGGGGCGGGTGAACAACGGCGCATTGCTGCCGCTGACGCCCTTGCCGCAGAGTGGCTTGCCCGGGCTTGGGGGCCAGCCGGCGCTGACGCGCGCCGAGCTCGAGGGACGCTGGACGCTGGTCGTGGCCGCACCGGCCGCCTGCGATGCGGCCTGCGCGCGTGCGCTGTACGTGTCGCGCCAGGCGCGCATCGCCCAGGCCAAGGAGATGGAGCGGGTGGGCCGGCTTTGGCTGGTCAGTGATGGCGCAGAACCGGCAGCCGATCATCTGCCCGGCACGTCGGTGGCCGACGAGCTGCGCATCGCCCGTGCCGATGCGGCGTGGCTGGCTGCGCTGCCGCAACTGGCGCCCGGCACCATTCTTCTCGTTGATCCGCTGGGCAACGTCATGATGCGTTTCGACGACCGGGCCGATGCGACGGCGGCGGCGCGTGCCCTCACCAAGGATCTGCAACGCTTGCTGAAGTACTCGGCGCTGGGGCGGGGAGGGCGGCCGTGAGTCGCGGCCTGCGCCTCTACAAGCGCCTCGCCCTGGGCGCGCTGCTGCTGACCTTCGTCGTCGTGGTGTTCGGCGCCTATGTGCGTCTGGCCGATGCCGGGCTCGGCTGCCCGGACTGGCCGGGCTGCTACGGCAAGCTCACGCCGGCGCATGCCGCCGACGTGATCCGCGACGTCCATGCCGCGGCGCCGGACGGCCCGGTCAGCCTGCCCAAGGCGTGGAAGGAGATGATCCACCGCTACCTCGCTGCGAGCCTTGGCCTGCTGATCATCGTCATCGCGGTGCTGGCCTGGCGTTTGCGCGACAACCCGCGTGCCGCGCCGGGTGTGGCCCTGGCGCTGGTCGGGGTGGTGATCTTCCAGGGGCTGCTCGGCAAATGGACGGTGACCCTGCTGCTCAAGCCCGCCATCGTCACCGCGCACCTGCTGGGCGGCCTGACCACGCTGGCCCTGCTGGCCTGGCTGGTGTTGCGCGCCTCCGGTGCCGTGCAGCCGATGGCGGCGCCATCGCACGCGGGTCGATCGCCGCGCCGGCTGCAGCTGGGTGCCAGGCTGGCCTTCGCCCTGCTGATCGCACAGATCGCCCTCGGCGGCTGGACCAGCACCAATTACGCGGCGCTGGCCTGCACCGATTTCCCGACCTGTCACGGCAGCTTCGCGCCGGAGGCCGACTACGCCAACGCCTTCCACGTGGTGCGCGAACTCGGCATGACGGCAGATGGCGAACTGCTGTCGAACGCCGCGCTCACTGCCATCCACTGGTCACATCGCATCGGCGCGCTGGTCGCGGGGGGCGCACTGCTGTTGCTGGGCGGCGCCCTGTGCCGACGGCGCGCGACCTTTGATGTCGGCGTCGTGCTGCTGGCGGCGCTGGCGCTGCAGGTCGGGCTGGGCATCGCCAACGTGCTGCTGTCGCTGCCCCTGCCGTTGGCCGCGGCGCACAACGCCGGCGCGGCCCTGCTGGTGTGGGTGATGGTGTGGGTCAATTTCCGGCTCGGCGCACCGCGCGCCCTGCCATTCGTCGCCCCGCAGCGCCGGCCCGATCCGGCGCTGGCGATGGCGATCGAGGAGGGGAGATCATGAAAATCGCCGCTTTGGACGCCGCCCGCGCCAGCCGCCTGCGCGCCTTCTACGTGCTGACCAAGCCGCGCGTGAATACGTTGATCGTGTTCTGCGCGGTGATCGGCATGTTCCTCGCCGTGCCCGACGGCTTGCCCAACGCCTTGACCGTGTTCGCTGCGACGGTCGGCATCGCCTGTGTCGCCGGTGCCGCGGCGGCGATGAACTGCCTGATCGAGCAGCAGATCGACGCCCGCATGACGCGCACCCGGGCCCGCCCCTTGCCGCGCGGCGAGCTGTCGCCCACCGAGGTGCTGCTGTTCGCCGGCGTGCTCGGCGGCTTCGGTCTGACACTGCTGCATCAGGCGGTCAATCCGCTGACGATGTGGCTGACGCTCGCCACCTTCGTCGGCTACGCGGTGGTCTATACCGTGCTGCTGAAGCCGCGTACGCCGCAGAACATCGTGATCGGCGGTGCATCCGGCGCGATGCCGCCAGTGCTCGGCTGGGCCGCGGTGTCGGGCGAGGTCAGCGCCGATGCGCTGCTGCTGTTCCTCATCATCTTCGCGTGGACGCCACCGCACTTCTGGGCGCTGGCCCTGTACCGCACCGCCGACTACGCGCGCGCGGGGCTGCCGATGCTGCCCGTCACGCACGGCGCCGAGTTCACCCGCCTGTCGGTGTTGCTGTACACCCTGATCCTGTTCGGCGTCACGCTGCTGCCCTTCGCTACACGAATGAGCGGCGCGCTCTATCTGGGCGTAGCGGTGGCGCTTGGCTTGCAGTTCATCCGCTACGCCTGGCGGCTGTTCCGCGACTATAGCGACGCGCTGGCACGGCGTACCTTCCGCTTCTCCATCGCCTACTTGTTCGGGCTGTTCGGGGCGCTGCTGGTCGACCATTACCTGCGGTGGTGATGCACGCCGGACGTGCGGCGCCTTGACGCAGACGGTGTTTGCGCGCGTCGCAAGCGTCTATCATCGGGCGCTGATTGAACCGGCAGCACGAGGTGCCCGATGTCTTCCCGCTTTTCCCCTACGTTCCGTTTCTCCCGCCTTGCCCGCGCTGCGGCCACGGCGCTTGCCGTCGCGTTGCTCGCGGCCTGCACCCCGCCCGAGCCGGTGTTCCGCAGCACCGACATCACCGGCGCCGAATATGGCAAGACGCTGCAGCTCACCGATCACCACGGCCAGACGCGCACGCTCGCGGACTTCAAGGGCAAGGTGGTCACGATCTTCTTCGGCTACACCCAGTGCCCTGACGTCTGTCCCACGGCATTGGCCGGCATGAGCGAGGTCATGCAACAACTCGGCCCGGACGGCGACAAGGTCCAGGTCATCTTCATCACCGTCGACCCCGAGCGCGACACGCCTGCGCTGCTGGCCGAATACGTGCCGGTGTTCGACAAGCGCTTCCTCGGGATGTATGGCACGCCCGACAAGATCGCCGAGGTAGCAAAGGATTTCCGTGTGTTCTACCGCAAGAGCGGCGACCTGGAGGGGCACTACACCATCGACCATTCGGCCGGCACCTACGTGTTCGACCCGCAGGGCAGGCTGCGCTTGTACGTGAAGCACGCCGAGGATCCCGCAGTGATCGCGGCGGACATCAAGGCGCTGCTGGCGGGGAAGTGAGTCAGCGAATCTCGACGATGGATTCGCCGGCTTCGAGCGCCTCGATCAACTGGGGGAGTACAGAGTCGAAGGCCGTGAACAATGCCTGCTTACGGCAGTTTCCCAGCCGAACCCAGACGACCTGAGGCGGGATGCTTCTTTGGTGGTTGGCGAGGATACGGAAGTCGTCGTCCTTCGTGACGATGACCAAGCTCTCTTCTCGCGCGTGGCGCCAGATCTCGCTATCCGAGGCGTCTGCGAGGCCAACGTCCGTGACGTGCGCTGCGCATAGCTGCTTCGACGAGAGCCAGCGAGCCAGAGCCGCTGGAAGCTGATTGTCGACCAGCAGCCTCATGCTGCGACGAGGATTGTGTGATCGGCCTGAATGGCTGCGTACTCGAGGCATGCACGGATGTCCGCCTCCTCCAGGAAAGGATAGTCCTCGAGAATCTCTTCAAAGCTCGCGCCTGCGCCCAGCAAACCGAGAACGTCCGAAACCCGGATTCGCAAACCCCGGATGCATGGACGGCCGCCGCACTGGTCTGCCGAGATGCTGATCCGGTCAAGCAGCTTGCTGTAGTGGGGCATGTCGCGTTCTCCGTTGGCCAGGCTCTTGGCTGAGTATAGCCACTTGCATGCCAACGTGAACTTTACGCCACCGCCGCAAGCATCCCGCGCATCTTCTGCATGGCCTTGGCTTCGATCTGGCGGATGCGCTCGGCCGACACGCCGTACTCGGCTGCCAGTTCGTGCAGCGTGGCGCTGTCGCCTTCGCTCAGCCAGCGGCGCTGGACGATGGCGCGGCTGCGGTCGTCCAGGCTGGCCAGCGCGTTGCGCAGGCCGCTGTCCTGAAGGTGGGCGAGCTGCGTCTGCTCCAGCACTTCCGAAGGTTCGGCGTGCGGATCGGGCAGGTAGGCGATGGGCGCGAAGCGCTCGTCATCGTCGTCGCTGCCGCCATCGAGCGGGATGTCGCGGCCGCCGAGGCGGGTTTCCATCTCGACGACTTCTTCCGGCTTTACGCCCAACTGGGCGGCGATCGACTTCACTTCGAGTGGGTTCAGCGTCGTGCTGTCCTGCTTCATGCCGCGCAGGTTGAAGAACAGCTTGCGCTGCGCCTTGGTGGTGGCGATCTTCACCAGGCGCCAGTTCTTCAGGATGTATTCGTGGATCTCGGCCTTGATCCAGTGGATCGCGAACGACACCAGACGCACGCCCCGCGTCGGGTCGAAACGCTTCACCGCTTTCATCAGGCCGATGTTGCCTTCCTGGATCAGGTCGGCATGCGGCAGGCCGTAGCCTAGGTAGCCGCGCGCGATCGCAACCACCACCCGCAGGTGTGACATGACCAGTTGGCGCGCTGCATCAACATCGCCGTCATCGCGCAGCCGCGTCGCCAGTTCCACCTCCTGCCGCTCGCTGAGCATCGGCATGCGGTTCACGCTCTGGATGTACTGATCCAGGCTGCCGGCGGCGGGAACGGGGAACGTCAGGGCTTGAGACATAGGCTTGTGTCCTCCTTGCGCTCGAATATTAGCACTCGGGGCATCAGAGTGCTAAGCCGGGCTCGAGTTCCGTCTTTGATACACGGCGCTTCCTCCCGATCGTACGTGGGTTCGGGCATGCGGGTATCCCATTGTCAGGGCTACGACCCCGCCCGACGGCGCCGGCTGCGATTCCCGCAGGCAGGTGCCATTGGCGTTGTCATCTGTTGCACGACTGCAACAACAATCCTCCGAATGTGGTGTTTTAGCGCTGCCGGGCTTGCAAGGGGCGCGGCGGGTTTGCAGAATCGCTCCAACTTCTCGCCAGAGAGGTGAGTAGGGCCGAGGCACATGCCAAGGTCTCAACTTCATATTTGAGGAGAAACACATGCAGAAGAAACTGATCGCGCTGGCTGTTGCCGCCGCTGCTGCCGCTCCGGCCTTCGCTCAGTCGAACGTGACCGTCTACGGTCGTGTCGATATGGGTTATTCCTACTCGGGTTCGCACTCGGGTGACGCTGAGAGCCGTAACGGTATCGACAGCGGCCTGCTGCAGCCCAGCTTCATCGGCTTCAAGGGCACCGAAGATCTGGGCAATGGCCTGAAGGTTGGTTTCGACGTTCAGACCCGTCTGAACTTCGACACCAACGAAGAGCGTGACTACATCGCGTCGAGCTCGCGTCGTGATTCTTACCTGTTCCTGAGTGGCGGTTTCGGTACCGTTGCCGCTGGTCGCCTGACCACCCCGCAAAACGCATTCCTGGGCAGCCTGGACCCCTTCCTGGATTCGGCCATCACCGGTTTCAGCACCAATTACACCCAAGGTGCAGGTCTGCTGAACTTCGTGCTTTCGGGCAAAGCAGATCCTGTCACCCGTCTTGATAACACTGTCGCTTACATCTCGCCGAGCTTCTCGGGCCTGACGGTGACTGTGGCTTACACCGCTAGCGCACTGAATGACGAGCGCGCTGACGACGATCTGGATGCGAACATCTGGGCAGTCTCGCCTGTCTATAAGAACGGTCCGCTGACCCTTGGCGCGAACTACCATAAGGTCAAGGTTGACGCTATCGATGCAACCGAAACCGTCTGGGATCTGGGTGCCGCCTATGACTTCGGCGTGGTCAAACTGGCTGCTGCCTATGGTCAGGACAAGCTCGAGCTCGGTGGGGATGACGGTAAGGTCAAGCAGTGGTTCCTTGCTGCCACCGTTCCGGTCTCGGCAGCTGGCAACGTGGTGCTGGCTTACGGTCAGCAAGAGATCGACGATGTGGATGATTCCAACAACGATCGCTTCTCGATTGGTTACCACCACAGCCTGTCGAAGCGCACCACGGTGTACGCTCAGTACGGCGACTACGACATCGAAGAGAACTCGCTGGCTGGCGAAGGCTACGAGAGCAAGTTCGGTCTCGGCGTGCGTCACACCTTCTAATCTGTCTTCCGGACAGGTTTGAAGATCAAAACGGGAGCTTCGGCTCCCGTTTTGTTTTTTGCTGCGTTCTCGATCGCTGGTGCTCGCGGACCGCGCAGTATCCGCCTGGCGCTCACGGATGTCGGCAACTCAGATGAAACCCGAGCGCAGCAATACGCCGGTAAGATTCAGCTCCCTTTCACGTTCTCGGTGCGGGTCTTTGCGCACCCCCGTTCCCAGCATGCCAAGCTACGCCATCGGCGACATCCAGGGCTGTTACGGACCGCTCGATCGGATGCTCGAGCGCATCGCCTTCGACCCTGCAAGGGACCAGCTCTGGGTGGTTGGCGATCTCGTCAATCGCGGGCCGGAGTCGCTGCGCGTGCTGCGCATGCTGCGAGACATGGGGCCGGCGGCGAATGTCGTGCTCGGCAACCATGATCTCTATCTGCTGATGGTTGCGGCCGGCTATTCGCGGCGTGACAGTGACGACACCCTGTTCCAGGTACTGGAGGCGCCGGATCGCGACGAATTGCTGGGCTGGCTGGCACAGCGGCCGCTGGTACAGGTCGAGGGCGACCACGTGCTGGTGCATGCGGGCTTGCTGCCCGGCTGGACCGTGGCGAAGGCGAAGGCGCTGTCCGACGAGGTTGCAGCGGCGCTGACTGGGCCGAAGGCGAAGACCTTCCTGCTGCAACTGGCCGGCAACCGGCCCGAGCGCTGGGACGAAAAGCTCAAGGGCTGGGATCGGCTGCGCGTGATCGTCAACGCCTGCACGCGGATGCGCTTTTGCTCGCCCGACGGACGCATGGCATTGCGCGCGAAAGGGGCACCCGACCAGGCGCCGCCGGGCACGCTGCCGTGGTTCCGCGTGCCGGACCGGATGAATCGCACGCACACGATTGTGTGCGGCCATTGGTCGGCGCTGGGTTTCTACCGCGAGCCGGGACTGATTGCGCTCGATTCGGGCTGCGTGTGGGGCGGCAAGCTCACTGCGGTGCGCATCGAGGACGGCGAGGTGTTCCAGGTGCCGGGTTAGGCGCCGATATCCCGCATGACTGCGGCACGAGCCTGTTGGGCGAGGCTGCGGCGGTCGATGCCTTCGGCCGTCTCGATGGGCGCCGAAACCGTTACCCGTGCGACGAGCTCCCGCGCTGCGATGATGTTGGCCGTGCATTGGCCCAGGCTCAGTTCGCCGTCGTAGGCGGGCGCGCGGCTGTGGCTTCCATCCGGGTTCCGGTAGCTCAACGCGAGCGGCTGCACGGCGTGGCCGCTGGCGACGGCAGGTTGCAGCAGCGCGGCGTGGAAATGCAGCACGTGGCTGCCGTCGGTGGTCGTGCCTTCGGGGAAGATGGCCACGTTGCGGCCGGCGTCCAGCAAGGCGGCGATCTCGGCATTGATGATGCGCGCGTGGCCGCGGCTGCCACGGCGCAGGAAGATGGTGTCGTTGCGCGCGGCCAGCCAGCCTATGAGCGGCCAGCTGCGCACCTCGGCCTTGCTGACGAAGGCTGAAGGGGAGGCGGCATTGATGACGAAGATGTCCACCCAGGAGATGTGGTTGGCGACCAGCATCGCGCCCGGTGCGATCGGCGCACCTTCCAGCTGCAGGCGCAGACCCAGGATGACGAGCAGGCGCCGGGACCAGCGCTGGCGCAGGCTCAGCCGGGTCGTGGGCTTGCACAAGGGATAGACCAGCGCCAGCGTTGCCGCACCCTGCAGCAGGTGAAGGGTGAGCCGCAGGTAGCGCCAGGCGCGCAAGAGCGGCGGTGTGGGTGCGAATGCGGCCGGCACGACAGGAGCGGCCGCCGAGGCCTGTGTCTGCGTCCGCAGGTCAGCGGTCTGCCCCTGTCCGTTCATCAGCCTTGGCGTCCCATGAAGTGTCGCGCGTAGCGGTCGTCGACCTTGGTCATCGGCATAAGGATCGGCAGGTCGGCGGTGTTGAAGTCGGGATCCCAGGCGGGGTCGCCGCAGATCCAGGCGCCAGCGCGCAGGTAGCCCTTGATCAGCGGCGGCGGCTCGGCGGCAAGGTCACTGCGCAGTGCGCGCATCGGCAGTGGGCAGCGCGGGAACACGTGGTACTCGGTCGGTGCGAGGTGCTTTTCGCGCAGGCGATTATACAGGCTGGCTGCGGCGTGGCCGCCGTCAGCCATGCTGACCGAGGCGCAGCCGACCAGATAGTCGTAGCCGTTCTCCTGCATGTAGCGTGCGAGGCCGCCCCATAGCAGCGCGATCACCGCGCCACTGCGGTAGTCGGCATCGATGCAGGAGCGCCCGATCTCGACCAGCCGCGGGCGGAGGTGCTGGAGGCGGGTGAGGTCGAATTCGTTCTCCGAGTAGTATCCGCCGACCCTGCGCGCCGCGGACGGGGACAGGATGCGGTAGGTGCCGACGATGCGGCCGGCATCTTCGTCGCGCACGATCAGGTGTTCGCAGAAGGGGTCGTAGATGTCGCGGTCGACGCCCGGCGTGCGGGTCGGCAGGCGAGCGCCCATCTCGTCGGCGAACACGCGATAGCGCAGCTTCTGGGCTTCGAGGATCTCGGTTTCGCAGGTGGCGAGGCCGACGTGGAGGTTGCGGCCCTTGCGGGCGGCGGTGTCCTGGCGGGGCTGGCGGTTCTCGAGCATGGCTGTTGTCCGTCCTGTTGGAATGGGGCCATTCTCGAAAGCCTGCGTTGCGATGCGGTGACGCGATGGTTACGATGCGATGACTGAAACGCAGACAGACGAGGAGAGGGGATGGACAACTGCGTGTTCTGCCGCATCGTGAAGGGCGAACTGCCGGCATCGAAGGTGTATGAGGATGAGCACACGCTCGCGATCATGGACATCCAGTCGGTGAATCCCGGCCACATGCTGGTGATGGTGAAACCGCATCGCGACAACATCTACGCGCTCGACGACACGCTGGCTGGCGCGGCGCTGCGCACGGCGGCTCGAATGGCGCGGACGGTGAAGAAAGTGACCGGCTGCGAGGGCGTGACGCTTTTGCAGGCGAACGAGCCCGCAGGCGCGCAGACGGTGTTCCACTTCCATATCCACGTGCTGCCGCGATGGACGGACGACGGCATGGCGCTGGCGTGGCCGGTGAAGAACCCGTCGCGCGAGGCCCTGCAGGAGATGGCTGAGCGCCTGCGCGCAGGACTGGTGGACTGACATGGCTTCCGGCAGGCGAGCGGCCTCGGTCGCGTCGCCAATCCTGCCGGGAACGTGACCGTCTGCCGGACAGGGCAGCAGGGCCGCCTCGTATAATGGCGGCCTTTTTCATTCGTCCCTGCGGGCCTGCCCTATGTCCATCCTCGTCTGCGGATCGGTCGCCTACGACTCGATCATGGTCTTCCACGACCGCTTCAAGAATCACATCCTGCCCGAGCAGATCCACATCCTGAATGTATCCTTCCTGGTGCCGGATCTGCGCCGCGAGTTCGGTGGCTGCGCCGGCAACATTGCCTATTCCTTGAAGTTGCTCGGCAGCGATCCGCTGATCATGGCCACCGTCGGCGAGGATGCCGGCCCCTATCGCTATCGCCTGCAGAAGCTGGGGCTGCGCGAGGATCATGTGCGCGAGGTCCCGGGCACCTTCACCGCCCAGGCCTTCATCACGACGGACCTCGACGACAACCAGATCACCGCCTTCCACCCTGGCGCGATGTTTCATTCGCACCTTAACGATGTGCGCGAGGCGAAGGGCGTGAAGCTGGGTATCGTGTCGCCTGACGGCCGCGATGGCATGTTGCGCCATGCGAAGGGCTTTGCCGAGGCAGGCGTGCCCTTCGTGTTCGATCCGGGTCAGGCGCTGCCGATTCTCGGTAGCGAAGAGTTACTCGAATGCCTGCAACTGGCTACCTACTGCACGGTCAATGACTACGAGGCTCGCCTGATGTGCGAGAAGACGGGCCGCAGCGAGGCCGATCTCGCCGCGATGGTGGATGCCTTTGTGGTGACCTTGGGTGGCGAAGGTTCGCGTATCCATCATCGCGGTAAGGTGTTGAGCATCCCAGCCGCCAGACCGGATGCGATCGTCGATCCCACGGGCTGTGGCGACGCGTATCGGGCCGGCCTGCTTCACGGCATCGCGAATGGCTGGGACATGCTGCGTGCGGGCCGTTTGGCTGCGGTGATGGGCGCGATCAAGATCGCCTGCCGTGGCGGACAAAACCACCAGCCGACGCGCGACGATATTGCGGCGCGCTATCGGCAGGCTTTCGGGGAGGATCTATGGTGAATCTGAAATCGACCAGGCTGCGGGCCACGGCGGGTGCGCTTGCTGCATTGCTGATCCTTGGCGGTTGTGCGCAGGGGCTGGGTGGTGGAACTTATTCGCGCACCGAGGCGCGCCGCGCGATGACGGTGCAGTTCGGTACCGTCGAGTCGGTGCGCGGCGTGCAACTGGAGGGGACCAAGTCGCCGGTGGGTACGGTGGCAGGCGCGGCCGTGGGCGGCATTGCCGGCAGCACGATCGGCGGCGGCCGCGGTCAGGCGGTGGCGACGGTGATCGGGGCTGTGGCGGGTGGCGTGGCCGGCGCTGCGGTCGAGGAAGGCGTGACGCGTACGCAAGGGGTTGAAGTCACCGTTCGGCTGGATAACGGCCAGTTCCTGGCCGTGGTGCAGGCCGACGAGGGCGAGGGTTTCCGGCCCGGCGAGCGCGTGCGCGTGCTGCGCGACGCCGGCACCACGCGCGTGACGCGCTGAGTGCCGAGACGACGGGCGTTACCGGTAGAAGGTCAGGGGTAGAAGACGTAGACCCGGTAGCCGGTTGGTGCAAGATCAGGCGCTTCGAAGCGGATGCGGGCATTGACCGCCCGCCGCCCTGCGAACGCCTCGACGCGTTGCGCCGCCGGAACCCATTCGTCTGGAGCGAGGGTTCGGCGGGCGATCGGCATGTCGCGCGCATCGGTCAGCGTCAATTCCAGATGGGGCCAGGTCTGTGCATAGTCCGCGCGGTTGTTGACCGTGGCGTGCAGGACGTAATTGCCCGGCCGTCCCGGTTCCGATTGCAGGTCCGAGGCGTCGAGCCCGATCGACTCTGCATTGCGGGGATAGGGAACGTCGCAGCCCAGCTGTGCGCAGGCGGTCGTCAGGATCGGGCGCAGGCCGGGCAGTTCGCGTGCGATCTCGGTGCGATACAGATAGGTGCCCTGTACAAGCAATAGCCCGGCCAGCAGGCCGACGGTGAGACCTTCCAGCGTGCGCACCGCGGCGCTGGCCGGCTTGGGTGGGCGGCCGTACCGTGCGTCGAGCCGCGCGATGTCGATGTGGGCTGGCTTGATGTCGGCCGGCACGACAGGCTCGGGGGGCGCCGTGGCGGGTTCGGGCGCTACGATCTCGGCCTCGTTTCCGGGCGAGAGGGGTTCAGCGCGGACATCCGCCGCAGAGAGCGCTGCCGCATCTGGGGGCGCTTCTTCGACCGCCGGGTTTGCTTCGGAGGTCGACGGCTGTTCGCCTTGGCCCGCGGACTCGGCGGGTGCTGCCCTGCGTCCGCTGCGAAGAACCTCTGGCAACGTTGCCGTAGGCTGCGCACGGGATGCATCGGCATCGGTATCGAGCGGTTCTGGATCGAAACGCTCGCGCGGTGGCGTCAGGCCGGGGAAATCCGGAATCACGAAATCGAGATCGGTCAGGCTTGCCGCCTGCGTCTGGACGGGCTCATCCGCGACTGGCGGTCGGATCGGTTCTGCCGGTGCCGGTGCTGGCGACGGCGCCGCCGTCTCGATTTCCGGAAAGGTCAGGCGCGGCGAGCGCGGCGAAGCCAGAGCCTCGCGTGGGCGGATCTCGTGTTCGCGAGCGTTGAAGGGGTGGAAGCAATGGCCGCAGCGAACCTCGCCCCGACGCGCGTTGAGCTGTTCCGGACTGAGCCGGAACACCGTCTGGCAGGCTGGGCAGCGGGTCAGCATCATGCGACGGGGCGTTGCCCCTCGAGTCGGATCCAGCCTTCGTGCGTGGCGCCGACCTGCAGCGCGATGAAGGGCGCCCAGGCTTCGATGACCTGCTCGGCTTGGGTTTCGAGCACGCCCGACAGCGCCACCTTGCCTCCCGGCGCAACGCGCGCGGCAATGGCGGGAGCCAGTACGCACAAGGGGTTGGTCAGGATGTTGGCGACCACGACATCGAAGGTGTCGCCGACCGGCGTGCCCGAGTGCTGCAGGCGAATCGTCGTGGCGTTGCGTTCGGCGTTGTCGCGTGCGGCCTCGACTGCCTTCTCGTCGATATCGACGCCAAGCACGTCGCCCGCGCCCAGCTTGGCTGCCGCGATGGCGAGGATGCCCGAGCCGCAGCCGTAGTCGAGCACGCTGCAACCGGGTGTGATGCTGTCACACAGCCATTCGAGGCACAGCCGGGTGGTCGGGTGCGAGCCGGTACCGAAGGCCATGCCCGGGTCGAGCTCGATGTTGATCGCCGCCGGATCGGGCGCCTCGTGCCACGACGGCACTATCCACAGCCGGTCGGTGATGCGGATCGGATCGAACTGGCTTTGCGTGAGTTGCACCCAGTTCTGCTCGGCGACCTGTTCGGTGGTGTAGGGTGGCACGACGGTGAAGCCAGCGGCCTTCGACGCTTCGGTGAGCAGGGCGGCGAGGGCGGCATCGTCGGTGTCGCCGTCCACCAGCGCGATGACGCGGCTGTGGTCCCACAGCGCGGTCGGCAGGTGGCCGGGCTCGCCGAATTGGGGCGTCTCCGCCTCGGTGCCGGCGTCGGCATCCTCGATGGACACCGACAGTGCGCCGGCCTCCATCAGGGCGTCGGACAGCGCTTCGGCCTTTGCCGCGTCAGCCTGCAGTGTGACCGAGATCCACATCGGTGCTCAGCCCTTCACTTCGTTGCGGTCGGCCAGCTTGTGCTCCAGGTAGTGGATGCTGGTGCCGCCTTCGATGAAGCGCGGGTCGAGCATCAGCGTCTGGTGCAGCGGGACGTTGGTCTTGATGCCCTCGACCATCATTTCCGACAGTGCGATGCGCATGCGACGGATGGCCTGGTCGCGGGTGTCGCCGTAAGTGATGAGCTTGCCGATCATCGAGTCGTAATGCGGCGGCACGGTGTAGCCGTTGTACACGTGCGAATCGACCCGCACGCCGGGGCCGCCGGGCGTGTGCCAGTTGCTGATGCGGCCGGGCGACGGCGTGAACTTGAACGGGTCCTCGGCATTGATGCGGCATTCGATGGCATGGCCGCGGAACTCGATGTCGCGCTGGCGGAACCACAGCTTCTCGCCGGCAGCGACGCGCACCTGCGCCTGCACCAGGTCGACGCCGGTGATGAACTCGGTCACCGGGTGCTCGACCTGCAGACGGGTGTTCATTTCGATGAAGTAGAACTCGTCGTTCTCGAACAGGAACTCGAAGGTGCCTGCGCCGCGATAGCCGATCTTGCGGCAGGCTTCGGCGCAGCGCTCGCCGACTTTGGCGATCAGCTTGCGATCAATGCCGGGCGCGGGCGCTTCCTCGATGACCTTCTGGTGGCGGCGCTGCATCGAGCAGTCGCGCTCGCCCAGATAGACGGCATTGCCGTGCTGGTCGGCCAGCACCTGGATCTCGACGTGGCGTGGGTTCTCGAGGAACTTTTCCATGTACACCACGGGGTTGCCGAATGCCGCCTGGGCTTCGGCGCGGGTGGTGGTGACGGCGTTGAGCAGCGCGGCCTCGGTGTGCACCACGCGCATGCCGCGCCCGCCGCCGCCGCCCGCCGCCTTGATGATCACCGGATAGCCGATGGCGCGCGCGATCTTGACGATTTCCTTCGGGTCCTCGGGCAGTGCGCCGTCGGAGCCCGGCACGCAGGGCACGCCGGCGGCTTTCATCGCATCCTTGGCCGACACCTTGTCGCCCATCAGGCGGATGGTATCGGGGCGTGGGCCGATGAAGACGAAGCCCGACTGCTCGACGCGCTCGGCGAAGTCGGCGTTCTCCGACAGGAAGCCGTAGCCGGGGTGGATCGCCTCGGCATCGGTCACTTCCGCTGCGGAGATGATGGCCGGGACATTGAGGTAGCTGAGCGTGGAGGAGGCGGGGCCGATGCACACGGACTCGTCGGCCAGGCGTACGTACTTGGCCTCGGTGTCCGCCTCGGAATGCACCGCGACGGTCTTGATGCCCAGTTCGCGGCACGCCCGCAGGATGCGGAGTGCGATCTCTCCGCGGTTGGCGATGAGGATCTTCTCGAACATGGCGCGATCAGCCGATGACGAAGAGCGGCTGGCCGTACTCGACCGGCTGGCCGTTCTCGACCAGGATTGCCTTCACCACGCCGGAGAACTCGGACTCGATCTCGTTCATCAGCTTCATCGCCTCGATGATGCACAGGCGGTCGCCCACCGACACGCTCTGGCCGACGTCAGCCATCGGCTTGGCGCCGGGTGCCGAGGCGCGGTAGAAGGTGCCGACCATCGGCGACTTGACGACGTTGCCTTCGGGCAGTGCGGCAGCGGCGGGCTCGGCTGCGGCTGCGGGCATCGGTGCGGCAGGCGCGGCAGCCGGAACGTGGGCGACGTAGGTTGCCGGCGCGGCGGCGCCGCCAAAATGCTTGGCGATGCGGACCTTTTCCTCGCCCTCGGTGACTTCCAGTTCGGAGATGCCCGATTCCTGGACGAGGTCGATGAGTTTCTTCAGCTTGCGCAGATCCATGCTAGTTCTCCGGACCGAGCGGCCTCGCCTGACAGGGCGGCCGACGGCAGTGGTGGATTAATTTTCTGGGTGCCGCGAACGGGCGTTGGGATGGCGCGATGTTGCGCGCGGCGGGTTCTGGAAATGACCAGGCTGGCGGCCGATGACGGTCGGAAGCAGCGAAAAGCCCACGGCAAGCCCCCTGCGGTGGCTTGTTGCCAGGCTCGGTCGATGGCCAAAAACGCTGGTGCGAGTGGGCGAAACGTGACTCCCGCCGCGTCGCCACTCAGCCTTTTGGCTGCGTGATGTACGCTTCATGGCGGCGAGTTTGCCGTAATTCCCGTCAACTTGTCCAGTTGCGGCTATTGCGGAGTCAGCCTCAGAGGGCGAGCAGTGCGCGGATTCTGCCCTCGAGTTCCTCCCGGTTCAAGGTGCCGAGCTTGATGTGACGGGCTTTGCCGTCGCGATCGATGATGACCGTGAAGGGCAGGGCGCGGGCGTCGTTGCCGAAGCCGGCCGCCAGCGTGAGGACTTCGGGGCCGGCGATCAGCAGGGGGTAGGGCACCTTGAACTCTTCGTCGAAGGTCTGCACCTTCTCCAGACTGTCGATGCTGATGCCGACGAATTGCACCGGCTGGTCTGCAAGCGCCTGACTGGCGGCAGCGAAGTCCGGGATCTCCTTGCGACATGGCGGGCACCAGGTGGCCCAGAAGTTGGCGACTATGACCTTGCCGCGCCATTGTTCGAGGGCTTGCACGTGGCCATGGGTATCGGGCAGGTTCAAGGCCAGCAGGGCGTTGACCGTCTCGGTCGATATCTCGCGGGTTTGCGTGCCCGGCTCGGACTGGCCGCCGCGATTGGCGAAGTAACCGCCGATGCCCGCGAGCAGGGCGACGACGAGGATCAGTGCGGTTTGCAGGTTTCGGTTCATGGCTGCGTCCTTCATTCGCCGGAGGGGCTGGGTTGCTGGTCCAGACTCGAGCTGGCCAGCAAGGCTTCGACCTGCGCCAGGCGGGCACGCTCCTGACCGCGGCGGCCGCTGCGCTCGGCGCCTGCCGGGTAGATCGACAGGCGGACTGGCACATCGTCCCAGTCGAAGCTCAGGATGGCTTCGGGCGTGTTGGGCGCGGGCCGCCGGGGCTCGCGATGCTCGTAGTGGAAATCCTGGTTGAGGAAGAAGATCTCGACCTCCTTGGCACTCTCGGGGAAGAGTTCGATCTCCAGTTCCGAGTAGCGGCCCGCTGTGCCGTCTAGGGCGCCGCCCGTAAGGTAAGGGCGGAAATCGGCCAGCAGGCGCATCACTTCGACCGCGGCGCTGCGCATCTCATACAGGCGCTCGGGTTGCTCCTCATCCTGGTACAGGGCCTGCCACGCGCGCAACTCGGCCTCGATCTCGGCATTGTTGGGCAGGGCGTCGGAGTCGCTTGCGCCCAGCTGCTTGGCTGCCTTGCGTTTGGCGAAGCCGAAGTCGCTGATGCCGTCTTCGGCCATCATGCGGGCAGCCAGGGCGGCGATCTCGCGCCGCAGGGTGCCGCTGTGGGGGGCGTGTGAGTGCATGATGGGGGTCGGGTAGAATGCCGCCCAATTCTACACGGGCCGGTTTCATCCGGATGACGGCCTCTCGGAGCTTCTCCCCCATGCACATCCACATCATAGGTATCTGCGGCACCTTCATGGGCGGCGTGGCGCTGCTTGCGCGCGCGGCGGGCCACACCGTCACCGGCTGCGACGCCAATGTCTATCCGCCGATGAGCACCCAACTCGAGGAGCAGGGCATCCGCCTGATAGAGGGTTACGATCCGTCGCAGCTCGAGCTGGCGCCTGACGTGTTCGTCGTCGGCAATGCAGTGTCGCGTGGCAACCCGCTGCTCGAGGCGATCCTCGATCGCGGTCTGAATTATGTTTCCGGGCCGCAGTGGTTGGCCGAGCATGTGCTGGCCGGGCGCTGGGTGCTGGCGGTGGCTGGCACGCACGGCAAGACGACGACGACCTCCTTGCTGGCATGGATGCTGGAGGACGCCGGATTGAATCCAGGCTTCCTGGTCGGCGGCGTGCCGCAGAACTTCGGTCTCTCGGCGCGGCTGACCGAGTCGCCTTTCTTCGTGATCGAGGCTGACGAATACGACACGGCCTTCTGCGACAAGCGGTCCAAGTTCGTGCACTACCGGCCGCGCACGGCCATCCTGAACAACCTCGAGTTCGACCATGCCGACATCTTTGCCGACCTGGGTGCCATCGAGACCCAGTTCCACCATCTCGTGCGTACGATCCCGGCGATGGGGCGGGTGGTCGCCAATGCGCGCGAGGATAGTCTGAAGCGCGTGATCGACCGCGGCTGCTGGTCGGAGCTGGAGTGGTTCAACGATCCGGCGCAGTGGACGGTCGAGACAGGGGTGTCCGAGGCCGAGGCCGTGTTCAGCTTGGGCGGCGTGGAGCAGGGGCGGGTCATCATGCCGCTGGCGGGCAGTCACAACCGCGAGAACGCCCTGGCAGCAATCGCGGCGGCGCGGCATGTCGGGGTCACGCCGGCGCAGGCCATCGCCAGCCTTGCGCGTTTCAAGGGCATCAAGCGCCGGCTGGAGCTGCGCGGTGTCAAGCGGGGTGTGCGGGTCTACGATGACTTTGCCCATCATCCGACGGCGATCGCGCTGACCGTCGGCGGCCTGCGTCGGCGAGAGCCGCGGGGGCGCATCCTGGCCGTGCTCGAGCCGCGCTCGAATACGATGAAACTCGGCGTGATGAAGGCGCAACTGCCGGGCAGTCTGGCCGAAGCCGATCAGGTGTATTGCTACGCGAACAATCTGGGCTGGGATGCGGCGGATGCATTGTCGCCGCTGGGTGAGCGCGCCCGGACCTATGAGGCGCTGGAGCAGCTGGTGGCCGACGTGGTCGCCGCGGTGCAGCCGGGCGACCACGTGCTGGTGATGAGCAACGGTGGTTTCGGTGGCGTGCATCAGAAACTGCTCGATGCACTCTCCGCAGCGGACTGAAACCGCCTATTTGCGCGCGCCGGTCGGGTTGTCGAGGCGGCGCGCCTCTTCCTCGCTGATGTATTCGAACACGCGCACCACCTTGCGTACGGCCTTGCTGGTGCGGGCCACCTCGGCTGCGGCGTCGGCTTCGGCGCGGGTGACGATGCCGAGCAGGAAGACGACGTTGGCTTCGGTCACGACCTTGACGTTGTGCGGGGAGAAACGCTGCGCGTCGACAAAGCGGGCCTTGACGTTGGAGGTGATCAAGGCGTCGTTGCCGCGTGCGGTCAGGGACGAATTGGGTCCGACCACGACTTCATTGATGACGCCGCGCACGTGCTCGACACCGGCGACGATGCGTTCGAGTTCGCCGCGCACTGTCTCGTTCGGCGCCTCGCCGGTCAGCAGCACGTTGCGGTTGTAGGACGTGACGTTGATGTGAACGCTATCGCCGAAACGTTCGCGGATACGGCTGGCGACCTTCCATTCGATGCCTTCGTCCTCGACGTAGGCGCCGCTGGTGCGCCGGTCGGAAATCATGGCGGCACCCGCGCCGACGCCGGTGGCGACGACCGGGAAGCAGCCCTGAAGCAGAGGCAGGCTGCCTGCAGCCAGCAGGCCTAGGACGAGCCGGCGGCGGCCCTGCAAGGGCTGTGCGGAATAGCTGGCGATGTGAGGGGCGTTGGGCATCAGTCTTCCACTCCGAGTAGTAAACAGTCGATACCGTCGCACAGGCAATGCAGGATGAGCAAATGCAGCTCCTGAATGCGGGCGGTGCGATCGGCGGGGGCGCACAGATGGATATCGTCCGGGCCGAGAAGTTCGGCCACCGTGCCGCCTTCGATGCCGGTCAGCGCGATGATGCGCATGTCCCGTTCCTGCGCGGCCCGGATCGCGTCGACGATGCGCGAGGAGTCGCCGCTGGTCGATAAGGTGAGGAGAACGTCGCCGGGCTGGCCCAGTGCGAGGATCTGGCGCGAGAAAAGCGCTGCCGGACTCGGGTCGCCCGCGATCGGGGCCAGCGTGGAGGCGTCGGCGCTGAGCGCGAAGGCGGCCAGAGAGGGGCGCTCCAGTTCGAAACCGTTGACCAGTTGCGCGGCGAAACGGCGGGCGTCGCCGGACGAGCCGCTGCCGCCGCAGACGAGGATCTTGCCATTGTCGAGCAGGCTCGACGTCATGACCTCGATGGCGCCGGCGATCGGGGCGGCGAGCATCTCGAGGGCGTCGAGCGTGGTGCGCGTGTTGTCCTGGAACTGTCGGGAGATGCGCTCGATGAGATCCATTTCGCGTTCGTCATTCGATGGACGCAAAAGTCTAGCACGCACCTTCATCCGGCATCGAAGGCGCCACGTAACCAGATGATGTGCGCTTCGTCCGGGCGGTCGAGCAGCACGGCGTCAAATCGGCACGCCGCGCCCTGGAAGCGCCTTCCCTGGCCGGCGAGCCACCACTGTGCCGCCAGCTGCACACGCCGGCGTTTGCTCGCGGTGATGCTGGCGGCTGCACCACCGAAGCGGGCATTGGTGCGCAGGCGGACCTCGACGAACACCACGCAGTTGCGGTCGAGGCAGATCAGGTCGACCTCGCCGCCGCGGCAGTGCACGTTGCGGGCGATGAGGTGCAGGCCGTTGGCGGTGAGGTGGCGGGCGGCCAGGTCCTCGGCGAGTTGTCCCTGCGCTTGCGCGCGGGTCGGCCGGGCGTCGACAATGTCGCGGTCCGGACTCCGGGCTGCGCCGGTGGCGCGTTGACGTGCTGCCATTCCTGTTTTTCCTCCTTGCGCCGCCCGGCGTGCCAACTGACGACATGACTCCATCCATTTCCCTGCTGCAGAATCCACTGGCAAGTACATCGTCATTATATGTGGTGGCGACACCGCTCGGAAACATGAATGACATTGGCGTTCGTGCGCTGTCCGTTCTGGCCGCGGTCGACGTCGTGGCGGCGGAGGATACCCGGCATAGCCAGCGCCTGCTCGATGCCTTCGGAATCACGACGCGAATGCTGGCGGTGCATCAGCACAACGAGCAGGAGGCGGCCGGACGGCTGATCGCATTGCTCGAATCGGGGCAGCAGGTGGCGCTCATCACCGATGCGGGAACACCCGCCGTCTCCGACCCCGGTGCCAAGTTGGTGGCGCGGGTTCGTGCGGCAGGACATCCGGTCGTGCCCGTGCCGGGACCGTGCGCGGCGGTGGCCGCGCTGTCGGTATCCGGCTTTGCCGAAGGTGGGTTTCGTTTCGTGGGCTTCCTGCCGCCGAAATCGGCCGCCCGCGTCGCGGCCCTGCAGGCGCTGTGCGACGAGCAGGACACGATGGTGTTCTACGAGGCGCCGCACCGTATCGTCGAGTGCGTGGCGGACATGGCAGCCGTGTTCGGCGGCGAGCGCGAACTGCTGATCGCGCGCGAGATCACCAAGCTGCACGAGCAGATCGTGCGCATGCCACTGGGCGAGACGACCGAGTGGTTCGCCGGCGACCCCAATCGTGGTCGCGGTGAGTTCGTCCTGGTGCTGGGCGGCGCCCCCGTGGTCCAGGGGCTCGATGCTGAAACCGAACGCATCCTCGGGCTGCTGCTCGAGGCACTGCCGCTGAAGGGCGCCGCAAAGCTTGCCGCGGAGATCACCGGCGCGCCGAAGAACCTGCTGTATGCGCGCGCGCTCGAGTTGCGCGAGCCACGCTGAAGGGCTTTCGACCGCCTATAATCACGACCTTGGCTCAAGGATAAGCACCATGCAATCGATCACCCTCGTCCGCCCCGACGACTGGCATCTTCACGTTCGCGACGATGCTGCGCTGGCCACCGTGGTACCGCATACTGCAGCCCGTTTCGGACGTGCGTTGATCATGCCGAACCTGAAGCCGCCGGTGACGACCACTGCGCAGGCGCTTGCCTACCGGGAGCGTATCCTCGCTGCAGTGCCGGGGACGCGCTTCGATCCGCTGATGAGTCTCTATCTCACCGACAACCTGTCGCCGGACGAAATCGATCGCGCGGTCCAGACGGGCCGTATCGTGGCCGCCAAGCTTTACCCAGCTGGTGCAACGACCAATTCCGATGCCGGCGTGACGGCCATCGACAAGATCTATCCGGTGCTCGAGCGCATGGAGAAGCTCGGGCTCGTGCTGTGCGTGCATGGCGAGGCGACCGGCGCAGAGGTCGACGTTTTCGACCGTGAGCGTGTCTTCATCGAGCGTACGCTGTCGCCGCTGGTCCGGCGCTTTCCGGGGCTCAAGGTGGTCTTCGAACACATCACGACGGCCGAGGCGGCGCAGTTCGTGCGCGCCGCCGGGGCGCATGTGGCCGCGACGGTGACGGCGCACCATCTGCTGCTGAACCGGAACGCCATCTTCCAGGGTGGCATCCGTCCACATCATTACTGTCTGCCGGTGCTCAAGCGCGAGACGCATCGCGAGGCGCTGGTGGCGGCGGTCACTTCAGGCAACGCGCGCTTCTTCCTTGGTACGGACTCCGCGCCGCACGCCCGCAGCACCAAGGAGAACGCCTGTGGCTGTGCAGGCTGCTATACCGCCCATGCCGGCATCGAGCTCTACGCCGAGGTGTTCGAGGCCGCGGGTGTGCTCGACAAGCTCGAGGCCTTTGCGAGCCTGAACGGGCCGGCTTTCTACGGTCTCGCGCCCAACGCGGACACGATCACGCTGCGCAAGGAGTCGTGGACTGTGCCGGCAAGCTACCCTTACCTGGGAGATGATCCGCTGGTGCCGCTGCGTGCCGGCGAGAGCGTGTCCTGGAAACTGGTGGCCTGAGGAGGGGGATATGGTGGGTCGAATCAGCGGTATCCGTCGGATTGTCCTCGCACTTGCGCTGCTGCCGGTGTTGTCTGCCTGTGAGAACACGGCTACGGCCTACATGGTTGAGGGCAGCCAGCATGCGCTCGTCCTGGTCCGCGAACAGAAGTTCTTCTGGGATGACGAGCTCAAGCAGTCACTGATCGCGTCCCGTCTGCCGCACTGCCAGAAGCGCGTGTCCATTCATCCGGGCTCGACTACTCTGGTCGAAATGCGCGTGTATGAGGCGGGCGATCGTCTGTGGGCGCTGCATCAGGGCAACCGCTGGTATCTCGCCAGCACCGAGCAATGCCGTGTGCAGGACTGGGATAACGCCACCGGCCAGCCCCCCGGTCGTCTCGTCGGCAGTTTCGTGCTGAAAGAGGGGGCACCGACTTTTGTTGCGGCGCCGGCCGACGGCGGCTGAGACGAGCGCGTATAATCTGCCGCGGGAAGTTCGCCAGGCAGTCGCTGCGCACTTCGTCGTGCGTGGAGGAAAGTCCGGGCCCCGCAGAGCAGGATGCCGGCTAACGGCCGGGCGCCGTGAGGCGACGGAAAGTGCAACAGAGAGCAGACCGCCGATGGCCCGTGCAAACGGGATCAGGCAAGGGTGAAACGGTGAGGTAAGAGCTCACCGCAGGACTGGCAACAGGACTGGCACGGCAAACCCCATCCGGGGCAAGGCCAAATAGGGGAGCATTGGCGTGGCTCGCGTCGCTCCCGGGTAGGCTGCTAGAGCGCCACGGTAACGGGGCGCCCAGAGGAATGACTGCCCGATGTCGCCGGCTTGCCGGCGATGTTCGACAGAACCCGGCTTATCGGCGAACTTCCCCACTTCTTTTTTGAGCGGCGACCGCTCCGCTGCAGACGCCTCTTGTGCGTCGCCCAAGGTCGCCATTCGACGCGTTCGCGCTCCTGGAAAGGGGCTGCCCGCGTCCAGTGCGCCTTGCCGCTGCCGGTTTTTCCCACCTCGCCCCACTTTCGCGTCGATCCAGTCCGAGTTCGACCGTTTTCGCATGTCCATGCGCTATCGCCCTTGATTTTTCAGGGTTTATTCAATATTTCCCGGCTTCACATAAGTCATTGTGTAACAACGAGATTCCGGTTTTGTCAGCTTGACCGGGTACGGCCTTTCCACTAAAGTGGGTCCAAGTGGAAAAAAGTGGGGAAAAGTGTCATTCCGGCACTGCCCCGGTGCCGTCAGGGGGGACGATGTTCCAAGGAGCCGCAGCGCTCAATCTCGATGCCAAGGGTCGTCTCGCGATCCCCGCGCGGCATCGTGATGCCTTGGCTGTCGAGAGCGGCCAGGTGGTGCTGACCGCCCATCCCCATGGTTGCCTTCTGGTTTATCCCGTCCCCGCCTGGGTTCCGATTCGCGACAAGGTGCTCGCGGCGCCGGGGCTCGATCCGACCTCCGCCATGCTCAAACGTCTGCTCGTGGGCTTCGCCCAGGAGGAGGCGCTCGACGCCGCCGGCCGTGTGCTGGTCGCGCCGTCGCTGCGCCAGTTCGCCAAGCTCGACAAGCAGGTCTGGCTGGTGGGGCAGGGCAGCCACTTCGAACTCTGGTCCGACGAGGGCTGGCAGAAGCAGCAGGAAGCCATGCTGGCCTTGATGAACAACGGGTTGCCGCCCGGCTTCGAGAGCCTGGCGCTGTGAGCGCGGTCCATGCACATGTCACCGTCCTGCTGAACGAGGCGGTCGAAGCGCTCGCGATCCATGCCGATGGCACCTATGTCGACGGCACCTTCGGTCGTGGCGGGCATAGCCGCGCCGTGCTCGAGCGGCTTGGGGCGCAGGGGCGCCTGATCGCCTTCGATCGCGATCCGGCGGCAATCGCGGCCGGGCAGGCGCTCGGTGATGCACGACTGACGCTGGTGCATTCGGCTTTCGGCGACCTCGATGCAGAGCTCGATGCGCTGGGTGTGGTGCAGGTGGACGGCGTGCTGCTGGACCTCGGGGTGTCGTCACCTCAGCTCGACGATGCATCGCGTGGCATGAGCTTTCGCTTCGATGCGCCGCTGGACATGCGTATGGACACGAGCCGCGGGCAAACCGTGGCGGAATGGCTGGCGGAGGCATCCGTCGGCCAGATCACGGAGGTAATCAGGGATTATGGCGAGGAACGGTTTGCTCATGCGATTGCAAAGGCGATTGCAGCTGCTCGGACAGGGGGGGCTGTTGCAACCACTGGACAACTTGCCGCGATCGTGGAAAAAGCGGTCCGCACACGCGAGCCGGGGCAGCACCCGGCGACACGTACCTTCCAGGCTCTACGGATTTTCATTAATCAGGAGCTCGAGGAGCTGACGCGCGTGCTGCCTGCCTGCGTTGCGCGACTGACGCCGGGGGGGCGGCTGGCGGTGATCAGCTTTCATTCCCTCGAGGACCGCATCGTCAAGCGCTTCATGCGCGACGAGTCGCGTCCGCCTGTGCTTCCGGCGCGCCTGCCGATTCGTGCGGCCGACCTGCCTCCGCCGCGCCTGCGCCTGATCGGCAAGGCCGTGCGGCCGAGCGCGGCGGAGGTCGAGGCCAATCCGCGTTCGCGCAGTGCAGTGATGCGCATCGCCGAACGCACGGAGGCGCCCGCATGATGATCCGGGCAGACGCGGTGCTGGTGGCGCTGGTGGTGGCGAGCGCGCTCGGCGTGGTCTCGTCCCAGCACCAGGCACGCAAGCTCTACGCTGAGCTTGAACGCGAGCAGTCGCGTGCCCATGGGCTCGAGGTCGAGTGGGGGCAGCTGCAGCTGGAACAGAGCACCTGGGCGGCCCACGCACGTGTGGAGAAGCTCGCGCGCGAGCGGCTTGGCATGCGTCTGCCGATGCAGGGCCAGGTCCTGGTGGTGGAGCCGCAGTCATGAAGAAGAATCAACGTACGGTCACCTTCAACCACAATCCGCTGCTCAAGCGCGAGCTGCCGCTGTGGCGCCCGCGTTTCATGCTGCTGGCGATGCTTGCCGGCTCGCTCACCCTGACCGGGCGTGCGCTCTACCTCCAGGGCGTCAATAACGACTTCCTGCAGGCGAAGGGCGAATCGCGCTATGCGCGCACCATCGAGATTCCCGCCACCCGCGGCCGCATCACGGACCGCCATGGCGACATGCTGGCCGTCAGCACGCCGGTGCGCTCGGTGTGGGCGCTGCCGTCCGATGCCAAGCTCGAGCCGGCGCAGGCCCGTGAGCTTGCGCGCCTGCTCGAGATGGACGTGCGCGAGCTCAATGAGCGGCTCGCTACGCCGCGTGACTTCGTCTATCTCAAGCGTCAGCTGTCGCCCGAGGTGGCGCAGCGGATCGCCGACCTCAAGCTGCCCGGCATTCACCAGCAGCAGGAATACCGCCGTTATTACCCCGGTGGCGAGGTCATGGCCCACATCCTGGGTTTCACCAACGTCGAGGACCGCGGCCAGGAAGGCATTGAGCTCGCGTACGAGAAGCAGCTGGCGGGGCGCCCCGGGCTGCGCCGCGTCATCAAGGATCGCCGCGGGCAGATCGTGGAGGACGTCGAGGCAGTGCGTCCGCCGCGCGAGGGTGAGGAGGTGGCGCTGTCGATCGACGGCAAGATCCAGTACCTTGCCTGGTCGGCCCTGCGCGACACGATGCAGCAGCACAAGGCCAAGGCGGGCGCTGCGGTGGTCATCGACTCGCGGACCGGCGAGATCCTCGCGATGGTCAACGCGCCGACATTCAACCCGAACAACCGTGCCAATCTGACTGGTGAGCAGTTGCGCAACCGCGTGTTCACCGACGCCTTCGAGCCCGGTTCGGTGATGAAGCCTTTCATCGCCGGGCTCGCGCTCGACCGCGGCAAGGTCAAGCCGACCACGATGATCGACGTCAGCGCCGGACGAATGACGATCGGCACTGCGACGATCTCGGATTCGCATCGTCACGACAAGCCGATGACGGTGGCCGAGGTCATCCAGAAGTCCTCCAACATCGGCACCGTGAAGCTCGCGCAGTATTTTTCGCCGACCGAGATGTGGCAGCTTTTCGACGATCTTGGCTTCGGCACGCCGCTCAATCTCGGCTTCCCGGGTGAGAGCAGCGGACGTTTGCGTCCCGCCAAGACCTGGAAGCCGATCGAGCAGGCGACGATGTCGTACGGGCACGGTATCTCGGTGAGCCTGATCCAGATGGCGCGTGCTTACCTTACGTTCGCCCGCGAGGGAGAGCTCGTGCCTCTTTCGCTGACGCGCGTCGATGGCCAGCCGATGAAGGGGCGGCGCATTTTCTCGCCCGAGACGACACAGGCTGTGCGAGACATGCTTGAGTCCGTCACCCAGCCGGGCGGCACGGCGACCAAGGCTCAGGTGCCGGGCTACCGTGTTGGCGGCAAGACCGGTACCGCGGTGAAGCTCGAGAACGGACGCTATACGAAACGCTACATCGCCTCGTTCGTGGGCTTTGCGCCAGTGTCGAATCCGCGCCTTGTCGTCGCGGTGATGATCGATGAGCCGAGTGCGGGCAGCTACTACGCCGGTACCGTGGCCGGGCCGCTGTTCTCGCGCATCATGGAAGGCTCGCTGCGCTCGCTCGGCGTGGCGCCCGACGCTCCGCTGACCCCGTTGCAGCTCGCGCGGCGCCAGTCCGAGGGGACGGCTGGCACGGCCGTGGCACAGGAGAGCATGTAAGTGAGCCTGGCCGCCCCCATCCTCGCGCGCCTGCAGGCGGCTGGTGTGACCCCGAGCGGGATCACGGCGGACTCGCGCCGCGTCGGGCCGGGTGAGGTATTCGCGGCGTGGCCGGGGTTCCGCACCGATGGGCGACGCTACCTGGCGTCTGCCATCGAGCGGGGCGCGGCGGCCGTGCTGTGGGAAAGCGGCGATGGCTTTGACGCGGGGGAATTGCCCATCCCGTCACTGCCCGTCGAGCGTCTGCGTGATCTTGCCGGCCATCTGGCACATGAGATCTACGGCCGTCCGTCGGAGCGCCTATGGCTCGCCGGCGTGACGGGCACCAATGGCAAGACCACGGTGAGTCAGATGCTGGCGGGCGCCATGCAGGACCTCGGGGTGCGCTGCGGCATCGTCGGCACCCTGGGCAACGGCTTCCCGGGCGAACTGGAGAGTTCGCTCAACACCACGCCCGATGCGCTCGATCTGCATCGCCTGCTTGCGGGCTTTGCTGCCGCGGGAGCTGGGGCGGCGGCGATGGAGGTCTCGTCCATCGGCCTCGACCAGGGGCGGGTCAATGGGGCCTGCTTCGACGTTGCGATCTTCACCAATCTGAGCCGGGATCACCTCGACTACCACGGTTCGATGGATGCCTACGGCGAAGCGAAGGCCCGCCTCTTCTCGCTGCCGGGTGTCGAACGCTGCGTGATCAACATCGACGATCCCTACGGGCTAATGCTCGCGCGGCGGCTGGTGGCGCAGGGGCGGGACGTGATCGCGTGCACCCTGTACCACGCCAACGCCGATGCGGTGCCGGGTGCACGTGTGCTGCTCGGTGACCGGCTGCAGGCCTCGCCGACCGGACTGCGGTTCGCGCTGCAATGGGACCGGCGCGTGGTCGAGATCCAGGTGCGGATGGTCGCGCCGTTCAACGTCTCGAACCTGTTGGCCGTGGCAGGTGCGCTGCTGGCGCGTGGCGTGCCGTTCGATGAACTGCCGCCGGTGCTGGTGCGGATGACCCCGCCCGAGGGGCGCATGCAGCTGGTGGGCGGCGTCTGCGAGCCACTGATCGTCATCGACTATGCGCACACCCCTGATGCGCTGGCGCAGGTGCTCGAATCGTTGCGCACGACGGTGCATTCGCGTCGCGGCCGGCTGAGCTGCGTCTTTGGTTGCGGCGGCGACCGCGATCCGGGCAAGCGCCCGCTGATGGGCGAGGTCGCTGCCCGACTCGCCGACCGCGTGATTGTCACGAGTGACAATCCACGCACGGAAGATCCGCTGAAGATCCTCGAGACCGTGGCGGCAGGCGCCGGCCCGCAGGCTGAGCGCATCGTTGATCGCGCGCAGGCGATCCGCATCGCCATTGCCGAGGCTGCTGCCGATGACGTGGTGGTGATCGCGGGCAAGGGCCACGAGCCGTATCAGGAAGTCATGGGCCAGCGTCTGCCCTTCTCGGACCTGGAGCAGGCAAACCTGGCCTTGCGGGCGTGGCATGCAGGAGGGGCGAAACGATGATGAGTCTGCAGGATGCCGCACGCGCCCTGGCCGAACATGGCGCCCGTGCAGTCGGCATGACGCGCTTCGACGGGGTGGGCACCGACAGCCGCGCGCTGGTGCCGGGCCAGTTGTTCGTTGCGTTGCGCGGCGAGCGCTTCGACGGTCACGAGTTCATCGAGGCCGTCGCGCGCGCCGGCGCTGCCGCGGCCCTGGTGGACGCGCGCTGGTTCGAAGCGAACCCCGAGCCGCCATTGCCGGTTCTCGTCGTCGAGGACACGCGTCTTGCGCTCGGCACCTTGGCCGCCGCCTGGCGCGCGCGTTTCGCGCTGCCGGTCGTCGGCGTCACCGGCAGCAATGGCAAGACCACCGTCAAGGAGATGTGCGCCGCCATCCTGCGTGCCCAGGCGCGTCGGGACGGATTTGGCGACGAGGCAGTGCTAGCGACGCGGGGTAATCTCAACAACGACATCGGCATGCCGCTGACCCTGCTCGAACTGCGCGACTTCCATCGTGCAGCGGTGATCGAGATGGGCATGAACCATCCGGGCGAGATCGGCTATCTGACCGACCTGGCGCAGCCGACCGTCGCCATCGTGAATAACGCGCAGCGCGCCCACCTCGAGGGCATGGGCACGCTTGAAGAGGTCGCGCGCGAGAAGGGCGCGATCTACGCGGGGCTGGGCAGCGCGGGTGTGGCCGTGATCAACGCCGACGACCCGCACGCCCAGTACTGGCGCACGCTGAATGCTGGTCGTGCGATTGTGACATTCGGTATCGAGCAGGCGGCCGACGTGAGTGGCCGGTGTACCCTTCGCGGCCTCGGCTCGCGGGTCGAACTCGATACCCCTCAAGGGCGCATCGAGTTTGCACTGCAGGTGCCGGGTCTGCACAACGTGCGCAACGCCGTCGGCGCGGTTGCGGCCTGCCTTGCGGCAGGCGCCACGCCCGAGGCGGTCACCGAAGGTCTGGGCGAGTTTCTCGGCACGCGCGGTCGCCTGCAGCGACGCAGCGGGCCGAATGGTGCCGTGATCCTCGACGATTCGTATAACGCCAATCCCGACTCGGTGCGTGCCGGTATCGACGTGCTTGCGTCCATGCCGGGACACACCTGGCTGGTGCTCGGCGACATGGGCGAGGTGGGCGAGACCAGCGCCCAGGTTCATGACGAGATCGGTGGCTACGCCAAGAGCAAGGGTGTCGACGGCTTGTTCGCACTTGGTGAAATGACCAATGTTGCGGTGCGCAATTTTGGCGACGGCGCCCAGCACTTCGGGTCGCCTGAGGCCCTCGTGCGGGCGCTGGTGCCCAGGCTGGATGCAGACTCGGTCGTGCTGGTGAAAGGCTCGCGGTTCATGCGTATGGAAAGAGTGGCGGACGCGCTTGCGGCAATGCACAATCCCGCCCCTTCAATGGATACCGGCTCCTGACATGCTGTTGGAACTTGCACTCTGGCTCGGCCAGGACATTCGTGGATTCAACGTCTTCGGCTACATCACGCTGCGGACGGTCCTCGCCGCACTGACCGCGCTGGCGATCTCGCTGATTGCCGGTCCCGGCGTGATCCGCTGGCTCGCGGCAAAGAAGATCGGGCAGGCGGTGCGCGACGACGGTCCCAAGTCGCACCTGACCAAGGCCGGCACGCCGACCATGGGCGGAGCGCTGATCCTGATCGCGATCGGCGTGACGATCCTGCTGTGGGGCGATCTGAAGAACGACTACGTGTGGGTCACGCTGCTGGTCACCCTCGGCTTTGGCGCCGTGGGCTGGGTGGATGACTGGCGCAAGGTTGTTCACCGCGACCCCAAAGGCCTGGCGAGCCGCTGGAAGTATCTGTGGACCTCGGCCATTGCGCTCGCTGCGGCCATCTACCTCGGGCTTACCGCCAACACGCCCGCCGAAACCGAACTGATCGTGCCTTTCTTCAAGGCCGTCGCTTACCCGCTGGGCATCTTCGGCTTCGTTGCGCTCACCTACTTCGTCATCAACGGCACAAGCCATGCGGTGAACCTCACCGACGGCCTCGACGGCCTGGCGATCATGCCGACGGTGATGGTGGCGGGCGCGCTGGCGATCTTCGCCTACGTTGCCGGTCATGCAGGCTTCTCGAACTACCTCGGCGTGCCTTACATCGCCGGCGCGGGCGAGCTTGCGGTGTTCTGCGGCGCGATCTGCGGTGCCGGCCTCGGCTTCCTGTGGTTCAACGCTTACCCGGCGGAGGTCTTCATGGGCGATGTCGGCGCGCTCGCGCTGGGAGCAGCGCTGGGCACCATCGCCGTCATCGTCCGCCAGGAGATCGTGCTCTTCATCATGGGCGGCCTGTTCGTGGCCGAAACCCTGTCGGTGATGGTGCAGGTGCTGTACTTCAAGGCGACTGGCGGCAAGCGGATCTTCCGCATGGCGCCGCTGCATCACCACTACGAGCTGAGTGGCTGGAAGGAAACGCAGGTCGTGGTCCGTTTCTGGATCATCACCATCATGCTGGTGCTGTTCGGTCTGTCGACGCTGAAGCTGAGATGAGCGCACTTACGGGAAAACATGTCCTTGTGCTCGGGCTCGGCGAGTCGGGCCTGGCGATGGCGCGCTGGTGCGCGCTGCGCGGTGCGCGCGTGCGCGTAGCCGACAGCCGTACTGCGCCGCCGGGACTGGACGCCTTGCGCGAGGACGCGCCGCTCGCGGAGATCGTCACCGGCGGTTTCGGTGCCGAGGTACTGGACGGCGTCGATCTGGTGGCGCTGAGCCCGGGTCTCGATCCGCGCGTCGGTGTCGCCGCCGAGGTCCGCCGCCGCGATCTGCCGATCACCGGCGAGATGAGCCTGCTGGCCGAGGCGCTGGATGAGCTGGGGGTGCGCGGGCAGACCCGTATCCTCGCCATTACCGGCACCAACGGCAAGACCACGACGACGGCGCTCACCGCCGCGCTGGCACGTTCCGCCGGCATCGACGCCGTCGCCGCCGGCAATATCAGCCCGGCCGCACTCGACGTGCTGATGGACAGGCTCGCGGCCGGCGCAGCCTTGCCGCAATGCTGGGTGCTCGAACTGTCCAGCTTCCAGATCGAGACGATGCGGCACCTCGATGCGGAGGCTGCCACGGTGTTGAACGTCACCGACGATCACCTGGACCGTTACGCCGGCCTGGACGAGTACGCCGCGACCAAGGCCGTGATCTTCCAGGGGCGCGGCGCGCAGGTCCTGAATCGCGAGGACGCCCGCGTGAATGCGATGGCGCGTCCGGGCCGCGACATCATCCGTTTCGGTACCGACGCGCCGGGCGGATCCCGTGACTACGGCATCGCCAGGCATGGCGAGGCAGACTGGCTGGTCCGCGGGCATCAGCCCCTGCTGGCGCTCGCCGACTTGCCGCTGGCCGGCCGCCACAACGCTGCCAATGCGCTCGCGGCGCTGGCCTTGTGCGAAGCCGGCCTGGGGCTGGAGCCGAAGACACTTCTTGCCGGCCTGCTGGCTTTCCGTGGCTTGCCGCACCGCGTCGAGCTCGTTGCCGAGCGCGCCGACGGCGTGCGTTTCTACGACGATTCGAAGGGGACCAACGTCGGCGCCACGGTGGCCGCGCTGGCCGGGTTCGACCAACCGGTGGTGTTGATTGCGGGTGGTGATGGTAAGGGCCAGGACTTTTCGCCGCTCGCCCCGGTCGTGGCTTGCAAGGCGCGGGCCGTGATGCTGATCGGACGTGATGCCGGGCGGATCGAAGCTGCCCTGGTCGGCTGCAACCTGCCGGTCGAGCGTGCGGCTGACCTCGAGACTGCCGTCGCACGCGCGAACGCGCTCGCCCAGGCGGGTGATGTCGTGCTGCTGTCGCCGGCCTGCGCCAGCCTAGACATGTTCCGCAACTATGCGCACCGCGCCGAGGTCTTCGTGGCGGCGGTGCGTGGCTTGCCGGAGGTCTCCGCACGATGAAGCTCGGTGCCAGCCTGACGGGTCTGTTCAGCGGCGGTGTGCGCAAGGCCGATAGCGGTTCGCGCGTTGCGGACCGTTTCGCGCGCGGCGGCAATCCGGTGCGCGAACTCGACCTGCTGCTGATCTGGTCCGCCGTCGGCCTGCTGCTGCTGGGCCTCGTCATGGTGTACTCGGCCTCGATCGCCATTGCCGAGGGCAGCCGCTTCACCGGCTACCAGTCGCACTATTTCGTGATGCGGCACGCGGTTTTCCTTGCGATCGGGCTCGGTGCCGGCCTGGTCGCCTTCCAGCTGCCGATGGCGCGCTGGCAGCAACTCGCGCCTGCGCTGTTCGTCGCCGGCGTGGTGCTGCTGATCGTGGTGCTGATTCCGGGCATCGGACGCGAGGTCAATGGCGCGCAGCGCTGGTTGTCGCTCGGTCCGATCAACCTGCAGCCGTCCGAGCTGATGAAGATCTTCGCTGCGCTGTACGCCGCCGACTATACGGTGCGCAAGCTCGATGCGATGAGCAGCTTCAAGCGCGGCTTCCTGCCGATGATGGCGGTGATCCTGTTTGTTGGCTTCCTGCTGCTGCGCGAGCCGGATTTCGGCGCCTTCGTCGTCATTACCACGATCGCGTTCGGCGTACTCTTCCTCGGCGGCGTGAATGGCCGCGTCTTTGCCCTGCTGGCGATCGCGGCGGTGATCGGCTTCATCATCCTGATTCTGAGCTCGCCCTACCGACTGGAGCGCGTGCTCGGCTTCATGGACCCTTGGAAGGACGCCTTCGGCAAGGGCTACCAGTTGTCGCACGCGCTGATTGCCTTCGGCCGTGGCGAGTGGTTCGGCGTGGGCCTCGGCGGCAGCGTCGAGAAGCTGTTCTACCTGCCCGAAGCCCATACCGACTTCCTGCTCGCGGTGATCGCCGAGGAGCTGGGCTTCGTCGGCGTGCTCACGGTCGTCGCCGGTTTCGCGATCATCGTGCATCGTGCCTTTGCAATCGGCCGCGAGGCGATCAAGCTTGAACGCTACTACGCCGGGCTCGTGGCGCAAGGCATCGGTTTGTGGATCGGTGTGCAGTCCTTCATCAACATGGGCGTCAACATGGGGCTGCTCCCCACCAAGGGCCTGACCCTGCCGCTGATGAGCTTCGGCGGCTCGGGCATCGTCGCCAACTGCATCGCGCTTGCGATCCTGCTGCGCGTCGATTGGGAAGTGCGTCAGCTCAAGCGGGGGGGCGGCGCATGAAGACGCTGATGGTCATGGCCGGCGGTACCGGTGGCCACATCTTCCCCGGCATCGCGGTCGCAGAAGCGCTGCGGGCCAAGGGCTGGCGCGTGGTGTGGATGGGCAACCCGGATGGGATGGAGGCGCGCATCGTGCCCGCCCGTGGCTACGAGACTGCCTGGGTGCGTTTCGGTGCGCTGCGCGGCAAGGGGCTCGTGCGCAAGCTGATGCTGCCGGTCAATCTGCTGTCCGGGTTCTGGCAGGCGCTGCGTGCGTTGCGCAGTGCCCGGCCGGACGTGGTGGTGGGCATGGGCGGCTACATCACCTTCCCCGGCGGCATGATGGCGGCGTTGCTGGGCAGGCCGCTGGTGCTGCACGAGCAGAACTCGGTGGCCGGGCTTGCCAACCGGGTCCTTGCCCGCGTGGCGGATCGTGTGCTGACGGGTTTTCCCCAGGTGTTGGCCAAGAGCAGTTGGGTTGGCAACCCCGTGCGCGCCGAAATTGCGGCGGTCGCACCACCGGCTGAGCGCTTCGCCGGTCGAGAGGGGCCGCTGCGCATCCTCGTCGTCGGCGGCAGCCTGGGCGCGGCAGCGTTGAACGAGGCCGTCCCCGCTGCGCTGGGCCGGATGCCGGCCGACCAGCGACCCTTGGTCGTGCATCAGGCGGGCGAGAAGCAGATCGACGCTTTGCGCACCGCCTATGCCCGTGCCCGCGTCGATGGCGACCTGCGTCCCTTCATCGACGACATGGCTTCGGCCTATGCCGAGGCCGACCTGGTGATCTGTCGTGCGGGCGCACTGACGGTCGCCGAACTGGCCGCGGTGGGTGTAGCCAGCCTGCTGGTGCCCTTTCCGCATGCGGTGGACGACCATCAGACCGGCAATGCGCGCTTCCTCGCGGAGCACGGCGGTGCCTACCTGCTACCGCAAACCGAACTCAACGCCGAACGGCTGGCCGGCATCCTCGCCAGCATCGACCGCCCGCGCCTGTTGCAGATGGCCGAGCACGCCCGCGCTCTTGCCCGCCCCCTCGCGGCGGCCGAGGTGGCTCGTGTCTGCGAGGAACTGGCCGGCGGAGACAGGACATGAAGCACAAGGTCAGGAACATCCATTTCGTCGGTATCGGCGGTTCGGGCATGAGCGGCATCGCCGAGGTGCTGGTGAACCAGGGCTACGCCGTGAGCGGTTCGGATCTCGGCGACAACGCCGCGACGCGCCGCCTGCAGAAGATGGGCGCGCGGGTGATGCGTGGCCACGATGCCGGGCACGTTGCCGGCGCCGACGTGCTGGTCGTGTCGACCGCCGTGAAGGCCGACAACCCCGAGGTGGTGGCGGCGCGCGAGCGCCATATCCCGATCGTGCCGCGGGCGCTGATGCTGGCCGAACTGATGCGCTTCAAGCAGGGCATTGCGATCGCCGGCACTCACGGCAAGACCACGACGACCTCGCTGGTGGCCAGCATCCTCGCCGAAGGCGGCATCGATCCGACCTTCGTCATCGGCGGCCGGCTCAATGCTGCGGGCGCGAACGCACGGCTCGGCAAGGGCGAGTACCTGGTGGCCGAGGCGGACGAATCCGATGCGTCCTTCTTACTGCTCAGTCCGATGATCGCCGTCGTCACCAACATCGACGCCGACCACATGGACACCTACGGTCATGACTTCGGCCGCGTCAAGCAGGCTTTCGTCGATTTCCTGCAGCGTCTGCCGTTCTACGGCGTGGCGGTGTTGTGCGAGGACGACGCCAATGTGCGCGAGATCGCGCCGCAGGTCTCCAAGCAGATCGTGCGCTACGGCCTGTCACCGACCGCCAACATTCGTGCGGAGAACGTGCGCGCAGATGGCGGGCGCATGCTGTTCGACTGTGTACGCGTCAATGGCAGCACCTCGCGCCTGTCGATCGAGCTCAACCTGCCGGGCATGCACAACGTCCTCAATGCGCTCGCCGCCATTGCCGTCGCCACCGAAGTGCAGGTGCCGGACGAGGCCATCGTGAAGGCCTTGGCCGATTTCCGCGGCGTCGGCCGGCGCTTCCAGCGCTATGGCGAAGTGGCGCTGCTGGACCAGGATGGCGACGAGGCGGGCAGCTTCACGCTGGTGGACGACTACGGTCACCACCCGGTGGAAATGGCGGCGACGATCGCGGCGGCGCGGGGCGCCTTCCCCGGCCGGCGCCTGGTGCTGGCCTTCCAGCCGCACCGCTACACCCGCACGCGAGACTGCTTCGAGGACTTCGTCAAGGTGCTGTCTTCGGTCGATGCGCTGCTGCTGGGCGAAGTCTATGCGGCGGGAGAGACGCCGGTCGTAGCCGCGGACGGACGCTCGCTGGCGCGTGCGATCCGCGTTGCCGGCCATGTCGAGCCGGTGTTCGTCGAGGACATCGCCGACATGCCGAAGATGATTCTTTCTGCCGCGCGCGATGGCGACGTGGTGATCACCATGGGTGCGGGCAGCATCGGCGCGGTGCCGGGCAAGCTCGCACCGATCGAGGAAATGCTGTGAAGGCGCGGTTTGGCAAGGTTGCTGTGCTGTTCGGCGGTTCGTCCGCCGAGCGTGAGGTGTCGTTGATGTCCGGCCAGGCGGTGCTTGCGGCGCTGCAGGGCGCCGGTGTGGATGCTCATGCTTTCGATCCGGCCGAACGGGACCTTCACATCCTGAAGGAAGAGGGTTTCGATCGGGTGTTCATCGCGCTGCATGGCCGTGGCGGTGAGGACGGTACGGTTCAGGGGGCGCTGGAACTCATGGGCATCCCCTATACCGGCAGTGGCGTGATGGCCTCGGCCCTGTCGATGGACAAGTGGCGGACGAAGATGGTGTGGCTGGCCAGCGGGCTGCCGACCCCGCGCTACGCCATCCTCGAGGCCGACTCCGACTGGGATGCGGTGGTCGCCGAGCTGGGGCTGCCGATCTTCGTCAAGCCCGTCCATGAAGGCTCGAGCATGGGGGCGACCAAGGTCACCGAGGCCGGCCAGCTGCGTGCCGCCTGGGAACTCGCCGCCCGCTACGACAGCCTGGTCATCGCCGAGGAGTTCGTCGCCGGCGAGGAGCTGACCGCACCCTTCCTCGAAGACCAGGCGCTGCCCTTGGTGCGCATCGTGGCGCCCGACGGCAACTACGATTACCAGCACAAGTACTTCACCGACGATACCCGTTACGACTGCCCCTGCGGCCTGCCTGCCGAGCTCGAGGCCGCGCTGCAGGCGCTGGTCATGAAGTCGGCGCGTGTGCTCGGCTGCCGGGGCTGGGGGCGTGCGGACCTGATCCTCACCGCGGACGGACGTCCCTACCTGCTGGAGATGAACACCTCGCCCGGCATGACCGGTCATTCTCTGGTGCCGATGTCGGCGCGCGTCGCCGGTCTCGAGTTCGAGGCCCTGTGCCTGAAGATCCTCGAAGGAGCCCGCCTTGGCTGAAATGAGCGTGCGCCCCGCCGCAATCCGTTCCGGTCGTCCGGAGCGGGCGGCTGCGCGCGCACCGCGCGTGGAGACGGGCCTGTGGCACCGCCCCGCGCTGCTCAACCTGATTTCCGACCTGCTCACGTTGCTGGCTGCCATCGGCCTGGGTTGGGCGCTGGTGATCTGGTTCGTCTCGCGTCCGCTGTTCCCGCTGCGCGAGATCGTGGTGCTGACGCCGCCTGCCAAGGTCACGGAAGCACAACTGGAATACGCGGCGCGCACGGCCATCGACGGCACTTTCTTCACTGTCGATCTGGAAGGCGTGAAGGCGACCTTCGAGAAACTGCCGTGGGTGCGCAAGGCGGAAGTCCGCCGGCGCTGGCCCGATGCGATCGAGCTGCGTTTGGAAGAGCACCAGGCCGTGGCTTACTGGACGGTTTCCGAAAGCGGCGATGCGCGGCTAGTGAATTCGCGGGGCGAGGTCTTCGTCGCCGCCAGCGACGCCGAGATGCCGCAGTTCGACGGCCCGCAGGGCAGCGCCGGCTGGCTGCTGGCGCGTCATGCCGAGTTCTCCGACCTGCTGCAGCCGCTCGGCCTGCGCCTGGTCGGACTGGCCCTGTCGGCGCGGCAGGCATGGCAGCTCAAGCTCGACAACGGCCTGGTGATCATGCTCGGCCGTGAGCAGGACAAGTCCGCGCTCGCAGACAGGCTCAAGCGTTTCATCGCGGCCTGGCCGCGCGTGCGGGAACAGATCGACATCGACATCAAGGTAGCGGACCTGCGCTACCCGAGCGGATTCGCGCTGACACCGGCCGACGGCACGGTGCTGCTTCAGTCCGCCTCGCAAGGCGCCAGGAAGGGCAAGCAATGAGCAAGGAATACAAGGATCTGATCGTCGGCCTGGACATCGGCACGGCCAAGGTGACCTGCATGGTCGCCGAGGTGCGCCCGGACGGCCGTCTCAACGTCGTCGGACTGGGCACGCAGCCGACCAATGGCCTCAAGCGTGGCGTGGTGGTGAACATCGAGGCCACAGTGGATGCGATCTCGCGCGTCGTGCAGGAAGTCGAGCTGATGGCTGACTGCAAGATTCACGACGTCTATACCGGTATCGCCGGCAGCCACATCAAGAGCTTCAACTCCAGCGGCACGGTCGCGATCAAGGAGAAGGAAGTCACGCCGATGGATGTCGAGCGCGTGATCGAGGTCGCGCGTGCGATGCCGATCCCGGCCGAGCAGCAGATCCTCCACATCCTGACCCAGGAATTCATCATCGACGGCCAGGGGGGCGTGCGCGAACCGATCGGCATGAGCGGTGTGCGTCTCGAGGTGAAGGTGCACATCGTCACCGGCGCTGTTTCGGCTGCGCAGAACGTGATCAAGTGCGTGCGCCGCTGCGGGCTAGAGGTCTTGGACCTGAGCCTGCAGCCGCTGGCGTCCAGCCATGCCGTGCTGACTGACGACGAGAAGGAACTGGGCGTGTGCATGGTGGATATCGGTGGCGGCACGACCGACATCGCTGTGTTCACCCAGGGCGCCATCCGTCACACGGCCGTAATCCCGGTGGCTGGCGACCAGATCACCAACGACATCGCGATGGCGCTGCGCACGCCGACCGCCGAAGCGGAGGAGATCAAGATCCGCCACGGCGTCGCCATGCACCAGATGGCCGATCCGGAAGAGATGATCGAAGTGCCCGGCGTGGGCGACCGCCCGCCGCGCAAGCTGTCGCGCCAGGCGCTGGCCGACGTGATCGAGCCGCGCGTGTCCGAACTGTTCGAGCTGGTGCAGGCCGAACTGCGCCGCTCCGGCTACGAGGAACTGCTGTCGTCGGGCATCGTGCTCACCGGCGGTTCGTCGGTGATGCGCGGCATGGCCGAACTCGGCGAGGACGTTTTCCACATGCCGGTGCGCGTGGGCGGGCCGCTCTACGACGGTGGTCTGGCCGATGTCGTGTGCCAGCCGCGCTACGCGACTGCGATGGGGCTCGTCATGGAAGGCGCAGCCCAACGCCGGCGCGGTCAGCAGGCTCGCGATACGCGCAGCGTGAAGCAGTTTTTCGGACGCATGAAGTCGTGGTTCGAACGGAATTTCTGACGGGACACGAGAAGTCCAGTCATTTCGTATGAAGGCCGATTTGCCAGCCCGTATTTAGTATTAGAATCCGCGTGTATTACTAGATGCAGGCTGGGCGGCATTCGTTGTTGAGCAGGGCCGTTAATTCAGGAGGCGAGGCAAATGTTTGAAATCGTTGAGAAAGAGCCGTCTGGTACGATCATCAAGGTGATCGGTGTCGGGGGCGCCGGTGGCAACGCCGTCGACCACATGATCCGCGAAGGGGTGAAAGGCGTGCATTTCATCTCCGCCAACACCGATGCTCAGGCGCTGAACCGTTGCCTGGCCTCGCACAAGGTGCAGCTGGGCGGCACCGGCCTTGGCGCCGGCTCCAAGCCCGAAGCCGGTCGTGCCGCGGCCCAGGAGTCGCGCGAGGAGATCGCCGCGGCGCTGGAAGGTGCGCACATGGTGTTCATCACGGGTGGCATGGGTGGCGGTACCGGCACGGGTGCTGCACCGGTCGTGGCCGAGATCGCCAAGGAGATGGGCATCCTGACCGTCGCCGTGGTGACCAAGCCCTTCGACTTCGAAAACCGCATCCGCGTCGCCGAGAGCGGTGTCGAAGAGCTCACGCGTCACGTCGATTCGCTGATCGTCGTGCTCAACGACAAGCTGCTCGACGTCTATGGCGACGATGCCGGCTTCGAGGAATGCTTCCGCTCCGCCGACAACGTGCTGCGTTCTGCCGTCGGTGGTATTGCCGAGATCATCAACGTGCCGGGCCTGGTCAACGTTGACTTCCAGGACGTGCGCACCGCGATGGCCGAGATGGGCCGCGCGATGATGGGTTCGGCAGAAGCCGCCGGCATGGATCGCGCCCGCATCGCGGCCGAGCAGGCTGCCGTCTCGCCGCTGCTCGAAGGGACCGAACTGTCGGGTGCGCGCTGCGTGCTGATCAACATCACCGCCAGCAAGTCGCTGAAGATGTCGGAAGTGCGCGACGCCGTGAAGACCGTGCAGGCCTTTGCCGCGCCGGAAGCCTTCGTCAAGTACGGCACCGTGTTCGACGAGAGCATGGAAGACCGCATCCGCATCACCGTGGTTGCCACTGGCCTGGGTGCGCCGCGCGCAGCCCGCCAGCCGGTCATGCAGGTGGTGCAGGGCACCGGTACCTATGGTCCGGCGATGGGCGGCGGCGCTGCCGTCGACATGACCAACCTCGACGTGCCGGCCGTGATGCGCAGCGGTCGTCGCACCACGGTTGAAGCGATGAGCACCAGCGGCGTCGGCACCTACGACATCCCGGCCTTCCTCCGCCGCCAGGCCGACTGACCGGTAATCGGTCGCGCGCACTTTGCGCGTGACCGCCTGTCCAACGGGCACCCGTTTCGAACCGCCGCCTCCGGTTCGTGACGAGTGCCCGCGTCGTTTCTGCCTGCTGCATTGCAATATCCGCTTGCGCAACAGTCTGGCTGAATGGGTGTCATAGCCAGCCCCGCCGGAGGGCGCGTGATAAAATTGCGGCAAATAAAGGGAATTTAACGATGATCAGGCAGCGCACCCTCAAATCCATCGTCAAGGCCACCGGCGTCGGTCTGCACGGCGGGCGCAAGGTGACGCTCGTCCTGCGTCCGGCGGCGCCTGATACCGGCATCGTCTTCCATCGCGTCGATCTCGATCCGCCGCTCACGCTGCCGGCCGATCCCTACGCGGTTTGCGATACGCGCATGTGCTCGGGGCTGGAGAAGGGTGGCGAGAAGGTGGGGACCGTCGAGCACCTGATGTCGGCACTGGCCGGGCTGGGCATCGACAACCTGCACGTCGATGTCGATGCGCCGGAGATTCCCATCCTTGACGGCAGCTCCGCGCCCTTCGTGTTCCTGCTGCAGTCGGCGGGGATCGAGGAACAGCCGGTGCCGAAGAAATTCCTTCGCGTGAAGAAGGCGGTCGAGTATGTCGAGGGCGACAAATGGGTTCGCCTCGAACCCTATGACGGCTTCCGCCTCAGCTTTTCGATCGTGTTCAATCATCCGGCCATCGACAGCACCTCGACGCGGGTGACGATCGATTTTGCCGAGCAGTCCTATGTTCGCGACGTGGCGCGCGCGCGCACTTTCGGCTTCATGCAGGACGTCGAGTTCATGCGCGCGAACGGGCTCGCACTCGGCGGCAGCCTCGAGAACGCGATCGTGATGGACGAGTACCGCGTGCTCAACGCCGAGGGCTTGCGCTACGCCGACGAATTCGTGAAGCACAAGGTGCTGGATGCCATCGGTGACCTCTACCTGTGCGGCCACCCGCTGCTGGCATCGTATTCGGCGCACAAGGCGGGCCATGCGCTGAACAACCAGATCCTGCGCGTCCTGCTCGAGGACCGCGAGGCCTGGGAGATCGTCACCTTCGAGCAGCCCAAGGCGACGCCGGCCGCGGTGGCGCACCAGTTCGACGAGTCCGTGCTGGCGCAGGCCTGAGCCGACGCGACGACCGGATTGCGCCGATAATGCTGATCATGCGCCTGCTGCTGCTGTTCGCCGTGCTTGGCGTCGGCGGTTCGGTGATCCTGTGGTTGCTGACGGGCAATCCGCGCTTCAAGGCCTGGGCTTGGAAGATCTTCCGTATCGCGGTCGTGATGCTGTTCGCCTTTTTCGCGCTGTTCGCGATCGAGCGTGTGTTGGTGCCGCTGGCCTGACGTACTAACTTTCCGGGCGCGAAGTCGTCCCCGCCGCACCGGCCGCTATTCGCGGCCCCGTCTCACCAGTCTTTCCAGCGACTCGCGCAGCGGCGAGTCCGCCGGCAGGGACGCCGCGAAGTCCGCCAGCCCGGCCTTGGCGTTCGCCGAGATATGCCGTTCCGGCGGGGGGCGGCGCCATTCCACCTGCTCGGGTGTGCCGACCTTCACCTTGATGTTGCTGACCGCGTGGCCGGCTTGCGCAAACTGTGTCAGCACGCTCGGCAGCATCTGCTTCAGGCGCACGGCTGTCGCGCCGTTGCGTGCCGTGATGACCAGCTCACCATCCTTAAGGTTCGCCACCTGGCATTGTTCGACCATGTAAGGAGGTAGCGCCGCTTCGAGCGCCCCCTGGAGTCGCCGCAGGCGGGCAGCGTGTTCTTGCAGGCGGGCGAGGGCGTCGCCGCTGCCGAGGAAGCGATGGAGGAGCTGGCTCATGATGCGTGGAATCCGGGGGATGGGCGAAGCGCCGCGGTCAACTGGAGACACGCGTCACGGGACGCCCGGTACGGCATGATAAACTCGCGCCTTTGCCGAATCGACGTCGACCCCAAACATGATCTCCGGCCTGCTCAAGAAAATCTTCGGTAGTCGCAACGACCGCCTCGTTCGTCAGTACCTTCAGACCGTGCGCAAGATCAACGCGCTCGAGCCGGAGATCTCCGCGCTGTCCGACGACGCACTGCGCGGCAAGACTGCCGAGTTCCGGCAGCGCCTGGCCAATGGCGAGGCTCTCGACGCCCTGCTGCCCGAGGCATTTGCCGTTGTCCGCGAGGCTGGCAAGCGTGTGCATGGCATGCGCCATTTCGACGTCCAGTTGGTGGGCGGCATGGTGCTGCATAACGGAAAGATCGCCGAAATGCGCACCGGTGAAGGCAAGACCCTGGTCGCCACGCTGCCGGCCTACCTGAACGCGCTGTCGGGCAAGGGTGTGCACGTCATCACCGTGAACGACTACCTCGCCAGCCGCGACGCCGAATGGATGGGCCGCATCTATGGCTTCCTCGGCCTCACAACTGGCTGCAACCTGTCGCGCATGGCGCACGCCGAGAAGCAGGCCGCCTACGCTGCCGACATCACCTACGGCACCAATAACGAGTTCGGCTTCGACTACCTGCGCGACAACATGGTCTACGCGGCCAACGAACGCGTTCAGCGCGGCCTGAACTTCGCTATCGTCGATGAGGTGGATTCCATCCTGATCGACGAGGCGCGTACGCCGCTGATCATTTCCGGCCAGGCCGAGGATCACACCGAGCTCTACCTCAAGATGAACCAGGTTGCGCCCATGCTGAAGAAGCAGGAGGGCGAGGGAGACGAAGTCACCGTGCCGGGCGACTACACCGTCGACCTGAAGTCGCACCAGGTGCTGCTCACCGAGGACGGCCACGAGAGCGCCGAGCAGATCCTGATGCGGATGGGCCTGCTGGCCGAGGGCGCCAGCCTGTACGACCCGGGCAACATCCTGCTCGTGCATCACCTTTACGCGGCGCTGCGTGCGCATGCGCTGTACCACAAGGACCAGCACTACGTGGTGCAGAACGGCGAAGTGGTCATCGTCGATGAGTTCACCGGCCGCCTGATGGCCGGCCGGCGCTGGTCCGACGGCCTCCATCAGGCGGTCGAGGCGAAGGAAGGCGTGCGCATCCAGGCCGAGAACCAGACCCTGGCCTCGATCACTTTCCAGAACTACTTCCGCATGTACGGCAAGCTCGCCGGCATGACCGGTACCGCCGACACCGAAGCCTTCGAGTTCCACTCGATCTACGGCCTGGAAACGGTCGTGATTCCCACCAACAAGCCGACGCAGCGCAAGGACGGGAACGACAAGGTCTATCGCACCGCGAAGGAGAAGTGGGACGCGGTGATCGAGGACATCCGCGACTGCGTCGAGCGTGGTCAGCCGGTGCTGGTGGGCACGACCTCGATCGAGACCAACGAATTCCTTTCCGGCCTGCTGAAGAAGGCCAAGATCGAGCACCAGTTGCTCAACGCAAAGCAGCACGACAGCGAAGCGCAGATCGTCGCCCAGGCCGGACGCCCGGGCGTGGTGACGATCGCCACCAACATGGCCGGTCGCGGTACCGACATCGTGCTCGGCGGCAACATCGAGAAACCGGTTTCGCTGGTGCGCGAGGACGAGTCCCTGCCGCCCGAAGACCGTGAGGCGAAGATCGCCGCGATGCGGGCCGAGTGGGCCAAGGTACATGAGCAGGTGATCGCCGCCGGCGGCCTGCACATCATCGGCACCGAGCGCCACGAGTCGCGCCGCATCGACAACCAGCTGCGTGGCCGTTCGGGGCGTCAGGGCGATCCGGGCTCCAGCCGCTTCTACCTGTCGCTGGAAGATCCGCTGATGAAGATCTTCGCCGGCGAGCGCCTCAACGCGATCATGGTTCGCCTCAAGATGCCCGAAGGCGAGGCGATCGAGCATGCGATGGTCACGCGCTCGCTAGAGTCCGCGCAGCGCAAGGTGGAACAGCGCAACTTCGACATCCGCAAGCAGCTGCTCGAGTACGACGACGTCGCCAACGACCAGCGCAAGGTCATTTACCAGCAGCGCAACGAACTGCTCGAGACCGAAGACATCTCCGAGACCATCCGTGCGATGCGTCAGGGCGTCCTGCACGATCTGTTCCGTCGCTATGTGCCGCTCGACAGCGTCGAGGAACAGTGGGAAATCCCCGGCCTGGAGTTGGCCCTTGCGTCCGAGCTGGCGCTGAAGCTGCCGGTGGGCGAGTGGATCAAGGCCGAGCCGAATCTGGACGACGAAGCCATCCTCCAGCGCATCGTCGATGCCGGCGAGGAGGCTTATGCCGCCAAGACGGCGATGGTCGATCCGTCGGCCTGGCACCAGTTCGAGCGCAACGTAATGCTGCAGAGCCTGGACACGCACTGGCGTGAACACCTGGCGGCGCTCGACCACCTGCGTCAGGGCATCCACCTGCGCGGCTACGCGCAGAAGAACCCGAAGCAGGAGTACAAGCGCGAGGCCTTCGAACTGTTCGAGACCCTGCTCGACACCGTCCGTGCGGACGTCACCAAGATCCTGATGACGGTGCAGGTGCGTACCGAGTCCCAGCTCGAGGAGGCCGAGACGCCGCCCGCGCTTGAGAACGTCCAGTATCACCACGCCGATCAGGACGAAGCGCTTGCCGCGGCGAATCCCGACCAGGCGGCCCAGCTGCCCGCACAGGCCGGGCCGCGCGTCGGCCGCAATGACCCCTGCCCCTGCGGCTCGGGCAAGAAATACAAGCATTGCCATGGCAAGCTGAGCTGATCTGCACAGCGGGCGCCACGCTGAGGGCGCGGCGTCGACAGCAACGAGGGGGAGGGTTCCTGTGGAGCCTTCCCCCTCGGTTTTTTTAGGTTCATCGCGCCTTTCCGGGGAAGGCGGCCTTGATCTTCAGGA